>NZ_FUKN01000014.1 GCF_900163785.1 Psychrobacter sp. JB385
AATGAATTAACTTTGAGTTTTTCTGCTGTCTTAAATGATAATTTTTATAGTTAATAATCTTCCCGAAAAGAAAAGATAGTCAACTTTATTTTTTAGCATTCTGATTCAGCAAAAATCCACACAAGTTGTTCTTTAGTTATGCTTTTAAATAATGCCTGTCACTGTCGTCCAGTAGCAGTTATCTCTTTACTAATTATTACATGCCAATGTGGCTTATCCTAATTAGCGAGCTGACTATCATACCATGTTTTAATAGACTGTCAAGCTTCTTTTTTTAATTCGTTTCAATAAGTTAGCTCGTTAATATAAGGTGTTTAATTACCTGCTTATCAACCGCTTCCTCTTATTGAGGTGCGTATTATAGACGCTTTATTTTTGGTGTCAAGGGTTTATTTTAAGTTTGTTTGAATGATCTGAATCAATTCAATACTCAATCTACCTTCCCTCTCGACTGGAACGCATTATACGCGGGTTTGAGAATGGGTCAAGGCTTCATTTTCATTACTTTTAAAATATAAAATATTCTCCACAAGTTCAAAAGCTTACCCTTAAAACTATTTTATTATGGTTGGTCTTACCTTTATATGTGAACATGTTTTATATATGGTTAGCTCTATTTTCATAGATTGCTTGTAAGCCTCTACTCATGGTATGGTTTTACCCCTATACGTTTGTAGCAGGATTTCTTTTACTTGTAGACGATATCCCATCATCTATAAAAAGCATTGTAGTTAGTCAAAGACCCTCTATATTAAGGTGCCCTGTGTTAAATATTCGCATGATGACAATTGAAGATTACTTGTCTGTCTACAAACTATGGGCTCTGACTCCAAGTATGGGATTAAACAATGTGAACGATTCTGAAAAAGGAATCGCACGTATGTTAAAACGCAATCCCACATTGAGCTTTGTAGCAGAAGACTACAATCAAATCATTGGTGTCATTATCGCTGGAGAGGATGGGCGACGTGGTTATCTCTATCACACGGCGGTGCACCAAGACTATCGTCATAAAAATATCGGTAAAAATTTGGTGAAAAGTGTGTTGGATGAGATGAAAGAGCTGGAAATCACCAAAGTCGGTCTGTTCATTTTTCAAAACAATCACATTGGTAATGGCTTTTGGGAAAATATGGGATTCAAGGTGCGCGACGATCTTTATTACCGCGACTTGGCGCTAACTGAATTGCAGCGTATTGATACTTAGCTGCCAATCCTCTTATTTTGACCATTAACTTTGTAATCTGCCTTAAAAAATATGACACGTCTTATAATGTAAACGTGTCTTAATCATTTGAACTAATAATGATTTGCTCTATAACACCTTCTAACATTCTAAATATCTTCTTTGGTTATAAAGGTAGTCGTATTATTGACTGATAGCGTTATGATCTCTTCATAAATGATGCAAGACTTGCTTTTCTCTCTAGGCGTCTCCACTTTATATAGGACTGAGCTGCTATATAGTACTGTTATACATATATAGTCTTGATACACAGTTTTTGCTATAATCAGCGTCTACATCGCATTTTTTCTTCTTTACTATCAAATCTCTTCTATATAGGTAAAATACTGCTCCTTATTATAGGGTCCAGTCAGGTATTATCCATGATTGGCTTTTAAGGTTGTATGCAGATTATCTAAGTAGAGAAAAAGCATGCATGTGGTTTTATGACATATCACAATGATTAAATATAATTGATGTGATCTTGCGGTTATATGATTGATGGTTGCAATCATCACTGCCAACGGATCCAAAAACAGGTGAATAGATTATGGTAGCGATTACTTTACCCGATGGTAGCGTAAAAAACTTCGAAGGCAATACAACGGTCATGGAAGTGGCGCAAAGTATTGGGACAGGACTTGCCAAGGCAACGGTTGCAGGACGTGTAAATGGACATTTGGTCGATGCGCATGACCCTATTATTGCTGATGCAAATGTCGAAATCGTGACACCAAAAGACGCCGATGGTGTTGATATCATTCGCCATTCTTGTGCTCACTTATTGGGCCATGCCGTCAAACAACTGTATCCTGATGTAAAAATGGTCATTGGTCCGGTGATTGATGATGGTTTTTATTACGATATTTTTAGTGAGACACCATTCACACCTGAGCATATGGAAAAAATTGAAAAACGCATGATGGAGCTGATTAAGCAAGATTATGACGTGATCAAAAAAATGACGCCACGTGATGAAGCGATTGAGATTTTTCAGTCACGCGGTGAAGACTATAAGCTCAAACTGATTAACGATATGCCAGGCGAAGAGGCCTTTGGTCTTTATCACCACCAAGAATATGTCGATATGTGCCGCGGCCCGCACGTACCAAACACGCGGTTTTTAAAAGTATTTAAATTGACCAAGATGTCTGGTGCTTATTGGCGTGGCGATGCAAAAAATGAGCAACTGCAACGTATCTATGGCACGGCATGGGCAGACAAAAAAGATCTAAAAGCGTATATTCAGCGTATTGAAGAAGCAGAAAAACGTGACCATCGTAAGATTGGTAAAGCGCTCAATCTGTTTCATATGCAAGAGCAAGCGCCAGGTATGGTGTTTTGGCATGCAAACGGCTGGACAATTTATCAAGTGCTTGAGCAATACATGCGCAAAGTACAATATGATAATGGCTACGAAGAAATTAAAACACCGCAAATCGTGGATCGCAGCTTATGGGAGCGTTCAGGTCACTGGGGTAACTATGCGACCAATATGTTCACGACTTCTAGCGAAAACCGTGATTATGCCGTAAAACCGATGAACTGCCCTTGTCATGTACAAGTATTTAATCAAGGTTTAAAATCTTACCGTGACTTGCCACTGCGTATGGCAGAGTTTGGTTCATGTCATCGTAATGAACCGTCAGGTTCATTGCATGGTCTGATGCGCGTGCGTGGATTTACGCAAGATGATGCGCATATTTTCTGTACGCAAGCGCAAATTCAGCAAGAAGTGGCAGAATTTATCAAGCTAACGCTTGCGGTTTATGAAGATTTTGGTTTTGACAACATCATCATGAAGCTCTCTACACGTCCTGAAAAGCGTGTTGGCAGCGATGAGTCTTGGGATTTTGCAGAAAAAGCACTGGCAGATGCGCTTGATAGCTCAGGTCTTGATTGGGATTACCTACCAGGTGAAGGTGCATTCTACGGTCCAAAGATTGAATTTAGTCTGAAGGATTCTTTAGGACGTGTTTGGCAGTGCGGTACCATTCAGGTTGACCCAAACATGCCTGAACGCCTTGATGCAGAGTTTGTCAATGAGCAGAACGAGCGTGAAGTCCCTATCATGCTACACCGTGCCATTTTGGGCTCTTTTGAGCGCTTCATTGGTATATTGATAGAAAACTATGCTGGTTGGATGCCCGTCTGGTTGGCTCCGCAGCAAGTTGTGGTTATGAATATCACTGACAAGCAAGCTGACGCTTGTGAAAATGTGGTCAGCGAGCTAAAAAATGCGGGTATTCGTGCTATCAGCGACTTGCGTAACGAAAAGATTGGATTTAAGATACGAGAGAAAACATTAGAACGTGTTCCCTATATGCTAGTATTAGGGGATAAAGAAGTGGAATCGGGCAGTGTCAACGTCCGAACACGCGAAGGTGAAAACCTTGGTGTGATGAGTATTTCTGAATTTACCACATTAGTACAGAACGCTGTCAGTAGAAAAGGCCGACAGACCCCAAAAACAGATGAGGAGTAATACCTATTAAACAGTCAAACCGTTTGAACATCAACGAAGATATCAATGTCAAAGAAGTCCGTCTCGTTAAAGAAGACGGCGAGCAAATGGGCGTGGTTGATATCGAAACCGCGATGAAAGCGGCACGTGATGAAAACCTAGATTTGGTTGAATTAGTTCCTGAAGCTAAGCCGCCAGTATGCAAAATCATGGACTACAAGCATTTCCTCTATGATCAAAAGCAAAAGGCAAAAGAAGCTAAGAAAAACCAAAAGCAGACTCAGCTTAAAGAGATGAAGCTACGCCCTAGTACCGAAGAAGCTGATTATCAAGTCAAATTGAGAAAGATCGTTAGCTTCTTAGAAGATCAAGACAAAGTTAAAATTAGCATCCGTTTCCGCGGACGTGAAATGGCGCACCAAGATATCGGTCGCAAACAACTTGATCGTATCATTGAAGATACCGCTGATATCTCAAACGTCGAACAGTACCCTAAGATGGAAGGTCGTCAAATGGGCATGCTGCTTGGACCAACTAAAAAGAAATAATCGGTTCAATCGATTATTCGTTAGTGGTGACTGTTGGTCGATGCTGTTATTCGATATAAACACTTGTCATTCAAACCATCAATATACCGTGTTATATTGATGGTTTTTTCATATTTCGTCCTTATATATTTATATACACATAATAAGTCGACGCTACTTTACAAAACCTATCTTCTCAACCTTTTCATTACCAGTTAGTCTAAAGATCTGCTGCACCCTTTCACTATTACTCAAATAAAAACAATTAGGTGCATAAGAGTCCCATTGATTATTAAGATGAGGTAAGCTTTATACTATCTATAGTCACTGGCTCAAATATTGTCCATTTTAGATACCATAGGAACCTTCATGCAAGAATTGACCCCACCAGAAAACGCGACAACTCCTAGTATTTCGCTGACGGCACCAGAACCTGTTAAAGAGATACAAAAAAGTGAAGCTGATCAGATGGTCAAGTTGGATGATAGCCAAATTCCAGAGCTTGATGCCAAAGTTGATGCGTTTGTCGATCATGTGATTACCAACTCTGTGCACAGCCCAGAGTTTCAGCAAAATGTTCAATCTATTCATAATTTGGGTACCAAAGAGATTCGCGAATCGGCGCAAGTTTCCAATCGCATGCTTGAGTTGCCCGCAAAAAGTCTCAATGATAGTTTATTTGACAACTCCCCTATTGCTAAGTCATTGACTGAGCTACGCGGCATCGTAGAAGATTTAGACCCAAGTAAAAAAGAGCTCACAAGCTCTCGCAAATTATTTGGTCTCATTCCATTTGGAAACAAAGTACAAGATTACTTCCGTCAGTATGAGTCTGCGCAGTCGCATATTAACGCTGTTGTCACCAGTCTCTATAATGGTAAAGATGAGCTGCTCAAAGACAATGCCATGATTGAGCAAGAAAAAGTCAATATGTGGGAGCTGATGCAGTCTATTCGCCAATATATTTATGTTGGCAAAAAGATAGATGAGCAACTTGAACAAAAAGTTTATGCGATAGAAGCGACTGACCCCGAAAAAGCGCGCATCATCAAAGAAGAGATGCTGTTTTATGTGCGTCAAAAAAATACAGATTTTTTGACGCAGCTGGCGGTCAATGTACAAGGGTATTTGGCACTAGACACGATACGCCGTAATAATTTGGAGCTTATCAAAGGAGTCGATCGTGCGACAACCACGACTGTGTCCGCCCTACGTACCGCCGTCGTCGTGGCGCAAGCAATGACCAACCAAAAACTGGTACTCGATCAGATTACCGCGCTCAATAAAACCACCAGTAGTTTGATTGAGTCTACCTCGGCGATGCTCAAACGTCAGTCTGGTGAGATTCATGAGCAAGCCACCAGTAGTAGTATTGAGCTTGATAAACTCCAAAACGCCTTCAATAATGTCTATGATACGATGGATATGATTAGCAACTATAAAATTGAAGCGTTAGAAAATATGAAGCAGACGGTCAATACGCTAACCACCGAGGTGGATAAAGCGCAAAAATACCTCGATAAATCCAATCAGACTACGGTATTGGAAGTATCCAAAGAAATAGACAGTAAAAAAATCACGAATAAATCAAATACCGTCGATATCGATATTTGAGTATTTATAACGTTTTTGCCTCATACAGTTATTACCCAATAAAGGGGATAACTCCAGCTATCGAATACATATAAGACAATTGACGCAAGATATTGCAACGTCGTTCGTGTTAAGATAGTACTTATTAATAATTTTAAAAATAGATACGGTAATTTATGAGTTGGAATGATCCAAACGCCTCAAGTGAGGCAAAAAGATACGACAATCCTATTCCTAGTCGTGAGCTGATTTTGAGCACGATTAACGAACATGGTGAAGTCACGCATCAACAGTTGGCCAAAGCCTTCAAGATTGATGACCCAGACCAGTTTGATGCTTTAGGCAATCGCTTAAAAGCAATGGCACGTGATGGGCAAGTAAACCGTGACGGTCGTCCTTATCGCTATCGTACAGTGACTCAGCAAGATATCGTCACAGGTACGGTGTCAGCACACCCTAAAGGGTTTGGTTTTGTCGTATTGAGTGACATGCCAGATTTGTTTTTACATGAAAAACAAATGCGCTGGGTATTTAACGGCGATACAGTAGACGCAGTAGGTACATCCACAGATAACCGCGGTCGTACAGAAGGCCGTATTGTCGATGTGGTTGAACGTCGTCAAAATAACTTTATTGGCACGCTGGCTCGTGATGAAGATGGTTATTGTGTTGAGCTTGGTAGTCCAAATAATCACCAACCAATCACCGTCACTGATGACAATGTGCAAGCATTGAACATCAAGCAAGGTGCGCCTGTTAAAGTTGACATCATTGATTGGCCAAATCAGCACGAGTTTGCCACAGGCAAAATCACTGAAGTCTTGTCTGATGACAATGATCGCGAACTGATCATTGAAACCACACTGCTTAATTATGACATTCCTTCAGAGTTTAGCGAAGCGGCACTTAAGCAGGCTAGTGATTATCAAGAACCAACCGAAAAAGACTTAAAAGATCGTAAGGATTTACGTCACTTACCACTCGTTACGATTGATGGTGAAGATGCACGTGACTTTGATGATGCTGTATATGCTGAAAAACGCTCTGGCGGTAATTATCGAGTGGTCGTAGCGATTGCAGATGTGAGCTATTATGTCACGCCAAATTCACCTTTAGACCAAGACGCGTTTGAACGTGGTACATCTGTCTACTTCCCGCATCGCGTGATTCCGATGTTGCCTGAAGTGCTGTCAAACGGACTGTGTTCATTGAACCCAAATCTTGATCGCCTCTGTATGGTTGCTGATATCAAGATATCACGAGCAGGCAAAGTGACGGGTTATGAGTTTTATCCATCAGTGATGCACTCAAAAGCACGCTTAACGTACAACCAAGTCAATGCTTATCTTGAGAATCCACAAGATAAAAGCGTACCCACGTCATTGACTGGCAATAAAGACGTCAAAAAATCGATTGATACTCTCTATCAGTTATATGAGCTATTGCTCAAGAAGCGTGAAGAGCGTCATGCAATGGAGTTTGAGACTGTCGAGACATACATCAAGTTCAATGAAAAAGGTGGCATTGACGCTATCTTGCCACGCACCCGCGGTGACTCTCAGAAGCTTATCGAAGAATGTATGTTGCTTGCCAATACCTGCGCGGCAAATTTTGCCTTAAAGCATGAATTGCCTGTCTTGTATCGTAATCATGATAAGCCAGATAGCGAAAAGTCGATGCGTATTCATGAATATGCGAAAAACTTTGGTTTGCCGTTCCCAGAAGAAAGTCCAACGCAGGCAGATTATCAGCGTATTATTGAAGCGACAAAAGATCGTCCAGATGCCATCAGTATTCATAGCATGCTGCTGCGTTCAATGATGCAAGCAAACTACGCACCTGACAATATCGGTCACTTTGGTTTGGCTTATGACGAATATAGCCACTTCACCTCGCCTATTCGCCGTTATCCTGATTTGATGCTACATCGTGCGATTAAAGCAAAAGTCACCAATAGCAAACAGCCAGTCATGGACTTTTCTTTGGACGGGGCGGGTACACAGACATCAGACACAGAGCGCCGTGCAGAAAAAGCGTCACGCTACGTTGAGTCTTGGCTAAAATGTCATTATATGACCGATCATGTCGGCGAAGAGTTTGAAGGCGTCGTCACTACCGTGACCAACTTTGGCTTATTTGTGACCTTGACTGATTTGTATATTGATGGCTTGGTGCATATCTCAAACGTTGGTGATGATTTCTTCGTTTATGATGAGCAGCAGCAACAGCTTATCGGTAAAGACAAAGGCACTTTATTTGGGCTTGGCGATTTGGTCAAAGTAAAAGTGGCTGGCGTGAACATGGATCTGCTACAAATTGACTTTGATTTAAAAGAAAAATTGCAATCTAGTGAGATGAATCAAAGCAAAAAAGGCCAGTCTAAAAGAAGTCCTGCCAAAAAGGGTAATAGCCGTAGCAAAGGCGCTAATAAGAAAAGCTAATATTGGCTAAAATTTCAACAGCACAAAAAAGGCTAACGTCATCGTTAGCCTTTTTTTATGTGTGCTATTTTACTTTGCTGCATCATCCATCTGTGCCAATCGTGCTTGGTCGGCTTGCTGAGCTTGGTCAATCTTAGCAGTGGCATCGTCTAAAATGGCTTTGGGCTGCTCACCAAGCGGCTTATTGGCAATACTGGTTGAGCTACTGTCGCTTTCTTTTGTATCAGATACGGCAGCGTCCGTAATTTCTTGCTTAGAGGTAGCATTGCTGATAGCCGCTTCTCTATTTTTCTCATGCTGACTGCCAATAATGAGATTGAAACCAAGTAACGCCACCATGCCAACCAATGCGAATATAATCAGATGTTTTATTTGCATAAACAATATCTCGTTGTTAAGTAAGAATCAGAGATACGTTTTACTGCATTTTTTATGCCCATTTTTTAGGTTGCTTGTAGGGCTTATTCTTGCGGGCTGGCACTGTCTAGTAAGTCGGTTTCATCTGAGCTTTCTGCAATTTCTTGTTCGACCTTTTCCATTAATTTATCGTTAGGACGCGCATCCAAAACCTCTTTGGCATCGTGACCTTGTAGAATCTGCTTGGCGCGAGCTTTGGCTTGTTGCTTGTCTTTATCGTCAATACTAACTGCATTATCTTGATCGTGGTCAATGGTGGCTACGATCGTTGGCGATACTGCCTTATTGGTGGTTGTTTTACTGGTAGCTTTATTGCCGTTATTGCCACTACCCTGAAAATTCTCAAAGGCTTTTTCGAGTTTTTTGTTGAAGCGGAGGCGATAAATAGGCTCTGGCAAGCTAAACCCTGCGTTTTCTAATGCGTGCTTGGTTTCGCGAATGGCAATACTGCGTGCTTTTGCAAAATCTGTCTCTGCTTGATTGACCCAAATCTGAAACTCTAAGACAATGTTAGAATCGCCAACATTGGTAATGACCGCCATTGCTTTCGGATTGTCTAACACAAAAGCCAAATCATTGATGGCGTCAACGCCGACTTTGATAGCGGCCAATGGATCGTTATTGGCATCCACACCCAACTCAAAGGTAAAACGGCGTTCAGGGTTTTTGGTGTAATTTAAGATGGTCCCTTTAAAGACTTCAGCATTAGGAATTCGAAGCTGGTTACCATCCAAGGTCATTAGTATGGTGGCACGTGACGTCAATCGCACCACAATCCCTTCTTGTTCATTAATCACGATATGATCACGGGCGCGAAAAGGTTGGCGGATGCTGAGCATCAAGGACGCAATGTAATTTTCGATAGTGTCTTTGACGGCAAAACCGACGGCGATACCAATGACACCTGCCCCACCCAGCAACGTACCCAAAATGGTTTCTGCGCCAATTAAGCTGAGTGCCAAAATAAGCCCGCAAACGATAAAAATCACTTTTACCGTCTGTGCCAACAACTCAGCCACAAACGGATTGGGCGTTAGACGCTGCCACATTTTTTTGCGGTTCGACAGCCAACTACCGAGCCATGTCACCAATATAAATATGATCAGACCGACCAACAGTAAAGGCAGCGCTTTGATCAAGTTTTTGACTTGTGCTCTTAGCGTTTGATAAACCGTGGTGACATTGTCTTGTACATCCAAAGTACGGTCAATTCGATCATCAACGGTGACCACATCGGTCAAGCGATTGGTCAAATTGATGGCTTGCTGTGCCTTTTTCTCATTTGGCGTCTCTCCTGTTAAGGTGACAACCCCTTGGGCGACGCTAACATCGACAGCTTGTAGCCCGTCGATTTCAGAAAAGATGCCTTTGATACGTTGACGAATGTCATTGTCTGTTTGTAGAGAGGGTGTGGTTTCGATTTGCGCATTATTGGTGCTCTGACCACTGATGATTGGTGGAGCAGGCAAAGGCGTGGATGATTCTGCTACCTCGTTTGCTGATGTGGCAGAATCCTCTGTTGCCACTTCCTCGTGAGTTTCTATTCCTAGTGCGGTGGTTATACTAGCCACCTCTTCACCAGCAGCATGTGCAGGCAACCAGCAAACAACGATCAATAGCAACCAAGCCTGACCCCACGTTTTTAAACAATGACGTACTATCGAGCGGTCAAGATAAGCGGCCATAAATATCTTCTACTGGGTTCTTTATCGACGTTTTTTATTGCAAACCTCTCTTGTTACAAAGATCTGCATTAACTGTTAACGATCTAAATACACCTGTGCTTCAGCCAAGTTCAACGTGCCTTCATAGATTGCGCGACCAGTGATTATGCCTTCGATACAGTCGCCGTATGGCTTTAATAGCTCAATGTCTTTCATGTCTGTCACACCGCCTGACGCAATCACAGGCAAGCCACCTTCACGAGCTAGATTCACTGTTTGCTCAACATTTACGCCTTGCATCATGCCATCGCGGGCAATATCGGTATAAACAATTGAGGAGACACCCACATCTGCAAACTGCTTAGCCAGCTCGGTCGCTTTAGTGTCCGTCACATTTGCCCAGCCATGAGTGGCAACCATACCGTCTTTTGCATCAATACCGACAATAATGTGCCCTGCAAATTCGCGGCAAGCCTCTGTGACAAAGCTTGGATCTTCAACGGCTTTTGTACCAATGATGATATACGTCAATCCTGCTGTAATATACTGCTCAATCGTGTTCATGTTTCTGACACCGCCGCCCAACTGAATAGGCAAGTTTGGATACGCCTTGGCGATATCATGAACCACTTGTCTATGCACTGGTACACCGTCGAACGCACCGTTTAAATCGACCAGATGAAGCCTGCGTGCTCCTTCTTCTACCCACCGCGCCGCCATGGCGACGGGATCGTCAGAAAATACCGTATCATCTTCCATACGGCCTTGTTTTAAGCGCACACATTTACCATCTTTTAAATCAATCGCCGGGATAATGACAGGCACAGCACACATACAGCATTCCTTATCTTGTAAAACAAAGTATTAAATAAATTTTGGGCATTAAACCTTACAAATCAAACAGTAATAGACAAATATTTTCTCAGACGTGCATTTGAACCCGATAGTCGCCAACACAGAGAATAGAAACAATCTCATTCAAAGAGCATATGACTGATTGAGGGAAATAAATACTCATAACCACAAGTTTTGATATATCTATTTACTGTAAACATGAGGTAAATTCAATTACTGACTGGCAATTTTAGGTCAATTTAGCGTATAATCCTAGGTAAATTTTTATTTGTTTCTATGTGATAGTAACCATATGCCATGCTTTTATATGAGTCATTTTTGGCTTAAGGAAGCATAGCAGTCAGGAAGAATCAGGCAATAATTTACCGCATCTGTACGATGTTGGCTAATGCCTTGCTAAGAAGGGTTATATTAGAAATTTCAACTGGTGGGCGTTAAACCGTCTACTCTGCACTACCAAAATCTAATTAGATACCTTCTACGATGTCTCTATCATTAGTTAACTATTACTAACAGTCATTACTAGCGCTATGACAACTGATTGTAATAAGTGAGACTCACTTATCGGTTGCTCAGCTGGTTTGTCTTTTAACCAGTTTGCTATCTATGTTTATAGATTATTATTTGACTATTTTTTCTGTTGAGCGTTGTTTTACAAGACCTCAAACGGATAAGGAAAGTCAATACTACTGGCGTTACAAGCTTTAATTTTCAATGAAACGTGTGATAAGGCTGTTTATTTTGAAAATAGTCACTTTTAGCTCACTGCTTTAGCGATTAATTTTGATGGAATAGTTTTAGCATACACCTTGGTAGCCAGTCGCCACTTTGGTCATTCGAATAAGACATTAACGTGTTGTTAAGGAGTCTGAGGTCAGCGTTAATACTCTTACTAGTAGTTTTGATCGTGCTTTATTTTAAAAAACCCGTTATCGCTATCCTACTATAGGAATAGAGATTTGTGGGCTTTATTTAATGACGCAAATGTTCATGCTACCGATATGCCATACAGGACGTCTGGTATCGTTTTAGACTATGGACTAAGTTTTCGCTTATGATTACCATCAAAAAAGGTTTGGATTTGCCCATCACTGGTGAACCCTCCCGCGAGATATCTGAGCACCAACCTACACATGTAGCGGTTATTGGCTATGATTATGTGGGGATGAAACCCACGATGAATGTCAAAGAAGGTGACATCGTAGCCAAAGGTCAGCCCGTTTTTGAAGACAAAAAACGCGTTGGCGTGATCTACACTGCCCCTGCTGCTGGTAAGGTTATCGCGGTCAACCGCGGTGAACGTCGTGTGTTTGAAAGTCTTGTGATTGCGGTTGACCCAAACGGTGAAGAAGTAGAATTTGAGCGCTATGACTCTCAGCAACTTGCTGACCTAGATTCTGAAGTCGTTGAAACCCAGCTACTTGCCTCTGGCGAATGGACGGCGTTTCGCACGCGTCCTTACAGTCGTGCTCCAGAAATCGGTGCCCGTCCACACGCTATCTTTGTCACGGCCATGGACACCAATCCATTGGCTCTTGATCCGATGCTGCTAATTAATGAACAGTTGCAAGCATTCAATGACGGTCTTGCCGTGTTATCAACCCTTAGCCCTAAGACTTTTGTGTGTCATAACGGCAATACACCGTTGACGCCAGTTGCAAAAACAGCAGCTAATAATGTCACTGAGTATCATGGCTTTGCTGGTAAACATCCGGCAGGATTGGCTGGTACACACATTCACTTTTTGCATCCTGTCATGCGCGGTGTTAGCGTATGGACGATTGGCTATCAAGACGTGATTGCGATTGGCAAGCTATTTACTACAGGGCGTTTGTATACGCGTCGTATGATTAGCTTGGCAGGCCCAGCAGTCACCAACCCGCATTTAATCATGACTGAGCGCGGTGCTGATATTACTGCTCTTACAAAAGGTCAATTAGCCGCTGGCGAGAATCGTATTATTTCAGGTTCTGTCTTGTCTGGTCGCAAAGTGTTTGACAATATCGCTTATCTTGGTCGCTTTCATGATCAAGTCAGTGTGCTTCCTGAAGGTCGCGAGCGTCCTGCGTTTCACTTCTTTAGCGCAGGTGCAAACCGTTTCTCTAAATTGCCTATCTATATCTCTCAGTTCTTTGGTGGCAAAAAATATAACTTCACTACGACAAGCAACGGCTCACCAAGAGCCATGGTGCCTATCGGGGTTTATGAAGAAGTGATGCCACAAGATTATCTGCCAACCCAGTTACTACGAGCATTGATTGTCGAAGACATCATCAGTGCTGTTGACTTGGGCGCACTCGAATTGGACGAAGAAGATTTAGCATTATGCACCTTTGTATCTCCTGGCAAATATGAATTCGGTGATATTTTGCGTGATAACTTAACACGCATTGAGCTGGAGGGCTAACCACGATGAAATTTTTACACAATATGTTCGATCGTATGGAGCCGTCTTTCACCAAAGGTGGCAAACACGAAAAATACTATGCCATTTTTGAGATGTTTGATACGTTTTTGCGTCAACCAAGCTCAACGACTTATGCATCTTCACACGTACGCGACGGTATTGACCTAAAGCGTATTATGATTACTGTATGGCTATGTACGTTCCCAGCGATGTTTTGGGGTATGTACAATATCGGTCACCAAGCACTAACCGCCATTACTCAGCTTGGCTTACAGCCTGAAGGCTGGCGTACTATCATCACAAGCATGGCAGGCTACAATCCAGACAGTATCTGGGCAAGCTTTGTCTATGGTGCTATGCAGTTCTTGCCGATTTATCTCGTCACTTTTGTGGTCGGTATTCTTTGTGAGATTATCTTTGCCGTTGTGCGAGGCCATGAAGTCAACGAAGGTTTCTTTGTGACGTCTGTCTTATTTGCCTTGTGTCTACCACCAGATATTCCATTGTGGCAAGTTGCCCTAGGTATCATCTTCGGTGTGGTAGTGGCCAAAGAAGTATTTGGTGGTACCGGTAAAAACTTCCTGAACCCTGCCCTATCAGGTCGTGCTTTCTTATACTTTGCTTATCCAGCCTATATGTCTGGTGACTCGGTGTGGACAGCAGTAGATGGTTTTTCAGGGGCGACGCCGCTTGGTCTGGCTGCGCTTGGTGTGGTTCCTCAGGATTTCGTTGACGTATATGGTAATGCCATCACGTGGGGCGACGCATTCTTAGGCAACATGCAAGGCAGTATCGGTGAAGTATCAACACTTGCAATTTTGATGGGTGCCGCTGTTCTACTTTGGACACGTATCGCTTCATGGCGCATCATGGCAGGGTGTGTGGTCGGTCTTATTGCCACCTCTCTTGTGTTCAATATGATTGGCTCTGAAGACAACATGATGATGAACTTGCCATTCTACTGGCATTTGGTTATCGGTGGTTTTGCATTCGGTGCTGTCTTTATGGCAACCGATCCTGTATCAGCTGCGCACACCAATAAAGGTCGCTGGGCATATGGTATCTTGATTGGTTTTATGACTGTATTGATTCGAGTGATCAACCCTGCCTTTCCAGAAGGCATCATGCTAGCCATTCTTTTTGCCAACTTATTTGCTCCATTGTTTGATTATTTTGTGACCCAAGCAAACATCAAACGCCAAACAGCTCGGAGGGTTCGCTATGTCCAAGCCCAAAAGTAATAATGCGAAAACCATCAGTGTGGCATTGACGCTATGCTTGGTGTGTTCAGTACTGGTTTCAGCAGTTGCGGTTGGTCTCAAACCAGCACAAGTCGAGAATGCTCGCTTAGACCGTAACAAAAACATCTTGGTAGCAGCAGATATGTATAACGCTGAATCTGATACCGCAGAAGATGTTGCTGAGCGCTTCAAAGACTTTGATGTTGAGATTATTGATCTAAATAAAGGGACTTATCTTGATGATAGTGCCTTAGCAGACGCTGGCATTCCTGATCGTAATGCTTATGATGCAAGCCAAGCAACCAAAAACCAAGCATTGAGTGAAGACCTGGGTGACAATGACCCTGCTGGTATTGGTCGTAAGCCAAAGTATGCCAAAGTCTATGTCAAAAAAGATGATGCGGGCAAACCTGAAGTGGTTGTACTACCGATTCAAGGATATGGACTATGGGGCACTATCTATGGCTTCTTAACGCTTGAAAGCGATATGAATACCATCAAAGGTATTAGCTTTTATGAGCATAAAGAAACCCCAGGTCTGGGCGCTCGTATCGAAGAACCACAGTGGCGTGCGAAGTGGACAGGCATTCACTCATATGACGAAAACGGTAATGTTGCTACTGGCGTGACCAAAGCAGGTGCTCCAAAAGAAAACTGGGTCGATGGCATCAGTGGCGCAACACTCACTAGCCGCGGTGTCAGTAATATGATTCAGTTTTGGTTGGGTGATCAAGGCTACAAGCCATACCTAGATATGCTACGTAAAGAAAGCGGTCAAACCATTGAAAATACTGATACGCAGGCGAATCAGTCAACGCAATCAAAGACCAGTACAGCTCAACCTAATACCGAACTGGCAGCCACGCTACCAGTAGCAAACGGCAAGGAGGCATAACATGGCTGACACGAAAACTATTTTAACCTCGCCTATTTTTGATAATAACCCGATTGCATTACAGATCTTAGGTATCTGTTCGGCATTGGCAGTCACCACAAGCATGGCCAATGCCATGGTTATGTGTGTGGCATTGACATTGGTAACGGCATTCTCAAGCTTTTTTATCTCGATCATTCGTAAACAAATCCCTTCGAGCATTCGTATCATCGTACAGATGACTATTATTGCCTCGTTGGTTATTTTGGTCGATCAGGTACTAAAAGCGGTCGCTTATGATGTAAGTAAAGGCTTATCTGTCTTCGTTGGTTTGATCATCACCAACTGTATCGTTATGGGCCGTGCAGAAGCGTTTGCGATGAGCAATCCACCAGTACCTAGCTTTTTAGACGGTATCGGTAACGGTCTTGGTTACTCTGCCGTACTACTGTTTGTTGCAACTGTCCGTGAGATCTTAGGGGCGGGTACTTGGTTCGGTATTACCATTCTACAACCAGTCACTGACGGCGGTTGGTATTTGCCAAACGGGCTATTATTATTGCCACCATCAGCGTTCTTTATTATTGGTTTGTTTATTGCCATTGTTCGTATCTGGAAACCAGAGCAGGTCGAAGAAGCTGAGTTTGTAATGAAGCCGCAGTCTAAAGGCATGGCACATGGAGGCGGTCACTAATGGGACATTATGTTAGTTTATTTATAACCTCAGTCTTTATTGAGAACATGGCGCTGGCCTACTTCTTGGGTATGTGTACGTTCTTGGCTGTATCAAAGAAAGTATCAACAGCCATTGGTCTTGGGGTTGCTGTGGTTGTCGTTATGGCGATTACCGTTCCGCTAAATAACTTACTTTTTCAGTTCATCCTAAAAAGTGGTGCGCTGGCATGGGCAGGTTTCCCTGATATCGATTTAAGCTTCTTAGGGTTGCTCAGTTATATTGGTCTTATTGCTGCGACGGTACAGATCCTTGAGATGTTCTTGGATAAGTTTGTACCAAGTCTGTATAACGCGCTTGGGGTGTTTTTGCCTCTTATCACTGTAAACTGCGCCATTTTAGGTGGGGTACTGTTTATGGTTGAGCGTGATTATAACTTTGGTGAATCCATGGTTTATGGTGTGGGTGCAGGTTTTGGTTGGGCACTTGCCATTGCTGCGTTGGCTGGTATTCGTGAGAAGCTAAAATACTCAGATATCCCAGCACCGCTACGCGGTCTTGGTATTACCTTTATCACAGTTGGTCTTATGTCGCTTGGCTTTATGTCGTTCGGTGGCATGTCCATTTAAACCGTTTGATCTAGCGTTATCGATTGATACGCTACATTCAAGACCTTATTTAGCTATTTGAACTATTTAATTCATTTATTCGGTAGGCGTTCGGGTACAGCATGACATTCATGACCCCGCACCCCTACCCCATAGATTAAGGATACATATCATGGATTATGCTACGGCGATTGGTGGCGTGGCTATGTTTACCTTGATCATCATGGGCCTTGTTGCCATTATTTTGGCAGCACGTTCAAGATTGGTCAGTTCAGGTGACGTTACCATTCATATCAATGATAATCCCGATAATGACGTAGTGACACCAGCAGGTGGTAAGCTACTGCAAACACTAGCAAGCGAAGGTATCTTTTTATCTTCAGCCTGTGGTGGTGGTGGTACCTGTGCACAGTGTCGCTGCCGTGTTATTGAGGGTGGCGGTTCTATCTTGCCCACCGAAGAAGGCTATTTTACTCAAGGCGAAATCCGTGATCACATGCGCTTAGCTTGTCAGGTAGCTGTCAAACAAGACATGAAAATCGAGATTGACCCCGAGTTTTTTGATGTACAAAAATGGGAATGTGAGGTTATCTCTAACGATAACGTAGCAACCTTTATTAAAGAATTGGTACTTAAAATTCCAGAAGGCGAAGAAGTGAACTTCCGCGCTGGTGGTTATGTGCAGTTAGAAGCGCCACCGCACGAAGTCCATTATAAAGACTTTGTGGTGGATGAAGAGTACCGAGAAGACTGGGAAAAGTTTGGCATTTTCAAATATGTATCAAAAGTTGATGAGCCAGTGATTCGTGCTTATTCAATGGCCAACTACCCAGAAGAAAAAGGCTTGATCAAGTTCAACATTCGTATCGCAAGTCCACCGCCACGCGGTCCTGACAATATCCCACCAGGCAAAATGTCTTCTTGGGTGTTTAGCCTAGTACCTGGCGATAAAGTCACGGTTTCAGGTCCTTATGGTGAGTTCTTTGCTAAGAAAACAGAAGCTGAGATGATCTTTGTTGGTGGTGGTGCTGGTATGGCGCCCATGCGTTCTCACATTTTTGATCAGCTGAAACGCTTAAATACCGATCGTAAGATTAGCTTTTGGTACGGTGCACGCTCTATTCGTGAGATGTTCTACGTTGAAGATTACGATCAATTGGCGGAAGAGTTTGATAATTTTGAGTGGCATGTGGCCTTGTCTGATCCATTACCAGAAGATAACTGGGAAGGTCCAACAGGCTTTATTCATAACGTGTTACTTGAAAACTACCTAAAAGACCATCCAAATCCTGAAGACTGTGAATTTTATATGTGTGGGCCACCAATGATGAACGCGGCGGTAATCGACATGTTACACAGCTTGGGTGTTGAAGATGAAAACATCATGCTTGATGACTTCGGTGGTTAGATTGCCTGATTCAGCAAAAAACCTCGTTTAAGCATGTTTATAAAAAAGAGTCTCAATTGAGGCTCTTTTTTTATTTGGATAACCCGTTCAAAATAAAATGGTCATGCCAATACCTGCGTACTACTGTACTACTGGTACAAATTTTTTGACTTGCTTTTCGTAAGCACCACAGAGACTACAAATTAAAATGGCAGCTTGCGTTATCTATCCTATATGATTGATGACTTAACCAATAAGAAGGGATACTTATGACAACCAAGTATAAAGAGCTGACCATATGGATAACAGGTGCTTCTAGCGGTATTGGTGAGGCCTTAGCCATTGCTTTTGCCAAACGCGGTGCAACCATAATATTGAGTGGGCGCGATCATGATAAGTTGGCAGCGGTAAAACAACGCTGCAAACATACTAAAAAACATCTGGTCGTGCCTTTTGATCTTAGCGATGCTGAACAAGCAAAAGAAGCCTACAGCAGTGCTAAGACTCACACGGGTCATATCGATTGGCTAATCAATAACGCTGGCGTGAGTCAACGCTCTCTTATCATGGACACTGCAGAAGAGGTCGAGCGACAAATTATGGAGCTAGATTATTTTGCGCAAACACGTCTAACCAGATTGGTATTACCAGACATGATAGCGCAGGGCGGTGGCAAAATAGTCATGATCTCCAGCGTCGCAGGGCTACTAGGAACTCAATATCGCGGTGCGTACGGTGCTGCCAAAGCCGCTATTCATATGTGGGCCAACAGTTTACGTGCCGAGCTGCATGATCAAAGAATAAAGGTCGCAACGATATTTCCCGGATTTATTCAAACCAATGTGTCTATTAATGCCCTAACAGGGGACGGAAGCCAGCAAGGCACAATGGATGAGGCGACCAGTAACGGCTTAACAGCGACGGCATTCGCCAAACAAGCTGTCACAGCACTCACGAAAGGAGAAGAATATATCATCATCGCAGGAACGAAAGAAAAGCTGGCAACCAAAGTCAACCGAGTATCGCCGCCTAGGCTGTATAAGCTTATCCGTGAGTCGCAGGTAAAGTGAGGAACCATCAGACGCTGCTATGAATGGCCTCTTTAGGATTATATTGTTTGCTTAATTTTATTGATATTGGCTTTATAGGTGGTACGGGGTGTAAAATAGGCATCGCTTATTATCCAAAGCCACATTCACTTTTTGCTATAGCAACGATCTTATGAAAATTACATTCTTCGCTTCACCCCTGCACGCTTTGTCTTGTACCAAAACGATGCGCGCTACTTTGTACGGTATCATCGGTGTTACCAGTGCCTTGGGTCTCAGTGCTTGCCAGCAATCGCCAGAATATAACTATCTGAGCGGTGAGACAATGGGTACCAGCTACCACATCAGTTATGAGCTTCCTGATGATGCGGATGAAGCTGCCATACAAGCGGACATAGACAAGCGATTGCAGCAAATCAACGACAGCATGTCTACTTATCAAGCAGACTCAACCATCTCTACCTTTAATCGCGCTGCCAAAGACACCCCCATCACTATCGACGCAGATTTTGATCGTGTGCTCGATGTATCTCGCATCGTATATAAGGAATCGCGCGGTGCATTTGATCCTACCGTCATGCCATTGGTAGACACTTGGGGATTTGGGAGCACCATGACAGTCGAGCGCCTGCAAAGTCCACCAACAGCGTTAGAGATTGCTCAAGCAAAAGCGTTAGTCGATTTTGAAGGCGTTATACAACAGGATAAAACGATCCATAAAGTCAAAGACGGCATTGGTCTTGACTTCTCAGCCGTCGCTAAAGGTTATGGAGTCGACGTGATTGCTGAGGTACTCAAAGACAACTACCAGATTCGCAATTACATGGTCGAGATTGGGGGTGAAATTGCGACCTCTGGTGTCAATAACCAAAAGCAGCCATGGCAAATCGCGATAGATGCCCCTATCAAAGACAGCACGGTGAGCGAGCGCCAGACGATTTCAGCCATTCGCCAACCCATCAATACTGACAACCAGATGCATTTGGCGACTTCTGGCAACTATCGTAACTCTGTCATCTTTGATGGAAAACGCTATACTCATACCATTGATCCGACAACTGGTAAACCTATCGCTGGCGGCGCACCTTCAGTAACAGTGGCGGCTAAGTCAGTGGCACTAGCAGACGCTTGGGCAACAGCGCTGACAGCCATGCATTATGACAAGGCATTAGCACTTGCTAAAGAGAAGAATTTGGCCGCGATGTTTGTGGTATTGGCTGATGGCGTCGATATAAATGGGGAGCATGATAGTATTGACGATTGGCAAGTTGTGCAGACCCCTGCCATGCAAGCTTTACGTGCCGACAAAAAGCCTTAGGGTTTGCTGATACGATTAGCAACAACGAATCGCACAAAATTTGCTATACTATTAAGTAGTTAAGACAAAAAACAACTGCCCTATCTTTAAAAATTGAGGTTTCCTCTATGCTTAGTCAATTGCTTCCTATGCTTGCCATCACCTTTTCGGTGTTTATTTTATTCTTTGTCTTTATGGGCATTGGTTATATGGTTAAAAAGAAGCCTCTGAGAGGATCTTGCGGCGGCGTTGCCAAACTCATGGGGGATGAAAATTGCTCGTTTTGTGGTAATGATCCCAATAAGTGTGATTCTCTGATTGCTGAGCAACAAGAGCATGCCCTAAAAGCTGCTCAATTGGGCAAATCTGTATAAACCTCGGATTTATTCCAATACGTTGGTAGCTTTTACTTTACATTTGTTCCTATAATAGCGTCTAGTCCTTTAAAAGGGCTGGCGCTATTTTTTATTGTGCCACTAGATATTTATAGGTGACCTCTCAAAGCATTATTCACGGGCGTCCCTACTCGTACTTGATGCTACCTTATCTCTTCATCTAAAGTAGCAAGCTTATCTGTCTTATGATGTGCTAGTGATTTCTCGTTCTATTTTGCGATCTCAATCACCGTCTTGGTGTGTTTTCTCTCGTGTTGTTTGCAAGCGGCGACTCTTTGGCGCTGTGTAATGACGTGTCCTTTTTTATGCTAATAATAGGCGTATTGCTATGTCTACCTCTGGTTTACCACCCAATTCTCACTCCTCTCCTACCACTACGGTTCAGCCGCCACTTATGCCATCTTCGCGCTTCACTTTTTGGCTGGTACTGTGTGCCATGATTTTATTGGCGACCAATATGCGTGCGCCTATTGTCGCGCTTGGCTCTATTGCACCAGTTGTCAAATCGGCACTTGATATTTCTGAGACACAAATTGGCTGGCTGGGCGCTGTACCAATGCTCACTTTTGCCATTGGGGCTCTTATCTCGCCCTCTATAGGCAAACGATTCGGGCTTGAGAATACGCTCATTGTGATGATTGGACTATTGACCATCGGTATGATCATCCGCACAGTGTTTCCTACTTGGAGTGGGTTTTTGGTGGGCACCTTGATGCTGACATTGGCGATCGGGTTTGCCAATACGTTAGCGGCGCCAGTCATTAAGCAACGTACACCCAAACACATTCCCCTCATCACAGGTTTGTTCAGTCTTGTCATGACGGTGACCGCAGGCATAGTAGCAGGAGTGGTACTGCCTTTATCTGAACAAGTGGGCTGGCAATGGGCGTTAGGCGGCTGGTCGCTGCTCGGCATCTTTGCCATCGTTATTTGGATATTTTTGCGTTTACGTCTTGGCTCGTCTAGCCATCAAGCCGTGGATATAGCGACGACTGAATGTTCAGATATCTCGATGTGGCGCACGCCTTTTGCTTGGCAGATTGCCGTATTTATGGGTTTGCAGTCTTTGTTGTTTTATACCGTGGCCAGTTTTTTACCATCTATTTGGTTGAGTAAGGGCTTGCCTGCGGTGCAAGCAGGACAAATGAATTCGGTGTTTCAGTTTATGGCACCGATATCGATTGTGAGTTTGACATGGTTGATCAACCGTGGACGCCCGATTCAAGCATTGGCTGTGCTTGCGGCAGTGTTGAACGTCATAGGGGTGCTGGGTATCAGCTATTTATCGACTGATTTGGCTTGGCTGTGGTCAGCTATGATGGGCATTGGTTGCTCGGCGATTTTTACCTTGAGCATGATTTTGTTTTCACTACGCACTTACACGACCAATCAATCCAGTGAGCTGTCGGGTATGGCGCAAGCCGTTGGCTATTTTTTGGCGTTTTTTGGGCCACTAGGCACAGGCTGGCTACACGAGGCGACGGGTACTTGGAATGTGCCGCTTTTTATCATGCTGATTTTGATGGTGGTCAACGTGGTCATCGCGTGGATAGTCAGTCGTCCTGTGATGGTCGATGGCAAAAAAATGTAATGCTTTAAAGGAGATAAAGTAACCTTAGGATAATATTGGTGCCTGTCTTATTTTGCTACACTGGTTTTATTGACTATAGGACAGAACCATTATTATGAATGTATCCTCTCGTTTTACTCGTTACTTACCTGCTGTGGCTATTTTGACTCTCGCTATGGTCATGAGTGGGTGTCAACAAGAACCCGAAACCGACATGACAGATGACAGTCAAAACACGACCAATCAGACTGCCAATACACAAACGTCTGAGGCAATGCCTCAAACTGAGCAAACACCCCCCTCAATCGAGCAGCACCAAGCGCCATTAACCATATTGGCGCTTGGTGACTCTTTGACCGAAGGGCTTGGCGTTGATAATGATGACAACTACCCTGCTCAGTTAGAAACACGCCTACATGAACAGGGCTATAAAAATGCCAAAGTGATTAACTCAGGTTTGAGCGGGGAAACCAGTACGGGCCTAGTCAATCGCTTGGATTGGGTATTGCAGACCAAACCCGATGTGACCATTTTGACCATTGGTGCCAATGATGCGATTCGCGGTATTGATGTGGCAACGGTTGAGAAAAATATCCGAACTGCTGTAAAACGCCTGCAAGACAATGGCAGTGAAGTCATCTTGGGCGGTATGCAAATCTATGACAACCTTGGCTCTGACTATGTCAAGTCGTTTGCCGCTATCTATCCGCGCGTTGCTAAAGATATGAATGTTACCCTTATTCCTTTCTTCTTAGAAGGGGTGGGCGGTGATCCTGCGTTGAACCAAGCTGATGCCATTCATCCAACCAAAGAAGGTTATACCATCATCGTTGATGACAATATTTTGCCTATCTTAGCGCCTAAGCTTGAAAAGTTTAAATCTGACGATATGACTGCTACTACGGTGGCCGATGACCCTGAGCCAGCACCCAAACTTATGCCAACAGAGGCCCTGTAATGACATTATCCAATGCCGCTAGTGCTTCTCGTTCAACCGCCTTGCTCACTGCCTCAAAACTCACCAAGACGGTACAAGTCGGCGAGCAAACACTGTCCATTATCAAAGACGTGGACATCTATATCAATGCTGGTGAGTTCGTGGTCATCATGGGTAAATCTGGCTCTGGCAAGTCAACGTTACTAGGGTTACTCGCTGCGCTCGATTATCCCGATAGTGGCTCAGTAGAGTTGGCAGAGCATATGTTAAGTGATCTGGATGAAGATGCGCTCGCGGTCATTCGTCAACGCGACATGGGCTTTGTGTTTCAATCGTTCCATCTATTGCCAACATTGACAGTGGCGGAGAACATTGCTTTTCCACTTGATATTGCAAGGCGTCCAAATCAAGCGCGTGTGGACGAGCTGATTGAAGCAGTGGACTTAGGACACAGACGTAACAGTCTACCCAACCAGTTATCAGGTGGTGAGCAGCAGCGTACGGCAGTTGCACGGGCGCTGGTGTCACATCCTAAGATTGTGTTTGCGGATGAACCGACAGGGAACCTCGATGAGCAAAATGCCAATCAAGTCATGCAGCTGCTATTGGACTTACGCCAGCAGGTTGGCTCGGCACTGGTGGTGGTGACGCATGACCCAGCACTGGCAGAAATGGCAGATCGTGTCATCACCATGCATGATGGACGGATTGATGAATAAATAGGGGTTCATCCCTTATTCTTAAATGCTCTATTCCAATAAGGTTGACTCAATGGGAACTCTTGAGATAGAAAACTTGGCAAAAGACTTACTCGCTGGAAAATTCATTTTTGAAACCGAAGATTATGGCAAAGTAATCAATCAGTTAATTTCTATCTACAAATTAGATAATGCGCTTTATTATTTAAAACAGATGGCTGATTCAAACGATTATTCCATTACTTTTGCGCTTTCTTTTATATTAGAGCATTACTCAAAACCTTTTATCAATGCCAACAGAGACGAGGTAAGTCAGCTTACTCTACAAGCAATAAGCAAAGGATATTTGAGAGCAAATAATTATTTTCTATACCCTTTGACGTACTTTATGAAAAATGATGATGAATATCTGTGTTTTTTAGACTTACTACAGAATGAGCAAAATACACTACAAAACGATGTATTAAAACATCTATATTACTTTGATACTCACAAATACGAAAAGTTGAACCACCTCAGTAAGCAGCTAGATTTTTCTTTGTTCTATAATTTACCTAACAAAATAAATAAGCACTGGTTTGAACAACAAACGAAAGGCAAGTCTCTTCTTTACCATAAAGTAGTCGCTAGCGCAGTATATAAGACAGTCGAAGATAAAAAATTCGTTCATTCATTAACTGATATGACAGATGCAGAGTTGTTCGACTTCATTTATATCTGGTTACCTGATGATACACTCTAAAATTTCTTAATACGTCTACCGATTAAGCAAAAAAATTATGACTAAAGCTACGATCACACAAAGCAATACTGCTATCAATAATCAAGCTACTGATAATAAAGGAAGCATTTTCTTTAGCAATCAAACCTTAGGCTCAAAAGCCTTAAGTCGTAGCTGGTGGCAACGCTGGGTCTATCCAGTGCTGTTTTTATTGACGCTTACGCTATCGCTTGCCACTTACCTGACTCTCGATTCCATCCAGCAGTCGGTTGACAGCTATGTCAATGACAATCAGCGCGCACTGGTTGGCGGTGATTTGGTATTGAACAGTCAGCAAGACTGGCCAAGTGAGATATTGACGCAAGTAGATACCATCGCTGATGCCCAAAAGGTGTTTGATTATCAGTTTAGTGCGATGGTCGTGACCGATGAGCAGACGTTACTTGCCCGCGTCAAAGCCGTGTCGCCCAGCTATCCGCTTTATGGCAAGGTAGAGCTGGCCTCAGGAAAGGATTTGTGGCAGCAATTGACCTCAGATAGCGTCGTGGTCGCGCCTGAAGTGCTCAGCAGCCTAAATGCTCGTATCGGCGATACAGTTACTATTGGTGATGCGCAATTTACCATCAGTGATGTGCTGACCAAAGAGCCTGACCGTCCATTGACCGCCTTTGGCTTTGGTGGTCGTGTGTTGATGCAGCAAGATGCGCTAGCCGCCACCAATCTACTGGGTCAGCGTAGTCGTGTCAATTATCGTATTGAGCTGGCAGGCGCGCCTGAATTGATCGCCCAGCAGCGTGATAACTTCACGCAAATTCTGAGCAATTATCCTGATATTGAGCTGTCTGATGCTGATTCGGCGGATACCTCTGTCTCACGTATCTCTGATAATGTGCTGATGTTTTTAAAACTGCTCGTCATTGCCGTGCTGTTATTGTCAGCGGTGGCGATGTATGGCGTCATTACAGCGTTTGTGACCAAGCAGCAGTCCAACAATGCGATTCGTTTGGCATTGGGTGAGCCACTCAGCTCAGTCAAACGCAGCTACTATCAGCTACTGGTCGTCACCTCTATCGTCGCTTGTATCGCTGCGGTCGCGCTCAGCTTTGGCTTGCTTAAAGTGGGTCAGCCATATCTCGTGGCTATCTTGCCGCCAGACGTGGGCCTTGCTATCAATCCCATCAGTGCGATTAAGACCACCGTCATCGCCTTGGTACTGACCTTACTGATTGCTCAGCGCGGCTTAAGTACCCTTAACACAACCAAACCTGCTACCTTGCTCAATCAAGGCGCAAGCACGCAGGCGCAAAACCTGCCGTGGTATCGACGCGTGCCCTTGTTGTGGTACGGAGTCATGCTGGCTGGGCTGTATGCGTTTTTTGCCTATGAAGTCGGTTCATGGTTATTGGGCGCGCAGTTATTGATAGGATTAATTGCTTTTGTGGCGGTATTTTGGGCATTGGCTCGCGGTTGGTTATGGCTGCTTGCCAAGATTGCCAAACGCTCTGGAATTGGCTGGATGCAGCGTATTGCGATTCATAACCTTGCGCGTAAAGGCAACCAATCTGCGCTATTTTTTGTCACCTTATCATTATCGGTTGCGGTTCTAACCCTGATTACCACGCTCAATCACAGCATCAATGCGCAGTTTATCAATGCGTATCCTGAAGATGCGCCCAATTTATTTTTATTAGACATTCAAAGCGATCAACATGACGAGATCGATAGATTGATCGGTGCGCCCGTGAGCTACTATCCGGTCATCCGCTCGCGCGTGGTCACTGCCAATGATGTGCCCGTACAAGATATCGAGCCTGCGGATGGCTTTGATGATCCCACGCGTGTCTTTAATTTAAGCTACGCTGACACGTTGATGGACACCGAATTCATCGTTGACGCGGTAGAAGACGATCAACTGTATGCACCTGTCAACACGCAAAACGAGCAAAAGCCTGATCAAGCCGTCGTTCCTATGTCTGTTTTGGACACGGCCGCTGACCTGCTCAATGTCAGTATGGGTGATCAGGTACGTTTTAATATTCAAGGGATTGAGATCGTCGGGCAGATTACCAGTATTCGCTCGCGTTTTGAGCAAGGCCCCAGTCCTTTTTTCTACTTCTTGTTTGAGCCAGCGGTCTTGGCAGCAGCACCGCAGATTCAGTTTGCCACTGCGCATGTCCCTGCCGATGATATTCCGGAGATACAAGGCAAGCTGGTACGCGAGTTCCCAGCTGTCACGACCATCAATGGCACCGCCATCGCGCAGCAAATCCAAGAGCTGGTGGTACAAATGAGCCGCTTGGTCTATGTCTTTACCCTACTCGCGCTACTGACAGGCGTGATGGTGTTGATTAGCTCGTTGCTATCGACCTCACAAGATCGCATGAAGGAAAGCGCATCGTTCCGATTACTCGGTATGCAAAAGCGCGACCTGTATCTGCTAAATATCTTAGAGCTGGGCGTGCTTGGGATTAGCGCGGCTGTCTTTGCCGTCATTATCGCAAACGTGGGCGCGTGGGCGGCCATCACGCAGTGGTTTAATCTGCGATTTAGTGTGCCGTGGATGAGCTTGGGTATTGGCGGTGCAGCATTAGTCGTATTGCTGTTTGCTATTGCTATTATTTATGTAAGACTGGTGATTGGGCGCGGGATTATGGCGAGAGTTAGGGCGATGATTTGATAACCGCCTAACTTTAATTTTAGATAAATATTTACATAGTTTTCTCATACATATTAATAAGTACATGATATAGAAATATTTCTTTATCGTGTCTTAAATGTCTTGAACATCCAACTCTAATATCTATTGAATTGTGTTCAATCTCTTTAAATTCAATATATTGGTACTGATAATTATGGCTTTTAATAAATGATAGATATTTATTCCATAAGCCCTCAAAATTAGTAGCTGTACTATATGTGATTATAAAGTTTTCTTTTAAACCAGTAACGTCGTAGCTAAATGTTTTGTCTAAGTGTGTAATAAGGTAAGCTTTATCTAGATAACTTAGATTTAAAGCTTCGATAATTGATTTAGGAGTACCATCTGATTCAACAATAAATATATCAACCTCACCACTGTCCTTACCCGTTGGAGAAGTAGCCCATTGAGGTTGATCTTTGATATGAAAACCTCTCGCTTCCATAGTTTTTGCTATATCTCTATTCCTAGCATTTTCGTCTACACCTGCTCTCTTATAAGTAATATCTCCTTGTAATTTTTTACAGGCATATAAAACACTATCTAACAATGATCTCTCTTGATTAATAAGAAAGTCATAAGCGTTAATAGCATCAATAGGTGTTTTAATCTTTTCAGATAAACTCTCTGCCAAATCTTTATGGTTAGGAAAAGCCTGCACTAGCCCCCTCTTTAAATCTAAAGCATCCTCTTTTTTTTTAGGATTATCTTTGATAGTTTCTTTGATATAGCAAAGGAACCTATATTTATCTGACCCAGCTATCTCGTCTCGGAGCAAGACTTCAATCTTAATAAGATAAGTATCTAAATTCGTTATAAAGTATGGCTTTAATACTCTTTCTTCTAGACTACTACTAAGCAAACTAGTCGTTGAGCATAATTTTAGATTAACCTTCTCGTTCATAATTTCATTATAGTTTACATAAATATTATCTAATTCAGCTTTGATGTCTAGCCATTCTGCTGGTTTTGAATTATAAATATTTTGTAGAGCTTTCAATATTAGGTATAAGTGGTACTGGATATTATCATCAATTCTATTAATAGAGTATGCATCATATTTAAATAACAAGTTACTAGCTTGAGTCATTAGATGAGATGAAGATGACCATTTTTTATCAAATAACTCTTGAAGAATTAGTACTATCTTACTTAAAAAAACAGCATCAACTCTATTTTCAACCTCTTCTATTGAGTTGTTAAAGTATTCATTACTTTTGCCTAGTAAAAGTCTTAACTCTTCATAGTTTTCAGAGGCTAATGCTTTCTGAAAGTTGATTAATCCTAGACTATAAAGGCTCTCTCCTACAATTTCAGCTTCACTGGACTCTAAGCAACTCTCATAAACCGACTCGATATCACCTTTAACATCTAAAAAAGGGCTATAGAAGTATAACAACTCTTTTAACCGACGGATTTCTAAAAAGATATCCTTACCGAACGTCCAATAATCAATAAGTAAGGAATATACCTGTCTTTCAGGTATTTTTTCTAGAAAACAAAGGTTTGAAAAGGATTTTAAGAAGTTTATTCTTACATAACTATTCTCTGTAGAATCTAAGATAACTTTACTGAATGTAGAGTTAATTTCTTTACTTTTAAGAGACATAGATAAGCTTACTAAATTTTCAGGGTTAGAAAACTCAATTTTCTCGGATTTGCTTAAGCTTTTGAATGTGCCTATATCAAACATTAGAATACATATTGTCCTGTGGGTATTATTTTCTGATTAGTAACGACACCCTCTAGATCCCTTTCAGCAGTTGCTATTAATATCTGAAGTTCACTACCAAAGCGTATTTCTATGCTCTTCAATAATTGAGATAGTCCCTCAAGATAAGAATTATCTGCTTCCTCCTTTGCAGGACTATCAATCATCAAAAGTCTAGTATGTCGACCAAGGTTAAATTCGATATCCATTTGTATTAAACTCAAATAAAATGCTAACTTTGCTCTTAACTGTTCGCCTTCTGAGAAGTCATTGAATGTAATATACTCATTACTCTGCTCGTACTTTATATCTAGATTACTGTTTACGAGTACATTAGTGATAGAACCTAAACCAAGTGCCTGAACTTCTTGTGTCATTAGGGAAGATAGTCTTTCCGTCACTCTTTTACCTAATTGCGCTCTCTGCTTAGATAATTCGTTGATTGCAAAATTTATAACACTAAGCTTTAAATCATAGTTTTCTGACGGTTCTAGTTTCTTATTTCTAATACCTTCCAATCTATATTCAAATACCGCTTTTCTAGCTATCAAATCGTTCTTAAGATTGTTCTGAGATTCATATGATTTTAGTACTGATATTTCACGATCTAATTGAGTTAGTTGACTGTTCATCGCTAATAGATCAGGTAATTGTTGTAGCTCAATTCTAATCGTTTTAAGTTCGTCTTGTTGTTCGTTCAAACTTTTTTTACTAGCGCCAAACTTAGACTCACTATCTACAAGTTTCTTTCTCAATTGAATAATAAGTTCATCTAAGGCTTTAACCTTATTTTTATAAACACTAATATCAACATCTTTACCTGACACATCTTCATGGCATAAGGCACATTCGTGCTTTTTAACGCTCTCTTGCTTCCGTAATTCTAATAATTTATGATCACATGCAGGGCAATGCTTAACATCCAAATTAGAGAAAAATGCTCCTATATGAATGAATTCCTCTAGGGAATTTTTTTGTTTTATAGATGAGTTAATCTCTTTTTTTAAATTCTCTTTTAAATTTCTAAGTAGTTCAATATCTCGTTTTGAGCTTCCAATACGTAAGATCAAATCTTCAATTTTCTTATATAGATTGAGTCTTTCTTTATTATTTCTTTCGATACTCTGCAAAATAGTATTAAACTCACTCGTTAATTGAGCAATCCTCTGCTGATTACTATCCTCCATGAGTAGTTTTTTTAGCTCTTCCTCAGTATGATGAATTTTCTCTTCTAACTCATTTGCAGTAGTTTCAATTTCACTATTATTTGTAATTTGGATATCTGAGCTTCTAGCCTGTTCATATCCAAGCTTATCTCTTTTTACAATTAGTCGGTTTATTGGATAAGTTAACTCCATACTTAATAGCATTTCGAAAATCTTCTTACCTTGGTTTCCATACATTAATTTGTCACTATCTTTAGATTCTAAAAGTATAGATTTGAAATAGGTCGCCCAACTTGCTCCGGCCTCATTAAGACTTGTACTACTTTTATTAGAATCCTTCTGAGTCCATTTTAGCGAATAATAAGAAAACTGAGCAAAGAAAAAATTTTGAATTTGATCCTCAAATGATGTTGCATTTTTTGCTTCGAACAACACTTTATCATCAGAACCTCTAACGTCTTCTAACGTCTTAACTTCATGATGAAATAGTTTTGATAGTGGGCGAGAGTTCGTCAAGTCCAGAAAAACTGCATAGTTTTTTTTGTTAATATTAAAATTTAGAAACACATATTCAACCCAGTTTAATATATCTTTTCTTAAGCTATTCCTGCCTGTCAAAGCATACTTAATAACTTTAAAGACAGAAGACTTCCCTTTTAAGTTGTCAGCTACTAATATATTAACGCCTTCTTCATACTTTATTTCAAACTCGAAGTCTTGGGAATTTTTATTACCTATAATTCTTAAGTTTCTGATCACTAGACGCTTATCTGTTGAAATCGGAGAGTCTTTATCAAAGCTATCTTCAATACCGAGCAAAATATCTATTTCATCACTTGTTAAGCTACCTTCAAATTCAGAATATATTTTCTTTGAAAACTTCTTATAGTCCATATCTACAATGACTCCGCATAAGTTTTTTGGAATTCAACCTTCACTTTCTGATTTATGCTCTTAATGTAATTATTCATTGATGTGTCTTTATATTCTTCAATTTGGTATTGAGCAATCTTAAGCTCTGAACCAGACAAGCTTCCAAAGTACTTCTTAATAAGCTCACATCTATTGACATACCATCCAAAGGCTGAAAAACCATTAATCTCTCTCTCGAATTTTGAAATAGCATATTCTGTAATATAGTATTTTTTACTCACTGTATTTCTTAAATTAGTAGTTTTTTTACTCTCAAAACAAATAAAATCGATGCTTACTAGAAAGGCAATAACATCATCAATATCTTCATATGCACCAAAGAAAAACCTTAACATCTCTTCTTTTCTAATATCAGGTTCATTTTTCAGGTAGATATCTTTTACGATATCTTTAATCTCTATTTTTAAACTAGAGTCCTTTTGAGCCAACAGTAACAGCTCATGGCATAAATAATCTGGATTTCTCAATAAGAAGTCTAATTTCTGAATACGTACTTCGCTTTCGAACAGTCTTTTCAGATGTGGTCTATCGTTGACATTGCAAGACTTACTGAAAGTATAGATAATTAAGAATATTCTAAATCTATCCTTATATTTTTTAACCACTGCTTCCATATGCAACCTATATGCTGAATTTTGTTCAATTTTAATAGTACTACTTTTCAACTATCATATCTATGGAATACGGCTAAGCGTATTTAAAAGTTATCAAGATTCCACTACAACTTTAAGAGGAAGTAAGCGTGACTTCTTTGAAACACTCTCAGTGTGAATTAGCGATAGTTTCACCCACACCCTATGCTATCCAGACCAAACCTGTTTATTAGAGAGGTTTTGCTCGACCAAAAATAGTCGCCTTGAGACGTGGTTTAGCCTCGACAGTAGCGGGTATACTTATGTGACCACTGGCTTGCGGGGACTTGGCTGAGAGTATTATCGAGATAACAGTAATGCTATCAGCCATTAGTCACCGCGCCAGTGGACAGATAAGATATGAGCGGATGGCGAGATTAGCTCTAAACCCCAAACCCCAAACCCCAAACCCCAAACCCCTAAAATAACACACCCGAAACGCCTTCTACTCAACTAGAAGGCGTTTTTTACTTCATAAGCTGTATAGACATATAAGTTAATATCAGCGCCGTACTTTGCTTATTTTATAGCCCTCATTTGCTATACTAGGCCTCATTTTATCATTCAAATAACCCCTCAAACACGCACGGTAACCTTATGAAGTTCTCAAAGTTCGGTCAAAAATTTACCCAGCCCACTGGCATCTCACAATTGATGGATGATCTGGGCGATGCGCTAAAAAGCGATCAGCCAGTCAACATGCTGGGTGGCGGTAATCCTGCCAAAATTGATGCCGTCAATGAGCTGTTTTTAGAGACCTATAAGTCGTTGGGTGTCGATAATGATACAGGTGAGGCTAATAGTAGTGCGATTATCAGTATGGCGAATTACTCCAATCCGCAAGGGGATGCAGGTTTTATCGATGCGTTGGTTGGCTTCTTTAACCGTCATTATGACTGGAACCTCACGGCAGAAAACATCGCCCTGACCAATGGCTCACAAAATGCGTTCTTCTATCTGTTCAATCTATTTGGCGGTGCATTCCCTGATGAGAAGAATGAATCTGTCGACAAATCCATTCTACTGCCATTGACCCCTGAGTATATCGGCTATAGCGATGTGCATGTGGAAGGTCAGCATTTCGCAGCGGTATTACCGCATATCGATGAAGTGACGCACGATGGCGAAGAAGGCTTCTTTAAATATCGTGTGGACTTTGACGCGTTAGAGAACTTGCCAGCGCTAAAGGAAGGTCGTATCGGGGCGATTTGCTGCTCACGCCCGACCAACCCAACGGGCAACGTGCTGACCGATGACGAAATGGCGCATCTTGCCGAGATTGCGGCGCGCTATGACATTCCGCTGATTATCGACAACGCCTACGGTATGCCCTTCCCGAATATCATCTACTCTGATGTCAATTTAAATTGGGATAACAATACGATTCTGTGTTTTAGCTTATCGAAGATTGGCTTACCCGGTATGCGTACGGGTATTATCGTTGCTGATGCCAAAGTGATTGAAGCGGTCAGCGCGATGAATGCGGTGGTCAATCTAGCGCCGACACGCTTTGGTGCCGCGATTGCCACACCATTGGTCGAAAACGACCGTATCAAGCAGTTATCTGATAATGAGATTAAGCCGTTTTATCAAAAGCAGGCAAAACTCGCGGTGACGCTGTTAAAAGAAGCATTAGGCGATTATCCGCTCATGATTCACAAGCCTGAAGGCGCGATATTCTTTTGGTTGTGGTTTAAAGACTTGCCGATTAGTACGCTTGAGCTATACGAGCGCCTAAAAGAAAAAGGTACGCTTATTGTGCCAAGTGAGTATTTCTTCCCCGGTGTGGATGTCAGCGATTACCAACATGCACACGAGTGTATCCGCATGAGTATCGCCGCTGATGAGCAAACGCTGACGGATGGTATTAGAGTGATTGGTGAAGTAGTGCGTGAGCTGTATGATGAGGCTCAAAGCAACTAACCCTACCTGCCACTCATAGAGTAAAAAACGGACTGATTAATAGTCCGTTTTTTTATGGCGTCTGGTCAATGCAGTGGGTTTATTGGTTGGCCGAAAGACAGTCGTCCACTTATTGAGCGCAAAAAGCACATAGGACAGCAAGCACGTATTGATTAAATCACGGATACTTGCAATTAGCTGGTCGCGGCTTAAGCCTGCCAAACCTAGCGATTCAATCGTTTCTCGATTGTCCAAATACTCGCCCAAAAGCGCAATACCCGTCACAATGATTAATGCAATAAATGATCGGATACCTTGGCTTTTGATGATAGGGCGCAGTACAAACAAACAAAGCAGGTAGACACCAACGCCAACGTAGATATGTAAAGCGTCTTTGGCAAGGCCAGTTGTTTCAACAACATTCATTTTAAAAGCGGTAAAATCCACTGAGATATTCCAAATATAGGCGAGCAGAAAATAATTGAGCGTATCACTAAACAACAATAGAGTCCGTGAAAAGCAATATCGATACATCACGCTCTACGGATATCAATTTTTCTTGCTGGCTATGCCTATGCAGACAGAGGCTGTAAAAAATTGATATCAGCAGTACCGTAGCGTTTTTATAGTATGTTGACGATAACTAAAAATGCTGGTTAAGAATGATAATAGTAGACAATAAAAAAGGTAGATTATACAAGTGATAATCTACCTTTTGCTGAATTAAATCGTCAACTCACGTTGATGGTCTATTTACACATTCCACTCAACGAAGTTCTTTAATAACTGCAAGCCATCGGTATGGCTTTTTTCGGGATGAAACTGAGTCGCAAACAGATTGTCTTGGATCACACTGGCACAAAACGGCTGTCCATAATTACATATTGCTGCCACTTGTGCGCTGTCGCTAGGCTCGCAGTAGTAGCTGTGTACAAAGTAAAAATGCGCATGGTCTTTGATACCGTGCCAAAGCGGATGGTCGAAATCCATACCGCTGATGGTATTCCAGCCCATATGTGGCACTTTGATGGTTGCGCCTTGCTCATCGGTCCACGTCGGATCGAACGCTTTTACTTGCCCCTTTAAAATATCAAGACAAGCGGTGCCGCCGTTTTCAGTAGATTGCTCAAACAACGCTTGCATACCAACGCAGATGGCCATCACAGGCTTGTTAAATATTGCCTGCCGTACGACGTCATCAATGCCTGCATCACACATGCCAGCGATACAGTCGCGCATGGCACCAACACCTGGGAATACGATCTTATCGGCAGCAGCGACCACTTTTGGGTCGTTTGTGATAGCGACGTCAGCACCGACATTGGACAGCGCCTTGCTCACAGAGTGCAGGTTACCCATGCCATAATCTAATAATGCTACTTTGGTCATTAATTGGTTCTCATTTTGAATCGCTTTAATAGTACACAATCAAATCTTATTAATAAAGTGTAGATAGGGTTCTGCTACAAGGAAGCCAAGTGCAGGCTATACAACCAGTACGCCAAGCTTGACTGACACCGTAGCAGAGACTTAAATGCACTTTAGAATGCCTCTTTGGTCGACGGTAAGGTATTTAGCGCACGCTCATCATATTCACAAGCCATACGTAGTGCACGGGCAAACGCTTTAAAGGTTGATTCAATCTGATGATGGCTGTTTTTGCCTTTGAGATTGTCCAAATGCACCGTCATCCATGAGTGATTGACGAAACCATAAAAGAACTCACTGAACAAATCAACATCGAAGCGACCCACATGCGAGCGCGTAAATGGAATGTCCATGTGCAGACCTGGGCGGCCTGACAAATCAACCACCGCGCGCGTCAATGACTCATCTAATGGCGCATAAAAGTGCCCATAACGACGAATGCCCTTTTTATCACCAAGTGCTTTGTTAAAAGCTTGTCCAAGCGTGATGCCCGTGTCTTCGACGCTATGATGGTCATCGATAAAGGTATCACCGTTGCATTTGATATCTAAGTCAAACAAACCATGACGCTTAATCTGATCGATCATATGATCCAAAAATGGCACGCCCGTATCGACAACGCCTTTGCCTGTACCATCAAGGTTCACAGTACAAGTGATTTGCGTTTCGGCAGTATTGCGTTCCACTGTTGCGATACGCTCAGGGCGACCATATAAGTTTAAGTTTGTTGCTTGATTTTGCTCAGTTGCATTGGCTGTCATAGCTATTCTCTATCGGTTTTTTATCAGTGAAAAGCGGTCAATTATAAATAGGACAAAATATCGCCCATTACTGTACATTCCATCACTGCTGGTGCTGCAATCAGTACCAGCAAAAAATGTATGAAAAAATGATATATACAAAAGATATCAACATATTAGGGTCGATGTGTCCCACATATTATCTAGCCTCATCATAGCAAACCCTAACATTTACTGCCACGACCAAGCGTCAAACCACGCACAAATTTGTGTCATTCTGCTAAAATAGTGACTTTAATTTAATCAATCATCACCGAAACTCAATCAATCATCACCGACTCTATCACGCCGCGTTGTACTGGCTTATAAAAACGGTCTGTTTATAGGAACTCCCATGCCTTTAGAAGCGATTGCCATCAATAGCTTGGATACGCCCCTGATTAAAAAGCCTACCCGTGAGAATGAGCTTTCAGAGCGTCTGCACGCCTTGTATGATAGTGATGATGCGCAGCCTACTGGCGCAGAAGTCTTAAGCCTCATTGAGCAAGGGTTCAAACGCGGACAATATCTCTACGTCGGTATGTTCAATGACAAACCGATCGCCGCCGTTGCCTGCTTCGACGATGGACAAACCGATGCCAAACGTTTGCAATACCTGACAGTCCATCCGCAAAACCGTGACCGAGCCATCGACGCAAAATTCATCAAACTGGTCTATGATGCCGAGGTCAAAAAAGGCGTCCGTGAATTTGTCCCCGCTGATGCCGATATTCACCGTATTATGAGCGAGTACGACCTATTGCGGGTTAAGGGTTAAATAAGGCATAAAAATCGCTGATTTTGACCGAATCAAATTATTTATGGTCTTTTATCACATATAATGTAGAAATTGCTTGACAGCAGCGCGTATATTTAGTTTAATAGCGTCCTCAACGAAGACGGCTCGATAGCTCAGTAGGTAGAGCAACGGATTGAAAATCCGTGTGTCGGCAGTTCGATCCTGCCTCGAGCCACCATTCGTTAACAGATATTAAAAAGCCCCGAACAGTAATGTTTGGGGCTTTTTTTATGCCTAAAAAATTTTAAGTAGTACTGCTTACGACAAGCGTCTTCGCAACAATACCTCGCAGCGCTCGCGTGAGTCCAAATCATAAATCGTTGCGCGGTAGTCAATACCGTGACGCCCTTCAAAAAACACCACTCGATCCCCCACAGATAAGAAACAAGAATTACGGGCATCATAAATAAACCCATCAATGACAAAGGCCAAATCACGGTCAATCTCTCTGACTGTGTAAGTCTCGCCTTGCGGTACTAAACTCTCGAACCACGCACCATGGGCAACTGGCGTCGCTATGGCGCCTACTGTAAGCATTGCCGACATGATAACAGCGCTTCTTGACGATCTCATCAGAGATGAGCAAAGGGTTAGTATTTTATTCATGATAGATGGTGTCCTAATTATTGACTGTACAAGCCTGCTTGCCGCATTTTATAGTGAGTTCAATCTAAAAACGAGTCAGTTTGACTAGAATGATTTTTTTGCAGCCTCTGTCTGCGTAGGCATAGCAAGCAAGAAAAATTCATTCTAGTTAAGCGTTGGCCTATAGTGGTTCTGTTTTATTTAGGATCGACTATATAACAACTTGGCTGCAAATAAGGCTCAAACTTTCACAGCTGCACAACATTTTTGGTCTGTTTTTTCAACCGCTTGTCTCAGTATACTAAATATCGATTCCCTTAGCAGATACCCTTATGAGAGAGTTTGATTACGATTTGGATTATAAGAACCTAAATTTGCGCGAGCAGCCTGAGCTGTATCGAGTTGGGCGCGGTGAGCAAGGCGTGTTATTGGTTGAGCCTTATAAATCTGAGATACTACCGCATTGGCGTTTTGCCTCGCCTGATATTGCCCGCGAGAGCAGCGAGAAGATATACCAGATGTTTTTGGATTATCTGGCAGACGATGATTTTGTCGGTGCGGACATGGCGCGTAAGTTTATCCAAATGGGTTATACCCGTGCGCGTCGTTATGCCAACCACAAGGGCGGCAAAAAATACAAAGGGGCGGTCCCCGATGATAAAAAAGGTCAAAGCGGGGCACATGGGCGTGATGAGTTGCCGCGGCAAACCGAAGACCCCATCAAGGCAGAATCGGCGCGTATTTTTAAAGCGAAATGGGATGAATGCCGTGAAAACAAAGACTATTTAAAAATGAAAAAAGAACACCGTGCGCGCTATAAAGACGTTGAGTAACGTACTGCCTTTATTTAGCAAACCGTAACAACACTGCACCCACTAAGGTGGTGAAGGTTGAAAGCACTTTTACCAAGTTAAGCCGCTCTTTGAGGAAGAAAACACCGATTAATAAAGCAAAAACAATGCTGGTCTCTCGTAAAGCTGTGACCAGCGCAATGGGCGCTTGCGTAAATGCCCATGTGACAATGGCATAAGCAATGAATGATGCGCTACCGCCGAACAGGAACACACTGCGTCCTTTGGTTGCGATTGTTTTTAGCGCCATTCTTGCGCTAAACGCTAAGTAAATACTCATCAGCAGGCCATTACCGATAGCCAAACAGCTAAAAAATCCTAATGATGTGCCTGCGATACGAGCACCTAAACCATCAATCAAAGAATAACTGGCAATAAATAAGCCAGTGGTTAGTGCCAATAACGCTGCTTGATTGTTTTTTTGTCCATTTGCCTGTCTGACCAAAGCCAGACTGATAATACCGCCGCCTATGATTAAAATAGCCAATATTTGTATGAGATCGAGCTGAACACCTAACATGGTCACAGAAAATAGAGCGACAATCAACGGTGCTGACCCACGGGCAATGGGATAGACTTGGGTTAAATCACCGGTTTCATAAGACTTTAGCAGAAACAACTGATAGCCAAAATGAAGCAAAATACCCGCTGCGAGATATGGCATACTCTCAAAAGCCGGCATTGGGACAAAGAATAGAACCACCAATGCAATGGGCATATGACCCAGAACGACGGCGCCCATACTCACTTGTTTATCAGAGCCACTTTTGACTAAAGCATTCCAAGCAGCGTGCAAGATAGCTGCGCCAATCACGGCAACAAACACCAATGTACTCATGACTGAAACCCTCATTTTTGTGAGATTGTGACTGTGATGAACAGTGGTTGCGCTTATGAGAGAAACAAAAACGCGAGATATAAGGTTGCATGGCTTAAAAAGACGTCAACACCAGTCACTCAAATAGAAAACCTTTATAAAGATAGCGAATAGACATGAAACCTATTATTAAATAATCTACAACACTTTAAAAATTAAAAAATTTGATAATAGTCAGCTATAAATAGATGCGGCAACGATTGAGCAGTTTGTTGCGTTAATGAGCAATCACCATTTTATTTAAAAACCCTTATCCTTGGACAACCAATAATGACAATAGACAATAAAAAACTTTTGATTTTTGATTTTGATGGCACACTCATTGACAGTGTCCCCGACTTGGCCGATGCGACCAATGCGATGCTGACCACGCTTGGCAAAGACACCTACCCTATCGATACGATACGCAACTGGATAGGTAATGGCTCGCGTCTACTTGTCGAGCGCGCTTTGGTTGGTGATGTCACTGTCCCAGAGGGCGCCTTGACCAAAGCCGAGGCCGACCACGCGGAGCATATATTTTTTGAGGCATATACTAAGATTGGCGGTAGCAAAACCGTTGCCTATCCCGATGTCGATAGCGGCCTAAAAAAATTGCATGACGCGGGTTACACGCTTGCTCTAGTCACCAATAAGCCCATTCGTTTTGTCCCAAAAATCTTGCAAACATTCGGCTGGCAAGACCTGTTTAGTGAAGTGATGGGCGGTGACAGTCTATCCACTAAAAAGCCAGATCCAGCGCCCCTACTGCATGTCTGTACTCAACTGGCGATTGCTCCTGACCAAGCGATTATGATTGGCGATTCTAAAAACGACATCTTGGCGGGTCAAAACGCCAAGATGGACACGCTTGGTCTGTCTTATGGCTATAACTACGGTCAAGATATCCGCGAGTTAAACCCGACTGAGGCGTTTGATCATTTTGCAGATTTGGTGGATTGGTTACTTAAATAAAGACTCTATCGTTTATCTGCATTAAAGCCTGATACAGACAACAATGACCTCAAAACAGTCTAGCAAAAACGGCTGGTACAAAATGCCTTAACAAGCATTCTTAATACTATAGCTGGGCTAGTGCCAGTTTTGAATAGCCTCCAGGGTATAATACTAAAATTTCTGCTTGTATAAATGGAGATCAGATTCCGGTAATAGTTTCACGCCAAATGATGCCATGTCTATAATATATCCTTTGTTCAAGCAGGAACCTTGGTAGGATTTGGGCGTTCTCTGGATACCACCTCCTACTAAAACCAATTGACCCATCTGTATATGGGTATTGCCCAAGGTAAGTACCTTTGTTTGAGAATTCCATTGTGTATATTTATAATTCAAAATAGGCGTTGCTAATTTGGTGCTATCTTCACTAAAGAATATAAGGCAATGATCTTCTTCACTGATATAAAACCTTCCCACTGACCCAATTGCATCGACGGGTAGTGTTCTACCTTTTCCATCCAGCTCTTCGTAGTTTCTGTATTTGATAGGGCTGTTTACAAAATGCTTATCATAAGAATAAAGCGCTTTGCTTTGTTCATTCTCTAAAACGGTTTTTGTTGACGCGTTATTATTTATTAGTGATGTATTCATACATGCTGTTAAGCTTGATATAACTAAAGCTATGAGAAAACACCTATTAACTATCACCACTATATCCCCTTAAAATAAGGTTTTGATCTTGAAGCCTTAGCTAAATATTACAAAATTAATTGTTAAAAAAGATCATTAAGTATAACTACCTTTCACTTATCAATTTTGTTTTGAGACGATCTACCTAAGCGCGTTTATTTACCACGATAACTGAGTGCTTCGGACACATGCGCGCTTGTAATATCGACACTCGCCGCAAGATCGGCAATCGTCCGTGCCACTCTTAAGACTCGATGATAACCACGCGCCGATAAATTTAGGCGCTGCTGCGCAAGTTGTAATAATTGCTGTTCGCTCTCTCCCAACTGGATGTATTGATCAATCTCACTAGGACTAAGCTCGTTATTCACTTTTTGCTGCCGCTTCAATTGATACTCATAAGCCGTCGCGACACGAGAGCGTACCTGTTCAGAAGTTTCTCCCGCCTGAGCATTTTGCAGATCGGCAATCGGTAACGCAGGCACCGTGATATGTAAATCAATACGATCTAATAGCGGCCCTGATAGTTTGTCTTGATAACGTCTGATCTGCTCAGGTCGACAGCGACAGCGCCCTGAGGTATCACCATCGTAACCACACGGGCACGGATTCATCGCCGCCACCAGTTGAAAATTGGCAGGAAAGGTCATTTGAGAGTTGGCACGGCTGATGGTGATTTGCTTAGCTTCTAAGGGTTGGCGCAATACTTCCAGTACAGTACGATCAAACTCTGGCAACTCATCAAGGAACAAAACACCTTTATTGGCGAGTGTAATCTCACCAGGTTTTGGACGTGAGCCGCCGCCAACCAAGGCCACTGCTGATATGGTGTGATGCACTTGTCTGAAGGGTCTGGTGCCATAATCATAATTGCTATCGGCGACCGAATACGTGCTGGCAACTTCTAGCGCATCTTCAGGACTCAAATCTGGCAAGATGGTTGGTAGTCGTGAAGCCATTAATGTTTTGCCTGAACCGGGCGGCCCTGTGAAGAGTAATGAATGCCCACCTGCGGCTGCAATCTCCAGCGCGCGCCTCGCATGATGCTGTCCTTTCACATCGGCCAAATCCACTTGATAACCGACTTGCTGCGGCGCAGGACTTGGCTGCACCACCTGCAATTGCTTATCCGAATCGGTAACACCTGACAAAGCCTGTAAATGATCACAAACGTCTTTTAAGCTGGGCGCGGCGAGTATCGTTATGCCATCAACTCGACTGGCCTCAGCACCATTGTGGCTTGGTACAATGAGGTGCGGCGTCGCTTGTAATCTAGGTAGTGCCGCGCTGAGTAATTCTTTTTTGTCCTCGACTACTTGCGACAACTTAAGCGCCAATCCTTCAGCCTTGATTGCTCGTGCGACTGCTAGGCTACCCGTCACTTGTCTCAGCTCGCCATTAAGTGCCAACTCACCAATAAACTCAAACCCTGATAGCACCTCTGGTGCTAACTGACCGCTTGCCGCCAATATACCAATAGCAATGGGCAAATCCAAACGCGCGCCATCTTTTGGTAAGTCAGCGGGCGCCAAGTTAATGGTCAATCGACGATTGGGAAACTGAAAACCAGAATTGAGAATCGCAGAGCGCACGCGGTCTTTACTTTCTCGTACCGCAGCTTCAGGCAGACCTACAATGGTGAGGGCTGGCAAGCCTTGTGATAAATGCACCTCAATGATGACTTTGGGTGCATGCAAACCGACGACGGAACGGGTATAAACTTGAGCAAACGACATGATGGCTTCCTAATATAGGGAGAGAGTGATGATAAAGTATTATGTATTAGTGCGCAAATGTCGTGTTTTGAGACTCGTTTTATTTACTGGCATAGATAACAAAAATTGTTATATGATAAATGGGCAATAAAAGGATTTTATTGATCATATAAAGCTTAATGATGGCTGTATGTCTACGGCTTTATATAACCTTACTTAACCATGGATGGATAAGCTTATGAGCATTCAAGTGCTTAGTCGGCGCGTGCCTAGACTCGCGCTTTTGACAGTGGCGGTCTCGATAGGGCTGTCTGGTTGTTTTGGAGATGACGACGATCACAACTCGACTCCTCAACAAACTTATTCCGCAGATATACAGCGGACTGAATTTGGTATCCCTCATATCACGGCCAGTGATTACAAAGGATTGGGCTATGGCGTGGGTTATGCCTTTGCCGAAGACAATATCTGCTCGCTTGCCCGTGAAATCGTCGTCGCTCGTGGTCAAAGCATGTTGTATCTGGGCGATCAAGGCAACGTGGCAAGCGATGTTTTTTATACTTGGTATAACTCTCCTGAAAGACGGGCGACATTTTTGGCGGCGCAAGACAAACAAGTGGTCGACGCCGTCACAGGTTATGCAGCTGGTTATAGCCGATACCTACGTGACAAAGGGGTTGATAATATTGATCCTGATTGTGCAGGGGCTGACTGGGTACGTGAAATCACCATTGATGATTTATTAGCCCTCTATGGCAAAGCCAACCTACGCGGCGGTTTGTCTAACTTTGTTGGTCCAATCGTTGCAGCAGCGCCTCCCAATCAAGATACCGTCATGAGCAGCAGTCGAATGCGTACCGTTGGCCCAGAGCCAGACGTTGAGTTCGACATGTCTACGATTAATGTGATGAATGGCGGTAGCAACGCTTATGCGTTTGGTAGCGAAGTCACTGGCACTGATAGCGGTGTGCTGTATGGCAACCCTCATGAACCATGGGAGGGCGTGCAGCGTTTTTATGAGTTTCATTTAACCATGCCAGGTGAGCTTGATGTCATGGGTGTGGCACAGCAAGGACAGCCCTTCCCCAATATTGGCTTTAATAAAGACGTGGCATGGAGCCACACCGTCTCTACCGCCAAGCGGTTTACCCTCTACCAGCTCAGTTTGGTCAATGGGAATCCGATGAAATACAATTATAAAAACAGTGCAGGTGTCATTGAGCAGCGCGATATCGAACAAGTGCCTGTCACCATCCAGCTGCCAGACAATCAGACGTTGGTTCGTCCTATCTATCTGTCGCAGTATGGGCCGATGCTTGCTGCTAATTTACTCAACCCTCAACTGCCCACATGGGGCGCCAATAACTTAGCCTTCACCATTCGTGATGCCGCCTCTGAAAACCCACGCGCACTCAATCAATGGCGCAGTATGAATAAAGCAAAAAGTGTAGAGGATTTGGTCGATAGAATGCAAGACACGCTTGGCCTTGGGTTTGTCAATACCATTGCGACTGACCGCTACGGCAAAGCCTTGTATGCAGATATCTCAACCGTACCGCACGTCACCAAGCAGCAGCTAGAGGCATGTAGCGCCAATGCGGGTCCATTCCTTGGCGCATTGATTGCTTCAGACTTGCCAGCGCTCAATGGCAGTACCGCTGACTGTGAATGGGGCAATGACGCCGACTCGCCACAAGCAGGCATTTTTGGCCGCTCAAACTTGCCTTTCTTGATACGCGATGACTATGTGGCCAACTCAAATGACAGCTACTGGCTGAGCAACCCTAAGCAGCCATTAACAGGCTTCTCACCTTTGTTACGTCGTCATCTCGTACCTTTCTTAGGACCAAATCCTGCCAATGGGGTGCCATTATTGATGCGTACTCGTATGGGATTAACTCAGATAGCTGATCGCTTAAGCAATAAAGACAACCTTGGTGGCAACACCTTTAACTTAGATAACTTGCAAGACGTCGTCTATGGCAATCGCAGCTATGTCGCGGAGCTGGTGCTCGATGATATCTTGGCAGACTGTCAAGCCAACCCAGCATTGCCATTGACCAGCGGTGGTACGATTGACGCCACTCAAGGGTGTTCTGTCCTTAGCAACTGGGACCGCCGTAACAATCTTGATAGTAAAGGCGCTCATGTGTTCAGAGAGTTTTGGCGTAAAGTCAAATTCGATGAAACCACTGACAATGCCTTTAACGTAAAATTCGACGTTAATGATCCTGTGAATACGCCTCGTGATCTTATCATTGATGACAATACACGTAAGGCGCTCGGCGATGCGATTGCCTTCTTCAACACCAAAAACATCGCTCTTGATGCGTCTTTAGCAGATTTACAATATGTTGTTGATGCGGGTAACAACGATACAAAAATTGCGATGCATGGTGGGCTTGGACGTGAGGGCGTGTTCAACGTGGCTCAAGGCCCAGGTCTCAATGAGGATGGCACTTACAAACCTATCAATACAGGGCCAACCTATATGCAGACCGTGACCTTTGATAGTCAAGGCCCTGTTGTAGAAGCGCTGTTGGCTTACTCACAATCCGCAGATAGCACGCGACCTTATCATCGCGATCAAACAAAGCGCTACTCAGCCAAAGATTGGATTCGCCTGCCCTTTAGCAAGGCTGAAATCAACAATAAAGCCGTTGGTAACCCGCTTCAACTAAGAGAATAGTAGTAGAAAAAAATTCGCTGTAAAACCAAAGACCTCAGCTCAACGCTGGGGTTTTTTTAGATTAGGAAAAACAATATTTTTAATAAAGAAGGACATGCACTGACCACCCCAGTACTAATAAGGATTTGCTATAATGGTCGCTCTGTATGTAGCCATTGATGATATATAGTTAAAGAGCAATAAAATCGCTACGGTACGGCTCATATCAATTTTTGCAGCTTCTGTCTGCGCACACGCAGCAAGCAAGAAAATTGATATGAGCCGTGCATGATGTATCGATATGACTTTTTACTGACTATATAAGTCGCCATCCTAGGATTAAAACAAGGAACACCGCATGACAGACTACTCAGAACGAAATAATCCGCAACCTTATAATCGTGCGGAAGAGCAACCGTCGACCACGCGTCCTGTTGTGCAAACAGAAAGCCCTTATGCCAGTACACGCGGCAGTATTACCAGTAAGCAGCTGCCTGCATTTGATGAAACGATGATTAATAAATATAACCGTTCAGGGCCGCGCTATACGTCTTATCCAACCGCTCTAGAGTTCACTCCCATTCCTGACCGACTAGAGACCAAAATCCTTCAAAATCGCGAAACGCGTGCGCCTTTATCCTTATATTTTCACATTCCGTTTTGTCGTCATCTTTGCTACTACTGCGCCTGCAATAAAATCATTACCAAAAAAAATAGCGACTCAGGGGATTATTTGCAGTATTTGATCGCTGAAATTAAACATAAACGCCGCTTGTTATCCACATCCGAGGATGGCCGCAAACCGCTGGTAAAGCAGCTGCATTTGGGCGGCGGTACACCCACGTTTTTACGGGATGAAGAAATAACTCAGCTATGGACATTTTTACAAACCCAGTTTGAATTTTTGCCTGAAAATGAGGGCGATTACTCTATTGAGATTGACCCGCGCGAACTGAGTGGTGACACACTAAAGGTACTGCGCAGCCTTGGTTTCAATCGGATCAGCTTGGGGGTTCAAGATTTAGATGAAGCGGTTCAAATTGCGGTCAATCGAGTGCATTCTGTGGAATTGATCGAAAATGTCTTAAACGAGGCGCGCGAATTGGGTTTTCGCTCCATCAATGTGGATCTCATTTATGGTCTGCCGCACCAAACCCCAACAACGCTTGACAGTACTGTGCGCCGCATTATTGAGATGTCACCCGATCGTCTGTCCGTGTTTAATTATGCGCACTTGCCTGAGCGCTTTAAAGCCCAGCGCCAAATCAAAGACACAGATTTACCAGACCCAGCTACCAAACTGACCATGCTTGGCAATACCATCAATACGCTGACAGAAGCTGGCTATCAATACATCGGGATTGATCATTTCGCCAAGCCTGATAATGAGCTGTCAGTGGCTCAGCGCGAAGGCAAGTTACATCGTAATTTTCAAGGTTATACCATCATGGGCGACTGCGATTTGCTCGGTTTTGGCGTGTCCTCTATCAGCCAGATTGCCAATGCCAATACGCGCTATATTCTACAAAACGCTACTGACTTGGACGCTTATCAAGCCAACATTGATGCTGCACAAACTAATCCTATGGTCATGCCTGCGGTCAAATATATCAAAACCTCAATCAAAGATCGCTTGCGTGAATACGTCATCATGAACTTGCTGTGTCACGACTACATTGATTTTAAAGATGTGAATCAAAAGTTTGGTATCGATGCCATTACCTACTTTATTGATGAGATTCAACAATTGGGTGAGATGCAGTCAGATCGCCTCATTGATATGGATGCCGCTGGCATTCGTGTCCTACCTAGAGGCCGCCTACTTGGTCGCAATGTCGCAATGGTATTTGATGAATATTTAAACAAACAACATCAGAATCGCTTTTCAAAAGTCATTTAGAAAAATGACACTTTAAGCCACTATAGCCAATCCATTTTAAAAATGGCACAGACCTACTGGGATGAATTTTTCGAAGCATCTGTCACGCTTGCGAACAGCCAACGAGAAGCATTTATACCAGTAGAGCGTTACGGTCTCATGTACTAGTTTTACTTTGGATTGACTATATCAGCCACAAAAAAGACCTCAAGCGAGGTCCTTTTTTAGCATTGCTTTATTGGATTTATACTTTTAACTTATCGCCGACCATACCTTTTACCGTACTCAAAATATCGGCAGGTAACACCACCATTTTTGCATTGTCAGATTCTGCCAACTCACGAATCGCTTTAATGTACTGCTCACCCAATAGGTAAACAATTGGCATCTCTTCCTCACCCATTGCATTGGTAATCAGGCGAATTGACTCCTCAGACCCTTTAGCGAGTACCACTTGCGCTTCTGCATCACGGCGCGAGGCTTCTAGACGACCGTCTGCTTCTAAGATAGCGGCCTGCTTTTGACCATCGGCACGAGTCACTATCGCACGGCGTTGGCGTTCTGCTGCTGCCTGCTCCTCCATCGCCGTTTGCATAGTATCAGAAGGGTTGATGTCTTGAATTTCTACGGTTTTGAGGGTAATACCCCAATCAGAGATGTCTTCTGAGATGGCATGTTTGAGCTTGGCTTTGATTTCATCACGGCTAGACAAGGCATTATCGAGATCCATCTCCCCGATGATTGAACGCAATGAGGTTTGTACCAAATTACGAATACCATACTCATAATCTTCAATGCCATAAACGGCTTTATCAGGACGGACAATATTAATATAGGCAACCGCATTGGCGATAATAACAACGTTGTCTCGCGTGATCACTTCTTGTGATGGGATATCTAACACGATGTCTTTGGTCGTGACTTTATAAGCCACATCATCAACGAAAGGAATGATCAAGTTTAGCCCTGGTTCCAACGTTTGGCTATATTTACCCAAGCGCTGTACCACCCATTTATACCCTTGCGGTACGATTCGAACTCCTTTAAAAATAGTGAACACAACCAGTGCTACCAGTACGATCATGACAATACTAAAGCTTTCCATACCCCACCCCTATTATTGTACGTGCATGTTTTTATTGATGACGGCTTGTGATTTCATACTACTGACCACCAGCTCGTTACCCACGATATCGGTAACCACGACTCGCTCACCCACTGCTATCGTCTCTTCTGTAGTACGGCACATCCATTCCGCCGCACCGACAATCGGTACGCTAAAACGTACGACGCCTGCTCTATCAGGTAGGGGTTGTACGACAATCATGCCAGTTTCACCAACGATAACACTGCCACCCAATCCAGCTTTGGTACGATCCACTGACAATGGCTTCACAAACTTGAACCAAACCACCAAAAAGACAGCAGACAGTATCAACCAAACAATGATTTGAACAGAAATAGAAATAGGGAGCAGCCAAGTCAGCGTTGCCACGATAATGGCAGCCGCCCCAAACCAAAGGCTTGCAAATGTTGGCACAAACATCTCAACAATCAGCAATACAAAACCCAGTACCAGCCAATGCCAAGGTTCAATCATCCATAGAGTTTCCATAACTGCCACCTTCCCTATCGTTGCCATTCTAATCTTTAATGTAGCACACTTTTGAACTTTATAATTTCTTAACAATCATTAATGTACACTACGCGCATTACAAAAAATTCATTCTTAAAAAAGGGAAATTAACACACAAAAAAAAACGACCACTTTAAGTGGTCGTTTTTATACTTTATGGCTTATTAACTAAACATTTAGAATTTTAGTTGAGCGCCAACTGTCATTAGGTCTGTATCACTGCCTAGCATGTCATACTCAGCTTCAACACTGAAATCAGGGTTCACTGAATAACCAAGGCCTACACCGCCAGCAAGACTGGTATTGCTATCTGAGTAAGTCTCAGTTCTAATTTCTGTGTTGCCAATATTGCGGGTAAAGTCTCCTTCTACCTTAGTCTTGGCAACACCTAGCTTACCTTTGGCATATAAGCCTGTGTTTGGGAAAGCATAACGGTAAGTACCGTAGGCGCCGTATGTTTTGGCATCGATGTCGCCGCCTCTGTAGTCAGCGTCGTCTGAACCAACATATTCAGCTTCAATACCAAAGTTAGGATCAAAGTTGTAACCACCATAGATACCATAAGCTGTTGGATCATCAGCGCCATCAACGTCTAGATCGAACTGACCTACTTTTGCACCAACGTATGGTTGACCTGTGTAGCCATTGCCATAAGAGACAGCTGCTTGAGCACCCATGCTTAGTAAAGAACCGGCTGCTACTGCAAGTAGTGTTTTTTGTAGATTTTTCATTGTTAGCTCCTTAGAAAAGTTTTGACAAACAAGTTATCTATTTATATTGGTCTTTTAACCGCATCGCCTTGTTTGCTAACGATGAGTACATAGTAACAAACTATTTCAAACAATCTGTCAGTGTTTGATGGTATGAGAGTTAAGATTTGAAAGTATTTATCAGCGTGTGGGTTACAAAGACTGAGATATGAAACTTTCTGTTACATCTCTTGATTTTGTGCAATACTTCCTACTCGCGATACTGCCTATTGACCCTAGATCAAGAAATATTAAAGGACATTTCATTATGCTGGCTCCTATACATGACCGATTAAAAGCCGAACTTACTCAGTTAAAAGACCAGCAGCGGTACCGTCAACTACCAAATCTTGAGCACCAAGGACGTTATGTCATTAGTCATGGTAAGACGCTCCTAAATATTGCCAGTAACGACTATTTGGGATTGAGCGGTGACATTGCCCTACAGCATGAGTTTTTTGAAAACTTACAACAGTTGCCCACTGCTCATTTACCCAAAATGAGCGCTACCTCGTCACGTCTGTTGACAGGGAATGATGCACAGCTGCAATTACTAGAAAACGAGCTGGCGCAATGGTATGAGTTGGCAGGAGGAGAATATGGTGGCAATAAAAAGGCCGCCTTGGTCATCAACAGTGGTTATCACGCCAATATTGGTATTTTGCCTGCCTTAACAGCATTGCCTGTCAAAACACTTATTTTGGCAGATAAACTGGTACATGCCAGTATCATCGATGGTATTCGCTTGAGTCAAAACAAAGCGTGTACCTATCGCCGCTATCGTCATAATGACTATGCGCATTTGGCAACGCTACTGGCGCAAGTTGAAGATACCGTAGAGCGTATCATTATCATCACCGAAAGTATTTTTAGTATGGATGGCGACCGCGCAGACTTGCCAGCCTTAGTACAGTTAAAAGCCAAAGATGCTCGTATTGAGCTTTATGTAGATGAAGCGCATGCGGTCGGCGTGCTGGGCAAGCAAGGATGCGGGCTGGCAGAAGAGACGCAAACGCTTGCTGATATAGATTATGTGGTAGGTACGTTTGGTAAAGCCTTTGCTTCAATCGGCGCTTATATTTTGTGCGATGACACTGTGAAGTCATGGCTGGTCAATCACATGCGCCCGCTTATCTTTAGTACAGCGTTGCCACCGATAAACCATGCATGGAGCCGTTTTATTTTGGCAAAAATGCCAGAACTGCAAGCAAGCAGACAACATCTGGCTCAAATATCTGTCCAGCTTGGCCAAGCCATCTCTCCCTCACATCGAGCCTCATCAGCGCCGCAAGACGTGTCTTATCAATCCCCTATTGTGCCTTATATCTTGGGCGATAATGCCAGAACCATTGCCAAAGCAGCGCAGCTACAGGCAGCTGGGTTTTATGCCCTACCCATCAGACCGCCCACCGTTCCTGCCAATACCGCCCGCATTCGCTTGGTAATGAATGCCAAAATAACCACGGCAGATTGTGCGCGTTTGATTGAACATTTATAACGGATATAAACCTATCACTGGTATGGATTACATAATCGCTTATACCATTTGGATTGAATAAATATGATCGAAACCCCTACCCCTTGGTCTGATTTGAGCGCCCGAAAACAGACCATCGCTCGTCATTTTGCCAAAGCCAATACCTATGATCAGCATGCTTATATTCAACAGCATATTTGCCAAAACCTACTGACTCATATCAGGCATTCGTCTCAAGACAGTGTGCTTGAGGTAGGCGCAGGTACAGGACAAATGACTCAGTTATTAGCAGCAGCGTTACAAAGTAAGCGCTGGATCATCAACGAGCTGTGTCCGCAACAAACTGCCCATTTGCAATCCATATTACCAACGGCGCAGCTACGTATTGGTGATGCTGAAACCATAGACTTGGATACCAACCATAGCTTAATTATCAGTGCCAATGCCATACAGTGGTTTGACGATCCTCTGCGTTTTATAGCGCAATGTTCCACACGGCTAAAGCCAAGCGGTCAATTACTACTGAGTACCTTTACCGCCAATAATTTTTTGCAGATTAAATCCCTTACTGGTCAAGGACTACAGTATCCAGATAGTGCAGCATGGCAAGCCGCCTTGCATAACCACGGATTCAATCAGATTGAGCTATCGACGCAGCGTTTTGATATACCATTTGCCAAGCCCTATGAGGTGCTCAAACATATGAAAGAGACTGGCGTCTCAACCAATCAAACGCAATTAATTAGAGCAAAAGAAGAATCAGAAGTAACGCCTTTTGTATGGACAAAAGCACGTTTGCAACAGTTTGAGCGTGAATACTGGCAGAAGTTTTCAGGACAGGATGACCACGGGCAGCCTTGCGTCTATCTGACTTATGAAGCACTGATAATCAGCGCCTATCAGCCATAAAAAAACGCACCTCGAAAGGTGCGTTTTTTATAGTCATACTAGATGGCGTTAAGAAATATTATTTCTTATCGTCATTTACTTCAGTGAACTCAGCGTCAACCACGTCATCATCAGCTTGGTTGCTATCTGCTGCATTGTCCGCGCCTTGTTGGAACTGGCTTGGATCCATACCTTCTGCGCCTGCGCCGCTATCTGCATAAATCTTCTGGCTGATTGGCAAGAAAGCATTGTCTAACGCTTCAAGCTTGGCTTTGATGTCATCATGATCATCTTCTTTAGCCGCTGTTTCAAGCTCAGTAATCGCAGTATCGACGGTTGATTTTTCTTCGTCCGTTACTTTGTCGCCTGCTTCTTTCAACGCTTTTTGTACCGCATGGATACGACCATCTGCTTCGTTACGCACTTGCGCAAGATTCGCAAATTTCTCATCTTCAGCTGCATTAGCCTCAGCATCACGCACCATTTGTTCGACTTCTTCATCCGACAAACCAGAGTCTGCTTTGATCTGGATGCTTTGCGCTTTACCAGTACCTTTGTCTTTCGCTGAGATGTTCATGATGCCATCAGCGTTGATGTCAAAGGTAACTTCGATTTGTGGTAGGCCACGTGGTGCTGGTGGAATGTCCGTCAAATCAAAACGACCAAGCTGTTTGTTTTGGTTAGCAATTTTACGCTCACCTTGATACACCTGAATCGTTACCGCTGGCTGGTTGTCTTCTGCCGTTGAGAATACCTGTGATTTCTTAGTAGGAATCATGGTGTTTTTCTCAATGATTGGCGTCATGACACCGCCCATTGTTTCAATACCAAGCGTCAATGGTGTGACATCTAACAATAGAACGTCCGTTTTGTCACCAGACAATACCGCGCCTTGAATCGCTGCACCAGCTGCCACTGCTTCGTCAGGGTTCACGTCTTTGCGTGGCTCTTGACCGAAGAATTCTTGTACGTTTTGTTGTACAAGTGGCATACGAGTCTGACCACCAACCAAGATAACGTCATCGATATCGCCGATTTTTAGACCAGCATCTTCAAGGGCAATTTTACAAGGGCCCATGGTGCGCTGTACCAATGCTTCAGTCAGACTTTCTAGTTTTGAGCGGCTGATTGTTACTACTAAATGCTTAGGACCACTGCTGTCAGCAGTAATGTACGGCAAGTTCACTTCCGTGCTTTGCGCGCTTGATAGCTCAATTTTTGCTTTTTCTGCTGCTTCTTTTAGACGCTGCATTGCCAAAGAGTCGCCTTTTAGGTTGACGTCTTGGTCTTTTTTGAACTCATCAACCAAGTAATCAATCAATGCTGAGTCAAAATCTTCACCACCAAGGAATGTATCACCATTGGTTGCAAGTACTTCAAACTGCTGCTCGCCATCTACGTCAGCGATTTCGATGATTGAGATATCAAAAGTACCACCGCCCAAGTCATAAACAGCAACAGTGCTATCGCCTTGCTTTTTATCCATACCGTAAGCAAGTGCTGCGGCAGTTGGCTCGTTGATGATACGTTTTACATCAAGACCTGCGATTTTACCTGCGTCTTTAGTGGCTTGACGCTGTGAATCGTTGAAATAAGCAGGTACCGTCACGACCGCTTCAGTGACGGTTTCACCAAGATAGTCTTCTGCTGTTTTTTTCATTTTTTTCAAGATTTCAGCAGAAACCTGTGGTGGTGCCAGTTTTTTACCGTTGATTTCTACCCATGCATCACCATTGTCTGCTTTGGCGATTTTGTAAGGCACCATACCGATGTCTTTTTGCACGACTTTGTCATCAAAACGACGACCGATCAAACGCTTAATCGCAAACAAGGTATTGTTTGGATTGGTAACCGCTTGACGCTTGGCTGATTGTCCAACCAAAGTTTCATCATTTTTATATGCGACGATCGATGGAGTGGTACGAGTGCCTTCAGCGTTTTCGATGACCTTAACCTTGTCACCTTCCATCACTGCCACACATGAGTTAGTTGTACCTAAATCAATACCAATTACTTTACCCATAATCAATTACTCCTAATTGTTTTAAATATAAATGGTGTTAAATGCTGACCGCTATCGGTCACTTGTTGCTTTATATCGGTTTGTCTGTTGCTTTTTTCAAGTCAACAATCTAGCAAAATTGGTCTTTCCTGTGATTTTTTGTGATAAACCCTAATATTAGTAAGGTTTATCGTCTAAAAATCTTATTGTCCAACACGTACCATGGCTGGACGCAATAGACGACCGTTCAAGCTGTAGCCTTTTTGCAAGACGGTTCCGACGGTATCTGCTTCGGCGTCAGCATCAATACCTACCGCTTCATGCAAGTCCGCGTTGAATTTTTCGCCTTGAGGATCAACCGCTTCTACGCCGTTTTTATTAAGTACAGCCACAAGCGCTTTGTGCGTCAATTGGACGCCTTCAGCCACGGGATCGTTGGCATCAGCGTTTTCCATCGCGCGCTCTAAGTTATCGACAATCTCTAATAACTCTTTGGCAAATTTCTGTAACGCGAACTTTTTGCTTTTATCGGCTTCTTGTTCCATACGCTTTTGCGCATTATAAGCCTCTGCATTGGCGCGAGCAGTGCCTTCTTTGGCTTGCTTTACTTCGCCTTCTAATTCGGCAATGCGGGCTTTGAACGTGTCTAGATCGATCTCACTGTGGACAGTCAGATCTTCATCTGAGTTGTTTCTTGGATCAAACTCTTTCATGGTTTCTTCTAAAATACTGTCACTGTGCTCAATATTATCATGCGCCACATTTTGCTCTGGGGATTCGTGGTTGGTCTTTTGCTCGCTCATGATGACTCCTTAGAATGTTAATAATGACGATTGGTGTTAGGCACAATCAATTGGCTAATCACTAGCTCTTCTGCGCCTTTATTGTATGCTTAACGGTTGTTACTCATTGTTTTTATGAATGCGCTTTACTAGCTGCTTGATAAAGGTCATGGCTATAAATTTCAAGCCTAAAATCAAGGAATTTTTCTCATTTGCCACAAATACTGTTTAAATAAGGCGCAAAATGGGTGCTAAACCCTGTATCGTTCTATCAGGAACTGTGAATACAGTACACGTAAATACCGCTGTTATTCCCAATCGTTTACCATTCAGTCCTAAGTTATTACCAAAAGACACGCAGCGTTGAAACGGCTTGCTCTATCATTATGATAAATAGTGTGATTTACACTAAAGTATCCGTCGTGATAAGACAGCGGGTACTGACCATCATTCATGAGAAGTATTATGTTCAAATCAAAAGAATCGTCCGTCAACAGTCTATTGAATAAGGCATTGACCACGCTAAAACTTGCGACGAGCGCTCAATTGGAGAGCGATCCAGAAAACAGTCGTGTTGATGTAAAGCCTCTGACTATTAAAGAAAAAATATTGAGATACAAACCCCTGACCAGCTGCCAGACTCATACATTGCATCATGCTATGAAAGGGTTGGGCTATCTGCCTGCGCCCGTACTTGAGAATTTAACGAGCTATCTGGGCGGGCCTACAGCAGAGCAATACCCGCATGCCAATGCTCATTTGCGTTTGATTCTCGCTGTCAATCGCAAACTCAAAACACCGCTAGATCTCATGCCAATGCAGGAGCTGCGTGAAAAATTTGCAACCGATGCCGTGGCCATGCAGTCGCCAAAAGTATGGAAGCAAGCCAGCGATACCATGCTGAGCAATATCAAGCGCACTAATATTAAGCCCTTCACGAAAAAAGGGGAAACGCTGGTTCGCTGGGAAGACAAGATCATTGCCGATGCTGATGCAGGTGATATGACGATCCGTTGTTATCAAGCCAGCAAACGCTCTAGTAGAATTGGTCTAAAAAAACGTCATATTACCAATCCTGATGAAACGGTCATGTTGTTTTTGCATGGCGGTGGTTTTTGTATTGGCGATATCGATACCCATCATGAGTTTTGCCATACTGTTTGTGAGCGCACTGGATGGTCAATCGTCAGTGTGGATTATCGCTTAGCACCTGAGAACCCTACTCCAGCGGCGCTCAGAGATTGTATTACGGCTTATGCTTGGCTTGCTGAGCATTGCCAGACGTTGAATGCTTTACCATCACGAATTGTCTTAGCGGGTGATAGCGCAGGTGGTGGATTGGCTACTTTGATGGCACAGCAACTGACCGCGCCAGTAGAAAGCGCTTGGCTAGACTTGGGTATTGATGGGCAAAAGATGTTTGAGCTATTGGAGCATTTACCCAAGCCACTGGCGCAAATGCCCATATATCCTGTCACTGATATTGAGACCGATTATCCGAGCTGGGAGTTGTATGGTGATGGCTTGCTATTGGATCATGCCGATGTGGCAGTATTTGGTGAGGCTTGCTTTAATAACAGTCCTTTGCCTCGTATTCATGTCCTCAACGCTCCTATGCTGGGTGACAACAGCAAGGTTTGTCCCACTTATGTCATCGTTGCCGAATTGGATGTGTTGCGCGACGAAGCCATTGCTTATGCTGAGCAAATAAACCGTCATGGTATCCTCGTCAAGACACATACTGTCCTTGGAGCACCGCATGGTTTTATTCATCTGATGAGTGTTCATCACGGTTTGGAGCAAGAAACAAACGATATTATCGATGGCTTTGTACACTTCGTACACGATCTTTTGAATACGAACGTCCAGTTAGCCGCGTAGTCATCAATCCACTTTTTGAGTGACTTTATCGCCAACCAAGCTGATGAGCCAAATCTCAGAACGTGAGCCCAAGCGAAAAGGGATACCCCAAAAGCCATAACCAGAGGAGACTACAAAATGCCCTTTGCCAATGGCTTCATACCCGTAACCCAAACGATTGATGGCACTGACAATAAAATTGGCAGGAAAGATTTGTCCATTGTGAGTATGTCCTGACACTTGCAAATCAATTGGCAATTGACTGTGCGCTTCAATATCGCTTGGTCGATGATCAAGCAATACAATCGGCTGCGCTGTATTTACTTGTGCCAATAATGCCGTCGTCGCCACACGCTGGTGTTTATGATTATCAAAACGACCCACCAGCCAAATCGGGGCACCTGCATGCTCTATGCTCACGACGTCATCATTTAGTAACTCGACTCCTGCATTTTTTAATGCCTCGCTGATTGGCTGCTCATGACCATACAAGTCATGATTGCCTAACGTAGCATAAACCCCATATGGCAAGCTATCACAGAGCATTTTTAAATTAACGGCCATCTTATGGTCAACAAACGCGTCTGTGTTGTCGTCCATGATGTCGCCAGGCATGAGCAGTATGTCAGCGTTATGCTGCATGAGCAGGCGTTGTAGCCTATCTATCGCCCCACTACCGAATAGCTTTCCTAAGTGTAAATCACTGGCTACTGCAATTCTTAAGGCTTTAGGCAGCACTTTATCGATAGTGATCGTCACTTCCCGTACAACAGGAACGTAAGCACTGTATAACGCGTAAGCAAACAATCCTGAAAATAACGCTAAGGCCAAGGCTCGTAAGTCTTCATTGATTGCGGCAGATGCCGTTATTCCATCTCCCATGAATGAAACAATGAGCCAATATCCCCCGTATAACAGGCTCGTCAGCAAGGCTGTCAGTAGCACAAAATGCATGACCAACATCCAACCGCTTATCCAGCGATAGCTATTGGCAAAGACTCTTTTGACGCTCAATAGTAGCAAGCCATTTGTCATCACAAAGATAGCAATCCACACGATGGTTGTTAGGCCTCCTATCTCCCAGGGCTGTAGCCACCACTGCAAGCTTAAAACCGTACCAAAGCTAAACAGCTGCAATAAGGCAAAAATGGTAATAAAAAAGACATAGGGCATGGACGATCCTTGAGGGTTACTTCTAAAGCGGCTCTACTCCAATCAATACTGGACAGATGAGAAGCCAATTTTGGTACTGACAGAGCAACCTCTATTATAATAAATCAGGATAGTAGAGGCTTATAAAAGTATCATTAGGTTTCACATGAAACAAATCATACTCATATTAAAATACTGTTTCACGTGAAACAAAAAATTATGCTTTCTGTTCTTCTAATGCTTGCTTTAGCGTTGGCTGTTGAAACTCATAACCTGAATCTAGAAGCGCTTGTGGCAGCACTTTTTGTCCATCAATCAGCAGTGTCGACATCTCCCCAAACATGAGTTTAAGCAAAAATTCCGGCAAGGTAAAAAAGGTGGGACGATGTAAGTGTGAACCCAGTGTTTTGGTAAATATATGATTGGTCACAGGATTGGATGCTGTCAGGTTATAGACCATCGCTGGTGTGTCATTGTCAGTTTCTAATGTATTGTCACCACTCGATATAATATGTTGATTATTGGTCTGATTGGCAAGATGCTGCTCCATAATAAATATCGTCGCCCCTACCCAATCCTCGCGGCTGATCCAGCTCATGATCTGCTGACCATCACCCAGTTGACCACCAACCCCCATTTTAAAGGGCATTAAAAGCTTACCAAGCATACCGCCATCAGGATGCATGACCACACCTGTCCGCACGATAGACACGGGTACACCATGATCGGTTGCTTTGAGCGCCAACTGTTCCCACTCATCACACAATTTATGAGCAAAGTCTGTCTCAAAGCTGCTGCTTTCCGTCAATGGCTTATCGCCTTGTGTACCATACCAGCCAATCGCTGATCCGCTGATTAACAGTTTGGGTTTTACAGTGGTACGGGCAATAAATGTTAGCAGCGCGTTGGTCGGTTTGATACGGCTGGCAAGCAGCTGCTCTTTACGCGCATCACTCCAGCGTTTGTCCGCGATGCCTGCGCCCGCCAAATTTAATATGACATCGAAAGTCTTGTCGGACGTTGCAAGCTCGTCGTAAGTCAGCATCTCAATACCATTAGGATGCGTCTGACTACTATCACGTGTCAGCCAAGTGATGTATATCTCTTTATTCATACTCTGATAACGTTGCCTAATCTCTTTACTAAACGCACTGCCCAAAAACCCTGAACCACCACTGATTAAAATATTCATCGTCATATCCTTACGCTGTGTTTTTCATTATTTTAAAGAAGACAACTCTTGATAATTATCGTGTTCTTTTTCACCCCTCTTGTCAAAATGGCTTTTACATGACTTTGGTAAGGCAATGGTGCTCGCGAGTGCTGCGTTCATCGCGCCGAACAATCCTATGACACTCATAAATGCCAGTAGCATGCCAATCTCTATCAAAGAATTTATACCTAAATATAGGACAATAACGCCCATATAACACGCTGATGTCATAAACCCAATTAAAAATACTGTGCTTATACTCTTATTATCATTGCGCCATATACGCTTATAAGCGACGACAATACCCGTTAAGAATGCAGGAATAAAACCAAGTAAACCAACATATAATAGTGGCTGATAACCAATCTGAGAAAAATTCGCATTCCTAAAGACAAACAATAAACCCAGCTGGGCAAGTAGACCACCCACCGCACTACCTATCCCTGCAAACAAAATAATCACTTGCATATAAGGGTAATCTGTCAAATCGTTATCTGTTTTCATAATATTTATCCTATTAACATTCGTCGTTACTTAAGTATAAATAGGACGTTGGTAGCGACGATGGATTTGCGATGGATAATTGATGGTTACCTATATCACTTATCGTTATAAATTATTCATTTGGTAAGACAGATGATCCTGTCAAATATCCGCTAACACTGCCAATAAAGGCCGCAAAGATCATAAAAATAACAACGTTAAATGAAAAAGCGCTGTTGCTAAAAACCATCAGTACCAAAGCACAGATAACCGTCGATAGTGCACCAATGATCGCTGACTGTAATAAGTCATTGTAATGACGGTATAGCTGCAAATGCGCGACGAAGCAACCAGTCAACATTGCAGGAATCAACCCTATCACAAAACCAAATAAGGCGAAGGTAGGTATTGCTAATGCACCTAAGATTATTGAACTAACGATCTTTTGTAAAAAGACTCTCTCTAAAATACATTCTAAAATCATGAGCATAGCCATTATCAATCCTATGACGCCGCCACCGATAGCGCCGCCAAAGCATGCATAAGATGTTATGACACTAGCTGTCGGATAATTCTCATTATTTTTATAAAAACTTGGTTCCATGACGATATCCTCAATAATGGCTTCAGTATTCACTGTACTAACAGACTAGACAAAACCTTCAGCACCTTTTCTGATATCAGTAAGGCTTGATCAACAACTAGCCTCACTAAACAAAATGTCTGCGGATTGGACACTCATTTTCATCCTTACTGTTGCAGCTCACCTTCTTGATGTTTTTCCATCGCTTGTCTATAGCATTCATCACTGCCACTTGATTGGGTAATACATGCAGCTTGGTCAAATGCGGCGCGGCTCTGTCTAAGCGCTTTGCCAGTTCTGGTAAGTGGTTTGAGGGAACAGCAGGAAATAAATGATGCTCTACGTGGTATAGCAGATTAAACGTCAGTACATTGATTACTGGGTTACGCTCAGTGCGAGCGATCGTCTCATCGCAATCGTGATGCACGCCCCACACCGCGATGATACCGACACTAGCGTTTGCCAACATCATAATAAATAGGTGATACATCAATACTTGTGCTGACAGAGTAATAGCAGAGACATCAAAAAGCGTTAAACCCATACAGATAAGAGTGACCATGATGAACAAAGCAATCAGACCAAACTCCAACCAAATGATACGCTGATTGCGCTGGCGGCTTAGACGTAGTCCTTGGCGATAAATAGCCAGCCGATAGGTCACACCGCCGAGCAGTGCTTGCCACCATGGCAACTTTGCCAAGCTGCCCTCAATATCACTATCGCCCAGCGGGTTGCGATGATGCTCCATATGGGTGGCACGAATGCTGTGCAAGCTCGTCAAAAGCAATACGCTTAGTAGCAATAATAGCGTAGTGGTCACACGCTTACCTGTGCCTAAACTATGATGGTAGCCGTCATGCGCTTGACGGAAGGCGGCCGCAAAAAATAGATAAGAAGCGCCACATGCCAGTACATACCATGATTGACTGGCAAACCACCATGACAACAACAAAAACGGATAAGGTAAAATGACGTTGTAAACAATTTGGCGCCGAGAGAGCTGGCGCAAGTCTTGCCATTCTACTGAGCCAAGCGACTGCTTGATCACTGTTTGCCTAGACTCATGCTTATATACATTATTCGCTTTCATTGTACCCACCCATTGTTTGTGGTTAATAAAAGAACTAACAGCTATTTTCATTAATTTCTGTCAAAACAGAAATTAATATCTAAATTTTTTATTTTAAATCGCTTAGCGCAGCACTTTCTTTATACTAGCGCCCAGCTTTAATATCTTTTTGAGCGCGTTTGTCGGTAATTTAAGCATCTCAGATGACCACGTAGTGACGGTCTCAACAAATTCTTGCGTTTCACGGATACGTGTTTTTACTTCGTTATTTTCATGTTCAAACTCAGGGCTGTCCATCAACTCTTGTAAAAATTGTACGGTGGGATCAAGTTCGCGCTTTTGACGCTCAATCACGATAATACGTGCCAGCTCCCAAACATCGGTATTGGTACTAAAATGATCACGGCGATCGCCCAATATTGAGACTTTCTGTACCAAGCCCCAATGCTGCAACTCTTTGATGCTATTTGAGACATTGGAGCGTGCAACCCCAAGTGTTTCGGTAATCTCTTCCGCATTTAATGGCTTATCAATGATATATAACAAGGCGTGAATCTGCGACATGGTACGGTTGACACCCCACTGCGAGCCCATCTCACCCCAGTGCAAAATAAATTTTTCAGTAACGGGGTTAAGTTTCATGATGGATACTCATTTCATTATGGATGCAGTATTGATCGACTGCTTAAGCAGTTCATAGAACCATCTTGCGCCATTCTTTTATTTCTGTCAATACTGAAATAAATAAAAAGACTCTTAAGTACTCATAGTATTTTTAGCGCAAAATTGATCCAGTCATTGCATCTCTTATTTGACTTGGGAGCGTATAACCCAAGGTATCAGCTTGCAAATAGCTGATTTGCTCACCAAAATAATGCTGCGCTTCAGCAAACGTAGTGGCGGGCAGCTGTCCAGATGGATTACAACTGGTAGAAACCACTAGCCCAAATGGATTGTGCGTACTGACTAATTGCTGACAAAGTCCACGGATAACTGGATGTGCAATGACTCTAACTGCTACTGTAGGATGCCGACCCGTTATCCATGAAGGAATACGGTTAGCCAATGCCTGTGGAATCGGGAGTAGCCAAGTATGAGCCTGCTGATATTGTGAATCTGTATGCTCACTATCTGTTTGCCAGCTCTCTAAAATAGGGTTGCGCTGCGTCGTATTTAATGGCGCTAATAAAGGCGCTAAACGCTCTACACTGTCAGTGATGACAATCATACCTTTGGCTTGAGGGCGATCTTTGATGGCCAAAATTTGCTGCACTGCTGCTTCATTATAAGGGTCGCAGCCTATCCCCCACACGCTCTCAGTGGGGTACGCAAGCAGTTGTCCAGCTTTTAGACAGTCAGCCGCTTGAATGACAGAAGTGGTGATTACAGAAGCAATTTGGTTCATGGTGCCAGTCATTTATGAGGTTAAAAAGTCAATGTGAATCATAGCATAGCAGCCGCACTGACTCAGTGAGCCACGGTAAAAATAGTTAACGGACGGCTATTAGTATTGGTTCATTATAAAGAGATATATCATGCTAACTACGAGAATAACGCCCACCTTGGACGTTGATTGCGCCCAATAGCTCAAGCTCCATCAATTGTCCTATCAGACTTGATGTGGTCAGCTCAGTAGCAGTAATGAGGGCGTCTAAGTCTTGCCCATGCCAATCCAGCTGCTCATAAACTGCTGTCAGATGCTCAGGAATGGCTACAGTAGTACGCTGAGGTTTCATATTTGCGGACGACAACTGGCTAGTCTCTTTACCAGTAGCATAAGAGGAACGGCGACTCAGATGGTTTGCTTGACTCTCTGCTAGATTGTCGTTGATGACCGCTGTACGTGCGTTAGAATTAACGGTTGAAGTATCTGAACAAGTATCTAAATAAGGACTGTGAGCCAATTGACTGTTCACATCTTCAATCACTTGTTGCGGATGATAAATCAACGTCGCGCCTTCCCGTATTAAATGATGACAGCCCTCAGCATTGCCATTATCAATATGACTTGGGACAGCGAAGACTTGCTTACCTTGCTCAGACGTTAGGCGTGCCGTGATTAGAGAGCCACTTTGAACCGCAGCTTCTGTCACAATTGTCGCCAAACTTAAACCCGCAACCAAGCGATTGCGACGGGGGAAAGTATGCTTATGCGGCTGAGTATGCGGTAGCAGCTCACTAATGATACAGCCACCTTTTTCAATGATTTGGGCAAAGAGCTGATCGTGATGATTGGGGTAATTCACATCAATCCCTGTCCCCATCACTCCAACCGTACGACCTTGGTATGCTGAGTCTACCTGTGCCAATGCTCCTGAATGCGCACGCTTATCTACGCCCAGCGCCAGACCGCTGGTGACAACATAACCCGCTTGCGCCAAATACTGCGCCATATCAAACGTGGTTTTTTGGGCATGAGCAGTGGGTTTGCGACTGCCGACAATCGCAATCTGCGCTTGTTGTAAGCGCATTCGATTACCGCGATAGAACAATACAGGCGGTGGATCGTAAATTTGTAAAAGCTGGGCGGGATAGTCAGGTTGGTCGGCAAACAGCAGACCATACCGCCCTTCTGTAAGTGCCTTCTGAATATTATCAATACTGGTGCGCGTTTGTTCAGGCTGCTCATGGCGTTTAAGATGAGTGTGATGCAAACCCAATTGTCGCCACGCTTCTACTTTGGCTTGCCAAGCAAGCCTAGCATGACCAAACGAGGTAATCAGCTTATGATAGGCGGAGAGTGAGGCATTCACCTCAAACCATAGCGCCAATGTTGCGCGCTGATCGTCGGTCAATAAAGAGGAGACTGCCGTCGTCATGGTCATTTATCTCATACAAGCAAGTAAATTGGCTCATTCGATGAACCAGCAATAGATTATAAGTACGGTGGCGGTAGTAGCTGATCACCCACGTTGAGTGGTAACTCAGAATCCAATACATACGCATAGCTAATATGATCAAAGGTATTAAAGATCATCACCGTACCACTTGGCTCATTTGGCAAACGAACAGGCATATCATTGTCTTTAGTATCACGTACCAATGGGCCTTTTTGATAGACCGTCAGCACATCACCTGGTTTTGCGCCTTGGGCACTACCTAGATTGATGGCAACCACACTACCCTTCGCCGCTGAGCTGATAGAGTCCATAACTCGCACAATTAGCCCACCACGACTGACAGTGGCAGGCGCAGGATAAAAAACAGGTGGAATAGAATTATTCAGCTCAACAAATACTCGATCTCCTTCGCGCACTTCTTTGCCATAACTGTCTGTAAGCTGTAGGCTTGTGACACCATTGGTCTCTGTCGCGGTAACCAATCCTGTCGCCACTTGAGTAACCTCTAAGCCAATCACTTCTTGCGTTTTGGGCTCCACATATAGCTCACCTTCGCGGTAAATACCATAGCGTTGACCCACGATAAGGGGCACGCCTTTGGCATATACTTTGTCACCACTTGCCGTGATTAAGTTACGGTTTTTAGACGCTAAGATATAAGGCGTGGTATTAAAGTCTTGCGGGTCGACAATGATTGCTTTATCTAACCAATGTTGAATAGCAGATAGCGGAATAGGAGGAATGCTATTGGCAGTAGACGTGACGGTGACAGTACTCGTGACGGCATTGCCTAATAATTGTTTTTCAACCCCAGCGCACCCTTCGCCAGTATCCACACCGATGAGGGTTTTGCCTTGAATCACACACAAGATAAGAATGTCATCAGGATAAATAAGATTGGGGTTTTTGATTTGTTTATTGGTGGCCCAAATTTCTTTCCAGCGCCATGGACTGTCCAAATAACGCCCTGAGATGTCCCACAAGGTATCGCCTTTTTTGACGATATAGCGATTGGGCGCATCTGCTTTGATGGTTGGCGGTGGGTTGTTTGCGTAGGCCGTGGTCATTAGCATAGCACTGCTAACGGTTGTCAATAACAGTGCTTTTGCTATCTTTTTTAAGCTCATCTTCATTATTATATCCACAATATATACCACTGTTTGGCTGGTATGATTCTTAAAAGAGCATCTGGCACCATAATGACCCGCCAACGCTGTTTCTAATATTACAATCATATCTACCATAACACAATCATAAACAATTTATTACAATGGCGTAACCTTAAAACCATTACTCATGTGGTGTTTTTTAGAAGATGTCGCTAAAAATCCTCAGTATATTAAGCTGGGTTTGGCGTAACATGCTGACGAATTTGCTCAGCCACCAGTTCGGCATCATTGTCTAGTACCACAACGTGCTGCGGCAAACTCTCTAAACCTTCTGTATGAGCAGGACGGGCAATATCTGTCTGACCAACGGCCTCAACAATCGTATCAGCAAACTTCACAGGCAATGCCGTCTCTGCACAAATAATCACCTCATTGTCTAACTGCAATTCTTTGGCGACTTTGATACCATCAGCGGTATGAGGATCAACCAGTTCACCATACTGCTCATAAAGCGCCTTGATGGTTTGTAGACGGTTGCTGTGAGTCGATTTACCCGCAGCAAATCCGTAGCGCGTATTCACCGCTTCCATCACATCTGACAAGTCAAAACCCTTGCCTGATTTTACACCGTCGAATAACTTATGAACGCGCGCGCTGTCTTTATCCAGCAATAGATAGACAAAACGCTCAAAGTTAGAAGCTTTGGAGATGTCCATTGAAGGGCTTGAGGTGACGTAGGTTTTTTCCGTCGGGCGTGGTTGGTACGCGCCTTTATTAAAGAAGTCGTTTAAGACATCGTTTTCATTAGTGGCAACGATCAAACGCTCGATTGGCAACCCCATTTCACGCGCGATGTGACCGGCACAAATATTACCAAAGTTACCAGATGGCACGCTGAAACTGACGGTTTCATCATTACTGGTCGTCACCGCAAAATACGCTTTAAAGTAGTAAACGATCTGCGCCAGTATGCGTCCCCAGTTGATGGAGTTGACCGTACCCAAGCTATAGGCGGCTTTGAACTCAGCGTCTTGTTGCAGCGCTTTGACGATATCTTGGCAATCATCAAACATACCATCGATAGCAATGTTATGAATATTACTATCGGTCAAGCTGTACATCTGCGCGCGCTGAAACTCACTCATCTTGCCATGCGGTGATAGCATAAAGACTTCGATATTGTCTTTACCACGTAAGGCATATTCTGCTGCACTACCCGTATCGCCACTGGTCGCACCAATGATGGTGATACGCGCGTTTTTTCTTTTGAGTACATATTCAAAAGCGTTGCCCAAAAACTGCATGGCCACGTCTTTGAACGCCAGCGTTGGACCGTTCGATAAACCTAAAATGTATAAATTGTCTTCAAGCTTACGGACAGGAACAATGTCGTCAGAGCCAAATACATCAGCGGTATAAGTACGCTCAATGATGTCTTGCAAATCAGCCACAGGAATATCAGTCGCAAAACGCTTCATGATTGCCATCGCAAGCTGTGGATAGCTAAGTGTGCGCCATTCATTAAGCGTGGCACTATCAATATTTGGGTAGTGTTCAGGCAGCATTAAACCACCATCTGGTGCAAGCCCCATCAAGAGCACATCACTAAAATCCATTGGCGCTGTCTGACCACGGGTACTGATATATTTCATTAGAATGTCCTGTTTATTCTGCTAATTACTTATCCATTTTATAGAATAGACCTTATAGAGCTTAACTGTCTATATTCCTAAAACCTCTACACTTGAACCTTTAACTTGCACTACCTGATTATTACTAATAGGGATAATTGGGAGCTTTCCCTTATATTCCTTGATTATTTGCTCAACATCATCTTTAAATGGGTTATTACCTTTATGAGGTACTATATAAGAATCAAATAGACCTAGTCCACTGTAGTCAGTTAAAGTTTTAGCTTTACTCTTGTCATCCATTTTCGATACGTATTCAATGTTTTTAGCCATTACAATAGAGCCAGCAGAAGCACCAATGTAAGGTTTTCCCGCTTGAATCGCTTCTAATAGGACTTGGTCAGCACCCGAGCTTCTCAATTCTTGTAATAAATAAAAGGTATTACCACCCGAAATATAAATAAAATCATTGCTTCTTATGATTTGAGCGATATCTTCCTTAAGATACTGAGATACATCTAAATCTACAACTTTGATACCGAGTAGTTGAAAAGCATTTCTATCATTTTCAACATAATCTTTGTACTCTTCCACAACACTTGCTGTAGGTATAAAGGTTACGCTTTTATTTTGCAACGGCTGCCCAATAAAATCTTCTAGATGTTGATAAGTATCCGATAAAGAAGAGGATAAAAATAGTTTTTTCACTTTGATTTCCTTGCTCAAACTTTCTTCTGCAACAACGCATAATAAAAGCCATCGCCGCTGGTGCCATCAATCGGTAAGCACTGGCGACCAATCGTTTGCGCGATACCCCAATTGCAATCCTCGGTAAATTCAATCGCGACGGCATCGTCATGATGCTTGATAAAGTCCTGCATTTGCTCGACGTTTTCTTGCTTTAAGATAGAGCACGTCACATAGAGCAAATAACCACCTGCTTTTAATTGTGGCCATAAATTGTGCAAAATATCGGCTTGCAAAACGGCCGTTTGCTCAATATCTTCCTCAGTACGCAAAATACTGATATCAGGATGACGGCGGATCACGCCCGTCGCGGTACAGGGAGAATCCAGCAATATGGCATCAAACACTGCTTCGCTGGCATCTTTTTTACTAGCAGATTGCCATCTAGTGGCGTCCGCACACACGATATTGAGGGCAATATTGGTGGTTTCAGATTGCGTTAAGTCTTGTTGCGTTAAGTTCAAACGCTGCAAATTGTCATAAATACGTTCGATACGCGGCGCTTCGTTATCGATAGCGGTCAGCTTAATACTAGACACTGGCGACGTACTTTCTGAATCCGTTTGTTTCACGTGAAACAACGGCGATTGTTCTGCTGAATTTAACAGCTCTAACCAATGAGCAAGCTTGCCACCAGGGGCAGCACAAGCATCTAAGATATGTAACTCATGGCTCTTTTCATTATCGCTAGCATCAGAACTTTCAGCGCTAAGCTTAGCCATCAAGGCTTGATTAATAATCGGTGCGGCAAGCTGCGCATGCATATCCTGTACGCTAGCAGCGCCGTCAGCGAAATGAGGCAGCGCATTTACGGCAGTGCTCTGATGCAGTCTTAATCCTGTCGTCGATAGCGTCGCCACTGATGCGTTCGATAAACGGATACCGCTCATCAGCTCAACCAAGTCTGCGTCAATCTCCGCCCCATCCAATGTGTGCTGATAATCTTCTACTGAGCCAACAGCCGTATTCACTCGTAAAAACATTGGTGCCGCTTGGCGGAGGCCTTGAGTCAGCTCATCATACTGCTCACTCCAATCCTGCTTGAGCTGATAAGCGAGCCAGTTTGGCAAGCTGTGTTTTTTATCACATTTCTTACGGAATTTGCTGGGATTTTTAGCGACTTTACGTAAAATAGCATTCACCAGACCACTAGCATGAGCAAACTCAATCTCTTTAACCGCTTCCACCGTTTCATGAATGGCCGCATGATCGGCCACTTCTAAATACAATAATTGTACCAAGCCCACTTGGATCGTCGTACGAACTTCAACTTCGTCAATCGGATTGTCCGCTAAGGTATCGAGCAGACGTGCAAGCGCGTGCCACTGACGTAGCGTCGTGAGCAACAACGCGTGCGCAAAGCCTTTATCACCATCGTGCAAGCTGTTCAATAAGGGATCAAGCACGCTTGAGAGGGACTGACCGTTCTGTATGGCCAATAAGGTGCGAATCACACGCACGCGCACGCTGCCGTTCATGATTAGGTTGCTTGACGGCTTCAGCTTATTGTTTCTCGGCGCATTGTTTTTAGACGTGCTGCTGGTGTTTCTCATTAAATTGGATTTCCTTGACGTATGATTGATAACGCCTTATGCAAGTAAGATGAAATGTGGTTAGCGCTATTTTGATTCTGCTGTGAGCTGATCGCCATCGTTGAGCTGATTGCCATGACAGACTTGTTCAGCCGTCATCGGCTTGCCACCAGCGAACTGTAAGTTCGTAATAGCCAACGTACTAGCGCTCTTCTGAGTAGTTTCTTTACCGCAGGCCACCAAGATTGCCTTGCGTCCAACGCTCACGACGGTACCAGCAGGCTTATCTGTTTGCTGCGTTGTATTAACAGGTAATGCCGAGAGTATTTTGACGCGTTGCCCGTCTAAAAAAGTGTAGGCACCCGGCCATGGCGTCAATCCGCGAATTTGACGTTCAATCGTAGCAGCAGGTTGTGTCCAATCAATCTCGCCTTCGGTTTTGATCAGCTTTTCGGCATAATTGGCTTGCGTGTCATCTTGAGCTGTTGCTTGTGCCTGATAATGGGATAGATCTTTCAATACCGTGGTAATCGCAGTTGCCCCAAGCGTGGCCAATTTATCGTGCAGACTCGATGCAGTATCTTCTGCTTCAATGGGACAACTGACCTTATACAGCATATCGCCTGTATCAAGCCCTTTATCCATTTGCATGATGGTAATACCCGTCTCATCATCTCCTGCCAGCAGCGCACGGTGGATAGGCGCCGCACCGCGCCAGCGTGGCAACAATGAGCCGTGAATGTTTAGGCAACCATGGGTAGGCGTGGTCAATACACCAATCGGTAAAATAAGACCATAGGCTGCCACAATCATGACGTCAGGCTGATACGTCCGCAATGTCTGACGTGCCGCCATGCCCTCCACGCTAGATTTTTTGAAAGTAGCTGGCTGTTCGACTGTTACATCATGGTGTAATGCGACTTGCTTAACTGCCGACGCAGACAGTTTTTGACCACGTCCTGCTTTACGATCAGGCTGTGTATAGACGGCGACGATGTCTATATTCAGCACGTCTTGCTGACTGATGAGCGACTCCAGACTGATCGCCGCAAATTCAGGCGTGCCAGCGAACACCACTCTCAATCGTTGATCAGATGCAAGATGGTTGGTAGGAAGAGAAGCAGACAAATCAGAGACCGCAGCAGTCGTAGTCGAAGCACTTGTAATCATAATCAGGCAGTATATGTGGGTGATTCCCCATTATAGGGGAGTTTGCAATGTTGTGCCATGATTGTAATAGCAGCAATCGGACGTGACTAATGACACTGTTTGTCTTTATAATAAAAAAACCTGAATGGATTCGGCAGATCCTATATCACGCTGAGCTTATTATTTATTCATAGTGCCTTTTTGTGTCGACATAGGACCACGCTTTCATGCAACAGTTTCAGTCCTTACAACGCTTAATTCTATTTTATGGACTGACGGTGCTAGTGATGCTTGCACTGTATTACTTCACACTTTTTTATGATATAAAGCAGCACAATGAAGAACAGAGTGTCGATACGTTTCATGCCTTACAGCACGAAATCACCAATCATACCATCCCAGTAAACACTGAGATCAAAACGCTTTTGGAACAACCATCATTTGAAGATATCAGTTATCAGCTGATTTTTATGATGCCCTCTGGGCAGACGTATATTCATCGGCATGTCCGTTCTAATGAGCCGGCATTTGCCACTGTCACTTTTCCTATTATCCTCTCGCCCTTTGATGATAAAAGTCATAGCGCTTATACGCTAAGCAATCGCACCCTAACAGGCACTATTAAGCTCAAAAGTGGCCACCAAGTCTATATCATATTGCGTCATAAGCCGCTTGCTATTAACTGGATATCTTATCGTTATTGGTTGCCACTGATGACAGCGATTATGTTTTTTATGATTGCACTTATCTATATGCTCAGTCGCCGCAATAATTGGGAGCAACTACTGAGCTACACCGAAAGTTTGAGTAGCCATGCAAAAGAAGCCTATAGCCCGCCGCCATTTTTGCACAAAAACTCTACGCCTGAGTTTTTGTATCTAGGTCATGCGTTAAGCCGCGTCAGTTATCAGCTGCACAATGACTATCGCCGTATCAAAACCCTCACTCATCGCCTTGAGCGTTTGGTCGAGCAAGCACCTTTGCCGATGCTCATGATCATGCGTCATGGTCAAATCAGTTTTTTTAACCAACGTTTTGAGCAGATTTTTATGGAATCCTCGCAAGAGGATAAGCGTTATGAGCTGACAGATTTTGTGGCGGGTAAGGACGAATCTACTCAGCAGTTGCTACAGACGTTGGCAAGCTTACGATTGACTCGTACCTTGATCGTTTATGGCTTACAAAACAGGCAAACGTACCAGCTTCACGTCACGCCTTGGTTTGGTGAACATGAGCAGATTCATGGTTTCACAGTACTGTTGAGCAACGTCCATGAATTTGCCAACCAAACCGAACAATTACAGCTACAAAATCAGCAGCTGCAACAAAAGCTTGATGAGTTGAATAAGCTGCGCTCTTTGACAGGGTATCAACTACGTATACCACTAGAAGCAATGATCGATTTGCTTGAACCAATTGATCCCTCTACCCTGACGCCAGAACGGCATGAAATCTTAAAATCACTGATCATCGCCAGTCAAAGTATGCTGACCATGCTCAATAGTACGCTCGGTATAGAAGAGGTGGAAGTCAGAAAAACGCGGCTTACTATCGAGCCAATAGATATCTATAAGCTGGGACAAGAGATCAACAACCTAGTCATCAATAATGCGCGGCAGCAAGGCATAGAATTGATTTATTTCTTTATGCCAGACTGTCCACGTTGTATCCACACTGATGACATTCGGCTACGCCAGATACTGTTGAACTTATTAAAAAATGCCATAAAATTCACCACTTCAGGCCATGTCTCTCTCATCATTGATCGCGTGACCAAAGCTCAGGTTATGGAAATTGGTAGAGATCACGTGTTGCCCTCCAATAAGAACGTGTTAGTAGAACCATCGTCTCACTGGGTCCGTTTTAGTATCGAAGATACAGGCATTGGCATATCAGCAGACAAACAGAAAACGCTGATGACAAGCCTTTTTCAAAACAATCAACAAGCTCATGAGCGCATAGAGCAAAATACCGTTACGACAGGGATTGGTTTAAACAATGCCAATAGCTTTGCTCAGTTACTGGGCGGTTTTATTGAATTAAAAAGTACGGTAGGTAAAGGGAGCATCTTTAACCTATATCTGCCTTGCCGTAAACCAAACTATCAACCCATTTATCACCAAAATCCCCAACTGACGAACATTCACCTCATTGCCATCGTCAATCAATCTCTGGTCGCTACAAAAATACAGCGCTTGTGCACCTATTTGTCTGTGTCGACCACTATTTATACCTCTACAGACTTGGCTGCTATCCAATCACTCACCGACAAATTGGCGCAGATACACCCAACACTGGTGCCGATAGTGCTATTGGATTATGAATACTATGAGACGATTACCACCCCCATCGTAATAGACACGTCAGACGAGCATGGCACAGAACATCAAAATCTAGAAACTATCAATATAGAATATGATGTAGTAGAACCTACAAAAATGGCAGGCGAAGCATCGAGTAATCGTGACAGACAAGAGGCTTTAAACACCTTACTCACTCACCCATCGCTACCAAAAATATTGTTTAGTATAAAACCTGAGCGCCGTATCCCCTCTGTGCTGCTAGGCAAATACGATGGTTTTTTGAACAAACCGCTGGACATGACGCTATTGCTCTCTGAGATGCTGCGCTTGACCTCGGCAGCCAGGCAAAAACTGGTTCAACCTTTGGAACATGAAGAAAGCAGCACTCAGCTGCTAACCATAGCAAACAAATTGGGCAGTGTTTTTCCTAATGAAGAAGCACCCCTTCCACTGGTTTTGGTGGTGGAAGACAGTCCAACCAACCAAAAAATAACCTGCAAAATGCTCACCAAACTGGGCTATCGTAGTATCGTTGCGGAGGACGGTCAGCAAGCGCTCGACTGTCTAAAGAGTCAGCGTGATGAGATTTTATTGATTTTGATGGACTGTCGAATGCCAGTCATGGATGGTTTACAAGCCACTCAAGCGATCCGTGCGCAAGGTGATAATATTCCTATCGTTGCGCTCACTGCAAACAATACCCAAGAGGATCGCGAGGCTTGCATACAGGCAGGTATGGACGAGTTTTTAACCAAACCCATTAATAAAGAAGCGCTAGTGACGGTTTTACAGGCTTTTATAACAGCATCCTAAACAACCTTTCGACTAGCGACTCACAAAAACATAATTTAATCCTAATAGGGATGGATTGGCACTCTACCAAAAAGTTTATTTCATAAAGCCGTTATCTGCTAAGAAAGCTTCTGTAATTTGGCTTTGCGGGCTTGGTGCATTCATGCCACCAGTTTGCGATTTGCTCAATAAGCGCTCTAAGTAACGCGCGACGATATCCACCTCGATATTGACCTTATTACCAACCAGCCAATGCTGAGCGATATTGGTGAATTGGGCCGTGTGCGGGATGATGTTTAAAGAGACGATATTGTCGCGTACAAGATTAGTCGTTAAGCTGATACCATCAACGGTGATAGACCCTTTGGTGGCTGTATAATGCGCAAGTTCTTGCGGTATCTCGATTTCGATATAGATGGACCGTGCGTCTTGTTGTAGTTTACTAACGATGCCGACGCCATCTACATGACCTGCAACGATATGACCACCGAAGCGCGTGGTGGGTAGCATGGCTTTTTCTAGATTGACTGTATGACCTGCTTTCAGCGTTTCTAATGCGGTACGGGCGATAGTTTCACGTGAAACATCAACAGAGTAGTGATTACTACCAAAATCTACAACGGTAAGGCAAATACCATTTGAGGCAATAGAATCTCCCAGTTTCACATCACTAAAGTCCAATTCGTCTGACTCTATTGTCAAACGTATGTCGCCACCCGTCGGTTGCATAGACTTCACTTTTCCAACACTCTCTATAATTCCGGTAAACATACAGACCTCATCTTGTGGTGATATTGTCATGATAGACACTATATCTTGATTTTTATCTATCGTAGCTGTAAATGGCGTACTTCTATCTTTAGGAAGATATACCGTTTTTCAAGCGTATTAGGGGGATAAGTTGTGGATAAGTAAAAATAGATAAGACTTTAAACCAATGAAAATTGGTCTTATTTAAAAGTTATCCACAAATTGGTTATATTTTCAAACTTGTAAGGTATAGAATTAATACAAGCTTAAGACATTGATAATTATAAATTTTTTGTCAATTCTGTATATAAAAATCTTTATATAAGTTTCATGTGAAACAAAGTTATACACAGTTTCATGTGAAACCTATTGTCCCTATTACGATTTATCCACATTTAAGGCGCACTGTCCGTAGATTGTGGATAAATATCTTGAAACCAATAAACTTAGAGTCACATTTCAATCTATAACGGCAATAGGGTTAGTTTCATATCATGCCCTATCTTTTCATGACTCGCTATCTCAAACCGTAATTGCTGTGCTAAGCTCAACGGATTGAACTCGACCATGGCTCTTGCTGCATTGCCCAATACACAAGGTGCTTGATAAACAACTAACTCATCGACCAACTGCTGACTTAAGAAACTGCCCGCAATACCAGCGCCCGCCTCTACTAAAACATCATAACAGTGATGCTCGCTCACCAGATTTTTTAGTAGAGCGGTCAAATCATCAGTACGCCAATAAAGCGTCTCTGAAAGACGGCAGAGCTGATACTCAGAATGTGGGTTATGGCTCAACCGTTGCCGTCTGTCCAGCACAATGACTTTCGGCGTTGGTATTTTATCTAACGAAACGCCCAAGTGCGTAGAGCGTACGTTGAGCTGAGGATCATCAGCAATGACGGTTTCACTGCCAGTGATGATAGCGCCACTGCGTGCACGTAATTCTTGCACATCTTCGCGAGCGGCGGCTGAGGTAATCCATTTTGATTTACCTGAAGCCATTGCCGTACGACCATCTAGACTGGTTGCTATTTTTAGGCGCACATAGGGCATCTGAGTACGCATGGCTTTTAAAAACCCGCGATTAAGCGCTTCTGCTTGCGCGGTTAGGACGCCCACTCTAACCTCGATTCCTGCCTGCTGCAAGATATCTACACCGCGACCTGCGACCTGCGGATTGGGGTCAAGACCTGCAATCACGACACGTTTTATGCCTGCTTTGATCAGGGCCAGTGCGCACGGCGGCGTACGTCCTGTATGACTACATGGCTCTAATGTCACATATGCCGTCGCACCGATAGATTGCGCACCTGCGTCTTTGATTGCAAATACTTCTGCATGTGGCTCACCCGCTTTGGGATGAAACCCTTGGCCCACGATTGTTTCTGCCTGAACGATGACACAGCCAACAGCTGGGTTGGGTCTTGTGGTATACAAACCATGCTTGGCTTGCTCAATGGCAAGCATCATAAAGTAACGGTCTTGAGCATCTAGAGCGTGGTTTTGAGTTGGCATAAAGGTGGCTTAAAAGAGTTGGCGAGTGTGGTTGAGAAAATGGTGCTTTGAAAAAAGTATGGGCTCAAAAGTATCTAAAACAGAGAGGCACTTTTCATCAAAAGATAGTCCAATCATAAGACGATACTCACCCACGCTTTAGTCTTTTTCATTGGGGCGAATATTGGCGATTTCTTGATGAAAGGCATCGATGTCTTGAAAATCACGATACACGCTGGCAAAGCGTACATAGGCGACATCATCCAATGCTTTGAGCTCACTCATGATGATCTCGCCCAAGACTTTACTGCTAATCTCACGCTCACCCATTTGTCTGACGCGCTTCTCAACACGGCTAATCATTGCCTCTTGCTCATCAATAGTAATTGGACGTTTTTGCAGTGGCAATAAAATAGAGCGTCGCAATTTTTCATTGTCGTAAGGCTCAATTTTGCTACTTGATTTGATGATTCTTGGCATCACTACCTCGACCATCTCAAAAGTGGTGAAGCGCTCTTGGCAACTGTTGCAAGAGCGGCGACGGCGAACTTGCGCCCCTTCCGCAGCAAGGCGCGAGTCGATAACCTTCGTGTCTGACGCATTACAATACGGACAGTGCATTCCATCTTCCTTATTATGTTAAGAGCAAGTACCGCACTTACTGGATTATCGTTATCAATCGACTTACCCAAGCGGCATGTCTATGAATTATTTGCCAATACAGAAGCTACCAAATATCTTACCGAGTAAATCATCTGCGCTAAATTCGCCCGTGATCTCACCCAGACTCTGCTGTGCTTGACGTAAGCTTTCAGCAACTAGTTCACCTGCCATAAATACGGTGAGCTGCTCGTGTGCCTCTGCCAAATAATCTGCCGTTCTTCGTAGCGCATCTATATGACGCGTGCGAGCAATTAAGCTGTTCTCTGGTGGGTGAAACCCTACCTTGGTACATAGCGCCTCAATCAGTGTATCAATACCAGCACCTGTTTCACATGAAACATTGACTTGCTCATATCCTCGACTTTCTATTTGTTTTTTTGAAGCAATCGCGGTTTTTTCGGTGTAACTGTCACTTAGTAAGTCGCTTTTATTGGCAATGATCAACAGGCGCTTGGCTTCTGGTAGCGCTCCAAACAACTGCTCAGCAAGCTGTAGTGGAGTACTTTCTTCTTCCAGATCACGGGTCACATCGTAGACCATCAGCAGCATATCAGCTTGAGTAATTGCCGTACGCGCACGCTCAATACCAATGCGCTCAACCGTATCCTCTGTTTCGCGCAGGCCGGCAGTATCGGTTAAATGTAATGTCAAACCATTGAGCACAACCGTCTCTTGTAGCGTGTCACGAGTGGTACCAGCCACATCGGTCACAATCGCTCTCTCTTGCCCTGCCAATCGATTGAGTAGGCTTGATTTACCTGCATTTGGTCTGCCTGCCAATACCACATGGATACCATCACGTAATAGCTGACCTTGTTTGGCAGTCGCCAATACTTGCTGAATCTTAGCCTGTGTTTGTTCAAGATTATTTTGTATGACGCCATCAGACAAAAAATCCACATCCTCTTCATCTGGAAAATCAATCGCTGCTTCCACATGCAAACGCAAGTGAATCAGCTGCTCTAACAACTGATTGATTTTTTGAGAGAACTCACCACTTAAAGAGCGAATGGCACTACTGGCAGCTGCCGCACTGGTCGCATCAATCGCATCGGCGATCGCCTCTGCCTGTACCAAATCCAATTTATCATTGTCAAAAGCACGATAAGAGAACTCTCCTGCACTTGCTTGTTTTGCACCCAGCTCAAATACACGTGCAAGCAACTGATTCTGTAGGATCATGCCACCATGACCCTGTAGCTCAATCACATCCTCGCCAGTGAATGAATGCGGGCCTTTAAAATATAACACCAACCCTTCATCAATGACGGTACCATCAGCCTGATAAAAGCGGCAAAAACTGGCCATACGCGGTGTAAAAGCAGATTTACCAGTGAGGGTACAAGCCATTTCGTAGGCACGGACACCTGATAAACGAATAACACCGACCCCACCACGACCAAGCGGCGTTGCAATGGCAGCAATCGTGGTCGCTCCAGATGAATCAGATTTTTCAGACGAATGGGGTACGGTTAATGCCCTCTCTAAGGAATCCACAATCACTCTCAGTAGCTAAAAACCCCATTATAGACGGCTGGATGCAGACTGACAAAGCAAACTTTGAAAGCTTGTGCAATCATCGATGTTTTTGCGTGTATGTTGATAAGCTGTGGATAAAGTTTAAGTTGTGGATAGAATTGTCGCCTATAAAAAAACCACCGCATAAGCGATGGTTTTTTATATTGTTACGAGCTTGTCAGTTAATCGAGCACCTTAACCGTACGACGTTTTTGCTCTTCTTCAACTTTTTTATTGACGATATATTGCTGGGTCATGCTGAATAAGTTGTTCACTGTCCAGTACAGTACCAAACCAGCTGGGAAGAATAGCATGAAAGCGGTGAAGATAATCGGTAGGAACTTCATCACTTTTGCTTGCATTGGATCCGCGGGCTGTGGGTTCAGCTGTTGCTGTACAAACATCGACGCACCCATCAGTAACGGTAGGATAAACCATGGATCCATCGCTGACAAATCCTGAATCCATAGAATCCAAGGGGCGTGACGTAGCTCAACACTTTCAACCAATACCCAATACAAGGCTAAGAAAATCGGCATCTGCATCAAGATTGGCAAACAACCTGCCATCGGATTGACTTTCTCTTCTTTGTAGATAGCCATCATTTCTTGAGACATCTTCATGCGATCGTCGCCATGCTCTTCTTTTAATGTCTTTAGTCTTGGTGCAATAGCGCGCATTTTTGCCATTGAATAGTAGCTCTTATTAGAGAACCACATCAAAGCAATTTTAACCAAAATGGTCAGTATGATGATTGACCAACCCCAGTTACCAACAACTTTATGCACACCTTCCAAGATAGCAAACAAGACTTTTGATATTGGCCAAAGTAGACCGTAATCAACCGTTTTATTGAGACCAACAGCGACGTCTTTAAGCTCAGACTGTACTTTTGGACCAGCATACAGCGTGGCATTCAACGTGATTTGCTTGTTTGGTGCTACATTGACTGGCTGACTATTGAAACCAATAAAGTAATCGTTGCCAGTCTCGCGGCTAAAGAACTTACCTGTAAAGTTTTCAGGGGTCCATGCAGAAACGAAATAATGCTGTACGATCCCAACCCAACCTTTATCACTGGTTGTGTTTAACTCACCATCGCTGAAGTTTTTAAATTTCAGCTTATTATAAGGATCGTCAGGCGTACCCCAAGCTCCGCCCAAATAGGTCGCCATGCTCAGCGCACCTTTATCAGACATACCAGGATCTTTACTATCATCACGTTTTAGCTGTGCAAACATCTGGCCTTGCCACGCATTGGTAGAGGCGTTTTGAATTTTATAGCTAATATCAATCGGATATTTGTTGGCAGTGAAAGTAAAGGTCTTAGTGACTGTCACGCCGTCTTTTTTGTAAGTCAGCGGCACAGACAGGGTTTGCTGCCCTTCTTCCATTACATAGTTATTTGCTGTATGGCTATAAATAGCACGGCCATCTGCTGTATCGATACCGTTTGGACCAATAAGACCAGATTGAGCCACATACACGCGATTACTATTGTTTTCTAGCAATACGAAAGGCTTTTCGCTATTGAGCGTTGCGTTATATTGTTTGAGAGCAGCATAAACAATATCACCGCCTTCTGGACTGATTTTTATATCATAGCGATCGGTGGTTACCGTGATCAAACCTGTGTCTTGAGCAGAAGCAGGGGTAGCCGTCACAATGTCATTACCGACAGGTTGTGTCTGTGCCGGAATATCCCCTGCGGCCCCAGTGGTAGAAGGAATGTCAGCACCTACTGAAGCAGTCGTTTCTGGCACCGCATCTACAGCTGGCGCATCGGCATAATCATCTCGCCATGCCAAAATCAGCAGATAAGCGGTGATTAACATCGCAATGATGATCATCACCCGAAATATCTTTTGCATAAACCTTTCCTAGATTAAAAAATTAGGGAATGAAAAATTAGGGCATGTGTCATGACCACCCACCCTGATCGTCTTGAGATGTGACAACAGTTTTGGCAGTCATTTACATAAAATGTGCATCATTTTACTAAAAATCTGCTTTAAATGATACCAAGAGTGTGGATAACTTGTGGGTAACTTATTAATCACAATACTAAAATAAGCCACGCCTTGCTATGAGTGCACTTTCATCATGTGGTTTAGACGACAGACATAACTGTTGTGGTCTCTATACACACCTAGTCCGTGGTTAGTTATGTGTGAAGAAACCGTATAGGGAAGATAACGATACTGATAAGACGCCAAAGGTAGAGGAACAAAATCAATCCCATGTCCCCCCAGTGGATGGCACCTGCTGATACGTTTTAATAATAGCCAACTGCCAGCCCAAACCCCATGCCATAACAATGCCTGTTTGCCATAATTTGAGCACGTTGGATAGTAGCGACAACGTGCAGGTAAAATAGGACTTATTATCTTTTGATAAAAAACAATAAAATTAAAAAATAATTTAAAAAACAAAATTTTTATTTTATTAATTAAAAATTTCATTTTATTTTTTTTCTATTTTTTTAAAAATATTATTTATCTGAATTTTTAATTCTTTATTATCTATATCATTTATTGATTTTTTTACGATAAAAACAATATCTTTATTTTCTATATTTAATGCTTTAGTGCGAAATTGTTCACGTATTTGACGTTTGATAAGATTACGAGCCACAGCGGTAGGTACTTTACGTTTGGTAATGGCCATGCCCACGCGTGGTTTCTCTTCGTTATTAGCGCGTACAAAGGCCATCAGATGGCTCTGATGAAGCTTGCGCTCTGGGGCGTCAAATACTTCACGGAAAGCTGCTGGTGTGAGTAAGCGCTGCTCTTTAGTGAAACGAGCGGTAGGTGTAGCTGAAACAGTATTGGACATAACACAACCTAGTGTAAGAGCGAATGACAAGTTTGTGAATAATAGCAAAAGATAGAGACAAAAAAAGCGCCTATGTGGGCGCTTTTAATATATGGCTACGTATCAATGTTCAGTGTATTGATTGACTATCACTATCGATAGATGACAAGAACACGATAAGCGTTACAGGCCATACGTATCGTAATTTACTGATTATACAGTAAGACGATGACGTCCTTTAGCGCGGCGACGGGCCAAGACCTGACGGCCTTTTTTAGTTGCCATACGAGCACGGAAACCGTGAGTACGTTTACGCTTGATCACGCTTGGTTGGAATGTACGTTTCATAACTCACCTATCAAAATAATGGACTAAATTCGTAATAACGGAGGATTATATCATTCCATAAGGTATTGGTCAATAAAGTAATTTCACTTAGATATTCATCTGGCTTTTTATAATGGATGAGATTTATCGATTACTGATTAGCTGTCTGATTATTTACTCATAGATAACGCTTGTCATTTGATTCAATTCTAGAAGTTATCCACAGTTTACCTCGAACTCTATAATAATAATTTAATTAATATATATAGATATTGTTGTTATTGGGAGCCTTATTTTCTGTGGTTAACTCTAATTTTTCTTTATTTATCAAAATACTATGCTATGGGTAAGCCTGTGGATAAGCTGTGGGTTAAATATGGATAACTTGGTGTCTATAGTTATCCCCAAAACTATCCACAGTCTTATCCACAAAAAACAAGGTGTTATCCACAGGCTGATTATGGTAGATTAGCGTCCTATTGGATAAACGATTTTATATCGTTTGCTAATTGAGCTTTTTGAGTCATTACTTGTGGGTAGCATTCGAGACTCAGTAATAGCTTAGACGGTTAAAATCCATCTATTGTTTAGATTATAGGGTTAATACTTTTCATGATAGACACAGCAAATATCTGGGACAAATGTCTAAACGACTTACGCTATAACGTAAAAGACAATGTATTCACGATGTGGTTGAGACCATTGTCCGCACATCAAGAAGCGCAAACGTTGATTATACTTGCCCCTAATGATTACTTTGTCACTTACATCAAAAAAAATCATTTACAAGACATTCAGCAACTGGTTGCTAAACACAGCCAAGGCAGTATTGAAGAAGTTGTTGTACGTGTTGATAACGCCGACCGTGATAGAGACGACAGTAGTCAATCGCAGTCTGGGTCTTTGTTTGCTGAGGAGGTGCCCTCCCCTACCCTTACAGAAGACAAATTTGAAACCATTCATCACAACAATGCCAAAGCCGATATAGATGCCAACATGCGTCATGCAGAGTTCTCTGACTCTACCGATGCAAAGTCGCTGAGCTATCTCAATCCTGACTTTACCTTTGAGACATTTGTCACTGGTAAGTCCAATAATCTAGCCTACAAGGCATGCTACGAGCTTAGTAAGCGTCAATCAAAAAATAGGCACAATCCTTTATTTATATATGGCCCTTCTGGTTTGGGAAAAACGCATTTAATGCACTCTGTAGCACATCGCTATTTAAAAAATAATCAAAGTTTTTATTATTTCACTTCCGAAAAATTTATTAATCAATTGGTTTATTCTTTAAGAAATAATAAAATAGAAGATTTTAAAAAGAAAATTAAAAAAGTAGATTTATTGATTGTAGATGATATTCATGTGTTAGCAGGAAAAACCAAAAGTAGTAATGAGTTTTTGACATTGTTTGCTGATTTTACCAGTGGCGACAAGCAGCTAATCTTAGCGTCTGATCGTCATCCGTCACAAATGACAGAATTTGATGAACGTTTCCGATCACGTTTTTCTTGGGGATTAACGGTCGCTGTTGATCCACCAGAGATTGATACTCGAGTTCAAATTTTGCAGAAAAAAGCAGCTTCTTATGGCATGACCTTGCCCAAAGAGTGTGCCCTATTCATTGCCCAAAATGTGGTTTCTAACGTCAGACGCTTAGAGGGCGCTCTCAATCAAGTCTTTGCCAATGCCAATCTGACGGGTGCACAAATTACATTGGAGATGGTCCAATATGCGCTAAAAGATATCGTGGCTATGCGTGTGCAAGCGGTGAACATGGATAATATCCGTAAGGTGGTCGCTGAGTATTATGATGTGACAGTAAAAGACATCATGGGTCGCAAACGCACACGCAGTATTGCAAGGCCACGCCAAATCGCCATGGCCTTATCAAGAGAGTTAACGGGTGACAGTTTTCCTGAAATTGGTCAGTCGTTTGGTGGCCGTGATCACACGACAGTGATGCATGCCTGTGACAAAGTGAATGAGTTGAGAGTGGCTGATCCTTCCTTTGATAAGGACTACAAGACGCTGGCGCTTATGCTACAAGCAGGTTAATAGACAAGGCTATCGCTGTATTTTCGTCAAGACAGATGGTTTATAATATCGGACATATAAGCACACAGATACCTGATGGATTATCCTTGGTAGACAAGGTATTATTGAGTCACTATTTTATATATATACAAAAAAATCATCCAAATAAGAGTAACCAATAAGAGTAATTAAGCATGCAATTATCGATTAATCGAGAGTCGTTACTAAAAGCCATTAATTTAATTGCCAAAGCGGCTGATAAACGCCACAACATGGTTATTTTGGGCAATATTAAGCTACAGCTGTCTGAATCAGCGCTTGTTTTGACTGCCTCTGATTTGGAAGTAGAGCTGACGTCGACATTGAAATTGCCTGCGGGTGCCTGTGTAGAAGCAGGTACGACCACATTGCCTGCAACAAAACTAAAAGACATCTGTAAATCCTTACCCGCGCAAGCCCAAATCAATCTTGCTACTCAAGCCAATGAGCGTTGTCTGTTGACCAGTGGCAAGAGTCGTTTTACATTAGGCACATTACCTAGCGAAGATTATCCAAGTTTGGGCAATCCTGAGAACATCACACCGTTGAATATCAGCCGCAATCGTCTGATAGATCTGATTCATAAAACGCAGTTTGCGATGGCGATTCAAGATGTCCGTTACTATCTGACTGGTATGTTGTTTGATGTGTCGCAGCAGCAATTGACGACAGTCGCCACTGATGGACATCGATTGGCGTTAGCACGTAGCGTGATTGATGTGAATGCTGATCTTAATATGCAGTCTATCTTGCCACGTAAAGCTGTGATTGAGCTTGAACGATTGGCCTCAGAGCTTGGCAAAATGCTGGGTGAGCAAGACAATCAAGTCACGCTAAGCTTTGGTCGTGAATTCTTGCAAGTCAGCTTGCCGTTTGGTGAGGTTGATAGTGCAGGGCAGGTCAATCAAAACTTGATGGTCACTTTTACGGCTCGCCTGATCGATGGTAAGTTCCCAGACTATCGCCGTGTGATGCCGAGCAATACCGACAAGCTTGCTTTATTTAATCAAGAAAAAATGACAGATGTACTGCGCCGTGTAGCGATTTTGAGTAATGAAAAATCTCGCGGCGTCGTGTTTAATTTTGCCAGCGACGGTATGGTTGAAGTCAGAGCCAATAACGCAGAGCAAGATGAAGCGGTTGAGATGATTCAAGCAAAATATCAGGGCGAACCGATGGAGTTGTCTTTCAATGCTGCGTATTTACAAGACGTTCTTGGCGTGGTGCAAGGGGACATACAAATGCACATGAGCCAATCGAATGCTTCTGTATTGGTCAATCAGTTGAATGATGAGTTTCATCAGTATGTCATTATGCCAATGCGTATATAGTGATCTATCAATGATGTTTTGATTATCGGGAGTTGAGGCCAAAACAGTCTATGAATCTTAACCATAGTGGCTATGGTTAAGGTGCTTTATAGAAAAAGCTCAGCTCCTATAATCTCATACTTAGCTTTAAAAATAAACTTTTGTTTTTAAATTTAAATAATATTAATAGGCGGCTGTCGGTATCATGATTGAACGTCTACAAATCTCACACCTCCGTAACCTGACACAAGTCAATCTACCTTCAACAGCGTGCAACGTCATTATTGGTGTCAATGGTAGTGGCAAAACATCGTTGCTCGAAGCCATCTTCTTGTTATCAAGAGGCAAAAGTTTTCGTCATCATCAGCCCAAACGCTATATTCAGCACCATAAAAATACTGTAACGGTCCACGCTAAGATCAATGATGGCAGTACCTTAGCTATTCAAAAGCAAGCTGACGCGACGACAGTGTTGCGACTCAACCAAACCACCGTTTATAACCAAAGCATCCTAACCGAACAACTACCAACCTTATTGATCGACCCATCCACCATGGATATGTTAGAGCAGGGTAGTGCCAGTCGTCGGCAGCTGCTTGATTGGTTAGTGTTTCACATGAAACAAGGCTTTCATCCACAATGGGTAGCCTATCAGCGTCTATTAAAACAGCGCAATAGTTTGCTAAAAAAAACGCGACATTTAACCCACGTACAGCTCGCTGAGCTAAAATCGTGGGACAAGGGACTGAGCAACCATGCTGCGCTGATTCACCATTATCGCGAGCGCATATTTGAAGAATGGCAGCCTTACTTTGCCAAAAGCATTACTCAATTGTTGCCTAGCTACGCGGAACAATTAAGCTTGAGCTATAGTGCAGGCTATGACACCAGTGTCGCCCTCGATGTACAACTCAATGAGCGACTAGAGCAAGACTTACAACTGGGCTATACGCGTATTGGTAACCATCGTGCCGATATCCATGTGCATTGGCGCTCCTATGCATCAACAAAGCCTAATGATTGTCTGACCAATGAAAAGATAGATACCGATGTGAATAAAGCATTGCCAGTCTTAAAAGAGCAAGCGGCAAACGTGCTGTCTCGTGGGGAAAAAAAGCTACTGATTACCGCGCTGCGTTTGTCACAGCTACCACTACTACTGAATGACTCAGACTCAACTGTATTTACTGGTTCTGCTACCTCCCAAATTACACCAGTGGTGTTGTTAGATGACATCACTGCCGAGTTAGACGATAGAGCGATCCATATTTTATTATCGACATTGTCACAATTACCGTGCCAAGTATTTATGACCAGCTTGACTGATGATATCGTGCCTCTCGTTCAGTCACTATGGTCAACTCCTAACGTGTTTCACGTGAAACAAGGCCAAGTCTTTTTACCTTAACGTTACTCTTTTTCCTCAGACTTTCTCGTTTTAAATAGGCACGAAAACAGCCTATATCCAAACCATTGCTTCTAATAATATTTACTGTTTTCAGAGATAGGTTTAATAGCTAGAAAACTGCCAGTAAACAGTGACTTAGAAGCAAAAAAATGCTAAAATACGGCTTTATTTTTGTCCTGTTTTCAGCAAGTTGTTTGATAGCGTTATCTAGATATTTTTTATTGGCTAGAAATTTTAAGTGATTGATAAATATGATTTTTATTTCTGCTGTTTTGGCATTGTTTTATTTTAAGGTAGAGCCACTAGCATCGGATAAATGAGAGATCAACTTAAGCTTTTTAAGCTCGTCAAATATCTTCTAGAATTTTGGCTAATAGCCTTCAAAAAATAACCCCTATCAAAGTTTTTGACTATCAAAGTTAAGTCTAAAATAACGTTATAAGGCGTCGCCGTAGTGGTGCGTTAATGACAGACGGCTGATTATAGCTAGATTAAGGAATGCACATGAGTGATTCATTACCTACAGAGCGCCAGCAACTGACATCAGACAGCATTGTCGAAACGACTGCACCAGCTGCGGTTTCTGAAGGATTACCCTCTGATTATAGCTCCAAAGATATTCGTGTATTGCGTGGCCTAGAAGCGGTACGCGTGCGCCCTGGTATGTATATCGGTGATACAGACGATGGTACGGGTCTTCATCATATGGTCTTTGAGGTAGTGGACAACTCTATCGATGAGGCGCTTGCTGGTCATTGTGATCAAATTGACATCATTATCCACGAAGACGAGTCGGTTAGCGTCATGGACAATGGTCGCGGCGTACCTGTCGATATCCATCCAGAAGAAGGCGTGTCAGCGGCGCAGGTCATCATGACGGTTCTGCATGCTGGTGGTAAGTTCGATGATAACAGCTATAAAGTATCAGGCGGCCTACATGGCGTTGGGGTATCAGTCGTCAATGCGTTGTCAAAAAAACTTGAGATGAACATCTGGCGCGAAGGCTATCATTATCATCAAACGTACACCGATGGTGTGCCGGATGCAGATATCCAACAGATGGAAGCCACGGACAAAACAGGCACGCAGATTCGTTTTTACCCAAGTGCTGATGTCTTTACGGGTACGATATTTGAGTACGATATTTTGGCCAAGCGTTTGCGCGAGCTGTCGTTCCTTAACTCAGGCGTGCGTATTGTTTTGACCGATGAGCGCATTGATAAGCGTCATGAGTTCGAGCATAAAGGCGGTCTATTAGAGTTCGTCAGCTATATCAATGCTGGTAAAGATGGCGTTAATGAAGTGTTCCACTTTAACAGTCAACAAGATGATGGCATCAGTGTCGAAGTCGCGCTTCAGTGGACAGATACCTATAACGAAAAAGTATTGTGTTTCACAAACAACATCCCGCAGCGCGATGGTGGTACGCATCTATCAGGTTTTAGATCTGCCCTAACACGCGGTCTTAACAGCTATATAGATCGTGAAAACTTATTTAAGAAAGAGAAGGTCGTCGCGACTGGCGATGATGCGCGTGAAGGATTGACTGCTATCGTGTCGGTTAAAGTTCCTGATCCAAAATTCTCAAGTCAGACCAAAGACAAGCTGGTGTCGAGCGAAGTAAAATCAGCGGTTGAATCGGCAATGAGCGATAAATTCAATGATTATTTATTAGAAAATCCAAGTGCGGGTAAAGCGATTGCTAATAAGATTCTTGATGCCGCTCGCGCTCGTGATGCGGCTCGTAAAGCGCGTGAGATGACACGTCGCAAGACCACATTGGACATCGCAGGATTGCCGGGTAAATTGGCAGATTGCCAAGAGAAAGATCCAGCATTGTCAGAGCTATACATTGTGGAGGGTGACTCAGCAGGTGGTTCAGCCAAACAAGGTCGTAGCCGTAAAACGCAGGCTATCTTACCGCTAAAAGGTAAAATCCTAAACGTAGAACGTGCCCGTTTTGATAAGATGCTGTCCTCCGCTGAAGTGGGTAACTTGATTACTGCGCTTGGGTGCGGTATTGGCCCTGACGAATACAACCCTGATAAAGTCCGCTATCACAAAATCATCATCATGACCGATGCCGACGTGGATGGTTCACATATTCGTACTTTGCTATTGACTTTCTTTTTCCGTCAAACGCCTGAGCTGATTGAACGTGGTTATGTTTACATTGCACAGCCCCCGCTTTATAAAGTCAAAAAAGGTCGTCAAGAGCTGTATTTAAAAGACGATGAAGCACTTAAAGCTTACTTGCTGTCATCGACTATTGACAATACCAAACTACATATCAGTGCTGATGCCCCTGCGATTACTGGTCAGGCGCTCGAAACACTTTTAAATGACTATAACCAAACACAGCTGATCAAAGCGCGGTTGCAGATTCGTTTCCCAGCAGTGATTTTGGATGCCTTAACGCATACGCCCAAGCTTAGCACGGACATGACTTATGACAAGTCTGCCATGCAAGCTTGGAAAGACGCTATGCAGACGCAGCTAGATGCGTTTGGTAGTGAGTTAAGCCCTGAGATTGAATTGGTCAATATCCATGCGCCTCAGCCAGAGAATATGGATGCCGCGGCTTCTGATTTGTTGGGTATGACATCGGGCGTGGCTCGTTCAGAGACAGCAAATGAAGCTGAGACTGGTAACGAAGCGCTATCGACAAAAGCGCAGTGGCTCCCACGTGTCACCGTCTATGTGCATCAGCTAGCGCATCATTATCTGCTCGATTCTAGTTTTATCAATTCGGGCGAGTACAGTAAGCTGCTGCGTTTGTCTGCAGAATGGAACACGTTATTAGAAGATGATGCCTTTATTCGCCGTGAAGCCAGTGCGGGCACGACCAAAGATATCCCTATTCGTGATTTTGATTACCTCTGGCAGCAGATGATGCTTGATGCTCGTCGTGGTTTGGCTATCCAGCGCTACAAAGGGCTAGGGGAGATGAATGCTGATCAGCTGTGGGATACGACAATGGATCCAGAAAATCGTCGTATGCTGCGTGTCACTATTGAAGACGCCATCGCTGCTGACCATATGTTTACTTGCTTGATGGGTGATCATGTTGAGCCGCGCCGTATCTTCATCGAAGAGAACGCATTGACGGTGTCTAATCTAGACATCTAAGCGTCGCTTACTGGCATTTGAAATAAAAAATACCGCTCTCTTCATGAAAGCGGTATTTTTTTGTTTCACGTGAAACTTATCTATAAAGACTACTGACGACAAGAGAAGAAACAAATGATTGAAGTGTTATTACTTGCTATTGCCTTAGCAATGGATGCATTCGCTGTTGCGATTGGACTGGGTGCCAAATCGCAGAAACAAAGCCACCACTATGTCTTACGCTTGGCCATTTATGCCATGCTGTATTTTGGGATTGCACAGGGCGTAATGCCGCTGATTGGTTATCTATTGGGTGCAGCGCTGATGGGGTGGCTCGCGACTGCGGCACCTTGGATTGGCGGTATCATTCTTATCGTACTTGGCGGAAAAATGCTTTATGAAGTATTTGCTGAGGATAAGGAGGAAGAGATTGCTCATATCGCTGATGAAGTATTAGAAAACAATAACCGCCATCAAGACATCAATCATAAGACTATGCTTACCCTTGCTATTGCCACTAGTATTGATGCGATGGCTGCGGGTTTTACACTTAATCTATTGGCACTCAACGCTTGGCTGGCCTGTTTGATTATCGCCATAGTCACAGCGTTATTTAGCTTGTCAGGCGTTTATTTAGGTTGGCGCTCTGGCACATGGTTAGAAGAAAAGGCAGAAGCATTGGGTGGCTTGGTGCTCGTCGCTATCGGTATAAAAATCATGTTTTTTGGCTAATTATTCACTTTACTTTAAGCTATTTTTTAATAAAAAGCCCCACCTTGCTATCAAAGTGGGGCTTTTTGTTTCACGTGAAACTTAGGTGAAGACTGTTCTTAGTAGTCAAGCTTCTAGTGGTTACGCTTCATCAGTGTTAAAACGCCATGCCAAAACGCGTGTGTTTTTTTGACCTTGACTCATCTCAATAATGCGCATTTGAGCCACATCCAATTGTTTGAGTAAGAGCTGTAACGGTTTCACGTTTTCAGATTTTGAGACCAAAGTGGTAAACCAACCAACGTGCTCGGCAAAGTTTTGACTCTCTTTTGCCATTTTTGTCAAAAACGTAATCTCGCCGCCTTCACTCCAAAGCTCTTTATGCTGACCATCGAAGTTTAGGTTTTGTGCCGCATTGCCTGACTTGGTTGAATGACGGCTTATTTGCTCGTTCTCATTTTTGCCACGATGGCGTTGCAGATTATGCTGCTTGCGGCTATTGGCTTCCATCGCTTCTTCAAGTGAGGCGTGAAACGGTGGGTTACACACGACCACATCGAAGTAGTCTTGACGACCAATGATGTTTTTGAAGATAACATTGGGTTCAGGTTGCAGTTTTACTTTTACGGCGCTTTTTAGCTTTGGGTTGGCTTCACAAATAAGCGCTGCTGTGTTGACCGAAACGGGGTCGATGTCACTGGCGGTAAAGCGCCAACCGTAACTTTGACTACCGATAATAGGATAAATGGCACTGGCACCAGTACCAATATCGAGCGCATGGATCTCTTTACCCGTAGGCGGCGTATTATCGTCATTGATGTGTGTGGTTTGCGCCAGTAAATCGGCAATATAATGGATATAATCCGTGCGCCCAGGGATAGGCGGACACAAGTAGCCTTCAGGAATGTCCCAAAACTTCACCCCATAATAATGCGCCAATAATGCCTTATTGAGCACACGTACGGCTTGGTGGTCAGAGAAATTAATCGTCGGCTCACCTTTTGGATTGGTGATGGTGTGATCGGCAAGCTCAGGCAAGGCGCGAGTCAAAACCGCAAAGTCATAGCGACCTTGATGCGGATTGCGCGGATGCAGCTGACCGAGTTTTTTGGCAGTCTCGGGCGATCTGTTTCGGTGATTATTGGCGGTCGGGCGACGGTTCATAGGCTTACTGGTCATAGTATCGGGCTTTGATATCTGAATATAATCAACCAGTTTAGCAGATTTCACAAACAACTAATGGCTTATCGGCTACGTAAAATAAGATTTAATCCCAATACAATCATCGCTGATCCTAAGACGCGGTCTATCCAATGCTCAAAGCGCTGAAATCTTTGATGGATGGCAGGAATAGAGAGCAACATGACAACGGTGCTAAACCACGCCATCTGCAACACCATCATCCATACACCATAAATAGCCAACTGCCACAGCGGAATATCAGGCGATAACACCAACGTAAATATAGCAACAAAATAGACAGGCGCTTTTGGATTGAACACATTACAAAAAAAGCCACGGCGTAAAATAGCAAAGGGAGTTTCTGTGTTGTTTGCCGTGTCGAGCGGTGCGCGAGTCGCTATATTCTGCTGAGACAGTGCTGGCTGTGAAACGCTTATGTCTGTATCTGTTGAATGGACTACATCGGATGGCTTTTTGGGTTTGGCCCCAATACCTTGCCAACCAAGATAAATCAGATAACCACCGCCCAGCCATTTGATAGCCGTCAATAGTGGCTGCGAATGGGCAATGACGGTTGCCAATCCCAGCACCGAATAAATGACATGTATGCCCAAACCAAACGTGATGCCCAGACTACAAATCAAGCCAGTGCGCCGACCTTTTGCCAAGGTTTGTTGCGACACCAAAACGAAGTCAGGGCCAGGCGAGGCAGCCGCGAGCAAGTGGACGCTAGTGATAAGCAAAAAACCGTGCCAAAATTCCATAAAGTGCTCTGAATGACGTCTTAATTGGCTAATAGTTGCACTTATCGCAAATAGCGTCAACTTATAATATGCTGGCTATAGTCGATTCTAAATAAAACAGAACCATTATATTGCAACGCGGAACTGGTATAAGTTTTTCTTACCTGCTGTGCCTGCGCAGACAGAGGCTACGAAAAACTCATTCCAGCCCCGCTGTATCACTTTTATACCGAACTCACTATATTATAAATATCGACCCTTAGTGACTGACTATTATTAATACTGACCATCAACTATTGACCACCAACGGTCTTGATGTCATGAACGAGGCTATTGATCAACCAACACGTTGCTGCTTGTGTTCTAAAGTAAGGGTGCTATATTGAAATACCTTTTTGAATAAAGTTTGAATCAATCACGACGTGAATTTTGACAAGGATATAGTCATGACGATGGACACCACGCACCATACCGACAATCGCATCACCTACGAGACGCAAGGTCACATCTGTCTCATAGGTCTCAATCGTACCAGCAAGCGCAACGCCTTTGACAGCCACATGATTGACCAATTATCCGACGCACTGACCCACTACGAGCATGACGATGAGTTACGCTGCGTGCTTATCTTTGCACATGGTGAGCACTTTACGGCGGGTCTTGATCTCATGGAATTGCAGGATAAATGGGACAAAGGCGCATTTGAGTTTGATCATGATCAAATCGATCCATGGGGCATCAGTGGTCAATTGCGCCGCAAACCTGTGGTCGTCGCGGTACAAGGCACTTGCTTTACCGCTGGTATTGAGCTGATGCTCAACAGTGATGTGGTCATCGCAAGTGACAACTGCAACTTTGCCCAAATGGAAGTGCTGCGCGGTATCATGCCGTTCGGTGGGGCGACGGTCAGGTTCGTACAAGCCGCAGGATGGCAAAAAGCCATGCCGTATCTGCTCACTGGTAAGCCGTTTGATGCGCAAACGGCGGATCGACTCAATCTGGTCAGTGAAGTGGTGGAGAATGGCACCGAATACGAGCGCGCACTCACGATTGCCAAAGAAATCTGCCAAGCAGCACCGCTCGGTGTACAAGGTCTACTATCGTCAGCACAAGATGTCAGTCGTAGCGGCATCGGCGCGGCACTGGCCAATATTCATAGTTATCTGCCAGATCTGTTTTGTTCAGAAGATGCGCGTGAAGGTGCGATGGCGATGGTGGAGAGAAGGGACGCTGAGTTTAGGGGGCGTTAGTTTTGAGAAATGCTTACTTCAAATTTTGAAGTAAGCGTTGCCGTCATTTAGTTCTAACAATGCTTCTGCTAAAGAAAACTCTTCTTCATCTTTTACCTCATTATCTATTTGAATATCCCAGTCGAAGTAGTGATATATGACACCAGCTAATTCGTCTTTATCAAGCTGAGCTACTAAATCTTCTATATTTTCAAAAGGTGGTAAATTATCTTTTATTTTATTTTCAACTATATACCAATCGCTATTTTCCCAAATAATTTCAAGGCCTTTTTTAAATGTTACTGGTAAAGCAGCAGGCCCACAAACTTCTTTATAGTGTTTTTTTCTAATAAATAATCTTGAACCTTTTAAGAATTCGTATAGGATTTCTCCGTAACTATTTTTTTTCTTATTTCCATCTCTTAATTCAAAGAAGTTTCTGACCCACATTAGCCTATCGCTTTTACTAGATATATCTGTATGCACATATGAAAAATCTGTAAAAAACTTACTTATTTTCTTTTGGTCGCTTAATAACTTATCACTATAGACAATAAATTGTACTGAATCAGGTTTAGCTTGCGTAAGATGTTTTTTGTCAAGAAGCATAATACCTCTTTTAGAAAATATTAAATATGATAAGTTGCTTCTATAAAGCCAGCTAGATATAGACCAACCTAAATATTTAAGATTTATTATTTTATTCGTAATTTTAGTAAAACTTCTAAAATCTGCATCATGAAAATTTTCAAAAAATCTTTTAACAACCTGTAATGAAATATCTTGTGCTAAGGGTTTTAAAAAATCTAGTTTATCCGATGTTAAATCAGTTCTTTGTATATTTAAAGGTAATTCTCCATTGTTATCGAATACAGCTATAGTAGGAGTACTTGGTATTAATAGGGCATCTCTTTGCCAAGGAAGGCACAGATAATCGTTTCTTCGATAACGATAATAATATGAATCTTTTACTTCATTTATAAAAATACCATTGCAAATAAGTATTGGTTTTCTTTCATTATTTAGGGAGCTAAATCGTTTTTGCGACCATATAATACTTTTGAAGTTTTCAGTAGCAATCTCGTACCAACTAGAATTCTTTAAATTATTATTACATTGTGGTACTTTTATTTGTTGAGATAATAATTGTCTCCCTTCATTTTCTGTGATTAGCACCCTTCTTAATTTAGGATTTTCTAAACAATACCAATCCCATTTGCGTGTATCTTTGATTAGATAGTTGACAATTTTTTTACTCACTTTTATAGATATTTTGGTACCTATATGACAACTTATGTTCGCAATAGTGACAGATTTGCTGCCTCGACTACATCTAAACTTTAAACCTTCGTTCTTTGGAGATTTTATATTCCTTGTTTCGACATTAAGTTCATCACCTAATAAGTATGCCGCTAACAAGCCGATACCAAATCTTCCTGTACGATGGATATCAGAACTACCATCGGTTTCATGCGTCTTCTTCCATCTATCGCTATTTCTAAATGAAGCACCTATATTTAGAAAGTAGTTTTCGATAGTATCCAATGTCATACCTATACCGTAATCTTCTACGATAACTTCACCATAATTTTCATGCTCAATCACTGAAACACATACATCATAGTCTTCATGATTCTCAAAACTTATATTATTTTTGCTAACTATATCGTCGCGCTCTAAACAGGCATCGACCGCATTTTGTACTAACTCACGAATACCAATCTCAGGTTTATTACCGTAAAGCGGTGCAATAAGTAGTTCCATCATTTCGGAATCAGCAGTACGAAATTTAAGTACTTTTGGGATAAAGTCAGGTCTTTTCTTTTTAGTATATTCATTGATATCGTCTAAAGAAGAACGCAAACGGCGAATATTGATACCTAGATTAGCCATTTTATCGAATCTGCCATATACTTCACCTAATACTGCCCAAACTCCATCAAGTTCCCTCTGTATATCGCTAAAAAGCCATCTCAAGTCTTCAAAAATGAGAGCGTCTTGAGGTTCAGCATCTATAAATAGTGCTTCTGGATCTTCATCAGCATGGTTGATTTCGAGAATAGCATCATGCTTTTTCCATTCACCTCTTGATATAGGGCTAATCAACGATGTCACATTTAATAGTTGATAAGGCGCTCTAGTTGCTTGCACTTGGATGTAGTCCGAAATACGTAATACGGACATCAAGAATGGAACATGGCAATTAAGATGCTCTCTTTTTTTCTTAGTATCAAGAGCATCTACTGCTCGTCGTAGAGACATATTATGACTTTTAGCAATAAAACCACACAAATCTAAAAAACGTGGTCTTGGCTCTTCAGCGAGTTTTATCGTTTTACCGGTTACTCCAGGAACACCATTGAAGACGATTTCGTGTGCTATTCGAGCATGATGTCTTCTAACAAACTCACCTATCAATAGCTTATGTCTGGTGGAGAGATCAATTTTGCTTTCTGGAATATCTTCTATGGGTTGAGAATCATTGAATATAGTCTTTAATTTATCTGAGTTAAATCGCTTAGCCTCGGCGATATAGTCAGACCACATAACGCTCCATTTAGGTTCTGCATCAACATACCGAGAGTCAATGGGCTTATATTCATCTTTTATTAGGGAGTAGAAACCATCTTCTGTAAGGTGCATAGCGCAATCATGAAGTAATACAGAAACTATCATAGCTGATACATCTTCAGGCGTTATAGTGCTCCAGCTTTCATCTGTAATAATACTTTCTGCGGTTGCTAAAACCTCATTCAAATGAGTAAAACTATGGTCTGTATATTCGGGGAAAAAAACTGTCGTATTTGCATCTAGCCAAGGTCTAAGGTTATTCACGCTAGTTATAGTAAAAGAGTGGACGTTAGAGTCTTGTTCCAGTTTTTCTTTCATTCTTGTAGGGATGTTAAGGGACACAAAAAATCCTTTTCTAATCTATTATAGGTTGACAATTTTTTATTCTAGCAAAGAGGTTTTATATTTACTCAAATATTTTTTAGAGTTGGACTTATTTCTACTGAAGTAAGGTTTTGCAGTCAATCACCCTCAAACCTCGCCCAAATCTTCTAAATCCACATACTCTTTTTTGCCATGGATCGTATACATCTTACGGTCGATCTCTGGATACAGGGTAATATCAATATCAGGTCTACTACCGCCCATTAGATAAGTGGCATCGGCATCGCTATCATTACGCATCGAATGCGCCGCGCCATGTGCAGGGAAGCCCACAAAGTCGCCAGCGCTTAATTGATATTGCTCATCGCCGAAGCGCAGCGACAACTCACCTGACAGCACATAAATAAACTCATCGGACTCTTCATGATAGTGATGCGTCGTCGTCTCATCGCCCGCCTCTACACGTACGAGGTGCAAACCAAATTTGGTCAGACCAACGATATCACTGAGCGACACCGTATGGCGAATGGCGTGTTCATTGAACTGGTGGACGTGTTTGGTTTCGGTGGTATTATCGATATCAGATTTGGTTAGGACGTAAGCGTGCGTGTCCGTCTGCGGCTTTTGGTCAGGTAAGGTCATCATCTGTCTCCGTGATTGATGTTTTGAGTGTACCTCACTATGAGCCAGTCGTGCTAGGTGTCAAACATGGTAAAAAAGAGGTGTCTCAGTCGCACGGCGATATAGTCAATTCACTTTCAAAAGCGATACAAAGCTGCTGGGATACATGTTACGCAGCCTCTGTCAGCGCAGCCACAGTAAGCAAGTCAAATTTATACTAGTAGCCAATCAAGATTGATGTATCGATTGTATTTTGAGATGACGATATACCCATAAAGCCATTGGAGATAGCACCATTCATGTTGTACCCTAAGGGATTATTTTTTGTGAGGAGAGGCCTGTGTTATACAACTTTGATGAAGTCATTGACAGACGGGATACAGGATCGGTCAAATGGCACTATAGCGATGACACGATTCCGCTATGGGTGGCAGATATGGACTTCAAAGCGGCGTCGCCTATTTTACAGTCGATTAAGCAAGTCACGCAGCATGGCATATTGGGTTATACCAAGCCCACCGAGGCACTATACGACGCGATTATTGACTGGCATGGCAGTCGTTATGACTTGCAGCTGAATAAAGACAATATCTTGTTTTCACCAGGGGTGGTGCCAAGCCTAGCGCTGATGATGCACGTCTTTACCGAGGTAGGGGACGCGGTACTGATCAATGATCCCATTTATGCGCCGTTTATGAGTAAGGTTGAGCAAAATAATCGCACGCTTGTGACCTCAGCGCTCAAAGATGTTGAGGGGCAGTATCGTCTGGATTTGGCTGATATCGAAGCCAAAATCACCCAGCATGACGTCAAGCTGTATTTACTGTGTAATCCGCACAATCCGGGCGGGCGCGTATGGACGGCTGAGGAGCTTAAAGCGGTTCTAGCCTTGTGCAAAAAATACAATGTCGCCATCGTCAGCGATGAGATTCATCAGGATTTGACCTTGAGCGGTCACACATTCACGCCGTTTTTGACGCTTGCAACAGGCTATGAGCATAAGGTAGTGAGTCTGACCTCAATGACCAAAACCTTTAATATCGCAGGTATCAAAGGCTCAATGATATTTGCGAAAGATGACGGACTAATCCAAAAAATCAGTCAGCAGCAGCATTTAAATGATGAGTATGAGCTAAATTTATTTGCTTATACGGCGATGCGTAGTGCCTATGAGCAAGGTGGCGCATGGCTCACGCAAGCACTTGAATATATTGAGGCCAATATTGAGTTGACCGTGCGATTTTTAGAAACGCATCTACCTAATATTAAAATCATGCGTCCAGAAGCGTCTTATTTGATTTGGCTGGATTGCTCTGCGTATGCCAAAGACGACCAAATGCTCTATGACGCATTAAGAGCCGCCAAGGTTGAGCTAAATGCAGGGATCAAATACGGTCAGGAAGGGCATCTTAAAATGCGTATCAACGTGGCTTGTCCCAAAGCGCTACTGACCGAAGGGTTAAACCGTATTTATCAAGCGTTGGATAACAGCAGTAAGCATTGATAATGCCAACATGAGAGTTGGGTGCTACCTTTACTTTAGATAAATGAAAGCCATAAAAAAACCCTGCCATGGCAGGGTTTTATGGTTTTTGATTAAAGGCAATGGTTTCTAATTTTATAATCGGCTTATTGAGCAGACTTATAATAGTCAACCATCATCGTACCCAACGTGCCGTTTTCATCAATTGTTACTATCTTGACCGTACCCATCTGTGATGCCGTACTGGCATTGACTTGACCCGCATTGCCTAAGACGACCTGATTTCGATTAGCCGCTTTTGTGCTGTTACCGATAGCGATGCTATTTAAACCGCCCGCCATTGCCATATTACCGATTGCTACAGAAGACTCGCCTTTTGCCATGGCTGCTTCACCAACGGCAGTGGCACGCATACCACTGGCATCGGCTAGATGACCGAATGCTTGCGCGCGCTCTCCTGTCGCTTTTGACTGCCAACCGATAGAGGTTGAGCCTAGACCTGCTGAGTTGGCTTGACCGCCGACCGCAGTGGCGGAATTCATACCCGCTTTGGCTTGGTTACCAATAGCAACGGTATCATTCGAGCCACCAGCCATGGCAGCTTCACCAACGGCAGTTGCGCGTACACCACTGGCATCGGCCAGATGACCAAACGCTTGCGCGCGTTCAGCCGTGGCTTTTGATTGCCAACCGATAGAGGTTGAGCCTAAACCCGCTGCATTGGCTTGACCGCCAACCGCAGTGGCAGAGTTCATACTAGCTTTGGCTTGGTTACCAACCGCAACCGTATCATTCGAGCCACCAGCCATGGCAGCTTCACCAACAGCAGTTGCACGTACGCCACTGGCATCGGCCAAATGACCAAACGCTTGCGCGCGTTCAGCCGTGGCTTTTGATTGCCAACCGATAGAGGTTGAGCCTAAACCCGCTGCATTGGCTTGACCGCCAACCGCAGTGGCAGAATTCATACCAGCTTTGGCTTGGCTACCAACTGCAACGGTATCATTGGTGCCGCCAGCCATTGCTGCATTGCCACAAGCGAGAGCCATTTTGACATTGCTGGTCGCGCCTAAAATAGTGGTCGCATTGGCATCATTAAGTTGACACTCAGACGCCATAACAGCAGTGGTGCTCAGAGAAGCGGCTGCAACTGCTAGGGCAAGGGTAGTGATCTTCAATGTAGAGCGTGGCAAAAAATCCATTTTCATCGTTGTTTATCCTGTATTTTAAAAGCTTTAAGACTTTTGGTTGATTCGATTGGATGTTGAATAAAATAACGCTTGTCTGTTGCACTCAGCTGAATTTGTGAATGCAACAGACGGTTATCAGTGATTTACCAAGCAAACGTAACGCCGCCACGCGCGCCAACTTTGCCAGTATCGGCACCAACACCAGCGCCCGCTGAGATGGTCACACTGTCACTTGCTCGTCCAGCAAATGACGCGCTCACAGCAGTGCTGCCATTATAGTAACCAGTACCAAATCCCATGGCATATCTTTTACCTGAAGGAATCACAGGGGTTTCCATAGATAGTGCCATGGCGATGCCATCTTCTGCTTCATCTAAGCGATCTTCTTGACGATTGTATTGTCTACGCAAGTCGTTGAACTGTTGTGAGGTGGCAAGTGAGTCTATGCTGACACTGGTACCTAGTGTGCCGTTTGCATCAGTCGTGACGATATTGGTGCCACCTGATTGTGAGGCGGTACTGGCTTGGAGCTGACCTGCATTGCCCAATACGATCTGGTTGTCACCTGCGGCATTTGCGCCATTACCGATAGCAATACTGTTGATACCACCCGCTGTTGATTGGTTTCCTAAAGACACAGAGCCAGCGCCTTGTGCTTGAGCCGCTTCACCCACTGCGGTCGAGCGTACGCCAGTTGCTTTGGCTAAATGACCGAACGCTTGCGCACGTTCTGCTGTTGCAGCGGATTGCCAACCGATAGAGCTTGAACCTAGACCTGCGGCATTGGCTTGACCGCCAACAGCGGTGGCTGAGTTTTGACCTGCATTGGCCAAGTTACCGATAGCGACTGTATCATTTGTACCGCCAGCAACCGCTTCATTACCTAGAGCCACAGAGCGCTCGCCTTGTGCGACGGCCGCTTCACCAACGGCGGTTGAGCGCACGCCTGTGGCAGAAGCTAGATGACCAAAGGCTTGAGCACGCTCAGCGCTTGCCGTGGACTGCCAACCCATTGCGGTCGCGCCTGCCTGAGTGGCTTGTGCTTGAGCGCCGATAGCTGTGGACGAGGTGCCAGAAGCAGTCGTTTGACGCACGCCACTTCTGTCGCCACCTATCGCAACCGCATCCAAACCTGAGGCTACTGATTGATTACCGATAGCGATGGCATTGTCTGAGCTGGCATTAGCCGCTTCACCAACGGCAGTTGATCGTACGCCACTGGCATTGGCGAGATGACCAAAGGCTTGTGCGCGTTCGCCTGTTGCTTCTGATTGCCAACCGATAGAGGTTGAGCCTAGACCTGCTGCATTGGCTTGTCCACCCACAGCGGTGGCTGAGTTTTGACCTGCATTGGCCAAATTACCAATAGCGACCGTATCGTTTGTACCACCAGCTGTTGATTGGTTTCCTAAAGCCACAGAGCGCTCGCCTTGTGCAGCAGCATCTTCACCGACGGCAGTTGAGCGAACACCAGACGCACTGGCTAAATGACCGAATGCTTGGGCACGCTCGGCGGTAGCGGTTGCACGCCAACCGATAGCAGTAGCTCCTGCCGTTTCGCCTGTTGAGGTTAGGTTACCTGCGTTTAAGTCAGTGCCTGCGGCTACGGTTCCAGTGAAGGCTTCGCCGCCCATTACTGTGGTCGAATTACCATTGGCCTGAGTTTTATTACCGACAGCGACCGTATCGTTGGCACCGCCAGCAAAAGCGTCTTCCCCAATTGCGGTAGAACGAACGCCAGACGCACTGGCTAAATGACCGACTGCGGTCGCTCGTTCTGCGGTTGCGGTTGCGCGCCAACCAATAGCGGTGGCGCCAGGCCCTGTTGCGACGGATTCACCGCCTACTGCCGTCGTTGAATTACCATTTGCATTGGCTGTGTCACCAATCGCTAATGCATCGATACCGTTGGCAATGGTTTCATTACCAATTGCGGTAGAGAACTCGGTTTGAGCGTCTGCATTTTCACCGATAGCCAGTGAGCGTTCACCTTGAGCAGTTGCTAAATGGCCAAAGGCTTGTGCACGTTCGGCAGTGGCTGCTGATTGCCAACCGATAGAGGTTGAGCCTAGCCCTGCGGCGTTGGCTTGACCACCAACCGCCACAGCAGAGTTCATGCCAGCATTGGCTTGGTTGCCGACTGCAACCGTGTCATTGGTACCGCCAGCGGTCGCTGCTTCCCCAACTGCGGTGGAACGCACACCATTTGCTTGAGCCAAATGACCGAATGCCTGTGCACGTTCGGCAGTGGCTGCTGATTGTCAGCCGATAGCGCTTGAGCCTAGACCTGATGCAAATGATTGCCCACCAACAGCGGTAGCTGAGTTCTCAAGTGCAAGTGCTAAATCACCAACGGCTACGGTACTATTAGTACCACCAGCCTCTGCCATCATTCCACAGGCAAGAGCGGTATCGCCATTACTAATGGCTCCCAAGTTTGTTGTGTTACCATTTTCATCAGTAAATTGACATTCAACTGCCATGACGGTGGTGGTACTAAGAGAAGCGGCAGCGATTGCAAGGGTGAGGGTACTGATTTTGAGGGCTGAGGGCGATAACAATTCCATTTTCATTGTTTGTATCCTTTTGAGAAAGCCATCATGGCTTTACGGTGGTTTGGTTGGATGTTGACAGAGATCATTGCGCACTTGGTATCAAGACGCTCCGACATGAGTAATCTAACAATTGACCATCTAGCAGTGCAGGTAGTGGGACTAGGTCACTTACGGGTCACTTACTTAAAGGAACGATAATAGATTGGCCTAAACGCTGTCCTGCGATTAACGGACCAACCTACTGTGATATGTCAAAACATAAACCGCGTACCGCCCTCAAAAAATTTTCGCTTGGATTAAAGGCATATTGATGGCTCATATGATTGGCAATCACTTCTTTACTGTACACGGTTATATAACAAAATTCGACTACTAATCGAGGCTTATTGTTAACAAATCCTACATAAACTAAAGGATAAGAAAGCCTATTTTGTAAGTAAAAGTTTCAAGAAAATATAAAATTGGTGAATGACTATCGTTCTCAAACATAGTCTTATATGGTTTTGCAACCAAAAACCATTAAAAGGCATCTTTTGGAGTCATAGTGGAAGAGCAAACTATTAGCAATAAAAGATTGGCGTATGACGTGTTGATATAGAGGATAGCTAGAGCCAAGACATATTTTTTCTTAACAAAATGCTTGAAACACGAAATTTTGCTGAGTAAGTAACCCTGATGTGGCCTAAACTTGTTAAAATAGGGCACCAATTTATCAATTGATGGATATCGATTTATGACTACTGCTGCTGCCACTCCCACCATTAAAGAAGATCGCATCTTAATTCTCGATTTTGGCTCACAATATAGCCAGCTAATCGCTCGCCGTGTGCGCGATTCTGGCGTGTTTTGTGAGATGTTACCTTATGATATCGACACCCAGCGCATCACCGAATTTGGCGCAAAAGGCGTTATCTTATCGGGTGGTCCTGAGAGCGTGCACGCAGAAAACAGCCCACGTATCAACGAGGCTGTCTTTGAGTTAAATGTGCCAGTATTAGGTATTTGTTATGGCATGCAAGCGATGGCGGATCGCTTCGGTGGTCAAGTTCATGCCAGTGATATTCATGAGTTTGGCGCAGCGACGATTGAGGTGACAGGTCATTCGCATTTGACCGAAGGCATTGAAGACAGTAAGAGTGAGGCATCGTTAGCCAAGCTCAATGTGTGGATGAGTCACGGTGACAAAGTGATCGAAGCACCTGAAGGCTTCGACATCGTCGCCAGCACACCAAGCTGCCCAATTGCGATTATGGCCAATGATGACAAGCAGTACTATGGTCTACAGTTCCACCCAGAAGTGACGCATACCCTACAAGGTCAAGCATTGCTTAGCCGTTTTGTGCATCAAATTTGTGAGTGTGCAGGCGAGTGGACGCCCGACAATATCATCGATATGCGTGTGGCGCAGTTAAAAGAGCAAATCGGTGATAAGCAGGTATTGCTTGGTCTGTCAGGCGGCGTAGACAGCTCAGTCGTCGCAGCCATTTTGCATAAAGCCATTGGCGACCAGCTAACTTGTGTGTTCGTGGATAATGGTCTATTGCGTCTACATGAAGGCGATCAAGTGATGCAAGTGTTTGCCGAAAACATGGGCGTGAAAGTCATCCGCGTCGATGCCGAAGACTTGTTCTTAGATGCGCTAGCAGGCGAGTCTGATCCAGAAAAGAAACGCAAAATCATCGGTAAAACCTTTATCGACGTATTCGCCAATAGCGCGCGTGAAGTGAGTGAGCAAAGCGATGGCAAGGTCGTTGAGTTCTTGGCTCAAGGGACAATCTACCCAGACGTGATTGAATCTGCCAAGTCACACCAAGGCAAAGCTCACGTCATCAAGAGCCATCATAATGTGGGCGGATTACCAGACGACTTGGCGTTTGAGTTGGTTGAGCCGCTACGTGACCTCTTTAAAGACGAAGTACGCAAATTAGGCATCACCTTAGGTCTGCCAGAAAAAATGATCTATCGTCATCCGTTCCCAGGTCCAGGTTTGGGCGTGCGTATCTTGGGCGAAGTCAAAAAAGAATATGCCGATATTCTGCGTTTGGCAGATGCGATCTTTATGCAAGAGCTTGAGCGTTCAGGCTGGTATGAAAAAACCGCACAGGCATTTGCTGTATTCCAACCAATCAAATCGGTCGGTGTGGTGGGTGATGGCCGCCGCTATGCATGGGTGATTGCGCTACGTGCCGTTGAGACCGTAGACTTTATGACCGCACGCTTTGCGCATCTGCCGTATGATTTGATCGAAACAGTCTCAAATCGCATCATGAACGAAATTGCTGACGTCTCACGTGTGACGTATGATGTGTCGAGCAAGCCACCTGCGACGATTGAGTGGGAATAATCCTTCCTTAGATACTGCTAGATAGCCATAAAAAAAGCCCACGATAGCGTGGGCTTTTTTGTGTCTGAATGTTTGGCAAAGCTATCAATGGCAATAAAAAGTAGCGTAAGTTAGTTACAGATAAAGGAATGGTTATTTTTCCAAAATCATATCAATATGTGGAATACCATCTTCCAAATATATCTCTGACGTTTTGACAAAACCATGCCGGGCATAAAATTCTTCCAAATACACTTGCGCACCAATCTCAATAGATTCGTTAGGCCATAAAGACTGACAGGCTCTCAAGGATTCTTCTAACAATTGATGACCAATGCCGCCACCGCGATGATCGGCTGAGGTGGCCACTCGTCCGATACTGACGGATGGGTAACTCACGCCTTTCGGTAATAAGCGAGTACAAGCGACAAGCTTGTCACCCTCATAACCCAACAAGTGATAAACGTCTTTTTGATGATCTTTGTCATCCAGTTCAGGATAAGGGCATTGTTGTTCAACCACAAACACATCTACCCTGAGCTTAAGGAGCTGATACAGCTGGATGGTTGTTAATTCAGCGAAAGGCTTGAGCTGCCAAGTGATCATAAAGTTTTCCGTCTGCTAATAGATAATACGCTACTGTAGCAAGGTTGATGGATGAGGTCATGACTCATTATTGATTGAGACTGTGTTTATCTCGTCAGCCGCTGTGGCCCCGCGCCTTTTTCACCCAATTCATCATAAGGGTTGAGCAGTTTACAACGCTCAAGTGATAAGCAACCACAGCCGACGCAGTCGCTCATCATGTCTCTTAACTCTGTCAGCTGTACGATTTTTCGATCCAGCTCTCCTTGCCATCTGACGCCCAGCGCCTCCCAATCTGCAAGGGTAATGCGGGTGTGATTTGGCAACTCTTGGAGTTCTAATAAAATGTCTTCTAACGAAAAGCCCGTACGCTGTGCGACCTGAATCAAGGAGACGATACGAATGACATGCTTTGGGTACTGCCGATGATTCGAGACGTTTCTTTGACTTTTGATTAGCCCTTTTCTCTCGTAGAAATGTAAGGCTGATATCGATACACCTGTCCTCTCACTGAGTATACCCACCGATATCCATTCTGGTATCAATTTTTTTTGCATTTTTCGCTTGACCTCAACTTAGGTTTAGGTAGCAGAATAGGCGAAAATCAATATGAGTTCAAGTCCAATGCTTGAGCACACAGGCGACTAAAAAGAGAGTAATCAATGAAAGTTAACGTGTTCGCATCAAGCTCATTATGCTTGCTTTTGATTTCTACCTTGACGGTAATGTCTAACGCCACCATCGCGCCTGCGCTCCCAGGTTTGGCCAATGAGTTTTCGGGAACGCCTTCTGCTGATCTGTTGGTAAAAATGCTACTACCGATACCGGCGCTATTTGTGGTGATTTTTGCGCCTATCTTGGGCTGGACTGCCGATAAGTTCGGTCGTAGAAATCAGATTATTCTCTCCACCTTGATGTTTGCGATATCGGGTGCAGCAGGCGCAAAGCTGGCAGGACTTGAGGCCATCCTCATCAGTCGCGCACTCTTAGGTATCTGTGTCGCGGGTCTGATGACAGCCATCACGGCTTTGATAGCGGATTATTTTGCGGGTCAGCAGCGCAGTCAGTTCATGGGACTGCAACAAGCATTCTCAAATATCGGCGGCATTGTCTTTATCGTCACCGCAGGGTATTTGGCCAGTATCAGCGCACGCTTGCCATTTTATATTTATGGACTTGCCATTTTTTTGGTGCCGTTGGTGTTTGTCTCTATCAAAGACAATAAACCGATCAATTCCAAAGACAATAAACTGCCAGAGGATACCGATGTAAATAGTGGCTGGAGACGAATCCTTGCAGGCTGTGCTGTTTTTCTTTTTTGTCACTTAGTCGTCTTTTATATTCTACCGACGCAAATACCGTTTTTTATGGTTGATATCGGTATTATAGACCCAAGTAAAGCTGGGTTGGCTATGGGTGCAGGCACACTTGCAGCAGCGATATCTGGTGTCTTTTTTGGCAAACTTGTCGCGAAGATTCACAGCCATGGTGTGGCGTTTGCAGGATTTATGACCATGAGCGTGGGTATGTTGGTGCTCTCACAGGCCAGCTCTTTTGGCTTGGTTGCCCTTGGGTGCGCGCTCATGGGCGTTTGTATGGGCCTTGTGATGCCAAATTTTATGGTAACAGGGCTTGCCTTTGTACCCAGTGACAAGCGGGGATTGGCGTCAGGTGTACTGACCAGCAGCATTTTTATCGGACAGTTTGTCTCACCACTGGTCACGTCTGCGCTTATCTCGGCACTGGCTTATAGCCATTTTTATTTGGTAATGGCGGGCTTCACGTTAGCGCTGGCAGTTGCAAGCGCCTTCATGCTAAAAGCGCAGTCCGTATTATAATACGTGGTGTCGCATCCCATCTAACCGCAACGCGTTTTTTACGCTCACAACAGATTAAAGATAACAACGATCATAAGGATTTTATAATGAAAGTACTTGCCTTTGGTACCAGCAACAGCAGAAACTCCATCAATCAAAAATTGGCTCGCTATAGCGCGGCGCAAATCGATGATGCCGATGTCACGCTACTCGATATTCATGACCTTGAGATGCCAATCTTTAGCGAAGAGCGCGAAAAAGAGAGCGGTATCCCTGCCTTCGCGCATGACTTTTATCAAGCGATTGGTGAGGCGGACGCGATTGTCATCTCGTTTGCCGAATACAACGGCTCGTATACATCTGCTTATAAAAACTTATTTGACTGGGCATCGCGTATCGACATGAAGGTGTATCAAGACAAACCGATGATTATGCTGTCCACATCACCAGGCCCTAGCGGCGCGCAAAGCGTGCTTGCTGCGGCAGAAGGGTCAGCGCCGTTCTTTGCAGCCGATGTCAAAGGCGCACTGTCATTGCCCAACTTCTTTGATAACTTCGATGTTGAGACAGGCGTTGTCACTGATGAGACGTTTAATCAAAAATTAAATCAGGCTATTAGTGCGCTTTAACCCTTGATCTAACTGTAAGAAGCGATAAACAAACACTCAACTTGGTTGGGTGTTTTTTTTGAGTGAAATAAATGAGATGTTAATAAGTTCGTTTTTTATTGAACATTTGTTTTAATTCCTTATAATGTGACACACCTAAATAGCCAACTTTAATTTACTAAAAATAGTGAAGATAACGCTAAAATTGTTATGATTCATAATATTAAGGGATATGATGCAGTGTATTAATTGCGGTCAAGAAAACTCACGTGATGCGCAGGTTTGCGCAAACTGTCACCAAAGCCTTACTAGTGTACAGGCACAAACACCGCCACCATTAACGCCCGTTAATATCGCAAAAGAGGCGCAAAACGTACCACATAGAGCGCCTTCTGACGCTGATACTGCTGATACGTTATTGGCGGCTTTTGTTGGTGAAAAATATGACGGTTATTATCGCGATAAGTGGTTTGAGGATGGTGAGCCACATTTGCTACTAGATAAAAAAGATATGCAGCGTCCAAAATTCAATTTAGCTGGTGTTTTATTGGGTATATCTTGGCTGTCTTATCGAAAAATGTATAAAATTGCGTTTTTTGTGATGCTTGGTATATCACTCTTAGATACAGTGTTAATGTATGTGCTTGGTGAGCAGACATATAATGCAATCAGCAATTCACTCTTTCTTGGTGTAGGGATTGTCATTACAGGCCTTTTTGGCAATTATTTTTATCTTAACCACAGCATTCAACATACCAAAAAAATAATGGCATCCAATAGAGACCTAAATATAGCAAGAGAAAAACTCGCTCAAGCGGGCGGTACATCATGGCTGGGCGCTATTGGTTTTACAATACTACTTGTTATCATGTCAGTATTGATCAGTTATTTTTTGGGTCCTGATTGGTATTGGGTAGAGTGATAGGTTTGAGCTTATGCTTAAATGATAGGTAGCAAAAAAACACTCAACTTGATTGGGTGTTTTTTTGAATGAAATAAATTCGAATAATCAACTTAAAGAAACTATTTATAAGTTATAGTTAATTACTTGTGGGTTAGTTGGGGAAAACTATGACTACGTTACTAATTTATCTGGATGTTAGGCTGGGACGAGGAAGATCAGCCCTCTCAATATAAGAAGGTAGAAACTACAAAGATAACAAAAAAGGCCCGCGATAGTTTGAGCTTTTTTATGTTTCTAAGCTTTTCATTCATATTTAGTATAGAGCGATAAGTTATTAATACTACCTAAATCTCTAAAACAAGAAGTTCAATGTAAATTTCTGAGAAGAGAACCTACTCAGCTAAATTAGATGACAAGAGAAGCCAGTACAATTAGTTCTGGCTTGCCGTTAAAAGTAAAATTATTTTATCTTCATTTAGAAGATTTACTCGGCTTTACAGCTGGCGTATTGCCCGGCGTATTTTTATTATCGCGTCGACGTTGATCTGGTTTACCAGTCGATTTAGCAATTGGTTTTGGTCCTGGCTTCAAACTCATGATTTAGTCCTTTAATTTAGTGAGGTTATTCCTCATTTATAATATGTGTCCTACATTAATAAATTTCAAGACTTTGTTAAGAAAAACTGAAATTTTTATAAATATTGTTGTTTGAAAGATCAATGAGAGGATTGTAGGAGTCTATTAGCAAGAACTTAGTGAAAATAACTAACCATCTAACTTTTAGTTAAAAGAAATTTCCAACTAAATTAGGGACTTTTTGTTTAATGCTGACTAATTTATAATTTAAGACCTGCTTCGATATCAGCAACTTTATCTATCAATTTATTGTTAAACTCTAAATATTTCAAAGAGTAGTGCGCTCTTCTATGACAGGTGGGACAAAGTGCAATAACATTTTGAGGCAAGTCTGCACCACCATCTGCTAACCTAGTTAGGTGGTGGACTTCTAGATAAGGTCCAGATTTGGTTTCAAATGGGGCCGTCTCTTCACATCCTTCGCATATACCGTTAGCTCTTTTTTTAGTATAAAGCTTAATTGCTATACTACGGTTTTGAATAGACTGAATTTTTTCTTGAGTGCTTGCCTGGATTGGTGTTGAACTTAAGGCAATTTCTCGCAACTGCTGTAATGACTTACCTTTATTAGACTTAGTTATATAAACGGCTTTAGGCGCTTTGACTAATTTGGAGGTTAGAGTTTGAGCTGTATCAATACCTTTCTCATTAACTATGTCTAAATGAAAAACGATAGCATCACGAACTTCGCCATTTCTATCTGGTCGCTCTTCGATATGATGGAAAACGTAATTACAATAACCTAAAAATCTTACAAAACCTCGTGATGTTGATTCGAAAAGTAGGATTTCTTTATTGTTTCTTTGGTGATTATGAATTGCCAAATTACCTTTGGTCATTTTCATGTCACCTTTTTGCCCTTCGCCAGTGTACTTAAAAGTGCCATTAGGATCAAAATCATCAATATAGCCATACTCATCGCCAGCATCGCCGGTGAAAATAAATATATATGGATGCTCGGCGGGCGTTGCTATACCACCATATTGCTGGCCTTTATATATACCGTGTATTTCAGAACGACGGTGATAAATCCTTCCTATTTCAAACACTGAGGTTTCCTTATTTTATTAGGCCAAAATTTTTAATATAGCTTTTCTGCTTCTTTTTCTCAATTTAAAATTTTTGAGTGAATAAAAGTTATCTGATTACTAAACCAAAAAAAGCAGCACCCCAAAACGAGTGCTGCCTTTATTTACCTTTCAAAAACCAAAACCCTAACCCCGCACATTCACCACATAACGCCCCACCGTTTTACTCGCGATAAACCGATCTAAGTATTCAGGCGTTTGCGCCAATGTAATCTCTTCGCCATAGCTTTCTAGATTGGGCAGTTTCATGTCGGTAGCCACACGCTGCCAAATCGCCTTCTTATCTTCTAACGGAATGTAGACCGAATCAATACCCAATAACGACACGGCTCTTGTGATAAATGGCATGACCGTCATCGAAAATTCAGGGGAGGCTGCCAGTCCACAACTGGTGACCGCGCCGCCAGCTTTGGTTTGTTTGAGTAAGTTGGCTAAGTAATCGCCGCCGATGGTGTCAATCGCATTTGCCCATAGCTCGCGGCCAATAGGTTTGCTACCGATTTCATTGATGGTATCGCGATGACGGACTTCGGATGCGCCCAGCGCCTTTAAGTGTTCGCTTTGTTCAGGCTTGCCTGAAAACGCAATCACCTCATAACCCAAGTGTTTTAAGATTGCGATACTGATGCTACCCACGCCGCCCGTGGCACCTGTAACTGCAACTGGGCCATCGCTAGGTTTTGCGCCCATTTTTTCTAGCTTTTGAATGCTCAAAGCTGCTGTCAAACCGCCTGTGCCATATATCATCGCTTCTTTTAATGTTAACGATTCTGGACATTCTATCGCCCAGTCAGCAGGTATCGAGATCATTTGACCAAGACCACCTGCGGTGTCCATGCCGAGATCATAACCAAATACCACGACTTCTTGACCTTCTTCAAAGGTGCCAGACTTGTCGCTGATCACGACACCAGCGGCATCAATACCGGGTGTGTGCGGATAGTGCTTGGTGATTCTTTTATTGCCAGATGCTGACATGGCATCTTTATAGTTGAGTGATGAATAATGCACTTCAATGAGCAGATCGTTTTCGGGTAAGTCAGTGAGACTGCGCTCTTGGATGCTTTTATTAAAGTTGCCATTGGCATCTTCTTCGACGACTAAGGCGTTAAAGGTTGGTTGGTTTGACATGGTGATATCCCTATTTATTTTTTGTTGTTGGTATTGATAAGTGATTGTTTGCCTTATCTATTTAAGCAAAAAAGCCCACCGTATTATTATATGAATACTAATGGGCATTTATATATGGTTTGAGTGAGTAGATTTTGGCAGTCAGTGAGACATTAAGGTTTTAATAATACTTTACCGTTTTTGCTAGATTGCAAATCACCATCGACGGCTTTTTTGATATTTGCCAAATCAAACGTGGCTTCGACAGGCAGTTTGAGGTTGCCATTGGTCGCGCGTTCGATCAGCTCATCAATCAAGCGTTGTTTGTTATCGACACTCATCTCTTGGCTGATTTTGCTGCCCCAGAAGCCTTTGATAACCGCTTGTTTAAAGATGATATTGGTTGGGTCTAGGTTCATTGGCTTACCTGACATAATACCAAACGAAGCCAACGTGCCACCATGACCGAGCAATTCTAATAGATCGTTACTAGATTCACCGCCAATCGAGTCAACCGCCGCGCTTATTTTGTCATCGCCCACAAGTTTACGAACTTGATCTTTCCAGTCGTCATCTGAGGTGTTGATATTATTTTTGATACCCAGTGCGTCCAGCTCTTTTATCGCGTCCGCACTACGGACGACATTGATGGTATTGATACCGCGTGCAGCGGCGAGCATCGCAAGTGATTTACCGACCGCACCATTAGCTGCATTATGAATGACCCATTGGCCTTCTTTTAGTTCTAAGAATTCAATAAGCATTAAGGCGCTAAGCGGCATGGCGATAAGCTGGCCTGCAATTTGATCTTCTAGACTGTCAGGAACGGCAAAGACCATGTCTTTTGAAGCCACAAAATACTCTGCCCATGTTGCTTGCACGCTGGCTGCCGCGACGCGCTGACCGACTTTGACGTCTTTCACATTATCCCCAATCGCATCAACGATGCCGACGGCTTCACTACCACCGATGGCTGGCAGCTCTGGCTTAAAGCCATACTGACCACGAATGGTAAGTAGGTCATGATTGTGAATAGAGGCCAGTATGGTTTTGACTCGAACCTCATCGGCTTTTGGTTCAGGGATAGGGCTGTCGCCAAGGCTCAAGACTTCAGTGGGTTTGCCAAATTTACTATAAGTTGCGCTACGCATGGGTGTGTCCTTTTTATTTTGAATGAAGTAATCGTACGTGATTGAATAGATTATTATTGGTCGATTATCGGCTCATTCATTTATTAATGATTAGTTATAAGCGCCCTATCAAGAAGCGCTTTATCCGCTCACCACAGTAGCAAGTCCGGCTTATCGTTATCAGTACTTATTTGGTTAAATAAGGTTAGTATTTGCTTACAGTTGTGAAGTAGCAGTTGCTCAGATTGTTTAATTGTTAACTTTGGCTTTATCTGTAGCTGTTGGGTCAATCACCTCAAATGTCTCATTAACGAGATTGGTCAGTAGCGGATCACCCTTGTCATTGACACGAAATAAGCCGTATTCTGCCGCTTCAAAAGCATTGGCATGACCTTCTTGGAAGAAAAAGGCATTGGTCGCAAGCTTGACCGAGCCGTTACGCAATCGGTAATGGATGGCTTTTTCATTGGCTGCCAAAGTATTGGGCTGATAACTATTTGCCAAGCGTACAAAGTGCCCGACATCGTGCTCATCTAAAGCAACTATCACATAACCGTCAGCCGATTTAGGACGGTCAACAGTTTTATCTAACGCATCCAAAATATCACGCTCCAAGGCATAATTAAGCGCCATATAATCGCCTTGCATAAAGCCACGCGGATCGACGGGCGCCAGTTGCAATAACACAGGAGTACCACTGGCAAGATGCGTCTCATACTTCATCACATTCATACTGACAAAGGTCAAAACACCAATCAAACCCAGTACGGCAATGGTGATGCTCACGGCTGGTTTTTGCCACCATGCTATTTGACGCGATGCTAGGAAAGAGGCGAAGGCGTTGTTTGCATCAGTACGTTTATTGGCATCATTCATGATACGTGCTCCTCACTATCGATCTGACTGGCGTTATGCTGGAGGTGCGCACTAGAGGCAGATAAGTCGTGAGCACGATAGCGTTTGACCAATATCCAGCGCAATAGCAGCAGCACGAGACCAACTACCAGCATCGAGACGGATTTGACCAATAAAGACGTGTTGAGCTGGTAGTAGTACCAAAACACATAACACACCAAGGCAAACACGCCAATACCGAATAAAGTACGTGTGCTATTGGCCACAGCAATGATAATAACCAAACTGGTGGCCAGCAACCCTGCAACATAGGTCGATATGATGCCTAAGACAATGACAGCGCTGCCAGTTATCAGCCCCACGGTAGAATGCCATTGAATACGATAACGCTGCAAAATCAGATAAGCGGCATATAGGCTGGCGAGTGTGAGCAGCCCTTGTGCCCAGTAGTCGCTATAGCGAAACAGCGTGTCGCTATTATCGAAGCCATAACGGTATTCATCGACAATAAAATAGACAGAAATGTACAAAAGCATGAGAGCACTGGCATAACCAACGGCTTTTATCAGCTCAAAGCTTGCTAACTGCCACTGAGCTGGAATGCGTTGCAACAATCGATGACGCTGTAAATGACTGACAATCGCAATCAATGCCAATAGACCCAGACTGATTTCGGGTAGCGCGTAATAACCGAGTAAAAAAACCACATAGCCAAACACCACTAAGCTACCAATCAATCGATACATAAAGCTTGGCACGATAAAGATCAAAGCACTTTGTAGCAATAAAAACACCCACACATCGAGTGGATGACTGATGCCACTTTCGCTCAAGCCATACACCACGTATAACTGACCTGCCACGCTGATCATAAAGGCCAGACTGCTCAAAAACATGCTGCGACGCTGATGTTCATATCTAAATGCGATGAAGCCACACGCATTTAACAACAGCCCAATCACGCCGATTATCATTGCATTGTCTAACGCGCCCGTACTTTCTAATATCAAGGTTAAAAAACCAATAAAGAACAAGCTGGCTAGCAGACCACTAAAACCAAAAAGAATCTGCACAAACCAAGGCGTGTCCTCTTGGTCATTATTATTGGCAAAGTTGGTTTCACTATTTTTATCAGTCGCATTGACCTCAACCGATTCATTGGCAATGTCACTTGTCATAGTAGGTTTATGGCTTAAACGAGCCGCTTTACGCAGCCAAACAACAGCTGCTGAACTCAGACCAACCAGTAGCAGCGCCAACACTAAAAAACCACTGCTATTAGTGTTTTCTAATAAGAATCTACTTGCCCAACACATCACTACGACAATGATAGAGAAGCTGACATAGGTCAGCATCAGTACATCGACACGATATCGGTAAAATCGCCACACCATAAAGGCACACCAAATACCCCATAGCGATAATAAAATCAGAGGCATCGTGACGCCACGGTTGTCAAAAATAGTAAAGATAGCAAGATGAGTGATGGCGTAGGTACTGAATAGACCCACCACATAAGTGCTCCAGTGCAACCCAGCTCTAGTATGATTTTGTCTATGAGTGGCGATAGGAGACAGAGTATCTACATCTGCTTTGGTAGAAGTCGTTTGAGAGGGGGTTTTATGGTCAATAAAAAACAGCCAGAGAGTCAGCGCGACAAAATTAGTGACGGCAAGCACGCCTATTTCTACCACGCCTTGGTATACATTATCGTTAAACAAAAAACCAGTCACGTCGAGATAAGACAGTAGACAAGCATTCAGTAGACCCAACCACAACAACCACAGCGCAGGGAAACGAGCAATCACGGCCCACGGCGTAATCAATAGCGCCCACACAAAGAACAACTGCCATGTGTCTGCGCCTGTCTGATAAGTCTGTCCAAACAAAGCAAGTAAGCTGCCAGTAATGATACTGGCAATGAGCAAAAGCAATTGACGAATGAGGAAAAACTGTCGCCTAACACACAAGCCAACGTAGAGGGCGATGGTTATAACCAGAGCGCCTTCGACCAATGCAAACTTACCCATTTTGCCCATGTCTGACCAGTTATAAGCGATAAAGAAAACAAGGGCTAAAGCCAGTGCGACTGATCCAATCACCAGCAGCGCTTTATCAAAAAAAGTAAGCCATGCTTGCTGGGTGGGGTAGACGTCAAAGTGGGCAGCCGTATCATCGCTGCGTTCGATAGGAGGGGTATTGTGTTTAAGCAAATGCTCAGTCGTGCGCTGTGGGTGGTTCATAGCACGCTCTCATTAAAAACAGTGTAAAGACTATCTTATCAAAACTATCCGCTTAACCCAGTCATTTATCAACAATCCTCTTAGTATAATTGTAGCGTCTTTAAAACTGCTCAATTCAAGCAAGTTTTGGCAAAAATGAGTGAAACGATAGGTGCTCGTTTTGGTCTTAAATTTGCTCGATAGACAGATGCTAACGATGATATGGCTTCTAAGTGTATTTTCGTTGTCCATTTTTGCCATGGTTTTATGGAGTTCTTACAAAAATAAATGACAGAAAAAAATAAAATATTTAGAAGGTTTTGCGACAGAAAATAAGTTTGATGATGGAGACAATCCTCATAGGATTGGCGAACTAAAATATTCACTGGGTCTTTACGATCAGTGATAAGTTATTAAAAACAATATTATAAGTGAAAATTATCATATTTTTTTCTACGTTTTGCTCAATACCTTATAAATACGAACTTTTCGAATCGTCATAGTTAATTACGGCTGTAAAGTAAATCGCATAAAATAGAGAGTAGTAAACGGTAATTTTTTGGCGATAAATGGTCATAAATCAGACAGAAAAAATTCTATTATTGTTCAATTTTTACTCAATATTGACCCATCAAAAATACCTATTTTTAGGGTTTTCTTATACTTATGTTCACCCAGAGCATATTGAAAATTGTTGACATTGATACTATTTTTTATTACTAATGGTTATCCATAATGTTACTAATAATTATCCAACGTCATCTCTATTACCACAGTTAAGTCTCAATTTTGTTTCAAAATTTATACTTCAACGGTCGAATAAAGCGATGAGCGGTATAAATATTGAGAATTCACTGGTGCTCAGATCTAACGCCTTCAAGTCTATTAGACTGCGATTTTAGGAGCACTGCCGCATTGGTCGCTGTGATGATGAGTGCTGTGAGCGTGGTTAGAATGCTCATGGTTAGAAGATGAATAGAGTGGATAGTAGCAGCATACGGATAAATTAAATGGACTTACTACAACTCAGTAAATCCGCCCAGCCACTTACCTGCTAGGATATTACATGATGCGCCCCTCCAATCACCTTTTGACGTCTGTATTTTTACCCACTTCTCTTGTACTGGCCATGTTTATGACAGGCTGTAGTGATAAGTCTGCAAGTGATGGTACTGCCAGCCAATCTTCAAATATCGATCCGAATGTATTGGCTGAAAAACAAGAGTTGGTTGTCAATAATGCCGCCGAGCCAGAGTCGCTGGATCCGCACAAGGTATCAGGGGTTCCAGAATCTGGTATTGATCGTCAGATGTTTGAAGGTCTAACCAATACCGATGCAGATGGTAAGACCATTCCGGGTATGGCAACCAGTTGGGAGAGTCCTGATAATAAAGTATGGACGTTTAAATTGCGTGATGCCAAATGGTCAAATGGTGATCCTGTAACCGCAGAAGATTTTGCTTATAGCCTGCGCCGTCTAGTCGATCCAGAGACCGCATCCCCTTATTCGAGCTATCTCGTTGATGCCAAGATTGTGGGTGCTGAGCAAATAGTCGAAGGCAAGGCAGGCATAGACACGCTTGGTGTCAAAGCCGTCGATGACAAAACCTTGCAAGTGACATTATCAGAGCCAGTGCCTTATTTTCCAGATATGATGATCCATAACTCGGTCAAGCCCGTCCACCAAAAGACAGTCGAAGAATTTGGTGATAAATGGACTGATCCTGCCAATATCGTGGTCAACGGCCCTTACAAAGTCAGTAAATGGCAAGTCAACGATCAAATCGTCCTAACGCGTAACCCTGCTTATTACGATGACGCCAATACCAAAATTGATACTGTCACCATGCTCGCGATTCCTTCTAGTACCACTGATGTGGCGCGCTATCAGGCAGGTGAGATTGACATGACATACAATGAAGTTCCAACTGAGCAGTTTGCGTCTCTCAAAGAGCAGCTTGGTGATGAGCTCACCGTCTCTCCTTATCTATGCACCTATTATTATGAATTTAATAACGTCAAACCACCATTTAATGATGTCAAAGTACGCCGTGCGCTCGCCTTGGCGTTAGATCGTGACACGGTGGTAGACAAGGTCATCGGTCAAGGACAAACCGCGGCCTATCAGTTGACACCGATCGCGACCAATGGCGGCGTAAAAAACACGCCAGAATGGTCAACGTGGGATCAAGAGAAGCGTCTTGCCGAAGCCAAAAAACTGCTGAATGAAGCAGGCTATAACGAGAGCAACCCACTGAAATTTGAGCTTTTATACAACACCAACGATCTTCATAAGAAAACGGCGGTTGCCGTTGCCTCGCTATGGAAGCAATCGCTTGGCTTTGTCGATGTAAGCTTGATCAATAAAGAGTGGAAAACCTACCTCGATACGCGCCGTAATGGTAACTATCAAATCGCTCGTGCGGGTTGGTGTGGTGATTACAACGAAGCCTCAACCTTCTTAAATATCGTAAAAACAGGCAATAGTAATAACCACGGTAAATACTCTAATGCCAACTTTGATAGCCTCATGGCACAAACCCTAAAACCAGGTGTGACGCCTGAGCAGCGTACCGATTTATACAATAAAGCCGAAGCTCAACTAGACCAAGACATGCCTTTATTAAATGTCTATCACTATGTTAGCCCTCGTTTGATCAAGCCTTATGTCATCGGCTTCCCAATGAAAGATGCCTTGAATAACTGGCAGGCAAAAGATTTGTCTATCGCCAAACACTAATAAATCAGAATTTTAATAGGTGAGTGTGATGTAGACCGCTTCGGCTGGTTCATCGCACTCGCTGCTATTGTCAGTAAGTGATTACTGCATGTTATATCTGTTGTATCCTTCCGGCTTTAATTGGGCTTATGAAGGGGCACTTCCATAAAGAGGTCTTATGTTAAAACTGATTTTTCGGCGTATTTTAGAGGCCATCCCGACCTTATTTGTTTTGATAACTGTCTCCTTTTTTATGATGCGCTTAGCGCCTGGTAATCCTTTCTCAGGCGATCGTACTTTAACACCAGCGGTAATGGCTAACATTGAAGCCAAGTACAATCTCAACGACCCCTTGTGGTTACAGTATATCCATTATTTAGGACAGCTTGCGGTAGGCGACCTTGGACCGTCTTTTAAGTATAAAGACTATACGGTCAATGAGTTGTTGTCGCAGTCGTTTCCGGTATCTATGGAACTTGGGATTTATGCGTTTGTCCTCGCATTGGTTTTGGGGCTGATCTTTGGGGTAATAGCCGCACTTAAGCAAAACTCATGGCTCGATTATGTATTGATGGCGTTTGCGATGACAGGGGTTGTAATTCCAAGCTTTGTTAAAGCGCCGCTCTTGGTACTCATCTTTGCGATCATTTTACACTGGCTACCAGCGGGTGGGTGGAATGATGGCGCACTGCAAAACCTTATATTACCCGTCACTGCTTTAGCATTGGCCTATACGGCGAGTATCGCGCGGATCATGCGCGGATCGATGATTGAGGTGATGAACAGTCAATATATTCGCACGGCGAGAGCCAAAGGCTTACCGATGCACCGGATTGTCATGAAGCACGCGCTTAGACCAGCGATGCTGCCTGTGATCTCGTATTTAGGCCCTGCCTTTGTCGGTATTATTACAGGCTCTATTGTGATTGAGACCATTTTTGGTTTGCCAGGTATTGGGCAGTTATTCGTAAATGGCGCCCTAAACCGCGATTATGGCGTGGTGCTTAGTTTGACGATTTTGGTGGGTGTGCTGACCATTACGTTCAATGCCATTGTTGATATTTTATACGCCATGATTGACCCAAAGATTCAGTATTAAATATGGCGAATTATTATTTAAGTAGATTATTACAAGGACAACTATGAGCCTTATTGTAGACCAGCCCACCGACATTATCCTGTCGCCAGCGAAAGAGATTAAAGGTCGCAGTCTTTGGCAAGATGCGTGGCGACGTTTTTATCAAAACAAGGCAGCGGTTGCCAGCTTTTTTATTTTATTACTGATTGGCGCTTTTGTCCTATTTGTTCCTCTGTTTGCCCCTTTTGGTTATGCCGAAACCGACTGGAACTTCATGCAAGCTGCGCCGTCTATCGAAAATAAGCATTACTTTGGTACCGACTCTCTCGGTCGAGACTTATTGGTGCGTACTGCCGTTGGTGGTCGTATTTCTTTGATGGTTGGGATAGCGGGAGCAACGGTTGCTGTGCTTTTTGGCACTGTCTATGGCGCGACGTCAGGCTATCTTGGCGGCAAAGTCGACATGATTATGATGCGGTTCTTAGAGATTCTAAGCGCCTTTCCGTTCATGTTTTTTGTGATTTTATTGGTCACGATATTTGGGCGTAACCTAATCCTAATCTTTGTCGCTATCGGACTGGTATCTTGGTTGGATGTGGCTCGGATTGTTCGCGGTCAGACGCTCAGCCTCAAGAGTAAAGAGTTCATTGAAGCGGCTCACGTTGGCGGTGTGTCAGGCTTTAATATTATCCTGCGTCATATCGTGCCCAATGTACTTGGCGTGGTCGTTATCTATGCCTCACTACTGGTGCCGACGATGATTTTGTTTGAATCATTTTTGAGCTTTTTGGGATTGGGTGTGCAAGAACCGATGACCAGTTGGGGCGCACTACTGCAAGAAGGCTCTCGCACCATGCAAGTAGCGCCTTGGCAGATTTTGATTCCGTCGGCTTTTCTGGTCATTACGCTATTTTGCTTTAACTTTATTGGCGATGGTCTACGCGATGCGTTTGACCCTAAAGACCGCTAGGAGAGTGACATCGTGGTAACTAAAGATTTCAGTAACACCATTAATAACAATCTTAATGAGGGTTCTAGCAACAGTCTCATTACGCCTCCCAACACCTTGCTAGCAGTAAAAGATTTGTCTGTTCAGTTCAAGACTGAGGATGGTCTGGTGACCGCGGTGAATGGGTTAAATTTTGATCTGCATGAGGGTGAAACCTTAGGCATCGTTGGCGAATCAGGCTCTGGCAAGTCGCAGACTGCCTTTGCCATTATGGGACTGCTAGCAAAAAATGGTCATGCCAAAGGCTCAGTACGCTTTCAAGGCAATGAGCTACTAGGCTTACCGCAAAAGGCTCTGAATAAAATCCGTGCCGAGCAGGTGGCGATGATTTTTCAAGATCCCATGACGTCACTCAATCCTTATATGAAAATCGGCGATCAGCTCGCCGAAGTATTGATATTGCATAAAGGAATGAATAAAAAGGACGCGTGGGTAGAGTCGATACGCATGTTAGATGCGGTCAAAATCCCTGAGGCCAAAAAACGCATTGGCATGTATCCGCATGAATTTTCAGGTGGTATGCGTCAGCGAGTGATGATTGCGATGGCATTACTCTGTCGCCCCAAGTTGTTGATTGCTGATGAGCCTACCACTGCACTCGATGTGACGGTGCAAGCGCAAATCATGGTGCTACTCAATGAGCTAAAACGCGACTTCGGTACAACGATCATCATGATTACCCATGATTTGGGCGTGGTGGCGGGTATCTGTGATCGCGTCCTAGTGATGTACGCTGGTCGCACGATGGCCTATGGCGAGACGGAGGAGATTTTTTATACGCCAACCCATCCGTATACCATCGGATTATTAAAAGCCATTCCGCGTCTGGATAATGAAATCGGCAAGCTTGAGACGATTCCCGGTAGTCCGCCAAACTTATTGGACTTGCCTGCAGGCTGTCCTTTTTATGAGCGTTGTCCTCATGCGATGGATATCTGCCGTGATACACCGCCGCCGCTTGAGTTTTTGCCGCATGATCGTCAGCGCGCTTGTCATTGGCATCCTGAAACAGAAACGGATACCTCGGCAGATATTCATGCCAATCATCAACCAGAGATAGAGGGGTAGACGATGATGACACAGACTTCTAATAGCAGCGCGACCCAGCCTAAAACACCGTTACTCAAAGTACGTGACGTTCACACCACCTTTAATATCAAACAAAAAGGCACTTATTTTTGGCAAAAGCCTGCGACGTTAAAAGCGGTCAATGGCGTCTCATTTGAGATATTTGCTGGCGAGACCTTGGGCGTGGTAGGTGAATCGGGCTGCGGTAAATCGACCCTTGCTCGTACTATCGTGGGCTTGATCGAAGCCAATTCTGGTAGCATTCTGTTTAATGAGGAAGAACTCGTAGGCGCGTCCAAAAAAACCATGAGAATGAAGCGAAAAGACATTCAAATGATTTTTCAAGATCCGCTTGCGTCATTGAACCCGCGCATGACCGTGGGCGATATCATTGCCGAGCCGCTACGTACATATTATCCAAAAATGAAAAAGTCTGAGGTACAAAGCGAAGTACGCGAGATTATGAAAAAGGTTGGGCTACTGCCCAATCAGATCAACCGGTATCCGCATGAGTTCTCAGGTGGACAGTGTCAGCGCATTGGCATTGCCCGCGCTTTAATCTTAAAGCCCAAAATTATCATCTGTGATGAGCCAGTCTCCGCGCTTGATGTTTCTATTCAAGCGCAAGTCATTAACTTATTGCAAGACATCCAAGAAGAGATGGGACTCGCGCTTATCTTTATTGCCCATGATTTGTCGGTGATTAAGCACATTGCTGATCGGGTGCTGGTCATGTATTTGGGTAACGCCGTTGAACTTGGGGTCAATAAAGCCGTGTATGGCAATCCGACCCATCCTTACACTCAAGCATTGATGTCGGCGGTGCCTTTACCTGATCCCATTGCTGAGCGCAATAAAACCATTCAACTATTAGAAGGCGATTTGCCAAGTCCCATTAATCCGCCCTCAGGCTGCGCGTTTCGAACGCGCTGTCCACTAGCGGATGAGGAGTGTGCCCAGATCAAACCTATACTAGAAGGGAATATAAATCACCGAGTGGCTTGCCTAAAAAATACAGTCGACGCGGTATCGTAGGTTAGCAGTTCTTTAAAAATAAACGACTATGTTAAGTTACTTTATTAAAAAATACCAAAGGTGAATAACATCATCTTTGGTATTTTTTTGGGCGTGAATGTTGATATATTTAGGGCACATCGAATATTTAAAATGCCATAAACCACGATAAAGCAAATATAGCGAGATTGACATAAATTTTGCGCAGCCTCTGTCTGCGAAGGCACAGCAAGCAAGCAAAATTTATGTCGATAGCACGTGATATTAGCGCGCTCTTTAATAAAACTCGATACGGCTTAGCACATGCTCTTGCACCATATAAGCACACACATACGCACTCGGCCATGCTACGAGAAAGGCAAGTCCCCATGAGTGCAGCAATTCAGCAAAAAAACCATCAATAAAGCCCACCTTAATGAGCATCAGTGCCGTCGATATGATAAGCGACATCATTAATGCCATAAGACCCGTAAAGATTAGGCGATAGTATTTACGGCGGGTACGTATTCTGATGGTGGGGAAGTTGGCCATATTTTCGATTGTCCTACGAGTGATAGCAGTGCTTATGATACTCCGTGATGACAAATGGGTAAAATCGTTATTATCAATCATTAGGTTCGTTGTAAATTAATAACCATCGTTTTGTCTTGAGCAAAATAATATCTCTAGATAATGCGCTGTTCTAGAGAGTAACTTTTGCTACGATAATCTATGACAACCAAGATTTAAGTATGAATAGGACAAGCAAATGGCGCATCAAACTCAGCAGACATTGGGTATCATCGGCGGTATGAGTTGGGAGAGTACCGAAAGCTACTATCGCCTAATCAATGAGGGCGTCAAAAATCAGTTGGGCGGATTACATTCGGCAGACTTACTGATTCATAGTGTGGACTTTGCTCCAGTCAGCGCGTTGCAGGCGCAAGGGGCGTGGGGTGAGATGGGTGTGATGATGGCGAGTAGCGGCAAGCGTCTACAAGCGGCGGGCGCAAAAGGATTGCTAATTGCGACCAATACCATGCACAAACTGGTCGATGATGTACAAGCGGCGACTGACCTGCCATTGATTCATATTGCAGACGCCACTATCGATGCCATCAAAAAACAAAATCTCAGCAAAATAGCGTTATTAGGCACGCAGTTTACGATGACCCAAGACTTTTATAAGCAGCGTCTGATTGATGCAGGGTTAGAAGTGTTGATACCTACCGAGGACAAGCGGGCAGAGGTACACCGCATTATTTATGAGGAGCTGTGTCAAGGCCAGTTTGTCGATAGCTCACGAGCGTACTATCGCCAAGTGATCAAGGACTCGATAGCAACAGGAGCAGAGGGTGTGATACTAGGTTGTACTGAGATTGGCCTGTTGATCACTCAAGCGGACAGCCCCATTCCTGTATTTGACACCACGGCGATTCATGCCGCCGCCGCGGTAGATTTTTTATTGGCTGATGTCGCGTTGTAATGTGTCAATAATCAACGATTAGCCCAGCAAAGATTTTTACATACGGTGGTTTTTGTTAGGTCAAAGTTGTGCCACATACAAATTAACAAAAGTCGTAATGATCAAGAGCTATCAAGCTAAGCGTATATATGAACCACGCTATGATCCTTTACTGTTCCTAATCATACGGTGTCTATAGAGTCGTCTGCGAAGTCGTCGATGTAGCCTTGTTATGCGGCGCAAAGGGAGCAGTTTCCATACAGTCGTTGGGGTGATGTCACGACAAGATGCAGAGGTGCCACCATGCACACGATATCCTTCACTCCCTTGTGCAGCCTCTTCGGCAACCAGTTTTTTACCCTTACGCCATCCGCCATGTGCATATAGTCCTGCTCCCATCAGAGCCGTGGCTACCATGCCTGCTGGGAACGACAGCCAAAGCGCGTCCTCACCGAGTAGGGGATAAAGCCCAAACGCAAATCCAAGGCGCACGGGATACATCGAGATCGCCATAACGATCAATGGCCAAATCACATAACCGTTCGCCCGCATGGTGCCAAACAGCACTTGCGCTATCCCAAAAAAGATAAAACCCCATGTCGCCATGAGCTGAATGTGTTCCCCGATTGGCAACGCTTCGCTATCACTGCCAAGGAAAAAGCCCAAAATAGTGCCATCAAAAATGGTCAGCACCGCGATAATTGCGCCTGTCAATATCACGTTAAAGATGAGTCCCCACCGAGTGATATCTGAGACTCTGGTCCATTGGTTGGCACCGATATTTTGTGCGACCATCGCACTGGCGGCGGCACTTAGCGCCATTGCTGGCATCTGTACGTATGTCCACAGCTGCTGGGTAGCACTATAGGCAGCTGTGGTCTGTACCCCTTCACGGTTGATCAGTGACAGCATCGTCAATGCTGCCGAAGAGATGACAATCATCTGCAGGCCCATCGGCAAGCCTTTCGAGAACATCGATTTTAAAATGGCTCGGTCTGCGCGCAAAAAGCGCAGCTCTGGCATACTGAGTGTCAGCACAGAGCCACGCAGGTACATCGTGATAACCATACCAATAAGCGCTAGCGTGTTTGCGGCGGCTGTGGCGAAGGCTGAGCCAAATATACCCCATTCGGGAAAAGGCCCTAGACCCAAAATCAGTGTCGGTGTCAAAATCAGATCGATAATCACCGATATAATGATAAACCAAAGCGGCGTCGTAGAATCACCTGTCCCGCGCAGTGCCATCATGATCAGCGTAAACGTGAGCGTGACGGGCATCGCAACGAAAATCATCCGTAGATAGGTCAAAGCCAAATCCACTGCACTGGCTGGCGTGCCAAGCAAATCTAGTAGCATCGGTGCAAATATCCATCCTCCTGCCGACACCAGTATACTGATCGGAATAATGCTGCCGAGCGCCGTGCCCATGGTTCTTTTGACCATCGCCTCATCACGGCGGCCCATGGCCTGACCAATCAGAATAGTAGACGCCATACCAAAACCAAAGACGAAGGAGATGAGTATAAACATCAAAATGTTGCCGTTCGCTGTCGCGGCGAGCGCCTCTTCCCCCAAAAAGCGCCCCACCCAGACGGCATTGATGGAGCCGTTCAACGACTGTAGCGCTGACGATCCAAGAGTTGGCAAAGCAAATAGGAGCATCGTTTTGGCAATCGACCCTTCGGTGAGGTCACGCCGTTTGTCAGTGGCAATACTGGTGTCGCTCAATGTCTTTCCTTTTGCGCCATTCAAGTGGGCTTTGATTTATGATAAAAATGCGTCTTAGGACAGAGGGTAGGTAACGAACTTGAAACTGATCGCATAAAAACGCTTATTATAAATGACAATGCCCGTGCCATTTTTATTAGAACGGTAAGCAAACCCCATGCTGACATAAGCCCTAGTAATAAATGTGTTACTAACGTTGTTGTTGCTTTGCTTTTAACCGCCGCCATCATGACCAAACTGATGCCGCAAGCACAGCTGATTATGATGTCTGAGGTCGGTCATGTGCCGATGATCGAGGCAGTAAAAGAGACGGCCAGTGATTACAAAGAATTTCGTGCAACGCTTGAGGGTCAGTAACTCACAAATCTTTTGTTAATCGCGTCAGTAAGGCGTCTGTACTTTCGTCTCTGACCAACGTGACGCCTTGTCCTGCCCATAACGACAGATGCTCGGCGTCCAAATGCTTGGTCGCATCCGCCCGCATAAACTTGGTCATGGCATTGAGTTGCGGGTAGGGCGGTAGCGCATCCGCACGCTCAAATTGAGCAAAATCACGCAGATAATCGTTTAACAGACCACGCGCAAGCTTACCTGAGAACAGTCGTGTTAAGCACGTCTCGCTACTGCGTAACCCTTGACTGGCATCAATGAGCGCTTGTTTATACGTATTATTGATACCGCATTTATCTGTGGTCAAAAACGCTGTTCCCATTTGTGCAAGTTCGGCTCCTGCTGCTTGTACTGCCCTGATATCCTGTGCCGTCATAATGCCACCTGCGGCAATCAACGGAATATCCGTGCACGCGCGCGTTTGACTAATCAGCGTCAATAACCCCAATGGATCGGTTTCGCTTTGTGGCAACCAGCCACCGCGATGACCGCCTGCTTCCGCCCCTTGCGCGCACACCGCATCTGCACCAATATCGCTCCATGCTTTGGCTTCCAATGGGTGGTTTGCCGTACCGATGACTCGCGTGCCGACACGTTGCAGACGCTGAACTTGCTCGGCGCTGATAATACCAAAAGTAAAACTGGCAACAGGTACAGGATTGTCATAGAGCACTTGTAACTGCTCAGCAAAGCTCTGTGCTGGACGCGCGGGTAGTGTAAATTCTATATTCTGCTCTTGGTAATATTGACTCAGCCAAGTCGGCATGGCGGTATCAAAGTTGCTCGACTCCTGCTCAGATAGCACCATCAGATTGACCATAAAAGGACGGTCGGTCAGGGTCTTAATCGTATCGATTTGATTATCCAAAACGTCTGGCGCGGTCATACCAGCGCCCAATGAACCCAGTCCACCAAAGTTACTGACACTCGCAATCAGCTCAGGAGTGGTGGCACCGCCTGCCATTGGCGCTTGGATGATCGGGTAGGTGAGGTTAAGCGTATTGAGTAAGCTCATGAATGGCTCCTTTTTATTAGGATATTTGCATGACTTACTGTAGCAGAGGTAGGCGGTGCGCGTGTTGGATAGTGTTTATTTAGTTGCTGAATAAGGGGGTGGGATTTGGCTACGAAGTTGTAGTTAAAATAGTTGACTATAAAACTGTAGTTAAAGCTTATTAATACATATACTTGAGATTACTAAATGTCTAGCCAAAGAAAGTTGAAATAAATAATGAATAAAATATCTCAAATTACTCGACGCAATATATTTGATATCTTAAAAATAGAGGAAATTTGGTGGGCAGGAAAGCTAGATGAAACAGAGTTTTTATCTAGAATTTATGATTTAGAAAGTATGCCGTCGAAAGACCCTAGATACGAAAATGCTGCAGGTGATATATGGCAACACAGAATTAATAATTATGACTGGGAGGATGATTGGGTATTCAGTGATGCAAGATTTAACTTGTTAAATTGCGATGACGCCACTCTTTTGAACTTTCTCTGTCTGATGATACATCCAGTGGTAAGAACTGATCAAAAGGAAGTTGAAAGAATAACAAAGGTACTCAACGATAATTTGTATCATGATGAGTTCGAGATTGTTGAAACAACCAAAATATCTGGTAGACCAGTTTTTAGTGGAAAAATGAAGTTTACAGGAAAAACATCGATCGAAAGAAAAAGTAATGAAATCAAAGTTATTTTTAACGCTGAGTACGTTTCTCAGCAGATTAACTTAATGGAATCATCAATTGAAACTTCACCTTATCAAGCGATAGGAGTAGCGAAAGAGTTGATTGAAACTGCTTGTAAATCAATCTTTAAAAGTAGGCAAAAAGAATACAATAAAAACTGGGACTTATCTAAATTAATGAAAGAAACCACTAAGCTGCTCAAAATTACGCCTGACAATATATCTAATGAAGCAAAAGCAGCGAGTTCAATACGACAGATTCTAGGTAGTTTATCCGCTGTTGTCCAAGGCATTGCAGAGGTTAGAAACGAATATGGTAGTGGTCATGGCAAAGATAGTGATTTCAAAGGTCTACAACCTAGGCACGCTAAGTTAGCAGTTGGAGCATCATCTACCTTAGCTATATATCTACTAGAAACGCATGAAATGAGAAAAGATAGTTAAGAAAACTGACTCATTTTTATAACTTAGTAGCTCAACCATATCATCACCGCTAATCAGCAAACTCCAATGACATGCCCTAAACAGACTGACTCTAGTCCTCTACTTCAACGAATTTACCGTTAGTATGACGCCAAATCCGTCTGGATCAGTCAACTCGATACCGTTTTCATTCCAATAAGGATTTTGTGAGGTGATTGGTAGTATATCTGCCTGTTTTGCTCTCTCTATAACGGTTTTGATTTCCTCTTCGATATCTAAGTAAAATACGATCAAATCGTCCCTGTCAGGATGATGGTTTGCTTTATCAGCGGAATAGGTAAACTCCATATGCCAATCCTGATCGGGAAATCCTAAAAAAACACCATCGTAACCATTATGGTCTTTGAAGCCGCCCAGCTTTTCTAGTCCAATAATTTTTTGATAAAAATCAATAATGGTATCCAAATTATTGGTGTGTCGCGCATATCGAAATTTCATAAGTATCCTTACTCATTTAGGAGGAGCGGTATAGAGTTCAGATCAGTGACAACCAAATAAAGACAAAATGAGGATAACAGTGGTCGCATAACTGTCTTCGAACTGACCATGATATAAATCATTCAAGCACTGATTTATTGTACACAAAAAAAGAGCCAATCATCCAAGCCACCAAAAAGATGACTAAGAAAATTGACCCATTTTTATAACTTTATTTTTTAATGTTTGCTCTTAATTCAACTGTAACGACCCTTTCGCATTCATCAACAGCTCAACCACATCATCACCGCTAATCACCTCAAAGCGTTTGTCGATGTCTGCTTCTTCCAAACCATTGTGTTTCATGCAGGCACCGCAGACCAGTACTTGTCCGCCTTTTTCGATAAAAGCTTCTAGCAATTCGCCAGCAGGTTCAAATGGCGCGCCAATATTGACATCGTCTAGCGCATTTGGTTTTGCCAGATGTACCGCATCCACCATCAATATCACCGTGGCAGAGTGGCCTTTTTTGAGTGCCACGCCAGCCATGGTGAAAGCTAGAGTGATTTTGCTTTGGTTTGATTCACTATTATCAAATAACGTACCGACAAAATCTGTCGTGTTAGCCATATTATTCTCCTTATCAGACTATATTTAGTTGAGTTGAATGTCATACTCACTACTATCCTAACATTTATTATATGTATTTATATAATGAGTTGTTATGAAATAGTAGCCATAAGGTTACGTGGCTGTGATTTGTTTTAAATGCACGCTTAGCAAAATATATTTTAAGCTAAGCGGTTTGATTATCACTCCGTTGGCGGCCATGGACGATCAGCATCGCTCTCTATCCATTCGGCGACGTAGCCAGTTGGTGGTAGGTCCCAATCAGACTGCCCCAATGCTGCCAGCACTTGTGCCGTATCGATCACCCGACCACCTTTGGTCACGCCCGTACGCAGTAACGCAGAGGAGCAAGGTTTGCCTTTGACCCACATGGATTGCTCGATATAGAGCCAGCGCGCATCGATACCGACCATTTTGGTCTTTAGCGTGACCTTTTCAAAGGCACGAATACGCTTGCGATATTGAATGGTGCTGCCAGCGATGACCAGACCCCAGCGCTGTTTTAGCAGCTGCGTGCCAAGTCCGCTACGCACCGCAAAGTCCATACGCCCCAAATCATACAGCGTGAATACGCGACCGTTATTCATCTCCAAGAAATTATCGATATCCGTCAGACGACAGCGAAACTGAATCTCGCTGGTTTCTTTTAGGGTTAAGGTATCGCCCTTTTTTGCTTTTAAGGCGGCATGAGCGATGGTGCTGGCATAACGGATAAATGGGTACATAAGGTCGTCTCGAAGGTTTAAAGGACAGCATTAAAAGTCGTTAGATTAGGAGCTATTGTCAGGGGTACTTAAGCCTATTTTTTACGTGACTCGACCCCAATCCAATTGAAGTACGCACTCACCGTTTCGGGTATCCAGTTGATATCGAATTTTGAAGATTTGACATTAGTATTGTTTTTGGCTTGATCTTTATCTGAGCGATAACGCAAGTAGCCGATATGTCCACCATGCTCAGTATCTAAGATCGTGACGCTATCAGAGACATCGTTCGGTGTCGCGGTAAAGCCAATAAACGGGTCGTCTTTTGCGCTGATGAGTAATAAAGGCTTGGTCACTTTGATCAAATAGGGAAGGGCGGATGAGGCTTGATAGTAATGATTGTTAGAGCGGTAGCCATGACGCGGCGCGGTAAAGATATCATCAAAGTCACTGATGCGATTGACGGCTTTGATCGAGTCAATCTCCTCTTGAGTAATATCATTGGCTAAGGCTTTTTTGATAATTGGATTGAGCAAATAAGGCGTATAAATTCGATGACTTAAAAAGCTATGCATACTAAGCGCCGCTGATGACATATCGACGGGAGCGGAGATGACGGTAGCGCCTTGGCAGAGCGCTTCGTCACCGTATTCACCCATGTATTTTGCTAGGGCATTGCCACCCAAAGAGACACCGACCGCATAGATATTGGCGTATTGTTGCTTTAGATTTTGCAGCGCGTGATGCACTTCATCGGTATCACCCGCATTATAAAAAACTCTACCATTAGCAGGAATACCGCCGCAACTGCGAAAATGTGCCACCACGAAGTGCCAACCTTGCGCGTGCATCTGGTAAGCCAATGCACGCGCATAATGACTGTCGCTGCTGCCTTCCATGCCATGGAATAAGACAATCAATGGCGTTTGCTCAAGCGCGCCGTTTTTCGATGCGTCTACTGGATGCGCATCATAAAAATCGTAAGCAATATCGCTTTCATCCAATGAGTCTTTTTCGACTACGCGGCGATAGGTTGGTGCTTTTGGCGCAAAAAACTTGGGCAAGATGCTTTGCAAGTGTGGATTGGTTAGCCAAAAGGGCGGTTTAAACGGCGTTGGAGAAAAAGGTTTGGTTGAGGTTGACATATTTTGGTCTTATTTAATGATCGTGGAAAAACAAAAAGGTAGCGTGGTAAGGTTTTTTTATCATAACGCCAGTATCTGTAAAAACCAATAATTTTCAGTGGACGCATGATTACTGAAAATGGCTGATAAGCTAATAAATGGCGACTGAATACAACTATAGTGAAACCATTATAAAAATGGTATAGCAAGATTAAACGCTATTTTTCGCAGCCTCTGGAGACGCAGTCACAGCAAGCAAGAAAAGTAGCGTTTAATCGAGCGCGTTTCCTATGCTGTATCAATTTTATTGAGGTTCTACTATATCTAAGCGGCTAATGAGAAAGGTTAATCAGGTTTTCTAGACTTCTGGCTGATCCAATACGCGACCATCCATCGCAAGTCGCTCTTTTAAGTTATCGATATCCGCCTCAGCCAATGTCGCAGTCAATGTTACTTGCTTGCTATAAGCAACGTCATCAATACGACCGTTAAGGCTGTCAACCACATAACGGCACTGCGCTTCGGTCGCAAACTCCGCCAGTATCTGTACTTGTATCAATGGCACGTGCTCAAGCAGGGTCATCATATCTACAGCTGCTTGCGCCGATCCTGCATATGCGCGCGTCAGACCGCCAGCGCCCAGTTTGATACCACCGAAGTAGCGCACCACAATGATAATGACATTGCCAATCGATTTATGCTGCAAGACATTCAATATCGGTTTGCCTGCGGTGCCATTTGGCTCGCCATCATCGTCGAAACCAGCGCTGGTCGTATTATCAGGGTCACCAATGATATAAGCCCAGCAATGATGACGGGCATCGGCGTATTGCTGACGTAATTGTTCCACGTGAAACATAGCGTCTTCTCGTGAGGTAACAGGATAGGCGTAAGCAATAAACTCAGATTTTTTGATTTCTAGGCGCGCAGTGACAGCACGTTTTAGGGTTTGATAGCTCATATTTCATCAGGCTTAGGTTGGATATGGTAAACTGGTCTAACTTTCACTGTCTGCCGTATTTGGCGCAGTGTTCATTTTATTTTTTATTATAGTACCACTTCTGACCAGTTAAGATAGCGAACAAGAATGATGTGCAAGCTTGTGAGATTGGCTTTGAGGCAGAATGGGTATCCCAAAACGGATGGTAGTTAAGCGTATGCGTCTAGATAAATTTATTAGTAAGGCCACTGAGCTGTCGCGCAAAGAATCAAAAAAGATTATGCACGCAGGCGAAATCACAGTGAACGATCAGATCGTCAAAGATCCAGGATTGCATGTCGATATCGCCAATGATGATGTGATGTGGGCAGGCGAGCCGTTATCGGTCGCCACAGGTAACCGCTATATCTTACTGCATAAACCTGAAGGCTTTGAATGTACGCTAAAGGCGAAAGAGTATCCAATCGTCACTGAACTGATTGCGGTACCAGAGCTGGGCAGCTTACGCATCGCTGGTCGACTCGATGTCGATACCACAGGCGCGCTGCTCATCAGTGATGATGGCGGCTGGCTACACCGTGTGACCAGTCCGAAGCATGAGCATGCCAAGGTCTACGAGCTAACTTTAGCAGACGCAATGGACAGCGACGCCCAAGAAAAAGCGGTCAAAAAGGTTGCCGAAGGGATTTTGTTAGAAGGCGATCACGAACCCACCAAGCCTGCGATTCTTGAGTTCATCGATGAGACACATGCGCGTCTGACGCTAGAGCAAGGCAAATATCATCAAGTCAAACGTATGATGGGCTATTTTGGTAACAAAGTCGTCGAGCTGCATCGCGCCAGCATTGGTCATATCAACTTAGACGGTCTAGACAAAGGCGACAGTCGTTTCTTAACCGCAGAAGAAGTGGCGAAATTTTAGTCTCTGACTTCTTTAGTATGCGCATTCATACTACTATTTAAATCACCGGTTTAAATTTATTAGCAGCCACGACACCGTGTGCTGCTTTTTGCTGTCAGCTATTTCTACTTGTGATTCTCCTTAGTTATTTTTGCGGTCTGCTTGTGTTGCCTGCCTCTTAAAGCTGGGTAGCAATTTTGCAATAACGCGTTTTTAAACCTTTGTAAACGCCTTCTACATGCTACAGTCTATTTTTCTTTTTAATATATGTTTTTGCATAATATATGGCTCATATGCTTTTTGTAAGCTAGGTATAAGCACTATGTTGATGACCAAAACATACTCATTATGAAAAACCAGATAGGACTGTCTCTGTGAAACGCTCTTTATTAATCTCTACTACTCTCATCGGTACTTTCATTGTAGCAACCACTGCCTGTGCTCAGCCCACTCCCAAAGAGGCTACGAGTCAAAACATCAGCCAAAACACGATAAATAGTCAAGCCACTGGCACGATGAGCCAAGCCATTGATAGCCACTTGCGCCAAGTGCTCACGCAAGCCGGTATTAAAACGCAGATTACCTCTATCGCGCCCTCAAACTTGCCCAATATGTATCAGGTGAATCTTGCAGGACAAGCACCGCTACATATCACCAAAGACGGCAAATACGTCATTCAAGGTGAGCTACAAAAGAACCCAAGCAAGCGGGTAGTGACCAAAACGCTGCCGCGCAGTCATAGTGAGCAAATAGGTCAACCAGTCAGCACAGCTGTTAAATCGGCAATGCTTGCTAACATGAGCGCACTCAAAAACATGAGCACTAAAACACCGTTTTTTTATACTGCTGTACCAGGTGTGATTTGGGGTGCGACTTTAGAAGGCGTACCTTTTTTACTCTCAGATGATGCGCAGTACATCACCGATGGTGAGATATCTGTGATAGAAAATGGTCAGTTCGTGGGTCTGGACACCGCATTTGAGCAACGCAAAAATCAGTCGGTATTGGCGACTTTGGATAACAAACAGCTGATTCGCTATCCTGCTACCAGTACCGAGAAAGCCGTGATATATGTGGCTGATGATGTCAACTGCCCGTATTGCCGTCGATTTCATCAGCAAATACCCATGCTCAATGCCAAAGGCGTGACGGTCAACGTGATTGGCTATCCAATATACGAGCAGTCGCCCGCGCAAATGCGAGGTATTTGGTGCCAAGGTAGCGAAAGCAGTCGTCGGCAGGCATTCGATAAGGCGATGCTACAAGGTGAGATAAACCCCGCATCAGCGAGCTGTAACGTCGATCACGTGACGCCCAATCGTGACAAAGCGGCTGGACTGGCGGTGATAGCAACCCCTGCTATCTACCGTGAGGACGGTGTGCTGTATCAAGCAAGTTTCGAGAGTCCCGAGTTTTTAGAATTTTTAGGTATCGAATAATGATATTAGAACCGCTTACGTTCTTTGCCACTAAATACCTTAAATGACGCCATAAAAAACCGCTTTATGAGCTGATTCATAAAGCGGTTTTTTGTTTAACTTACCAATATGTTGAATATCAAAAGCGGTCTTAACTTATTTATGGCAAGACAATATCGACGATCTTCCATTGAATAAGTCCTTGGCGCTGCATCTCGATAGTCAGCGGATACCCCTTAACCTGACCGCTGATATTAAAGCAATTGATACCGCAATAGCTCAGAGTTGGTTTATCACTGTCTGTGCCTTGGGCGGCCTGTTGCTCAAGCTCTGCTGCTTGTTTTTTCATGATTTGCTGCATCTGGCTTTGTACCACAGCATTCACATCACCGCGCTGAAGGATTAAATTTTGAATAAGGTTTTTTAAATCCACCTGATTGCTCGCGATGGCCCAAGCAGCAGCCAACTCTTTAGTGGCGGTATTGGCTTGGCCTTGAGTATCAATAATCTTTTCGACGTTTTGTGGCGTGATGGCACCATCGACGGCTTCGGTGATAAAACGGTTTGCCGCTTGCGTTAATGGCTCACCGCCCAGCTCTGCGACCAAAGGGTATTTGGTCATGGTTGTAGTAAACTGCGTGGTCAGCTGATTCTGAATACTGGGCTTTACTTGGTCATAATCGATGGCGGCTGCAATGGTAGCGCCGTCTTTATCCTCATAAGCATTTTTGAGCTGATAAGCGCTGTAATAAGGCGAACCTGCATACACAGCTATTGCAATCACGATCAATAACACAATCAGCTTCTTCATAAAAATGGGTACCTTATCACAAAATTAATAGAGTCAAATATAAACAAAATACTCAATCAAACCGTTTGAATAATGCTAAATATTAGCATGGCCCATACAAATTAAGGTATGAAAAGCTTTATCCGTTCCTTAATGGAACCTTTTTGACAGGTTTGAATGGTTTTAGCGCACACTTTCCCTATCTAAGCGCTTGATAAATGGCAATACCATCTCCATAAATAGCGCAAACTTTTAATAACTGATTTGGCTAAGCAGCATCCTGCCGTATTTGCTCGTAAGATTCATGATTCTCTTGTTATTGACTTTTTTATCCCCTATGTTTCATGTGAAACCTTTGGAGACGATAAAGGGTCAAAGATAAAAGAGAGAAGCATCATATCTATGAATCGACTGGCCGGTGGACTGTAAAGACGATAGGAGAGCCCATGAGTAAGCGCGATTTTTATGAAGTATTAGGTGTCAGCAAAACGGCTGACAGTAAAGAGATTAAGCGAGCCTACCGCAAGCTGGCGATGAAATACCATCCAGACCGCAACTCTGATGATCCTGATGCTGAAGACAAATTTAAAGAAGCGTCTATGGCTTATGAAGTACTGAGCGACGAAGAAAAGCGTTCAGCATATGACCGCATGGGTCACTCTGCATTCGAAAACGGCATGGGCGGTGGCGGTTTTGGCGGTGCAGGTGGTGGTAACTTCCAAGACATCTTTGGCGATATCTTTGGTAACTTTGGCGATATCTTCGGTCAGTCGCGTGGCGGCGGTGGACGTTCGCGCCGTGGTTCAGACCTGCGTTATGTGATTGAGCTTACCTTAGAAGAAGCGGTGCGCGGCTGCAAAAAAGAAATCAGCTTTACTGCGCCGGCTCCATGTGACACTTGTGATGGTAAAGGTGCCAAAGATGCCTCTGATGTCGTGACCTGTCAGATGTGTCATGGTCAAGGCCAAGTGCGTATGCAGCAAGGATTTTTTGCGGTTCAACAAGCTTGCCCACAGTGTGGCGGCTCTGGTAAGCAAATCAAAAACCCTTGCCCTGACTGTCATGGTAATGGTGTTAAAGACAAGTCGCGCACATTGGAAGTCTCTATTCCAGCGGGCGTCGATGATGGCGATCGCGTGCGTCTGGCAGGCGAAGGGGAAGCGGGCGGCGCTGGCGTACAAAATGGCGACTTGTATGTCGAAGTACGCGTCAAAGCGCACAACGTCTTTACGCGTCAAGGCGCCGATTTATATATGGATGTGCCTGTGAGCATCACTGATGCGGCACTTGGTAAAGAAGTTGAGATCCCAACCTTAGATGGTAAAGTAAAAATCAAAGTCGCAGAAGGTACGCAGAGTGGTAAACTGCTACGTGTACGCGGTAAAGGCGTGACGCCAGTACGCACCACGATGAAAGGTGATTTGATCTGCCGTGTGGTCATTGAAACCCCTGTCAACCTAACCCGTGAACAAAAAGATCTGTTACGTCAGTTCCAAGATACGTTAGATGGTGATAGTAAGCATCAACAGTCGCCACATAAAAAATCATTCTTCAAAAAAATCGGCGACTTGTTTGACTGATTATTTAACTCAGACAGACTGTTGTTAGGTAGCTATACTGAAAGTAAGTCCAAAGGTTTCACATGAAACCTTTGGGCTTTTTCTTGTGCGGATAAAAAACCACTCAAGTAGCGATATTTGTTAAACTGGCGATAAATGATATCCAAAAATAACCCCGCCAAATATAAAGTATGTAAGGTAGAGATATGAGTCAACAAATAAAAGAACAAGCCATCAAAGTTGGTGTCATCGGTGCAGGTGGTCGTATGGGTCGTATGCTTATCGAAGCCGTACAAAACAATGTGAAGACCACACTGAATGCAGCGATTGAACGCCAAGGATCGAGTCTCGTCGGCGCGGATGCAGGCGAGGTGGCTGCTATCGGACGTTTAGAGGTGCAAATCGTTGACGAGCTAGAAGCTGTGATTAATGACATCGATGTATTGATTGATTTTAGCTTGCCTGATGCCACCGAAAAGAACATGCAAGTTTGTGCCGAGCATAATGTCGCGATGGTCATTGGCACGACAGGATTTAACCAGCAGCAAGAGCAAGTATTGGCAGAGGCCAGTAAAAAAATCGCGCTCGTTTACGCAGGTAACTACTCTACAGGCGTCAATCTGTCCTTAAAACTATTAGGAATGGCCGCCAAAGCGTTTGGCAATGACGCTGATGTAGAAATCATCGAAGCGCATCACAAACACAAAATCGATGCGCCATCTGGTACTGCATATATGATGGCAGAAGCCGTCGCAGACGCTCGTGGACAGAACCTAAAAGACGTCGCTATCTACGGTCGCGAAGGTCAAACGGGCGAGCGTGAAGCGGGTACGATCGGTATTCATGCCGTACGCGGCGGTGAAATCGTCGGCGATCATACCGTGATGTTTATCGCTGATGGTGAGGTGGTCGAGATTACGCACCGCGCACGAGCGCGCATGACCTTTGCCGCAGGTGCTGTACGTGCCGCGACTTGGGTGACCGAGCAAGTAGTCGGGCAGTATGATATGCAAGATGTGCTGGGTTTGAATGACTAGAGCGCATTGCTGATGGCTCAAAAATTTCAGGAGACGAAGGTGAATCGTATGAAGAACAAATTGGCTAGTACTATTTTTGCGGTCAATATTGCCAAAAATATCTGCTTGCCAGCGTTTGCACTGAGTCTGCTCGTCCTGCCAATCACAGTACAAGCCAATAGCGCTCAAACCTATGTGATTGACACTTATGGCGGTGCCGCGCTCCTGCCAACAGTAAGGCAACAACTCAATAATAGCGCTGATGGCGGTACCGTCAGCGTATACCAAGATAAGTTGGTACTAATAACAACACCCCACAATTATCAAATGATACAGCAGCTACTCACGCAGATTGACCGTCAGCCACAAGCGCTTACGGTCGCTGTACGTGTTGGAAATAACAGCAGTGTTCAGGGTAACATGCGGCAAGGTCAGGTTATCATCACCAATCGCGGTATTCAGAGCTCGGGCGTTTGGAATCAAAGCAGCCGTCAGCAACAAGGTAATAGCTTGTACCAAGTTCAAACCTTGTCTGGCAGTGCAGCCAGTATTGGGACAAGCATGTTGTGGTCATTGGCGCAAAGCTACTATCCCACGGCGACAATGTATTCTAACCCGACAGGGCAGATCATCATTCAGCAGCAAGTATTGCTACCAACGACCCAAGGCATTAGCGTGACACCGCGGCTACTGCCGAGTGGTCAAGTCGAAGTGAGGTTGTCACAAGTTGAGGAGCGACTGGGGCGATCCAACCCATCTTACAATGGGCACAGCATGAGCAGTAATAGCATTCAAGGCCAAAGTCTGAACAGTACCCTCATTGTGCCACGTGACCAATGGGTGACGATTGGAGAGATTTCACAGCGCTCAACCAGCGTTAACAGTTACGGCGCTGCCAATAGCTATAATAGCGTGCCGATTTCTTTGATGGTGCAGTAGTAGGTAAGCGTTATATAGTCAGTGAGAAGTAATACCGATACATCTTACACTGCTGATATCGATTTTCTTGCTTGTTGTGCCTGCGCAGACAGAGGCTGCAAAAATTGATATCAGCAGTACCGTAGCGCTTTTGAGATATTTTGATTATAGCTGGTAATCGATATAGCTAAGCACATAAATAAATGCATATAAAAAAGCGCGGTACTGTCAATCACAGTGCCGCGCTTTTTCAATGATTGCTCATCAATTATTAGTCAACATATACCACTTCTAGAGGCGGAAACCCATTAAACTCAACCGATGAGTAAGAGTTGGTATACGCACCTGTGGTCAACCAAAAGATTTTATCACCGATCTCAAGCTCTTCTGGAAGCTGGTAGCCTGCTTCTTCATACATGATATCCGTTGAATCACAAGTCGGGCCTGCCAAGACAACCGTGCCTTCACTGGTTGAGGTTTCCATCTTTGGCGTATAGACAGGATATTTGATAGATTCGCCAAGCGTTTCAATCAAGCCTTGGAATAAGCCCACATCCGTATATACCCAGCGCGTCAAATCAGTGTTTGATTTACGAGAAATCAAGACCACATCACTGACCAAGACGCCTGAACCGCCAACCAATGAGCGCCCAGGCTCAAGAATGATCTCTGGCATGTCTTCCGCATCATAATCATCGGTCAAATAACGATTGATTTCTTCAGCATAAACTTTGATTGGGTTGACTTCACTGATGTAGTTGGCTGGAAAACCACCACCCAGATTGATCATTTGCAGCTTGATGCCTTCCTCGTTTTTCATCCAGTCAAACATGTATTTGACCTTGGCAAGCGCGTCATCCCAAGCCGCGACATCTTTTTGCTGACTGCCCACATGGAACGAGATACCATAAGGCACCAGACCCAATTCGCGCGCTTGAATCAACAGCTCAATCGCCATATCAGGATGACAGCCAAATTTGCGAGACAATGGCCATTCAGCAGTCTCTGACCCTTGCACCAAGATACGCACAAAGATTTTTGAACCAGGTGCATGCTTGGCGATGTTTTTTAGGTCCGCTTCTGAGTCGGTCGCATATAGATCAATGCCTTTTTCAAAGGCGTATTTGACATGTTCTGCTTTTTTAATGGTATTGCCATAAGAGATACGTGACGCTTCTACACCGCAATCAAGCACGCGATCCAATTCATAGATGGATGCACAATCAAAATTTGAACCAAGCTTGGCAAGTAGGTCAATGACTTCAACAGCAGGGCTTGCTTTCATCGCATAGTGGATTTTAGCATTCGGGAAAAACCCCACCATTTCATGAAACTTTGTTTTAATACGGCTTAGATCCACCACCAAAAGAGGCGTCTCGCGACCTTCAGCGGCTCTGGTGAATTTCTGCCAGCCGGCAGGGTCAAAATATTGGTCAATTTTGATCATGGTCATGGTAAAAAACCTTTAATGAAAAAAACATACGTGAAAAAAAGAAAGCTTATGTCTCATCATGAGTGTAGCGTCACATTGTTATCATAGCGTGTCATAAAGCGATGAAAATGGTACGCAGACAACATTTGGCTGAAAAGATAAATGCATCAAGAGTTGGTTGGTTGCGGCTGCTTATCAGCAGACTGCTCGCCATGTTTTTCGCGAATTTTGATGACTTTACGCACCTTATCGCGAGCGCGCGTTTGTTTTAGACGGGATAAATAATCAACGAAGATGACACCGTTTAAGTGATCCATTTCATGCTGGATACAAACAGCTAATAGCCCTTCGACCTCTTCATCGATTTTGTCACCGTTTTCATCCAAAGCCTCGATACGGACTTTATTAGGACGCTCAACCTTGTCATAAACGTCAGGGACAGACAGACATCCTTCTTCGTAGGCTTGTTTGTCTTCTACCAATGGGGTCACCTTAGGATTGATGAAAACCCGCGGGCTATTTTTATCTTCCGACAAATCCATGACGATCAGTTGAATGTGCTGATCCACTTGACTGGCAGCCAGACCAATGCCTTGTGCATCATACATGGTCTCAATCATATCAGCGATCAAGGTTTTGATTTCAGCAGTCACTTCCTTCACAGGCTTTGCAATGGTACGTAAGCGTGGGTCTGGATAATTTAAAATAGGGAGTAATGCCATAATGCTCACCTCAATGATAAGGATAAAATAGGGTTGGTATTATAAGATAAATGGGGACAAAAGTAATGCTTATCAATACTTTCGCGCGCATATACTCTTGTAGATTCCTATAAATACCATACGATAACTTTTATAAGGTCAACAAAAAGCCCTGCAATCTGCAAGGCTTGTTTATGGTGAGTTTATTATTATTATTCACACAGTATTTATTATATATAGTTATACACGGCGTTTGGTAACAATCATCTCATACAAGAACAGAAGAATAATAGCACCGATCACAGAGAAGATTAAACCGGTAAAGCCGCCGTCTGCATCAATACCGATGAGTCCTGCAAGGAAACCACCTAACATCGCACCCACGATACCCAATACAATCGTCATGATCCAGCCCATAGGGTCACTGCCTGGCTTAATAGCACGTGCCAATAGACCAGCAACCAAACCTACGATAATCATCCAAATAAAGCTCATGTTATTCTCCTAATTTATTGTCATTTATAATAGTTTGCGAGTTTTGATACGTTTATTGTAATGACTGTATAAAAATAAAGGTAAGCGCGAAATGTTACCAGTGTATGAGCTATGTGAGAAAATCAAGGGATTTGCTAAGATGGAGGGAGGATAAGTAAATGAAAGGTTACAAAGGTAGCAAAGACGCTAATAGCACAAGAACCTCACATCTAAAACTGTTAGTAAAAGCGCTCTAACGTTCGACAATAAAAAAGCGCCGCTTGTCTGGTATGACGCGACGCTTCATTTATGCATTGAAGAAACAGGTATATGAAAGGAATAAAAAATCCCTTAGTCGTACTAAAATTTTTACTAGCGCTGACGCAATGATGTCAATAGACGCTGATGTATCCCTTCAAAACCGCCATTGGACATGATCACAATCGCATCGCCTGCCTGTGCATGGACGACAATGTGCTCAATGATGGCATCAATACTTGCAAGGACTTGTTGATCATTGATATTGTCTTGCGCAGTATTGGCTTTTTCAATTACCTCTTTTAAGCCCCATTCTAGTCCCGTCGGCTCATACCATATAGTATGGTCAGCGAGGGTAGCAGATTCGGCCAAGCTGTCTTGATGGATACCCATCTTCATGGTGTTGCTACGCGGCTCGATAATGGCCCAGATGCGTCGACCTGCCAGTTTCTTTTTGGCACCATCCAGCGTTGTCGCAATGGCAGTTGGGTGATGAGCAAAATCATCAAATACCAAAATATCATGAGCATCACCGATAAGCTCCATGCGGCGTTTGATACCAGCAAAGGCAGATAATGCAGCGCAAGCAGTAGCAACGCTGACGCCAACATCATAGGCGGCAGCGACTGCCACTAACGCATTATTGACGTTATGAATACCGCTCATTGACCAATCAACGATGGCGGTTTCATTATTGTCCGTAAAAATAATTTTAAATTGACCACCATCTTGACTGATGAGCTCCGCTTGCCAGTCACTATTGTTGTTTAGGTTAGTCTCTTTTGCTGGTTCCTCAGTCACAATGGTATCAAGCACCGAAGTACGCCAAATAGGTGTCCATACCCCTTTTTTTAGCGTGTCTTCTAAGCTAATAGTTGCAGCGGGCATGATGATTTTGCCTGTGCTTGGAATCATGCGTACCATGTGATGGAACTGAGTTTGAATGGCATTAAGATCGGCAAAGATATCAGCATGATCAAATTCAAGGTTGTTTAAAATGGCAGTACGCGGGCGGTAGTGCACGAACTTTGAGCGCTTATCAAAAAAGGCTGAGTCGTACTCATCCGCTTCAATCACAAAATACCCAGTCTGCGACGAGTTATCGCTGTCGTTTTCTGCGCCCAGATAACTGCTGTGTGCAAAGACTTGTTGTAGATGGGCATCAGGCGTATCAACCAAGGGAACCCCGCCAATCAAAAACCCTGTATCAATACCAGCATAATGCAGTATCCAAGCTAGCATGGTGGTGGTCGTGGTCTTGCCGTGAGTACCAGCAACCGCGATCACATGACGAGATTGCAGTACTTGCTCAGATAAAAATTGTGGCCCTGACGTGTAGCGCAGACCTGTGTCCAGCATGTACTCGATGACATCCATGCCACGCTTCATGGCATTGCCAACGACGACTAAATCTGGTGCAGGTTGCAAATGCTCAATCAGATAGCCTGACTCAATCGTAACGCCTGCATTCTCAAGCTGGGTGGACATAGGCGGATAGACATTGGCATCTGATCCTGTGACGGTATGCCCAAGTGCACGCGCAAGCAGCGCCAGCGAACCCATAAAAGTACCACAAATACCAAGAATATGAATATGCATAGACGTTCCGTACAAGCTAAATTAAGAGAATAAAAGGATAGAGTGATCCGTAATTTTAATGGAGATTCATTATCAGATATACTCGCCCTAACGATTGTAAGCAATGATGATATCTTGCTACAAAAAGAGCAAAGGCTGATTAAAATATCAACGCGATAAATAGCCATTCATTGTAAAGTAAACACTATGAGATGACCAATAAAAAACGCCTAACTAGTAGGCGTGGTTCAGTGCATCTATTCGATTGATTGCATCATATTGCGTATAGTGTTAAAAACGAGAGAGTAGTATTCAAAACCAAAGAGGCTGTTTTTTAGGTCTGTAATGGCGTTTGTATAAAAGTATTTTTATCTAAGAAACAGGTCACCTAAAAAATAAATTATCTAAAAATAATCTCCCTTAAATACCACTTCTTCAAAACCTTCTACAGCATGATTATTGACGCGACAAAATATAGTCATTATTCGGGGTTTTGTCCGCATGCATCAAGATTAGATGATTGTCTTGAATGTCATAGCTTTCAATCTTTTTATCTTCATAAACGATGGTAATGGTGTTGTTGTCTTGGCGATACACACCCGATTCAAGTAAAGGTGCACGCGGGCTGTCAGGATTATTATAGATACTGGTTTTTGATACTGAGCCATCAGCGAACAGATTCAAGGTGACATCGATGCTACTACAAGCATCACAAGGCACCATACCACCATAATCGCCCATTAGCGTGGCCTGTAAGGTGTTATTGCGATTACTTGACTCTGCTCCCATAAGGGATTGGGTGGGGTTGGCGTCACTACTTGATTGCGCAGCTGCGATTAAGGACTGGCCTTCTGAGGCGTCATTCAGTCCGTCATTAGACTGAAGAAGGCTACCATCTTGCAAATTTTGGGTCAGATTTTCTGAGTCAGCTTGGGCTACGTTGTCAGAAGAGGCAAGCTGATTTGCTAAGCTTTTGTCATCATTAGAAGAGGCACTATCACAACCAATCAGCGCAACACAAAGTGGTAGCACAAGTAGAGAGCGGCCAACACGTTTGGCTACAGTAAGCATCGTTGCGCAGGTAGGCGCAGAATATATCATGGTCACCCCAAAGAACAGTTTATTAAACAATATTTGTTGTCACACAAGGCTTCTTATCACGCAATGCAGCTATAGATCACCAGTACGACTAATGATGCTATTTGGTTATAAAAATACATTGAAAAAAATGGATAAAAAGCATCAACAAAGTATTTGGGTTTTTAAGGCCATAATCGTGTATTTATCACTAATAACCTATTAAAAACGATAAATATCTAATGATATCAGCCAATTAAAAAGTCTAATAGAATGAATCAAGATATCAAAGGTTAGGAATATCTCTGTGGACTTTTTGTTATGAATAAAAGCTGAAGAGATAAATATAGCCGTTTACACAGTCACCAAAGCAACTTATAAAGGTGGTTAAATAGGCCTAACAGTCGCCTCATCCAAACAAGGACAAATAATCAAGTCATATACCTGTTTGGATGAAGGATTATAGCGGAAAAGCAAGTTGAATTCTAACCCTCTTTTAGGCAAGGCGGTTAGGTACAGTAGGGCGTAAGATACGCCACAGTATCAACACATGCACAATCAATAGCACAGCAAATAAAATCAAAGACTGCTCAGGAATACTCAATCCCATAAAGGTCCAGTCAACCGTGGCACATTCACCAGAGCCTGCAAACACTTCCCTGAATACTTGTAAAATCGGCAAAGTATCTAACCAATAATCCAAACCAGGGCCACATGAAGGCACTTGATCGGCAGGCAAATGCTGGAGCCAAACGTGACGCGCTGCGACGATCGTTGCCCAGCCAATACCTGCTAAGCTACCAACCCATAATATCAATCTTACCACCATCGATTTTGGGTTAAATAGTGCCGATATCAGAGCGAAGCCGCCCATGATAATCAGACCAACACGTTGGAAAATACAAAGCGGGCAGGGTGTTAGGCCCAAATGACGCTGCAAAAAGAACAGCGCAAAACTCATACCTATCACGGCCATTATCACGAGAAATACTTGTAGATTGCGGTAAGTGGTCAGCTGTAGCATCAGGAGGTTACTCTTGTAAAGTTAGTCATCTATAAAGGATAAATAGCCAGTAAGAATTAGCGATATTGCTGCAAAAATTCCATAAAGTCTTGTGTTTCGGCGGCTTCAATCTCAGCTTGCTGTAGTATAGATTTTTCGGCCAGTACTTCATACTTTGCTTGAGTATTTGGGCTAAGTGTTTGCTGTAATAAAGACTCACGATGCTGCTCAGCCAGTGTAAAACCAAGCTGCCATAAGCTACCTAGGCGCTTACTATCAGAGTTAACTTGTGCTGAGATGGTTGACTCAGGATGTCCCGCTTTGCCTTGCATCAAAGCCACCGCCGCGCGGTAATCATTGCCACCATAATGAGCATCTAATAAGGCTGCTAATGGTTGCATACGCTCTAGATGGGTCAGCATCCAGCTCTCAAGCAACTGCTCTTCACCATTGTCTAAGATATGCAGACCTTCACGGCGACCTTCATTCACCACGCGCTCAAGGTTGATGGCCAGCGTCTCTTCTTCTTCTGGCAATAGATCAGGCGAATCACTAAGTAGGCAGTACAAGGCCATCACTTCTAAGAAGCAAGCGCTTGAAAGACGAATACCAACATCGCTATATGGATCAAGGTCAATGGCACGAAACTCAACATAGGCAATACCGCGACGCTCAAGCGCTTCGGTTGGCGTCTCACCGCTCAATGTGACTTGTTTGGGACGAATAGGACTATAGTATTCGTTTTCTATTTGTAGAATATGATTATTGATCTGAATGGGATTGCCATCCGCATCTTCTAGACCCAGCTTCTCAAAGCTTTCGTGCGGGGTTTGAATGGCACGGCGCAGTCCCTCAACATATTCTGGCAAATAGTTATAGCGGATATCAAGATGCTCTTGCACGCTATTGGTATAGCCAAGCTTGCCCATGCGCAGACTGGTTGCCGTAGGCTTGTAGTAAGTTGACTCATTGAGCAATTCTAAATCATGCTCACGGCCCGCTATAAAACAAGGACAAACGCTTGGGCTGGCACCCAATAAATAAAGAACAAGGCTGGTTAAACGCTTAAAGTTACGAATAAGACCTAGGTATTTTTCATTTTTAAATTCTGTCAGCGTCTGGCTTTGCGTAGCAGGGGTTTGTGCTTGCCAAGCTTCAAACAACTCGTCACCAAAAGACAGGTTATAATGCAAACCTGCAATCGTCTGCATGCGGCGACCATAACGGATACCAAGACCACTGCGATATAAGGTTTTCAGCTTGCCCGTATTTGAGCTGCCATAATCCGCCAATGGAATGTCTTCATCATCAGATGACAGCATACATGGCATTGAGAGCGGCCACATGAGCTCGCCTTCTGGTATGCCTTGATAGACCAACACATGCAGCTGACGAAGCATGTTTAGGGTTTCTTTTGGAGACGTTTTGGGATCAGTAATGAGCTCAAGTAAGCTTTCTGAATAATCTGTGGTGATAAAAGGATGGGTGAGTTTTGATCCAAGTTTGGTAGGATGCGGGGTTTGAGACAAAAAACCATCAGGCCTCACGCGCAGGCCTTCTTTTTCGATACCACGCAGCATACCTGTTAAATGTGTGCTGTCAAACCAGTTGGGAATGTCAAAGCTGACAAAGCTACTCGCTGAATTACTCATAATAGTCATCTATTGTTATTTATTATGGCGAATCAAAACACGACTGGCGTTTGACCATAAAAGAAGTAAATATTGGATTTAGAATTCCGTCAGTTTAGCTCAAAGCTGCTTTGAAAACCACGAGCAATTACAAATACGATAAGCTTTGCAAAGGCACGTCTGCCTATCTTTTGGCAGCTGTTTGGCGTCAATAACGTTTCTGCTAGACGATATAAAATCGATAAAAAAAGCATCTACCCAATAGATAGATGCTATGAAGGCGCTGTATAAAGCTATATATCATAGCGCCAGCGAACCACTAAGGCATCTTGATAAGAAATAGGTAGATACCTTAAATAGAGAATGACGAGCCACAGCCACAAGTGGTGGTGGCATTAGGGTTGGTCACTATAAAGCGCGCCCCTTCTAACCCTTCCGTGTAATCAACGGTAGAACCTTGTAAGTACTGATAACTAAGCGAGTCCACGACCAGCGTCACATCGCCATTATCAAAATTGGCATCGTCTTCGTTTAAGTCATTGGCGAAATTAAAGCCGTAAGAAAAACCTGAACAACCACCGCCTGTCACATAGACACGCAGCATAAGGTCGCTATCGCCTTCTTCTTCACGTAGGCGACGTACTTTTTGTGCGGCGCTATCGGTGAGTCTTAATACGGTTGGATCTACAGGCTGGCTGGCGCTTGGGTTAAATTGGTTGGCTGATTCGTTCATATCTACCTCAGTTGCTAGGATCAAATGCTTTCGTCGTCCTGTTTGGGTTTGCTATATATAGGTTGCAAATAAAGATACGTACGGCGTTTGATTCGATTGGGTGCTGTCATTAGGGCGGTGCTGTCGGCTATGCTATTAAGTGCCATGGCCACAATTTTGTGGATTGCTGACGCTCATCTGGTAGCAGTATATCATAATGGGGATAAGGATTCGTTTGTCAAGCGTGCGACGATCAACCAAATTTACTGCTCTGGCAGAAGTCACTTATTGCGCCATTATTTGTGATAACGCCCATCAATTATTCATCAAATAAACACTTAGTTTTGAAATAGTTATTTAATCATTTGCCTATGCGTCAAGCGTTTGAAATAATAGCCGCCATTAACATGCCAGATGTGTGTTTTTCTGCTTGCCCATATTTTATATTACTGTTGAGATGAAGAAATTATATGATCGAATTTAAAGACGTTGGTGTTCGCCGTGATGGTCGTGAATTGTTTGCAGGTGCAAGCTTCCAGCTACATCCGGGCCACAAAGTTGGCTTAACGGGCAATAACGGCACAGGCAAATCTACGTTGTTTGCTTTGTTGTTGACACAGATGGGCAAGGGCGAGACCGAAGTCACACTCGATAGGGGAGAAGTCAGTATTCCAGATAGCTGGCATGTGGCACACATGGCGCAAGAAGTGGGGGCGAGCACCCAGACCGCGATTGATTATGTGCTCAGTGGTGATGAACAGTGGTATGAGATTAATGCAGCTTTAAATGACTTAAGTAGCGTGAGCGATGAGCAGATTGGTGTCTTACATCAGCAATTTGATGAGATTGATGGCTATCGTACGCCAACCAAGGCAGCGCAAATCATGGCGGGTCTTGGCTTTAATACCAGTCAGCATGAGCTGCCAGTAGAAGGGTTTTCGGGTGGTTGGCGCATGCGCTTAAACCTTGCCAAAACCTTGATGAGCCGAGCCGATTTGATGCTGCTCGATGAGCCAACCAACCATTTGGATTTGGATGCGATCTTGTGGCTTGAAACCTGGATTAACGCGTACACAGGGTTGGTCATTGTTATCTCGCATGACCAAGCCTTCTTGGATGCGACAGTTGGTCATATCTTGCATGTTGAACAACAAAAAATCACCCTTTATACCGGTAATTATCAGCAGTTTATTCGTACGCGTCATGAGCGTATGGCGCAGCAGCAGCAAGCGTTTGAAAAGCAGCAAGCGACCAAAGCGCATTTGGATGACTTTATTCGTCGCTTTCGTGCCAAGGCCAGTAAAGCCAAACAAGCGCAGAGCCGTATCAAACAGCTTGAGCGTATGGCAGAGCTGTCACCGATGATGGCAGACAATCCTTTCTCGTTTCGGTTTTATGAGCCTGCCAATATGAGCTCGCCACTGATTGAGCTGACTCAGGCAGACATCGGTTATAGCGATACGCCACTATTGCATAATGCCAATGTACAAGTCACGCCCGATACGCGTCTTGGTTTGCTTGGGATGAATGGCGCGGGTAAATCGACGCTGATTAAAGCCTTAGTGGGTGAGCTTGGCGTGCTGTCAGGCACTTACCGTGCATCTGATACCCTCAAACTTGGCTACTTTAACCAGCACCAAATGGACGTGCTAGATGCCACTGCAACGCCATTACAAATGATGCGCCGATTGGCAGGCAAGACCTCAGATGCCGAGCTGCGCTCTTTCTTAGGCAGTTTTGATTTTCGCGGTGATCGCATTGATACCCCAAGTGAGCTATTCTCGGGTGGCGAGCGTGCGCGTCTGACTTTAGCATTGATTGTCTGGCAACGTCCAAACGTCCTTGTCCTTGATGAGCCAACCAACCATTTAGATTTGCAAATGCGCCAAGCCTTGACCATTGCACTGCAAGGCTTTCAAGGAGCAGTAGTACTCGTGTCGCATGACCGTGAGCTGATTGCCAACGTCTGTGATGAGTTGTTTTTGGTGCATGATGGTCAGATTGATGAGTTCGAGGGCGACATCAGTGACTATGGTAAATGGCTTGCTGAAAAGCGTAAGCAAGAAAATGCGCAAGACAAAAATACTGGCAAGAAAAAGAACAAAAAAGACAGCAAGAAGTTTGTTTCACGTGAAACAAAGAATACCGCATCTGAACATCAAGCTGCTTCTGATTTAACAACCCAAAAAAGCGCAGGCTCAGTTGCTAATAGCACAGTCTCGCACAATAAAGCTTCTACTCAATCGACACTGAGCAAAGAAGAACAGCGTAAACTGGCCGCAGAACAACGCAAACTGACCGCGCCTGTGCGCCGTGACATTGAAAACACCGAAAAAACACTGGCTAAAATCAATGAAAAACTGAGCGCGCTTGAAGACAAACTGGCTGACACCAGTCTTTATGAAGACAGTCGCAAATCTGATTTGATGGTTTTATTGAATGAGCAAACGGCATTACAGCAGCAGCATAATGACAATGAAGAGCAGCTATTACAATCCATGACGACATTAGAAGAGATGGAAGCCAGCTTTGAGTAAATCGTTCAATATAGAGATTTTTAATGATTTATTAGGCAATGATCTGTTTAAAACCCAATCGTAAAAAAGGGAAGGCATAGGCCTTCCCTTTTTTATTACATCATTCTTTATTCTTTACGGTATTTACCATCTCCATAAGAGAGGATCTTCATCGTCGTGGTACATAACTGGCAATCTATCTGACTGGCAGCAGCTTTCGATAAATCAAGAATGCGGCCTCTAATATAAGGGCCTCGGTCTGTGATTTTGACCACGACACTTTCTTTTGTCTTTTGGTTGGTTACTTGTACTTTTGTCCCGAACGGCAGGGTTTTGTGTGCCGCGGTGAGAGAGTTCATATTGAAGATACTACCACTTGCGGTACGTTTACCATGAAACTTACTACCGTAATAACTTGTGTTAGCAGCGAACACCGTGGTACTCAGCAATATTGACAACGTCACAACCAGAGACTTAATTAAATAAGACATTTAATACCTTTTTTCTATGAACGAAATAGACAGAAATATCTGCCTATGTTATCCATACCCCCTATGAGTATAAATAATCGACGTATTCTACAAGGAAGAACTTGTTATATTCTTACTGTGATGTAGGAGAACTTTCAAAGGCAAATGTTTGTTTTTTAAGAGAAAAAAGTGTTTTTAACCATAAATAGACACGTTATAAATCTGCATAATATTCTGTGAAGCATTGATTCTTATAAGCGAGACTACAAAAATGCTCACCAAAACGGATTAGGAAAGCATATTTTTTATTCTCATAACCGTGTGTGTCCAAAAAGCTACTAGTAACATTTAAGAAAAAATAGTAGTGATCTCCAAGTAAAAGCTATTAATTTGAAAAAAATGGGCTAGATAGAGTGTAAAGTTGACTATAGGAAGTAGCTTAGAAAGTCAGTGCGCCTACTTTATTACGTAAAAACCATAATTAGGTAGGAATCATAATTAGATAGAAATCTTAGCTCATTGCGTACTTAAAAATAGCAACGAAAATTTACAATTCATATATATTTATATAATTTTCATTACAAATATGTTGCTTTATAGATGCTTTACGGTTAGTATTTTTCTCCGAACAAATATTAACTATTGGAATCAAATATGAAGAAAGCTGTTGCAGTGGCATTATTGGCCATTTTGACTTCAGGATGCGCGACGCAGAACTATCTTGTTTCGTCACCAGCGGCACCAAGTACGGCTGTTGAGGCCGATGCTAGTAAGATGCAGACATTTTTTGTCAGTGGTTTGGGTCAGGAGCAGGAAATTGATGCAGCCCAAGTATGCGAAGGCAAAGAGAATGTTGGTAGTATTCAAACTCAAAGTAACTTTGTCAATATTGTATTGGGCATTGTCTCTTACGGCATCTATACCCCTCGCCAAACCCGTGTTTATTGCAAGTAAGGAAATACTATTATGAAAAAACTAATGACCATGGCACTAATGGGTTCGGTATTGTTGGCATCAGGTTGTGCCACGCAGACGGCTCTTATTCAGCCAACTCAACAAGTGACACCAACATACGCTAAATCACAGTCTTTCTTTATATCAGGTATTGGACAAACACAATCTGTGAATGCGGCTGAAGTTTGCGGCGGCGCGGCAAATGTGGCCAAAGTACAAACCATTCAATCCCCTACAGATGTTGCTTTAGGTGTGGTAACGTTCGGTATCTATACGCCTCGTACTGCTAAGGTTTTCTGTAAATAAGTAATATTTATACGTCCGCCTAAAAGGCAGTCAATAATAAGTATGAACAAAAAAAGAGTGAACAGTTACTGTTTGCTCTTTTTTTTGAGTTTTTTAAATAAGTGTATTCGTAATGTCAGCTCACTTCACTCTTGGTAATATTTATATAACGGTATTTGTTTGTTTTATTGATATCATCATCTATAGACGATAGTTATCATCTGTTATGTCGCAGTCAAACAAATTTTCACACCATAACGTTTAAAATTGGCATATCAGTATCATTTACCTGCTTTTATTTTGAGGAAAACAACATGGCAGAGAAAAACTACTATGACATTTTAGGGGTCAAAAAAGACGCCTCAGACGCTGATATCAAAAAAAAATACCGTAAGCTTGTGCGTCAATATCATCCAGATGTCAGTGATGATCCAGATGCTGATAATAAGATTGCAGAGATCAATAACGCTTATGAAACCATCAGAGATAAAGACAAGCGCGCTGAATATGACGCCATGCTAGACAATCCTTTTGCAGGTCAAGGACAGGGCTTTGGTGGTCAGTCTGCGGGTGGCAGTCAGGGCGGTTTTCGCTGGGAAGATATGAAGGGACAATTTGGTGATGGCGAAGCGTTTGGCGAGGGTGGTTTTCGTTTCGACGATATATTTTCAGCATTTGGACGCGGCGCGCGCGGCTCAGCCAATGGACAGTCTCAACGTGGGGGTTTTGATCAATTCGGTGGTGGATTTGGTTCGCAAGACAGTAAAGGACAAGATCAGCACGCTGAGATTATGGTTGACTTGGCCTCCGTTTATAATGGGGACGACTACAGTATCAAGTTAAATGTGCCCGTACGCCAGCCCAGTGGTAGCGTCGATTATGACAACAAAACGCTCAAGATTAAAATCCCTAAGGGCATCACTGATGGTAAGCAAATCCGCTTAGCAGGACAAGGGGCTGCTGGTAGTGGTGGTGGTAAAAACGGTGACTTATTCTTAAAAGTAAAAATTCGTCATGCCGACAATATCCGTATCGAAGGTGCGGATGTTTATCAAACCGTAAATATTGCACCATGGGAAGCGGCACTGGGCGAAAAAATCAATGTGACCACACCAGCCGGCACATTAGCAGTCAGCATTCCCAAAAATAGCAAGTCGGGCAGCAATCTGCGTCTAAAAGGCAAAGGTATTCCGGCCAAGCAGGCAGGTGATTTGTACTTAACCTTAAACATCGTCAATCCTGATATCAAAACTGATGCCGCCATCCACGCTTATGAGCAATTAAAACAAGCCTTTGCCGATACCAATATTGACCGTTAATAATAATGATTTATCATCGCTAAAAACCATTGTAAGAGAGATAAAACCATACGAGAACGACGACACAAAGCGTAAACGAGGATAATAACTATGAAACACTCGCCTGAATTTACCGATATTATCATGAGCCTAGATGAGCTGGTATCTACCTGTGGTCAAGAGCGCCAATGGGTCATCGAATTGATTGAAGAAAATATTATTGAATACGATGTGCCAGAGCGTGAGCAGTTCACGGGTTACCAGCTAACGACTGTGCGCCGCGCCTCACGTTTGAGTCGCGATTTTGACGCCAGTGTGCCAGCGATTGGTTTGATACTTGAGCTATTAGATGAGCTTGAGCAGCTACGCCAACTAAAACGTCAGCTAGACACGCAAATGCCAGTGATTGAAGTGGATATTGATGATTTGAAACAATAAGACAACCATACAGAATAGACGATAAAAAAGAGCCAAGTGGCTCTTTTTTATATTTATGAATAACCAAAAATAGCGGATATACATTGGTACTTCATCGAGCGTATTTTCTTTTGGGCCGTAGTATTTCAAGTTTTAGCTCGAAACAAACCCATTTCTTTTAGCAGACCAGACGACTGATAGTCCTAATAAGGCAAGCGCAAGGACTGCCCACGGAAACGATACCGCGCCAATGCGTTGTAATAGTATTGCACCTGCTACGCCGCCGCAAGCGATCGCTAGGTTGAATACGGTCACAAGCATGGACTGTGCAACATCAGCGTTATCACCTGCGGCTCCTGCAAGTGCGGTCTGTAGCAATATTGGTGCGCCGCCAAAGGTCAGTCCCCATATGGCTATACCCACTAGAACGATGACTGTGGAACCACCAGAGAAACCCAATACTAACGCTCCTATCGCAAACACACTCAGACTTATCAAAGCCATTAACCGTAGCCAGTTATCTACTAGCAGACCAGTAAGCCAAATGCCTGCGATGGCAGCAATGCCGAATAGCAGTAATATCGCATCCACTCGCTGTGCCAGCCCGACCGATGCTAAAAATGGCTCAATGTAAGTATAGAGAATGTTGTGAGCTGCGATCCAGACAAATAACGTGAGCAATACAGGGCGAATACCTGGCATCGAAAAAACGTGCCGGATGGATAGGCGCTGTTTGGCTGATTGACCAGCGAAGTCAGGTAATGCCAGACGTACCCAAATCAATGATAGCAATGTTAACGCTGACATGATCCAAAACACGCCGCGCCAGTCCAATAGTAGACCGAGCCATGTTCCTAGAGGTACGCCAAAGGCTAGTGCAATTGGTTGACCCACTCCCGTTATTGCTAATGCACGCCCTCGCATATTGTCTGCCACCATACGTAATACATAGCCAGGTAGTAATCCCCATATCACTCCTGCTGCCATACCTGCAGCAAAGCGTGCCGCTATAATGATTCCATAGCTGCTCGACAAGGCCGTAATAACATTGAATACCAATAGACTACCAATTGCCAATAAGAACAATCGGCGGCGATTCCAACTACGAGTGGCGGCAATCACGGGGATAGCGGCTAGCACAGAGCCTAGTGCATAAAACGTGATCAGCTGACCTGCTAGTGCCTTAGAAACACCTAAGGACTCACTAATTTGTGGTAACAAACCAGCTGGCATCGTTTCGGTCATGATAGTGAGAAAGCCTGCTAGCGTGAATGCCAGCAGCTTCCAGATAGGTAAACTTGGGGCGTTAAGCCCAGAGGTTTTAGGGTCGTCGATATTCATAGAGCCTTTGCCTCCACTGCCATACAGAGAACAAAGGTAATATAGGATATAGGAAAAATAATGCTGTTCATGTTCATGTTGATTTCTTTTAATAATAGGTAAAACCCCTGTCCATAAATGGCTAGGGTATTCGTGTATTCTGAGTATTTATCGATAGAGGCGATTAAGCACCAAAATGGATGTAGACAGGACTATAAAGGTGACTGTGAAAACTGCGAAATCGAGTCTAAAAGAGATGGGCAGTATAAATGGGTTTTTCAATAAGACGTATGGTGCTATGTATCGTTTTTGAGAGTAAAAAAACATCACAGTACATAGAACCAAATTTTTTAACAATAAAAAAGAGCCAAATGGCCCTTTTTTATTTGTGAGCGTGTTTTTAACGATTAACGTGAATAGGTAGGATCAGCCGCTGCCGTAAATAGTACGTCGGTTGAAGAGTTCAGCGCCGTTTCTGCTGAGTCTTGTATCACACCGATAATAAATCCAATGGCAACCACTTGCATCGCGATGTCATTGGGAATACTAAACAAGCTAGCAGCCAGTGGAATCAATAATAACGAACCACCAGCGACACCAGAAGCACCGCAGGCACTGATCGTTGCGACCAAGCTCAACAATAGAGCAGAGGCGAATGATACTTCAATACCAAGTGTGTGCGCTGTAGCAAGCGTCAATACGTTGATAGTGATGGCTGCGCCTGCCATATTGATGGTTGCGCCCAGTGGAATCGTCACAGAGTAAGTGTCTTCGTGTAGACCCAGTTTGCGCGCCAAGTTCATGTTGACTGGAATGTTAGCCGCTGACGAACGTGTAAAGAAGGCAGTAATACCTGACTCACGCAAACATCTAAATACCAATGGGTAAGGGTTTTTGCCTGTTTTTATGAAGACGATAAGGGGGTTTGCAACCAAAGCAATGAACACCATACAGCCAATAAGTACCATGAGAATACGGGCATAACCTGCCAAAGACGCAAAGCCTGTCTCAGCGACCGTGTTAGCAACCAAGCCTAAGATACCAAAAGGGGCCAACGCAATGATCCATTTGACCACTTGTGAGATGGCATCAGAAAAGTCACTGACCACGGCGCGTGCGCTGTCGCTGGCTTGACGTAGGGCAAAACCAATGATGATGGCCCAAGCCAAAATACCAATATAGTTGGCTTCAGCAATCGCATTAACCGGATTGGCAACTAGATTCATCAAAAGGTTGGTCAATACTTCTTGTAGGTTGGCTGGTGGGACTTGTTCGATGGTGGCATTGACCAATACAAGCTCAGTGGGAAACAAAGCACTTGCCACGACAGCAGTCAAAGCGGCCAAAAAAGTGCCAAACATATACATAATAAGTACGGGCTTGACATACACTTCATTGCCACTGCGATGTTGACTAATGGCGGCCATCACCAGAACAAAAACCAACACTGGCGCAACTGCTTTTAAGGCACCAACAAATAGCGTCCCTAATAAACCCAACGCGATACCAATGCTTGGCGCTAGCCAACCAATAAACACTCCCAATACTAAACCGATAATAATCAGCGGCACCAGTCCTATACGCTGATACATTGCAATCAATGAACGCATCTATACACCCTCGAATTAGTCAGTAAACAAATAGTTAATAATAAAAAATAAAAACAGGCGCAAGATAGTAACATTTTTAAACATAAGCGCCTACCTTTAACCGCTCTCTATGCGGAGCGATAAAGCGCAAAAAAAAACGCCCATATCACAAGGGATAGGGCGGTTTTTAAGGTTAAAATTCTAAATAATACAGTACTTTTGTGCATCAAACTTTAAAATGAGTCAACTCATAGCCCGCTTGCTGATAACTTTTGTACTTATGACGACCTGCATCGACGCTGGCAGAATCTGGCTTGATTAGCTCAAGCACCCGCGTAGGATGCGCATTATGAGTAGCCGCCATAAATTGATTCACAGGATGAGCGGTGGTATTTAGCACAATTCCTTTAAAATCAGCTGGCATGTGGTTACCCAGCAAAACGGGTGCAGGCGTTTTATCCTCTACAAGGGAAGAAGTAGCGTCAGGACGAGTAACCACACTAGAGTCGTCAATACGCTGATGCGGTATAAAGCTGGTTGTCTCGTGTGCCCATAAAGAGGCATCAAGTGACGCCAGCAATGCGTCATCCTCAATCAGTATCAGTACCGATTGGTTGCTCTTGTTAAGGGCCGTTTGAGTGAGCTGACAAATAAAGCCCAAGAAATCTTGGGCCTTATTTTCGCTTAAAACATAAAAGCTAATATTCATAAAGGGGTGTTCATCGATGGATTAAACCATATTGGCACTGTTTTTTAGGTACTGCATAAATAGCGGTACAGGACGACCAGTGGCCGCTTTATTAGCGCCTGAGTTCCATGCCGTGCCAGCGATGTCCAAATGCGCCCACGCTTGACCTTCTTCGATGAAGCGAGACAAGAAACAGGCGGCAGTGATAGACCCTCCAGCTTTACCACCAATGTTTTGTAAATCAGCGATAGGCGATTCGAGCTGTGATTGATACTCATCATCCATCGGCATATGCCAAATAAGATCGCCTGATAGATTACTGGCATTTTCAAGATCAAATAATACATCTTCGTCATTACTATAGACGGCTGAACGTATATGACCTAAGGCAACCACACAAGCACCTGTTAATGTTGCCACATCGATAATGGCTTTTGGCTGATAACGCTTCACGTAGCATAGGGTATCTGCCAATACCAAACGACCTTCAGCATCCGTGTTCAAGATTTCAACTGACATGCCGTTCATGGCTTTAACGATATCACCAGGACGAGTAGCATCACCTGATGGCATGTTTTCAGCGCAAGCAAGTGCACCAACGACGTTAATCGGTAGACGCGATTCACACAAGGCTTTAATCGTGCCGAGTACTGAAGCTGAACCGCCCATGTCAAACTTCATCTCATCCATCGCCGCACCAGGTTTGATTGAGATACCACCTGAATCAAAGGTCACGCCTTTACCTACTAAGACGATAGGAGCTTCATCGTTAGTGGCTTGAGTAGAGGTGTCGTTATTTTTGTCTGCCTTTTTAGACGCTTTCTTACTTGGAAGCTTGGTTGGCAGTTTATCGGTTAGGGCTTTTAGGCCGCCTGTTACTTTTGCACTATTAACAGACGCTTTGCCAGCGTTGGCACTAAACGCTGATTTGCCTTGATATTCCATCAATACCAGCTTGCCTTCTTTGGTAGAGCCTTGTGCCACTGCCAAGAAGCAATTCATACCCAATGCTGACATCTCATCTTCACCCAATACGGTGACTTTTAATAGATCAGGATAGGTTTTGGCCAATGCTTGTGCTTGTTCTGCCATATAAGCTGGGAAGCAAATGTTACCTGGTTCATTGGCAACATCACGAGTTAGGCTTTGACCTTTGAAAACCGCTTCAGCAAATACCAGTGAATCTTGCAATGACTTATCAGCCAATAAATAGATATCAGTCAATACGGGGGTTTTTTGTTCAGACTTATATTTATCAAAACGATAGCTTGCTGCCAATAGATTCAGCGCAAACTGACCAAACTGGTTTTCTTCCAACGCATCGCCTAGAGCAACGGTAATAGAATCCACACGTTTTTGCGTGCTTTGATAAATGGTATTGGCAATTTTTTGCAATCCGCTTTGGTTAAGCTTGTCAAGATTACCAACACCTACCAATAATAATTGTACCGGGTTTTGCTTGGTGGTCTTTTTATCGCCTGCCAGCGCATAGTCTTCTACGGTTTCACAAGCACTACCGCTGAAGTGTGAGACTTCAATCAATTGTTCGATGCGTGTTTGATAGTCGCTCAAAGCTGATTCAGCAACGATATTTTTCTTATCATCGACTAAGACCACAAGGCAAGCGGCATCTTTGCTCTTGGCTTCTTTTTTGAGGATTTTTTGCGTATGTGTCTTTGGTAAGGTCTGTGTTAATTTAATATTCATATAATTATCCTTATTAGAGTTATAAAATCAAAGTTATAAAAACGAGCGCGTTTGTTTCATTGGTTTTACTTATTAGATCCTTTGGCCTATTGAGCCACCGGCCTAGTGTAGCATATTGCAAGAACAGTGCGCAGTGAGCAAGGCTTAGGTAATATGTTGGAACAAGTTTGCTAACCTAGTTTACGTTTATCAGCATGATTAAGGGTAAATTTTTATTATATAGCGAGTTCAGTATAAAACTGATACAGCGGGACTGGAATGCTTATTTTTAAACGAGAAGTTTTGCAGCCTCTGTCTGCGCACACGCAGCAAGCAAGAAAAAGTCATTTCAGTTCAGCGTTGGCATATAACGTATCTGTTTCATTTAGAATCGTCCATAGCTTTGATGACATAGCACATGGTATTAAAAAACAATAGATGCATTAATGCTAACTATTAATTAGATCATTTGTTGCAATCAAAGCGGCAAATCTGTCTTGCAGCGCTGCCATCGCAGTATCATGCATGGTTTCAGCACTGATGGTTTTTCTTTGCGCGCTTGGTAAGTCGCGAGTGGCACAGGCGTCGTGACAGACGATATTATCAAACCCTAAGTCAAACGCTGCTCTGACGCTTGAGCTGACACACATGTGGCTCATAAACCCAGCAAAAACAATTTGCTGCTTTTGTGCTTTTTTAAGCAAGGCGTCAAGCTGTGTTTCATAAAAGGCATTGGGATGTTTTTTGACGATAACGGTTTCGTTGTCTTGAGGCTGTAAGTCACTGACAATATCGACGTTGGCTGATAAAGGGTCAAATACTTGACCGTTTTCTGCACCATGATGCGTGATATGGAAAATGGGTACGTCTTGCTCACGAGCTTTTTTGAGCAGTAGGCGGGCATTTTCAGTGGCTTTTGTGCCTGCTTGCCCTAATGGCATAGCGCCATTGACGTATTCGTTTTGAAAGTCAATCAGTACGAGGGCGCAGTCAGACCAATCAAGGGGCGCAAAGGCACCACCAGCAAGTTCAAGTAAGGTAGCGGGGGTCGACATGATAAAGTCCTTAGTATTTTTTTGGTATTTGAATATTTTGTATGTAAATAATCACATAAAATTTAGACATAAATGTTTTATAGATTAAGAATATCACGTGATTAGTCTAGCAATTATTGTCAAACATACGTGCGTCATGATACGAATGACAAACAAACCTTTCTAAAGTACATAAACCAAAAATATCTATGTAGAAATATACTCAATTTCAAACAGTTGTATGTTTTGCTCTCTCTTTAAATGTTGATTATTGCCTTTATATTAAGCATGTACACCAAGCCATCAGCAAGGTACGTGCAATCTCTTTCAAACACATTTCACAGCTATTTTTAACCAAAATATGCTAGGATTAGCGGCTATCTTTATCGCTGATATTTGTAGAGCATGACGCACAAAACATATCGTTATCTTTGTCATTATTTATAGGGTTGAGTGAGCGGTATAACGCCATTACAGCGCTGATAAATTCTAACAACTGTGCTTGAAACTCCCTATAATCTGTCAATAAGCATGTGATGCCTTGCGCGACTGCCAACCCATGACCAAACCATGAAAGAGTACCTATTGTGATATTACGCCGCTATATGACTCAACAAGTTGCCTCAACGACCGCTTTGGTGTTGGGGTTTTTAGTGGTGATGATGCTAGGCGGGCGTTTGATCCGTTACTTTGGTATTGCAGCCGAAGGCAATCTGGATATCAGTTTGTTATTCACCATTATTGGTTATAACCTGCCGTACTTCTTAGAGTTGATCTTGCCACTGGCCTTTTTTATTGCATTGATGCTGGTTTTTGGACGCTTGTATGTCGACCAAGAAATGGCAGTGATCAACGCCAGTGGCATCTCGCGTGGTAAGCTTGCGCGTTTGATGACGCCATTGATACTAGCCCTATTTGTGGGTGAAGCAGCGCTTTCGGTGGTTGGAAAACCGTGGGGCGTGCGTTCATCTGAGAGTGTGTGGCAGCAGCAAGCTTTGACCAGTGCGTTTGATTTGATTCGCCCAAACCAGTTTATTAGTAGCGGCAATTATCATTTGTACGTGGGCAGTTTGAGCGATGATAAGAAGCAATTACAAGACGTGATACTTATCCAGTCGAAGCCTAAAGCCAAAGGCAGTAAATCTGTTGATATGGATGAGAGTACGTCTGTTGATATGGATAATCGCATCGATGCAGAAACCGCTGAGCAGTTGGATATTCCAGAGCTGCCGAACGCATTGATGAGCAAGAACGATATTAGCAAAGATACCATCACGTTAGCCAAACGGGCTGAGCAAGTAGATACAGAAGCGAGTGGTGTGACGCAATTGGACTTGTTCCAAGGACGTCGCTATGAGGTTGGCGCAGGCAATCTAAAGTATAACCAAGTCGGCTTTGATCGCTATCGCATCACGTTGACGGAATCCTCAAAAGAAGTCGTTACCGAAGACAATATCGAAACCCAAGCGATTGGGCCGTTGTGGCAAGCAGCCACAGGTGGGCAAGTGGGCAGTGGCAATGCGTTACGAGCCGCACAAGGGGAGCTTGGCTATCGCTTGGCGCTCCCATGGCTGATGATTATCGCACCCATGCTGGCCGTACCACTTGCGCAAGTACGCCCACGCCAAGGGCGCTGGTTGCGTCTGTTTCCCTCTATCTTATTATTTGTTAGCTGTGCACTCGGTATTATTTCGCTCAAAAATGCCGTGAGTAAAGGCAGTGTCAGCGTGTGGGCCTACGCATGGTTTATTTTAGGATTTATGGCATTGGCGCTTTATATGAATTGGGGTAGCCGTGTGCAGCATCGATTGCGCTTTCGCAAACAAGAGAATGAGCCGTTGATGACAGCTGATGGCCAAAACAGTGGCTCACAAGGAGGGCAATCATAATGCGCTCCTTATTTTCAAAATCTGTAGCGACTGATCAGTTGGCAAGAGTGCCAAGTAACCTTAAGGTGCTTAGCCGTTATGTCAAGCTCAATGCCTTGCTCGCCATTATTGGCGCTGTGCTTGGTCTGTGGGCGCTGCAATTGGTGTTTTCTTACTTATCTGAGCTAGATTCGTTAGATGACAGCTACACGATGGGTCAAGCCATCCAATATATCTTTTATCGCTCACCTTACTTTTTAGAGCAGTTTATTCCAACGGGTGCCTTACTTGGTGCGGTGGTTGGTTTGGGGTTGCTTGCCAACAAAAGCGAGCTGGTCGTGATGCGCGCGGCTGGCGTAAGTGTCTATCGTATCGTCAGCTGGGTGCTACAACCTGCCTTGATCTTTGTAATTTTGGCGTTGGCAATCAACCAGTTTGTCTTGCCGACCTCCAATCAACTGGCAAAAGAGATTAATGATGCAGACAGCAAGTCGCTCGTGACGTCGGTACGTGGTTATTGGACCGTGCAGCCACGGTTTAAAAAGTCAGAAGATGGTGGTACCAAACCGGATGGTAGCGACATTCTTTATATCGATTATGCCGATGTCAAAGGCAATATCGGTGAAGTCAAGCGTTGGCATTTGGATAACAATGGTAACTTGCAAACCGCGGTTCACGCTGAGGGCGGGAAGTATATTGGTCGTGAATCTTTGGATACCACCACTGACAAACTGAGCGAGCAGTATCGTTATGATTGGCAACTCAATAACATGACTGAGCTGAGTATCAATCAAGGGTTTGAGAGCAGTCAGGCCGTCTCGACATCTGATACGTTAAGCTTGCCATTTGCGCCTGAGTCCGTGTATTTGCTGACTCGTAAAGCAGAGGATTTGTCATTGACGCAATTGTATGAGCATCGTCAATTTATGCGCCAACAAGATCAACGCTCTTTGAGTCATGAGCTGGCATTTTGGCAAAAGCTGCTGTCGCCTTTATCTATTCTGTCTTTGGTCATTGTGGCCTGCTCATTCGTTTTTGGCTCATTACGCACGCACAGTCTGGGCTTGCGTATCGTGGTAGCGTTACTGTTCGGTTTGCTGTTCAGCTATGTGCAGGATTTGGTCGGTTTTGTCTCGCTGGCTACTGGGTTTTCACCCATGCTGATGGTGCTATTACCGATTATTGGTAGTGCGATCTTGGGTGGATATTTACTCAAACGGCAGATGTAGGTCACAACGGACAAATCAAAACCAAATGGCCCTGTTCATAGTGACAAGCATTTTGACAAGCATTTATAGTAATAAGCGACTGGTATAAATTTTCTTTGCTTGCTGTAATACAGAGGCTGCAAAAACTTTATCCCAGTCGTTCTGTATATTATCAAAGTAACTCAACTAGACAGTTCACCATAAAAAAGCCCGTCAGAACAGTATTGTTTTGACGGGTTTTTTATTTGCTCAATTTTACAGTCTCAACTTTTAAAACCTTAAGCTTTTGACCAGCTAAGTTTTAACCACCTATTTTTTCCAAACAATTAGTCTTTGGTCGCCATGGTAATCGTGTACGTTTTGCCTTGTTTGACCTTTTCGCTATTGCCAAACACTTCGGTAAACGAGCGCTTCATAAACTGGCGCAAACCATTGATGGTCACCACATAAAAACGGCCACCTTGACGCATGCGTGCATAGGCATCAAGGAAGTACAGATAATGCTGCTCTTTGCCGACTTTGGCGGGCAGGTTTGACATTACAAGACTAAAGTCTTTGTCCTTTGCAACGTGATTAAAGCCATTAGATAAATGCACGTCGACATTCTTTAGACCGTTTTTTTCACAATTCAAGCGCGCATATTCTACTGCCATAAAATCTTTATCAATCAGTGTGTGCTGACCGTTTGGACATTCACGTGCGGCCGTCATACCAAGCACACCATAACCACAGCCCAAATCGATTGAATCATCATCGTCTTGGAAATCCACATAATCAAGCAGCATCAAACTACCATCATCGAGCTTTTGCGGTGAAAAAATACCCCACGTGGTTGCAAAATCAAACGGCTTACCCAGTACGTCTTGGCGAAAATTAATGTCTTCGCGCCAGTGTTGGGCGTTTTTGAGGAGGTCAGCAGGTGGTCTATGGCTCATGGGAGTCTCGGATAATAGATAAGTAGAAGGGGGTGCGTTGTCCAATTAGACAGTGCGCATCGTATGATGGGTATTGTAACGAGAAAAAGGTAGGTTTGCAGCATCGTATTACGGGAATCATTATGGTTGCCAAATTTAGTATGTAGAAAAAACATAGAAAAAAACATATTGGCAAGATTAGGTGAGAGGCTTACACTCAACTTTAACCTGATAGCTCTGAAGTAGTATGTATGGCAGACATTATATTTGTATCTAAAGTCGACTTCTGGATAGCGTTGGTTTTATGGGGTGGCAGCTTGTCTTTCGTCTTAATTCCATTGTGGGAATGGCGGCGGGGCAAAAGAGATTCGCGTATGCGCAACATACTGCTAATGGTTATCCTATTGCCTTTTGCAGCACTCATGCTCATGCCTTTTTTTGGTACTAAATACACCCTAACCGATAGCCAGCTATATGTGGATAGTGGTCTGTCTACTCAAACCATTGAGCTGGCAGATATCATACATATTACGCCAACTCGAAGCATGACATCTGCGCCAGCACTATCATTGGATAGACTCAAAATAGAGTATCGGAACAAAGAAGTATTGATATCACCGAAAGATAGAGCAAGTTTTTATCAAGAGATACAAGCACGTAATCCCAAAATAGTGATAGAGAAAAAATAGGGTAGGTATGATAATAAATAAATTAGCTCGGACTTTTTGCTAAAAATTTGGTTTAGAATTTGAGCTAATGCATGCTACATATTTCAAGAGGCAAATAATGAGTGATCTTAACAAAGACTGGACACCAACATTCGGTACAGTCTATACATGGTTTGCAATGGATAAAAAGGGACGGATTGCCGTTATGGTGAATAACTGCTGGGGTGACCTACCACAGTCAGTTTTAAATATCCCTGACGCTGAGCTATTGTTAGATGACTTAAATGAATATATGTGGGAGGAGTCTAAAATATTTAACAAGTATCCAACCAATAAAAAAGGAAAAACTATTTTGGATTTATATTCTAGTTTAGTTTTTCGTCATCTAAGAACGAAGCAGGAAGTAGCAAACTGGGTAGTTGAACGTTCAGATTATAGTTTGGATTCAAGAGAGGAAAATCTACCTTCTAAAAAAGGTTATTTCGTTTATCTTGCAATTGAGGGTAGTAACCAAGGCGAGGATTATCCTGTAGGATATAATGGTGCGACCAAAATGGGCGATTATTACCGTTATCTTGTACCTACAATCTACGCATCTATTGAGGATTTTCCACAAGCGCTTTGGCATGGTATAGCCGTTTCAGACACTCTAGATTTTACTAAAAATAAAGTGCTTGATAATGATAAGATCAATACCTATTTTCCTAGGAATTATCAAATCACTAACTAACCCATAACCCGTTATTATGCGCTTAATGATAGTAATCCGAAGGCGACCAGTTTGTTATCGACAAAACCCAGACTGATACCATTATCAGTACTAAAAGTACTTCCATTATAGTTTCTTAATAATAAGTTTTCTGAATAATTAATTTTATGAATGCTGAGATATGTGAAAATAATTTTTTGGTCTATAGGCATATATTCAACAGTCTCTCTGCAGTAATGGATCTTTTGATAGTCAAAAGTAAAACCCACCACTACGCTGTTTAGAAGATAAACTTGTAAAACACCATAAGAGTATATTTCGTAATTTTTACCTTTCTGTGGCTCATATTCTATAGGCTCGCCAAAAATACTTATAACCTTACTCTTATTCGCTTTTAACGCTAAACCATTGAATTTTTTTGTTACTAATAATTCTTCAATATTTTGAAGCGATACTTTAATCATTTTTTTTCTCAAATAATTGTAAAGCGATACTGTCACTACTCAATCTCATTGATCGCTTACTATACGCAACGTCTACAAACTTGCTATTACCACATACGGATAAGTTTCCGTAAATAAAATAATTTCTAGACTACTTCCCCAACCGCTTCTTTAACACATGATCAAACACAAACGGCCCAAAGGGCAAAAATGAACCAAGAACCCCAGCAGGCAACGCCCACAGCGGCATTTTGATTTTATGCGCCGTCATAAAGAGTACGACGATATAGGCGATGAACAACACCCCATGCACAGGCCCAACGTAGCCTACCATTTCAGGCATATCCAGCATATATTTGAGTGGCATGGCGATACCTAGGAGCAGCAGAAAAGACGTGCCTTCCAAATAACCCATAATGGTCAGTTTTTTCAGCGCAAATGCTTGTGCTTTGGTGAGAGTGGGCTTGGAAGATGGCTCGGCGTACGACACGATATAGTCCTCTGACAATTATGAATCAATATTTAATTACTATTCTGCTCACCATGCTACCCAAAAGGCTATCCACGCGGATGATGCGCGGCATGTAACTGCTGCAATCTTGCCGTCGCTACATGGGTATAAATCTGTGTGGTAGACAAGTCACTGTGTCCAAGTAATAACTGCACGCTACGCAAATCTGCGCCATGATTAAGCAGATGGGTGGCAAAGGCGTGACGCAAAGTATGCGGTGATAACTCTTTATCAATACTGGCAACTTTGGCATACTTTTTAAGCAAATACCAAAAATTCTGACGCGTCATATAACCACCTTGTGCAGTCAAAAACACGGCTTGGCAGTTGCCAGATTTTAGATGCGCAATCAGATCGCCGCGCCCATGAGACAGATAATCCTCCAGCGCTTCCGCTGCATATTCACCCAGTGGCACCAATCGCGTTTTATTGCCTTTACCTGTAATTTGTAGCCAGCCAGAATTTAGATTGACTTGTTCAAGTGACAGATTAATCAGCTCACTCACACGCAGACCACAAGCGTAGAGTACTTCTAGCATGGCTTTGTCACGCAGACCTAGCGCGGTACTGGTATCGGGTGCGGCAAGGAGATTGTCGACATCCGCCTCAGACAAATCTTTTGGCAGTGGACGTCCAAGTTTGGGGCTTTTGATGCGCTCGCAAGGATTGTCCGCGCGTAGATTGCTCGCAATCATCCACAAGTAGAACTGACGCAAGCTTGAGAGCATACGCGCTTGAGTACGAGGGGTTTTGCCGTCTTGAGTGAGTAGGGAGAGACAGTGCAGCACATCATCAGGCTGCCAGCGGGTCAGCGCGATAGGGTTGGTCAACTCACAAGAACGCAAGTCGCGAACATAGGCGTTACGGGTACGCGTCGCTAGACCACGTGCCAGCATCGCTTGACGAAACTCCGTCATATAAGACGGTTCATCATCGACTGCTAACGCCTTTGGTTGTCGTTGTTGTACGGCGCGATCACGGCTCATCAGGTAGCCTCAAAAAATAAATCATATTTTTGTGTTTTGCTTTATGTGCTGTGTCTTTAGATCCCACAAAAGATGATTGGCGCATCAAATCCAGTATTGGTCTTCCAAGGCCACAGTTGCCTCATGACTTACGCTACCCGTATGAGCAGTTTGAGCAGGTTCAATCATCATAAAGTGCGTATTTGGCTCGGCAAGTGGACAATGCTCAACCCCTTTTGGCACCACATACATCTCGCCTACACCTAGCTCAATATTTTTATCTCTCATTTGTAATGTGAGCTTACCTTTAAATACGATAAACAACTCATCTTCATTATCATGCTTGTGCCAAACCAGCTCGCCACTGCCCTTGGCTATTTTTACCAATTGACCGTTTGATTCTGCGATGATTTTTGGTGTCCACTCTTCTGTGAATAGAGTAAATTTTTCTGCAATATCAACTTTATTCATCACGCTTCCTTGCTAGATTTTGGGTGATTTGATGCAAAAATTTTGAGCAGTGAATGTACTAATTTATCCACTCTCAGCTGTTTTTCTTTTTAACCACATAACGATAGAGCGTCGCGCTTGCTGGCGTGCTGTCATCGCTATCAACAGTGATCTCATCAGGGTCAGCATCCAAGCTCACATGGTCAGCCATTGTTTCTTGACTGAGTAGCTCATGACCCAGATGACGACAAAAATTAGGAATGTCGCGTGTGGTAGCAGGATCAGTGGCGAGTATTTCAATCACCTCGCCGCCATCTGCTTTACGGATGACTCGGTGTAGCATCATCACAGGCTCAGGGCAGATCAACCCTTGTGTGTCTAAATGATGATCAATAGTCGTTTGCATCGTTGAGGTCGTCATAATGTATTATTAAAATCAATTAGGTGAGTTTATAGTATAAAAGTGACGCATAAAAAGTGCGCTGCTTAGATCGATTTTTTTGCTTGCTGTGCCGTTACAGACAGAAGCTTGAACAAATCTATCCCAGCGGTACGGTATGCTTTTTTAATAAACGATACATTTATTAAAGGGATTTCATGCGAGCAGCTTATGTCTCTTCAATGATATCAGCGTCTTCTTGTATTTCTAAAAAGTTAAAAAAGCGCTTAAACGTCACTTTGAACAAAAATGCCACGCCCAGCCAACAGGACAATCCCAACCACGCCGTATTAGAAAACAGTAACTCACCGATCAGAATAAGGGTCGATACGCTAATACTCATGGCAATCATTGAGGGTTGATTGAGCCGATAGCGGTAAATCACTAAAGCATCATAAATAGTAATGGGAATGGTCAGCGCGACTAATGCATAAGGCAAGTTATAAAACAATTGATACAGTAACTGATTGTCATGGAATGCCTTGATACTGGCAATAGTACCAAAAATCACAAATGCCAAAAGCGCAGCATAAATCAGATAAATGGCTATTTGGTTCACCCGCTGCGCCCCTTTGATACGCGCAATCGCAAGCGGTGCAAAACCATGTAGCGTCTTATTTTGCAAGGCTTGGTCTGGGGCGTTGGTCATAGTCATCAGTCACGTATTTGTTTGGAGAGGCGATAGGGTAAAAAACAAGGCTATAAAACCTGTCACTTTTGACATTTTACTTTTGATATTGTTGTCTTATCAATCTGGTTTGATGGCGTCAATGGCGATGCTGGTGTTAGGATCCGCAAAGTAAGTCGACATCAAAATACAGGCAGAGATGTCATCAATGGGGTCGCGCTCATGTTTGATCCAGCCATTTTCCCATGCTATCTCTCGTGCGGCGACAGATGTCAAGCGCTCATCACACAAGGATACAGTCACAGGCAAATGCTGCTCCATGATTCTGTGAGCGAGGCGACGGGCAAATTTGTGCGCACGCTTAGACAGCATGGAGCTACTGCCATCCATATTCAGTGGCAAACCAACCACCACTCTTGCCACGCCCCATACTTTGATAATACCCAGTAAATTGTCCCAGTCTGGCTGACCATTATCCATGGCCAAAATATCAAAGGCACGTGCGGTCTCGGTGACGGTATTGCCCAAGGCCATACCCATTTTTTTGACACCGTAATCTAAAGCCAAAATAAGATGCGGTTTGACGGTTGATTCAGAAATACTGTCATCAATCGCTTCTACGGCATCTTTTATAAGCGTGCTATCTACCATAATAAGGGAGGTTTCCTATCGTTGGGTGTGTTATTACCAAGCTTCGAAGATGAAGATCAAGCGTGACCGATATCACTGCTTAGATAATCGAAATTCACACCAATTTTGTCAGCGGCGATTTGCCAACGCTCTTCAAAGGGCGTATCAAACAATAAGTTCAAATCAGCGGGACAAACCAACCAATCGCCATTACCCAGCTCTTTTTCCAGCTGTTTTTTGCCCCAACTGGCATGTCCCAAGCACAGCTGATAATGACCCACCCCTTGACCGGCTGCAATACGCTTAAGAATGTCTTGACTGGTGGTGATACAGACATTCTCTGAAATGGCAAAAGAAGAGGCCCACTCTGGCTGTCCTGTATGTAACACAAAACCCACCTCTGGATACATGGGGCCACCTTCTAATGCCAAGTCTTCCATCACTTGGCGGTTGGTTACTTCGATATCCAAGTCTTCCAAAAGCTTGCCAACGCGTGCTTGCTCTAATGGACGATTGACCATAAGACCAAGGGCGCCATATTTATCATGACGACAAATATAGATTAAAGCCTGTGCAAATCGTGGATCTGATAGCTCTGGCGCCGCAATTAAGAAATGATGGGTCAAGTTGGCTTTAGACATAAAAAAACACGTAACCTAAATAAAGGTGAGAGACCACTATATGGCGATAACGAGGTAAAAATCAACCAAAGTTGTTGTTTATCAACGCCCAGTCAAGGATTGAGAGGCACTTATTTTTACTTAACATCGGTCAACAAACTACGCGCATGATCGCGTGTTACATCAGTGATGGTCACGCCGCCCGACATACGTGCCAGCTCATCCACTTGCGCATGACCTGTCACGATAAGCAGCTCGCTTTCGGTCTGCTCTTGATGGTGTTTTTGTACCAAGATATGCTGATGCGCTTGTGCGGCGACTTGAGCTTGGTGAGTAATGGCAAGCAATTGCTGCGTTTGACCCAGCGCGCGTAATAGCTCACCGACCACTTGCGCGGTGCCACCACTGATACCGACATCGACCTCATCGAATACCAGCATCGGCTTGGCGGCATTGTTATCAGCACTCGTCGCTTGCAGTACTTGCATCACCAGCGCCATACGCGACAGCTCACCACCTGAGGCGATTTTGTGCAATGGCTGCATGGGCATACCCACATTGGCACTGAACAACAAATCAATATCGTAGCACCCTTGTGCATTATAGTGGCTGGTTTCCGCTTTTTTGGTAAACACAAACTCGCAGCGAGCATTGGGCAGGGCAAGTGGCTGTAGCTGCTCAATCAGCTGCTTACTCACCGTGGGCGCAGCTTTCTTTCGCGCTTTATTGAGCTGCGTGGCAAATGCCAAATAGGCTTGCCACGCTTGCTCGATTTGCGCTGCCATGGCATCACTGCTTGGCTCATTTTCCAATTGATCCAATTGCGCTTGCCAGCCTTTTGCTTCCTGAATCAACTCACCAGCGGGCAAATTGTGCTTGCGTGATAAGCGGTGACCTAAACTGATTAAACTGTCTAGCGTTTGCAGGCGCTCAGGGTCAGGCAATTGCTGTTCGGCATAATCCGACAGTAACGCGGTCACTTCGGTAATCTGCTGCTGTGCCAAATGCAGTTGCTCAGAGGCTTGCTCAAACGTTTGACTGACATCCATTTGATGATCACAGATTTTGATCGCTTGACCCAGTAATGTCATGACATCTGGCTCATCGGTATCATTGTCTAGTAGATGCAAACCATGACTGGCCTCGGTCATCAGTGCTTCAATATTCGAGAGCTCTTCGTGCTCCGCCTCGACCTCTGCATAATCGACCGCCAATAATGGCGCTATGTCTGCCAGCTGGTTTTGCAAAAGTTGAATACGGTCTTGGCGCTGAGATTCGCGGCTAGCAATATCATCGGCGCGGCGTTTGAGCTGTTGATACTGCTGATAGCTATTGGCTGTTTGTATCGCAAGCGGCGTGGTCTGTGCCATCTCATCTAACCATTGCACCACAAATTGTGGCTTTAACAAGGCTTGCTGAGCATGTTGGCTATGAATATTGACCAGCAATGCGCCCAAACTTTTTAATTCAGCAAGACTCACTGGTGTCCCATTTAACCAAGCTTTTGAACGACCCGTATTGCTCAATTGGCGCCGAATCAATACTTCAGGTTCTTCTAGTAGACGCTCATTTTTTGTGAACCATTCGGCAACGACGGGATTGTTTTCTACATCAAATTGCGCGTAGATATCTGCATGTGCAGCGCCATGTCTGACCATGGCACTGTCTGCGCGCTCGCCAATACATAAGGACAAAGCATCCAGTAATAGCGACTTGCCAGCGCCCGTCTCACCGGTGATGACATTAAAGCCAAAAGCCACGTTTAGCTCATGTTGAGCAATCAACGCAAACTGATGTAAAGTTAATGATACTAGCATCAACGCCTCTCATGACAGATCGCAAGCTCTATATAAAGCTCAAAAATGCTGCCTAAAATAGGATGAAAAAAAGAATAAATAGGTTCAGCTAACAGCGCGAATAGATAAATGTGATTGGCAAATATTATGGTGTTAAATGTCTTTAAATACAAATATTAAAGGCAGTAAATCTCACAAATGGGTTTGGCAAGACTACCACAAAACCAGCAGACGTTGACCACGAATGGTCTTTCTTTTTCTTGTAACACTGATGATGAAGGTGAGTCATTTGTCTCAATAAAACCTTTTAAAATAAAAGCCTTACATCAATTGTTGAACCAACACTTAAGCTAATGAAGGTGGCTAACTATAATCACGAAAGCCGCAAGGAATAGAGAAGCGTGACAACATCATAATAAGCCGAGCATAGAGAATTTACCGCTGCTGTAACAAACTTTATAGAGATAATGTGGTAGCATAATCTCACATAATGATAAACTCTGACTGTGGGTTCTATGCACTCTTTATCATGGTGCAAGTCATGGTTTCGTAAAATTAGAAGCTTATAGTAAAAGTGCAGAGAACTTAGCGATTATGTCAAAAAATTTTTATAGAATCTGCTCCTATGGTTAGCGGGCAGGTCTTTATTGTAATAGAATCCATCATTTAAGATTGAGCGCTTCTTCAAAAACGCCCACACTAGCTGACTCAACTCAGTTACTTATTTTTTAGTTTTATAATAATTATTTGATAAGGAAGCCACTATGACAGCGGCGCAATTTACTAATGTAACCGTCAATGCCCACGCAACCGTCTCTTATGATGGTCGTTGTTCAAGCCATACTATTATGTTTGAGGATGGGCGCCATAAGACGCTAGGCGTGATCTTGCCTTGTGACAACTTGGTTGACCATTATCACTTTAGTACCAATACCTCTGAGCGTATCGAAATCACTAGCGGTGAGTGTGAAGTCAAGATAAATGGTGATGAAGAGTTTAGCTATTACCGTGCAGGTCAATCATTCGTGGTTGAGGGCAACAGCGGGTTCAATCTGCGTACCGAAGAAATTGTTCAGTATGTCTGCCACCTAGAAGGCTAATCGACAGTCAGATGAATGTCACTATAGGGTGACTTATCACGCTGTACAGAGAGTATTTAAAAAATAAACAATATCGGATCGGTATTGTTTATTTCTTTTTTGGCGAGTATTACCAATCGCTACTCAGTAATTCGCTGGTACAATTGAGCCATCTCTCTTTTTTATCTTATCGCAATATGCGATACCCACTTATATTTATAGTAGGCCTATTATGGCAAAACCCATTTATTTTTATGGCATTCACGCGATTGATGCCTTACTTGAACACCGTCCGCTTGATGGGCTTAGCTTGTTTGTCCAGCAAGGGCGTGAGAGTGACAATCATGTACAAGCCATTATGGTGCAAGCACGCGACAATGGTATTAGTATTCAAACCGCACAAAAAGACAAGCTGACGCAACTGTGTGGTAGCCCGCAGCATCAAGGGGTTGTATTGCATGCACGTCCATTGGGTTTCGCTGATGAAGGCTTACTAGATACGATTGCTGGACGTGAACAGTGCTTGTTATTGGTACTCGATCAAATCACTGATGCCCATAATTTTGGTGCTTGTTTGCGTACTGCTGTGGCGATGGGTGTGGACGCTGTGGTTTGCCCCAAACATCATGCCGCAAGCCTGACACCAACGGTTGCCAAAGTCTCGGTTGGTGCGGCCGAGATGATGCCGATTATTAGTGTGACCAATTTGGCGCGTGCGTTGTCACAGATTAAAGATGCAGGGGTATTTGTTTTTGGTACCGCTCTTAATGCGGATGCCAAACCATTACATGCTGCTGATTTGACAGGTAAGACGGCAATTATTATGGGTTCAGAAGGCGAAGGGATGCGCCGTTTGACCACAGAAAGCTGTGATGAGCTGGTTTACATCCCGATGTCAGGCAATGAGCATGGTAATTTGCAAAGCTTGAATGTCAGTGTTGCCACTGGTATGGCGCTGTATGAGGTCAATCGGCAGCGTACTTTAGCTGCTGGGCAAGCGTAAGATATTCTTGATGTAAGGGTTCAAGCTTGATATAAAGAGAAGCCAAGTCGCTTTCGTTGAGAATGACATGATCTGCGTGGCGGTTGCGTTCTTCTCGGCTAAGCTGATTGGTCATAATGGCTTTGATCTTTTGTACGCTTTGCTCATCACGTCGGCTGGCGCGTGCCAGCTGAGTTTCCTCAGTAGCATCCATCACCAAAATGCGCTGACATAAATTGGCCAGTCCAGCCTCAGCGCCTTCAATAAGTAGGGGCGCTGATAACACCACATAAGGCGATGTACTGGCCGCCAGTTGCAGCTTTGCTGCTTCACGTATCGCTGGATGCGTGATTGCCTCCAACTCAATGAGTGCTTCTGGATACGCAAACACATGTGTTCTGACAGCGGCTCTGTCCATTGTGCCATCACTGTTCAATACCCAATCACCAAATTTTTTCTGAATCTTGCGTAAGGTTGGGCTACCCTTGGCAGCCACTTCATGAGCAATGACATCGGCATCAATGATATCGATACCTTGCTCAGCAAACCAAGCGCTGGCAGCAGACTTGCCACTACCAATGCCGCCCGTCAGCCCAACTATTAGCGTCTTATTTTTTGTTGGTAGGTTCTGTGATTGATGCGAATAAAGGGTCGTCTGTTTTGACATAATAGTGACTTATCTAACGGATATTATAATGAGGATGGCAGTGACTGCTTAACAATCAATTCTCAAGGCCACACGGCGCTCAAAGAGGGATGATAATTAAAAATGACTACCGATAAATGGCTAAAATAGTTTATTAAGTATACATGCCAAGATACCAGCTGACGATATCCGAACCGTATAATAATGCAACGATTCCCGCGATGGCGATATAAGGCCCAAAAGCGAACGGGCGGCTCTCACCCTGTTTTTTCATTAAAATGAGTCCAACGACAGATCCTAATAAAGACGACAACAAGATGATAAGTGGCAGCATCAAAGGCCCAAGCCAAGCACCCAATACGGCCAATAATTTAAAGTCTCCTTGACCCATGCCGTGCTTTTTAGTAATGAGATAAAATATCTTAACCACTACCCACAATGACAAAAACCCAAGTAATAAGCCCCAGATCGATTGAGTAGGGGAGACAAACCAGCCTTGCGAATTGACTGCCAATCCTAAGCCTGCTAATGGAAATGTTAGACGGTCGGGCAGTAGCTGGGTATCAAAATCAATACCTGTCAAGGCAATCAGCGTCCATACCAAAACTAATGCTGACAGTCCAGTACCACTGACCCCAAATTGATAAATGACCAATACGGACAGCAGCGCCGTTACCCCCTCAACCAAAGGATAACGTAAATCGATAAATGCTTTACAGTCTGAACATCGACCTCGCAGTATCAGCCAGCTTATTAAAGGAATGTTTTCATACCATTTGATTTTATGAGCACAATGAGGGCAACGTGACGCTGGCCGACTCAAGGTAATGGGTTGGTCATTTGCGACAATGTTGGTTAAAGGCTGCGTATGCTCACGTGGCATATCGACTTGGTCAGCGAGAAAATGGCTACACTCCTGTCGCCAGTCATAGATCATCATTAGCGGGATACGGTGAATAATCACGTTCAAAAAACTGCCAACACAAAGACCCAATAAACCAAATACAAATAAAGCTAGGGTCGTATTGTCTTGTAATAACTGTATAAATTGCATCAAGTCGTTATCCTACCACTGAACCCATTTGGAAAATTGGCAAGTACATCGCAATGACTAGGCCCCCTACTAATACACCCAATACGGCCATAATGAGTGGCTCCATCAAACTGGTTAAGCCATCAACAGCATTGTCGACTTCATTCTCATAATAAACAGCGACCTTATCAAGCATCTCTTCTAGACTTCCTGACTCTTCTCCAATACCAACCATTTGAATGGCCAAGCTTGGAAATAGATTGGTCGAGCGTATCGAAAATTGTAGCTGTTGACCAGTCGATACATCATTTTTAATTTGCTGAATGGCATTGTAAAACACGACATTGTTTGCTGCACCTGCCGTAGAATCTAACGCATCAATAAGCGGCACGCCAGCGGCGAAGGTCGTCGATAGTGTCCGCGCAAAACGGGCAATGACCGCCTGATAAGCAATATTGCCAAATATGGGGGCTTTTAGAGCTGCACGATCCAAAAAATCACGGAATTTTTTTGATCGTTTCTTAGCCTCTGAAAAGCCAATAATAGCGCCACCAATAATAATGATTAAAATAAACCACCAAGATTGCATCCACTCAGACATACCAACCACCATCTGTGTAAATGCTGGCAACTCGGCACCAAAAGATTCAAATAGGCCGGAAAAGACGGGCACTACTTTGATGAGCAAAATCATGGTCACAATAATAGCCACGATAATAACCGCAATCGGATACTTCATGGCCTTTTTGATTTTGGCTTTGAGTAATTCACTTTTTTCTTTATAAGTCGCAACCCGCTCAAGCATAGTCTCAAGTGCACCTGACTGCTCGCCAGACTCAACCAGCGAACAAAAAAGGTCGTCAAAATAGCGCGGATGCTTACGTAAGGCAGAGGCAAAGGTGCCGCCTGCCTCGATATCCGCTTTTATTTGTAGAACTAAGTCTTTCATACTCGGATTGTCTAATGAGTCAGCGACAATTTCAAAAGACTGGGTTAGCGGTACACCAGCTTTCATCATCGTTGCCAGCTGCCTTGCAAAAATAGCAATATCAATGGCTTTGATAGATTTTTTAAAGGTATATAGGGGTTTGGGCTTTTTCTTAATGCCCTTAACGGTAATGCCTTGTTTACGCAAAGTGGCTTTTGCTAGCTCTAAACTACGACTGGTGGTCTCACCTTTTACTTTTTGTCCACGCCGATTCACTCCATCATAGACAAAGTCTAACAGCATGTCGGTCTTAGCTTTTGCCATATTATTACCCTTAAAAATTGTCTGATGAAATGTCAGTAGTAAGGCAGCGCTTAGCTTATACTCTTAATTCTACGTACTTCATTTTAGCGCAAAAAACCAGACCTTATCTGTTTTATTTTTAAGCGCTTAAAGTCATTGTTACTTACTAATGAAGGCTGTACAAGTAACAAACCCAGAATATAAAGGAGGCTACGCATAAGCATGTGAAAATTCTCTCTTATTCAGAAGTGACCCGCATCATTTCTTGAATACTGGTCACCCCTTGTAAAACTTTCAAAACACCTGAGCGGCGCAGGTCTCGAAAACCATTTTTGAGCGCAGCATCTTTGATATCTATGGCATTGCCATCTTCCATAATGATGCGTGAAATATCAGGCGTGACTTTCATGACCTCATAAATACCAACACGCCCTTTATAACCTTCACGGCACTCGTGACAACCTACTGGCTCATAAATGACATTGTCTGGATTGTCTAAGTCGGCATCCTGGAATCCAAGCTCAAGTAAGCTTTGACGCGGGATATTGATAGGCTTCTTACAGTTTTTGCATAGGCGTCGTGCTAGGCGCTGAGCGATAACCAAGTTGACGGAAGTGGCGATATTAAAAGACGCCACACCCATGTTACGCAGACGGGTTAATGTTTCAGGGGCGGAGTTGGTGTGCAAGGTCGAGAGTACCATGTGACCCGTCTGAGCGGCTTTAATGGCAATCTCCGCCGTTTCAAGGTCACGAATCTCCCCAACCATCACAATATCAGGATCTTGGCGCAAAAAGGACTTGAGAGCGTTAGCAAAAGTTAAGCCCACTTTAGGATTGACGTTGACCTGATTGATACCCTCCAAATTGATCTCAACAGGATCTTCCGCAGTTGAGATATTGGTCGCGCCTGTATTTAAGATATTGATACCGGTATATAATGAAACCGTTTTACCAGAACCCGTAGGACCAGTAATCAATAGCATGCCTTGCGGTTTATGTAGCGCCTCTAAGAACATCTCTTTTTGATCGGGCTCATAACCTAAGGCTTCAATGCCTAGCATGGCTGAAGAAGGATCCAAAATACGTAGAACGATTTTTTCACCGAACAGTGTTGGCAAAGAGTTCACACGAAAATCGATGGCTTTACTTTTAGATATCTTAAGTTTGATACGTCCATCTTGTGGCACACGCCGCTCTGAGATGTCCATTTGTGACATGACCTTTAAGCGGGCTGCAATTTTGCCTGCCAGCTGTACGGGCGGACTAGACATCTTCTGCATCACGCCATCGACACGAAAGCGGACACGATACGTCTTCTCATAAGGCTCAAAATGTAAATCAGAGGCGCCCATACGAATGGCATCTACCAGCATCTTATTGACAAACTTGACGACAGGAGCTTCATCTACGCTGTCCGTAAGTTTGACTTCACCCTCTTCTTCATTTTCTTCAAAACCGACATTTAGATCACTGTCAGAAAAACTATCAAAGCTTTGCATGGTATCGGCATAAATTTTTTCGATATGCCTTTTAAGCTTGTCTTCTTCGACGACGATGGTTTCAATAGAAAGCCTAGAGTTAAAGGCAATGGCATCGATCGCATCGACACGGGTTGGATCACTTAACGCAATGAATAAACGTTGTCCGCGCTTAAAAAGGGGTAAAGCATTAAATTTACGAATGATTTTTTCGTCCACCAAGTCTCTTGGAACGACATCTGGATTGAGCGCATCTAAATCGAATAAAGGATCACCAAATGCCTGCGATAGCATCTGAGCAAGGTGCGATGCGTCGGCAAGCTTATTATCTACCAAATACGGCACGAGTCCTATTTGCTGCTGCTGAGATTCGTTTTGCGCCGTTTTCATATTCGTTTCGCTAACGATACCTTCACTGATGAGCTGCTGCGCCAACCCGCCATATTTACTCGTTGTGACAGACATTACGACTTCTCCTTGATACCAAGTACTCAGCATATTTATCCAAGATTTACATACTATTTATAACGTTTAAGGATGCTTTTTCGGAGTGAGCAAACGCTACTTTCACAAAAAGCCTTACTATCCTTAGTATTCATAGTTTGTATTTTTGGTTGTGTACGCCATAAGCATTTCAATGAATTAAGTTTTTGATAATATTGCGTTATTTGTGGCTATTATACTATTAAAGATTGACTTCAGTTTAAAGGCTTTATAGACACTATATAACCCGCCACGCAAAAAAAGTATGACGGGTATCAGATCAGTTCAACAGGCACTTCAAACGCTTGTCCATTTCTGTCGATGGCATACTATAGCACTTGTCAATTATTTGTTATACTGGCGCGCATATTAGCCGAATTGGCATGAATACATGAGACAAGGTAGATGAGTATGCAAGCTTGGGTAATTGGCAACTGGAAACAAAATCCAGCAACGAACCACGATGTGAATGCGCTGTTGAACGACTTACTGACTGTGACCGATGCACAAGCTGATAAGGCACCATCGACCAGTCGTTGCCAATTGATGGTGGCACCAAGCTGTATTCATTTGGCGGCGGTTAGTGCGCGTTTGCAAGGCAGTGCCATACGATGTGCTGCGCAAGATATTAGCCAACATAGTGCAAATACAGGCGCATACACGGGCGATTGTTCAGCGCAGCAAGTAGCAGATGCTGGAGCCACTTGGACAATACTGGGTCACTCTGAGCGCCGTCAATACCACAAAGAATCTCACGAAGCCTTAATTAAAAAACTGACTCATGCCTTTGCCCAAAACCTAGGCGTGGTTTTCTGTATTGGCGAGACCCAGACGCAATATGACGATCAGCAAACCTTAAACGTCATCAGCGATCAGTTGTCAGTGCTCAAAGACGTACTTGCCCAGCAGCCAGAACTTATCTCATCGTTATCTGAGCGCTTGATTGTCGCTTATGAGCCAGTATGGGCCATTGGTACTGGAAAAGTGCCAACGGTAGAAGAAGTCAGCAAAACGCATCAGTATATAAAGCAAACGATTGCCAGTTTTGCCAAAACAGTAGACAACATGACCGTATTGTATGGCGGTAGCGTTAATGCCAGCAATGCTGATAGCTTCGCTGCTGATCCTATGATTGACGGTGCATTGGTTGGTGGTGCTTCTTTAAAAGCTGAGAGTTTTTTAGCCATTGCGGATGCGTTTAGTGCCCGTCATGCATAACACGTTGAACAAGGTTTGGCGTGGATGTGGCTTGTTTGCCTAAACAGTGTCTTTTTCAGTTAAAAAAGTAGGTTTAACAGTGCCCTTGCAATCGTGTACAATGCGCCTTATTTATACAAATGATTTGGGATCAACATATATTGATCGCTATCCCTATTGAAGTTAAGATTTATTTTCCGTTATTAGTCGTCATCACGCGGCAAAAGAGGACACCATGTTTACGTTTATATTAGCCCTGCACATTATCGTGGCTATTGCCATGATCGGCTTGATCTTGATACAGCATGGTAAAGGGGCAGATGCTGGAGCTTCTTTTGGTGCTGGCTCGTCGGGTACCGTATTTGGTGCCGCGGGAACGGCCAACTTTTTGACTCGTGCAACCGCCGTGCTCACCCTCATCTTTTTTATTACCAGTATGACCTTGGCTGTCCATGCTCGTAAGCAGGCAGAAGACCAGTTTCGTTTAGATGCGCCAGTGTCAGCACCGCAAACACCACGTCCGTTGACACAGAATCCTGAGTAAAAGGATTTTAAGCAAGCAGCCCTTGCTATTTTGATACGTTAGATTTACAATGCTTTTCTGTTTTTACAGCTCCTATTCTATCGACGCCTACCTTAAGCGTTATTCATGATAGGTTTGAGATTAAAAACAGAGTGATGAGAAAAATGCGATTGTGGTGGAATTGGTAGACACGCCATCTTGAGGGGGTGGTGGCGCAAGCTGTGGGGGTTCAAGTCCCCCCAATCGCACCAAGTTTTTATGACGCGGCACAGCGTAAGGGTACTTTTGTAATAGTCATTTGGTTCATTTAAATTTATTTTAAAATAATCATTGACACTTCTATAAAACCTCCCTATAATGTGCGTTCTAGATTGATGCGGGGTGGAGCAGTCTGGTAGCTCGTCGGGCTCATAACCCGAAGGTCGTTGGTTCAAATCCAGCCCCCGCTACCACTTTTTATACTGATGTTTTGTACACTAAATTTGTCAGTAACGATTAGCCCACCATTATGTTTGTGGGTTTTTTTGTATCTGATGGTCAGTGTTATCGCGGTATCTATCCTACTTGTGCTAAGCTCTGAGTCTATAGAGTAAAGTACTCTTCGTCACTTACCGCTATTAACGCGATTTTTCTTAAGCGACACTATCTGCTATTCCTTACTCTTTTATCGATAGTATTGCTTTATGAATCATAAAAGCATTGCCTGACTGAGCTTGATGTTTTCTGTGCTCGTCCCTATATAAATGCACAGCATACGAAGATTGTGGCTTAAAATACGGTATCAACTGTGATGTTGACGAGTAAGAAAGACATTAACATTTTAAGATGGTTTCTCAAGTACGATAGATGAGTGAATAGGAAAATACAAAGATATTATGAAGCTTTCGACCAAAGTTGCAGAACTGACCAATATTATTGCTCCAGCAGTAGCCGCTTGTGATGTGGCACTATGGGGTATAGAATTTGCGCCACAAGGCCGCCGTTCTTTATTACGTATTTATATTGAGGCTTTGCCAGAAGAGCAAGCCCAAGATAAACATGTCACGATTGAAGACTGTGCTGCGGTAAACCACCAAGTGAGCGGTATTCTTGAGGTTCATGATCCGATTGCTGGTGAGTACATTTTAGAAGTCTCTTCACCAGGATTTGACCGTGCGTTTTTCTCAGACGAACAAATGCATGCGTATGTTGGTCAGAAGGTTAGCCTACGTCTGATTCAAGCTATCGGCACAGGTGATCAAAAACGTCGTAAAGCGACAGGTACTTTAGATAGTATTGATGCAAACGTTTTGACACTGACATCAAACGATGGTGAGCAGTTCGAGATTGCTTTAAGCAATATTGACAAAGCCAACCTAATTTATGAAGATGCATAATCTATTGAAAGGTTGCATTTAAGGATATCCTTGAATGAACATATAAGTTATATGGTTTATGAGAAATTAAAGCACTATTTTCTAAACACATATCTCTAAGCAAATAATAGCTTGCGGTAAAACCATACTATTGATACACCAATTATAAAATTTAAGTCAATTAAAAAATGATAGGACAGGTATAGCATGAGTCGTGAAATCTTAACGGTAGTAGAAACTGTCAGTAATGAAAAGGGCTTAAATCCTGAAGATATCTTCGAAGCCATAGAAGACGCTTTGGTGGTATCGACCAAGAAAAAAGTCTACACCGAACAGCCAGAAGTGGCTGTACGCGTTGCTATTGACCGTGCAACAGGTGATTATGATACGTATCGTTATTGGACAGTGGTTGCAGATGAAGACCATGAGATGCCTGCTTGTCAGTTAGCTATCAGTGACCTTGACGAAAATGAATGGTCAATTGGTGATGTCAAAGAAGAGCAGATTGAATCGATCGAATTTGGTCGTATTGCTGCCACTCAAGCAAAACAAGTCATCATCCAAAAAATCCGTGAAGCCGAGCGTGCGCTAGTAGCCGATGCTTTTGAACCACGTGTGGGTGAAATGATGTATGGCGAGGTCAAAAAACAGACACGCGATGGTTATATCATTGATTTGGGCGACAATGCAGAAGGCTATTTGTCACGCGATCAGATGTTGTCGCGTGAGCAGCTACGTGCAAAATCTCGTATCAACGCTATCTTATATCACGTAAATCGCGAAAACCGCGGTGCGCAGCTATTACTATCTCGTACGCATCCAGAAATGCTTTCTGCATTGATGCAAAAAGAAGTACCTGAGATTGCAGAACAAATTATCGAAATTCGTCATGTTGCACGCTTGCCGGGCACACGTGCCAAAATCGCAGTAAAAACAAACGATCATCGTATTGATCCAGTTGGTGCCTGTATTGGTATGCGTGGTACGCGTATCCAAGCAGTACAACAAGAGCTTGATGGTGAGCGTATTGACGTTGTCGTTTGGTCAGATGATCCTGCTCAATTTATCATCAGCGCTTTAGAGCCAGCTGACGTTAGCAGCATTATTTTGGATGAAGACACGCAAACAGCTGACATTATTTTTAGCACCAATGATCAGTTGGCACGTGCGATTGGCTCACAAGGTCAGAACGTACGTTTGGCTTCTGAGCTGACAGGCTATAAGCTAAATATGATGCTAGAAGAAGAGTATCAGCAGCGTCAAGAGAATGAATCAAAAGCCTTTATCGAACTTTTCTATGAACGTCTAGAAGTTGATAAAGACTTGGCACAAGCGCTTGTGGATATTGGTTTTACCAGTATTGAAGAAGTGGCTTACGTACCTGTCGAAACTTTTTATGACATTGAAGGGCTAGACGACGACGCGATTGAGATGATTCAAGAGCGTGCGAAAGAAGTGGTCATCGCTGATGAGCTAGTCAAGCAACAAAACATGAAAGAGCCAAGTCAAGAGTTACAAGAACTTGAAGGTATGACTGTCAGTTTGGCCTATAAAATGGCACAAAAAGACATTCTTACTGTTGATGACTTGGCAGAACAAGCCGTCTTCGATCTAGAAGATATCGAAGGTTTAGATTCTGAAACCGCAGGAAAACTCATTATGAAGGCTCGGGAATCTTGGTTCAATGAATAAGCGGTAACTGCATATCGCTGTCTTTTAGTGATATGCTATCGAAATAAAGCGCTGGTATGTAATATAAATACTGGCCTTACCCCAATCATTTGTAGCCAACAACTGAATTGAACATATAGCAAATAATAGACAGTAGGTGATAATAAATGGCAGATAAGACCGTCAAAGAACTGGCAGATATGGTAGGCAAAACGCCAAGCGCTGTACAACAGCAATTGGTAGATGCTGGACTGCCTGCTCGTGCAGAAAGTGACCTAGTCACTGAGCTTGAGCAAGAGAAGTTGGTGACGTATTTAAAGCAAAGTCATGGTCAGCAAGAAAAGCGTCGTATCAGTCTGAAATCTAAGACGACTAGCACTGCGCGTGTGACCGGCTCTTCAGGAAAATCTAAGAGCGTCAATGTTGAAGTGCGTAAAAAGAAAGTATTCGAAAAGCCTGATCCAGAAAAGATGGCTGAAGAATTGGCTGCGCGTGAGCAAGCGATGATTGAATCGCAAGAACGCGCTGCCAAAGAAGCCGAAGAACGTGCGGCTACTAAGAAAAAAGCTGAAGAGCGTCAAGCAGCAACCTTAGCAGCAATGCGTGCAAGTTTGGGTTCTAGCAAAAAGTCAGACGATAAGAATGACGATATCTCGACTTCAGTGGTCGTGAAAAAAGGTGGTAAGGCTACAGTTGAAGTGAAGCCAAAAGAGCAACCTAAGAAAAAAGTGGCTGCCACAAAACCAAAAGTTGAGACAGCCACTGAGCGTAAAGCTCGCGAGGCCCGTGAGAAAGAAGAAGCTCGTCTACGCGAAATCGAGACTGAAACTCGCCGTGTTCAAGCGGAAGAAGCACAGAAACGTACGCTTGAGCAAATGCGTAAAATGGCTGGTCAATATACGGATCGTGAGCCAGTTTCAGAAGTTCGTAAAGATGAACCATTGGCCGAAGGTTTGGTTGGTGATGCACTAGAAGAGTCGTTTGAAAAAGAGCGTCGTGAAATCAAACGTGGTGCTAACAGTACAGGTACTCGTGGACGTCGTCGTAAAAATCAAGATGAGCGTGAGATCAAAAACCGCAAAAACGGTTTGCGTTCAACACAAGCATCACAGCATAAGTTTGAAAAACCAGTCGAAAAAATTGTCTATGATGTTGAGATTAGCGAGCACATTACCGTTGCCGATCTTGCTCAACGCATGGCAGTAAAAGCTCGTGAAGTCACCAAATTACTGATGAAAATGGGTGAAATGGCTCGCGAATCAGATACGATTGATCAAGCCACAGCAAGCTTACTTGTTGAAGAAATGGGTCACAATCCAGTACCTGTTAGCGACACGAAAGTTGAAGACGATTTACAAGATGCCGTTGATGAGCGTAGCAGTAACGTACAAACACGTCCGCCAGTTGTGACTATCATGGGTCACGTTGATCATGGTAAAACGTCATTACTAGATAAAATCCGCGAAACGAAAGTGGCAACGGGTGAAGCGGGTGGTATTACCCAGCATATCGGTGCTTACCACGTGAAAACTGATCGTGGCGTTATTACTTTCCTTGATACCCCAGGTCACGCAGCCTTTAGTGCGATGCGTTCACGTGGTGCTCAGGCAACTGATATCGTTGTATTGGTGGTTGCAGCTGATGATGGCATGATGCCACAAACAGCAGAAGCCATTGATCATGCTCGTGCTGCTGGTACACCAATCATTGTCGCTATCAACAAAATGGATAAGCCAAGTGCTGATCCTGACCGTGTTCTTAATGAGTTGACCACAAAAGAAGTGGTTTCTGAAGAGTGGGGTGGTGACACACCAATGGCTCGTATCTCTGCCAAAACTGGTGAAGGTATCGATGACTTACTAGAATTCATTAGCTTACAAGCTGAGCTGATGGAATTAGAAGCCCCACTAGATGGTGCTGCTCAAGGTGTTGTCATTGAGTCAAGACTTGAAAAAGGTCGTGGTCCAGTGGTCAGTGTCCTTGTTAAGAAAGGCACGCTGAAGCAAGGTGATTTGGTATTAGCGGGTGAGCATTATGGCAAAGTCCGTGCAATGACAGATGAGAATGGTCAACGTATCAAATCTGCAGGCCCTTCTATTCCTGTTGAAATCTTAGGTCTGCCAGAAACGCCAGCAGCTGGTAGCGAATTCCTAGTAGTGACAGATGAGAAGAAAGCACGCGAAGTGGCTGACTTTAGAACCAATCGTGAGCGTGAGCGTCAACTTGAACGTCAAAATGCGATGCGTTTAGAGAGTATGTTTGACCAGATGGGTCAAGGCGATGTGTCTTTCTTAAATATCGTACTGAAAACAGATGTGCGTGGCTCACTTGAAGCATTGCTGTCAGCACTGAATGAGCTGTCAACTGATGAAGTCAAGGTCAGAGTCATCAGCTCAGGCGTGGGTCCCATTTCTGAGTCTGATGTGACATTAGCAGAGTCTAGCGAAGCGGTTCTATTGGGCTTCAACGTTCGTGCAGACGCAACCGCACGCCGTAAAGCAGATTCAGCTAACATGGACATTCGCTACTATAGTGTTATCTATGGCTTGATTGATGATGTTAAGTCAGCAATGAGCGGTATGCTTGCGCCTGAACATCGTGAGAAGATTCTTGGTGTTGCAGATGTTCGTGAAGTCTTCCGTTCTAGTAAGTTTGGTGCTGCCGCTGGTTGTATGGTGGTTGAAGGTACGATCTATCGTAACAAGCCTATCCGCGTATTGCGTGATGACCAAGTTATCTTTACGGGTCAATTACAATCATTGCGTCGTTATAAAGAAGACGTCAATGAAGTACGTACTGGTATGGAATGTGGTCTAGCGGTTCGTGGCTATGACGTCGAAGCGGGTGATAAGATCGAAGTATTTGAAATTCAAGAGTTCGCTCGTACGATCTAAAGCGACGACTTGATAATAGGGTATCTAGCCATACAAAGCGCCATATTGGCCAATGATCTAGATATCTTTTTAACCTCTAGCTGTACTTAGGCCTAACAGGTACACCCTGCTAGGCCTTTTTTAGCAAATAGTTATTATCAATCAATGTATTAAAAAATAAAATAAGCCATATTAGAGACAAGGTAAAAACATGAACCAACGTTTACAACGCTTAGCCGATCAAATTCAGCGTGAGCTTGCTGTGCTTATCCGTGATGAAGTCAACGACCCTCGTTTAACGGGTTTTGTTACTATTTCTAGCGTCAAGGTCAGTCCAGATTTGGGCTACGCTGACATCTATGTCACCATTATGGAGCCTGAGCTTAATGATGCCATGACCAAGACCAATCATGAAGATAGTATTAAAGTATTGAATAAAGCCGCAGGATTTTTGCGTACTGAGCTAAGTCATAGTCTAAAAACGCGCACCACACCGCGTCTGCGTTTTCATTATGATGAAGTCACTGCCCGCGGTAACTACATGATGGATCTGATCAATAAAGCCGTCACTAAGACCGAACAAAATGAGAATGACGAGTAGATAACCCTTATGTCCATACCGATCAAGCAAGCCGATAAAGTCAGAGTCTCTGGAGTTGTCTTAGTAGATAAGCCCCAAGGAATGACCTCTCAGCAAGTCGTGTCAAAGGTGAAGTATCTGTTTAAATCGCCACGTCATGACAGTAAAAAAGCGGGACATACAGGCACGCTTGACCCAATGGCAACGGGTCTATTGCCTATTTGTATGGGCGAGGCGACTAAGTTTAGTCATTATCAGTTGGATGCAGATAAGTCTTATCAAGCCACTGTCTTACTTGGTCGTCAGACCGACACTGGTGACGCTGATGGTCAAGTCATTGAACAATCTCCTATACCAGCATTTGATGATGCGTTACTGGATAAGATTGCTCAGCAATTTTTAGGTGCTCAGCAGCAAATACCACCAATGTATTCTGCTTTGAAGAAAGATGGCAAAAAGTTGTATGAATACGCTCGTGCTGGTGTTGAGGTAGAGCGACCGCCAAGAGACATCGTTATCAAGGCCATTGATATAAAAAAGATTGATGATGAACAGATTCAACTGACGGTAACTTGCACCAAAGGTACTTATGTTCGTGTATTGGGCGAAGATATTGCCAAAGCAATGGGGACGTTGGGGCATCTGACGACGCTGCGACGTACGCAGGTTGGGAAGTTTAGCATTGATGATGCGATTACGTTATCAGCGTTAGAAGACTTGATATTGACTGAGCGAGAAGAACAATTAATGCCAGTGGACGCTTGTATCGATATCGCTGCCACTTTGCTACTAACATCCGAGCAATGTACGCGTATACACATGGGCCAACGATTAAACGTGTCCGATCAGCTTACAGACGGTCTTAAAGAGTATATATCAGAAAAAGTCAATGAGCAGCTTTTGCGAGATAAAGATGAGGATCATAAAGAGCCGCAGATTGAACATGAAATACCCATCGATATCCGTTTGATCAATGAGGAAGGCGAGTTCCTTGGATTGGGAGCGATCAGTCTAAATGGTCGGTTACAACCCAAAAAGCTGATTCAGCGTTGATAATGGCTTTTGATAGCACTTTGAAGTTGAACCGATTTACTAACAGTTTACACTAATCACATATCGTCACATTTCATTGCAGGTTTCGCCTATAGCGAAACCTGTTTTTTTTGTACATTAGTTACATCAGCTAAGGAGAGCGGACAAGAACAATAACGAAGGATGATAATAATAATTAATAGAATAATGAGAAGCATCAGACGTCATTCGGCAATGAATAATAATTAAAACGAGCATTGACTATGAAGATGACTGAAATCGAAGAAGAACTGAAATATAAGAATAAAAAGTATGGATAGCTACAGACAGGACGTTTTTTATAAAAAGAAGAAGTGAAGCTTCCTATATACAATAACTAGAAATAATAGAATAACCAGACAGAGAACTTTTTGACTAACCATTCATCAATAGAAAAAGAAGAGATATTATGAAAACGATTGCCTTTTTGCTCCATAGCAACTTTGAACAAGCAGAATACGAGGACGTTAATAACCAGTTGAAAGACAAAGGTTATAAAACCATTCTCATTACTACCAATAAAGAAAAACAAGTTCAAGCAATGAACCAAGATGTAGATAAAGGCGATACCTTTACTGCGGATATTTTTGCAAGCGAAGCAAATGTAAATGATTATGATGCCTTGGTTCTGCCAGGTGGTACGGTAAACGCTGATACCATTCGTGGCAACGAAGAAGCCCACAAAATTATTAATGCGATTAATGATGCTGGTAAGACACTAGCTGCTATTTGTCATGCACCTTGGGCGCTTATTAATACTGGCATTGCTAAAGGTAAGACGCTTACTGCTTATCAATCCCTCCAAATAGATTTAGAAAATGCGGGTGCCAATTTTGTCGATAAAACAGTACAAGTAGATGGTAACCTGATTACTTCACGTAATCCGGATGATATCGACAATTTTGTCGAGGCGATTGACAAGGCGCTCTCTTAACTCGATATTTTATAACGTATAACATAAAAAACTAACCATGACTAAAACTAAGGATATTCTCATGTCGAACCCTAATCCAAATGATACTGCTCTTGAACAAGAACGTTCTGAATCTGCATCTGCTGCTCTTAAAAGCCAGACTGAAGGTAATCACACAGAAGATTCTGAAGGTGCAGCAGATCGCATTGCTGATAATTTAAATAGTGCAAAAGAAGACAAATAATTAGTCTACTGCCCTATAACTACTAAAGTTATAGGGCAATTTTTATTGAGTTGATAACGGCAGACAGTGCTAAGAGAAGATGGGCCTTTTTTTTTCGAACAACTAATTTTTAATGACTAATACCTAGAAAAAAACCACTGAATAAATGATGTTTATACACATCATCGCTAAAAATGTAAAAGGGATATTTTACTAATAATAATTTAGGAGCCAAAATGAACAATGCACCCAATGAATTAGATGAACAAGAGCAAGAGATTCAACAACTTGCAGCAGATATTGACCCTAGTGAAGAAACCACACCTGACAGTCTAGCAGAAGCCACTACGGCTCCTCTTGCAGACGATGAATTGGGCGATAACGCGACTAAGGATAAGGCTGAAAAATAAGTACATTTATTTGAGCCAAGTGGTTATATGCTTTTGATGTTAGTAAAACTATTATGAAAAACTGCTGCTAGTTCAGCAGTTTTTTGTTATAATTGCCCGCACATTTGAATTGAGTTTTAGATAACGCGTTGTGCTTAATCTCACTGCTTTAGATGGTGAGCTAAGTTTTATATTATTTCGCGTTGATTTACCTTTATTTTAAATGATGGTTACAATAATTGAGCTCGTCGTACACTAGGTCAACTCTAGTAATGCAGGGTTGTCCTGAATGGCGTATGAGTTACTTTATTTATTATTTTACTGTTTTTATGAAGACTCGTTTTGAGTCTGTCTAAAAACTTTTAGCATTGCCGGAGATATTTATGCTAACTAATACCGATCGTGAACAAATCATTGCACAATACCAACGCGGCGAAAACGACACTGGTTCACCAGAAGTTCAAGTAGCTCTATTGAGTGCTCGTATCAACGATTTGCAGAACCATTTCAAAGCGCACAAAGCTGACCATCACAGCCGTCGCGGTCTTATCCGTATGGTTAACACCCGTCGTAAACTGCTTGATTACCTAAAAGGTAAAGATCTTGGTCGCTATACCACCCTTATTAGCCAGTTAGGTCTACGTCGTTAATTTAGCGACAATAGTGCAAGTGGTTGCTGAAATGAAAAGCGCCATCAGATGGTATCTTTTTCCTATTTTTGCTAAACCGCTTAAAACTTACTTGCTGATATTGATACAATAGATTTTTTCTAAAAACGGTGTGGAATAGTTTCACGCCGTTTTTTTATGCGTATTGGATGAGGTTTTGATACGTAGACCATTTGCGCTACTACGACGGTCTGAGATGAGTTTTCGAAGGAAGACAGTAAGAAAAACTTAGATTCACCGTAGCATAAGCAAGCTGATAGGACAGTGACAGGAACGATCAAAAATGAGTCAATGCTCAGTTTTGCAATTCATTGGTCAATGCCCATAAATCCCTGTAAAATAATGTATTGTGAGTTTTAACCCATGACCATTGTTCATACAGCGAGTAGTGATAGTAAGTGGTCAATTAAAGAAAGATAAAGTGAAAATGATACGTGCAAGGGTTTATTGAAACGAAAGAATGCCTTGTGGGTTTGGTTTTTACCATTTGACAGTATTTATAATAATATCGATATCAAATGATAAGAGACAGATGATAGTGCAATGACTATCGTAGATACACAGATAATTAAATCACAGTATAAATTCTAGTTAATACGGCTTTTCATAAAAAGCGTATCAATTAGCGGTTATATACAACGCATTTTAATGACAGATATCAGCTTGTTAATATGCTGATATTACTTTTGTCAGTCAACATTAGGAATATTATATGACAATGTTTAACACCATTAAGCGTGAATTCCAGTATGGCAACCAGCAGGTTGTTATCGAAACGGGTCGTGTGGCACGTCAGGCCAATTCTATTTTGGTACATATGGGCGGCGTGACAGTACTAGTCGCAGCGGTTGTAAAATCAGAGGCTAAAGAAGGTCAAAACTTCTTTCCACTTACTGTAAACTATCAAGAAAAAATGTATGCAGCGGGTAAAATCCCAGGTGCTTATGGCAAACGTGAAGGCCGTGCTAGCGAATTTGAAACGCTCACCTCACGCTTGATTGACCGTCCGATTCGTCCACTATTTCCAGAAGGTTATGTGAACGAAATCCAGATTACAGCTACCGTTGTTTCATCAGATAAAACTCAGTCTGCAGATATCGCTGCATTGATTGGTGCTTCAGCGGCGTTGGCTATCTCTGATGCGCCATTCAACGGCCCTGTTGCCGCTGCGCGTGTTGGTTTCATTAATGGTGAATATGTCCTTAACCCAACACTTGAACAGCTTAAAGAAAGTGATCTTGACTTGGTTGTCGCTGGTACCAAATCTGCGGTATTGATGGTTGAATCTGAAGCAGCAGAGCTGTCTGAAGATCAGATGTTAGGCGCTGTATTGTACGGTCATGAGCAGCAGCAAATCGTCATTGATAATATTGCTTCAATGGCAGAAGAAGTAGGTACGGCTAAGCAGCAGTTCACTGCGCCTGAGCGTGATAAAGCGTTAGAAACCAGCATGAAAGAGCAGTTTGGTGAGCAAGTGGCAGACGCTTATACTATTACTGATAAGCAAGAGCGTTATACCAAACTTGACGACATTAAGCAGTCAGTTATTGATGCGCTTGCTGGTGATGCTGAATCAGAAACCTATGCTGAAACTGTATCTGAGCTAAAAGAAATCTACAACGACCTTAAATACCGTACGGTTCGTGACAATATCTTGTCAGGTAAGCCACGTATTGATGGCCGTGATCTTGAAACCGTTCGCGCTCTTGACGTACAAGTCGGCGTACTACCTTATACGCATGGTTCAGCGCTGTTTACTCGTGGTGAGACGCAGGCATTGGTTACGACCACGCTTGGTAACAGTCGTGACGTCAACATGATTGATTCACTAGGTGGTACGATTCGTGATCATTTCATGTTGCATTACAACTTCCCGCATTTCTCAGTGGGTGAGACAGGTCGCGAAGGTATTCCAAAACGTCGTGAAATCGGTCATGGTCGCTTGGCACGCCGCGGTGTAGAAGCAATGCTACCAGACAGCGAACGCTTCCCATATGTCATCCGTGTGGTGTCAGAGATTACTGAATCAAACGGTTCATCTTCTATGGCGTCTGTTTGCGGTGCGAGTTTAGCGTTGATGGATGCAGGTGTACCATTAAAAGCCCCTGTCGCTGGTATCGCAATGGGTCTGGTTAAAGAAGGCGAGCGTTTTGCCGTCTTATCAGATATCTTAGGTGATGAAGATCATCTTGGCGATATGGACTTTAAAGTGGCTGGTTCTAAAAATGGTATCACTGCACTACAGATGGATATCAAGATTGAAGGCATTACGCCTGACATCATGGAGCAAGCGCTTAAACAAGCCCATGCTGGTCGTATCCATATCTTGGACGCGATGAACAAAGTCTTGCCAGAAAGCCGTACTGAAATCAACGCTCACGCACCAAACTACGCTGTTATCGAAATCAATCCAGATAAGATTCGTGACGTCATCGGTAAAGGTGGCGCAATGATTCGTCAGCTAACTGAAGAGACCGGTGCCGTTATCGATATCGATGATGGTGGTACGATTCGTATCTTTGGTGAAAACAAAGCTGCAACCAAAGCTGCTATTGGTAGAATTGAAGCATTGACGGCAGAAGTTGAAGTCGGCAAAACGTATGAAGGTACGGTTGCTCGTATCGTTGACTTTGGTGCGTTTGTGAATGTGCTGCCAAATACCGATGGTTTGGTTCATATCTCACAAATCGCAGAAGAGCGCGTCGAGAATGTATCAGACTATCTAAAAGAAGGTCAGGTTGTTAAAGTCTTTGTTCAGGACGTTGATAACCGTGGTCGTATTAAGTTAACGATGAAAGGTATCGAGCAAAACTAATTTTTAATCATTAGTTTGGTCTAGCTATAAAAAACCGCTTTGAGATGCTCAAGGCGGTTTTTTTATGCGTTAGAGATATAGTCAATCCAAAGTAAAAGTGGTAAATACGATCATTATGTTCTACTGGTATAAATTTTACTCGCTGGCTGTTCGCAAGCGTGACAGATGCTTCGTAAAATTTATACCAGTAGAACTGAGCTCTAATGGGTTTATATGGTAATATTTTTAGGAAGATGAATATCGATACGTAGTTTGGGTAAATCTTGCAGCTGCTGAATTAACAAAGGCAAAGTATCATGGTGCCAATCTAAAGGCAGTATATTCACTGAGCCTGACGAATCAATCTTATGGTCTCGCGGGTTATCATACACGAGTGGGCGGGCAAGTAGCGCAACTCTGCGTATGCCTTGGTAACGAATCAGCGGTAGAAGCTGCTGTTGTAAATCTAGCAAAGCCGCACTGAGCCAGCGCAGTCGAGCTGAATGATAGGGGTGGTCAGATATGACCAAGTTGGCAATATAGCTTGGCTGATTACCACTACTGCTAGCACCCAAACCTGTTTGCTCAAGTGCGCGCTTAATCAACAAGCAGCTACCAACCTGTAGATTACCATCACGACAGGCTTGGTAGTAAGAGTGATAATTATCAGAAAATAAGGTTTTGGTTCGTGACAGCACGGGATCTAAAAGAATGCCTGCTGTGTTCACTGGTAAGATAAGTAGCTGTGCGCTGCTATTTAAAATAGGGGCATGCGTTAGTTGTATGTTCGCCATTGTTAGCCTTTAGCCCCTCGGTAAATACAGTGATGTTATTCTACAGCTGTCTCATTCGCTTCAAGCTCGGCAATTTGTTGTTCTAACAGCGCGATTTGTTCTGCTTTCATATCAGTCAGTTTTTTGTTCATGGCCAATTGTTCGGCTGCCAGTTTTTCCTGCTCAGCCATACGTTGACGTTCGTCTTCTAAGCGATCAATTTCTTCTTTGGCCAGACTATTTGTTTCTGGTAGGGGTGCATCTAAGATAGCTTTAGGATTTGGCGTTTCAACACGCTTATCGTCGTTTGCACTGGTGTTTTCATTAGTGACAATGCTGTCAGGGAGCACAGTGTCAGGCTTGTCAGTTACGACGTCTGGAGTTGAAGCCGATTGAGCGGCCTCAGTTTGCTCATTTATCGTAGGCGGTTGACTGACAGGTAAAACCATTTCTGGCTCGGGTTTTATCCAAAGTAAGTAACCAATAGCCATGAGTATCACCGCAACAATAAGTACTACCCAAACTCGTCGGCCTGCTTGCGCAGTTTTTGCTTTAGAAGACTTGGTCGATACAGGGCGCATTTTTTTACGGTTCATATTATGATCAATTGATGGCAAGAATATAAGTAGACCTACTATAGCAAACTCAAAATAAAAAGCCTATCTATTGATAGATAGGCTTAAGTCAGTATTAAATAGTGAATTGTTTAGGCGGTAGTCTAGAAACAACACTGGATAACTAGGGTTTGAACTTTACGGTACCACTGGTACCTGTTGTCATGGCATCGCGAGCAAGCTGATCCTCAAGGTTGTTTTTGGCGCTGATGGCATCAGGGTCAGGGCGATGTTCCGAATGTCCGCACTTTGTGCATTCGATGTATTCATCTGGCGCTGGCGTGACGATATTCACTTGCACGACAGCATCCATTGCCTGACATTTGGGGCAGCGCACGCCTGCCAAAAATCGACGCTTTGGACGTGATGATTGATAGCGCATTTAAATCACCTCGCGCGTCGTTTGAGCATTGGCAGCATCAGGACTTTTTGTATCGGTAAAACCGTTATGGCGTAGCAATGCATCTATGCTCGCACTACGGCCACGGAAGTTTTCGAAATTGGTTTTGGCTGGGAAACTGCCTCCAACAGACAAGATCGACTCACGAAAAGCTTTACCCGTTGCTGGGTTAAAAATACCGTCTTCTTCAAACTTACTAAAAGCGTCCGCCGAAAGCAGCTCAGCCCATTTATACGAGTAATAACCAGCGGCATAGCCACCTGCGAATATATGACTGAAGCCATTGGCAAAACGGTTATAATCAGGGGTTTGCATGATAGCGATATCGCTTCGCACAGCATTCAAAGTGGCGAGAATACCCTCATAATCGAGTGCGGGCGTGTGTGCATGAATCAATAAATCAAACAGCGCAAACTCAATCTGGCGCAGCGTTTGTAGGCCGCTTTGGAAGTTTTTGACGGCCAATAGTGCATCAAGTTTGTCTTTAGGCAATGGCTCGCCAGTGTCGACATGACTGCTAATAAGTGCAATGCCTTCAGCATCCCACGCCCAGTTTTCCATAAATTGACTGGGCAGCTCAACTGCGTCCCATTCTACGCCATTGACCCCTGCGACATCACCGACCGTCACTTGGGTCAACAAATGATGCAAACCATGACCGAACTCATGGAATAAGGTCAGCACTTCGTCATGGGTCAATAAGCTTGGTTTGCCATCCAGTGCGGGCGTAAAGTTACCCACCATAAAGCAAACAGGCAGCTGCTGATGTGCTTTCGCTTCATAACTATAACGCGCTTGGAAACCATTCATCCACGCGCCGCCGCGCTTACCACTGCGCGAAAATAAGTCAAAGTAAAACCCGCCAATCAAGCGATCATCAGCGTCAAACAGCTGATAAAAGCGTACATCATCGTGCCAGCGTGATACAGAATGGCCACCTGCACCCTCATAGCTTTGCTCTTTTACTGTAATACCGTATAGACGTTCAACGATAGCAAACAAACCGCTAGTCACTTTTGGCAATGGGAAGTAAGGACGAATCTCTTCTTGCGACAAGCTAAATTCACTTTGCTTTACTTTTTCAGCGATATAGGCGCTATCCCAAGGTTGTAATTCATCAATACCATAATCCTGCGCACATCTCTGTAACTGTGCTAAATCTTTCTGCGCGGCTGGGGTCGCTTGGGCTGCCAAGTCACGTAAGAATGTCTCTACTTCCAAGACACTGTCTGCCATCTTAGTCGATAGAGATACTTCAGCATAATTATCAAAGCCTAATAACTTGGCCTTTTGCTCACGCAAGGTGAGAATTTGGCTCATGATGTCGGCATTGTTTAATGACTCACCTTTAGCATTGGTATGCTCGTCAAACTCAGAGGCGCGGGTAACATAGGCTCGGTATAGCGTCTCACGTAGACCGCGGTCATCTGCATGAGTCATCACCGCCAGATAGACAGGGATATTTAAGCTGGCAACATAATAAGGTGTTGGTAATGCTGCCGCTTCTTCTTGCGTCAGTGTGCCGCTGGCAAGCAGTTTTGCTTTGTGCTGCTCGCCTGCATCTGCCAGTAGCGCCAGACCACTTTCTGTCAATCCTACCAATTGTTCATCATTGAGCACCAAAGCATACGCTTGAGTCGCATCTAACACATGATCAGAAAACGTTGCCGATAGCGTTGAAAGCTTACTTTGAATAGCAGCGAATTGCGCCTGCTTGTCTGTTGGCAAAGCGACTCCTGATAACTCGAAGCTCTGTAGCGCAAGCTCAATAGCGCGCGCACGTGCAGGATCAAGTGTCGCAAAAAATGCCGTGTCGTTTACGATCGTTTGATAATGACTGAATAAAGGCTGATGCTGCCCAACCCGCGTACCATAAGCGGATAGAGTGGGCAGTAGCTCATGATGGACATGACGTATTTCATCCGTACTCGTCACGCCATTGAGATGCGATAAGATTCCCCAGCTACGATCTAGCGCTAGATTGATATGGTCAAATGCCATGACATCCATCAATGCTTGTTCGGCGCTGATATCAGCATGATGAGTTTCTGACGTCGCTGTCATATCATCCAAAAAAGCATTGGCCTTATCAATGGCACTCATGACTTCGTCACGTAATGTATTTGGTGCGACATTGGCAAAATCAATGAGATGTAAGTCTGTAAAAGTAGCGTTCATAAAGGTATCCGATATCAATGAGTGAAGTATAAAAGGATCAAATGGATGTCATAAATAGTTGTGTACTGCCGTCATTATGGACGGCATAGAGTCGTTCTGACTTTTTATATAGGTTATACAAAAGATGGGTTCGTTTACCAAAAATGCAACCTAGCGACCTATATAGTTGATTGACTCTGATAGTTAATTGACTTTAAAAACAGGCAAAAGAAAATCGTTCCAAACAGAGAGAGTAGTCTTTTAACAATACTGAGCGTTCTACTTACAAAGCATCATCATTTGCTTGCAAATTCACCCTATAGTGGTTCATAGCCAGCTGTTAGCATCAAGGCAATGGAATAAAAAATAATGATTAAAACTGATAAAAGCGTTCAATAACCTAAATCCTAATACGAATGGTGATATTAAGAAAAGTGCTCATAGTAGGATTAGGCAATCAGTACAAAATGCTTAATAAATGAAAATAACCGTCGAACATAAATGATAATAAAACAAGGAGTCATACATGAAAGCCACTCTTAAAAGTTTACGTCAAACCAAAGCCGACCCTGCGGTCAGTATCTTTGTAAAAACGCATCGTGCACACCCTGCTAACGATCAGGATCCTATTGCCTTGAAAAACCAGCTAAAAGTAGCTGAGGATCGCTTAACCAATGAGTATGATAAGCGCACCGCCACCACGATTTTAGACAATATTCATGCGAAAACGAGCGAGCTGAATCACAACTATAATCTGGATACCCTAGCGATATTTGCTAGCACAGACGACGTACAGATCATTCGTATGCCAATTGACACGCAAGAGCGTGTGGTTATCTCCAACCGTTTTGCTACTCGTGACTTGGTTCGTGATATGGCAAGTGCCGTTCATTACTATACAGTCGTACTAACGCGTGATAATGCGCGTCTGATTGAAGCGTCTAATGATCGTGTTGTCAAAGAATTCGATAAAGATGATAACGCACAGAACAACATGGAAAATATCCCGTTCCCTGTTGAAAACAACGGCTTGTATACCACAGGTGATGCTGGTTCAGATCGTTCAGCAAACAATGAAAGCAGTTATTTAAAAGAATTCTTTAACCAAGTCGATAAAAGTGTGCAAGAGCTGTGGGGAGAGCATAAGATGCCACTGGTCGTCGTGGGTGATGCAAAAAATATTGCTTACTATAAAGAGGTCTGTGATCGTCCAGACAATATTATTGCCACTGTTTCAAACGCGACTCACTTAGATGACGGTAGCGCTCAGCACATTGTCGATAGTGTACAAGAAGCAGTAGAAAAATATCGCACCTCGCTGCATCAAGCGGCCTTAGGTGAAATTGATAAAGCACGTGGCGCTAATATGTTGCAAACGGACTTGCAAGAAGTGTATCGCAGTGCTTTTCAAGGGGCAGGCGAGACCCTTTATGTGCGTCGCGGTTATATCCAATCAGCTAAAATTGATGAAAAAGCGCAAACGTTGAGCGTAACCAATGATCCAGCTGCTGAAGGTGTGACTGATGATGCTATCGGTGAAGTCATAGAGCATGTGATTCATAATGGCGGTAAAGCCGTATTTATGCCACAGGATATCATGGGCGAAGATCAGCCGATTGCTTTGGTGACTCGTTATTAATTTGGTAAAACTGATTTTATAAAACTGTCGATTTATATTATTGGCAGATTTAGAAGCCAGTGGTACAAGCGCTATCTTTTAAAAGCATTGGCTTAATATAAGCCAATGCTTTTTTTATGAATGCTCTCATATTTTTTATCTCTAAAACGGTATCTTTTTTATATAAATTAGCAGCACTGGTGCTTACAAGAAGGTTAGTGCTTTCTTATGGTAGATTATTATTTTGCCACAAGTAAAAATTCCTGAAGCCTTTATTTTTCAATGTATACAGAGAGTTGCAAAACTGTTTTTGCTTATAAATAAAGCGCCGTTTGTCGCTGGTGTTTTTAGTAGTAACTTCTGTTTTCAATGAAGGATAAGCAATAAACGGATAGCAGAAAGTTTTGTCTGGCATATGGAGTTCACCATTGTTGATACACAGTGGTTGAGTATTGCTTCGATTAATTATGAAAAATGAGCCATGAAAATAGGTGTCATCGGTCAGAGTCGCTTAGCAATACTACAACGCGTTATCGCTGATTAACTACTGCTGATGAATCAGACTGCTGTTATACTCGGTAGCGTATTCATCTGCTTATCGACCTTTTTATGACGACTGAATTTATGACTACTCCCTCTTTTGTTTTGACCAGCTATAATATTCACAAAGGCATGTCACCGCTAAATCGCCAAGTAAAATTACAGGGTATCGCCAAAGCACTTGAGATCATTGGCTCCGATGTGCTGTGTTTGCAAGAAGTGCAAGGCCAAAACCTCAAGCGTAATATGCAATATAACGAATATCCTGACCAATCGCAGCACGAATGGTTTGGTGAGTATTTGCAGCTGCAAAACAGCTATGGCAAAAATTCTGAATATGACAATGGTCATCATGGCAATGCGGTACTCAGTCGCTTTCCTTTAGACCCAAAACATAACGTCAATATCACGGTCAATAAGCTTGAGCAGCGCGGTGTATTGCATTGTGAAGTGCAGCCAGTCGGGTGGGAGACGCCTGTGGTAGTACTGTGCGCTCATTTAAATCTGCTGGAACGAGATCGTATCAAACAGTATCAGGCAATTAGCGATTATGTGCGCAATGAGATTGCCCATGACCAACCGCTTATCTTGGCAGGGGATTTTAATGACTGGAAAAAAATGTCCTGTGACAAGCTCGCCACAAGTTTAGGGATGACCGAGGCTTTTAAGCATTGCCATGGCAAACTGTCAGCCACCTTCCCAGCCAAACTGCCTGTGCTCAGCTTGGATCGAATCTATACCCGTAATCTGGGTGTCAAAGATGCGTGGGTACATACTGGCAAACCTTGGTCAACATTATCAGATCATCTACCAATTAGTGCAGAGCTGGTATTATTGTGATAGGGTGCTAAAGCAATCAAAATTGAGCTGTAGTGCAAAAATAAAATAATAGCAACTTATAAGGATATAGAACGATGTCTAACCATCCGTTACCAACCAGCCAACATGCCGTGCTGATACGTGAATTTGGCGAACCAGAAGTCATGAAATATCAGGACGGCGTTGCCATTCCTGAGTTACAAGACAATCAAGTATTGGTCAAAATTGCTTATGCTGGTATCAATCCAGTTGATTACAAAACCCGCCAAGGAAAAGGCTGGGGTGCCGATAATATTCGTAAAGAAAAATTCGACAATGATCAGCCCGCTATTTTAGGGTTTGACATGGCAGGGCAAGTGGTCAAAAGCAATAGCGATCAGTTTAGTAAAGGTGAGCAAGTGGCTGCACTGTCATTCAATGGCGGCTGCTATGCGGAGTATGTGGTTATTGATGCCAAGCTGTTGGCAAAAGTACCAACTTCGGTCACGCTAGAGCAAGCAGGAGCGTTGCCTTGTATCGGACAAACGGCTCTGCAATTTGTAGAGTTTGCCGATATCAAAGCTGGCGAGCATGTGGTCATCAATGCACCCGCAGGCGGTGTTGGACACTTGCTGATTCAGCTATTGATGGACAAAATTGCTCAGGATAATATCAAGGTCACTGTCATTTGCTCATCAGAAAAGTACGCCAAGCTTGAGCAAATAATCGACACCAGCAAGCTGACAGGTTGGATTGATTATACCAAAGATGACGCATTCCCTGACTTGCAAGCTGACATGCTATTGGATTTGGTTGGCGATGAAGCAGGAGTTCGCGCCTTGAGTGTACTTCGATCTGGTGCGCGAGTGAACGTATTACCGACGATCTGGGTCGATAAGCTCAAAGAAGCGGGCCAGCAGAAAAACTTAGCCGTGGCAGGTTATAAAGCCCAGCGTAGTGGAGAAGACATGGCGCGCGTTTTACAGCTGGTTGCGGATGGCAAATTGACCTTAATCATTCAGCAAGTGTATCCGTTGTCAGAAGTGGTTACGGCCCATCATGCGCTACAACAAGGCGATGCGTTTGGTAAAATAGTTCTGAAAGTTGATTAGACATTATGCATGCGTCGAAACGTCAAACTAATACGTCCCGTTGAAACCTTTTTGGTCTTAGTGATGGTGTGTTTCCAAAATGTTTGCGTATCACCATGCATGACAACTAGCTGACCAGACTCAAGACAAAGCGCCACTTTGTCTTGAGTTTTTTTATGTTTAAAAACAAACTTACGCGTGGCTCCTAACGACAGTGAGGCGATGATTGGCTGATCACCCAATTCTTTTTCGTCGTCAGCATGATAGCCCATACCGTCAGTACCTGATGGATAGTAGTTGAGTAGGCACGAGTTAAAATCTGCCGTAATGCCTATATTACTCAGTAACCGCTCAATATGCTGTTTCACGTGGAACACTGTGTCTGACCAAGGAATGGCTTGTCGTCCGTGTCCTGAATAATGATAACTGATATCTTCTGTACCCATCCAAACAATCTGACGCGTTGTAACATGGGTTTTGCCAAACAGCGTCACAATATCAGATTGCCAAGGTAGCGCTGTTGATAAGGCATCATAAAGCGTACGAGCATCATCAATGACGATACCTAAGTCATTGACTTGGCCGTCATAGGGCAATAAGTTGTCTGTGGGCGCAGGCGCGAAGAGGTCGGTCATGGTTATGCCTATTCATCGTGGTAATAATGATTCATGAGAAATTGAAAAGTAATGACAAGCAGTAAGAGACGATTGGGTGTTCAATAAAAGGTACGTTTTTGAGCGACAACTACATTGAGTGACGGCTAGCTGAGTGACTGTTAAATAGTGATTCTAAAATAAAAATTGACACGTCCTTGTGTCAGGTTTTTAGTGACATTTTTTAAATGATAGTAATCAGCTGTCTTCGCCCAAGAAGCCGCCACTTTGACGATGCCATAAGCGTGCATACACACCTTGTAATGCCAACAGTTCATCATGACTGCCTTGCTCGATAATCTGACCTTTGTCCATCACCACCAGTCGATCCAGTGCGGCAATGGTTGAGAGACGATGGGCGATTGCAATCACTGTCTTGCCAGTCATGATGTCATTTAGACTCTCGGTAATGGCAAACTCAATCTCAGAATCAAGCGCACTTGTCGCCTCATCCAACAACAAAATAGGCGCATTTTTGAGCATGACCCGTGAGATGGCGATACGCTGACGCTGACCGCCAGAGAGTTTGACACCGCGCTCGCCTACTTGCGTATTCAGCCCCGTGTTGCCTTTATCGTCATATAAATCTTTGATAAAGTCCCACGCTTGCGCTTGCTTGGCAGCTGTCATGATCTCTTCATCAGTCGCATCAGGACGACCGTAAGCGATGTTTTCACGCACCGTACGATGCAGCAGTGAAGTATCTTGCGTGACCATGCCAATCTGTTGACGCAATGACTCTTGAGTGACGTCGTCGATAGCCTGTCCGTCGATTAAGATTTTGCCTTTATCCACATCAAAGAAGCGCAGTAACAGATTCACTAACGTAGATTTACCAGCGCCTGAACGTCCAACCAAGCCAATTTTTTCGCCTGGTTTGATATCCAAATAAAAGTTATCAAGAAGTTTGGTGGTCTTGGTCGCTGAGGCATTGACTTCGTCTATATGCTCGCCTTCTATATCAGTGTTATCATCATGCTCATAACTGAAATCAACATGATCAAATACGATACGACCCTCAGTGACTTTGACCGTCGGCGCATCGGGTTTATCAACGATGGTTTGCGGTGCAGATAATGTGCGCATGCCATCTTGTACTGTACCAATGCTCTCAAACAGACTGGCAGTTTGCCACATAATCCAGCGTGTCAGACCATTTAAGCGTAGTGCCATTGCTGTTGCTGCTGCGATAGCTCCCACACCGACCGCACCTTGTTGCCATAGGTAAAGACCAATACCTGCTGTGCCACTGACCAAAATCACACTAATCATATGGGTTGAGACTTCTAAATAGCTGACCCAGCGCATTTGCGCATGTACGGTACCCAAAAACTGACCCATGGCGTTTTTGGCATAACTCAACTCACGGCGAGAATGGCTAAACAGCTTAACGGTCATGATATTGGCATAAGCGTCCGTTATACGGCCTGTCATCAGCGCGCGCGCATCGGCTTGTATGATGGCAGTGAGTTTTAATTTAGGAATAAAGTACCAGATGCATAGAGCGACCAAGACAAACCAGACGATAAAGGGAATCAGCAATAGGCTATCTAGATTAAACAGAATGACCCCTGAGGTAATAAAGTAGACGGCAACATACATAAACATGTCGGTGACCGTCATAACGGTATCACGTACAGCCAAAGCCGTTTGCATCACCTTGGCTGACACACGCCCTGAAAATTCATCTTGATAAAACTGCATCGATTGCCCAAGCATGCGTTGATGAAAACGCCAGCGCATCTGCATAGGGAATACCCCTTGCAGGGTTTGGAAATGCACCAATGATGATAAAGTAATCCAGATGGGGCTTACTATCATGACAGCAAGCATCAAGAGCAGCATATTGCCTTTTTCTGCCCATAGGTTTTGCGGGGTATAGACACCCAGCCAATCAACGATATTCCCAATCCAAGCAAACAGCATGGCTTCGTAGATACCGATGCCTGCTGACAACACCATAAATAGCAACAGCCAGCCGCGTAGACCATTGGTACATGCCCACAAAAACTTAAGCATGCCGTCACGAGGTGAGGGCAGTGGCATGGGCGTTTCAGGAAAGGCAGGCAGGCGGTTTTCAAAAAATCGAAATAGAGCATTCATAGGCAGTCATAAAGCATCAATAGCAGTACGCCAAAACCAACGATGTCACTCGTTGTTTTGAATCGTTACTGTTGTTATTAGGGAGACTGTCTATTTTAACAAATTTCATAATTAGACCTGCATGCGAATTGTAATTTGCACCCTCCAGACTGCCTTTGCCATTCATCAATTCATGTATAAATGCATTGCTGTAAAAGAAATATTTTGTTACATTCCATACGTTTAACTTACCTCAAGGCTCTTACTTTGAAGCCATGACCTTGATACCAGTAGAATATGGCGGTTAACGTACAGGCAATCTCAGATAAATAAAAATAGTCATCACACAAAAATAGTGGTTTTAAAAGGTAGAAGTACATGATGTATTTAATGATCGCGGTGCTCTGTAGTGTCGCCGTGTCAGTGTTGCTAAAAATATTACGGCAAAAACAGATAGACATCCGTCAAACCATTGTTGCAGGCTACCCAGTGGCCTTTTTGTTGACTTGGTTTTTGTTAAAACCAGATCTTAGCGCAATCAATACACTTGGTGATGCATGGGGCGTCATTATTGCGCTTGGTGTCATATTGCCTACGGTATTTATATTACTTGGCCGCGCCATTGAAGCGGTCGGCATGGTGGCAACCGATGCCGCGCAGCGTTTGTCCTTGATTATTCCGATTGTGGCAGCCTTTTTATTGTTTGGTGAAGTGCTGACAGGCACGCGTGTCTTTGGATTGGCATTAGGATTCTTAGCCCTCGGCGCTTTGGTGTATCGTCCGCAATCTGGCAGCATCAATAAAGTAGCCAAACATACACCACTTTGGCTGTTGGGCGTATGGCTAGGCTATGGAATTGTCGACATTTTATTTAAGCAAGTTGCCAAGCATGGAACGGCTTTTCCACTCACGCTGTTTGTCAGTTTTGGTTTGGCAGGACTGCTATTGTTTGGGTATTTGTTGTTCACTCGCGTACGCTGGCAAGGGGAGGCGCTTGCAGCAGGGCTGCTCTTAGGCGCGCTTAACATGGGAAATATTTATGCCTATGTCCGTGCCCATCAAGTATTGTCCGAATCACCAAGTATTGTCTTTACGGGTATGAATGTTGGCGTCATTGCGGTTGCTACCATCATCGGTGTGGGTGTATTTAAAGAAACGCTCAATCGCATTAACATCATCGGTTTATTGCTCGCGGTTTGTTGTGTGGGCGTCTTATTTTTGGCCTAACAATCAGCGCCAGTTTTATAAAAACGTTAACGTATCGTATATAGGCAGGCAGAGTGTCCTATGCTAAGGTTAGCTAAAAATAGTGAGGCTTATAGCACTAATAATAAGCCAATCATTTGTGACTTTTGACTTCAATAGATAAAAATAGGATGCACTCTCCATGGAATACGAAAAACAATTACAACGTATCAAAAACGGCTCGGGTTTTATTGCAGCACTTGATCAGAGTGGTGGCAGCACCCCAAAGGCACTAGAGAACTATGGTGTCAATGGCGATGCTTATGACAGCGATGAGGCGATGTTTGATTTGGTGCATGAGATGCGCGCGCGTATCATGACCTGTGATGCGTTTGACAATGAGCGTGTGCTTGGTGCGATTTTATTTGAAGATACGATGGAGCGTGAGGTCAATGGTAAATCGACTGCCAACTATCTTTGGGAAGACAAAAATATTGTCCCATTTTTGAAGGTAGATAAAGGATTGGCTGAGCAAATGAACGGAGTGCAAGTCATGCGTCCTATGCCAGAGTTAGACCAGTTGTTGGATAAGGCCAAAAAATATCCCGTGTTTGGTACCAAAATGCGTTCTGTTATTTATGCGCCAAGCGTTGATGGCATTGAGCTGGTTGTACAGCAGCAGTTCGATGTGGCAAAGCAGATTATCTCAAAAGGTTTGATGCCGATTGTTGAGCCAGAAGTGGATATTAATAGTGATAAAAAGCACGAGAGTGAGCTGATACTTAAGACCAGCATTTTGCATAATCTAGAGCGTTTGAGTGACGATCATCAAGTGATGCTCAAGCTGACGCTGCCTGAAGAAGCAGGATTTTATAAAGAATTGATTGATCATCCAAAGGTGCTCAAAGTGGTCGCATTATCTGGTGGCTATAGTCGTAGTGAGGCATGTGCCAAGCTCAAACAAAACCCTGGGATGATTGCCAGTTTCTCTCGCGCCTTTACTGAAGGGCTGAGTAAGCAGCAAAGCGATGAAGCCTTTGCTAATACGATTGATGCTTCAATCCAAGAAATTTATGAGGCATCGAAGGTTTAATAATTTTTAATTTTCTTGATATTCAGAACCCAGTAAATTAAAATTTTCTGGGTTTTTTTCGGATTTGTATTTATTTGTATTGATTAAGTATCAAAGTTAATCTACTATTAGCAAAATTAAGTTCACTGCTAAATCAAATAGTTACTACTCTGAATGGATATATCAATGAATACACGTTACTCAAGTTTGGTTCTTGCTTCTGTACTAGCACTTTCTGGTTGTGGTAGCGATGATAGTGGTAGTGGCACTTCCCCTACGCCTTCTGAGGAGGTTGTAGATAAGGTTGCACAGCGTCAAGAGCCTGAATCTTTTGCTGGCTCCTACGGAACAGTAATTAATAGAGCTTTAGAAGATATCTATAAAACCAATTTATATATGAGCACTATAGTCAATAATGATGGCGAATACTGGATGATATATACTAATAATGGTTTCATCTATAATCCTAACGACTTAGTGTTCGGTCTAATTAATGGTAAATTCAAGGAAAGTAGTGCCCCAAATGCCACTTCATTATCATCAAGGGCTACTGATTATAGCTTTACCAATAATAGTATTAGCACAAGATCAATTGATCTTGAGTCTAGAAGTGACGGCGATGCATATTTCACTTTTCTGGAAACGGTGGTTTATGAGGATGAGTCTAATCCAGAAGGGTTTGAAGAAGAGGTCTGGTATCCCGTATTTTTAAACCGTACTGAAGGCAATTCTACAGATCAATTAAAAGACTATAAAGGAATGTATCAAGGTGCATTAGTAACTACTAATACGCGCAACAAGGCTAGCTTGGTTACGGACAATATTTCACAAGGCAAAATGAGATATAGCATCGTGGATGAACAGGGCTGTATTATTGCAGGTAATATTATCTTTGATCCAAAATCTGTTTATCTGCGTGTAGATGGAGTCGTCGACAATTCAGCGGTCACTTGTCTTATTAAGGCGGGTAAGGCGCATGGTCTTGTGACTAAAGATCGTTACGATGCAAAAACTTTAATACTTGTTAATGATGATAATGAAGAAGCTTACGTATTTAGTGTTATTAGCTAAGTTAGTAAAAATTAATAAAAAGCCCGAACCTAATAATTAGGTTCGGGCTTTTTTATACTATCTGAAAGGTACTATCTACCTACACCTCTTTATATAACTGGCGCCCTTCCTTGTTGTATTTTTCCATCATCTCAGCCATGCCTTGACGAACTTCTTCAGCACTGGCTTCGCCTACTTGTCCGACCAGTTCTGTATCGACTTTTTTGATCAAATGATCAGTATCGCTTAAGTCGCCTGATTGCGGCGTTACCTTTTTATTAGCGGCATTTTTATCCAGTCCTGCTGCATATTCACGTACATTCTGAGTGATTTTCATAGAGCAAAATTTCGGACCACACATGGAGCAGAAGTGGGCCGATTTATGTGCGTCTTTTGGTAAGGTTTCATCGTGGTATTCACGTGCAGTATCAGGGTCGAGCGCCAGATTGAACTGATCGTCCCAGCGGAACTCGAAGCGGGCTTTAGACAAGGCATTGTCACGCGCCTGCGCACCGGGATGACCTTTAGCAAGATCAGCAGCGTGCGCGGCAATTTTGTAAGTGATGATGCCGTCTTTGACGTCTTTTTTGTTTGGTAGACCCAAGTGCTCTTTTGGTGTCACATAGCACAGCATTGCGGTACCAAACCAGCCAATCATTGCCGCGCCAATGGCGCTAGTAATGTGGTCATAACCTGGTGCGATGTCGGTTGTTAATGGCCCCAAGGTATAGAAAGGCGCGTCAGCACACAGCTCAAGCTGCAAGTCCATATTTTCTTTGATGCGGTTCATCGCCACGTGTCCAGGGCCTTCAATCATCACCTGTACATCATGTTCCCATGCCACTTTGGTCAATTCACCAAGTGTGCGTAGCTCGCCAAACTGCGCTTCATCATTGGCATCTTGCAAGCAGCCAGGACGTAGGCCATCACCTAGACTAAACGCCACATCATACTGCTTCATAATCTCGCAGATATCTTCGAAATGCGTGTACAAAAAACTCTCTTTATGATGCGCCAAGCACCACTGCGCCATGATAGAGCCACCGCGTGAGACGATACCTGTTAGGCGTTTGGCAGTTAGCGGTACATAGCGAAGCAGGACGCCTGCGTGAATGGTAAAGTAATCCACACCTTGTTCGGCTTGCTCAATCAACGTATCACGGAATATCTCCCACGTCAGATCTTCTGCGACGCCATCGACTTTTTCTAAGGCTTGATAAATGGGTACCGTACCAATTGGCACAGGCGAGTTACGGATCAACCATTCACGAGTTTCATGAATATGATTACCTGTCGATAAATCCATGATGGTATCCGCGCCCCAACGCGTGGCCCACGTCATTTTAGAGACTTCTTCATCAATAGATGAGCCTAGCGCTGAGTTACCAATATTGGCATTAATTTTGACCAAAAAGTTACGCCCGATAATCATTGGCTCAGATTCAGGGTGGTTGATGTTATTTGGGATGATTGCGCGTCCAGCGGCTACTTCATCACGGACAAACTCAGGGGTGATAATTTTGGGCGTATTGGCACCGAAGCTTTCACCCTCATGTTGACGCATATCGGTCAGTTCATGCTGCTTTTGCGTCTCACGTATCGCGATATATTCCATCTCAGGGGTGATGATGCCGCGGCGCGCGTAATACATTTGTGTAACGTTTCGCCCTGCTTTGGCACGGCGCGGTTTGTCAATATGGGCAAATCTGAGATTGGCAGTGCTGATATCACGAGCACGTGCTTGCCCGTACGAGCTAGACAGACCGCTTAGTTGCTCCGTATCACCGCGCTCGGCAATCCAGTTTTCACGCAGTTTGGGCAGTCCGCGGGTGAGGTCGATATCGACATTGGGGTCGGTATACACACCTGAGGTATCGTAGACATAAAAAGGCGGATTGTGCTCGCCATTTTTATCACCCGTACCGCCAACAGGCGTATCCGCCAAGCTGATTTCGCGCATCGGTACTTGGATATCAGGTCGTGAGCCTTCGATATAGACTTTGCGCGAGGCGGGTAGGATACGGTGTAAGTCGCGTGCATCTTCTTCAAAACGCGCATCACTGGCTGCGCGGTGGGCAGGCGTTTTTAATGCGTCTGCTTTTTTATCTGCTTTGGTGTCTGGTGCGAGAGGTATGTTATCGGCTGGGTTGTGCGTTTGGGCTTGTGATGCCGCTGAGGCACTGTCGAAAGAGCTGCTGTCTGAGATAGTCATATGCTGTCCTAGCGTGTTGGTTTTTGAATAAAAGCAACACCGCCAGTAGCTGCGGGGACAAGCAGTCGTCATTCAGACAAATTTATATTATCGACACCTAACAGCGACCAAAAAATATCGTCGCGGCTAATGGTCATCAAATAGTGGACGCAGCTTTCTATCTTCTCTCGTTATCTACTTATGCGGCACGCATAGTCAGACAATCGCGATGATAAAAAGGTATTTCTACGCGTCCTTTGTCATCAATAACAAAGTGCTTAAGACTTCCCTGCGTCGGTACTAACCGCATCAGGTTCGGCGGGTGATCTCTCAGCGAATGTAGATAGGCGGCTACTTTTATCAATGTTTAACTATAAACGTTTAATAAAGTAGGCCAATGCTACACCGCACCCCGAGTCTGTCAGTGTTGTGAATCAACTTCATACTAGCAAAATTCTGTCCTAACGGCTAATGGTATTTGAAGAAAACCTCGTGCTCAAAAAACAGCTGCCTTGTGTCTTGGGTTTATAAAGGCATGCAAAAGGTAGCGCTGCGCTGTTGGAACTCTAAAATAAAAGATTCAAGTCATTGTCATTAAACTGTCATAAAAACTTGTCACTATAGCTCGCATGTCACAAACAATGTTTTTTTGTATCGTTGTCAAACTTTAGGAGTCTTACATGCGTTATTCGTTATTAGCAGTGGCCGTCAGCTGTACCTTAGTACTTACGGCGTGTAACAAATCGACCGATACGACAGAGCCGGCTGCTGATACTAGCAGTAGCGCTGCCGCAACGACTGAAACAACCAGCACGGCCACTTCAAGTACAGCCTCTGCTGCTACTTCAGGGTTCAAGTCTGCTGAAAACATTGCCATGAACATCACTGGCGCAGGCGCGTCGTTCCCGCAGCCTATTTATGCCAAATGGTCTGCTGACTACAATGCTGCTACTGGCGGTCAAGTCAACTACCAATCAATCGGTTCTTCTGGCGGTATCAAACAAATCCAATCAAAAACCGTCGATTTTGGTGCCTCTGATGCGCCAATGACACCTGAAGAGCTTGAAGAATCTGGTCTTATACAGTTCCCAACCGTTATTGGCGGCGTTGTACCGATTGTCAATATCGATGGGGTTGAGCCAGGCGCACTAAAATTAGATGGCGAAACCTTAGCCAATATTTACTTGGGTAAAATCAGCAAATGGAATGACCCTGCGATCAAAGCCATGAATCCAGATTTGACGCTACCTGATGCGGCCATTACTACGGTCTTCCGCTCAGACGGATCAGGTACGACGTTTAACTTTACTGATTATCTCGCCAAAGTGTCACCAGATTGGAACGATACCGTTGGTGTTGATAAAACGGTCAAATGGCCAACGTCTGCAACAGGTGCTGGTGGTAAAGGTAATGAAGGCGTTTCAAGCTACGTCAACCGTATGAAAAACTCTATCGGCTACGTTGAGTATGCTTACGCTAAGCAAAACAACATGTCACATACGGCTCTTAAAAATGCCGCCGGTAATTTTGTACAACCTTCAGCCGAGACATTTGCAGCGGCAGGCGATATCGACTGGTCAAAGCAAGAAGGCTTTTATAAAGTCATCACCAATTCTGAGACCGCTCAAGCATGGCCAATCGCTGCCGCGACATTCATTTTGGTACATAAGCAACCAGAGAATCCTCAGCAAGTGGCTGGTGTGTTGAATTTCTTTGACTGGGCATATACCCAAGGCGATGATGATGCCATGGCATTGGATTACGTTCCTTTCTCGGATACGGCAGTGGCATTGTTCAAAGCAAAATGGAATGACGTAAAAGGCAGTGACGGACAGCCAGTTTATAAGCCTGCTCAGTAATTGACCTACTTTAGAGGCGGTTTCATCAATCTCTAAACGCCCTCTCAAACCACTATTCTCCGGTAGCGGTTTGAGAGGTTTTATCACAGTGAGTTTAAGGACGATGTTGGTGGGTTTTCTCTATAGATAATCCATGCCTATGTTTAAGTTTACTGTGATAAAACCTGCGTAACCTTTCTAACATTTTGACTTGATCCTAATCAACGCTGAGACACTTATGAATGACTTAAGGTCCCAATTGGCCAAACAAAAACGTTACGATACGCTGTTTGTCAATGCAACCAAGGCTTTTGCCATACTGGTACTCCTCTCTTTAGGCGGCATTTTGGTCTCCTTGATTGTTGGAGCATGGCCTAGTATTCAGGCGTTTGGACTTGGTTTTTATACCAGCAATAATTGGGACACGGTTGCCAATGAGTATGGGGCATTAGCGCCTATTTATGGCACGTTGGTGACGTCATTTGTGGCGATTATGATTGCCGTACCAGTCAGTTTTGGTATTGCGATCTTTTTGACTGAGATGTGTCCAAAGTTCTTAAAAAAGCCTTTGGGTATCGCGATTGAGCTTTTGGCCGGTATTCCTTCTATCATTTATGGTATGTGGGGATTGTTTGTGTTTGCGCCGTTTTTTGGCGATCACATCCAGCCATGGTTTATTGAGCATGTGGGCCCATTACCCATCATCGGTAAGCTGTTTACAGGAGCCCCAATGGGACTTGGGTTGTTCACCGCGTCCTTGGTGCTTGCCATCATGATTATCCCTTTTATCGCGGCTACCATGCGTGATGTTTTTTCGGTGGTGCCAGACTTACTCAAAGAGTCGGCTTATGGCATGGGTGCCACGACGTGGGAAGTCATGTTTAAGATTATTTTGCCTTACACCAAAGCAGGCGTGGTTGGCGGCGTTATTTTGGGATTGGGCCGTGCATTGGGCGAAACCATGGCGGTGACTTTCTTAATTGGTAATGCCTTTAATATCAGTCCAAGCCTATTTACTTCTGGCGTCACGATCACCTCTGCCTTGGCCAATGAATTCGCTGAAGCGTCAAGTGAGCTGCATTTGGCTTCGTTACTCCATTTAGGCTTAATCCTCTTTGTCATTACTTTCATCGTCTTGTCCCTTGCAAAGCTCATGCTGATGCGTATGGACAGCAAAGCGGGCAATCGGTAGATATATAAAGGTATTTGCTTGTCTTAAGAAGTTTTGATGACTATTGGTATGGATAAAAAACGGGACACAAAATATATGCTTTCTAATAACACAGTCAATGCGCCACTACCCGTGAATACAGGCTTTACAAGTCGCTATGACCGAAGCCTATATAACAAGCGACGCTGGGCCAACAAACTGGGTTTGGGCTTTGCCATGTCGGCCATGGTATTTGGTTTGTTTTGGCTATTTTGGATCTTGTTCACGCTTTTTATCGAAGGTTTTCAAGGCATTGTGCAACTGCCTGTATTTACCGCTGACACGCCGCCGCCCATGAGTCCTGGTGGTTTACGTAATGCCATTGTCGGTTCGGTCATGCTGGCATTTTCTGGATTGTTAATCGGCGCTCCAATTGGCCTGATGACGGGTATTTATTTATCTGAATTCTCTCAAGGCAGTATGCTTGGCAAAGTGACGCGTTTTTTGAATGATATTTTATTGTCGGCACCCTCTATCGTGATTGGTCTGTTTATTTATGCGCTGATGGTAAAAGGTCAAAGCTTCTCTGGTTGGGCAGGTGCATTGGCATTGGCGCTGATCGTCATTCCTGTGGTTGTACGTACCACCGAAAATATGCTCAATCTGGTGCCCAATAGTATTCGTGAAGCCGCTTACGCCCTTGGAACACCCAAATGGAAAATGGTGACGCAAGTGACCATCAAGGCTGCCAAAGCAGGTCTGACCACAGGGGTGTTACTGGCCTTTGCGAGAATCACAGGTGAAACGGCTCCTTTGCTATTTACCGCGCTGAACAACCAGTATTTCAGTACTGATATGAGTCAACCACTCGCCAACTTACCAAACACCATTTATCAGTTTGCGATGAGTCCTTATGAAAACTGGCATACGTTGGCATGGGCAGCAGCCCTGCTCATCACCGCCTCGGTCTTGATATTGAATGTGACCGCCAGATTTATCGGTGCTCGAGGTCAGGTTAAATAAAACCTGATCACAGATTGACCGTAACAGGTAGTAGCAATAAGCATTACTTGAATTTATACGAATTTTAATTGAGCTAGGTTGGATAAGACTATGAATGACGTCATAAGCAAAGTTCGCAAAAATAAGACCGCTGATCGCTTCAATGGGACAGTAGACACTAAGACAACTGGCAACCTGTTAAATAGAACCAAGTCTACTAGCGGGCAAACAGAACAACCAGATGTCGCCAGTCTGACCAAGCAAACGCTTCATGACATTCCCAAAAACATGCCACCTGCCAAACTACAGATTCGGGATTTAAATTTTTATTATGGTGATTTTAAAGCCCTAAAAAACATCAACATCGATATCCCAGATAAAAAAGTGACTGCCTTCATTGGGCCGTCAGGGTGCGGCAAGTCGACGCTACTACGTACTTTTAACCGTATGTACGATCTGTATCCTGGTATGCGCGCCGAAGGCAATATCAACCTTGACGGCAAGAATATCTTAGACAAAGACATCGATGTCAATTTACTGCGTGCTCAAGTCGGCATGGTTTTTCAAAAACCCACGCCTTTCCCGATGTCAATCTATGACAATGTGGCGTTTGGCGTGCGGCTGTATGAAAAATTGAGCAAAGCGGAGCTGGATAATCGTGTGGAATGGGCACTGAGAAAGTCAGCATTGTGGCCTGAGGTTAAAGACAAGCTAAAGGCATCTGGATTGTCGCTGTCAGGTGGGCAGCAGCAGCGTCTATGTATCGCACGTAGTGTCGCCACCAAACCTGAAGTCTTGTTACTCGATGAGCCAACCTCAGCACTGGATCCTATCTCGACAGGCGCTATTGAAGATTTGATCGAAGATTTAAAAAATGACTATACCATTGCTATCGTGACCCACAACATGCAGCAAGCGGCTCGTGTGTCAGACTATACCGTCTATATGTATCTAGGCGATATGATCGAGATGGGCGAGACTGATCAGATATTTACCAAGCCAAATCAAAAAGCGACGGAAGACTATATTACGGGTCGTTATGGTTAAAAGTAAGGTTTGAGCAGGCACAGGTGTTCAATGCATTTTATGAGCTGATGGGTTTGGCTCAGCGGCACCTTCGCTATTAAAAGTATAGATTTTAGGGAATTCCTCTGATGCAAAGTGAAAAGCATATCTCAAAAAGTTTCGACCAAGATCTCGATGAAGCCATCCGTTTGTTTTTGTACATGGGTGACAATGCAGCCAACCAAGTTGCCAAAGCCATTCATGCGCTCATTGATAAAGATGAGACACTGGCGCAAGAAGTCATTGATATGGACTTCGACATCAATCGTATGGAAGTGGATTTGGATGAGCATATTTTGCTATTGGTTGCCAAACGCCAGCCTGCTGCCAGTGATTTACGCTTGGTGATGTCTATCAGTAAAGGGGTGGTGGATCTGGAGCGTATTGGCGATGAAGCTGTCAAAATTGCGCAAATGGCCAAAAAGATTGCCGCACAAGGTAAGTCCTCTTATGGTTATGCCGAGGTTCAGCACCTGAGCAACCAAGTACGGCTTATGCTTCACAATGCGTTAGAAGCATTTAGTCAGTCAAATGCTGAGCAAGCGTTTGAAGTCATGCGCAATGATGACATGGTCAATGATGAGTACCAGTCAGCCATCCGTGCCTTGATGACTTATATCATGGAAGATTCGCGTCATGTGTCAAAAGTCATCAATATCATGTGGGTCTTGCGCGCGCTTGAGCGAATTGGTGATCACGCACAAAACGTGGCTGAGCTAGTCATCAACTATATCAGCGGTCAAGACGTGCGTCATTCTGACTACACTAAGGTCGAAAAAGCGGTGCAAGTGGCCAATGATCGGATGGCAGCGCGGCAAGTGGGCACTGTGTCAGCTAACGCCTCAGAAGTCTCATCAACCGAACTTGAATCCTCAGATAACAATATCAATTAATCACCATCAAAAACTGCCCACAAAAAACGCGCTATCATTGAGTGTATAGCGCGTTTTTTATGAAATGTAATCAACGAGTACTTATTATCCTTCAGGCGTCCAGCCTTGGGCGCGCTCATAATCTTCATTATCTAAAAACTTATCACGCTGCTCTGTTAAGAATTTTTTGGCTTCAGGATCCATCATGCTCAAATGGTTTTCATTGATAAGCATGGTTTGATGCTCAAGCCATTCTTTCCACGCTTTGTCAGATACCGTCTCTTGTAGCTCTTGACCTTTTTTATTAGGGAAGGGCGGATGCGGCATTTTTGGTAGCTCTTGCTGATACTTACGGCAAAAAACCGTATTGGCTTGCGGATTAAATGTCTCAGTCATGAGGTACTCCTTATTTATTATCGTCAGTGATTCAAAAATATTATTGATCTATGATAACGGTCTTGGCAGATTTAGCAAAGGATATCTAGGATATACCCTTAATCTTAAACAAAATCAGTAAACGCATGATAACGTTTTGCTAGGATAATTTTTCTTGCTTGCTGTGCCTGCGCAGACAGAGGCGGCGAAAACTTATCCTAGCAGCACAATGTTTTTACATTGGACTAATTGCCGTTGGTTGGTCGTATGACAAAAAAACACCCGCTTACGTGGCGGGTGTTCAATCTATCGTTTATTCAAAATATATTAAGCAAAGGCTTTTAAACGAGCGCGGCCATTGACTACTGCTTGCTTAACTTGGTTTGGTGCAGTGCCGCCCAAGTGGTCACGGGCTGCTAGTGAGCCTTCTAGCGTGAGGTAATCAAAAACATCATCGCCGATTGCATCGCTGAACTGTTGTAGCTGTGCCAAAGATAGGTCACTCAAATCAACGCCCTCTTTGATACCCAAAGCAACGGCATTACCAACCACTTCGTGTGCATCACGGAACGCTACACCATTACGTACCAGATAATCGGCTAAATCAGTGGCAGTTGCATAACCTTTCATAGTAGCAGCACGCATATTTTCTTTATTTGGCGTGATATTCGGTAGCATATCAGCGAAGGCAAGGAGCGATCCTGTCAGTGTATCAACGCAATCAAAAAGGGGTTCTTTGTCTTCTTGATTGTCTTTATTGTAAGCAAGTGGTTGGCTTTTCATAAGGCTCAGCAAGGTCATAAGCTGACCGAACACACGCGCGGCTTTACCACGTACCAATTCAGGCACGTCTGGGTTTTTCTTTTGCGGCATGATAGAGGAGCCAGTACAGAAGCGGTCTGGTATCTGCACAAAGTTGAATTGTGCTGACATCCACAAAATGATCTCTTCACTCATGCGTGACATATGCATCATGAGAATAGAAGCCGCTGAGGTAAACTCAATCGCAAAATCACGATCTGAGACGGCATCAAGTGAGTTTTGGCAAATGCCTTCAAAGCCTAATAATTCAGCCGTAATGGTACGATCGATAGGAAAGGTTGTACCAGCAAGCGCCGCGCTGCCAAGTGGCATCTGATTGATACGGCGACGTGCATCGACGAGGCGTTCGGTATCGCGATACAACATCTCAAACCATGCCATGACATGATGACCAAAGCTGACAGGCTGCGCGGTTTGCAAGTGCGTGAAGCCTGGCATGATGGTGGTGGTATGTTGTTCAGCCAAATCAAGCAGACCGCTTTGCAGACGCACCAACAGGGCAATGATGTTATCCGTCTCTTCACGTAACCAAAGACGAATATCCGTGGCCACTTGGTCGTTACGGCTACGTCCAGTGTGTAGCTTTTTGCCGACCGAACCGATAATGTCTGTCAACCGTGATTCGACGTTCATGTGTACGTCTTCAAGCGCGATAGACCAGTTAAAGTCGCCCGCTTCAATCTCACGTAACACTTGCTGGAGACCATCAATAATGGTGGCAACTTCCTCAGCGGTTAAAATGCCGCACTCTTTAAGCATGGTCGCGTGAGCAATTGAGCCTTGGATATCATGACGGGCAAAGCGTTGATCAAAACCGACAGAGGCGGTAAAAGCGGCCACAAAACTGTCGGTTGCTTCGCTAAATCGACCACCCCACATCTGCTGGCCCTGACTGCTTCCAGTAGCGTTCTGTGAAGCGGTGTTGGTTATTGAAGCTTCTGTGCTAGAATCAGAAGCAGAAACGTTTATATTTGATTCAGGATTACTATGGTTTGAAGAATTGGCATTCATATCGGTACAGGACAAGTCAAGAGAATAAGAACTCAAGTATAGCAAAGGATGAGGTTGCCTTACTAGCGGAGCGCTTAGAGTTTTTTATTCCCAAGCTCATGGACGTCATGAGACCTTGGCAGTGGCTACTGTACATCTTTTTTTGGTCATTGTTTGTGACCGTGATGGAGCGCCATGGCTTAGCCACTTGGTCAGATTTCCTGATTAAATTTTCATGTAGATTTATTCAAAACATATTAATTGTTATACCCTCTTTATACCTTGTCGATTACCTACGGCCTATCTTCAAGCATGCCAGTATCTCAAGCGTGACTATTCGTGTCGTATTACTCATGATGCTGGCTTCTATCATATCCATGACTTCGGTGATGCTGGTTACGGTCAATATTGGCTTGGAAGAATACGACTTACAAACGTTTATTTTCAATGTATTGTTTGATACGTTATTCACAGGCGGTTTTACTCTCGTATTTTTACTCTACTTTTTGCGTATCCATCGCGAGCTCAATGCGCTCAAGTCATCGTTTGAGTATAAGTTGGCCACACAAAACGACATAATCAAAGCCCGTATCGCCCCGCATTTTTTCTTTAATACGCTAAACACCCTGACTTCGCTCATAGAATCTAATCCAGCAAGGGCTTCGTCCTTATTGCAACACGTCTCTGCGCTGTTTCGTGCCAGTTTTACAGGCGCGCATGAAGTCAGTTTTGAAGAAGAAATTGCCCTTTGTGAGCATTATTTGGCCATTGAATCGAGTCGTTTGGCAGATAAGCTTGAAGTCAGTTGGCAGCTGCCTGATGAGGATGTCATGTATGATATGGTTATCACAGCGCTCACGTTACAAAGCGTGCTAGAAAAAATGCTGATTAATGTGGTCGAGATGACGACTGAGACCATCTCTATAGAGATTAAAGTAACGTGGGAGCAGCACCGAGTAATCACCGTTATCAGTGTCGACTTACCCAAAAAGACCTTGATTGTGAATTATAATTTGCGTCAACATATGGATTTTCATATCCAAACGGAGCGCTTACGTGCCTATTTTGGTCACAGCTCCGACATCAAAAGTATCATTACCAGTACCCAAATCATCACGGTCATGGACTATCCGTTGCAGGATGTCAGTTTATAATCCATCTACCTTCTAAGTTTGCCCGTTTTTTCTGCGCTAAAACTGAGCATGGCACACTTATTGCATCTCTTATAATAAACTTACTAGTAATAGAAACGTATTGACTATACCAAAAATAAGTACATTCGGGCCTTAGTATTCAAGGATTGAGCTTTGCCTCAGATAATAGTCAGTAATTGCTAGTACGATGGAAAATATATTAAGTCTGCCCGAAGATAGGAGTTTACATGCGTATCGTAGTTTGTGATGATGAGCCGCTAGCGCGTGAGCGTTTGGTCAGAATTGTCCAAGAGTCAGGTCACGAAGTCGTTGCTCAAGCAACCACTGGGGCAGAAGCCATTATTGCTGTCAAAAGCAAGCAGCCAGATATTATATTGTTAGACATTCGTATGCCTGAAATGGACGGTGTCAATTGTGCGCAAGAGCTTGCCAAACTTGAGCATCCGCCAGCGATTATATTTGTCACCGCGTATGACCATTATGCAATCGCGGCGCTCAAAGCCAGTGCAATTGGGTATCTGTTGAAGCCTGCCAATAAAGACGAATTATTAGAAGCACTAAATAAAGCCAAAAATCTAAACGCGGCTCAGTTAAATGAGATTCGTAAGCTTGAAAACCCAGCAGCCCGACCAGTACGTGAACACATCGCTGCTCGCACGCACCGCGGGGTTGAGCTGATTAAATTTAAAGACATCTATTATTTTACCGCCGACCAAAAATATGTCAAAGTACGTCACAAGGATGGAGTAGTACTGATTGACGAAACCCTAAAAGAGCTGGAACAGGAATTTGGTGATCGACTCTTCCGAGTGCATCGTAATGCGATTATCAATCTCAGTTTTCTCGATTTTTTAGAGACGCTGGATGCAGGGCAGTATCAGATACGCTTCAAGGGCATCACTGAGACATTGGCAGTTAGCCGTCGTCACTTGCCTGCGCTGCGTGATAAAATTCAAAGCATGTAACTGCTGAGACTCTGATCAACATCATCATCCCGTATCATCAAACCCTTATTTATGCTTAAATAGGGGTATTTTTTTGTGTCAGTATTGATAGTCAGTAACGGGTATTGCCCGTAAGCTATGGCAAATTATCCATGTTTCTCAGTACCAAAATTTTTAAGTACTAAAACTTCTTAGTACTGAAGTTTTTAAGTGCTGTTATTTGAATATGAGTATCTACGTACTGACAGTATAGTATCAAATTTATCGAGGTCCTTTATGAGCAACCCGCAGCAATCTGCTTTGACTACCTTGACGATTGCCACCCGTCAGAGTCCATTGGCATTATGGCAAGCTGAGCATATTCGTGCTCGCCTGCTTGAGATGTACCCTGATTTGACAATTCAATTACTAAAAATTGTCACTAAGGGTGACAAGATTTTGGACACACCTTTGGCCAAAATTGGCGGAAAAGGCTTATTTGTCAAAGAGCTGGAACAAGCTTTGTATGATAAGCAGGCAGACATTGCCGTGCATTCACTAAAAGATGTGCCAATGCAGTTACCAGAAGGCCTAACGCTGGGTGTCTACTGCAAGCGTGCGTCACCCACTGATGCTTTTGTTTCTAACACCTATGAGAGTATTGATGAGTTGCCGCAAGGGGCTATTGTTGGAACATCAAGCTTGCGCCGCCAGTGTCAAATCAAAGCCTACCGTCCCGATTTACAGATCAAAACGCTGCGCGGCAATGTGGGTACTCGTTTGGGCAAATTAGATGCAGGCGAGTATGATGCCATTATTTTAGCGACCAGCGGGTTACAGCGTATTGAGTTAAATGAGCGTATACGTGGCGAGCTTGATATAGATGCTTGTTTACCTGCCGTTGGACAAGGTGCGTTGGCGATTGAGTGCCGTGAAGGTGACGATGAGGTATTGAAGCTATTAGCGCCGTTGAACGATGATAAAGCTCGTATTCGCCTCATTGCAGAACGTGCATTAAACCGTCATTTAGACGGCGGTTGTCAGGTGCCTATTGCCGCTTATGCGGTGCTCCAAATGGCGGATGAAACCGATGCCAATAATGATCACAATGGCGATAACGGCAATAATGACGGTGGCAATGTGCTATGGCTACGTGGCAGGGTAGGAGCAGCAGACGGTAGCAAGCTGCTAAAAGCAGAGAAGCGGGTGACACTGGTCGGCACACAAGCTGATCTAGAAGTGCAAGCCAATCAGTTGGGTATCGATGTGGCCAAGAAGCTACTTGCTGATGGCGCAGGTGACATTTTATCCGCGATTTATCACCCTGAATAAGATGTGAGCCATCTGGCCATCAACCGTTATGCATATCGGTCTATGAATGAACCGATTTTATCAGTCTTTTGTCATGGTACTCGTATGTTATCGTCCACCGATCTTAAGTCTAAAAACGCCTGCCAGTCCATCAGCCAGACACTATCTTCGCCGCAATTGGTCATCAATACGCGACCAGTAGAGCGTGCGGCACCCTTGACGCAATGTTTACAAGTAGCGGGGTTGAGTGTGATTGACATGCCGATGTTGACATTACAATCACGGGCCATGACTGATAATGACATGATGACGATGCATCAATGGTTGGCAGGAGCGTACAAGGCACTGGTGGTAGTCAGTCCCACTGCTGCCGCATCAGGTTTGGCAGCTTGGCAATTGCTTGAGCGTGACACACAAGGCAGTGCCGAGCAGCAGGTAGATAGAGCAGCATGTGAGACTTTAAAAGTACCAAGTCCTCTCATTGCTGTTGGTGATGCCACGGCGGCGGTCTTGAAACGTGCCAAATTAGACACGACAAGCCACCAAGTATGCCAACCCAAAATTGCGAACAACGAAGGCATGCTGGCCATGCCTGAAATTGAGCGTTTACAAACAGGAGACAAGCTACTGATATGGCGCGGGCTTGGTGGACGACGATTGTTGGTCGATACCTTAGAGGCGCGCGGTGTCCATATCGATAGCATTGCGTGGTATGAGCGTGTGATGCCGATTGAGGCAATGGCACAATATCAGCAGTGGCTACAAAGGTTTGTACAGCCCGATACGGTTAACGGTCGTACGCAGCAGGATATGGCGCTATCAAGCCAGTCCAAGCCTATCGTTATTGTCAGTAGTGGGACGGCTTTTGAGCATTGGTCAACTGTGGTTAATGAAACCGCAAAGCACGCTGTGCTATCAAATATGTCACTGACATTGTCCGATTTTGCCTATGTTGTATTGGGTGAGCGTTTGACTCACTGGGTGGCACAACAACAATTAACACATTGGCGTGTGGATGATTTGTCACCCGAAACTATTTTGACGGCTATCGTCTCAAACACTTAAGCCTCAAACACTTAGTATTTTTTATTTACTTGCGATAAATATGTTCACATTTATCCATAACGGTACGGCCTTATGTCCATGAATTCTGAATCATTGTCTAAAGATCCATCTCCTGTACAACAGCGCCGGCAAGCGACTATGTTTTTGCTAAGATTGCAGTGGGTGGTTATTTTATTGCTGATTGCTGCATTACTGGCGCTATACATTAACCAACAGCGTTTTCAGCAAAACGTTAATGAACGTTTGCAAAGCAATGAACACGTCGCTAGCCGTCTCAATGAGATGGATGATCGAATCTTTGCAATGAGTCAGCAGACTCTGCCAGAGCCAAGTACGGTGGCCAGTAGCCAAGCTCAGAACCAGTTGGACTTATTGCGTATTCAAACCAAAGCGGCGGATCGATTGCTGGTAGACAATAACAGCAGTGCGGCGATAGAGTTGTTGCGAGGTCTACACTGGCAGCTTTCTCAAAGCAATAATGAGATCGCCCCAGCTCTTACCGTTGTCATCAAGCAAAGTTTGATAAAAGACATTGAGCGCTTGCAAGCAAAAAGTGCTCAACCCAGTCCTTGGCAACTCCAAAACCTTGCTATCCAAAATATGCAAGATTTTTTGCACGACTATGAGCGGACCATGACCGCCAATGCACTGAGTCGAAGTGCTGACAATAAAATGAGTCTAACGCGCCAGCAGCTGGTGATTCACGAGGTGATTATGACCTTGAACTTAGCGATTCAAGCAAGCAACATGCGCGAGAGAGAGCAGTTGATTGTCTATCTGAGTCAAGCGCGCAAACAACTACAAACCTTGGTGTCTCAAGATTTACTGGCGCGAAGTACCGTGCCACAAATGTCAGCACCCGCGTCAAAAGCCAAAGAAGCCACTACCAATGGTGACTCAAACAATTCTGATTTAGACGTTGAAACCAACGCATCTGACGAAGGCCGTTTACCAATCAAATCGTCTCCTACAGATATTCCAGAAGTGATAGACGAGCTGGATCAGCTGATTACCAATGCGCCAAAAACAACCCCATTATTGACCACCCAAATTTTAGAAAAGCCGCCACGTTGATCACCAATGCGCGAGCGCTATATTCATAAAAATAAGAGACAAGACACTATGGATCGTTTTGAACAAACCACCAATCTCACCGCTGACGTTTTAGACAGTGAGTACCCTAAAGAGTTGGCACATTATCCCATCATGCATCGACAGCCGATACATTGGGGTGAGATGGACGCCTTTAACCACTTAAATAATGTGGTCTACTATCGTTATGCTGAATCCGCACGGATTGGCTATTTGCAAGCGTTAGGGATGTTTGATGGGAGTATGGTCACGGTGCTTGCGCAATCAAGTTGCCAATACTTGCGCCCAGTGACTTACCCTGATACCTTATTATTGGGAGTGCGTTGCCAGCGTTTGGGCAATACCAGTATCGTGATGGAGTATAGCTATTATAGCACTGCACAAAAAGCCATCGTGGCGACAGCTGAAGCGGTCGTAGTGCGTTTAGAAAGTAATGGTAAAGACAAACGGCCTTGGACAGAAGCAGAACGTGAACGATTATTTGCATTAGAAGAAAAAGTTGGTCACGTCCCTAACACTTGAAGTAAGAGGAATTTTGCTCAGTTAAAATACGTCTTAAACAGTAAACGTATTAGATAAAAAAAGGCACGCCAACGTTGATGGGCGTGCCTTTTTCATATTTATTTGTCACTTAACGATGCAAAACCGATCAGTCTTGGTTTGGTGAATGAACAAAATCCACCACATTTAGCTCAAAGCCTGATAAGGCATAAAATTTCATGGGTGATGACAATAGACGCATGTCACGAACCCCAAGATGACGCAATATCTGCGCGCCCACCCCAATGCTACGATATGGCTGCTTGGTAATGGTCGATGACGGCTGATTGTTTGAAGCATTATCCAGTGCCTCGCCCAAATCAACGGGCTGATGACTACCGACCCACACCAAAACCCCACGATCTGACGCACTGATTTCTTGTAGCGCCGATTGTACACTCCAACCACCGCGACCAGTGGTGTCGTTTTTGGCAGCGAACAAATCACGCAATGGATGGAAGCCGTGTACCCGTACCGTGCTGACGCCTTCGCTCACATCACCTTTGACTAATGCCAAATGCGTTTCATCAGCGCCAAACTCGCGGAAACGATGCAACGTAAAGGTGCCATATTCGGTTTCAAAAGGATAGGTTTCAACCTCTTCTACCGTTTGTTCATTGGCGATACGGTAGTTGATAAGGTCAGCAATCGTTCCTATCTTGATGTCATGCTCTTTTGCAAATATCTCAAGATCATCACGGCGCGCCATCGTACCATCAGCATTGATGATTTCTACAATCACAGCAGCTGGCTCAAGACCTGCCAATCGTGCCAAATCACACCCAGCTTCAGTATGGCCAGCACGATGAAGAACGCCGCCATTTTGTGCCATGATCGGGAAAATATGCCCAGGCTGGACAATGTCTTCTGGTTTTGCCGAAGAAGAAACGGCGGCTTGAATGGTGCGCGCGCGATCAGCGGCAGAGATGCCAGTGGTGACGCCTTCCGCGGCTTCAATAGACACCGTGAAGTTGGTACTGAATTTGGCTTCGTTGCGATCAGACATCAGCGGCAATGCCAATTGCTGACAGCGCGCTTGTGATAAGGTCAGACACACCAAGCCGCGTGCGTGGGTAATCATAAAGTTGATGTCGTCAGGACGCACATGGGTCGCTGCCATGATGATATCGCCTTCATTCTCGCGGTCTTCGTCATCCATCAAGATGACCATTTTACCAGCACGAATGTCTTCGATAATCTCAGGAATCGTATGTAAACTCATAGTAAATCTCAATATTTTATTATTTATAAATAAGTGTGATTTGGAATATAAAAAGCAATCTGCCTATTGTAGCAGCAGATGGCAAAACGCACTGTTATGGTTAAGCAAAATACGTTGTGGTTCATGCAAGTAATTCTCGATACGCCTCAATCATTACTTGTCTATATCACTATGGGGACATTTTAACGTTTTTTATCCCAGCGTGCTGCGTCATCTCTGAACTATATTGACTAGACACTCAAAAATAGCCATCAGTTTTATCAATGATCAGGGCGCACTTGATTGATTGGTAGTTATCAAGTGTCTGTCATTAAGTGGCTTCTATTAAGAGCTTGTCATTCAATGACTGTCTTAACGGTAACGGCATGAACTGACTGAGTAGCCTTTGCCAATTAGGTATCGTTACTGGCGGCTTGGTTTTTTAACCAATCCATAAATTGTTTGCTGTGCTGCTCTCGTTGATTGTCGGCAAACTCATAAAAGCGGGTACCTAATAAGTTGTCAGGCAAGTAGCTTTGCGGATAATAGTGATTGGGATAATCATGTGGGTAGGTATAACCCTGACCGTAGCCTTGATTGCGCATTAACTTTGTCACACCATTACGTAGAGGTAAGGGAACGGGCGAGGCGTCTTTTTCTGCCAAAGCCATGGCGGCATTAATGGCCTTATACGTGCTGTTACTTTTGGCACTGGTAGCTAGATAAACCACCACTTGCCCTAAGATAATACGCGCCTCTGGCATACCGATAGATTGTACACTGCGCAAGGCAGCATCAGCGAGGAGCAATGCATTGGGATTGGCGTTGCCAATGTCTTCGCTGGCCAAAATCACCAGACGCCGCGCAATAAAATCGGCAGGCTCACCGCCAACTAGCATCCGAGCCATCCAATATAACGCCGCATCAGGATCAGAGCCGCGCACAGATTTTATCATGGCTGAGATGATATCGTAGTGCTGCTCACCATCCTTATCATAACGAACCAAGGCAGTTTGTGCGACGCGGCTGACCAGTTCATCATTAATGACAAGCGGGGTTTGGTTGGTGTCAGCCGTTTGGATAGCCAGCTCCAATATATTCAAGGCTTTTCTTGCATCACCATGTGCCAATCGACTGATGGTTTCTTGCGCTTGCAAGTCAATGCTCAGTTTTTGCAGTATGTTGTCTTCTGATAGTGCTCGCTGCAATACGGCAGCGATTTGCTCTGGTGTCAGTGGTTCTAGACGATACACTTGACAGCGTGACAACAGCGCATTATTGACACTAAAAGAAGGGTTTTCTGTGGTGGCACCTATCAAGGTGATGTCGCCTGATTCTACTGCGCCCAATAGCGCATCTTGTTGGGCTTTATTAAAGCGGTGAATCTCATCAATGAACACCACAGGTGACTCAAAGCTAAGAGAATCCTTGGTCTCCAATACCTCGCGTAACTGTTTAACCCCGGTATTTAAAGCAGACAGCGCATGAAATGGTCTGCCAACAGCATCTGCCAATAGCATGGCGATAGTGGTTTTGCCAATACCCGCTTCACCATGCAAAATAATAGAGGGCAAATGACCTTGCTCGACCAAACGTCGCAGCGGCGCACCGTCTGCCAATAGATGCTCTTGACCAATAATGGCCTCAAGGCTAGTCGGACGCATACGCTGGGCAAGGGGCGTGTCAGGATGAAAAGTAGACAATATAGAACTCTCTATGAAGATGATAAAATATAAAACGATGCGGCAGTAATAGGTTTCGACACGAATCGTAAAAATGCGCTAACTTGGATGTATAAATAGATTGCTATTATATATGGTCAATCCTGAATAAAAGGATACGAGTATGACAACGTGCTACGGTTATAAATATCTCCCAGTTGCACTGTATTTATTTTATAGTAGATCAACAATAGTTTTTATAGCAGATAAATAATAGGAATAGGCTACCGCATATTTACGTTAATAAAAGTCAATCAAATGTACAGCTTATGTCCCTGACGCTTTATTTTTCTTGTTTTTACCCTTATTAAAGGTACATCGATAAACACAATCTCAATCAATTCATTCTCTTACTGAAACTGTTGACTATAAGTACATATAAAAAATAAATGCATATAAAAATAAGGTAAGACATTAATGAGGCTTCAACCAATGCTTAAGCACTTATCGGATCGCCATTTGCCCATCAAGATCAGAAAGCAGCGCACGCGCTTGCTGACCGCTGGCGAGATAGCACTGGCACGCTCAGTGTTTGGTGATAGTATTTGCTTAAATGAGGTTCAGCTAAAGACGGCTTGGTGGGTGCTAAGACACTATGCGGTCAGTCCCAATGGCAATATTTATTTTCATCCAGACGATTGGATCGAAGATTTTAGCCGCGCCTCCCTTGGCAAACAGAGCTGGCTAATACATGAATTGACTCATGTCTGGCAATTACAGCGCGGTTTAAAGGTGGTACGGGGCGCTGTCATCAATCGACGTTATGATTATGTACTGGTCACGGGCAAGTCATTTTTTAAATATGGTATCGAGCAGCAAGCACGTATGGTGCAGGATTATTTTACTCGTCGTCAGCATGGACATGATTGTCGAGATTTAGAAGCTTGTATTCCCTTTTTGACGGTTCAGTCAACGGATAAAACCACGTAGTGTAAGCAGTAACGATGACAATGTTAGTTTTTACTATTTGCCTTTATAAGGATAAAGACGCTCATGTTTAAATTTTTGCCAGCAATGTCTGCAATTGATGTAAACCCTAAGGCTCATGCATTTGAGGATCAACAAGCGAATGCTTCTTCTTGGCAATCACCCACTTTACTCATGGCGACATTGGCAGGTGCACTGTTTTTGACGGGATGTCAGCAATCTGACACACAGCCTGTGTCAGAAAACACTCAACCTGCTGAAAAGACCGCTGCTGAAGACAGCAAGCCGATGAAAAAAAGCGATTCAGCAGCCGCGCGTATAGAGCAATTCCAACCAATATATGTTGTACAAGCGCAAAACTTACAGCGTCGCCTGCAAGCAGAGTATGAATCATTGCAAGCAGCAGATACGTCCGACAGTGAAAATTCGCTATTGACCGATCCTACTACTGACAGCAATGGCATGGCTGATGAGGCAGAAGCGAGTGCGAACACAGACAATACTATTGAACCTAGTGCAGCGTCAAATACTGCCACTGCTACAGACAGCGAAACGGCATTGGCTACTGAAGAAGACGTTAATACCAGTACAGAAGTCGGCGAGCGTGATTTGACTGTCCTAAAACGCATCAGTCTTGAGCCACGAAAACCCACCATGCTAACCGAAGAGCAAATCATTGACCGCTATCAGCAAGTGATGGACGCGCTTTATCAACCAGTGACCACGCCATTGACCGCGGAAGAAATAGACACGTTGATTGATGTGGCAACCTTAGTGCCGCAATTGTTTGAGCATGCTGAAATTGCTGGACGCGTTAGCGCAAAAAGTCCTGCGCTGGCACGACTCATTATCCAGCATCAAGTTTGGGAGCAAATACAAGCTCAGCAAATTGTAGATATGCAGCAAATGAAAGTGGACCAACAAAAAGAGTTTGAAACGCTCATGAGTAAATTTAATGATACGATTCAGGGATACGATGAGCAAATCGCCAAGTACGAGCAGACTTTGAGACAATTTCAGTAATGGGTCAAGTGACACAAGTGAGTGCCATACTACTTATTTTTGAATGAAATCCATGCCGTTTAAGTGATAAAAGCAAAGCAAAAAAATCCCGCTCATTGGCGGGATTTTTTATCGATAAAAATTATTTTTGCTTACGGTCTTCAACTTTCACAAAATCGCGACGCGTTTCACCTGTGTACAACTGACGTGGGCGACCGATTTTGAATGGTGCGCTGTGCATCTCTAACCAATGGCTGATCCAACCAGAGGTACGAGCTAGTGAGAAGATCACCGTGAACATTGACGTTGGGATACCGATGGCTTTTAGAATGATACCAGAGTAAAAATCAACGTTTGGATATAGATTACGCTCAACGAAGAACGGATCTTCTAAAGCGATCTTCTCAAGTGCCATGGCAAGCTCAAGCTTAGGATCGTTGATACCAAGGGCACCAAGCACTTCGTCACAAGTTTCTTTCATGACTTGGGCGCGTGGGTCAAAGTTTTTGTAAACACGGTGACCAAAGCCCATCAATTTCACTTCACGGCTTTTCACTTTTTCCATGAATTCAGGCACGTTTTCTACTGAACCGATTTCATCTAGCATTTCAAGAACGGCTTCATTCGCGCCACCATGTGATGGTCCCCACAATGCTGCGATACCAGCAGCAATACATGCGTAAGGGTTGGCACCTGTAGAGCCGGCCAAACGTACAGTAGACGTTGACGCATTTTGCTCATGGTCAGCATGCAAGGTAAAGATCTTGTCCATGGCGCGGGTGATGACATCATTGGTTTTGTAATCTACATCACCAGGCGTTGCAAACATCATGTACAAGAAGTTTTCTGCATAGTTGAAGTCGTTACGTGGATACATGAACGGTTCGCCTCGTGAGTATTTATAACTCATCGCAGCAAGCGTTGGCATTTTTGCAATCAGACGAATTGCAGTGATTTCACGATGCTCTTCGTTACTTACGTCCAAATGCTCATGATAGAACGCTGATAACGCGCCAACGACACCAACCATGATTGCCATTGGATGTGCATCACGGCGGAAGCCTTCAAAGAACTTACGCAGTTGATCATGAACACCGGTATGTTCGCGGATTTTTTGGAAGAAATCGGCTTTTTGCTCACTGTTAGGAAGATCACCATGGATCAACGCATAAGCCACTTCTAGATATTCTGCATTGTTTGCTAGCTGGTCGATAGGGTAGCCACGATGCAATAGCTCGCCTTTACCGCCGTCAATGAAGGTAATTTTTGATTCGACAGGCGCTGTCGCCATAAAACCTGGATCATAAGTCCAGTAGCCAGCTTTTTGGAAGGCAGCAACCTCAATTACCGAGGGGCCTAAAGTGCCTTCAATAATAGGAAGTTGGTAATCCTTACCATCTACAGTCAATGTGGCTTGATTATCAGCCATAATTTAATCTCCATTTTTTTTAGCTTGTTAGAATAAAATTATCTCGGACGCATACCCTCGCGTCGTCATTAGTCAAACAAGTCATTTGAACTTAGCTCATTTGATACGCAAGGTATATTAGCAGTAATTCTTTATGATTTGAAAAGACTTTTACCAACAGTGCCCCTAATTGGCGCGGTGTAGACGTGTTTATTCACTGTAATTTTTGTATCAAAATATGTCTGATTGGTTATTTTGCTTAAAAACTTCTCTTTTAAGACAGTAAGTGAGACGCTCTTCCTGCGGCAATTTTTAGACGGTCTCAACGACACAGTAAGTTATTCTCAATAATTTTATGAGTCAAAAACAGACAGGGTATGAATAGTAGGTGCCTTAAATTGAAACCCAGTTTCGATAAAATACCGCAATTCTCTATATTTGATATTACGCATCCCTATTTATTTGTTAAGCCAATGTTCTTCTTTGACTATTTAGGGGATAAATTTGTAATTATTGCTCAGTCATTTTATAATTAGAGGAATTTAACTGGCACTAGCTTTGTGCGAATTGATAAGTGGTCATGATATAATATCGTTTAGAGTCTTCTCTATTGATACTTGGTTACGACTCAATAATGTCTTGATAGGCAAGAATCGCCATTTGCGGTTCAAGCGTTCTTGTTAACTGTTCTATTTTTAAGTACTTATTTTAGCTTTTAATTGCTTAGCACAAGGTTTGTATTGGTATAAGTGACAGAGCAGCGTTATTTTTATCGATATAAACAGTAAAAATAGACTAGTTAATCGATCTCACGTGTGTTTATTTCCATTGTCCTATATTAGATGGGTTGTTTTATAAATCTGTCAGTTTGACGAGCGATTTTAAACCGTTTATCAATACCTTATACCAAATGATCGTCTCTTCATATTTAGCATAAACTAAACGAAGTCAGCTAGCTCTTCCTTACTTTATTCGTCTCGTGTGTTGCTCAGTGTTTAATACCATTTATGTTAAGCATGGATAGCATATACAGGAGTATAACCGCAAAAAGGATGCCCGCTGTGAAAAGCAACCGACCTATTGATCTGCCTTTAAGCCAAGTGATTAGTGTTAATCGATCACCGATTGCAATCGCCTCAATTTTGCATCGTATCTCTGGCATTATTTTATTTTTACTGATTCCTGTCATGCTGTGGTTACTACAGAATTCTTTGGCGTCGCCTGAGAGTTTTGAGACCGTATTTGATAACGTACTTGTACGCTTTATCGCATGGATTTTTGTGGCCTCAATTGCTTATCACTTTGTGATGGGTATCAAGCATTTAATTGCTGATATGGGCAAGACTGAAGAGCTAAAATCTGGCCGTACTGCTGCGATGGTCAGTTTTGTGATTTCAGCGATTCTAATTGTCGCGTCATTTGTATGGGTGATGTTCTAATGATAAAAAATAATTCAGGAATCAAAAGTGCCACTGGTCTGACAGGATCAGGTTCTCGTGATTGGATAGTACAACGTATTAGTGCTGTCGTTTTGGCTGTTTATAGTGTGGTATTACTGGGATTCTTTTTGACTCATGGTAATGTCACTTTCATTGAATGGTCATCATTTATGACAAGCCTTCCTATGCGCTTATTTAGCTTGGTAGCTGTACTGGCGCTAGCTGGTCACGCTTGGGTTGGCATGTGGACAGTATTCACTGATTACATTACGTCTGGCAAAATGGGCGAAAGCGCACCAAAACTACGTTTGGTATTACAGACTTTAATGATTATCGCCATCTTAGTGTTTCTATTTTGGGGCATCATGATTTTTTGGGGTACAGGCTTTAACGCTGTTGCAGTGTAATTGCGAAATTATTACCTTTTAATATCTATAAACCATAACGAGCGAATGTAGAAAAATTGCCTGCTGTTAGTCCAGCAAAAAGTCGCTCGTTCGTAGCCAAAAATAGTCATAGCATTGGGCTGATGCTGGTTTGACCAAGGACTTAGATCATAAAAAACTAAGTCGATACAAGGTTAAGCAAACGTAGCCTAATATAACGATAGATATGCGAATTAAGTGGTCAAAGGTTGTTTGTAACATCTGCTTGAATAGTGACATGTATTGACCAAGTATAAAGATAATTGATTTGGTAATGACATGATGTTCAAAATAGCCTTTTTATTTACTTTTAAGCATTAACAGGCATTAGGAAAACCGTAATGGCAACTAGACAAGATAACACCATTAGTAATATCAAGACTCTAAACTATGATGCAGTCATCGTTGGTGGTGGCGGCTCAGGTATGCGTGCTTCACTACATTTGGCTGAATCAGGCATGAAGGTTGCGGTCCTGACCAAAGTATTCCCAACACGCTCACATACAGTTGCAGCACAGGGTGGTATTGGTGCAAGTTTGGGCAACATGAGCAATGACAACTGGCACTTTCACTTCTATGATACCGTCAAGGGATCAGACTGGTTGGGTGACCAAGACGCTATCGAATATATGTGCCGTGAAGCGCCAAAAGTGGTTTATGAGCTTGAGCACATGGGTATGCCGTTTGACCGTAACGAAGATGGCACGATTTATCAGCGTCCATTTGGTGGTCATACCTCAAACTATGGTGAAAAAGCCGTTCAACGTGCGTGCGCCGCAGCTGACCGTACTGGTCACGCATTGCTACATACGCTGTATCAGAAAAACTTAGAGCAAGGCACTGAGTTCTTTATCGAGTGGATCGCACTTGATTTGATCAAAGATGAAGCGGGCAACATCAACGGTGTCATCGCCCTTGAGCAAGAGACAGGTACTGTGGCGGTATTTCAGTCACCAGTCACTGTGCTAGCTACAGGTGGCGCAGGTCGTATCTTTGCAGCTTCTACCAACGCTTATATCAACACTGGCGACGGTATTGGCATGGCAGTTCGTGCTGGTATCCCACTACAAGATATGGAATTCTGGCAATTCCACCCAACGGGCGTTCATGGTGCAGGTGTACTATTGACGGAAGGTTGCCGTGGTGAAGGTGCTATCTTACGTAACAAAGATGGCGAAGCCTTCATGGAGCGTTATGCCCCAACCGTAAAAGACTTGGCACCGCGTGATCTAGTATCGCGTTCTATGGATCAAGAAATTAAAGAAGGCCGTGGTTGTGGTCCTAATGCCGATCATATCGTAATGGATATGACGCATTTAGGGGTAGAAACCATCATGAAGCGTCTACCGTCAGTATTTGAGATTGGCAAAAACTTCGCCAATGTCGATATCACCAAAGAGCCAATTCCAGTTATCCCAACGATTCACTATATGATGGGTGGTATTCCAACCACTATTCATGGTCAGGTGATTGTGCCAGATCTAGAAGCGGGTACTGATGAAGACGGTTTATATGCTCATGGTAACGTGGTTCAAGGGCTGTATGCTATCGGTGAGTGTGCTTGCGTAAGCGTCCACGGTGCCAACCGTTTAGGTACTAACTCACTACTTGATTTGGTCGTATTTGGTCGTGCTGCTGGTAAGCACATCGTTGATGAGTTCCATCAAAACGATCACAACTACAAACCCCTTGATCCTCATGTACTTGATATCACAGTTGGCCGTTTAGACAAATTGCAGCAATCAACGTCAGGCTACAATGCACAAGATGTTGCTGATGAAATTCGTGCCATCATGCAAGCGCATGCGAGTGTGTTCCGTACACAAGCTATGATGGACGAAGGTGTTGAAAAGATTTTAGCACTGAGTGATAAGATTGAAAAAATTCACTTGGGTGATAAATCACAAGTATTCAACACAGCACGTATTGAAGCGTTTGAAGTTGCAAACTTATATGAAGTGGCAAAAGCAACGATGATATCAGCCGCAAAACGTCACGAAAGTCGCGGCGCGCATAGCGTATCTGATTATGATCGTCCAGAAGATGATGATTATGCACCAAATGGCCGTAATGACCATGAATGGATGAAGCATACTTTATGGTATTCTGAAGGCAATCGCGTTATCTATAAGCCAGTTCGCAAAGTACCATTAACGGTTGACTATATCGAACCGAAAGTTCGTGTCTATTAATTTTAGACCACGCTTTTGACGTATTAGCACCGTATAAACGTTTTATCCTTTATTAATTTATTAAAAGGTGACCGCCAGCTACATGCTCATGCCAGCACTATCCTGTGATCAACCAGTGCTCATATCGATTATGAGTACTGATCAACAGTTAGCGCCATTATGTTGCAATCTTTGTATGCCCGCCATCACCTATGTGTGGAGTTTAGCATTATGAGCCGAGGTACTCGCACCATCGAAATCTATCGCTACGATCCTGATGTGGACGCAGCACCGCGCATGCAGACTTATACGATTGAGCTATTAGACTCAGATCGTATGTTGCTTGATGTGTTATTACGCCTAAAAAAGGAAGATGAAACCATCACCTTCCGCCGCTCTTGCCGTGAAGGTATTTGTGGTTCTGATGGCGTTAACATCAATGGCAAAAATGGTCTTGCATGTCTAATCAACATGAACACGTTGCCAGAAAAAGTCACTGTTCGCCCATTACCTGGTCTACCAGTGGTTCGTGACTTGGTTGTAGATATGAACCAGTTCTACGAGCAATACGAAAAAGTACATCCGTACTTAATTAACGATCAGCCAGCACCGCCGACAGAACGTCTACAGTCTCCTGAACAGCGTGAGAAATTAAACGGTCTATACGAATGTATCTTATGTGCTTGTTGTTCAACCAGCTGCCCATCATTCTGGTGGAATCCTGACAAGTTCCTAGGTCCATCAGCACTGTTGCATGCCTATCGTTTTGTGGCGGACAGTCGCGATTCGGATACACAAGCGCGTTTGGCGCGTTTAGACGATCCGTTCAGTCTATTCCGTTGCCGCGGAATCATGAACTGCGTATCGGTTTGTCCAAAAGGCTTGAATCCAACCAAAGCGATTGGTCATTTACGCAGTATGCTTATTGACCAAGCAGGTTAATGATCTGTTGATATGAGGCTTTTACATCTATAGCACAAAAAACACCATCCAATTATTGGGTGGTGTTTTTTATTGAATATATGCCAGAACCAGATGGGGCATTAAGATAGATTACAGAAACGAAGATAACGTTGAGACAGGCAGGTTAAGGGTGTACTTACAATACGTTGGTCGTATGTAAATAAAGGCGAGCAATCTATATAATTACTGTAAGAAAAACGCATTCACTAAGAGATATTGGCTAAGTTAAATGTTAGAATAGCGCATGAGTTTGCGAGTTGACTGCTTGTAAGAGGCTGAGTCCCTTATGACCAAATATCTCGTTTGAATACAACTCAAAAAAATAACATTATATGATGATACACAAAGAGTGATATCAGATATTCATTAGCTAAATGTTTAGTATTGAACAAACAAACTATGGCTAAAAAGCTAGGCATGTTATTCTATGCAGCAATGTATGTTTGCCCGATAATAATAAATATAACAGAAATATCAAAGAATATTCGCGTCATTAGCGAATTTTTTGTTGGCTAAAATTGCTGAGTATTCAGCCATACCTTGTTATTCAGACAGATACTAAGCTATTGGTTATGTCTGAAAATAGTATATATAAATTAATGTTGTGGAACGAGTCGGATAAGAAAACTGAACGTTCACAAATAATTATTTTTTAATAGCAGTATTGAAATGATGGCGGTCATTACTATTTAGCAGATCTTGTTATCTTAACTAATGCCCTCAGATTTTTATGACGATAAGCAATTTTTATCGAATGATACTGTTTTATCGTACGGTACTATTTTATCGCACGATATTAGATGGTATCTGACACAGTGTCAAACTGGTCAATATAAGACAGATTTCACAAGAATAAGCACGATTCCATTCATTTATCTATCAAAATAGACGATTATTATGAATAGTATAACTAAAGAAGCAGTGAGTCTCGACCATACAGAACTGGCTGCTGACAACGCCAGCTATGTAGAAGCGCTTTATGAGCAATATCTCAATGATCCTAGTAGTGTAGATCAAGATTGGCAAACGTATTTTGAACAATACAGATCGCCAAACGACGCACCGCACAACGCTATTAAAGATCAGTTTTTATTGCTTGCCCGCAATCAAACCGCCAACAAAGGTAGTGCTCAAACTACCGATTCAAACGTCAATAATCCTTCTGACTGCGCTGATCCAAAGCAGATGGGTGTTCAGCAGCTGATTTCTGCTTATCGTCGTCGTGGTCATCGCCGTGCTAAGCTTGATCCGTTAGATCTACATCCACGCGCAGAAGTGGAAGATTTGACGCTTGCTTATCACAACTTGTCAGACGCGGATCTTGATACTGTATTTCCTACCAATGATTTAAATATTGGTAAAGATGAAGCCACATTGCGTGAAATCATCGAGATCATGGAGCGCGTATATTGCCGTTACATCGGTATTGAGTATATGCACGTAACCACCAGCAAAGAAAAACGCTGGATGGAGCAATATTTAGAAAGCAATCTGGGTTACATCAAGTTTGATAAAGAAAAGCGTTTATCTATCCTTGAGCGCCTGACAGCGGCTGAAGGCCTAGAAAAATATTTGGCACGTAAATACACGGGCGTTAAGCGTTTCGGTTTAGAAGGCGGCGAAAGCTTTATCCCTGCTATCAACGAAATCATCCAACGTGCTGGTCATTATGGCACCAAAGAGATGGTCATTGGTATGGCTCACCGTGGTCGCCTAAATCTACTGGTGAACATTTTAGGTAAAAATCCTGCCGATTTGTTTGACGAATTTGATGGTAAAGTGCAGCCAGAAAAAGGCTCAGGTGACGTTAAATACCATAATGGTTTTTCGTCCAATGTGATGACCCCAGGTGGTGAAGTGCATTTGGCGTTGGCATTTAATCCATCGCATCTTGAAATCGTAGCCCCAGTACTACAAGGGTCAGTGCGTGCGCGTCAAGTTCGCCGTAATGATGAGCCTTTAATGGAGCATACCGATGGTAACTCAGTATTGCCAATCGTTATCCATGGTGATGCCGCATTTGCTGGTCAAGGCGTGGTTCAAGAAACATTCCAAATGTCACAGACCCGTGCTTATACCACAGGTGGTACGGTACATATCGTTATCAATAACCAAGTTGGTTTTACCACTAGTCGTCAAGAAGATGCTCGCTCAACTGAGTATTGTACTGACGTTGCAAAAATGGTCCACGCGCCAATCTTGCACGTAAATAGTGATGATCCTGAATCTGTTGTATTTGCCGCTCAATTGGCCTTGGATTATCGCCGCGAGTTTGACAAAGACATTATCATTGATTTGTTCTGTTATCGCCGTAACGGTCATAACGAAGCAGATGAGCCTTCAGCCACGCAGCCATTGATGTATGCTGTGATCAAGAAGCTACCAACTGCTCGTACTATCTATGCACAGAAACTTATCGAAGACGGTATCTTAAGTGCAGATGAAGAAAAACAGTATGAAGATGATTATCGTGAGTCGTTAGATCGTGGTGACTATGTTGCCAACTCGCTAGTTAGCGAGCCTAACGAAGCATTATTTGTCGATTGGAAACCGTATCTCGGCCATGATTTGGTTGACGAGTGGGATACCAGTGTCGATATTGAGAAGCTCAAAGCTTATGGACGCCGTATGGCTGAAATGCCAGAAGGCTATAAGTTACAGCGTCAGGTTCAGAAGGTAGTAGAGCAACGCTTAGCCATGCAAACTGGTGAAGAGCCACTGAACTGGGGTGCAGCTGAGACATTGGCTTATGCATCATTAGTAGACAACGATGATGTACTGGTCCGTATTACTGGCGAAGATGTCGGCCGTGGTACGTTCTCACATCGTCATAGCGAAATCTATAATGTCAACGATGGCAGCATGTATGTGCCATTGGCTCATATGAGTGACACGCAAGCCCGTTTTGCTACTTATAACTCATTGTTATCAGAAGAAGCCGTATTGGCTTTTGAATATGGTTATGCAACGACCGTACCGAACGCATTGATCGTTTGGGAAGCGCAGTTCGGTGATTTCGTCAACGGTGCACAGGTAGTGATCGATCAGTTCATCGCCAGTGGTGAGACCAAGTGGCAGCGCGTTTGTGGTCTGACTATGTTATTGCCGCATGGCTTTGAAGGTCAAGGCCCTGAGCATTCATCAGCACGTCTAGAGCGTTTCTTACAGCTGTGTGCTGAAGACAACATGCAAGTGATTACGCCAACCACGCCTGCACAGATTTACCATGCGCTGCGTCGTCAGGCTGTACGTCCAATTCGTAAACCATTGATTGTCATGTCACCGAAAAGTTTGTTACGCCATAAGTTGGCAACGTCGAACTTAGAAGAGCTTGCTAATGGTAAGTTTGAAACCGTATTGCCAGAGATGGACGATCACAACGCAGACAAAGTGACTCGTATGGTCTTATGTGGTGGTAAGGTTTACTACGATCTATTAGAACAGCGTCGTGCATTAGGTCTCGATCATGTTGCTATTGTCCGTATTGAGCAGCTTTACCCACTACCAGAAAAACGTTTGATTGCTGAGATTGAAAAGTATAGCAACTTGGCAGAGATCGTATGGACGCAAGAAGAGCCGCTTAATCAAGGCGCTTGGTATTATTTAGCACCGCATATGTTCCGTATTGTCGTACCGCACCCAACCAAGGCGAAAGTCATGGAGCCGGTGGCACGTCCTCCTAGTGCAGCACCTGCGACAGGCTCACCAAAGATACATGCTCAGCAGCAGCAAGCGTTGATCGCTGGTGGACTTGGCATCAGTGTTGATGAGTTATCTCAGTAACAGATTATCTAATTGAAAGATTATATAAGATAAATGAATCAGGCGATAACAGTCAGCACAATGTAATTTTATCCAGCGTGGTGCTGACTGCTTATCACGACTTAATAATAAGTATGAATATCCAAATCTAAGGAGTATATCGATGGCTGATATCAAAGCCCCCGTTTTTCCAGAATCGGTTGCCGATGGCACAATCGTTGAATGGCATGTTACTGAAGGTCAGCAAGTAAATCGTGATGACCTATTGGCCGAAATCGAAACCGATAAAGTCGTATTAGAAGTGGTAGCGCCTGATAATGGCGTTGTGACTAAAATCGTTAAACAAGTAGATGACACGGTATTGTCTGACGAGCTTATTGCTGAATTCGAAGCGGGTGCAAGCGCCAGTACAGATTCTGCTCCAGCTGTAGATCCAGATCAACCAGCCGCACCAGTACAAGCAAAGCAAGCCGCTGATGGTGGCGAGCCTGTGCAAGTGACAGATAAAAAGAACGAAGATGATCACAAAGATCAAAGCCCAGCAGTTCGTAAAGCAGCAAAAGAAAGCGGCGTAGATCCTAAAGAAGTTGAAGGTAGTGGTCGCGGTGGCCGTGTTACCAAAACAGATATGGCAAACCCAACGTTGAAAGCAGACAGTAGCATCAAGTCTGATAGCGGTCGTCCAGTTGCTGAATCAGCAGGTGAGCGTACTGAAAAACGTGTCCCAATGACACGTCTTCGTAAGACAGTGGCAAATCGTTTGCTAGCAGCATCTCAAGAAACCGCGATGCTAACGACGTTCAACGAAGTTAACATGAAGCCGTTGATGGATATGCGTGCTAAATATAAAGACCAGTTTGAAAAACGTCATGGCGTACGTTTAGGCTTTATGTCATTGTTTGTAAAAGCTGCGACAGAAGCACTCAAACGCTTCCCAGCCGTAAACGCTTCACTAGATGGTGATGACATTGTTTATCATGGCTTCTATGATATCGGTGTTGCCGTATCATCAGATCGTGGCCTAGTCGTTCCTGTATTACGTGATACCGATCGCATGAGCATGGCAGATGTAGAGAGCCGTATCCGTGAGCTTGGCGGCCTTGCCCAAAAAGGTAAGCTTGGTATCAGCGATATGACTGGTGGTACGTTCACAATCTCAAACGGCGGTGTGTTTGGCTCATTGATGTCAACGCCAATTTTGAACCCACCCCAAACCGCTATCCTAGGTATGCATGCAATCAATGACCGTCCTATGGCTGTTGATGGTAAAGTTGAAATCTTACCAATGATGTATCTCGCACTTTCTTATGACCATCGTATGATTGATGGTAAAGAAGCGGTGCAATTCTTAGTAACGATCAAAGAGCTGGTTGAAGATCCAGCCATGTTACTACTAGACTTATAAGCTTCTAAGCTTGTATTGGCAAACGCTGATACAAGCTTTTTAACTTTAGTATCAATGTTGGGCAAGGTAGTTAATAAGCTGTATATCGATTGGCATATCAAAGCAATCTGGTCATCAGTATTGAGTATTTATTAACGAGTAAGAGCATAATCTGCCGTCATAGTGTATTAACTATGATTGGGGTCTGCCTTTTATCCATTGATAACAAAGCCCACAGTTTGAATAATACATAAACTTAGAATTGAAAAATAGGAACGTACTATGAAAGACAATTATGATTTAGTCGTCATCGGCGGCGGTCCTGGTGGTTATGAAGCCGCTATCCGTGCAGGCCAGTTGGGTATGAGCGTTGCTTGTATCGAAAAACGTGTTTATAAAGGTGAGCCGGCGCTTGGCGGTACTTGCTTAAATGTGGGTTGTATCCCATCAAAAGCCTTGTTAGATAGCTCACATCGTTATGAAGCGACCAAACATGATCTACAAGAACATGGTATCACTACTGGCGACGTAGCCATTGATATCGAGCAAATGATTGCCCGTAAAGAAGGCATTGTTAAGCAATTAACAGGCGGTGTTGCTGCATTATTAAAAGGCAATGGTGTTGATTGGCTACAAGGCTGGGGCACATTGGTTGATGGCAAGGGCACTGATAAAAAAGTCAAATTTACTGCTCTAGAAGACGAAAGCGAAACCACGATTACTGCTAAGAATGTCATTCTTGCGGCAGGTTCTGTGCCTATCGAAATTCCTGTTGCCAAAACTGACGGTGATCGCATTGTTGATTCTACTGGCGCTCTTGACTTCACAGAAGTTCCTAAGCGTTTAGGCGTTATTGGTGCTGGTGTGATCGGTCTTGAGCTTGGTTCAGTATGGCGTCGTCTAGGTAGCGAGGTCGTTGTATATGAAGCCCTTCCAAGCTTCCTTGCCGCAGCTGACAAAGACATTGCTAAAGAAGCTGGCAAAATGCTAACAAAGCAAGGTCTTGATATCCGTGTAGATACTAAAGTAACCAATGCTGAAGTGAAAGGCGACCAAGTGGTTGTCACTAGCGAAAGCAAAGGTGAGTCATCTGAAGAAAGCTTTGACAAACTTATCGTTTGTGTTGGCCGCCGTGCCTACGCCGAAAAACTACTTGGCGATGACAGCGGTATCACGTTGACTGAACGTGGTCTGATCGATGTCAATGATCAGTGTAAAACCAACCTTGACGGTGTTTATGCGATCGGTGATTTGGTCCGTGGTCCTATGCTTGCGCATAAGGCAATGGAAGAGGGCATGATGGCGGTTGAGCGTATTCATGGCGAAAAGCCTCAAGTGAACTATGATACCATTATCAACGTTATCTATACGCATCCAGAAATTGCATGGGTTGGTTTGACTGAGCAAGAAGCTGAGGAAGCAGGCTATGAAGTTAAAACCGGCTCATTCAATTTAGCGGCTAACGGTCGTGCATTGGCGCAGAGCGAAGCTCAAGGTTCTATCAAAGTTGTTGCTGACGCCAAAACAGATCGTCTATTAGGGATGCATGCTATCTCTGCGGGCGCGGGCGATATCGTCCATCAAGGCATGATCGCGATGGAGTTTGTCTCTAGTATCGAAGATTTACAGCTGATGACGTTTGCTCATCCAACCATTTCAGAAGCAGTGCATGAAGCTGCTCTGTCTGCTGATGGCCGTGCTATTCACGCCATTCAGCGTAAAAAGCGTAAGAAATAAGTAGTTATTTTAATAAGTACCGACTTATAACCTGATTGTGGCAGCGCTAGCATAGCGGTTGCTACGATCATAAGTGCGTCAGACATACGTTAAATATGTATATACGACGCACTTGTTTTCACTTTTTATTAATTGTAAAAAATAAAGGATACAATCAATGAATCTACATGAGTATCAAGCAAAAGAGCTATTAAAGAGCTACGGACTGCCTATCCAGGAAGGTATTATTGCCCATAACGGCGACGAAGCTGCCGCTGCTTTTGATAAGACACCAACTGACATCGCGGTTATCAAAGCACAGGTACATGCAGGTGGTCGTGGTAAAGCGGGTGGTGTAAAACTGGTTAAGACTCGTGAAGAAGCCAAGCAAGTTGCTGAAGAGCTTATCGGTACTAACCTAGTAACGTTCCAAACAGATGCTGACGGTCAGCCAGTTAACTTCGTATTGGTTGCAGAAGATATGTATCCAGTACAAACTGAGCTATATCTTGGCGCAGTGGTTGATCGTGCAACTCGTCGCGTGACTTTCATGGCATCGACCGAAGGCGGTGTGGATATTGAAGAAGTGGCTCACAACACGCCAGAAAAAATCTTCAAAGTACACGTTGATCCTTTAGTTGGTCTACTACCTTTCCAAGCGCGTGACGTTGCGTTCAAGCTAGGCCTAGAAGGCAAGCAGATCAATCAGTTTGTTAAATTAATGACTGGTGCTTATAAAGCATTTGTTGAAAATGACTTTGCTTTGATGGAAATCAACCCATTAGCAGTCCGTGAAAACGGCGAAATCGTTTGTGTTGATGGCAAAATCGGTATCGACTCAAACGCCCTTTATCGTCTGCCAAAAATCGCAGCGCTACAAGACAAAACGCAAGAAAATGAGCGTGAGCTTAAAGCCGCTGAATTTGATCTAAACTACGTTGCTCTAGAAGGTAACATCGGTTGTATGGTCAACGGTGCTGGTCTTGCCATGGCGACCATGGATATCATCAAATTGTACGGTGGCAAGCCTGCTAACTTCTTGGACGTTGGCGGCGGTGCAACCAAAGATCGCGTTGTTGAAGCGTTCAAAATTATTCTAGAAGACAGCAGTGTTGAAGGTGTTCTTATCAATATCTTCGGCGGTATCGTACGTTGTGACATGATTGCAGAAGCCATTATCGCTGCTATCAAAGAAGTTGACGTAAAAGTACCGGTGGTTGTTCGTTTAGAAGGTAACAATGCTGAGAAAGGCGCACAGATCTTAGAAGAGTCTGGTTTGAAGCTTATTTCTGCTCAAGGCCTATCTGACGCTGCTCAAAAAATTGTCGATGCTGTTAAAGCCTAAGTTTTTAAACATAGGTCTTTACACATAAACGTTTAGAAATAAACGCTTAAGCATAGTAGTCAAAGCGTGATAAAAGCTTGTTGGCATAAAAATAGATCATTGATCAATAAGCCATCAAGTGATTATTACAAGACAACCGAATACAAGGAAAACATAATGAGTGTATTAATCGATAAAGATACCAAAGTATTGGTACAAGGTTTTACTGGTAAAAATGGTACGTTCCATTCTGAGCAAGCCATTGAATACGGTACAAAAGTTGTTGGCGGCGTAACCCCAGGTAAAGGTGGTCAGACTCACCTAGGTCTACCAGTATTCAACACAATGGCGGAAGCCATGGAAGCCACTCAAGCGGATGCTTCTGTTATCTATGTACCAGCACCGTTCGTACTAGATTCTATCATCGAAGCAGTCGATGCAGGCGTTAAATTGATCGTTGTGATCACCGAAGGTGTTCCAACGCTTGATATGCTAAAAGCCAAGCGCTATCTTGAATCAGCGGGCGATGTGCGTCTTGTTGGTCCTAACTGCCCAGGTGTCATCACGCCAGGTCAATGCAAAATCGGTATCATGCCAGGCCACATCCATCAGCCAGGTAAAGTGGGTATCATCTCACGCTCTGGTACATTGACTTATGAAGCCGTTGCTCAAACAACTAAGCTTGGTTTTGGTCAGTCTACTTGTATCGGTATCGGTGGCGATCCTATCCCTGGTATGAACCAGATTGATGCGTTGAAATTGTTCGAAGCTGATCCACAGACTGAAGCGATTATCCTAATCGGTGAAATCGGTGGTACTGCTGAAGAAGAAGCAGCTGCTTATATCAAAGACCACGTCACTAAGCCAGTCGTTGGTTATATCGCTGGTGTTACCGCTCCAGAAGGCAAGCGTATGGGTCATGCTGGCGCTATTATCTCTGGTGGTCAAGGTACTGCTGAAGAGAAATTCAAAGCCTTTGAAGATGCTGGTATCGCATACACGCGTGACCCATCTAAACTTGGTGAGAAGCTAAAAGAAGTTACTGGTTGGTAATATAGCCATGAGCTTATTAACTACTAAAACTGTATTGTAATATCAAGAAGACACCCCTACAATGGGGTGTCTTTTTTTTGTTTAGCTACATGGGATTAACAGTTATGTCAGATGCTCAGAATGAAATCAGTAACCTTAAAAATATGCTTATTGAGTTGAGCCAGCGAGTAGAAGATGCCGCAATTAATTCTGAAAGAAATATTCATAGAAATGTCTTCGATGACGAAAACGATTCTGAACAATATTTAAATCTCAGTGAGTTAAGACAAGATCTAGAAGAAGCAAATTCTAGGAATCAAATATTGAACCAAGAAATAGCATCCTTGAAGATAGATAAAACAAACTTAGAGTATGAAAATAACAAGAATATTAAGAAAAAAGACTATTATGCAAAGCAGATGGAACAGCATGAAAAAAGGAATAGGAAGCTTTTTGAACTATATTCAGCAGATAAGGAAGAGCTTTTTAATTATAAGTTACTAACTGAAAAACTGAGACAAGAAATAGTTAGTTTGGAAAATAATATTGATAAACAAGAACAACGCTATGAGAATCTGAAAAATCAGTTATCATATAAACTCGGCAGCAGATTAATTGGCCTAAAAAAATCAAAAGATTTATTAAAATTACCAAAAAATTTATTGGACGACTATGTTTCTGTTAAGTCCAAAGTTAATAACTCGTCTGCTTTATCACTTATAGAGCAGACGGTGCCTTTAGCCTCGCAACCAATTTATAACAACAACAGAGAATATACAATTTTCAATAAAAGTGCGACTTTGCCACTTAAAAGTAATCCCAGTACTGTTATTTTCGATCAAGGCTTTAAAGGTTCTTTAGATTTGCAGTTATATGGTGTAAAACCTTCTGCAACTGTTGAGATTGAGCTAACTATTCGTGCATATCAAAGTGACTCTATTTTCAGAATAATGCCAGACCTAAAGCATGTGCATCATCTTCCTGCTAACGAAGCTATGACAATTCCCATTACGGTCAGTGATGATCAAGCCCATCAGTTCATGCAAATAATGAGTTCCAACGGAGCTATTGAAGTTTCTTTTAGAAAAAAACGTGGTGTTCCTTCTTTTATACATCTCCTACAGGTAGGGCATCATAATAATATTATTTTAGATAGTAATAGCATGAACGACAGCAATAAGGCTATTTCTAATGAGAAAATAATTCCTAAGCCTAAGAAGAAAAGTTCACTATTTAGAGAAGCATTAGATATACAAAAGCAATTTGATTTCAATATTGCACGATTATTTTTAGAAAAATACACTCCTGAAGATCAAAAAAGTACGATCAATATTTTTTATGCAAATAATGAATTAGCGAATCAAACAAGATGGTTGAGTTATATAAATACATACATTAAGGATCATGGTATGCAACCTATCGAGTTGAAAGACAACGAAAAAGAGAAATTTTATCGTATTCATAGTCCAGCAAGCTATAAAGTCGAGGATGGGACAAAGATATCTGTCATCATGCCAGCGTACAATGCTGAGAAGACAATTGAACTCTCTATGAAATCGATTTTAAATCAGACTTGGCAAAATTTAGAGTTGATTGTTATTAATGACTGTAGTGCTGATCGCACATCTGAGATTATTAAAAAGATAGCTTTAACTGACTCAAGAGTCAAATTTATAGATAACCCATGTAATGTGGGTGCATATGTTTCTAAAAATTTAGGTCTCATAATCGCTAAAGGCGATTATATTACTGGACATGACGCCGATGATTGGGCATATCCGCAGCGTCTTGAACAACATATGAAACTTATAAGATCAGAAGTTACACCGCCTCGTGCTAGTAATACACGTATGATCAGGATGGAAGAAAGTGGGTATCTACCGTTGTATCCATTTGGTGCTTTCTGTCATGATGGAGTTATGAGAGTGGCTTCTATTACTTGTATGTTTGAAGTCAATTTCTTACGCAATACACTAGGAGGATGGGACTGTTCTCGTTTCGGTGCCGATAGCGAAATTATAAGCCGCTGTAAAATGGTCATTGGTGATGAGTTTAAAAACTATAAATCATTAAGTATGATTTGTTTAGATGAACCTACTAGCTTAACCAACCACCCGATTCATGGTGTTTCAAAATCTACAGGTATATCACCCTCTAGAAAATTTTACAAAGAACAATGGACCGAGTGGCATAAGAACCTTCAAATTTCTAATGTCTATTTAGAATTTCCTCATCTAGATAGAAAGTTTGCTTTACCTCAGGGAACAGAAATTCCAGAAGAAAATATAATAGAGGCTATTAATAATTTAGAATATAGAGTTGGGAGCAAATAAATGCAAAATTTATATAGTCATATTCAAACTCATGCGAATAACACGCCCAATAAAACAGCTATTGTTTTTAAAGATGTCTCTGTTAGTTATGAACAATTTGATAAATTTACGCAGAAAGTTCGAGCGTGGATTAACGAACAAAGTATAGAGAAAGGGCGTATAGGCTTAATATTTCTACCTCAGACACCTCAGGCAATCATGTGGTTTTTTGGATTAATGTCGGCTGGCATAATTCCTTCATTTATGCCGCTACCAAGCCACAAACAAGATGTAAAAAAATACTGGGAAAGCCATCAACAATTAATTGAGTTAACAAACCCATCATTAATTATTACGACAGATGAGTGGCTGTCTTCTTTTGATAAGATTACAGAAAAAATCGAATGTACTGTATATGATAATAATGTGTTATCTTCTTATATATCGAATGAAACTGTTCATGATACTACTTATCAAGTTGCGTTCTTGCAGCACAGCTCAGGTACTACAGGTCTGAAGAAAGGGGTTGCCCTATCTCATGAAGCTGTAATGGATCAGATTGAGTCGTATTCTACTTCCTTATCTGCTACTTCTGAAGATGTTATTGTTTCTTGGTTACCGATATATCATGATATGGGATTGATTGCTTGTACTATCATGCCGTTGATATTAGGACAAACGATTATATTACTAGATCCATTTGAATGGGTAAGTAAACCTATAAGTCTATTACAAGCCATTACTGAGTATAGAGGAACATTAGTTTGGCTGCCAAACTTTAGTTTTGAACATTTACGTCGAACTGTCAAAACCAAGAAGTTTGAGGGTTTAGATCTTTCTACAGTGCGAGCTTTCGTAAACTGTTCTGAACCTTGTAAAGCAGAAACCTTTGATAGGTTTTTCAATCATTTCCAAGACATTGGTGCTACACAAGAAAAGTTGCAAGTATGTTATGCAATGGCTGAAACGGTATATGCAGTAACTCAGACAGAAGTTGGTAAGGTTGTAAACAAGATCTGGGTGGATGAACAAGCATTGTTAGAGAGTAAAGTATTGCTAACTAGCCGTGGTAATGGTTCACAATTACTTAGTTGTGGAAAAGTAATAGAAGGTTGCCAAGTAAAAATATTGAATCCAGACTCTTCTGAGTTAGTAAGTTCAGATTGTGTAGGAGAGATAGTAATTTCTGGTAAATTCTTGTTTGATGGCTATTATCATCGTCCTGAAAAAACCAAAGAAGTATTTGATGGCTCATGTTATCGGACCCGTGATTTGGGATTTATACATGATGATGAACTTTATGTCCTAGGACGAAGAGATGATTTAATCATTAGTAACGGCAGAAACTATTTTGCGCATGAAATCGAAAGAATTGTTAATGATTTACCTAATATCAAACCAGGTCGTAATATTGCGCTAGGGGTATATAGCGAACAAATAGGTAGTAATGAAATCTATCTGGTTCAAGAAAGAACAAAAGAAGAATTAACTGATGAAAAACTTGATAAACAGTTAATTAAAGTAATGCGTCAAGCAGTTCAGGACGAAATAGGTTTATTATTACGTGATGTGATTTTAGTAGAGCCTTCATGGTTACATAAAAGTAGTAGTGGTAAAATAAGTCGAGAATTGAATAAAAGTAAATTACTAGAATTTTTAAATAAGGACAAACTATGACTCATGAAAAAATTATGAAGTTAGTCGCAAATACTATTGAAGAAACATTTATGGTTGATGCAACTGAAGTGACAAGAGATACTGTCGCTATAGATATATCAGGTTGGGATTCACTTTCTCACACTATTTTATTATCGAATATTGAAGATCAATTAGATCAAACTTTGGATTTAGAAGAGTTGGATTTTAAAAATGTTGGTGACTTAGTCGATTTTATAATCAAACAAGTAAATAGTAGCCTTTAGATCATATTTTATACGTACAAGTATTAAAATTCTAAGAGAAGATATATGGCAAAAATTATACATGATGAATTTAATTGCATTGATAGAATCGCTTTAACAGATGATCCAGTAAGTGATTTTAGTGTGGTAATGCAAGGTATTCAGTTAGATTGTCGTTTGAATCAGAAAGTAAAAAATGACTATTTGATAGTGACTCCTAATGGAGCAGTTGATAGGACAAAAGTTGAACTACCTGCCTTTGCGCGTTGGAACTGGCACGGGATTTTCAATAGTAATATACTTGCTATTTCAGACCCTACATTACATTTTGATCAGAATATACCAATAGGTTGGTTTGCTGGTACCAAGTACCAAAATGTTGCTGCATTTGTTGCAGATGTTGTAGTTAAAGTGGCATCTTTACTAGATATTCCACCTAATAAAATAGTTTTTTGGGGAAGTTCTGCTGGGGGGTTTGCAAGTATATCGCTTGCCTCAGAAATTGACGGCGCTTGCTTTGTCAGTGCAAATGGTCAAACAGACATTTTGAATTATTATGCAGGACATATTGAACATTTCAGAAGAGTGTTTGATCCTAATTTCTCGGCTGAAAGTTTAGCAAGTAAATATCCTGAAAAATGGTCTGCAATTACGGCATTACAAAACTCTTACGATGCTATGAAATCAACACATGGCGTTATTGTTCAAAATATTGTCGATGCTAAGCATTATAATGAACATTATATACCGTTTTGTAATCACTTTCATTTACCAATAGAAGGTGGAAGTGTTGAAAAACTAAACTTACATAGTTTATTATTTTCTCATGAGAAAGGGCATGGGCCTGAACCTGCAGAGATAGCAAAACAGGTCGTTGAAGAATATCTACCAAAACTCTTAGGTGAAAATAAGTAGATTATCTTGACTTGACGGTATCAATTACCGCTTTACCCCAACCTGTATATGGATTAAATATAGGTTGGCTTTTATCGAATTCAATTGACTGACTGCTTTCCCATATCAATACCCCATCAGCGTTTAGACTCTTTAGATAGTCTAAACGCTTTTTCATATCGCTTTCAGAGAGCTGTTTGATAACAAAACCTTTCGGATTATCTGTTCGTCGCTTCACCTTATAGATTGGTGAGAGATAAGGAATAATCTTGTGGGTATTACTATATTTTTTTGTTTCTTCAAATGCAAAATCAGCTGATATCTTCCATTTTTCAAAATCCTCTCCATCGTAGTTATATAATACTGGGCTTAATACGGTAGTCAAAGAAGCAATATTGGCATATTTTTCATTCAGTTTACTATACTTAGATCGCTGAAAATTACTGCCAACAGTGTTCTGAGGTAGTAAGCCATAAACTCCTACAAGATTATTACCATTATTTTTGTGATATAAGTTTAGGGTTTTCTCGACTGTAGGTAGTATGGTTTCGGGCTTAATTTTATTACCAATTTCTATATCAAATGATATTAAAGCATCCGAGTTTCCCCTCGATAATTTTGCTACTTTTTCGATCTTAACAGGATCTGGTTTATCTTGGGTAAACATGCCTTTTGGATAGATAACAAAAGCTTTTTTAGTGCCATACTGTGTGAGGTAATCATCTAAATTCTTGGTTTGATGTAACTCACCTTTCTCTAAGTAGTATTTCCACGGAACAAATGTGTATACATCGAAACAATAAACCTTAGAGCTAACCATTAACAATATAAATACAGCTGTAAATTTATTTAAGTGAAAAGTAGAGCACGTATATTTATTCATAATAATACCTTTGATAATTGGTATTCTTGTTTGCTTTCAGAAGGACTTAGCCATTAAGCAGATAGGTTATGTATATTTCTAATATAATAAAATTTTTTCAATTAACGGCAATTATATTTTTTACCAAGCTATAAGTCGATGAATTTATACCTGATAAAACCTCAGATAATTAGAGAAGATACTACCCTTTAATAAATCTTGAAATAACCTTGCTTCTGCTTCACTAAACAGCTGACCTAATTGCTTGTCTAATTCTGGACTATATTCTGGGAAATAACGTCCAGGATGTGGTGTCAACTCTCCTAAGTAGTAGCCATCTACACCTTTATAAAAATCGATGCGCATAAATGGAGCAGGAATGTTCAGAGATATTTTTTTAGCATACTCTATGACTTGGGATTCAAACCCTGTTCCTTCGAACCATGGTTGGCTGCGACGTTCGCTCTCAAGGATATCACCTTTCTCGTTGTACCAGCACTGATAGGCTTTATCGGCTCTTTTTATTTCTAATACGGCTCCGATTTCTCCATAATAAGCATATACTTTTATATCATGAGCTGCTTTTCCATCACGGTTCAATATGAGCGTTTCAGTCTGCCATGATCCTTGAATTTTTCTACGAGCTATCTCTGCTTTGAATGCTTCCAAGCTTGTAAAAGTATCGTTTGTTTTGACTTCTACTATGTTCTCACTATTAAAATAGAAGAAAACGTTTCTAGATGAGCTATCAAATGAGGGTTTAATGACGATAGATTCAGTAAATTCAATATTCTCAAACTTACATTCACTTTGAATCAATTGTGGCGTAGGGATATCTAAAGACTGCGCAAACTCCTGATCTGTCTTTTTGTTATTATTCCAAGGAGAAATATTACAGTCTATAGCACTTAAATGCTGTTTAAAGCGCATATACTCTATTTGTTTGGCAACATGAGAGTATGAGGAAGGTAGAGACATATAGGGTGCTATATATGTTTGTCTAATCTCTTTAGAAGGAATGACTTTATATACAAGCTCCAATGCTTCTACGTACTCTTGACTATTATAACCATATTGGAAGGCAATGTTGTTTAACATTAGGCGGATAGATTGTTGATTATTATCAAGTTGTTTAATATTTATCTTAAGCTGGGCCAGAGTGTTATTATAAATTTTTGACTGTGTCGTTGAGTCCGGCATAGTTATACTAAATCCCTTAGTGGTGAATACCCATATTTGTTAAAACCAGAATCTTTTGCAGTGGTTAGAGATCTATTTCTTAATAGTCCAACAGCCAGAGGAAGCTTAATATAGCTAATAGAGCTTTTTCCATATTTTAATAGAAGAGCGTTAAGTAGTCTCTTATCTGATTCAATTCTATATCTATCATCAAACCCGCCTATCTCTTCTAATTTATCTCTACGAATCATCATTGAAGAGATATTTAGCCTCAAAAGTGGATAGTTCTGTCGACAGCTAGGTAAGCCTGTTTTTTCCTCGACTCTGAAAAAATTTGAAAAATTCGCTACAGTATTACTATTCTGTAATAAATCTTGTAATTGGATAGATACACGTTCTGGGTGTGACCAATCATCTGAATCTTGAAATGTTACAAATTGGCCAGAAGATTGTGATATACCAACATTTCTAGCATAGTAAGTACCATTATTTTTATTCAGCTCAATGAGTTTAATGGTTGGATACTTCTTGATTATTTCTACGGTATTATCAGTACTGGCATCATCTACAACGATAACTTCAATATTATTGGCTGTTTGATTTAGTAGAGAGTCTATACAGTTTTCTACAAACTTTGCAGAGTTGTAAGTAGTAACGATAATACTAACTGTCTGATTATTTTTAATTTTTTTTAATTTTTTATGATTATTGCCGATAGTAAGTTTATTGTATTTAACTAAACTGATAGGCTGTAGCCCGTATTGACGATAAAATCTATAAACGAATATTTTTGCCAGCCATGGCTTATGTCTCATCAAAGCAGTTTTTATAGAGACAAGAGTATCTGCGTGGCTATAAAGACGTAGGGAAGGAGTATCGCCTGAAGCCATTCTTAAAGTATCTTTGAATGGTCTAGGAATATCATTTCTTTGGTTGCATAATTTTAAAGTGGTTTCAGGATAGACATAGCCTATTCTATATAAAAACGTAAGCGCCTCTCTTCTTTCCAAATTAATAATAACACTATTCTGTAGCAGACTCTCAATTAAAGAGTCTGCGTTATCATATTGCTGAGTTTGAACATAGTGTTCAAACTCTTTCAAAATTTCATTCATGTACTATAAACGCCAGTCAGGGTTCACTAATGCGCCTTTAACATCAATGACTACTTTAGGTTGAGTACAAAAGCTATCAATTTCGTCGTCTTCACCAACGAATTCTGAGTGGTTAACTGCGACGATAACAGCATCGAAACTGTTTTCTTCAATATCTTTATAATCTACATGCTCAACATTTAAGTGATTCCAATCTTCTTCAGCAACCCAAGGATCGGAATAAGTCATTTTTACGCCATATTTTTCGAGTTCAATACCAATATCTGTAACTTTGGTGTTTCTTACGTCAGGACAGTTTTCCTTGAAGGTAACTCCTAAGAGTAGAATACGAGCATCTTTAATATTTTTTCCGTATGAGATAAGCTTCTTGATGGTTTGTTCAGCAACAAATTTACTCATAGAATTGTTGATGGCACGAGAAGTTAAAATCAAATTAGGGTTGAGTCCCAAAGATGATGCTTTATGAGCCAGATAATAAGGGTCTACACCAATACAATGTCCACCTACTAGACCAGGCATAAGCTTAATAAAATTCCACTTAGTAGCGGCAGCCTCAATTACTTCATGAGTATCAATACCAACTTCGTTAAAAATTAGAGCGAGTTCATTTATCAGAGCGATGTTGACATCACGCTGAGTGTTTTCAATAACTTTAGAGGCTTCAGCTACTTTTATCGAAGAAGCTTTAAAGGTGCCAGCAGTGATAACTGAGCCATAAAGTTCATCTACCACATCTGTGTAGTAAGCGTTTGAACCTGACGTTACTTTCAAAATATTTTCCACAGTGCGCAGCTTGTCACCTGGATTAATACGTTCTGGAGAGTAGCCTACGCCGAAATCCTCATTCAACTTTAAACCAGATTCTTCTAATTCTGGAATACAGACTTCTTCTGTAGCACCTGGATATACTGTGGATTCATATATAACAATGTCATCTTTCTTGAGAATTTTACTCAGCATTTGTGACGCTTTAACCAATGGAGATAAATCTGGTAAGTTATTATCATCAATTGGTGTTGGTACAGTAATGACAAAGACGTTCGCTGTAGATAAATCATTGGTATCAGAAGTGAAGGTAAGGCGAGAGGTATTCTGTAAGTATTCGCTAGTTACTTCGCGAGTTTTATCAATGTTATTGGACAATTCATTGATACGGGTTGTATTTATATCGAAGCCTATAACGTCATATTTTTTTGCAAACGCACAAGCTAAAGGTAAACCTACATAACCCAACCCTATGATTGCAATTTTTTTGGAGTTCATTGAATGGCCTTTTGATATGAATTAATTAAATAGTAATGAATATTAAATAGTGACTGTAAAATCATAGGCATAATAGCAGATATAAAATAACTGAGGAAGTGACGGTGTGTTTGATTTTCTATCACTAGTACTTAAGCCTTTGTAAAAAGGTTTTCCTAATACTGTAACTGCTTTACCTCTCAGCAAGGCCTCAAACCCGCCAAGAGACGTAATCGTATAGACATGATCTATAGTCTCCAAAGCATCGACCAAATGAATAGGCTGTGTCAAAATAAGACAGTTTAGCTCATTCAAAGTACTGGTAATAGATAAGTCATTTAGGGTCATTGGATGTGGTTTGACGATGATTTGTGCTTCAGGGTTTTCGTCAATGGCCTTATTAACGACATCTAGTAGAGTAACACCAATACCGCCACCATATTTTAATGAGTCATCATATGGCACTTGACCTAAGACTAAGATGCGTTTTCTGTTCTTAATACCATATATTGGGGCGACATCGACATAAGGTTGATGATTATATTTGCTCACACGCTTTGACACATAATAATCAAGCATCTCCTGTGCTAACGTTTCATCATAGCCATCCTGCTCGAAGTCAAAATTAGCAATCAGGTCGGTGAGATCGTTGGGACGAGTGGTATCAAAATATGGTGCCTGGCTATCCATCACAATAGATAATGGTGGCGCGCTACTATCATCATTAGGACCTGAACGGATAAAACCATCTTCTAAAAAGAAGACATCGAGGTCTTGCTCACGTATATAATCAATGAAAAAATCAGGCGCTTTGTAACCCCAAATATATACAACAGGATTTACGCGTTTGATAAAAGGTTTGAGCCATTGTTGAAAATAGTTCTCATCAAAATGGCGCTGTATTTGTATGTGCGACGATTCTAATATCCAATTTCCAACGTTATCTTTCCATGGCAACATGCCGATAACCAAAGCCAAGCGCTGGTGCGGTTGCCAGTAGTGTCTGCAATAACCTGATAATAGAGGTAGAATATAAGAGTTGAAGTTCATAGTAGGCTTAATGAGCTAATTTAGTAACAGACAACCGAAGACACATAAATGATATACCCAGAGAATACATCTAAGTTATACACTTGGGTTACTTAAAGTTTATTGAGTTATAATTCTCTAATGATACTTTATAATCACCTGAACTTCACTGATCTCACTCACACAGCCCAAATAATATGAAAAAAATAACCCACGCTGTCATCCCCGTCGCAGGTTTTGGTACGCGCATGCTGCCTCTATCCAAATCAGTGCCAAAAGAGTTATTGCCTTTAGGCAATCGCCCTGCGATTCATTATGTCGTCGAAGAGGCCATTGCCGCTGGTATTAAGCACATTGTTTTGGTTGGTCACGCACAAAAGAGCGCGATCGAAAACTATTTTGATATCAATGCTGAGCTTGACACTCAATTGCGTCATAAAGGCAAGAATGAGCTGGCAGATAGCTTAAATTGGTTGCCAGCTGACGTAACAGTGTCGATGATACGCCAAGGTAAGGCATTGGGCTTGGGCCATGCAGTATTGGCGGCGCGCCCTATCATTGGTGAGCATGATTTTGCGGTATTATTGCCTGATGTGGTGCTCGATCCTTTTACCACCGATATGTCTACTGACAATTTAGCGTTTATGCTTGATGCGTTTGCTAAAGACAATCATTCACAGATACTTGTAAATACAGTGGCCGATGAAGATGTCCATAAGTATGGCATTGCGCAATTAAATGAAGGGCACAGTGGTAATAGTAAAGTAGGTGATAAAGCGAATGTGAATACTAGCTTTGGGGTTGCAGGGTTTGTAGAAAAACCTAGTTTAGCAGAAGCACCTTCAAAACTTGCCGTCGTAGGTCGCTATGTATTTAGCAATAAAATCTTCGATTATTTGGCGAATACGACTGCCTCAGTGGGTGGTGAGATACAGCTAACCGATGCCATCGATGCACTGATTAGTGAGTATGGGGTTAATGTGACGACCATGCGCGGCGATAGTTACGACGCAGGCGACATGCGCTCTTACATGCAAGCATTTATCTATTTTGCCGAGCAGCAATTAGCAGATGATGAATAGCTGATGGCAGAGATTAGCAAGGATAGAGCGTATAGCAGTGCTCGACATTCTACCTACTGGCAACAACTACAAATGTTGGCCACGCAAGAATGGTCACTGTCTACGCTATTTGCGCAAGACGCTGACCGTGCCGCACACTTCAGTACGCAAGCTGGTGCACTGTATATGGATTACAGTAAACAATGCATCGACGATCAAGTACTGATAAACCTCTTAAAACTGGCAAAAAGCTGCGAGTTATCCGCTCGAATTGATGCGCTTATGCAAGGCGCTATGGTCAATACCAGTGAGCAACGTGCAGCCTTACATACAGCGCTGCGTCTACCGTCTACCTCAACCTTACAGATGGATGAACAGAATGTCGTAGCAGATGTGCATCATAGCTTAGCCCAAGTCGCAAAATTGTCAGAGCGAGTTCGTCAAGGAACGTGGCGCGGGTTTTCAGGCAAAGCCATTACTGATGTGGTCAATATTGGCGTCGGTGGCTCTGATTTGGGTCCGCTGATGGCGACAACAGCGCTGGATGAATGGTCAGATACAGAGATTGAAGTACACTTCGTTTCGAACATGGATGGCACTCAGCTTGATAATCTACTAAAGCATTTAAATCCTGAAACGACTTTATTTATTATCTCGTCCAAGTCTTTTAGTACTGTTGATACTTTATCAAATGCGAAGACCGCATTATCTTGGTTACTTGCTACTGCCACGCTGCGCGCTGGTACTGAAGACAGTGTGCTTCGTCGGCATTTTATTGGTATTTCAGCCAATAGTGACAAGATGAATGCATGGGGCATCCATCCCGAGCATCAGTTACAGCTGTGGGAGTGGGTGGGTGGTCGCTTTTCTTTATGGTCAGCGATTGGGTTGGCGATTGCCATTCGTATTGGTATGTCTCAGTTTCAGGCGCTCTTAAGCGGTGCTCATAGTATGGATGCGCATTTTGCCGAAGCGGATTTTGCCGAAAATTTGCCCGTACTATTGGGTTTGCTGGCAGTTTGGAACAGTACTTTTTTACGAGTAAATGCCCATACGGTATTGCCTTACGATGGTCGTTTAATTTATTTACCAAGTTACTTAACCCAGCTTGAGATGGAGAGTAATGGTAAATCGGTAACTCAGCATGGCGACCGTATTGATTATAATACCTGTCCAATTTTATGGGGCGAGATTGGCTCGAATGCCCAGCATGCGTTTTATCAGTTGCTTCATCAAGGTACTCAGCAAGTCTCTTGTGACTTTATCGCCTGTGTGCGCCGCTATAGTACCGAGGTAAAAAACGCTTCATTACAGCAGCAGCACGAATTGTCTTTGGCCAATTGTTTGGCACAAAGCCGAGTCCTAGCCTTTGGTAATACAGCCGTTGCAAATATCGCGGGTACCAAAGCGGATGTTGAAACGGACAAATACAAGTATTACCGAGGCAATCAGCCTTCAACCACAGTATTAATTGATGAGCTGACCCCGCATAGCTTGGGAGCTTTGATTGCCCTTTATGAGCACAAAGTGTATGTCATGGCCAGTATCTGGGACATCAATCCATTTGACCAGTGGGGCGTTGAGATGGGTAAGCAAATGGCAGAGTCTGTACATGCTGCTATGGAGCAGGGCGTAGGAGGGCAGTTTGATACCTCAACTGACCAATTGCTACAGCACATTAAACAGCTATCTCAATAACTGCCAATACTCCAATCATGCTATAGGGCATTCTTATGAGCACTGACGTAAGTCATAACTATCATTATCAGTATGAACCCAATCTATTTAATAAAGCTGATGTTTGTGTGCTCATCGGTCATAGTATTGAAGCCATCACCAGTGCGGTCGTGCTGGCAAGTTTGGGGCAACGCATTCATTTGTATGCAGATTTGGATATATTGTCACAGAATTTACATCAGTACGGCTTTGAGCATCATTTACAAGCACTGTGGCAAATGTATGAGCAGCAGCAAATGATTGTGAGCCAAGCACTACCAAGTAGTGCTGATACGCTTATACAAGGCTATGAAAAACCCAGCTGTGCTGATAGTGATGAGATTAATAACAATCATGATCATGCTGGGCCGCCAGTCGCCGCGCTATACTGGTTGTTTTTAAACAGTATGAGAACGAGCTGGACAGAAGCTCACTGGATCACCGCCTTCAATCAAAGCAATCGCCAAGCATTGCCTTTGATCATGAGTGGCATTGAGCAATTGGGAGAGATGTCAGCGCTCGCTCAACGTTTGCAGCGGGCTTGGGTGTATTATGTGCCTTTCGTTTTTTTAAAAGATGGAGATGCCTACAACTCGATGTTGAACCCATCCTTATGGCTGCTTGGTGAAAAAACGGCCAACAGTAGCAATCACTTACAAGTACTAAAGCCTTTGATGCAGCAGGCACGCGCCACGCATCATGCTGATATCGCAACGATAGAGTTTGCACGTAGTAGCATTATGGCAATGCTCGCGACAAGGGTGAGCTTTATGAATGAGATGTCACGCTTAGCAGACAGCCAACAGGTTGATATCAAGCAGGTGAGCCATATCATGGGGCTAGATGAGCGGGTGGGTAGTAGTTATCTGCAAGCGGGCTGGGGGTTCGGTGGTAATACGTTACCAGCAGAGTTGTCTAGGCTACAGCAGTCGAGTCAGGCACACAGTTTGGAGATGCCTTTATTAGAGTCTATTATTCATATCAATGAAGATCAAAAAGAGCTGATATTTCGCAAGTTTTGGCAGTATTTTGATGGATTTATCGATAATAAAACTGTGATGATTTGGGGCGGAAGTTACAAGTCTGGTTCTGGACGTACGGCAGGCTCAGCCATTCATCCATTATTAGACTTATTATGGTCTTATAATATTCGCACCCTTATTTATAGCGACAAAGCTCAACCAGAACTTGTCTCACTTTATAATCAGCAGCCTTTATTTGAATTGATTGCTAGCCCTTATCATCAGATGAGTGAAGCTCAGGCAGTTTTTATCATTAGCTGGTCACCTCGAGACGAGCTAGATATTGCCAAAATCAATCAGCAAGCCATGCCTGTATTTGATGCACAAAATGCCCTGACACGCACCCAAATTCAGCAGTTGGTGGGCGATTATAGAGGTATTGGTCGCTCCAACTAACCGTTTTATTTGAATGTTGTTTTCATAAAAAAAGGCTCACTAATACGTATTAGTAAGCCTTTTTTATCTTTAATATACATGGTCTTTTAATAATCTTAAGCTGGTACGGCACCTTGCAGTGCCAACCATTGCTGGATTTCTTGCATCTTGGTCGCCAACAATGCCGCATCACCGCGACTTTCAATGTTTAAGCGGATGAGGGGTTCGGTGTTGGACGCTCGTAAGTTAAAACGCCATTCACCAAAGTTGAGGCTTAAACCATCGAGGGTAGATTTGCTTGGTTTTTGAGTGCTAAATTTTTCTTCAATTGCTCGAATAATGGTTGGCGCATCGTGAGTGGTGAGGTTAAAATTTTGCTCGCCTGAGCTGGGATACGACTGAATGTAGCCTGTGACCAATTCGGACAAAGTCTTACCCGTGATAGATAACAGCTCAATGGTCAATAGCCATGGGATCATGCCGCTATCGCAATAGAAAAAATCGCGAAAATAATGATGCGCCGACATCTCGCCACCATAGACAGCGCCAGAGTCACGCATCACTTGCTTGATAAAAGAGTGACCAGACTTACTGATCACGGCTGTGCCACTATGCTGTTCTATCACCGCTTCAGTGTTATATATCACGCGCGGGTCGTAGACGATGGCTTCGTTTGGGTATTTGTTTAAAAATGCTTGCGCCAGCATACCCACTACATAGCTGCCATCGATAAACTCGCCATTTTCGTCAAATAAGAAGCAGCGATCAAAGTCACCATCAAAGGCAATACCAAGATCGGCTTGGTTTGTTAACACTGCTTGTTGAGTTGCGACTCTATTGGCCTCAATCATTGGATTGGGTATGCCATTTGGAAAGCTACCATCGGGCGTATGATGCAGCTTGATGACTTCGATTGGCGCACCTGCTTGAATCAGCTGATCAACCAATAAGTCAACCACAGGGCCTGCACTGCCATTGCCTGAATTGATCACCAATTTTAGTGGTTTGAGATTATTGATATCGATAAAAGTCATCACATGGTTGATATAAGCGCTTTTATCGGTTAATAATTGCAATTTACCTGATGAGATGCTGGTGGAAAACGCTCCTGATTCGGCCAATGCTTGAATCTCTGCCAAACCGTCATCCGCGCTGATGGGTTTTGACTGATCTTTCACCAATTTTAAGCCATTATAATTAATCGGGTTATGACTGGCGGTCACTTCAATACCACCCAGCGCCTGATAATGACTGGTAGCAAAATAGACTTCTTCTGTCCCTGTCATACCCAAGTCGATCACATCAACGCCAGCATCTAGCATACCTTTTATAGCAGCTTGTTTGAGTTGCTCACTTGAATGGCGGATGTCACTACCGATGACAATAGCAGGCTGTAGTGTTGCCATGTCGCTACTATGACTATTAGATACGGCGTGATAACGCTGATATAAAATCTGTGCAAAAGCGCGTCCAATACGATAAGCGATGTCTTCATCAAGCGTGACACCAAGCTCGCCACGAATATCATAAGCCTTAAATGAATTGATCGTTATAGGATTAAATTCAGTTGCTGGTTCGTAGCTGGTGGTCGCAGAAGTGGACATAGTCATAAAATTCCTTGCGCGGGAGCAGTGGTAGAATGAAGAAGTAAGAGACACAATGATAAGTCAATCCGTATTCAATGATACACTAACATCGGTGCATGTCCTCAATCAATCGAGAGTTATCTGACAGGATTAAAAATAAGGACATGCACGAATAACCTGAATAAACGTTAAGCATATAAGAGCCTCCTTTATGACAACTTTAAACCATAAAATCGTAGCGCCAACACCAGTACAAGGTACGCCAGATGCCAGTGGGCAACTTGAGGATCTTTTGGCACTCATGGCAAGATTGCGGGCCGACTGTCCTTGGGATAAAAAGCAAACCAATCACAGCTTGATTCCTTATGCGATTGAAGAAGCTTATGAGTTGGGCGAGGCTGTACAAAGCGAGGACGATGAAGACATCAAAGGGGAACTTGGGGACGTGCTGCTACAAGTGGTTTTTCACTGCCAGATGTATGCCGAGCAAGGGCGCTTCGATATGAGTGATGTCATTACTACCTTGCAAGAGAAGCTGGTCCGACGTCACCCCCACGTCTTTGAAGCCGAAACGCTCAAAGATGATGCAGCTGTCAAAGAGCGCTGGGATGAGATTAAGGCTGAGGAAAATCAGGCACGCGAAGCACGTGGTAAACCACCGCGCCGTTTAGATGCCATCAAAGCAGGCAGTGCCTTGATACAGGCTCAAGACGTACAAAAACAAGCATCAAAACTTGGGTTTGACTGGGACGGTATTCGTGGAGCCTTTGACAAGCTGGATGAAGAAATCGATGAGCTAAAGGCTGAGCTGACCAACAAATCCAAGGCGGAGATTAAGGCCAATATTAGTGACATAGAAAAAGAGCTTGGCGACTGTATGTTTGCGCTGGTCAATGTGGCGCGCAAGCTCAATCTGGATGCTGAGACAGCAACGCTCACGTGTGTGCATAAGTTTAAATCGCGCTTCGGTTATATCGAAGCGCAGTTGGCAGCGGTAGGCAAACGCTTAGAGGACAGCGATATCACAGAAATGGATGCACTATGGGAGGCGGCCAAACACCATGAACGCTTATAGCAAAAACTCGTTTATAGGTTGGATAGTCCGCGCTGGTGGCTGTGTATTATTGAGCATGATTATGCTCAGTAACGCCATTGCAGCCCCTTGTTTTAAAGACCCACAACGCGCTTATGAGTATTTATTGGCACAAGAAAAATCAGCCATTCAAGCTCGTGATCAAAAAATAATTGATATCAATCGCGCTAATGAAGGTGAGCTTACGTCTCTTCATGGTATTGGTAGCAGCAAGGCACAAGCCATTATTTTGTACCGCGATATGTTTGGTAATTTCAAAACCGTGGATGAGTTGGCAAACGTCAAAGGGATTGGTGCAAAAACCATTGAGAAAAATCGAGCGCGTTTGAGAGTATAGAAGACAGCACCATATTTTGGATTAATTAACCCCAATATTGACAAAATAGCACGTAAGTAGACGTCATAACACACCTACCACTCACAAAATTTGTTAAACTAGTGGGTACATCCGCCTGATAAACGCTTCGTTTGTCAAGGGTGGTTAAAGAATACCGGCGAGGAGTAGATGCATGGCCGAGCGTGCCGCCAAGCAGTTAGAACTGAATAAATCTGAATTACCCAATTCCATTACTGAAGTGATTGCGACATTGACCCGAGCTGGGTTTGATGCCTATATCGTTGGTGGTGGTGTGCGCGATACCTTATTAGGCCTGCGTCCAAAAGACTTTGACGCTGTGACTGATGCCAAGCCGCATGAAATCAAAGATGTATTTGGTAAGCGTTGCCGCATTATTGGTCGTCGTTTTCAATTGGCTCATGTGTACTCAGGACGAGAGTTGATTGAAGTGGCAACTTTCCGTGGTCCACCAACAAGTGACGCCAATACCAATCGAGATGGTATGATTTTGCGTGACAATGTGTGGGGCGACATCAAGCAAGATTTTTCTCGCCGTGATTTTTCTATCAATGCACTATATTATCAGCCGCTCAAAGGCATCGTCCACGATTTTTGCGGGGCGCTTGAGGATATTGATAACAGAATTATTCGCCTATTGGGTGATGCGCCCGTGCGTATTGAAGAAGACCCAGTACGATTGTTGCGTGCCTTACGGTTTAAGGCCAAACTGGGTTTTGAATTTGACGACGCGTTGGCTGCGCAATTTCATGATGGTAATTGGACCTTACTTGAGCAAATATCACCGCACCGTCTCTATGATGAGACGCAAAAAATGTTTACGGGTGGCTATTTGGTGCCTTTGCTGCCGTTGTTGTTTGAGTCAGGGGCGATCGATAGCTTAATTATTTATCCACCCTCTGAGCCAAGTGCGCTGGTCAAACAAGTAGCGATCAATACCGACAAACGTATTGCCGCGGGCAAAAGTATCAATCCAGCCTTTTTCTATGCGGCGCTTTTGTGGGAAAACTATCTGCATCAATTGGCAAAAGCCAAAAAGCGTAATATGCCGTTTGCTGAAGCGCAGATGCATGCTGCTGGTAAAGTCATTGACCGTCAACGCATCAAAACGGCCATTCCTAAATTTGCTGAGCAGTTCATTCGTGATATCTGGATCTTGCAGCCAAAGCTTGCCGCGCCCCGTAGCAAACAAATTGTGCAGCTCTCTGAGCATCCACGTTTCCGAGCAGGTTTTGACTTTTTATTACTGCGTGAGCAGTGCGGTGATGCAGAGCATCCGTTGTCAGAATCAACCAATGAGATGGGTGAGTGGTGGCAGACTTATCAAACGCTATCTGAAAGAGACCAACAGCAGGCTATTGATGCATTCGATGAAAATATTCGTCGCGGCGCTTATAAGCAAGGTCAACGTGGTCGCGGACGCAATCGTCAAAAGCCTGAGTCAAATAGCGTTGACGCCTCGGCTACCAACCAACAAAATACCAAGCATAGTAAAGCCAATGGCAATACTGAAACGGGTATGAATGAGCAAACCATGGTAAATGATCCAGCAAATATTCCCTCACGCCGCCGCCGTGCTGCTAGCCAAGCATCATCGACCAAGCAATCTGATGGTCATCGTGATAAAGGTCAGGATACGCAGCAAGCAAAACAAGACAGCAGTGAGCTTGCGCAGTTACAGCAATTGTCTCTTGCCAGTAATACCGATCAAGCAGCCAAGCGTCATCGTGCTAGCCCTAAGCCGCTGTTTGTTATAGAACACGGAGCAGTGGTGCCGCCCCTAAAGAAACAGCTGGCAAGTGATAAAAAATCGAGCCCTGTCACCGCAACCACAGTAACAGTGCAGAAAAAAGCAGTCGCTGACAAAGCGCTGACTGAGAAAGCACCGCAACCCAAAACCGAGCAGGCTGAGGTCAAGAACACACCTACTAAAGCTGCCGCTAGCGTGACTCGCTCGATTGCAACGTCGCCTGCATTGGTCAGTATGAATAATGAGCCGATACCTTATAAGCGCCGTCGCCGTCAGCCCAGTGTTGATAGTGCAAATAGTGTCGAGTTGCAAAGCAAGGGTGATAAAGAGCAGTCAACAGCAAAGTATGCGAGAAAAGCACCTAAGTCAGTAGCAAAATCAGTGAATGAAGGCGGTACTACAGACGCAAAAACTGTAGAGCGTGAAGTGACAAAGAAAGCGGCTACACCAGCGAAGGCTAAAAAATCCGTTAAAGCAACCACGGCAAAGACTGAGCAAGTTAAGCAAGTTGCTAGTAATCAAGCCCCTGCTGCTAAAGCGACCGATGATAAAGGCCCTGTGCCATCAAAACGCCGTCGCCGTCAGCCTAGTACTGAAAGTGCCTGATATGGATAACAGTGCAAATGATAGTCACTGGGTTACCTGTTATGTAGGCTTAGGAAGCAATCTAGCCAATGACTTAGGTTCACCAGTCGAGCATTTACAGCAAGCCCTTATTAACGTGCAAGACCATGAAAAGATACGTGACGTTAGCATGTCTTCTTTTTATGCGTCAGCGCCTATGGGACCACAAGATCAGCCAGACTTTATTAATGCGGTTGCTGGGTTTGAGACAGTCATGACGCCTTTTGAGCTGCTTACATTCTGTCAGCACTTAGAAGAGATGGCTAAGCGGGCGCGGCTACGACGTTGGGGTGAGCGCAGTTTAGATGTTGATATTCTACTGTATGGCGACTTACAAATGACAGATTCTCAGCTGACCATACCGCATGCAGGCCTGCCAGAACGCAATTTTGTCTTGATTCCCCTGAAAGAGTTAGCGCCAGATTTAAAAATTTCTGGAATACCAATACAGGATTATCCGCAAAGTGCGGACTGGACAGGTCTAACGCGTTTATCCAATAGTTAAGAGTAGTGAAGGTTTTACTGGCTATCAAAAATAGTTAGAAATGTTTATGCAAAAATTTATACATCAGTGGTTGATTGATAATTAAAAATATTGAGGATCATATGACAACGCTATCTACTTTAAACAAGTTTAAAAAAGAGGGTACTAAGTTTACTTGCTTGACGTGCTATGACTCGATGTTTGCCAGAATGATGGATAATGCGCAAATTGACACCATTTTGATTGGTGATAGCTTGGGTATGGTGGTACAAGGTCACGACTCTACGTTGCCTGTGACGGTTGAGGATATGGTTTATCATACTGCCAATATTGCACGTAGTAATAAACACGCCCTAATATTGGCTGATCTGCCATTTATGAGTTATGTGACATTGCCAGAGGCAGTGGCTAATAGTCGGCAGCTGATGCAAGCAGGCGCGCATGTGATCAAGATAGAGGGCGGTAGTGAGCTTTGCGATCTTATCACGACCTTAGCGCAAGCTGGGACACCCACTTGTGTCCATTTGGGTTTGACACCGCAATCAGTCAACGTTTTTGGTGGCTATAAAATCCAAGGACGCGGTGACGCCGCGGCTGATAAAGTACTGGCTGATGCAAAAGCAGTGGTTGCTGCAGGGGCAGCGCTACTTGTCTTAGAATGTGTACCAGCAGCACTTGCCAAGACCATAACAGAAGCCGTCGACGTGCCAGTGATTGGTATAGGGGCTGGCGCCGCGACTGATGGGCAAGTATTGGTCATGCATGACATGCTAGGTATGGTACATGGCCGTGCCCCGCGTTTTGTACATGATTTTTTGACCGATGAGCGCAATAGTGCACACAGTATCGAAGGCGCTTTTGCCCTCTACCAGCAGTCAGTACGTGCAGGGGTTTTTCCAGCTGAACAGCACCAATTTAGCTAATTTGTCCAAAATTTGGAATAGAAGACGACTGAACCATGCCCATTATTCATCATCACATATCAGCGTTGCGTGCCGCCCTACAGCCTTATCGTGACCAGCAAAACATCACGCAAAATAGTTTGCCGCGTATTGCCTTAGTACCCACGATGGGCAATCTGCATGAAGGCCATCTTGAATTAGTCAGAATTGCAAAACAACACGCTGACATCGTGGTCGTCAGTATTTTTGTGAATCCTACGCAGTTTGGAGAAGGGGAAGATTTTGATAGCTATCCTCGTACATTAGATGAGGATGTGGCCAAGCTTACTACTGTCGATGCAGACTTTGTTTTTGCGCCTAGCGTTGATGAGATGTACCCAGTCTTGCCACCGCCTACCTCTGTCTGTGCAGGGGCAATTACAGCTCAGCTATGTGGTCAATCGCGTCTTGGACATTTCGATGGTGTTGGCATTGTGGTTTCCAAACTGTTCAACATTGTACAACCTGATATTGCTGTTTTTGGACAAAAAGACTATCAACAATTGGCCATCATCAAGCAATTGGTACGCGACCTAAGCTATCCTATTGAGATTATAGGGGCACCTATTGTCCGTGCGGATGATGGGCTGGCATTATCTTCACGTAACCAATATCTTAGTGTCAGTGAGCGGCAGATCGCTCCTGTATTGCATCAAGAGTTACGACGTTTGGCACATCAATTGACCAGTAATGAGCTGAGTCAGCAAGAAGCGGATTCATTATTGGCGCAAACACAGACGCGTATGAATGAGGCGGGCTTCACGGTTGATTATTTAGAAATCAAAACCGATGAGTTGAATACTATGACTGGGTCTGTAGCCTTTAATACAGAAAACAAAAACTTCATCATTTTGGTTGCTGCTTGGCTGGGACGTGCACGCTTATTGGACAACCAACTAGTAACGGTTAATCGATCGTTATGACAGAGTAACCTGCAAATGCAATGGACTAGGGTAGACAGATCATGGATTTAAGTCAGGATAAAAGTAACGATCATTCTGAGCAGGCAGCGCGCAAAACGGCTACTGATAAGCTCAGTATTTTAGTTGTCTCAGGCCTGTCAGGATCAGGTAAAACCTCAGTGTTGAATATCCTAGAAGATTTGGGCTATTACTCTATTGATAACCTACCTTTATCTTTGCTTGCGAATGCCACGCATAAATTGATCAATGAAAGTGGGATTCGCCGTATTGCACTGGGTGTTGACATTCGAACGCCTCGTGCCGATTTGTCCAATTTTGCAGAGATGCACGAGTCCTTAAAGGCTGAATATGGTGAGCAAGCCGTAAACGTGGTGTATGTGACGGCTCAAGAGACCGCACTGGTAGCCCGTTTTAATGCAACTCGCCGTGTCCATCCGCTCATGTCTCAGGACGTCAATGAGGAGCATGCAAAGTACGTCGCGTTTAATCTACCAGCCGCGATTAAGCGAGAGATTGAGCTACTAGAACCAATTGCAGATCACGCTGATATAAGAATCGATACAAGTGATCTCAACATTCATCAGTTGAAAGATCTTTTACGTGAATACATCGGTATGGACAACCAGATTGTCGTCAATTTGTTGTCCTTTGGCTTTAAGTATGGCAGTCCTATTGATGCAGACTTTGTGTTTGATGTAAGGATTTTGCCAAATCCGCATTGGAATCCAGAGCTACGCACGGCAACAGGTCTTGACGCTGAAGTGGCTACCTTTTTTGCTGATTGTCCTGAAGTGGCCGAGATGACCAATGACATTGCTGGGTTTTTAACCCGCTGGTTGCCAGAGTTTTTACACAACAATCGCCACACAGTAACAGTGGCCATTGGCTGTACTGGCGGTAAGCATCGCTCCGTGTTTATTACGGATAACTTGCAACGTCGCCTTGCTGCTACTATGCCAGAAGGCATCAAAGTATTGGCGAAGCACCGTGAAAAGCATCGTTGGTAGCGGCCGCTTTATTAAAGATTATTAATTTTTTTATTCATTATTTTGGAAAGTGTTTATGATTGACTGGTCAGAACAGGACATGCGTGTCTCGCGCACAGAACTTAAAAAAGCTCATGAGCGCTTGCAAGAGTTGTCTATACCGCTTGCCAGCTTGTCGAAAAAGCAGCTAAAAACCCTGCCAGCCAGTGATTATTTTATGGCAGAGTTGATGGCACTGGCTGATATTACCAGCGCCAATGCTCGTAATCGCCAGACCAAGCGTGTCGGTAAGCTTATTAGCGAAGAAAATCGCCATGAGCTAGTCAAAGCCTTGTTTAATGCGGTGTTCCCTAAAGAGCAAATATCAAAGATAGAAAGCTGGGCTGATCGCTTGAATATCAATGATGAAGGCACGCTAAAACAGTTTGTCAAACAGTACAAAGCTTCTGAGCACAACAGCATGTATCAATTACTGCTATGGATTGAGTATGCTAAGCACACACAAGACGATGAGCTGATGGCTGAGTCTAAAGAGGATTTGGCCAGCTATATTCGTGAAGTGGCGATCTTGTCGCAGTTGAAAAAATAAAGATTAAGCAAAATGGTTATAACATTTGGCAATCTGGTTTGATACTTACTTTGATAGAGCGCCATTAGGTATTAAAAAAAGCCAATCAATGAATGATTGGCTTTTTTATGGATGGCTTTCTTTGTAAGCTGATAGATAAGTTAACAGTCACTCATGCATGATCTATCAGCAAAACACGCTATATTATTTCTTTTCGGCACGTACTTTATCTACCAAGAAGTCGACCACTTTAGGAACGGTCGCATCTTCACCAGTCACAACATATTTACCTTGTACGACAACAGCTGGTACGCCAGAAAGCTGATAGCGCTTAGCACCAGCTTGTGAGCGACCAATTTTTGTACCAACCGCAAATGAGTTATAAAGACTGTTGAATTTCTTTTCATCAACCCCTTTTGAGCCATACCATTTGCTCAAAGACGCTTGATCGAATAGCTTTTTGCCATCTTTATGAATCGCATCAAACAAGGCACTATGGGTTTTGTTTTCAAACCCTAAAAGCTGTGCGGCATAAAAACCACGAGCATTGGCTTCCCATACGGGGTTAAGCGCTGCTGGGGTTTTTAGAAAAACCACGTCTTTATCTTTGGTTTTCGCCCATTTTTCCATATGCGGGTCAAGTACATTACAATGCGGGCAACCATACCAGAAAAATTCACGAACAATGATAGCATCACCGCTGATTTTTTCTGGGTTGTCTATCACGCGATAGTCTTTTCCAGCGACGTAGTTGGCAGCTTGTGCCCCCATAGTAGCAAATCCAACGGCCATAGCCAGACCAGTCAGTGTAATGACACGTTTCATACTTTATCCTTGAGGTGTGAAAACTTAGGTTTGTTTGAATATCGGTTTGTTTGAATATCGACAGATAGATGGCTTTAAGTACATAAACGATATAGCGTCAAGTATAATCTAGCCATAGTAGCGTATCGACTATGATAACGTAAAACGCGTGTGCTTGTGAATCCGAATCTTAACTAACAGTTGTAAAGCTGTCATTTATTATTTAAGGTACATTGCTTACAAACGTTTGCATTGGTTAAAACTGCTCACAATCAGTGACGATGTACTTACGACAAAGTCGCCTGTCTCATGCTAATATTGAGCGCATAATCGTACAATCTCAACAACAATAATGATAACGACAATACAGGAAAACCGTTATGGGTTCAGCTATTCCTTCTTCAAATGAGCACGCAGATAGCAGTCTCAATGACATATCAACCAGTACTATCAATGTAGACCCTAGTGAAGTAGAAAAGTTCAATAAATTGGCTGGTGAATGGTGGAGCCATACGGGTGCTTTTGCCACCTTACATGAGATCAACCCGTTACGTTTGAACTGGATCGAAGAAAACGTCAAGCATGGTTATCAAAACAAAGATACTGCGAAAAACACTGAAACGCCTCAAGGTCTGAACAAAACGGCTGAGACAGGGCTTGAAGGTAAAAAAGTGCTGGATGTCGGTTGTGGCGGTGGCATATTGTCAGAATCGATGGCACGTCGCGGTGCGGACGTCACAGGAATTGATCTGGGTACCGAAAATTTAAAGGCGGCCGCGCTGCATGCCGAGCAAAGCGGCTTAGAAAATACCTTACGTTACCAGCATATTCCAGTAGAAGACTTAGCAAAAACGCATGCAGGCCAGTTCGATGTGGTGACTTGTATGGAGATGCTGGAGCATGTGCCAAACCCAAGCTCGATTGTGCAGGCATGTTTTGAATTACTGGCGCCAGGCGGTGTGTGCGTACTATCAACGATCAACCGCAATCCTAAATCGTACTTGTTTGCCATCGTTGGCGCAGAGTATGTGCTGCGCTTACTTGATCGCGGTACACATGACTATGCCAAATTCATTACCCCAGCTGAGCTTGATAAGATGGCAATCAATACCGGCTTTACGCGCCAAGACATCATTGGTTTGCACTATAATCCATTGACCAAACGCTACTGGCTGGCACAAAACGTTGATGTCAATTATATGATTGCCGTACAAAAACCCGTTGCTTAAGCGGTGCTTAGTGGTTTTATGACCTCCTGTTTTACTCAACACGTTATCCATATTAAGAGCCTTAATTATGACTGAATTTGTAAAAGCGGTTTTGTTTGATCTTGATGGGACGCTAATTGATACCGCTGCTGATTTTGTCCGTATCATTGGCAAAATGAGTCGCGAAAACGATTGGCAAGCGCCGCCTGAAGCAGAAATCCGTGAGCAAGTTTCGGCAGGTGCGTCAGCAATGGTAAAGCTGATGCTAAGGTACAATGATCAAGTTGAAGTGAGCGAAGAAGCTTTACTGAGTTTTCGTCAACAGTTTTTAGATGACTACGAAGCAGATATATGCGTAGATAGCTGCGTGTTTGCTGAGTTAGAAGAGGTTTTGACCACGCTTGAAACACAAGGCGTGCCATGGGGTATTGTGACCAATAAGCCGCGCTATCTGGCAGAGCTGTTATTGCAAAAGATGGCATTGGATGAGCGCTGTGCGGTGTTAATCTGTCCTGATGACGTGTCTCGCCCAAAACCAGATCCAGAGCCCATGTATATGGCGTTAGAGAAGCTGAGTATTCCTCGCGGCGCTGCCGGCTGTGTGCTCTATGTGGGCGATCACATACGCGATATCGAAGCTGGTAAGGCGGCGGGCATGCCGACGATTTTAGCGTCTTATGGTTATATTCCTTCAGAAGATCAAAAAAACCTAAAAGCATGGGGCGCTGATTATATTGTCGATACACCCAAACAGTTAAATGAGTTATTACTGTCTTCTGGTCGCTTTGATTATATATAAACCGCTGTTTCTGTAAGGGGTTGACTCGCACCAATATCAAGTCAGTATTTTCTATTCTTAAACAATAAGTAGTGAGCCATGCCATGAGCACAAAAATTGATCAATCAGTGGAGACGACCGCCATTCATAACCGCACCGAGCCCTTGACTCATGACGCCATTCGTCACTTTTTACCACCTGATAACTGTTTAGATGGAAAAACGATTTTGGTGACAGGAGCGGGTGATGGTATTGGTCGTGTGGCTTCATTAACTTATGCCCGTTATGGCGCGACCGTTTTGCTACTTGGGCGTACCAGCAGTAAATTAGAATACGTTTATGACGAAATTGAGAGCTTCGGTGGTAAGCAGCCAGCCATGCTCCCGATGAATTTAGAAGGCGCAACCTATGCCGAAATGCAGCAACTAGAAGGACTGATTAACAAAGAAGTTGGTCAGCTGGACGGTATTTTGCATAATGCAGGTATGCTGGGACAATTGACCCCCCTTGAGATGTACGACGTTGATATGTTTGCCGAGGTGATGAAAGTCAACTTTACGGCAACCTTTATGCTAACCCAAGCCTTATTACCGCTATTAAAAGACGCCGAGCATGGCTCTATTGTCTTTACATCCAGCACCGTTGGTACGCATCCACGAGCTTTTTGGGGTGCTTATGCACTCTCAAAACAGGCGGTAGAGGGGATGAGCGATATTTTTACCCAAGAGACGCAAAACACCACCAATCTGAGATTTAATTGTGTCAATCCTGGTGGTACGCGTACCAATATGCGTGCTCATGCTTATCCAGGAGAAAATCCTATGAGCTTAAAGACACCTGAAGACATCATGCCAGGGTATGTCTGCCTGATGAGTGATGAAAGTATTGGGGTACGCGGACAAGTGATTGAACTTCAGCCGAAAGACTAGCCTTATATTTTATATGATTTTAGGGTCGCTGTAAGGTTGCAATCAGTTGGCAGATGCCCCATCTATTTGTTATTAAAGAATTTATGATTAATAATAACAAATAGGATAGAGCTATGGCAGGTGGTTGGTCACGAGATGGTGCAGAGCACGAACAAATGGATGCAACTGTCAACGATGCGTTAGAGCGAGCGAGACGATCATTACCAACAGGGGTGAGTGCTGAGTATTGTGATGAATGCGGCAATCCCATTCCAGAAGCTAGGCGATTAGCAGTGCCTGGGATACAGCATTGTGTGAGCTGTCAAACTGAGCTTGAGCAAGAAGCGAGGGCGGCGGAGCTGTTCAATCGCCGCGGTAGTAAAGACAGTCAACTGCGTTAGTGGCAGGATAAAAAAGAAGCCTACTATGTATACATAGTAGGCTTCTTTTTTATTCTCATTTTTAAGACAATGATGTTGAAAATAAAGTCACTACATCACTAATGCCATCAATTCTTGGTCGCATACTTCCCAATCTATAGCAGAAGAAGCACCGTTTAAGTCTGTCTGATTGCTTTCATCCTCTGACTGTAAAATAACCTCAATTCGGCTGTCTAATTGATTGGCAACAGTACTCGTGGTCAAACTGTCAGGGGTAAAGTTGATTTGTAACCAACCGTCAGAAGTATGAACCACGCCCTTAACACGCTGCCAGCTTGGCAGTTTTAACAACCATTCTTGTAACGCATCGGCACGCAATACATAATGCGCTGGTAATCGCCACCCCGCCAATATCATGTCTTGCTGCTGTTCATGATAACGATAAGGCAACTCAACATCTGCACTGACCAGATTATCCTCATTAGCTGGCATAGCACTTGAGAGTGAAATAGGCGATAGAGCAGTATTTGGTGGTCGCAAGCCAATAGAGCGTTTTTGAGGATGGTTAATATTAACAGTACGCTGCTGCGCGATAATATGGCTGGGTGTCGCTAGTTGGTTATTTAACGCAGTTATATCAGTAGTCGCCAAGCTTTCATTATCAGGTGCAGCTTGTACAGTGCTCGCCCAAATAATATGTACCTGAGTATTAAGTTTGCCTATCCATGCTTGTAGTGCTTGTTTATCGCTATCGCTCAAATGTGCATAGCGGTTGATTACCAAAACATCAGCATCTTTAACGTGAGCTTGAAAACCATCATGGTTACGATACTTGTCTTGCTGCCATTGCACACCGCTTAGCACGGTAATGACTGCTTGCATTTGTAGAGCAGTCTGCCAATGCGGCGCACTAAGCTGATGTATCAGCTCGCGCGGATGCGCAAGTCCTGTGGGTTCGATGATAAGGCGCTGCGGATGATGGTCACTGAGCAGACGGCTAATCGCAATCTGGAGTGGCAGCTGACTGGTACAACAAATACAACCGCCACTGACCTCACGAATAGCGATGCTATTCTTATCGACCGCCTCATCTTGGGAGCTTACCAGCAGCGAACCATCGATGCCAATACGCCCAAACTCATTGATCAATAATGCCCAGCGCTCATCGATAGGCTTACTGGCTAACAATTGATTGATAACGGTGGTTTTGCCAGCACCCAAAAACCCTGTCACCAGAGTGCAGGGTATGTTTTGGAAAACAGTAGATTTTTTCGAAGCAGCATTTATCATAGTAATGATATTAAAACGAACTATTCACTTTTGATGGTTTCGATTTCGGCTTCATCAGGTACGAATACATAACCCACACCCCATACGGTTTGGATATAGCGCGCTTGTGAAGGATTGTCTTCAATCAGACGACGTAGGCGTGATACTTGTACATCGATTGAGCGTTCCATCGCACCCCATTCGCGACCACGGGCCAGATTCATCAGTTTGTCACGAGTCAATGGCTCACGTGGATGCTGAACCAATGCCTTTAATACCGAGAACTCACCAGTGGTTAACGTGACCACATTGCCATCACGTTTGAGCGTACGTGTGGACAGATCAAGCGTCCATGGACCAAATTCGACAACTTCAAGCTGATGGCTTGGCGCACCAGGTAGCTCACGATTTTGACGGCGCAATACCGCTTTGATACGAGCCAGTAGCTCTTTTGGGTTAAACGGTTTAGGCAGATAATCGTCCGCACCTGCTTCAAGACCAGCGATACGATCGGCATCACCACCTTTGGCTGTCAGCATGATAATAGGGATATCGCCATTATTTTCGCGCAGACGCTTACAGATATTGATACCGTCTTCACCTGGCAACATCAAATCCAATACCACTAGGGAAAATAGCTCACGCTGCATCAGTTTGTCCATCTGACTGCCATCATGCGCTGTACGCACGACAAAACCATCGTCTTCTAGAAAACGTTGTAACAAAGAGCGCAAACGGGCATCGTCGTCAACCACTAGAATGCGCTGAGTTAAAGTGTCAGGGCTATTGTTGTCAGTCATATAAGCATCCTCTTATAAAAATTATTATCAGCAAAACAATGGGTAAAAATCAAGCGGTCATCAAAGTACTGTTGTTACTTTTTGGGTAATACTTTTAAAGCAATCCAAAGCCTAGCAAAAACGATATAAAATTTTAAAACATTTGTTCAATACAGCAGGACTTAGTGATATTTGTGCTATTGATACTTTAGTGTATAAGATTGCAGTGCCAATTGCATCACCCATAAAGAAAAATGCTGTATGCGTTTGTTTAACAAGGCGACAGAACTTATGATATGAGAGGAATTTTGCGATAAAACACGCGATAAATAACGAAAAGATAAAAAGGATTTTTATTCATGCAGCTTTTGCTATAATGCAAAACTACATTTCTCAACGATTGATACGTATATGAGTAGCACTGATACCTTAACGCCATCTCAAACCTCGACAAATGCGCAGGTTTTGGATGCAACCACACACGCGAATATTCACGACAAGCTTGCTCGCGCGCTTGGCATTAAGACTGCTCAAGTCAATGCGTTTGTCAAACTTTACGATGAAGGCGCGACTGTTCCGTTTATTGCCCGTTACCGCAAAGAGAAGACTCAGAATCTTGACGATGCCCAATTACGTGCTTTAGAAAAGTCACTTAATTATGAGCGTGACATGGCAACTCGTCGCCTCAAGATCACGGAACTTTTGAGCACGCAGGGTAATTTGACTGACGAGCTACAGACCCGCATTGATAATGCGACGTCTAAGCTTGAGCTTGAAGACATCTATTTACCATATCGTCCGCGTCGCCGTTCACCAGCTGCTAAAGCACGTGCTGCGGGCCTTGATGTTGCTGCCCAAGCAATTCTTACTCAAGAAATAGCGCCCATCGATGCCTTGGCTGATTATCAAGTTCAGTCAAATGTGACCGATGATAGTGGTCAAGAAATTGAGGTCGATTTCGGTGATATCGAAAAGCAACTGGCTGGTGTGCAAGCCATCATTGTCGATGAATGGACACAAGCACTAGATTTACTGGATAATTTGCGTAATGGTTTTGCCAAAACTGCCAGTATCGTCTCTACTGTGGCCAGCGAAGAAAAACGTGAAGTCGGTGAGAAATTTAAAGATTATTTTGAGCATAGCGAAAGCCTTGCGCGTCTACCGAACCATCGTTTATTAGCGATGCTGCGTGGTCGTCAAGAAAACGTACTAGGGTTAAAGATTGAGGGCGAAGACGCACCTTTCATCGAAAAAATCATCAATCATTTTGATATTGATGCAAAAGCCCCTGCTGCTCGTCGTGAGTTTTTGGCAGAAGCGGCCAGCAGCTTGTGGAAAGACAAATGGCGTCCGCATATTGAGCATCGCCTACTGACTGAAAAGCGTTTGACTGCCGAAGCGGATGCTATTGAAGTGTTTGCGAACAACTTACAGCATTTGTTGATGTCAGCACCTGCTGGTCGCAAAGTAATCTTGGGTGTTGACCCTGGTATCCGTCATGGCGTAAAAATGGCCATCGTCGATGCTCAAGGCCATGTGATGTTAGATAGCGAAGGCAAGCCTGTTGTCGCCACCGTCTATCCATTTGCACCTGATAACAAAATAGATGAGGCCAAAGCCGTCATTGATGAGTTACTAAATACTTATCAGGTTGATTTGGTGGCCATCGGTAATGGTACGGCCAGTCGCGAAACCGATGCGATGATTAAAGAGATTTTGGCCTCCAATGATGCCTTAGAAGCCAAAGCGGTTATTGTCAATGAGTCAGGTGCCTCTGTCTATTCAGCCAGTGAGCTTGCCAGTGATGAATTGGCCAATCTTGATGTGTCAGTGCGCGGCGCGGTATCTATCGCTCGTCGCTTGCAAGATCCATTATCAGAGCTGGTCAAAGTAGATCCAAAAGCGATCGGTGTGGGTCAGTATCAACATGACGTCAACCAAAATCAGTTGGCTGATAGCTTGGACAAAGTCACTCAAGACAGCGTGAACGCCGTTGGCGTCGATGTAAATACTGCCAGTCCTGCTATCTTGGCGCATATCGCTGGTTTGAATAAGAATGTTGCGCAGCAAATTGTCACTTATCGCAAAGAACATGGTGCTTTTGATAGCCGTGAAGCGCTAAAAAATGTCCCACGCTTAGGGGTAAAAACCTTTGAGCAAGCGGCAGGATTTTTACGGGTTCATGGTGGTAGCAATCCATTGGATGCCACTGGTGTTCACCCAGAAAGCTATGCGCTGGTCGATAGCTTATTGACGCAAACGGGCAAATCATTGCCAGACATTCTCGGTAATGAAGGGGTGTTGAACACCATCGATACCACAGTGCTCGCTGCCAACGATGATAACGTCAGTGTAAAAGCCATTCTAGATGAGCTTGCTAAGCCTGCCCGTGATCCGCGTCCTGAGTTTAAGACCGCTAATTTCCGTGAAGACGTCAATAGTATTAAAGATCTGACAGAAGGTATGACATTAGAAGGGGTGGTTACGAATGTCACCGCTTTTGGTTGCTTTATTGATGTTGGCGTTCACCAAGATGGTCTAGTGCATATCTCACAGATGGCCAATGATTTTGTCGCTGATCCTATGAACCGTGTTAAGCCTGGCGATATCGTATCGGTTCGTGTTATCTCTATCGACGAAAAACGCGGTCGTATTGGCTTTAGTATGAAACCTGAAGCCGAAAAACCAGCTCGCACAGCGACAAAGGCTGCTGAGGCCAAATCAAGTAATGATGATGAAGCCACTCGTCCTCGCAGTAGCCGTCCAGCAACTGATAAGCGTCCGTCATCGTCAAAACCACGTGGCAATCGTCAAGATAACCGCCAAGACAGTCGACAGGATAAGGGCAGTGCCAATGCCCGTGGTAAAGCTTCTAAAGTTGAGAGCACAGAAGCGCCTAGTAAGATGGGTACGCTTGGTGCTTTGCTAAAAGAAGCAGGCGTGACTAAAGCAAAAAAATAGTACATATGTATCTGATATAAGTATTTTAAGAAAATAAAAAAGGCAGCCTCATGGCTGCCTTTTTTGTACTTAGGATTCTTGAAGATGGCATTAAATATGTACAGAAAAGTTTTACTGTTTGAGTATTGGGGGTCATTTAACCTTCAAAACCCATTCTTGCCTCAATCTTTTATATATTTGACATATTTAAAGCTAGCAAAAAAGATCTACTGATCCATCATGTCTGCTTCTTGCTCTTCTTGTAACATGTCGTCTTGTGAGTCTTGCATGCCTTGTGGTTCAACTTGTAATTGCATGTCTTGTTGAGCTTGCATGTCTTGCTGAGCTTGCATATCTTGTTGAGCTTGCATCGCTGTAGGCATTGCTTGTTGAGCATTGGTAGCGTTACTAATGTTGTTCGTACTGGCTCTTGAAATAGTTTGAGTCTCACTGATTACAAACGGATTGGATTGATTGGCATTCTGTCCAGCATTGGGACTGGCAGCCTCGGTCTCCATGGCTTCATTGGCAGATGCAGCTTGCATCTCTGCTTGTGCGGTCTGTACATCCGCTTGTGCCACTTGCATGTCTGCTCGTGCAGTTTGCATATTTGCTTGCGCAGTATCAGTAGGAGCAGCCATAGCCAAACTTGGAATAGTCAGGGTGGCACCAATAAGTAGCGATAAAGGTAGAGTACGTTTTTTCATCAATGGATTCCTTAATTTATAGTCTTATAATGTCGGTTTAAAAAAATTTAAACGTTACGACTATTTAGCGTTGTTTTATATATAAAAAATTAATGTAGTATTTCAAATATATATATTTAATATCTCTAACATTCAATCTGTAGAAAAAATAAAATCATGATAACCATTAAGCGATTATCATGATCGATTTGGATGAAGAGTTTTATAAGCTAAGCTAAATTGGTTACAAACTCTGGATTGGAGAATAGCAATTAAACAATCAATGATTCAGTAGTGCATAGATTAAAAATCTAACAGATTGATGTTGGCAGGTGACTTTGTGCAACTACTGTACGCTTATTGTCAGAGTAAGCAATGTCCTGACAGATATCCTTTTTAATATTAATTATTCTACTCATATCAATTAAATAGGACTGCTTTACCGATTATCAATCCATTATCTGCCCGCCATTGTCTAAACGTATGATTGATGATTAAGGCTTGGTATCGGGCACACGTTTAACAGGAAAAGTTTGATTGATTTCTGTCTTGTCGATAATGTCTGCATCCGCTTCTTCGCCAACGATAACCGTGCGATTCGCTCCTTCAATAGCAACTGCTGTTCCTTGTGGGGTATTCACACGATTGATCTGATCTGAGGGCGCTATGATGACCTCTTTTACACTGTATTTAGCGGGTCTGATGACACGAGTGGTGCCAACGATGACAGGCTCCATGGTACGCGTTTCTGCAACTGCCACTTGTGCCGCGGGCTCTTTGACTTCACTGACAATAGGCATCGGGAACTTATCGCCAAAGTGATTGTCACACTGCTGCATGGTCAAGCGCACAGGATTACCTGCGGCATCCATATAAACGTTGACCGGCATATCAGCAGCGATAGGCACATATTTTCCTACCAAGGCACCTGAGACACCATAACGACCATTTGATTGACCAACACCCAAATCGCATGCACCTGCCGCATAATCGCTTGTGGTCAAACGATTACGATCAACGACATTTTGAGGAATCATGACCTCTGATAAGCGCATTTTTTTGACGCTGACTTCTCCTGCTTGGCGCTTAGGATTTTGGTAAGTATAAGGCGTATAAAACTTAGCCGAGCCATCTTTGACAGCTGTCACGCACTCATCATAACTGTCATAGCCAACATTGCCGTGGTTGTCTGTGGTCATGGCTGCATTTGCAGAGCTTGCACATATAGCAAAACCTGTAGTTGCAAGCGCAGCTGTCAATACCTTTAATCTCATGATGATTCCCTCTCAATAATAGATAAATTTTCAATAAAAAACGCGGTAAATAGACATCATGAACATCTTAGAACACCATTTTTTAAGACAATGCTTTTATAACGAAAAGCTTTTGTGGGCATTTACGAGATGAAAGGCATTGATTACGTTTAAGATGTCCTTTAGAAAACCTATCTTAAAGAAAAAATCACTTTTGAAAATCAATAGGTCCAATATTCAAATAAACAGACAATAGAATGTAGTTGATGTCGTAACTTGTCTAATCCTACGTCACTCATTGCAATATGGCTGTGACATTAAGCAGAAGATATGTAACATAGTGTGTTGAAAAACCGAAAATTGGCAACATCACTTACCTGAAAATAACGTTATTATTATTTTTTAACATTAGTAAGGAAGAATCTTGCACAATAAAAAACCGTGCCCTTTATAAAAGACACGGCTGTGACCCTTGACGGTCATCACTTATGATAGCTTGACGCATTTAGAAGATAGAGACTATATGAGTTTATCTATATATTGTTAATGCCAAATAAAAAAGATAAAAAAATGACGTTGGCAGTACTGTATTTATATTGGATTGACTATGTCTCTGCGACTAACTACTGATTACTTCGAAGCTCAAACCTGCATGTTCTTCTAAACGAGCCAAAAGCTTGTCACCCATAGCAGAAGTAGGAGTCCAAAAACCACCACCAACCTCATCTTTGCTAATATCTTGCGCCAAGCATAATGCTGCCTGTGACAGCATTTGTGAGGTGCTGCCATAACCTGGATCTTTATCACCAGTCACTTTGGTCTGAATGGTGTCATTTTTGGCGGTTTGTCCAAAGAATCGAATATCAAAATAGCCATTGTCTTGCTCTTCTTTAGACGGCCCAGAACCTGATTTGGGTAACACATGCTTGGATAAAAACTCGCGGCTTGGTTTTACCATCATGGCTGTGGCAAACCCAAACAGTCCAGCACTCATGGCGTAGCTTGATAGTTGTCCTTTGATGCCATCTTTCATCCACATGGCTTCGTCGTATTTAAAGTCGCGACCATACTCATAATCGAGCAGCTGGTTGGTACGATGAACGATACGAGTATTGATGCTCGCCATCACAAAAGGCGCTAGCCAGCGTTTGTGCTCGTCGTCATATTCTGGTTTGCTAATATTGGTTTGGCGCACGCTTGGTGCGGCTCTATCGCTGTTGAGCAAATAAGGATTTGCCACTTGCTTGCGACGTGAAGGGTCTTGTCCAACTTCTTCAAAAATAGTGGCCATTGAAGCGATAGTGCCCCCTGACAATCCGCCTTTTGCTGCTTTTACCCTCATATGTATAACATCACAGGCTTCGCCAAACGTTTCTTCTGCTTTGCTTTGGGTAAAATAAACCCCTAAGTCCGATGGTATCGAATCAAAGCCGCACGAGTTGACAATACGAGCGCCACTTTGTTTGGCAGTATCTTGATACTTATCCATCATGTCTTTAATAAAGATGGCTTCGCCTGTGAGGTCAACGTAGTCAGTACCATTCTCAGCGCAAGATTTGATTAAAGGCTCACCATATTTTAGATAAGGGCCAACCGTTGAGATAATCACTTGGGTTTGCTTGGTCATCTTGTCCAGACTGCTTGCATCGTTACTGTTTGCAATAATGATGTCGACTGGGCTTTCAAGTTCAGACTGCAATCTATTAAGCTTTTCCTCGTCACGACCTGCTATTGCCCAAGTGACATGCGCGCCATTCTTGTCTTTGGCGTTTGATAGAAAATGGGTTAAGTAGTGTGCAGTTATCTTGCCAACGAAGCTGGTTGCCCCATACAGAACCACGGCATAGGGGCGGCTTTCTGATGGGGTTTTTGTCATGTCTATAGTGTTGCTCATATTGACTGTCCTTATTGGTATTTTGATCAATGGAATACATATAAATGATGGGATTAGTAAATACTGAGCCAAATCGTCTTTTTGAGCAATAGGTTTGTTTGCTCGCTCAGTCTTATTATTTATATTTATTACTACGCTTTTTGAGTTTTTAGTAGCGACTTTAAAGAGTAAATATTTAGTAAAATATATATAGTAAAAAAATGCTGAATTTATCCATAATATTTATAGCAAATTATAAAATGAAGACGCGTATTATTTAGTGTCATTCACCATTGAGACACATAAGTCATATAAAGAGGGACAAACGCGTCATAATAATAAGGTTTGCTACAAAGATTACATAAGTTATCGCTATCATTACTAAAGTGAACGTTTTTTTAAATCGAATATTGCTACTCTATAATCGTAAACCGTTAGAAAGCATACTAAAAAAATAAGAAGTAATTTAAAGGAAGGTTAGGGGAATTAAAGCAAATATTGGTAGTGACTTTTTAGTATAAGTCATTGAGTTTGAATCTACTGTATGTGTTTACCTATTTGATCTTTCAACAATAATTTGAGGAGAACGTTATGTTTCGCTGGGCTATAATTTTTGCAGTCGTTGCATTGATAGCAAGTTTGTTAGGTTTCGGCGGTGTCGCTGGACTATCTGCTAACTTAGCGTATATTTTCTTAGCCGTTGCTGTGATTTTATTTATTGTGGCATTTGTCAGTCGCAAAATGTAAATACAGTTTATTGCTATAAAAACCCAATATGAAAAGACCCTCAATCGAGGGTCTTTTTTTATGTCTGACGGAAAACGCTTACTTATCAAGACGATAAGTAAGCGTTTGTTACAAGCGCTTGGGTTGAATGATATGCTCCATTCTTTTTGCCAGACGAATATCCAAACTTGAGATACCGCCAGTATCATGTGTGGTCAGACGGACTTTGACGACGTTATAAATATTGTGCCATTCAGGGTGATGCTCTAGCGCTTCGGCATGAAAAGCCGCTTGGTTCATAAAGCTTATGGCTTCAATAAAATCGCCAAAATGATAGCTTTTGACAATACTATTGCCATCACGCTCCCAGCCTGCTAGGTCTTCTAGCTGCAAATCGATTTGCTTGTCAGATAAACTGCTCATATTAATAACCTTATTATTATGTGGGATTGGTTTATTAAAGTTATATGGAGGACAAGATAAGCCGTAAAGCTTTAACGGCTCTCTTACTGTCTTTGTAGTGCATCATTATCGAACTATACTAAGTCCTGATATTCTGGGTGTTTGCTAATGTATGCGGATACAAATGAGCATTGAGGCACTACTTTTTTACCGTTTTCACGCGCATAATTTAAGGCATGTTTTACCAATGCAGAGCCAATTCCGCGCCCGCCTAAAGCTTGCGGTACGATAGTATGATCATAAACAAGAGTGTCGCCACGTTCTTGATAGCTGATATAACCTGTTTGATTATCAATAGAAGTCTCAAAACGGTTTGCTGATTGATTATGGATAATTTCTAGTGTTGGATCAGACTTTTGGTTGCTCATAATTGCACTCCAATATTGAATAGTAGTATCGAATTTTTAATATTTATTCTATGTCGTACATGGCTTTTTAATAATCTTTTATGATGCATAGCGAATAGTCAAAAAATGCCATGTTATAAATCCAATTATGGATGAATAACCTACAATTATCTAGGAACTTACCGTAAATCTAGATAGCATGAATGTTAATATTTTTGCGCGTACTCCTATCTAAACAAAATGGCATGGGTTAATAATATGCTCAATCACGTCGTCGATTTTCATGGTTATCAGTTTGCATACGCCAACGTATGACGAAGGGTAGGTGGCAAAAATCGGCTCCAACCACCCAAACGATGCTCATGTTCATCAATACTGTCAGCAGCAGTATCTGCTTTGGCCGATTGCGTATAAGCGTGATATTCTTCAGGAGTGGGCTTGCTAAAATGATGAATGCGCTTTAATACTTGCCACAATTGCTGGCTGAAACGACCTGTATTGTATTCCAGATTGTATTTTTGACACAGTGCTTGCACTTGCGGTGCAATGTCAGCGTAGCGGCTGGCAGGCATATCAGGGAAGATATGGTGCTCAATCTGATGGGATAAATTGCCTGTTAAAATGTGGAACCATTTGCTGCCTTTGATATTACTAGAGCCGAGGATTTGGCGTACATACCAATCACCCTTGCTCTCGTTGGCATCAAGATGCGTATAAATATGCGCCTGCTCAGTGAAGTGTCCACAAAAAATCACAGCCCATGTCCACAGATTGCGGGTGACATTGGCAGTGGCAGTGCCGCTTAAGGTAGTCACTGCGCTACGACCACCGAATGCCAATCCAATTGCAGTTGGCAAGACGACGTAATCCTTTGCCAATTGCCGTGCGATTTTGGCAAGTAAAGCACGTGTTTTTTGTTGCATGGTTTGGTGCAACTCGGTGGAGTCAGCATACTCTTCAACGCTGATTTGAATGTCATGAAAAGCCACGGCCCATTCAAAACCCAGTGCAAGGATAGCTGTTTTGAACAGATTATTACGGTCACTTGGCGTCCAATTCTGCTCCTCAGTAATCCGAATAAGATGGTAGCCGACGTCGTGATCGCGACCAAAAATATTGGTAAAAGTATGATGTAAGTAATTGTGCGAATGCTGCCATAAGGGCGCAGGGCAAACATTGTCCCAATCGAATTTTTGACTATTAAGGTGTGGGTGCTGCATCCAGTCATATTGACCATGCATGACATTGTGCCCAAGTTCCATATTATTTACTATTTTACTAAAACTGAGTAGAGCGGTTCCCAATAACCAAGTACCGCCTTGATAGCGCTTCGATGACAATCGGCCCGCTATTGCCAGCAGCCCGCGACCAGCCATCTCACTACAGGCGACTGTGGCATAAATGCGCTGTATGTATCGCGCCTCGTTAGGGCCAAGCGATTCCATCACTTCTTGATACAGTGCGTTTAATTCTTCGCCAAGCGCTTCCGTTTGCTCTTTTGTTAAAGGGTTGCCTGCCAATATTGGGTAATGTCCAGACTGGGGCTGCCTATGGGCATGGCTATGGTCATCATTATGACTCTCATCCATTGCTAGGTTCTCTTTTTTTGGCACACTGTGAGTGTTCTTTGATGCTAAAGGCTGAAAAGTGTCCAACTGCACCTCATTTGAGAGAGACAGATAGGGTACAGCCGATTGAGCCTTGGTAATTGGGAGTAAGCGCATAAATGATCCTTAGTCCAAACCATCCAACTTATGGGTATTGGGTTCGGTTCAATGTGGTGAATTGGCTGACGCATGGTACAAAGCATAAAAGCAAGTGGGTAGAAAAATCAGGTTGAACGGTTGCTAACCAACGTTCGCTGACAGTCATTCATTGACTAACTTTCAACGATAGACAGTGACACATATTAAGCTGTCATGGCGTTGTTATACGTCTAGCACCACATCCGTTACCGCAACATTGATACAGGTTTGAATGAACTCATGACCGTCGTGGCTTAGCTTGCCTGTTTGGATGTTTTTGACCACGCCGCTGATTTTCTGACAACGGCACAATTGGCAGATACCTTGACGGCAACCATGAGTTAGGCGGATACCTGCTTTTTCGGCGGCAGTCAGTAGGGTGGTGTCACTACTAAACTGTCGTTGCCGCGCTCGTAAATAGACCGTCTGTGTCGATGCTTCATCGAGAGTTTGCTCGTCGGTTGCATTAACGAAGCTGGTGCCGAAACTTTCTACGACGATATTGTCACGCAGTGATTTGTCATCGGGTAAGGGTATCTGGTCAGCCGCGTTATACAAACTTGTCAATAAGGCTTGCGAGCCGCAAGCGAATATCTGTGTCTCTGCCCATAAGAGATTGAGTGTCAATAAACTGTCAGCAGTCAGATGCCGCGTACCTGCTAAGTGAGTATTAGAGTCTTCTGTATCAATTAAATGATAAGTAAAGTCTGGGTAGGTGGCAGCCAGTGTTTGCCATTGGCTTTGAAGTAGAATGGTGCGGTTGTAGTGCAATAGTGTGACTTGGTGACCACTGCGCAGCGCCTCCGTGATGAGACCTAGCATGGGCGTGATACCGCTACCACTGGCAATAAATAATAATGGTGTTAATTGATTGTGCTCTGGCTCTTTGGTTAAGTATTTTTGCGCCAATGCTGCTTGTGCTAAGGTAAAAGAACCTGTAGGTATGCTGCTATGAATGGCTGTACCAATGGGCATGCGTTTGGTCAGATAATCAGACACCAATCCTTGCGGTTTGAGGGCGACAGTGACAGTATGACGCGGTAGGTTTTTGCCAGTTTTAGCGTTACTACTATCATCAATCCACCAAAGCGGTTGATGGGGCAAGCCCACCAGCGAATAACTGCGCTGATGACAAATTCCTGCAAGGACAACGCTTACATTAAGATATTGTCCACCCTGCCAGCCCTTTTGTGTACTGAATGCTCGCTGCCTAAAAGCGCGATTGGTCTCAAATTGTAATGCGATTAGATCATCACTCAACCGATGCCGTGCTAACAGTCTTATCTTGGGTATACTCAATGACCAAAACGAATGCAGGCGTGATTCAATAAAATCAACGAAAGCACCTTGAACCCATTCAGGACGGTAGCCGGTGGCCATAAAACTATTACCTTTGTGATGATTGTGAATAAAGTTCTTGTTGTTCTACCCGCCTTTAAATATTTTTACTGATTTTAAGCTGGGTCTAACCCAAGTGAACATGCAAAAACTGTTTGATACCAACACTGTTTTGTTAAGACATGCTAACATTCTAACGGCTATTGGTTAAACTATCGAAAGGTTTAATGATTTTTTTTGTGCTATTTAGAAAGCGTTTATAACAGCTTGGTGACTTGTATTGCTCACTTAACCTCGCTTATCTCTCATTTTATAGCAGTGACCAGAGAGAAATGACAGCGCTTTGCGACAAAAGGGGTAAAACACGTGTTAAAACAACCTCTCAGCTTGCAGGGTATGCGTCACAATGCGATAATGACCTATAATTTGTAACCCTGATTTTGAGGTACGGCACGCTTGGCAGCAGCGCTGAGTGGTATTTGCTGTTCTCTTCTATGCAGTCTATCGGAGTGTTAATGGCTCAATATATTTACACGATGAACAACGTGTCAAAACTTGTTCCCCCTAAGCGTGAAATCTTAAAAAATATCAACCTATCGTTTTTCCCGGGTGCCAAAATCGGTGTCCTCGGTATCAACGGTTCTGGTAAATCAACGTTGCTACGTATCATGGCAGGCGTTGACACTGAATATAGCGGTGAAGCACGCGCGCAAGCCGGTACCAAAGTTGGCTATCTGCCACAGGAACCACAACTTGATGACAGTAAAGACGTGCGCGGCAATGTCGAAGACGGTATGCGCGAAGCACTAGACGCGCTCGCTCGACTAGATGCGATCTATGCTGAATACGCTGAACCTGATGCTGATTTTGACAAACTTGCTGAAGAGCAGGGCAAAATGGAAGACATCATCCAGTCATGGGATGCACACAATCTAAATAACCAGTTAGAGAAAGCCGCTGATGCACTGCGTCTGCCACCATGGGACGCGGACGTGAGTAAACTGTCAGGTGGTGAAAAACGCCGCGTAGCACTATGCCGTCTACTATTGTCGCGCCCTGATATGCTATTACTTGACGAACCGACCAACCATTTGGACGCCGAGTCTGTTGCATGGCTAGAGCAATTCTTGCAGAATTACAGCGGTACTATCGTTGCCATTACCCATGATCGCTATTTCTTGGATAATGTGGCTCAGTGGATTTTGGAGCTGGACCGTGGCCATGGCTATCCGTACGAAGGCAACTATACTGAGTGGCTCGAGCAAAAGAACAACCGTCTAGAGCAACAGAACAAGCAAGAAGAGTCTTTTGCAAAAGCCTTGAAAAAAGAGCTTGAGTGGATTCGTAAAAATCAAAAAGGCCAACAAGCCAAATCGAAATCTCGTGTACAGCGTTTTGAAGAGTTGAACTCAACAGAATTCCAAAAACGTAACGAGACTTCTGAGATTTATATTCCACCTGGTCCACGTTTGGGTAATAAGGTGATCGAAGTCAATGATATCTCCAAATCATTCGGCGACCGCCTACTGTATGAAAACCTAAGCTTCAATGTCCCAGCTGGCGCTATCGTTGGTATCATCGGTCCAAATGGTGCAGGTAAAACCACGCTATTTAACATGATTACTGAGCGTGATACTCCAGATACTGGTTCGGTTGATTTGGGTGAAAGTGTCAAGGTTGCCTATGTCGGTCAGGTGCGTGACCACTTAGATGATAATAAAACCGTATGGGAAGAAGTCTCTGACGGCCTTGATATCATTACCGTTGGCGACTACACCACGCCAAGCCGCGCCTATATCGGACGTTTCAACTTTAAAGGCTCAGACCAGCAAAAGCACGTTGGTCAATTATCAGGTGGTGAGCGTAACCGTTTGCAATTGGCGAAGACGCTAAAGCAAGGCGCAAACGTATTGCTCCTCGATGAACCATCAAACGATTTGGATATCGAAACCTTACGTGCGCTAGAAGATGCGATTCAAGTATTCCCAGGCACGGTCATGGTCGTCTCGCATGATCGCTGGTTCCTTGACCGTATTGCTACTCACATCTTGGCATTCGAAGAAGAAGGTCCAGTATGGTTCGACGGTAACTACACTGAGTTTGAAGCGTATCGTAAAAAGACGATGGGTGATGACGCCAGTCCTAAGCGTGCCAAGTATAAGAAGATAGCGAATTAGTCTGCTAAAAGAACGATCAGATTTATCAATAAAAGGCGTAACGCAGGTTACGCCTTTTTTATGGTCTAAAAAGTTTCTATGAAAGATCAACAAACGTTAACGGTGAGTTTGCGCTATATTAAGCACGCTTCAAAATCGAGTAAACCAGACACTAGGCAAGTTTGTCTTGCGCTGCTGTCTTAGACAACCACTGCAACAAGGCACTAATCGCAGGACGATTTACACGGTCTGGGTGGCAAACTGCAAAATAATGCTGTTTGGCTCGTATCATCTGTGCGAAAGGGGTAACAAGCTCACCACAATTGATATCATCCTGAATCAGATTGAGTCGACCCATTGCGATGCCCAAATCATGCTTTGCAGCATTAACGGCCATCTCTGATCTATCAAAAGAATAGCTACCGCTTAAGTCAACGGAGGCAATACCAGATGCCTCACACCAATATTCCCATTCAGCATGCGCCCCCGCATCAGGCCACGCGTTGACATCGTGAAGAAATTGGCACTGGGCGAGATTTTCTCGTTTGTCGTAAAGATCGTGTTCGCGGGCATACTCGGGACTACAGACAGGCTGAAGATACTCCGTCATTAATCGCTGAGCGTGCAATCCTGGATAGTCACCGCTGCCGTAATAAATCGCAATATCTATATTTTCCCGTGAAAAATCTATCAAGCGGCTGTGTGTTTTAAAATGCAAGAACAGACGTGGGTTTTGTTTTTGAAATTGGCTAAGTCTCGGCGTTATCCAATGCTGAGCAAAAGAAGGCGGTACCGATACGGTCAAATGCCCACCAATGTCTTGATTGCGTAAATCACGAATGGTCATGTCCAAAGAAGAGAGCGAATCATTGAGTACCGCCCAGAGTTGTTCGCCCTCATAAGTCAGCTGGATGCGCCGATTAAATCGCAAAAACAAACTGAATCCGAGCTGCGTTTCTAGCTGCTTGATGCGATGACTGACCGCGCTTTGTGTCAAGCAAAGTTCATCCGCGGCAAGGGTGAAACTCATGTGGCGAGCGACACAAGAAAAGCAGTGCAGATTACCCAGCATCCGAGTACTGGCAGGGTTTGTATTCACATGAGCCATATTCATCCTTGCATTTAAAAAAAGAGTTTGTCTATATTGCGGTATCGCGTTTTAATCAATATATCAGACGGTAGCTAAAAGATAGCACAAGCATCACAGCCTTTGACATTACACCATTTCATACGAGCGTAATTTATGACAACGAAAGCACCCCAGCAAGCATCGATAGCACAGCTATATCACACCCATCCGCTACTAAAGACGATCACAGCCACCAAGCCGCTGTGCTGGTTGAATCCTAAGTGGCAGCCTTTTGCAGAGGTAGCACCTAATCTGCCGCTTGGCTTGGATGATATCGCGGACGCATCCGAGCGTTTACAGCGCTTTGCCCCTTATATTGCCAGTGTATTTTCTGAGACGGCGGCAAGCGATGGCATCATCGAATCGCCATTGATCGCTATCCCGCGCATGCAGCAAGCTCTACAAACCTTTTATGGTCATCCGATGTCTGGGCGCTTACTGCTAAAATGCGACAGCCACCTGCCTATTTCAGGCTCGATTAAGGCGCGCGGCGGGGTCTATGAAGTACTCAAATATGCAGAATCAGTCGCGATTGATTCGGGCCTTTTGACAGTAGAAGAAAGCTATCAAACACTCGATAGCGCAGCTTGCCAAGCGGTCTTTGCCACGCACAGCATCGTGGTCGGCTCAACGGGCAATCTTGGTTTGAGTATCGGCATCATGGGCGCGCAGCTTGGTTTCCAAGTCACCGTGCACATGTCTGCGGACGCCCGTCAATGGAAAAAAGACTTGCTGCGCGATAAGGGCGTCCGCGTTGTCGAGCATCAAGATGACTATAGCAAAGCCGTTGAACAAGGGCGGATCGAGGCCGAGCAAACCCCGCGCTGCCACTTTATCGATGATGAAAACTCTCAAGACCTGTTTCTTGGCTATAGCGTCGCCGCTGAGCGCCTAGAGCAACAGCTGGACGATCAAGGTATTCAGGTGAGTCGCGAGCAGCCGCTATTCGTTTACCTGCCGTGCGGCGTTGGCGGTGGCCCTGGTGGCGTGGCTTTTGGTCTCAAGCAAATTTTTGGGGACAATGTGCATTGTTTTTTTGCTGAGCCGACCCATTCTCCGTGCATGCTGGTCGGTATGTATACGGGTTTACATGATGGTATCAGTGTGCAGGATTTGGGTATTGATAACAAAACCTGTGCCGATGGTCTGGCGGTCGGTCGTCCATCCGCCTTTGTCGGTCAGGTGATGGATCAACTGCTCAGCGGTATTTACACGGTGGCGGACGACGATTTATATCGCTTGCTGGCCTTAATGCATGACAGCGAAGGCATTGATCTGGAGCCTTCGGCATTGGCAGGCGCACCTGGTATGTTTAATGTGCTCACCAAAGGCATAGCATATCTAGAGCGCCACGGATTAATGGACAAACTAGAGAAAGCCACGCATATCATATGGGCAACGGGCGGCAATATGGTGCCCAATGAAGCGCACCTTAACTACTACCGAAAGGGGAAAAACCTGCTATAAGACTGTTTAAATAAGCACACGTGTGTAGACACCGCGAGCTCATCTTCAAAGACAAATAGCAGATTTTCTTTGATATTAATTTATTAAATGATCGCTGCCTAGAAGCTGGTCACTACCGTCACCCCGGGTACTGTATTGTGCTCCATTGAGGTCAGCGCTTCGATAGATTCTGCTAAGCTGATTTCTCGGCCCAATAGTTTTTCGGGCGCAAGCTTGCCTGTGGCAATCATCGGCAGCATGGCATCATAACGAAACGCCTGCATACCGTGGCTGCCAATGATTTCTAATTCATTGGCAATGACTCGGTCCATTGGGATGGGCGGTGTCGCTTGCTCAGCTAATAGCAGGCCGACTTGGACATGCTTGCCCCGTTTTTTTAGACTGTTAATCGAGTTGATACAGGTCGCAGGATGCCCCAGCGCATCTAAAGACAAATGGGCTCCGCCCTTGGTTAGCTCCAAAATCGCTTCGGGAACACTCGCTACGGTATTGGCATTGATGGTGGCATAAGCGCCTAACGCTTTGGCCAGTGCCAGTTTGTCATCGGCGATGTCTATGGCAATCACATTGGCACCCAAACTATTGGCAATCATAATGGCAGATAAGCCAACGCCGCCACAGCCATGTACCGCGACCCACTGACCCGCGCTGACTTTCCCTTGATCCACAACCGCTCTAAATGAGGTCACAAAGCGGCAGCCAAGGCTAGCAGCAGTCGTAAAGTCGATGGTTTCAGGTAGGTGGACTAAATTAACATCGGCATAATGGATGACTACGTACTCTGCGAATGAGCCCCAATCGGTAAAGCCTGGTTGGGTTTGGTTGCCGCAAACCTGATGGTTACCAGAATGGCACTCATGACAGCTGCCGCAGCCACTCACAAACGGCACTGTGACGCGATCCCCTACCTTGAAGCGCGTGACGTTGCGACCGATCTCAGCGATAATGCCAGCAAACTCATGTCCGGGTACATGAGGCAGCTCGATATCAGGATCATGCCCCATCCATCCATGCCAGTCACTACGGCATACGCCAGTCGCTTCCACTTTAATGACCACATCATCAGCCTCTGGTGTGGGATCTGCTACCTGCATCAGTTTGGGTGTGGCACCAAAATTTTCATAAACAACCGCTTTCATGAATCCTCTCTTTTTCTATAACAAGGCATGGTATTTATTCTATTTAACTAAGCTAAGCTAAGCAGTATCAGTAACTAGGCTATTTTTTTAGTTGCCCTCTATCAATATATGGTAGTCAATATCATGATTTTAGGATGATGTGACGCACTGCTTCATAAAGGTAGCTGATCAAAGATATTTTGCCAATTATTTTAGCGACTTTTGTTGATAATAACTATGCTTGTATGTGATTTTTCTTGTCAGTGCATTGCATGTTCTATACTGACGTTATAGCTGAAAAAATATAATGAAAAAAAAGACCGCTAATGATGAGCGGTCTTTTTTGTTTGGTTCAATAGTTTAAAAGTCATGAGAAATGACTAACGCTTACGCCCAAATTTACGCTGCTTTTTATTGCTAATCTCAGTAATCGCGTGAGTGATTTCGCTGTCATCTAAGCTTGCCACTTGATGCAAGATTTGCATCATATCAGGCGTGAGGACATATTTGGCATGATGAGCGATGTCATTGATACGATGATCAAAGGTCAAAACGCCAGTCTCTTCATCTTTTTGCAAGTAGTCAAGACGAGTCAATGCACTGATAAAACTGGTAAATAAAGCACGATCAAAGAAATCAGGAATGTCATCTGCATAAAGCACAGACAAGCGTTGTCCAAGCAGATGGCATAAATCAACAACCTCGCTTTCGGTCAAATTGCCTGATCCTTGCTGCGCGAGTAGGGCAAGCGTCATAAAGTAACGCTCAAGGCTTTGACCAACTGGAGTCGCCAGCACTTGTAGCTGCTGATAACACTTGCTATTTGACTCAGGTACACTGAGCATACCATCACTCAGCTCCACAATCAGACCGTGAGACAATAAGGTATCAACTTTTTTATTAATGGTATCGGCCAAGCCATGCGCTGGGTAGTATAAGAACAGCTCGCTTTGTAAGAACGGATATAATTGCTCAGCGATACTGTCTAAGCGGCTGCGTTCCATACGACCATTGCGCGCGACCAGTGCCGCTAAGAAAGACAGTAAAATAAAGACGTGCAAAATGTTATTACGGAAATAGCTCAGCAATGCTGCCTGCTTGCCTGCGATTTGGATAATATCGCCTAAAATATGCGGCGTGCGCTCTATCAATTTCAGCTTAATACCATAATCAATGATTTGCTGCGGACTCATGTCTGTGATGACGGTGTCATCTGAATACGCCAGCTGCTGAGCAAGACCTTGATAAAGGGCGATTTGCTCGCGGCAGCTTTCCTCATCCAATGCTGCTTTGGGTGCAGAGAGTAGCACCAATGACAATAGCGAGACTGGCGTGACTACCGCGGCTTTATTGATGTGCTGCATCACCTTGACACCAATGTTGTCGACCATGGCGCTGGTTTTGTCATCTAGTGGGGTATCAGTACGATCAGTAGGCAAACTGTTGGCGGACACATCGAATTTTTGCATGAATTCGCTTAGGTATAAAGGCTTACCAAAGCTTAAATGAACTGTACCAAAGATACGTTCAATTTTACGACCCACCTTGAGTAGCCCAATCAAAGATTCGGACTCTTTTGGTTTGCCTTTTAGCTCACCAACATACGTGCCGCCTTCCATGATGCGCTCATAACCGATATAAGTCGGAATGAATACCACAGGCTTATTGGTTTGACGCAATTGACTGTGTACCGTCATCGCCAGCATTCCCATTTTGGGCGGTAGCAGGCGTCCTGAGCGCGAGCGACCCCCTTCAATGAAGTATTCAATCGGCGTGTTACGAGTAATGAGTGTATGCATATACTCACGTAGAACCGCCGTGTAGAGTGCATTACCACGGAAGCTACGACGTATGTAGAAAGCGACAGCGCCTCGTAACAATGGCCCCAATACAGGGACGTCCAAGTTGTCACCCGCGGCGATATACGGAATACTAAGACCACTTTTATAAATCACATAAGACAGCAACAGATAGTCAACATGACTGCGATGACAAGGCACATAAACCAGTTCGTAGTCAGTGGCAATCTCACGAACACGCTCGAAATGATGCACTTCTACGCCATCATACAGTTGCGTCCATAACCACGTTAAGAATTTATAAAAGCCTCGCACAATTGAGTGCGAATAGTCATTGACCATCTCATTGGCATACCCTTTGGCAAGCAAACGAGCCTCGCGAACACTGGTGCCCGTTTTTTCGGCTTCCGCTTCTATGGCGTGCTTGATCGCTGGTGAATACACCAGCTTATCAACCAAATTGCGCCTATCTGATAAATCAGGCCCCAACATACTGGCACGTTGTTTGTCCAAATAAATCGCGAGCTGCTGTTGTATGGTACGTACCAATTCACGATTGCTATCTGCGGTTGCGACCAACGCATAATGTGGCGTTGCAGCGTCGTCTTGTTTATTATCGCTGTTGGTGACGTTTTCTGATGGGTCTTTTAAATCAGTGCTGGCCGCATCGACGAGATCAGAGTCCTCTGTATCGTCTTTAAGATGAGTATGAATAATGGTACGTAAATCTTGGGGCGGATGAAACTGTACAAAAGTATCACGTCCCATCACGCCGATGTTAAACAGCTGTTTTGTGATACTGGGATCTTCCCAGTTGTCCGCTGTTAATAGCTTAAAGAGCGAATCTTCTTTTTCTGGCGCACGTCCCCATAAGATAGAGACAGGCACCAAACGTACCTTCAATTCTGGATATTGTAATACCGCAGACACGAGACGTGAAAGGCGCGGTGACAATGGTGTGTCTTTGGCATGAGGATGATTCAAAAAGACGATGGCCGCGTTTTCTTTGATACGATGCGCGGCATCATTGACCCCAACTAACGCAGGTGGCAAGCGATGCTCTTGTGTCTGCAAGTCAATCAAAATACTGTTTGAACGCGAATAATCTTGTAACACATAAAATATGAGTGTTTGATCGTCTGCATCGAACTCAGGCAGCTCCCCCAATAGTTTAGGTTTGACTGCGACGTCAAGCAATTGACCTGACAGCTTACGGTAAAGCTGATTGATCGGGGCTTTTGCATAAGGCGTCGAGGCGACTGGATTGCCATCAGTTGTTGTGGTGCTATCAGTCGTGACTGGCGCTGTAAAAATCCGTTTTTTCAGGAACTTCGGTATCATAATCAGTATCAAAAATAGTCAAATATGTTGCCCTTATAATGCCATAAAAGCCATCAAAGCGATATATAGTGTCTGTATATACTGCTATTATTCATACTGACCAATAATCATATAGGGCGTCTCATGTGAGTGAAAGGACTTAATATAAGCACAAAATGTCAGAGAGACTTTATTTGAAAAAAAATCGTTTTGGCTTAATAATGTGTGTGCCCAAAAGACAATAAAGTCCATGTATGCTATTGCATATATGCCGATAAAATAAGGTAAACTATTATGACGCCAGCCGTCGATCTTGCCAAAAAATGCGGTCTTAATTACCAATTACACGAATATACTCATGACAGTCAGGCGGCCTCTTTTGGCTTAGAAGCCGCAGAAAAGCTTGGCGTAGCAGTAACACAAGTGTTCAAAACCTTAGTGGTATCGACAGACGCCAACACGCTTGCCGTCGCAATCTTGCCAGTAGACAAGACGTTAAATTTTAAAAAAATGGCCAAGGCAGTGGGCTGTAAAAAAATTCAGATGGCAGATCCTAAGCAAGTAGAACGTACGACCGGCTATGTATTGGGCGGCGTCAGTCCGTTGGGACAAAAAAAGCGATTGACGACAATCATCGATGACTCGGCACAAAGTTATGCCACCATCTATGTGAGTGGTGGTCGTCGGGGTTTAGAGATTGAGCTACCACCTGAGCAGCTATTAGCCACGCTTACTGCCCGTTTTGGTGCTATTACTGATGATTAAAAAATTAGTCTTCAAACAGCTAGTCATTAACAGTTTATAAATTCAGTGGCGTGTCGCTACTGAGCTGTTGTTTTTACTTGTACTTTATAAGGATATATCCATGCCGCAGTTAACCATCCAAGCGACGCCTAATGTCAGTATCTCTCACGAAGAGTCTTTACTCAAATCATTGAACAAAGTGCTGTGGGACAGCGGGCATTTTGGTAATCCAGCGGATATTAAAAGCCGTATCATACCGCTTGAGACGTTTTTGGTAGGGGTAGAAGATGATGAACAAACCAACGGCTTTATCTATGCCAGCTTAAAAATAATGACAGGTCGTGATTTGGTGGTTCGCAATCAACTTGCAGAGCTGTTGGTAAGCACCATAGAAAAAGAGCTAAGTGCAAAACAATCAGGGCGCGCCGCCTTACAAGTATGCGTTGAAGTTGAAGAAATCAGCGCGGTGTATCATAAAAAAATGCTGGGCAGCTAAACGTCCCAATATTTTTGTTACTTAAAGCCTTTATCTGTCATTGATTTACCCAAATAAAAGCAGTCTACTATTGAAAGTAGGCTGCTTTTATTTTTAGGGTAGGCATTTAAAATCACTATTTACATAGCGACTGACTGGCGTATTTGGGCAGTATCATAGTCTCTATTTTATAGCCTGCGGTTTTGCCTTGCGTTGCCATCAGGTTACGGGCGATACGTAATCGATAATCGCCCGTGGTTGGCAGGCAGCCTTGATAAATGATACCGCCTTTGGTGCCATCTTGTTTACCATTTGGCATGTGCAACACCCCCACATTGGCGGTTTCAGCCGTACCCGCTAATGGCAAGATATTAATCACCGCATATTGAGAGCTGCCTGCCTGAAAGTGATACCAGTGCTCATCTTCACTGGGACTGAGCTTCCCCGTTGTTGTACTAGTAATAGCACCTTTTGCAAATTGAATAGGGGTATCGCTATTTTTGGCAACGGCGCTATTGGCGGTGATAACGGCAAGCGCCGTACTGAGCAATAATGCTTGTATACCCTTTGAGGCTAATGATACGGTTTGATGGTTCATGGATAACATGGTTGGCTCCTAACATGACAGTCTGGCTATTGATATAAAAAAGGCAGTAAAAACTCGATTGCAGAGTCGTAAAACTATGGTGCTCTGATAAATGTCGATTGTCTTTAGTAACTACGTAAGTGAATCAGCGTAAGTAAATCTATATAAGTGAATCAGCACTTAAGCAAATAACGAGTGTTCATTGGGCACAAAAAAGCGCCTATGATTTAGGCGCTTTTTTATCAGGGATCGACCGACTTTTATTTTAGTCTAGAAAAGCAAAATGCTCGATTTCCATTGACGTCATGCTTTCACTTGGCGCGACCATCGCTTCAGCGTGACCTGAGGTACGTGGCAAGAGCTTATCAAAGTAGAATTCAGCAGTTTGGATTTTTGCTTGATAGAACTCTGGTGCTTCAGTGCCACCGTTTTTAAGCTTGTCATAAGCGACTGCTGCCATGCGGGCCCAGTGATAACCCATCATCACGTAACCTGAGTACATCAAGAAATCATCTGATGCGGCTGAAATGATTTCACGGTCTTTACGCGCCATTAGCATCAAGCGTACTGTCAATGTGTTCCACTCAGCACACAGTTTGGTGAGTGCCCAAACGAATTTACGCATGTCTTTATCAAGGGCATACTCGCCGCACCACTTCATGATGCTTGAGGTATAGTCACGGATGATTTTGCCTTTAGACTGTAAGATAACCTTACGGCCTAATAGATCCAACGCTTGTACGCCAGTCGTACCTTCGTACATGGTTGCGATACGAGCATCACGAGCGATCAGCTCCATGCCCCATTCTTTGATATAGCCATGGCCGCCATAGATTTGTTGACCGTGCTTGGCCGCTTCAATACCCAGCTCAGTTAAGAAGCCTTTTAGGATTGGCGTGTAGAAACCTAGCTTGTCATCCCATTTTTCGAACTCTTCATCATCACCATTGACGATACCTTGTGCCATTTTGTCGGCATAGCGTGCTGAATGATAAATCATTGAGCGACCGCCTTCAGCAAAGGCTTTTTGCGTCAATAGCATACGGCGTACATCCGCATGATGAATGATGGCATCAGCCACTTTTTCAGGATCTTTGGTGCCAGATAGCGTACGCATAGAACGACGTTCTTTGGCATAGGGTAGCGCGTTTTGAAAAGACAGCTCAGTGTGCGCCAGACCTTGGATACCAGTACCGATACGAGCAGTGTTCATAAAGGTGAACATCGCTTTTAGGCCTTTGTTCGGTTCACCAATTAGGTAGCCCGTCGCACCATCAAAGTTCAACACACAGGTAGAAGAAGAGCTGATGCCCATTTTGTGTTCGATTGAACCACACACAACCGCATTGCGCTCGCCAGATTCGCCTTCTGCATTCGGCGTGAACTTGGGTACGATAAATAGTGAGATACCGCGTGTGCCTTCTGGAGCGTTTGGTAGACGTGCCAAGACAATATGAATGATATTGTCTGTTAAGTCATGCTCACCGCTTGAGATAAAGATTTTGGTGCCACTAATTTTGTAGCTACCGTCTTCTTGAGGGATGGCTTTTGACTTAACCTGTCCCAAATCTGTACCGCATTGTGGCTCAGTCAAACACATCGTGCCTGCCCACGAGCCTTCAACCAACTTCGGTAGATAAAGGGCTTTTTGCTCATCAGAACCGTATTGGAGTAGGGTATTGATACAACCTGTTGAAAGACCAGAATACATGGCCCAAGGCCAGTTGGCGGTACCGATCATTTCAGCTTTGATAAGGTTGATTGACATTGGTAAATTCATACCACCGTATTCTTCAGGATACGAGATACCTTGCCAACCACCTTCTACAAACTGGTTATAGGCTTCTTTAAAGCCTTTTGGTGTGGTGACTTCACCATTTTCAAAATGACAGCCTTCTTCGTCAGCTGGCTGATAAAGAGGTGATAAAATGTTTTCAGCAAAGTCAGCCATGCCTTGCAAAATCATGTCGACCGTTTCAGGATCAGCGTTTTCGCCGTTATCCAAGCTTTTGTAATGGGTTTGATAATCAAAGACATCATTAATCAAAAACTTGATATCACGTAAAGGTGCTTTGTAAGTTAACATAGTCGCTCTCTTTCGTTATTCGTTATCATAGATGGTCAGCTTAGTCCGTAAGCCATGATGTTCACAACTCAATATTATAAACTATTGTTTGATTATTTAGATAAATGTAAACAATATCGCTGCTTATTGCTGAGATTTTGCAAAAATAGAGGATTTATTTTGATGAATATAACCCTTTTTTCATTCGAGTATTGTTGCTGTCGCCGTCATAGCAGTATAAGTCTTCTAACAAAACAAATATACAACTGATAACTAATATTCATAAAATATCTATAAAAATAAAAATATAAGTTATAAATAGCTGAATTAGGTTTTTATTAATATTGATTGATAAGAATGGCTTTATAATGAGCAGCATCGTATTCAAAGTACGACGTTTACGTGTGTCTATACTATAAGGAGCACCAATGATGAGTGCATTAAAGCACCAGCCAAAGCGAGCATCTTGGCTAACAGAATGGGTTGCTCGCATTAAAATTTTACTCAGTGGTGAGCTGTCTCATTTATTGACAGTGAACCGCAGCAAGCGACCTTGGCATATGCCAATCATTGCTGCAATCGCTATCAGTTTTCCTGTGTTTGTCGGTGCTTATTTTGACGCATTGCCCTCTGGTATTAAGGCATCGCTTGGCGCGATGGTTATCTTGAATACGCCATTGGTCGGTAAGTTGCCTTATCGATTGGTGACGGTGATGGCATGGGGCTTTGCGATGTCACTATGCTTTGCCTTAGGCTTGATGGCGCAGCACATTCCTGCATTGATATTACCGATATTTACGCTTATGGCTTTTGGTGTAGTCATCCTTGGTCGTTATTATCGTCAGCCACCGCCAGCAGGTTTGTTTATACTGATGGCAGGAGCAATTGCATTATTCATACCGCTGCCATTAGAGGATATCCTGCCAGCCACAGGCCTTGTGATGCTGGGCAGTGGTTTTGCGATTGTCCTGTCGCTACTATATTCGTTGTTTTTACTTGCCACACGTCCCTCTACGCCCACACCTACCTATAGTTATGAGCCAGATACGATTGCCGAAAGTATTATTGTGGCGGGTTTTGTGAGTTTGGCTTTGTTTGTCACTTTGGTATTGAACCTCTCCAATCCCTATTGGGCGGCAGTGAGCTGTTTTCTTATCATTCAAGGCATTCATTTACGTACAGTGTGGATCAAACAAATACATCGTCTGCTTGGGACGATGGTGGGTGTGGGGTTGGCAGGTTGGATGTTATCTTGGAATTTGTCGATATGGGGAGTGGCGTTGACAGTTTTGGTCATGATGCTGTTTATTGAAAACTTGGTCGATCGGCATTACGGATTGGCTGTGATATTTATCACACCGCTGACCATATTTATTGCTGAATATGGCAGTGGTTTGCCATTGTCCGAACAGGGCTATCAAGTGGTGATGCGTGCGCGCTTATACGACACAGCGATTGGGTGTTTAGTAGGTTTGGCGGGCGGCGTTGTCATGCACTCGACCAATTTACGCATGCCGTTACGGCGTATGGAAAACTGGCTTTTGGCGCGTTTTTCATAAAAGATGTATTAAACAGTATGTGTTCAAAAAGCAGATCAAAAAAGGCGCATAGAGTCAGTTTATGCGCCTTTTTTATCGAACTTAGCACACATGTTGCTTAGCTTTTATTTAAGTCTTCTGTCGCCTTTGCAACATCAATACAGTGGCCTGTCCAACACTCAAAACTCAACGCCGCTTGTCCAATGAGCATGCCATAACCGTCAGAGATCTGTGCCCCGCGAGCGTCAAAATGCTGTAAAAACGGCAACGGACGCCCATACATCAAGTCGTAGGCATACTGGCAATTTAGATCATCGCGCAGCGGTAGTTTCTCATCTGATAAGCCGATAGAAGTGGCATTGATGATGATATCAAATGATCCTTCTAGTTCTGCGGTGCTGCACGTTTTAATCTGCTGTTTATCAATAATAGCGCTGGCGGTGCTCAGCTCTTCAACCAGTTCTACCGCCTTGCTTACGGTTCGATTGGCGATGGTTAATGCGGTAATACCTGACTCAATCAAAGGCAGTATGATACCGCGAACCGCACCGCCTGCACCAATAATGGCAACGCGCGCGCCTGTGAGAGGCCAGTCCAAACTTCTCATGTGATTGACCAATCCTTGACCATCGGTATTATCGCCATAAATAGCCTCTGCTAGCGGTACGCCCTTATCCAACAACGCCTTGTTTAATAAGAGTGTATTGACCGCGCCTGCAATTTTGGCATGATCTGATAAGCCGCCACGCGCCGCACAGCACTCATAGGCAACTTGTTTGAATGGCACAGTGACATTGGCACCAACGCCGCCGCCGCAAAAAAATGCCTCAACCACCGCGGTAAAGCTGTCTGCATCATCGGGACAGTACTGACGCTGATAGCTGATATCCATCGACGCGCACGCGGCAAACAATGTATGGATTTTGGGAGATTTGCTATGGGCAATCGGATTGCCAATCACTATAAAATGCTGAGTCATAAATATTTCGCTAGCGGTGAGAGTCAAAACTCATGAATAAAGAGGTCAATAAAGTTCACTCATCATAAGGGATACGGTAGGATTTGACAAACCGAAGACAAAGCAAATAACCATTTGAATAAGCAAGAGGTTTTGATATGGAAGGTCCTTAACAAATCTGTACTCTCTGGGACCGTTATCCGTAACGTAGAGGGTAGTCAAGTGTTAAGCAGTTGGGTAAACTATAGATTGTAAAGAATATGGGTCTGCTCTAGTGATGGTTCTGTTATAAAACGCTAAGAGCTGAACAAGCTTGTCAGTAAAAACATTGTTCATTATCAGCGGCCGCTTTGATCGCTCGTTAATACTATTTTGAGACCAATCTAAAAGTGTGAGTAAATTGTCCATGTGGAATAACAAACTACAGACCTTAATGGTCGGTATGATAATGGCGGTTGGTGTATCGCTCAGTGGCTGTGACAATAGCCAAAGCGATGCCCAAAATCAAGATGCGAGTGCAAATACCAGCGAGCAAGCAAGCGCCAATGATGCACCAGCCAAAGACAGTGCATCTGGGACTGCTGACCTAGATGGGGCGACTACTGCGCAAGCCACACCTGTGAGATATGATGTTTCATCTTGGAGCTCTGGTAAGGTGACGCCGCTGAGTATTGATAAGCTGGAGGAGATTAAATCAACTTTTGGCAAAGTGGTGAGCACCGATGAGAACAGCTTGGACTACGCCAGTAATGCCGCTACCAAATACCGTTTTATGAAGGCTGATGCCCCATATCTGGATCTGATTGACTCTGAAAAATACTTGGAGCTTGGCTGGTACTATGCCAATCCTACTGACTCTGACAAAGAAAAAGAGCTCAGCCAAAACCATGCCAAAAAAGCACATAAAGTTGCCCGTCAACTCATGGGCGATGAAGGTGGTAAGATGGTTGGCGACATGCTCAACAGTCAAATCACCAAAAACAAAGTGGTCGGCGGACAAAAAGTAGAACTGGCAAAATGCGAATTTTATAGTTGTATGCTGGTCATCAATAAATCCGAAGCGCCAGAAACTAACAGTTAAGCTAAGAGAGACAATGCCGATGTCTAGTAGCTGGTTTTGTCTACACTCATCAGAAAATGAGACAGATATTACGCATGCTACTCTGTCGTTGGACAGTCGTGGACTGGCGTACGGTGATGGTTTTTTTACCACCATGGGCGTGATTGATGGGCAGATACTATGGTTGGATTATCATCATCAGCGTCTCATCTCTCATCAAAAAGCCCTGCAACTCGACGTAGATAGCCACTCCTTAATCACTGCCTTAACAATACATGCTCAGCGCTTGCAACAAGGCGTGCTCAAGCTTATCGTTGTGCGTGCTGCGCAAGCCGTGCGTGGATATGGTTACACATCCAATGCGTCTGGAAGCGCTTGTGACATTTGGCTAAAATCCTCAGCCATGATGGTTAAAACTGATGAGCAGCTATGCTTACCAGATGGACGCCGCACTCCCATACAGCCAGTTAATCGCGCCATTTGCTTATCCGCACAAATTGCTTGCTTGCCACCACCATTAGCAGGGCTAAAAAGTCTTAATCGGCTCGATACCGTGCTGGCAAGTGCTGAGCTACAACGCATCAAATCACACTTATTACCATCTGACGCATCACATACCCCTTTACAGCCAAACATTGGGGAAGGGTTGCTGCGAGACATGAGTGGGTGCTGGATTGAAGGCACGATGAGTAACGTGTTCTATCAGCTAGCGGGTGCGCCAGTGACAAATCCACACTCTCTAGAGTCCAAAAATACGATTGATACGACTCAAGGAGATTCTAATTATCTGATGACAGGGCAGTGGTACACGCCGTCTTTGACGCAATCGGGCGTTGATGGCGTGATGCGACAAGTGATTATAGATGCGTTATCCAATACAGCCTATCCAGTTATCATTAGGCCGTTGCAAGATGATGATTTGCCACATTTGACACGATTGTTTTTTTGCAATGCCTTGCGCGGTATCATGCCGATGGCTAATTTGACGTTGTTGAATGACAGTGTAGTAACAATGGCGTGAAATGTGCGTGCAAAACGCTATTTTTTATCAAAAATATTAAATTTGGTATCTATCAAATCATCATAAAACAACTCAACGTCCTCATTTCTATACATTGTCCGAGCTTGTAGAATGGCTGACGAATCATCTATTGCCATTACTTCAACAATACGACTCATGGTCTCAACGATTTCTATTTGATAAGTGGTTAAGCCTATTTCGTTCGTCATGTGCCGATCTCCCTTTAGCTAGATTGATTGTGCCTATGATCCTAGCAAAAAGAGCAAATACAAATGATCGTCTTCTGTAATCAGAAAATGCAAAGTGCTTAGTATAATTTTCGATAGCTTCCGCGACTGACAAACTCAATGATGCCTTTATCGCGTAATACTTGTAATTGCTGACGGATTTTATCTTTAATATGATTGTTATTAGGATGCTTGAGCTGTAGCACATCGGCAAAAGCATACACTTGATTGAGAGAAAAATGGGTATCAAGTCTGTCAACACATTGCCATACATCCAGTGTCCAGCCACGTGACTCTATAGATTGCGTGCGTAAAAACAAGGTTTTTTGAAATTGCTCTGTGACGCTATCACGCGGTATCACATGCTTATCTTTTACTAAAAAGATTTTTCCTGATTCTGGCACATTTCGTAAGTCGATATTACAACCAATCCAACCTGCACGTCTGGCCGTTACTGATAAGGGCTTGCGTTTAATAATGATATCAGGCGTAAAAAAGTGCTTAGGAATGATCAGAAAATTATTCACAGTAAGCGCTTTTGAGTATGTCAAAAAGAAAAAACTGGGATTGTCGTTGCTATTGATACGCTCAATCATCGTCTTATAAGCACCATCGTTAATGATATTGCTTAAGGTCGCTTTTTTACTTTTTAGCTCATATTGCTCAGTACAGGTCGAACAATAAAAATCAGCAACTGGTTTACCATTTACAAACTCACTGAGCGGCTGGGTACTGCAATTCGGGCAGTAGCCATTATTTTTGACCCAAGCTTCGCTCAGCACACGAATAATCTGCGCTGGAGAGCGATATTTTTTGGCAAGGCTTTGGTCAAAATGTAGATTCATCATGGTTTTTTACCAAAAAAAAGGTGCGCAAAAGCATCCGTCTAAAGTGAGAATATGAAGCCATACTGCGTAGTGCCAGTATCTAGTTAATGCACAAGCTAAGCAAATACCATTGAAAATGCCACGGTTCAGTGCTAAATTCTAGCAAACATCTGCCTTGCGAGTTGCCATGAGTAAGTCCACACCTGAAACGCCACCTGAACGTCCTAATGATACACCATCAAATCAACAAGATAGTAATATTGGTCAACGTGCTGATACCACGCCCACAGATTCAGACTTGCATGCTGTAGAAGACAAAAAGGCTAAACCCGCAACAGATGTCTCACTCATCAGTGGTGAGAGTAAACCACGTAAGTATAAGACGGACAACCAATCGTTTTTTATGCAGCGCGGCTATCAAATATTGCTCGTGCTTGGACTCATTGCTGCGTTTTTCTTAGTGATGGTGTATCAGACATTGTTTGGACGCATCGATCAGCCTCAAAAGATGGTCACCATCGAGCAAGGCCAGACTTATTACGGTTTGCTACCGCAGTGGCAACAGCAAATTCCTCTGTTTTCTACCAGTATTGCTAAGCTATATATCAAGTCGCAAGTCGATGCACCACTGCATGCAGGGATTTACCAATTACCAGAAAACCCAACCATGGCTGAGGCGCTACAAGTGCTCGAACAAGGCGCAAAAGCAGCGATGGTAAAGGTACAAATCATCGAGGGTAAAACGTCTAAAGATTTATACCAAGCGCTACGTGACAATCCGGGCATCAAAAAAGAAGTGCTGACTGCCGATAGTGACAATGCCAGTATCGCAAAAGCCCTAGATTTGGCTGGTATATTGCCAGATGAGGTGGTCAACAGTAATGATCCTATCGTCAATCACAATCTAGAAGGCTGGTTTGCGCCTGATACCTACTATTATGGTGAAGGCACCAGCGACAAACAGGTATTGACGGATTTATACAAACGTCAGCAGCAGGCACTCACAGATGCTTGGGAAAATCGTGCCCCAGATTTGCCATACAAGAGTCCTTATGAAGCCTTAATCATGGCCTCTATCATCGAAAAAGAAACCAGCGTGCCTGACGAACGTCCCTTGGTATCAGCGGTGTTTAATAACCGTTTGAATCAAGGCATGCGTATGCAAACCGACCCGACCATCATTTATGGGATGGGAAGTCGTTATGAGGGCAATATTCGCCGCCGCGACATCGATGAAAAAACGTCGTATAATACGTATCAAATTGATGGTTTGCCGCCAACGCCAATCGCGCTGCCATCTGCCGCATCTATCGAAGCCACCTTACATCCTGCCGATAGCGAAGCGCTTTACTTTGTGGCAACAGGTAATGGCGGACACAAATTTACCAATAGCTTAAATGCGCACAATCAAGCCGTAAAAGAGTATTTGGGTGTCATGCGTGAAAAAAGAGCGCAAACGCCGCCGCCATAAGTTATTTTTTAGTCATTGTCTATCAAGCAACCTATCATTTAATGCGCGTTATAATCGCAGATGTAACGCGCATTAGTGGCAAAAGGTCATATCATGTCAGTCTCGTTGCAAGCCAGCTCTTCCTTATCTAGTCAAGTCTCATCTCCCTTACCGCAAACCTCACAAGTACCCCAACAAGGTCGCTTCATCAGCTTTGAAGGTACTGAAGGTGTGGGTAAAACCACAGCGATTGAGCAGTTATGCTCACGTTTGCAGGAAAATGGTATCGACTATCTGCGTACTCGCGAGCCAGGCGGCAGTCCGTTTGCAGAGCGTTTGCGCGAAATATTGCTTGATCCTGCCACCGATATCACGGACGATACCGAGCTATTGCTATTATTTGCCGCGCGCTGCGATCACATGCAGCAAATCATTTTGCCAGCACTACAGCGCGGTGTGTGGGTAATCTGTGACAGATTTACTGACTCGACCATTGCTTATCAAGGATTTGGACGCGGACATGGCGATGATGTCATTCGTGCTAAGATTGATGGGTTAATCAATCAGTTTGTGGTGCAACTGCCTGATTTGACACTATGGTTAGATTTGCCAGTATTAGAAGGCATGGCACGCGCCAATAAACGCGGCGCTGCTGATCGGTTTGAGCAGCAGGCGACCGAGTTTTTTACGTGGGTTCATAAAGGGTTCAGCGAGCTTGCTAACGACTATCCTATGCGGATACAGCGTATCGATGCGTCAGGTAGTGCAGAGGAGGTTGGTGTGCGAATATGGCAAAAGATACAAGACAAACTGCTTGTCCCATAATAGCCTTTAAGACAATAGCAAAATTGAACGCCGTCAATTAGAAGCAACATAAAAAAGCCCCAACAGTGCGTTGAGGCTTTTTTTATATTTATCGATATTTATTTTATAAAAAAGGTTTTAGCGCTTGTCTGCGTTGCTTGCGTCTTTTTTCTCAGACTCTTTTTTCTCAGACGATTTAGAGCTGTCATCGTCTGTACTAGCCGTATTGTCTTGACCAGAGTCAGGTAGGCGATTTGGATCAAGGCCGCCTTTTTTGTTTTTTGGAGCATTGCCATTACCGTTGGTACTACTGCTAGAGGTCTTGGTTTTCGACGTTGCGGTCGAGTTAGCGGACATCACCCCTTTATTTGCAGGGTTCGTAGCATCTTCTTTTGGCTCTGCCGCTTTGTCATCAGAAGATTTGCCTGTGTCCGATAACGTCTCTGTACGGCTTGGTTTTGACGGTGCATCATTGCTTATATTTTGCTCACCGTCTTTTTCTAGACTTGTCGCAGATTCCTGCGCCCCTGCCTGCGCACTGTTGTCGTCCAGCTCCTTTTCTTTACGCTTTTCAGGCGCTTTTGATTTGGATTCAAAGCTGGCATCGGCTGCCATTCGCGCTTGCTCTTGCTTAGGAGTGACATCTACTGGTTTTGGCTGTACTTCATCCTCGACCACCAGTGAGATAAGCTTGCGATCGCGTGGGACGTTGCCATCGAATTTGTCGGTAATAACGTGCAATTTGCCTTCTTTATCAATGGTATAGAGCGGCACAAACTGCTTGTTGTCTGCCTTATACTGCTCAAAACTATAACTGTCTGTAATGTTGGTGATTTTGATACGGGCCTTTTTGGACAGCATACTGGCAAGCTTGGTATAAGTCACATCCTTGCCAAACAGCCACTGCGAATGGAAGTTTGACTGCTTGTCATCACGCTCGCTTCTGGCCTTCTCATCACTGAATTTGAGACGATATAGCTTACGCTCACCAAATTCATGACGGTAATGAATTTCAGACAAAGTGTTCATCTCTTTGTCCATACTCATGGCAAATAAACGCCCAATACCAATCAGGTCAAGGTAGCGATCAGCATGATCAGAGATGGGATTACCAAAATAAGTACGTAGTCCGCTCATGCGGGCGCGCGCGATATTGGTATAGTTGTTGTGAGCGACAATGACGTCAAACCCTTGATCTTTTAAAGAAGTGGCAATCAAAAGGGCAATAGGATTTGAGCCAACGATAAGAATACCGTTGGTTTCAGGCTCGCGTACACCAAGCAAATTGCCAACGACCTTGGCGCCCAAGCCTTGAATCATGACCGTACCGATAATGACCATAAAGACGAGCGGTACCAATAGCTCAACCCCTTGAATATCGTACTCTTGCAAACGGATGGCAAACAACGACGAAATAGCAGCCGCAACGATACCACGTGGTCCAATCCAGCTAATCATTAGTTTTTCGCTGGTTTTGAGGTTTGAGCCAATCGATGAAGCCCATACAGACAGCGGACGCGCCACAAACATCACGATAACGAGCAATACCAAGCCTGCAAAACCCACACTCAGTAAGCTTGCCAGCTCCACACGAGCCGCCAAAATGATAAAGAGTACCGAAATCAAAAGAATGGTCAACGACTCATTGAATTCTAAAATGGTCTCGCGTGGGAATTTTGGCCAGTTTGCCAAAGCAACACCCAGTACTGTGACCGTCAACAGCCCAGATTCATGCTCTAGATGGTTGGAGACCGAAAACAACACCAGTACAAAGGCGAGCGTAAATACATTACGCAAAAATTCAGGAATCATGTGGCGACGCATCAGAAACGCCAATAACCAAGCACCAGCCATCCCAAGAACGGTCGCCAATATAACAATTTTGGCAAACAATAAGATACTGCTGGCTTCGCCGCCTGAAATAATGTACTCATAGACCAATACCACGGCAATTGCGCCGATTGGGTCAATGATGATGCCTTCCCATTTTAGAATATTAGATATCGTTTTGTTGGGACGCACACTACGCAGTAGGGGCATGATAACGGTGGGGCCTGTGACACAGACCAGCGCGCCGAACAATAAAGCGACCAAGGGGTCAACATCGAATAACAAGTAAGTCGATAAGGCAACGATGGCAATGGTAATCAGAACGCCCACCGAGACCAGCATCTGCACAACCGTACCATGCTGTTTGATCTCATCGAACTCTAAGGTCAGTGAGCCTTCAAACAGGATAATGGCTACGCCCAAAGAGATGAAAGGGAACATGAGTTCCCCAAGCACCAAATCAGGGTCAAAGACCCCCAGTACGGGCCCCACAATAATGCCAATTAGCAATAAAAATAAAATGGACGGTTGCTTCAAATACCAAGCCAACCATTGGGCGGCAATACCAATCCCAACCACGCCAGATAATAATAGGGCGGTATCCATAAGTTGATCCTTTTATAATCTTGTCATATTTTATATCTATCAATCGTTTTTATAGAAAAACTGTCGTCAGTCGCGTGATAAGTAGAGGCGACTGTTGATAATGGCATCTTTTTATAAAGTCTGAGCTACAACAATGATAGCTATCATGAATCACAACATGAGCTAAATATGATATATATACTATAAAGTAGTAGAGACAAAAGCATTCCCAAATATATAACGTCATTTTAGAAATACAAAAGATGAAAAATAAGAGTGATGATCGTCAATTTGATAAACTTACCGTCGGTAAATTCAACGTTTGTTTTTTTAGAAATTGTTTGGCTGCTATCATACCATGATTTTATTTCTTACCTATCATGATAGAGCTTACCACCGTATCGACATGAATACGTTGGCACTGAAGCCACGTGAGTCAGAATAAGCAGTCTCAACGACATCAATCACTGAGCGACTAAAGCGGTAAACCGATCAAAAGCTATGCAGGCAACATTATCCAAGATCACTTTAGCTTATACAAGTCACGACCAATAACAGCCAATATGGCCCTTAATAATTGACCACCCATTCATGCAGAGGACGATATGTCTATCACTATATTTAAAGCGCGCATTAAACCCAGTACGCAACATTGGTTACACCGCGGTGCATTGGCGCTTGCTATCAGCACTGCGATGGCAACTGGCGTGACTGCAACGACCTTGACTTCTGCTCAAGCCGCCGTAACCACTGCGGACTTCTCTGATCTTGTACAACAAGTCACACCTGCGGTTGCACGCGTCAATGTCACCAAAACCGTCAGTGAAGATGAGCTTGCTAAAGCGCAAACGGCTGAACTATTGCGACAGTTCTTTGGTGATCGATTACGCATTCCAGATCAGGCCACGACACCAACAGTTGAGCATGCTTATGGTACGGCCTTTTTTGTGACTTCTGATGGCTATATGCTGACCAATCATCATGTGATAGAAGGTGCTGACAAAATCACGGTCACGCTGAATGACAGAACAGAGCTGGATGTAACCTTGGTGGGTAGTGATGAGCGCTCAGATGTGGCCGTGCTTAAAGTAGCAGGTAGTAAGTTCCCAGCGCTGCCTATTGGGGATTCAAATGCGCTAAAAGTAGGGGAGCCTGTCCTCGCTATCGGTTCGCCATTTGGTTTTGATTATTCAGCATCAGCGGGCATTGTCAGCGCCAAATCACGCAGTTTTTCACGTGAGATCAGCGTGCCTTTTATCCAAACAGACGTGGCACTCAATCCTGGTAATTCAGGTGGTCCATTGTTCAATCAGCGCGGTGAAGTGATTGGTATTAACTCACGTATCTTCAGTGGTACTGGGGGTTATATGGGGCTGTCCTTCTCGATTCCGATTGATGCTGCCATGGATATTTATGAGCAGATAAAAACGAATGGAGAAGTGGCGCGCGCTTATATGGGTATTTATCCTCAAGACATCGATCGCAATTTGGCAGAAGCTTATAATTTAGCACGTCCGCAAGGGGCATTATTGACCCGTGTCTCTCCTGATTCGCCTGCCCAAAAAGCGGGTCTAAAATCGGGCGATATCATTTTGCAATATAATGACGTGCAAATCATGCGCGCCTCAGATTTACTCAATTTGCTGAATCGTGCAAAGCCCAGCGATACATTCCGTGCCCAAATCCAGCGCAATGGTCAGCAGATGACAGTAAATGGCAAGCTTACCTATGCACCTGATGACGTGAGAGCGCAAGGTGGTGACCAGCAAAACAACGACATACAGTTGGGGCTGCGTCTGCGTAACCTGACAGCCGATGAACAAGCAGAGATCAGTGTAGACAAAAGCTCGGGTATCTTGGTAACCACTGTTGACCCGACTGGTTTGGCGGCGCGATCGGGTATCATGGCAGGCGATGTGATTACCAATTTCCACCAAAAACCAATCAAAAAAGTGGCGGATTTTTCAAGTGCGATCTCATCATTGCCCAAAAAAGGAGTGGTGACTATCGAGGTTATTCGTCAAGGTGTGCCTGGTATTATCGGTTTGCGCATTGAATAAGTAGCGATGTCGCAGAGGTAATAATAGAGACTGGGCTTTGGGATAGGGTGGAGAGTGCGTCGATAATTGTACTTGTCTATCACAGAGCTTGACCTCTATAATGGCTGATTTTTTGGCAAATGACCAAATGCCGTCACTAACTGACGCCATGAGTGATAGATTTATTGCTCAATGCGTTCTAACATAGAGTAAGCCACTTGATAGGCTCCTATTCTTAAGTAACTACCAGGTAATTATGACTGACCATGCTTTTCATATACTCAGTACTTCTACGGCAGCAGCATTGCTAGCGTATATAGTACTGTGGTCAGGGCTGCAGACATTCAATGCCAATCCCACCAAGCGTTTTTTGCGTATTTGGGTCAAGTTGATATTGTATTATGCTGCTTATACCATGCCTATATGGATAGTGATGTTGGTTTTGGGGTGGTTACGAAAGACGCTACCGATGATGCAAGACTCAGTATTTTTCTTAGTCTTGGCAATATTGGTCATGGGGTTGTATTTTTATACAGTGATTGTACAGCCCAATCGTTTGCGCGTAGAGCGTCATGCGGTTGATTTGGGGTTGTCTTCACCGCTGACCATCGCTGTACTGGCAGATTTACGTATTGGTTTATATAGTGGTAAGCCGCGCCATATTCGCAAACTGGTTGCTACCATTAACGCATTGTCAGCGGATGCCGTCATGATTACAGGCGACTGGTTGTATTATCCAAGCGCGGATTTGGTTGGGCAACTCATGCTATTTAAAGGCGTGAATAAGCCCATTTATACTGTGATGAGTGTCTCAGATCTGCGTTATCAGTCAATTAATACCACCAAACAAGGTCAGCCGTTACTAGAAGATACGTTGGCCAGTGCTTTTGACATATTAGATATCAGCTATATTGGTCAGCAGTGTACAGCATTGCCCTTAATCTGCGCATTAACTGCAAAGCACCATTCAGCTTCCAGCTCGTCAAGTGACTCATCAAACAGTCAAATGCTTACTAAGAAAACAAGTACAAAAAACGATTCTGTAGTCGCATTGCTGTGCGGCTGGCAAGATATTCCTCAACCAACGTCTGAGGTGGAGACGCCCAGTAGAGCCGCCAAAGCAGCGCTTGCCGACAAAATCACTCACGCCTCGCAGCCTGTCATTATTTTAGCGTCACGATTTGATAGTATTAGTCATTTGCCAAGATCGGTACAACCACGTCCTTTATTGATCACGGGTGCGGCAAAAACCACTCAAAAAAATATATGGTTGGCGCAGAAGCAAAAAGATATCCAGCGCAATAAAGAGCGCTCCACCTTGCTAAGAAATAACCGTATGAGTAAGCAGCATGGTTTGTATCAATATGGCAGCGCACAGATATTTGTGAGCAGCGGTATCGGTACGCGAGGCTTGCCTTTTCGCTTATATCGTCCTACTATCGATGTGTTGACCATTCGCTAACTAAGTCAGAACAATAAAAGATTATTACCATCAGATTAGTACCATCGCTATTATGTTTCAAAAGAAAAATAAGAGACGATTTGGTATTTATTAATGATAGTGACGGGTAATTGATTGATAGCGGTTAAATCAAAATATGCTACACTAGCAGGCGATTTTATTATTATGGGTTTTTTATTTAAAACGCATGGTTGATGAGCGGTAAAAATCCCGCCAATACAGGTGTTAGCGTTCAAAATCTATACCAGCAATGCGATAAATAAAAGCCAAACACTCAGTAGAACTACTGAGCAAAAATTATTAAGCAAGAAATTGGCCATGGTCTTTATGAGTGCACACGTTCATGGGTGCAACCATCGCAATGGACACTTGCAAACGACCTATCATGTGACAGCTTTGACAAAAGCTAGGATAATACAGTAAGGCACGGTTATGAGCACAGCATACGACGAAATCAAAACCCGACTACAAGGCTCAATGGTAGCCTTGATAACGCCCATGCACCCTGACGGTAAGGTTGATTATAAACGTCTGGCGGACCTCATAGATTGGCAAATAGAGCAAGGCACTCATTGTCTTGGTGCTGTGGGTACAACTGGTGAGTCTGCAACCTTGTCTATGCAAGAGCACAGCGATGTCATCCGTTACTTTATCAAACATGTAAATGGCCGCGTACCTGTGATTGCAGGCACAGGCGCTAATAACACGGCTGAGGCAATTAAACTCACCCAAGAAGCAGCCGATGCAGGCGCTGATTGCACCCTTCTTGTGGCTCCTTATTATAATAAGCCACCACAAGAAGGATTGTATCAACACTATAAAGCCATTGCTGAAGCGGTTGATATCCCGCAGATGCTTTATAATGTACCAGGCCGAACGGTTGTGGATATCTCTCAAGAAACGGTTGAACGTCTGGCCGATATTGACAATATCGTTGCGATTAAAGATGCCACAGGTTCTGCCGTACGCGGTGAGCAACTGATTAAAGCTATGGGTGATAGAATCGTCGTACTGTCTGGTGACGATGGTACTGCACTTGATTTAATGCGTGTGGGCGGTAAAGGTAACATCTCTGTGACTGCAAACATTGCGCCAAAAGCGATGAGTACTGTGTTTTCTGCGGCACTACGTGGCGACTTTGAAGCCGCTGATAGCGCACATGACGTCATTAAGCACCTACATCGTGACTTGTTTCTTGAGTCAAACCCTATTCCTGTCAAATACGCAGCTCATAGGATGGGTTTGATTGAGAAGGGCATTCGCTTACCATTGATTTGGTTACCAGAACAACACCATGCGACTATTGATGAAGCCTTAGTCAAAGCGAACTTATTGTAAAATTGTGTGGATAATTGCGAAGCACATGCGTGATAACATATGCTTTGTATGATTGTCTAAGATCTTGTAAACACAATAAGCCAATTGCCCAAATGGGTAATCATTGCTAACTCAGAGAGATAACATGATGACAGTATCATCAAAAACAGTATCATCAAAGACTGCAAAACTATTCCCTGCGATGCTGACCCTAGTTTTAGGGAGCACTATAGTGCTGAGCGGCTGCCAAAGTGTAAAAAACGTACTTGGCAAGCGCGATAATGGCAGCTTAGAGTATCAGCAAAGCAAAAAGCTTGCACCAATAGCGCTACCAGCGGACCAAGAAACGGCACCATTTGTACCGTTATACCCAACACCAAACGCAGGGACAAACACGCTGACATTAAAGAATGAATCAGGTAGTCAGTATCAACTGCCTAAGCCTCAGCGCACAGTCAGCACACCTGCAAACTAATTCTATTTTCCTATTTATACCGCTGGCTTTTATTGCAATTAATCTGAAGAGGTTAGTATAGTGATACAAGTCTCAGCGGTAGCTGCGCGTTTTTACCACATAAGCTTGAACGAACAGGACTCCTCTCATGCAAAAGCAACAACTGCTGTATAAAGGCAAAGCCAAATCTGTCTATGAAACAGAAGACAATGATCTTTTGATTCTACATTTCCGTGATGATACCTCAGCGCTTGATGGCAAGCGTATCGAACAATTGGCACGCAAAGGCGTGGTCAACAACCGTTTTAACGCTTTTATCATGCAAAAGTTGGCAGATGCTGGCATTGAAACGCATTTCGAAAAGCAGTTGTCTGATGACGAAGTATTGGTCAAGCGTTTGGACATGATTCCAGTTGAGTGTGTGGTACGTAACTTTGCCGCTGGTAGCTTGGTTCGTCGTTTGGGCTTAGAAGAAGGGCAGGCATTGACGCCGCCGACTTATGAGTTGTTTTATAAAGATGATGCCCTTGGTGATCCAATGGTCAATGAATCACTGTCCGTATCGCTTGAATGGGCAACTGAAGCGCAGTTGGCTAGAATGAAAGAGCTGACATATCAAGTCAATGATGTGCTAAAAGCCTTATTTGAAGCAGGCGATTTGATACTGGTTGATTTTAAATTAGAGTTTGGCGTATTCCATGATCGCATTGTATTAGGAGACGAGTTCTCTCCAGATGGTTGCCGCATTTGGGACAAGACGACCAAGAAGAAGTTGGATAAAGATCGTTTCCGTCAATCCTTAGGTGATGTAATCGAAGCTTATGAAGAAGTGGCCAATCGTATTGGTGTACCATTGAGCTAAGCACTTTATATAAAATTAGAACCCAAAAACTGAGCCATGTGCTCAGTTTTTTTATGGTATTAAATTGATTTGGATTTCTTAATGAGGACTTGAATTTTTAGTTGTAGGCCAATAGTATCGACTTCTTAACGTACTAAAATAGTTATAGTCTATTTAAAGTTGGTGCACTATACAGATATTAAGCCTTCGGCTATATCTGCTTATGTATATCAAGATGAAACATGAATAGGTAAGATATATAAAAATCAGATCATTATAGAGTATCTGAATGATTAAGATTTATACGCTAAGAGACTTACTGTCATTGAGGTGTACCCGATATTTAAAATTGACCATGCTACTCTGATAGACAAAGATATGAACCAGTTAGACTAAATGCCAAACAGATATATCATATTAGGGTATACCCTAGATCCTTATTTATGAGTTGAAATTAAAGATGATTAGAAAATACAAAAAAGATGACATCGAAATATTGTTGGATATTTGGTTAAGAGCATCTATCGAAGCACATGATTTTATTGCACCTGATTTTTGGAGGTCGCAAATAAATAATATGCGGAATATCTACATACCAGCTTCAGAAAATTATGTTTACGAAAGAGAGTCCAAAGTACTAGGTTTCTATTCTTTACATGAAAATACTTTGGCTGCTATTTTTGTATCTCCTGAGAATCAGAGAGCAGGTATCGGTAAGCAATTAATGAACCATGCAAAAAAGCAAAGGGACAATATTGTTCTTTCTGTTTATAAAGAAAATGAATCAAGTTTTAACTTTTATCTATCGCAAGGTTTTACGGTTGTCAGCGAACAAATTGATGAACATACAGGACATCAGGAATACACCATGAGCACAAGTATCTAACTTCCAACTTCACAAGTAAGAAAAGGCTTAGCTAATGTCTACTGCTTCATCGGCCGTTTTAGAGCCATCCTGGTTTACGCGTCCAACCTGTGTGGTGGCCGCTGATTTGGTCGGTAAGGTGCTTTGTAGAAAGCTGATCGACAATGACGGATCAGAAAAAGTTTTGCGAATGCGTATCTCCGAAACCGAAGCGTATATTGGTTTAGAGGATCCTGCCTGTCATTCCCATGCAGGAACGCGTACGGAACGCACTGAGATCATGTATGCAGAGGGCGGTGTGTTTTATGTCTATTTAACTTATGGCATTCATCACTTACTCAATATGATTACAGCGGCAGCTGAGTCGCCTGAATCAGTTTTGATTCGAGCAGGATTTTTGACAGAGGACAGCGATCGTCTGATTGATGAGCAATGTCAAAGCGCAGATAAACAACTGACTCATCCCAAACAGTTTGCAGGCCCTGGCAAACTCACAAAACGTTTGCAGATTGACCGTGATTTATATGGAAAATCAATTGAGCCTGCATCCGATGTCTGGATAGAAGATGATGGCTGTGTACCGCCCATATCATTGCGTCCTCGTATTGGTATCGATTATGCTGGTGATGCCAAAGACTGGCTACTACGCTATGTATGGACGGATCACCCGTCTTTATCCAAAAAATAGGTATCTGTGCAAATGCACAGAGCCACTTTTATCTTAACGCCATTTATGAGGTAGAGACATGTATAAGCTGACAGTATTCATTCCCAATGATGCCTTAGATACAGTAAAGTCGGCTTTGTTTGCAGCTGGTGCAGGAACGATCGGTGATTATGAACAATGCTGCTGGCAAGTGCAGGGTACAGGACAATTTATGCCGCTCACGGGTAGTGCGCCCCACATTGGGACACACAATCGTCTTGAAACCGTTCATGAGTGGCGAGTAGAGATGGTGGTTGAGGAAAACGCTATCGAAGCGACTATTGCAGCATTAAAAGATGCCCATCCTTATGAGACGCCCGCTTATGATGTGATAAAAGTCTTGGAATTTTAAAGACATTGATATTGTTTGAAGCATAAAAAAGGTCAAACAAACCAACAGCGGGTTCATTTGACCTAAAGCATCCACAGCGTAGAAATGTCAGAAGCGTAGCTGCTTCTTAAGACCAACGATGCTTGTTACGCTTATCATGATGCTTGTCTTTATGTTTGCCATTGTTCTTGTACTTATTTTTATTAGGATGTTTTTTATCATACTTATTGTGCTCCCCATTATTCGACCAACCAGTTCTGTTTGAGCTGATCAGTCTGAGGCTAGGATAAGCGTACTGACGCTCATAGTTTTGATTGTCTTTTCTAACATGGGCCGTTAGGGCGCGATCACCGCGATAGTTATCAGATCTGATGTCCATGACTTGATAACCTTGACGACGCAAGTTTTCGCGTAGTTGCTGCTTAGCGCGATTATAGTTAGCATTGTTGTTATTACTATTGTCACGATAGACAGGGCGATTGTCATAGCCATAACCGGGACCTGCAACAGTACAGCCGACAGTCGTGCCTAATAATGCGGCGACCAGACTCGTAGAGACCACTGTCTTGAATGAAAAAAGGTTTGAGAGTTTCATAATTCAATGTCCTATAATGGGGTTAAATAGCTGGCTAATAGTGAGGTTATTAGTGGCTAAAAAGGTATTGCGTGTTATGAATGGTGAAAAGCTGAATGTCTACATCACCCAACTTTCAAAAATAATTAAAATATCATTTATTTAGAAATCTTTTCTTACATTATCTATCATAAGTGACAAAGCTTGATATTACGTGTCCTGTGCGTTAATAAGTTGTAATAATTGTTTAATAATGAGAGTGTTGTAAGCATATGCTTACACGCAATGACGTTTACGCGACTTAACAGCGGGTTAGGATTCAAGCATTATGTTCATACGGCATTAGGAAGTGTGACTCAAGGATTGAGTGAACCGCATTAAGGACAATGAGTCATTTATCAGAATCAGGATGATAATGATAAATGAAGTAAGGACACATAAGTTTTGCCAGTGACAGCAGTCGTATGCTGTTAGGTGTAGTAAAAAGGGCAGGATGCCCAGTATCACAACATACTGAATATCATGCAAGGATGCATAGGAAGCAGTCGTGATAGGTAACATGGATGGTTAACAATAAAACCGCATAACAAGAGTGTTATGCGGTTTTATCGTATCTGGGTTTTGCTTATTCATCGATGATTTGGTTAATAGTGGTAAAACAGTAGGTACGCAATCATTTGATTTTTATGAATCGCACAAACTAAAAAACCGTATGAATTGTCATACGGTTTTTATTGTCTGGTATTTCTAACCTATCTATTATTCATAAAACCGTTTAGGATTTTTGAAACAGTAACTAGATAAGATTAGTATTTGTTTTCAGTGCGCCACTCATCGACTGCACGCTCAGCATCTTCTTTGTTATGACCATAACGCTCTTGAACCTTGCCTACTAGCTTGTCGCGGCTACCTTCAACGTGTAATAGGTCATCATCAGTCAATTCTGCCCATTTTTGTTTTACTGAACCTTTCATCTGGTTCCAGTCACCTTTTAGAGTATGTTCGTTCATTATTATATTCCTTCTATTATTATTAAAGTGGTTATAAAGACAATGGTTCCATCTGTCTTTTATTAACATTTTACTCAGTAAGCTCGTATATGAGCCAGCTGGTGATAACTAATATAGGCATTTCTAATCGGCTTGTCTGTATAGGCAATGTTTAGAGTGTTTCCCCATTATAGTGATTTGCACTCCTATGTTATGAGCCGCTTATTTGTGTAATAACTGACGCGATTTCTCAGTAAGCTACGTAAAAACCGTAAGCAAATTTAGCATAAGACATGAGCGCTAGAGCGTCGTTCAATTTCTTTGTCCTATATCTATGCACGAGCATTAGACACTTAATGATAGACTTGTTAAGCAAATGACTATAGGCTTATAGTTGAAATGAGCATTGTAATTAATACATGCTGTATAAAGTCGGTACAAACAAACAGTGGATACATGTGACCCAATGAATTTGATAGACATCGTGACTGAAAGGCCTGAAGAGTCAAAGCGAGAACAAGCCAAAGCCAAAACACGGCATGCTCTGCTAAAAAGTGCATTGCAACTCTATAGCCTAGAGGGCGCTTGTGGCATGAGTATGAACAAGATTGCAAAAAATGCCGGTATTGCACAGCCCAGCTTTTACAATCATTTCGATAGTCTAGAGGCACTGCAAAACGAGTTAAGTGAACAGCTCAAACATCATTATCTCTCGCCCATGCGCATGGCTTGGATAACCATGCTCAAGGACTATACCACGCTGACAAGTGAGCAGTTTCATCAGCGTTGCCACTATTGTTTGACGATGATTTTTGATGCAGCCTTCCAAAATATCGATCTGTTTCAACGTTTGATTGAAGATGGTTTGCGTGCGACAACGCAGGCAGAACATCAAGCGATAAACCACAAGGGCGATGCCATTGATCGTTTATCAGATAAAGGTTTGGGTCGCTTGATTGGTGAGATAAAAGAGTCATGGGCGGAGATATTTGCCCAAGGATTGACATCAGCGCAGTGTTCTTTTGAAGCCTCTCAAGTCAATCTCTGCGTTGACGTGGCTGTGGCGCAAGTGCATGAGTTGATAATAGGCTGCCACCAACAGCGATACTTAAGGTCGCAAGCCATTGCTATCTTGTGCAAAAACTTTGATGTGCTGTTCAGTAGTTTTTTTTATGAAAACTGTCGCTCATCAATGTGAGACTAAGCTTGTTAGTTAGCCAGTGTAAATAGTCAGTATAAAGAATGCTGTGGTAAGCAATATCGTAAAAATACAAGATTATCAATCGGTTATAAAATGGACTTTATATAGTAAGAATGAATGCAAACATATCATAAGGAGCGTGACCATGAGTAGTAAAGCGGTGCAGGACCACGAACAAATGCATTTTCGAACCTGTAATTTGTGTGAAGCGATGTGCGGTATCGTTATCAAACACGATGGTGACAAAATCATCTCGATTAAGGGTGATAAAGATGACCCGTTCTCACAAGGATATATTTGCCCAAAAGCAACTGCTTTGCAGGATTTGCATGAAGATCCTGACCGTTTGCGAGGGCCTGTTGAGAGAACGAACGATGGCTGGAAGGAAATTAGCTGGCCTGATGCCTTGGACAAAGTCGCGGTCGGCATCAAATTCGTACAGCAAAAACATGGCACAAATACCCTTGGTATCTACCTTGGCAATCCCAACGTCCACAACTTGGGCGGGATGTTAACGATTAAGCATTTGCTGGGCAGTATAAAAACCCGAAGCCGCTTTTCTGCGACTTCTATCGATCAGTTGCCCCATCACATCGTGAGTATGCATTTATTTGGTCATATGCTGCGTATTCCTGTTCCTGATGTCAATCGCACCCAATATATGCTCATCATAGGCGGTAATCCACTGGCGTCTAACGGCAGTATCATGACCGCGCCAAATATGCGCCAAAAGCTAAAAGATATCAAAGCACGCGATGGCAAAGTGGTGGTGATCGATCCACGACGTACCGAAACCGCAGATATCGCTAGCGAGCATCATTTTATTCGCCCAGCGACAGATGTATTGCTACTATTGGCTATGTTGAACGAAATCTACGCGCAAGGCTATGCTGATAAGGCACAGCTTACCAACAATAGAGCAGCGTCATTAGCTCCAGAAATCGAGCGAGTCGCAGACTTTGCCAAAGACTATAGCGCAGAGTCAGTAGCCAGTATTACGGGTATTGCCGCAGCTGACATCAAACGTATCGTGACAGAGTTTTGTGAAGCACCGAGCGCCGTCTGTTATGGACGTATGGGCGTATCAGTACAAGCGTTTGGCTTGTTGAGCCAATATCTGATTATGGTGATAAATATCGTTACTGGGCGCTTAGATGAAGTCGGCGGCTTGATGTTCCCTAACGCGGCGGTAGATGTGGTCAACAACTCAGGCCCCGGCTATTTTGGCAAGCGTCACAGTCGCGTGAATAATTTGCCTGACTTCAATGGCGATTATCCCGTGGTCGCCATGGCAGATGAGATGTTGGTAGAAGGCGAGGGACAGTTAAAAGGATTTATGACGGTTGCAGGCAATCCTGTCTTGAGCACACCCAATGGTGAAAAATTAGATACAGCGCTGGCAAACTTAGATTTTATGGTGTCGCTCGATTATTTCATCAATGAAACCAGTCGTCACGCCCATATTATCTTGCCACCCGTCTCGCCATTAGAGCGCGATCATTACGACGTGACCTTTAATAACTTTGCGGTCCACAATGTCGCCAAATATTCAAACGCCTTGTTTCGTAAACATAAAAAAGCCAAACACGATTGGCAGATTTATTTGGAACTAGCAAAGCGCCTTGATAAAAAAGTACCGATGGCTACCAAGGTTGAGCGCCTACTCATCAGTGCTTTGGGACCAAAATTTATACTTGATCAAGGCCTAAGACGCGGCCCCTATAAAGGCTTGAATTTGAAGAAGCTGAAAAAAAATATACACGGCATGGACTTGGGGCCACTTAAACCAATGCTGCCACAAGCGTTAAAGCACAAAGACAAAAAAATTCATTTGAATGTGGATTTTTATCAAGCAGATTTGGCACGGGTCAAAGAGATGATGCAGCAATACAATGATCAAGAGATTTTGCTCATCGGACGTCGCCATGTACGTAGCAATAATTCATGGCTGCACAATAGTTATCGATTGGTCAAAGGTAAGTCGCGTTGTACGCTAATGCTGCATCCAGAAACGGCAGAGCAGCACGGTATTGTAGACGGGCAAGACGTGAAAGTGACCTCTCGCGTAGGCAGTGTGATCATCGCAGCAGAGGTGACTGATGAACTGATGCCAGGCGTCGTGAGTATTCCGCATGGCTTTGGTCATGGACGTAAAGGCGTTAAGCAGAAGATTGCGCAAGCGCATGCTGGTGTGAGTGTCAATGACTTAACAGACGACACTTTGATTGATCAGTTGAGTGGTAATGCCGCCGTTAATGGCGTACCTGTGCAATTAGAGGCGTTGGGTGCTAACGCAGACGATGTGGCTAATGCGGTATCAGAAAACTCAGTAGATAGTGCAATCGCATAAGTTCAATTTTTTTAAAGTAAAAAGCAGGCGCTTACACGACGTAAGCGCCTGCTTTTTTATGGAGATAGCTTGGTTATAGTGTTTGGAGATTAAGTCAGCTGTTTGTACCCACAAAATCAAAATCAACGTTGGGCGTTTCGCCTTGTATCAATAAGCTGATGGCTTTTGCAGAGCCGCAAGCATGCGTCCAGCCTAATGTGCCATGCCCCGTATTGAGCCATAGATTATCAAAAGTGGCTGATGTGTTATGACTGCCATGTTTGACTTGACCACAGTGTGCACGTCCAATCAAAGGTACGTTCGAGGGAGTCATGGGGCGCAGTCCTGTCCAATATTGCACCGAGTTTGCGATAATGCCTTTGGGAAATAATTGCTGCACGCGACGAGTAATGGCCTCACAGCGTGTGGCATTTAAGTCTAAATTATAGCCATTAAATTCTGCTGTCCCTGCCACTCGTAACTTATCACCCAAACGTGAAGTCACCAGCTTAAACTCATCATCAATCAAGCTAACAAAAGGGGCTAAATGCGGCGCTCGTGGATTGACGGTATAGGTGGCTGAATAGCCCTTTGCTGGAAAAATAGGTACATGAATGTCCAGTGGTTTTAACAGAGGGACGCTATAGCTACCTAACGCGACCACATGACTATCAGCCGTGAAAGTCTGCGCATTTTCGCCTTTTGGGCGAATGGTAATACTGTGTATATGAGGTTTTGCAGAGTCAGTATCGGTGTTGAGTGCCAAGATATCAGTATCATATAAGAACTGTACACCAGCATCAATGCAGCGCTGTGCCAAGCGCTGGGTAAAAAGATGCGCATTACCAGATTCGTCACGGCTGGTATAGGTCGCTCCAGTGAGCTTATGCGCAATCGGGTAGAGGGCAGGTTCCAAGTTAACGGCATTATTGATATCAATTACATGGCGCTCACAACCAAGCGCTTGCATGCGCTCAGTGGGTTCAATCGCCGCATCAAACTCCGCTTGGCTGGTATAAAAGTGCATGATACCGCGTGTTTGCTGCTCATACTCGATACCGATATCGGCGCGTAGCTGTTGTAAGGCATCGCGAGAATACAACCCTAAGCGTACCATTTGCACCAGATTGGCATCGGCGCGATCAGCGCGGCACTCTTGCAAAAATTGCATGGCCCATTTGAGCTGATCCTTGTCAGCACGCAGACGGAACAGCAACGGCGCGTCTTCTTTAAACAGCCACTTGAGCGCTTTGATCGGGGTGGCAGGATTGGCCCACGGCGTGGCATGTGAGACGGAGATTTGACCGCCATTGGCAAAGGACGTCTGCATCCCTGCTGCGGACTCACGCTCGATCACGGTCACATCATAGCCTGCTTGACGTAGATACCACGCGGTGGTCACGCCCACCACGCCTGCTCCGAGTACCGCAATATGTGTCATGGGATTCTCTATGCTCATGTTAATCATGACGGCAGCCGTATATTAGCCTAACCTCACCGTTGCTGCGCCGCCTATCTGTTTCAGCTTGCTTTTACTTTGGGCGCGCAACATCTACCTGTAGTGCTGCTGGCAAGTCCAGTATGCTAAGCGTGCTTTCTGCCAACTGTTCAGGACGAGCAACGACAAGGGCAGTAAAGCCATTGCCATTTTCCATCGCATTGACCACTTGGATTTTGTCTAGCTTGTCGCCTGCTGCTGGCACCACGTCGCTATCTTTTACGTAATGTAAAAATGCTTTTGGCGCAGATTTAAAATAAATGCGGGCAATGACTTCTTGACCCAAGTAGCAGCCTTTATCATAGTCCATGCCGCCGCGTTGATGCAGACGCAGCTCTTGCGGTTGGAACTCGCCTTGAGTCGCAGCGACAATCCAATAGTTACCAGTCGCTAGGCTGCACGCCATCCAAGCCTCAGTATCTTCAGCGGTATTGTGGTCGTCCTTATGACTAAAGGTTGGTTCGTCTGCTAACACACACGGATAAATCGCGATCGACTCGCTGGTATCAAATTTAGAAAACGCGCCAAACTTTTTTAAATGAGCTTGTAAGGCATCTGCACAATCGCTGCTGATGACCACATCGTAGTGCTTTTCGGCTTGTTTCTTAATCCAAATACCAAATTCGATCCGACCTTTTAGATTACAAATAGCCGCTGCTTGATAGCTAAGCCCAAGTTTGGTGACATCGCAGGTCAATTGCCCTTGCAAGAATTTTTCGGCATCCTCGCCTTGCATGGTCAACTGTGAAAACTGCGGCAAGGCTGAGGGGTTCGGAGATTGTGTCATTGTTATTATCCTTCTGCTGAATGCTTAAAATATAGAGATGAAATCGAAGCGATAAAAATTATAGGTACGCTTTAATATAGACGCTGTTGTTACTTACCATGTCACTGACAGAATGCGCGCGTATAAATTGATATAAGGTTAAGAAGAGTACCACAAAAATGATGTCACAAAAACGTCATCAATAAGTGGGGCGCTTAAGTGTGGGTTAAGCATTAAATTGGGCGTAGTGCGGCATTTTCAACGGTACAAATTGGTTAAAAATGGCGAGTTACGGTACAATGTTCGCTCTACAATAAACCCAACGTCTGATGACTGCCGAGGATATGATGAGCTTACCAAATTGCCCGAAATGTGATGCTGAATATACGTATGAAGATGGTGCGTTACTGGTATGTCCGATGTGCGCTCACGAGTGGACAGCAGCTGAGACGGATGCGGCGCAAGCGGAAGAGCAAGATGCTGTGATTCGCGATGCCGTTGGCAACGAGCTACAGGATGGCGATGCCGTTACGGTCATTAAAGACCTAAAGGTCAAAGGCTCTTCACTTGTCATTAAAGTCGGGACTAAAGCAAAAAGTATCCGCCTATTGCCAGACGCAACCGATGGTCACGATATTGATTGTAAACTCGATGGCTATGGCCCAATGAAACTTAAATCTTCTGTCGTCAAAAAAGCGTAAATTGTAAAAATGTCTTGAAAGATTCGATAATAAACAAATATAAGACTGACGACATTTAAAAAATACAGAACTTACAGAATACAGAACCTATAAATAGAGAGTAGCTATGAGTACTAAAAACGAACAGCTCTTTGCACAAGCCCGCAAGCATATCCCAGGTGGTGTGAATTCACCCGTCCGCGCCTTTGCAGGGGTCGGTGGTACGCCAATCTTTATGCACCGCGCCAACGGCAGCAAGATTTATGATACCGAAGACAATGCTTATATCGATTATGTGGGCTCTTGGGGCCCAATGATTTTGGGTCATGCCCATCCAAAAGTCATCGACGCGGTAAAAAAAGCGGCCGATGATGGCTTGAGCTTTGGAACACCAACGCCGTTTGAAACGACGGTTGCTGATAAGATTTGTGACATCGTCCCGAGCGTTGAGATGATTCGCATGACCAGCTCTGGTACAGAAGCGACTATGAGCGCGATTCGTTTAGCACGCGGTTATACTCAGCGTGACAAAATCGTCAAGTTTGAAGGTTGCTATCATGGCCATTCGGACAGTCTGCTCGTGAAAGCAGGCTCAGGGATGCTTGATATCGGCGAACCAACCTCGAAAGGCGTTCCAGCCGATTTTGCGAAGCACACCATTACGATTCCTTATAATGATCCGCAAGCGATCAAAGACTGCTTTGAAAAATGGGGTGATGAGATCGCTTGCGTGATCTTAGAGCCAATTGCTGGCAACATGAACATGATCATTCCAGCGCAAGAATTTCATGATACATTGCGTACCCAATGTACTGAGCATGGCGCAGTATTGATTTTTGATGAAGTCATGACAGGATTCCGCGTGGGTCTTGGCGGCGCGCAAGCATATTTTGGTATCACGCCTGATTTGACCTGTTTTGGCAAAATCATCGGTGCAGGTCTACCAGTTGGTGCGTTTGGCGGTAAAGAAGAAATCATGTCCTGTATCGCACCGCTTGGTGGCGTTTATCAAGCGGGTACGCTATCAGGTAACCCACTTGCGATGCGTGCTGGTATTGCGATGTTTGAAGACTTAACAGCAGAAGGCTTTTATGAAGACTTAGCTGCCAAAGTCGATCATTTGGTCGATGGTTTCCAAGCGGCGGCGGATAAGCATGGCATCAATCTGCGCACCAATAAATTGGGCGGCATGTTTGGTATGTTCTTTGTCAAAGACGCTGATACCAAAACCCCAAGTAACTTTGATGATGTGACAGAGTGCGACATGGAGGTGTTCAATACGTTCTTCCACGGTATGTTAGATCGCGGTATTTACCTAGCGCCGTCTGCGTATGAAGCGGGCTTTATGTCGATTAAGCACAGTAATGAAGATATCGATGCGTCGATTAGTGCTGCTGATGAGATATTTGCAGAGATGGCAAAGCGTTAGTTTGACCGCTCAATGCTATTTTTTTAAAAGTAAGTGGTTTTAAACCATGACCAGCACCAGTAACTCCCTTACTGTGCTGGTTTTTTTCTGGCTCTGTCGTATTTGCGATCTTTTAGACTCAAATTGCCACGTAGCACATCACTATACATGTGAAAGTCGCTGGCAAAGCTTTTGAGTGGAAACTTAAACGAGGCCGGTTTGTTTTTTTCAAAGAAAAAATGACCGACCCAAGCGCAAGCATAGCCAGCAGCGATGCCTTTTAATAAAGGCGCTGGAGAACGGTCTTTGACAGATTTTGCTAAACCCAATAGACCAAAGCTGCTGCCAGCAAAATGCAAACGGCGGCAGGCCATGTTTTGATGCTCATTCAAATAAAAGTCGTAAAAATTCTGTTTTATCGAAGGATCGGCTTTTATAAGGTCTGTTTCGGCAGTCTTGCTGGTGTAATCGTCAGTCTGAGTGACTGCGGTTTCGGTTGAAAGCGATGTGTCATTAAGCGTCATGGTTTAGCATCCTTGCTAGTCATTTATTATATATCACGTATGATGTACCCATTTATATGGCAATCAAAACACATTTACGTAGATATTATGGCGGCTTTTATCTTTACTTTATATTTATAAATACCCAGTAAGTAACTGTTATATATTATAATTTTCTTAAATTTTAATGTAGCAGACCAACCTTGTGAATACAAGTCACAGATGCGCCGCATGCGTCTATTATTTCAGCAATGGTATGTTTGTCCTGATGTACCAGTCTTGTGTCTCTTGCCAGTTTTTGGCATAAATGCTTTAATGGTGGCAATTACATCGGTTCGCATAAATGTCATGTTTTCTGCCCGTGTAATTTCTATCTGTTCTTTGTCTCATTTTTAACCCCTCTTTTTCCTATTTATCTGACATGGTAACGATTTCTCCTATGCCTATTGACTATCTTAAAAATCCACCTCTCACTGACGATGAGATGATGGCAGCTATCGATATCGGTTCCAACAGTTTTCATTTGGCCATTGCTCGTCTTGATCATGGTGAGGTGAGAAAAGTAGTTTCTATGTCTGAGAAAGTTCAGCTGGCGGCTGGACTGGACGAAAATAATATCTTAAGTGCGGCCGCTGAAAAGCGTGGTCTTGAATGCTTAAGCCGTTTTGTGGCACGCTTGGATTCGGTGCCGCCAGAACGCCTTCGGGTGGTAGCGACGAACGCGCTACGACAAGCCAAAAACTCCAACGAGTTTATTGCTCATGCCAATAAAATTTTGCCAAAGCCCATCGAGATTATTGCAGGGCGTGAAGAGGCGCGATTGATTTATTTGGGCGTCTCTCACACCAATGCCAGTAGCGACAAGCGCTTGGTCATTGATATCGGGGGCGGTTCAACAGAATTTATCATCGGTCAAGGATTCGATCCGCTATTGACCGAAAGCTTACAAATGGGTTGTGTGGCTTTTACGCAAAAGTATTTTGCGGATGGTCAAATTACCAAAGAAGCCTTTACCAAAGCCATGTCAGGGGCGCGCAAAGAAGTGCTCGCTATCAATGGTCGTTACCAAAAAATGGGCTGGACCAGTGTGGTTGGGTCTAGTGGTACCATTAAAGCAGTACGCAACGTTTTGGTATCCAAAGGCTGGGCCGATGAGCAAGAATGCATCACCTATAAGGGCGTTAAAAACCTCGAAAAATTACTGCTAAAAGCAGGTCATGTTGATAATATTGATCTAGAAGGGGTCAAAGAACACCGCAAAGCCATCTTTCCGGCAGGCGTGGCAGTACTGCGTGCTTTGATGCAAGTATTGGGTATCGATACCATCAGTTATTCGGACGGGGCCTTACGTGAAGGCGTCATGTATGACATGCTTGGACGCTTTGCGAGCGAAGATGTGCGTGACCGTAGTGTGCTCGCCCTCATCAAGCGGTATTCAGGTGACAAAAAACAAGCCAAACAAGTGGTAAAAACCAGCCGTGCTTTGTTTAAGCAAGTGAAAAAAAGGTTGCTGCTGAGTAGTGATGATGGGGATTTGCTCAGACGTGCCGCGTTCTTGCATGAGATTGGCCTTGCGATCAGTCACAGCAGCTATCATAAGCACAGTGCTTATTTGCTTGAGTATTCAGATATTCCAGGGTTTTCGCAAGTTGACCAAAAGCGTATGGCTCAGCTGATGCTCAATCATCGTCGTAAGCTCAAAGCAGATATGCTAGAGCAAACTTATAACATCGGTGGTGATCAGCTCGTTTATTTGTGTCTACTGCTGCGTCTTGCGGTGCTGGCACATCACAGCCGTAGCGATCAGGAGTTACCAGAGCTAAAACTAGACATCATCGAAGATAATTGCTGGCAAATCACGGTGGCCAATAATAGTGAACACTACGCGTTTTTGCTGCCTGACCTTTATACTGAGGTTGACCAGTTCGCTAAGTGGGGCGTGAAGCTAAGCATTGTTGCTGCTTAAAACGATAGGCGGTTACTATTGTAATGAGGGCGTTAAAGATTAACGTAACAAAAGCTGCTTTGTCAGTAATGCCATGCCAAATAAGATGTGCTACTATAGCTTCTATTGAGTTTACAACTGTACTTTCATTATCTATATATAGATAACGATACCATTATTATGTATAACGATTAAAGGGAAGCGTCTATGAGCACTGTCTGGGATAGTGTGCAGCTTGCACGACATGCCAAGCGTCCATTATTTATGGACTATGTTAATCAGCTATTTACTGAATTTGATGAGTTGCATGGCGACCGTGCTTATGCTGATGATAAAGCCATTTTGGGCGGGCTTGCGCGCTTCGATGGCAAACCTGTGATGGTCATCGGTCAACACCGTGGTCGCAGCACGCGTGAGCGTATTGCTCATAACTTCGGTATGGCAAACCCTGAAGGGTATCGCAAAGTGATTCGTTTGGTCAAAATGGCTGAGCGTTTTGACATTCCGGTGATGACGTTTGTGGATACCCAAGGGGCCTATCCGGGTATTGGTGCTGAAGAGCGTGGACAAGCGCAAGCGATTGCCGAAAGTATTGCCGTGTTTTCTAGCCTAAAAGTGCCTATTATCGTAACCATCATCGGTGAAGGTGGCTCAGGTGGTGCCTTGGCGATTGGGGTAGGTGACAAAGCCAATATGCTACAAAACAGCATCTATTCGGTCATCTCTCCTGAAGGTTGTGCCTCTATCTTGTGGAAAACCGCGGAAAAAGCACAAGATGCCAGTGAAGCGTTGAAACTGAATGCGATCAATCTGCATCAGATGGGTTTGATTGATGCCGTTATCGACGAAGGGGAAGGGGCTCATATTCAGCCGCAACCTGTCATGAATGCTCTAAAGGCGCTGATTGCTGAGCAACTGGATGAGATTAAAGATTTGGATGCTCAAGAGCGTTGTGATTTACGCTACGAGAAGCTGAAGTCTTTTAACTCAGATGTGATGTTACCTTGCTAGTTTGAGATCGTGCTTTTAATATAAGAGCGCCAAGCTTAATGCTAAAATAAAAACGTGTCATTTAATGGCACGTTTTTTTATGTCCGTAAGCTATATTCATATGACCATCAAATAAGCAGGGTTGACTATGACCAGCAGTGCCATCGTGCCACATCCCATTGAGCCCATAGCAGCGCTACCAAGCGATGCCAAATTGGCAGCGGCATTTTTGAGTAGCCTATCTGAATATGGTGCACGGTTGCATGGTCGGCGTATTTGGCTGGCATGTAGTGGTGGCCGAGATTCATTGGCGCTCGCGGCATTGTGTGTGCAGCTTTATCACCAAGGGACGTTACCGTTTTTGCCACAGCTTTTACATGTCGATCATCGCTTGCAGGTGGACAGCCAGCACTGGTCAATGCACGTGGCACAGTGGGCACACAAGCAGCAATTGCCATGTCATATATTGCAAGCACAAGTGAACGGTCATGATGAGCAAGCCGCGCGGCAAGCACGCTATGATGTTATGCGTGCCTGTATGAATCAAGACGATGTATTAGTCCTAGCGCACCACGCTGATGATCAAGCAGAAACGATGCTCATGCGTTTGATTCAAGGAGCAGGCGTCAATGGTCTGTCTGGTATGCAGCCTTGGCGAGTACAAACGCAGGCGGCACATCGCATTGTCTTGTGGCGACCGTGGCTTACCGTTCAGCGCGCCGATATCAGTGCTTATGCCACGCGCTTGCAGCTTCCCTATATCGATGATCCGACCAACGACACTGGCGATAATATACGTAGTGGTCTACGGCGGGACATCATGCCGGTACTGGCGAAATACAATCCCAATGTCATCGATAATATGGCTCGTAGTGCCCAGCTATTAAGTGATGCAGAAGCGACTGTACGTGCTCAAGCAATACAAGATGTACAGCACACTGCTATTGTCTCATTACAATTGTCTTCTGCTCAGCGGGTAATCGATATTGATAAGTTAATAGAGCTGCCGCTCCATCGACAGCGTCAGCTATTGCATCACTGGCTTGGTCAAGATGAGCCATTACCACCAGCCAAACAACTGATAGAGGATGTGCTACAGCTAAGCCAACGTCGTGATCATGATCATCAAACCGAGCTGTTTTGGCAAGGTCGCAAGCAGTCCTATAGCATTCGTCGCTACCGCCAGCAGTTGTATCGCTTAAGCGGTGATTGGCTAAAATGGCTTAAAATGCCACTTATCGAACAAACCCTTGATTTGGGGTCTGAGCGTTTATCTGATCCTAACCCTAGACGCATCACCTTGCGCTCTAGCAAGGGCTTTAGTTGGCAATTACACGTCACACCAACTGTATTGGCGCAGTCACTTGATGTTATCAACACTGATGAGACAACAAGGGTTAAAAAGGTATTAAAAATAGCCCCATTAGACCGTCAGCAGCGTATTCAAACCAGATGGTCTACGCGTCCACAATCAGGCAAAAAACTGTACCAAACGCTTGGTATTCCGCTGTGGTTACGCGAGAATTTGATGGTGGTAAGTGTGGTTTTAGAAGATGAAGCCAGTAATGATGCCATGACAAGTGAGCCAGTAAAAGATATCCCTATATTATTACTCTCTCCTTTTGAGCGCTGGCACTTGAATTCTGCTGATTCAGCCAATCCGCTCACAGAAAGTCTGCTCAGTGAGCTGGTAAAGAGTCATTTGAGTAGTCAATAGTATTCGTCAAAAAACGGATGAAACTATTTAATCGTATTGAGTTTTTTGTTACTTGATATCCGTTTTGGCCGCTTGAATTTCTCAAACGATGGCGGTAGCAGTATGTTAAACTGAGTGTCATTTTACCTAGCATTATGTTAGTTTTAATGCCTTTGAATTTTGCGAGTAGGAGACAAGTATGTCAGTATTAGATAACAAAAAAATCAGCTTTATTGGCGGCGGTAATATGGCGCAGGCCTTGATTAGCGGGTTGATTGGCTGCGGTATCCAACCGAATCTAATTACGGTTGCTGATCCTAATCTATCTGTACGTGAACAATTGGCAGCGAAAGGATTGAACACGGTTGATCCGACTGCCGATGCAAACGCAGCGGTTATCGATGCTGACATCGTAGTACTGGCGGTAAAGCCACAAGTCATGAAAGCGGTGATTGGCGCGTTTGCTGACGCCTTGAGCACCCAATTGGTGATTTCAGTCGCGGCAGGCTTATCGACGGAGCTGTTATCTAACATGTTAAATGGTTATCGCAATATTGTACGTGCGATGCCGAACACGCCTGCTATGATTCAGATGGGTGCAACAGGACTCTATGGTACGGACAATATCTCAGCCGAACAAAAAGAGCTGGCCACTGCGGTCATGGAAGCTTCTGGATTGGTCATGTGGGTTGAAGATGAAGCGCACATGCATGCAGTCACAGCGGTGTCAGGTTCAGCGCCAGCCTATATGTTTTACTTTATCGAATCGATGGTCGATAAAGGCGTTGCGCTAGGATTAGATACAGAGCAGGCGTCAGCGCTGGCACTACAAACCATGATCGGTGCCGCAAAAATGGCGATGGATAGTGAAGATGCACCCGCTGAGTTACGTCGCAAAGTGACGTCTCCAAATGGCACCACTCAAGCGGCAGTTGAATCCATGCAAGCCAATGACATTGGTCGCCAAATTGGTGAGGCCATGCAAGCTTGCTATGATCGCAGTCAGGCATTAAGTGAAGAGATGAGTAAGTAGATCACTCTATCAATACTGCGTCTTTATCCATGACATTTGTCACCCTACAACCTGTTAATAAGATCATATTGAGTAGCACTTCATGAACAACATGTTATTTCAAATCTTTGATTTGGTCACCACATTCGCCATGATGTTGGTATTTATTCGCTTTATGCTACAGTTTGCAGGAATGGATGCTCGAAATCCTATGATTGCGCCTGCTTATAAAGCGACACATATTGTCGATATGTTTGGACGTATTTTTCCAACCGTTGGGCAAGGTCGTATCAGTATCGCTGCCATCGTACTTATGTTTTTGATTCGTCTGATTGATATTTCAGGGAAAGCGGCGCTCACGCACAAAGGAATTGCACCAGTACCCTTGTTTTTTACAGGGACAACCAGTTTGGTTTTAGATTTCTTACGTCTATGCCGTTATTTGGTGATAGGGTCTATTATCGTCAGCTGGATTGTGGTGTTTACCCGATCTGAGCACCCCATCATTGGTATTATTATCAATCTTGCTGAGCCTATCTTAGCGCCGTTTCGTCGTATCACACCCAATTTGGGTATGTTGGATTTGTCACCGATGGTCGCTTTTTTTGCTTTTTACTTGCTTGAGATATTTATTGGTGGTTTGACCGCCAACTTTATGCCTATGCTGGGTTAGGCTGATGTCAGTGATCATAACCAGTACTGATTATTTATAAAATTTTAAACCACAAAAGGCGCTCTATGCAGGTAGAGCGCCTTTTTTCTGTCAGTTGAACCTGTTTAAGATAGCGCATCATCTGTGCGGTTATATGAATAGAAAAGCTAATATATTAAACGCGGACAAAGCGATTGGGTATCAATTGGGCATCGGGGTTGTCAGGATGCGGAACGTCAGCGGCGCGTAGTGTCTGAGTAATCCAGCTGTCTGCTGCTTTGACGGCATCAATAAGCGTATCTCCCATGGCTAAGCGTCCCGCGATGAAACTGGCGAGCGAGCAGCCTGACCCGTGAAACTCTCCCTCTAAGCGCGGCAAAGTACTTTGATGTACCATCTCGCCTTTGACATACAGGTACTGCTCGATATCACCGCTATCAAAATCGTGTGAGGTTTTGACAAGGACTGCATGCGTACCTTGCGCGCATAGTTTTTGTGCCCCAATGTGTAGATCTTGCTCACCGCTCAAAGCGCGTAGCTCATGACTGTTGGGAGTCACGAGAGTGGCGTAAGGCAACAGCTTCCTGAAGGCGGTCACCAAGGTTTTTTCGTCCCCCAAGCTACCGCCACTGTTGGCGACCAGCACAGGATCTAACACAAAAGGCACGGTATCAGCGATGATGCACTCAGCAAATAGAGCGGTTAGCATGGCGATGTTGTCAGTTGTGCCGAGCATACCAGACTTGATGACAGCGACTGGTAAATCTTCGAGCACTGTCGTGGCTTGCGCCTTGACCAAGCTTGCAGCACAAGCGTCAAAACCAAATACTTGCTGTGAGCTTTGTATGGTAATCGCTGTACAGGCGACAGTAGCGTAGGCACCTGCTTGCCCGATGGCCTCAATATCTGCTTGTATTCCAGCACCGCCTGAGGGGTCCAATCCTGAAAAGCACAATACCACTGGTCGCATATCATATCCTTTTACACGGTTTAAAATGAATAGCAAATACTATAGCCACCTGCTCGCGAAAAAGCCATAGTCGGTCAAATACTGCACTTAGAGATAAGGCACATCAATGAATATCATGCTAACAAGTCAAAAGACGGTTTTTGCCATAGTTTTATCTGCTAAGATGGCTATAGAGGCTTATAAATAAATAATTATGCGAAAACGCTCATAAATCTGTAGACAACGCTTGCAATTCGTTTTGGCTTTGCTATAATACTCGCCCACGGCATAAGACGTATTGTTAGCATCAATACTATGTTTATAGATTTTTTATAGATGTCTTAAATCGTTCGGTGAAGTGGGTGAGTGGCTGAAACCAGTTCCCTGCTAAGGAACCATACGTGTAAGCGTATCGAGGGTTCGAATCCCTCCTTCACCGCCATTTATTCAGTTGTTATTAGAGTAATAAAGCAATATATTGGCGTTAAGTATTTTTAGTTATTAGGTTCAAATTTTATTTGATTTTAATAAAAAAAGATGTTGACACAAGCGATATTATCTATATAATAGCCAACCTAATTTACTGAAATTGTTTTTAACAACTCGGTAAATGATTTGCAAAGTACGCGCTTGTAGCTCAGTTGGATAGAGCACTTGGCTACGAACTAAGGGGTCGGGAGTTCGAATCTCTCCAAGCGCACCATTTTGCATAATCAACTAAATCAATCGCCTGTCTTATGACAATTGGCGATTTTTTTATGTCTATAGATTTTGTCAATTATCATTGTTTTGTGACGCAGTGGCACTTTAGGATAAGGTACGCTAAGACAGTTAATTACGGTACAATAGAGTCACTATTCACTGCTTGCTATGAGCTTGTCCATGTCAAAGAGTTTACCCAAACGTCCAGCAAAAGCGGCCAATAAATCCATGCCTAAGCGCAGCCCCTCTACGCAACCACTACCTGATGAAGAACCAACGATTGCTAAGCCAACGACTCGCGTTGTAGCGATTATCTATGATGGCATGTTAATCTTGGCATTATTGTTTTTGGTTGGGACTATACTCACTGTAGTGGGTACGGTGCTGACGATGCAGACAGGAACACAATCATCGCAAGCACAATCGCTGCCGACATGGTATCAGAACCTGATAATGACGCCATCTTTTGTGCTAACGTTGGTCGCGTTCTATGGCATATTTTGGCGCCGCGGTGGGCAGACATTGGGCATGCAAACTTGGCGCTTAAAGACGGTGAACAACTCAGGTCATTTGCTGACGTGGGGGCAGTCGTTTAAGCGTATCTTAGCGGCATGTTTGATGCCAGCACTGTTTGGTATTATTGGTAGTCTAATTGGTGGGTCACGTGCTTTATTATTGACCAGCGCTTTTTTGGGTTTGATATTTAATTACGCATTTTGTGTGTTCAATCGCCGTGGTCTTGCGGTACAAGACATGCTATCCAACACCATCACCCTAAAAATGCCGAAAGTCGCACATGAAGGGTTATGGAGTGGATTCAAAAACCGTAAAAAAAACCGGTAATACTCAGTAAAAAAAGGTCTGTCGTTCATTTAAGCATGTTATTTTGAAGAGTAAAAACTACATATTGACGGTTTGAATAAGCCATCCTGTATAACCGACAAAAAACAGGACCAGGGTGGCACCAGAAAGGCGACCAAACTTACGCTTGGTCATATAGGCAAAAACACACAGAGCAACGAGCAATAAGGTAATTGCGCCCATTGTCAGGACGTCACGCGACAAAATAACAGGGTTGACAGTGATGGGTGCAATCAATGCTGCCAGACCAACGACGCCCAGCGTATTGAATATATTGGAGCCAATAATATTGCCCAGTGCCATATCGTGCTCGCCCTTACGTGCCGCTGACAAGCTCGATACAAGCTCAGGCAATGACGTGCCGACAGCGACAATGGTCAATCCAATAATCAGCTCGCTCAATCCCCAAAAAGTGGCCAGCTCCACCGCGCCCCAAACGATGGCACGTGAGCTTGCGACCAGCATCAATATGCCGATAAACAAGGAGGTAAGGCCTCGCGCAACGCTTTGTTCGGCCTTTTCTGCGTCCATCTCTGTTACTACATCGTCTTCATGTTCATGATAGCCTTCACGCAGGCTCAGAAAAATTTGCATCCCCAATACCGCGATGAGTAACACCACTAGGACAATGCCGTCAACTGCGCTCAATGCGCCATCACGTAGCTGCCATGCTGCTATAGCGGTAATGCCTACTAAGATGGGTAGGTCGCGTTTTACGATAGCCTTACGAATGATAATAGGGCTGATCAACACGGTTGCACCTAGGACTAAAGCAATATTAATAATATTAGAGCCATAAGCATTACCCAGCGCCAACTCAGGGCTGCCTTCTAGTGCTGCCAGCACTGACACAACCATTTCAGGCGCTGACGTTCCTATGCCTAATATCAAAACACCAATCAAAAAGCTAGGGACACTGAACTTCTTTGCCAGTGTGGTCGCCCCATCAATAAAAACATCCGCACTCCAAACCAAAATTGCTAATCCAATGAGTATCGCAATAACAGCCAGCCACATTAGTATTGTTCCTTATCAGTTATAAAACATTGTCATAAAAAATATAAATTGCCTAGGGTGTGTTGTTTAGATTTTAAGACCACTCGCTGTATCAATAGGCTAATTGATGACACACCCTAAGCAGAAAGGTATAAAAAAAGCTGAATCTGCATGTGGATTCAGCTTTTATATTAGTATATAGGTTTTGAATAAATAATAACAATAACTTCAACAGTTTAGTTGGTCAGTTATGTCTATTCTGTCAGAAGGCATTGTGGTTTTAACTTAAGCCACTTGGACAGGAATGATGTTGGCGGTGTCTTTCACTGTGTTGTCTTCGTTGCAGTAGACAAGCTTTGGTTGATAGGTTGATGCTTCCACTTCATCAAAATGGGCGTAAGCGCAGATAATGACGATATCACCTAAGTCTGCCATATGAGCGGCAGCACCATTTAGTGAGATAATCCCAGAGCCTGCTTCTGCACGGATAGCGTAAGTGCGAAAGCGCTTGCCATTGGTCACATTGTAGATATCGATAGACTCATTTTCACGTAGCCCAGCGAGATCTAGCAGATCACCATCGATACCGCATGATCCTTCGTAATGCAGTTCGGCATGGGTAACACGGGCACGGTGTAACTTGCATTTAAGCATATTAAGTAGCATAGGTTGCTTCCTTAGCGTAGCTGATATTAGTTAACTAAATCAAAAGGTTAATAGAGATTAACTTGCTAAAATAAAAGACTGCTGACCTGTATATGGTGTTACTCAGGCAATTTAAAACCATTGATTTGTGCACGCGCCTTTTCGACATCACCAGCTAACAATAAGGGTAATGCCTCAAAAGCAGCCGTCAAAGCGCTATCGATGGCAATCTGCTCATTAGGAGCGGCTTTGGAAAGCACATGGCCACTGACTTTGGATTTGTGACCTGGATGCCCAATACCAATGCGCAGACGATGAAAATCATTGCCGATATGAGGCGTGATATCTCGCAGACCGTTATGACCACCATGTCCACCATTGGTTTTGAGCTTGATACTGCCAGCAGGAATATCGAGCTCATCATGAGCAATCAATAACTCATCATTATTGATGCCATAAAAGTTGACCATCGGCACCACTGACTGACCAGACTTATTCATAAAAGTTAATGGCATCAATAGACGCACATCAGAGCCATGAATGCGTCCGCGACCCGTTACCCCATGGAATTTTTTGTCATGGGAGAGGGCGATGTTAAATTCCTGAGCCAAATGATGGACGAACCAAAATCCAGCATTATGCCGCGTAAACATATACTGTTCACCAGGATTACCAAGACCGACGATAAGCTTTATGGCCATAAAAACACCCTGCTTAAATTTGATAAATAAGGATAAGGTTTAAAATATTGATAGACAGTATATTCTCAAACCCTACTTACAAAAACAGCAGGAGATCTGAATCACCTGCTGTTTTTTGACTGAATAAATCATCTATCATATACACTACAACAAGTAGCTATATAAAGGAGTGATTACTCGCTGTCTTTGTTTTCTTCAGTACCGTCGTTTTGCTCAGTAGCTGGTACTTCATCAGCATCAACGTCGTCAGCTTCTTCGTCAACTTCTTCAACCGTTGGTGGCTGCATGTTAACGATAGTGCGGTCATGGCCGTCTTCTAGCTCAAGCTCATGAATCACAACACCTTCAGGAAGAGTGATGTCTGATAGGCGGAACAAATCACCGATTTCCATACCAGATACATCTACTTCTAGATATTCAGGTAACTGTGATGGTAAGCAAACAACTTCGATATCAGATACTAGCGTAGATAGTACACCAGCAGCAGCTGTACCCGGCGCTTCTTCACGACCAACAAAATGCACAGGAACGTTCATGTGGATTTTTTGGCCTTTTACAACGCGCTGAAAATCAGCATGCATTGGGAAGCCTTTTGCAGGATGACGCTGCAAGTCTTTGATAACGGCTTGATGCTCTTCACCGTCAACAGTGATAGTCAAGATGTGTGAGAAAAATGCTTCAAACTCAAGCGCTTTTACCAACTCGTTTAGCTTGATAGAGATTGCTGTTGGCTCTGCGTTGCCACCATAGATGATAGCAGGAACTAGGTTCTGCTTACGTAGGCGGCGGCTCGCACCTTTACCTTGTAGGTCAGCAGAACGATCAACTGCATTTAGCTCAAAATGATTAGTGCTCATGGATATAATCCTATAAAAAGAATGATGAAGTGTCTGGTCATAAAAAAGTGGATTTGCGACCAATCCACTAATGGGTGATGATAGCTAAAACCTGTAGTTGCTGATAAAACAGACAACACTCAAATTTTGCCATTCGCTCACTATAACGATTGATATGTCTATTACAGTCATTAAAAATCGTTATTGCTAAGCTTGATCAGCACTTTTGGTAATATCGACCTGACAAAGTCAAAAATTGGTCGATACAGGCGCGCATTATACGTGGTTTTGTAATAATAATAAAGACCTACGCAAAATGACTGTACAAACTATTGCGTATAAAAAAACGCCAAGTGAGCACACTTGACGCTTTTTATGAAACTACTGACGATCTATTATCGTGCATATGATCACAAGCATTGTAATAATGCCGGTTAAGTTTTGAGCTTAAGAATCAAACATCGCACTAATAGATTCTTCATTGTTAATGCGGCGTAAGCTTTCGGCAAGCATCGGTGCAATACTTACCTGACGGATTTTGCTACAAGCCTTGGCTTCAGCAGATAATGGAATCGTATCAGTCACAACCACTTCGTCTAGCGCAGATTCGCTGATGTTTTTGAGTGCATTACCCGATAGGACAGGGTGAGTGATATAAGCTAAGACGCGGCGTGCGCCGTGCTCTTTTAGTGCTTCCGCTGCTTTACACAGTGTACCCGCGGTATCAACCATATCATCAACAATCACACAATCACGATCACGGACATCACCAATGATGTGCATTACTTGTGACTCATTGGCACGCGCACGGCGTTTATCGATAATTGCCAAATCCGTATCGCCCAATTGCTTCGCCATTGCACGCGCACGAACCACACCACCAACGTCAGGTGAAACCACCATGATGTTGTCATAGTCCTGTTTTTGTAGGTCGTTCAGGAGTACTGGCGTACCGTAGATGTTATCTACAGGGATATCAAAGAAACCCTGAATCTGATCTGAGTGCAAATCAACCGTCATCACGCGATCGATACTGACGATGTTGAGCATGTCAGCGACGACTTTAGCAGAAATAGGCACACGAGCTGAACGCGGGCGACGATCCTGACGAGCATAACCAAAATACGGCATGACGGCTGTGATACGGCCAGCACTAGAACGACGCAGAGCATCGGCCATCATCATGATTTCCATCAAATTATCGTTGGTCGGTGCACAAGTAGGCTGCATGATAAACACGTCTTTACCGCGTACGTGTTCTTTGATTTCCACGGCAATTTCGCCATCAGAAAAACGCGTGATGTCAGCTTTACCAAGAGGTATATGAAGGTGATCGGCTACGGTTTTTGCTAATTCTGGGTGGGCATTGCCCGTAAAAATCGCCAAATAAGGCATGACAGAAGTCCTATTGATTGACTCAAGCAGCGACCGCTAAGCAGTGACAAACTGCTCAAATTAAGAAAAGAGTGGTGAAAAAAGTTGAAGTATACTATTACAGTAAAAAATGGCAGGGGTAGCTGGACTCGAACCAACGGATGTCAGGATCAAAACCTGATGCCTTACCAACTTGGCTATACCCCTGTAATGTCTAGGCTGTGGACTCCGATATCTAATAATAACCAATTAGTCACTCTTAGAATGGGCTCACGACCTGTCAGTTATCTTGTAAACGATTGAGCCGTCTAAAACATAACTTTTCCCTAGCGGTGTCCATTGCGAACTATACCGAAACTGGGATAACGTTGTCAATGACATTAAGATAAGTGACTGTTTATAAGCCGCTTATAATAAATCCATCTCAAACGCTTTGTACTAAAAAATGGCAGGGGTAGCTGGACTCGAACCAACGGATGTCAGGATCAAAACCTGATGCCTTACCAACTTGGCTATACCCCTATTGTGGCGACCTATTATAAGTAAATTTTCAGATTTTGCAAGTGATTTGCGTTTTTTTCTAGGATTTATTCAAAATTCAGCTAGGCAAGGTGAGTTGTATCAGTATAAATGTATCAAATAAAAAGTTTCACCAAGCTTTTGAATCGCAATTTGATAGTGCAATATATATGTCTATATTTGAGGATTTACTACTCTACCACTCATAAATACCGCAGGCTCTGTTAGACACGCTGTATTTTCAGTATCTTCGATAACGATATCACCTTTTTGCAAAAAATAACTTCCTATACGGTCTTTAATTTTGCCACTCGTAAGAACTTCCTCACCCAGTTTAACCTTGGTCCCCTTTAAAGAAATAGAGTTTTCATTCTCAAACAGAATGGCTCTATCTGGATAAAAAATAGGACTAAGATACTTATCATCGTTCTGAAAAAAGTATAAGCAGTTATCTTTTATAACGTATTTGCCTTTCAAAACAAAATTGATTTCGCGCATTGAAAGAGCCGGTGCGTAAGTAAATAGTTCAGCAGGTGAACTGGTTTTACGGTGCTGCTCAGAAGTAGATATATTCTGAGAGTTATCTTTTAATTCAATTCCTAGATGCGGTGGTAAAATTACATTATCAGACAAGCGCTTGGAATTAGGTTCATCATAAGATTTAGGTAGCGATGTACACCCAGTTAGACTCAATGACAAGCAAACAAAAACCGTACCTGTTATTGAGCGTTTTTTTAGATATAAAGCATTCACGTTATAAACTCCCCACCACATATCCTGCACAAGGCGCACCCTTAACCCACTTTACCAATAGCTTTTTATCAGTAGCAACACTGGTATCCAAAGGTAAAAATACTGCACTACCAGAGCCAGTCATGCGTGCTGTACCTAGTGCTTGTTGCTCTAACCCTTGCAAATAGTTCAAAGCCTCTTCAACAGCAGGAGCAAGGCTTGTCACTACTGGGGTAAAGACATTGTGATAAGGCGTATTCAAATTTTGAACATAATCATTGGATTGACTTTGAATAATATCAATCGACAGGGGAGCGATGTCTCGTGACAGTTTAGGATGGGCAAATAGTTTGGCAGTATTGACATGTGCATCAGGCGTTAAGACTAAATACTGCTGGTCAGGCAGGTCAATGGCAGTCAATTCTTCACCAATACCCATGGCAATGGCATCTTGACCGAAGATAAAGATTGGCACGTCTGCGCCGACCTTTGCACCAACTTTTATCAGCTCGTCACAAGTGAAATTCAGCTGCCAAAGCTCGTTGAGCACCAGCATAGTCGTTGCGGCGTTGGAGGAGCCACCGCCCAATCCTGCGCCCATTGGCAAATGCTTGTCTAAAACGACAGTGACTTGTGCCAACTGCTTAGGTAACGCATCTGACTGTATGGCAAAGGCGAGCAATGCACGCGCTGCTTTGAAGATTAAATTGTCTTCTATATCGGCAGTGATACTCTCAGCACCAGCCAATATTAATAGCTGATGACAGAGTGTGTTAGCATCTGATTCACTATTAGCCGTTTGCATCACAGCATCGTCAGCCACCGAAAAATGCAAACAATCGCCCCAATTGAGAAGACGAAAAACGGTTTGCAAATTATGATAGCCGTCAGCTCGCTTGCCCGTAATGTGCAAAAACAGATTGATTTTTGCAGGGGATAAGCGGCTGATAGTAGAGGCAGAAGTTAAGGGATTAATCATAAACAACGATCTTAATAAACACAAAAAGCCAATTCATTAATACCAATTCGTTAATAATAGTTTAATGATTGATGGTCATCACAACTTTATTACCTTGTGACTGTACCGCACTGATTTTATTGGGCAGCTTGTCATCGCCTTTATACGTGAAGCTGGCACGCCATTCGCCATTGACCGAGCTGATTAAGCGATTTTGAGCATCAAGCTGTGGGGCGCTGTCTGACGGCGCTGGGCGACCAGATATCCAATAGGGTAGTTGTGAGATGGGCGCTTTCCAACCAGTGGCTTTTTGCAATAAAGTCTCAGGATCATCAGCAGTTAAGGTGCCTGTTTTTTCGCTGACTAGGGTGGCAGTTTGACCATTGTATTCGATGTTGGTTTTACCAATACCCAATGCGCCAATCAGCTCAATGGCAAAGCGATCATTTTCTTGTCCCCACGCATAAAACGCACTGCCGCCTTGGCTTCCTGTGGTGTCATTGGCCGGAGTAGTAACGCCGATTTTACCTGTGATGTTGAAGTTTTCAAGCTTCTTAGGCTGGTCTGCGTTTTGACCTTGCATCATGGTTGGTTGATTGGTCGCATTCGCAGTCTTTAACGACTGACAGCCAGAAGTAATCACCATTGCTGCCGTCAAGGCAGAGAACAAAGCTAACTTATTGGTTTTGTAAAAGGGACGTATTGACATAGTGCTTCCTCAAAAATGGACAAAGTGACAAAAGATTAGCTTAATTCTTATTTGTTACTCAGTTATACGTGGTTGTTAGCTTCTTATAATAGCCTTGTAATCGTAAAGTCTGGACGCTTTATCTGGTATACCATAGATGATTAATACAGTTGTATACGGTCACTGATATTGCTTTGTCCAAACGAAAAGCGCTTCTGCAAATCTGCCAGCAATGTCTCGACTTTGTCATTGTTGCCTAGGCCTTGATAAGCGCGTAATAACAAGGTGCCTGAGCGCAAGGTTGGGAACACATCATAAGGTGTTTGTAAGTAGTCGATGACCTGTTGATAGTCTTCGTTGGCCAATGAATTACTGGCCAGCACATTGAGCGCTTGCAAGTGTAGATCATTGTCGTAACGCGGGTCATCATATCGAATTTGAATGATAGCCGTGGCTAACGCCAATCCTTGTTCAGAGCTGCGTTCGTTGGCGAGGAGGAGTTGGGCGTAACTTAGCTGATAAGACAAGTTGCTCGGGTCTAATGCCTGCAAGTGGTTGAGCAATGTACGTTTGACGATATAGTCGTTTTTGTCATCAAGCAGCTGGGCACGGGCAAATAGCAATGCTTCGTTATCAGGGTATTTACGAGCGGCGCGTGTCAAGAGGCGAAGCGCTTCTTCAGGCTCATTTTGCTGCCATAAAATATCGGCTTGTAGCACGTAGGTGTCAGGCGCGAAGACACTAAAGTCTTTACGCAGTTTTTCTAGTGTGGCGATCGCCGCATCGGTATCGTCATTTAACAGCTCAAACGCCACGACTTTTCTACGTGCTTCTAGTACCAAATCCTCTTGCATGACACTATTGAAATAACGTTTTGCTTGCTCAACGTTTTGCTGACGCTCAGCACTGATACCCAGATAATAATAGGCACGATCCAGATAAGCTGGCGTTTTGGCAAGCGTGTTCAATAGTTGATCGGCGCTGTCGTATTTTTCAATATCCAAACTGACCAACGCTGCCAATAAAGTGATTTCTTCGTCATCTCTGAACTGACTGTGAGCTTTAAGCAAAAGTTGCCATGCTTCCTGACTTTGTTTGATGTCCAGCAAGTAGCGAATCTCATATAAGTACAAGCTTTTACTATCAGAATTACGCATACGTGCTTGATTAAGGTAGTTAACCACCGTCTCTGAGGTGACGATTTTGCGCAATATGTCGGCTTTTAAAGTAATAAAAGGTACGTAGTCAGGCTGACGTTCCAAAGCGCGATTGATATGTACGATGGCAATCTCAGGCTCATTGAACTGATAGAGTAGGCCAGCTTTTAAAACAGACAATGACGCGTTTTGTTCGCTATCTAGTGGTTGTAGCGCGGCGAGCAATTCACGTTTGTCTTCATCATTGTTTGGATAGATGCCAATCAGAATTTCGCTCAAATCCGCGCGAGGGTCATAACGTAAAATACGGTTGAGTGTCTCACCAGCCAGCAGATAGTCATGCGCTCGAAGTGCGAGATGCGCGACATAGAACCATGCAGGCACATGGTCAGGATTCTGATCTTGCCATGCTTTGGCAAACTGCAACGAGTCCTCAACCCTTTCACTGCGTAAAGACAGACTCAGCGCTCTCTCAAACACCGCAGTCGCATCGTCTTTGAAGGATTGCTGTTTATAGATAGCGAGGGCTCGTCGTTTGTCATCACGATCTGCGGCAAATTCGGCATCCAATAGCGCATATAAGCTTGGCTCTTGCATCTCAGGTTGCCAAATACTCGTCGGTGCTAAGCCATTGATATTGTCAACGGTTTCTACAGGCTGTGTTTGGTCATCGCTGGGTGCGTTTATAGACGTTTTAGAATCAACAAATGGTGTGGATATCTCGGGCAAATTCGCCTCTTGTCCCAAGTCTGCATGACTGGCATGTGCTGGTGTCATCAGGCACAGACAAGCGGCCAAAGACAACGTCAGCTTGTAACGTCGATATAGGCTATCCATAATGACACGCCGCAAAGCACGGAGGCTAAACGATTTGCCATTGATAAGTAATAATTGATACTGTGATTGAAACACTGACCCAAAAAAAATCATAGATAGCCATATTCGCCCATTGCTTATCCATTGTGATAAAGCAATTTTATTTAATCATGTCAACCAAGTCTTGGTAGTGAGTACTCATTACAAGCATTATACGAGGAGAACAAGACGATAAACAATAGTGTCCATGTTACTTGATAGTGGCAGCAATCTTGCTACCAAGCGCATTTTTATTCTGTGTGATCTGCTTTGACCAAAATTCGTCGCATATTTAGCTGTCGAAAACTACTTTAAAACGATAGCAAGTTATCAGATATTAAGCGATCCATTTATGCTTATATCTATAATCGCACCTCAAAACGTGACCATTGGTTTTATCAATCATTAGGGTAGTTGATTTGTAATATCTGCGCCCAGATACAGGCAAATACGCCTCATAGAGGGGTGAGTATTAATTAAAGCCAGCAATAATGATATAATAAGCGATTTTTAGGTTCTTTCTCTCAGTACTGTTCATCAGGATTGCCTTTTGGTAAAAAAAGACAGCGTGATAGGCAGGCGAGCATCATATTTATGGTCTATTGATAATGAGATTAGTGGTCATTGGGGTCAATCACAAAACTGCACCAGTTGCTCTGCGCGAGCGTTTGGCGCTTGTGGGTGACGACGTGAATGTTGCTCTCAAACAATTAGAGACTTTCACTGATGGTAGCGTGATTGTATCTACCTGCAATCGCACTGAGATTTATGCCCTTGTCCCTGTCATGCCAGAAGCTGTGGCAAAATCTGAGACGCAAGAAGCCGCTGTAAGTGGTAGCAGCCACGTTTCTGCTGCTGTCATCAGTGCCCACATTGTCAAAATTAAAACTTGGTTGGCTGAGTTTAAGCAATTATCACTCATTGATATCGATCCATATCTTTATGTCCATCGTGATACGCACGCATTGACCCATTGGCTAAGAGTCGCGGCGGGACTTGACTCTATGATATTGGGTGAGCCGCAGATACTCGGTCAAATCAAACGCTCAGTACATCTTGCGCAAGAGCAAAAAGTACTGAGCAATCAGCTTGGCTGGATCGTCGATCAAGTGTTTGCTGCTGCTAAACGTGTGCGTAATGAAACCAAAGTTGGCGCGCAAGCCGTGTCTCTCAGTTTTGCGGCGGCCAAGCTGGTAACACAAATATTTGATGACTTGCCCAGTCGCACGCTATTGATTGTAGCTGCAGGCGAGATGAATCGTTTGGTAGCCACGCATATCGCTGGGCTGGGGGTTGGGCGCGTGATAATCTGCAACCGTAATCCTGAGCGAGCAGAAGCACTAGCCGCTGAGCTGCGTCATCCTAACCGCCGTGTGGACGTCAGAACCCTACAAGAATTGCCTGATGTATTGGCAGAAGCAGATATTGTCAGTAGCTGTAGCGGCAGTATGGACTTGTTGATTGATAAAACCATGACCGTACAAGCGCTTAAGCGCCGTCGTTATCAGCCCATGCTCATGATTGATTTGGCTGTGCCACGTGATATTGACTCCTCGATCAGCCGTATAGATGATATCTATCTATATTCTGTTGATGACTTACAGCATGTCATTGCTGGCAATATTGAGCAGCGTCGCCAAGCAGCCGTCGATGCTGAACTGCTGGTGAGTCAATTGGTCGTTGAGGTGGATCGTCGCTTTCAGGTACGACAAGTGGGTAAAGACATTCAGCAGTATCGTGCGCATACTCAAGAGAAGGTCGATAAGCTGCTACACGCTTCTATTGCCAAGTTGCAGCAAGATGACGCCAGTCCTGAAGAGATTCTCATCGAGCTGTCACGTCGTCTCACTCAGTCGCTGACCCATTCGCCATCCAAGCTGATGCGTAAGGCAGCCCGCGAAGGGGACAGTGAGCTGCTTAATTTTGTCGTATCAGGATTAACAGATACTCATCGTGGTCGCTGATTTATATCTCATCATGTATTGCTCAAAATTATCGCTCATTTCTCGCTATAGAATTAGTGATGTTTTTTTCTGCCTTTACTATCAGTAAACCATTCCGCTCACTCAAGCCTCTTCAATATCTTTTGCATTAACATCGGCAAGCTTAACGCTATTGATCCTTTTTTTCTGTATCCATCATAAAATTGATGCTTTTATTTGGTATGCTCTTATTAACCATCGAAAAAACTCATGAGTACAAGACACCTTTAGCAATGACAGTAACGCTAAGATATAGTGCTATATTGTCATCTCTGCTTTGCGTTTTACATGATTGATGTTGGCAGCACTGTATTTGTTTTATATGAAACATAGTGCCAGCTGACTTATCCAAGTAGTCGGTATAACCGTACCAGAGTTTTGTGGCAGCCAATTTTAGAGAAATATTCAATGATCTAACTATAAATAAGGAGCGTCCTATGACGGCATTACGTCAAGATATTGACCCAAACGGCTTATTAGAGTATTCAGTAGTCTATACTGACCGTGCTTTGAACCACATGTCGCAAGTCTTTCAGCAAGTAATGACTGATTTATCAAGCGAGCTAAAATCAGTATATAACGCTGACGCCGTTGTGATTGTGCCAGGTTCTGGTACTTATGGTATGGAAGCAGTGGCGCGTCAGTTGGCAAACGATGAAGATTGCCTCATTATCCGTAATGGCTGGTTCAGTTATCGCTGGACGCAAATCTTAGAAAAAGGCAAAATCGCCAAGTCATCTACGGTGTTAACCGCAGAGCGCGCAGACGACAGCGAGTCACCAAGACCATTTGCACCAGTGGATATCGACACAGCAGTCGCTAAAATTAAAGCGGAAAAACCCGCGATGGTTTTTGCGCCACATGTTGAGACGTCGTCAGGCATGATTTTGTCAACAGACTATATCAAAGCATTGAGCGCTGCGGTTCATAGTGTGGGCGGTTTATTGGTTATTGACTGTATTGCGTCGGGCTGTGTTTGGTTGGATATGAAAGCGCTGGGTATAGATGTTCTCATCAGCGCACCGCAAAAAGGCTGGAGCAGTACCCCTTGTGCGGGTCTTGTGATGCTCAGTGACGCCGCGGTTAAAAAGGTAGACAGTACAGAATCAGATAGCTTTAGCTTAGATTTGAAGCAATGGCTGACTATCATGCGCGCTTATGAGAATGGCGGTCATGCTTATCACGCCACCATGCCCACCGATGGCTTACGCCAATTCCGTGACACGCTATTAGAAGCCAAAGAGATCGGTTTTGAGACATTATGCGATGCGCAATGGGAGCTGGGTACACGTATCCGCAAGGTATTGGCAGACAAAGGCATAGAAAGCGTCGCGGCTGAAGGCTTTGAAGCGCCAGGTGTGGTCGTCGCTTATACTGATCGCGATGATATGCATAAAGGTAGTGCTTTTGCTGAAGCAGGCGTGCAGATTGCTGCTGGTGTCCCTCTCAAAGTTGGCGAGCCTGATAACTTTAAAACGTTCCGCTTGGGTCTGTTTGGTTTGGATAAATTGACCGACATTGACGGTGCGGTGACACGCTTTGAATCAGCGCTAGAAGAGGTGCTGGCTCACTAATTTGATTCGTTTACATTTATAGTAAATATCAATGATAGTAAGTATCAGAATACAAGAGTAGTAAACGTTTGGCTAAAATACTGAACGCTAGTGTCATGCTAGGTTCAGTATTTTTTTACTTTTTTATTATATTTAATAATATAATGTATTTTTATAAATTAAATGCTATATTTGCTTTTGCCATCAGCGGGTTGAGATAGCTATATCGATATAACTGTATTGAGAGAACCATGATGAACATACAAATAGACTGGCAAGTATTTACGCCCATCTCCTTAATAGGTGGGCTGTTGCTGGGAGCCGCGACCGTCATCCTGCTATTGGGTATTGGGCGAATTGCGGGTATCAGTGGCATTTTTTCAAGCTTGCTTAAGCCCAAGCGGGTAGAGGCATGGCAAGTGTTATTTATAGTGGGGCTGGTTGTGTCGCCCCTCCTATATGGATTGGTCAGGCCATTACCTGCTATAGAAATGAGTACGTCTTTGCCATTGTTGATTGGTGCAGGATTGTTGGTTGGTTTTGGGACTCGATTGGGCTCAGGGTGTACCAGTGGACATGGCATCTGTGGGAATGCGCGCCTGTCCCCACGCTCGATGGTGGCAACGGTGACCTTTATGTTGTTTGGTATGGTGACAGTTTATGTTGGGCGGCATCTTTTGGGGCTGATCTAAACGATTGAGATGGCTGACTACGACCTACATAAAAAAATAGAGAGACAGACAATGCTAAAAAATATGATTGGACTACTAGCGGGGCTACTATTCGGCTTAGGACTACTGATATCTGGAATGACAGACCCTATCAAAGTACAAGGATTTTTAGATGTTTTTGGTGCATGGGATATTTCTCTGGCACTGGTAATGGGTGGTGGTCTGATCGTGGCCATCATTGGGGTACAAATTGCCAAACGTCAACCAATCAGCTGGATCGGTAGCTCAATCGAGATGCCCACCAAAACCGTTATTAATAAAAAATTGCTTATCGGCGCGATGCTATTTGGCATTGGCTGGGGGTTGGTCGGTATCTGTCCAGGACCGGGTATTGTGCTACTAGGAGCTGGACAATGGCAGGCCTATGTATTTATTCCTGCGATGATCATAGGCATGCTGATATATCAGTGGCTTGAGCCTAAACTTGGGTGAGGACAGTTTTAATAAGATATCATGGATACGCAATTTAAAATAAATCGAGCTGATGTGGCGCGCTCTTATGATCAATACAATGAGTAGGTTTTTTGGTTAAAACAGCGTGACCAATATAGTGCTCACTCATCAGTCGTTTGTCTGCATAGCTGATAATAAGGGCGTTGTGTTACGATAACAACAACACAAAATTCTATAGCTTGCTTAGTCTCACCAACGATTCATAAGGAAAATGACATGACCGCCAGCGCCACTGCCAGTATGATTGATACCGCCAGCACCAACGAGCACTATCCGCATTTGTTTGAGCCGCTAGATTTGGGGTTTACCACACTAAAAAACCGTTTGGTCATGGGTTCTATGCATACAGGACTTGAAGACCGTTTTTATAATTACGGTAAGCTGGCGGCTTATTTTGCCGAGCGAGCCAAAGGCGGGGTGGCTATGATGATCACAGGTGGTATCTCGCCCAATCGTGAAGGTTGGTTGCTGCCTGCTGGCGGTACTATGAATACAAAAGCCGATGTGATCAATCATCAGCGCGTCACCCGTGCAGCCCACAAATACGACAGCAAAATCATCATGCAGATATTGCACAGTGGTCGCTATGGTTATCATCCTTTTGTCGTATCAGCCAGTCCTGTCAAATCGCCAATCTCACCTTTTAAACCGCGTAAGATGAGCATCAAAAACATTGAGCAAACTGTCAAAGACTATGCGCGCTCAGCTCGTCTTGCCAAGCAAGCGGGTTATGATGGTGTCGAAATCATGGGCTCTGAAGGCTACTTAATCAACCAGTTTTTGTCGCGTCATGTGAATAAACGCACAGATAAATACGGCGGTGATATCCAAGGTCGTATGACTTTTGCCGTCGACATCGTCAAAGCCGTACGCGAGGCAGTGGGAGAGGATTTTATTATACTATTCCGTCTGTCGGTGATTGATTTGGTCAAAGACGGCAATGTCATGGACGAAGTCATCACGGTGGCCAAAGCGTTAGAAGCGGCTGGCGTGACCATCATGAATACAGGTATTGGCTGGCATGAAGCGCGTGTACCGACCATTGTGACAAGTGTACCGCGTGCCGCCTTCGTTGATTTTAGTGCTGAGATCAAAAAACACATCAGCATTCCGATGATGGCTGCCAACCGTATCAACATGCCAGACATGGCAGAAGATATCCTTGCCAGTGGTCAAGCCGATATGATTCAAATGGCACGTCCGTTTTTGGCCGATGCAAATTGGGTCAATAAAGCCAAAAACGGTCAAGCAGCTCGCATTAATACCTGTATCGCCTGCAACCAAGCCTGCCTCGATCATACGTTTGAGCACAAACGCTCCACTTGTTTGGTCAATCCGCAAGCGTGCTATGAGACAGAGTTGGTCTACAAAAAAGCCAAAAAACCGAAAAAGGTGGCGGTCATTGGTGGTGGGGTCGCTGGGATGTCAGCGGCGCACGTGGCCGCATTGCGTGGTCATAACGTCACGCTATTTGAGGCCAAAGATATCTTAGGCGGACAGTTTAATTACGCCAAAGTCATCCCAGGGAAAGAAGAATTTTTTGAAACCATTCGCTACTATATCAATGAGCTTGAACATCTAGGCGTTGAGGTCAAACTTAATACCAAAGTCGATAAAGCCATGCTTGAAAAAGCCAAGTTCCATCACGTTATCGTTGCAACAGGCGTCGTACCAAGAAGCCTCGCTGGTAAGCTTGAAGGGGCAGATCTGCCACAAGTCATGAGCTATGCTGAACTGCTCTCTGGTGAAAAATCGGTTGGCGATACCGTGGCCGTCATTGGGGCGGGCGGTATTGGTTTTGATGTCAGTGAATATCTCACTGCACGTCACGGTCAGCCGCTTGATGAGCTAGGCCCTGAGCTACTGAAAGACCCAAGCTACCGTCCAAAACCCCAGTCAGTGAGCGAATGGCGCGAAGAGTGGGGCGTCACTGAAGATACGGATTATCAAACCGACGGTGGTCTGATTAAGCCTGAAGGTATCAAACCGATTCGCCAAGTCTACCTCATGCAGCGTACCAAGGGTCGCCTAGGTAGTGGCCTGAACAAAACCACTGGCTGGGTACATCGCGCTCATGTCAAATCGCACGGTGTCATCCAAGTATCAGGCGCACAGTATAATAAAATCACTAATGAAGGCATCTGGATCACTAATAATCAAGGGCAAACGCAGCTGTTGCGTGTCGATAGCGTCGTTGTCTGCGCCGGCCAAGAGTCGGTGGTTGAGCTGATGCCAAACGTGGGTGATGCGCCAGATGCGCAATACCATATTATTGGCGGCGCAAAACTGGCGGCGGAGCTGGATGCCAAACGCGCGATTCGTGATGGGGCTGAGGTTGCGGCAGGGATTTAATAGCTTTGCAGTTTGAATAAAAAAGCGGCAAGATGAATTATCTTGCCGCTTTTTTGGTTTAATGAATCTAGTTTTTTTAGATTAAAGCTTCAGTTCAGCTTAGGATGATTTTGAGAGAGTTGAGGGATGCAGCGCACTTACTCTCGTTCTAATACGATACCGTCAAAATAGCCTCTCATACCACAATGTACTTCTCTATATTTATTATCCATGTCTTTTAATAATAATTGAGTATTACCTTTATAGAGTGCTGGATACAAACGCAGTTCAGCGGTTTCATTTTGCAGTTCATTGTCGATGACCCAATGGTTTTCTGACCACGTTGCCTTACTCTCTTTAATCTCACAGGTATGTCCATTAGTAAACACTAAAATGCCATCGATAATGGCAAGATAAGGCTTATTAGCGACCCTATGAATCGAGACACTATTTGTTGTCTTTGCTATTACCTTCCAGTCGTTAGTTTCTGAGTTATACATCGGAACTTCCACATCTTGAGAAAACTCACCAAATGAATTGTTGTTAGGTAAATTAGAACGATTTAGCTCATTTGGAAAATCCCAAGCCACACCATTATAATTTTTATCTTCAATATATTCTTTATACTCTCGGATAAGGCATTCTGTATCTGCACACGTATTGCGCTGAAATCTAAGCCAACGTCGTTGATCGATAATCATATTATCTTTAAAAATTCCGCTGTCTTCGTAATCAGAAGTATTAGCAAGGTCTCGTTTATATTTTTCTCCCATAGCGTCATCAAGCTTTGATAACTCACTATTCGCACAAACCCTCTTTTCTACCCAGGTAGCCGCTTTTTTACAATCAAAACTGGCTGAATGTGCTGTAGCGGGTAGTAAGGCAGTGCCTAAAATAATTAATGGGGCTAAGAGCTGTTTTTTCATATTGTTCTCATCTGTTGAAGCTTGATTATCTTTTAATAACGCTAGGGTAGATAGAAGTAAGGAATATCGAATGCTTGCCTTAGCGTTTTTTATGTTGAAAAGTATATTTTCTTAGCATCAAAGTAAGTATTTTTTCAATTCTACTTTTAATATAATCACGTCTAGAAATCAAACCATCTCTTATAGCGCTTAGTTCTTTAAGCCATTCTCGATATCATCTAAGATAAGAACAGTTTCTTGGGTACTATAGATAACGATATCTTTATCGTCGATTTTACCATCCATAACCAATTTACCGATGCGATTACTGGCTTCTTGATTGCCTTTGTCAGCTGCCTTTTGATACCACTTAAAAGCTTTGTCATAGTCCTGCGGTACACCATAACCATTCTCGTAGAGACCACCGATATTAAGCTCTGCCACATCTAGACCTTGATCAGCTGCTTTACTGTACCACTCAAAAGCTTTGTCATAATCTTGCGGCACGCCATAGCCGTTCTCGTAGAGACCGCCAATGTTAAACTGCGCTATAACTACATCTTTGTCAGCCGCTTCTTTATACCACTTAAAAGCTTTATCATAGTTTTGAGTCACGCCTTTGCCAAAATAATAGAGTGAGCCAATATTATTTTTAGCGTCAAAATCTCCATTATCAGCTGCTAATAAATATGACTGCATTGCTTGTTTATAGTCTTGATCAACACCTACTCCATTTTCATACATCACCCCGAGATTGAATTGAGCTTCAACGTACTCTCGATCAGCAGCTCTTTTAAATAGGCTAAAGGCTTTTTCATAATCCTGAGGAACTGAGTTACCCTCATAATAGGCAAGGCCAAGTTCGTATATTTCAGTAGGGGTGCTTTGATTTGAAAGTACTGGTGCGTTTGATGACTCCGCTGAGCAAGCAGCAGTTATTAAACTACTGGATAGCACTGTCGCTAGTAATATAGATTGAGTTAAGGTATAGATTTTTCTTTGATACATTGAAATTCCAGTAGGAAACTCTATTGAGTAGGTTGGTTTGGACTTATCTTTGTAAGTTATAGCGTTTGAGAAAGGAATATAGTCTACTCATTGTCTTGTAGTGAAGGCTTGTGATAATACATAGGGCGAATACACCCCCATTTACGGGTCGGCGTCACAATCGTTTTTCTATTTGGATAAACGTCTACTTTAAAAGCACAGTAGGCTGATTGTTCAGGTGATGTTTGCTCCTCAGTAAAGGTCACACCTGTAAGATCATTCCTGTTGTCTTCTGTAAAGTAGTCTCCGTCATAGGAATAATCTATACCAAAATAAATATTTTCTTTTAAAAAACGATATTTTCTATATATCTTCATTGTCTTAGAATTAGACTTTTTAATATGGTAAGTTAACCTCCAGTCATCTACTGCTTCATCTGTTAACTCTCCATCTGTATCAACGTACTGTAATGAATTGAATCTAATTGGTATATTCGTATGGTTGATAGTTTTAATATGGGGACTTGTCAAAAAACCAAAGACTATTGAAAAAATACAAACTATAAAAATTACGATAATACTCTTTTTCAGTATACTCACTTATTTTCAACCTTGTTTGGATTGTGCGAGTTATAGCACCAATGAGTCTGTTTAGACTCAGGAAAACTGTTAATAGAAGTGTTGTCTAATATGTTTAAAACGTCTTGGAATGTTAAGTTGTCTGCATACTTTCCAAATTTTTTAAATAAAATGAACCCCATTTTCATAGTTGTTCTATCATCGGGAGTATCAGCTCCCCAAGTACCTTTTTTAGCATTATGAAGGAACTGCTGAAAATCCGAACCTGCTAGTAATGTATTCTCATCGAAACCTACACTTAAACCAACATACCCGTAATGAATATTTGACCAAATATCATAAAAGTAATCATAATCCTTATATTTATGAAAATGACTATGTGACTCCTTAGCATTCACTCTATAACTGATGGGACGATGAACTGTAAGGTTGTTTAATTTAGCTTTAGGAGGATTTCCTAAAAAAAATTCTCCAGCCTTTAAGTTTTGATATCTTTGTCCGGAAATTAACGTTTTATGATCCCAAGCTTTTTCATTATCAACTTGTTCAACCCATGCAGATAAAGCAAGTATAAGAAATGGATCATCAAGTACAGTATTCTTAAATAATCGACGTTTATATTCTTTTAAGGAACTACGAATTTCATTAGCCTGTTTACTTTTCACATTTCTCTTGATTTCATCAACAATATATTTTGCAACCTCAATTGCGCCGTCTACCGTATGTGGACATTTTTGTTTAATCTTTTGTGTTTTCTTAGTATTAGGAGTGGTACTATTTTTAGAACTTGTAGTGTCCCATTTATATTCAGATATTTCTCGTTTGTGCCTATATGACCATTGTGGGTACTTGTTTTTTCTGACAACTTTGCCATTAGAGCGATTTTCAATTTGGAACCAAGCGCTACCATTTTTTGCGTCAGGAAGAGATACTTTTTGGATGCTGCGCTTATGATCAAGAAGCACTATGTCTTCTGACTCAATAGCCAGCAACCCATTTTTATTAGCACTGGAATTTGCTGTAAATTTCACAAATTTGCCAGCTATAGTTTTTGGTGAAACATGGGAACCATCTTGGTTTTGATAACCGAACTTTGTATAAGTGACCTTATAAAAGAAATTATTTACATTGATTGGTGGCTTTACTAATAAGCGCAATTTAACGACAATATCTTTAGGGTTACTCATTAATTCCTTCCTCATCCAGAACGTGGATGAAATATTCTTTCTCTTGTTCATCATTTAGAATAGGGGTTTGACCTTTATTATCTAGCTTACCCATTTGAAATATCTCACCGTCTTCATCGTAAATAACGTAAGGCTTATTGGCTAAAGGGTTCTTATTATGACTTTGCATGACAAACTGTAAATTATAATCATTCATTGGTTCATTAAAGTATTCTTTAGCTTCACGTCTTATTTCCTCAGCCTGTGCAATACTACCCACATCAAAATCCGACTCCGCAAACGCTTGCTGATTGGCAATCAGTTTCGCGCCGCAGCTCGTCACATCACCGCCACGGGCAATGGGCGCACCATCGACAATAAAAGACACATCGCCACTCACGATGACAGTCATCTTTTTGCATTTTTTGCACATGACTTGATCGCCCTTACGAGCGACAGGGATACCATTATGTGTGGTGTGCGGTGAGCCAGTGATGACCGTCCCACCGTGAGAGGTCTTTGCGCCAACTGTGATATAGGCTGCCATAATGCTACCTTGAAAATGCCCAACGTTCAGACTCTTACAGCGAATCCATTATTTGCAGGACATTATAGAGGGCTAACACCTTAAATATCAAACTTAAGTTCGTCTAATTTCACAGCTTATATAACAGCTTTGGCCTATCTTGAATGTAGAGGTCTTTGAATATGAGGTCATAAAGAAAATTAGGTTACTTATACTGATTGTAATAACCAGCAAAAATCTAACCTTCTATCTCGCTAATAAGCCATGCCGATACATCGTCAATTTGCGCTGCCAACTCGGTATTTGCTTGACTCAATTCATCAAGCCTAATGTTGATGTTATTTTTATTGTATTTAACACCAGCTAGAGCATCCTTTAATAAATCAATCAGCTCAACATTTAACGCATCAGAGAAAATGACCACATCGGTAATGACGGCTTGCTTCACATCGAGATGCATATCGATGATGCCCCAATCAAAGCGCGTCTCGATATGATGGCTAAATTCAGGCGTCTTGCCGAAGCGCCAGTCCCAGTCTGCCATTTGCTCATAGTACTGATTAAGTGTTGGTTGCTCAGCAAGACTGGCCTCATCTAGCTCTTCTACTGGCGCAGTCTCTCCATAATACTCACAAAACGCCTCAATAAGCGCAGTAGATAAGATTTCGTGAGTGATGTCTTCATTGAATTCAACGAGGTTTGCGACGCGAGCGCGTACCGACTTGATGCCTTTGGCTTTTAGCTTAAGTGGGTGCGGATTGAGGTAGTCACCCAGCTTTTGCATATCGGCATTCACGAGTAATGTCCCATGGTGAAAGCTGCGATCCGTAGCGTGTTTAAAGGCATTACCCGATATCTTACGATCGCCGACTTGAATGTCATTGCGACCTGAAAGCTGAGCGTCTATGCCCAGTTTTTTGAGCGCATTAATGATAATGGTGAAGTTCGCTTCTTGATCATAGCTGTCTTTAGGCGACAAAAAAGTAAAGTTGGTATTACCCAGATCATGAAACATCGCACCGCCGCCGCTCTGACGACGCGCCAAAAACACCTCGTCTGCTTCCATCTTATCGATTTTGCATTCTACCCATGGATTTTGTGAGCGTCCGATGACGACGGTCTCAGAATTACGCCATAAGAATAGCGTATGAGAATTGGCGTCCAATGCTTGGAATATCCAATCTTCGGTAGCAAGGTTAAACCAAGGATTGGTCACGGCAGACTTTAAAATACGCAGGTTCATTAGTTGTCCTTTTTGGAATGGTTTTGTATTTTAGGCGTTATTCATCGATTTATAAAACAGATGAAATCATTTTTACTGATGCATGGTCAAAACTCAATGGTTATCTGGCAGATGTGCTGAGACAAAATCCTTAAGAAATACAGAAAACACCATACCTATTGAACGCGTAAAAAGTTATCATCGAGGTTTTTTATCTCCCTGCTACTTTTACGATTGCGCATTTTTATAATATGCCCATGCCGTCCAACGCTCGATAGGATCAACCCATGACCAACCGTGACCTCATCATTTTTATAACTCTCTCCTTTATGTGGTCGCTGTCCTTTATTTTTTACCGTATTGGCGTTCCTGAGTTCGGCTCATTGGCGTTTGCCAGCTTGCGAGTGGTATTGGCAGGATTGACCATGTTGGTTTTTGTGCTGGTCAAAAAGAAAAACAGACAAGGCATCTTTAAAAATTGGAAGGCATTAACCCTAGTTGGGCTGTTTTCTGCTGCTATACCTTTTATCTTATTTTCTTTTTCAGCGCGCTCGGTAAATGCAGGCGTGTTGGCGGTACTCAATGCCTCTGTACCCATGATGAGTGGCTTCATCGCCAGCACGTTTTTTAAAGACAGATTGTCAAAGAAACAGATTCTTGGCTTGGTGATTGGGGTTATCGGGGTCGTTATTTTAATGAGTGAGAATCTGTTTGGCGAGCAGAGTGCCACATCAGGATCTGGGCTATTGCCGATGGGTTACGCATTATTGGCCTGTGTTGGGTATGCAGTAGGGGCAAACATCACCAGAAACTATTTAGACAATGTCTCACCAGTGGCTATTACCGCAGGCTCACTCATTATCGCCAGTGTGATAATGCTACCAGTTGCCCTTTATGAGTTCCCTTATGGCAAGAGTATCAGTCTCACCGCGTGGGTGTCTGTCATTTGTATTGGCGTGCTCTCAACCGCCATCGCTTTGATTTTTATGAACCAGTTAATCAAAAGTATTGGGCCAATGCGCGCCACCAGTATTACCTTAGTCATTCCTATTTTTGCGATTATTTTGGGCTATTTGTTGCTTGGTGAGGCATTAGATACGCCAGCGATTATTGGCTCAGTGGTGATACTGTTTGGCACCTATTTGTCTTTAGAGCTGTCGCTTAAGAAGATGCTTAAATCTTGAGCTTTAAGTATCTAAAAGTTCAAGGATACAGCAACTTTTCTAATCTATGACATTGTTAGCAAATCTTATTAAAGGCATTCACTTAATAAGGTAATAAGAAGACTTGAATAATGAGTATTATCAATACCGATATCATGTCGTATTGGCCTTTTTGTTTGTAAATCTTCCTTGAATAACCTCATCTATCCCTTATAAAGAAAATCAATAAAAGCATATCTACAGATGCTTTTATCAGCATTTTTCAGCGAAAAATAATCTTTATAATCGATAACAACAGGATACTTTATGGCACACGACAGCTTATTTGAACCCGTAAAAATGGGTACACAGACGTTAAAAAACCGCATTATCATGGCACCGCTAACGCGTGTTCGTTCAATCGAACCAGGTGACGTACCGACTCCATTTGCAGGAGAGTACTACTCACAGCGCGCAGGGGCTGGGCTGATCATTGCGGAGGCGACGCAGGTTTCTTTTCAGGCAAAAGGCTATGCAGGCGCGCCTGGTCTCCACACTCAAGAGCAAATCGTCGCGTGGAAAACGGTTGTCGATAATGTCCATGCAAAAGGTGGAAAAATTGTCGTACAACTATGGCACACCGGTCTTGTATCGCACAAAAGCGTACAGCCTGACGGTAAAGCGCCCATTTCTGCCTCTGATGTCGATGTTGGTATCCGTACCTCACTACGTGATAGCGACAACCAAGCGATTCGTGTTGATGCCACACCGCCACGTCCTGCCACGCTTGATGAGATTGAGCAAGTGATTGCTGATTTTGCGCAAGCCACCAAAAACGCGCAAGAAGCAGGATTTGATGGGATAGAGATTCATGGTGCGCATGGTTACTTGTTGCATCAGTTCTGGGTTGAGCAGACCAATCAGCGTAATGATGAATACGGTGGTAGTCGTGAGAACCGTGCGCGTTTAACGCTTGATGTCATTGATGCTTGTGTCAATGCGTGGGACGCCGATCATGTGGGTATTCGTATTTCTCCACTGGGTACGTTTAACAATGTGGAAGCAGGCTACAATGAAGAGGACAATGTGTGGTTGGTCGAGCAGATCAATAAACGTGGCTTGATGTATCTACATTTATCAGAGCCTGATTGGGCGGGTGGTACGCCTTATAGCGATGAATTCCGTCAAAATGTGCGTGACGCTTTTGATAACTTAATTGTCGCTGCTGGTGGGTATACCGCCGAAAAAGCCGAGCGCAATATCGAAGCGGGTTATATTGATGCGGTTGCGTTTGGTCGTGACTACATTGCCAACCCTGATTTGGCTGAGCGTATTCGTACAGGTGCCGCGCTCAATGAGCAGCGTCCAGAGTCTTTTTATGGTGGCGGTATCGAAGGCTATACCGACTATCCATTCTTAAATCAAGCATAAAAGTTTGGTAGCTGATGTAAGGGACAGTACAAACTGTCACTCATTAAAAAGCTACTCACCAAAAAAGCCAGTTAGCGGTCTCTATATGATACCGTTAGCTGGCTTTTTTTGTGCAGCATCATTAACTATTTACCAAAATTCCCCGTTTGATAGTCACGAAACGTCTGGCGTAACTCTTCTTGCGTATTCATTACAAATGGGCCATGACCTGCCACAGGTTCTCCAATAGGCTCACCGCTAAGCAGCAGGAGTTTGACGGGTGCGGATGATGCATCTGACGTTTGGTAGCGCAGCTCAATCGTATCAGTAGATGGTATAGCAGTGTGAAGATTTTGCTCGCTTTCAGTTTGCTTACTTTGGACTTGATTGCCTTGAGTATGGACGTTTTGATCAGAAGGCGCTTCAAATTGAATCAAGCTTCCCGCATTCACAGCCGTCCCATTAACGAGCAATTCGCCTTCTTGCACCAGCAATAACGTATTGTGCAGGTTGGGTACATGCAAGGTCGCCTTGCCGCTAGTATGCAGCTCAATATCCCAGACATTGACAGGCGTAAACGTACTGACAGCGCCTGTGATATCGTGCCATTCGCCAGTGATAATGACAGCTTTACCAATAGGCGTTTGATGGTCTGTAGCGTTGTCGTCTAGCAGAGTAACGACTGGCATATCAGTCCGTTTAAAGGTTTGATATTTAGGATCAGTCAGTTTGTGAGTGCTTGGCAAGTTGACCCACATTTGCACCATACTAAAGACACCGCCGCGCTGACCAAATGCCTCCGAGTGAAACTCTTCGTGGGTAATACCGCGCCCTGCGGTCATCCATTGTACATCGCCTGGCGAAATATCATGGCGACCACCCATCGAGTCGCTATGTGTGATCTCGCCTGCATAAGCGATGGTTACGATGTCAAAACCTTTGTGTGGATGTTTACCGATACCATGAGGCTGCGTTTGATACTCAGGATTGGGCTCAAAGATCGTGGGCTCGCCATAATCGAACAATAAAAAAGGATCGGTGTGACTATAATTAAAATCAGGATTTTCATCTACATAATTAATGAGGGTTCTGACAAAAAAACCATCGCCGACCCAATAGGGCGCTTTATCACCATGAACATGTTTAATTGCACGCATTTGTCACCTCATCATACGATATGTGTGATTGCTACTCATAAAAAGGGTGGTTAAAGGGTTTTATATCAGGATTCATCACACAGGGTTTATTAAATATGGTTTATCAAGTAAGGGTCTGGCTATACGACCTCACCACATACAAAACCACTGGCCCATGCCCATTGAAAGTTATAACCGCCAAGCCAGCCTGTCACATCGAGCACCTCTCCGATGAAGTACAAGCCCTCTTGCAAATGACTCTGCATGGTTTTTGACGACACCTCATCGGTTTTGACACCGCCGCGAGTCACCTCAGCCGTACGATAGCCTTCTGTACCAGAGGGTTTGAGCTGCCAACCGTTTAGCGTGTCACCCAGCTCAATCAGTCGCTCATCTTTAATATTGGCAAGTTCGGTCTCTTTTATATCATCCCATAAGTGCGTTTGCAAAGCTGCCAGTAGCTTTTTGGGCAGCGCACCATCGGTGTTTTCTGTCAGTACGGTACGTATGAGCTGTTTTGGGTGTGACTTCTTGCGGGCAAGCAGTAGTGTTGTCACATCAGTCTCTGGCAACAAATTAATGCGGATGACTTCACCAGTGCGCCAATAGTTTGAGAGCTGTAGCATGGCAGGGCCAGAGAGTCCGCGATGGGTGAACAGTACCGGCAGTTTAAAAGAGATACGCTCATTACTGGCAATCACGGGCAGACTGATACCGGCAAGCGCTCGAATTAACTCGCCTGTTTTATCCGTAAAGGTAAAGGGAACCAAGCTAGCATCAGTGGCGATGAGTGTGTGACCGAATTGCTGCGCCACTTCATAACCCAAACTGCTTGCGCCCATGGTTGGAATGGAGAGTCCACCTGTGGCGACGACTAACGACTCGCAGCGATAGTGCGTTTGCGACGATTTACTCTCGCTTGCGATGTCTTTTTTGCCCAGTTTTTTGCTGGTCGTCAGTTGGAAGCGTGTTTGATTGTCTTGGCTCAGCGTTTGGACACGATCAATATTGGTATTCAGCCTTACCTGTACACCTGCTGCCGCACATTCATCCAGCAGCATGGTCAAAATATCTTGGGCAGAGTCATCACAAAATAGCTGACCATGTTCGCGCTCATGATAAGGAATCTTGTGCGCCTCAACCATACCGATAAATTCCCAACTGGGATAGCGACTAAGTGCTGATTTACAAAAGTGAGGATTGTCACCGATGAAGTGCTCAGGTTCCACAAAGTAATTGGTAAAATTACAGCGGCCACCACCTGACATGAGGATTTTTTTACCCGCTTTATTGGCATGGTCTAACACCAGTACGCGGCGACCACGGCGACCGGCAGTGAGCGCGCAGTATAATCCAGACGCGCCAGCGCCGATGATAATGACATCGTAGTGAGTGTGGTGTGGTGCGCTTTGGGGATGACTCATGGTGTTCTCATAAAGTGATAAAGATAAAAGGCCAAAGCCAATCGACGATAGTGAAACAATCGAAGCGATCTCATTGTTTGAAGCGATGACTTGAGTGGCTATTGTCCATATTTACTATCAGGTTACAAGGACTAAATGCCATATCACCGCAGTAACCCATCAGAAATCAGCCATTTCAATCAGTAAACGTTCTAGTAAATGGATGACGGTGTTAATGATATTTATCATAAGTTACCGAGTATATATCTGTACAGAGTAATTGTTATGATTGGCTGCTGAGACCTTGCAACCCCTTGGCATATTTGGCAAACTGATGTTAAGTGTAGAATGTTGTAGAAGGTTAAAACGTTAGGGAAGACGCCTCTGATGACCTGTACGAGACGTCGCTATTGACGTTTATGAACACAGATTATAATAATCAACAAGGATGAACACGATGACACAGAAATCATTTCCCATTGCCGCCGAATTTATCGCTGCTGCCAACACCTCACCCGAACAATATAGCAAAGAGTATCAGCAATCGATTGAATCACCTGATGCCAATGCCAACTTTTGGGCGCAGCGTGCCGAGCTGATTGATTGGATAAAAAAACCCACCAAAATCCGTGACGTCAATTATGACTTAGACGATTTTCGTATCAAATGGTTCGAGGACGGCGAGCTAAATATCTCTGTCAATTGCCTCGATAGACACCTAAAAGAAAACCCTTATAAGCCTGCCATTATTTGGGAGGGCGATCATCCCTCTTTACATAAAATCATCTCATTTAAAGAATTGCATGCTGCGGTCTGTAGGCTGGGTAATGCCCTGCGTAAGCTTGGTGTAGAAAAAGGCGATCGCGTGACGCTGTATTTACCGATGATTCCTGAAGCCATGATTGCCATGCTGGCATGTGCTCGTATTGGCGCTGTCCATTCAGTAGTCTTTGGCGGCTTCTCTGCTGAGAGTTTGGGTAATCGTCTGATCGATAGCCAATCAAAAATTGTCATTACTGCTGATGAAGGCATACGTGGCAACAAGCGTACCCCGCTTAAGGCCAATGTCGATCGCGCGTTGGACATGGATGGGACAGACAGTGTGACAAACGTCATTGTCGTCCATCGTACAGGCAATTCTGTACCGATGAGCGGTCGCCGTGATGTGTGGTATCACAGTTTGGTCGATGGGGAATCTGTGAACTGCGAGCCTGAGGTGATGAATGCTGAAGACCCACTGTTTTTATTATACACCTCTGGTTCTACGGGCAAGCCAAAAGGCGTGGTACACACCACGGGTGGCTACATTACCTATGCGTTGTCTACCTTCCGAGATGTTTTTGATGTCAAAGACAATGACGTCTATTGGTGTACAGCGGATGTCGGCTGGATTACGGGACATACTTATGCCACTTATGCGCCACTTGCCAATGGCACGACGACCTTGATGTTTGAAGGAGTGCCTGAGTATCCGACGTGGGCGCGTATTGGTCACATTATTGACAAGCATGACGTGACGATTTTATATACGGCACCGACAGCGATTCGAGCGATGATGAAAGAGGGCGACGCCTTCGTTCGTGAGTCGGATCGCTCAAGCCTACGTCTGCTTGGGTCGGTTGGCGAGCCAATCAACCCCGAAGCATGGGATTGGTATTATCATGTGGTCGGTGATGGTCGTTGTCCCATTGTCGACACGTGGTGGCAGACAGAAACAGGCGGTATCTTAATGGCGCCGTTGCCAGGCGCTGACCACCTCAAACCAGGGGCTGCGATGAATCCTCTGTACGGGATTAAACCAGAAATTATCGATGGTGATGGAGAGATACTACAAGGTGCTGCCGAAGGAAATCTACTGATTAACAGCAGCTGGCCAGGACAAATGCGGACAGTTTATAACGACCACAAACGCTTTTTGGCCACTTATTTTAGCGATTATCCGGGCTATTATTTTACGGGTGATGGGGCGCAGCGCGACGAAGATGGACACTACTGGATTACTGGGCGTGTTGATGATGTGCTCAACGTATCAGGTCACCGTTTGGGCACTGCCGAAATTGAAAGCTCCGTCGTTGCGCATCCTGCTACTGCTGAAGCTGCGATTGTGGGTATGCCGCATGAGATTCGCGGTACTGGTGTCTGCGCCTTTGTTATCCTAAAATCTGGTGAAGAGGCAACAAAATCCCTAAAAACTGAGCTAAATCGTCATGTGCGTGCCGAGATTGGGCCAATTGCCAATTTAGATGCCATTTATATTGTCGATGCGCTGCCAAAAACCCGTTCGGGTAAAATCATGCGTCGTATTCTGCGGAGCTTAGCAGCAGGGAAATATGACGGGTTAGGCGACTTGTCTACGCTGGCTGACAGCTCAGTCATTGTTGAGCTGATTGATATCGTCAAAGCGGAACGTAAAAAATAAGCTGGGATACAAGTTGATTAAAGGCGATGGCTAACTGTGCTCATTGAGTGCAAGTGAGAGTAAGCACGTAAATCCATCATAGCCATGTCTAAGAGAAGTCATATCTAAGAGAAGCCATGTTATAGAAGATAGCATGGCTTTTTTACGCAGATGATATTGCTATCAAGGGATTTTAAAGGTTCAATATTAGGTTGAGCCATTTTACCTATACATTTTTTTATTGAACGCTATACAGGGCCTATTGTCATTATGACCAATCATTCTTTATCTGCCACCAAAACCGCATTGCCAAAAATCGCTATCATTGGTGGAGGGCTGACTGGGCTATTTACCGCCACGTTACTAGAGCGGGCGTTCAATCAAGGCCAAAACCAACAACCATCTCGCAGCCCGCACATTACTATTTTTGAAAAATCTCGTAGTGTGGGTCGACTAGCGACTCGTTATCGTACTAACAGTACCACAGGCAAGAATTGGCAATGGGCATTTGGTGCGCAGTTTTTTACGGCGAAGACCGCGCCGTTTCAGCAATTTATTAAGCCTTGGCTCGTGACAGGTTTGCTACAACCGTGGTGCGCGCAGGTGGTCACTATGACGCCTGCGCCAGTAACTAAAGATGAAAATGAGGCATTACCCAATATCGAACACAAAGAGCAATGGAATACGCAGCAACCGCGCTATATCAGCACACCAAAGATGACGGCTTGGGGACGTGCATTGGCTGATGAATTGGCACACACGACCATCGAGTTTCAGACGCGAGTTGCGTCACTCACGCAATACACAAAGCATGAAGCTGGTAAACAAACCGAACTATTTGATGATACGGGTACCAGTCTTGGCTGGTTTGATTGGGTGATTTGTACAGCGCCTAACGCTCAGGCAGTAGATATGATGGCAAACAGTGGGTTTGAGCGGCAGGCGGATATTACCATGCCGCAAATGCTGGCGTGTTATACCTTAATGCTGGGCTGGGAGAAAGGACAATCCTTGCCTGAGGCGTTAGACCATCAAAAAATAGATCGCTGGGATGTGGCTTATGTTAAGGACTCAATACTAGACCGAGTGTTCATCGAACATCAAAAGCCTGCCAATCATGAGTTACTACCGAGTATCACTATTCATGCTCGCAATGATTGGTCAGAGGAGCACGTCGATGACGATATTGAGACAGTAAAAGCAAAACTGCTAGCAGCGGCGCAGCAATTATTGCATTGGAATAAAAGCAGTGCGCCCAGCCAAATCGACTGTCATCGCTGGCGTTATGCCGCAACCGTGGTTGATGGTAAAGACAGGCGTGAGATATTAGGCGCTTTGGTTGATCGCCAACATCGCTGGATTGTCAGTGGCGATTGGTGCGGACAAGGCAATATCGAAAGCTGTTATCAAATGGCACAAGAAGCCGTTACCGCTATTGTCTCTTACTAAGAGATAATTATGTACTTGGGCAAAACAGCCTTTGAGTGAAATGACCAACGATAGAAGGTAATGATATACGAATATAAAGCGCATATTGTTGTCACTGGACGGGTTTCAAAAATAGGGAAAGCGACATGTTTGGATTTGACATAGATTTTGGTCTATTGGGCTATCACTTTTTTCAATTAAGTGTGGCCTTTATCCTCTCCCTGCCAATCGCTCTCAATCGAGAGATGAAAGATAATGGCGCAGGCCTTAGAACATTCCCATTAGTAACGATTGCGTCGTGTGCTTTTATGCTTGTAGGCATGGACATTTATGATTCTACTGGTGAGGCTAGGATTATGTATGCTGTCATTACTGGTATGGGGTTTATTGGCGGTGGCGCTATTTTTAAAAATGAAAAAGGGTCAAAAGGGACAGCGACGGCTGCTAGTTTATGGAATACAGGTGCGATTGGGATTTCGATCGCTTATGGTCGTTATGAGATTGCCATCATCTTATCGGTAGTGGGCTTCTTGATTCTTCATTTTTCCGAGAGTTTTAAGACTAAGGAACATCTATAAACGCTGAAGCAAGAGGTGACACCGCGTAGCAATAAATAAAAGAACAATGTCTCATTCATCATAGAGTAGACAAAAAAAAGCCCACAGAGGAGGAGACTATGGGCTGAGGAAACTTATTATGCGATTAGGCTGCAAGGTAAGTGGCTAACATTTTATTATTGTTATAATTAAGATAATACCAAAGCGCCAGATTTCAATAAATTCTTACATCTGCTTACAACTTCTGGTGTACAACTGTAGCCGTGGCTTTAAAATACTATAGAGGTTGCTTTGAGATATCTATATCAAATAATTCGCTTAAATAAGTAGAATGATTGATAAAGTATGAGTAAGAAAAGCAGTAAAGGTTGCAAGATATGTCCAGTATCGAGGAAGATACAGAGATGGCATGACGGCATCCATGAAAAGTGCTAAGCTAGCAGCCAGCATTCTTACGTCCACCATAGACTGGGTTTTCCATGACCGAGAGTACACCGCTGCATAAGCCAGAGCCAGAATCATTGCCAGTGCAAAGTGAAAAAAGTATTTTTAATTTGCCCAATAATCTGACGATTGCACGTATCCTGATGATTCCGCTGTTTGTGGTGATTGCCTATTGGCCACCTGCCATGGGTATTGGCTTGCCTGCCATCTCAGATAACGTGATTGCACGGGTAGGCATGAGCGAGTTCAGTGATAGCTTATTACGCCACTTATTATTGACCAGCGTCTTTATCATTGCCGCGATTACTGATTGGCTTGATGGATATTTTGCTCGTAAACTCAATGTGATGTCAGCCTTTGGTCGTTTTTTGGATCCAGTTGCTGATAAGCTTATGGTCGCCGCCGCACTGATTGTTTTGGTACAGTGGCACCCCAATATTATTATGGCGATTGCTGCTATCGTCATTATCTCACGCGAAATCGCGGTATCGGCGCTGCGTGAGTGGATGGCAGAGTTGGGCAAAAGTACCAGCGTGGCGGTGTCTTATGTGGGTAAGCTTAAAACCACATTTCAGATGGTCGCGATCACAGTACTGCTGCTGAACTGGCAGTCGCTTGAAATGATTGGCTATATCTTGATGGTTGGCGCTGTCATTTTGACACTATGGTCGATGATGATTTATCTAAAGGCGGCTTGGCCTTACTTAAAACAAAGTGGGTAGCTGTTTATAGTCAAATTCATATGCACAAAAAACGCCAGTCGCATCAGCCGCTGGCGTTTTTTATTGTTTGGCTTTTAAAGGTGCGAGAGAGCCGTTGTATTTTACTTTGATTGTTTGGGTGGTTCCTATATACTCGAAAAAACAAACAAATGACAAGGATTTTAGATAAAATATAAAACAACGTCATTGGACTGAGGACACAACAATGGTATTACATAAGAAAAAATTGATCGCTGCTGCTTTATGGTTGGTGATACTAGCAGGGTGTTCACAATCGCCAAGTATACAGAGAGAAACAGCACCGAGTATCCAAGCAGAGGCTGTGCAAGCAGAGTCTCTGCAAGACGCAGCTGAATCAGAGCGGTTGGGTACACAGTGGGGTGATGATGTTGATTCAGAGATTATTACTGTCGATCTGAGTCGTACCAGTGACAATCCACTTCAGGAGATGCAGATATCGTATGCTGATAAAAATTATCAGGGCCGTGCGGTAAACAGTATGTCATTATTGGCAGGGAAAGTTGAGTTCTCAATACATACTGACAATGGTAAATTACCACTGTATCGTGATGCTGGTAACTACTATCTCAAAGGTATGGCTGGTCAAGCTTATCGTCTGGTGTATCATAATAACAGCGCCAATACTTATGAAATCGTTGCCAGTGTCGATGGTCTAAATGTTCTCAATGGCAGTGCCGCCAGTCGCTATGATGATGGATACGTTTTAAGACCTAATGATGATTTGGTGATTGAAGGCTTTCGCAAAAGTCAAAGTGCAGTGGCCTCCTTTATTTTTAGCAAACCAGACAATGCTTATGCAGCGAATACCAGTAGCGGCTCTATAGAAAATACGGGCGTTATTGGTACGGTGATTTATGAGCTATACGATCCTTCTAAACCCAAACCCAAACAAGCAAAAGCATATCCAGCAGACAAGGGTTATGCGAAACCACCACAATAGTGACGAACATATACAAGCATTATTAGTCACAAACATGAGCATAAACCACAAAAAACGCCAGCCGCAAATCGCGATTGGCGTTTTTTACTGTCTACTTCTAATATTTAAACGCTTAAATTACTTAAACGCTTAAGGTATTACAGCTCTATCGAGAAGTTTTCACCCAAGCTTTTTTCAATAGCCGTATCGGTGACTGCTGCCGCTGCCATTTTAACAGCGCTAGTAATAGCATTGCCGTTCGCCCAGTATTCAGCGCCATGTGGCACGACTTTAATCAGCTGAACGCGTGGATCTTCTTTGCCTTTTTCAAAGTAGGCATTGTACATAGGTGACCACAGCTCATTGAGTTTTTCTTCGTCCTCAACCAGCTCGGCTTTACCAGTAATAGAGAGATATTTTTTGCCATCTTCACTGACATAGGCCAAGTTCACTTCAGGGTTTTTTTCAATACTGCTCACAGTTTCGCAAGGACTGTGACCAATAAACCAGATTTCTTTGGCACCGATACTGGTTTCGGTAGTATTCATCGGGCAAGAATGTAGATGATTTTCATCATTGCGAGTGGTCATCATCGTATATTTAATGTCTTTTACCATTGCTTGAATGGTATCCATTTGCGCTTGTTTACTCATAATAGTTATCCTTTACTATTTAACAGATAGGGTTGGGAATTATTTTGTTTAAAATTTGCTGTGACCAGTTTTAAGAGATAAAAAACGCCAATAAACCACTGCCTATTGACGCTTTAAATACATACTATCTATCGTAGAATATTTTTATGTTTTGTTGCTTTCTACTAACTTTATTATTTTCTACTATACAGATACTAGTTTATGGAGAACAGTTACTGAACTATAGAGCGACCGAAAACTGTTCGCCCATGTCTTCAGCTGTTTTGCCATCTTGTAGGGCAGCAGCTGCCATTTTGAAAATGTTGACAGTTGAACTACCACTTAACCAGCACTCGACACCATGTGGGACGACTTTGATTAATTGTACGTTTGGATCTTCTTTACCATGCTCGAAGAACGCATTATAAACAGGTGACCATAGCTCATCTAGCTTGGCTTGATCTGATGATAGTTCTGCATTAGCACTCACAGACACATAGTTTTTTTCATCTTCAGAGGCATAAGAAAGACCGATTTTTGGATTGTCTTGGATGTCTTTGACGACGTCTGAGGTTTTATCACCGATGAACCAAATTTCTTTGGCACCAATGCTGGTTTCGCTCGTTGTCATCGGCCAAGCATGGACATCGCCTTTACTGTTGACGGTGCTCATCATAGCAAATTTTACATCTTTGATTACGTCTTGGATTTTGTCGAGTTGTTCTTGCTTATTCATGATATATCCTTATTGCGTTAGAGTTTTGGTAAAAAATAAAATGGCAGTAAATCGTTTTAATTGTTGATCGTTTTAATTATTGTCAAGTGGTAGAGTACCGACAGAGACACTCATAGTTATATAGTCTGAGCGTAATGCGATGTTAGTGTTTGTAAGGTATATAAAGGTTAGGTAAAAAATGTGACCCGTCAAGCGAAAACTTGCTGCTATAGAAAAATTGGGTAAAGATAAAGAGTGGCATTTGAATTTATAAGTACGATGGGCAATTTATCTTGGTTTAGACCTGCTTCTTATATGGCTTCTTGTTATAATACGCAGACCATTTACTTTGCATGGCAGAGATGCCTTGATCTTACGGATTATGCCTTTATGATGACCATCGCCGGACAACCGTTTCTTACCGATTTTCAGACGCAGCAACTCATCAGTCAGTTTCAGCAAAAAACCGAGCTAAATGTTAGCCAAATCCATACTCAGCAAGTATATGTGCTATCACGCGAGTTAAGTGGTGATGAGCACAAAAAAGCCTTGGACTTGTTTGGGATTCATGAAGGTATTGACGTTTTAGCGCCAGAAGACAACCAACGACAAGTGATCGTCAGCCCACGTTTTGGCACGATATCGCCGTGGGCAAGTAAAGCGACCGATATCTTTAATAACTGTGAAATCGATATCAATCGTGTTGAGCGTGTCATCGTTTATACACTAACGCTTGATAATAAAGCGGCTGACAAGAAGCTACCGACTGCCGCTGAGCAGTTATTATTCGACCGTATGACGCAAAGCTTGGTGTATGACTTGAGCGATGTCAGCAAATTGTTTGACGATCAAGCGCCAGCATCACTGAATCATATCGATGTGATCGGACAAGGTCAGTCAGCGCTAGAATCCGCCAATACCGAGTTCGGCTTTGCGTTATCAAACGAAGACATCGACTATCTGATGAATGCGTATGTCAATGAGCTAAAGCGTAATCCAACCGACGTTGAGCTGATGATGTTTGCACAGGCAAACTCAGAGCATTGCCGTCATAAGATCTTTAATGCCCAGTGGACAGTTGACGGCGACGTGCAGCCAAAATCACTGTTTCAAATGATCAAAAACACTTACCAGTCGAACCCACAAGGTATCTTGTCAGCATATAAAGACAACGCTGCGGTCATGGCTGGCTCTGACGGTATGCGTTTTTATCCTATCCCAACGGACGCGATGGATGCCAATTCAATTCATCCTTATGGATTTTATCAAGAAGACATCGATATCTTGATGAAAGTTGAGACCCACAATCACCCAACCGCGATTGCTCCGTATTCAGGTGCAGCGACTGGTTCTGGTGGTGAGATTCGTGATGAAGGTGCGACGGGTCGTGGCGGTAAGCCAAAAGCGGGTCTAACAGGCTTCCATGTGTCACATTTGCATATTCCAGAGCTGGCTGAGAAATGGGAGCAGTCAGGTCAGCTGAGCACGCAAGCGTATGGTACGCCAGATCGTATGGCCACCAGCCTTGAGATTATGACCGAAGCGCCATTAGGTAGTGCCAACTTCTCAAACGAATTTGGTCGTCCAAACCTATGCGGTTATTTCCGCAGCTTTCAGCTAGATACCTCTGCGGCAAAAGACGGTAGCGAGATGCGCGGCTATCACAAGCCAATCATGCTGGCAGGTGGTTACGGCAATATCAAACGCAACCTGATTGAAAAAAATGCGATTAAAAAAGGCGATTTGCTCATCGTCCTTGGTGGCCCTGCGATGCAAATCGGTCTGGGCGGCGGGGCAGCATCGTCAGTCGATAGTGGCGAGCTTGATGAAGGTTTGGACTTTGCCTCAGTCCAGCGTGATAACGCTGAGATGGAGCGTCGTTGCCAAGAAGTCATCGATCGCTGCTGGGCCTTAGCTGGTAATAAAGAGTCTGGAGATGATGTAGACGCCAGTAATAACAGTAAAGACGGCAATCCAATCGTCTCACTACATGATGTAGGGGCAGGTGGTCTGTCTAATGCGATGCCAGAGCTGGTCAATGACCATGAAATGGGCGCGCATCTAAACTTGCGTAAGATTCCTTCGCTCGAAGAAGGCATGTCGCCAATGGCCATCTGGTCGAACGAAGCGCAAGAGCGTTATGTCCTCGCGATTCGCCCAGAGAGTAAAGATCAGTTCGATGCTATCTGTGCTCGTGAGCGTTGCCCATATGCCATCTTGGGCGAGGCGACGGATATCCGTCAGCTAATCGTTGATGATGAGCTATTGGCTGAACAGCCAGTCGATATGCCGATGCAAGTACTGCTCGGTGGTACACCAAAAATGCAGCGTAGCTTTGAGCGTACTGATAATACATTGTCAGCATTAGCGCTTGATGACGTTAATTTAGCCGAATCTATTACCGATGTATTGCGTCACCCAACTGTGGCAAGCAAATCGTTCTTAATCAGTATCGGTGACCGCTCTATCACCGGTATGGTCGTGCGTGATCAGTATGTGGGTCGCTATCAAGTGCCCGTAGCAGATTGCGCGGTAACGGCGTCAGGCTTAGTGGCGTTAGATGGTCAGCCAATGACTGGTGAGGCCATGAGTATCGGTGAGCGTACGCCTGTTGCGCTTATTAGTCCAAAAGCGTCTGCGCGTCTGGCAGTCGGTGAAGCGATTACTAATATCGCGGGTGCGCGTATCGCTCAGTTGTCTGATATCACTATGTCAGCAAACTGGATGGCGGCTTGTGGCGATGATGCAGAAGATGCGGCACTCTTCGATGCGGTACATGCTATCGGTGAAGAGCTGTGCCCAGCACTCGGTATCGCGATCCCAGTTGGTAAAGACTCGCTATCGATGCGTGCCAACTGGAGTGATGAAGATGGTACTGATAAATCAGTCGTATCGCCAATGAGCTTGGTCGTGACGGCGTTTGCCCCTGTCGTTGATGTGGCAAAAACACTAACCCCTGAGCTTATCAATGGCGACAGTGCGTTTTACCGTATTGACTTGTCAAAAGGTAAATTGCGTCTAGGCGGTTCAATCCTTGCGCAAACACTTAGCCAATTGGGTAACGATTGCCCAGACCTCGCGCAGCCAAGCGACTTGGTCGACTTCTTTAACTTTATTCAAGCGGGTAACGCGCAAGGCGTCATCAGCGCCTATCACGATATCGGTGATGGTGGTCTACTAGCGACTATCGCAGAGATGCAATTCACCAGCCGTCAGGGTATCAAGCTGTCATTAGATGATGACAACTTACTCGGTCAGCTGTTCAGTGAAGAGCTGGGCGCGGTCATCCAAGTATTGCCAGAAAACGTCGCCGCTTTAATGCAGTTGGCAGAAGAATTTAACGTGAGCGATATGCTGAGCCTCGTCGGTCAAAGCTCGGAAGAAGATAGCCTATTAATCCAAACGCCAACGCTTATGGGTGATGACACGCTACGCTTTAGCCGTACTGAGCTACAGCAAGCATGGACGCAGGTCAGCTATCAAATCGCACGTCGCCGTGATAACCCAGCGTGCGTACAGCAAGAGTATGACTTGATTGCTGATGCGAGCCATAAAGGCCTGATCGCTGCGCCAAACTTTGATCTCAATCAAAAGGTCGAAGAGCCATATTTAGCTAGCCGTGAGAATAAACCAAGAGTTGCAATCCTCCGTGAGCAAGGTGTTAATGGTCAGACTGAAATGGCAGCAGGCTTCACGCAAGCAGGCTTTGAAGCGGTCGATGTACACATGAGTGACTTATTGAATGGTCGCATCAATCTACGTGACTTCGACGGTCTGGTCGCTTGTGGTGGCTTTAGTTATGGTGATGTCCTCGGTGCAGGCTCTGGCTGGGCGAACTCTATCTTGTTCCATGACGAGTTACGCATGCAGTTTGTCCGCTTCTTTGCCCGTCCTGATACCTTTAGCTTGGGTGTCTGTAACGGTTGCCAGATGATGGCTCAGTTAAAAGACCTCATCCCAGGTGCAGAGAACTTCCCACGCTTCGTCGCTAACAAATCAGCGCGTTTTGAAGCGCGTACCGTCAACGTAAAAGTTGAGCGTACTAAGTCTATACTGTTCAAAGGTATGCAAGACAGCATCTTACCAATCGCTGTGGCGCATGGTGAAGGCTATGCCACGCTGGACAACACTGAGATCGACGGTATGGCAAACCACGGTCAGCTCGCCATGCGTTATGTCGATAGCCAAGGTCATCCAACCGAGACCTATCCGCTCAATCCAAACGGCTCGCTCGGCGGTGTCACGGGTCTATGTAGCACCGACGGTCGCGTCACTATCATGATGCCGCATCCTGAGCGTAACCTAAAAGCCTATAACCACAGCTGGAAACCAGAAGAGTGGGACGAGGACGGCGCGTGGATGCGTATGTTCCGCAACGCTCGCGCTTGGTTGCGCTAGGAAAATTTGAATTAATCTTAGATAATAAAAAAGGTGGGCTTCGGCTCACCTTTTTTGTGTTTGGAGTTTGGAGTTTGAATTTTGAGTATTTAGGGTAGGTTGGTGTGGAGCATGCGACACCCAACGAACTATATGGGAGCTAATCCTGCTTTTCGCTACTATCTTAGCCGTCTACTGGAGCGGTGACTAAGGTGAGATGCGTTCCAACATTCGAGCGATCACCTCTAACCAAGTCACCGCAACTCAGTAGCCATCTAAGTATATCCGCTGCAATCAGGGCTAAACCGAGTCTCAAGGCAACTAGTGTATTTTTCCAAAAGTTATAGGTACTCAATTTTCTTTTTCAATGAAGCTGAATTTAGTCTATGAGGTAGATTAAAGTCACTTATATTCTTCTTACATATAAGATATAGCTTTTTGGACAAAATCTACTTCAATATCTGTTAAAAAGTCTAATGAGCTAACATTAATATTATTTAAATTTTTAATAACCGAATCAATACTTTCAATATTCTCAAATTCAATATTACTTAATAGCTTCTTGGATATTTGGCTAGGAATTCCAAATTCTTCTAATGAATTTATAGCTGAAGGTTGATAGAAATTTTCTATTTTTGATGCGAAAATCTTATAATCTCCAAATTTAAAACCATACTTTTTGAAAGTTTCTTCCTGTATATCATTAATTGCATATATAATTTTGGGTAAATTATAATTAACCACATTTTTTTTAAAGTTAAATATCCGATGTACAGAATCATCAGCAGGGTAATCTGGATTACGGCTATACCAGTATTTAAAATCTGAATGAATTAGATCTTTATCACTTTCCTGATGAATAATTTGATTTAATTTTACATATAGCTGTTCTTTAGATACAACACTTCCTCCTCCCATTCTTGATATATTAAAATATTCAAAAAGTATCTTTGCTAAATGTCTTAATTCAAGGCTTGAAGGATACGCACCATCCCATCTCATTAAAGCATTCCACTTAAGTCTATTTTTGATTAAGTCATTAGCAAATTCTATTAGTTTATCCGGATCTATACCTTGGTGCTTCATTATTAGAGTAGTTGAAATAGTATCTTGATCGTAGAACTTTTTAACCCTAGCTTTATTTATTTCATTTATTTCATCACCCATGTGGAGTAAGAGTGAGTCTGAAGCATTCTCGCTTTGAGTAATTACCGGTATATCAACTAAAGGTAACTTTTCTTGAGGGCTTCCTCCTAATATGAATACTTCACCAACAAAGTGTTCAAACATTCTCCCTGAACGACCAGCGATATTATTGAAGGTAAACATGTCTAGTTTTGTTGTACGTGTAATACAATCATCGTATATGATTATATTCTTAGCATTCGTATTAACGCCTTCAATTAGCGTTGAAGTGCAGACTAAAATATTAATTTTAGATTGATTAAAAAGTTCAATAATCTTGGCACCTATAGCTCTTGGTATTTGTCCATGATGATAAGCTATGCCATGTTTTAAACCATCCACTAATGACCATTCAGAATGAAAATTTTCAGATAACCAAGCAGATAGACTATCGTTACTATGAATACGAGATAATAAGCTTGAACCTAATAATTTACGCATTAGTAGACTTGTTCTTTTAGGTGACTTACAATAAATAACAGTTTGTTCATTAGGATCTAGTGACTCTATTATTTTATATAATATAGTATCTCTTTCAACATCTTTAACTGTGTCACTTCCACTCAAATTTAAAGGATAGTACCTCTTATTAGTTGCAACAGTTATATAAGAGTCAAATTTTAAGAAACTACATCTTAGCTCATCTACTATTCCTGAAGTTAAGCCATTAATGTTTGGTCCAAGCATATAAAATCTATTACATTTTGAATACAAATTTTTTAAAGCTAGGTTCAAACGATCACAACGCTCATCATTATTGTTAGTTGGTGCTAGCTTATAAAATTCATCAATAATGAAAAAGTCAACTAATAGATTCTCGTTATACTCTAAAACTCGTTCTTGGGTAAATATATAAATATTTCTTTCATCAGAATCTTGGTTGACTTGAGTAATTATTTTGTAGAAATCTTTATATTTAAATAGTTTTTTCTTTAACTCATCTATCAAGGCTATTGTAGGCACAACAATAACTATATTGTTGAAAACATTACTAGAAACTAAGGCTTCAATAATTAAGCTTTTACCAAAACTAGTGGGAGCACTTAGAATAATATTTTCACCATTCATTATCCTATGGAAAACTTCTGCTTGACGGATATGGAAAACCATATCCTCATCTTGAGGAGTAGTGAAGATACTACGTCTTAATTTGTCCTTGGAGCTCAAGTTAGTTTCAATATAAGGGAATAGTCCTAGCTCACCAAGTAAATGGTCTAATATAAAATCTTTGCTTATTTCATCTCTTCTTTCCAATGCACGGATTACAATGTCTTGAACTAAGTGATTATTAGTATGACTATTAAATTCATTCATTAATGAAATTAAAAAGGTATCCCAGTCATTAAAAAGTGGATCGTTGACTTGATCTCTAGCCTTTATATACCAACTGCCAATAACTTCTGTATTTATCTCATTTATAAAACTCATTAGTATAATTCCTCCAATAGTGCATCATTAAGTACTTTAATATCAGATACTGGAAAATAAAATACACGTAGGTCTATAAATTCAATTGGATCTTTGTTAAGACCGTTTTTTAGAAGTCCTCTACATGTTTGAACATGTTCATTGAATAAGTTCAAAAACTTTTCTTTATCATAATCAGCTACTAACTCACTATTATGCATAATGAAAACTGGAATAATAATTTTGTCAAACCTCTCCTCTAATTTTAAGCTTGAATCAGATAGTCTTCTTAGTTTATCTTTGTGTGGCCATGATTCATCAATTTTTGCATTGAGCATAAATAATCTGTTTTTAAGAGATTGTACTTCCCTAATATATCTTATACTTGTGATTGCTGACTGAATACCATCTTCAATATTTGCACTGACTGAAGATGCTCCAAGCCATAGTTCAAGACTATCAAAATTTAATACAGCGTGTGTACATGAGAAGATCTTATTGTTCATATCAAATATTTTGTTAATTATAGGGATTGTTTTACATGACTCTCTAATAGCTATATGTAGACATAGATCACCTAATGCATTTAAATCATCTTTAGGATAGTTTAATCTGGCATGCTTAAATAAACCCCAGTCACTTCCTGAAAAATTTATCTGCTCTTTTAGTGTTAGACAGTAATCAATGATCCAGTCATGCACAGTTTCTGTAAATGAATTAATATTCCATTCTCTAAATGTAAACCCAATATCAACTCCTTTAATATTAGGATACTCTGCATTACAGTCTATACAATATTTAAATGGTGATTTTGGATGTTCTGGAGGCTGATAGTCTATGCCTTCTTGAATACTTACATCTATTTGGTGTTCTTGAAAAATATTCAAAAGTAAAGGATCGTTTAATAAGTCCTTGATAGATGTCGTATATAAGGTATTGTTTCCCTGCTGTATCCTTAGTATTCCAATACAACTATTATTATATATTATTGGAGATCCAGACATTCCACCATATTTACTGACGGTGTTTGATTGTGATATTTCAAAACTATATTCTCGGTTATCAACGTTTTCATAGTTATTAGTTATTTTTGCATTCATTGGTGCGTGATAATGTTCTTTTTCAACAGGATAACCACATACCTTCACATCACTATTTAAACCCACACTCGTAGAATAAAGTGTTATGAAATTATTTAAGGGCTCATCTGATATCTCTAAGATGGCTATATCATATTGTTCATTAAAATATGTACAGTTAGTAATGATATATTCCTCCTCGACATAGGAGTCACTGGATGTATATATCCTTAAGTCAGTTGAACCTCTTATTACATGGTACGCTGTAAGTAGTAAGTTCTTAGAAATTGAAAAGCAAGTACCTCTTTTACTTACTCTACCTTCATCTGCTTCAAACCATGATTCTATAATATGTATAGAATCGAGTTTATACTCTTCATTTAGCTGCTGTTCACTCACAGTTCAACCTCACCGGTATCCATACATAAATTAATATTTTCATAACTTTCATAAAGTTCATGCGTAAACCAAGTTGGTATATTTTTTAAGTCATAATTAAAGTAAATATTAGTTTTAGTATGTTGGTTAATTACAGCAATTCTCGCAAGTGTTTCTAAATGGGGATGACCATGAGATTTGCCGTTTGTGCTAATAAGGTATTCCTGACAGTCGATTCTTTCCAATAGCGCGAGACTAGTATTGTTTCTACTACCATGATGAGATATCTTGACGGCATCAACTTTTATCTTATCTATCTGGTTATTATCAAGCCAAGAAATGACTGTTTCAGCATGACAGTCCCCAAGATAAAGTATTCTCTTATGATTATGTTCGATTAAAAAAGAGAAACTACTTTTATTCGTTAGAGAGCTATCAGGAACAAAAGGTTCGTTGGCTAAAGACTCAATACTATTAACCTTAACCGAGGATATTAGAGTCGTATGAGCTGTTGAATTTTCAAAACTTTGAATATATGCTTCGAAGCTATTAGCGAAGGATTTATTTATAATTTTAGGTCTTATACCTCTTTCGTCAAGCTTATACTGCCAGTTATTCTTGAGTTCAGACAATGTTGCTGAGTCTGGGCCGATAACCTCAAATTTCAGAGCTCCAATGTCAAAATTCTTAGTATTTTCTATAAATATAGCTTGGCCTGAAATAAGCTCGTTGCACTTTAGTGATTGTTTATTAAGAATATATGATAATGAGGCACCCTCAGAATAACCTATATTTTCTTTATCGCTTGAGGGTATACATTCATTAGCTAAAGCATTGAGCTTTATGTCAACACGCCTATCAGATTTATCCGTATCATCTAATTCACTAAATAATTGTTCAACCCCGTTAAAATATACTTGTTCAATTTCAGGGCATCCTTCTGCTTCAAGCAACTTAATAATTCCATTAGTATGATCGTTATCAATATGCGTAATGATTAATAAGTCAATTTTTTCGAATTGTCCAACAATATTCTCTTTCCATGTATCGAAAGATTGAGCTGTTCCACCATCAATTAAGACAAAAGTATTTTCTGTCTGTATTGAAATGCAGTCGCCATTATCAGCTTTGTACATTGTTATTTTGAACATACTTTTACATACGATGAAAGATTAACTAATATTAACACCAAACTTTTATTGAAGTATGGATATTATTACATAAGCTGCTACTTCTACTTTATTTTTACATTTCATATTTTGGTTTGTTTGCCCATAAGTGTATTTATAATTAACACGCTTTTAAGCCTCAGCAATCAATTCACTTTTTAACCTCAAAAAAAACGGCACTGAAATCAGTGCCGTTTTATCAGTCATGAGAATTTAAACCCTAACCACGACTCCTCAAATGCTGAATCGCCAAAATCAATCCCAGCTTAAAATTACCTTACCGCATTGCCCACTTTCCATGATATCAAAGCCTTCTTGAAAGTCATCGATGTGCATACGATGGGTAATGATGGGCGTCAAATCAATACCGCTAATCAGCATTTGCTCCATCTGATACCATGTCTCCCACATCTCGCGCCCATAGATACCTTTTAAGGTTAACGCCTTAAAGATAATCTTGCTCCAATCCACCGTGGTGGTGTTGGGTAAAATGCCCAAGAGCGCAATTTTAGAGCCGTTATACATATTAGTAATCATCGAATCAAAGGCCTGAGGCGAGCCTGACATCTCAAGCCCAATATCAAAGCCGTGCATTTTTAACTCAGCAATGGCGCCTTCGATGGTTTCACCCTTGGCTGGGTTGATGGTCATCGTCGCGCCCATTTTTTTGGCAAGCTCTAGGCGATAATCACTGATATCACTGACCACAATGTTACGCGCCCCAGCAAATCGGCAAATCGCCGTTGCCATTGACCCAATCAGCCCCGCACCCGTAATCAGCACATCTTCACCCAGTACAGGGAATGAAAGGGCAGTATGAGTGGCATTACCAAAAGGGTCCATAATGGCTGCCATCTCATCGCTGATGCGCTCATCGAGTTTGATGACATTATCGGCAGGGATCACCAAATACTCGGCAAACGCGCCATCGCGGTCAACGCCCACGCCGATGGTGTTTTCGCACACATGCAGCTTACCACGGCGGCAGTTACGGCAATGTCCGCAAGCGATATGGCCTTCGCCGGTGACGCGGTCACCCACTTCCAGATGCTTGACGCCATCGCCCATCTCACTGATGATACCGACATATTCATGTCCGATAATCATCGGCGTCTTGATGGTGTTTTGTGACCACTCATCCCACTTATAAATGTGCAAATCTGTCCCGCAAATGGCGGTTTTTTTAATTTTAATTTTTACGTCATTGATGCCGACGGTCGGTTCTGGCATGTCTTGCATCCAGATGCCTTTTTTGGCATGAGCTTTAACCAGTGCTTTCATATTTTTCTCTTATTTCTGTACGTTGTATTTTATTGTTAAATCTAGATAAATACCGAACGACGCTTAATCAATCACCTTCATTTGCTTGGCGACTTTGATAAAGGCGGCGATACACTGGTCGAGCTGCTCGCGAGTATGGGCAGCAGAGAGCTGGACACGAATGCGAGCTTCATTTTTGGGTACGACAGGGTAGAAGAAGCCAATCACATAAATGCCTTCTTCAAGCAGTGCGTCTGCCATTTGTTGCGAGACATTGGCATCATAGAGCATCACTGCACAAATGGCTGATTCGGTGGGCTTGATATCGAAGCCTGCCTCTTGCATTTGCTTCACAAAATAGGCGGTGTTTTCATGCAGCTTGTCTTGTAGGGTATTGTCTTGTGACAGCATCTCAAACGCTTTTACCCCAGCGGCAGCCACCATAGGAGGAATGGAGTTTGAAAACAGATATGGGCGTGAGCGTTGACGGAGCATCTCAATGATTTCTTTTTTACCTGTTGTAAAGCCGCCAATCGCACCGCCAAATGCCTTGCCCAAAGTACCCGTGATCAACTCAACATCACCGCGCAGATCAAACAATTCAGTCACGCCGCCACCAGTGCGACCGACGACACCTGCTGAATGCGACTCATCAATCATCACCATGGCATCATATTTTTGTGCGAGCGCATAGATCTCATCCATTGGCGCCACATTGCCATCCATCGAAAACACACCATCGGTCACAATCAAACGAAAACGCTGTGCTTGCGCCGCTTGCAGTTGCGTCTCTAAATCTTGCATATCCGCATTGGCATAGCGATAACGCGCCGCTTTACAAAGGCGCACACCATCGATGATTGAAGCATGGTTTAACGAATCAGAAATAATAGCATCTTCGCTGGTCAAGAGTGGCTCAAAGGCACCGCCATTGGCATCGAAACAAGCGGCATACAAAATCGTGTCTTCGGTATTAAAAAACTTAGAGATCGACGCTTCTAACTGCTTATGCAAGTCTTGCGTACCACAAATAAAACGTACCGATGACATGCCATAACCTGAGTTTTCAATGGCTTCTATAGCCGCATTTTTAATCTCAGGATGGTCAGACAATCCAAGATAGTTGTTGGCACAGAAGTTCAGCATCTCACGGCCATCCGTGATTTTAATCATGGCATTTTGCGGAGAGGTGATGATGCGCTCATTTTTATATAGTCCTGCCGCGCGTATATCGCTGATTTCTTGTTGTAGATGTTTTTGAAAAGCTTGGTACATACATATTCCTTGTTACTATTATTAGAGTCTGCATGAGTGTGGGTGTTAGCAATGCAGATATTAGGACTACTAATAGGATCAATCATTAAAGCCGCCCATCATCCCAGCCTTTAGTAAGGCCAATGATATGAAGTGAACAATGATGCTATCTGTCATCCGTAAGTGCTGATTTTATCATTAGCCCGTCGCAATAAGTAGCCCAAGTAGCAATCCTATGTTGAGTAACAGTCGTTCTGCATGGCTGAGGATGCTTTTTGCTCATCTTTTTTAGAATCAACCATGACTTATATCTCCTGATACTCTGTACTACTTAATAAAAATCATCTTTGCCAGCATACTGCATATTTAGCGCCTGTAAAAAAGGCGAGTCTATGCTCACCTTTTTTGCGATTGGAGTTTGAGTACTATTTTATACATTCCGTATTGCTGTTTAAACTCACCTTTTTGAGCAGTTCAAACTTGTTTGTGTCCGCCTGTTGCTTATATTCTTGAGAGCGTAGATAGCCTATGGTTTTCGTATAAAAACTCACTTGCGTTTGACGCTCATCAATCTCAGAAAACACGGTATATTCTGTAACATTAGCACCTTCTACAATACCCAATTTCGCTGATTTGTTCTGTCTATCTAGACTTGACGACACGCTGACATCAGGTGTGGTATTGGTGATGGTGACGGGCGTACCGTTTGTATAAACAGTGACAGGATAGCTGACGCCACGTCTGGTTGCGCATCTTAAGTAGTAGTCTTTTGCGTTGGCATAGGCATCTACATAATTGATAGGTAATTGAACCACGTGCGGTGTGGTTTTTTCTAGCTTATCCAAGCTGCTGGTCGTCGCACAGCCAACGACGGAAAGTGACAAGGCAAATAGAGACAGTATGGCAACTTTATTCATGGTGCAAGATCCAAGTACGGTAAATGACAGAGGTTGAGTTAATCGATTTTTTGACTAATGATTTTGTCTTTTAGGACAATCGAATCTCTGTCCATTCTAGAAAACCGATCATCTTGATCGTAGGTATAAATCGCGATACTGCGGTTGCCTTTGCTACCCTCAAATACAGCGATATAATTGGTATCGGCTTGATAGTTAATTTTAGGCAGAGTGATGCTACTGTCGTTCCAAATATTAATCTGTCCCAGTTCGACCACATGTTCGCCTGCTGGGATTTTAACGGCAGCTGTTGCCATTTTTGCCGCATGGAGATACCATCCAGAGTTGCCGAAAAATGAGTTAGAAAACTTTTTCACTGGCACACCATCAACCGCGTATATGCCATAGGGGTTGGGGGCTTGGGCGCTGGCCATGCGATAGTCTCTGACGACTTGCAAATTGGTAAAAGTTGCATACTTCGTGTTCTGGTCTTTTATGAGCTGATTTGAATAGGCGTCGATTTTTTGAGCGTCAGACAAGCCGCTAACATCAAGTTTGGTACTGGTTGCTGCTGAATTTGAGGTGGCGGTGCTATTCATCGTAGTGCAGGCACTAAGTAAAGCAGTTGATACCGCAATACTAAATAGATATTTTCTTTGCATAGTTTCTCTTATATATAGAGTAGACACTTTGTCTTTTTTCGATCTTATAAATGATCATTAAGGCAGGGCAATGACTGATAAAAAGGACTTTTTATCAGGTCGACATTAGTATAGTTTATATTGATAATTTTGGTCTATCTAATTTTTTTTAAAACCTTTTAATAAAAATCATCCCGACCAGCATATTTCATATTGAGCGCCTGCAATATCGCATAGGTTTCGCTATCCATCACACCTGTGGGTTGCTGCGGTCTAAAATGCAATTGAAACGCATAAATGACATCACGGCTGGGTTTGTCCCACTCATCGCTATTATTGATTTGATAGCCGTATTTGCGAAAGGCTTGCTTGATTTCCTGCACGCTTGGCGCGACCAAGGTACGCCGACTCATAATTTCTTGCTTGTCCGCTTCATCATACCAAGCGCCAATGCCATACTCTTTATACAGTCGCTCCCACGGGAATTTTGCCCCAGGGTCTATCTTGCGCGAGGGTGCCATGTCCGCATGACCGATGATATTTTTGGGTGAGATGTCATAGCGCGTGGCGATATCTTGCACCAGTTCTGCGACTTTCTTAATTTGTAACTCGCTAAATTCGACATAATGCTCATAAGGATGATAGTCGAGCGTACTGTTTTTTAGCGCGTCTCGATATTCGGGTTTAATGCCTGCGTTGACGATTTCGATGCCGATGGAGGTGTCATTTAATATCGTCCGACCTGAAAATCCGCCATCACCTGCATGCCAAGCGCGTTCAGATTCTGGTACGAGGTTATAGATTTTATCGTCGTCTTTGTCCAAGATTAAGTAATGGGCGCTTACATTGCCCGTGGTCAATGTTTTGATTGAGCGCTCGTTGTCTGAGACCGTATAATGTAGGACGATGGTTTTGATACGCTGGCTTTTGCCTGTCGATTGATAAGTGTCACTATCGACGCTATAGTGTTTGGTCGTTGCTACGTGCGGGGTAGTGGTCGCACAAGCCACCAAGGAGAGTGCTAATCCACAGGCTAATGCCGTCGATATAATATTTTTTACCATGAGACTCTCTAGATTATAAAAAAGTTAAATACAAAAAAGGTGAACTAAAAAGTTCACCTCTCTTTTATAAAATAAGAATTTTGAATTTCTTGTTCATTAAAGATATCCTAATCTGTTAGACAGCTAGCATCAACAGCATTTTCAGTATTTTCATCTACTTTTATTAGGTTTATAGCATTAAATTCAATTATTAATCCTTGAGTAGATTTATCTTCAGTATTAGATTTTATTTGTCCACCTGTTATATCTGGAATAATTACTGCTAAATAGTGACCCTCTGTGATCTCTTCATTTTTTAAGATAAGTTCTGTCAACTCAGTCATTGTATATACAGCTTCAATATTTTTATCTTTAGTCATAAGTTTTACCTCTATTACTGTACAGCTTGGGAAACAGTAAATGTTTTAGGCTCAATTGAGTATTCATAATCAAAATCAATCTCAGAGCCTACTGTAGAATAATTTTTGGGATGAGTAAATTGTTTAATAAACGCTTCTTTATCGACAAAAACGAAACTATCTTTAAGCGTTTTCTCATCGAAATATTCTGTTATACATTTAGAGATGAAGCTATTTAAAGTAATACCTAGTATATTAGATTCATGAATACTTTTACGATGCATGGCTTCGGACATGCGAACATTAAAAGTACCACTACAAGGTCTATCAGGAGACTTACCTTCTTCTATACACATCTCCAGATATTCATCAACTGCTGATTCAAATGAGAGTTTTAATTCTTCTAGTGTCTCACCATCATACATAATAAGGTCTTGAATCATTTGAACCTTACCAAATAGACACATATCTTCCGTACTGAGATCTATAGAGCCAGTATAGCCTTTATAAGAAAAATGTTGTTTATTACTCATCTTCTAGCCAGACCTTATTGTCGTTAAAATGTTGAATAACTTCACGTATATAACATCTCTTCATCACTTTCTCAGGATGAGGTTCATGAAAAAGCATAGATAGACTTGTACTTTTATTTATAAACTTTCTTCCAGAGCCACCTTTAGCGTTGGATACTAAGTAGCCATGTAAGGACATTATTTTGACAAACTCATTCCATGTAAAGTCAGAAGGAACAGTTTTGAATCTTTTAACTAGTTTTTCTGACTTAGACATATAGTACCTAATAGGGCATGTTAGTTGCAACTACTTTGTAGTTGCATATTTATTATTGACGTCATGAACACAACATGTTGTGTTTTTTTATATATGAAGCACAACATAATGAATCTTTATAGTAGTTTATAAAAGACAAACATAAAATGCTAGATTGATTTTGCTAAGATACTATGCTAGAAAGCTAACGTCTGATTTATCAGTATAAGTCCTGACGAACCTTTTTACTCAGCACCTTTTTCCAACTGTCTTCCAAACATTCAATCTCAAGCCATGGCTCAATCACCTCAGCGTCAAACTTCTCTTTTGAATTAGACAATTGCCAAAGTGTCTCTAGCGTAGCAAACGGATAGGGGCGTTCGACTAAGTACACAGGTAAGTCCGCGTTAACCATGCCATCACGCACCACTTGAAAATACCAGCCCGAGATACCTTGCTTACTGACCCAAGATGCGATGTTTGGCACTTTGGTAAATTGTCCGATTTGGTCATTGATCTTGTAGCACGGACGGCGCGGTTGGACGATGCGCAGTTGCACGCTATCTTCACCACCTACTTTATCTTCACCATATTGAAAAACGTCGCCGATACAGACGGTAGCCTCGGTCATCTCAGGCAAGCCATTGACAGCTTCGGTCGTGAGGTTTTCGCCCAGTGTACCGACGTCTACCCTTAGACCAAACTCAGCGTTAATTTTGTCGTAAGTCGCAGGTGCTAGCTGATGCACCGCTTTTAATGGGCCGCCGTGATGCTTGCGATCGGCTTGCTCATCAGTGGTCAAACCCATAAAGTTGACGGCGACAGGGGCGTCAATTGGACGTTTATCAATGGCGCTCAACTCTTCACGAGTGAAGGGCATGGCTTTGCCAGCGCGGACACATACTAAGTTGGCCACATGCATTGGTAATGTCAGTTTAAGGTTTGGGTTGTGGGCAGCAGACATAAGCAATCCTTAGTGGTAGGTGAGCGCAGAACAGCGTTTGCGCAGTAATAGTGATAAGGATAATAGCAATCTATCCGACAATTATCTATTCTAATGGCTGATTATCATTGTAGATATGTCCAAATAACGGCACAAAAAAAGACCAGAAACGGTCTCTGGTCTTTTTAAGGCAATAAGTATATCGAATTCGATATACTTACTTGTTTTTGTTGCGACGGCCTGCGGTTTTCTTTTCACGCGGGGTTGCAACCAGCTCAGCCAACTGATCAGGTGATGACCATAGGCCTTCTAAGTCATAGAACTCGCGGGCTTGTGGTGTCATCATGTGCACAACAACCGCACCCAAATCGATCAACGTCCAGTCAGAGTCGATACCGCCTTCACGGCCAAGTGGCATAAAGCCAGATTTTTTGGCTTCAGCACCGACGCTATCGGCCATGGCGCGCACATGACGCTTCGACGTACCATCAGCGATGACGATGTGTTCCATCACGTCAGTCAAATCTGCTACATCCATTACAGTGATGTTTTTCGCTTTCATATCGTTCAGCGCACTGTCTACAAGGGTCAAACACTCTTTTATGCGTTCTTCAGTCATGGTATTGGTCATAAATTTTAATCTCTTGAATCGTAAATATGTAAAATAAAAGGTAAAGCATTAATAGGGATTGTCTAATTGACCATTTGTCGCCAGCCGTATGTACAGACAAATGGGCAAAATGACAAAGATAAGGCGATTTTAACGGAATTGAGCAGCAGAATATAGCTGATGGGCGATAATATAGTGATAAACAGCCGGATTTAGCCATTTAGGTAACGGATTGGTGGCAGTATGGCTCATGATATCATTTATTGGTGGTATAGAGGTCATTTGCCTGTCGGCTGCTTGCATTATATTCAATCGATCTTGCACAGACTGTAGCTGCTCACGTATCTGAGTGCTCGACACGGCTGCAACAGGCCGCGCGTCTATATAAATATGGCCTTGAGGCGTGCTTTTCAAGCCAGTATTCGTCGCAAGCGCTTTAGTAATGGGCATGACTAGTTCTGTCGGTGTGCCAACAACCAGTGGTTGTAGCGGCGCGGGCAGTTTGGCTTGAATGGTGTTTGTGTTCGGCATATTGTCTGGGTCTGGCAGAATGTCATTATCCACATCATCTTTATCCGCACCATCTTTATCAAAGATGCGACTGACATGACTGCGACTAAAGATCCAAAGATTGACATGATTCGTCAGCGCCAGCCCTTCTTTCCAATGTGGCAAGCTCAGCGCGCTGTCCATACCAATGATAAAGATCAAACTGTCACGTGGATAGCGCTGTCTTAATGTACGCACACTATCGATGGTATAAACAGGCGGCGTTTGCCACAGCTCAAGCTCATCAATCTGAATAGGTGTCTTTTGGGTCGCCAGCTTTAACATTGCTAGACGATGGTGAGGGTCTGTGCTTTTTTGCTTAAATGGGGAACGTGAGTTTGGCAATAATGACACATGCAGGTCGCGCTGCTGCCCCTCCGCTATCGGTAACAAGCGCTCATACACGTACATGGCCATTTGTATATGACCTTGATGCACAGGATCGAACGAGCCGCCCAAGTAAGCACGAATGGCAGGCCTAGAGGTTTTATCATCGAGACTGTCAGTGGTATTTGGCATAGTTTGGCACAGATATGGTTTATCGTAGATATGGTTTGGCACGGATAGGGAAGCAAAAAGGCGAAACAGAAAGTCGCTATTGTAAAGGGCGCAGCAGCATCTGTCATTAAAAGCCCTCAAAAGTCATCAAAAATGAACAATAAAAAACCGACCATCATGACGACAGTCGGTGATATAAGATCTGGTTTTTAATCAGCATAATAAAACTAAAAATAATACGATGTGGCTGAGATAGATTTTTCAAAGCTTCTGTCACACTTGCGAACAGCCAGTAAGAAAAATCCATTTCAGTAGTACAGTGTTACTTATGCATTACTCTTATTTATCATTGACCAGATAGCAATTAAGCTGTAGCGATCAAATCTCATCGCTATAAGCTTGGATGGCCGTCAGCGCGATGGTATAAATAATATCATCGACCAAGGCGCCACGTGACAAGTCGTTCACAGGCTTGTTCAATCCTTGCAACATGGGGCCAACACTGACGACATTAGCACTACGTTGTACGGCTTTATAAGTGGTATTACCTGTATTGAGGTCTGGGAAAATAAAGACGTTGGCTTGTCCAGCAACCGGTGAGTCTGGCGCTTTTTGTTTGCCGACGCTCATGACTGAGGCGGCGTCATACTGTAGGGGGCCATCGACCTTTAGGTCTGGTGCGCGCTCACGCACGATTTGAGTGGCACGAGTGACTTTTTCGACATCTGCACCGGCACCTGATGAGCCAGTAGAGTAGCTGATCATCGCAACTTTTGGATCAATACCGAAGGCTGCCGCCGATTGCGCGGACTGAATAGCAATCTCAGCCAGCTCTTCTGCGGTTGGATCAGGATTGATGGCGCAGTCACCATAAACCACCACTTGTTCAGGCAATAGCATAAAGAAGATGGACGATACCAAAGAGTATTGCGGTGCTGTCTTAATCAACTGAAACGCTGGACGTACGGTGTTGGCAGTGGTATGAATCGCTCCAGAAACCAAGCCATCGACTTCGTCCATCTGTAGCATGGTGGTACCCAAATACACCGTATCTTTGAGATACTCAGCAGCGACATCTTCACTGGTTTTGCCTTTACGGCGCTCGACGACGGCAGCGATATATTTGCTCATATCGAGATCATCAGGATCGATGATCTCTAGTCCTTCTGGAATGACCAAATCACGATTTTTGGCCACTTGTTCGACGTCGCTACGCTTCGCAAGTAGTACGCAATTGGCGATACCGCGACTCTGACAGATACAGGCGGCTTCGACCGTGCGCGGCTCAGACCCTTCTGGCAAGACGATACGTTTTTTGGCGGTTTGTGCTTTTTTGACCACTTGATGACGAAAGGCAGAAGGAGACAAGCGTCGCTCATAATCACGGCTGAAATAGTCTTTAATCCAGTCCAAGTTTAGATGTGCTGCCACGTAACGAGCCACTTCTTCCGCACGTGCAGTGTCATCACTTGGAATCTCAGAGCTCATGTGTACCAAGCTCTGTACGGTCTCATAACTGTCATCTTCCACACTCATGACAGGGATACCCGTTTTGAGCGCTGATTGCCACAATTCCGCAACGGTTGCACTTGGCTCAACGCCGCCTGTCAAGACCAAACCTGCTAGCGGGATGCCATTGATACAGGCCAAGCCAGCTGCCAGCAGTAAGTCATCACGATCACCAGGGACGACGATTAACGTGCCACGTTTGAACACCTCGTCGACGCGGGCAACGGAGCGGGCAGTGAGGCTGATACGGTTAATACGGCGCGTTTTTGCTTCACCCACATTGAGCCATTTGGCATCAAGCTCAGTGGCGATGTCCCAAGTACGTGGCACAGAGAGTGAGTCACTAAAAGGCACCACACCGATTAAGCGAAAGGCATCAGTGTCAAAATGAGGCGACAAGCGTTTTACTTCTTGCATGAACCAGTCATCCAAGTGTACAACGGCTTCACCTGGTGCGACCGGCTGGGTGTCAAAAGTATTGGGTACGTCTTGTACCCGCATCAAAATCACCCCAAGCGTACGCGCAGTGGCAATACCACCAAACTCACGAGCGTGAACATCAAGCTTGTCGGCCAGATAGGCAGGATTGCTGGTATCAGCCGTACTGACAAAGATAATTTTGGCATCTAATGCATGAGCAATGGCACGGTTGATTTGTGAGGCGTAAGACGTCTCAGTGGTCGGCACCAACCCTTCACAGATAACGACGTCATGACCATCACCGATGGTATGATAATTGATGACCACTTCTTCCATCAGATCATCAAGGTTACCATCACCAATCATGCGCTCAACGCGCTGACGGCTGATGGATTTGGGCGGTTTTAGCCCAAAAGCGTGCATGGTTAAAGCACTTGAGCTGTCCAAGCTGCGCTGCTTATCAAGTGTGTCATCTTGCAAAAACGGTTTCATAAAGCCAGCTTTGATACCGTTGTAATCAAAAGCACGAATCAGTCCAAGCGCGGCTGACGTCACACCGATACCGCGACTAATGGGAACAAGTAAAATGGTTTGCATAGTGTATCCTACGGTTTATTATATTTTTAAGGCTCAATTCATCCTTGCCACAATGTGTAAAACAATGCATCAAACACAGCGCTTCTCATCATATGATTTACCAGAAGCGCAGGTTTTAAAAGCAATAAAACAATCGAAATGGATCTTAAATCAAGTCTAGTGCTTCACGCGTCTCTTGAGCAATGCGACCTTCTTCGTCGGTTGGTATGACCCATAGCTCAAAGTTACTATCGCTACTGTGGAAGCTGCCTTCATTACCGCCGACCAAATTTGCGTTCTTATCTGCATCGACCTTAATACCAAAATGACGCATCACTTCTAAAATGCGCGTACGTGTGCTGACCGAGTTTTCTCCAATACCGCCAGTAAAGACGATACCAGTAAATTCAGGCAACGCACAGCTCAAGCTGGCAAGGTATTTACCCACGCGGTAACAGAACATCTCGATAGCGAGCTGGGCGTCTTTGTGACCTTCTTTGGCGGCTTGCTCAACGGTACGCAAGTCATTCGACAACCCTGAAATACCCAGCAGACCGCTTTCTTTATTAAGCATGGTATCGATGTCTTCTAAACTCATACCCAGCTGGCGCTTTAGATGAATATGTAAACTTGGATCGACATCGCCGCTGCGCGTACCCATCATAAGCCCCTCAAGTGGTGTCAAGCCCATACTGGTGTCAAGACTCTTGCCATCGTAGACCGCAGTCGCAGAACAGCCATTACCCAAATGTGCTGTTAACCAACCATGGGTACCGCTTGCCTCTGTGATACTACTTGCACGCTCGGAGACGTAAGCGTGAGACGTACCATGAAAGCCGTAACGACGGATTTTATGCTCTTCGTACAGGATTTTTGGTAGTGGATAGCGAAACGCCACAGGAGGCATGGTCTGGTGAAACGCAGTATCAAAAACGACGACTTGTGGAATATCAGGATAAATGGCTTGAACGGCTTCAATACCTAAAGCATGGGCAGGATTATGCAGCGGTGCCAATACTTTTAGACGCTTAACTTCGCTAAGGACATGCTCATCGACACGTACCGCTTCAGAGTATTCACGGCCGCCATGAACCACGCGATGACCGACCGCGATAAAATGATATTGCTCTAATAGCTCAAGAATTTTTTGTAGGGCGAACTTATGATTACCACCTGGTATTGAAATTTCAAGCTTCTCGCCGTTTAAAGTAGTGTGTTTGATACGGGCGGTATCGAGTCCTAAGTTTTCGGCCAGACCTGTGATACGAGTCGCATTGTCATCACTAATCAGTGCGTACTTAATGGAAGAAGAACCACAGTTGAGGACTAAGGTAGGATTGGTTAGGGTTGATGTTTCAGAATTTTTGTCATCAAAAGTGTTGGTTAGACTCGCGCTCATACTCTATCCTTAGATTATATTTTTATAAAGATATTCATTCTCAATGAATATCGGTTTGATAAACAAAAACCAGCCACATCCCTGCTGATATACCAATGGCAATGATATCGCTGATTTCAATCACACTTGGGCTGACTCTACTGGTGAGAGCGGGTTCAGTCATGTTAGCGCCTTACCCTAGCTCTATAGTGATAGCCACAAGGCTGACCATAATGTACCATATTTTTGGGGCTATACCATGATAACTATGAGGATTGACACCTAAGATGTATACACATCGATAGTAACTGTACACCGATTGTGGTTAGGGCTGATCAGAGACAATCAGAAAAAATGACACTTAATAAAAATTGTAAGAAAGTTTTTCTAAGTATTAGCCAAAGTATCTTTAACTATGAACATAACCAATAGTATTTAGTAAAAAATTGTTGACTATGTTAAAATTTATTGTTTGTCAGGTTGAGTAAGTATCTCACCAAATTTATTGCCAGTTGTATTCAGTATCAGCATCGCTTTATGTAATAATGCTATGATTTAACGCAGTCCTATTGCTTATAGTAGCAATGGACTGTCCCTATATATCAGTGCTCACTTGTTATAGTGTGAGTGGCACTTGATATTGTTTTACCTATCATACGTTTTTTAACATACTTACATCGCTGTAAGGTCACAGGTTGCCTACTTTATGCTTACTATCCGCCGCACTTCAAAAACCGAGTACGCCAATATGGTTACCATCAGTCGCCGTGCCGTCTCAACGCTTATCATCAGTAGTGTTGTGATACTGGGTGTGTCAGGCTGCGGACAAAAAGGCGATTTATACTTGGCAAATACTGATGGCCAATCAGCGCAGAGTAGCACTGCTGTATTGGACAGTACCAGTCATCCACAAGACGCTGCCTTTGCTGGTATCGATGATGACAACGTTAGTAATGCCAATAACGCTAACAATGTATTAACTACGCAAGACGCGCAGGATTTTGAGCTACCAGAACCGAGTACTGATCCCAACGACTATTAATACCGATTAAGATTTTTTATTAAAAAGCGTGCTTACGACAACATACCCTTGTCTGATGTACGCTCATGCTTTTTGCAGCGTCACTTTCACTTAATACCCTAATTATATTAGAGATGTTCATATGAGTCATTCTGAGTTACCTACTGGCGAATCAGTCACTGTTGAATCTGTCACTACCCAAACTGAGCAAGGATTGTATGTTGATCCTAAGGCTTTGACCAATCACTTGCCAGCCCTGCACTATTGTGATGAGGCGCTGTATATAGAGCAAGTCAGTATTGAGACCATCGCCAAACAGTATGGCACGCCATGCTACGTCTACTCAAAACAGGCCATATTGGATGTTTATCAAGCTTATGCCAACAGCTTCGCCAGCCTAGACCATCAGATATGCTATGCCGTCAAGGCCAACTCAAATCTGGCAGTGCTGAGCGTATTGGCACAAGCAGGCGCAGGGTTTGACATCGTCTCACGTGGTGAGCTGATGCGTGTGGTAGCGGCAGGGGCCGAGGCGTCACGCGTGGTATTTTCAGGTGTGGGAAAAACGTATGGCGATATCGAGTATGCGCTGACCCAAGGCATTGGCTGCTTCAATGTTGAGTCTATCAGTGAGCTGACCCTCATCAATGAGGTGGCACAGACACTTGATAAGTCTGCACCAATCTCATTACGCGTCAATCCAAACGTCGATGCTAAAACGCACCCTTATATCTCAACTGGTCTAAAAGACAACAAATTCGGTATCACGCACGAAGATGCGCTTGCAGTTTATCAACAGGCGGCGGCATTGTCTCATATCGATATCGTTGGTATTGATTGTCACATTGGCTCACAGCTAACGGAAGTTGAGCCATTTGTCGCCGCTTTGGACAAACTCATTGAGTTGATACATAGCCTACGGGAGCATGGTATTGAGCTGCGCCATATCGATTTGGGCGGTGGTTTGGGCGTGCGTTATATCGATGAAAGCCCTGTGTCTATTGAAGAATTCGCAGCAGCATTACTGCCGAAACTAAGCGCGCTTGGCTTGACTGTGTTCTTTGAGCCGGGTCGTAGTATCGTTGCCAATGCTGGTGTTCTATTGACCAAAGTGGATGTGCTCAAGCCTACGGCGCACAAAAACTTTGCTATTGTCGATGCTGCGATGAATGACTTGATCCGCCCAGCATTATATCAAGCAGAAATGGCAGTCATTCCAAACGTATTGCCCAATGCTGGTCTTGATACCAATGGAACAAAAGCATGGGATATCGTTGGTGCGATTTGTGAAACAGGAGATTTTTTGGCTAAAGACCGTTTGTTGTCTTTAGCGGAAGGGGATATCTTGGCAATCACAGGTGCGGGTGCTTATGGATTTACCATGAGCAGCAATTACAATTCGCGTCCACGTGCAAGCGAGGTGATGGTGTCAGAGGATCGTCATCAACTGATCCGCAAACGCGAAACCATTGAATCCTTGTATGCCGATGAAATTTTGTGGCAAGACTAAAAGGCAGTCAAGCGCAGTATTTAGAACCGTTAAAAGACCCATTGTGATCACAGCAATGGGTTTTTTTATGGGCGAGTTTGAGGGCAATTGACGCTGCAATGAGGAAAGTCGTGCTATAGCTAATGGCTCAGATGGCTCACAAAATAAATATAAACCGCCATATGAGCCACACTAGAGAGTGCGATGATGTCAAATATAGCTTTGAGAGACAGTACAACGCTGAGATAACTGGACATTTGATAGCAGTGATAATTATGATTGTATCTGACAGCGTGCTAATATAAGGCATACATAAAAATAGGATAGGATATCAAGGGTATGCTAATAGAATTTACTAAGATGCATGGGCTGGGCAATGACTTTATGGTCATTGATTTGGTGACTCAGCGCTTAGAATTGACCAAGGATTTGGTACAGTTGTTGGGAGATCGTCATTTAGGCATTGGCTTTGATCAGCTGCTTGTGGTTGAGCCACCGATGCGCCCTGACGTTGACTTTAGTTATCGCATCTTTAATACCGATGGTACAGAAGTCGAGCAGTGCGGCAACGGCGCACGTTGTTTTGCGCGTTTTGTTCAAGCGCGTAAGCTCTCGTTCAAGCAGCGCCTGCGTGTTGAGACGGCCAGCGGCATTATCTCTTTGACAACTGACCGTTATGGTTGGGTCGAAGTCGATATGGGTAAGCCCAAATTTGAGCCAAATGAGATTCCGTTTACACCCAGAGCCACCACCAAAATCCAAAATGCCTATCATTTGGATGTCAATGGCACGCCTGTGCAGCTTTATGTTGCCAACATGGGCAACCCACATGCAGTGATCAAAGTTGATGACGTACTCGATGCCGATGTCGAAACATTGGGTAGAGCCATTGAGTCACATCCTGCATTCCCAGATCGCGTCAATGTCGGGTTTATGCAAGTGATGAATCAGCGTCATATTCGCTTGCGTGTTTATGAGCGCGGTGTTGGTGAAACACAAGCTTGCGGAACGGGCGCTTGTGCCGCTGTTGCCGTCGGTATACGCGAAGGCTGGCTTGATGAGGGCGAAGATGTGCGCGCGCAGCTCTATGGCGGCAGTATGATTATCAGATGGCAGCCAGGGTACTCCGTCATGATGACTGGCCCAACCGCCTTCGTCTATGAGGGTGTATTTAGCCCTGATGGGCTGATGGCACAAGCCGGCCTCAAACCTCACTCAGAAGACTAAGCACGTATCGTTAATCATAAGCTGCACGTAGTTAGGTTAATATAAAAGTAGTCAGGTCAATATAAAAAAGTATAGCGAGATTGGTATCAGTTTTTATCGCCTCTGTTAGCGTAAGCACAGTATGCAAGAAAAATTGACGCCAGTCTTGCGTATTAATGCAACGTATCTATTTTATTTGGTATCGACTACACACTGATGATCACGCCAATACTAAGGCAGGTTTTTATATGGTGATGTCCAATCAAGACGAGCAGTCTACGAGCACGGCGCCATGGTTATCAGCTGAGCTGGCAGCGACTGTAGAGTTGGATACCGCCCTACAAGCGCTGTTATCGCCTGTCCATCGTTGGCTCAATACACTGGCCGTGCGTAACCATTCACCGCATACCTTGACGGCGTATTTTGCTGGGCTCAATCAGCTGGCACTGTTTTTGCGCGGTAAGCGTCTGTCATGGACACGCTGTGACAAGCGTCAATTGGCACAACATATCAGCCATCGCTTAGATGAAGATAAGCTGGCGCTGGCTAGTGTGCAACAAGAGCTATCGGCTATTCGCCATTTTTATGGCTGGTTGATTGAAGAGAATTTGGCTCGTATCAATCCAACGACAGGTTATCAGTTAAAGCGTAGTCCAAGACCCCTGCCATCTATCGCAGACGTGGATTTATTGACGCAGCTGCTTGATCAAGACATGCCGGATACCCCTGAGCAAGCCCGTTTGTGGTTACGCGATAAAGCCATGTTTGAGCTGCTTTATAGTAGTGGACTACGCGTTGGTGAGCTGGTCGCACTGGATATGGCAGATGTGGACTTGTCTGATTTACGAGTGAGAGTGACAGGTAAAGGAAACAAAACGCGTTTGGTGCCTTTGGGTGCTAAGGCTGCACAAGCCATCATGCGTTATTTACCGCACCGTGATTTATGGGTTGAGCAGCAAGATACAGCATTGTTCATCAGCGAAAAGCTGGGCACCCGCTTATCAACGCGTGCCGTGCAACAACGCTTAAAGGTGGCGGCGACTCGTGCGGGTATCGCGCAAAACCTATATCCGCATTTACTACGTCATTGCTTTGCCTCACACATGCTGTCGGGCAGTGGCGACTTACGCGCGGTTCAAGAAATGCTTGGACACAGTGATATCAGTACCACACAAATTTATACCCATGTTGATTTTGCTAAATTAACACAGGTTTATGACCGCGCTCATCCGCGAGCAACGCATGCGCAAAATGAGAGCGAGAGTTTTTAAACTTATTTATATAACTTTACACCTATAGTGAGCTCAGTATAAAAGCGATACAGCGAGACTGGAATGCGTTTTTCGCAGCCTCTGTCTGCGGAGGCACAGCAAGCAAGAAAAATGTCTACCAGTGCCGCGTTGGAGTACAACGTATCTGTTTTATTTGGAGTCGACTATACTCATATAAACAGTCTTATGCCAAACGGTGGCAATCAAAAATAGGCAGTTTTTGTCGACCTTGCACTTGTGCTTGCTTATCGAATGTAGCCATAACAATGGCATAATTCTTATTGTCTTTAGCATCATTTTTAGTATTGTCTTGATTCAATTTGCTATCCTCATAACTGTCTACAATGGTGCCGTCATAAGCGCTAATCGATGTATGTCCCCATGTCTGACGAATGTTGCCATCTTTGTAAAGATGATCACCGCCTTGAGCGGCGCCAATTACCATACACTGGCTGTCTAAGGCACGCGCGCGCAATAATAGCGACCAGTGCGCTTGACCTGTCAGATAAGTAAAGGCTGACGGGGCACTCAATAAGTCTGCACCTGCTTGACGCAGACGCTGCGCCAATGCAGGAAAGCGCAAGTCAAAGCACACCATCATACCCAATTGATAGACCGCGTCATTGATTTCAAGTGGTGTGACCACCGTTTGGGTGCCAGGCTCAAATGTTGCCGCCTCATTATAGTTGCCTTGCTTATCAGCCACGGTCGCCGTGAACAAATGAATCTTGTCATAGCGAGCCACTCGTGTGCCATCAGGGGCAAACAACTGACTGACTTGTCTCAACCTATTGTTAGGAACCAGCAGGCCATCAGGACGGTAAGTGCAGGGTAGTGAACCTATCAGCACGTGGACATTGTAAGTGCTGGCATAATGGGCTATCGTCGCTGACAGCTCGTCGAATCGCTCTGCCGTGGCAAACTGCTCACCCATGCTACAGCAGTTTTCAGGTAAGATAATAAGCTGTGCGCCTTGAGTACACGCATCAGCAATAGCGGTTTTTATATCGGCTAGGTTTTTTTCGACATCTTGCTGACTGTTCATTTGAATGGCTGCTGTGATAAATGAATGGTTATTTGCTTTATTATTCATAGTGTTGGTCTCAGCTGGTTTTATGATTTAGGAGAATGATTCTAAAATTTTAGAGTATAAGCCCCACCGTTTTTTATCAAGCACTTGGGTTTATGACTGTATTTTTATGACTATGTTTTTATTATTTAGTATTGAGTAACCACTGCCGAAATAAAAAAAATTATCAATGATGATGAAAATACATAACAAATGTATGGCCGTGTTAAATTGGTACAACGGTGTTTAAGATAGTATTTTGACGAGATATGCTCTTGTAATGAATCATATATTTTATCTCCCAATGGCTGTAAAAAATGGCGCTTAACAGCAGTTGTTTTTTTGAGTGAACTGACTATATCTGGGTAGACCATAAATTATCATAGCAAAATCGCCGCAAAAAATGCTATCGTCGTGTCCTAAGATCGTTAAACCTCTGCCTAAATTGGCAACATATATAGACTATCACCACCATCGGAGTGTAATAAGCCACCCATGAATATGTCGTTCGGATTGGCAACCACGCTGAATACCTCACAAAAACTGACACCGCAGATGCAGCAAGCCATCAAGTTGCTGCAACTCTCTAGTCTTGAGCTGGCGCAAGAGGTGCAGATTAAGCTCGACAGTAATCCTCTGCTTGAGCGGATTGAAGAAGATGAGTACGAGTATGGGGCTGACGATAGAGCAAATGAGTCAGACAGCTCGTTGACACTAGACAGCTGGAACCAAAGCGCTGGTACGGATTCTTTTAGTGCAGACGACGATAATAATGAGTCGAAGTTTGACTCTGACTACAGTGATGAGTTTAGTGACAGCTTAGACAAGTTACAGCAAACCAGTATTGATGATGGTGCCATCGATAATTATGCGGCGGATGGCGATAGCCTTTTTGAGATGGATAGCTTCGACACTAATAGCTTCGATAACAGCAACTATGCGTCTGCCACCAAAAATTCTAGTAACAGTAAAAATGATGAGGACTTTGATAGTTATCAAGGCGGTACTTCTGCCACCATTCAAGACCACGTACGCTGGCAGCTCAATTTTAAGCGCCTGTCAGAAGCGGATACCCTAATCGCCACTTATTTGATGGACTCCATGGATGACATGGGTTTTATTCGGCTGGATATCGATGAGCTGTTACAAAGCTTTGATACCATGGCAAACTTCTACCAGTGGGATGAGCGGGTTGAATATGACGAAGTCATGGCGGTGCTGCGTGTCATTCAATCTTGCGATCCATTGGGTGTGGGTGCGCGCCATTTGAATGAATGTCTGGCGATTCAGTTGTCCAAACTCGATGCCAATACGCCATATCTAAAAGAAGCACATGCATTATTATTAGCCAGTGAGCATTTGGTCAGCAATAATATCAAAGCACTCACTGAGCGCACTGGTCTGGCGCCGAAAGACATTACCCCTGCGCTCAATCTACTACGCACCTTGAACCCCTCGCCAGGACTGTTGTTTCAGAGCAGTCAGCCAGATTATACCCGCTCGGCTGACAGTTATGACATTCCTGATGTGCTGGTCACGCCCATTCGCCGCCGTGATACGAGTGACGACTCAGAATCTCAAGAGACGGGCTGGCATGTGCGCCTCAACCCTGACACCTTGCCAAAACTACAGGTCAATCAAGAGTATGCCAATCTGGTCAAACGCGGCGATGATAGCCCAGCCAACCAATATCTCCGTGAGCACCTGACTGACGCAAGATTGTTCATTCGCAGTATCGAAGAGCGCAATCAAAACCTACTCAAAGTCGCCACCAGCATTGTTCGTTACCAACAAGATTTCTTGCAATACGGTGCGACGGCCATGCAGCCTCTTATCTTAAAGGCCATCGCAGAGGAGGTGGAGCTACACGAATCCACGGTCTCACGCCTGACCACCAGTAAAACCATCTTGACGCCGCAAGGATTATTTTCCCTCAAGCATTTCTTTTCATCACATGTCAGCAGTGCAGATGGTGATATCTCATCGACTGCTATCAGTGCCATGATTAAGAAAATGATCACCGATGAAGACCCTAAAAAGCCCTTATCAGACAGCCGTATAAAAGATTTTTTGTTAGCAGAAGGAATTGATATCGCCAGAAGGACGGTCGCCAAATATCGTGAAGCGATGAATATTGGCTCATCTACCCAGCGCAAACAGAAATATTGATGCTGATAAAGTGATGAATTATAAGCCAATTTGTACTATATACAGGAGTAAATGAGTCAAATATAAAAAATAAAATTTTTTGATTATATAGAAACATTTATGAAACAACAGCGTTTTTTACATTTAATTACAACTTAGCGTCTTGCTACTATTTCAGTTTCATGACAAATTAGAGCCATACCAACAATGAATCGCTAATCATTGTTCTACAGTAATTAAAGAAAGCATGACGAAAGGATACGTTTTTCTTATATTCCAAATGGTTGGGTTATTGTTGGGAAGGCAGGATGACAAAGGCAGGAATGCTGGTTCATCTGTTGATTAGAAGTAACAATGCAAGTAATAATAAAAGGACAATAATATGAATGTTTCTATCAGTGGTCACCATATCAGTGTTACCGAAGCTATGGACACAGCGGTTCGCGAAAAGCTTGTAAAAGTTGAACGACACTTTGATCAGATACAAAGTATTCAAGTGATCTTATCTTTAGACAATAGCGGCGCGAGTGATGGCGGTCAAAAAAGCCATAAAGCTGAAGCGATTATGCGAGTCTCAGGTCAAGAAATGTTTGTCCAAGCCTGTGAAGATGATATGTACAAAGCTATTAATGAAATGGCCGACAAACTTGATAGACAGGTGCGTAAGTATAAAACGCGTCAAGAACGTAAAAAGACACAAGGAGCAGGACGCGATCATCGTTATGAAGATATGACTGTTGCTGATGCGGCCCCAGCTGTCTGATTATATTGAGGTTTGGTGAATATCAAATGAGTATGGGTTAATAGTATAATAAGTATATAAAATGCCATAACATCTGAATTTGCCGGACCCCAATATCTAAAAAAGCCCTCAACGTATTGTACGTTGAGGGCTTTTTCTATTGATGATGCTTAATTAATATAGCTATTAGTTGTTGGTGTTCATTCATAACACGGCTCAATCAATAGTTAAGAAGCGTAGTTGTTAAACAGATAAGTATTTGAGGCGATAAGACGGTCAGGGTTTAAGACGAGTCATACGCCTAATCCAATGACTAACCACCACCGACTGCTTGGACAACTTCGATATTCATACCCTCAACGATATGTAATTGGGTCAGCTCGCTTTTGGGAATAAGCTCGCCATCGACCTCTACAGCATAACGACCTTGGCTTAATCCAAGCTCGTTGATAACCAATTGTACGGTCTGATGGGTGGTTTGTAAGTGTTTGCCATTCACACTGATATTACTCATAAAACATTTTCCTTAATAATTTGGTAGTCCTTATTGCCAATCAATTCTCACCATCGACTTGACCTGATGGCGAATCCATTCTCTTGAATAATCCGCTGTTAAGTACTGGCATGACCCAAGCGAAAAGCCGATACCGCAAGCCATAGCCAACCTGCAATCATTAAGATACCACCGATAGGAGTGATGGCACCAAACCAGCGCGGTGCACCCAGTGTCATGGCGTACAGACTGCCAGCAAATATGATAATGCCAATCTGTAATAACCACGCTGTGGTATGTGAGATATATTTTAGTTGGATCAATAAACCGACGAGTAGCAACCCCAGTGCATGCACAAATAAATATAAGGTTGCTGTGTGCCACCATTCAAGCTGCTGAGCACTGACCAAACTCTTTAACCCATGAGCACCAAAAGCGCCGAGAGCGACTGCTATCGCCATATTGATTGCAGCAACACCTATCCAATTTATCATGGCAACACTCATATTATCTAAAAGCTGTTAATAGCGTATCAATACATTCAATGTATACAGCTCAAAAAATTATGAACCGCAACACCCATCGACAAGGATTATCAATGATCAGCGATGACTGCTCCTTGCTACTGGATGTCTTCTGGCAAGATCACACTATCAATGGTCATCGCGTCACGGATTTTATCCATGGCATTTTTCTCGATTTGGCGTACACGTTCCGCTGAGATGGAGTAGACTGCTGCCAACTCATGCAAAGTGGATTTTTGCTCAGAGAGCCAACGCTGCTCAACGATATCACGTGAACGATCATCCAGTGTGCCCATTGCTGCTATTAAGGCAGATGAATTGTTTTCTTCCCAATCCTCTTCCTCTAACTGCTCAGCAGGATCGATGCCATCTTCCAAAAACAGCTGCGGTGCATAGCGACCATCATCATCGTCACTTGACTGTGCTTCAAATGAAGCATCATAAGAGGTCAGACGTGACTCCATCTCTAGCACTTGCTTGCGCGTAACATTCAAGTCTTTGGCAATTGCGTCTGCTTCTTCTAACGTGAGCTGATTATTGGTTTTCTTTAAGCTGCGTAAGTTAAAGAATAACTTACGATGTGCTTTTGTGGTCGCCACTTTGACAATGCGCCAGTTACGAATGACGAATTCATGGATTTCAGCTTTGATCCAATGAACAGCAAAAGAAACCAAGCGCACGCCTTTATTTGGATCAAAACGCTTAACGGCTTTCATAAGTCCCAAATTGCCTTCTTGAATCAAATCTGCTTGCGGCAAACCGTACCCTGAATAGCTGCGCGCAATGTGAATCACAAAACGCAAATGCGACATAACCAGTAATCTTGCAGCTTCCACATCGCCTTCATCATAATAGCGATGCGCCAATTCTTGCTCTTGTAATGGGGTCAAGATTGGGATTTGATGTACAGTATTGATATAAGCGCCTAAGTTAACCCCGGGCGCTGACAAATGCGTTGGCATCGCTGGGACCAAATCACGCGTACTGGTATCGCCAAGTGCACTCGCATCATAAGGTGGGCGCTGGGCAGCGGCTTTTAGCGCAGCGTCACGTGCGTCGTTTTTTATGGGTGCTGCGCTGTCTTTTTTACTCGTTTTTGCAGCATCAGTAGTAGTATTAGCCATATTCTTGACCTTGATTAAATAGTTACACAAATAGTCAGATAAAAATCTTTATAGTTCTGATTGTAAAGGATAGCAACGTTTAGTTGCTATCAGTTTTGGTAATGATGAAGTGATATATTGTATCGAAATGCTGGGTCAATGAGTTATCAGTTGGCTGCTCATTGGTGTCTCTATTCACAGTTAGTACTAACTGGTTTTGTGCATTGGCTTGCTGACTTTGACGACAAAAAGCGGTAATGTCTGCTTGTGAGTTGGCATCGGTTGCGACCACATAAAGGGATTCGCCATTTGCAACATCGCGCAGTCCTACTTTAGCCTTTAATAGTGGCATGGGGCAGGCCAGTCCTCGGCCATCGACAAAGCGCTTGATAACGATAGGCTGGTGGTTTACGTCCGCGTTATGACTCGTCTGAGTATCTGCCTGCAACAATGCCAGTAGGTCATTGGCCTTTTGCTGCTCAGCGTCAGACAAAACGGTTGCCAAACGAATAGAGGGTAGCGCGTTTGTGGTAGTTGACTGACTATCAGCGGACATAAACTAAACCTTATAAATATCAATCAGTTGGTATGTGTTACTATGCTCATAAGTAGTAGCTAGAGTGGTAAGGTCTAAAGTGGCCATCACGCCGTTTGATACCAGTCATCATAGCGCGTTGAAGGATTAGTACTAATCAACCAGTAGTCTGACCCTATCGTTATTATACCAAAGAGCCGATGTACAATTGCAGTTGAATATTATCAACACAATATTCGGTTCATTAGAATTACACAAGCATGTTTCACAATAGTGACGCGCCGCTAAGTGATTGGTAGTTAAATGCATACGAGAATGAGCCCAATATTGACCTGACATAGGCAAACTCGTATAGTCGAAAAACATCACTCATCTACAGAGGATGCGTCCTTGTCCCAGTCTAATAGACAGTCGATACTTGGTGGAGCAACCATGAATTTTTTTAATACCCATACGATTGCTAAAGGTTCGATAAAAACCACATCGCCTTTATACCATCGACAACAAACCCGTCTGTCTATCGCGGTATCAAGCGCTCTTAAGTTTGGTATGTCCTCAGTTTTGCTGGTAGCAACGAGCGCCAATAGTAGCAATGTCAATAATGACATGAGTAACAATAACCTTGGTAACAGCGATAATCACCAACCGTCATCGTTTGCTTATGATTCATGGACACCAAATGACCCAAAAGAGCTAAGTTTGCCGAGCTTACGCGGACAGGGGTTGAGCTTCGATGAGCAATATCAAAATAAATTGCTGGGTGAATGGTCACTACGAAAAGCCAATAGTCAAATCAAGATGGAGCACGATCCTTGGATTCAAGAAACGGTAAAAGATATGACGTGGCGTTTGAATGCGCAAGCGCGGCAACAAGCGCCAATGGCTGTGGTGATTATCGATAGTCCAAGTATCAATGCGTTCGCAGCACCAGGTGGCGTCATTGGTCTCAATACAGGGACGATATTGGCTGCCAACAGTATGGATGAGCTTGCCAGTGTGGTGGCTCATGAGGTCGCTCACATCAGCCAACATCATTATGAGAGCGGGGCAAGTGAACGCAGAAAAGCGATGCTTATGCAACTAGGCGGTATGCTGGCCGCCATTGCAGCATCAGCGGTCGATGGTGATGCAGCTGCGGCAGTCATGATGGGTAGTCAAACGGCAACCATGAATAGCAGCATGGCGTTTAGTCGTAGCAACGAGCGAGAAGCTGATCGCGTAGGCATGCAAATCATGACTCAAGCTGGCTATGACCCAAGAGCCATGCCACGGTTTTTTGCCACCATGAATCAACAAAGTCAGCTCAACCAAGTCGAAAATCGATTTTTACCCAGTTTTGTTCAATCGCATCCGCTCAGTAATGAGCGCTTGAGTGAAGCACAGAGCCGCGCGCAGAATTATCCTTCTTTATCATTGAAACAGCAGCAACGCTATCAAACCTTGTTTGATTTGCTCTACTGGCGTGTAAAAAGTACGGGCAAACATGCTTCTGAGACAGAATTGAGTACCGCTGCGAAAAATAGCGTGGGTGCAAAGCTCGCACTCATGCATTGGTATGGTGAACAACAACGCTTTCAAGATGCCAATGAGATGTTGGCAAGTATCAACGCATTGCCAGCGGTACAGCGTCAAGCGTTAGAGCCTCTGCTGTCCATTACCCAAAGCCAAATCTTAAGTGAACAAGACAAATGGACACAGGCCGCTGATATACTAGAGAGCCAGCAACGTCTATATCCTGAGCGTCGTGATTTGCGTCTTTATCTTGCAGAAGCGCTGACCAATAGCAATGAGCCAATGAAGGCTCAAGCGTTACTCAAACCATTGACGCAGCAGCAGCCAAGTGATCGCTATGCGTGGCAAAGTCTACAATTGGCCAATGAAAAACTGGCCAAAACCACAACCTCGCCAGAGCTTGCCAGTATCGCGACCATCAACGCGCTGCGCTATCGCAGTCATGACCAACTATGGAGCGGTCGCTATGAGCGCGCCCTCACATCGCTCACACAAGCCAAACAGCTGGCGGAAAACTTGCAAAATACACCTCAAGCCAATAGCGCGCGCCCGCTACTCGCCAATATCAACGCCGAGCTCAAAGCTATAAAAACCGCCAAAGACTTTGAGCCTTAGGCGGTTATTTTGACAGTATTGTCTTTATGAATAACAGTACCTTTATGAGTAGCGCTATCTTTATTAACAGTACTGCCTTTATGATTGGCTAAAAAGGCATTGGTGTATGTTGAACTGCCTATAGCGCTACCCTTGAAGCGCGTCTTTTACCAGTTTTGAGATCAAAGCTGGATCAGCGCGACCAGCCGTTTTATTCTTTAATACACCCATGACGCTGCCCATATCACGCATTGAGGTAGCGCCTTGTTCAGCGATTTCGGCATTCACTAAAGCACTGATTTCGTCATCAGTCATTTGTTTTGGCATAAACTCATTAATGATATCAATCTCAAACTGCTCTTTGGCTGCCAAATCATCACGGCTATTTTCTGTAAAAATAGTCAGTGACTCTTGACGCTGCTTGAGCTGTTTTTGTAGCACTTCTAGTACTTGTGCATCGTCAAGTTCTGTTTGACGGTCAATCTCAATTTGTTTGATGACGGCTTGCACATTGCGCAAAACTTTCACACGCTCAAGCTCACGAGCTTTCATAGAAGTTTTGATGGTGTCTGATAACGTCTGTTTAAGTTGGCTCACTGTTATTATCCTTGTACGTTGAATTTTATGTGATGCATGCTATTGATAACTGTGTGGCTAAAAGCCTACTAGTATGGTTTTTTAGCAAAATGATATAGGCAATAATAACAAAAATTGTAGCATAAAAAACGCCACTGATATCGATGGATAACAGTGGCGTTAGTGTAGCGCTTGTACTTAACTAATCAGAGTATTGATTAGTACATACGAGTGGTACGAATAGTTTCGCGTTGTAACTTTTTCTTATAACGCTTTACAGCAGCTGCTTTTTTACGCTTACGTACTTGCGTTGGTTTTTCATAAAACTCACGCTTACGTACGTCTGATAATACGCCAGCTTTTTCACAAGCACGCTTGAAACGACGGATAGCAATATCAACTGGTTCGTTTTCTTTAACCTTAACTGCAGGCATGAAGACTCCTCGATTAGGATGAGATATAAGGGCATTAGTTTGGCTGTGTATTAGTATTTAGCCGTAATATCTCAAGATTACAGGCATCAGCTCAAACTAGGACAATCTTGCGCATTGGTGCAAGGGCACGTATTTTAATCAAAAATACTAACAAAGTCAATGATTTTAATGGATTACTCCCTATTTATCATTAAGTTGCAGCCATGAGGTTATGAATACTACAACCGTATATAGGTAGTATAAAACCTCTAGATTATGGCTTGCAAAGGCACGAAAAATAACGGAAAACGAGGTTGAGTGGCCCGATAGAATGATAATAAAAACCCTACTGTCTATAACGGTTTGTCTGGACTTTATGCTATGATATTTGCAAATAGTAATCAGCCTATCAACCGTTTTATATGCATTTTATTGAGGATGTTGGAATGAGACAATCAGTACTGAATACGGCACTAAGCACCGCTCTTATCGTCGCGCTTGGTTTTGGGGTGAGCGCTTGTAGTAGTGACAAAGAAGGTGAACATGGGTCACATGAAGTATTAGCAATAGATCGCGTAGATGAAGCAGCTGAAATGGCTCGTGCAAAGGCGCCTGAAGCTGAAAAAATGGATTTTCCAGAAGCCGCAGCGCCAATGCCAGCAGCTGAAGGTGAGGCAGCAGTAGAGGGCGCGGCAACGACAGATGCGACCATGACAGAAGCAGCCACAGCTGATACCGCGACTGCGACTGACAGTACGGATGCAGCTCCTGCCGCTGATGCTACTACAGAGAATACCGCTACTACGGATACAGTAACAACTGACGCAGCTCCTCAATAAGTAGCCAATATGAATGATCGAATAGAGATGTCAGCATGAGACAGAGATCGGGTACACACACACTCACGTTATCGATTGTCAGTATAAGCGCGTTACTGCTAGTTAGTGCCTGTAGTCGTGATAGTGGTAATGACGGTAGTGATCAGCCTGCTGAAGACTCGACTGCGGTGAGTGACGCTATCGATAGCGCTGAGGTGACAAAAGCGGCACCAGAGCCTATGGCTGACACGGCTATATCTGACACAGAATCTGCTCCTGTGACCAGTGAGCCAGCGCAGGCAGTGTCTGCTGAACCTGAGGTATTGGCTGCGGATGCAGGCGCGGCTTTGTATGAGTCCAACTGTAAGGTATGTCACGATGCAGGATTGTTAAATGCGCCCAAATATGGTGACAAAATGGCGTGGTCGACGCGTCTGACCAAGGATAAAGAAACGCTTTATATGCATTCTGCTAAGGGGTTTAATAAAATGCCGGCTCAAGCGGTCAATGGTGTCACGGATGCGCAAGTAAAAGCAGCGGTTGATTATATGCTGGCATCGGTCAGCTGATACGGTATATATAGAGTATATCAGCCATTGAAATTTGCTAAACTGACCGTCATTGTGACTGGCAATGACGGTTTTTTTATGCCCGTTTTTGTCAATGCCTCGCCCAAACCTGTTGTCAGTAGGTTCGAATGTATGTGGCTGAATAACTGTGATGATGACAGTCATTTTTTACTACTAGCAGATTAGCAAGCGGCACAAAACAAAAAACGCGGTACAAGACGATATAAAGGCAAAAGTATGAAGGTATTGGGGTTAGAAACATCGTGTGATGAGACAGGGCTTGCGATTTTTGATAGTGAGCAGATGGATAGCGACAATCAAGGCTTGCTCGGTCAAGTGTTGTATTCGCAAATAGAGCTGCATGCGCTTTATGGCGGTGTGGTGCCTGAGCTTGCCAGTCGTGATCACATACGTAAGCTTGTGCCTTTATTGAATGAGTTATTGGCACAATGCGGCATTAACAAAAATGAGATTGATGCCATTGCCTATACCAAAGGGCCGGGGTTGATTGGGGCTTTGATGACAGGCGCTTTATTTGGGCGTAGCTTGGCGTATGGTTTAGATATTCCAGCAATTGGCATTCATCATATGGAAGGGCATTTGCTTGCACCATTGATGGGTGCCAATCCGCCTGCATTTCCTTTTGTGTCGCTTCTGGTATCTGGTGGACATACGTTACTGATCGCAGCTCACGGGGTTGGTCGCTATGAGATATTGGGCGAATCGATAGATGATGCCGCAGGGGAGTGCTTTGATAAAGCCGCTAAGATGCTTGGCTTACCGTATCCGGGCGGCCCCAATATTGCCAAGTTGGCCGAAACTGGCAATCCGAATGCCTATGACTTGCCGCGTCCCATGCTGCATCGCGGTTTGGACTTTTCGTTTAGTGGTATGAAGACGGCTGTACATAATTTGATTAAAGACACACCACGCTCAGGCGGCTCAGGAAACGGCTCTGATAGCGACCCACAAGTTCGTGCTGATATTGCTGCCAGCTTTCAACATGCCGTGGTCGATACCTTGGTAAAAAAATGCGTCAAAGCGCTCAAGCAAGTAGAGATGAGCCGATTGGTGATTGCTGGCGGTGTCAGTGCCAATACCCATTTGCGTGAGACGCTAGAAGCTGAACTGACCAAGATATATGCAACGGTTCATTATGCACCGCCTGCTTTATGTACTGATAACGGCGCAATGATTGCTTATGCTGGGTATGAGCGCTTGCAAGCTGGGCAGTCAGATGGTTTGGCGGTAAGCTGTGTGCCTCGTTGGCCAATGACCGAGCTACCGGCCGTCTAGTTGTTTTATTTGGCTGTACATTTATTAGTGATTATTTGATTTAGGAACCGTCTATGCAGTGGCTCGCTATTGGTTTGGGAGCAGCGTTTGGTGCTTGTTTGCGTGCGTGGTTGTCGCGTTTTAATGCGCTACACAACTGGATACCACTTGGCACGCTCGGCGCCAATATTTTGGGCGGACTGCTGATAGGACTGGCATTGGTATGGTTTGAGCGTATGGGAAGTGGTCTGTCTGATAACGTTCGTGTGTTTGTAATTACTGGGTTTTTGGGTGGATTAACCACGTTTAGTACGTTTAGTGCTGAGACCTTTGCTTTAATAAATGACGGTCGTCTATTATCAGGCTTGATGTTAATAGGCCTGCATGTTGGACTGACGTTATTGGCGACCGCGCTTGGTTTTTATTTCTTTAAGATTGTGCTTTGAGTTTGTATCGATATCACCTGCTTAATTAGTGATCTGATTTAAATAGTTACCGAAAGATAGTCTATTTTAAGCGGTCTATTAATGGGTTTGAGGGGTAAGATAACTGGTTCTGTTGGGGTATGTTTATGACTAGGACGTAGAAGTTTGAGAGGATTAACTGTCTTAAAAAAGACGCTTCACAGTTTAGAAGATATCCAGTTAGAGTCTTTTTACTGCCGATAGTGACTATTAGCCATTCACCAGAAAAAGTATGGAGTCAGGACAATTTGGAATAGTTCTTTTAGTTAGTGTATCAGCTATAGTAGTGGGTATGAAACCACCGCCTAACCTAATATAATCACCATCTCTATATTGTTTACTATTATAAATTAAGATGTTTTTAGTATTATTCCAGACTACGGTGTAAGATGCAAAAATAGGTTGTACGGCACTTCCATTTTCTAAAACAATGACTACACAGTTTTCTTTTACTCTCAACGTACCACTTAGTGTGGCTGTATAACCTCCTACCGATTCACCACTTTTGGGTCTATGTGCTTCAAAAAAAGCAATCTTAGGATATTCTAGAGGTTTTACTTGGTCTTTGTTAAAATTATCTTTTGGGGACTTTGAAGTAACTTGATCGTCAGATATTTTATTTTTTTCAGCTATGACATTATGTCTGATAGAGCTTGTATTACAGCCACTAACAACTATCAATAAGCTAGTAATAGTTAAGGCATTTTTAAAGAAGCAAAGTTGGTTTCTTTGCATATCTGGCTCACTATTAATTTAGAGTTGAGACCATGCTATTCTAGAGTCATTTCTATTAGCTATGTATATTTATATGTACATAGCTGCATTCTAAAAACCTATATTCTTTGCAACTATTGGGGCTACTGCCGAAGATTCAAGTCCTCACTAGGGAACCATCATTCCCACAGCGCCTATCATAACGTAAGAAAGCGGACGATATTTATAATCAAAAAATGTAGTAAACAGTGGGATATTAAACTGGCTTTACAATTCCTGCCAATAAACTGGCAAATCCTTGCATATAGGCAATATCTTTGCTAGCGGTACGCGTGGCAGCGTAAAGTTGGCAACGTACGCCATCGCCCAGTTTTCGTGAGACCACCCAGCCTTTTTTCTCATATTCGGCCACTACCCAATCGGGCAAGGCAGCCACACCGCGCTCACTTGCAACCAATTGGATAAGCATGGCGGTCAATTCCGTTGTGCGGATATTCTTAAAGCTTGCTTGCGCGGGGGTCATAAATTTGGCAATGATATCGAGACGCTTCGCTTCCACTGGATACGCAATCAATATCTCGTCTACCAAATCGTCAGGGTCAATACGGTCTTGTGCTGCCAGATCATGGGTGGGTGAGAGTACCAAGCGGCTTTCATACTCAAATAGGGGCTGATAGCTGATACCTTCTATCGGTAAATTACTGGTGGTAATCAGTAAATCAATGTCCCCCTCCATCAGTAAGTGATGCGGCTCAGGCTCAAAGCCAGTCGCAAAATCCAGCTCCACATCTGACCATTCGCGGCGATAATGATTGAGTATTGGCATGAGCCAGTCAAAACAACTGTGACACTCAGATGCGAGACGCAATCTGCCCGCTTGACCATGAGCCAAGCGTTTTAGATTGGATTTGGTACGAGTCACCTGCGGCATGATGCTGTCTGCCAGTGCTAAGACCATTTTGCCTGCTGGTGTAAAAGTGAGTGGGCGGGTACGGCGGTTGACTAGGCTGATATCGTAATAATTTTCTAGCTCTTTTAGCTGGTGTGAGACAGCAGAAGCAGTTACGTGTAACTCATCGGCGGCCGCAGCAAGCGAGCCGTGTGCTCGTAGCGCTGTTAAAGTATTGAGATGGCGGAGCTCTAACATAAGATAACCTGACCACTAAGATGAGAAGTATTCATTATAATTCATACAGCGCTGGCTTTCACTCAAAGCTTATGGCTCATAGCTGCTATTTAATTGGTTAGCGTCGACGCAACAATAGCTGTGAGATAATGACCAGCACCAAAGAAGCAGCAAGTAGCAGCGTTCCGATAGCATTGACTTCTGGTTTGAGGCCCACACGTACCATCGAGTAAATACGTAGGGGTAGAATCTCATAGCTGGGGCCTGTGACAAAGGTCGACACCACCACATCATCTAACGATAAAGTAAAGGCAAGCAACCAACCAGCCATGACAGCTGGAAGAATGACCGGAATCAGTACGGTGCGTACCATTGTGGATTCATTCGCACCCAAATCGCGTGCCGCTTCCATCAGACGCTCATCCAAACTACTCAAACGAGCAAAGACTGTGATAACCACAAAGGGCAAACAAAACGTGATGTGCGCCAAGAGTAGTGACACAAAGCCTAACTGCATACCAATCAATAAAAACAGTGCCAATAAGGAGATGGCAAGCACAATCTCAGGCGACATCATCAATACAAATAGCAGGCCATTAAGTAAGCCTTTACCACGGAATTTGTACCGATGTAGAGCAAGCGCGGTCAAGGTTCCAATCAAGGTTGAAACGGTGGCAGCAACCAATCCGAGCACAATAGAATGCCAAAAAGCATCGAGCATGGCTTGATTGTTAAAGAGCGACTCATACCACTTTAGGCTAAACCCGCCCCAGTTATAGCCAATTTTTGACTTATTGAATGACATCACAACCAAGACAATGATGGGTAAATACAATAATGCGTAAATCAGTCCCAGATAGCCTTTTGCTGCCATACTGCCGATCTTGAATGAGCGTTTGTGTTTGATGGGTGAGTGGGATAATGGATTATTTGACATCAGGCCACCTCATTAAAGTCAGTCTTGCCAATACGGCGACTGCTGGCACGATAAGCCAGTAGTAGCACCGCCATCGCCACTGTCAGCAGCACACTAGCTGCTGCCCCAAACGGCCAATCACGCGCATCCAAAAATTGATTTTTGATGATATTACCGACCAGCAGATTGCGTGAACCACCCAAAATATCGGCCACATAAAACATACCCATCGCAGGTAACAATACCAACAGTACGCCCGATATAATCCCAGGCGTGGTCAAAGGCAGGACCACATGCCAAAAGGTCTGCGTTTTTGACGCACCCAAGTCTTGTGAAGCGAGCAGCATATCGTTGCGCAAATCCGTAAAAACCGCATACAACGGTAATACCATAAAAGGAAACAGCAAATAGGTGAGACCGGCAATCACCGCCCCTTGCGTGTATAAGATATCAATAGGTGCGTCGATCACACCGATTGCTAATAAGGATTTGTTAATCAAACCATTATTGGCAAACAGCAATTTGAGGGCATATGTCCGTACCAAAGAGTTGGTCCAAAACGGCAGAATCAGTAGCATCATAAGCAAGGGTTGCCAGCGCACTTTTGCCTTGGATACCAGCCATGCAAAAGGATAACCCAGCAATAGACAAATAATGGTTGTGATACTGGCCATCCATAATGAGTGGACAAAGACCTCAAAATAGAGTGGGTCCATCATACGAATATAGCTATCGATGCTGACCGGCAGACTGATAAACGCACTACTGTCACGGGTCAAAAAACTGACCGCGATGACCAATATATTGGGCAGTAGTGCAAAGATGAGCAACCAACCCCAAATCAGCCAAAGAGTCGCCGTACGAAAAGGACTTTTATTGCTTAAGCTAGTACGTGCCATTAGCTGCCATCCTCTTGTACCATCGGATTTCGCCCATCACCTGTTTGCTCAGCATTAGGATCGTCTGGCAATACCCACTCCCAGCCGTCAACCCATGAGACTTTGACTGGCTCATTTAGCTTATAATCAAAGCTTGGATCGTCTTCATCAAAAAACTCAGACGCTTTGATAACATGACCATTCGCCAATTCAATAATCGAATCTAAGGTGCTGCCTTTATAATTACTTTCGATAACGTGACCCAGTAAGCCCGTATGCGTCAGATCTTTGGGATCATAAATCCGTAAATCTTCAGGGCGCAATAATAAGTTCACGATATCGCCCACTTGCACGCCATTTGCAAAATCAGGAAGACGCAAATTGCGCAAGGTCGTTGGGCCTTCTTGCGCTTGTGCCTCACAGACCTCGACTTCGATACGTCCATTGGTTACTTTGCCATCGCGGTCGGGCTGATCTGGATAGACGCCTTTGACCTCTGCTTTGAAGAGATTGGTCTCACCAATGAATTTGGCAGTAAATAAATTAGACGGTGTTTCATAAATCTCAATCGGTGTGCCAATTTGTTGGAACTTACCGTCTTTCATCACCGCAATGCGATCTGACATAGAAAGCGCTTCTTCTTGGTCATGAGTCACAAAAACAAAAGTAATGCCAAGCTCACGTTGCAAACGCTTTAACTCCGATTGCATTTGCAAGCGTAGCTTATGATCGAGCGCAGACAGTGGCTCATCTAATAATAAAAGCTTAGGGCGATTGATGACGGCACGGGCAATGGCAACTCGCTGCTGCTGACCACCTGATAAATCTTGCGGCTTACGATTGGCTAAGTGTTCTAGCTGCACCATGGCTAGCATCTCACGCACGCGAGTTTGAATCTCATCTTTGGGTACTTTTTTGAGCTTAAGACCATAGGCCACGTTTTGTGCAACCGTCATATGCGGAAACAGAGCATACTGCTGAAACACTGTATTGACTGGACGCTTATCTGCTGGTAGCCCTGCCATCTGCGCGCCATCCAAATATATCGCTCCAGCGTTTGGCTGTTCAAACCCAGCAATCAAGCGCAGCAAGGTGGTTTTTCCGCAGCCTGATGGGCCAAGCAAGGTCAAAAACTCACCATGCCTAATATCAAGGTTGATGTCAGTCAAGACTTCGGTTTGGTCATAGACTTTTTTGAGACCAGTCAGTTGCAATAGCACAGGACTTGCATCTGCGAGCGCAGTGGCTTTATGTGGGTTCAAAGATGAGTTAGTCATAGTATCTGTTCCTAAGCCGCCAATATGCCAGTTCAATACTAAAGATGGATTGCTGCAATATCGATAAAGGGCATGAGCATGAGCGTGGTCGTCTGATTGCTGCGTATTATAACAAACCCGTGATATAAATCAGTGCAAGTTCGTTAAAGCCGTACAATCGATGATGAAAAGACGCTTTTAATCTGTGATGTGGCTGGCACGTATTGATACGTTAAAGCATGTTACAGCGCCTAAATCTTATAAACTATTGTGTATTCTTATCCGTGTATAACGACATTAAAACAAAATTTTTTGTCATTTTTTGACGTTTGATGCTATACAATTACTTGGTGGCTCAGCCATATAGCAAGCTTTTACGCTTTATTAAGTCGTATCGATAAGATATTGAGAGATGAATCTTAAAGCAAAGTTAGAACCATACATTATTTTAATTGTCTGATAATAAAGGATTTCCCATGCCTAATGATAAACGCCCAAACACAGGTCAAGAAGCACTTGAGCTTTTAAAAGAAGGTAATGCACGTTATGTTGACAGTCTTAGCAGCACAGATGCTATGACGCAGCGACGTCCAGAATTGGTCAAAGACCAAGATCCATTGGCCATTATTTTGGGTTGTTCGGATGCACGAGTGCCAGTTGAGATTGTATTCGACCAAGGCTTGGGTGATTTGTTTGTCATTCGGGTTGCGGGTAATATCGTAGCGCCATCACAGATTGGCTCGATTGAATTTGCCGCTGAAAAATTTGGTACAAAACTGGTTGTTGTATTGGGGCATTCACAATGCGGTGCGGTCACGGCCTGCGTCGATGCGCTTATCAACCCTGAACAAAACTACTCTCCTAACTTGCAATCTATCGTCGATCGTATTCGTCCAAGCGTTTACAACTTACACGAACTGGCGACTGCCAATGGTCCAGACGTCGATACTGATGAGTTGGTTGATCGCTCTATTCGCGCCAATGTGCGCATGTCCGTCAGTCAGCTCAAGCATGGTTCGCGTGCGCTAGAGGACTTAACCAATAGTGGTCAATTGCTTGTCGTTGGCGCAGAGTATGACTTAGAGACAGGGAAAGTAAGGTTCTTAGATAGCTAATCTCTTTTTTATATTAGTCCTACCAAATGTATTCTCTTACAAAACCCCCTCAATCTTTTGTCTATTTTTTATTATGATGACAGGGTCAAGCGAGTCGTGACAAACATGGCTCGCTCGCTTTTCACCTTTCTATTCTGTAAAAACTAGGATAAAGCCCATTATGTCTACTTCAATGACCGACAATAATAATCAAACAAACATCGCCCAGCCTGAGAGCAGTATTAAGGCCGAAGGCGTTCAATCTATCTCCGCTCAAACCACAGGCTTTACGTTCAATCACACCATGCTACGAGTCAAAGACCCTGCAAAATCCTTGGCGTTTTATACTGGTGTGCTCGGTATGACGTTGCTTGCCCTAAAAAAATTCCCTGAGATGGGATTTGATTTATATTTTTTGGCCAAGCTTACAGAGAGTGAGCGAGAAAATTTACCAACAGGTGACAATTTGGAAATTTTTGCCTTTCGTCAGCGCGGTATTTTAGAATTGACTCATAATTATGGCACCGAAACCCAAGCGGATTTTAGCTATCATGATGGCAACCAAGAACCACAAGGGTTTGGTCATATTTGCTTTAGTGTGCCCAATCTAGAAGAAGCCGTGGCTTGGTTTGACAAAAATGATGTCGAATTTAAAAAACGTCCAGAAGATGGCAAGATGAAAGGCATTGCCTTTATCAAAGACATTGATGGCTACTGGATTGAGATCGTACAAGCCGAATTGATGGGTTAAAATAAAAACGGACTGAGCCATCCCTTTATTGGCACATCTATAGAGCCAGTACGTACCACGTAAATCCATCAAAATAACCAAGCAAATCGAGGGAGTAACGTTGATATGCCTACCTCTGAGGCAGAAACAGCAGCCAATGTGTCAACAGTGGTCGATACCGTACCACCTGAGGCGTTGACCTATCACAGCATTATCAACTCAGCAAATGAGATAGTGGTTGGCTTTCTTGAGCGTATTCCTTATTTTGTGGCAGCAATCGTTGTTATCCTGATTTTTTGGTTTTTGTCGATTATCTTCAAAAAAGTGGTGCAAAAATTCTTAGGCAATCGCATCCATCATCAGAACTTGGTGAAGGTGTTTCAACGTGTAGGCGGCGCCCTAATTATCTTTGTGGGCGTGATGATTGCTATGGTTATTGCGGTGCCAGGATTCACTCCTGCCAAATTGATTGGGGCACTTGGTATTGGCTCAGTGGCGATTGGTTTTGCTTTTAAAGATATTTTTCAGAACTTATTGTCCGGTATCTTGCTACTCATCTCAGAGCCATTTCGTATCGGCGATCAGATTGTATCAGGAGAGTACGAAGGAACCGTTGAAGACATCAAAATCCGTGCCACAACCATCCGAACTTATGATGGTCGGCAAGTGGTGATTCCCAATTCTGATTTGTATACGTCAGCTTTGACGGTTAATACCGCCTATAAGCAGCGCCGTTTACAAGTCGCGGTTGGCATTGGCTACGAAGATGATATCGAGGCGGCAAAAGCAGAAATCATCCAAGCCCTTAATAAGGCTGATAGTGTGTCAAAAAAGGCAGAGCCAAGCGTCATAGCGACTGGGTTTGGTGATTCAACGATTGATTTGATGGTGCGCTGGTTTATCGATGACGGTACGCAAGCCAACAAAGTGGCCTCCATTCATGAGGTCATTGTTGAGATTAAGACAGCCCTAGATACCGCAGGGGTGAACATACCATTCCCTATTAGGACGATTGACTTGAGTGATCCATCAGTGACAGCCATTGTCAAAAAAATCAACGACGAACGTGCCATCCATCATGAGCAAAATACGAAGCGTGATAAAGGTGTGAATGAGACTGCATCAGAGTAAGTTGTTTGGTACAAAATAAAATGACAAAAACCGCTCCATCATGTGATGCAGCGGTTTTTTAGTGATTGTAAAGGAGTATTTAGTTGGCTTTGGCTCGAAACTCTGTATGACAAGATTTACAGCTTGCACCCACTTCACCAAAAGCAGGCGCGACATCATCAACACTGGTCGCTGTCTGGGCAGCAGCGTTTAGCTCCGCCGTGGCTTTTTGAAAGTTGTCAGACTCAGCACTAAAACCATCAGCATTAGACCAAACGGCTTCAGTGGCGTTACCGGCAGCATCTTGGTTTGCAAAGTGACTCCAAGGGGTTGAAGAATCTTCTGCTAAAAAGGCGGCTTGTTCTTTAAAGACGGCAGCGTCAAACGTATCAGGCGCTTTGACCATATCACCCATGACGCCCATGGCATCACCCCAGCTTTTCATGCTGTCTTGACGGGCTTTTACGTCAGTATCGGTTGGGCTGCTACAGGCAGTGAGACCTAAGGCAGCTGCCATCAATGCCATACTCATGACAGACTTCAATGATTTGTTGGTATGAACCTGTACCATATAAATTGCTCCTTTAAACTTGACGAATGATAAGCGGGCGATAAAATGCTGGCTTCATGTCAAAATATTATTATAAAAATGCCATTTAAACTTAATCTAGAAGCGCCATCACTCCTACATCATTTTTCGAAAAAATATAGGTCATTGTAACCATTATTGACGCAACAATAGTTAAGATAGTTGTTATATCCTCGTAAAATTTATACCAATGATAGGGTGGTTAGAAGTATTTTGAGCTGACTATATTCGAGATTGCCCAAGCCATGGAAAAAAATTAGCCATAAAAAAGGCCAGCAATGATGGCTGACCTTTTTTATGTTAAAGATACTGGTGTTGATGATGATTATACAAAGTGGTTTTTATACCACAGAAAGTGACACGAATTATGACGCCAACCAATCACGCGGTTTTAGGTAATAATCGGTTAATTCAAACTCAGGAGTGCCCTCGGCAGGTTCTAGACGATAATGCCAACTGGCGAGAGGCGGCATACTCACAAGTATGGACTCGATACGACCATTGCTTTGCAGTCCGAATAACGTACCACGATCGTAGACGAGGTTGTATTCTACATAGCGTCCACGGCGATAAAGTTGAAACTCACGCTGCTCATCGGTATAAGGGGTATTTTTACGCTGCTCAAAAATTGGTAGGATGCCATCAAGATAGCCATTACCAACTGCCTGCATAAAATTAAAGCAAGTCTCAAAGTCCCAGCCGCGACTGTCGGTATTGACATCATCATAGAATAAACCGCCGATACCGCGCTGCTCATCACGATGGCGCAAATGAAAATACTCATCGCACCACTGTTTAAAATCTGCATAAACATTGTCACCAAAAGGCGCACAAAGATCATGACAGACTTGATGCCAATGGATGCAGTCTTCGAGCACCGGATAAAATGGGGTCAAATCAAACCCACCGCCAAACCACCATATCGGCTCTTCGCCTGCGGCTTCTGCGACAAACAATCGTACATTGGCATGACTGGTAGGGACATTTGGGTTGGTGGGATGAACCACCAATGAGACACCCATGGCTTGTGCTTTACGACCAGCAATATGAGGATGACGAGCAGTGGCCGAAGCAGGTAAGTTGTGGACATGGATATGACTAAACATGACACCCGCTTTTTCGATGACTTTGCCACCTGCTAATACACTTGATCGTCCGCCGCCGCCTTCAGGGCGCTCCCAATCATCAGGAACAAAGGTTGCATTGCCACCGCCCGCGCGTTCCTGCGCTTCTAACGCTTGGCAAATACGTGCTTGTAAATCGACTAAAAATTCACGCACGCGCACGATATCATCATTGGTAGGTGTCGCCGCGTCATCTGCTGCGGTCAGATTTTGCTGATTATCTAAAGTTGGCATACTCATAACATCTCTGCCTATTTATTGAGGTGTAGGGCGGTATTGAAGTCTTTGTCTAGCAAGTGTCCCATGCGGTCGCGCTTGGTCGCTAGGTACTCAGCGTTCATATCATTTACCCCAACCAATAAGGGCACGCGTTCCACAACCTCAATACCATGTTCAGTCAGGTACGCCACTTTGTCTGGATTGTTGGTAATGAGTCTGACGGCATCGACACCCACATGTGCCAGCATCGGGCCGCACATATCATAGATACGCGCATCCGCAGGCAGACCCAACATGAGATTGGCATCTAAAGTATCATGGCCTTGATCTTGAAGGGCATAAGCGCGAATCTTATTGGTCAGACCAATACCGCGGCCCTCTTGACGCAAATACAAAATAGCCCCGCAGCCCGTCTCTTGTATTGCTTGCATGGCAGTATTGAGCTGCGGCCCACAGTCACATTTTAAGGAGCTAAAAGCATCACCAGTCAGACACTCTGAATGAATGCGAATCAAAGGAAGCGGTCGCTCTATTGGCGTGTCATCTTGACCCACGTCTGAGATTTGATCTTGGTTTTGGTCGACTGCAAACAAACCAACGGTCAGCATCACATGCTCTTGACCGTCATCGTTTTCAAAGATATGAATATCAAACTCGCCATGACGAGTCGGTAGTTTGGCGCTAGTAATAAATTGATATGACATTAATGTCCTACATAATCCGATAATTGTGTCGGTAAAGGGTATGTGATCACCACATTAAGACAGCCATGTGATCCGAGACACATTATTTCCAAGACACATGATTATAGTTATAAGGTTAACAGTATAACCTGTTCGTAGAGACAGCGTGCTGATTGTCGTTATGATGAAAACACACAAAGTTCACAAACGACGCACGATGATTAAAGCGACAATTAAAAAAAAATGCTATTATGCCATACTATTTTGACGGATACAGTGACAAGTCTTTGTCCTTACATTACTATGTCGTCACTAACATCCGATATTGATGCCGATGAATTCAGGCATAATATCAACCATCAGCGTTGACGTATCATAGCTATGATTCATTACTGTCCATGATGGCAGTGTATTTATGTTAAAACAGCACAGATAGCACCTTAGTATTCATAAGCACTTAGAAATACAGGCACTTGGAAGTACAGGCACTTGGAAGTACAGGTACTTAGAAACACAGGCACTTGAAAGAGGCACGTTCCACGTTGTCCGAATAATTATATAGTCAATTACATCAATAATGATGTAGATATTATTGACGTCGCTTAGTCCGCATTATGCGCTAAGACAACGTCTTATCAGCAGATTGGTAGGTATCGTACGGTTTATGCAGCAGTCACCTTCTTCCCCACAGTCTCATTCCGTATCTGCGTCAGCGCTTGATTCTGCTGCCCAGCTGTCGAATTTACAGCAAACTTATACTGTTATTCCGCGTGTGCGTCCTGAAACGCCGCTGCTTGATAGTATCTCTGTTCCCTCTGATCTCAATGATTTTACAACGGCTCAGTTGATCACGTTGGCTGATGAGCTGCGGCTGTTTTTATTGTATTCAGCAGGACAAAGTGGCGGCCACTTTGGTGCTAATTTGGGAGTGGTTGAGCTAACCATCGCCTTACATTATTTATTAGACGCACCAAAAGACCAGATCGTTTGGGATGTGGGGCATCAAGCTTATGCGCATAAAGTATTAACGGGACGCCGTGATCAAATTGGTACGATTCGCTCAAAAGATGGTTTGACTGCTTTTCCTGAGCGAGCAGAATCCGCTTATGATACGTTTGGGGTTGGTCATTCATCAACCTCTATCTCAGCGGGGTTGGGCATGAGTCTGGCGCTGCGTTATCAAGGCCGAGCGCAAACCGTTGCTTGTATTATCGGTGATGGTGCAATGACGGGCGGTATGGCGTTTGAGGCCATGAACGACGCGGTACAGCAAGATGCGGATCTCTTGGTCATCTTGAATGACAACGATATGTCGATATCGTGCTCTATTGGCGGTTTTTCACGGCATTTAGCAATGCTTTGGGAGTCGGGTTATCAAGTAGATATCTCTGATACAGGCGAGCCTATCTTATGTCGTCGCCCCGATATGCAAACGTTTGATCGTCGCAAACGTCATAAAGAGATGCGCGATGTGCCGCAGCTAGAAGACAACTTATTTAAAGCGATTGGCTTTACCTATTTTGGCCCTTTTGATGGTCATGACATTCCTGAATTGCTGCGCGTCTTATCGATTGCCAAGCAGCTAAAAGGCCCTGTTTTAATTCATATTTATACCACTAAAGGCAAAGGGTTTGCGCCAGCTGAGCTGGACCCAGTCGGTTATCATGCGATCAGTAAGTTGCCTGTAGAAGTGCAAACTGACACGAAGAGCAAGACTACAGAAGCTTCAAAAGAGACGGCGAAACCTGCTTTGAAATACTCGCAAGTATTTGGGCAGTTTTTGTGTGATAAAGCGGTCACAGATGATAAATTGCTAGCCATCACGCCTGCGATGGAAGAAGGCTCTGGCATGATCGACTTTGCGCGTCGTTTTCCAGAGCGCTTTTTTGATGTGGCGATTGCTGAGCAGCATGCCGTCACGTTGGCAGCGGGCATGGCAACACAAGGCGTAAAACCTATTGTAGCGATTTACTCGACGTTTTTGCAGCGCGGGTATGATCAGCTGATTCATGATGTGGCACTACAAGACTTAAATGTGATGTTTGCCATTGATCGTGCAGGTTTGGTTGGCGAAGATGGCGCAACCCACGCAGGTGTGTTTGATTTAGCGTTCTTACGCTGTGTACCTAACATGCTGATTGCAGCGCCAAAAGATGAAAACGAATGCTACCATCTGCTTAACACCTGCTATGAATACCAAGGCTGCACAGCGGTACGTTATCCTCGCGGTACGGGTACAGGCGCTGTCATTACTCAGCCAGCACAAACATATAACGTCGGTGAGGCCGTGGTAGAGTCAATCCTTGGTAAGGATATGGCGTCCAAAAAGCTGGCGTTATTGGCGTTTGGTACGACAGTGGCAACCGCTCAGCAAGCCGCCCAAAACCTTCTTAGCGAGGATGTATCAGCAGATTGTCAGGTGCAGGTGGTTAATATGCGCTGGGTAAAACCTCTCGATTCGGCATTGTTAGAGACCTTGTTGGCACAAGGGGTCACGCATATTGCGACATTAGAAGAGCATGTGATTATGGGCGGCGCGGGCAGTGCGGTGAATGAGTATTTGCTCAATGAGTCGCCTGCTTTTAAACGTCAGCATCCTACTATTTGCAATATTGGTATCCCTGATCGCTTCATTGCCCACGGCTCACCAGCAGAGCAGCTTGCTGACTGCGGTTTGGACGTTGAAGGCGTGGTGAAACAGCTCAAGCAGCTATTGTCGTAAACCATAGTTTTATTTTCAAGATTTGTCATGCGTATTGAAGCATGAGTTTTAACAGAAAAAAGCTCGATAGAGCAAACACCTGCTAGCCGTAGGTGCTGACTTTTTTACAACTTGCGCTGTGTATGTGACCACCAAAATATTGGCTTGGTTTGCGTCATGGTTTTTTCGTTTTTATCGAACAATTTCAGGGCCTGTCCTCACTCTGAACGAAAGTATCTAAATGAGCCAAAAATGGTTAAATCTTGCTAAACTGTGTCAAATAGCTGGTTAATATCTCGATATTATCTGCGCTATTTTCCTTGTTTAGCGTCTATTTATCTCATTTTTATCATCATTTTCAAAATGAGGACAGGCCCTAGTATAATGCGATTGTCATTTATAAGTTGTCATTTATAAAAGACAGATTTTAAATCGCATAGATGTGGTGTGATGCGGCGGCTGTTTGGCCTGTTGTGGGCACAGAGTTATTCTTATTTTTTATATTCATTCATCAAGCAAATAGGTTATTTATGGAACCCATGGTCGTCATCGCAGCACGTACTGCTGAAAAAGTTGGTAAAGAAATTTTATATGCGCATCAAAACCGTCATAAAATCGAATTAGATATTGAGTCTAAAGGACTTGATGGTCTAGTGACGCGTATCGATCGCTTCAGTGAAGAGCTGACGATTGAAACCCTAAAAGCCAGCTACCCAAATCATTCATTTTTGGGTGAAGAGTTCGGTATGCAAGAAGGTCGCGGTGAAGACGCCGATTGGTGCTGGATTATTGATCCGTTAGATGGCACTAAGAACTTTGTCCATGGTGTACCGCAGTTTTGTGTATCTATCGCAGTACAGCATAAAGGTGTTACGCAGCACGGTGTTGTCTATGATCCAGTTCGTGATGAGATGTTCTCTGCGAGCCGCGGTAAAGGTGCTCGTCTGAATCAGCGCCGTATCAGCGTGAGCGAACGCAAAACCATCGACGGTGGCTTATTTACGACTGGTCATCCTTTTGAGCGTAAGCGCAATGGTGAAGTAATCTCTTATGCAAAGCAGCACTTTGAGAGCCTACAAAAAGTTTCTGAAGCGGGCGGTCAAATTCGTCGTTTAGGTTCAGCGGCGCTTGATTTGTGCTATGTGGCGGCTGGCCGCTTTGACGGTTATTTTGAGATGTCTATCAAGCCTTGGGATATCGCAGCGGGCGAGCTTATCGTAACCGAAGCACGCGGTGTGGTGGTCGATCATACTGGCGCGCACAACTCTATGACCTCAGGCTCTATCTTTGCTTGTAATGTCAAATTGTTAAAACCATTGATGCAAACGGTCGTTCCTTCGTGGGGCGATGCATTATAAGTACGAGTGTTTAAGAACGCTGGTATGTGAGTAAAAGCACAACCCCTAAAAAGCTGGTTCCCTATGGCGCCAGCTTTTTTGTTTTTGTGGTACAGGTGTCTTCAACCGTGATGCCTTGAAACTCAAGCTCTTTACTCATCTTCTCTAACAGCGTCAACTCCGCTTCTATCAGTGCCAGCATATCTTGCACATGCGGCAAGGCTTTGCTGCAAGCGGTAATACAAAACTCAATCTTATCCAAATAACTGGCCAACGTGATATTCATTGCTTGACCATTGAATACGATAGACGCGGGGTATAACGACTGTAGGCGTGCCCCATTCCAATATAGCGGTTTTTCAGAACCAGGCACGTTGGAGATGATCAGGTTGAAAGCTTGCTTTTTGGGGAACAGCCCCGTTGCTACGTTAATTCCTTCCCACGCATAAGCAATCACACTGTAGTTGATGACTTGCGCCTGATTCATACGGCGGAATCGGCGTTTGCCATTGTTCATACTACGGTGGATTAGTTCAATCCTGCGTAGCGGGTTATCCAAATGGGTGCCTAAGTTTGCCAATACGAATGACAGCTGATTGCCTGCAATGCTGTTGTCAGTACGCAGCGACATGGGCACAAAGGCAATTAAAGGTTTGCTTGGTAGCGCATCCATGGCTATCAAATACTGACGGATGGCACCAGCACAGACGGCTAGTACGACATCGTTTTTACTGATTTTTAATCTTTCGGCAATATCGTTGAAACGCTGTATGTCATAAGATTGTGCCGCAATTCGCCGTGAGGCTGAAATTCGCGTATTCAACACGCTCATTGGGGCATCAAAAGTACCGACGTAACCATCGTCGCCATAATTTTTAAAGTTGTCGAGCAATTCGGTAAAGACAGGCTTGATGGTAGAGATTTGCTCTTTGATGATGCGCCGTACAGATCGCTTGGCAGGTAGCATGGCGTTGACCTGATTGCGATGGCGCGTCATCAATGACCAGACAGGCAGCGTCACAGGCTCATCTGGCGATTGCGAGAGAGAGCGTTGTACCAGACGCATGGCGGCAATACCATCGACCAGTGAATGATGAATCTTAAAATATAATGCAAATCGCTCAGGGCTATGCTCGTTTTCTGGCTGAATGCCTTCGATGATGTGACATTCCCATAACGGCATCGCACGATCTAGCAGACGACCATGCTCTCTTGAAATGTACATGAGCAGCTCGCGAATACGACCAGGACTTGGTAGCGCGACATGATGAAAATGATGCTCAATATCAAAATTTTTGTCTTTTTTCCAAAATATCAGATGCTCTAAAACTTGATTAAAAGGAAAGCTTGGTGGCACATCGGACTCTTGCATCTGCTTGACGAGCTGATAAACAAAATCGCTATCTGCCGATTCTGGTCTTTCAAATAAGAACAAACCACCGACATGCATGGGCTGTTTACGCGACTCAATAAGTAAAAATAACTGATCAACTGCGGTGAGAAGTCGCATAATAAATCCTTTTATGATGATAAATTGAGTAAGAAGTGATCATTGATAGTACTTCATTACTCAATCCTCAAACGGTTATTAAAAAAAGCATCTCGATATAAATGAGCACTATGCCGCTTTTTTATTATTATTTTATAACTACTTTTTTCTCTAGCGCAATAGAGCGATTCTACTGAAAAAAGTAGCCAGTTTGCGGTGAGCTGGCTGTTGCCATTTTACGCATAGGCATGCGCCCTGCCAAAAAGGCGGCACGGCCTGCCCATATAGCATGTTTCATCGCGTGAGCCATCATGACAGGGTTTTGGGCATTGGCAATTGCTGAATTCATCAATACGCCATCACAACCCAGCTCCATGGCTAGCGCTGCATCAGACGCTGTACCCACGCCTGCATCAACCAATACTGGCACTTTGGCATTTTCAATAATTAGGCTGAGCGTGTGACGATTGAGCAGACCCAGGCCTGAGCCAATCAAGCTACCAAGCGGCATAATAGCCACGCAGCCCATGCTCTCTAATTCTTGGGCAACGATAGGGTCATCTGACGTATACACCATGACTTCAAAACCATCATCAATCAAAACTTTGGCCGCTTTTAAGGTTTCGGTCACATTGGGGTAAAGGGTCTTTTCGTCGCCCAACACTTCAAGCTTGACCAAATTGTGCCCGCCCAATAGCTCGCGTGCAAGCTTACAGGTACGAATCGCTGTCTCTGCATCAAAGCAGCCAGCTGTGTTGGGTAAAATGGTGTATTTGTCAGGTGAAATCACATCAAGCAAATTGGGCTCATTGCTGTTTTGTCCAATATTGGTGCGACGAATAGCGACGGTCACAATCTCTGCTCCTGATGCAGCAATAGCGTCACCCGTTTCAGTCATGTCTTTATATTTGCCCGTCCCCACCAACAGTCTAGAAGAGAAGGTACGACTGCCTACAGTAAAGGTATCTTGTAAAAGGGGTGTCGGTTGAATAATGCTAGCGTTCTCTGACATAACGAAAAATCCTAATAGCGGGCGGGCAAGGTAAAAGACAAACAATATGCCGTCTAAATATGATAAAAATGTGCGCTGTGGGTAATCATAACCTACTGTTAGAAAAAGGACTACCTGTACCGACGCACTCAACTTATTTTTATCAAATTCAAATAGCATTGACGGTAATTTTTTTGTGAATATGCTAAAAAAAAGCGGAAAACGAGGGAGTTACAACGCCTTCTATATAAAGTCATACTCATTCAAAACAAAATGCTATTATAACAAACTCATGCAATCTTACTTGCACTCTTTTGGGTTAGCCAGCCAAGCACACTGCGTTTGCACTACTTATATAGTTGGGTCGAAATAAAATAGATACGTGAATAGTTGCGTGCTACTGGTATAAATGTTCTTTACGTGCGGCTAAACAGAGGCTGCGCAACATTTATCTCAGTAGCACTGTATCGGTTTTAGAATAAATCGACTATACGATGCTTGGACACGATTTTTTCTAAAGTTATTTTCCTTTATCAGGCCGTCTTTATGCTGCAATTACCATACAGTTTCGCAAAACGTCATCAAATCTTGGTCATGCTGGCAATCGATCCTGAGCTGCCGCCAACGTTGCTGCTGACCAAAGCCACGCCGTTGTCAGCTATTAATGAAGCGGTGCGCTTTTTACAGCAACAAGGCGTGCGCGCTGTGCCCACTTACGAAAGTGTCAACGCAGACGACTTCGAAAGGCGCATGAATGCAGCGTACGCTGGTAACACGGGTGAATCACAGCATATTGCTGCTGGGCTTGAAGATCATCCTGATCTTGATAGTTTGGCAGACAGTGTCCCTGAGACTGAAGACTTGATGGATCAGCAAGACGATGCGCCTATTATTCGCCTCATCAATGCGCTGTTGTCTGAAGCCATACGTTTGAGTGCCTCAGACATTCATATCGAAACTTTTGAGAAGCGCTTGGTGGTACGTTTTCGTGTCGATGGGGAGTTAAAAGAAATCATCACCCCAAAACGCCAACTGGCACCTTTATTGGTTTCTCGTATCAAAGTCATGGCCCGACTCGACATCGCTGAAAAGCGCGTACCGCAAGATGGGCGCATCAGTTTGAGATTGGCTGGGCGTGAGGTCGATGTGCGAGTCTCTACACTGCCGTCAAGCTTTGGTGAGCGAGTCGTGATGCGTTTATTAGACAAGCAAGCAGGCCGTCTCAATATGACCTATTTGGGATTATCTGATAATGACTATAGTGAGCTTAAACGTTTGATTCATCGTCCACATGGCATCATTTTGGTGACAGGGCCGACAGGCTCAGGCAAAACCACGACGCTTTATTCGGCATTGACGGATTTAAACGATCAAACCCGTAATATCTTGACCGCTGAAGATCCAATCGAGTTTCAGCTTGATGGTATCGGGCAAACGCAGGTCAATAATAAAGTCGATATGACCTTTGCCAAAAGTCTGCGCGCGATGCTGCGTCAAGATCCAGATGTGGTGATGGTGGGTGAGATTCGTGATCTTGAAACCGCAGAAATCGCCGTACAAGCGTCATTAACAGGACATTTGGTATTATCAACGCTGCACACCAATACGGCCATTGGCGCGGTTACTCGCTTGCAGGATATGGGTGTTGAGCCATTTTTATTATCGTCATCCTTGATTGGCGTGGTAGCTCAGCGTTTGGTGCGTACTTTGTGCTCACACTGTCATGGCTGGCAAGTAGCTGACACGGAGCAAGCCAAATTGTTTACAGAGATTGGTGTGGAGATTCAGAAGGGAGCGGATAGCGCTATTCAATTACCCAAACCGATTGGCTGCGATAAATGCAATCAATCAGGTTTTAAAGGGCGTACGGCGATATATGAAGTTGTGCCCATTGATGACACGCTACGGCGCATGATTCATAGCAATACCGCTGAGTACGAGCTAGAAGAGTACGCACGTTTGCAGACGCCATCGATTCGTGCTGACGGTCTGCGCAAGGTCATAGAAGGGCGTACCACATTAGAAGAGGTACTACGAGTGACCAAAGAAAGCGCGCTCACTGATGAGGCGATTATTAGCTAATCGAGTTTTCTATGGCGATATTATTTTATTGCCATACACTCAATCTCAACGCTCGCACCAGCTGCCAGCTCTGAGACGCCAAAGGCAGAACGTGTAGGATAGGGTTTGTCCATCTCTGCTTTATACACGCTATTGAAATCGTCAAAGTCGTCCATGTCGGTGAGCATTGCCATACATTTGACGATGTCTGACTTTTGATAACCGTATTTTAATAAAGTGGCATTGATATTGTCTAAGGTTTGTTTGGTTTCAGTTTTGATGCCGCCTTTGATTAACCTACCTTCTTTTAAGCCAATCTGACCAGATAAGTATAAGGTATTGCCAGCGCGTACCGCCTCTGAAAAAGGATAATCAGTGCTTTCGCCAAGAAAGACAGGGCCAGATTTTGCAGTAGTGGCAGCGGGTATTACTAGGGGTGCTGCATTGGTCGCCATGGTAAATCCTACGGAACAGGCCGTAATGAGCAACGCCTGAGACAATGTTTTAACCAATAGCTGAGTATTTTTGGACATCACTGTCTCCTGAGTTATTATTTTTTTGATTATCAATATATCCAGCACGCGCTGTCAAGCGATTGGTACATGGTTTTTATAGATATGAAGCAAAAGCCTGCTACTTATTGGCAGCAGGCTTTGTTATTAATGGTTTGAATTATCGGCTGACGCATGGAGTCGCTATTACAATCAGTAGCGATTTTTAAGACGGTTCACTGTTTTTGCCTTGGCGACGCGCCTCTAACTCGGCTTTGGGTATCCATGCCCATGTCATCTCAACCACGATAGGATCGCGCTCGCTATCAGACTCACGGTCATGAATCACGCAAGGAATCACCATATCACCTTTTGGGGTGTTTAAAATATCTAAGCGCTGCTCATCTGATAAACTGGCGATGGCGGCTATTTGGCCTTTTTTGATCGGGCGATAAAAATTGACCGAATACGACTTAATCAGTAGCACACGATCAGAGGGCAAGTTTAAACCCAAAATAAAACCAGTGGCTGTCTCTGCCAATAACGTGATGGCCACGGCATGAATAGACCCGATATGGTTTTGAACCGTTTTGGTATTATTCAAACTGACCACCACTTGGTTGGGCTCGACCGTTTCGTAATAAACTCCCGTCGTTCCTACGTAGGGGACGACTTTACCAAAAGCTTTAGACAAGATGCTAGAACGCGCACTGTTGGGCAAGTACTTGGTGACAGATAAGAGCTTGGTGAATTGGTTACTGATGGGTCTGAGCGTACTGTTTGATGGTTCGACTGGCAATCTTGCGTTGTCAGAAACTTTGGTTGGCGATTTTTTTGCCAGTTTGATAGGCAGCTTTTTTAATAATCCTGACATACAAAATTCCTTAAAGTGAAGTGGTTTCAACGTGTTAGTGACAGGGTATGGTCAGCTCAATATAAAAGAGCGCTGCGTGCGACTGGTACTCATTTTTTTTGCGTACTAATACAGAGGCTACGTAAGACTCATTCCAATCGCACTGTCTCGTTTTTACAGTCAATCGGCTATCGTTCAAGTAAGCTGAGCTTATGAAAAGTGATACTTCACACGATTGAGAAGCGTAACCTTACAAGCTTTATCCTAGCAGCTATTTGAACTATGGTACATTAACGCAGGTATCTCGACCATTATTACAATGAACTGCTGCGCTCAAAAAATCGCAGTCATGCAATGCGATGGCTGAGTCCTATGCTCTAGCCAAATGCCCAATATTCAACCAAGCTAAGCAAGTACAAGAAATGGCAAGGTCAGTTACTTATGTATCGGCAGCTAGATGCTAGGTCGCGAGCCGCGCTATAATAGTGAGATTTTAGCGTGTTGTATGTGTTTCTCACGCAATTTTTACTGCTGGATAATGTCATGCCTGATATGTTTCATCATAAGCCTCTCAATATCATCTACACAGGCGTCGCTGGTACGGGTAAGACTCACCGACTGCTACAAATCGCTAAAGACTATACCGATTATCTGCCAAAAACCAATCATAAGGATTTGCTGGTACAGCTCTTACAAGAATTGAGCTGGCGTGAAGTGGTGTGTTTGATATTTTTGGAGTTTCAATCCAGAAAGCAAGACTTAGTAAAAGTACCTGAGCTTGTCAATCATGAGTTTTATATTGCAAAAGCCTCATTAAATGCGCGTGACAATCATTTGAGTAACACGGCATGGGCGGTACTACAAACACACAGTCCTACTGATTCAAAAACAGTCGTTTCTAAAAACCGAGCCAGCCAAGCTTATTTTGACAAAGACCATAGCGGCGCATGGTATTTATTGCCCGACAGCCTCACGCTATTAGAGGACTTATCACAGCAGTTAGCCGAATTTCAGCAGGCGCAGCAGGATTGTCATACCGGTCAAGGTAGACGCTTTAGCCAACAGCGCTTTAGCATGGTCAGCTTCCATCAGGCCTATGGTTATGAGGAGTTCGTAGAAGGGATTCGCCCCGTCATGACAACCTCTCACCCCAATAAAGACAGTCATATACAGGCCAATAATATACCTGCCCAAATGAGTTATGCGATCCAAGAAGGCGCATTTTTAAAGCTTTGTCAGCGCGCGGCTAATAATCCTGATCAGCGTTATGCGGTGCTGATTGATGAGATCAATCGTGCCAACGTCTCACGTGTGTTTGGGGAGTTGCTCAGTCTGATTGAGCCAGATAAACGAGCTGGTATGCAAAATGCGATGACGGTCAATCTCGCCTATTCTGGACGGCCCTTTAGCTTGCCTGCCAACGTCGATATTTATGCCACGATGAATACGCAAGATCATTCTTTGGCGCCACTTGATATGGCGCTGCGTCGTCGTTTTCGTTTTATAGATTGTCCACCGCAGCCTGAACTGTTACCTATCATTACTCTTGGCACAGACTCACAGACTGATGATGCTGTAGAGATTGATTTGTCCAAATTATTGATGGGTTTAAACCTTCGTATTACGCAAGTCTTAGGGTCAGAGGCCCAGCTTGGACATGCTTTTTTATGGTCGGTGAGCACCCTTGAACAATTACAAATAGCACTGAGTGAACAAATTATTCCACAATTGGCACAAGCAGCAGGTGGACAAGTTGCCGTTTTACAATATATTTTTAAAGATGAGCCGCAGCCACTGAGCGCGCAGTTTATTCAAGACAATCAAGCACTGATGAACCATGACGCAAGTCATCACATGGACAATCAAAGCAATACCGCCGCCCAGCATCCAATGTTTTCAGGACACAACGCTTTTCTGACGCAGTCGATGACTACAGGTAATTATAGAATCAATGCAGATCTCATCACCAAGACAGGCGAGTTTGCCAAGCCCTTTGTCTATCAGCGTTTGTATGATTAAGGATGTGGCGCAATGATTAATAGCCAAAAGTCCCATCAGAATCAGAATTCTACGTTAATGCAAGCGAGTCGCACCCAGATGGATACGCTTCCGAACAATCACAGCAATCACAGCAATCACGTCATCACTGTCTTTGAGCATCAACGTCTGACAGCACAAGACTTCATGCACAGCGCTGATTTTTATTGGCTGATGGCACAAGAGTTTGCAGTATTTACTATTAAGCGTAAGCAAGGGGCGTGGCAATTAAAGGTTGGCCATTATATCGGTATCGTCTTATTACCTAGTGGCGTGATGCTTGAGATATTGCCAAAGCTAATGGCCAATCATGACAACCCTCGCATACAGCACCAATCTGGTCATACCGCCTCGCATCAGAGCCAATTAGAAAAAACCCGTCAATGGGTGCAAAACATGTTGTTTGATCTGACTCAGCGCAGTGAGCATCCCTGTAAGTTACCCAATACAAAAAATTTGGGTCAACTGAGTCATCATTTGACAGCTTTGCCCATAGCGACATTGCCACTGCCTGATTGGCTGATTGAGCAGTTCTTACAGAGATTGGCACATTATCAACCGACCAGACACTATCAGGCACAGACGCATAATCAATCTTCATTGCAGGGCCGGTTGCTCATCAAAGAGCAGCTTCGGCATAACAGTATGCAGCCGCATAAATTCATGTGTGAGAGCAGCGTGTTGCATCAAGACATGCTGGGTAACCGCGTGATTAAAAGTGCTTTGGTCATATTGGCACCTATGTTTTCTAAATCTGTATCGCTCAAGTGCTTACAAGCATGGCAAAAAGTACCTATGCTGACCCAGCATGAGAGGCAGCAGCTAACATCGATTTACCAGCGAGCAAAGCGGCAGCTTGACATGCAGCCACTAAAAGCGCAGCAATTACGAGCGGCGCAGCAATTATTAGACTTGGCATATTGGTTATTACAGCAATCAGATATGGCCACAGGCAATGGTATCGCTCCAAAAAAAATCTCTAAGAGCAATGTATCTGAACTGCGTTTGTGCCTTCTAATCGACATGAACCAAGCGTTTGAACAATGGGTAAGTCAGCGCATTGCATCGACATTTATGCAAACGAGTCGCCAATACCGACCGCTGTATCAAACGCAGCGGGTTTGGCTCAGCGATGCAGAAGGGCAGGCATGCTTGTCTATTCGTCCAGATTTGCTGATGTATAAGGCAGCCACGAGTCACGCGCATCATCACAGCCAAAGCCATACAAACGATGTGCCTGATACCAACGTGTCAGGGCACTATAGTCATGTCATCGATGTTAAATGGAAACCGCTATCTCACGCAGCTTTGATTAGTGCAAGTGATGCTTATCAATTGACAAGTTATGCGCAGGCATATCAAGCACAGCAAGTGTGGCTGGTCTATCCTGTTCAAGATGACGTGCGGCAACCCATTGCACTCAAACAAGTACAGTATGAGAACGAAAACGCTGACAATGAACGCGAGCATGCGCAATTGTGGCTCATGCCATTCAATGTTCTAACAGGGTCTATCAACAGTGGCTTGCTTCCTAAATTAGATATAGTATAATCACGCTACGGGCGATGGCATATCATGGCTGGTAAGAGTTTTGGTCTCACGTATTTTGATAAATAATGCGTATTTTTCAAATAATTGCGAATTATTTTAAATTAATTAAAAATAGGTGTTGACACAATCGGCTTTACCCCTTAATATGTGCACCTCGATAGCGAGGAACATTAACAAGTTAGCGGCATTGCCAATAACGAGTTGGTTAACAAACTATCGTGATAATAGAGAATTTCGGAGTGTGGCGCAGTTTGGTAGCGCATCTGGTTTGGGACCAGAGGGTCGTAGGTTCGAATCCTATCACTCCGACCATCTATTTTAAGAGCCTTACAGGCTTTTTTTTATGTATAATGATTTAGTTTAAGATATCTCTTGAACTGATGTAATATATAAAAAGCCCCTAAGAGCGCCTGTAGCTCAGTTGGATAGAGCACCTGCCTTCTAAGTAGGTGGTCGCAGGTTCGAGCCCTGCCAGGCGCACCATTTAGCCTGCATATTTTGCCAGTCCTTGGCAACAGTTATGGCGGTTGTAGCTCAGTTGGTAGAGCCCCGGGTTGTGATCTCGGTTGTCGTGGGTTCGAGTCCCATCAGTCGCCCCATTTTTATTCTGCAAAACCCCCTCTTTGTTCCCATCGATTTTATCTTATTATATGTTGTGCTATTATTATCAGCCGCTGCCATCTTTGGCATTTTTGCGTGTCTGGTTGGTTTTGCATTAAATTCTATATATTCGTATTTAAGAATATAATAAGTAGTTGCGGTACTTTTTCTAAATATTTGACGATCCTTTTCATAGAAAGCGACAAACGGTCAAGTGCTGTATTAGAATAGGACGGTACTCTCATTGAATACCCATACTTTGTTAGTTGATATAAGATTCAACCGCTACCATACGAGTCTTAATCAAACTGGTGCAAAAAATATAATGAAACATCATGTATTACACATTGAGTGAGTTTAAGGCCATCGTAATTAGTAGGTAGGTGTTTGCTTATTTTTGATAAGCTACTACTGACCTTGTACAATTGAGGAAGTGATTGATGGACGCATTAAGTGTCTTGTTGCAAAACGTGCATTTGTTTGAAACCAAGTATTATCGTTTGAATGGTAATGGAAATTGGTCTTATTCTATTACTAGAAAGGATACCCTTTTATTTTATCTAGTCATGTCTGGAAGCTTTTGTATTGATGTTGGTAATGGCCTAAGACAAGCGCATGCTGGCGATATCATCATGATTCCCAATGCCTATCAGCATGTCAGTTACGCCCTCAATCACAATGGTAATGATGCCAAACCGTTAGATGAGATGCTGACGCACTGTAAAGAGCACACGCTTGAAATCGATGGTAATGGTGAGCCAAATTCGTCGTTGATATTGATAGAATGCAAATATGATAAAGAGATGATTCGTCCTTTATTGTCGATGTTGCCACCCATTTTGCCTGAAATTAATGAGAAATCAGGTAGGTTTGAAGTTATTGATGTCGAAATCAAGCTTTTGACGTTGGAAGCAGAGAGCGAGCGCATGGGCAAAACGGCGATTATCAATCATTGGGCAAGTATCATGATGATTGAATGTTTGCGTGTGTACATTGAAAAATTGCCAGAGGCGACAGAGAATTGGCTCAAAGCCATGAAGGATCCTTTTTTGACCAAAGCGCTGGCAGCGATGCATGAAGCGCCGAGTCAAAACTGGACCATCCATAGACTTGCTGAGACGGCAGGTATGTCGCGTTCAAGCTTTGCTCAGCGTTTTAAAGAGACGGTTGGGGTGCCACCGCTGACGTATTTGATTGATTACCGCTTACGCCTTGCCGCGCGGTATCTGCGCTTACAACAAAACAGCATCAGTCGTATCAGTGAGCTGGTCGGCTACGCTTCTGACTCTACGTTCAGTCAAGCATTCAAGCGTGTTTATGGCGTATCACCAAAAGCGTACCGTCAGCAATATCGTCAACAAAACATCGCTTAGCCAAGCACAATCAGATATTTTTTGCTATAGACAGGCATTAAGGCAATTACTACGCCCTTAATGTCTGTTTTTGTATATACGTATGACTTTCTAATGAGGTAAGCGTTCTGGTTCTGGCACGTGGTATTTTGATGATGCAAAGCTGACAATGTGTGTGTGTTCAGGTACTATGGGAGGATGAATCATCTAGACGAGAAGTTTGTTAGTGCGCCCTATTACTGATAGTGCAGTATGATCTAGATGATGTTTATTTTTGCTGCTGATGGTATGTTATGACTGAACCGACCGCAAAGCCAAACGCACACCCCAATAATCAACAGGGCACTGCTGCGTCTACCAACGAATCAAGTAAGACGAGTGACAATCGTAATGTGACAAAAAGCAAAGGCAATCAAGGTTTGGTAGAGCCTTTGTCAAAGGGTCAAATGACTGACGCACTCGATAAAGCGGCGTTACTGGCACTCTTTGTATTACCAGATGCGGCAGAACCCGTTGCTGGGCAAACCACTGCTGAAAATACTGCCGTCGGAGGCAGTGCAGAGTCGTCTACTGCGTTGTCTGAGAGCAGTATTGCTGAGCAGCGAGTAGCGCTTTATCACACTCAACATGAGCGTACGCGATTACTGTATCTTGCCTCAGCTGCCATACGTCCCACTTATTTGGTCCAAACACTCAAATCGCAATTTGCCGAATATCATCAATACCTACTCGCCCAGCAGCTCGATAAGCGTGGTTTGATGGATACAGATGGACTAGAGCGTTTGTGGCAGCAGCTACACGTGGTCGATGATATTATCGCTGATATTGTGCGCCATATGCCAGCGCAGCAGCCAGCAGGATGGCAACTCACCACGCAAGATGGACACAATCCATTGTGCTTTGCCACTGTTGGTAAGCTCAAACATGGCAAACCGATTCGAGATCAAAGCAGTTTAAATAGTTACGTCCTCGGTCATTTTGGTGTCAGCAGCTTTACCTATGATCGCGGCTACTATATCGGGCATGTGGTTGGGTATTTATTCAGTTGCTACTTTTGTGCGCATCTGTCGATCAGTTATGGTGTCTCAGCGCTTGGTCAGCAAGTGATCACAGACTATGATTATGCCAGCCTAGAAACTCCGCATATGGTGAGATTGCTACAAGGATTGGATGGTTATTGTAAAAAACGCATTTATCAACTGGCGGTTATTTGTGCACGATTGAGTGTGTTTGCCAGTGACAAGCGTATCGAGAGAATGCTCATTGCAGAAGTCAATGATTTTGATAAAAAGTTGCAACAGCAGCATCTAGACGTCTTGTTATTACAAGGGTTGATGCCAGACAGTAATGATTCTACCCCACTTTTTTGAACATGTTATACGCTAGGTAAAGACGCTCTTAAAGCAGGTGCTTAAACCTGTACCGTTGTTTGTTGACCTTAGGATATCTGCTGCTATGCCCGCTTATCATTTTAAAGCGCTTGACGATCGCGGCGGTGTCCAAAAAGGCTTGCTTGAGGGCGACTCTGCACGGCAAGTACGTCAGCAATTGCGTGATAAGCAGTGGACGCCTGTTGAAATCAGTGCAGTCAATGATCGACAAAGTCAACATAAAAGCCGCTACAAAAAGCCCTCTGCTTATGAATTGGCGTTACTCACACGCCAATTGTCTGTCTTATTGGCAGCTGGTATTCCGCTTGAAGAAACCTTGGCAGCCGTTGCCAAACAGTCGCCAAAAACCCATATCAAATCATTAATGCTTGCCGTGCGCTCCCATGTGCTAGAAGGTCTGAGCCTAGCGCGGGCGCTACAGCAAGCGGCGAGCTTTCCACCTTTGTACATTGCCACCATTGCGGCTGGCGAAAAATCAGGACATTTGGATTTAATTCTCAACCAATTGGCAGATTACACCGAAAACCGCTTCGCCTTGCAAAAAAAGATTCAAGGCGCGATGGTGTATCCCATTGTACTGATGGTGATGGCAATTGGGGTCATCATGGGTTTGATGAGTTTTGTTGTGCCCAAAATCGTCAAAGTGTTTGAGCAATCTGAGCAAGCATTGCCGCTGATTACTCAGGTGGTGCTGACGCTTTCAAACATCATTACCCAGTGGTGGTGGTTGATGCTATTGGTGTTGGGCAGCATGGCGTTTTTATTCTATCGCTTTGCCAAAACCAATGCTGGCAAGCTGACCATCGATAGCGTGGTGCTTAGATTGCCCATATTGGCACGACTGTCTAAAGGACTTAATGCTGCGCGCTTCGCCAGTACGCTTGCCATATTGGTGCGCTCAGGCGTGCCACTAATCGAAGCTTTACACATTGGGGCGGCAGTAACCACCAATTTGCATATCAAACAGACCATTATCGTCGCAGCCGATCGAGTGACTGAAGGTTCAAGCTTGTCGAGTCAACTTGAAAAATCACCATACTTTCCCCCAATGATGGTACAAATGATCAAAAGTGGTGAAAACTCAGGTGAGCTTGAAAACATGCTCAGTCGCGCAGCCAATATGCAAGAAGCTGAGGCGACTAACTTTATCAGCACGTTATTGTCACTACTTGAGCCTCTGATGCTGGTACTGATGGGGGTTGTGGTGATGATTATCGTAATGGCAGTCATGCTACCAATCGTCAATATGAACGATTTGGCAGGTTAATAAATAGCCATTGCCATATCTTTTCATTGTCGCTTTGGCTTTATTAAAAAATAGATTCATCGCTTATCTGGTTTTTTACCTATCTTTTATTACCTCTATCTTACTAAATCTTGTGTTAGCTTTCTTAAGATTTGCTTACTGTAGTATATTTTTGATTCGCACATTTTTCTGCTATGTTAACGACAACCATACCGCTATAGTAAGCACGAATGAACACTCACTTTTATGACCTATATTTTAATAAAGTCATAACGCGTATTGCTGGTGACGGTTTATAACAATCCACCAGCAATGCTGGATAAAACCAAAATCATGGTTTATAGTGATAATGGTTTCAATGCTCATTATGATGATGCTAATGAGTGCGATTTGGACACTACATTTACTATGTATATAACCGTGATGACAAAAGTTATGACTGACACAAACCCTGTGAATACAACACTAAAGTACACCATAGATTCTGCCAATGTTCAGGCAAATGATACGCACGATAATAAAACTGTTTTTCAGCAACGCAGTGTAATAAGCCGATCCAATCAGTCAGGTTTTACCCTTATTGAGATTATGGTGGTCATTGTTATTTTGGCCATTCTTGCGGGCTTAGTAGTACCAAAGGTAGTTGGGCAGAGTGATAAAGCTCGCGTTAAAACGACTGAGACTGCGCTGGCTACGGTATCAAATGCGCTCGATATGTATAAGGTAGATAATTCACGTTATCCGACCACGGCACAAGGGCTAGAAGCGCTGACTACGCCACCCGCCGAGGCCAAAAATTATCCCGATGGTGGTTATATTAAAGGGGGCTATCCAACGGATGGCTGGGAGAATGAGCTGCAATATGTAGCACCAGGTAGTGAAGGCCGACCTTACGATTTATTTTCATTGGGGGCAGATGGTCAGCAGGGCGGTGAAGGTCAAGATGCTGATATTTATGCCACGTTATAAGTTTTAGACTCGTCAATGCAAAAACCTTGGCAGCAAGAAATTTTCTGATATGTGGCTTGTTTACCGACTAAGTCATGTCCGACAATCGCTATACATCAATCAATCCTATGATTGGTTGATGTTTTTATCAGTAGATAAAATAAGCGCCATTTCATATATATTCTTACGTTTTAAGACAGTTCTATTATTTAAGATAGTCCTATTATAGGATTTTAGACATTGATGGCAACGACTTCGCTGTTGTCAGAGTCGCTAGGTTTTAATCAACTGTCATCGTAAGTAGACATTAAGGTAATTACTCATGTTAATTGAAATACCAACAACGACACCCATGACTACAGGCAAATGTCATTCTAAACAGTCTGGTAAGTTTGCTATCGTGAGTGCCGCGCTGATCGCCGCTTTGTCGATGGTATCCATCAATGCTCAGGCAGCAGGGTTAAATGAGCTGTTTGGCAACAATAATGCTGCGCAGTCCAAGTTTTTGCCTGTAGAGCAAGCGTTCCAAGTAAGTACCATGACCAAAGCGACCGCCAAGGGTACGCAGTTATCCATCAATTTTGACATCACGCCTGGTCATTATGTGTACAAAAATCAGCTGACGTTGAACTTTCCTAAAGGGGTGAGTGCAGCGCCTTTTACCTTTAGCCAATCGCCTGTTTCTATCGATGATCCTACGTTTGGTAAAGTGCCTGTATTTACGCAAAAAAATATGGTGGCGACTACCACACTAACCACCAAGAATGGTAAAGCTGCAAAAAATGTCCCTGTGGTGATCGGTTGGCAAGGCTGCGCCAAAGCAGGATTGTGCTATCCACCAGAAAAACTTAAAACCACAGTCAATATTGCTGTAACACGCAAATAAACATTGTATAAATTGGCTCGAATATTAGTAGTGAATAGAATGTTAGCAATAAATAGGGAGCCTGCCATGTCTACCAAATCAATAGAAAAAACCGCATCGCTAACAGTAAGCAATTCTTCTAAAAGATCCTATCTACTGGCATTTGTTGTAAGCAGCAGCTCATTAGTGGCTGGGCTGTTACCAACAGCGTTTGTCGCAACAGGATTGACTGCGACATCGACCATGACGCAAGCGGCGGGATTAGGTGATTTATTTGGCAACGATCAAAGTGGTGCAAAGTCAGAGTTTTTGCCAGTAGAGCAAGCGTTTCAAGTCAGTAGCAGTAGCAGCGCTGCCAAGTCTGGTACGCGCTTGGCCATCAACTTTGATATCACACCCGGTCATTACGTTTATAAAGACCAAATAAAGCTCACTTTGCCTGCTGGCGTGAGTGCAGCGCCTTTTAGCTTTAGTCAATCGCCCATTTCAATCGATGATCCAACTTTTGGTCAAGTACCAGTATTTGATCAAGCCAACATGATTGCGACCACGCTTTTGACCAATACTAGTGGCAAAAGCTTAGACAATGCCGCTGTGGTGATTGGGTGGCAAGGCTGTGCCAAAGCAGGGCTTTGTTATCCACCAGAAAAAATCAAAACCACAGTCAACATTGCAACGACTGGCGAGACACCAGCGAACGGCGCAGTAGCAGCGAATACAGCAACGTCCAATTTGGTTGATGCCAGTAGTCTAGAGACTGAAGCAAGCAACACTGACGCAGATAGTGTGGCAGATGACGACGTTGTTGATTATGCGTTAATGGATGACGTGGCTTTAGAGGGCGAGCTTGCAGCAACCAATGCTATCTCTGGTGCTGATGGTAAGGTTACCAGTAGCAGCACGATGAACAACGCTGCCACAAACGATGTAACCCTTGCTTCTCAAAATGCGGTCGATGGCGACCCCTTTGGTTTGGCGTCTCATCCTTGGTTGGCATTGGTATTACTATTTTTGGCAGGGCTTGGCTTGGCTTTAACGCCATGCGTATTACCCATGCTACCTATCGTTGCCAATATCGTTGCCCGTGAAGAAAACCCAACGGTAAAACGCGGTGTCATCTTGACCACCAGCTACGCCATTGGGGTGGCTATCGCTTACGGTATTTTAGGTGCGCTGATTGCTGTGTTTGGTGAGTCGTTAGGGATTATTGGTTGGTTACAAAACCCTATTATCCTTATTAGCTTTGCTATTATTTTTGTTCTACTGGCCTTATACATGCTGGGCGTGTTTAGCATTCGCTTACCACGTGCTCTTAGTAATAAGATGCAAGGCTTGAGTCAAGCGGGCGATAGTAAGCTTGGTAGTGCAGGCGGCAGTTTACTTGCTGGATTTTTGTCAGCCTTGGTGGTGTCACCTTGTGTGTCCGCGCCGCTGTTTGGTGCGCTTTTAGCCGTGTCTACGATTGGTAATCCATTGCTGGGTTTTGCAGCGTTATTCATGCTTGGTTTTGGTTTATCAGCCCCGCTTATCTTAATCGGCGCGACCCAAGGCAAGATCATGCCAAAAGCTGGCGAATGGATGAATTGGGTTAAGATCGGTTTTGCTTTGTTACTCTTTGCCGTTGCCCTATTATTGATCGAACGGGTCTTTATTTCACCCGTCATGCTGATGGTGTGGGCATTGTGGTTTATGGTCGTTGCAACATGGGCGTGGAGCTGGCTTGGTAAAGGTCGTCTGCTCACTCAAGCGCTGGGCTTAGTGGTTGGTATCTGGGCGGTGTGTTTGATAATAGGCGCAGCATTGGGCAATGATGATAGCTTACATCCTCTGGCGTCATTAAGTGCAGCACCCATGATGCAATCGGCAAATGGTCAGCCAGTAATCAGCAGTGGTGCGGCGGACAAAAACATTACCACGCTTGCCGAGCTTGATTCAATCATTGCCGAAAATCCAAAAGTAATCGTTGATCTGACAGCAGACTGGTGCGTTGAATGTCGCATCATGGACAAGAATTTATTTCACAATCGTCCAGCACAAATGCAAGATTGGCAGTTGGTCAAACTTGATATCACAGAAACGACTGCAGATTCTAAAGCGGTACTCGCTCGTTACAAGTTATTTGGGCCACCTGCTTTACTCTATTATAGAGATGGTCAATTTGTTCAGCAGCAAGTAGGCGAGATTGCCCGTGCTGATTTTGAGCAGACACTGACAAGTCTGAACTAATACTTAACAAAACTTGTTCAGCTGTATTTAAATCTAAAGAATAAAAAAAGCCAATACACCATTGAGATCGTGTATTGGCTTTTTTGATGTACTTAAAAATTTATAACCAAACCGCTGGTTTAGATACGATTTTATCCATTTACATTTGTATTATATAGCGATAACGCTAGTATAGTGTCTATCTTTTCACTACAATAAAGCAACAATACTGAAGGAGCATTACATATTGTAATGACCACCTTTGATGTCCATATATCATTGATTTTTAGCTCTAGCAATGCTATCGATGGCCATATTCATTATCTTATATACTCTGCTGCCGATACGGTCAGTTAGATAAAGGACACTTATGTTTTCCCATACTACTCCGCAGCGTCCGTCTATGGATATTATCAAAACACGCAAAAATAGCTTACCTCAGATGAATAAACATCATTTGAGCATTGCTGTTGGGATTGCCCTCAGTTGTTTTGCTGTACAAGCACAAGCTGCTCAAACTTATAATGAGTTGCCAATACCAGAAACGGCACTTAAATATGATAATGGCAGTTTGGCACAAGGTGCTGTGCAGCCAGCAATGACTGCTAAGCCGGTAACGACTACTCAGAATCGCCAAATGCTTGTTGATCAGCAAGCTAAGTTATTTTTTGATTGTACTCAAGTGCAGACCAGTGCTGCGCGTCTGGCTTGCTTTGACAAAGTGGCGGCAGAAGGTGCCACGCCGAGCTATGTCAACAACAAACAAGCAGTCGATTTGGCAAAAACCTTTAAAACGACGATTTCAGGCAATCCGCAATTCGTTTTTAGTGAAGAAAATGCCAAAGCTGTTGCCGCAGATACTACAGCGACTGATCTCAGTGCCAATGACGAAACTACGGACGGCCTAGATACGGTTGGGCTGACGCAAAGAGAAGCCGAAGTATTAGAAGACGTGGGTGTGAGCCAGACAGATATAGAAAAATATACACCGCTTAGCCTATCCTATGATCTTGATAAAAATAGTGAGCGCGGCACTTGGACCGTTCGACCATACCGCCCGACCTATATATTGCCCTTATTTTATACCTTTGATCCGAACTTAGGGCCGAGTACGCCATCACAGCCCGAAGAGCCTTATACCTCTAACGATGTACGCAATACTGAGCTAAAATTCCAGTTGTCTTTGAAGAGCAAAGTGGCTGAAGACTTATTTGATACCAATGCGGATTTATGGTTTGGTTATACGCAAGAGTCGCATTGGCAGGTCTATAATGAAGACAACTCTCGACCTTTCCGTGCCACGGACTATCAGCCTGAGATATTTTTGACGCAACCAGTGACGGCTGATTTACCATTTGGCGGGCGTTTACGTATGTTAGGCGCGGGTGCAGTTCACCATTCGAATGGTCAAGACGATCCATTATCACGCTCATGGAACCGTGCTTATTTGATGGCAGGTGCTGAGTGGGGCAAATTGTCAGTAATACCGCGTCTATGGACTCGAATCAGCAATGAAAGAGCCAATGAAGATGACAATCCAGATATCGAAGATTTCATGGGTTATGGTGATGTTAAATTCCTATATGATTTAGCGAATCAGCAGAGCATCAGCGGTACTTTACGCTACAATCCAAGTACCAGTAAAGGGGCTGCACAAATTGATTATGTGTATCCGTTGACCAAAAACGTCAATGGTTTTGTGCAGGTATTCCAAGGTTATGGCGAATCTCTCATAGATTACAATCATGAAAACACGTCTATTGGCTTTGGTATCGTACTCAATGATTGGAAAGGTTTTTAATCGCATCAACGTGTAGAGTGAATGATGCGTTATTTGGCTCCTTATCAAACAGGATTATGGCTGGCAGAGTATTTCGACATACGCTGCCAGCTTTGTCGTACCTATCGTAGCGTACCGCAAGCTCAGCTTGCACACGCTAATTCATCACAGGATGTAGAAAGTAGGGGTGATGCGGCTACCCAATTTTTACCAAGCCGTCCTTCTTTGATTGCCAAATATCGCCAACGCTTTAATAATGGTCTGCTTTGTAAACACTGTCATCATAGTATCACTTGGTTACCTAAGCCTTTTACGGTAGATATCGCTGCAGGCACTATCTTACCGATTCAAGCTGCTACCTATTACGACTACCCGATACGGCAAGCGATTAGAGCGTTCAAATACCATGAGAATATGACCAAGCTGCCATTATTGCTACATATCTTACGTCAGCTGCCACGTCCTCACGGCTGTCACAAAAACAATAGTGTGATTGTTGCGATGCCAACGACTGAGCAACGATTGATCAAGCGCGGCTTTGACCCTGTGCTTGTTTTGGCCACCCAATTGTCTAAACACTGGCAAATACCACTATGGCAAGGCGTCGCACGTATTGACAATACGGTCAGTCAGCAAGGCTTGACACGAGCGGAGCGCTTAAGCAATTTGGACAATGCTTTTGCTTTGATTGAGAAGCCCCCTGTTAAGCGTCTCTTATTGTTCGATGATGTAGCAACGACAGGTGCCAGTTTGCAGGCGTTGGGGCAAGCCATATGCAGTCAAACAATGCCTTTAACCAGCGATGAATCACATACTACAGACTACTATCATATTCGTGCCTATGCGTTAGCTCATGGTAGCCAATCCTAATATCGACCTATCCTTCTCATACCTACTATTTTATTGCTAAAGCATACCCTAAACGCTATATTATAAAAGTTAAATATATCAATCTGTTATCTATTAGCGTCAAGTTTTTCGTGCTTACTGAACAACATTCGCATATAAACGGTAAAGTTTAAACTTTCTAAAATATTTATTTTATTCCTTAAATTTATATAAAGTATTTTCTGAATATTATGGAATAAATATTGCATGGTATATGTTAGATATATATATAGAAGTAATGGACCTACAAGACGTAGCATTACTACAATCTTTCACAAAAAGATATTGACAATAAAAAGCCCATGTCAGCTACCAATAGGAATACGATGTGAACGCATCTGCGAACAACTTACCATTGAAGCAAAAAATGACCAGCTCAGGATTCACCCTGATTGAGCTGATGGTAACGATCGCTGTGCTTGCTATTATCGTCAGTATTGCCGCGCCGAGTATCAGTACTCAATTGGCCAATCAGCGTGTGAAGTCGACAGCTGCCATATTTGAAAATGCGCTGAAAGAAGCGAAAGTTGAGAGTGTAGTTCGTCGGCAGCCTTTGGAATTTAGCTTTGATAATAGTAAACAAAGCATATTGATAAAGAGTAAGAACGCAGGAGGTTCAAGTCCGATAGAAAGCTACACATATAATTCCAAAAGTATAATAAAAGCAAGTAAAACGTCTATTACATTTTTTCCAAGTAAGCGTGCTGAGGCAGTAACATATACAATTTGTGATAGCGAAAAGTCGTCTATCGCAACCCAAGTTATCGTTACGGCAGTTGCTAACATAACTACTGTAGCAGGAGGTAGTTGTTAATGAACTTATCAAACAATCAGCGGGGAGTGGGCCTGATTGAAGTAATGGTAGCTTTACTATTATTAGCAATTGCTGTTTTAGGCTTTAGCGCATTACAGATGAACGCTTTGAACGCTACGGATGAGAGTTTGATACGCAGTCGTGCAATGAGTATATCAAAAAAACTATCAGAAAATATGCGTGTAAATAATTTGCCTACTAATGATTTCACTGTAGAGTTAAAAAAGCTCAATCAAGGTGTTAATAATATTACTGAATATTGTAATAAAGTCACGCAAGCAAATAGTGATTTTAGCCAAGATAGCTGTAAATCAGCAGCTTGTACGACAAAGCAGATAGCTGCGCTGAATACATTGCAAGCTGCTAAATTATCCTGTGAGCAAGATATTATGCTCAATATGACAGCATGTCCAGAAATGTCTGGCATCAACGCTAGACAATGTATTATCACCTCATGGAATAATACTTTGCCAGTACTAGACAGTGATAATAAAGAGGCCTGTGGTAATAGTGATGGTTCTTACCAGATCGGCTCACATTGTTTAGTGATGGAGACCTATTAATGAATATATCCGCTTTCCATCCTTACAACAAGGAGCAAACAGGGTTTACTTTAATAGAACTCATGGTATCGCTATTTTTAGGACTTCTCGTATCTGCTGCAGCGGTACAAGTTTATATGATCAATGCGAAAACAGCAGGGATACAGTCTAGCGCTTCAGAATTGGTAGAAAATTCTACCTTCAATCTACCTGTTATTGAGCGAAAGATTCGTCTTGCAAACTTAGGGCTTTCAGATAAAGTCGCTGCTGACCAACCTGGCGCTGGTATTGTATTAACCAGTGCTAATAATGCACCAAAAGATGGGAGTAACAAGCCACAACTCGATAATTTGCGTAACCCTCAAGATATCGATGGTACAACCAAGTTACCTAAAAATATTACATTAGATGGTTCTGCTGTGAAGGTATCTTTACTGAGCAACACAGGCGACCAAACAGCAGGTACGCAGAAGAATGAATGGACAGGGGCTAGCAATTTTAATTCAAAAAGTGGGCAATTGACTATTCAATATAGAGCACCTCAAGATATGTATGATTGTGAAGGCAAATTAGCTTTAGGGCCTAGAAGAGTCAACATAGGAGGCGTAAAAGAAGCCATTGATGGACAAATTATCATAGAACGCTTTTACCTAAAAGCACCTAATGCCTCAAAACCAACAGAGCTTTCTCTTTATTGTGATGCAGGCAAGTACATTACTGAAATCATGGATAGTTATACTGAGCAAAGTAAGCCAGATAAGAGTTTACCTCAGTCTGTCGTATTTGAGACTAATAATACAATAAGAGATTTTGGAGATGCAGGCCAAGAGATTGTAACCAATGTGGATTATTTCGATATCTTACTATCTACCAGTGTCGGTGGAAAAATACAATACTATACTGTAAAAGATTATTTGGCTTTAGATCTCAATAAACAGCCACCTATAGTAGGTTTAAAATATGGTTTGATTCTACGTTCTAACAATGCAGTATTAACTGACGAGGGTTTATCTGAGTTTACTGTATTGGGTAAAAAGTTGACTTTAAATACTGGATTGAATAAAAAATACCTACGTACGGTGACCGAGTCTTATGTTGCACTTAGAAATACCAGTTTGGAATAGCTAGTGGATATCAAATTTTATAACCTTGTCTTACATAGGTAGTCATATTATGAATCAGCATCCTAAAAAACAACTGATGAGATCTCAAAATGGGGCTACTTTGATTGTGGTTTTGATGTTCTTGTTATTAATCATTATTGTGGGTGTTATTGCTGTACGAAATAGTATGACGAGTCTACGTTTGGCGACCAGTGACCAAGTTGATACGCTACTATTGACAACATCAGATACTACCAATAAAAACATTGAAAACATCATCAACGATTCAAGCAATAGTAGTGAAAAAGCCATAATTTTAGGCCCACTGGGGTTTTTTGGCCATTTCCTAGATACTGGTGCTACAACTAATCGTGGAGATCAAATTGTATTTTGTTATCGTCCGCGAAAAGACTATTTTTTCAGAATGTCTGAAGCCACTATTACTACAACATCTGGAAAAAGCAAATTGATTGGAGGCGCAGGTTCAGGGGGGTTCTGTCGGCCTGGTAAAGCTGATGATTTTGTTAATGCTCGACAAAATGTGATGACTCAAGTTTCTGTGACTAGGCCTAATACCCAGTCTCTACCAGTAACGCCGTTTGGAAATGTCCCTCTTGGCAAATCAATAACCACAGAGGATCCTACTAGTAGCTCACCAAATTTTCGTATAAATTCAACGTCATTTTTGCCGGCCTTGTCTAATGTTTCAGATGCAGCTATTACAGAATGTCTTAAGAAACCTAGTGAAAATGCAGATACTTTTGTATCAGGCGTAGAGGAAGCGGACCCTAATCAAAATACTTATTATGGAGAAACGCGTAATCAGTGTCTGTCTAGAATAGGTGTACCAGCCAAAGTATTAGTTAGAGAAGTGAAGCTAGAAAATGAAATAAATACGCAAAAGTGCGTCGACTATGGTAAAGGTAATGGTCAGATAAGTAAAGAGTGTCAAGAGCTTCTCAATTTATCAGCTAGTGGTATGCCTAAATAATTTAGATAACAGTCAATGACTAAGCTGCATTTACAACCGATTATATAGCAGGAACTCAATATGAAACTTATCCGATCTACCCCGCCGTTATCAAAACAGTTTCGTCCTACTGCTGTAGTCATAGCGGTAGCGACTTTAATGGCTTCATCAGCAATGACCCAAGCAGGGACAAGCTATAACGGATTTGGTGATGTAAGCTATAACAAACTTGGTGATTTGACGATCTATCAGGCAAGTACTGAATCCAATAAACCTACCTTGACGCTTATGCTCGATAAATCAGGCAGTATGGGTGGTAGCGTTAGTTTTCAAGAAGATGAAACATATAGAAGCAGCCGTGTACACCGAGCCTACACTCGAGATTGTACTCGATATTGGGGTAATGGTAGTTGCAGAGAGTACGGAAATTATAAGTACTTTCACTATCATAGTTCTAACGATGTGCCCTCCAATCAGACATATGAAGGATATTTTACTCAAGATCCATATACAGCACCTGAGTTAAAAGGTGAAGGCAATCAAGTCTGTATTATGAGTTATAATTCGAACTCAGTGTATTCAGATTTCTATAATCCCATAGCTGAGTACCGTAATAATGTTCGATTGGAGTACTGCTTAAAAGGCAACGAAAGAGTCTATGATCGGATGTCTAAGCTTAAATTGGCTATCATAGAACTATTAAATTTCAAGAATGTCAACGAAGACATTATCATGGGTGTTGGAGCATTTGGTTACACTAATTCTCTTGGGAAGGTAACGGTAGCAGCTAAACCTTTGGATGCTGACCAGAAAGAAAGAATCTATGCGTTTTTAAGGGGCTTGAGTCCCAGTGGTGGTACACCTATGGCACCAGCATTTACAGATGCTGGGGCGTATATGCTAGGTACGACAACTTATTCAGGTGGTAGTACATATAGTGGTATGCGCTCAACAGCTGATCAATCTATTGCTAAAAACAACAAGTACATCGCACCAGAAACGCAGGAGTGTGGAGCAAAAGGGGTTTACTTGTTAACAGATGGTTTTCCCAACGGGGTCTCTAGTCAAAGTTCATTAACGAACATGATGGGAGATGCATTGGGTACGTCAAGCTTATCTTGCCCTGCTTCAGGCGGCTTATTACAAGGGAGTGATGGAGAAAGTCGATGGCAATGTATGGGCGAGTTTGCAAAACAGTTAAGAACAAAACGACAAGTTACCACAGCGATGGTGGGTTTTGGTAGCTCGTTTAACGTGGTTGATAACCCTGCCAACTACACCTCAGTAGAGCGTACTATCGACAGATTTAAAGACGCCAATGGCAATTCCTATAAATATAATAAAAAATATTACGATTGTTCTCAAATTCCTACCTCCAATCCTGACGCACGCAATGCGTGTAACTTAGGTATGGAATCTGGTAAATACGATGATGTTGGTGGTTATGGACAGGGCGGTTTTTATTTTGCTAAAGATACCAAAGATATCGTTGGTAGTGTTTTATCTGTGATACAAGAGTTAAAAATGGATCTCCCAAGCACACCTGCAGGAACTATTACAGTGCCACAAGATCCTTTAAACAGCCTTGGCGTCAAGCCCTATGCTTATTTGCCGATGTTAGAACCCAAGGTCGGTAGTGATGCGGCAATATGGGCTGGGAACTTAAAAAAATACAATGTCAAGCAAGGGACATTATACGGGCAAGGAAATAAAAGACTTTATATAGATGAAGATGGTGACGGCTTCCCAGATGATCTAAATCCTGATGCTCAAGATATTTGGAGCAAACGTAATGAAACGGCGCTTAATGCAGCAGGTGCTAGCGTCAATATAAACAATAGGATTACAGCGGGTGGCTTTTATGCCCAACTAAAAACACCAAAGAAATCAGATAATACATCGCGTAATGTATATGTCGAAAGCAATAATACACTAGTAAAAGTAGGTGTTTCTGCTGGGAAATTAGTTGGATTTGACACATTAGACAATTCTTACACAACGCTGAAAAAGCTATATCTACTAAGTTTCTTAGGTTATGACGCAAGTCCAACCCAAGCCGAGGCTGATCGTATCGGTACTAGCGCTGCGAAAGTGAAAACTGAGTTTGAAAAAATAATAGCCAACCCCCCAGGGGATATCAAAGTACTAGGCGGTGTCATACATTCAAGACCTACACTAATTACTTACGGTGCCAATATCAATGCAGCAGATAAAGACAGCAATAACGATGGTAAGGTTGATGCTGATGCAGGTATGGTCGCCACAGATGAAAGCAGTCGCGATGATTATGTAATGTTTGGCTCAATGGAGGGTGCGCTTCATATCGCATCAGCAGAAACTGGTCAAGAAAGTTTTGCCTTTATTCCAAAAACTATTCTTGATGGGCAGATACAAGCGCTACAGCCTGCTAGTACTATCTCAAATGCACCTACTTTTGGTGTCGATGCTCCATGGTCAGTGCAAGGAAGCTACAAGTATGACTTTAGTGCACCTACCTCTCAATCCTCTGGAAAAATTACAGCTGACCAAGTATATGTATACGGTGGTTTACGTCAGGGGGGTAAAGGACTTTACGGATTAGATGTGAGTAATCTGAATGCGCCAAGAATGCTATTTAGCTTAAATGAAAGAACAGAAGGATATCAAGCATTAGGCAAAGCATGGAGCGAACCTGTCACAGGTAGAATTAGAGTCGGTACAGGCAGAAATAGTATTAGAGACGTTATTATCTTTGGTGGTGGCTATGATGAATGCTATGAAGACCCCACGTTCCGCTTAGGAGTTTCGGATAACAAATTTAGCGAATGTAATGCTAAATCTATGGCAGATGGCAATGCCGTGTATATTGCTGATGCCAGAACTGGTGCTGTACTATGGTCAATTTCAGGTCGCGACTCAGGCGCTTCTGGTAGGCATATCAAAGTACCAGAAATGAAGCATAGTGTGGTGGGCAAAATTACCACGCTAGATCGTGATGACGACGGTATGATAGACCATCTATATTTTGCTGACTTAGGCGGACAGGCATTCCGTGTAGATTTGCGCAATGGACAAAATATTAGTGGTAGTGCTGGAAGTAATAATTTTACTCGCCGTATCGTAAGAGTGCTCAATGCAAGTGGTGATGACAAAAGTGATGCTAATTCAAAAACACTTCTTAAGCAAGGGTTACAGCCGCGTTTCTATGGTCAGCCTTCAGTGAGTTTTTATAAAGATAGTGGGGTTTTATTTGCCTTAATAAATATTGCCTCTGGTGATAGAAGCAATCCAATATCTCGTTTACGCAATACCATACCAAGTCAGTCTGATAAGTTGTTCGGTATTATAGATAGAGACGTTGCTAGTCAAGGATTATATGCAGAAGACGCCTCGGTATCTTTAATAACTAAAGATTTGACGATAAGTAATTTAACAGAAATGCCTTTCAATAAAGTGGCTGGGGCGACCAAAACGAGCGTACAAGCAAGCATGCGTCCAAATGTTGCGACCAAGCAAGGCTGGTACTATCCGCTGAATTTATTTGATGGATATAACCAAGTTAAAAATGTTAAATCTATGGGTGATGGTCTAGCGCTAGGTGGGCTTTACTACATGACAGCTTATAGCCCAGAGATGAAATATGAAGAGACGAGTGGCTGCGCGGCACAAATTGTCGGTGGTTCAGAGCGCCAGATATACTGTCTACCTTATGGGGTCTGTGAACAAAGTGATACTACAAAAACTGATAACTCATTAAATGGGACAGGTGGATTTATACGTGCAGGCAAAGGCATTCAAGAACTCGCGTTTGGTGCTTTTGATGAAAGAAACCCTACTAGCCGCATCATGTTAGGCCCACAATCATTCAATGAGCTTGTATCTTATAACGATCGTATTGGTTTTGATGTGGGGATGACGACAGGTGTGTCTGGAATTGATACCAGATGCCCTGGTGGTAACTGTAGTGGCTCAAGTGTTGATAAGAATAAAAAAAATGGCAATGGTTCAGGAAATATTGACGTTAATACGATGAGTTATCGCCTGTTTAATACAAGATGGTATGAGCAGCTAGCGGAGTCTATAGATGAATAGGCAAGGCTTTACATCAAAGCATGCATTAATGGCGAATAAGGAAGACCATTATTCAAATTCAATATTTGGCTTGAATGACACAAAAATGCAGAAAGGCTTTACGCTCATTGAAGTGATGATAGTAGTTTTTATCTTAGCTATTTTGGCTGCTATAGCTGTCCCAAGCTATCGACACTACATTGTTGTAAATGCTGAACGAGACACACAAGCGAAGATGTTACAACTACAGTTGGAACTTGAGCGTTGGCGTGCAAGTGCATTGACATATAAGAACTTCAAGCCAAAAAGGATTGATGCTAATGGTAATGCCAATTATGATTATGCAGATGTAGGCACTAACACTATTGTAAATATCCCTGCCAGTAGTGGAGATAATTATACTTATCGCATCACCCTGGTGGATGGGGGTACGTCTAAAAGCTTAGTTGCAGGGGCAGGTGTTGATAATGTGACAGGTCGAACGTGGAAAATGTTGGCAGTGCCTAATCCTACAAAGTATGTCAAAAATGGTCATAATATGATGCTGACCAGTTCTGGCGTCAGATGTATGACGACAAGCGCGCTGACGGTGGGACTAAAAGATTGTGGTAACGATTCTCAAGTCTGGTGATGATGATGACTAGTATAGACAAAAATATGAACCAAGGTTTTACCTTGATAGAGCTGCTTATTGTAGTGGCTATTATTGGGATTTTAGCTGCGATTGCTTATCCCAGCTATCTGGGCTATATCGAAAAAGGTATGCGTACTGATATGATGGGGGAGATGCATAGCATTGCCAGCACTATCGAGAGTCGAAAACTGGCACAAGGCAAGTATAACAGCATTGTTACTACAGATTTAAGTGGTGCTTATCCCAAACAAGGAGAGGCGCAATATACCGTGAGTATCCGTCCTAATCCTCTGACATCTCAGTGGACAATTGAGGCCAAACCCAAATCGAATACAAGAATGAAAAATGACGGTACGCTGACATTAGATTATCAAGGTATTAAATGTCGAAATAAAAACACCGATAAAAAATGTGGCAGTGGCGATGAGTGGAAATGAGTCGTTAGCAGTTAAAACCATAGACTGACAAAAAACGTCAAACACAGCATAAAATTGCCATCGATAATTTTGTTCACTGACAATTTTAAGTAACTAAAGTGTAACGAAGGTAATTCATTGTAATTAAAAGTTCGATAAAAAGTCTATTTATGAGTAAATTGACGATATCTACTAAGATTTTTCATGAAAGAATACGATTGGTTATAATGTGGCATACTAACTGCAACAATTATAATAAGAGAAACATTAAATTTATAGCTGGTGAGTAGATAAGCCTTCTACTGCCATATTATCCAAAAGGACATGTCTATGAACGCTCAAAAAGGTTTTACCTTAATCGAACTAATGATCGTTGTTGCTATTATCGGTATCCTAGCGGCGATCGCTATTCCTGCTTATCAGAACTATACTAAACGTGCAGTTGATAATCAGTGCTTAGCCTCTACTAATAACTATACTAATCAGTTGAACTTATTCAGAAACGATCCTAATGGTGATACTCCTGAACCTGATGCTGCAGATTTTACAACTGAACATTGTACAGTAACTGCGCCAGCAGATGATGCAGAAACAGTAGTAGGTGCAATTGCTGCTAATAAAGGTCAGAGTTCGACAGCAACATGTACAATTGCTACAGGTAAATGTGTTCTAGCCTAAATATAAGCTAGCCTTGCTATTTAAACGTGATTAATGTAAAAAAAGCTAAACAGAAATGTTTAGCTTTTTTATATTAGTTTTTAAAGTAAACGCGTATACAACATATTATAGTGATAGATACGAATATTTTTCTTAAATATTTAGTAATAAATATGATATATCTATTGATGCAATTATTAGATAGTAAGTATGAAGTTTTATATTTGTAAGTTTTGATAAGCTATAGTTAATATATGCTAAGTGGCATACTATGTAACTATATAGAAAACTAGAGCTATTATTATGAAAGTAACTCTTAACCGTTATCACATTTGGCAATCAGGATTTACTTTAATAGAGTTGATGATTGTGTTAGTTATCATTGGTATATTAGCAGCCATCGCTATACCAGCCTACAACTCATATGTTGCAAGAGCACAAGGTAATGCTTGTGTATCAGAGGCAAGAAACTATAGTAGTCAGGTCTATCTATTAATTAATGATCCAGATATAGTCGTATTACCAATAGCGCCAGTAGTGAGTGCTTGCAAATCTATCACTGATGCGACAGGCTGGACGTTAGAGACACAGCAAAAAATCATCGCTATCGCAAAACCGCCTTCGAACGCACGTATTGAATGTGATATTCCTAAAGGCACGCCTTGTATAATAAAACCTTAGTCTTCTATTTTAAGTTCACATGTATAAAAAAACCACCTAAACGCATAGCGCCATTAGGTGGCTTTTTTATTGTCTCAATATAGAATATTAAACCGTTCTAACCTGCTACTTCTCTAAATACTGAATCTTACCTTCCACACCATCCCACTTTTCAGCTTCTGGCATTTGACCTTTCATCTCAGTGATGTTCGGCCATTTTTGTGCCAGCTCTTCGTTCAGCTGAGTGAACATCTCTTGTCCTTTTGGTACTTCGTCTTCTGAGAAGATGGCATTGGCCGGACATTCAGGCTCACATAGTGCGCAGTCGATACACTCATCAGGATCGATAACAAGGAAGTTTGGGCCTTCATAAAAGCAGTCCACAGGACAGACTTCTACACAGTCGGTGTATTTGCAAAGAATGCAGTTATCTGTAACGACAAAGGTCATAGTAATGTCTACCTGTTATTGATTTGGCTTTTGGCTAGGGCGTATTGAATATTCACAAATGGGCATTGCTGATTCTAAAATGGTTACAGACAAGGCGCAAAACGATGATAATGCAGGTGCCTTAGCGAGATTTGCAACACAGTATGAAACCATTTTAGCATCAGCCCACAGGGACAGGACTCTTTTTTGCCGCTTCATTGTTAAAAATAGACGTATAGAATGACTATACTCACTATTTTTAACGTCGAATCGACTAAAAAATAGTCTCTGTCAATGCCATGGTCGAATGTTTAATACGCCCTAATAGAATAGTCGAAAATAAAGCGTATTTTAGCGCCTTTACCACTATTTGACAATTCCCTTTAATGACTAATGATTTTTTTAAGATGATACAGAAAATCATGCGCTTGCTTGGGTGTTAGGCTATCAGGATCAATCGCATTTAGCTCATCCTGCAAGCTAAACATCTGATTTTGTTCTGAAATATCAATCATCGCCTGATTTTGCTCAATAGACTTTAGATTTAATTTATCTGCTTCATTATGATGTACCTGTCCGCTTTTATCCGTTACTGACTTAACTAAGTCATTTTCGTCATCAAGAGGTTTTGTGCTATCTGCTTTTGATGCATGATGATACACGTGATCGATACTTAGATTGTCGGCCAAATAGCGTTTGGCATCCTCTAATACCTGAGCTGGAATACCTGCCATTTTGGCGACGTGCAGCCCAAAGCTAGAGCTGGCAGCACCTTCCTTTATTTGATGGAGTAGTAGCAACTGACCATCAATTTCACTGGCAGCCACATGCACATTACGAATCTTGGCAGGTTTATTTTCACTCATCTCTGCCAATTGTGTCAGCTCAAAATAATGGGTGGCAAATAATGTCAGGCAACCAATCTCTACCAATCGGTTGACACACGCATGAGCGATAGCCAGACCGTCAGTAGTGGCCGTACCACGTCCGACTTCATCCATTAATACCAGTGATTTATTCGTTGCTTGATTTAAGATATTGGCTGTCTCTATCATCTCAACCATAAAGGTAGACTTGCCACCAGCCAGATCGTCCGCTGAGCCAATACGCGTAAAGATACGATCGATATCACCGATATGAGCCTGCTCTGCTGGGACAAAGCTGCCGCAATGCGCAAGTAAGACAATCAATGCCGTTTGGCGCATATAGGTCGATTTGCCGCCCATATTGGGGCCTGTAATCATCAGCAGTCGTTCAGGGTGTTTGCCATCAGCATTGGTGCTACCCAGCACACAATCATTGGCGACAAACTGACTGGTCGTTTGAGCAGGAGTATGTCTATTACTTGCATTTGCAGGATTCAAGGCTGCTTCGACGACGACATGACGACCTTGTTTGATAGCGATACTGGTTTGATTATTGGTGTTAAAAAAGCTATTAGAAATGAGGTTTGACGGCTGGTGTAAATGCTCGCTTTTTGAGTTATTACTCATGACCGGACGCTGCCATTGATAATCGACAGCCAATTTTGCCCAATTGCTGAGCACATCTATTTGGGCAATAGCCGTACTCAGCTGTTGTAGCTCAGATAAGTGACCACTAAGCATGGTCAGTAGGGTTTGATATAATTGCTTTTCTCGAGTCAGCGCTAAGGTTTGCGCGCTTAAATACTCAGTCTCAACGTCTTTTAGCTCATCGGTAATAAAGCGCTCGCTGCTCTTTAATGTTTGCCGACGGATAAAGTGGGCAGGCGCGTTTTTTGCTTGCATCTTTGGCAATTCAAAATAAAAGCCACTGACTTTGTTAAAGCCAACTTTTAGGCTAGGCAACTGATTGTCTTGCCGCGCACGCTCTACCATGTCATCCAAGGTGACTTGGATATTGTCATGCAGATGGGTCAAACGATCAAACTCTTCGTCAAAACCTGCCGCTATCATGCCGCCGTCACGAATATGCGCGGGCGGCTCTATGACAATGGCGCGCTCAATCAAGTCAGCGACAGATTGTATCGCTGGCAGCTTAGCAGGTAGGTACTGCATCAGCATGGACAATAAGCCCGTCTGATCATGATTAATGCCAGAGTTAATTAATAAACGAGTAAGATGGTTGCTACTAGCAATGCCGTCAGCAAGCTTGCGTAAGTCGCGCGGCTTGGCGCTCATCAGACCGATACGACTGCTGATACGCTCTATGTCACCGATGGCATGGAGTGCCTCTCGTAAACTCACGACCAATGAATTATCTGCATTTAGTAAGCTGTCTATCGCGTCCAAACGTAGGTTGATGCGGTCATGCTGTCGTAGCGGACGTTTCATTTGCTGTACGAGTAGACGTCGTCCCATTGGCGTTTGACAATGATTGAGTACCGATATCAATGAGGTACCATTACTACTGACAGGGGTAAATAGTTCAAGGTTTTGTTGACTATTGGCATCGATAATCAAGTAATCATCGCTGTGCTCGACGATCAGCTGATTGACTTGTGGTACATGACGCTGCTGAGTTTGCCGTGCATAATGAATAAGCGCCGCGCAGCTAGATTGAGCAAGTGGATTATCAGCAATACCTAGACCATCGAGACGTTGTACCTCAAACTGCTGACAAAGGGTATCGCTTGCATGCTCACGATGAAAGTCATTGGCAGCCACTTCTATGATAGGGCAATCAAGGTGCTGACGTAACCACAGCATCCAGTGGTCACCGATAGTCTCATTAAGGTTCTCACTGATGATACATTCACTGGGAGCAAAGCGTGTGAGCACCGTCAGCATCTGGGTTTGAAGCTCATCAATGTCGTCACTAGCAGCATGCAACGTTTGTGTGGTCAGCGTGCCAGCCGCCAAATCCATCTGACTGATGGCAGCTTGCAACGGCTGTTTGCCATTGGCTCTTGTAGGTGGAATAACGATGTCAATGGCGACCACCGTTGGGGTATGATTGGGCGCAATCAATGCATCATCCGTAATTGTCCCTGCGGTCAGGGTCTTGACCACCTCGCGGCGCATGATACTACCTGCTGCCGATTTGCTTTTGTCTTTCTTTTGTTTGTTGCCCATATTTGGCAGGTCAGCTGTATTATCAGCGTTATCTGTTGCCGATTCGTCGATTTGCTCACACACCACAACGGTCTGTCCAGCGGCAATTAGACGTGCCATATAACTGTCAGCCGCATGAAAAGGAACGCCTGCCATCGCAATGGTATTGCCAGCCTTATCCGTACCACGGCGGGTCAACGTAATGTCTAGTATCTGGGCAGCACGTTTGGCATCATCAAAAAACAACTCATAAAAATCCCCCATTCGGTACAGCAGCAATGCTTGAGGATAGTTGGCTTTCATGGTCAGGTATTGCACCATCATGGGTGTGTGATCGGCTAAATTATAGGTAGCATCACCGATGATCAACCGCTCAGAAAGTGATGGCTCAGTGTTCAGTTGTTTAGATAACGCATATTTTGATGGGGCAAGTTTTGAGACTTTTTTTGAGCAAGCAGGGTTTTGAGTCAATGGCGTATCGGTCATGCAGGATCTCTTATGATATGTAGATGGGTTTTTTATAGATATAGTTAGAGCTGTAGAAAAAAGTCAGCGTGACTGGTATACATTTTACGAAGGCTATTTAATAAAGCTATGTCTGCTAATGCTTAGTAAGGAAAATTTATACCAGTCACGGATTAGTAAACGCTTACAAGGCATCGTTTGAGTACATCTCAGTTGAGTGCTACCAAGTAGATTTGAGTAAAGACGCATCATAGTGCGCAAATCAAACAATAGAAAAAGTGAGTAAATTTAATAGAGTAAGGACTATTTTAACACGTCACGCTGCGTTTTTATGTCGCCAAATATCTGATTGCTGCCCTTGTATCCATCAGCGTCATAACCATATATAATGACGTCACACTTAATTGGGCGATACTTAATTAGGTAGTACTTAGTCAGATGATGACAAGGCGGCAAGCCGAGCGTTGGCTAATGCGCACTAATTATCGAATATTTCCATAGGTCAAAAAATTATGTTATCAAAGATTATAGGCGGTGTCGTTGGCACCAAAAACGAGCGCGAATTAAAGCGCATGCGTAAAGTGGTCAGCAAGATCAACGCCCAAGAGGCTACCATACAAGCCCTGTCTGATGAGCAATTACAGCAAAAAACCGAAGAGTTTAAGGCACGTCATCAAAATGGCGAAAGCCTAGATGCATTATTGCCAGAGGCGTTTGCGGTTTGCCGTGAAGCCTCTTTGCGTATCAATGGCATGCGCCATTATGATGTGCAGCTAATTGGTGGTATCACCTTGCACGAAGGCAAAATCGCTGAGATGAAAACGGGTGAAGGTAAAACCCTGATGGGTACCTTGGCCATGTATCTCAACGCCATTAGTGGCAAAGGTGTACATCTGGTTACCGTCAATGATTACCTAGCTGCGCGTGATGCTGAGTTAAACCGTCCATTATTTAGCTTTTTGGGCATGACCGTTGGGGTGATCTATTCACAACAGCCGCCACAAGAAAAAATCAATGCTTACCAAGCTGATATTACGTATGGTACCAACAACGAATACGGTTTTGACTACCTACGCGACAACATGGTTTTTAGTCTGGCTGAAAAAAAGCAGCGTCCGCTAAATTTTTGTATCATTGATGAGATTGACTCAATCTTGATTGATGAGGCTCGTACGCCACTGATTATTTCGGGTCAAGCCGAAGACTCTTCACGTATGTATGCATTGATTAATACGATTATTCCGTTATTGATCCGCTCAAAAGATGAAGAAGCTAACAAGAATAATGAAGAAGAAGATTTCTGGATTGATGAAAAAAATCGCCAAATCGAAATCAGTGAAAAAGGCTACGAAAAAATCGAGCGCTTCTTAATCGAAGTGGGCGAGCTTGGCGAAAACGAAAGCTTATACAGTCCAAGCCGTTTGCCATTATTGGCTCACGTCCAAGCCGCCATTCGTGCTCACCATGTATTTGTCAAAAACGTTCACTATATCGTTGATGATGGCGAAGTAATTATCGTTGATGAAAACACAGGTCGTACCATGCCTGGTCGCCGCTGGTCAGAAGGCTTACACCAAGCGGTTGAAGCCAAAGAAAACGTTGAGATTCAAGCGGAAAACCAAACGCTTGCAACCACGACATTCCAGAATTACTTCCGTTTATATGACAAATTATCTGGTATGACCGGTACGGCTGATACCGAAGCAGCTGAATTCAAATCGACTTATGACTTAGATGTCATTGTGATTCCAACGCATGAACCGATCGCTCGTATTGACATGGATGACCAAATTTTCTTAACCAAGTTAGGTAAATATAAAGGGATCATCCGCGAGATCAAAGACATTCAGGCCAAAGGTGCGCCCGTCTTGGTTGGTACAGCAACCATTGAAGCCAGTGAAGAATTGTCGTATTTGCTCGATCAAGAAGGTGTTAAGCACAATGTTCTAAACGCTAAGCAACATGAGCGTGAAGCAGAAATCATCGCGCAAGCAGGTAGCCCAAAATCAGTCACAATCGCTACTAACATGGCAGGTCGTGGTACCGATATTATCTTGGGTGGTAACTGGCAGTCCTTTATCGAAGACATTGATGCTGTGAGTCCAGAAGAGATGCAACGCCTAAAAGCGCAGTGGCAAGTAAAACATGACCAAGTGGTCGCGGCGGGCGGTTTGCATATCATTGGTTCAGAGCGTCACGAATCACGTCGTATTGATAATCAGCTGCGTGGTCGTGCGGGTCGTCAAGGTGACCCTGGTATGTCTCGCTTTTTCTTATCGCTCGAAGATGACTTGATGCGTATTTTCGCAGGTGATCGCGTGGTCAACATGATGCGTGCGATGGGTCTAAAAGAAGATGAAGCCATTGAGCACAAAATGGTGTCCAAATCGATTGAAAACGCACAAGGTAAAGTTGAGAGCCGCGATTTTGATGCGCGTAAAAACTTGCTCAAATATGATGATGTGGCCAATGAGCAGCGTAAAGTTATCTATGGTCAGCGCGATGATTTGTTGGCAGAAATGGATTTGCTTGAAGCCATTAATGTGATGCATCGTGACGTCTATAATGCCATGATCAGTCAGTTCATCCCGCCAGGGTCTGTCGATGACCAATGGAACGTGGACGGTCTAGAAGATGAGCTAGAAGACGAGTTCAAGATAACCATGCCGATTAATGATTGGTTGGATGAAGATCGCCGCTTGGATGAAGAAGGGTTGCGCGAAAAAATTATTCAAACCGCGTTAGATCGTTATCATGGTCGCCGTGAGCAAATGGGCGAAAAAGATGCCGCGCAGCTTGAGCGTCATTTTATGCTACAAAGCCTAGATAAGCACTGGAAAGAGCATTTGACCCAAATGGATCAGTTGCGTAAAGGGATTCATTTGCGCGGTTATGCGCAAAAAAACCCAGAGCAAGAATATAAGCGTGAATCGTTTGAATTGTTCCAAATGATGCTGGGTGCTATTAAGTCTGAGACGGTACAAGATTTATCACGTGTACATATCCCGACCAAAGAAGAGCTAGAAGCGTTAGAGATTCAGCAACGTGAAAATGCCGCTCATATGCAAATGCAGTTTGAGCACGATGATGTGGATAACTTGGACAGTGGGGCTAACAAACCTGCGCCGCAGCCACAAAATCGTAGCATGGGCGGCGCTATAGCTGCTGCTGGTGCTGTAGCGGGCAATGGAGCGACTGAGGCAAACCCATATGCTGGCATGAATATCAGTCGTAACGCACCGTGCCCTTGTGGTTCAGGCCTGAAATACAAACAGTGCCATGGCAAAATTTGATAGCAATCACTATTTAAGTTTTTGAGATCAGTTAAGTTTTCAAAACCAGTATAAACATTGCGAAGCAAAAATGGTTACGCTATGATGAAAAGCCCTTATCAATAAGAGATAGGGGCTTTTTTATGACTTACTGAAATTAGGGAGCAATTGATAATAAATAAGAAAGCATGGCTTTAAAATCATGGATGGCTTTTAGCGATTGCTTACAAATTCAACATAGGCGTGCATTTAGGGACACGCTATAGTGTTTAACATATTATTCGGGAGAGTGTTATGAACGCAAAATTATTAAAACAGTGGCGTACCTCTGTTGCACTAACAGGTTTGTTGGCTGGTGCATTGACCATCAGTGCTTGTCAAAAAGAACAAGAAACTGAGCCAAGTTTGGAGGACAGTATCAGTGCTGAGCAATCAGTACCTATGTCTGCCGAGCCTGCCGAGCCCAATGACGTGGTGGTGGATACGCAAGACCCCTCTCTCAACGCAGTACAAGATGATACCGCAGCTTCTGTCAATACGGGTGTGAGCCAGATTAATTACTCATGCTCACCTGAATTACAGGTTGAAGCGACTTATAAAGACACGGACAACCAAGTGGTCATCGCTACCGCAAATGGCACCATAACGTTGACAAAAACCAATGATGCTACCAATCCTGAAGTGTTCGGGGTCGAAAATGCTATCGACGGCGGTGAAGGCTTTGTGCAATGGCGTGTGGCGCATCAAGATCGCGAAACAGGTGTGATGCGTACCGCTGGTGCCAATGCTGAAACCGTCAGTACTTACGAGTGTAAGAAAACAGATGAAGGCGCGGTATAAACAAGCGGTGTAAACAAACTATAGACCACATTATGACACCCAAAAAAAGCAACGTGAACGTTGCTTTTTTATTGAGTAGCTAAAATGCCAAAAGATTACTTGTTGTAAGTAGAATCATTGTCATGATCTAAAAACCCTTCTTCTTTGACATCAAGCTCTTCATGTTTTAATGCGACTTGAATGGTATCGGTATGCGTATGCACCGTTTTACTAATATCAATTTCTTGTACGGCATAAGTCTCTTTAGTGACGGTGGCTACTTGGCGTGATAGCACAATCTCAACAGGGGTGTCACCAATCTCAACCTGCTTGTCATTGATAGTAATAACGGCTTTACTATCCAGCGATGGTTCGACATGACGCAATACGTCCTTTTCATCATAGTTGCCAGAAAGCAAGTCTTGGCTTTCAGCATCCTGAAACTCAGTACGAACGGTGATATATTCTTCAACCAGCTCAATAGGTACTTCAATCGTTTTGGTGCGTGTGTGTTTAGTGACGGTCACTTTACCGACATCTAAGCGTTCTTTATTGACAACAGGGCGCTCTTCTAACAGTTCTAAATAACCAACTTGTCCGCTTTTATTTGCACCACTTTCTTGATTGGACAATACTTGATCTTCTCTCAAGATATCTTGAGCCGTTAATGACTCATTTTGTGGCGGAGTATTTAAATTAGGAGTAGTGAAATTATCAGTAGTCATCGTGATTTCCTTATTATTATTTATTAAATGAGAGGTTTGCCAAAACACATGTAATCACTGTAGAGACATAAGTACCAGCAGCTATAAGCTAAGACATAAAAAAGACCAGAGACAAGCTCTGGTCTTAATCACTGAGTCAAAAACTCAGCTGCTTAGTGAAGTCATAATATCTTATGTATTTAATTCATAAGACACACAACTTATTAGCCAATTACATACCACGAGCGCGGCGTACGTCTTCAGCAGTAATGCCATCACGGTCTACGATATTGCCTTCACGGTCAACCACATTACCATCATTATCGATATCCAATTCTTCACGCTGAATGGTTTCGACGATTGTCTCAGTATGACGTTCGGTAGTTTTACCTACGTTTACTTCTTCAGAGACATAAGTTTCTTTACCAACGCGAGCGCGCTCAGCTTCTAGTTGTACTTCAACCGTCTCATTGTCAGCCATGTCACCAATGCGGCGATCTGTTGGACGATCTACATTAGTACGTTGAATATTAGCACGCTCTTCTTCTAGCTCTACATCGACGTTACGCTCTTCGGTAACCACGTGCTTACCAACTTTTACCAGACCAGCGACGATACGGTCTTTATTAACTGTCAAACGCTCTTCTAGTAGCTCTAGTGTGTTTGGTGCTTCGTAGTTATGATCTGCAACTTCCATACGATCTTCTACTGGAATAGTGTCTGCTGTAAATGCTTGACGATCTCTTTCGTACTGCTCTTTGTAGCTGTACTGATAGTCATGGTCATATACTTCCATGGCTTCTACTTGATCTTTGGTTAAGCTGTCAAAGAATACGTCATCTCCCACAATACGAGCCAAACCTGCTGGTACTAGAACTTCTTTAGAGCTGAACCAGCCACCTGCGTCAACGATTAGGTAGCGAATACGACCAGTTGTGTCTTCTACTAATGCACCTTCGATTTTACCGATTTTTTCTTCATTAATACCATAAGCAGTTTTGCTTGTTGGGTCATAATAGTCATCACCGATAAGGTCACGATGAGTGGCTTGAATATCTTTTAAACGAATTAGTTGGCTCATTATTGTCTTCCTTTTTTATGAGTTATAAATAATAGTTATTGTATAAATATTAAATTTTTAGTGGCTTGTTTTTCATCAAACAATTTTTTATAAAAATCAAACTCTATCTAAATTCATGCTGGTAAACGTAGCACTACTAGGTAGCCGCTACCTCAACTTGTGATTATCGTAACACTGAGGTTTTGGATGAGATATATGAGCAAGGTAGCAAAGTGTGGGCTTGCCGTAATTGCGTGTAATAGGCTGTAAGTGCTATAACATAGCGAGGGGTATAAGTTAACGCGATTTTACACAGTGAAATGTTTGACGGTTAAAAAGGGCTAGCAGACACAAAAAAACCGCAATGTAATTTTCCACTGCGGTTTTTCAAAAGAACAATTTAAGTATGAGAATTAGAATAATATGTATTTTTATACTATTGAAGCATAAAATAATTTTTACTTAAGGCAATTCGATAGCCACCGCAACTGCTTCACCGCCACCAATACATAAAGTCGCCACGCCTTTTTTGCCGCCAGTACGTTTTAAAGAGTTAATCAGCGTGACTAAGATACGTGCGCCTGAACAGCCCACTGGATGACCCAATGCACAAGCGCCGCCTTCGATATTTACTTTAGCATGCTCAATGTTTAGCTCATCCATCGCTGCCATTGTGACCATAGCAAAGGCTTCATTGATTTCCCACAGATCAACATCAGCCACTGACCAACCTGCACCCGCTAAAACTTTTTCGATAGCGCCAATAGGGGCGATGGTAAATTCGCCTGGGTGACGCGAATTTGAGGCAGTCGCAATGATACGCGCTTGATAATCAAGCCCTTCTGATTTTGCTTGAGATTCTTTCATCAATACGACTGCTGCGCCACCATCGGAGATAGAGCTTGCGTTTGCGGCAGTGATGGTACCATCTTTGGCAAAAGCTGGACGCAAAGTAGGAATGCGCTCAGCGTTGGCTAGGGCAGGTTGTTCATCGGTATCAACCGTTTGCTCGCCTTTACGAGTGCTAAAGGTGACGGGCTCAATCTCGTCTTTGAAATGGTCGTCTTTGATAGCCGTTAACGCACGATTGAGCGATTCGATAGCAAACGCATCCATTTGCTCACGGGTATACCCTTTCTCATCGGCCATTTCTTGAGCAAACTTACCCATCAACTTACCTGTTTCGGCATCTTCTAAACCGTCTAAAAACATATGGTCTTTGACTTCTTGATGGCCCATACGGTAACCACCGCGCGCGCCTGGCATCAGATATGGTGCATTGGTCATTGATTCCATACCACCAGCAACGGCCACATTGAAGCTACCTGCTTTGATACCATCATGCGCTTGCATGACGGCTTTTAGACCAGAACCACAAAGCTTGTTAATGGTCACAGCGCCAGTGGCATCGGGCAAACCCGCTTTACGCATGGCCTGACGCGCAGGACCTTGACCCAAACCTGCGGTCAATATACAGCCCATGATGACCTCATCGATTGTATCAACACTAACGCCTGAACGCTCAACAGCCGCTTTGATAGCAGCAGCACCAAGATCGGTGGCGCTCATATCTTTTAATGAGCCTTGAAAGCCGCCCATTGGCGTACGTGCGCCGTTTACAATTACAATTGCATCATTTGACATCGTTATTCCTTTTTACGTATTTAAATGAAAGTATTTTACTTATAGTAAAGGCAAGTGCTGATAAATCAACGTCTGGTGGTTAGAAAGCGTTTGCCTAGCTTACTAACCACCAGTTTGCTAAAAGTCTGGCTTATGCCAGCTCATCTAAGCGAATACGTACCACTTTATCAGTAATCGTATCCAATTTTTCGATTTTTTCAATGGCCAGATTCATCTGGCTCTCTACCACGGGCAAGGTCAAGATAATGACAGGTACTTGACCGACTTTGTGCGCAGGCTTTTGTAAAATTGCATCAATATTGATACCCGCATCGCTTAGGATGCGAGTGATATCGGCCAGTACGCCTGGGCTGTCATAAGCATGTACACGCAGATAATAACCTGTGATCATTTGTTCTGCACGCAGTATTGGTGTGTCTGACAACTGCTCAGGTATAAATGCCAAATGCGGAACATGATGACCATGGTTTTTTTGATCACTATGGCTTTGGTTGTTATTGTCTTTGCTGCCTAAAACACGAACCAGATCCATGACATCAGCCATCACAGCAGAGGCCGTTGCACCAGCGCCCGCGCCATCACCGCAATACAATGTCTGTCCTAGCGGGTGTGAGTTGACCAGTACCGCATTTTTTACGCCATTGACATTGGCAAGCAAAGCATCTTGCGGAATCAACGTTGGATGGACGCGTAACTCGATACCAGCTGCATCTGAATCGCCATTGCCATCACGGCGCACGGCGAAGCCTAAGTGCTTGATACGGTAGCCAAGCTCTTCAGCATAGCTGACATCTTGTAATGTGATGCCTGTGATTCCTTCACAATAAACACTATCAAACTGTAAGGGAACACCAAAGGCGATAGAGGCAAGAAGGGCCAGTTTGTGTGCGGCATCAATACCTTCAACATCAAATGTTGGATCGGCCTCGGCATAACCCAGCTCTTGTGCTTCGACCAATACGTCTGCAAACGGACGACCCTTATCACGCATTTCAGTCATGATAAAGTTGCCAGTGCCGTTGATGATACCAGCCAGCCAATCAATTTTGTTGGCAGCCAATGCTTCACGCATCACTTTAATAATAGGAATGCCACCTGCAACCGCTGCTTCATAAGCGACGTGGACATTGTTTGCTTCAGCATATGCAAAAATCTCATTGCCGTGTTCAGCCAATAGCGCCTTGTTTGCTGTAACCACATGCTTGCCATGTTGGATGGCTTGCATAATGACGTCTTTCGCTAGGGTAGTCCCGCCAATCACCTCAATAACGATGTCAACGTTATCGCTTGCTGCAATTGCCATCAAGTCGCTGTTTTGCATAATATTGGTGTCGATATCATCACGCTGACGACGTGTGCCGACTTCGGTAATAATAATATCGCGTCCACAACGGCGCTTTAGCTCGTCTAAGTTATCATTAATGAGATGGATTACGCCTGTTCCGACGGTGCCCAGACCAAGTATCGCTAGTTTGATGGAGTTACTCACAGTATCCTCAGAAGGTTAGATATAATGGCGCACTTCTAAAACTGTGACAGCGTCAAACCCACTTTGGGTATATACGATTTGCAGGTGTGTTGACGGTCGCAGTGTTTACCTATGCTCCATTATCGTTGAATAGAAAATCGTTGAATAAAAGATATTCAAACAAAAGCGTGCTGATTTTACATCGTACTTCATCGTATCATACCGACAAGCAGGGATGACGTCTACACAATGTCGCTTAGTGAATGGATAACAAAAAGTATCCAATCATTACCTATTAATTAGCGCCCACTGCTTCTGCCAGTTGAGCCGCAGGTAGATATCCGCCCACTTGCTCTCCAGTTTCTGTAAAGACAGCTGGCGTACCGCGCACACCCAATCTTGCGCCCAATGCCATATGCTCTTGAACTGGATTGGCACAGCTAGGCGCTTGTACGTCGGCCCCCATTTTTGCTTGGTTCATGGCTGCATTACGATCTTGACTACACCAGATCGCTTCCATTTTTGGTACCGACTCTTGGCTACGTGGCCATGCCAAATAACGCACTTCTATACCGCGTGCATTGATATCATCCATCTCTTCATGTAGCTTGCGGCAATAACCACAATCAGCATCGGTAAAGGCATAAATGACAGATTTGGTTTCGCCTTTTGCTGGATAAATAATCATCTCTTTTTTATCTACGGCTTTTAGTGCTTCTTGTGCCGTCTTAGCGGCCAAGGCAGCACTGATATTTACTGGCTGAGCCTCGCCAACGGCAATGATTTGACCTTGAATAATGTGTTTGCCAGACTTATCGGTAAAGAAAGACGGTAAACCTTCCGCCGTTACCCAATAAATACCCTCCATATCGGTCGGTACAGCAGACACAATGCGCTCTTCGATACCAGATGCTGTCAAATTTGTTTGTAAGGCTTCTACCACGGCTGGATCATTATCCGCGGCTACTTTAGCAGCACTGACTTTGGTGGCTGCTGCATTGACCACACTGCTATTGCTAGTGGCATCTGCCGCATTATTTGAGCAGCCAGCGGCAACAACGACCAACAAAGCGCTCATCATAAAGCGAGATAGAGTGGTGCGAGAAAAACGATCAGCAAAAACAGCATTTTTGGTAGTGGGAGAGGGCATATAGGTTTCCTATAGACACTATGTCTAATTATGTCTAATCATAAATGCGCTCTAAAAAAAGAGCGATAAATTGTGAATAGTCGTGCGTATCAACGAGAGGTTAAACACGAACTACAAAGGTATTTTTATAACTTATTGATAGTAAAAGGTAGGTGACAATATCGTCTATCTTACCATATTTATAATAAATAATAGCCAATCGCGATTAGAGCGCTTGAGTGAATCTTAAGGAGGTTGTCAAGGATAACGATGCATGTAAATTGGAAAATAAGATACATTTATACTATGTCATATTGTTGCTGGTCTATGTAGGCTACTGCTAATAAGACATGTTTGTAAATATGTATAAAAACCTTTTATTTTATACACTTGCAGACTGCCTATTTTATTTTAAAAATTGCGCTAAGGAGCACATACATATGGCAGGTGCCAGTCTACTAACCTTACTTGATGATATCAGTGTGATATTGGATGACGTTTCTGTCATGACAAAAGTCGCTGCCAAAAAAACCGCTGGTGTACTGGGTGACGATTTGGCACTGAATGCTGAGCAAGTCTCTGGTGTCAAAGCCAATCGCGAGTTGCCCGTGATTTGGGCAGTCGCCAAAGGCTCACTGGTTAACAAACTGATTTTAGTACCCGCAGCGCTATTGATCAGTGCTGTTTATCCTCCTCTGATTACCTTTTTATTGATGTGTGGCGGCTTATTTTTGGTATATGAAGGCGCAGAAAAAGTTATTCATCGATTTTGGCCTCATGCATTGCCGCATGATGAAGAACAAAACGCACGCCGAAAAGCCAATGCTGATGAGACGGTAGATTTGGTTGCTTTTGAAAAACAAAAAATCAAAGGCGCAATACGGACAGATTTTATTTTATCCGCTGAGATTATCGTCATTGCACTGGGTTCAATGGTAAGCGCCACCTTGCTAGAGAGAAGCTTGTCTTTGTCTATTTTGGCGATAGGTATCACCATTGGTATTTATGGCTTAGTGGCGGGTATTGTCAAGATCGACGATGCAGGTTTGCATCTGATGGAGCAAGAAGGTAGCTTTAAACAAAAACTGGGTAAGCTGATGTTTGCTGCGGCACCCAAATTGATGAAGTTTTTGTCCATCGCGGGTACTTTAGCGATGTTCCTAGTTGGAGGAGGTATCTTGGTACATGGTATTAGCTTCTTGCATCATGGAGTAGAAGACATCGCGCATCTGACGGGTATTTTTGAAAGCTTGACCGCCGCCATTTTAAATGGGGTTATTGGTTTTATCATTGGTGCGGTGGTTGTCGCTATTTTTACGGTCATTGGTAAAATGCGTGGTAAAGATGATCATGCCTCATCGGCCCATTAATCATAATTAATCGACCTAATAATAAAAAAGCCCCAAAGTTGTTATCAACTTTGGGGCTTTTTTGTTTTACCCTGTGCAGCTAGGGTTAGCTTTCATTGTTGGTATCGTCAGCTTCTAGCTTTTCAGCTTGCGTTGGCTTTTTGTGGTCAACTTTTGGCTTACGACTGCGGGCTTTTGGCACTTTTGGCGTGGTTAGATTGAACATGCCTGTTTGTGGTAACAATTGCTCTGCTACATTTTCAATCATGTTTTTATAACTGGCAATCGTGGTTTTTGATTTGGCCGCCTGGCTGTCTTCTTTGGTCGGTTGTTCGACCTCAGAGGCAGCTGCTTGCTCAGTGCTCGAAGCGCTAGCAGTTTGTACATGATCAGCGTCGATGTCTGTACGTTCTGTTTCTGCGTTTTGAATACCCATACCGTCATTATCAGCTTGCACGTTATCTGTCTTAGATAGCGTTTGATCAGCTTCCAATAACTGCTCACTCTCCATACTGACATTGTCTGTCTGAGCTTGAGTGGTCAGAGCTGTTGCTTCGACATTCTGAGCTTCCACATCATGGACAGCTTCTTCATAGGCCGCTTGTTGAGGCTCAACCACTGGTTCATCAGCGGTCTTTGCTGCTGTCTCAGCATCTTTTTCTGACACAGTACCTTGATTCGCTGATTCTTGACTCGCTAATTCTTGATAGTCAGGATGCTGACCGCGCGGATCATTGCTTGCACGCTTACCAATAGCACGTGGTTTGACGTCTGTTTTACCTTGCGCGGTGGCAAACTGACTGACGGCTTGTGTCATTACCTCAAAACGCGCTAAGTAATCCACGGTCAAGGGCTGATAGCCATAGTTGCTAAAGTCAAAGCTGTTACCAGTAAGATCAGTAGAGTGCTGATTATCGCTTATCGTACTTTCAACATCGGCGCCACTATCAGCCTCTTGCGCTTGCTTAGTAAGCATGGCGATGGTTTCGATAAAGCAATGAATCACGCCTTCTTCTGCCAAGCGAGTTTGCGCTTCTGGTAGCGTGGCTCGGATGAACTCTCCAACCGTACCGCGAATGGTAGGCGCACTTACCACAGCTTTTGGTTTTTGAGACACGGGTGCTTGCACCTGCTGGCGGCGTACCACACGTGGGTCGTTACTGGCTTGACCAAACTTCTCAGCCGTTACGTAGCGTGTGGCAAATAGAGCGTCATGAGTTAGCTGAAGGGCAGAGTTACTTGCCGCATGAGCGTCATCAGAGCTAGCGCTTTCTTGAGCCTTAGGCGCTATCTTTGCACTGGCGTCTACCTTTGCATCAGTAGCAACATCTGCTTTCTGCTGGGTTTCTTGATGCTTCGATGACGTTTGACCATCATCAGTTTTGGCATCAGCTGACTTTAAGTTCTCAGCTTGATGCTCTGCAACGTGGTTATCAGACGTTGGCTGTTTCTCTGTAGCAGAGGCTTTTTTAGTATCATCATTGCCAGATTTAGATGCACTCTTTTGAGCCTTATCGTCAGTCGCTTTTATCTCAGCGTCGTCAGATTTAGGCGTATCTTTTGCAGTCCCTTTATCTGTCGCTTTTGGCTCAGTACTTTTCTCAGTAGAATGCTTTGCATCATTCTGTTGGTCAGTATGTGCTTTTGTTGCATCGTCTTTCGACACATCCTTGGCTTCGCTTTGGTTTTTCACAGACTGCGGCTTTGCCTGAGTAGACTTACTGTCATCTAGCGAAAGATGGACGACTTCTGGCGTTTTGAGCGCAACGGGTGCTTCATTGACCTGTAGTACCACTTCATTAGGGTCTTGATTGCGGCGCCCGTTTGTCGAGTGTTTGTTGCCGTTAGACTCTTTACTCGTCTGCTGGACGTTATCAGCTGTTAACGTCTCACCGCGCTCAAGCTTGCCACGCGAGCCACGTTGACTGTGCGATTTACGTTTAGCACGGGTTTGCTCAGCAGCATTATCGCTTTTGTCTTCAGCGTCATGACGCTCATTGGTATTGCGCTTGTTGTTCTGCTGATTGTTGTCTTGGTGATTACTGTCTTGACGGTTATTGCGATTACGGTCATTAGGACGTTTATTATCCTGCTGACGCTTATCTTGATTGTCAGAAGATTTGTCATCGCCGTTATTTGATGTTTGGCCACCAGTGTTGGCATCTACTTCAGTATTGGTGTCATCTGTCTGCTCTTTTCTTTGACGCGGCTTAGACGATCTGGACTTACGTGACTTACGTCTTCTTCTGTCTTCGTTATTACTGTCGTCTGTATCACTATCCGAATGGCGGCGAGCTTGCTGACGATTGGCATTGCTCTCTGATGACTCGGCATCTTTCTTTTGCGAGTCGTTTTGCTGAGTGGCTGGTGTACTGTTTGAGGCAGTGTTTAATGCATTGCTATCCACTTGTCCAAACGAACCCAAGCTTTGCGCGCCGGTATTGACCAATGCTTCAATCGCTTCTGCGGCATCGCTGCTACTGACACTAGGCGTCGTAGTAGCTTGCGGGGCTTGAGCAAACAGATTGGATAACCAAGCAACCGCTTGCGGCTGGGCGTTTGCAGGCGTACTAACAGGCTGCGATGCTGCGGGCGCAGGTGCAACACTTTGGCTGGGCTGCGGTGCCCGCGTAGCAGGAGCGTTGTTAGCATTTTTTTGGTTGCGATGATCGTTGCTATGATTGGTGCTATGCTCAACGGTATCGCTTTGCTTACTAGCAGCTTTATTGTCTGCTACCTGACGTGGCTGACGCGTTGGCTGCTGTTCTGGACGCTCTTTTTCAGCCGTTTGCCAATCCACATTGTAGCCAAGATCGCTGTGTTCTTGTTGCTGAGTATCCGTGATACGCTCATAGCTCGATGGGGCAAAACCATCACGGTTGAAGTGCAGCTTAAAGTTAGGCGATTCTAAATGTGCGTGTGGCAAAATCGTGATACGAGTCCCGCTATCTTGTTCAAGATAAACCAAACTATCGCGCTTTTCATTCAATAAAAATGCAGCGATGTCAGTGGGTACTTCTGCCTGTACTTCACCTTGACGCTCTTTTAATGCAATTTGTTCAATTTGACGCATGATGGATAGCGACAATGAACGCAGGTCACGAATCATGCCATTACCATGGCAGCGTGGACAGATATAACCTGTTGACTCTTCTAATGATGGACGCAGGCGCTGACGGCTCATCTCCATTAGACCAAATTTAGAGATATCACCGAATTGGACGCGCGCGCGATCATATTTGGTGGCATCGACAAGGCGTTTTTCGACTTCTTTTTGATGTTTGTTGTCATTCATATCAATAAAATCAATGACAATCAAACCACCCATGTCACGCAGACGTAGCTGGCGAGCAATCTCGTCAGCGGCTTCTAGGTTGGTATGATAGGCGGTTTCAGCAACGTCTGAGCCTTTGGTAGATTTGGCCGAGTTGATATCGATAGACACCAACGCTTCCGTTTGATCGATAACAATTGAGCCGCCTGATGGCAGACGTACTTCACGCTGATAAGCGGTTTCGATTTGTTTTTCGATGTTAAAGCGCGAAAACATCGGCTCATAATCGGTATATTTGCGCAGTTTTTCTGCTTGCTTTGGCATGACGGCATCAATGAAACCTGCCGCTTCGATATAAGCGTTTTCATTATCGATCCAAATTTCAGCAATATCATCACGCAGATAATCACGGACAGCACGTGTGACCACACCTGCTTCTTGGTGAACCAAGCGCGGTGATGGGTATTTTTGGTTTTGTTCTTGGATGGCTTGCCAGATATTGAGTAGATGGTTCAAATCGTGCTGTAAGTCTTCTTGGGTTTTGCCAATCCCAGCGGTACGAATGATGACGCTCATGCCTTTTGGCAAATCAAGGTTGCTCAACATACGCTTCATGTCTTCACGCAGTTTGCCTGAGATTTGACGTGAGATACCACCGCCGCGAGGGTTGTTTGGCATTAATACCAGATAGCGTCCCGCCAATGACACATAAGTCGATAAAGCAGCGCCCTTGTTGCCGCGCTCTTCTTTTTCGACTTGGACGATCAGCTCATCGCCTTCTTTAATCAGTTTTTTGATGTTTTCGTCGCGTGGATTGCCGCTTAAGTATTCAGCAGAGATTTCACGAATCGGCAAGAAGCCTTGGCGCTGTGAGCCATATTCGACAAACACAGCCTCAAGTGACGGTTCGACACGAGTCACATGGCCTTTATAGATATTGGATTTTTTTTGTTCACGAGTACGGTTTTCTAAGTCAAAATCGTACAGATGATTGCCTTTGCACAAGGCAACACGAATTTCTTCGTTTTGAGTAGCGTTGATCAAGATGCGTTTCATATTGGTATCCTATGAGTACGCATAACAACGATTTGACGGGCTTCTTAGCGGGTTGACAAGTATGGCTAACGGCTAAATTAGCGTTGACGGATTTTCATTAACAGTAGAACGTAAATGATGGGTTTCATAAAACACATTGGTTTTTCAATGGCTCGTTGTTACCTAAACCTATTAGCACTGCTAATATTGTCGATGTGAATATAAATTCTATAGGGTGTAAGGCTATACATTCATACTCTGTTATTGGTAGTCTTAGTCCAAATTTTAGTGCGTAAGCATACTTAAACTATCAGTGAGTTAAATCATCAGTAAGTTCTGTCGCTAAGCGTGCACACTTTGTAAGAGTGAGAGGCCCAAGTACTGACTTAAAAATACTGATACTGAAGCAGTATCGTGCTGTTGCAATCCATCCATCAAAGTCTAGCAATAATATCGCTGTGAGCAGAGCTGCTGTTAGAAAATCAATTATATAAAATAGTCGTATCAGCAGTTATTCATTTAGGTAAAGCAATTGGTTACACTTTATTTATCGTTCTGTCATACATTACGTCAATAATATTTGGGGTGTTTTAACATTAAGTATCGCAGCTCCAGTAATCAGCGGGGCGTACTTGGCAAACAGAATACACAACCAAACTGTCGGCATGGTGTCGTATTTACATCTTATTCATCGTTATCTGTTTGACCACCAATACTTAGGCAGCTATCGATATACTTCTCGATCCTAACGTTAAACCATCCATACTTGCTCAGCTTTGCTCGCGTAAGAAACCATCAGATAAGTAGTTATTAAATAATAAATAGTTATCGAATAAAGTCGTTGTCATGCGGGTTGTGAGTCAATGTCGTGTCATTATCAGTCAATAAATAGGCATTTTGCCAAATTCCATCACACTGATTTTATGAACACAAAGGTATGTAGTGTCACTATTTATTTTATGGCACTGACGATCTCGTGTAATTGATTACAATCAGTGCGGTTTCCTCAATTTATGGGGGCTTATCTATGAATATCTATCTTTGATATCTGCAAATAGATAATGCGCCCTAAAATCAGATGAAACGTCCAATCTCTACAGGGTATATAGCGTATGCCACTCTACTAACAAGTAGTAAAAATAGTCATAAACTATCTGAAACAACAATGATTATTGCTACAGCTTCTGCTTAATTGTCGCTCAACATGCTAAACTATAACAAATCTTTGTGTAAATGCCTAACTAAAAATGACGAACTCAAAAATGACTGATGAAGCCCCAGCTCACGAAGCTCCTGCTATTTTCAATAGCAAAACACGTCCACAAAGCGCTGACGATGAGATCAGCAACTTTGGCAAGGTGAACTACCTTGAAGTCACACGCCATCAGCACGATCAGCGTTTGGATAATTTTTTGCTCAATCGCTTAAAAGGGCTGCCAAAATCACATATCTATAAAATGATTCGCTCTGATGAAGTGCGCGTCAATAATAAGCGTTGTAAAGCGCATGATAGAGTGCAGCGTGAAGACGTGGTTCGTATTGCTCCTGTAGAGCTGGCAACGCGTGACAAGCCGATTATCAGCACCGAATTTGCCAACAGCTTACTGGCGCGTGTGGTTTATGAAGATGAAGGGATGATGGTTCTCAACAAACCTTCTGGTATTGCGGTTCATGGCGGTAGTGGTTTGGATTTTGGTGTTATCGAAGCCATGCGTGAGGTAACAGGCAAAAAATACCTAGAGCTGGTACATCGTATCGATAAAGACACATCAGGGCTGCTCATGATCTCCAAAAAACGCTCAGCGCTCAAAACGTTGCAGCAGCATTTGGTGGACAAAACCATTCAGAAGCACTATCTGTGTCTAGCAAAAGGTCAACCTGTAATGGGTGAGCAGCGTATTGATGCGCCATTACTACGTTATACCCTTGCTAGTGGTGAGCGCCGTGTCAAAATTGACGCTCAAGATCCACAAGCCAAAGAAAGCCAGACGGATATCATCGTCCATAGCCGCTTTATGCTGGCAGATCAACCCGTGAGCTTAATTGAAGCCAAGCCACTGACAGGTCGTACCCATCAAATCCGCGTACATTTGGCCCATATTGGTCATGCCATCTTAGGGGATGATAAGTACAACGTACATGACAAATCAGGTGTCCATCGTCTGTGTCTCCACGCGTGGCGCTTAGATATTCCAGGCTACGAAACCATCATAGCGCCTTTGCCAGATGACATGGCAGACTGGTTGCCAGAGCAAACCAAATTGCCTGAGTAGGGCTTAAGCATAGAAGTCATTATCCAAAGACGGCTTCTATTGAAACCTATCTTTTTAAACGTCACGATACCTTATTATTAATGCTTAATAATTTGCCGTGACGTTTTTGTATCTCCTATTTATTACTGCTATTCGCTAAGGCCAATTTATGAGTAAATCATCCGTCGTCCCCAATCGAGTACCGACTGAGACTGGCCTGTTATCAGACCATCATCTTTTGGCAGATAAAACGCTGATTATTTTTGATTGGGATGGCACCTTGATGGATTCTATTGGCTTGATTGTCGAGTCTATGCATGTGGCAGGAGAAGCTCATGGGTTTCAGACGACGGACAAAGAGGTACAAGACATCATTGGACTGAGCTTAATGAAGGGCATTGAGATTCTATACCCTCAAGCAAATGATGCGCAAAAGCTGGCCATTCAACAAAGTTATGCAGAATACTATATTGCGCATAGTCATCGCACGCCATTTTTTGCGCCAATAGAAGATATGCTCCAGACCCTACAACATCAAGGTAAAAGCCTTGCGGTCGCCACTGGTAAAAAGAGAAAAGGGCTGGATCGAGTATTGGACGCCTCTGACAGTCATCAGTACTTTATTATGACACGCTGTGCTGATGAAGCAGGGTCAAAGCCTGATCCGCAAATGCTAACCGACATTTTGAATGAAACACAGCAGCCAATCTCTAATGCCGTTTTTATTGGCGATAGCATTTATGATATTCAAATGGCCACGCAGTTAGGAATGACCAGTATCGCAGTAAATTATGGCACGGCAACAAGTGCAGAGCTTGCCGCTCAGCAGCCGACTTATCAAGTGGATACGCCGCAGGCCTTAGTGGATCTATTATGTGGATAGTGCAAAAGCTCTAACTATCTAATAAATACATCAATCAAAAAGGGTTTATCGTTATTTGCGATAAACCCTTTTTTGATACAGAAATTGCTTATTGAGCATCTTTTTATTTATCAGTGTCTTGTGCTGTATCTAATGATTCATCACTATTTTCAGTATCGTCTGACGCACTAAGGTCGGTCTCAATGAGCTTGTCATCGTTAAGCTGATATTCGTACCAGTTACCCATTACGCCAGCCAATTCATCCAAACCTTCTTTTCTTAATGCTGAAAATAACTGAATCGTACATTTTAAGCCTAACTTTTTCAGTCTTTTACGAGTATTAAGAAGCGCGTTTTTAGACGCGCCATACTTTAGCTTGTCCGCTTTCGTCAACAAGATATGTACAGGCAGATCACCATCTTTTGCCCAGTGCAGCATTTGCTCGTCAAAGAACTTGAGAGGATGACGAATATCAGTCATCAATACCAAACCTGCAAGGCTTGAGCGTGATACCAAATATTCTTCTAGTTCCACCTGCCACTCTTTTTTCATCTCAAGCGGCACCGCAGCATATCCATAACCTGGTAAATCAACCAATCTTCTATCTGTATTGCCAATACTAAAGAAGTTAATCATCTGCGTACGCCCAGGTGTTTTAGATGAGCGTGCCAGCTGGCGCTGATTGGTTAAGGCATTAATAGCCGAAGATTTGCCTGCGTTCGAGCGTCCTGCAAAAGCAACCTCTAGTCCCACGTCAGGAGGACAAAGGCGAAAGGTAGGCGCTGAAGTCATAAACTCAGTTTGCTGAATTTTTTGACGAGATTTGGTGTTGAACAACGCATGTTCTGCGGCAACATCTGTAAACGGGGTACTCATAAATGGCTCATTAATCTTTAAAAATGGATACAGTCGTGAAATTTAGTCCGCTGGCTATTTTGATGAAACATGAGACAGAAGAACGGTATAAAGTGATGAGAAGTTATTCAAAAAGTCTATGGTTTTACCAATAAAAAGATAGTCATCTCAATGACTGACTATTCTATACTATTACTGAGCTTACTGATTGAAATAACGATGATTAACATCATATAAATACCATCGTAACAATAGATTGCATCAGTCATTTTATCGTTTATCACTGACTAAAACGCGTTACCAAAGCCAAACTATATTTATCTGGGTTTGTGTGACATACATTGTTACAATGTTTAATAAGATAAGTTCAGTACAATATATGAACGAACGCCGTTTAATAAAATGATTGATTAAACGAATGACGCATCAACTGGAGGTGTTCTATGTTCTCAATCACCACGCTTCTAAATCAAACGCACCGTCTTTTAATTGGTAGCGGTGCTGCCTTACTGTTAGGAGGCGCGATGATGACCAGCGCTAGTGCGGCTGACATCGCTACTACCTATGATAACTCATGTGCTGCTTGTCATGATAGTGGTGCGCTAAATGCCATTAAAAAAGGGGACAGTGCTAAGTGGCAGCAACTTATGAAACAAAAGAGTATGCCCGCCCTGATCAGTTCAGTGAAAAATGGAATGACTCAAATGCCTGCTGGCGGTCTCTGTAACAATTGTAGCGATGATGATTATCGCAAATTGATTGAATATATGAGCAAGTAATTGGCGTATTGGCACCATTAAACCTTATCAAGTAGGGGCCTAAAACTACAAACCATAAATGCGCCTTATGTATGGCTCTCGCTTTGATACGTCGTTGAAAAACTGACGAATGTAACGATTAAGTAGGCAAATGCTACAAAGTCTTGCTATAATAATTAAAAATAAACCCTGATGTTAGTAAGTACTTTCAGACTGCTTGTGTCCAAGACCTTAAAATACATGTCTGCCTATTCAGAAAGGGGTAGCTTATACTAGGTATCTTATCTGTACAATCACTCTAAATAATGCTTACGCCGAGCTAGTAGGATTTGTATCAATGAAAAAGTTAATCGCTGCTGCCAGCTTATGCGTTGCAAGTTTCAGCGTACAAGCTGCTATTATTGTTCCTGAGTATGATGTCAATGCTGGTAAGCAAGTTGCAGAAGCTGTTTGCGCCGCTTGCCATGGAGTCGACGGTGTCAGTGTGGTTCCTGCGCAGCCTAATTTAGGTGGTCAAAACGTAAAGTATCTTTATAAACAGCTGGTCAACTTTAAAGCAGGTTACCGTAAAAATGGTATCATGCAATCTCAAGTAGCCAACTTGTCTCAACAGGACTTGGCCAATGTTGCAGGTTACTATGCCAGTCAAGCACCTTGGGGTGTGGGTTTTGGCAATCCTGCAACCAACCAAGAAGCAACCAAGCTTTTCTTAGGTGGTGATAAGACACGCGGTGTCATCGGATGTGCAGGGTGTCATGGGCCAGATGCTGCTGGTAATGAGTGGGCGGCATTTCCAAAGCTAGGTGGTCAGCATGCTCAGTACATCGCCACGCAGCTAAAGCTATTCCGTGCCGCAGGCCGTGTGGATGACATTGACAGCGATGAGCAAAAACGTGTCAATGATGCGGCAAAAGAAGGCGAGATGGGCATGATGCAGACAGTGGCATCAAAATTGTCAGATCGTGACATTCGTGTTTTGTCAGACTACATCAGTGCTATACACTAATTCATTGGTATCACTTACACTGTGTTGTGCAAACTTTTGATATAAGTTGCGCGCCACTCAAGCATACATTGGTTATTATTTAATTATTAAACCCCGATTTCGGGGTTTTTTTATAACTGTCTGCCCCCTATATTATAGAGACAATATAAAAGTGAAATCATAGAGAGGCATTTGTTATTGCTTTGTGTGATTATACATTGTCGTTATTTTCTTTAGATCGTTTGGATTTATATTATGATGATCCGTTATGCTTCTTACTTTATCGCAGCATTACTACCGTTACTGCTCTTTCGCTGGTTTGTGCCTGCTTCAGTTGGCGAAATTGATTTTTGGTTGCTCTGGCTATTAGCCATGATAGTGGTATCACTGCCGGTCGTTTATGCTGAAGTAGCGCTGGCTTATCGAAGTGTCGATGCGCCATTGGCAGGTATGCAAAAGCTGACTCGCGAAGCGGATGCCAGCCCAGTATGGCGCAGTTTTGGCTGGTTGGCAGCGCTTGTATCTATTGTTATTGCGGCCTTGGTAATATCTGGTGCTAGCACTGGTATATTATCGGCGCTGACAGAACTCAATAGTGTGCCTGATGTGCCAAGCTTTGCGCTAGCAGCAGGTTTGATCGTTATCACTGTGCTGCTCAGTCTACTAGGCGTTGCACCTTTACCCATTGGGCTTGGGTTGATGGTGGTAGGACTATTAATGGGTCTGACAAATGGTTTGCCCACGATTGACTTTGCCATGACTGGTATTAATTTAAGCGAATGGGCACGTGCTGTCGCATTGGCATTGGTCAGTGTAGGCGCAGGTACTGGTTTATATTGGTTTGGTCAAAATCTGGTCACCAAACAAGTCATCACAGCCAATACCCATGATGAGCAAAAGCGTGACACTCGCGAGTACCGTGCCACCAAATCGGTATTACCCATTTGGATACTGCAATTGTGTGTTGGGGTAGTGGTGCTACTACTTAGTGGCATGGCAGTGCCGCCGATTGGGCAGCTTTTGTATTGGGGCGGTGTATTGTTTGTGGCAAGTTACCTGCTGCATTATAGTACCCAGCAACTAGCGCATAAGTTTGGCCTAATGATCAGCTTGATTGCTACTTTTGTATTGGCATTGGTATTAGTAGTCGCTGTTCCGACCACATGGCTAGTCGGTCTTTTGGTTATTGTGAGTACTGTGGCAGTCTTATTGCTATCCATCTTTGCAGGTTGGCAAATGAAAATCAGTCATTTGCGTAAGTCATTGAACTTTGGCAACGAAGCATTTTATAACTTATGGCGGGTGGCGATACGTTTGGTCGTGCCATTGGCGCTTTTGTTGGCGCTAATAGGTTGGGTAATGCAGTGGTTGAGCTAACGGTGGACAGTGGTAAAAAAGACAGTCATGAGGCGACAATAGTGTCTGAGCAGCCCATAGTCATAACCGTATATTTGGCATATGCCGAAGATGCACAGCGTCAGCATTATCTGACTTTACCGGTGAATGAAGGCAGTAGTTTGTACGATGCGCTTGAGCAGGCGGGTTGGCTCGCGAAGTTTCCAAAGCTTGCAAGCTGGTGCCAAGAGGTAATAGATAATACCACGCCAACGGCCAAGCGATGGCATGTTGGCGTCTATGCGAAAAAACAGCCGCTTAGCTATATCTTACAGCCACTTGATCGTATTGAGGTTTATCGTAGCTTAAGCGCTGACCCAATGTCTCAGCGCAAAAGCAAATCTCGTGGTTAGTAGATCAATCGACAGAGCCAGTTTCTATTATTAAAAAATCGGTAGCAATTAAGAAGCTGGCAGACTGTCAATACCTTCGATACGATTCACCAAACCGTTGTCATCGAAGTAAATAATCAAATGCTGGCTGGCATTTTTGACATCAGCAATACCTTTACGGCGCCCTTCTGTACCAGCTTGATAGTCGTAAATATAATCCCAGCGCTTAGGTTCAAGCGTGTCTCTGATGGCTGGACTACCAAGAATATAGAGCACTTGGTTTTGGTTCATACCCACTTGTATTTTTTGTGCTTGGGTTTGCGTAATCGCCGTGCCTTGTGGCAAATCAATCTTATAAACACTCAATAATGAGCAGCCAGACATCGCAACAGCAGCGCTAAGCATACTGGTGATAGCAATCTTGCGTAATGCGCTGGTACGGCTTAATGGACGAAAATTTAATGTCTTTATCATGGTAAGATGACTCATAAGAAATGAATTAGGCGCGGCCAAAGTTGATTGATGCTGATCTGACCGATAATCTTGGACAAATGATACGTCATTTACTTGCAATTTCCTACCACTTACGACATTATTTACCAAACACTACCTGAGTCACTTTATTATTTATATTTTAAATTCATGGACTTGCATTCATATTTCAAAAAATAATAGCGCAGCCATTCATTTAGAAAAACTCAGTTTGCCCTTATTAAAAAACTTTATATTGAATAGAAAATACTCATTAGCGATTGTTTATTTTATATTTTTGGATTCTTATTTGCTAAGACTGTCACAGTCAGAAGGAATATTATGGCTTCTTTTACCAATCAAGATTTACGTAAAGCCGGATTAAAGGTTACGTTACCTCGTATCAAGATTTTAGAGCTGCTTGAAAGTGCTGAATTGCATCACATGAGTGCAGAAGAAATTTATAAGGCGCTGATTGATCAGGGCGAGGATGTGGGTCTGGCGACTGTTTACAGAGTGTTGACACAGTTTGAGCAAGCAGGAATCGTCGAACGCCACAACTTTGAAAACAATTTATCTGTGTTCGAGATCACTCAAGAAGGGCATCACGACCATCTGGTGTGCGATGTTTGTGGCAAGATTATAGAGTTTCATAACGAAGTAATCGAAGAAGAACAACTCAAAGTAGCAGAAAAACATGGCTTTAAACTGTCAGGCCATTCATTGGTGTTATATGGTATTTGTAATAACCAAGAATGTCGAGATAGTGCCAAATAATCAGGCTTAGCTTGATTTGCTCAAGCCAAACGTGAGTATTATTCTCAACCTAAAAAAAGCCTTTATTAGTGATAATAAAGGCTTTTTTTTTGATAGAGGGTTTTGCTCGCTATAAGGGAAACGGGGTTAAAAATATTAAGTGATGTCTAGCGATAAGCTATCAGCGCCTTCGTCCAGATTCGCCATACCATTTTTACTACTCAGTTTAATTTTTAAGCGTAAGTCGTTGGGAGAGTCCGCATGAAGAATCGCTTCTTTGTATGTGATTTCTCCTTGCTCATACAAGTCAAACAAAGCTTGATCGAAGGTCTGCATGCCGCTCTCGCGCGAGCGCGTCATGACATCCTTGATTTCATGAACCTCACCTTTACGAATATAGTCACTAATCAGCTGGGAGTTTAATAAAATCTCGATAGCAGCGCGTCGCCCTTTACCGTCTGGAGTGGGAATGAGCTGCTGAGCGATAATGGCTTGTAGGTTTAGGGACAAATCCATGAATAACTGATTGTGACGACTGGTTTCAAAAAAGTGAATAATACGGTCAATGGCTTGGTTGGCATTGTTTGCGTGTAGCGTTGCAAATACCAAGTGGCCTGTTTCGGCATATTGAATGGCATAGCTCATGACTTCTCGGTTACGAATCTCGCCAATTAAGATGACATCAGGCGCTTGGCGCAAAGTGTTTTTTAGACCCGCTTCAAATGAGTGGGTGTCGAGACCGACTTCACGTTGGGTAATGATACAGCCACGATGTTTGTGAACAAACTCAATCGGATCTTCAATGGTGATGATATGACCATGAGAGTTGTGATTGCGATGTCCGATCATGGCGGCAAGCGTGGTAGATTTACCTGTACCAGTCGCGCCAACCAATAAAATGATGCCCCTTTTTTTCATTGCCAAATCTTTTAGGGCAGGTGGTAGGCGTAGCTCTTCGACAGTCGGGATTTTATTTTCAATTTTTCGTAAAATCATTCCTGCCATATCACGCTGTATAAACGCACTGACCCGAAAACGGGCTTGTTGAGCCTCATCAGAGATAGCAAACTGACACTCATTGGTCTCTTCAAATTCCTTTTGCTGAGAAGGTGTCATGACGCCTTTAACCAGTCTCATGGTTTGATCGGCGCTCAACGGCGTCTTACCGACCGGTAGGATTTTTCCATTTATTTTCATGGAAGGGGCCACATCAGCGGTAATAAAAAGGTCAGAGCCATTTTTATTGATCATTAGCTGCAATAGTTTATCAATATCCATATCGTACCTGCACTCGATGTAAATTGATTAAAGAAAAGTCTAAAATCATGTGTTCAAAATTGCTAATGATGATCAGTGAAAATAAATATCCTATATTGCCAATATTTTTACTATAACAAAGGACTGACAATATACGATTAATGATACTACAAAAATGCTTCAGGCTGTTTGGCATAAGGGCGAGCCACATCTTTACTGATGGTGCCTTTTCCTACTAAGTTCTTCAATGTTTGATCAAGCGTAATCATGCCGTCACCTGCGCCCGTCTGAATCGCTGAATACATCTGAGCGATTTTATTTTCTCGTATCAAGTTACGAATAGCGGATGTGCCCAGCATGATTTCGTGTGCAGCAACACGCCCGCCTGTTTGGCGACGTAGCAGCGTTTGTGAAATCACTGCTTGTAGTGATTCAGACAACATGGCACGAATCATGTCTTTTTCTGCGGCGGGAAATACATCGATAACACGGTCAATCGTCTTAGCGGCTGAGCTTGTGTGTAGCGTACCGAATACTAAGTGACCAGTTTCTGCGGCTGTCAATGCCAAACGAATGGTCTCAAGGTCACGTAGCTCACCGACCAAAATAACATCTGGATCCTCACGGAGGGCAGAGCGGAGTGCCGGCTCAAAGCCCAACGTATCGCGGTGAACCTCACGCTGGTTGATAAGGCTTTTCTTAGATTCGTGGACAAACTCAATGGGATCTTCGATGGTTAAAATATGCTCTTTACGAGTTTCATTGATATAGTCAATCATGGCCGCCAGTGTGGTTGATTTGCCTGAACCTGTAGGGCCTGTCACCAATACCACGCCACGCTTAAAGTCTGAGACGCGTTTGAACACATCGCCCATCCCCAAATCTTCCATGGTAAGCACTTTAGAGGGAATGGTCCGAAAAACAGCACCAGCACCGCGATTTTGATTAAAAGCGTTTACTCGAAAACGGGCTAAATTAGGAATCTCAAAAGAAAAATCTGTCTCAAAAAACTCTTCAAAATCGGCACGCTGCTTATCATTCATGATGTCATAAATAAGCTGATGCACCACTTGATGCGTCATCGAAGGCATGTTGATTCGAGTCATCTCACCATCGGCGCGAATCATAGCCGGCATACCAGCTGAAATATGTAAATCTGATGCTTTATGCTTGACGGTGAATCGAAGCAAATCTTCAATACTTAAGGGGTTTTTTTCAGCCATAATCAGATATTCCTATCAATGAGAGTGGGGCAAAAGAGCATAAAATAGACGGTTGCCAATCGATAGATGCGCTTTTAGAGCAAGAATATCGATGAAGAGTAAGCGAGGAAATGAACGCTGGTAGTTGGTTGTATTTGTTACTCCATGTAACAATATAATAACAAGACTATTGGCATTTAACCATCTACTACATCAACAAAATGCAAAATTAGTTATGCTTATAATCAAAGCGCTTTTTGTTAAATATTCGATCAAATTATTCTTGCGAGCTGTATATGAAAAACGATGAAAATAATATAGATAGTCAAAGCCTCATTAATCATTGGCAGCAGGTCACCGAACAGATGGCTCAATCTTGTGATAATGTTGAGAGAGAAGTTAACGATGTTGTTTTATTGGCTGTTTCCAAAACCAAACCTGCTGAGATGATTGCAACGTTGGCGCAGCAAGGACAAGCACATTTTGGCGAAAACTACCTACAAGAAGCGGTAGAAAAAATCACTCGCCTAAAAGCGCAGCAGGACAGTACCACTATTATTTGGCATTATATTGGCAGTATCCAGCGTAATAAAACTCGTGATATCGCTGAGCATTTTGATTGGGTACAAACGGTCGAACGTGACATCATTGCCAAGCGCTTAAACGATCAGCGCCCCGCTGAGATGTCGCCATTGAATGTATTGATTCAGCTAAACATTGACAATGAAACAAGTAAGTCAGGCTGTTTGCCAGAGCAGCTACCTGATTTGGTCAAGGCGATTAAAGGCTATGAGCGACTACAGCTTCGCGGTTTAATGATTATTCCTGCTAAAGCAGACACTAATGCCTTTGCTCGAACCAAGCAGTTGTTTGATGAGATTAAACAGCATCACCCAGAGCTGAGTGACTGGGATACTTTGAGTATGGGCATGAGTGGGGACATGACAGAGGCAATTGCCAACGGCTCTACAATGGTACGTGTTGGGACCGCCATCTTTGGGGCAAGAAGTTAGCGGCAAATCAAAACAGGCCCATATAATCTATAAATATAAAAAGGCGTTTGCTTTTTCTTGCAAACGCCTTTTTATACCCATGATTTATCAAGGCTCATGTATTGCCTTATCGTCTTGGTGCCTGAATAGCCCATAACTTGAGAAAAAGATGTTTTGTAGGGCATGACCAAGGTGTATTTGGCTTGAGCGCTGCCATCGTATCCATTCAAGTACCAATATACAAAGTGTCAACCAAATGGTGCCTGCAATATAACCGGCAATAATATCACTGGGAAAGTGAGCACCCAAGTAAATTCGGCTCGTACCGATCAGTAAAACAAGTAGACCCAATACAATAGACAAGCTTATTTTTATCACCTTGTTTTGACGGCTTCTTATGACTAAATAAATGAGAAATCCGTAAAAAACCAGCGAGCCCATCGAGTGACCGCTCGGAAAACTAAAACCAATCGCGTCAATGGCTTCATTAATAGAAGGTCGTCCTCGCTCATAGATTTGTTTTAACAACCAAGTCAGCGCGCCAGTACCGCCGACGGCAATGATAAAAAAAAGCGTTGCCCACTTATCTCTGGCTTTGAACCAAAGGAACAAAATCACAGCCGCAGATAAGCAAGCTACAAACCAGACAGAACCCATGTGAGTGACCGAAGTATACATAACATCAAGGGTAGAAGTTTGCAGCGTTTCAAAAAACCCAATGGCGCTACTGTCAAACCTCTCAAGCCTATCTTCTAACACGTTTTCTGCCAGCTGAGAGAATAGCCAAATAAGTAACAAAGCTATTCTCAAGCCTATGATCAAAACAATAGACAAAAAGCCTGCTTTTTTAATGTCTGCTTCCATAATATACACGCCTTTTAATCCACCTATTTTTATGACAATGAACAAAAAAAGCGCTTACCTTAACATTTTTAGAGAGTGTCTCGCGTTATTCAATTATTATCAAATGTTGAAAAGATGGTATGTAGTGGTGAATAATTGATGGAGGGACAAATTCTATGTAGCGTTAGACACTTATTTTATTCAGGGTCTTCAAACTTGGTCACCAGCATCTGAGTGATTTTGAGGTTATCAGTGGCGATGATTTCAAACCGATAATTGGCATACTCAATCGTGTCAGTTTTCTTTGGGATTTTACGTAGCATGTACATCATAAACCCGCTAATGGTTTCATAGTTTTGACTACGCGGTAAGCTGACAATATCCAAGGCACGAACCACATCTTCAATCGGTGTCATACCATCAATCAACCAAGAGTTATCGGTACGCTGGACAATTGGCTGCTCCTCCGTAGTCACAAGCTCGCCCATCACGATGCTCATGACATCTTTTAGGGTAATGACGCCCACCACCAAGCCATATTCATTGACGATAACGGCAAAGTCTGCCCCAGTAGACTTAAACATCTCTAGAACTTCAAATAAAGATAAAGTATCAGGGACAAACAGCGCGGGCTTGAGGAGCGCTTTGTCGGTCAAGCTGACCTGTTGTTGGTTTAAAACCAGCGCCAAAAAACTGCGTGACTCGACATAACCCAAGATTTGCTCTAAGTCATCTTCATAGCACACCAAAAATTTATTGTGTGGCTGCTCAATCATCACTTCGACAACGTCTTCGGTAGTGGTCTTGGTATCGAAATACACGATGTTTTCGCGTGGATTCATGACTGAGGTGACGGTGCGCTCTTGCATATCAAAGATGTTTTCTATCAGATGATGTTCTTGCTTCTTAATAACGCCGGCTTCTGCACCCGCATCCATCACAGCGTAGATGTCCTCTGGTGTCATATCATCTTGACGTATGGTTGAGATACCCAGTAGCTTAAAGACGATATTTGCCGCACCGTCAAATACCCAAATGACAGGCTTGAAGAAAAATATCAAGAGCATCATGGGCCGTACAAGACGTACCGCGATGATTTCACCATTGGACATCGCAAACCGTCTGGGCATCAAGTCAGCAAGCAAGGAGAACAAACTGGTAATCACAATAAACGAGATGACCGATGCTACAGCTTCATTATCCAATAATTGCTGTAGATAAGGGCTGATAGCAGATTCTCCGACTGCCCCTGCTGAAATCGCGACAGCATTGAGCACCACTTGGACGACAGTAATAAAACTGCCAGGATGCTCTTGCATCTTAAGCACATCAAAGGCACGAACATCGCCTTCTTTTGCCATGATTTGTAGCTTAATCTTACGAGCCGCCGCAATGGCAATCTCAGCAGCAGAAACAAAAGCACTTAAGGCTAGCAGTAAAATAAGAAAGATACTGGCAGTTAGCAGACTCATGACATACTCGGTAAAAAATGTGAAGTTTAAAAATAATAGTAAGAGGGTTGATTAGAAGAAGAGGTGAAGCCTTGTTTATAATAAATTTGAAAGCATAAAAACGGGAAAAATAAGTGTATAGAAACCAAAAAAGCTGGGAAAGCTCCCAGCCAATGGTGAAAATCCAATTTTCTGTAAAATGGCGATGCCATCAGCACCGCGCAGCTTTTAAGAGATAAAAGTTGCGTGAGCAGAAGCGGTTAGCCTTTTATAGACCATTTGTTGACCAGAGGATAGCGGCGCTCACGGCCAAAGGCTTTGTGGCTAATCTTGGTACCAATCGGCGATTGCAAACGTTTGTATTCGTTGTGATCAACCATCTTAATGACTTTTGCGACCAGCTCTGCATCAAAACCTTTATCGACGATGTCTTGATAACCCATATCTTCATCGATATAAGACGCCAAAATACCATCCAATACATCATAGTCAGGCAAGCTGTCTTGATCTTTTTGGTCTGGGCGTAGCTCGGCTGATGGTGGGCGGGTGATGACACGCTCAGGAATCACAGGCGTGTCTTCTAAACGGTTGCGATAGCTTGCCAACTTATAAACTTGGGTTTTGTACACGTCTTTTAAGACATCAAAACCGCCTGCCATATCACCATATAGCGTCGAATATCCAACCGCCAATTCTGACTTATTACCAGTTGTGATGACCAGATGACCGAACTTATTGGACAATGCCATTAGCACAACACCGCGCGCACGGGCTTGGATATTTTCTTCGGTGGTATCGGCAGGCGACTTATTAAATAAAGGTGCTAACGTATGACGAATGCCTTCAACCGCATCAAAGATAGGACAAACCGTATAAGACACATTCAAACGGCGGGCTTGCGCCTGCGCATCTTCTAAGCTGATTTGAGAGGTATATTCATATGGCATCATGACGGCATATACTTTGTCAGCGCCCAAGGCGTCGACAGCGATACATAGCGTTAATGCCGAATCAATACCGCCTGATAACCCAACGATAATGCCAGAGAATCCTGAGTGATTGACATAGTCGCGCAGACCAACCACCAACGCCTGATACATCTCTGACTCACGGCTCAAGGTCAAGGGTGCTTTCGGTTGACTGTTGAACTTGGCTGTCTTGACATCCAAAGTCGCCAACAATAACTGATTCATAAAGCGCGGTGCTTCATGGGCAACGCTGCCATCAGCTTGTACAGCCATAGAGCCACCATCGAATACCAAGTCATCTTGGCCGCCAACGGCGTTGACATACACAATAGGTAAGTTGTTTTCGCGGCTACGTTTAGCCAGCATGGTTTTGCGGTTTTCTTGTTTTTCAATCTCAAAAGGTGAGGCGTTTAAGCTAACAATCAGATCAGCGCCTTGTTTTTTCAGCTCAGAGATAGGGCCTTTTTCCCATAAGTCTTCACAAATAAGAAGACCAATGGTGATACCTTTATAATCAAATAAAACTTGATTGCGACCTTTATCAAAGTAGCGGCGCTCATCAAACACGCCATAATTTGGCAAAATCTGCTTGTGATAAAAGCCCTTTTGATGACCATTGTGTAAGATGGCGGCAGAGTTAAAAGTACCATGATGGTCAACATGAGGATACCCAACAATCATGACGATATCGTCGATATCACTTAAGTTTGATAAGGCGTTTTTGACACGACCTGACAAGCTTGGGCGTAGCAATAAGTCTTGAGGAGGGTAGCCTAACAGCGCAAGCTCTGGGAAAACGATAACATCTGCGCCTTGTTCGCGGGCTTGCAACGCAAGGGTACGCATTTTTTCGGTATTGGCCGCGATATCGCCAACTAAAAAGTGCGATTGTGCCAATGCAAAGGTAACAGTCTCTTGGGGCCTGCTGGTCTCGTTTGAAGTATTGGTATTATCAGTGTCTTTTGACATCGTTATTTTTCCTATCGATATAGTATTTAAAAACAGTATTTAAAATTTGGTCGGTTAATTTGATCTACAATAAAATCAAAGTCGCTCCGAAACTCACTCAAAATAACACTCTTTCATATTTAGTTCTAATATAGAACCCGTATGACGAGTCTCAATCTTACTGAAACCGCTACACAAGGCTGATGCATAATATTTAAAATTATGGCATGACTCTAAAAGTCAGATACGACGCTCTAGAGAAAGGCATTGAATAGGATTCTGGTTTTTGGTTTAAAAAATGCTATGTCTGTATCACCATCAAAATAAATGCGTTCAAATGAACGTAACTATGTTGAAAAGCTCAAGATAATACTCTTAGTATAACATCAATTGCCCTGACAAATAGAACGCGCCAGTGAATTACCTTGCAAGATATCTGTTGCATGCGTAAAGACAACAGCGGTTTGAGATGCTTTGTTTTTGTGGACTAAAAGTATGTATAGCGTTTTAGATACAGTTGTCATGGTCTAGTAAGTTGAGATAGAGAAAGTTGTAAGTAAAAATTACAACATAGCGTTATAAAATGGCCTTTTTTTGCTGCATAATAAAACATCTTAATAGCAATATTTTCGCTTTGTTTTAATAGCATTTGTAGACGGTGGTAGCGTAGGGTATGCTGTTATTGAATGCTGATAAAACAGCGGTTTGCCACTATATTACAACCCATAACCTTCGTTAATGGACACAGTTTATGGATAAGCTCTGTAAATTGGCGTTCATCATATATTTATAAACTTGCCAGCAAGGCTGTGACACGCTTTGCTACCTGCTCTTGGCTTATACGCTATGATTGAAAATTGGACAAAAGAGTTTATTATTCAGCGCTTGCTGGCTATTACTTTATTGGTTGTATTATTCGTATTGTGTTTTCAGGTCGTGCAATTTTTTATTGTACCGGCACTTTGGGCAGCCATTTTGGCATACGTGACTTTTCCGGTTTATAACTTTTTTTATGAAAAAGTGAAGCTCAGCCCCAATTTTAGTGCTGCCATTATGACGGTGAGCATATCTTTGATAATAGGTGTACCACTTGTGATTGGGGTGTTTATCCTACAACAAGAAGCCTTAAGCTTGATTAGTAATCTTGTGTATCGTGTCAAAGTCGGCTATTTGGATGTACCCAATTCTATTAAAGATTTGCCAGTTATTGGTCAACAAGTCAAAGATGTGCTGTGGCGAATCAATAAAAACCCTGAAGGAACACTCGAAGCTTTTCGAATGTGGGTGCAGTCGCATTTGTATTATGGCAAAGTCGCTCTAGATGTGGCGTTCAGTAGTCTTGCTAAGCTTGGTATGGCGCTGATGACTTTGTTTTTTTTCTATCGTGATGGGACCAGTTTGATCCGCCAAATTCGCCAAGCGTTGCGCAATATCATCGGTAATCGCATCGATGGTTATATTGATTCAGTAGGGACGACCACACGTGCTGTGGTATATGGTATTGGTTTGACTGCCTTAGCACAGGCACTGCTGGCGGGTGTCGGTTATTACTTCGCTGGCGCGCCAAGTCCTATTTTATTGACTATTGTTACTTTTATTATAGCCTTAATTCCTTTTGGCACACCATTTGTGTGGGGCGGGGTATCGGTTTGGCTGTTGAGCAAAGGGTACACGGTAGAGGGCATTGGCTTGGCGCTGTGGGGCACCTTGGTGATTAGCTGGGTTGATAACTTGATCCGTCCTATTGTCATCAGTGGCGCAACCAAAATTCCTTTTATTATTATTTTTATTGGCGTATTGGGCGGTCTAACGGCCTTTGGCTTCGTTGGTTTATTTATCGGCCCTGTGGTCTTAGCCATTGGGCTTGCGGTATGGCGCGAATGGATCTCGAACCACAAAAATGAGCTGTTTGCGGCGCAAGAGATGGTTTTGGCCGATAGTCACCCTTTACCACCAGAAGAGAAAACGGAGTAAACGTTTCCGTCATTAATAAAAGACTGTAAAAACGTGACTCAGCAATCTTATAAGTGACTTCTGGCTGCGCGACTGTAGATAAAAACTTTAAATTAAAGCAGCCACGGTACAAATAACCACAATGATGCTGCAACTATTATGAAGGGTAACATGGATACAACCACACCTATTATGATCATTGCCGATAGCAATATCGCAAGCCTAGATGCATTTTTTAATGCGTCAACGCTCGGACAAGCAACTGGTCAACCTGTCAATATCATCACGGTGGCTGGACGAGATATCAATGCGGCTCTTTTAGCAGAGTGGCAGCCTGAGATTTTATTGATACGCTCCGTGACACCAGTAGATGCAGCTTTATTGGCTGATAATAAAAGTGTGCAATTTGTCGGTTCTGCCACTATCGGTACTGATCATGTCGATCAAGAGTATTTGATGGCGCGTCAGATAACCTTTGCCAATGCGGCTGGTTGTAGCAAACATTCTGTGGCGCAATATGTACTGACAGCTATCTTGACCCTACGATCGAAGTATTGGCAACAGTCAGTGACGCTTGGGATTATTGGACTGGGTAATATTGGTAGTACTTTGGCTGATTATGCCCATGACTTAGGCTGGCAGATATTAGGTTATGATCCACTGCTACCAGCCTCTAATATAAACAATGCCAGCCTAGAACAAGTTCTGAGTCAGAGTGATGTCGTCAGTTTGCATGTACCATTGACCAGTCAAAAAAATACAAATACTCAGCATGCTAGCAACGGCAGCGACTATCCAACGCGTCATTTAATCGATGCAGAGGCATTAGCGATGATGCCTGCTCATACGATGTTGATTAACAGTGCGCGTGGCGCTGTCATTAATGCAAGTGACCTTGAAGCAGATATCGAACGTACTAACCGACAAGTGGTATTAGATGTGTTTGAGCATGAACCACAAATTGCAGAGCCATTACTCTCTCGGCTTGCTATTGCTACGCCGCATATTGCGGGTTATACCGTAGAAGGCAAGCTGCGTGGTACACAAATTATTTATGATGCGCTATGTGAGCAATTATCGGTCGCACCTACTCAGTCTATGCAGACGCTATTGCCGCTAAATATGTTCTTGTGGTCGGAGTTACAGACGTATCCAGATAGATTGATTAAGTTTTACGATATTAAGCAAGATGATGCGGCATTAAGAGAAAAGATAGTCGATGGCCAAGTGAACGGTGCTGACTTTGACCAGCTAAGACGGGATTATCATTTGCGCCGTGAATGGCAGTCTTAAATATGCCATTACCATGTATACGCTCAGTCTAGAAACCATCAATCAAAAACGATTATTCATCCATTGCAGTAGATAATAATGAATCAAGCCCGCCATCATTTACACAGATCCAGCTACGCACCCACGATGTCACTTGCGATGGCACAGCAGCGCGCGCAGTTTATGAGTAGCATTCGTCAGTTTTTTCTAAAGCAGCAAGTGCTAGAAGTACAGACGCCGCTGCTTTCTCAAGCGGGTAATACGGATACGTTTTTACAATCAGTGGCGGCGCAAGTGACGTATCAAGATAAGCCTAGAATGTACTATCTGCACACGTCACCTGAATTTGCCATGAAGCGTTTGCTAGCGAGTTGGCAAGTACCTATTTATCAGATTTGTCCTGTATTTCGAGACAATGAAATTGGCACAAGACATAATATAGAATTCACCATGCTCGAATGGTATCAGCCAAATTATAGCTTGGCAGACATGGCGGCTGAGGTTGGCGAGTTGTTAGAGATGCTATACAGCTACCCTGTGGTGATGAATCACTATCGTTATGTTGATGCGTTTATGGACTTTGTTGGCATACATCCACTGACTGCAAGTCTGGATGCATTGCAAGCAGTTGCTGAAGACAAGGGGCTAATGGGATTCGATTTCAATAATGAAGAGAGTTGTGATAGTGAGGCAGACCGTCGTCAAAGCTGGCTGGATCTGTTGTTCAGTCATGCGGTCGAACCACATTTGGGACATGATTTACCCACTTTGATTATAGAATATCCCCCTGCGACAGCGGCATTGGCCAAGACGTCATTGGATAAAGACGGTAATGAAGTGGCCAAACGTTTTGAGCTATACATCAATGGAATTGAAATTGCCAACGCGTATGATGAGCTGGCAGATGGTCAAGCACTAAGAGCGCGTTTCGAAAAAGACAATCAATTGCGCGCGCGCCACAATTTGCCCATCATGCCAATCGATGAACATCTCATCGCTGCCTCTGACGATCTGATGCCTTGTAGCGGTATTGCGGTTGGGCTAGATAGATTACTAATGGTGATTACAGGTGCCAGTAGTTTAGAAGAAGTGATTCCTTTTCCGAGTAGATTGGCCTAATCTTATGACTGAGTCTCACTCTATTAATAAATACTATGGTCGATTCTAAATAAAACAGACATGTTGTATATCAATGTTGAACTGGAATGAATTTTTCTTGCTTGCTGTGCCTTCGCAGACAGAGGGTGCAAAAAACCAACTCCAGTCACGCTGACGCATTTTTATATTGGACTCACTATATATAAAACTTTGAACAAAAAAAGGTCGCTTGCCATTCAGGATAGCTATTGCTGAATGACAAACGACCATTTTTATGAGCCATTGGCGCTCATTCATTTTTGAGAATTCTGTTCACATCGGATTTACACCGTCGCAATGGCTTCATTGATATCAATATCACCATTATGCATGTTAAACGCTTGTTTGATGGTATTATCTGCGGTTAATACAGCAGCCAATGTTGTGGCAACATCTTCAATCGAGTTTTCGCCAGCACTTTCATCAATGGCAATTTTACCTGTGCCTGCGCGTTCTTTTAGCGCTCCTGGCTGCACAATAGTGTAGTCAAGTGAGCTGTTATTGACTAGCCACTGATCTGCATAATGTTTGCAAATATAGTAGTCTTTTAGATTGGCAATGCCGGGGCTATCCCATTTGCTGGTATCTAAAGAAAACGCTGCGCTAAGCATAATATAGCGTTTGATACCTTTGTCTTGCGTCGCCTGAATGGTTTTGATTGCCCCATGCAAGTCGACTTCTAACACATCCTTGCCACCAGAGCCTGCCACAAAATATACCGCATCGATATCTTTATCCATTTGGTCTTGAATCGCGTCTTTTTCAGCCGTAATATCCAAATCAAGCTGGCTATAATTGGCATCATTAAATAAGGTTTCTTTTTGACGCGTGGTACCGATTACTTGATGGTCATCAGCCAATAGTTGTTTTACCAACTCAGTACCCACACGTCCACTTGCACCAATTACTAAAAGTTTCATCATCATTCCTATTCTTATATATGTGTTGTTTAAAAACTATGACCAGCATAGCAAAAAAATTGGCACGCTTCGTTATGATGCGTGCCAATTGGATTGCGTTTGGTTAGAGAATGTATATGGTTTGCAAGAAAGTACCGTGTTGAAAAGAGTAGAGCAAAAATGAATAAGAAGAAATATTAACGAACCAAACGATTCAAACCATCGGCAAAGGCTTTTTTGTCACGGTCACCATAAGGCTTTTGCCCGCTCATTTCTTGCAACTCTAGGACACCAGTACCGCGCATGGTGTCCATAAAATCGCGCATATTGAGCTTTTGCTTGATATTGTTTTTGTCGTAGACCACACCGCGCGTGGTCAATACCATACCGCCTTTGTCCAAAATATCATTAGCCAAAGGAATATCGCTGGTAATGGCAAGATCGCCTGGTTGAATTTGTTCGACGATATAGTCGTCTGCTTTATCAAATCCTGATGGCACCACTGTCATAATAAGTAGGGGTGACTTACGTAGCTTGATTGGTTGATTGGCAACAAATATCGCTGTGGTCTTGGTACGCTCAGCGGTTTTGATAATCAAGTCTTTGGCAATCAAAGGTACAGAATCTGCATCTACCCAAATCTGCATTATTTTTGAGCCTCATCTGATTGAGAGTCTTCGCTCTGGGTATTAGTTTTGTCCAAAGTGTCATCAGTGTCAGAAATGCTCAGCTCATCTGTCATCTTTGGCTGGTCGTCAACGGCAACGATTTTTTTATCCAAACCCACTTTATTGGGCAATATGGCGACAAGCTTGGCTAAAGCAGGTTCTAAATCGGCCACGTCATTGGGCATCAACGTGATATGGGCAATTTTTCGATCTTCACGCTCAGCTTTTTGATAACTGTGATAATGAGCGCCATCAATTTTGAGAACTTCGCTGATATCAGGATATTGTCCCAATACATTGAGCATGATTGCTGGGTGCACATTGTCTGTATCGCCCAGCGGTAGGTTGACCACCGCGCGAATGTGATTTTCAAATTGGCTGGTGATAGCGCCTTCGATACTCCAATGCCCAGAATTGTGCACACGCGGCGCAATCTCGTTAGCGAGGACGGTGTCGTTGCCACGTGCATCTTTAACCACGAATAGCTCAAGCGCCATCACGCCAACATAATCCAAATGATTCATGACGGTCGTGATCGCATCAGTGGCCTGCTTGAGCAAATGACTGGTGCCCACGGCAGGCGCCTGAGTCTTGGCTAAAATCCCTTGATGATGATGGTTTTCGACCAAATCATAACCACGCACCTGACCGTTTTGTCCTCGCACCGCAATGATAGAAACCTCACGGCTAAAATTAATGAAACCTTCTGCTATCAGTGGGGCAGGCGTTGGTGTTAACGCGCCTTTACCACTGACTGCATCTTTAAGATCCTGCCAAGCGGCTTTAATGTCATTGTCTTCTTTGATGACAGACTGACCTTTACCGTCATAACCGCCACGGCTGGTTTTTAGAACGATAGGTAGACCCAGTGTTTGACAAGCTTGCTGCAACTCAGATTCAGAATTGACCGCCATAAACGGGACAGTCGCAATATCGAGCGTCTGGAACATCTGCTTTTCTTTTAAGCGATCTTGGGCGATATCAAGCGCAATCAATGGAGGAAACATGCCTTGCTTGCTACCCGCTATTGATAAGTTGGTCAGATGCTCAACAGTAGAAGTGGGTGTGTTTTCAAACTCTAGTGTGAAAACGTCTGTGGCTTCAATAAATGCGTCTAATTGGTCGCTGTGAAAAACGCGTCCATATAGGCTGGCAGGGCAATCGGCATTGTCTTCTAAAAACACGCACTGATACCCTAGAGGGATGGCAGCTTCGGCAAGCATCATACCAAGCTGACCACCGCCTAAAATACCGATGGTACGAATGGTTTGGGTAGTAGGGTAAGCGTTCGCTGTAGTCATGGCAGGCTCTTTAAATTAAAAATGAAAGATGTTTTGGTGTGGCGCAATTTAAAAATTTATCTAGTAAAATAGGAAAAGGTGCACTGTATGCACCTTATATTCAGTCAAGCTTCATTAAGACTCATCTAATCATACGTATACTATCAAAATTATTTTCTATCAAAATGATTTAAGGTGATAGGACACGTATCAATAAGGTCTGACAACCATTAATCATTTCATAGCGATGATCAATGATTGATAATACCCGGTGTTGGGCTAGCAAGAATGGTATCAGTTTGCGTCGTACGCAATGTATCTAGCTGAGTCGCTACCGATTCATCATGTAGTGCAAGCACTTGGATGGCAAGCAAAGCGGCATTGTAAGCGCCAGCGGCGCCAATGGCTAATGTGCCAACGGCAACGCCTTTAGGCATCTGTACAATTGATAACAAGCTATCCCAGCCGCTAAGCATAGAGGATTTTACCGGAACGCCAAATACAGGTAGTGGCGTTTGGCTGGCACACATACCAGGCAGATGAGCGGCGCCACCTGCACCAGCAATAATCACTTGTAAGCCATGAGCTTTTGCATTTTTGGCATAATCAAACAATCGATCAGGCGTACGGTGCGCTGAGACCACTTCACATTCAAAAGCAATATCAAAGTCTGCTAGCAACTGCGCTGCGGCGCTCATCGTCGCCCAATCAGATTGTGATCCCATGATAATGCCAACTTTGGGCTGACCAGTAGGAGAGGTGATAGGCCCGTTTTGCTCAGCAGCATTGGTGGTAGCCGATGTTGTGCTCATGCGTTAATATCCTCAAAAAGACCATCATACAAAAATTTTGCCGCTCTCGTAAAGCCAAGTTTCAAGTTTAATTAAAAAGCAAAAAGAATCGTGCCGATTTATGGATTTTTATCAGTAGGCTCATCATGACGATGCTGCAAAAAATTACTGGGTTTTAGAGGCAGAGGCTGCTTAGTATCAAATTGATAACAAGTCAGATAACCACTGTCTATGGCTGCTGAATAATCGGTGCAGACCACTTGATGGCTAAGCGGTTCAGGCGTACCAGTCAGCCAGTAATGACCCACAAACACAGGTTTATGAGTTTTGATTGCAAAGTCGATGTTTTCGGCCAAGGCATCGCTTGGGATTTGTGCTAAGGCAGAAGTAGGCGCGCGGGCAACTTCATAAAGCGTGCGCGTGTTCAGCTCATCAAGCCACCAACGCACTCGCACTCGCGTGCGCCTAGTACCTTCTTTGTCTACCATCGCCATACCTTCAGGCAATGGCGTTTCTACCCCTTTTAATACACGCTCAAGGGCATCAAATGGCACACTAGGCTCGCTTGCAGTGGCTATCAGGCCTTGCGGTGTCAGACAGTTATCCTCTGTCAAAAAAGGCTGCAATATGTCCATGCTATCAACATCCCAGCAAGCATGGACAAAGCAGGCGTCATCGCTCTCAAGCCACAAGGGAATCTCATAAAAACGCTGTAACCAATACTGATGTTTGTCTGAACCAAATGGCACTTCCGCCAAAAACGCCTCATGCTGACGTTTATGCGCATCGCTATGCGAACGTAAATATTGGGTAGGGTCATTAGGATCAGGCGTGGCAAAAGCCAAAGCGTTGTACTCATGATTGCCCATGACGGCATCAGCCACATCGGCATCGAGCATGGCAAAAACAATCTCTAAAGTGGCGAGCTGCTGTGGACCGCGGTCAATCAAATCACCAATGAATAAGGCGCGATGACCAGCTGGTGGGACATAGTATTGCCCATTATGGCGGTAGCCCAGCTCTGTTAGTAAGCCTGTCAACTTATCTGCATAACCGTGAATGTCACCAATAATGTCTATAATCATAATAAATCAGCAAGTCTCAATGTAATATATTAAATTAAAGGTCAAAATCTTTATGTAATGCTTTAAAGCTCATTGTCAGTCCAATGAATGCTAATGCTAACAAGGTATCATTATTGACGACCTATCTAATGTCGTTTGATAACCACAGGGATATTCATAAAATTGCTTAAAAACCAGGCGACAACAACGCGTTCAAGAAGTGAGGCAACACTCTTGGCTCTAGAATAATTGTCGCGATGATACCAAACGCACCGCCCCACAAATGCGCCATATGATTGATGTTCGAGCCACCGCGCTTATCAGCGTAAATACTATAAGCCACATACGCTACCGCAAACAATATCGCTGGGATGGGAATAACCGCAAATAGATAGATTTTTTCCCAAGGTGCTAGCAAAATAAAAGCAAACAAAACCGCTGACACACCGCCTGAGGCACCAAGACTTAGGTAACTGGCATTGTTTTTATTTTTGATATAGCTTGGAATCATCGCAACAACAATGGCCAAGACATAAAATACCACAAAACCATAGCCAAATAAGAAGGGCTGATACAAGCCTTCAATGGCACGGCCAAAAAAGTATAAAGTAAACATGTTGAACAGCAAATGCATACTGTCAGCATGAATAAAACCATGCGTCACGAAACGATCCCACTGACCAGTATTGACCGCTGGTGGATAAAAAATCAGTCGATTGAATAGCGTTTTGTTTTGCCATGCCAATAAGCTAACAATAACGGTAATAATGATGATAAGAGTCGTATGGTTAAACAAAGGAAAATCCTTAGGCCTCGCCTGATGTGTGACAATGTTATATAAAGGTTATAAATGACAATGTTCAACGCCTAAGCGTTACGGCTGAGTGAAAAATAAACATAACCAATGACAAATGATTAAACGTTAAGTCTTAATAGTCAGTTCATACTAACAGCAGTTAGAATCTCTAAAAAACATATTGTGTGACAAAACGATGCATTTTTATGCTTTTATAGTGAATAATAGAGCAAGATGTTAAGTAACGTGAAGAATGCCTCGTATCTTTGGGACAGTAGTGTATGAATAATAGAAATATCTTAGAGTATGGCACTAATAAATAAAATAAATACTTAATTTTTTATAAACTTAAAAAAAGGCCGACAGAGGCAATTGTTTATGAGTATCATCAATCAATTAGAAAAAACGGTTACGCCTGCGATAGTAGGCAATAGTAACGATAAAAATAATGTGGCTTATATCAGTTTGCTTGAGCAGTTTTATGCTATTTTGGCAGCGCGTTTGGCATTGCCACAAATCTACTCACATATTATGCGTGCTGATGAAGAGCTAACGCCTGATATCTCGGTAGAAAGCCCACTGTTTGAACAGCTATGGCAAGATCAAGCTGTACAGCAACTGATTATTCAAGAGTTGGCTGACACCCATCACATTGACTTACTGACGACCTCGCAGCTACTGATTAACGCTGCGCCCTTGGCTTATCGTGAGCTGAAAATATTGGCTAATGGACAGTTTTTGCCAGCCTTTTTACAGACAGAGCAGCCAGCGCTGCGTCAGTATTTACCGATATGGTCGGCACCCGTCATTGCGGCTCCTCAAATCTCTAATAGTGACTCATATCCGAAACGTGGCGTCGATGTGGCTACTGTACCTTTGAGCGAGGCTTCTCTGGCTGCAGTAAAAGCGCCCAATACAGATCAAGAGGCAGTCGCTACTTCTACAGCGTCTTATGTAGAAAGTGCCAGCTATTTGGAAGGCAAAGATAAAGAGCGTATTGCTAATGATCTAGTAAATACGGATGGTATTCATGTCAATCCATCAGCGCATCATTGGAACGATAGCAGCAGCATGAAGCGAGAAAAAGTGCGCACTCGCAATCAACGTAATGACTTACTGGTACGAGTGTTTTTATTGATCATAGCCATTGCTGGTGTTGGTCTTGCCGCGTGGGCACTATTGATAAAACCTAATAATGTGCCACCCTTAGAACCCATAGCCGCAGAGCCTGCCATTGCCTCACCTGTAGAAGTCCCTGCCCAAGTAATGACACCCGTTGAGTTAATCGTTGGGGTAGACAATAGTGGGAGCTTATATACTTGTAGCGCAACGGTTGGCAATGAAGCGTTGCAAGCGACATTGCAGCAGGCTCTGAATACCAGCTTTGGTGAGCAAGCAAGTACTTGTGAGTTGACTGTCAAGGCTGGGGTGGCAACTGACATTGCCACAATTTCGCCGCAAGTATTGCCAAATATCTTTACGATACTCAGATCAACGCCGTTTGCTCGTCTACAACTGCAAAATGACCGTCTCACATTAGAGGCTCCAGACAATATGCTGCTGCAAAAAATGGTCGCGGATATACAGGCTTTGGCACCAACAATGCTGATTGATAGTACGGCTCCTTTGCCTCTACCGAATAATGGCAGTGATGGTAACGCTGTCAATAATATGGCAGGTACAAACGGTGCTAACATGCAGTTTGAAAACGGCGATATAGCACCCAATAGCCAATTCGATAACAACTATAACGGTAGTGGAACTGGAGAGTATCAAGCATCAGATGACAATACGGGCGATAGGGTGACACCTGTTCTTCCTGCCCCTAACAATGGAAGTTTTAATAATAACAATGTCCCTGCTGACATTCCTAGCAATATTCCCCGCAATACGACACCAAATAGATCGTCAGGCCCTATATCAGAATCAGAAGTAGATGATATGGCAAATAGTGTTATTGTAGTAGAGCCACAGCAGGTTAGGTAAGCATAGTTCAAATAATAAGAGCAGCATTCCTATGCATATAAATGAGTAAAGGTGGCCATCAAATTAAACGGGCGGTATGAGTGTTCTCTCATACCGCCCGTTTGTTATTCTTTAGTTTTATCTATGATCGCAGTATTAAAATAAGGTCGACAGAACACAGGACAGATTTACGCTCTTTTGAATAATGCTAAGGCAGTGGATTGTCCCTAGTGGTCTTTTTGGTTACGAGTCATAACTGAAACATTACTTAACGTATCATTTGTACAACACGTGTTGATTGTGAACGTATGCTTAAAATTTTTATAATGACACTGGTCAGATGTAGCCATGGACAATATTACCTGTCATGACTTGTCATTTTATATAAGCCGTTGATGGTTTGCGCTATTTTTTCATACCTTTTTAATACCGACTTTATCATTAAAAATTTTTGACACTCAAATTATATTAATAATTAATGGAGAAAACATATTATGGATATTATCAATCATTTGACAAGGACAGTGAGTCCAGCCGTATTAGGAGACGATCACAGTCCAACCAAGCAAAATCTGCTTGAGCAGTTCTATGCAGTTTTTGCCGCCCGTCTTGCTGACGAAGACACATATAATCGCTTTGCTAATGAAAACATCGGTCGTGACGACCAACAATTTTACAATCGCGTTTGGACAGAGGATGCTCATCGTGATCAAATTGCTCGCGAATTAGCGGCCAAACACAATGTCGATCAGACGGCTGCTCGTGGTTTGGTGGCAATGGCAGCGCCACTTGCTTTTCATGAAATTAAAAGCTTAGCAGGCAATACGCCAGTACCGCAGTTTTTAAATGACAATCTTGACAGTTATCAGCACCATATACCTGCTTGGGCAAGTACGGTTCTGCCAGCAGGTATGCTAGCTGCCACACCAGCTGCTGGTGAGCGTATTTCTGATACCGTAAGCACAGCGCCTTTACAGCGCGAAGAAGAACCAAAGGGCAGCTTTTTAAAAGCTTTATTGCCAATTATTGGTTTGATCATTTTAGGGGCGCTAGCGTGGGCGCTGCTTCGTGGTTGTCAAGAGAATCCCGAACCTGTGGCGACGCCTGCTGTGACCGAGCAGCAAGTAGCTGACGGTGATGAGCAAGTAGCAGTGGCAGCAGCCATTGAACCTGCCTCATTGAGTATCGCTACAGGGGAAAACAATGAGCTGTACGCTTGCCGCATGAATGTGGGCAATGAGACATTGCAGACCAACGTCATGAATGCGTTGACCAGTGCGTTTGGTGATGAAGCCAATAAATGTCGCGCTGATGTAGACGATAATTTTGCAGTGGATATGCCAGCAGCAGCACAGCTTGCTACCATTTTGCCTATCGTCAAAAACGTACCAAATGCTAGCATGATTATTAAAGGCGACAATATCACTGTCAACGCACCAGATGCCACTGCACTGCAAAAATTAGTGTCTGATCTACAAGCAGCAGCGCCAGCGATGACCGTACAAGCTGAAGGCCCGCTAGACTTACAAGGTGAGATTGATGATAGCTTGGCTGCGGCTGATGCCGCGATGATGAACTTGGGTGAAAACCCAGATCCTCGTGATGTGGCTCGTGCGTTGAGCATACAAGTTATTAACTTTGAAGTGGATAAGGCCGTTATCCCTGATGTGAATAAAGCGTTCCTTGACCGTGCTGCCAAGATTATGGCAAAAGTGCCTGATATGAACTTAATGATTATTGGTCATACAGACAGTCAAGCGTCAGATGCTTATAACATGGAGTTATCACGTGAGCGTGCTGACGCAGTCAAAGCGTACTTGGTCTCTCAAGGCATTGACGAAAGTAAACTGTCTACGAAAGGTATGGGCGAGACTGAGCCTGTCGCTGACAACTCAACTGAACAAGGTCGCTTCCGTAATCGCCGTATTGAGTTTATGGTAAACGATCAAGATGTGAATGCCAACGAAGCCATGGCTACTGGTACTGGCAACATGGCGATGGGTACGAGCAATACAATGGACCCTGATATGAACCCACTGGATAACAACAATGATGATTTGCTACCAGATGGTGATGACGCCACTCAAGGTACAGCGTTAGATCCAACAAACTAAGCCTTTATTCTTCTTGTGAACCACTTATCAATCACCAAAAAACCGCTCCTTATTCAGGAGCGGTTTTTGTTACGGTACAAAGATAAGCAATGAAGAGGATGTGCTTGATAGACAGAACAATTATCTTTAATAGTGGTATTAAAGTGCTATTTATAATTGGTAGGGTCTATCGATTCAGCCGTATTATCAATTGCTGCCTCTGTTGAAGACTGCGTATCAAAGAACGTTTGCGTGACATTTTGTTTTGCTTGTTCCCAATAATCGAACTGCTGGCACGTTGAGATAAGGTCACCTTGCCACATGGGTATCTTGCCACACATGGTTTTGATACGGTTTTGATGAGGGTAAGACAGTTCTTGAGCGGCGGCAGCGGCTTCATGGGCGGCGACGCGATCATTACAAACCAAGGCAATGTCACATCCGGCCTCAATAGCCGCTTTGACACGAGCGCCAATATCCCCGACTGCTTTTGCGCCCGCCATGGATAAGTCATCCGAAAAAATGACCCCTTCAAACTTAAGCTGATTGCGAAGGATATCTTTTAGCCAAATTTTTGAGAATCCAGCAGGCTTATCATCGACTTGCGAGAAAATCACATGTGCGGGCATAACGGCATCCAACCATGGCAGTGTTTGCGCAAATGGCTGCATATCGCTATCGATAATATCTGCCAAGCTACGTGTATCAATCGCTTCTGACACATGTGAATCAGGCGCAATAGCACCATGACCGGGAAAGTGCTTGCCTGTGGTTGCCATACCCGCGGCTTTCATACCGCGCATGAACTGAGCGGCTAGCGCGGCAATAGCAGGTGTCTCGCGATGAAAACTGCGATCCCCAATGACTTGACTGATACCATCTCTATCAAGTACTGGCGCAAAGCTTAGGTCGATTCCCACTGCCATTACTTCCGTTGCCATGAGATAGCCACAGTCATAAGCACAGCTCAGCGAGCGATTTGGATCTTGGTCAAACAAATCTCCCAGTCTACCCATCGCTGGCAATGGGGTAAATCCTTCACGTAGTCGTGCAACGCGGCCGCCTTCTTGATCGACCCCAATCAAGATATCAGGGTTGTGATAGCGAATGTCATCGCACAATGCGCGAACTTGTGCCGCATTGGCAACATTGCGAGCAAACAATATCACGCCGCCAACTTGAGCCTGCTTAATCAAGCTCACGTCCTCAGGAGTCAAGGCGGTACTATCGATATCAATCATTAAAACGCCATACATAGCCTAATCCTTATCATGTCTGTTGTATTGTCAGTCTAATGGACAAAAGCGAATGCAAATCAAGGGCTATCGCTATGTCATAATGGCCTTATTATGACAGTTATTATGACTGGCGTATAATCTGATAACATCATCTGCGAAACGCGTGACATTGCTTCAAGGTAATTTGAGCAAAAACGAGGATAAAAATCGCTAGAATAAATATGATAGAAAGTTTGGTATGTGTAGACGTAGGGTGTAAGATTGCTTATACAGTTTGAGACAATTCACTGACTATGCTCATGATAATATTGAATGATTTGTAGCGCCACATCGTCAGCTAATGATCGAATGATGAGGTAGTGGTAAAGTCTAGAAACTATAATGAGATAAAGAACCGATAGTTGCTATTGATAATTATTAACGGCAAACAAGCAATGGCGTGCAATGTATAAAATAGGGTTGATAAATAGAGATTGACCCCATGATTTTGTTCCTGATAAAACAGACAATATTCACTTAAAATAACTAGGTACATATATGAAAAAACAACCAGCGCAGTGGTTACTCAGTGCAGCGTCAGTGGGTGTAGCCGGTATTATACTTGCTCAAAGCTATGGCACCGCAGTAGCAGAAACCAATACTGAGGGTTTTGTCCAGACACCAGAACAGAAGATCACCACTCGTCAGGTTGCAGCCTTGCTGGATCGTAGTCATTATCTCAATCAGCCCTTGGATAGCAAAACGGGTAGCGAGATTTTGTCTATGTATATTGACAGTCTCGATACCAACCACACGTTATTTTTACAGTCTGACGTGGATGAATTTAAGAAAAAATACGGTGATGATTTTGGCGATCGTCTCAAGCGTGGTGATTTGTCTGCAGGGGTAGACGTTTTTGAGCGTTATCGCAAACGTTCAAATGAGTACTTTACCATGGCAAGTAAAATGCTAAAGACAGACATTGATTTGACTGGTAATGAAACCATCGTGCTCGATCGCGAAAAAATGGATCACTTTAAAACCAAAAAAGAGCAGCGTGATTATTGGACGCGTCAACTAAAATTCCAGTTGATGAGTATCACCTTGGGCCAAGAAGATGAGAAGGCCAAAGAAAAAGTATTTTTGAGTAATCCAGATATCACGCGTGGACAGGATTTGGTACGTAACGATCAACGTACACCTAGTGAGATTTTACAAAATCGTTTGTCTCGTCAGCAAGAGCAGTTTACTCGTCTTACCAATGACGAGATTATGGAAACCATCCTAAACACAGCGATGTTGACCTATGATCCACACAGTAATTACTATGCCCCCATTCAGGCCAATGAGCTACAAATCCAGTCTAGTCTGCAATTAGAAGGTATTGGTGTCTCCATTCGCCCTGATCGTAAAAATCCAGATTATACCCGTATTGTCACATTAGTCGATGGTGGCCCAGCCGCCAAGTCAGGTCAAATTAAACCCAATGATCTGATCATTGGTATCGCAAAAGACGGCGAAAACATGACCGATGTGGTTGGCTGGTCAACACGTGAGATTGTTGGTTTGATTCGCGGTAAACGCGGTACGCCAGTGACCATCAAGGTGCGTCAGCCTAATGCGCCTGACGCTAGTGCCCGTAATGTGACCGTGGTTCGTGACATTATTCAACAAGAAGAATCTGGTGTCACCCATCGCGTGGTAGAAGTACAGCGACCCAACATTGATAAAACGCCAAAGCGCATAGGCGTTCTTGAGATACCCAGTTTCTATTTGAATTATCGTGCTCGCCGCAATGGAGAAGACTATCGTAGCGTGAGTATCGATACCGAAAAAGCCTTGAAGGCATTAAATAAAGAAAATATCGATGGTCTGGTTGTCGATTTGCGCAATAACCCAGGTGGCTCATTGGATGAAGTTGCCAAGATGCTGGGCTTCTTTATCAAGAGTGGGCCGATGGTACAAATCCGTGACAACCGCGGCAATGTTCAGGTCTATCGTGATGACGATGGCGGTGAGCAGCTCTATGACGGCAAGATGACCGTGATTACCAATTTGGCGTCGGCTTCTGCCAGTGAAATATTTGCCGCTGCCATTCAAGACTATGGTCGCGGATTGATTGTTGGTAGCACGACCACAGGTAAGGGTTCGGCTCAGATTCAGCTCGATAATTTAGCGCTAGGCTCAGCGACATTGACCCAGCGTAAATTCTACCGTGTCACTGGTGGTAGTACGCAAAATAAAGGGGTCGTGCCTGATGTTGAACTAGTCAATATCTATGATGACGCAACCTTTGGCGAGCGAGCACAAAAAAATGCGCTACCTTGGGACACCATCAAAACAGCACCGTATAAGCCTGAAGGTAAGTTTACCGATAAAACGCTTGCAACACTCAATCAGCAATCTAAAATCCGTCAAGAGCAAAACCCACAGTTTGTGTATCTGTCTTCATTGAACGATATTCGCGATATGGAAGACGAGAAAAAACCCATCCGCCTTGATATCAATAGTCGCCGCGCGAAGATGAAGTTGATCGAAAAGCGTTCGTTGGAAGCTGAAAACAAACGCCTTGTTGCAACTGGTGAACGCCCATATGCCAATTGGAACACATATCAAGCGGCAATGGATGCAAAATTCGAAGAGCGTAGTCGAATGAAAGCCACTGAGCGCCCAGAGTTGCCTGAAGACGAAGCCTTCATTAATGAAGCCGCTTATCTCATGTTGAGTGCTGATCCTGAAGAAACACTGAGTCCTAAAGAAAAGCTATAAATAGCATTATCCAATTCATGTAAGCATATGCTTACATGAATTGACGCTTCAACCTCTTACTAACCATGCACCAATCTGCGATTATAAACGTACGGCATGATTGAACGGAACGGTTCATTGGTACTAGGGATTGGTATCTTAAAGGTCGCATCAGGGATAGATGGTTTAGTAATTAAGGATGATAAGGCTGGATGCCTGTCAGTTATAAGATATCTCGGGATTAGGTGTCGTATAACGTTAACATGGATGGTTGGTGATAAAAGCCGCATGATGCTTGTCATTATGCGGCTTTGTTACGTCTGGAAAAGCATAATTTGCAGTAGTCTGACACTATTTTAATGGCGTCAACCTTATCATGTATTGCTCATCTTTAGCCCATAAAAAAGGCCAGTAGACATCGCTACCGACCTTTTTAGATTAAATAACCTTTTCAATAAGAAAAAGCCAATTAATACTTTATTACTTTAGAAGAGATTAGTGCTCAACGCCGCCTGCACCATGTACATGGCCATGGTTTAGCTCGTCTTCAGTTGCGGCACGTACTTCTTGGATTTCAACATCAAAAGTCAAACGCTTACCAGCCAATGGATGGTTGGCATCAACGGTTACTTCTTGATCGTTTACATCAGTCACAGTCACTAGCATAACTTGGCCACCAGCTTCTGACTGGAATTGCATACCAGGCTGAATGTCGTCAACGCCTTGGAAGTTATCACGTGGTACATGTTGTACCGCTTGTTCTTGATACTCGCCATAACCGTCAGCAGGCTCAACAACGGCGTTTACTTTTTCGCCAGCAGATTTGCCTTCTAGTTGCTGCTCAAGACCTGGAATGATGTTGCTATGGCCGTGTAAATAAGCAAGTGGCTGACCTTCTGGTGATTGGTCAAGGATGTTGCCTTCGTCGTCTTTTAGAGTGTAATTGAATGTGACGGCGGTGTCTTTTGCGATAGTAGTCATAAATTATCCTAAATATATCTATGTAAAAAATTAAATACGGTTGCAATAAACCTAAAAAATCCAATCAGCAAGCCCAATAGGCACGTCATTAGTCAATTATCATCAGTTTATTTAAGTAACTTTAGCAGTTAGCATCTTTAATTGCGATGGGTCCTATAACTTTCAAGGCAAAAATAAGAAAAAATGCTATTTAATCTAAATAAATGGTTTATTTTCTTAAAATAGAAGCGGTTTTTTATAGTTTGACTGCGTGAAACTGCTGTTCACGGTTTGTCAGTTGCGTTTTTGGGTCAGTGCTTCTACCATGAAGATAAAAATAAGGATAAAAAATATGACTTCCATTAACGCTAAACACCTATCAGTGGACACGACTACCGATGTGACCCACGCAAACAACAGTACAACATCTGATATTCGTTATCAGTTCAACTTTGAGCGCTTTTTGGAACATCTGGTTGATGTATCGCTGAGCTTTACCGCATTGACAGCATCGCCTAAGCTTTGGTTACCAGCATGGATACCAGGCAGTTATTTGATGCGTGAGTTCGCTCGAAATATCACTACAGTGCAGTATCGAATTTTTGATGGAGACACGCTCTCTGACGCTTACCGCGCGCAAAAAAGAGACAAAAACACATGGCAGCTGCCACAAGTCAACGCAGGGCAGACAGTAGTTGTAGACTATGAAGTCTACTGCTACGATTTATCTGTGCGAACCGCTTACGTCGATCAACAACGTCTCTATGGAAACTTTACCTCGTTGGCGCTTGCAGTAGAAGAGCAGGAGCTGCTGCCAATCAAGGCAACCTTACTGGTGCCTGCCACGTTTTTGGCGGACAAAGAAACCAGCCTTGTATGCTTATCATGTGGTTTAACCTCGACCCATTTGACTCTTGAGGAATCACAAGGCGATGGCCAACATAGCTATGGGTTACAAGCAGATAACTATCATGAATTTATCGATTATCCGTTTGAGATTGCAGAGCAAGACGCGTTTGATTTCATTGTTCATGATGATACCCATCAGACGCTACCGCATCGGTTTTTTCTTTCAGGTAAGCACCATGCCAATATGGGCAGATTGCAGCAAGATGTGACGCAGATTTGTCAGACGTATCTAAACTGGCTGGGTGACGCACCTTTTAAAGACTATACCTTTATGACGTTTGCCAGCGGTCAGGATTATGGCGGCCTAGAGCATATCAATTCTACTAGCTTGATCACGCCGCGCCGTGACTTACCAAATATCGATGAGCCAGCGATACCCAGTAGTGATTACCAACGGTTTTTGGGACTTTGCAGCCATGAGTATTTTCATGCATGGTGGGTCAAGACCGTACGCCCCGATGTCATGTTAGAGGTCGATTTGCGCCGTGAGGCTTTTACGCCACTATTATGGGTCTTTGAAGGATTCACTTCTTATATCGATGATTTTATGTTGCAAGCATCAGGGGTGGTCGATAAAGCAAGTTATCTTAAGCTGCTGGCTGAGCAAATCAACCGCTACTATCAAACCCCAGGTCGCGCTTATCAAAGCGTTGCAGAGTCGAGTTTTGATGCGTGGATTAAGCTGTACCGCAGCGATGAAAACACAGGCAATGCAGGCATCAGTTATTATAATAAAGGGGCGCTGGTTGCGTTGTGCTTGGATTTGATGCTGCTACAAAAGAGCGCTGGTCGCTACCGTTTATTTGACGTGGTCAAAGCTTTCTATAATCAAGCTAAGCAAAATGACAATAAACGCATCGGTATCAGTAGTGCTGATATGGGCGTGGTGATTGGTCAATTTATACCACTTGCAGATTGGGAAGATTTTGAGCGTCGCTATGTCAATGGCGTTGAAGAGCTGCCCATTGAAGCCATGCTGAGAGAAAGTGGGGTCAAACTGCGTACCAATACCAAAGAGACTTTTGATAAACACGTGCCTTGGGGCATACGATGTACTGAAACACCAGCAGGCCTTAAGATCAATCGCGTACAGCGTGATAGCGCGGCTGCCAAAGCTGGCTTTTCAGCCAATGATGTGATCATTGCCATCGATGGCATCAAAGCCACCAGTAAGCAATTGGTATCACTCAGTCAGGCAAATCGCGATGTCGAATGTCATCTGTTTCGTCGTGACGAGCTGATAGCAGTTAATGTACGACCTAAATCGGCGAAAGCCATCGATAATGAGGCTTTAACACCTTATAAGGTCAGCCTACATTTAAATGAAGAGAGCGATGAGCCGTCACAAAATGTGGGCAGCTGGCAGACATGGTTAAACGCTATGGAGCGTCATCAAAATTAAAGTGGTGTTTTAATGACTCTCTACAATGATGTCTAAAGACAAAACCCCCTGCTAACCAAGCACTGTTAGCAGGGGGTTTCTATTATATTTATTCCGTCTTTTGATAATTCATAGTTGAGTTAAAAATAAACGCGTTAACAACAAGCGTCTGAGCATTAAGGTTTTAAGAAATACTCTATTGTGCGCTGTCTTCGGTCTTACTGAGCGTTCCGTTTTCTTCAGATTTAGAATTTCCGCTTACTTCTTCAGGTTTATCAAGTTCATTGCTCGTACTTTCATTTGCCTCAACGTCTGCAATCCACTTTTGCATCAAGTCAATCTCTGGTTGTTGAGTATTGATAATATCTTGTGCCAACTGACGCATTTCCTCATCAGTACCATATTTTAGTTGAATCTCGGCCATTTCTACCGCACCAATGTGATGGGGCAGCATACCGCGTACAAACGCCACGTCAGGCACAGGGTCAGCAATACCCAATACCATTTTGCCGTTCAATATGTCCATACTTCTTGCATACGCTTGCTGCATGGCTGCGGTATTGGGTTTGGGTTTGGAGACATCAGGGTGGCTGGCAAGCCATTTGTTTAAAATATCAACTTCAGCTTGCTCAGTGTCAATAATGTTTTGAGCCAGTTGGCGCATGGCATCATTGGTGCCGTATTTCAGCTGAATTTTTGCCATGTCTATCGCGCCATGATGATGACCAAGCATGGCTTTGGCAAAAGCCGTATCAGGATCGTTATACCCCATGCCAATCATCATCTCATCGTGCATTCTGGTCATGGCTCTTGTGTAATCTCTTAGCACGTCGGTCATTTGCGTGTCATTGACGTCATCTTGATTTTCTATCGCCGTCTCATCTTCGTTACTGGTTTCTGTAACCTCAGGGACTGGTGGCGCAGTGATTTCTTCAGAAGCGGCTTCATTGTCTTGCGTTGTCGGCTGGCAAGCACTCAGCATGAGTCCAACAGAAAAGCTGGTAGCCAACAAGACAAAACGACGAGAAGCAATCATGACATATCCCTATTATAAAAATTTCAATGCAAATGGATGAAAGTGATCACACAATCCATAAGGGTTTAAATTCTAGCAGATGAACCTTACTGATTCGAGACTCTATGTTTAACCAGTCGTAATATATTTACTTAGTATCACCAGTCGTATCTGTAGTCGCCAAACATGAGTTGTTGAGCAAAATGACTCAAGTGGTAAGTCCTAACTGCTGACAGCGCTCGTTATTGAGATGAATACGCACAAACTCACCCACGGCTAAATCACCCAATTCAAACCCAGCGACCGACCAGCGAATCAAGCGTAAGCAAGGTAGGCCGACGTGCGCGGTCATGCGCCTGACTTGACGGTTTTTACCTTCATAAATCGTTAGCATCAGCCAAGAGTCTGGCACACTTTTGCGTTCGCGTATGGGCGGATTGCGCGGCCAAAGTGGCATTGGTAATGTCTCTTCACTGATGTGTTTGATATCGGATGGTAAGGTTTTACCATCTTTAAGAATGACGCCACGACGAAGCATATCAAGTTGCTCAGTAGTAGGAACGCCTTCAACTTGTACCAAATAGGTCTTACCTTGTTTACGTCCAGCATTGGCTTTTGGTGGATGTGTAATCGCTTTGTTCACTCGGCCATCGTCAGTCAAAATCAATAAGCCTTCTGACGTCGCATCCAATCTACCTGCGACTCGCAATGATTTGTCCGTAAAATAGTCAGATAAGGTAGTGTGGTCATTATTGCTATCATTACGAAATTGACTTTGTACCCCATACGGCTTATTGAATAGAATGAGACTGGACGTCGACATAAAATGGTATTTCCTGAAGGTAAATCATGGATGAATCAGCGCAAAATATCTCTGACCAAACGGCGATTGATACTCACAATTGAGCCGAAAAGGCCGACTGTGAATTACTATAGTTTACATATTGGCCCATAAAAATCAGGCATCATCATTATGGCAGTGGTATCTATATAAGCCATTCCCGCCTACAAGCGCTACGCTAGCAAACGAATGGCTCAGCCCTCTATTTTAGTACAATATTCAAGACAGTTTGTGTCTTTTTCTATATTGCTTATGCCAGAGCCGATCGATTTGATAAACAGTCAAATAAGGAAAAGCTCGTGGTTATTATAATAGGCAATACTATATCGCAATGGTTTTACTCATCAATGTTTTTAGCGAACGAGCGTTCTCATCACAGTAGAATTGCCCGAACTGGCAAAAAAGTACCAAATATGCTTGTGATACCTGATATACAACTAAGGAGATTTATCCATGGCCTATGATAAGGTGATCGTACCAAGAGACGGAGAAAAAATTACTGTCAATGCTGATTTTTCATTGAACGTGCCTAACAATCCTATCATTCCATTTATCGAAGGAGATGGCATTGGGATTGATATCACACCTGTTATGATAAAAGTGGTGAATGGGGCGGTAGACAAGGCCTATCACGGTAAACGATCCATCATTTGGATGGAAGTGTATTTGGGTGAAAAAGCGACTAAGGTCTATGATGGTGAATACTTACCCAGTGAGACGCTAGAGGTTTTAAAAGATTATGTCGTCAGTATTAAAGGCCCATTGACCACGCCAGTTGGTGGGGGTTTTCGTTCATTGAACGTGGCGGTACGTCAGGAGCTTGACTTGTATGTGTGTCAGCGTCCAGTACGCTGGTTTGAAGGGGTGCCAAGCCCTGTTCGTCAACCTGAACTGACTGATATGGTAATCTTCCGCGAAAACTCAGAAGATATCTATGCAGGTATTGAATGGAAAGCCGGCAGCAATGAGGCCAAAAAAGTCATTAACTTCTTAGAGAATGAGATGGGTGTGACCAAAATCCGTTTCTCAGAGGACTGCGGTATCGGCATTAAGCCTGTATCAAAAGAAGGCTCACAGCGACTTGTGCAGAAAGCCATTCAGCATGCTATTGATAATGACCTACCAAGTGTGACCTTGGTGCACAAAGGTAATATTATGAAATTTACTGAAGGCGCATTTAAAGAGTGGGGTTATGAGGTAGGGGCAGAGCGTTTTGGTGCAGTATTATTGGATGGTGGCCCTTGGATGACCTTAGCCAACCCGAAAACAGGTAATGAGATTATTATCAAAGATGTCATCGCTGATGCGTTCTTACAACAAATCTTGATGCGACCTGCCGATTATTCCGTGGTGGCAACCTTAAATCTAAATGGCGATTATATTTCTGATGCGCTCGCGGCACAAGTAGGCGGCATCGGTATCGCACCAGGTGCCAATAAGGGCAGTGATGTTTTTGTCTACGAGGCGACTCATGGCACAGCGCCTAAATATACTGGGCAGGATAAAGTCAATCCAGGCTCGTTGATTCTGTCTGCTGAAATGATGCTACGCGATATGGGATGGACGGAAGCGGCTGATCTTATTATTGGTGGTATCCAAGGCGCGATTGCACAGAAGACAGTGACTTATGATTTTGAACGCTTAATGCCAAAGGCGACCTTGCTCAGCACGTCTGAATTTGGTGATGCGGTGATTAAACATATGGATGCTTAATCCATCATCGAGCTGAGGAAGCAGTTATCAAACACGAAAGAGTCTAAGCAGACCCCTAAAAAAGCCATCTCCCCTTAGGTAGATGGCTTTTTTTATGACAGGTGTTATGCAGAGAGATTGATTTAAAAATAGAGTGCACAAAAAAACACCCCGCAGATTTAATATCTTTGGGGTGCCTTTGATTGATTCTGACTGATGCTGGGATGAGAGCTTTTAAATAATCATCCCTTAACCCAGCTCAGCACATGATCAAAACATTGTCATTCTGAAGCGCTTACAAAGAAGCCAAGGCCTCATTGAATAACTTGCTTGGACGCATGACTTGTTCAGCGATTTTTTCATCTGCCAAGTAATAGCCTTTGATATCCACTGATTTGTTTTGCGCATCATTTAGCTCTTTAACGATGGCCGCTTCGTTAGACTCAAGGTTTTTTGACAGCGAAGAGAACTTCTCTTTTAGCTCAGCGTCTTGATCTTGTGCTGCCAGCTCTTCTGCCCAGTACATTGCTAGATAGAAATGACTGCCGCGGTTGTCAAGCTCACCTGTTTTGCGTGATGGCGACTTGTCATTTAGCAACAGTTTTTCGGTTGCCTTATCAAGCGTGTCTGCCAAGATTTGCGCTTTTGCATTGTTGTCGTTTTTGGCCAAATGCTCCAAAGACACGTTCAATGCTAAAAACTCACCAAGTGAATCCCAACGTAAGTGGTTTTCTTCGATAAGCTGCTGTACATGCTTCGGTGCAGAACCACCAGCGCCCGTCTCAAATAAACCGCCGCCCTTCATTAATGGTACCACTGACAGCATTTTGGCACTGGTGCCTAGCTCTAAAATTGGGAACAAGTCAGTGAGGTAATCGCGTAAAATGTTACCGGTCGCAGAAATCGTATCAAGACCACGAGCAACACGCTCTAGGGTATAACGCATGGCACGAACCTGAGACATGATTTCGATGTGTAGACCTTCGGTGTCATAGTCTTTTAGATACGTTTTCACCTTTTTGATGAGCTCGTTCTCGTGTGGACGGTATGGGTCTAACCAGAAAATGACTGGCGTATTAGATTCGCGCGCACGGCTGACGGCAAGTTTTACCCAATCTTGGATAGGCTCGTCTTTGGTCTGACACATACGCCAGATATCGCCTTCTTCAACACGCTGCTCAAGCAAGACTTCTTCAGTCTCAACATCGACAATACGCGCGATGCCGTTGTCGCTTGACTCAAATGTTTTGTCATGTGAGCCGTACTCTTCTGCTTTTTGAGCCATCAAACCTACGTTCGGTACAGTACCCATCGTGGTTGGATCAAAATTGCCATGCCATTTACAGAAATTGATCATTTCTTGATAAATACGGGCAAAGGTAGACTCTGGCATGACCGCTTTACAATCATACATTTTGCCATCAGCGCCCCACATTTTACCGCCTGCGCGGATCATGGCTGGCATAGAGGCGTCAACAATGACGTCGCTTGGCGAATGGAAGTTGGTGATGCCTTTGGCTGAATCAACCATCGCAAGGCGTGGGCGATGCTCTTGGCAAGCATGCAAATCGTTTTCGATCTCTTCACGTTTGCTGGCTGGTAGCTCAGCGATTTTTTCGTACAAGCTGGCCATACCGTTGTTGACGTTGATACCCAACTCTTCAAACAGTGCCGCGTGCTTTTTAAAAGCGTCTTTATAATAAATGCGAACCGCATGACCAAATACGATAGGATGCGATACTTTCATCATGGTAGCTTTTACATGCAATGAAAACAAGATACCGGCTTCGCGGCAATCTTCCATTTCTTGCTCATAAAAATCAAGCAACGCTTTTTTGCTCATGAACATAAGATCGATAACTTCTTTGTCAAGCAAAGCGATTTTGGGCTTTAATACTTTGGTTTCGCCAGCATCAGTCAACAATTCCATACGTACAGTGCGTGCTTTGTCTAGAGTGATAGACTGCTCGCCATCATAAAAATCGCCACTGTGCATGTGTGATACGTGTGTGCTTGACCACTGTTTCCATTCACCCATAGAATGCGGATGTTTGCGAGCGTAGTTTTTTACCGCTTTTGGCGCACGGCGGTCTGAGTTACCTTCACGCAAAACAGGGTTTACAGAGCTGCCCAAGCTTTTGCCATAACGTTTACGAATTTCTTGTTCTTCTTCCGTTTTAGGATCATCTGGAAAATCAGGAATGGCGTAGCCTTTGCCTTGTAGTTCTTTGATAGCAGCGCGTAGCTGTTGTACAGAGGCACTGATATTAGGCAGTTTGATGATGTTGGTGTTTGGGTCTTGCGTCAGACGACCCAGCTCAGCCAAGTTGTCTGGAACACGTTGCTCTTCGGTTAAGTAATCAGGGAATTCGGCCAATATGCGCGCGGCAACAGAAATATCACTGGTTTCGACAGAAACGCCTGCTGTCTGCGTGAAGGCTTTAACAATAGGTAAAAATGATAGGGTGGCAAGCGCTGGGGCTTCGTCAGTTTTTGTATAAATAATTTTTGACATTTTAGTAGTGTCTTCCTTTAGGCTAGAGTTAAAAATAAAGCACAAATATGATGTTGGATATGTTTAACGACAGCTATGTTTTAGCAAAGTTTTACAATCTACTCTACATTTACAACCTACTATACAGTGGTGAACGGCGCGATTGAGCTCATCGTATTTGGCTCTCAATTTTCTTGAAACGGCTGAACATGTCTCTTTTTAATTTTCACTAAACGTGTGCTTCGAGACGGCATACTACTGCCAGGCTGCTCATCCACTATAAATAATCTTTGCTGTCAATCTTATATAGTGAACTAAGTATACTGTTTTCGCTCATATCCTATGTATTTGAATTATATTAAGCTAACAACAGCCTTATTCTACCAGCCATCGGCTTCAATATCATCTTTTCCATACAACTACTGACAGTTGGCTTGACGAAAAAGGCGGTATGACTAAAAAGGGTTTTTGAAGATTTTAAGTAATAATCCTTATAAAATTTCAGTGCAACTAGCCCAGCACGACGTGGTTTCAATGGCGTTGCTTCTATTTTAGAGCGACCAAATGGTCTTTTTATTGAGCGTTAAACAAAGCTTTATAAAGCCGCCACATCAATATAATAAATAATCACAATAAAAAACCACCTATATAGCTGTAGGTGGTTTTTTGTTGATGCGGCTATCAATTTTGCAAATTGTGACAGCAAATGGGTAAAAATTTGCTAGGCTAGATGACTGATCGATAGAATATCGGCAAACATAGAGTAAGCAAAAGTATGAATTTAAAATACGCATTGATGAACGATACCAGTTGGCAAGACCAAGCAGATTGGCAGACACCAGACACGCCTTTTATGTCATTTGCTTTTTGGCAAGCGCTCAGCGATACAGGAGCGATAGGTGAACAGGCTGGCTGGTTGCCCATATTCATTTTGGTCTATCGTGATACAGACAGCTCAGTAGATGCTGCACTAAATGAGTCTGTAGAGAGTGACAGTCAGGATATTGCCGACATTCCTATCACACCAATTGCAGTGTTGCCCGTATTTATAAAAGGTCATCATCGCGGCGAGTTTGTGTTTGATCATTCATGGGCAGAAGCCTATGCGCGTTACGGGGTGGATTACTATCCTCGACTGGTAACCAGTGTGCCTTATACGCCGATTACAGGTCAGCGGCTTTGGTTGGCAAAAGGGGAGACCTTAGATAATGATATTCTAAAGACTGCCATGGCAGGCGTTGATGACATTGCGCAGCAAGTCGGCGCATCAAGCTGGCATGGACTATTTGTCACATCAGAGATGGCTGATGTTGCAACCGATTCAATGCCGACAGGTCTGGATGTAGAACTTGCTATTGCAGCACAAGATAAGGGCATAGAACCTGTGCCTATTGAGATGCCGATACTGGAGCGACAAGGATGTCAGTTTTTGTGGCAAAATAAAGACTTACTCAAAGACAGTCAGCCTTTTGCAGATTTTGATGCGTTTTTGATGACCCTAAAAGCCAAAAAGCGCAAGACCATCCGCGCTGAGCGCCGTAAAGTATTTGAGCAAGGTATTACTTGTCAACGCAAACGCGGCGATGCGATCACTGATGAGGATTGGAAAGCTTTTTATCATTGTTATGTCATGACATATGCTGTGCGCGGTCAGCAGCCTTATTTGACGATAGATTTTTTTATGGCATTGGCGCAAAATATGTCTGAGCACTTGATGCTCGCGCAAGCGTTAGACGCACGCGGTGAGATTATTGCCAGCAGTTTGTTCTTATATGATGATCCTAACAGTGACAGTACTGATCGACCTACATTATATGGCCGTTATTGGGGCGCGCTTGGTGAGTACGACAGCTTGCACTTTGAGTTGTGTTACTATCAAGGTATTGAGTTTGCTATCGAACAAAACCTGACGTATTTTGATCCCGGTACGCAAGGCGAGCATAAGCTGATTCGAGGTTTTATTCCAACAATGACGCACTCCCTGCATCGCATTTATGATGCGCGATTTGTACCAGCGATTAGTAATTTTTGTACGCAAGATCGACAGCATATGGCACAGTACCGTCAGCAAGCGTTTGAAGCCTTGCCATTTAACGCCGATAATATGCCTGACTTTGATACCGATCGTTTTTGATGCTCAGAACTGTATTTACCTTTATTCTACTACTTCTTAACTAGCTAACGCCTATGCCCAGTAAGCCTCTTTCTTGTTGTAATCATCTCTCTGCTCCCACCGAGCTGTTGCCATGGTTAACTGTCGATGGCTCGTTGACTGCTGTGCTAGAAATCAAAGCAGGGCAGCCGCTGCGCGTAGAGCGCACCTTTGAAGGGTATCGGTCGATGTCGTTGACCCAAAAAAAACAGTTAGGGGTACAAGGTGCGATGCTGGCTCGCCCTATGCTGGCTTGGGTGCGTGAAGTCGAGTTGTATGGCAATGATGAGCAGCCATGGGTAAAAGCGCAAAGTATTTTTCCCATTCCCAGTCTGACAGGTCGGGCACGCCGTCTGCAACAACTCAAAGGTACGCCGATCGGCTACGTATTATTTAAGCGCAGTCGCACCTTGCCACATCAACGCTTTATCCAACAGACAAGTGAGGGCTGGCAACGCCAGACGCGATACGATTGGTATGGTCGAAAATTAATGATTAGCGAAATATTTTTGCCTGCCTTTTCGCCTAGTGAGACGTAAAAGTCTTTTATGACTATATAAATATAAAAAACCGTAGAATAGGAGATGTATAGTGAGTAAATCCTTTATTCTATTGGCTATTTATCTGTATGATATCGCCATTTAATTCGCTCATCTTAAGGTGAGCTTTTTTGCGCTCGTCACACAAATTTTCATGTTACACTTACGCTTTCGCGATGATGTCGATGCCAATGTATATCGATTTTATTGACGGATCGGTCAAGTTAATGGCAGGTCAATTGCCTGCGTTTATTCTTATTTTAATCTTTGCTAATAGACTCATTCACAATGATGGTCATACCAGAAACAGCATGCAAAAACAGAGTGTGCAGAAGTATCAAACATACTTCGGGCGACGTTGACGCAGTAGTTGTCTTATTGTGAGCAGGCTATCAGCTTTTTTTTCAATGATACATCCAACGACAGTCACTACTTAGGACATTACTATGTTTAAAGATATTTCTATCAAATCGTTTGATCCCGTACTTGCTGAAGCGATGGCCGCAGAAAGCGTGCGTCAAGAAAATCATATCGAATTGATTGCCTCTGAAAACTACTGCTCACAAGCAGTGATGGAAGCGCAAGGCACTGATCTAACCAACAAATACGCTGAAGGCTATCCTGGTAAGCGTTACTATGGTGGTTGTGAGCATGTCGACGTGATTGAGCAATTGGCCATTGATCGTGCAAAAGAGTTGTTCGGTGCTGAGTACGTCAACGTCCAGCCGCATTCAGGTAGTCAAGCAAACTCTGCGGTATTTTTAGCATTGCTAGAAGCCAATGATACGGTACTTGGTATGAGCCTAGACGCTGGCGGTCACTTGACGCATGGCGCGCACATCAACTTCTCAGGTCTGAACTACAATGCCGTACAGTACGGATTGGTAGATGGCACAGGTCTTATCGACTATGATCAAGTAGAGAGCTTGGCGCGTGAGCATAAGCCAAAAATGATCATCGCGGGTTTCTCAGCGTACTCACAAGTGGTTGATTGGCAGCGTTTCCGTGACATCGCTGACGAAGTCGGCGCGTATCTACTAGTAGACATGGCGCACGTTGCTGGTCTGGTTGCTGGCGGCGTATACCCAAGCCCAGTACCTTTCGCTGATGTCGTGACTACTACAACGCATAAAACCCTACGTGGCCCGCGTTCAGGTCTGATCTTGTCTCGTGATGAAGTGCTGGCTAAAAAACTAAACTCAGCGGTATTCCCAGGCAACCAAGGTGGCCCTTTGATGCATGTTATCGCGGCAAAAGCGGTTTGCTTCAAAGAAGCGCTAGAAGATAACTTCAAAACCTATCAGCAGCAAGTGGTCAAAAACGCGCAAGCTATGGCAAAAGTTATCCAAGATCGTGGCTACGAAATCATCTCTGGTGGCACTGAAAACCATCTGATGCTGATCAGCCTAGTGAAGCAAGAAATGACGGGCAAAGAAGCAGACAAATGGCTTGGTGATGCACATATCACTGTCAATAAAAACGCCGTACCAAACGATCCAAAATCACCATTTGTCACCTCTGGTATCCGTATCGGTACGCCAGCGATTACCACTCGCGGCTTCAATGAAGCGCAAGCGGGCGACTTGGCAGGTTGGATCTGTGACGTGCTAGACAGTCGTGGTGATGAAGCGGTTGCAGCTGAAGTACGCGGTAAAGTAGAAGCAATCTGCAAAGAGCTTCCTGTTTATGAGAAAAACCAGTAAGCGTTAATTGGCTTTAACTTGTGCTGTATTCAATAAAAAACCGCTTAGCGTTTGCTAGGCGGTTTTTATTTTTTAATAAAAGGAGCATTTGATGACGCTACGAATCCATGCGCTCTACCATGTTGATTTTGAAGAGCTTAGTTTTATTAAGCAATGGGCAGATAATAAAGGTCATCGTATTACGGTGACGCGCTTTTATGAAAATGATCCGCTGCCCGCGCAAGACAGTTTTGATTGGCTAATCATTATGGGTGGGCCAATGAGTATTCATGATGAAAATGACTTTGAGTGGCTAGCCGATGAGAAAGCCTTTATTCAGCAAAGTATTAATGATGGAAAAACCGTGATTGGTGTTTGCTTGGGTGCACAACTAATTGCAGATAGTTTGGGGGCAAAAGTTGCGCCATCGGGCATCAAAGAGGTTGGCTGGCTGCCTATTCAATTGACAGAACAAGGGCTTGCGCATCCGCTGTTAGCAGGGTTACCAAAGAATGAATTCACTGTATTTCATTGGCATGGTGATGGTTTTGAATGTCCCAAAGGCGCGACGCCAATTGCCACGTCACATACTTGGGCCAATCAAGGGTTTATTTATCAAACACCAAAACACAAAGAATTAGATACGTGGGTGCTCGGCTGGCAATGTCATTTTGAAGTGACTAACCAGAGTATGGTAGATATGGTGTCGCATGGACAGACGTATATACAAGAAGCGATGAGTGATCATCCTGACTCTGTGCAAGCGGCTGATGAGATCTTGGCGCTAGGAGAGACGTATATTGCCGATAACAATGCATGGCTCTCTACAATGCTAGATAACTTGGCAAAATGATATTAATGAGTTATGAATAAAGTATTTTCAATGTCAAAGCATGGGAAGAATGACAGAAAAGTAAGTGACTTAAGATTTAAAAAAACCGCTTAGCGTTTGCTAGGCGGTTTTTATTTTGTTTATTTAACTTTTGAGTTTATCGCGATAGCTAGTTACATAAACGGCAGTTTAGTAAATATCTGCAATACCGTAGCGTTGACAATATCGACAAAGAAAGCACCAACCATCGGCACAATCAAAAATGCTTTAGGTGAAGGCAAATAACGGTCAGTCACCGCCTGCATATTGGCAATCGCCGTTGGAGTTGCACCCATACCGAACCCACAATGTCCTGCTGATAGGACAGCCGCATCATAATCTTTGCCCATGACTTTGAACGTAATAAAGTAAACATAAACAATCATAATGACCGTTTGTACAAGCAAGATCACCAAGACAGGACCTGCCAAGTCAGTCAGCTGCCAAAGTTTTAGAGACAACAGCGCCATGGCCAAAAATAGACTCAAAGAAGCATTACCGAATACATCGATAGAGCGATCAAACATATCAAAATTGAATACCGTGGTTAAGACATTACGAATGATAACCCCGCCCGCTAGTGCCCAAACGAAGGTAGGCAGCTCAAACCATGTGCCCTCAGCGACAAGTGTCATTACCTCAGCGAAAGCCAACGCCCCTGCAAACAACGCAAGTGTCTCAATCGTAGAGGAGGCCGTAATAAAGCGCATGCTATCAGGTCTCTCAAAGATCTCTTTATTACTGTGTGCCGAGTCTTCGTCGTGCTTGGTACTATAAAGTGATTGCGCGTTTGCAACCTTCTCGATGTCACTAGGGTTTTGATTGGCAGGGGTCGGTTTTAGACCAAGGTTTTGAATCAAACGCTTTGCCACTGGTCCACCGATAATACCACCAGCGACCAGACCATAAGTGGCCACTGCGATACCAAGCGTCGTTGCGCCAACCACGCCATATTCTTGTTCTAGGGTAATGCCCCATGCACCAGCCGTACCATGACCACCCGTCAGAGCGATAGAACCTGTTACCAATCCAAGTAACGGATCAAGACCCAGTACGCTTGCCATAGCGACACCAACGATGTCTTGCAATACAATGAAGACCGACACCACAATCGTAAAGATTAATAACGGTGTCCCACCTGCTTTTAATCGACTGAAATCAGCACTCAAACCGATAGACGCAAAGAACATCAGCATCGTCGCTGTCTGCAACCCTTGATGAAAGTTAAAACTGTATCCCCAAACGATATTGAGAACATAAACCACAATGGCTGCAACCAAACCACCAGCGACCGGCTCTGGAATGTTGAAGTCCTCTAGGAACTTAATTCTTCTTACTAAAACGCGCCCAAGTAGTAGCACTAAGGTGGCCAATATCAGCGTGTAATAGCCGTTTAAGGTAATTTCCATATGTTAATCCTTTCTATACAAATGAATTAACCCGCATTCGGGATAAATATGGCTTTATCTCGAATTCAGGTTGATATGATGATTCGCAGTTAAGCCGTTTTTGTCAGATTAAACGCTGTCCGCGGGCGGCATAATAACCCACAATTGCGGCTTACCAAAATCTCTGTAAGCATCTTCAATGATGCGCTTAAAAGTATTGAAATCTTCAGTATTGATCGTGTCTACTGTTGCTAGGTTCAGCGTCAAATAGGACACTGAGCTGTCTGTAAGACAATCCCATGCGCTATCCCAGTTAAGTGAGAAGTAGCTGGGAAAATCACAAGCATGTGCCAAATTCGTTAATAAGGTGGTTTTATTTAATACCTTGTTTACAGGTATGTTAACAGCCTGTGCCAAGATGCTAGCACTTAGTGCTGTACCTTTTTGGTTAATGCAGTTTTGATCAAGACAGCTTTGACTGACATAGTAAATGGCTTGGCTCATTTTATTGTACCTGTAATCTGCGAAAGCTCTCATAGTGGTCGACAGTCAGATAGTAGACGGTCGGAGGATAGCCACCAGTGACGATGCGCCTCGCACCGCGATGTGACAAGCCAGGGGTAGGGACGGTATATTCGCGGTAATAGCCTTGCGACTGTGCTGGCAGTTTGCCTTCACGATTATAAAAGGTTGTGCCGTCTTTTTGCGGATACGGAAATGGGCCGCCTTGTTGAATCAGCGCAATCGTCTTATCGACTTGCGCATCACCCGTGATATTGAGAGTAGGCGCTTGGTCTGAAGTTTCGGAGAATGAGTGTGATACCGCAGGCGTGGCATTATCAGCAAAGAGAGAAGAGGTGAAGTCCCCAAAGGCATACACGGCAACCGCGATAAAGGCCATGAGAATAAATAAAGTAGATACAACGCTCTTTTTGGGTTGCTCATGGCGGCGAGTGCTTAGATCGTCTTGAGAATAATGCTTGCCTTGAGAGTACTGATTTCGGGCAGTAGGGCTAAATGCATGCTGAGGAGGGGCTACGTCCATATCCTCGACTATACTCAAGGAAGTAGAGGTAACTTCTGTGGCTCTTAACTGGTTTTTCGCATTGCGTTCACTATTGAAGTATACCTGTTGGCCGATAGAGATAGGATACGATAAGCGAACCTTACTCACGTGAAAAAACACGTCTTCACTTTGGTTATCTACCTCGATAAAGCCATAGCCTTTTTCTTGATACCAGCGTTTAATTTTGCCACTCTGCATGGGCCCGTTTCCTCTAAACTCGTCTATGATGCAAAAAATACTGATACGGCTGCCAAATATATCGAGCGTTAATAAAAAAACGCCAGCGATTGGGCTGACGTTTTTTTTATCAATTATACTGTAAATTAGACGCTATATGGTAGGTTACCAGCCAAAATGCAGAGGCCATACATTAAGCACGCGTCTCACCATGACCATAAACAATCCATTTTTGTGATGTGAGACCTTCAAGACCAACAGGGCCACGAGCATGGATCTTATCAGTTGAGATACCAATCTCTGCACCCAATCCGTACTCAAAACCATCTGCAAAACGGCTAGAGGCATTGATCATCACGCTTGCAGAGTCCACTTCACGGATGAAGCGCTGCGACTTAGTATAGTTGTCAGTAATAATCACATCCGTATGATGACTGCCATGAGTGTTGATGTGATCAATTGCCTCGTCAATACCTGATACGACTTTGACAGCCAAGATAGGCGCTAAGTATTCAGTGTCCCAATCTTCAGCGGTCGCGGCAGATAGATGACCTTTTAAGGCATTATTGTCGTTTAAAATAGCCTGAGACTTGTCGTCAAGGCGCAGTTGCATGGCATCATCAGCCGCAATAATCGCTTCAGCAATTTTTGGTAATAGATTATCGGCGACTGATTCATCAACCAACAGTGTCTCCATAGTGTTACAAGTACCATAGCGGTGCGTTTTTGCATTGACGCTCACCTTGATAGCGATTTGGGCATCTGCATCACTATCAATAAAGGTATGGCAGTTACCATCTAGATGCTTAATCACAGGCACACGCGCGTCACGACTGATACGTTCAATCAGACCTTTACCACCGCGTGGTACGATAACGTCGACATAATCAGTCATGGTAATCAGTTCACCGACAGCGGCGCGATCAGTCGTTTGTAAGACTTGCACAATGTGCTCAGACAGCCCAACTTTTTGTAGACCCTCCAAGATACACTTGGCAATCGCTTGATTGGATTCAAACGCTTCTGAACCGCCTCGCAAGATAATCGCATTACCTGATTTTAGGGCCAGTGACGCCGCCTCTAACGTCACATTAGGACGCGACTCATAGATCATACCAACCACGCCAAGCGGCACGCGCATTTTTCCCAAATGAATGCCTGATGGCTGATAAGTCATGTCAGTGACTTCACCAATAGGATCTGGTAACGCCGCCACATCCTTTAAACCTTGTAACATGCCATCAAAACGCGCGTCGTTTAGTTCAAGACGATCAAGTAACGCGGCATCCAAATCGTTGCTTTTACCCTTATCCATGTCAATTTTATTGGCAGATAAGATATCTTGTTTCGCCGCTTCTAATACATCGTGAATTGCCATTAGCGCTGAGTTTTTATCACCCGTATTGGCAGCAGCGAGCGCCCGTGAAGCAGCTCGGGCCTGTTTGCCAACAGTGTGCATATAAGTGGTTACGTCTGTGGTATTCGCTTGGCTCATAAATTATTTTCCTTATATAGTGATTGATGTTTTAAATATGAAAAAGTGCCTAAAGGCAAAAATGTAACAGAAAGAAAATTTGTATGCCCATAAGACATTATGCTATTTAACATAGAGGAGATTGGGGCGATAGTAAAGATGGTTTTGTGAACAAATACCTTTCATAAAAGGTAATTATTTTTCTTTTTACACTCATCTTGTCCGTTTTGTCTGTGACTTCCCTATGATGTCACAATATAGGCAATATCCGTTGCATCGTTACGAGCCTTAACAGAACTGAGGTGTAACTACTAAGGTAGACTTGAATAATCCTGAGTATAGTGAGGCATTAGTACCAATCAGATACTCGTAATTATTAATGGAGCAGAACAATGAAGATTAACAATAATAGTGGCAAAAAAACTTGGATGACCGTGGGTTTGGTGGCGGCCGCATTAACATTGGGCGCTTGTGGTAAAAAAGATGAAGCACCCATGGAGACCGAAACGGCAGTTGACGCACAGACAGCGGTAGAAGATGGCGCAACTGGTGTAGCAACAGCAAATGATGATGTGGCAGTCGCTAGTGCCAATGATGGCAGCACAGATGATGTGGCGGTGGCAAGTGCCAACGATGAAGTCACCGTAGGCGCTGATGACAAAGAAATGCTCGATGGTACTGAAGATTCAGAGCACGTTTCGACCTACTAAGCCCTCGCTCAGATAACGTCACGTCCAGTACATTTAAATGATAAAATAAAGCCCAAAGCTGTCAATGCAGTTTGGGCTTTATTTTTTTGTTTGCTTAGACCGACTAGGCTTATACAAGATTTGCCTTTTTACCGCTCAATAAGAGACAATATGACATTTTACTTTTTGTCTTGTCAGTCATAGTGGTATCACCATAATACTATGGTTGACAGTTATACTATGTAAAACGAATCTGTATACGACATGTCTGTCTCTTTTTATTGACGTTTTCACTCATATTTATTGGAAGTCTGCTAAACCATGCTTGATACTGCAAAAAATCCGACTCGGCCTATCGCCTTAGATTTACAAGACGTCCATAAAAGCTACGGCTCACTCGCAGTGCTAAAAGGGGTGTCACTCACTGCATACGATGGTGATGTTATCTCTATTTTGGGCTCCTCTGGCTCAGGCAAATCTACTTTGCTACGCTGCATCAATTTGCTCGAAAAGCCAAATCAAGGTCGTATCATTATTGGTAATGATGAGCTGATTTTGAAACCTGCTAAATCAGGTGAGTTGCAAGCCGCAGACACAAAGCAGCTCGAAAGCCTGCGTGCTCGGGTAGGGTTTGTTTTTCAGAACTTTAACTTGTGGCCGCACAAAACAATTTTGCAAAACATTATTGAAGGGCCAACGCAGGTTCTCAAGATCAAGAAAGCCCAAGCGATTAGTGATGCAGAAAAGCTACTGGATAAAGTCGGTTTGCTGGATAAAAAAGATGCGTATCCAGCGAATCTCTCTGGTGGTCAACGCCAGCGTGTGGCTATCGCTCGAGCGCTTGCCATGCAGCCACAAGTCCTCTTGTTTGATGAGCCGACCTCAGCGCTAGACCCTGAGCTGGTCAATGAGGTACTGGCTGTTATGAGAGAGTTGGCGGAAGAAGGCCGTACCATGCTGATTGTCACTCATGAGATGCGTTTTGCTCGAGAAGTCTCTAGCAAAGTCGTTTTTTTACATCAAGGCGTGATTGAGGAGATTGGTACTCCTGAGCAAGTATTTGATAATCCTACCTCTGAGCGTGTCAAAGACTTCATGGCATCGCATCGTCAGAACTAGTCTTATATTTAAGCGTATAGTCTTTAAAAGACTGGTATTCAAAAATCTGGTCCTCAAACACCGTATTCAAAGCCTAGGGTGATAACAATTTTATCATCCTAGTGTCTTGCAGAACCCGTCAATAAATACTTCATAAGTCACGCTCACTGTTTATTACACTTTAATGACAGTTGGTATGCAAAATGTTTGTTTTTGATATTTGAGTCAGGTATTATCAGAAAGCTTACCGACAGCCAGTGATAGTAGGCTTCGGTATATTCTACGCTTTATATTGCTTGTCTGGCAGGGACGTCAGAAAACAAAACATCAGAACCTCGTATTAAAACCCATCAGAATTTAAGGAATATATGATGTCGAATTCTCGCCTATTGTGGTCATCGATGACTATTACCGCCGCGTTAATGCTAAGTGCTTGTAGTCAACCTGCTAATGATGCTACGGATGCCGGCGCTGATGCAGCGGCAGCAGACACGTCTGGCAAGACCATTCGTATCGCAACCGAGGGCGCTTACCCTCCTTTTAACTATACCAATGCCGATGGCAGCTTGGCAGGTTATGATATAGATGTGGCTAACGCTTTGTGTAAGCAGATGGAAGCCAAATGTGAAATCGTTGCTCAAGATTGGGACGGTATCATTCCTGGTCTGTTGGCACAAAAATATGACGCGGTTGTGGCGGGTATGTCGATCACGCCTGAACGCCAAGAAAAGGTTGATTTTACCGAACCTTACTTCGCCAATACCATGGTTTGGCTGACCAGTACCGACGGCAAATTTGATCCGAAGGCGATTAGTAACTTGACGCTTGGTGGTCAACGTTCAACCACGCCTGGTGCGTATCTACAAGACAACTATGAAGGCAAAAACGGTAATACCGTGCAGTTGTATGACAATTACGACAATGCCTATCTAGATTTGAAGTCTGGTCGTAGTGATGCCGTATTGGCAGAAAAAGTATCTGCAAAATCATGGTTGGCAGACAACCCTGAAGGCTTCGGTATTGTTGGTGATGAAATCGACAATGACGATAATATTGCCATTGCTGTTCGTAAAGGTGATGCCCTCAGAGACGACTTTAATAAAGCGCTTAGTGAAATCCGTAGTAATGGTGAACTGGCACGTCTTGAGCAAGCGAACTTTGGTCAATAATCCTCTATTGGTCCATAATCTTCTGATTGAAAAACGAAGGAATAGCAAACATGACAATATCCATGACATCATCTTTAAAACATAAGTCTCTAAAAAGCAAAGCGTTTTGGCTGGCACCACTCAGTGCCGCGCTATTAATGCTGGCAGGCTGTAACAATAGCTCAGCGCCAGAAGAAGGTGCTGCTACTGATACGCAAGCTGATGCACCATTGAACATAAAAATTGCCACCGAATCGAGCTATAAGCCATTTAGCTATACAGATGCTGATGGCAAATTGATTGGCTATGAGATCGAGCTGGTCGATGCTTTGTGTGCGCAAATGCAGGCGAAGTGTGACATTATTTCTCAAGATTGGGATGGCCTGATTCCAGGACTAAACGCGCAGAAATTTGATGCCGTTATCGCTGGTATGACAATCACCCCTGAACGTCAAGAAGTCGTCGAATTTAGCGACCCGTATTTTCATACTGGTATTATTTTGATCGGTAAAAAAGGCGATGACGTCAGTGTGGCAGATTTAAAGGGCCAGCCTATCGCTTCACAGCGTTCAACCGTCGCCTCACAATACCTGCAAGATGAGCATGCCGATGCTGACATCAAGCTTTATGATACCCAAGACAATGCGTATCTGGATCTGACGTCAGGTCGTGTACGTGCCATGATGTCTGATAAAGTCACGGGTGTGGATTGGTTAAAAACCGACGCGGGCAAAGGTTATGAAATAAAAGGCCAAGAAATCATTACTGACCAAGATGCCATGGGTATTGCGTTCCGTAAGGGTGATCCACTGATTGCTAAGTTCAACAAAGCGTTGGCTGAGTTAAAAGAAAAAGGGACTTATGATCAGATCACTGGCAGTTATTTTGGCACCAGCTCAACCGCTGCTGCACAAAAAGCAGCCGCTACTACAGGCGTAGAAAAAGCCGTAGTGGTTGAAGGGGACAACGCCAATGTTGATGGCAATGCTGTTATTGCCAAAGAAGAGCAAGCAGAAGTCGCGACCAACTAATACTGTTGTGCCGTTTATAGAAGCAACTTTAAATGATGAGCAGATCTGGCAATGCGTGTATCGCATTGCCATTTTATAATGTGAAGCGTTATTTTTATTGGTAAATATCAAGGATGATCATGAGCGTTCGTTTTGACCACTATGCGGTAACCAAAAAATCTGTAACCGAAAAAGCAGCCGTTGCTACAGGTATAAAGGCACGACATTTACCCCTGTCGTTAGCCGCAATGATGGTGGTATTTGCATTGACAGGTTGTGGTAATGGTCAAAATAATACTACGGATACAGCGACTCAGGATAAAGCCGCATCAGGCGATATCTTGCGTATCGCTACCGAAGGCGCGTATGCACCTTTTAACTATACCAGTCCTGATGGCACACTTGGCGGTTTTGATGTCGATATTGCCAATGCGTTATGTGCGGATATGAAAGTGACTTGTGACATCACCTCACAAGATTGGGACGGTATCATTCCTGGTCTAAAAGCGGGTAAATACGATGCGATTGTGGCTGCTATGTCAGTGACGCCTGAGCGCGCGCAACAAGTGAGCTTTACAGAGCCGTATTTTAGCAATACGCTGGTTTTTTTGGCCAAAAAAGACAGTAGCTTTGATCCGAGCAAAAGTGAAGATATCAATTCGCACTCAATCGCGGCTCAGCGCTCCACCATCTCTTCACAGTGGCTTGAAAAGGCATACCCAAAAGCGGAAATGAAACTTTATGACACTTTAAGTAATGCGTTTTTGGATTTGGGCTCAAGTCGGGTTGATGCAATGGTTTCTGATAAGTTGCCAGCGTTAGAGTGGCTTGGCACCAAATCAGGCAGTGCTTATGCACTTAAAGGGGAAGAGATTGATATCAATGATAATTTTGCCATTGCTGTACGTCCAAACGATGCATTACAAGCAAAGCTCAATCAGGCGTTGACCCATATCAAAGCTGATGGCACCTATGACAAAATCCATCAAAAGTATTTTGCGATTCCAAAAACAAGTGCAGCAGAAAATACAGCAACAGAGACAGACAAGCCAGCTGGATAATGATTAATCGTTTTGCACCATGATTGTTCTATGATTATTATGCTGCTGCTTAGGTTCATTTCAAAAAAGATATTGTCCCAGCGGCCGTATCTTTTTTTATGGGTCATTAAAATGCGCTGATTATGCCGTACTGATCGCCAGATTTTTGTGAATATGGCTGATTTAACTCACGTTTAGGCGCATAAGTACCTATTTAGACACAGCTTTTACGCGTGAGTATTAACATAGCGCGTAGTGATTATGATAAAATCAGCGCTCATTTCTACTGTGTCAATTTTCGCAGCCGTCATCGTATTGATTTGACGTCAGTTTATGACGCATAAGACCACCATGTGATCGGTCTAACATACGACTGTCAGCAGCGCTCAGCCATTGATGCTGATTCTTTTAACTCATATTTTGCAAATTGCTAATATAAAGAGACTGAGTGGATAATTGTGTTTGATTTACAAGGATTTGGCGCGCTATTACTAAGCGGCGCTACTGTCACCATCAAACTTGCCGTGACCAGTCTGGTCATTGGTATGGTTTTGGGACTACTCGGTGCCACAGCGAAGCTGTCAAATATTTGGCTGCTGCGTAAGATTGCGACTGTCTATACGGCGACCATGCGCGGTATTCCAGAGCTGTTGTTGGTACTGTTTATCTATTATGGCGGCTCTATACTGCTGATGACACTGCTCAAAAAATTCGGCTATAACGAATATATCGAGATCAGTGCATTCTGGGGCGGCGTTATGGCGCTGTCTATCGCTTTTGGTGCTTATGCGACCGAAATTTTTCGTATGTCGATTCAAGAGATTCCGATAGGGCAGAGTGAGGCGGCGCAAGCAATTGGTATGCGTCCTTTGCAGACGTTTTATCGTATTACTTTACCGCAAGTGTGGCAGATTGCTTTACCTGGTTTGGGTAACTTGTTTTTGGTATTGCTAAAAGATACGGCATTGGTGTCGGTTGTGGGTCTAAAAGACATTATGTATCAGTCATCGCGTGCTGCTCAGTCAACGCAGCAGCCATTTACCTTTTATATGGCAGCCGCGATTATTTATTTGGGTTTGACCATGTTGATTACCGGTTTTATGATGTGGCTTGAGTGGCGCGCCAATCCAGCGGCACGCTATGCCAAAAAAATAAGCCGTCAATCAACTCACCGTCAATCGACCATAGGATAGAGGAGAGATACTATGGATTGGAATTGGCAGGTCATTTTCGATAATATTCCTGAGCTCTTAAATGGGGCGGTTCTGACCGTACAGCTGGTCGTACTTTCGGGTGTGATTGGACTGTTTTTCGGTTTGGTTTTGGCACAGCTGCGTTTGTCAAAAAGCTGGTTAGTACAGATACTACCGTTTTCTTATATCTTCTTTTTCCGTGGCACACCGCTACTGGTACAGATATTTTTGATTTACTATGGTTTGGGTCAGTTTGAAGCCGTACGTAATTCGTTCTTGTGGGAGCCTGTGCTGAGCCAAGCGTATTGGTGTGCCATCATTGCGTTCACCATGAATACCAGTGCGTACTTAGCCGAAATCATTCGCGGCGCGATTCAGACGATTCCTGTTGGTGAGCTAGAAGCTGCTGATGCTATTGGTATGTCAAAATGGCAAAAGCTCACGCGCATCACGCTACCTCGTGCCTTTGGCATCGTGATTCCTGCCTATAGTAACGAAGTGATTTTTATGCTCAAGGGCAGTGCGCTGGCATCCACCATTGCATTGATGGATATTACAGGGGTTGCTCGTACCATTAGTGCGCGTACTTATACCTTGATGGAGTTGTTCTTTGCGGCTGGTGTGATTTACCTTTTATTGTCGTGGGTCATATTATTTAGCTTTAGATTGTTTGAAAGAAGAATGAATCGCCATGCAAGCTATGTACCGCCAGATGTGATTACCAATACCATACCTTAATGATTGGCCTAAAAATAGTCTTAAAAAACACACGAAATAGCGGGTTAATATTCATATATTAATCCGCTATTTTTTTGTTGGACGGTCACTTATTTTGTTTTTAGGACTAGCTTTAAAATGAAGACAAGCTCTAGAAAAATAGTGACAGATAGTGCAGTATGTATGACCTACTTATCTATAATCTGCTGTGAGCGCCTAATATGAGTCAATCACCACATCTGTCTTTAGTCGATGCCATTACTGATAATGCCAATGCTGATACGAGCACTACCAATATCAATGACAACGTACGTGCCTCTATTGGTAAAGTAGTCTGCGTTGGTCGCAACTATGCCGAGCATGCTCGCGAACTTGGTAACGAAGTCCCAAAATCGCCTATATTGTTTATGAAACCTGCGTCCTCAGTCGTCAGTGTACGTCATGATATTGTTCGCCCCAGTCCTGAGATATATGGCGACACGCATTATGAAGCGGAGCTTTGTATTCAACTGTCAGCGGATTTGTCAGCGGCAACTGCTGAGCAAGCAAAGCAAGCGATTGGTGGGGTGACGTTGGGGCTGGATTTAACCTTACGTGACCTGCAAAGTAAGCTGAAAGAAAAGGGCCATCCGTGGGAGCGTGCTAAGTGTTTTGATGGGGCGTGCGTGCTTGCTGATTGGCTCAAGCCAGAGGCGTTTGGGGATTTTAGCCAAGTAAACTACCAACTCACTATCAATGATGAGCTGGCGCAAGATGGCGATAGTGCGATGATGCTGTTTTCAGTTTATGAGCTGTTGGCAGAGATTAGTCACGCTTTTAGCTTGCAGGCAGGGGATGTGATTATGACTGGCACGCCAAGTGGCGTTGGTATTTTAAAAGCAAATGACGAATTAAAATTAACGCTTGGCGCTCATGAGTGGCAGGTAAACGTTCGCTAATTTTGTTGTATCAGCACTGCGTTATCTTTTTGATGTAAATCAGTTTTATAAAAGTCCCAGCACTCGCTTGGGATTTTTTTTATTCCAACATTTTATCTTTATACGTTATTTAGATAGATTCACTATAAAATTTCAACGTACTGTCATAAACCAGCAGTAAACTTGGACGTAATTCGTACTTTAGCGGTCAAGAATCTTAGCCGCATTTATCCTTTTACGCCAATCCAGCCAACTGCAAGGTGACTGATAATGACATTGTTAAATAAAGAGCTAGAACTCGCGCACGAAATCGTTGAAGATTCAAATCCTACCAATAACACTGATTTTCAGACCATTATCAATCGTCGTCTGAATCGCCGTAGTATTTTAAAAGGCGGTACAGGATTGACGGCAGCCGCGTTCTTTGGGGCGCTACCTTTGGTGGGCTGTAGCGATGACGACGACAATAGCCGTCCTATCGTAGAAAACGGCAATGATGCAGCCATCCCTGCGCAAGGCGATTTAAAACGCCCTGAAACCTTAAAGTTCAATGCCGTAGCGCATTCAACGGCTGAGGCAATGACGGTAGCAGACGGTTATAAAGCCGAAATCATATTGCCACTTGGCACGCCACTGATGCCTGGGATTGAGGATTGGAAAGACAATCGTGAGCAATCAGCTGAGTCTTTTGAATGGCGCATGGGTGACAATCATGATGGCATGTGGTTTTTTGGCAAAAAAGGCAACGGCTATGACGCCAAGGCGGCAGAAAATGGTCTGCTGGTGATGAATCATGAATATGTGAACAGTGAAGAGTTGAGCCCATTTGGGTATTACGTCATTCAAGATAAGGATGCCGCGCCTTTATTTCAAAGCCGTCGTCTTGCCAGTGATATCCGCCGTGAGGTCAACTGTCACGGCGTGGCAGTGGTTGAGATGACTCGCCGAGCAGACGGCAAAGGCTATGAGATGGTATCAACGTCAAAATACAATCGCCGTATTACCAGCAGTACGACGTCGCAGTTGGCTGGCCCCGTGGCTGGATCTGACTTGGTAAAGACCAAGTTCGATCCAACAGGGTATCAAACTCGCGGTATCAACAATAACTGCGGCGCAGGGTTGTCACCTTGGGGCACATACCTCACCACAGAAGAAAACTTCTTAGGTGTGTTCGCACGTGGGCAAGATGCCAGTCAGTTAAGCGCTGGACACAACCATGGTCGCGAGCGCTATGGGGCATCAGAAAACTCTCCAGGCTCCAGATATTTATGGCATACCCCTGACGCAAAAGACGCCATCATACCAGATGAGTTTTCACGCTGGGATATGACAGCCGTTGGGACAAATGCCACTGAAGATTACCGTAATGGCTTTAATACCTTTGGTTATATCACAGAGATCGATCCTTTTGATCCAAAATCTATGCCACAAAAGCGCACAGCAATGGGACGTTTTGCTCATGAGAACTGCGCCTATGCGCCCGTGGAACAAGGTAAGCCCGTCGTTTTTTATATGGGTGATGATGCCCGTGGCGAGTATATCTATAAGTTTGTCTCAAACGCTGTGTGGTCGAACAGTGATATTGGTGGTGGCTTAAAAGCAGGCGATAAATATCTGAATGACGGCACGCTATATGTTGCTATTTTTAATGAAGATGGCAGTGGTGAATGGAAAGCCTTGATTCATGGTCAAAATGGCTTAGATGCGTCTAATAGTGAGCTGCCTTTTAGCGGACAAGATGAGGTATTGATTTTTGCCCGTGCAGCAGCTGATGTGGTTGGTGCTACCAAGATGGATCGACCTGAATGGGTGTCAGTCAGTCCGATGACAGGCGAGGTTTATGTGACCTTGACCAATAACACCAATCGCGGCGTCAAGGAAGATCAACCGCTTTCAGCTTCTAATCCTCGTAGCTATCAAGTTGACGGCAAAAATCGTGGTAATGAAAATGGCCATATTATTCGCTGGGCAGAAGCAGGTGGTGATCATGCGGCCATGAGTTTTGAGTGGGATATTTATCTGTTTGCCACGCCTTATGATCTGACCGCAGAAAACTTGTCACAATTGAATGATAGTAATGACTTGTCATCTCCTGATGGTCTGTACTTCGATCCACGCGGTGTGTTGTGGATACAGACAGATGATGGCGCTTACACTGATACCACCAGCTGTATGTTGCTGGCAGCATTGCCTGGTAAAGTCAGTGATGGGACTGCCATAACGACCTCAGCAGGGCAACAAACACGAGTTGGAATGCCTGCCAGTAACGATAATATCAAACGTTTCTTTGTCGGTCCCGAAGGCTGCGAAGTGACAGGTATTACCATGACGCCAGACTTCAAAACGCTCTTTATTAATATCCAGCATCCAGGGAATAGTTGGGGAGCCATCAAAGGCGGTAAAATTCCGCGCTCAGCAACAGTCATGATCACTCGTGATGATGGCGGTGTCATACTGGCAGAGTCATTTGACACAGCAGAGGGTGTGGCTTAACAATCTAAGTGCTTAAAAAGAATGACTCAGAATTAGAGGCTTAGAGAGTTTAGTAGTCAGTAATAAAATGACCAAAGAATTAAGCTATCCAAAAACCCCAAGCTAAGGTTTGGGATTTTTTGTTTTTATCCCTTTGATAATAAACCACTTACCGATCAAATCATTCGCTTTTATTTCATGCGTTTAAAGGATAGTATAGGCAACTATTCTCTTCATTGAATGTGCAACGTCATGAATGCTACGAGTAGTCCCGATCTATTTTATAATAACTGTGCCAATCAAAATGGCGCTACCAGCGATGGCAATCTCAATGTCGATGCATATACAGATGCAAGTCAGGCGCTTGAAACCCAGTCAAAACCAGATGCCAGCGCGCCTTTACACAGCGATTTGTACGAGCAAATCGACCAGCTAGAAGCCATCGACGTCGATGAACTGCTTAAATTACTGGCAGATGAAGGGGATGAGACAACCACCCAATATGTGACGTTGGCCGATTTTTTTGAAGGATTGGCACAGCTTGCAACGATGGGAGTGGTTGAGATTACTGATATCGTGGAAGCCATCCACCGTGAAGTTATCTTACGCCCTTTGGGGCTTTTCAATGAAAAGTACCTTAACAGCTGGCAGCGCGGTATCACTGGACGTATCTACGGTACGGTACGTCGTATTGTACTGTTGGTGGGCAACAATCTTGCCTCAGTGCTGCGCTTATACAAAAATAACGTGCGCCAAAAAACGGCACGACCACTGCCTGATGTCTTAAAAAAACTGGTACATGTGCTCAATGGCGTCATGGGCGACCATCTTGTCACGCATAAAAACGTCCTTGCTGTACCTATGAAGCTCTACGATAGAGAGGGCAAGCTGCAAAGCAATACGCTATCAGGTCGTGTCACTATTTTATGTCATGGCTTGTGTATGAGTCATTTGAGCTGGCAATCACAAGACGATCATATTGGCTTGGGGGATGCTATTGCTAAAAGTCAGCCAGAGACGACGGTTTTATATCTTGATTATAATACAGGTCGGCGTATCTCGCGTAGCGGTCGTCAGTTTTCACAATTATTACAAAACTTGGTCGATGACAATCCCAATATCAGTCAGATAGATTTGGTCGGGCATAGCATGGGCGGCTTGGTTTCGCGCAGTGCGCTATTTTATGCCGAACAAGAGCATTTAGATTGGATCATGCGTGTCGGTAATCTGATCACATTAGGCTCACCGCATCACGGTGCCGTGCTTGAGCGTATTGGCAATCATGTGCAAGACATCATTGCCAAGTTGCCGTTTGCAGGGTCACTTGCCAAGCTTGGGGATATGCGTAGTGCGGGCATTATTGATTTGCGTCATGGCAGTATCCGAGATGCCGATTGGAATGCACTAGAAGGTCGTAGCGTACTGCCACAAGATTTTCGCCATCCTGCGCGCTTGCCAAGTGGTATCAAAACGTATTTTGCCGCCAGTGCTTTGATTGAAACGCATTATGACTCCAAGATGACAAGCCTATTGGGTGATGGCTTGGTATCAGTAGCATCAGCGCTTGGGGAAGATGATGTCGAACACGCGTTGTTTGTACCAGACGGACACAAAGCGGTGTTTTATGGCGTAAGTCACATGAACTTAATCCAAAGTAGACGGGTGCGTGAACAGGTAGTGGAGTGGCTCTTGGACAATGGACACAGTGATTATGCGGACAGACCTCGGATATACTCTTACCCCAGAAGTTTGGCGCTTGCGTTGTAAAAGAGGAATTTTACTAGATATAAGAAATTTATAATGAAAAAAATATCACTGTGTTTGGTAAGTTTGTTCTTATTGATTAGCTGTGCCAAGCCAAATGTACACGACCCTAATGCTCAAATTAAAGTAGATGTAGAGGGAGACAAATACGTCATTCCGTTAAACCATATTGTCAGGCCAGACACAGGTAGTTACGCAAGCTTTGAGACGGATATGGGTCATGGTTATTTCTTTTGGCCAAGTGGTCGAGGGCTAAATAATAATGATAAAAACCCAAATATCTTTGATTATGACAATAATATTATAGAGTTTTACTGGACAGCTAAAAATTCGCAAATTGAAGGTGCTGATATTCTGACTAGAATAAACACTATCAAACAGGAAGAAAATAGAGATTTTGATAGAGACGCTTATGAATTAGAAGCATATATCGGGTCAGGCGATACCTACGCTATATACTACATAGGAAATATTGATTTACAATCACCTATTATGATTCGCTGTATGCCTACAATTAATGAAGACCAAGATCGAATGTGCCAAATGGAATATATGTATCCTGAATATAATAACTATGTAAGAATTCAGTTTTCAAAAAAACATTTAGCTGACTGGCAAGCAATCAATGCAATGGCGATTGATTATATAGAAAAATGGCATCAAGACTGAAGATGGTTTGATATCAAAGCAATGATGTACCTTTCAAAATTGCAAAAACAAAAACCCCTAAGCATCACACTTAGGGGGTTTAATATAAGCGTCAGCCTAAATTATTTGCAAAACCTACTCAGCAAATATTGCTGCTACATCGTCTTTATCAAACGTATAGACTTCACCACAGAATCCGCAGTCCATCTCAAACGTACCGCCTTGTTCTTCAACGATCTCAAGCGCTTCCGCTTCGCCAATTTGCTCGATTGCCATCTCACATTTCTCGCGTGAGCAAGTACAGCCAAAGGATAATGGCACAGGGTCAGGCGCGACGACACTTTCTTCGTGGTACAAGCGATACAAAATTTCGTTGGCATCAAGCGTGGTCAGCTCTTCTGCTTTGAGCGTTCGTGTCAACACACTCAGACGTATCCACAAATCATCATCGATACCAGCGTCTTCGTTTTGCTCAACTTCATACGTTTCTTCTGCTGTACGAGGTAACATCTGTACCAATATGCCGCCCGCTTGTAAGCCATCAGAAGCCAAGTTAATCAGTGTTGGAATCTGCGCTGATTGTTTCTGATAATGGGCCAAGCAATCTGCCAAATTGTCATGACTGCGTTCAACAATACCTTGATACGGCTCGCCGCCTTCAGGTTGGATATTGATAAACAATACGCCTTGACCGGGTGCACCAAGCTCTGCAAATGCTTCTTTGGCATGGGTCATGTTTTCCCACGCCTGCACTTGCTCGTCCGTCTCGCCTTTCCAGCTGGCAAGCGCGCGAATGATACCGTCTTGATCGCACTCTGCCATCGCCCAATTGAGCAAGCTGTCACTGTCTGATGATTGCAGTTGAATCGACAAGCGGCCGTTTATTTTAACGGTACTGATGAGCAAACTTGCTGCCGTCAGCATCTCGCCTAACAAGCGTTTGATGGCTTCAGGATAAGGCTTTTGAGAGATGGTGCTCGCGTAGCTTCGTGATAGGCGCACCACATCACCGCGCACTGGCGAATCCTCGATAAAGAAGCGCTGACGTATGTCATTATCGCTATGGTGGCCAGTGGCTTGGCTGTCTGTGTTAGGGACTTGAGTATCTTGTGTCATAGGTCATTTGTAGTATTAAGAAGTTGTTAGCTTTATGGGGATTGATCCCGATTTATCAATTGGCCTTTATAGATTGAATCGTTGTTTTGAGCGATTTATCCAGCAAAAATAAGCGCATTTTCTTATAAATAACAGAGAATATAAGACGTCATCAGACACACTTTATTTGAAGATAGAAAGATAAACAACGGGCGAGCCACAAAATAATAGTATCAGTAAAAAAAACTTCCCTACGCCTGTTAATTTGTTGTACAGTAACATTAAGTTGCATTGTGATAAATACTAGCAACAACCACAGGGATGCGTGGCAATAGGGTCGATTTCTATGACCTGTGTCGTCAAAGCACTCATTCAATCTTGTGTAATGTGATAAAAGGATGTGTTTCATGAGCTATTCATTTTCCAAACCGTTGACGTTGGCTGCCTTTATGGCATTAGGCCTAGTGGGTTGTAATAACAGCAATCAAACTGCCACTGAGACAGCGCCAGCTGATGACGCCACAACAACAGAACCTGCAGCAAACACCAACGGCACGCTCCAAAAAATCAAAGACTCTGGCACTATCGTTGTCGGTCACCGTGACTCCTCTATTCCTTTTTCTTATATTGCTGATGATCCTAATCAACCTATCGGCTACGCGCATGATTTAGAAATGAAAGTGGTCGAGGCCGTTAAGCAAAAGCTTGATATGCCAGATCTAAAAATCCGCTATAACTTAATCACCTCACAAACCCGTATTCCATTGGTACAAAATGGCACGGTAGATTTTGAGTGTGGTTCAACGACCAACAATGAAGAGCGCCAAAAACAAGTGGCATTCTCAAATGGTTTCTTTGAAATTGGTACGCGTCTACTGACCAGTAAAGATTCAGGCATCAAAGATTTTGCGGATCTAAAAGGCAAAACTTTGGTCACCACCGCTGGTACAACATCAGAGCGTTATATCCGTCAGTACAATGATGACAACAAGCTGGGCATGAATATCATTTCAGCAAAAGATCATGGTGAAGCCTTCTTAATGTTAGAAAATGGCCGTGCCGATGCCTTTATGATGGATGATGTGTTATTGGCTGGCGAAAAAGCCAAAGCAAAAAATCCAGATGAGTGGGTTATCGTGGGTGAGCCGCAATCATTTGAGATCTATGGTTGTATGATGCGTAAAGATGATCCTGAGTTCAAAGCGGTTGTCGATGAAGCATTAAACAATGTCTTTAGCTCAGGCGAGATCAATAGTATCTATGATAAGTGGTTCTTAAACCCAGTCCCACCGAAGAACGTCAACCTAAACTTTGAGATGTCAGACAACTTAAAAGCGTTGATTGCCAATCCTCATGACGGTGCTCAGCCAAAAGCTGCGACCGCGCAATAATCGTTTGTCCTTCACTATAGCGTCGCTTACGTATTTGCCTGACATCTTGTTACGCTCATACGTAAGCTTTTTAATCGTTGCTCGGAGAGACAATCATGAATTATAGCTGGAACTGGGGTGTGCTCTTTGAGCAAACTGGTATCGGTAACGAGCTGTATATCCATTGGATAATTACCGGTCTTGGCTGGCTGTTGTTGATTGGCAGTATCGCATGGGCTATCGCCATGGTTGTGGGTACCATCTTTGGCATTATGCGTACTTTACCCAATAAGACGGCTCGTGCAATCGGTACGGCTTATGTGACATTTTTTCGTAATATTCCATTGCTCGTTCAACTGTTTTTTTGGTTTTATATTGCCCCTGGATGGTTGACGCCTGCGATTCAAGACTGGTGGTATAAAGATCTATCGCCAAATACATCCGCTATGTTGTCGGCCAGTATTGGTCTTGGGTTATTTACGGCCGCTCGTATTGTCGAGCAGGTGCGTACTGGTATCGAATCATTGCCCAAGGGACAGGTCAATGCCGCTTATGCGCTTGGCTTCAATGTCTCACAAGTTTATAAAGAAGTGTTATTACCGCAAGCCTTTCGTATTATTTTGCCGCCACTCAGCTCTGAGCTGACCAACTGTTTCAAAAACGCGTCTGTCGCATCATTGGTTGGGGTAATGGAGCTGATCAGTCAAACCAAAACCATCAGTGAATATACTCAAAATAGTATTGAAATCTATACGTACGCGACGATTATCTATTTGGTATTCAATCTGTCTTTGATTGCAATTATGGGTTTCATTGAGCGTAAGCTGCGCGTACCTGGACTGATTGCAGGAGGTCGCAAATGACTATGATGACCGAATTGGCGACTGCCTATCCTGGCCTGATGGGCGGCATGATGACCACCTTGAAAGTGCTGGTGTTGGCGATTATTGGTGGTATCAGTTTAGGAACAATACTGGCATTGATGCGCTTGTCTGGTATCAAAGCCCTTGAGATACCTGCAAAATTGTACGTCAACTATTTCCGTTCAGTGCCGCTGCTACTGGTATTGCTATGGTTTTATTTTGCCGTACCGATGATTTATTTTTGGATAGCAGGCAAATATCTGCAACTGGATGCGGCTTTTGCGTCTTGTGTGGTTGCCTTTATGATGTTTGAGGCCGCTTACTTCTCAGAAGTGGTACGAGCGGGTATTCAGTCGATTGGTAGCGGGCAGGTCAACGCTGCAAAAGCGCTTGGCATGACTTATGGTCAGACCATGCGATTGGTGATTTTGCCACAAGCATTTCGAAAAATGCTGCCATTGATTTTGCAGCAATGTATTATTTTATTCCAAGACACGACACTGGTATTTGCCATTGGCTTGACGGATTTTTTCCGCGCCGCCTACGTTCGAGGTGAGCTCATGGGCTTACTCACGCCTTATATTTTAGGCGCTGGTGCGATTTACTTTGTCATCAGTTTGAGTGCGTCTATTGGCGTACAGCAGCTACAAAAACGGTTAAGATTTTAAGGCCGTTTTTGTACCAGTTTTTTCGTGTTAACACTTTTATTGAGTATCGACTATCAATGACAATTATCAAAAATAATGTGGTTAGGAGCCAGTGATGAGTAATGCTGATACGTATATAAACGCTTTTGGTGGACTGGTCACCAATAATGGTCATGCGAGCGACGAGATAGTCATTCAAATGAGTGAAGTCAGCAAATGGTATGGCGATTTTCAAGTACTAAAAGACTGTACCGCCCACGTTCATAAAGGCGATGTGGTGGTTGTTTGTGGTCCATCGGGTAGTGGTAAATCAACTCTGATTAAGACAGCTAACGGATTAGAGCCTTTTCAGAAAGGTAAAATCATGGTCAATGGCATCTCTGTGGGTGACCCAAAGACCAATTTGCCTCAATTGCGCAGCCGCGTCGGCATGGTGTTTCAGCATTTTGAGTTGTTTCCGCATCTGACCATTATCGATAATTTGACAGTGGCGCAGATCAAGGTGTTGGGACGCAAAGAATCTGAGGCCAAGCAAAAAGCCATGGCGTATCTAGATCGCGTTGGTCTGACGGTGCAAGCCGCCAAATACCCAGCGGAGCTATCAGGCGGACAGCAGCAACGTGTGGCAATCGCTCGTGCACTTGCCATGGATCCGGTGGCGATGCTGTTTGACGAACCAACGTCGGCGCTTGACCCCGAAATGATTCAGGAAGTACTGGATGTCATGGTGGAGCTGACCCGTGATGGCATGACCATGATGTGTGTCACTCACGAAATGGGTTTTGCTAGTCAGGTAGCCAACCGCATCATCTTTATGGATGAAGGCAATATCGTTGAAAACTGTAGTAAAGATGAGTTCTTTGAAGGCGCAAAAAGTGAGCGTGCGCAAATGTTCTTATCGAAGATTCTCAACCATTAAAAACTTGCATTATAGTCAGTGCTAAATAAAAAGGGTCACACATTATTACGTGCGACTGACACGCGCTACTGAAACAAATTTTTCTTGCTTGCTGTGCCTTCGCAGACAGAGGCGACGCAAAATTTATCTCAGTAGCGCTGTCTGAATCTTATAGTAGATTATCTATATGTTGATATTTGCAGTGTCTATTTAACTTATCTATGAGCTGTCTAATAAAAAGCGTCTATTTATAGGCGCTTTTTTATGCGATTGACTATTTGCCCCTAGTACCTCTCACTGTTGAGGTGAGTGCATGTCTGTTTACTGGTACAATGGCTGACATGATTTTTGATAATTAAAATAATTCTTTATTGATACTGGAGCTACTATGAACGCAGAAACCCTATCGGTAACATCATCAGACAATGGTGTCGTCATCATCGGAGCAGGCTTGGCAGGTTGGCATGTCATTGATGCCATTCGTGCAAAAGACAAAGAGATTCCAATCACGTTGGTCACGACTGATAGTGGCGATCGTTACCATAAACCCATGCTCACGATGGCAATTAGCCAAAACAAACGCGCATCAGATTTGGTACGTGCATCTGGTAGCGATGCGGCAAAAACCGCAGGCGTGACGTTGCTTGCCGACACACAGGTCACAGATATTGATACGGCTACCCAGCAGTTACAGCTTATCTCTGCTAATAGACCAGATCCCGCCCACACGGATTATGCGACGATCAGCTATGGTAAGTTGGTGCTAGCAATGGGCGCACATCCTATATTCCCTAAAAGCTTACCAGAGGATTTGGTTTGGCACGTCAATCATATTGAGCGCTTTGGTCAGCTGCAAGAAAAGCTCGCCACTGGCAGTCAGCATGTGGCTATTGTGGGCGCTGGCATGGTCGGTACTGAAATTGCCGAAGACTTACTCAAAGCAGGTCATCAGGTGACATTGATTGACCTAAATGACGCGCCACTCTCGCAAATGCTACCGCCAAAAGCCACGGCTCGTATTGCCAAAGCGGTACAATCACAGGGCATTAACTTTTTAGGTGGTTATCAGGTGTCTGGCGTCCGTCGTATTAATGATGGCGACAATACTAATGGCGTTAATGCTCATGAGAATGAAGGCAAGCTACAAGTCAGCTATGAACCGATTGCTTCATCTTCAGGCGGCAATAATGACTCATCGTCTCAAACAGTAATAGTTGACCATGTGATTGCCAGTACAGGTTTGACGGTGGATGATAAATTACCAATAGCTGCAGGCGTTGAGTTCGATCGTCGTACCGGTATCGTGGTTGACGCGCCCACATTGCGCACCCATGCTGCCAATATTTATGCTATTGGCGATTGCATGTCGATCAATGGGGTTGCTTGTCGCTACGTCGCACCATTGCGTGCGCAGGCGGCGACTATTGCTGATGATATCTTAGGTCTAGAACATGGTGGCTATGATCATAAACCACCCATGATACGCCTAAAAAACAAGGCCATCTCTGTCATGGCAACGGGTGTCCCGCAGGCGAATGGCAATTGGCAAGTCAAGAGTGAAAGCGATGATGAGCTCATCATGGAATTGCTTGACGATAACAATGATATCAGCGCAACCGTAACCATCAAAGCACCAGCGACACCCAGCGCGTAAAGACAATCATCACACCCAAATTATAAAGTCAAATGAGACAGCTGTTTGATCGTTGTCTCTCACGACTAAGCCAGTCATCCTAAAATAGCGTGACTGGCTTTTTTGTGTCAAATATTCGTCATGTTTTTATGGTATTGTTAATGAATACCATAAACTGACAACTCGATTAAATGATACATTTTGTATTGATATTGTTGACAGTCTTTCGTTTATGGCGGTATAGTAATTGACATTATATAAAAGCTGTTCAAGGAAGAGTGGTTTATTTTAAGCTATTAATACGTATCATAAAAGTAAAACGAAAGGACTCGTTATGACTCAAACCCCTGATTTTGAAAACATCCTCAATACTATTCCTAGTGTTAATATGGGCGCGCGCTCAGCCAATGCCCCGCTTACTCAAAGTTATGATAAAGGCCCTGATGTACCGCTGATTGAAGCGACCATCGGCGACTTTTTTGACGCCATCGTCTTTCAGTATCCTGAGCGTGAAGCACTGGTGTCGTGCCATCAAAATATCCGTTGGACCTACCGAGAGCTACAACAACAAGTCAATCAACTGGCCAGTAGTATGATTGAGATGGGACTTGAGATTGGCGATCGTATTGGCATTTGGTCGCATAACAATGCTGAATGGCTCTTGATGCAACTTGCGACTGCCAAAGTCGGTGTTATCTTAGTCAATATCAATCCTGCCTATCGTACCTTTGAACTGCAATATGCCCTCAATAAACTCGGCTGTTCAGCGCTCGTGCTTATGCGTCATTTCAAAAGTAGTGATTATGCCAGCCTGATCCGTGAGCTGTGTCCTGAGATTTATCATAAAGATTATACCCAGCTTGATTTGGTCGAGATTCCAACGATCGAGCGTATCATTTGGATTGATGAGCCGAACAGTGATGAAGAATTTGGCTTTATGCAAAAGTTCTCGGCGTGGATGAGTGAGGGCGACGCCAACGATCCGCGTGTTGCCGAGCGTCAAGCACAGCTTAAAAACACTGATGCGATTAATGTGCAATTTACCAGTGGTACGACAGGCACGCCAAAAGGCGCAACGCTCAGCCATCGCAATATCTTAAACAACGGCTACTTCATCGGTGAGGCAATGAATCTCACGGAAGTCGATAGACTCTGCATCCCAGTACCGCTATATCATTGTTTTGGCATGGTACTTGGTAATCTCGCGATTCTCACGCATGGTGGCTGCATCGTTTATCCAAACGACGGTTTTGAGCCGTTGACGGTATTAAAAGCCGTCGAAGAAGAAAAATGTACAGGTCTACATGGCGTGCCCACGATGTTTATCGCCGAGCTTGATCATCCTGAATTTGAAAACTTTGATTTGTCTACCCTGCGTACGGGCATCATGGCAGGCTCCAGCTGTCCGATTGAGGTTATGCGCCGTGTCATCGATAAGATGCATATGAGCGAGGTAACGATCGCTTATGGTATGACCGAGACCAGTCCGGTGTCTTGTCAGACTAATGAGCATACGCCACTTGAGAAGCAAGTATCGACCGTCGGATTGGTGCAGCCTGCGCTTGAGGTAAAAGTCGTCGATACCGAGACGGGTGAGATAGTGCCACTTGGCGAGACGGGCGAGCTACTTACGCGAGGTTATTCGGTGATGAAAGGCTATTGGGGCAGTCGTTTTAAGACGCGCGAAGCCATTAAAGATGGGTGGATGCTGACGGGTGATTTGGCCACGATGGACGAAGAGGGTTATGTCAAAATCGTTGGTCGTAGCAAAGACATGGTGATCCGTGGCGGCGAGAATATCTATCCGGTTGAGATCGAAAACTACCTTTACCGTCATCCTAAGATTCGTGACGTACAGATCGTTGGCATACCTGATGAGCGTTATGGTGAAGTATTGGCGGCATGGATTATTGCAAAAGAGCCGGACAGTCTGACCGAAGAAGAAGTGCGTCAATTCTGTAGTGAGCACATTGCTCATTATAAAGTGCCCACCTACTATCGATTCGTGACGGAATATCCCATGACCATCACGGGCAAGATTCAAAAGTATAAAATCATTGAACAAATGAAAGAAGAGCTGGGTTTATAAAGAAGCAACTGCCCAATTTACCTTTTAAAAACTTTTATATGATCGATTCAATGTACAAAGAGTACCGTGCTGCTGGTATGAATTTTTCCAAGCCTCTGTCGGCGTAGGCGCAGCAAGCGAGAAACATTCATACCGGCATAACCGTTTTTAGTTCTCTTTTTCATTTTGGAATGATGATATAAGTAACAACGACAACGATGAGTAAAGACTAAAATAAAAAGATACTCACATTTATATATGAAAAAAGGGATGTCATGAGCAATATTATCACCAGTAAACTGAGTCCAAACTCAAGCGACTTTCAGCAAAACAGTGCGGCGATGCAAGCGATCGTTGATGATTTATATGTGCACCTGCGTAAAGTTGCCCAAGGCGGCTCAGAGCGCGCCCGTGCCAAGCATCTAGCACGCGGTAAGTTGCTACCACGCGAGCGTGTCGAGCGTTTGCTGGATGTGGGTACGCCGTTTTTGGAAGTTGCGCCAATGGCAGCGCATGACATGTATGGTGAAGATATTCCAGCAGCAGGCGTGATTGCGGGTATTGGCCGTATCAATGGCGTCGAGTGTATGATTGTCTGTAATGATGCCACGGTAAAAGGCGGCACGTACTACCCAATGACGGTCAAAAAGCATTTGCGCGCCCAAGAGATTGCACAAGAAAATCATCTGCCGTGTGTTTATTTGGTCGATTCAGGTGGTGCCAACTTACCGAACCAAGATGATGTGTTCCCTGATAAAGAACATTTTGGCCGTATCTTTTTTAATCAAGCCAACCTAAGTGCGGCAGGTATTCCACAGATTGCTGTCGTGATGGGTAGCTGTACAGCTGGCGGTGCGTATGTGCCTGCCATGAGTGATGAGTCTATCATTGTCAAAGACCAAGGCACTATCTTTTTGGGTGGGCCGCCACTGGTAAAGGCCGCAACAGGCGAAGAGGTGACCGCAGAGGATTTGGGCGGCGGCGATGTGCATACGCGGCTCTCAGGTGTGGTCGATCATTTAGCGCAAAACGACACCCATGCGTTATCCATCGCTCGTAATATCGTCAGTCATTTGAATCGCCCTGCCAAACATATCCCCAATCAAATCACACCGCGTCCGCCACGTTATGACGCCAAAGAATTATACGGCGTGATTCCAACGGACAAGCGCAAGCCATTTGATATCAAAGAAATTATCGCCCGTATCGTTGATGACAGTGCCTTTGATGAATTCAAAGCGCGTTTTGGTACGACGTTAGTTTGTGGGTTTGCTCATATCGAAGGGATGCCTGTTGGTATCATTGCTAATAACGGTATCCTATTTAGCGAGTCAGCGCAAAAAGGCACGCACTTCATTGAGCTGTGCTGCAAGCGCAAAATTCCATTAGTATTCCTGCAAAACATCACAGGCTTCATGGTCGGGCGTAAATACGAAAACGAAGGTATTGCCCGTCACGGTGCCAAGATGGTGATGGCGGTTGCCAATGCCAAAGTACCAAAATTCACCATCATCGTTGGTGGCTCGTTCGGCGCTGGTAACTACGGTATGTGCGGCCGCTCTTATAGTCCACGTTTCTTATGGATGTGGCCAAATGCCCGTATCTCTGTGATGGGCGGTGAGCAGGCTGCTTCAGTATTGGCAACGGTCAAACGTGATAACTTTGATCGTAAAGGCGAGGCGTGGAGTGACGAAGACGAAGCAGCCTTTAAAGCGCCCATCCGTGAGATGTACGAAGCGCAAGGTCATCCATATTATGCCACCGCGCGCATGTGGGATGATGGCGTGATTGACCCTGCTGATACCCGTCATGTGCTGGCATTGGGTCTGAGCGCCGCTTATAACGCTCCGATTGAAGAAACGAAATTTGGGGTCTTTAGAATGTAGCTGTTTATATAACAGCTTGTCTAAAATCACGATTGGCTGTGTCAGTGATTAAGCGATGTCCGTCATCAAAAATTCAAAAACTATGGTTATAGTGGCGTGTGGTTGAGTAATAGAATTTCTTAGCCATAGGGTTTTTATCTAAATACAATAACAGCGACGAAAAGAGAGAGTCATGCAAAAAGAGACAAATAATTATAAAAGCCTGCTGGTCAGCGTTGAGCAGCATGTGGCAACGGTAACATTGAACCGTCCTGAGATACGTAATGCCTTTAATGATGAAATGATTGCCGAGCTGACAGATGTTTTCACTGTGCTTGGTACTGACGATGACGTACGAGTCATTGTATTAGCAGCTGCTGGTAAAGCATTTTGTGCGGGCGCTGATCTTAATTGGATGCGCGCCATGGCGGACTATAGCTATGAAGAAAATCTAGCAGATGCGGATAAATTGGCGCAAATGCTCAAGACGATTTATGAATGCCCCAAGCCGACGATTGCGGCGATACAAGGCGATGTCTATGCTGGTGGCATGGGTCTCGTTGCCGTTTGTGATGTGGCCATCGCGGTGAAGATTGCTAACTTTTGCCTCAGTGAAGTGCGTTTGGGATTGGCACCTGCAACCATTAGTCCTTATGTCATACGAGCAATGGGCGCTCGAGCCGCGCAGCGTTATTTCTTAAGTGCAGAAGTGTTCGATGCCAAAAAAGCACGTCAGCTTGGCTTTATTCATGAACGCGTTAGCGAAGAATGGCTGGATGACGAGGTCGCAACACTTTGTGCCAAAATGGTCAAAAACAGTCCCGATGCGGTTAAAACCTGTAAGCAACTTCTACACGATGTCGCTGGCGCGCCCATTACTGATGACTTGATTGCGGATACCGTCAAAGGAATTGCTGATATTCGCGCGTCAACGCAAGGTCGCGAGGGTGTGCAAGCATTTTTGCAAAAGCGTAAGCCGGATTGGTTGACAGCAGACTAACTAGCAGCAGAATAATGATAGATAAATGAAAAAATAGACAAGACGTCAAATAATAACGACAAGACACAGGGATAGTTATGTTTTCTAAAATTCTAATTGCCAACCGTGGTGAAATTGCGTGCCGAGTGGCGGCGACCGCTAAGCGTCTTGGCGTCAGTACCGTCGCTGTTTATTCTGATGCTGACCGCGAGGCCAAGCACGTGGCTGTCTGTGATGAAGCGATTTATTTGGGTGGTTCAGCGCCAAAAGACAGCTATCTCAAGGGTGATACCATTATTGCCATCGCTAAGCAAACGGGCGCTGAGGCCATTCATCCAGGCTATGGATTCTTAAGTGAAAACGCCGATTTTGCACAGGCGTGCCAAGATGCTGGCTTGGTCTTTATAGGACCGTCTGCTGAGGCGATTCGCGCCATGGGCGGCAAGTCTGAGTCTAAGCGTTTGATGGAGTCGGCTGGTGTACCGCTGATACCGGGCTATCATGGTGACAATCAAGATGCACAGTTTTTGCAGCAGCAAGCAGATGCTATTGGCTATCCAGTCTTAATCAAAGCGAGTGCAGGCGGCGGCGGTAAAGGTATGCGTATCGTTGAGCAAAGCAGCGATTTTATTGACTTATTAGACTCGTGTCGCCGTGAAGCAATTACCAGTTTTGGTAATGATCAAGTGTTGATCGAAAAATATGCGCTCAAACCTCGTCATATTGAAATCCAAGTATTTGGTGATACGCATGGCAACTATGTGCATCTGTTTGAGCGTGATTGTTCCGTGCAGCGTCGCCATCAAAAAGTACTAGAAGAAGCGCCAGCGCCGGGTGTCGATACTGCCATGCGTCAAGCGATGGGTACAGCGGCAATCGAAGCAGCTCGTGCGGTTGATTACGTTGGTGCAGGCACGGTTGAGTTCATCGTTGAGCAGCGCGAAGGCACGATGAATTTCTATTTCATGGAGATGAACACGCGCTTGCAAGTTGAACATCCCGTTAGTGAAGCCATTACTGGTGTAGATTTGGTCGAGTGGCAGCTATTGGTCGCTGCGGGTCAGTCATTGCCAAAATCGCAAGACGAGCTGACAATTAACGGCCATGCAATTGAGGCGCGCATCTGCGCTGAAAACCCTGACAATGATTTCTTACCAGCGACAGGGACTTTATTTACTTATCAAAAGCCTGAGCACAGTACTTTTAACATCACTGACGTGCGTATCGATGATGGTGTACGCGAGGGCGATGTGATCAGCCCTTTCTACGACTCTATGATTGCCAAACTTATCGTTCATGCACCCACGCGCGAGCAAGCACTGGCAAAGCTCGACCGCGCCTTAGCCCAGACGCGTATCGTTGGTTTGCCAAACAACGTGGCATTTTTGCGTTATATTTTAAATACCGATTCATTTATCAAAGTCAATCTCGATACGGCGCTGATAGAGCGCGAGCAGGACAAGCTGTTTGATCAGCATCCGCTTGGGTTATCGACGCTTGTGGTGACGGCTATCGCGCAGCAGCTTGCGAGCGAAGCCGTATCGCAAAAGACAGACAACGACCCTTTTAGCAAGCCGACAGGGTTCCGTGCTTATAGCGACTATACTCGTTCATTTAGTTTGGTTTACGATGAGCAGTCATATATTGCTCGTATCAGCAATTGGCACAATGCGAGCTGCGCTGATCATAAAAAAGGTGGTGATAACCTCAGTCACTTTACGCTTGTCATCGAAAAAGAAATCGCGAATACGCAGGATGATCGCAATATCAATGTCGCTGCTCAGACCGAAACGGTTTATGAAGGACAAGTCAGTTATGACAGCAGTGATGCGCACAATCATACCTTATGGTTAGAGGGTGCACGTATCAGTGCCCAAAGCTGGGTCAATAATGAGACGGTCTATGTGTTTACAGATAGCGGACGCGATGAGATTACCTTAATTGACATCATGGCACATGTGGGTGAGGATACGGCAGCGGTCGGTAGCCTAAAATCACCGATGCCAGGTCAAGTGGTTGCCTTTAAAGTGGCTGTTGGCGATACTGTTAAAAAAGGCGAGCCGCTTGCGGTCATTGAGGCCATGAAAATCGAACATACCATTACCGCACCGACTGATGGTGTGGTAGCAGAGTTATTATTTGCAGCAGGTGACTTAGTTGCTGACGGTGATGAATTACTGCGTATCGATAATGGTAGTGATAGTAGCGACAGTGAGTAAAAAGGATAAAAAAATGAATATCTCGTACCCCGATCATGTTTCAATCGTCGATGTCAGCCCACGTGATGGCTTACAAAATGAATCCATGACCGTGCCGACAGCGGTGAAACAAGCATTAATCAATGATTTGATTGACGCAGGGATTAAAAAACTGGAAGCGACCAGTTTTGTGTCGCCTAAGTGGGTACCGCAGATGGGCGATAACAGCACGCTACTCGAAGCGCTTGCGCCAACGCGGCAGACGGACGTTTGCTACTCGGTACTCGTGCCCAATATGCGCGGCTTTGAAAATGCTATTTTGCACCGTCCTGATGAGATCGTCATTTTTGGCTCAGCCAGCGAAACCTTTAGCCAAAAAAATATCAACTGCAGTATCGATGAAAGTATTGAGCGTTTCGCGCCCGTTGCCGCGGCAGCAAAAGCGCAAGGCATTAAAGTACGCGGCGTTATCTCTTGCACCGTTGGCTGTCCTTATGAAGGTGAGATTAATCCTAGCCAAGTAGCCTACGTCACCAAACGCTTGATTGAAATTGGTTCAGAGCAGATTGGTATTGCCGATACGATTGGTGTGGGTACACCCCTCAAAGTGCAGCGTGCCCTACAAGCAGCGCTTGAGTACGCCGATATCAGCATGTTATCAGGTCACTTTCATGATACTTACGGTCAAGCACTCAGCAATACCTTGGCTGCATTACAAATGGGGGTCAGCGAATTTGATACCTCGGTGGCGGGCCTTGGTGGTTGTCCGTATGCCAAAGGCGCAACGGGTAATGTCGCGACCGAAGATGTCGTCTATATGCTGCATGGCATGGGTATTAGTACAGGGATTGATTTGGACAAGTTGGTCGTGGCAGGCGAGCGTATCAGTGCGTTCTTGGGTCGTGCCAATGGCTCAAACGTGGCCCACGCCTTAATCAATAAACGTCGGTCTTAACAAATAAGCGGCAACAAATAAAATGCAAACGTGATCATCTTTTTGGTAGCTGGGATTCATTTTCCTCGCTTGCTGAGCCGTTGCAGACAGAGGCTTCGAAAAATCAATCCCAGCTTCATTTATGATGCTTGCTTGGAACCGATGCAATATTCTTCTTAAACAGAATCAACTTTATTAATAAATAAAATATCAAAACACAAGGAATGGTTATGAGTTTACCTGGATTGAACTTTCAGCTTGGCGAAGACATTGACGCGCTACGCGATGTCGTACAGCAGTTTGCGGCCAATGAGATCGCCCCACGTGCCAGCGAGATCGATAGTAGCGATGAATTCCCAATGGATCTGTGGCAAAAGATGGGCGATCTTGGTTTACATGGCATCACCGTCCCTGAAGAGTACGGCGGCTCCAACATGGGCTATGTCGCCCATATGGTCGCGATGGAAGAAATCAGCCGTGTGTCGGCATCGGTAGCGCTTAGCTATGGTGCGCACTCTAATCTATGTATCAATCAAATCAAACGTAATGGCTCTGAGGCACAAAAACAAAAATATTTGCCAAAACTCATTAGCGGCGAGTTCATCGGTGCCTTGGCAATGAGTGAGACCGGTGCTGGCTCAGATGTGGTCAGTATGAAGCTCAAAGCCGAAGAAAAAGATGGTAGCTACGTGCTGAACGGCAGCAAAATGTGGATCACCAATGGTCCTGATGCCGATGTGATGGTGGTCTATGCCAAGACCAATCCTGAGCTTGGTGCCAAAGGTATGACCGCCTTTATCATCGAAAAAGGTATGGAAGGCTTTGGTACCGCGCAAAAGCTAGATAAACTCGGTATGCGCGGTAGCCATACGGGTGAGATGACCTTTAACAATGTGACCGTACCAAGCGAAAATATCTTGGGCGGTCTTAATGAAGGTGTCAAGGTACTCATGAGCGGTCTAGATTATGAGCGTGCCGTATTGGCGGCGGGCCCTATTGGTATTATGCAAGCGGTCATGGACAATGTCGTCCCTTATATCCATGATCGTAAACAGTTTGGTCAAGCCATCGGCGAGTTTCAACTTATCCAAGGCAAAGTGGCTGACATGTATACCATACTGCAAGCAGGACGCAGCTTCTTATATACCGTCGGTAAGAACCTCGATATGTTGGACGCGCGCGGTGCAGGACACAGCCGAGAAGTGCGTAAAGATTGCGCTAGCGTGATTCTATGGTGTGCCGAAAAAGCCACATGGGTGGCAGGTGAAGGTATCCAAATATTTGGCGGTAATGGCTATACCAACGAGTATCCACTGGGGCGCTACTGGCGTGATGCCAAGCTCTATGAGATTGGCGCGGGCACCAGTGAGATTCGCCGTATGCTGGTCGGTCGTGAGCTGTTTAATGAGACCAAGTAAACATTATTGGTTATTTAAAAGCTAACTTTTATCGAATAATTTTTGTTTTAAGTCATAAGAATGTGTTACGTTATGCGTTCGTTAGCGTTGCACATTTTAATGACTTGAATAAAAGACTTCTATAATGACCAGTAAACTACATACTAAACCTACCTTTAATGCCACTTCTAATAACATAGACTCTAAATTTACAACTCATATCACAGCGATAGGTAAGCACAGTTTACTATCTATCTTATTGACCTTCTTTACCTTGATAGCAAGTACAAAAACAGCACAGGCAGAGTTGGTTGATTTGTCTAATCCTGAACCTGTTATTCAATTCTCTACTCAAGACGCTAGTTGGCTGAAACAACCAGAATTTTATTTTAGAGAAGGTTCACTTCGTTGTTCAGACAGTGTAACTGGTGAACCAATTAGAGTTAGGAGCGGGCAAATACTTGAAGTTACATTGAGCTTGTTGGTTGACGAACAAGGTAGCATAACTCATGTAAATGTTAGAGAAAGTAGTGGTAATAGGTGTTTCGATAGAAAAGCTACTAGGCAGGTAAAAACAGGAATTATGAAGCCATTTTTTATTAAAGGGAAAAAAGTAACTGGACGAGTTACTTTACCTATTAAGTTTAAAGTACCGTAGTATTTAATAAAAACTTCGGTGTTTTTATAAGACTAAAAAAGCAGTACGTGTGAGGCGTACTGCTTTTTTTATGATCAATGTAAAAGTATCTATTGAATATTACGACTGCTTGGTATGATCAAAATAACGTGCTAATCCATTTAACAACAAATCATCACGCAAGCGTACTGGGCGATTGACATGCTGTGAGATGATCACTGCATCACCGCCTGTCATAATCAGTTCAAAGTTGGGGTGACGATGGCTAATCTCATTGATGGCACCAACAATCGATAATAATATCCCGCGATGGACGGCATCTTGCGTGGTTATGCCTTGACCAACGCTATCAAAAGTCCCATTAGAGATAGTAATCTGCTTAGTACCTGAAAACAATGATTCACGTTGTAGATAGATACTGGGGAAAATATAACCACCCAAATGCTCCGCATGATCAATCAAATCAATCGTCACTGCTGTACCGCAACCGATGATGCATTGGCGCTTTTTCTTATCAACCGCGCCCAGCATCTGTAACCAGCGATCACAGCCTAACTGTTTGTCGTTATAAGCACTTTTCATTAGCGGGTGCGCGGCATCGACATGCACAAATTCAAATGGCGTATTCAGACGCCCCAAGGTATCTGACACCTTCATATTCAAATCATCGCCCAGTACAGAGGAGATACCAATAAAGTCAGGGGCATAACGCTCAAAGCGATCGGTCAGACCCATGAGCAGCTCGGCAGGTGCTTGCAGATGTTGTTTGGCATCATGCGCCACTATCTGCCCGATGTCGTCAGTGAGCCAATATTTTAGACGAGTGTTCCCAAGATCAAGCCAGAGCATAAAAATCCCTTTATATAGTGCAGCCATTATCAGTAGATATGCAGCTCACGTGAGTGCTCATTAAATAGGTGGTTTAAACCTGATGAATAACATCGATGCGTCCAGTAAAAAGCGCAGAAATCTTACCGTCATCTTGACGCAATTGCAAACACCCATGTGTATCGATACCGCAAGCAAAACCAGTCACGGTTTGTTCTGCATTACCATGATCTTGAGTGACGCGTAAGCGCAGCCCCGCCAGCGCATCCATCGAACTAAATTGCTCTAAAAAACGGTCTAAATAATAGGTGTGACCCGTGGGTTTTTCCAATGCCAAATGCTCAAAGCGTGTCATCGCTGCCATCAGTGCTTTGCTTATTTGCTGATAAAGCACACGCAAACTTGGCAGCGTCACCGCGTTTGGTGGCAGGCGCTCGCAGATATCTTGCAAGCTAATTGCTTGATAGCTCATGCCCTCAGACGTTTGTGCTGTCAGTTTGGGCGCTGTTTTTACATTGAGACCGATGCCCATCACAACGCCGACCAATTTGCCAGATTGTGTGACGGGCTCTATTAAGATGCCTGCTAGCTTATGAAAAGGGAGTGTTTGTGCGGTGGGTTCAGAATCATCCAGAGTGGATTGATCTTGCTGTCGAGAGTGGTTTTGAGACTTATCAGAAAGTTGATAAAAGCCCAAATCATTTGCCCATTTTACACCAATGGTCGCCAAGCCTTGTGCGCGCAATTGTTCATTTAGCATTTGAATAACGGACATTTTTGCCAGCTCAAGCCCAATGATTAACGACAGTAATCCGCTGATTGGCATGGACATCGGGTGATATAAAGACAGATAGACATTGCCGTGCGGCGATTGCCAAGAGCGTCCGTGCTGTCCACGACCTGAGCTTTGGGTTTCTGCGGTCAATAGGTGCATGTTGGTTGTATCTAATACACCAGTTTGCAAGGCATCGATAAGCTCACTGTTGGTCGAGCCGCTGGTCACGAGATGCCGGTGGTTAAGCTCAGGAAAATGATCAAGCGTGAGGGATTCGGGTTGGGCTAAACAGTCAGATTGAGAGGCAGGTAATGGCATAAATTTGGTCGATGTGATGGCGGTAGTATGAAGAAACTTTGATATACTGAGCGGTTTTTAGGTTTTTATGAGCGAACAGTATGGAGTAGATAGCATAAAGGTCAGGTTGCCATTTGGCAAATATAAATCATCTTGAATGCGCGCCAGTAGTTGTGATACAAAAAGCCTTTAAACAGCCTAAGGGGTATAAAGGGTCTAGCTATAAGGTTATATTTATATAATTGGACAAATTTTCGGGCGGAGAAAGGTTTATTTTCTTACTGTAAATATTACTTTTTTAGGAGATGTGAATGGAAGCATTAATAGCTGGTATAGTCGGTGCTGTGGTTGGTGGAGGAATCTCATTCGCGACAAGTTATTTTTTGAATTTACAGAATTATAAACGTGATATTGTAAAACAAGACTCTGATCATAATCATAATCTTGTGAAACAGGAGTCTGAGCATAAATACGAACGGCAAATCTTTCTAAGGCAAAAGTACGAAGAACTGGCGTTTAGGCTTATTGAGTTTACTAATATTTTAAAAGTGCTGAATTCAAAACTGTCTCAAGAATTAGGTGAGTCAAATATAAATACTGACGAGTTTTACCGAAAAGGCGCAAAAATTGAAATTCTTACTATTTTGTATTTCCCTGAATTGAGTACTGATTGTGAGTCTTTTTTAGCGATTTCGCGTCAGTTTCTCTTGTCCCATAGTCCTAGTCATAGCTCCAATAGTATAAACAATCGAGAATCAATGAACATGAGGTTTGAAGAAGGTTTTGATCAACTTTATGACAAAATCAAAAAACATATATCAGATTATACTTAACAGCTCACAAACCTTAAAAACCCATCAAAATTTCAGGTAGAATAGCCGCCTATTTTTGCTAGATTTACTAACTATTCATTCGCTTAAAACCTCGAGTATATCAGGCTTCAGACCTTTTACTAATCCAACGAATTTTACTTTTTGCCACGAGGTTTGGGTTGGTTATTAGTATGGTGGTTACAGATATGACTGGTAGTACAAGCTTGTATTTATTGAGTGAATTGGGGGTGTTGTAATCACTGCACCTCTTTATCGTAAAAAATGTAAACCATGAGACATTATCAGTATGAAAGCGACAGAAAAATATCGCCGTGTTTTTGGTTCAATGAGCCATTTAAAAGAGTCGATGCCGTGGACGATGGGGCTATCTAACATGGTAGAGTTTTTGGTGTGGGAGCCGCAGCGAATTCTTGGTGTGAGCAAAAAACAATATGTACGCCAAATCATTGAATGGGCAACGGCGCCAGAGCTAAAAAATAAAGAGTTAGAAGAAATAGAGAGCGTCATCAATAAAAAGCTGAACCATAAAATGAGTGAGTCTGAGCAATTAGAGACATATTCAAAGCAAACGATGGGTATTTGTAGTGCTCGCGAAGCCGTACGCCGAGTCATGTTTTTTTCTGAAGAGTATCTAAATAAAGAGCTCGATATTTTTTTGAGTCTGTGCAGCGATAATTATCTCGATCAGTTTTATGGGCAGTTTATGTGCTTTGAGCAAGGCGGATCGTGGTCGACACATGGTAACAGCGGGATTTTTGAAGCCAGTACTGAGCTAAAAGCCATGTATATGGACAACTTGGCCTACAACCATCAATCAAATCTACTGGTCGCCAATGAATTAAAATTCAATGGCAGAAAAAACCCCGATCAACTCTTAAAGTACTGCTTGATGTACGAGCACTTGCTCGAAAAAGGCTTTATCGATAAAGACGCCAAGTTTTTATTGTTATTTATAGGTGGTAGCGCGTTAGAGAGCAATAAGCAACGCTTGGTGGATCGAGAGCTGGCGCTATGTCACAAAAGACCCAAAAAATATCAGTATTTATTAAGACAAGAGCTGCTAGATATTGTGGATTGTTTAGAAGTGGCCAGTATCACGTGGCCGTCGTTGATTGAGTTTAATAATCGCTATTTAGCCAAAAATAATCTCTGCCAAGTCGAACAAAAACTACTACAAGGGTTCAATCACAGCCTGCAATCAAAATCGTTTATGCACTTATCGCGTTAACCCTAAAAACTCATGGCAATTTCAGGTAGAATAGCCGCCTGTTTTTGCTAAGTTTACTGACTATTCATGCGTCTAAAATCTCTAAAACTGGCAGGCTTTAAGTCTTTTGCCAACCCAACGACTTTTACCTTCCGTCATGGTATCACCGCCATTGTCGGGCCAAACGGCTGCGGCAAATCCAACGTGATCGACGCCATTCGCTGGGTACTGGGTGAAACCTCCGCCAAACAGCTACGCGGCGGCGCGATGAGTGATGTTATCTTCGCGGGTACGCAAGACAAAACGGCCAAAAGCGTTGCCAGCGTTGAGTTGACATTTGAGCACACGCAGGATGAGCAAAACGGCATTCGTCATGAGTTCAATCTCTATCAAGAGTTGTCCGTCCGTCGTCAGGTAAATTTAGAAGGGCGCTCGGATTACTTTATCAATGGCACGCGCTGTCGTCGCCGTGATGTGGTCGACGTGTTTTTAGGGACAGGACTTGGCGCGCGCAGTTATGCGGTCATTGAGCAGGGTATGATTGGGCGTATTGTAGAGTCCAGCCCCATGCAGCTGCGTGAATTTATCGAAGAGGCGGCAGGGGTGTCTCGCTATCAAGCACGCCGTGAAGAGACACAAAAGAAGTTAGAAAGAACGCAAGAAAACTTAGCCCGACTACACGATATGCAAAGCGAGCTGGTACGCCAACAAAAAACACTGTCTAAGCAAGCAGCCAATGCCCAGCGTTATGAAGAGATGGCCTTGACGCTTGCAGATATTAAGCAGCAGCTCTCCATTCAGCAGCTCTATCAAGCCAAACATAACCAGCAGCAGCAAAAACTTGTTCATGAGCGTAGCGCAGCCGACGTTACCACTCTGCAAGCCAGCTATGAGGCGCTAAAAGCCAAACAAGACAAACTTGCCGCGCACATCAACCAAGAGCAATGGCTAAAGGATGACGCACAAAGTGCGCATTACGAGCAGCAGCTCGCTCACCAAAAAGCCGAGCATCAACTAAGCGATGTAACCTCACAGCTGACGGCTATCGAGCAGCAACTGATAAGTTTGAATCAGCAGCGCGAGCAGGCGCTGAGTGAGATAGATCGATTAAACGCTGAGCAAATGGCGCAAAAAACGACGGTAGCAGCTTTGCGTCCTCAGCTGATAGAACTGACAGAAAAACGTGACACGCATAAGCGTAATGAGCAACCATTGCAGCGCGCTTGGCATGAGGCGCAAAACCAATTAAACCGCTTGCAAGACAATGCGCGTGCGCTTGAGCAGCAACAAGCGATTAACGCCCAATCACAAAAACGCTATCAGCAAAGTTATGATAAATGGCAACGTCGTCAGTCAAATTGGCAGCAGCTATGGCAACAGCTACAACAGTCTGTCTCGCTATCCGATAATACAGATGCTCAAAAGCCGTCAGATACCCAAGTCTTAAGTCAGGCTTTAGAGACGCAAGTTAATGAGCTAAATACCCGATTGCAGCAGATTGAGAGGCAACAAGACAGCGTGGATGAGCGCTTGTCTGAGCTGCAACCACAAGCACATCGCCTACAGCAAACCTTGAAAGTACAGCAGCGCGAATTGAGTGAGCATGAAAAACGCCACGCATTATTGGCAGGTGAGTACGATACGCTGCATCAGATACTCCATCCCAAACCAGTGCCAAGCGCTCAGCAAAAGACCATTGCAACGACGGATTCAACGGCTAACCTGACTGGTCGCTATAACGCACTCGACATAACCACGATACGTGAGCAGATTGAACTGAGCGCAACAGGGCAAGCGTACGCATCCTTACTTGATGATGTGTTGTCACTGTGGTTAGACAGTCATGTGCTTATCACGCATCCCTCAAGCCTTGACAGTAATAGCGATGATTCTCAAGCGAATAGTCTATGGCAAGCACTCACGCCTCATGTGAGCGACTTACTGACGTATCAAGCAGCACAAAGCCAGCTTACCCATACAAAAAATAAACCCACAATTGAGACTGCTCATAGCCTATGGTTGGTAAGCCCCAAGCAAAATGAGAATAGCGCGCATCAAGTAGACACGTTGAGTGGTCCTTTGCTCAAGACATTACCAGAAGCACTGGCTGATAAAGTATGGCCTTTATCTCAATTGATTGTGCAGCCCACATTAGCGCTGTTTCAGCACTGCTATTTGTATGTCGCGCAATCTGAGACGGATGAGAAGCAAGTATCTGATGCACTTGCAGCCGTTTTAAAAGCTTTACCAGCGTCTGCCATACTGCTCACCGCGGATGGGTGGATAGTCAGTCGTCAAGGCACCATCAATCTTAGCAAATTTGCTGGCACGCAAGAGGGAAGTAACAGTCAGTTCTTAACCCAGCGTTTGCAGCAGCGTACCCGCTTACAAGCGTTAGAAGAGTTGCTTAATCAGCTTGAAGCGGCGATAGAAGATCAGACAAAAGCCATTGCCAAAAACCAGCGTGATCAAGATGCTTTGACCATCCATGTAGAAGAAGCCCGCGCACAAGTTGACCAGTTAACCCGTGATAAACATCAGTATCAGCAAAAGCTCACCACCCAACAAGCCAGTCTTGAGCGCTTACAAGCAGATAGTAAGCGTCTCATTAGCGACAAAGCGGCGCTCGAACAAGAGCAGCAAGAGTTGGTGCAAGAGCAGCAGGTGCTGAAACATGAGCAGCAGCAGATTGAAAGCGAGATCGCCGCGCTGACACCCAAGATAGCAGAGGCACGAGTAACCAGTCAGCAATTACAAGCTGAGCGCAGTGAGCTTGCGCGCGCGCGGCAAGCAGACGAGGATGCGTGGCAAGCGTTACAGCTGCGTATTCAGCAAAGCGAGATGCGTTTAGAGCATAGCGCCAGCAGTCTGACGCGAGCGACCGAGCAATATGATAAATCACGACAAAGCGAACACGCTTTAAAGACCAGTTATGAGCAGCAACAACATAAATTGCCTGCCTTGCAAGCGGCATTACAAACCGCAAAGACTGCGCGTGATGAACAGCAAGCCATACTGGTAGAGCGCGAAACGGCACTGGCAGCGCTTAAAACAGAGTACGCTCAGCAGCAAACGCAGCTTGAGGCACAACAAGAAACATTGCAAAAACAGCAAAGCGCACTTGCACAGCACGCCACCGAACTGGCATTGAGTACGGCGCGTTTGGAAGATATCAGTCACCAAACGCAAGACGCTCTCACTGCATTTTATGAGGCAAGTCATCAGTATAAAGCCGCGTTAAACGTCCAGCCGCAGCAAAAAATGAGTGTCTCAAACTTACTGGCGGATTTTATTGCGCATGATCGCCGCGTACGTCCAGATAAAATCGCCGAGCTTGAAAAAGAACGAACCAAACTTGAGCAGCAACTGGGCAAAATTGGCGCGGTCAATCTCGCGGCTGTGGCAGAGTTGGCAGAGGTCAACGAGCGCTTAGCACCACTTGAGCAGCAGACCACAGATATTGCAGCAAGTATGGAGACTTTGACCCAAGCGATTGCGTCGATTGATGAGACGACCAAGACGCTATTTATGCAGACGCTCGATGCGGTCAATCAAGAGTTGTCTAATTTATTTGCTAAAGTCTTTGGTGGCGGACAAGCAAGCCTAACGTTAAATACGGACGAGATGCCGGCCAATATCCCTGCTGACAAACATAAAGCAGAGCAGTGGCGCGCAGGATTGACGCTCATGGCACAGCCAAAAGGCAAGCGCAACAGTCGTCTGGCGGTACTATCTGGCGGTGAAAAAACCCTGACCGCCCTGAGTTTGATTTTTGCGATTTTTAAGCAGCATCCAGCGCCGTTCTGCGTGCTCGATGAAGTCGATGCGCCACTTGATGATGCCAATGTCACCCGCTTTACCAGTTTGATTCATGAGTTGGCGGATGATTTGCAGTTTATTTTTATCAGTCACAATAAGCTGACGATGCAGATTGCCCATGAATTAAAAGGCGTCACCATGCCAAGTGCAGGTATTTCGACTTTGGTCAGCGTGTCGCTTAATGAGGCCGAACGCTATATTTCTAAATAAAACAGAACCATTATAGTTCGACGCGGAACTGGTATGAATTTTTCTTGCTTGCTGTGCCTACGCCGACAGAGTCTGCAAAAAACTCATTCCAGCCCCGCTGTATCATCTTTATACTGAACTCACTATAAAGTGCTGTCAACGATACATTAAAGCTCGGATAACAACGTCACACAAGTGTATCGGGCTGATGATAAACGATGACTATATGGTGACGATATGAATTAGCCATGCTAGACTATTGCCATTTATCCCCTCTTATGTATTCCCTTTTGTCATATATTAGGATGTATTTCTCATGACCGCTATTCAGTTTATATTGATTGCCATTGCTGCATTCATCGTGCTTGCAGGGCTATTTATGGTCATTCGTAGCTTCAAGCGCCGCAAAGAGGCTGAGGTTGCAGCGGTCAATTATGATAAAAACGGTATTCCTATCATACCGCGTCATGAACGCAATCTTATCGATCAACCAGATTTGGATGATGCGGTCGCTGGCGAGACGAGCATTGGCCCTGACCGCAGTTATTTAAATGCAGTGGTCGAAGAAGAGCCGTTGACTCAAGCCCATACCAACGTTGACGCACAGCTAACAGCTGGACGCGGTGACGTAAGTTACGATAACGATATGGTAGAAAGTACTGATTACGCTCGCTGGCAAGATGAAGAGCAGCGCACCGACAACGTCGAGTTTGCAGAAACCGCCGAGCAGATGAATGTCGAACAAGAGCCAGATGCGTTTTCAAGCTTGATGTCAGCGACTGACAGTCTAATGCCAGCGATTGATACAGCAGACGAGCCAAGCTTCGACAACAACAGTCCTATTCTTGATCAGCATCTGTCAGAGCCTGTCGATGAAGCACAAAATGGCCCCTTGATTAATGCTAAAGACAACATCAATATCACGATTTTGCCACATCAGTATCGTGATCGTCCTGTCTCTTTCATCCGTGGTCGCGATTTATTGGCCTTGATTGATAAATACGGTCTGCGTTATGGCGCGATGAACATGTTCCATCGTTATGAGCAAAAAGATGGTACTGGCATGTTGTGGTTCAGTATGATGGGTATCACGGATGATGGTATTGCCCCTTTTGATCCGCACAGTGTGGCGACCAACAACTATAATGGTGTCGTGGTGTTTTTATCGTTGCCGCATCCGCAAGCCCTGCGTAGCTTTGATAGCATGATGAGCATTGCTTATATGATGGCAAGCGATTTGGATGCTATTATGCTGGATGAAGAGAATGAGCCAATCACGCCAGAATATAAGCAGCAGCTACGTAACCAAGTTCGCGATTATGAGGGTTAAGCGAACCAACATATAAAAATGGTTATAAGTGTTAAAAAGGCAAATAGCGATTGACGTTATTTGCCTTTTTTATGGTCTGTATTTTCCTCATGCTACTATTTATTGGTCACAAAATAAGTATAGAGCTACTGGGATAAATTTTGCGTAGCCTCTGTCGGTGAAGACACAGCACGCAAGAAACACTTATCCCAGTAACGCATGAGAATGTTTTTCCTTATCTTCATTTTGGCTGCCTGAATTTTGCAAAATTATGTCCGAGCTTCTTACAAACTTGTTATCATATCGGCATCTTGAATGACAAAAAAGACGCCGACTATGACTGACGCTACCTCACCAAATAATTCTAAAAAACCATCTACTCAAGTAGATACTCAAGCACCTGTGGCATCCAATATTTCCAGTTCGACCGATGGCAGTGCGGTTAATAGCACAGAAATTGTCTCACAGATGCGCACGTTGATTGAGACTATTAAGACGAATAATTACGCGTATTATGTGCTTGATAATCCTGTTTTAGAAGACAGTGAATACGATCAAGTGCGCCGTACGTTGCTTGAGTTAGAAGAAGCATATCCAGATTTGGTGCAGCCTGACAGTCCCATCAATCAAGTTGGCGATGTACCGCTATCCGCCTTTACTCAAGTCACGCATGATATTCCGATGCTATCGCTGGGCAACGTTTTTGAATACGATGATTTGCGTGACTTTATGCGCCGTGTTAATGATCGCCTGAGCGTCTCGCAACAAAACCCTGAATACGAGATGGAGCTAAAACTAGATGGTCTGGCGGTCTCACTAAAATATGAGCATGGTAAGTTCGTGCAAGCGGTCACGCGCGGTGATGGGCAAACGGGTGAAGATATCACTCAAAATACCAAAACCATTCGTAATCTACCATTATGGATAGCTGATGCGGCTGATATTGAGCTGTTAGAAGTGCGCGGTGAAGTGCTGATGCCAAAGGCAGGATTTGAGCGTCTGAATCGATTGGCGGAAGAGAATGAGGGCAAAACCTTTGCCAATCCACGCAATGCCGCCGCTGGTAGCTTACGTCAGCTCGATCCCGCCATAGCTGCCAGTCGTCCACTCGCATTTTATGGCTATTCGGTCAATCAAGGATTACCTGAAAGTATAGACACCCAATCAGGGGCGCTGGCGTGGCTCACCGAGCTTGGCTTTACCGTCAGTGCCGTAGAAGTGGTCGCCAATCCACGCGCCGCACAGACCTATTATGAGTCGGTGATAGAAAGTCGTGGCGATCTACCGTTTGAGATTGACGGTATGGTGATTAAGGTCAACAGCCTTGCGTTACAGCAGCAGCTTGGTTTTCTATCGCGTGAGCCGCGCTGGGCGACGGCCTATAAATTCCCTGCCGAAACCGTTATGACGCGTTTAAACGATATCGAATGGCAAGTCGGACGTACTGGTCAAATCACCCCAGTTGGCAAGCTCGAACCTGTCAAAGTCGGCGGCGTCACCGTCAGCAATGTCACCTTGCATAACTTTGGTGAGATTCAGCGTTTAGACGTGCGCGCAGGCGATATGGTCAGCGTGCACCGTGCAGGCGATGTCATCCCCAAAGTCACCCGCGTGTGGCATGAGCAGCGTCTAGCGGACAGCGAGCCAGTCACGCTACCTTCGACTTGCCCTGTCTGCGACTCGCCTGTTGTCCTGCCAGAAGATGAAGCATTGGCGCGCTGCACAGGCGGTCTGTTTTGCCCCGCGCAGCAGACCGAGGCGCTCATTCACTTTGTCTCACGCCGTGCGATGGATATCGACGGGCTTGGCGCGAGTTGGCTCATTAGCTTCTTTGAGCATGGTCTGGTCAAAACGGTTGCTGATATCTATCAGTTGCACAACCATGCGGATGAGATGGTCACCTTTGAAAAATTGGGTGAAAAATCGGTACAAAACATCATCAACGCCATTGAAGCCAGTAAACACACCACGCTCGCGCGCTTTATCTATGCGCTGGGTATTCGCGGTGTTGGTGAAGGGACGGCACAGAACTTTGCACAGCAATTTGGTGACTTAGATAGCCTGATGGCAGCCAGTATTGAGACCTTGATAAAAACGCCAGATGTCGGGGAAATCACTGCCGAGCTGACTTATAAATTCTTCCGCGCGCCGCACAATATCGAAGTGATTCATTCGTTGCTTGAAGCTGGCGTGCACTGGGATAAGGTCGAGCAGGTCGCATCCGAAGGGCTACCACTCGATGGGCAAACGTGGGTCATCACCGGTGCGCTCGATAGCATGGCGCGTGATGAAGCCAAAGCCAAACTACAAGCGCTGGGTGCAAAAGTCTCAGGCAGCATCTCAGCCAAAACCACTGCGCTACTAGCAGGGGATAAAGCTGGCTCTAAGCTGACCAAAGCGGAAAAATTGGGTGTCAAAGTGGTGGGCGAAGATGAGTTTTTGGCGTTGGTTGGAAAAAGTGTAAAACTGTAGAGTGTGACTGGTGAGGTGGGTTTATGAAAGTGAAACCCACCGATACTATATTCTAATGAATAACTATCCTAGTTGTTGAAGACTTGCTTTAAGAAACTAATTTTGTCCTTTTTCATTTTACTCCAATAATTTTTCAAAATATTAGCTGGCAGTACCTCATAGTAATATAGCCAATAATCGTCTTCATTATTGTTATATAAGTGTTCAGCTATTATTTTATGCTGTTTAACAGCCTTGCTGCGTGTTCCATATTTCTTTTTGTCATACAAATATGCAAGTAACAACGTCAAGCAGTCATCTAAATTACCAACTTTTTCCAGTAGAGATGAGTTTATGTCGAATTCAAAGTCATATTTTAATGAAAAATATATCGAGTATGCTACAAGCTCATAACTATTGCGCTCAGTACCATAGTGAAGAAGATTCACAGATATATTTTTGATTGTGGAAACATTCACTTTATACCTTTCAAATAGCTGGTTCTCAAGTAAACCTACAAGGTATGGATAAATCATAACTAAATGATGCACCGTATCAATAAGGTATTCAACAGCATTATTAGAAGCACGTTTTCCAGTTATAACTTTTATACCATAGTTCAATATAGTAGCGTCATCGTTGTTTGTCTTAAGTAAACTCAATAGGAAGTCTAAATAATTAACCATTAAATTATAATTCAGATAATCTACTAAGCTTACTGGATGATTGGAAATATCAACAATCCAACTTGAGTTTCTTGTCGCTGGTAAGCCCTCTATAGAAACTTTTTTACCATTAAGAATTAGACCGAATTTCCGCAATTCATTAGATAAGTCAGCTAAAAATTTTTCTGCTTTTTCATAACTCTCTGTTAAACAAATATAATCATCAATATGCCTTATAAATTTATAGTCTTTTTCAGCTAGTTGATAGTCGATTACTACTAGTATAATTTCAGAAACTAAGTTATATGCATGTGCACCTATTAAAATACCGTGTGTTTCGCCATTATTAGTGTTCATTAAAAGTGAGTCTAGATCGTTATACCAATTTTTTTTCTTACGGTTTGCTTTAACTTTTGCATCTGCTTTACCAGCAATTGCCCAGGTCAAAGAATGAGTATAGATACTACCAAAGCAGTTGGAGATATCAGCATGAGCCTGAAATCTTGCTCCAATCTTGAACTTCAATAATGGGTCATCGTCTTCTCTATAGTCTGAAAAGCCCATGTCGAATAGTTGTTCTTTATCTATCTGGCGGTTTATGACTTTTAGTGTGTCATATTTTCCTAAGACTAGGATCTTCTTATTTTCTTTAGTTTTTCTTATGTGTATTCTACTTACTTTCCAATCTTGATTACCTGTATAGGTTTGAAAGTGTAATAGAATATCATTCCAGTTATTTTTCAAATTAAAACATAGATTTCTATATGCGATAGGATTTGGAATGGTAATAATCCTTGGTATATTTATATTTCTTATACTTTCGTAGTAGACGGGAGTAGTTTCTGTTTTCTGAAAGGTATCTTGCTTCTGTACTTTGCACCAAGCAAAAAAATCAACAGATTGTAAGAAAGATGGTAAATTGTCGCTAAACATTCCATAACTTAACAAACCTTCGTAAATTTCATCTGAGCTAAGCAAAGAATGCTGCTGATAATATGATTTAAACATCTAATACCTTATTTATTTAACCTTCAGAAATATTGATTTTTTGAATATTTATTCAAATAAATATTAGTCTAACATCTTACGATAAGTTTTTATTTCATGTTTATTGTTATATACCTGAACAAAATAGGTAGTACCAGTCCTTTGGCAAAGTCAGTATGCAACTATAGTCTGAGCACCAGACTACCTCCGAAAACCCGCCACTTATCATTAAACCTAACAAAGTTAACAAGACTGATTCAGATTGCCCTTACCGATGCTTATAAGATAATAGTCACAGTCATAAGAAAAACTATTATCAAGCAGCGAATAAGAAAAACGTAAGGAGCGCGTTATGGCAGACAATACTAATAATAAATCTAATACCGACACTATAGACGACAGTCACAGCCCGCAAGTGCAGCATCTCATTGATACCCTACAAGGTGAGCGTATCGGCAAAGAAGGCAGTCAGTCTGCCATTATCTTTCGTATGGTGATGCCCGATCACCTATGTCCGTTTGGCCTCAAATCAATCGATGCGCTCAAGCACGCAGGCTATGACATCATTGATCGTCATATCACCACTCAAGATGAGAATACATTGGTCAAGGATACGCTTGGGGTCAAGACCACGCCGCAGACCTTTATTGATGGCAAGCGCGTTGGCGGCAATGATGATCTGCAAGTATTTTTGGGCAATCAAGAACCCGAGACAGACGACGACACCACGTATGCGCCCATTATTGCGATATTTGCTGTTACCGCGCTGATGACGCTGGCGTTATGCTGGGCGTTTGCCATTAGTGTCTTGTCGATACAAGCGCTCATGTGGTTTGTCGCGCTGTCTATGTGTGTATTGGCGATTAAAAAGCTTGAGGATTTAGAAGGGTTTACCACGGGGTTTTTGGGATATGATTTACTCGCACGCCGCATGGTACGCTACGCCTATGTATATCCGTTTTTAGAAGCGTTTGCAGGTATTGCTATGTTTGCCGATCAGCCTTGGCTCAATCCGATTGCGGGTTTGGTTGCTTTTATCATCGGCTTAATTGGCGGGGTATCGGTGATTAAAGCGGTCTATATCGATAAGCGCGAGCTAAAATGTGCCTGCGTGGGCGGCGATAGTAATGTACCACTGGGCGCGATCTCTTTAACCGAAAACGTTATGATGTTCGGTATGGGTAGTTATATGCTGATTCGCGCTTTATTATAATCAAGCGATTAGATGATGCGTAATAAATACATATTGCTACTCCGCCATCTCCCCATGCGCCTTTGCATCACCTTTTTTGCCATCTGGTTTGATCACAATAGGTAATACCAACCCTTTGGCAAAGTCATCAGACAGCACATAATCATAACTGCTAGCAGCGACATCAGGCGTGGTATGAATGACCAGTGTCATCTCGTTACCATCGGTCAGCTCATGTGAGACATATTGCTCACTCAACTGATCCAACACCTTAGACAGTGCTTCATTGCTTGCCATACTGATGGTCAGATTATGCTGAGCGGTAGCGGTATCTACATCGAAGTAATCGGCATAATCAAGAACGTTTTGGCTATCGAGCGCAAACGGATACTGATAGCTTGCGAGATTGGCAGGCGTTTCGCCACTATCGACTAGCGACCAATCAATAGTATGGGCAGTCACGGCCGACGTCTCTACGGTGGTTTCTGCTGCCTCGGAGGATTGACTAACGGTTTTAGCACCTTGGTCGCATCCAGTCAGCGCCCACATACTAGCCGCTGCAATGATGATCATGCTTGTGAGGCGCTTAGCCATCGACGTATCCTCTTTATTATTGATGACAACCACAGTAGTAGTGGGGTCTATACTCGCTATTTTGACAGGTTTCCCAGCGCTTCTCTAGATAAAAGCGCCAAACGATTCACTTTAATGAAACTATTTATGAGACTGCGGATTTACGGTCATGATTTTTGTCATGATGAGCCTAACATGCACGCATAAAAAAACAGCCATCTGATGATGACTGTTTTTAGTGATGGCTTTTTAAAAACCAATCTTTAAATATTCTATAAGATTAGATTTGGCAGTTGACTTGGTATTCTTTGCCGTTAGCCCATTTGATAGCGAAAATGCCTTTGTCGCCTTTCATGTGCCATGCATAAGTAGCTTCTGGGTTTGAGTCATTGACATAGCTTGCAGTATCACCTTGTACACCGCCGTTCAAGACAATTTTTTGCTCTGTCCATTTTACTTTTGGCAAGGTGGCGTTAATCATGGCTTGGTTTTTATTAATAGACTGTTTTGCCATGATTTTGCTGTTATCAGTACAGGTATAAGGGGCTGCTGCCATACGGTCATAAGCGGCATCTGGCATACTGTCTTTCACTGGGGTGTCTGATGCATTTGGCGTCGTTGGAGCGGTGGTCGCACACGCACTTAGTAAGGCAAGGGCAGGTAGGGCAGTTACAATTTTGGTTAAAGTCTTCATCGGGTTCTCCAAAAATATCAGAATTATCGTACATTTCTATTTAATAATGCGTTAAGCATATAGCGCTTATGGTAACCAAAAGTTTTCTTGGAGAGTGTTAGAAATTGTTTGTTACATGTTTGCTTCGTTACTCGACCATTGACTAATGTAACGCTTTTTTCAGATAAATTTGGAATAACGTCACAGGTGAGTTCTCAATTTTTAGAAGAAAAACTGACTGGTATAAAAAAGCGCGTATCAACTTCATGGTCGATACGCGCTTTTTATTCAGCCAATTGACCTATTTGGTTTTACGCGGTGGTAAACCGGTATGCTGGGTCTGGAAGTTGCCTTTGCTCACTCGCTTCTTGGGGTTCTTGCTGGTAGTGTTTTTGCCAGCATTTGAGTTGTTTGAAGAAGTATGGCTACGCTTCACTGAGTCATTACCAAGACGACTGTTCTTTTTGCGCGCAGATTGATAGCTGTCTTGCGCGGCATCGCGACCTTCTAAGCTTGCATTGAATGGCGGAATCAAGCAGCCACGGTTTTTACCAATCAAGTCACTACGGCCCATGTCTTGCAGCGCTTTACGCAATAGTACCCAGTTTTTTGGATCATGATAGCGCAGGAACGCTTTGTGCAGTTTGCGCTGCTTGCCAGATTTGACAATATCCATGTCACCTTCACTACGGCTGATCTTATGTAGTGGGTCTTTGTGCGTGTGATACATGGTGGTCGCAGTCGCCATCGGGCTTGGATAAAACGCCTGTACTTGGTCAGCGCGATAGCCATGACTTTTTAGCCACAGCGCAAGGTTCATCATGTCTTCATCTTTCGTACCCGGGTGGGCGGCGATGAAGTAAGGAATCAGATATTGCTCTTTGCCCGCTTCCTGACTGTACTGCTCAAACATGGCTTTGAATTGATCGTAGCTGCCCATGCCCGGCTTCATCATCTTCGATAGCACGCCTTCTTCAGAGTGCTCAGGGGCAATCTTGAGATAACCGCCGACATGATGGCTGACCAATTCTTTGACGTATTCAGGATCTTTTACCGCCAAATCATAACGCAAACCTGACGCGATAAGGATTTTTTTCACGCCTTTGATATCACGAGCTTTGCGATACAGCTTGGTTAAATTACTGTGATCGGTCAGCAAATTTTCGCAGACATCAGGATAGACACAAGACGGCTTACGGCAGTTCTTTTCAATCGTCTCGTCTTTACAGCTCAGACGATACATATTGGCCGTTGGGCCACCAAGATCAGAGATCACGCCAGTGTAGTTTGGTGCGGTATCACGAATCGCTTCGACTTCGCGCAAGATTGATTCTTCTGAACGGTTTTGGATAATGCGCCCTTCATGCTCGGTGATCGAGCAGAACGTACAACCGCCAAAACAACCGCGCATGATATTGACCGAAAATTTAATCATGTCATAAGCAGGGATACGCGCATCGCCATAGCTTGGGTGCGGCAGGCGGGCATATGGCAAGTCAAACACATAGTCCATCTCTTCTGTCGAGAGTGGAATCGGTGGCGGGTTCAGCCAGACATCGATAGACGTATGCGAGTTACCCGCACCGCTGCTATGACGCTGTACGAGCGCGCGAGCGTTACCCGGATTGGTCTCTAAATGCAAAATACGGTTGGCATGAGCGTAGAGTACAGGGTCAGATTTGACGTGCTCATAGTCAGGTAGACGAATCACCGTTTGCTCACGTGGCGGCATTTTGATTTTGTGCTTACGGGCGGTCATAGGCTTATCAAAGCCGCGCATCTGTACCACTTGCGTGTCGGTGTCTACTTGGTCGGCGTTGATGACTTTATCTGTGACTGGCTCAGCGACAAAACCCTGATACTGTGATGACATGGATGACGGCATGGCTTTCCCGACAGGCGAGTCCGATGGTTTGTTCTGCTCAATTGAGCAGCTGTCAACATCTTCGGTCATGACATACGGGTTGATGATAGGATCGACACGGCCAACGGTATCGACATCGTTACTCGCGACCTCAGTCATATCCGCTTGCCAATGACGACGAGTCGGAGTCAACAGGTAAGAGGTGCCGCGCAATTTGCTCATTTGCTCGAAGCTATAGCCTTTCGACAGACCATGTACCACATCGACGATGGCGCGCTCAGCATTACCATAGAGTAAGACATCCGCACGCGCATCTAGCAAGATACTACGGCGGACTTTGTCTGACCAATAATCATAATGCGCAATACGGCGTAAGCTACCCTCAATACCGCCTAAGATGATCGGCACATCAGGATAGGCTTCACGGCAGCGTTGACTATAGACAATCGCCGCACGGTCAGGGCGTTTGTTGGCGACGTTGCCAGGAGAATAAGCATCATCGCTACGGATTTTACGATCAGCGGTATAGCGGTTGATCATGCTGTCCATGTTGCCAGCGGTCACGCCATAAGCATAGACCGGCTTGCCAAGTTCCATAAAGGCATCTTTACTCTTCCAATCGGGCTGAGCAATGATACCAACGCGAAAGCCTTGTGACTCAAGCAAGCGACCAATAATCGCCATACCGAAGCTTGGATGATCAACATAAGCATCCCCTGAGATGATGATGACATCACAAGCGTCCCAGCCCAAATCGTCCATCTCTTTGCGGCTCATTGGCAGGTAAGGCGCAGGCTCGTAGCAGCTCGCCCAATGTTTGTCGTAATCATAAAGTGGTTTGGTGCCTTGTTTAAAGGCGGTGCGGGCAATGGTATCGGCAGACATGGGCGGACCTGTTGAGTAGAAAAAATGTACTAAAAATATAGCCGCTATTAACGAATATGTTAATGCTGGATTGGGTGGCTAATTTAAAAACGCTCATTTTAACATGAAATCGACTCAGGTAGGGATAAGTTATTGATAGCGTAAGAGAAACTACACGTACAAAGCGGTTCGCTCGCCAATGCAAATAGTAATAAAGTCATTTTAGTAAATTAAATGACAACTGTTCATTTTTATAAAAATAAACGTGTTTTTTGATACAAGCAAATAGATTTTGGCATAGGTTTTGCTCCAACCCCAGTAGGGCTTATTGGTGTGCATTCATGCGTAAAAACAGTGCATCAATAAAATTTTTGGGGATAGATAAATGTTTGGAGAGAAGATGAAACCATCATTTGTTGGGCTGAATGCTGTTGCGTTGAATACTTTTGGGCTAAACGTGATCAATATATTACCAAAATCACTGCTGCGCCTTTTATTACTGTTAAATACGTTGCTATTAGGGACGATGGGTAGCGCACACGCTGCTACAGCAGACACACTGACCGTGGCGCAACTGCTTGAGTATCAAAACATTGCTTGGATTATTTGGGGCGGAGTTTTGGTGTTCTTTATGCAGGCAGGTTTTGCTTTGCTCGAGAGTGGATCTGTACGTGCAAAGAATGCAGTCAACGTCATGATGAAAAACTACACTGACATGTGTATCGGTGGTCTGGCCTTTTATTTGGTGGGGTTTGGGCTCATGATGGGTACCAATAACTCTGGATTTGTCGGTACCGATCATTTTATGCCAGTCGATCTGTCCAATATGGATTGGGCAGTGATGTTTTTTCAGATGATGTTTGCAGCGACAGCGGTGACGATTGCGAGTGGCGCGATGGCAGAGCGCGTCTCATTTATCGGCTATGCAATTGCCGCCTGTTTGATTTGTTTGTTTATCTATCCTGTGTTTGCCAGTTGGGTGTGGGGTGGGTATTTTGGCGGCACTGGTTGGTTAGCTGAGCTTGGTTTTATCGATTTTGCCGGATCTACCGTGGTGCACTCTGTCGGTGGCTGGCTAGCATTGGCAGGTATCTTGATCATAGGCCCAAGGCTTGGTCGATTTGCACCGGATGGCTCGCCAAGACTGATTGCAGGTCACAACATGACTTTATTGGCGCTTGGCGGCTTTATCTTATGGTTTGGTTGGTTCGGGTTTAATGCGGGCTCGACCTTATCTATCACTGGGAACATCGGTCTGATCGCCGTCAATACCTTCATTGCGGCAGTGAGTGCGGTCGTCAGTTATATGCTGATATCGAGAACGCTTAACAAAGCGATTTTGCTGAGCGACAGCGTTAATGCCAGCTTGATCGGTTTGGTATCGATCACCGCAGGCTGTGCCACAACCGCACCTATCTTTGCCATCGTCATTGGAGCAGTGGCCTCCATCGTTTATGTCTTATCAACGCAAGCCTTATTAAAGCTCAAAATAGACGACGTGGTATCAGCGGTGGCAGTGCATGGCTTTGGCGGTGCATGGGGAACGCTGGCAGCAGGATTGTTTTATACAGGAGATTTATTCAATCTATCACGGCTAGGCGTACAAGCGCTAGGCGTGGGCGTGGCGCTTGCTTGGGGATTGGGATTGGGTTTGGTAATGTATAAGCTGATTGACATGAGCTTTGGACTAAAGGCAAGCCGTTTACATGAGCAGCGTGGCCTTGATTATACTGAGCATGCTGAGCTGGGTTATCCTGAGTTTCAAAAGCAAATGTTTGATACCAAAACTCTCACCGAGCGTCATTTATAGGAGCAAACGGATGAATATGGATACTCAATCAGTAGACCAAACCGTGTCCGCAATGGCAGAGGTATTGGCAAAATATCTGAACCCCGAAGAGGTGCGTCTGCTCACTCGCCAGTGGCAACAGTACTCGACAGTCTCTGTAAAAATGATGCAGCAATGCGTATTGGATGCGACGAGGCGCTATCCTGAGCTACAAGATCACAAGTCTGATATTCGTAAAGGCTTTTGGGACACGATGCAGGCAGACAATCAGCAAACAGCTGACAGCCGTAGTAAAGAAATAAGCGAAAAAATACCCGCATCTGAAGTGGTGGGCGCGTTTTATACGGTGATGGAGAGCCTCAGCAAACAATTGAATGCATCAGAAAGTCGCAGTCTGTTTCAGGCTGTGCACCAAGCTGTCTCGCAGGAACGCACCTTTAAAGGGCATGTTATTCATATGGGTCAGTTTTTGGAGGGCAATCAACCACCTGTGCCTGATGATGAGTATTTGTTGAATAATGTGATTCAGCTGGTTTATGTCTGTCTGTGTGACATTGCAGGGCCTGTCGAAGCAGACGACATTTTGTTTCGAGCCGCTGAGACGGCCAAACAAAGCTACCCAAAATCCGTCGTCGAAAAGCTATTTTGACCTGCCAGTGGGGCACGCTATAAGCACTTATCGAGGTGTCTTCATAACGTGCCACACATACATACAAGCCCTGAATTGGACAAAAATCCTGTTAATTGTCTAACAATTGAAAGGGGAAAGTAACCACGTCAAAGGCGAGCGCAAAAGGCAGTAAGACCAGTTTTTGTGCCGCATTGGTGCCACTGCGGTTGCTCTGGGCTTGCTTCGTTTGGGTATAAAAGCTGACCGTATAAGGTTTGCTCAAAGCGCGATAATTTGATTGAATCATGCTCAAATTACTGACCTGCGGATAAATAGCACCTTTGACAGGAACGCTAAAACAAAAGCGCTGCGCATCAATGCGTTGATCGCTGGCAGAGGTGCAGTCACGGCCGTTGTTTTGCAAAAAGAACTGATAATCTGAACGCTTAAACTCATCCTTTAGTTTGGCGTAAGACAGCTTCATTTCTCCTTGAAAGTAACCGTCATTATTGGGCACATTAAAGCTCATGTCATTATCCACTTGAATGTTCTTTGGCGTCAAGTTGCTCAATAAGCTGACCATCTCAGTACCACCTTGGGTCAACACATAGCTGTTTTTTTCGCCCACGATGACCATCGTTGCATTGGGCATTTTTGGTAGGGCTTGAGCAGGGCGACCAAAGGCGACAATTTGATCTTCGGACAAAACAGCTTTTGTCGTTTGAGTGCTGACTCGACTATTGCTCTCTAGCAATGAGCTGGTAGCACAGCCTGAGCTGGCAAGTAATGCGCTGAATGCTGCGCCTATCACGACGGTTTTTACAGTCAACCGTGCTTGCAACGTCTTTTTGTGTTTGCTGCTATCTGTTTTTTGCTGTTTATTAAAGGAGAGGTCTTTGTACTGTCTCATAATAGGATTTCCTTATCTATACCGATATTATCTTGTAAATAATGCTGATTGATGATGACGAGTAAATATAAATCACTAATGTCGTTTTATTATCAAACTTTCGTTCACATCGTACCCTGTTTGATTGGGATTTATCTACTCATAATTGACAGTGAAGACCCATTATCTTTTATGGTCACAGACGTATTTCTAATCGAGCAAGATTTTTGTGCCGCTCTTGGTAAAGTTCATCACAAACTGACTGGTAAAGTGACGCACATTATTTTCATAGGTTAGTAGGCCGCGCGTAAACTGGTGGTAGTCATTCATATTTCTGGCGTTTACCATCAGCATAAAATCGGCATCACCAGACACCTCATAGCAGCTCATGACTTGTGGCTGTGCATGCATCAAGCGCTCAAATCGATGCTGCATAGAGTTATTGGAGCGCGCCATCTCTATCATCACGACAGCCGTCAGTCCGTAGCCAACCTTGTTTGGATCAACGATAGCCGCTTGCTTGGTAATGACACCATTACTGGTCAGTAATTGGATACGGCGTTGCGCCGTGGCAACAGACACATGAACCCGTTCTGCCACTGTTTTTAATGGCAGCGTCGCATCATCTTGTAGCAGATTTAAAATCGCTTTATCAATTGCGTCCAAATTGTCACTCATTGTGTTTCTCCCAACACGGTAGGGTTGCAAATTTCCATATCATTATAATTTGTCACTATAAATCAAAAGATGATAAATAATTCATATTTCAGTAAAAATATAATAATTTTTCTCATTACTAATAATATATAGAGAAATTTTATCTTGAAGCGTCAGTAAAATAGACGTTAACAACCAATGCTGATCTATCAAAATAATAGCCAGCTTTTTTACCTGTACTCAAACTTATGGTGCTTATATGTCTGCCTCAATGCTATCCAATGTGTTTGCCAATACGTTAGCAACCGCTATCTCGCGTGTGCCTTTGCCAGCCATTTGGACAGCAGGTAGCATTCAGCAACGCACCTTGATAGTGGGCGTGATACTGGCAGTGCTATCCAATGTGTTGTTTGGCGTACTTTACGCTTATAGCAGTTTTTTAGCGCCGTTATCAGGCACGCAAGTATTCATCTGGCGAATGCTTGCGATGTGGGCGGTGCTGATTGGGTATTTATGGGTGAGTGGCAGCTTTGGTCTACACATCAATAAACTCAAAGCGTTACGCACCGTAAAGCAATGGGCTTGGCTGCTGTTACCCACACCGATATTTCTCAGTCAGCTTTGGCTATTTGTATGGGCACCCGTGAATGGTCAAGGCGTCCAAACGGCGATGGGGTATTTTTTATTCCCATTAATGATGGTGATATTTGGCTGTATTTTGTTTGGCGAAAAATTGAGCCGCTTGCAGTGGCTGGCCGTGGCGCTGGCGGTATTGGGCGTGGGCAGTGAGATTGTACGTACGCAAAGCGTGTCTTGGGCAACGCTATGGGTGTGCGGTACGTATCCTATTTATTATATTTTGCGCCGCATGCAAGGTATCGGTGCCATCACTGGGCTGTTGGTTGATTTGACTATTTTTGCCCCCTTTGCTTTGGCCTATTTGTTTTTCTTTGAGCCAAGTAGCTTAACGCTGGTGACAGGGTCAGGTTTCTTTATTGCGATGCTAATAGGTTTAGGTGTGCTCAGTGTGTTGGCGATGAAAACCAATATTGATGCCAGCCAAATGTTACCAGTCAATGTTTATGGCATGATGAGCTATTTAGAGCCGGCACTGTTGTTTATTTTGGCCATAACAGTATTGGGCAATCCTTTTGAGTCGGCCATGATTTATAGTTATGGATTGATCTGGCTTGGTATTGTTTGTTTGATTGTCCACGGCGTCCATCAGTTCCGACAAGCTCATAGAGACATACAACTCACAAAAATGGCGGAAGCGGTTTAAAATACGGTTATCAATTAAAGCATGGCTATAAAACAGGTTTGCCAAATAAAAAAGAACGATTCACTATTAAGTTGAATCGTTCTTTTTGTTATATAGTCGGTGAAAAATAATATCAATTTTCTTGCTTACTGCGTGTGCGCAGACAGAGGCTGCAAAAATTGATATCAGCAGTACCGTATTGCTTTTGAGATATGTTGATTGTAGCGGGGTTTCATTTTTTGAACTGTAATCAATAACCTTTTACCCTAGATGCTGTTTAAAACCACGCTGCTTATCACGCTCCCAATCACGGTCTTTAAGGGTTTTACGTTTGTCGTGCTGTTTTTTACCCAAGGCTAAGCCAATTTGGCATTTGACCAGTGAGTTTTTCCAATAGCATGACAAGGGCACGCAGGCATAGCCTTTTTGATTGACTGCACCAAATAGCTTTTCAATTTCGCGGCGATTGAGTAGCAACTTACGAGTACGGATGCTGTCAGGGCTGACATGCGTTGAGCTGGATAACAACGGCTGAATATGCGCGCCAAACAAGAATGCTTCGTTGTTGCGAAAGATAACGTACGCTTCTGTGATGGTCATCTTGCCCGCACGAATCGCTTTGACTTCCCAGCCTTGCAGCGACAGACCTGCTTCAAATGTCTCTTCAATAAAGTACTCATGACGCGCCTTTTTATTGGCACAAATCTGATTGTCCGGTTTTTTTGATTTTTTTGACATAATTTCTCCATAAGAGCAGATAAAATACCGCGCTCTTATCTAATCAATCTTACTAATTCCTCATACTAATCCTATCATCAAGCTTGTTTTTTGTTTGATAAATAAGACAGATGAGTCGAACCAAGTATTGTAGCAAAGCCGCCAACGAAAAGGTAAGTCAGCTGTTAGGACAAATGTAGGAGATAAGTATTAAGTTTGAGCAAAATTTGCTAGCATATGCCCTAATATTACCGAACCGATTAGCCACGCTATGAGCATTCCTATGTCTTCTGCCAATTCATCAAAACTACACACCAAAATCTTGTATCCTGGTACTTTTGACCCCATCACTAATGGTCATGTGGACTTGGTGACGCGCGCCACCAAATTGTTTGATGAGGTAGTGATTGCTGTCGCCTCAGGACATCATAAAAAACCCTTATTTAATTTTGAAGAGCGCGTGGCCTTGGTTGAGACTGTATTTGCTGATTTGCCGCAGGTATCGGTGATTGGCTTTGAAGGGTTGCTCGTTGACTTTATGCGTGAAAAAAACGCCACCGCTGTCTTGCGCGGTTTGCGTGCCATGTCAGATTTTGAGTATGAGTTTCAACTGGCCAACATGAACCGCGAGCTTGATGAAAACTTTGAAGCCGTCTTTTTGACGCCCTCTCAAAATTACTCCTTCATCTCATCGACCATGATCCGTGAAATTGCCAAGCTTGGCGGAGATGTGAATAAGTTTGTCCCGCCCTGTGTCTCGCAAGCATTTATTGAAAAGTTGCATCTTAAGTAGTTTCAAGCGCTCAGTAAAATTAAGTACTCAATAAAGTATGTATCGATGATATGGATTGAGACAATCAAACATTATCTATGATCAATAATACGATCAAATTAAAAAGGAGCAGTTTATGGCGCTATTAATCACTGATGAATGCATCAATTGCGACGTCTGCGAGCCTGCCTGCCCGAATGAGGCGATTTCAGAAGGAGATGATATTTATGTCATTAATCCTGACCTATGTACAGAATGTGTCGGACATTTTGATGAGCCGCAATGTGTGGTGATTTGCCCTGTTGACTGTATTCCTCATGATCCAAATCATGTCGAAACCGAAAATGATTTGTTGGCCAAATATAAGCGTATCACTGGTCAATAAATGATGGGCAAAATATAGCTAAAAGTAGATATAAAGAGTTTTAGGGACAAAACCATGACGACAGATGTACTTCAGTCAACGAGCGATTTTGATCAACAACACCTTTGGCATCCGTATGCCAGCCTGCCACCAACCTATTCCAATATCGTTATTGATCGCGCTGAAGGTATTTATATCATCACTGAAGATGGCACGCGCTTGATTGATGGGATGTCGTCATGGTGGGCGAGCGTCCATGGTTATAATCATCCCAAGCTAAATGACGCGCTGACTCAGCAGTTGGGTAAAATGGCGCATGTAATGTTTGGTGGTTTAACGCACCAGCCAGCGATAGATTTGGGCAAAAAGCTACTCGACATTGTACCTGCTGGACTTGATGCGATTTTTTATGCCGATAGCGGCAGTATCGCCGTAGAAGTGGCGCTGAAAATGGCACTGCAATACCAAGTAGCCGCCGAGCGCCCAACCAAGCGGCAGTTTGCGTCAACCCATTCAGGGTATTACGGAGATACGTGGCATGCGATGAGTGTCTGTGATCCTATCAATGGTATGCACAGCCTGTATGGTAAGCAATTACCGATGCAACATTTTGTGCCAGCGCCGCCACTCGGATTTGAGCGTGCTTTAACGGCAGAGGATCGTACGGCTTTATCTGAATTCTTTGTAGAACAAGGCACGCAGCTGGCAGGATTTATTATTGAGCCGATTATTCAGGGTGCAGGTGGCATGCGTTTTTACAGTCCTGAGTATTTGCAGCTATTGCGTCAGCTATGTGACGAGCATGATGTATTGCTGATTGCGGACGAGATTGCCACTGGTTTTGGTCGTAGCGGTAAGCTGTTTGCTTGTGAACATGCTGGGATTAGTCCTGATATTATGACGATTGGCAAGGCGTTGACGGGCGGTTATATGACTTTTGCCGCAACGCTATGTACCCGCAAAATTGCCGATACTATCCATAACAGTGATTATCCAGCGCTGATGCATGGCCCAACTTTTATGGGCAATCCGCTCGCGTGTGCCGTTGCCTGTGCGTCGATTGACTTGATACTGTCTTATGATATCGAAACGCGTACTGCCAATATGCAACGCACGATGGAGCAAAAACTATCCTCAGCTGCGCAGCTAGCAGGTGTTGCCGAGGTACGTTGCTTGGGTGCAGTAGCCGTGATTGAGTTACATGAAGCGGTCGATATGCCAATATTTCAGTCTTTATTAATTGATCATGGCATTTGGGTCAGACCCTTTGGTAAGTTGGTATACATCATGCCACCTTACGTGATTACTGATGATGAGCTGACCACCTTATGCCAAGCGCTACTAAAAGTGGTGCGTACGTATTTAGAAAACCGAGGTCAACCATGAGTGTTTTATTTATCTCCGGCATCGATACTGATATTGGTAAAACCTATGCCACTGGCCTACTTGCCAAAGCACTTATGCAAAAAGGTGTGAACGTTATCACGCAAAAGTTGGTACAAACGGGCATCAGTAAACAAGTAGATGGCGAGCTAGGCATTGCAGATGATATTTTAAGTCACCGTCAATTGATGGGAATGCCATTACAGCCGTGTGATCTTGATTTTACCACTTGTCCTTATCGCTATGAAAAGCCCGCGTCACCGCATCTATCCGCAGCACTGGCCAACCAATCTCTCAATATTGAAGTGATTACTGAAGCCACCAAAGTATTGCAGGATGATTACGATGTGATATTGCTCGAAGGAGCGGGCGGGTTGTTAGTTCCCATTACTACTGAATTATTGACCTTAGATTATGTCGCTGAGCAAGGCTATCCTATCGTCTTAGTGACCTCTGGTCGATTGGGTAGCATCAATCATACGTTGCTTAGTTTGGAGGCGATAAAATCGCGCGGCTTAATGATACATAGTGTGATTTACAATCATGTCCATGATGATGCTGAGCAAACGGATGCTGAAATTGCAAACAGTACTATTGATTTCCTGCAAGCCTATTTGGCTCGTCATTACCCTAAAGCGCATTGGCTGGTCTTGGCCAAACAATCAAATGAACATTTAGATAATGCTGACATAGCGTTGCCAACAGCGTTTATCTAAGTTTTTTTAATTTATTCTTGATGCACTGATTGTCATAGCGAAAATAAGCCGAAAAGACATTCCCATACAGGCGTTAGTTTTGCTATACTAGCGCGCTTGGTAGACTAGGCGATCGCCGCTGCACACTGGCAACAGACGAGCAGGGGAGGAAAGTCCGGGCTACATAGGGCAGCGTGCCAGCTAACGGCTGGGCAGGGTAACTTGACGACCAGTGCAGCAGAGAGTAGACCGCCTTTGGTATCCTAGATATCATCGGTAAGGGTGAAAGGGTGCGGTAAGAGCGCACCGCGTGGATGGCAACATCTCACGGCATGGTAAACTCCACGCGTAGCAAGACCAAATAGGCATCGGCATGGCGCGGCCCGCGTTCGATGCGGGTAGGTTGCTTGAGCGTATTAGCGATGATACGCCTAGAGGAATGATCGTCCACGACAGAACCCGGCTTATCGGTTTACCAAACTTTTTTTATCGTTTGTCGTAGTAATATTTGCAATTAATTTGAATTACATTCATTTTTTTGCAAAAAATGCCCATTAGGGGTTGACGTCAGTCAGCAGCTTGGGCATAATGTGCAGCCTAAAACGGCGATGTAGCTCAGCTGGTTAGAGCGCATGACTCATAATCGTGAGGTCAAGAGTTCAAGTCTCTTCATCGCCACCATATATAGCAGTATCAAAAAAGCCAATCTCTCTGGGATTGGCTTTTTTTTGTATCAAATAAACGAGGAGAATACGCGTAGGCTCAGTAAAATAGAATCGATTTCCCTACTGCTTTCTTGCTAAATCATAGGTTTATCTGTTTAGAAACAGATTAATTGTTGTAACTTATGTCCCGCTTACTTATCATAGGGACTGTTTTCGGTAAAGTCCTGTAACGTCATGTCTGTACAACTACCCCCATATCGTCCTATCAAGCATCGCAGTGGCCTTAAAGTCATGGGTGCAGCATTTCACGCTCTGCTCATGCGTGAGTTACAAACGCGCTTTGGTGGTTATCGACTGGGTTATTTGTGGGCGCCGCTAGAAGTTCTATTTCAAGTACTTATTTTCTTAATCATATTTGGTGCCATTCGTGAGCGTTTGGTACCAGGGATGGACTTCTCTTTGTTTTTAGTTGTTGGAATGGTGCCATTTCGCATGTTCCAGAGAATAGCGGTAAGAGCATTAGGGGCAGCCGATGCAAACAAGGGCTTACTAATGTATCGCTCAATCAAGCATATCGATGTCATTATTGCGCGCTCATTTTTAGAGCTGGTTATTTACTTTTTCACCTCTATATTATTACTGGTTGGATTGGCATTTTTTGATATTTATGCAAACCTAGAGAATTTACATATTGTTCTGTTTTGCTGGTTCACGTTATTCATATTCAGCTTCGGTGTTGCATTGATTATGATGGTGATTGGGCATTATGGTGGCGAGATCAGTAAAGTTATCACGATATTCTTTACTATATTATACTTCCTATCAGGTATTGTTTACCCCATCCATATCATTCCTGAACCTTATTTTAGCTACCTGCTCTATAACCCTTTTATCCATAATATTGAATTGATGCGCCATGCCTTTGCTCCTAATTACCCTGCTTATCATATTGATATGGGCTATTTTTTAAAATGGATGTTTGCAGTCAATTTTTTAGGGTTATTGCTTTATAAGTATGCAGAACGTGATATGTTGCGTTCTCGCTAGATGTGATTATATAAAATAAACGGAAAGGTAAATAAATGATTGAAATTAAAAATGTTTCTAAGTCATTTATGACCAAGAAAGGTCGGCACTATCTCTTTAAAGATTTGAATCTGACCATTGGGGATAGACAAAGTGTGGGCTTATTAGGTCGTAATGGGGCGGGTAAATCCACGTTATTACGTATCATATGCGGCCTTGATCAACCAGATCATGGTGAGATCATTACTGATTCAACGATTTCGTGGCCAGTAGGAGTAGCTGGCGGTTTCCAAGGTAGTTTAACAGGTCGCCAAAACGTACGGTTTGTTTGCCGTTTATATTCAAGCGGCCCCTATATTGATGAAAAGATCCGTTTCGTTGAGGAGTTTGCCGATATTGGCAGTTACTTTGATATGCCCGTCAAAAGTTACTCATCTGGTATGAAAGCGCGTCTCACCTTTGGGTTAAGTTTGGCCTTTGATTTTGATTATTATATGCTTGATGAAGCAGGCGCCGTTGGTGACGCTGCTTTTCGTAAGCGTAGTGAAGAGATTTTGGCCGCCCGCCGTGCGCAAGCAGGATTTTTAATCGTGTCACACAATATCGGTGATATTAGGCGCAACTGCGATATTGGTATTGTACTAATGGATCAAACAGCACATGTCTTTGACGATACAACAGAAGCGATTGAGGTTTATGAAAAGCATATCCACAAAGCAAAAAAGTAAGATAATCAACTTCTCGTTGTTTATCGGCTTGGTGATCCTCCCTTGGGTACTTGTGATATTTTATGTCATGACAATTGCGCACCCACGTTTTATCTCGACTGCGGATGTGGTGGTAAAGCAGGTGAGTGATACTAGTGTGCCGTCCGGCGGTGGTTTATCAGCTTTGCTTGGTGTGAATAGTACCAGCAAAGAAGATGCGACCTATCTGACTGAATACATCTTATCCAATGATATGGTGAAGCGACTTGATAATAAATTTAAGTTCCGCGAGGCGTATTATGTAGACGGTTCGGATCCGATCAATGAAATTGATCCTGATGCCACGCAAGAAGAGTTACTGGAGTACTTTAAAAAGCGCGTTCATATTAACTTAGATGAACAAAGTTATGTGCTTTCAGTGTCAACAGAAGCCTTTGATTCAAGATATGCGTTTGAGCTGAATAAAACGATTTTGAGTGAGTCTGAGCAGTTTGTAAACCGCATCTCTCAAGAAGTTGCACGCGATCAGCTGGTGTTTGCTGAAACACAATTAGACGAATCACAAGAACGACTTAATGATGCCAAAGAACAATTATTAAAGTATCAGAATGAAAATGAGATTTATGATCCAGAATCGAATGCTCAAGTGGTTAATCAACTGATAGGCAGTTTGCAAGCGCAGCTTAGCTCGTTACGTACAGAAGAGCGACAACTATTGAGCTATCTGAATCCAGATGCACCGCAGGTGGTGTCATTGAGAAGTCAAATTAAAGCAGTTGAAGAACAAATTGCTCAAGAACAAACCAAATTGACTTCACCAAACACGACTAAATTGAACCGTCAAGCCGTACAGTTTGAGACCATCAAAGCTGATGTTGATTTCGCGACTGAGCTGTATAAGTTATCGTTGTCATCACTTGAAAAAGCGCGCTTAGAAGCATTCAAGAAAATGAAAAATTTGATTGTTATCTCAACGCCTTATGAAGCTGAAGAAGCAACCTATCCACGTCGTGCATATATAATTTGGACATCGCTCGCTTTACTCTTGATGCTTTATGGATTTGTGCGTTTAGTGATGGCAGTTGTCCGTGATCATCGTAGCTAGTTTGGATAAAACAGATATCAGTAATGATCGAGAGATCAGCAAAGGAATATGACGCATGAATATGAAACCACGTGCTATCGTGACAATGATAAGTTTGACAATGGCAGCGATGAGTATGCCGGTCATGGCAGCCACCAGTTATGCTGATCAGATATCAGGCTCTGGCTTCGGTACTAGCAACAATAATATGAGTCAGGACCAAAATCGCAACAATATTAATGTGTCAACACAAGCATTTGCAGGCGGTGTACCAGGACAAGCCACCACACAAGAAGCGGTGAATGCAGCAAGCTTACCAAGTCAGTCAGTCATCAATACCACACGCCCTTATCAGGATATTAATACGCAAGACATGATGTTTGGTGAGCAGCTGTTTCGCGGTGCGTTTTCGACCACATCAGGCTCGACATTTAATGACAGCTATGTGATTAACCCAGGGGATAACGTACAAGTGCGCATGTGGGGCGCTTATCAATATGCAGCGACCATGACCGTTGATCCACAGGGTAATATTTTCTTACCAAACGTCGGGCCCGTGCGTATCTCTGGTGTACAAAATGGTAGCTTGCAAAATGTGGTCAAAAACGCTGTTAGCCGTGTCTATCGTTCAAACGTAGGCGTTTATGCCTCCCTAGAACAAGCACAACCTGTAAAAGTGTTTGTCACAGGATTTGTCAAACAGCCAGGCTATTATGGCGGACTTGCAGCAGATTCAGTCTTGTCATATTTGGATAGAGCTGGCGGTGTTGATCCAACGCGCGGTAGTTATATTGATATTCAAATCAAACGCAATGGTCAGATGCTACAACAAGTCAACCTATATGATTTCCTACTTGCAGGTAAATTGCAGGCATTTTCATTCCGTGATGGTGATGTGATTACAGTAGCGCCGCAGAAGAAGACGTTTGCAGTAAGCGGACAAGTTCAAAACGAATATACGTTTGAATTTGACGTGAACGATTTGACCATCGGTGATGTGCTACAAGTTGCTAACCCAGCAGCCAATGCAACCAATGTCAGTATTACTCGTAGTGCAGGACGGGCGCAAACCGCAGAATATTACTCTCTTGCCGATGCGCAAAACGTGCCTGTTTATAATGGCGATCAAATGGTTGTGACCTCAGATCGCTACGCTGGCACAATCGCTGTACAAGTGCAGGGTGCTCATACAGGCAATGGCGCAATGGTGGTACCATATGGTGCTCGTCTGAAAGACATCATTCCGCAATTACAGCCGAGTCCGCTCGCCAAGCTGACACAATTGACCATTTATCGTCAATCTGTTGCTGAGCAACAAAAACGCATGATTAATGAGTCGCTTGATCGTTTAGAAGAGCTAACGCTTGCTACTCAGTCTACAACTCGTGAAGAAGCAGCGCTTCGTCAAGATGATGCCAACTTGGTCAAGCAGTTTGTGGCCAAAGCTCGTAATGTAGAAACTGATGGTCGCATTGTTGTCGTGCCAAATTCATGGCAGGACATCATTCTACAACAAGGCGATATCATTGAGATACCAGCGCAGACCTCAATCATTACGGTAAATGGTCAAGTGCGAGCACAGGGCGCGCTTACCTTTAACCCAGATTATACAGTTGGGGACTACGTTGCCAATTCTGGTGGGTTCTCCGATAATGCTGATACCAAAGAGATCTTAATTATTCATCAAAATGGTGCTAGTCAAGTGGTCAATACAGCTTACCGTATCCAGCAGGGTGATGAGATTATGGTACTGCCAAAGGTCAAAACCAAGCGCGTAGAAATCACCCGTGGTTTATCGCAAATTGTTTATCAATTGGCAATTGCTGCCAAGGTTGTTTTGGATTTATAACACTTAATAGCAGTGTTGTTGGTTGATGTAAATATAATGAGCAAGGATAGTAACGATGGCAAAAAGCGACGCAGATGAGATAAAGGTCACAGCGATATCTACTTCTGATAATGCAACGCTTTTGTCATCACCTAAGCATTCGGTACCCAAACGCCTAGCAGTCATTGGTAAAGGCATGAGTCGTAACAATCAATTGCTATCTCAGGTACTGCAAGCGGATATCCAGCGATGGTATCCGTGGTCAAGTTTACAGCAAAAAATATCGCATGCTCCAACGAAAAACCCCAATGCTTTTATTGGTTGGGGCCATAAAAAAAGCTATCAGCGAGCCAATAAGACTGCTGTTAAGCACAATTTGGCTACTTTGAGTATTGAAGATGGTTTTTTGCGCTCGTTAGATTCAGGGATTGGCAGCCGTCATGGATTGAGTGTGGTTGTCGATGATGTGGGGATTTATTTTGATTTGACAAAAACCTCACACCTAGAGCGACTTATCATTAGCCGTACTACAAGCGATGCCAACTCTGAGCAACGTGCACAAGATGCTCAGCAGTTGATGTCTCGTATATGTAACGAGAGATTGAGTAAATACAATGCAGTCATGGATTGTCCATCATTAAATGAATGGGTCGATGAACAACATCCCAGTACGCTAAAAAACACTTCCAAATCCCATGTCTTACTCATTGATCAAGTGGCAGGTGATGCTTCTGTTCAAGGAGCTGGTGCAAATAAAGGCCAGTTTAGACGCATGTTAAAAGCCGCTTGTCGCAATCATCCGAATGCGCATATTTGGATAAAAGCCCATCCTGCCGCAAAAACTGGCTATCTGACCAACTTAAAACTGCCCAAAAACGTTCGAATTTTAAGCCAAGCGCTCAATCCAATAGCATTATTAGCCCAGGTAGATCATGTCTATACGGTCAGCTCGCATATGGGCTTTGAAGCATTGATGCTTGGTAAAACCGTACATTGCTTTGGTGTCAATTGGTACAGCGGTTGGGGGCTAACCGATGATAAGGGCGCACCAAAACGTTTGCTAAAAACCGTACAGCAGCGCCGTCAAAATATTGCAAAAACATTGTTAGATAAGAAAACATTATCAAACTCAGCAGTATTCTCCTTATTACCGACCAATAAGGTTCATACAACATTAGAAACCTTATTTTATAGCGTTTATATCGACTATAGCCGATACGTTGATCCAGCCACGAGGCAGGCCTGTGACATTGAAACTGCGATTGAGTGGCTGGTCACCAATCGTCATTGGCAGTCTTGCCTTGACAGTCATTTGACCATATTTGAGTTCAGTCGTTGGAAGATTCCGTTTGTCAAAGCTTTTGTTGATCTACCGCGCACAACCTTATTTATTAAACCCAAACCCCGTCTAAAAAACCTATTGCATCCAGATCATCTCCGAGTCAATTATGAACAGCCGCTGTTAGTCTGGGGCTTAGCCAAACGTCAGAAATTACAAGAAAAGCTACAAAGTAAGGGTATCAGTCCGCCTACTATTTACTGCATGGAAGATGGATTTATCCGCTCAAATGGCTTAGGTGCGACGTTATTGGCGCCCTTGTCAGTTGTGATTGATAAACAAGGCATCTACTATGATGCGACCCAACCATCAGATTTAGAAAGCTTACTGCGTCAATGTAAGCCATTAACCTCGAAACAAAAAACACGTGTCCAAGCACTACAAAGCAAACTATTAACTCAGCGAGTGAGTAAATACAATGTTGGTGCTAGTACCAATAATTTGCCCAATTCTTGGATGCAAGAAGCCAAACTATCTGGAAAACGTCGTATTTTGATCATCGGTCAAGTAGAAGATGATTTGTCAGTACAGTATTGCGGGTCTGCTATAAAGACCAATAGTGGCTTGATTGAGCGGATTTGTAAGGACAATCCTGATGCCTATCTAATCTATAAACCGCATCCCGATGTCGAAGCAGGGCTGCGCGCAGGTCAGGTCACAGACGCTTGTTTGCGTCAGGTACAAGCAGTTGCGTATGATACGGCCATGCCTGACTGTTTGGAGTGCGTCGATGAGATTCATACCATCAGCTCATTGACAGGTTTTGAGGCATTACTTCGAGGATTGGATGTGGTCTGTCATGGCTTACCTTTTTATGCAGGGTGGGGATTAACAACAGATGTTGATGCGCATCTAACGCCAAAAGATAAGTATCTAAAAAGACGTACACGAGACACGGTGTTAACGCTTGAGCAGTTGCTGCATTGTGCCTTGATTTGCTACCCCTTGTACCGTCTGCCCAGTGGCTATGGTCTTTCACAAGTAGAACAAGTGATTGATTATTTATACCCGCTTGTAGATACGTCCAATGAATCCTTGCAATCGGAAAAAACCCATAACAAAATACGTTCAGCCTCTTCACCCATATCGACTTTATCTGCTTCTATTCATCCTACGCAGATCAAACGTCTCGCGGCCACACGTTTTATGCAGCACCGCCATCGCTGGCAGCAGCGCCTACGCAAAATATCTCGTTAGTTCGCTCTACCTAAGTGCTAGAAATCCATTGCGACAAGCAGGGGTTTTTTCGGTATAATCAACCACTTGGCATTTTTGTGCGTGCTCACAATTCAGAGCCACACTCTTTTTTATTCTTCAGTTAATGGTAATTGATTCCTATGGCAGCTTCGATGTCTCACTTGCTCACTCATCGACATGTTTTGCTGTTACAAGGAAAGATGGGCGGGTTTTTCAACCGTTTTTCAACGTTTTTACAAACCCAAGATATTAAAGTTAGCAAAATTAACTTTAATGCTGGTGATGCGTTCTTTTATCATCATCCCAATACGTATGAATATACAGACACGTTGGCGCAATTTTCTGCTTGGTTACAAGCTTTTATTGAAAAGCATGACATTGATGCCGTGGTGTGTTTTGGGGATTGTCGTCCGCACCATACACAAGCAGGCTGTGTGAGTGAGCAGTTAGGTATCTCGTTTTTTGTATTTGAAGAGGGGTATTTGCGTCCTGATTACATTACCTTGCAAGAATATGGGATTAATGGTTACTCGCGTTTGAATACTGCTGACATCAAGGCGCTCAAAAAAGCCAATGACCATCCTCTTTATACTCACAATCGTTTTTATCGTTTGAGCATTGCTGCAATTGTTTACTACATCGTTGCTTGGATATACAAAAGCCGTTATCCGCATTATTCGCATTATCGTGGTATGACCGCATGGCAAGAAGCCATCGCTTGGCTCAAAGCCCCTTGGCGTAAATTGCGAGGGTATTTCCCAGATAAAAAATTGCAAAACATGCTCACGACCCAAGAAGATGAAAATTATTTTCTCATCAGTTTACAAGTGCATAATGACTCTCAGATTACTCACCACAGTGATTATCGTGATGTGGTGCAGTTTATCGACGAGTCTATTGCCAGTTTTGCCAAGCATGCTGATCAAAAACAGCTGCTTGTCTTCAAGCATCATCCATTAGATCGTGGACATCGGGACTATCGTGAGTTGGTGTCTAGCTTGTCAGAGCGCTACCAAGTAGGCAATCGCGTTTTTTATGGCTGTGATATGCATCTACCAACGCTCATGAAGCATAGTATTGGCATGGTGACTATCAATAGTACGACAGGTCTACAATCGGTCTATCATAAAAAACCGACTAAGGTGATGGGGCGCGCCATTTATGATACGCCCAAACTCATAGATCAAAAGGCGCTCAAGGATTTTTGGCAACGACCTGAGAGCCCAGACAATGAGTTTTATCTGCGATTCCGTGAGTATTTGATCGAGCAAACCCAGCTTAACGGCGCCTTTTATGGTCGATCGCCATGGATGTATAAATACTTACAGCAAGCTGAAAATGACGCTATAGAGCTCTCTGAAACGAAGACACCCCATTAGTTGATTGATCATCAATTGTGGCTAGCAGCCATCGCATGATAAATGAATCAGGCTTTGATAAAGGTCAGACTTTCTATCTTTACTGTTTCTCGCTTGTCACTTCATCTGTTAATCACATCTCTCATAATAAAATCGCCTTACTTTGCAGTGGAAAACTGCTAGAATACCCGTTGGTTTTATTTTTCTATCACCCTTAATTTAGTAGGCGCTTTGTGACTGCATTAGCCAATATTCGTAACTTTTCAATCATTGCCCACATTGATCATGGTAAGTCGACGCTTGCCGATCGTTTTATTCAAATGTGCGGTGCCTTGCAAGATCGCGAGATGCAGGCGCAGGTGCTCGACTCCATGGATATTGAGCGTGAGCGCGGTATCACGATCAAAGCGCAGTCGGTAACGCTATTTTATGATCACCCAAATGGTGAGCGTTATCAGCTCAACTTCATTGATACGCCAGGACACGTCGATTTTTCTTATGAAGTATCACGCTCACTAGCGGCTTGCGAAGGTGCCTTGCTGGTGGTTGATGCAGCACAAGGGGTGGAAGCGCAGTCGGTTGCCAACTGCTATACAGCAGTTGATCAGGGCTTAGAAGTCATGGCAGTACTCAATAAAATTGATTTGCCGCAAGTTGAACCTGAGCGCGTCATTCAAGAAATTGAAGACATCATTGGGATTGATGCTGTAGACGCACCCCGAGTATCGGCCAAATCTGGTTTGGGCGTTGATAAACTCTTAGAAGCCTTGGTTGAGTTCATTCCAGCACCAACAGGTGACCGCGAAGCACCGCTGCAAGCGCTGATCATTGATTCTTGGTTTGACAGCTATTTGGGCGTGGTCTCTTTGGTACGTGTACGTCAAGGAACCGTCAGAAAAGGCGATAAAATTTATATCAAATCGACCAAAGAGGCGCATCCAGTCAGTTCTATCGGTGTCTTTACACCAAAACCTTTAGATACAGGGGTTTTAGAGGCGGGTGAAGTTGGTTTTATTATCGCGGGTATTAAAGACATTGCTGGGGCACCAGTTGGGGATACAATCACGCATTCTAAAACGCCTGATGTTGAGCGTATTCCGGGTTTTAAACAGATTACTCCGCAAGTATACGCTGGCATGTTCCCAGTCGATTCTAATGACTTTGAAAAGTTCCGTGAAGCGCTACAGAAACTACAGATCAACGATGCGTCACTATTTTTTGAACCAGATACGTCTGATGCATTGGGTTTTGGTTTCCGCTGCGGTTTCCTAGGTATGCTGCACATGGAGATTATCCAAGAGCGCCTAGAGCGCGAGTATGATTTGGATTTGATTACCACGGCACCGTCAGTTATCTATGAGATTGAAAAGAAAAACGGCGAGGTGATTCATATTGACAACCCGTCGAGATTGCCTGAGCCGAACAATATAGAAGAATTCCGTGAACCAATTGCGCGTTGTCAGATTTTAGTGCCACAAGATTACTTGGGCAATGTCATGACGTTATGTATTGAGCGCCGCGGTGTACAAGTAGATATGCGCTTTATGGGTAAGCAAGTTCAGCTAGTTTTTGATATTCCGATGGGTGAGGTGGTCATGGATTTCTTTGACCGTCTAAAATCTGTCTCTCGTGGTTTTGCCTCGTTGGATTATAACTTTGAGCGTTATCAAGTTGACAGATTGGTCAAAGTCGATGTACTCATCAATGGTGATAAGGTCGATGCATTGGCAATGATTGTTCATCAGGATCAAGCACGTTTTCGTGGCAACCAGTTAGTCATTAAAATGAAAGAGCTGATTCCACGTCAGATGTTTGATGTGGCGATTCAAGCCGCCATTGGTAGTCAGATTATTGGTCGCAGTACGGTAAAAGCCATGCGTAAAGACGTACTGGCCAAGTGTTATGGCGGTGATGTGTCACGTAAGAAAAAACTGCTGTCTAAACAAAAAGCAGGTAAGAAACGTATGAAGCAAGTGGGTAATGTAGAAATACCACAAGAGGCGTTCTTAGCCGTGCTAAAAGCAGACAGTTAGAGCGTAAAATCTGATAGCCAGTCGCAAAAATTTCTTTTATCTGATGTTTGCAGTTTGTGTCAAATATAGTGGGTCTTATCGTTAAAGCAGCAGAGCAAGCTGTTCATTAATAGGCAATTTGGTATGGATTTTGATTTTAATTTAATTTTAGTGCCGTTGACGATAGGCTTGGGTATTATTTGGCTATTGGATAAATTGGCGCTTAAGCAGCGTAAAACACGTGGACATGGCAAAGAAAGCTTATTGGTACGCTGGGCTTATGATTTCTTCCCTGTATTGGCAGTGGTATTGATAGTACGCTCGTTTTTGATCGAGCCTTTTAATATTCCCTCCTCCTCTATGGTGCCAACGTTGTATACGGGTGATTTTATTGCTGTCAATAAGTATGCCTACGGCGTGCGATTACCGCTAACTTATAATAAAGTGTTAGATACGGGTGAGCCTGAGCATGGGGACGTGGCGGTATTTCGTTATCCTGAAAATCCGAGTATTTATTATATCAAGCGCGTTATTGGTTTACCGGGTGATACCGTCAGCTACAACCAAGGCATTTTGTCAATTAATGATGTACCTGTTGAAACCAAGCCCGTAGATTTTGCGGCAAATGCTGAGTTGACGTCACAGTTGTATTTGCCAGGCCAAGAAGGTCCAGGCCAAGTGCTGACAGAAGAAAGTGCGGCTACCATGGGTCAACAAGAAGAAGGCGTGGCGCAGTATTTTCAAGAAACACAAGGTGAGAATACACATCTGGTACGTTATCTAAATGGTATGAATAGTGCTCAGTATGCGCCTTTTTTACAGCAACAGTCGCCAGAAGTGGTAAGCTCAGAGGGGACAGAGTGGCGCATCAAAGTGCCAGAAGGCCATTATTTTGTTATGGGTGACAACCGTGATCGCAGTGCAGATGGCAGGTTCTGGGGCTTTGTGCCTGACGAGAATTTGGCGGGTAAAGCCGTTTATATCTGGATGCATAAACCACCAGGGTTAAACTTACCAACCTTTGAACGCAATGGGTCGATCAATTAATGAGTGCAAGAGTCTCTATTGTTTGATTTACCAGTAATATTTTTATGCTAATATTATGACTATTTAATGAATAACTACTTTTAGTATTCAGATTTTTTAAACAAACGTTAGTATAAATGGTTATTGACCAGTAGAGGGCTAGGGTAATGCAACAGTTATCTGGATTGACGACGCAGCGCGGTGCAAGTGTGACAAGCATTGTTTTGACTATTATCCTTTTAGGCGTTGCGGTCAAACTGATGGTTGCGATCATACCCGCTCAAATTGGTGACTATCAATTAACAAAAACGTTAAGCACTCAGCTTAGAGAAGCAAATAATAACAACGAGACCACCAAGCAATTTATCGAGCGTGTGGATAAACAGCTGTCTATCAACGCTGACTATGACACCAAGGCTGAAGATGTTATTACCTTCACTGATAAAAAAGCAGGGCAATTGGCCATCCGTAAGCAATATGCTGTGACCAATAACTTTTTCGGTAATGTCGATATCCTCAATCGCTTCGAAGGCGATATTGATATGGCAACCACCAAATAGCTCAATCGTTTTTTAACTTTCTCAATAAGACTTAAATCTCCTTTATAGAATCAATCATTAGATAGTAGTATTTACTCAATCAGTAACACAGAAGGGATAACCATAAGCCACGCATGAAACCAACTTCGCAACATTCCCAAGCGGTTCCTATTCCCCAAAAAAATAGCACGTCTGTCGATACGCTTGTTGTTAGCTCAGAATTTATTCAACGGTTAGCGGTATTAACGCGTAAGTTGGGTTATGTCTTCAATGATTTGAGTCTTCCCAAACTTGCCTTAACGCATCGATCGTTTGATAGCAAAAAAAACTACGAGCGTTTAGAGTTTTTGGGCGATGCACTTTTAGGAATGATCGTAGGAGAAGCTTTATATCACCGTTATCCCGGTCAGAATGAAGGGCGCCTAACGCGTATGCGTGCGACTTTGGTACGCCAAGAGTCATTAGTAATTATTGCCCAAAATTTAGAGCTTTCTAATCATCTGATACTGGGTGTCGGAGAGCGTAAGGGTGGCGGTCGTAACCGTGCTTCTATACTCGCGGATGCAGTAGAGTCTTTGATTGGCGCTATCTATCTAGACAGTCAAGATATGGATATCACGCGTAATTGTGTGCTTTCTTGGTATGGCGATTTGATTGATAGTGTGAATGATCAAAAAGCGTTAAAAGATGCCAAGAGTCGTCTGCAAGAATGGCTACAGTCTAAGCAGTTTGATTTGCCAACTTATGAGCTAATGGAAACTCGAGGCAATGCGCCAAATCAAATCTTTGTTGTGCGTTGTCATGTGAATATTCACAATTGTGCTGATATTACAGAGTCTGGTGAAAGCCGCCGCATCGCTGAACAAAAAGCGGCAGAGCTTATGATCAATCAATTGCATAAATTACCAAACTCAGCCAAGAAGCGTTCGTAGTTTTTATGAGATTTACTATAACTCTAAAATGACGATACCTTTTTTAAAAATTATTTTAACAAGTATTTACTCCGCTTATATGAGAGGCTGCTTGTTCTAAAACCTTATCTATTTTCCAGCTGATACTGGTCTCACTTTTGAGCGCTGACCTAACCATATTGCTTTCGGCTGGTTATGAACCCTATAGGATTAACTATGCACAATCATACTGATTTGCCACCAAACAATGAAGATAGTGCCAACGATATGACTGAAGATACACATATGACGCCAAAGCAAGTAGACCAAGACAGTGCTGATACTATGAACGAAGATTTTGCGTCAGAGAATGACATGGCGATTGAAGAGTTCTTTGCGCCAAGCAGTCATACGCGTATTGCGGACAATTTTAAGGCTGGTTATGTCGCTATCGTTGGACGTCCAAACGTTGGCAAATCAACCTTGATGAATCATTTATTGGGCCAGAAACTGTCCATTACTTCACGTAAACCGCAAACCACCCGTCACCGCATTCATGGCATTTTATCCAATCATGAGATGCAGGCTGTGTTTGTTGATACACCAGGTATTCATCGCAATGAAGTGCGTGCTATCAATGAGCGTATGAATAAAGCGGCTGTATCTGCATTGGTAGACGTTGATTTGGTGCTGTTTGTGGTTGACTCGGATCAATGGCGCGACGATGATTTATTGACACTACAAAAGCTTGGCGATACAGACTTGACCGTGGTACTAGTGATTAATAAGTCAGATACGTTAAAAGACAAAGGCAGTGTGTTGCCACTTATCGAAACGTTCAATGACAGCTTTGACTTTGCCGACATCGTGCCAGTCTCAGCGCTAAAAAATCAAAACTTAGATCGCTTGCAAGAAGTGATTGCGTCTCATCTGCCAGTGGCTGACCCTATTTATGATACAGAGCAAATTACTGACCGCTCAGAACGGTTTCTAGCCAGTGAAATCATTCGCGAAAAGATCATGCGTAGTGCGGGTGATGAAGTGCCTTATGATTTAACCGTGCAGATTGATGCTTTTAAAGATGAACCCGCTCATGTCGATCCAAAGACTGGTCGCCCACGTAAAGCTTGTACTTTTATTGATGCTACTATCTATGTAGAACGTGGAGGTCAAAAAGCCATTATCATTGGTGATAAAGGTCAGCGTATCAAACAAGTTGGTATGGATGCTCGTAAAGACATGGAACAACTTTTTGATAAAAAAATCATGCTAACGCTTTGGGTAAAAGTGAAGCGTGGTTGGTCTGATGACGAGCGCGCGTTGACAAGTCTTGGCTATTGATAAAGCAGTCATAACAGCCTTGCGTCAGTCAATGCAAAACTCGCAAGGCTCAATGCTGAGGTAATCAGAAATGCGTAATGAAGCGTTAGTCGGCTATTTATTACATCAGCGCCCGTATCAAGAAAAGCGCGCCTTATATTATTTGTTTTCTCAGCAGTATGGCGTAATCCATGGAGTTGGGAAAAAAGGCGCGCCACTATTTATGCCTTTGCAGCTTTTTGCTACTGGCAAGCGTGATCTAAAAACATTCAGTCAAATCGGTATTGCATCGAATAGTCCTTCTCAAGTCAAAACAACGATAGAGGAAGAGGCTGTTATCAGCTCATTGCCCTACGAAAACATCACTGGTCAACATCAATATTCGGCATTGTATTTAAATGAAATACTATGGCGACTGTTGCCAACCGAAGACCCAATGCCAGTATTGTGGCAGCATTATCAAAACAGCTTACAGCAACTCAGACAGCCTCTGAGTGCTAATGAGCTGCGTTTGTGTCTGCGTCAGTTCGAACAGCACTTATTTAATGAATTGGGCTTTACCTTGGCGTTGACTCATGATAGCGTCCAAAACCCTATTGACGCCGACAGTTCTTATCGATTTTTGCCTGATGTGGGCTTAATGCCTGTTTTAACAAATGCGGCGCAATCTGAAAATTTAGAGAGTTCGACAAGCCAAAGCATTTTTGTAGGCAGGGATATCATAGCGATGGCGCAATTGGGCATTACTGAAACCACACTTAATCAATGGTCAAAACTACACCGTTATCTGATTGATCATTTGCTGGACTATCAGCCACTACAAAGCCGTTTGTTATGGCAACAGCAGCAGCGTTATCAGTAAGAATTTTATTATTGCCAACCTCGCATATACTTCAAAATAAAAACAGTGGTAGTAGAGCAGCTCTTAGCTTCTTCTAAATATAAAGCTTACTGAAAATTTTATACCAGTAAAAATTACTTATAAGCCAACTGGGCATCATCAAAAGGATTTCTTATGACCAATACATCATTAGAGTCATCAAGCAGCACACACAAAAAACCTTTGTTGGGCGTCAACATTGACCATGTCGCTACATTGCGCCAAGCGCGAGGTGTGAGTTACCCAAGTCCTTTGGATGCTGCTTTATTGTGTGAAAAAGCAGGAGCAGACGGCATCACCATACACTTACGTGAAGATCGCCGTCATATTCAAGATTCAGACGTTTACGAGATAGCAGAGCACTTAACGACCAGATTGAATTTAGAAATGGCAGCAACAACTGAAATGCTGGCAATTGCTTGTAAGGTCAAACCATATTGGGTTTGTTTGGTGCCAGAAAAGCGCGAAGAGTTAACAACAGAGGGCGGGCTTGATGTTGCAGGGCAGACTGCTGGATTAACAGAATACATTCGTACTTTACAGACCGTAGGCACGAAAGTTTCCTTGTTTATTGATCCAGATGAGACACAAATCTCTGCTGCTATCAGTTGCGGCGCAGACGCTATTGAATTACATACTGGCGCTTATGCTGAGGTATGTTTGACAGAGGATACAGACGCTCAGATTGCTGAATTAAAGCGAATTAAGCAAGCGGTTACCTTTGCTCAAAGTATGAGCCATGAGTTGTTGATTAATGCAGGTCATGGTCTGACACGTGATAATGTCAAAGCAATCGCGCAAATCGACGGTATTTATGAGCTGAACATTGGGCATGCGCTTATTGCGGATGCCATATTTGTAGGTATCGAACAAGCCGTTGTTTTGATGAAAAGCGCCATGCACGAAGACAACTAAAAGTAGGGTTCATCGATTTTAAGTATCATCGCAGTCAGTAGGATGGTTTTCATTATGTTTTTGTTTGACAATGCCTGATTGGTTAAATGATATAAGATACATGACTTTATTGTAAGCTACCGTTGGACAGTACTTGATATGACCAAAATGACCTCTAGGAGTGCCACTATCGCCCCAAAATTTGGTGTAGTGGCGCCTATTACCGACTCGTAAGCTTAGCGTACTATATTTAAGATTTAACGACTGCTGATTGATTAATACATCCACTTGAGCATCATAATTCTTACTATTACTTTTGTCTATAAATACCAAAAGCATCGTGCCACCATCTCTTTGGCAGTGTCCTTCCTTGGTAGATAGACATACAAGCACATCCTCTTTTCTGATATAACTCTCTGCTTTTGCTAAAGCAAGCGAGCGCTTTATCTGACTCTGAATACGCTTGGCTTCCATACTTGCTAGTTTTGTTTGTATAGCAGGTGCTGCGACAGTCACTAGAATGGCTAATATTGCCACGGTAATCATGAGCTCAACAAGGGTAAAACCTTGCTTGACCATATGGATCGCAATCTTCTTATTTTTGATTGCCGATTTTTTGTGTCTCTTTGTCTTAGTAAGAACCATATTTCTTTTAAACAGAGCAAAGTAAACCATAGAGTAAATCAGCTTATTAGAGAGAAGTGAGATAATGACAGACAGTTTTCTATAAGGTAAAAATCTCTGATACAGTAGTTTCACAAAATAGTGTCGTCTGTAATATATCAACCGATTTGATGGCTCAGTTTGACCTATTTAATGCGCTTTGCATTTTTATGAAATAATGTTTGGTCTTAATTATAAACAGAATATATGTCTAGTGTCAAAAAATGTTTCAATTAGTGAATGAAGGTTTTTAATAATAGAGAAAAATTATCAACTGTATTAAAATACGCTCAGACAATAGATGCTGTTACCTTTACAATCTATTGTGAACTGACATACAAAAGATAAAAAGCGTAAGGTGTGTTAGTTCTAGGTAACTTCAGCTGATTATTGTGTTTTAGTTACAACATTATCGTGTAATAATGTGTAGCTGGTTAACGAAAAAAGTTGTAAACTGAATTGATAATCGCTAAGCTACTCCTTAATTGGTTGTGCTTTGTAACTTTAAATGCGTGAAAGATGTCTACTTTAGAGCGTCTTGAAAATCGGTTTTGCTTAACGCATCACTAAAATTATCCTTTGGAGGAAGTCCATGAAATTGAATAAAATTGCCCTAGCTCTGGTTGCCGTAACAGCTGCACCTTTAGCAGCTAATGCTGGCGTAACGATTAGCCCATTGTTACTTGGTTATCACATGACTGAAGAGTTTGGTGATACGTCTGATAAGCAACGTGATATTCTTAAAACTGGTAAAGATCTTTACGTAAATGCTGACGGTCAATCAATCGACGGTCGTGCTGGTCAAGTACCGAACGGTGGCGTCGCTCAAGAAAGTGGTTTATATACTGGTGCTGCATTAGGTATCGAATTGACGCCTTCTACTCAGTTCCAAGTAGAATATGGTGTTACAAATACCAATGGTGAAGCATCAGAAAGATCTGCAGAGGCTGGTGTAAACCGCTTTGACGTAGAGCAAACCATGCTTTCTGGTAACTTCTTGATCGGTACTGAAGAATTCACTGGTTATACTGATAATGCTCTTAAGCCATATGTATTGATCGGTGCTGGTCAATCTAAAATTAAAGTAGAAAACCAAGAAGCTTACGGTCCTGATCAAGGTTCTTCTGTAGGTGATGTTCCAGCTGGTACTGAAGTATCAAGCTCTAAAGACACTATCGGTAACCTAGGTCTAGGTGCTATGTATCGCATCAACGATGCACTAAGCCTACGTGGTGAAGCTCGTGCGATTCACAACTTTGATAACAACTGGTGGGAAGGCATGGCTTTGGCCGGCTTAGAAGTAGTACTTGGCGGTCACTTAGCGCCTACAGTAGCTGTACCACCGATGCAAGAGCCAGTAGTTGACAATACTCCAGTAGTAGTTGTTGAATCTGATCTTGATTCTGATGGCGATGGCGTAGCTGATAGTATCGATCAGTGCCCAGGTACTCCAATGAACGTAGTGGTTGATGAAGTTGGTTGCCCAGTACCAGTAGATATTACTGATGAACTGAAAATGGAACTACGTGTATTCTTTGATAACGACAAATCAGCTATCAAAAACCAGTACAAACCAGAAATCGCTAAAGTAGCAGAGAAGATGCGCGAGTATCCTAACTCTACAGCACGTATCGAAGGTCATGCTTCTAAAACAGGTCCTTCAGCACGTTATAACCAACGTCTATCTGAAGCTCGTGCCGTTGCTGTTAAATCTATGCTAACTAACGAATTCGGTGTTGCTCCAAACCGTCTATCAACTGTTGGTTATGGTTATGACAACCCAATCGCACCAAACGATACTGAAGAAGGTCGTGCTATGAACCGTCGTGTTTATGCCATCATCACTGGTGACAAAACAATGACTGTTGAGCAAACTAAAGATATGGTTGTTCAGTAAGTAATCATCGATTGATTATATTGTTAAATATATAGTTACAAAAAAAGCTACCTAATGGGTAGCTTTTTTTATTTATACATTCAGAAAAGTAAGTTATTACATAAATTTATGAAGCAATAATGTTATACTACCCCCCGAAACATTCTGTAGATTGACAGAATGTACATTAGCATAGCTATCTGTATGATGAATTTATCAGTATAGATATATGATTGTATTGAAATTATCTTATTCTAAATATTTTACCTATTGTAAATTCTATCGTGAATAAACCTTCGATCTCTATCTGATTTATAAAAAACGTTTATCCAGCGGCGCTTACTGCTACTGCACTCTTTTAAGACAAAACGAGCATTTTATATGGCGAACGATATCAAACACCTGCGTAACATTGCAATTATTGCCCACGTTGACCACGGTAAAACGACTTTGGTTGATAAGCTATTACATCAATCTGGTACTTTTGGTGACCGCGCAAACATTGCTGAACGCGCAATGGACTCAGGTGATATTGAGCAAGAACGTGGTATCACTATTTTGGCTAAAAACACAGCCATTCGATGGACAGATCAAACTTCAGAAACTGAGTATCGTATTAACATTGTTGATACCCCAGGTCACGCCGATTTTGGTGGTGAAGTTGAACGTGTTATGTCGATGGTAGATTGCGTACTTCTAGTGGTAGATGCTGTCGATGGTCCAATGCCTCAAACTCGTTTTGTCACGCAAAAAGCATTCGAGCAAGGTCTAAAGCCAATTGTTGTTATCAACAAAATTGACCGTCCTGGCTCACGTCCTGACTGGGTAATGGATCAAATCTTTGATTTATTTGATAATCTAGGCGCTAGCGATGAGCAGTTGGATTTCCCAGTTGTTTATGCTTCAGCTTTGAATGGTATTGCAGGTTTAGAAGCAGACGCTTTAGCTGATGACATGACGCCGCTTTTCAAGACCATCGTTGATGTTGTACAGCCACCACAAGTGGATGCAGATGCACCATTCCGTATGCAAATCTCAAGCCTAGACTACAACAGCTTCGTTGGTGTTATTGGTATTGGCCGTATTCAGCGTGGTAAGATTTCAACAAACACGCAAGTAACGGTTATCGATAAGCATGGTAAAACACGCAATGGCCGTATCCTTAAGATTATGGGTTATCATGGCCTTGATCGTATTGAAGTAGAAGATGCGCAAGCAGGTGACATCGTTTGTATCACTGGTATTGATGCACTGCATATTTCAGACACAATCTGTGATCCTAATAATGTTGAAGCATTACCAGCACTAACGGTAGATGAACCTACAGTTTCTATGAACTTCCAAGTAAACAACTCACCGTTTGCTGGTCGTGATGGTAAGTTTGTGACGTCACGTAATATTCGTGAGCGTCTTGAGCGTGAACTGATTCATAACGTAGCACTACGTGTTGAAGATACTGAATCTCCTGATAAATTTAAAGTTTCAGGTCGCGGTGAGCTTCATTTATCTGTATTGATCGAAAACATGCGCCGTGAAGGTTTTGAGCTTGGTGTATCAGGCCCAGAAGTTATCGTAAAAGAAGTAGATGGCAAACTTCAAGAGCCTTATGAAAATGTGGTCTTCGATATTGAAGAAGAGCATCAAGGTTCTATCATGGAACAAGTTGGCTTGCGTAAAGGCGAGATGACCAACATGGAACTTGATGGTAAAGGTCGTATGCGTATTGAAGCAACGATACCAGCTCGTGGCTTGATTGGTTTCCGTTCAGAGTTCTTAACGCTGACCTCAGGTAGTGGTATCATGACGTCAAGCTTCTCACATTACGGTCCTCAAAAGATCGGTGATGTTGGTGGTCGTTCTAACGGTGTATTGGTTTCTATGGCAAATGGTACTTGCTTAGGATTCGCACTGTTTAACCTACAGAAGCGCGGTAAATTGTTTGCTGAGCCACAGCTTGAAGTTTACGAAGGTATGATTGTTGGTCTCAACTCGCGTAACGATGACATGGTGGTTAACCCTACCACTGCTAAGCAGTTAACCAACGTTCGTGCTAGTGGTACTGACGAAGCATTAACATTAACACCAGCTGTCAAGTTTACTCTTGAGCAAGCGCTTGAGTTTATTCAAGATGACGAATTGGTTGAAGTAACACCAAAAGCTGTTCGTATCCGTAAACGTTACCTCACTGAAAGCGAGCGTAAGCGTCACGGTCGTAGCAAAAAAGGTGCTTAATATCAAACAATAGATGATTATCTATTGGAGTGGTATTTGATGCTATTCTTGTTTTAAGATTGGTATCTAAATAGCTGAAAGATTAGCAGTATAGAATGAACGAAATACAGTTCATCTTATACTGCTTTTTTTTGGGCTGTAATTCTTCTATACTGTAAATAGAAGAATCAACAGTAGTAGTGTTTTTAGCTATTGTTCTTTAGGCGTAAAGTTAAGTCGATTATTGAGACCCTTATCTTGTTGTAAATCAATACTTTGAGGAGAGAATAATGAGTATGGTTTCGGAGTTTAAAGAGTTTGCTCTAAAAGGCAATGTAATGGACTTGGCGGTCGGTGTCATTATCGGAGGAGCCTTTGCGACTATCACAAAGTCTTTGGTTGAAGATATTATGATGCCGATTGTTGCCTTCATAGCAGGTGGTGAAATCAATTTCAAGAACATGTTCTTGGTTTTAGGTGATGTGCCTGAGGGCGTTGCTAGGAATTACGATGCACTCAAGCAAGCAGGTATACCAGTGCTAGCTTACGGAAGTTTTATTACCGTTCTTATTAACTTTTTAATTTTGGCTTTTATCATTTTTATGATGGTCAAAATAGTTAATAAAATGCGCCGTAAAGAAGAAGTTAAAGAAGTGGTGAAGCAGCCTTCAGAAGAAGTGCAGTTGCTTCGTGAGATTAGTGCTAAGCTGAGTAATACCATCATTCAAAAATGAAAGTTTTTTATTGATATGAGACAAAAAAGGCTAACGTGATGTTAGCCTTTTTTTGTTTTTTCGGATACTCAGTGTGCAGATATAAGTGTGTCAGATAACACTTCAACTATCTAGCAACGCGTTAAGGATTCACTACAGGTGAGACGACGACATTATCGTTGGTGTTGATTAGAATCTCTGATGGACGATCGACGACAATACGTACAAGGTTGTCATTGCTAACCACTTGTGACTTATAGTAATTGTCTTCAGCAACGGTACAGCCAAGGCAGCGACCCATGGCGTCCCAAGGTTCTACAAATAGCTTTTGCTGTGCTTGGTCTGCATTACCGCCGATCAGCGAAAAAGGGAGGCTGACAATATAAGCAGCCGTACCAGCAACGGCATTAACCAGTTGTAGAGGTTTACCTACGACAGTATCCACCATCATCGTTCCATAAGAAGGACCAAAATCTGTCTCGTCGATTTCTATGGCTGCCAAGGCAGGCTGCATACTCATGACCAGTAAACTTAAGCTTGCAGCAACAGTAAGAACTTTCTGTTTTACTGTCTGTGGCTTCTTGGCTTTGACAATCATAACGATATCCCAAAATTCGCAATTGGTAGGATTATTAGTTGGTATTATTTCTACTCAGAAGAATAATAACAACATAAATAAATTGGATATTACAGAAAAATCAATCATATGCACTATTTGTGTAAGTGTCTACTATATTAAAGCAAGATGTGTCTAAATAAGCAATAAAAATACGTGTAATCGCTTTTCAGTGATAAAAATATAAAATGCTTGATTGAAAAAGATTGGTAGTCATATTCTTTTTTTATGTCAAGAATTAACCAGTAATCAGTGTTTGGATGGCATTTAAATCAAAGGCTGACAAAGAGCACAGTAAACACTGGCTCTACCATTGAGCTTGACGTTTTCAAGTACCGTCTGACAGTGTAAACAGGCTTCACCCTGTCTGCCATAGACGTTTAAGGTTTGCTGGAAATATCCCGTTTGACCATCAGCAACGGTGAAGTCCCGTAATGTAGAACCACCAAGCTTAATTGCTTTTTGCAAAATGACCTTGATATGTCCAACCAACGTTGTTATTTGATCATAAGACAAATGATGGGCAGGGGTAGCGGGATGAATCCCAGATAAATACAAACTTTCTGTCGCATAAATATTGCCAACGCCAACCACCACTTGTTGTTCCATAATTACTGACTTTATAGGGCGCGTGGTAGGTCGTGAGGATTTGCTTGATATAGCAATCTCGACAGCTGTGTTTTTATCGGTACTCTTAGTACGTTGGATGAGATGGTACAAATAGTCTGCCGTAAATACATCTGAAAGTGGTTCGGGACCGAGATGGTCTAATAGTTTACTGCCGTAATCTTCATACCATAATACTGACCCAAAGCGTCTGGGATCATAGTAGTGCAACTGTGATCGCTCGTTATTATCGTCAGTAAATTCGATAATCAAATGATCATGTTTACGCTTATCTGTGCCGTAAGTGAGCTGTTGTAAGCTCCCCGACATTCCTAAATGAATCAAAAGCTGACGCATTTTTGGTCTATCAGCTTGCGTAGCCGTACTTGGTATTGCAGACGAAAAATTGAGTATCAGATATTTGGCCCTGCGCTCGACACTATCCAAGACATAGTCCACTAGCGCCTCTAAGTCATCTGGCATTACCCAGCGCAACTTTGGCTGAAAGATTTTGAGAGCAGTAATTTTTTGCCCCAATAGTGGGGTAAGGCTGGTTTTCGTTGTTTCTACTTCTGGCAATTCAGGCATGATATTTTATGGTAACTCTACGTTAGAATGGATAGATTGTGGTTCTACTCGCTATTTAAGCAACGGCACGACGGGCGTGTAATATGCCATGCTGCTGCTCTAATTTGGCTAAAAGCTTAGACAGATGTGCCAGTCCAGAAACTTCGATATGAAACTTTAAAAAGGCAATATTATCGTCATTACTTAACGTCTCAACTTGACGAATATTGACATTTTCTTTATCAATAATTTGGGTCAAATCGCGTAATAATCCCCGTCTGTCGTAGGCTTCTACGTGAATATCTACTGGTTGGTAGCGCCCAGATTGAACGCGCCATGCCGCCGCTATCTCACGTTCAGGATCGCGCTCGATAAGGCGTAAATACTCAGGGCAACCACGGTTATGAATGCTAACGCCACGTGATAAAGTGATATAGCCTGCAATCGGCTCACCGTGTACAGGATGGCAACAACCTGCGAGATGAACCTCGATATTATCTAAACCGTCGATACGGATTTTATAAGCATCGAGTTTGCCAGCATCTCTAGTATCTACACTGAGGACAAAATCTTCTGGTGGTTTCTCCGGCTCTAAATGCAGCTGCCGAGAAATATGGCTGGTCAATTGATTGAGACCAATATCGCCTGTGACCAATCCAACGATAATATCGTCTGTATTATTGACATTAAAATGTTGCGTATAATCGTTTAAATCAATACTGTTTGGATGTACTGACAGACGCTCAAGCTCTTTACTGAGCATTTGGCGTCCAATCTCAATATTTTTATCACGATCTTGCTTATTAAACCATTGGCGTAGTTTTGAGCGTGCACGGTTGGTATGAATGTAACCAAGCGAGGCGACTAACCAATCTCGGTTTGGCTCGCGTGACGCCTTGGTGATGATTTCAACTTGTTCGCCTGTTTTGAGTTGATAAGTCAGTGGTACGTAGCGTTGGTTGACACGAGCGGCTTGTGCGCGATTACCCACTTGCGTGTGCACATAGTAGGCAAAATCAAGCACAGTCGCACCTTTTGGTAGCTCGGTGATATCACCATCGCGACTAAAGATATAGATGCGTTCAAGTTCGTCAAAATCAACGAGCTGCTCTTCCTCGTCAAAACCCATCTCGTCTATCTCTTCACCTGTCAGTAAAGAGGAGCGCAACTGGTTTCGCGTTTCATTGTTGATTGATAATAGCTGGCGAAGAGAGCTGATTCTTTGGTTCAGATAATTGTCTTTTTTGTTCTTTAGACCTTCTTTGTAATTGACATGGGCACACATGCCAAGCTCGGCCTCGAAATGCATCTCATGTGTACGAATCTGTATTTCAAGAGATTTGTTTTCAGCAATAACAGCGGTATGTAAAGACCGATAACCATTAGATTTGGGATTGGTGAGGTAGTCATCAAACTGTTCGGGAATATAACGCCACAAACCATGCACCAAACCAAGCACATGATAGCAATCTGCCGGATTATTGACCAATACGCGTAGTGCGCGAATGTCATAAAGCTGATCAAACGATAAGCCTTTTAGCTTCATTTTTCGATAAATAGAATAAATGTGTTTGACGCGCCCCGATAGCTCAGCCTCAATATTGGCTTCTGACAACGCTTCGCTTAATTTTTTTTGTACACGCTGGATATAGGATTCACGCTCGCTACGTTTTTCCGACAAAAGTTTTGCAATTTCTTTGTAGCGATCAGGGGCAAGGTAACGAAACGCCAAATCTTCTAGCTCCCATTTGAGTTGAGCGATACCCAAACGGTGAGCCAGTGGTGCATAAATGGTCATGACCTCACGTGCCACGCGATTCTGACGCTCTTCTTTTGAAAAGGTCAACTCTCGCATGGCAAAAGTACGCTCTGCCAATTTGATCAAGACCACGCGCACATCATTAGTGACAGAGATAAGCATGCTATAAATATTTGAGAGCTGGTCACGCTGATTGTTGACGAAATGGTCTTCTAAGCGTTTATTACTTTCAATGATTTCAGACAGCTTACCCATGGCCAATGTGTCTTTGACAAGAGTTGATACGTCAGTGCCAAATTTCTTTTCGATATCATCAAGGCTAATCACAGACTTGCGCGCACTACGGTACAGCATGGCTGCGACCAGTGCGTCCTCATCTTGATATAGATAGGTTAGGATGTCCGTCATACCGATACCAGTCACATAAGCGCCTGAACGCTCAGACTCACTGGTATTCATGTGATTACGGATAAATTCACAAGCGGCACTTAGGTTGGGTACAGACTCTTGCCCAATCCGTTTGGCGACATTATCTAACCACGTCGGCACATCGATATTCACCTGATCTAAATCAATGGTCTCAAGGTCTTTTTCTGAAAAAGTCAGCTTTTTGCTGATAAAGGGATTATCAGCATAATCATTTTCAATCTTTAAATCGTCACTATGAAAAGAATGCAATACCGAGCGATCAAACGTCGTGTGTAATTTATTGGTAGACAGCTGGTATTTGATATCGAGTGGAATTTGCGCATAGCTGTTGGCAGACTGATGAGAACGTTGGCTTGCGACCAGTTGTGCGGCAAGTGCTGCACTATCGGCTTGTGTGGTCTGTCCATCCACTAGCGGCAATCCTTCACGAATTTTTACCATAGCCGACTCCTCTTAGCTATCCTGAATTGAATATAACTTCATCTACGATGTAAACACTTTGAATTGATGGTCAAAACACCAGCCACAAATCAATACAACTGCTAAAAATCTGTATTTTTGGCAACTAAAAAGCGCACGTGCAATATATAAAGCTACGAGTATGAATATTCACTATGTTTTGACTAAACAAATATAGGAAGATTGTTGGTTATTATCTCATTTTAAGGGGACAAATCAAGCGAGGCTATGTAATGTCTGTGCGACATTAGGGTAAACAGCCGTTACTCATTAGCTCAGCTTAATATAGGTTTGAAATAAGCATAAGTTATTGAAAAAACGGCTGTTTATTGTTTTGATGGGCGTGGCGGGTTCAATGAAATATTAAACGGCTACCTTTTCAAACCGAGCAATGGATTCAACGTGACCTGTATGGCAGAACATATCCATCACGCCAGCATGCGTCAGACGATAGCCTTGCTCTAATAAAGCTTTGGTGTCGCGCGCAAGCGTGGCTGGATTACAAGAAACATAAACGATGCGCTCAGCATTGAATTTGGGCAAATACTGCATAATCTCCCATGCACCAGAGCGTGGCGGATCGATTAATAGTGCATCAAAGCCTTGATTGGCCCATGGCTTATCCGTGCAGTCTTGTGTTAAATCTTGGCTATAAAATTCAGTATTGTTGATACCGTTGCGACATGCATTATCTGCTGCACGTAAAGTCATCGCTTCACTACCTTCCACACCAATAACCGATCCTGTTTCTCCAACAAGACGCGCTAATGGTAAGCTAAAATTACCAAGACCGCTGAATAGATCCAAGACGCGCTCACCCGCTTTCAAATCCAACAAATCACAAGCAAGCTTGGTCATTTGACGATTGACAGACAAGTTCACTTGGGTGAAGTCAGTAGGGATAAATTCAAAAGTAAGATCATACTCTGGTAGCTGGTAATACAAGCGCCCAAACTGCTGGCTCATGTCATCGGCATCTGTCAAAGCGATACGTTCAATACTATCAACGCCTTTAGATTGCAGATATAGCTGCCAATTGCGCGCTGCAAAAAACACTTTTAACTTATCAATATCAGCGTCTGATAATGGTTCTAAGTTACGGACAATAAGAGCAACAGGCTGATTGCCATCTGGTAGTTCAGGGATTTGCTCACCCATCGCCAATTCAAGCTGAGCGATCTTATCGCGGCTCTCTAGCGTGCCAATCAAGGTTTTGAGATTCTCAATCTCAAAGCCAATGCGCGGATCTAAAATATGACACTCATTTAACTCAGCCAAAAAGTTACTTGAGCGCTCACGGAAACCGACCAAGGCCGTTTCTTTTTTGACCACATAGCGAACACCAAGTCGAGCTTTGGTACGATAGCCTAGGCGATCACCAACGACTGGCTCAAGCCAATGGTCAGGGGCTGCATTGGCTTGATGCATGAGCATTTCTGCCAAAACAGATTGTTTAAAATTGATTTGACCAGCAGGTTCCCAATGCTGCAAATTACAACCACCGCAGACGCCGAAGTGCGGGCAGGGTGGTACAGCGCGCTCAGGATTGGGGTTGGCAGTAATGCTAATGGCATCGCCTTCTTCAAAACTGTTACGAACATTGGTTAATTTGACCACAGCGCTTTCGCCTGGCAATGCAAAGCTCACAAATATTTTTTTACCGTGTTTTTCTTCAGCATGACCATCTGCGACGCCAAACCCATTACCATATACGGCAACACCGCGACCATCGTGCGATAAGCCATCAATAGTGAATGACAATGGCTCTGCTTCTTTTAAACGACGACGTGTCTTTGACGAAGGCTTAGATTTTTTCTTGCTGGGAGGAATCGCGATGTTTTGAGTGTCACTGGCTTTTTGCGTCGCATCAAGCGCTGTTGGTGTGTTTGAATCGGTGGGTTGCATAAACCTGCCTTAATAATAAGTGATAAAGAACTAAAAAATATGTACAAAAGCCATTAGGATGGATAATGGGCTTTATGAGTTGGGTGCTGATGACCAATCAGCCATAAAATCTTGGTGGCGCGCACTACCATCCGCTTGGGTATATTTTACTAAATAGTCATAGCTTTGCTGCTGCCAAAACTCAAACCCTGTAGAGGACAGCTGACCAGTCAAACGCAACCAGCGCAGATAGATAAGCCAAGTATTCATAACATCAGACTCGCAATATATCGATAGCGTTTGCCAATCGCCATTCATCACAAGATCGCCAACCATGCTACCATCAACGTCCGTTTTACCAGGTAAGCCATACAAGCTTGCAACCACATCCATGGCCTCACGGCGACTGGCACCGTATTGGCTAAATCTATCCATCAAATCAAGATGACGAGTATGAAAGCGATTGACATAATTATCAAAGCGCATATTTTTAATACGTGCGCCTTCTTCAAATAGCCACGGCGCTGATAAATCATATTGCATGGCGCGGTATATCAACACTGGAATGTCAAAGCCTGAACCGTTCCAGCTGATAAGCTGAGGCAATGTTTCAAGGTCACTGAACGCACGAAAAAACTTGGTAAGAATGTCTTTTTCACTAAACTTATCAGCCGTCAATGAAAACAACGATAACTTGCCATCCTTGATGTACAGCGCAGAAATGCACACAATACGCTGCAAGGGTAAGCGCATAAAATCATGTCCCGCTTCTTGGGTACGTATCGCCGTCAATGCGCTCAACGTATCAGCATCATTGAGTGAGGCCAATTGAGGATAAATACGGCGAGCGGCCTCAATATCAGCAACAGTTTCAATATCAAAAACTAAGATAGGGTCAGATGGTAAGGCCTGTGACATAAGTAATCCTGACTGTTTATAAGCTTACGGTTAATCCACTATAAAAACGTTGCTACATTAACGTCTTTTATATTAAATAAACCATACTGATCGGTAGTGTCTGTACGTTAATTGACTGCGACGCTGTCATCCACATTGTATAGGCCGGTCGATAAATAACGATCACCGCGGTCGCAGACGATAAAAGCAATAACGGCATCAGGATTTGCTTTGGCTACTTGAGCGGCGGCCCATGCTGCTGCACCCGACGACACACCTGCAAAAATGCCTTCGGTCTTAGCCAGTTTGCGCATATAAACTTCTGCAATACGCTGATCGACATCCATGACCTCATCAACCAAATCTGCGTCAAAAATACCTGGCATATAAGCCGCAGGCCAGCGACGAATGCCAGCGATGGAGGCCTCTTCATCAGGCTGAAGACCAATAATTTTGATGTCTGGGTTTTGTTCTTTCAGATAGCGTGACACGCCCGTGATCGTACCTGTCGTGCCCATTGAACTGATAAAGTGAGTAATCTTGCCCTCAGTTTGCGCCCATAGTTCAGGCCCTGTAGTCAGGTAATGCGCTTGACTGTTGTCAGGGTTGTTAAACTGGTCTAATACAATACCATCGCCATTTGCTTGCATTTGCAAGGCTAAGTCACGGGCTGCCTCCATGCCTTCATCTACCTCGATCAAGGTTGCGCCATAAGCAATCATGGCGTCTTTACGTTCTTGTGTTGAGTTGGTTGGCATCAGGAGCGTCATCGGATAACCGCGCATGGCAGCCACCATCGCTAAAGCGATACCTGTGTTGCCACTAGTGGCTTCTATCAAGGTGTCCCCAGGCTTAATGTCGCCGCGTTGTTCTGCTTGATAAATCATATTAAAAGCAGGGCGGTCTTTGACTGAGCCAGCAGGATTGTTGCCTTCAAGTTTGGCCAATAAGGTTGCCCCATTGGTGATTTGCTCTTGTTCAGGCAAGCGCTGTAATTTGACTAATGGTGTCTGACCGACGCAATCGGCAAGGGCAGTCACTTGAGTGATAAAGTTGGCGTTTGACATGGCCGTAGTGGACATACAGTATCCTTATTGATTTTTAAAATTTATGTTCAAACCGTCGTATACGTTTTTTAATGATAATGCTAGCGCTCAAATCCATGCTTTAATACGGTGATTATCCATATAAGCCAATGATTTATTAGCAAATTGTAGTAAAGTGATTTTATTAAAATAATGATGCGTAAGAAGTCGCGTCATTATATCACTTTGTTTTTGACTACGCTGAGGGCATCAAGAGATTTTGGTAAATGAACAAGCTCTAGCCATCTTTAACTGTAGAATTATGGTAGACACAGATATCGTTACAATCGGTTATTAATAACGAATCACTCACTAATGCTGTTAAAATACCCACAATATCCAATGAATAAAAGCAACTTGTCACTGCTATTTATACACCGCAAAAAATCCAGTAGAGAGTAAAGATTGCATGGCATACAAAAAACGTTTTGATACCAGCAGCGCCTATGGTCAGCTCATCATCTTGGTGTTTTTGCCAATTTGTGTGCTAGCGGCGGTCGGTGGCATTTTGGTTTTTTACGAAACCATGCGTGCCAGCAATTCAGAACAAGAGGTCCTGGCTGAAGCAGTATTGATTCGTCATACGCCAGTCATTGCCGAGCTGGTTCCTGAGCTATTGGAGCAAACGCAGCAAACAGATAACGACGCCACTATCGATGAAGCAGAGGCAACCAAGCTTGAAGGCATTCGAGATAAGCTGGGTCGTATGCAATCTGAACAACATGTACAGCGCATTGCTATTATTAATGAAAGCAATCAAGTACTCATGGCGGTGGGATATGGGTTAAATGAAGAATGGCCACTGCTGGATGTCGATGTAAAAGAGCATTTTTTGTCGCAAAAACCCACGCCGATTGGTACAGCTTACGGCAGCTTATTGGGGGATTTTGAGGGGCAAAGGCTGTGGCTGCTAGTAGATATGGACAATGAGCCGCTGTATATTGCGCGGTATCGTATTGCCATGGCGTTAGTGATTACGGGCTTGTTTACCATATTGATTCTGTTGCTAAGCTTGAATATTTATTCAAAGCGCTGGATAGCACCTATCTATGAGCTGCGTTTGCAGCTGCAACGTACGGATGTCGAAAATCTATATCAGCCCATTCCTGTTGAGTCGGATGGCGAGCTGAATTTGTTGCAACAAGACTTGGTGAAGACACTGCGCCGTTTACATAGAAGTTTTCAGGAGCTAAAAGATCATGCCGAACAAACAGAGGACGATCTGCGCCTCGCGTTTGATGAGATGGAAATGCAAAACATCTCGATTCGTAATGCCCGTGATGCTGCTATTTCAACCAGCCAAGCGAAGTCGGCATTCTTGGCCAATATCAGTCATGAATTACGTACCCCCCTAAATAGTATCGATGGCTTTATCAATCTGCTCGCGCGTCATGGTGAGTTAAATCCTGAACAAGACTTGTATGTACAAACCATCCGCAAATCTTCGGCACATTTATTGGCATTAGTAAATGACGTTCTCGATTTTTCTAAGATTGAGGCGGGTAAGCTGGTACTGGATCGGCATGAGTTTGATCTTTATGACACCATTTATGATGTGGTCGATATGCTCTCGCCTGTCTCGGCGGAGAAGGGTCTGCGCATGGCAGTGCTGTTTTATAATGATGTGCCAATGCGTATCAATGGCGATGCGCTACGTCTCAAGCAAGTATTGACCAATATCGTGGGCAACGCGATTAAGTTCACAGACAGTGGTGATGTGGTCGTGCGCGTCAGCTTGGACGATCATCGTGACAATTATTTGATGATTAGTGTACAAGACAGCGGTAAAGGCATCTCGCTTGCGGATCAAAAAATGCTGTTTCAAAGCTTTAGTCAAGGCGATCCGTCGATTACTCGCCAGTATGGCGGTACAGGATTGGGTCTGGTCATCTCTAAGCAGTTGACGCGACTGATGGGTGGTGACATTGGTTTTCATGACAATGCGCAAGAAAACATCGCCAATCAAGGCGCAACGTTTTGGTTCCGTATGCCCGCCCATGTCGATGTATTGGAAGCGGCGACTGGACAAACAATTGAGTTGCCAGTGTTGGCACCATTGGCAAGTGACACTGATGAGTTTAACGTTCTGGTATGGATTAACCATACGGCATCGATCCAAGTGCTCAAAGCCAGTTTGCAGTATTTACCAATCAAACTGACACAAGCCAACTCCTTGCCAGGCGTCCTTGAATCCTTAAAAGAGCGCGGTAATTTTTGGGATTGGGTCATCGTTGATGATGATACTCAAGACGATATGATGGCGTTGCTCAAGCAAATTCGACTACATTATCAAGGCAAACTTGCGGTATTTGGTTATCAAGTGGCGGCTGATCAGGCATTATTGAACAGATACCATGCCAATATCCTATACGAGCCTTTAGACAAGCGTCAGCTTTATGCCATGCTTGATACGCAAAATCGCAGTATTCCAAAAAACATGCAAGAGCCTCGTTGGAAAGGCGTGACGGTACTGGCAGTCGATGACCATCTACCCAATCTACTGGTACTAGATGCATTGCTTAGTGAGCTTGGTATTCAGGTGATTACAGCAAGTAGCGGTTTTGATGCTATAGAAATCATCAGTAAACAACACACCAAAAACCTCAAAACAGCAAAGAGTGGCAAGCAAAGCCTTTCAAATAAAACCCAACTCTCCAAAGCCGAAGCTCGAGATGAAATCAGCAAAAAATCATCTGCTGCGCTTTATGCTGAAGAGACGAGTAGTGAAGACAAAGGGGCTGCTCAGGACAAGAGTCATATTGATTTGATCTTTATGGACATTCAAATGCCGCGTATGTCAGGGCACGAAGCGGCCAGACAAATTCGCACGATTGAAAATGATGATAACCGCGTACCCATTATCGCGTTGACCGCTCATGGTTTGGCTGATGAGCGAGACAAGTTGATTGCGAGCGGTATCAATGACTATGTCGGTAAGCCCATCAGTCAGCCGCAGTTGTTACAGGTATTACAAAAATGGCTGGGTCGTACGACAACCACACCAGAATTAACGGCATTGCCAGATACCACCTTACAAGGCATCGACTTGCAAGAGAGTAAGGCTGCGTTTACAAACTTGCAAAATCGATCTGCTCCAGATGGCTATCTCCATGAAAATGTTGAGCACAATATAGATATTGGCGAATACTCAACATGGCCTTCAGACTCCACCCTCATTGCTTATCCATTAATCCAAAATAATGAGAGTGGTCAAGAAGGTGGCTCTGATATGGTCACTCAGCGCAAAATAACTCGGCCATTATCTTTGAAAAAAATTCGTGATGATTACTTACGAGATAGTCAGCCGCGTGAAGATTATAGACGAGAAACGCCGCGTGACACGCAGCCACGTTATGAAAGCTTACGCTTACAAAAACAGGGCGCTACCTCCTTACTTCATCCAGCGAATGGTACTGTAGACAATATCAATAACGGCGCAGGAACAAGTGTAGAGTCAGCACAGTATGAACAAGAAAAAACCGGTTTTGGCAGTCATCAATCACATCCAAATCATTCGCGGATAGATGACATTAATCTTTTAGACATATTAGATTGGCAAGATGCCTTGACTCGCTCCGCAAACAAACCTGATTTGGCAGCCAAACTCATCATTATGATGTTAGATACCATTAATGATGAAAAGCAGGCATTGACGCAAGCATGGGACGCGCGTGACCGTCATATGCTGGCGCAAATTGCTCATCGCATATTGGGCGGGAGTCGTTATACCGGTGTGCCGCAACTGCGTCAGGCCAGTCAAGACTTAGAGGATAAGTGTTTATTGAACCTTCAGCATATTACGCCTGCACAGTTTGCCATGCTTGAGCCTTATTATGTGGCACTAATCACCGCATTAAATAACTTACAAACGTTAGATCTGTCGGCTTACCCTCAGCTGAACTATCATCGTTTGAGTGAAAACGACATGACATGGAAGATGATATAACTTGAATAGGTTTGATGATTAGCTAGCGAGTTTACCGAAGCAGTCAGTTATTGCTACGGTAGAACAAATAGAAGCCTGCTAACATTGCTAGTATCTACTCTATATCTATTCTTTAATAAGGACTGTTATGAACGCGATTGCCACTTATCAGTATGAGACGTTACAAGTCAGTATCACCAACCAAATATTGACGGTGACTTTGAATCGTCCCCACAAAAAAAACGCCATGAGCTTTCAGCTAATCAATGAGCTGATTGCTGTGGCAGGTCATATCGGTAAAGACAAAACCCTACGTGCCGTTATTTTAAAGGGCGCAGAAGCAACATTTTGTGCAGGTATCGATTTGGGTGATCTGAATCATCCAAAAAATAAAGCGTTTGCCTTTTGGGAGCTTGTCAAACCATGGCAGAGCGCTTTTCAACGCGTTTGTCTTGTTTGGCGTGAGTTACCAGTACCTGTCATTGCTGTTTTGGAAGGCTATTGCATTGGTGCAGGGTTACAATTAGCGCTGGCTTGTGATGTGCGTATCAGTCACCCAGATTGTCAATTGTCTATTATGGAAGCCAAATGGGGCCTAGTGCCAGATATGGGTTTAACTCAATCTGCCTTTGGCGTTGTACGACAAGATGTGCTAAAAGAGCTGGCAATGAGTGCACGCATCATTGATGCCAATGAAGGTAAGATGCTCGGTATCATCAGTCATTGTAGTGATACCCCACTTGAGCAGGCACAGGCGCTCGCCGCTGAATTTGCCGAGCGTTCTCCTGATGCGGTGCTGGCAAGTAAACGCATCATCAATGCTATGTACCAACAATCTAAGACCACATTATATAAAGAAAAAATATGGCAGCTCAAAATGATGCTCGGTCATAATCGTAAACTGGCGCTTAGAAAAGCCAAGCAAGCGAGTACCGCATTTGCCAAGCGTCAATTTAGCTAATGGTTTTCATTGAAAATAAATATGGTGACAAACGAGCCTAATAGGAGAGAAGGGCAGATTGATGCCATCCCGTCTGTCGAAACACAAGCAATCCATGCGATATAAAAATGTCTGCTGACTAATATAAAAGTAACGGTGATACCAGTAAATGTGCTTTATAATTGCGGGCGGTTGTTTATAAAGCTTGTCAAAATAATAAATAAAAAACGGTGAATAAAGAACGCATAAATCATAAAACTAACCCTATATAAAATGGTCTGAATATGTCTGCTCCAAAATCCTCTCTACCAAATAAACCCATTGCTTCTGAACGAGTGCGCTCTGCTGATTTGCCTGTTGCATGGATTATGATGCTTGGGCTTATCGTAGCGGTAGGACCCTTATCTATCGATATGTATCTGCCAGCGCTCCCGTCTATGGGTGATGATTTTGGCGTGTCAACGGCTTTTATGGCCAACTCTGTGCCCGCTTATTTTTTGGGTTTGGTATTTGGTCAGCTGTTTTATGGGCCATTTAGTGATCGGGTTGGCCGCGTCAAACCTTTATATATCGGTATGACCTTGTATGTGATCGCCTCGGTTATTTGTGCCACGACAAACAATGAATATGTGTTATTTGTCGGGCGAACGGCACAAGCACTTGGCGCTTGTGTGGGTGCGGTAGTGACACGGGCAGCAATCCGTGATCGTTTGACTGCCAAACAAACTGCCAAAGCTTTTTCTATTATGATTTTGGTCATGGGTTTAGCGCCCATACTTGCCCCATCACTTGGTGCACTGTTTTTGAAATTTTTTAGCTGGCATTCTATTTTTTGGTTTTTGGCCGCCTTTGGTGCGCTTAATTTGTTACTGACCAAGTTTTTCTTTTTTGAGACCTTAACAGAAGAAAATCGCAATGTGCGTCCTGCCAAAGAAGTGCTCAGTCAGTATTGGGATTTGTTGAAAGATCCAACTTTTAACTACCCAGCTATTGGAGGCGGTTTGCTGATGGGCGCAATGTTTGTTTATATCAGCTCAGCTTCTGAGCTGATTATGGACACGTATGGCGTCTCAGCGACACACTTTGGCTGGCTATTTGGTATGAATGCGGCAGGGTTTGTTGGTTTGACTCAGTTAAACCAGTGGCTTACCAACCGTTTTCGTATTTTAAGTATCTTGCGCTTTGGCGCGATGATGCAGGTTGTTTCTGCTGGCGTCCTGTTTACTATTGGTCTGATATTGGGTACAGACGCGTGGCTGCCCTTGGTACTGGCTTGTATTTTCTTTTGTATTGCAGGATTGGGTCTTACCCAGCCGAATGCTTCTGCCATTGCATTGGCCTTTCAAAAGCGGCGTGCTGGTATGGCCAGTGCCTTACAAGGCTCACTCATGTTTTCTGTCGGTATTTTCGGCGGCTTATTGTTAAACCTATTCCCAGTCAATCCTGTTTTAAAGGTTGGTATTGCTATGTTTGCATTGATGAGCTTAGGGACATTCCTCGTTTGGAAGATTGACCGTAATTTAAATCTCGATGAGACCGATTGATATAAAACATCCTTATTTCCATGAGAAAAGCATCCATGCATGGTGAGTGTATGGATGCTTTTTTTATGGTTTCTATATTCCTCTACGTCTCTCAAACGCCTTTCTAAATACCTGTCTGTTAAAAAAATATCACTTAGTGGATATAAACCTTGGCTTCTTTTGTTTTATTAGGGGATTATCCATAATAACTGAACATAATTATTGCAATAGTAAAATTAGATAAGTATTATCTACGTAACTTTCTGTAAGTAAACATGTAGAGATATTACTTAACCTTGCTAGATTGTCATTTACCAATAGGTACAACAACGTTAAGTTTCAAGGATAGATTATGATGCAGTTATATCGAGCGTTACCCATTTTGTTGAGCGTCGGCCTATTCGGCTGTGGCAACTCTCCCACTCAAGAAAGCGCTAGTACAGCTGGTACATCAGCAACAGAAAATAAAGACAGTTTTGTTAGCAAATTGCCTGATACCGCACCAGTCATCAAGGTTGCTACAACAGGTACGATGCCTCCATTTTCGTTCCAAGATGATTATGGCAACATGCAGGGTATTGATATTGACTCAATCCGTGCTATTGGCGAAGAACAAGGGTTCAAAGTTGAGTTTTATAAAGAAACTTGGCAGAACATGTTCGACAGTGTCGAATCAGGTAGTCGAGATTTGGCTATCTCAGGCATTTCATATAAAGACGATCGTGCTGCTAAATACGGTCTTTCAAACTCTTACTTCTTCAACCCTTCTGCTGTTATGTATGCTAAAAGCAACTTAAACATCAATGGCTTGGGCGATTTGAAAGGGTTGCACGTCGCTGGTATGGACGGCACCAAACAGGTTGATCAAGTAAAGGAAACAGGCGGGTATAGTGAACTCTCTACTACCGTTACCACTTTTTTATTATTTGAAGACCTTGTCCAAGGTAAAGTCGATGCCATTGTTCAAGATTTGCCTTTATTGCAATATACGGCAGCCAATCATCCTGATCACAAAGTAGTCATCGTGCCTTACGAAGACGAAAATAATCCATCAGCGCAGCAAGTTATATTGATGGCGAAAGGCAATACGAAGCTTATCAATCAAGTGAATGAAGGTATTGCCAAGCTTAAAAATGAAGGAACATTTAAAGAGATCGAAGGGCGCTGGTTGGGTGGAAACACTTCTTCTGAGACGAGCACTTCTGAGACTACTACTAAGCAATTGAGTTAAGGAATTCTAAAGATGGCAACCACACCTAATATCGACAATAAGCGCTATCAAGGTCTGATTATTTCAATTGCACTATTCCTATCTTTGATTGGTGCTTTGTTAGCGTTTACGTTTTATACGTCCAGTTTGTTAGAAAGAAACACGGCGTTAATTGACCAAACCAACCAAGTTGCTAACAGCGCGCAGGCAGTAATTAAAGACCTTTTTGATCTAGATGCCAGTTATGGTGAGGATACTAAGTCCCCACACATACAACGTGTGTTAGAGCGTTTGGAGCAAAACACGACGTCTATTACCAGCACTATGGCTGCTATTGAGCAAGGCGGGAAGGTCACTGATAGTAACGGCAATACTTATAATTTGCCAAAAATTGATAGCAATGCTCAGGCAAATATCGCTGCCGCTAATGAGCAATGGAAAGCATTAGAGCCTAAAATTCAGACGTATCTAAAAGATGCTGATAACATTATGGTTCCCTCTGCTGACGCATTGACACAAGCGGTTGAGCAAGCGAAAACCTCAAGTTTGTTGATTAACGATTCTTTAGATAACCTTACTGATGACGTGTTCAATAGTGCAGAGCGTGAAGCCTCTACCATTCGTCTTATTCAGGCACTAGGTGTTGTCGCAATCTTTGCCTACTTCTTGATCTTCGTATTCTTCTTCGTACGTCGCCTACGTGAAACAGATGCTGAAGCGCTTGCTGCTCGTCGCGAAACTCAAGAAATTATGGAAACGGTAAATACGGGTCTATTCTTGCTTGATAAAGACTTACGTATTGGTCAACAGCATTCTCGCGCACTAAACGATATTATTGGTGCTGATAGATTGGCTGGAGAAAACTTTACCAATGTCCTACGTGGCCGTATCTCTGATAAAGATCTAAAGACCACACAGCAATTTATTGAGCAGCTATACAATCCACGAGTCAAAGAAAAGCTGGTAGACTCTCTCAATCCTTTGCACAAAGTTATGCTTCACAATACCTCTGATAATAAAGGACTCAACGATCGCTTCTTGGACTTTAAGTTCTCACGTGTTTACGATGACAAAAACATTGCGCGTATTTTGGTCAACGTGAACGACGTATCAGATGCCGTCTATCTAGAACAGCGTCTAGAAAAAGAACGTACCGAAAACGACATGCAAATTGAGATGTTGACCACCATCTTGAATGTAAACCCGAAAATTATTAACGAGTTTATTGCAAACACGCAAACGCATATCGAGAAGATGAACAATATCTTGAAAAACCCTGGTAGCTCGCAATACGAATTAGAAGGTAAGTTAAAAGCCATCTACCGTGAAATGCATAGCTTAAAAGGCGAGGCTTCGGCGTTAAAGCTGCATAGCTTTACTAAGATTGCTTCAGATGCAGAAGACAAGCTGCATGCATTACAGAATCAGGGTCAGCTATCGGGCAATGATTTCTTACCGTTAGCTGTACATTTGGATGACTTGCTCAGCCTGTCAAATACCATTGCTACTTTGGGTGAACGTATTAACCGCTCAGCACCGCCAAGTGTAAAGCCTGCAACGGCAGGTGCATCAGCGCCGGTCAGCGATAGCTTTGCAAAAACCAGTAGCACTGAGAACCATACCATCAGTAACATAAACGCTGATCATGGGCAGAGTATTGATTTGGACGATGAGAAAGATGATCAATTATCTTTTTATAAAGAGTTTGCAAAAGATATCGCAGCAAGACAAGGCAAGCAAGTCCAACTGAAAAGCGATACTTTGACGCAAGCGAACATACCAGACCATCTGGTTAAGCCGATCAAAGAGATCAGTATTCAGTTACTACGCAATGCGGTAGTTCATGGTATTGAAGCACCAAGCGTCCGTCATTCAACAGGTAAAGATGCCGTAGGGACAATCGATGTAGAAGTAAAAGACAGCGGTTCAGACGTTTTACTAGTGGTACAAGATGATGGTCAAGGTATTGATTATGACGGTATCCGTACCAAACTGAGCAAAGAAGGTCGCTTTAGTACAGAAGAGGCAAGTCAGCTCAGCCAAAATGATCTATTGAAGCAACTGTTTTCTTCAGGTTTTTCTACCAAAGAGCATGCAGATGAAGATGGCGGCCGCGGCGTTGGTCTTGACATCATCAAAGCAAAAGTAAAAGAGTATAATGGCAAGCTTAATGTAAATAGTGAACTGGGTCAGATGACACGGTTTGTCATTACTTTACCTAAAGCTTAATCAAAAATAGCAAGGATATTGTCAAGGACGACAAGCACTTTATTAAAGGTAATAGATAAGTTATGCATAAGTTAATGATTGTTGATGATTCGAACATTATCAGAAATCGTATTCAGCGCGCATACGATTCAGGAAATTTTATGTTGGTTGCTACGGCTACTAGCGGTGTTCAAGCCATTGAAAAGTTTAATATACATCGTCCTGATGTGATCACTATGGACTTGACCATGCCACAAATGGATGGTCTTGAATGTATTGAAAAAATCATCTCGATTGATCCTGATGTCCGTATTTTAGTGGTATCAGCGTTGTCTGATAAAGCCACAGGTATTGAGGCGTTGTCGTTGGGTGCAAGTGGGTTCTTATGTAAGCCATTTTCAGAGGAAGAGCTTGTGGAAGCTTTGTACGAGCTGATGCAAGACTAATACCATTCAACGACCTAAGTAGATGTCATTATGAAAGAACAAAAACTACAGATTTTTTTAAGCATTATTAGCAATTATTTTAATCAGTTTGGGGGAGAGGAGCTTGTCGCTGATACCCCATATTTATTAGAGAATAAACAGCCAAAAGTTCATGACTATACTGGAGTGATTGGTATATCTGGTGGACAAAAAGGCGTGGTATATTTTTCGGCCACTCACCAGTTATTGTCTTCTATATTAGACAATATGGGTGAAACCGATAAAAGTGAAGAGAACTATATAGATTTGGCAGGTGAAGTTGCCAATACGATTGCAGGAAATGCACGCAAAGAATTCGGTTCAGAGTTTCATATTTCTGTACCATTCGTGTTTAAAGGTTCTCCGCAAAGTATCGTATTGCCGAATGACGAGCGCTCTTTTATTATTCCCATCACTTGGCATGCTCAAGTTGGCGAGATCGTAGTTTGTTTGCAGGACTAACTGTCCTGCCGCGTAATAAAGATGGATATTAATATATTATGGTTAAAATAGAAAAGCTGGGCGTGTTTTTAAGCTCAATTAACGCATTTTTTGTACAGATTGATGGCTCAGAAGTGGATATTGATACACCGTATCTAAGCCATAATAAGAGCGCTGTAGGCTATGATTATAGCGGTGTTATTAAGATCTCAGGCCCTCTTGAGGGCTGTGTGTATGTGAGTGCGCCTAGCGTCATGTTACGAGAGGTAATAAAAGTGATGGAAGAGCCGGATTCTTCTATCACGATGATGAAAGATTTGCTGGGTGAGATGGCCAATACTATTTCTGGTAATGCTCGTACTGAATTTGGGTCAGAGTTTATTATTTCACCGCCGCACATCGTTGAAGGTGCTCCTAGCGTGTCTTATCTACCAAAAGACCGTCAAAGCTATATTACCCCATTCACTTGGCGTAATTACAAGGCCATGATTGGGATCTGTATTGCCTAATCTAAATCCAGCGCTCTACTTTCTAAAAATCAGATTGTCTGAATAAATTGATTAAATTTGAGCCAGTTAAACGTGAATGGCGAAACAAAAAAGCGACACACTCTGTGTCGCTTTTTGTCATTTAATCTCTTTATATCTTGGGTTTATCTGTATCAGGTAACAACGATAAACTGCTGGAGATTTTAATGAATTGTATGATAAAATACGGCACAGCTATTTTCATCACTCTTTTTATCGTTTGGATTTAAGTTTTTCTTAGATCAGACAATAGCTTTTTTTTAAACCAACCAATGACACACACATCATGGCAAAAAATTGCTGGGTGTTTGGCGACTTGATTAATTTGCAACAGGGTAGTGTGGTCTCAACGAGCACTCACTATTGGCAGATGCGTGTCGCTAGATAGGCAGTTTTTGTGATGTGGAGGCATAACCCAATCAATAGGACATTTTAACATGGCTACAAAGAATCCAACCAAAATCGAAATGCGCGACCTACTACAAGCTGGCGCTCACTTTGGTCACCAAACACGTTTTTGGAATCCAAAAATGGGTCCATATATTTTTGGTGCCCGTAACAAGATTCACATCATCAACCTAGAGCACACTGTAAAAGCATTTAACGAAGCATTGACTTACGTAAATGGCTTAGCGGCTAAGAAAAACAAAGTATTGTTCGTTGGTACTAAGCGCGCTGCAAGCGGCATCGTTCGTGAGCAAGCGACTCGTGCTGGCATGCCATACGTTGACCATCGCTGGTTAGGTGGTATGTTGACTAACTGGAAAACACTACGCCAGTCAATCAACCGTCTAAAAGAACTTGAAAAGCAATCAGAAGACGGTACTTTTGCTAAGCTGACTAAGCGTGAAGCATTAGAGCGTACTCGTGACATGGAAAAACTTGAGCGTTCATTGGGCGGTATCAAAGACATGGGCGGCCTACCTGACGCTATCTTCGTTGTAGACGTAGATCACGAAGCGATCGCTATCAAAGAAGCTAAGAACTTGGGTATCCCAGTTATCGGTATCGTTGATACAAACTCAAGCCCAGACAACGTTGATTACATCATTCCAGCTAACGACGATGCAATCCGTGCTGTATCTCTATATGTAACTTCTATGGCTGATGCAATCATTGCTGGTAAAGAATATGCACAAACTCAAGCTGGCGGTAAAGCTGAGCAAGAGCCTGCTACTGAAGAAGCATCAGTTGACGCTGAAGAAGCTGCAACTCCAGCAGAATAAATAGCTGACCCAAAGGGTTTAACTTTGTCAGGATAGTTTGATGATTTATTTGTCACTATTCATAGCAGGTTATTAACAGCGTATAAGTAAGCTTATAATAGGCATGATGTAGTTTTACTCGTCATGCCTTCTTATTGATAGACAGCAAACATATTAAGTATAAGTTAAGCACTCCCATACATAACAATACTGAGGTAACTCTTATGTCAGAAGTAAAAGTATCTGCCAAAATGGTAAAAGAATTGCGTGACCGTACTGGTCTTGGCATGATGGAATGTAAAAAAGCGTTAGAAGAGTCAAATGGTGATGTTGAAGTAGCCATTGATAACCTACGTAAATCTGGTCAAGCAAAAGCAGCTAAAAAAGCAGGTAACATCGCAGCTGATGGCGCTATCATCATCGCTCAAGGTGATAACAAAGCCTTCTTATTAGAAGTTAACTGCCAAACTGACTTCGTTGCAAAAGACGACAGCTTTACTGCATTTGCAGAAAAAGTAGCCAACCTTGCATTAGAAAACAACGTCACTAATGTTGCTGCTATCTCTGAATTGCCTTATGGCGATGGTCAAACAGTTGAAGAAGCACGTGTATCATTGGTACAAAAAATCGGTGAGAACATTCAGATTCGCCGTGTTGAAACATTAGAAGGCGCTAACATTGCTTCATATCGTCACGGCCTACGCATTGGTGTGGTCGTTTCTTATGAAGGTGGCGACGCTGACACTGGTAAGAACCTTGCAATGCATATCGCTGCGTTCAATCCTGTTGCAGTTGCTGATGAAGACGTTGCGGCTGACCTACTAGCACGCGAAAAAGACATCATCGAAGCCAAAGCAAAAGAGTCTGGCAAGCCTGACAACATCGTTGAAAAAATGATTGAAGGTGGTCTACGTAAATACCTAGAAGAAGTGACTCTTCTACGTCAGCCATACGTCATGGACAACGAGAAAAAAGTTGGTGATGTCCTAAAAGCTGAAGGCGTAAAAGTACTTGGTTTCAAACGTCTAGAAGTTGGCGAAGGCATCGAGAAGAAGCAAGAAGACTTCGCTGCTGAAGTTGCTGCTACTCAGGCTGCTAACAAATAAGTCTTAATTTTACTAAAAATAACCATGAATGTTGAATACCATTTATTTGACATTCACGGTTTGGCTTTATTTTTCAGGTTATATCTACAAGATAAAGCTGCTCAGTAAAATAAGTAAAAAGCCCGTTAATTCATTAACGGGCTTTTTTATGTTCGAATTTTAAATTCAGATTTGAGTTTAGCGTAGGGCGGCATAAGCTGAATTGGTATAACTGGCACTATTGATGTTACTAGTGGTTCCGTAGCTAACATTCTGTAGACCGTCATTCATCGTTCTATTGGTTGTCTGATTGCTAGCACTCATGCTACCACCAGAAAGCCCTGCATCATTTTTATATAAGCTATGGTAGCGACTCATCACTCTTTGGACATAATTACGAGTCTCTTTAAAAGGAGGAATACCACCGTATTTATCGACATTGCCTTCACCAGCATTATAGCCAGCCACAGCGTGTTCGACATTGTTATTGAAGCGGCGCATAAGCCATGCGATATACTTAGCAGAGCCTTCGATATTGTCAGCTGGATTCCACGGATTGCTTACATTAAAACGACGAGCAGTGGCAGGCATCAATTGCATAAGTCCTTGTGCCCCTACAGGTGAGCGGGCATTCGGATTAAACGCTGATTCTGTATGCATCATGGCTTTCATGAGTGCAGGATCTACCCCATTTCGCTCAGCAGAAGCGCGAATATAACTGTCATATGCATTACGGCTACTGCTATTACTGGCAGCACTGCTACCATAATCATTGCCACTATTAGTGCCGTCATACATCTTAGAATCTTTGTAGTAAGTGACCTTTACTTTTTTCGTGAATTTATCAAAATTACCACTTGGGTTGACGTTGGTAAGGAGAACTTGTCCACCTTTGTCTTTATAGATATACATATTGCCCGCTTGGGCGGCAATAGGAAAACCAGATAAAAGGAGCGTCGTGAATAAAGCAGGAGGTAAGCAGCGATTAACTAAGGTTGCAATATTTATCATAGGGTCATCACTTTTTATAGAGTAATAGCAAATATCTTTGCTTATAGGCGTGTTTTTTTGCGCATTTAAGCGGTCATTATGTTTGTAGGATTTTGCAGCTATAGGGCCTATAGCCACCTAACAAAAATCACGTCTAACTAAAAACCACTTGCGATAGATACAAAAAATAATAGTGGCTTACTATAACATATAATAACTTTTCAACACATTTGATTGTCAAAATAAGCGCGAAATATAAATACTGTCTGTTAAATAATAATAAACAAATCAAGATGATATTGAGATAAGAGAGGTCGGTTGTACACTAAGCCTGAAAAATATAAACCAGAGGACTCAAAATTACCCATCTACTTAAACGCTAAGTGCTCCAACAAAAATTGGCACCCAAACCGCCGTCACCAAACCATTTACTGCCAATCCAAAGGCAGCATAGCGTCCAGCAGTATGGCTAATTTGCCATGCTTCTACCGTGCCAAACGCATGGGCGGCCAATCCAAGTGCCAACCCTTTGGCTCGATCATCATCGATACCACGGAATAAAAAACGCGCTAAAGTACCACCAAGTAGTCCTGACACAATGATGATCAAGTTTGCCATTGGCAATGGTGCTCGGATCAAATCTGCCACACTCAAACCGATGGGCGTGGTCACTGAGCGCGTGGCAAAGGCCAATATAGTGTCGTGGTTCAATGACATGAGGTATGCCAATGACATGGGCAATAAAGCACCAACAGCACTTGCAAGCACAACGGTCAGCGTGAGCTTTTTAATCGGTAAGCCTTTAAAATTCATCGCTGCCAGAGGGACCGCTAGTAATACAGTGACATATCCTAACAGGTGGTCAAATACAGGCTTGGCAGCGCTATAGTAATGATTGTAATCCCACTGCAATAAAAACAAGAACACAAGAACCAATACAAGGGCCGTAATGACCATCGGCAACCATGACAGCTTGCGTGCCAATACTCGAGCAATCACATGAGCCGCCAAGGTTAGTAATATGGCGACAAGGGTAGTTAGCAATACGTTATCAGTAATCATGACATCTCCTTGCAGCTCACAGCTGTCCCTTTTGCGGATCGATAGTGGTGCTATCCACATCGTTTTTATGGTTTAACCATCGATTGGCAAGTATGGCCAAGCCCCAAAGAGGAATCAAGGTACTGATAATTATCGTGAGCATCACGCCCCACAGCTCATCTCCTAAGGCAAATAGCAATAGTCCTGCTCCCGCAGAAACTGGCAAGAAAGCGAAGCCGCTATCAACAAGCAACGTATTACTGGCATGCGTCAACCAGCTAGGCAGTCCTTTGAGCAATCGCCATGTGATTAAAATGACAAACATGGTGATCAAGCCGACAATATTGGCCGCCTTTTCGATACCTGCCCACTGACAAATAATCACTGCCGACTCACGAACGCAGATGACCATTGCTAGTGTGATTATGATAGCTAACCATAAAGGTAAATGGGAGGAGGAAGTAGACTTCATAAAAATTTTGACCAAGTCAGAGATGAATAGCGTATGTGAGCGATTCAGTATAAGCGCCTATGAGCAAAGCAATGCGCCCAATGAATCAAGCGTTATTGAGCCAATTACAAACGATTATATAGAGAGCGGACAGACTAATAAAGGCTATAAGAAAACAGCGTCATGGATTGCTTTAAAAACGGCATAAAAACTAAAGGCGCTATGACATATAAAAACAGCAAAATAAAAAAGACGATATCAAATGATATCGTCTATACGCGGCTACTATCTTGCGTAATGAGCACTATTTAACACATGATGACTCAACTCTGAGAATCAGTAAGAGATGATGTCTTTGCAACAGTGTCGTCTGCGTTCGCAGTAATGGCATTTAGCGAATTAAATTCATCAAAAGCCTTTTCTTCTGCTTCCGTCAGCGTCTGCTCTTCCTCGTCATCAGATTTTTCGAACTCTTCAAGTACTGGCATGAGCAAGGTTGCTTGCGCTAGTGGCAATACCTCTAGAGGATCTAAATTGGCTTGCCCGAGCAGCTGTCGTAAGCGCTCGCTTGGCAAACGAATGGTCAAGCATTCGTGACCATTGTCATCGTAGCTCTCCTCCAAGATAACGCCCAGCTCATATAAGGTATTTTTGAAGTGACCCGCACTATAAGGTAATGTCAAATCAAAGGTCGTTAATTTACCAGTCAGCAGCTGCTGAACGGCAAGTGTTAAACCTTCCATACCGAGATTTTCTCTAGAAGACACATAAACGCGATTGGGTTTACCTTCACTCGCATAACCAATATGCGCAGGCTCATCAGTCAAATCAATTTTGTTATAAACATTGAGCACTGGTACATCATTGTCAATTTCAGCCAATACGTCTTTTACTGCCTGAATTTGTTCATGCATATCCTCACTTGAGGAATCAATCACATGCAACAATAAGTCCGCTTCTAGCGTCTCTTCTAGCGTGGCATGAAAAGATTCGACCAACTCATGTGGCAGGTGACGGACAAAACCAACGGTATCTACCAAAACGACTCGGCCAACCCCTTGCCAATCTAAGCGGCGTAACGTGGGATCGAGCGTGGCAAATAGCTTATCAGCTGCATAAATGTTTTCATCAACTAAGCGGTTAAATAGAGTCGATTTGCCCGCATTGGTATAGCCCACAAGCGAAATGGTTGGGACATCAGATTTCTGGCGACGCGCTCTGCCTTGGGCGCGTGTTTGACGCACCTTTTCTAACTTACTTTTTAACTGATTGACGCGAGTCTGTAGCAAGCGGCGATCCGTCTCAAGCTGAGTCTCACCCGGTCCACGTAAGCCGATACCACCTTTTTGACGTTCCAAATGCGTCCAACCACGTACCAAACGGGTCGATAAGTGATTGAGCTGAGCGAGTTCTACCTGTAGCTTACCTTCATAGGTGCGAGCACGCTGAGCAAAAATATCTAAAATCAAACCAGTACGATCAAGGACACGGCACTTAACCAGCGCTTCAATATTACGCTCTTGAGAAGGCGATAAGCTATGATTAAAAAGAACGATATCAGCATCATGCTCACGAACCAATTCTGCGATTTCTTCTGCTTTACCGCTACCAACAAAGTATTTGGCATCAGGTTTTTGACGTGAGCCTGTAACTAGCGCCAAACGATCAGCACCCGCTGAGTCTGCCAATAACTCAAATTCACTCAAATCATCAGGATCTTGAATCTGACGAATGTCTAAATGTACGATAATGGCGCGCTCGCCACCTTCATGTCTTTCAAAATATTCCAAAGAGTATCACCTATCAATAAAGTAAATAAATCGCCACGATACGAGTGCCTGATAATATAGTGCTAAAAAGAATGAGATTTCTCATTCTATCAAGTCAACAATCCATGCATCAAAGTAGTTACGCAGCGTTCAGATAGTTGTTTATATGTGGTCTTATTGATTGATATTAAAGCGTATTGAGACAATTAGTGATGATTTTATGTTACAGAGTTGATAAGCGAATGCTTTGTCATCGGAGAGGTTGATTATCTTCTTGGTATTTTTATCGACAATAAAATAAGTATTGAAGGAAGAAGGGCAGCCTAGTTATATTGACAGAAGCAGTATTCACTAAAGCAGTTGATAATTCAGTGCACAAATCATCACTGACTTAGCGAATTTTGTTATACTCATGGCGCTCGTTTTAGATATATAATCACAAGTTTTTTAACCACGAGGGGCACAGATGAGTCAATCTAAGTCAGGCTTTTCACTCAAACAGCAATTGGGTCGCGGCAAACAAATTGCAGGCATGACCACGACTATCGCTGGTGGACTACGCGCCGCCCAACGCATTGGAGCATTTAAACAGCCACCACGCGAAACGCTACCACGCTATATTCAAACCTTTTGTCGCAAAATGGCAGGTTCGTTTGGTGTAAAGGTCGTTGCCATTGAGCGGGTAGAGCAGCATCATGGGCTGTGGGTATCTAACCATGTGTCATGGATGGATATACCAGTAGTGGGGACGCTAAGCCCTGCCTTTTTCTTATCCAAAGCGGAAATTGGAGAGTGGCCTGTCTTTGGTAAACTCGCTCAAGCGGCTGGCACCGTGTTTATTGAGCGTGGTTCTGGTGATGCAGGTTCGGTTGCGACGCAAATTGCTAGCTTTTTAACCGAAGGGTTTTCAGTCATTTTCTTCCCAGAAGCTACCACGACCGATGGTAAAAAAATAAAACGGATTCATGGGACTTTGCTACAAGCAGCCATTGATGCTGATGTGCCTGTGCGTCCGCTTGTGATTGCTTATGTGAATCAAGACGGCACGTTGAGTGATGCGCTGCCTTATTATGGCAAGCTGACCATGAAGCAGAGCCTGAAAAAAGTGCTTGATAGTAAAGACGTCACCGCTTATGTGTTACCACTTGAGCCAATAGACCCCAAAGGTCTGAACAAAAGCCAACTGACCAATTTGCTACAAGCGCGTATGCAAGAAGGATTGGCAGAGTTGCATTCTCGGGTATTAACAACAGAGTCGAACGTGTAGAGTCTTTTTTGATTCAAAAATAGACAATAAAAAGGCGCAACTCGCAGTAATGATACTCGCGGTTTGCGCCTTTTTTATTACAACCAATTCAAAATTAAAAGTTCTACAGGGAAATATAGTTAGTGAAAAGTAATATCGCTACAACACGTACTGCTGGTACAAATTTTTCTTGCTTGCTGTGCCTTCGCAGACAGAGACGGCAAAAAATTTACACCAGCAATACGGTAGCGACTTTAGAATTTTTCAACTATATTAGCCTATGGAGACGGGTTAGGATGCTTAGCATGTACCGCTTCAATCGCATCTAACACGTCTGGCGTTAAGGTGACATTGATACTATCGATGTTGGATTTGAGCTGTTCCGTCGTCGTTGCACCAATGATATTGCTGGTCACAAAGTGACGTGAGTTGACGAAGGCCAATGCCATTTGCGCCATATCCAAACCAGCATCTGCGGCAATTTTCGCATACTGCTCAGTGGCTGATACGGCTTGATCGTTGGTATAACGGGCAAAGCGATCGTACATGGTAAGACGGGCGCCAGCGGGGCGTTTACCGCCCAAGTATTTACCAGACAGAACGCCAAATCCAAGTGGCGAATAAGCCAGTAGTCCAACGTTTTCGCGATGAGCTATTTCAGCCATGCCAACTTCATATAAACGGTTTAGTAAACTGTAAGGATTTTGAACGGTAAGGGGGGCGATGAGGCCATTTTTATCCGCTTCCCAAAGATAGCGCATCAGACCCCAAGCTGTGTCATTTGACAATCCATAAGCACGAATACGACCTTTTTTAATTTCATCGTTTAATGCCTGTATGGTGTCTAAAAAAGGCGTTAAATCGTCTAGCGATTGGGCCGCCATCGCTTCGGTATAACCGCGTTGACTAAAAAAGTTGGCTTGACGTTCAGGCCAGTGTAGCTGGTAAATATCAATATAGTCAGTTTGCAAACGTTCTAAATTGTCATCGATAGCGCTACTGATGTGCTCAGCATTAAAGCGCGTTTGACCATCACGCAAAAAGTCCATTGGTGATATTTTGCTCGCAAGAACGACTTTGTCACGCTGTTTGGTTTTATTGAACCAGGTACCCATGAAGCGCTCGGTATCACCTTGCTTGTCCTTGTCCGGTGGCGAAGGATACATCTCAGCGGTATCCCAAAAATTCACGCCTTCAGAGAGTGCCATATCCATTTGTGCATGGGCATCAGTTTCTGTGTTTTGCTGACCCCATGTCATGGTACCAAGACAGATTTTTGACACTTTTTCATCGATTTGGGGCAATGTTGTATATTGCATACAAGTATCCTTTTAACATTCATTTTTATAGTTTATGAGGTGTGTGGCGGGCTACATTAACTTTATGCCCGTCACACCAGGAGGTGTCACTTTAAAGACTTTTACTTTGAATAGCACGTCTTGTCCAGCGAGAGGATGATTAAAATCCACTTCAATTTCGTCGTCATCGATGGCGCTAATCGTACCAGGTAAGGTGTTTTTGCCCTTGTCTTCAAACTCTACCATCATACCAATTTCAGGATTGTCAGCGACCAGCGCAAATTGAGTACGACTAAAATGTTGGATATTATCAGGATTCCATTCGCCAAACGCTTGTTCTGGCTCAAGGTGCGCGGTACGAGTATCACCAGCGCGTAGGTTCATGAGTACTTGCTCAAAGCCTGGTAACAAACTCTCATCACCAATCGTCAAACTAACAGGCGCGTCGCGGCCAAAGGTAGAGTCAATCACCGTGCCGTTTTCTAGTGAAACCTCAAAATGCAGCTTCACAAGGCTACCGTAAGTGATACGTGTGTCTTCATTGGGATTAATAAATTGCGAATCGGTCATAGTAAGCATTGCCTATTGCTGAAATATAAAATTGGGATAATCAACGATGTTAGAGATGATAAGTCATCTGGAAAAGGTTGTAAGCGTAAATAGTGTAACGCAAATAGTGTACTATATTTGGCGAGTCTAAAAGAGGATGGGCGTATCTATGGCAAATAGGCAACAAGGCCACATAAGAAAGTGGCAAGACGATAAAGGTTTTGGGTTTATTGACACTGAAAACGGCGAGTCTGTTTTTTTTCATATCAATGAGTTTAAAGCGCGCCGTCGTCCTGAGGTTGGTGAGCAAGTCGTGTTTACTATCGGGCGAGATAATCAAGGGCGCTTACAGGCAAAAGACGTCCAAGAGCTACAATTTGTGCAGCAAAAAATGGCACAGAAAAACCAGCAAATACGTCAGCGTAATGCCAAACGTAGCGCGCAAGCAGATTTTGAAGCGGGACAAAAAAAGCGCTTGTTCCTCGGTGCTGGGTTCTATGCGGTCTTAATATTACTGGTGGTCACTCATAAAATAAGCTGGCTGGTCGTGGCATGGTACGCAGCGTTGGGCGTTATCACTTATGTGATGTACGCCAAAGACAAGGCAGCGGCTCAAAATGGCGATTGGCGAACCCCAGAGTCCACCTTGCACGTGCTGAGTACGCTTGGCGGCTGGGTCGGGGCGATGGTCGCGCAGACTTATTTACGTCATAAATCACAAAAGCCAGAGTTTCGGCTCACGTATTATTTGACCGTTATCATCAATATGGCAGGATTTTTATTTGTGTTATCAGGTGGCGGCTTAGAATCTTTAAAAGGAATATTGTAGGCATTATTGATTCTATAATTCGTTCGATATGACATCGTCACATTGAGAGCGACATTTACTGATATAAATTTTCCTTGCTTGCTGTGCCTTGTTGCCAGAGGCTACGTAAAATTTATATCAGTAGACCTGCACTTATCTTTTAGTGGTTCAATTCTAAAAATTCATTTATTGCTTCTGCTCGAATGCTTGCTTATAAATAGCCGCATCTTTATCCGAAAAACAGCAAAATATTACCTCACGAATTGAGAATGGATCTGCTTTTTTAAGAGTGCTTAATACAAATGCCTTGACCGTCTCAATGGCTATCGCAGTCGCTTGCTCTAATGGATAATTATAGACGCCTGTACTAATGGACGGAAAAGCGATACTGGCAAGATCTTGCTCAGCTGCTAGGGCTAAAGATTTTTGATAACAGCTGGCAAGCAGTGCTTCTTCATCGCGATGACCACCATGCCATACAGGGCCGACGGTATGAATCACATATTGGCAAGGCAGATTAAACGCTGGGCTTATTTTGGCATCGCCAGTCTCACAGCCATTCAATGTGCGACAATATTTAAGCAACTCAGGGCCTGCGGCTCGATGAATCGCGCCGTCTACACCGCCGCCGCCCAATAGACTTGAATTGGCCGCATTGACGATGGCATCGACATTTAGGGTAGTAATGTCTGCGTGCAATACGGTCAAAGTAACGATGCGTTCATTACTATCATCGTTCACGGTGATTTGCTTTTGGAAAATAGGTTTTTTGCTATCATTTGACATGAAAAATCCTTTTTAACCGTTTTATAGTTTATCTTTAAGAGAGCATAAAGGATTTTTTGGCATGTGCTTGTATATTGTATGAGTATAATAAGTTGTACTTTTTAAACACGGTTATGTGCGTAAGAAACCTCATTTTTTTGTATCATCAAAATGTACAGTCAAAAAAAGGTGGATTACGACTACGTAACCCACCTTTTTTATATAAACGTTATTTAATCATGACCGTGGCATTTCACGCTTCTTTTCTAAAAATAGCATATCAATAACAATCAAAGCTACACCAATGCTAATACCCATATCAGCGATATTAAAGATGGGATAATGCCAAACGTCGGCATTGTGTACATGGATAAAGTCAATCACATGGCCATGTAACATGCGATCAATCAAGTTACCAACCGCGCCGCCAAGTACCATCGCCAATCCGACAGAGAGAAGTGTGGCTTTGCGAGGGGCTTTGATGAGATAAATGATCAAAAACAACGCCATGACAAGCGCCAATCCTGAAAAAAACCACTTTTGCCAACCGCCCGCATCTGCCAAAAAGCTAAAGGCTGCGCCGTAATTATAAGCCAGCGTCCAGTTAAGAAATGGCTCAATGACAGGTACTGGCTCATGAAAGGTCAGCTTGGTTTCCGCCAACCACTTCGTCCATTGGTCGATAATAACGACCACCAGCGCCAACAAATACCATATAAACGCACGACTGCCATTGGCAATCATTTTTGGCGTTTTGGTTAAGCGGCTTCTTGGCGTGGTTGAGCTGCCCGTTGTCGCATGCGCAGGTTTGGGCGAATGATTGACGTCAGCAGGGGGTAGGTTGTTTTCTGGTGAATTAGGCATAGTAGCGCACCTCACCATCACCACTGACATTGATCACACAGCGACCGCAAATCTCAGGATGCGCGCTATCTGTACCGATGTCATCACGGATGTGCCAACAGCGCACACATTTAGTACCCGTGGCTGCCTTTACATCGACCACTAAGTCTGCCGATACTTCTATATCGTTGTTAGCTTGCTCTTCTGTCTGTTTGACACTATCAGTAGGCGCGTCACTCATTGGTTTCAGAGTAGCTTTACTAGTAATCAATACAAAACGTAGCTCTTCACCCAGTTTTGCCAAGCTTTCTTGCATCGCACCATCAGCGTACAGACTGACATCGGCTGACAGATTGGCATTGATGATTTTTTCGCCACGTGCCGTTTCAATGTGTTTATTGACCATATCTTTGGCTAGCATGATTCGTTGCCAATCATCATCACTGATATCGCTTAGCTCAAATGCTGGGAATTCGTACCATTCTTTGGTAAATACGTAGCCACCTTTATCAGCATCACGTTGGTTCAGTACTTCCCATGCTTCTTGAGCGGTGAACGACAAGATTGGCGTGATCCAGCGGATCAAGGCATGGGCGATGTGATAGATAGCCGTTTGCGCAGAGCGGCGCGGCTGACCATCAGTCTGCGTGGTGTACTGACGGTCTTTAATGATATCTAAATAAAAGCTACCCAAGTCCTGCGAACAAAACGCTGTCACATGCTGAGTGACTTGGTGGAAATCCATTGCATCGTAAGCGCTGGTGATTTTTGCTTGTACCGTTTGTGCGCGCTCAAGAATGAACTTATCAAGACTGACCAATTCATTAACGTCAATGCTGTCGGTCGCTGGATCAAAGTCGTCGGTATTGGCCAGTAAAAAACGCAGCGTATTACGGATGCGGCGATACTGATCGATGGCACCTTTAAATGAGGCTTTACCCGCACTCATCTCATAACGATAGTCGCTTGAGGCAATCCACAGACGTAGCATATCCGCGCCCGTTTTGTTGATCTCTTCTTGCGGCGTGATGATATTGCCCAAAGACTTACTCATCTTGCGACCGTTTTCATCGACCACAAAACCATGGGTCAATACTTGCTTAAACGGTGGACGACCGTACATGGCTTCTGACGTCAATAAAGAAGTCTGGAACCAACCGCGATGCTGATCCGAGCCTTCAAGATACATATCAGCTGGATTGGTCAGCTCATCACGTTGTTCAAGCACAGCAAAGTGCGTCGTACCTGAATCAAACCAGACGTCAAGCGTATCCGTGGCTTTATCATAATCAGCGGCCTCATCACCTAAGAAGTCTTCACAGCTGGCATCAAACCAAGCTTCAACACCGCCTTCATTAATTTTTTGTGCAGCAACTTCCATCAGCTCAAGCGTGTTTGGATGCAGCTCGCCCGTTTCTTTATGCGTAAAGAAAGTGATGGGCACGCCCCACGTGCGCTGGCGTGAGATACACCAGTCAGGGCGACCCGTCATCATCGCTTCAATGCGGTTTTGGCCCCACGCTGGTGTCCAGTTAACTTTAGGGATATCAGCAAGCGCACGCTCACGCAAACCTTTGGCTTCCATACTGATGAACCACTGCGGCGTGGCGCGGAAAATAATCGGCGACTTATGACGCCAGCAATGTGGATAGCTGTGCTCAATCTTGGTATGGCTGATCAAATGACCATTTTCATGTAGAGCAGCGATGATTTTTGGGTTGGCTTTATAAATATGCTCACCCGCAAATACTGCGGCGCTGTCTAGATAAACGCCCGTACCGCTTACAGGGTTTTCTACGGGTAAGTTGTATTTTAGACCCACAATATAATCGTCAAGACCATGACCAGGTGCGGTATGCACCAGACCTGTACCACTGTCCGTTGTCACATGCTCACCTAAGATAAGCGGCACTTGACGATCCGCAATGAGTGGATGCTGGGCGCGCAGACCTTCAAGCTCACGGCCTGATACGGTTGCAAGGACACCTTTATTTTCTAATTTAAGCTCAGTCAGTGCTGTTTCAACCAGATCAGTCGCTAATAGCAAGTTGCCTTTTTCGGTAGCGACCACACTATAATCGTGCTCAGGATGTACTGAGATAGCTTGGTTGGCAGGCAAGGTCCAAGGCGTGGTTGTCCAGATAACCGCGGCAATAGTGTCTTTTATTTCTGCCAATGCCTCAACTTTATCGGCACCCAAAACATCGAAGCTGACGTAGATAGCATCAGAGACTTTATCTTGGTACTCGACCTCGGCTTCTGCCAAAGCAGAGCTACAGTCCAAGCACCAATTGACCGGCTTCATACCGCGAGTCACGTGACCGTTTTCATGGATTTTGGCAAGCGCACGTACGATATTGGCTTCTTGATGGAAGTTCATCGTAAGATAAGGATTGTCCCAATCACCGAACACACCCAAACGCTTAAAGTCTGCTTTTTGCAATTCAATCTGCGTGCTGGCGTATTCACGGCAAAGACCGCGAAATTCAGTGGCTGAGACTTTTTGACCAACTTTGCCAACTTTGGCTTCGACTTTTTGTTCGATGGGTAGACCATGACAGTCCCAACCAGGGACGTATGGCGCGTCAAAACCTGACAGCGTTTTTGACTTTACGATAATGTCTTTGAGTACTTTATTGACCGCGTGACCTAAGTGAATTTGACCGTTGGCGTATGGAGGGCCATCGTGCAAAATATACTTGGGCGCACCCGCACGTGCCTGACGAATTTTACCGTACACGTCATCCGCTTCCCAAGCAGCCAACCAATCAGGCTCGCGCTTGGCAAGATTTGCACGCATCGCAAATGGCGTATCGGCAAGGTTTAGGGTGTCTTTATAATCGTGGCTTGGTGTATCAGTACTTTTATCAGTCATAAAGGTGTCTTTTTAAAAGGTAGAAGTGGGTGAAAAGATGGGTTCAATATTGAAATAAGTTCAAATGCGCAGCCTACTGCTCAATTGTCGTGCTCTTATTTATGGTGCTAAAGTGCTTTAAAAGCAATAGGGCGCTAAAAGCAACAGTATGTTAAAACAATGTAGGGCTATCTATATCCATGTTTTACAGCATCGAATCTTGATTACGAGTCAAATACTGGCTATAAGTCAGATGCTAAAACCATGTATATCGATAGCATATCACTATCCACGTCATGATTTCGGTGTACGCTGACAACAAGCGGTCGCTTGCGACAGATGTTATCGCCACTTAAGATACAGTTAGCTCAATAATAAATGCTCACAAGCCGAATGCAACCTAAAATACGTTTATCAGTCATAAAATATCGCTCTGATGTGTTTAAGATAAAAATCTCATTCTAAACAGCATTTGTCTGACACAATGTCTCGTGACGCTCTTTGCGGTTATTACCTCAAGCACTTTGCAAAGCGGCTTTTAACCATATAAGGGTTTGTTAAAGTAAATCAACCACATAAGGGATAGTAAAAAAGATAACGGCAGCTATTATATGACAAAAAGGATAGGGTAAAAAGAGCTGGCCTGCAACACTATGACTTTATCCAAAACTAATACGATGATTTATCTTAAATCTTGTTTGGCTTTCAAATGATCTGTAGCGCACGTTTTAAGTGTACTGGCTATTAAACTATATTAAATATAGGCTAAAGCGTCAGTCACATGTTAAAAAATAGTAGACAACCGTAATCGTAATTTCAACGACCAAAGCGGCTGTACGCCCGTCAGACCTTGACTCATCTCTCCTTTATTTAAGATGACATAAGAGGGCGTGACCTGTCCTTGCCAATCGGCAAAAATACGGCCTTCTTGGTCATTGATAGTCGTAAAGCTATAGTTGTGCTCACTAAGATAACGATGTAGCTCTTGATCATCGCCTGATTTGATCGCAACAGTGACAATGGGATAATTATTTTGTGCCGCAAGTTTGTTTATGGTGGGAGAAGTGACTCGGCAAACCGGACACCATGTACCCCAAAAATACACTAGGGTAGGTTTGTCATCGCTCAGCGCGGCCAAATCGACCATTTGTCCTTGGTAGTCTGTTAATTGTAATTGTGGGTTGGCTGGCATGACTGGCTGACGCCACCAATTAATGGCAGTATACACCGCAGCAAATATCAGACTGTACAGTAGGAAGGTCTTTAATATAGACCACGCTTTTTGTTTTGGTGTCTTTTTGAGCGTGTTCTTTTTTTTGCCGATATCGGTTGTCATAGTCGCTGCTTTTTCACTCTTAGGTTTTTGAGTAGATAAAAACAAACGGCTGAATGTTCAGCCGTATTATCAAGTGATTATAGTTATTATGCTAGCGGTCTTATCTTAACCGATTAGGGCTTTTGTGCGCGGTTTTGTAATGGATCACCCGTTAAGACGCTACCTGAGTTTTCGCGACGTTCTTCATCACTTAACTTGCTTGCTGATATTTTTGACTTTCGCTTCCACTTTAGGCTAAACAAGTCATCACGGCGATCGATCAGATTGTGTACCGAGCCTTCGTTACGGACGTGAGTGAGTTTATCTAAGTTCACATCTGAGAAGAAGATCATCTCAGTGTTCGCCGTGGTTTCTGCCATAATTGCATCATGAGGGAAAGCAAAGTCTGATGGTGAAAATATAGAAGACTGCGCGTATTGAATATCTAAGCTCTCAACTTGCGGTAAGTTACCAACCGAGCCGCAAATCATGACATAGCATTCGTTCTCAATCGCTCGTGCTTGAGCACAGTGGCGCACACGCAAGTAGCCGTTTTTGGTGTCTGTCCAAAAAGGCACAAATAAAATGTCCATATCATCAAGCGCAAGCAAACGAGCAAGCTCTGGGAACTCGACATCATAACAAACCAAGATACCAATGCGACCAGCATCCGTATCGAATACTTTCACCTCATCACCACCTTCGATGACCCAAGCGCTACGCTCATGTGGGGTAATGTGGATTTTGCGCTGCTCTTCCACTGTACCATCGCGGCGACACAAGTAGCTGACGTTATACAGTGTGTCATCCTCATCGAGTAATGGCATGGAGCCTACGATGACATTGACGTTATAACTGACCGCCAAGTGAGAGACTTCGTTTTTGAACCATTCGGTATAACCGGCCAAAAAGCGAATCGCAACGTTTTGATCCGTTGACTCACACAGACCCATCAATGGCGCGTTAAAGAATTCTGGCAAGCACGCAAAGTCTGAGTTGTAATCTGCCATCACATCAACGAAAAACTCAACTTGTTGCAGCAGCTCTTCAGGGGATTCAACCTCGCGCATCTGCCATTGAATACCACCGATACGCACTTCAGACTTGCGCGTGTTTGGCTTATAGTCTTTTGGCTCGTAATAGATATTCGCCCATTCAAGTAAGGTAGCAAAACCTTTTGACTGTTTGTCATCAGGGAGATACGCGGTCAAAATACGCTTGACGATAAAGCCGTTCGATAACTGAAAAGAGAGCGCAGGATCGTGAATTTCACGTGACGCAACAGCATCGATATATTCACCAGGTGTCAGATCTTGGTGGTTATGATAATTGGGAATGCGTCCACCAGCCAAAATAGCGCGGAAGTTCAACTGACGGCACAGCTCTTTACGGGCATCGTAAAGTCTGCGCCCTAAGCGGTAACCGCGATACTCAGGGTCAATCAAAGCATCTAGACCGTAGATGGCATCGCCTTCGGGATTGTCTCGGATGATCTCTTTTTGACCAATCAAATCATCATAAGTATGCGGGTTAGAGAATTTGGCATAATCAACGCGCATGGATAAGACAATACCGATCAGTTGATCATGGTCAAACAAGGCAATTTGCCCTTCAGGGAAAGCATCAATTAAGGTATGAATGGTGGTCTTTGACCAAGCGCCACCCAAGTTGACATAAACGCGATCCATCAACGCTTTTAATTGCGGATAGTCTTTTTTCTTGATTTCAGCAATCGTAAGATGAAAGTCATCTAACTTTTCTATTTTACTCATAATTTTCCTGTTTTTGCTTGTTACGGGTTATAACGATATTGAGAAAGGCGTCATTTAAAGGGGGATAACATTCAAACTAACAAGTCTTTGTGTAACAGATGCAATAAATATATTTCATTAACAGAGTATTACCGTTACAATGATTTATTGCAGCATTTACAATACGTTATAATGATATTCTATCTCATTTAGTACACAAATTTTATTGTAATTGTCGCTGTTTTGACGGATATTCTAGTCAAACTGACTAAAAAGTCACTATCTTTACCGATTAGCGTCGATAGACATTAGATGTCCATGCCGAGTTGTCTGAACACGCTTACCTGATAACTTTGTTAAATAGCATTTTTAAGTACACTTCGTTCCAAATACGTTTTGTTCTGCTCGCTATCATAACAAGCTACCCCATCAATAAAAGTCTAACGTGGTAACTATTTGCTACGTTTTTGTGAGTCAGTATCCTATGTTCCTTTTGGGCATCGTTTTACTTTGTTTGGTTTATTTCGTTGTTATAAGATGCTTTTTAGGATGATTAAGTATGCCCAAGAATTACAAAAATAGAAGCAATATGGGTGATGAAGTACAAGATTCAACGCTGATTCAATTGGTTTATGTCAGCAGTTTGACCTTAGGCTCACGTTTGAATACGTCTATATTTGAAGATGTAGAACGGCATGCACGTAATTACAACCAGCAGCATGGCATCACTGGCATTTTATGTTATGGCAATGGTCAATTTTTGCAATGTATTGAAGGGGAGAAAGCCCACGTATTTGCATTAAAAAAACGCATTTTTGCCGATAGACGTCATAAAAATGTTAAAACATTGCTATTACAAACGATAGAACATCGCAGTTTTACGGATTGGCGTATGCGTTTGCTGTTTTTAGAGCGTTGGTTATGGTCACCTGCGACAAAACAGCAAGCCGCGCAATTGTCACCCTATTTGCCGTTTTTTCCACATGATTGGTCACCTGAGCGCACAGAACATTTCTTACAAGTTATCAAAACCTTTGACAATCCACCTCACATTCAGGCGGCAGGTATTACTTATAATGCGCTTGGCAATATGTTTCGTCATATCGCGGCACCGCATCAAGCTTTTTTGATTGTGCAAGGATTTTTAAGTTTGTTACTCGTGATAGGGCTGGTATTGTTATACCTATAAGTCAGTAAATAAATAAGTCTTATACGGTCTATAAATTGATACTTTATGTGCGGCACAAAAAAGACGCTATTCTATTGGTATAGCGTCTTTTTTTATCTCAAGCTAATATGGCGATGCCTTACATATCAAAAATCTTACCGCGATTCATAATATTGTTTGGATCAAAGACTTTTTTGATGTCACGTAAATAGCTCATTTCAGCCTCACTGCGGCTATAATGCAGATACGGCTTCTTAGTCATACCCACGCCATGCTCAGCAGACACCGAACCGCCATATTTTTGTACCGTCTCAAACACATGCTTATTCACTACCTGGCACTCAGCAAAGAAATCATCTTTACTCATGTTTTCAGGTTTTAAGATATTCAAATGCAAATTACCATCGCCAATATGACCAAACCAGCACACCTCAAAGTCAGGGTAGTTACTGCTCACGATATCATCAATCTCAGTGATAAAATCGGGCACATAACTGATTAATACCGACACATCATTCTTATAAGGCGTGAATACGGAAATGGTTTCAGAAATGTACTCGCGCAATTTCCAAAGCTCTGCCGCTTGCGTCATACTTTGACTCATCACTCCATCGACCACCCAGCCTTGCTCCAGACAATACTCAAAGATCGTCATGGCTTTTTCCATGATCGGCTCATAGGGTGCTTCAAACTCCAATAGCGTATAAAACTTGGTGCGTGATTCGAATGGCTCTTGCACTTGACCATGTGCCATCAGCTTATCAATGGCTACATCATCAAAGAACTCGAACGCCGTTAAATCAATCTTTGCTTGGAAGGCAGAGAGAACATTCATCACATCACTAAAGTTGTCCATACCCAGCACCATGACATTTAAGTCTTGTGGCTGACGCTCAAGCTTGATTTGCGCGTGAGTGACGAGACCAAGGGTACCTTCAGCACCGATGAACAGTTGACGCAGATCATAACCGGTGGCATTTTTGACCATACCGCGGTTGAGATGCAAGATGTCCCCTTTACCCGTAACCACAGTCAAGCCCATGATCCATTGACGAGTCATGCCATAGCGGATGACTTTGATGCCGCCTGCATTGGTACCGATGTTGCCACCCATTTGACTGGAGCCTGCTGAGGCAAAGTCGACAGGATAGTAAAGATCTTTTGATTCGGCAAACTGTTGTAGCTGTTCGGTGATGACACCCGCTTCAATCTCAACCATGCGGTCGGCAGGAAAAAACTTGCCAATCTGGTTCATTTTATCCATGCTTACGACGATTTCACCGTTAGAGGCGACGGCACCTGCTGAGAGTCCTGTACGGCCACCACTAGGCGTTAGGACGACATTGTGCTCATTGGCCAGCAATACGATGGTCTGTACTTGTTCGGTGGTCTTTGGAAAGATGATGGCTGAGGCTGCTGGAGCAAAATGCTTGGTCCAGTCTTTGCCCCAGTGCTCTAAGCTCTCAGCATCCGTTTTGATTTGGCTTGGATCAAATTGATGTGTATTGAGTAAGGTGCTCAGTATCGTTTGGACAGCGGTCGTGTTGGTGTCAGATGTGCTTTGGCTAGATAAAGAAGTCATGGTCAAATCTCAGTATAAACGTAAGCGCTATGCATAAAGAAGATTATTATATCGCTAAATTGATATAACGAAACCCATATAACTATGTTTATATGGTTGTGGGTGTATAACTGGAAGTTGGTTATGTTGGTAATTATAGAGCGCTTCGAGTGTGTTCACTCAGACGCCCCAAGGCAGTCGTAAAAGATAAGCGAGTCCATTGCGAACCAAATGATTCACTATAGCATAAAAAGTTTTCAGGCTTAATCATCAATAATTGCTGTAATCTGCTAACATCAAGGTCGGATTTTGTGTAAGATATCTAGACTGTTTTCGTTTCACTCATCATGGATTATCCATCAGATAATTTTATAAGACAATTATAGGACAGTTCTCACATGGCGTTATCACTACAAAAAGATAAGATCCGGTTTTTATTGCTCGAAGGTCTACATGACAATGCGTTAAAAGTATTGGAAGGGGCAGGCTATCATAATATCGAGAACATCAGTCATGCTCTTGACAAAGATGAGCTCATCGAAAAAATCAAAGATGCCCACTTCATCGGTATTCGTTCGCGTACGCAATTGACACGCGAAGTACTTGAGCATGCGCATAAGCTGATCGGTATTGGGTGCTTTTGTATTGGTACCAACCAAGTAGATTTGGACGCGGCTCGCGATCTTGGTATTCCCGTCTTTAATGCACCATACTCAAACACTCGCTCAGTGGCAGAACTGGTATTGGCCGAAGCCATCATGCTATACCGCGGTATTCCTGAAAAAAATGCGACCGTCCATCGTGGCGGCTGGGGCAAGTCTGCGGCTAACTCACATGAAGTCCGTGGTAAGACGATCGGTATCGTGGGTTATGGCTCTATCGGCTCGCAATTGTCTGTGCTGGCAGAAAGCTTCGGTATGAAAGTCATCTATCATGATGCTGTGACCAAATTACCACTTGGTAATGCCGTTCAGGTTGGCAGCTTAGAAGAGCTACTATCAACCGCTGACATCGTGACATTACATGTACCTGATTTGCCAAGCACGCGTTATATGATGAAAGCAGAGCAGTTCGCGCAGATGAAAGAAGGCAGCTACTTTATCAATGCCGCACGCGGTACATGCGTCGAGATTGATGATCTGGCGGCAGCGCTTGAGTCTGGCAAAGTATTGGGTGCGGCGATTGATGTCTTCCCAAAAGAGCCAAAATCTGCGGACGAAGAGTTTGAGTCTCCATTACGTAAGTTTGATAATGTGATCTTGACGCCGCATATCGGTGGTTCAACGCAAGAAGCGCAGGCTAATATTGGGTTAGAAGTTGCTGATAAGTTTGTCAGATACTCTGATCAAGGTGACACGGCAACGGCTGTCAACTTCCCAGAAGTTTCTGTACCGTTCAAAGAAAATTCACATCGCCTGCTTCATATTCACAAAAACGTACCAGGTGTATTGTCACAGATTAACCGTCTGTTTGCAGAAGCAGGTATCAACATTTTAGCGCAGAGCCTTATGACAGAAGGCGATGTAGGTTATCTGGTGATGGATGTTGATTATAACGATTCAGATGCTGCACTCGATCAGTTAAAAGATGTCGAAGAAACGATCCGCGTACGTATCTTGTTCTAGACCGTATTCGTTCTTAATCTTCGTCGTGTATAAACAAATAGCAGATTCTCTTAATGAGAGTCTGCTATTTTTTTGCCAAAACTGCCATCAGTGGTAAAAATAAATATTTCGGTCAAAAAAAGCCTCAATCAACGTATTGATTGAGGCATTCTTTCGTTCAATGAGAAGGATGTTTATTCAGCTTTGGCTTTTTCGTCTGCTTCTGCTTGACGACGCGCTTCAATCTTAGCGGCTTTGCGTTTTTCTATGACATCCATGACATCGCTACCGATGTGAGCTTCGCCGCGTTTTTGTGCCAACTGCATTTGATGCTCACGCTCGCGGAATCGAGCTTTTTGCTCATCCGTTGCCTTGTCGATGCAATGCGGGCATGACTCGCCTTTGATGTAGGCGGGGCTTTGCATATCATCAGCCGTAATAGGCATACGGCAGGCAAAACACTGCTCATAACTGCCTTTTTCTAAGTTGTGATTGACCGACACACGATTGTCAAACACAAAGCAATCGCCTTGCCACATTGATTCGCTGACAGGGACTTCTTCTAAATACTTTAAGATGCCACCTTCTAAATGATAGACTTCTTCAAATCCTTGCTCACGCATATACGCGGTCGATTTTTCACAGCGAATGCCGCCTGTACAGAACATCGCAACCTTTTTATGCTTGGCTGGGTCCATCTCTTTGGCGACGTATTCTGGAAACTCACGGAATGTTTCCGTATTTGGGTTGACCGCATTTTGAAACGTGCCGATTTTTACTTCATAATCGTTTCGTGTATCAATAAGGATAACATCTGGGTCTGAAATCAGAGCATTCCACTCGCTAGGTTTGACATAACGACCAACGGATTGTAGCGGATCAATGTTCTCTACGCCCATGGTCACGATTTCTTTTTTGAGTTTCACTTTTGTGCGATAAAAAGGCTGAGCATCAGTATAAGACTCTTTAAAGGTAAAGCTGCCAATAGCTTCGATGCTACGCAGGTACTCAAGGACATTATCAATGCCTTGACGTGTGCCAGAAATCGTACCGTTGATGCCTTCGCTTGCGATAAGTAATGTACCTTTAACATCATTATCAAGCATAGTATTTAAAATTGGCTCACGATATTGCTCAAAATCGGCAAAGCGTGTGAACTTATAAAGGGCAGCTACAACGATATTATTGGTGAGACTATCGTAGGCGGGAGCCGACTTGTCATTAGTTGTGGTGCTTTCTTGGATATTACTATTTTGAGTGGTGCTCATGTTTTTCTCCTGCTGGCTGGGTCGCAAACCCAGTGCAATACGTTAAGTCTTTTGAAGTGATAAAAACATTGGCGTAATTGTGGATTTGACCAATGCGCGCGTAGTGTAGCAAATTTTGGGTAGTTTTTATAGGGAAAAATCTAGATCATCATGAGGACAAAAGATTTGAATTAGTTTCAGTATCTCGATAATCTCACTCAATTAGCTTTAATAATTTGAATATAGTACTAACTATTAGAGGAAAGGACTTTGAATGATAATGAAAAGCCGCTGTGGATGTATTTCGTTATATTAATGTTATTTATGCTGCCAGCTGTGTTTGTAGCTGGAGTAGTAACTGGAAGTAATGCAGAAATTCCTAGAGAGCAGGCTGGAGTTTATATTTCATCGGCAGTAAGTGCTATTGCTACTATGATAATTGCAATCTTGACTATTATTTTGGCTATAGAAACTTGGCGCCTTAGAAGAAACCAAGACACCCAGATATATGATAATCGCAAAGAAGCAATAAAGCCTTATGTAGAAATATCTTTAGAGTCTTCATTCGTGGGTTTTCAGTTTATGATTTTACGAGTAGAAAACGTAGGAAGAGGAATGGCTAAAGATATATCATTTAAACTTGTATCAGATAAAAATGAGCTTACTAGAAGTGAAATAAAAATCGTCAATGAGTTAGATAGACTGAGCTTTTTCAAAAATAACTTAAGTGTGCTAGGAGTTAATAAATCAAAAAAGAGCTTCTTATTCAGTTTTATCGATATGACAGGCGAATTTGGATCTGAAGTTTTTGACACTAAACTGTTATTCAATATTAATTTTTCCGATGTTGAAGGTAATAATTATACAAATAATGCAATAATAGACCTGTCGGAGTATAAAGGCATAACTGAGCTGGGTAGCGGTAACCCAGCTTACCGTACTTCAAAGGAGTTGGAGAAAATTAGAAAAATTTTGAGCTCTGTTGTAGATAGTAATAAAAAAATTAATGTAGACTCTTATTCAGAAAATGATAGAGACGAGGAAAGAAAAAGAAACGAAAGTAAGTATGCGGAAGTTCTTGAAGAAAAACGAGATAAAGATAATTTATAAATTTTAATTTTCTTTGAACAATAAAAAATCCAGCTCAAAGGCTGGATTTTTTTATCATTAGCTTAATGATATTTAAAGTTTACTTACTCTGGAACCACGTATCTGCTTTGCTGCGAGCACTAGCGATATCAGCGCTTGATAAGTTCAATGCCAACTGACCGATTTTGCCGCGTGCTTTGGTACGGACTTTTTCGTCTAGCATGCCATCACGGGCAGCCAAGTCGTACCATTTATAAGCATCAACCAAATTCTTTTGCTTTTCATCTAACAAGGCAAGCGTGTAGCTGGCACGGTTGTCACCGCGCATGGCTGCTTTTTCTAGCCAAATGCGAGCTTGTTGTAGGTTTGGTTGAACCCCTTCGCCGCGCAAGTACATGATGGCAAGATTCAACTGAGCAGGGGCAACACCTTGGTTTGCTGCTTTGGTGTACCACTGGATGGCTTGTTGCGTGTTTTGGGCAATACCTTGGCCTTTTTGTAGGCGTTTGGCCAAATAAAACTGAGCATGATTATTACCTTGAGCAGCGCTGGCAGACAGCTCACTGACAGGCATTAGCTCAAAACGTGAGGTATCAAGTGGCACGTTTGATATTAACTCAGCGTTTGCAATACCCGCACAAGAAAACAACGCGGTAAATAACGCAGCTTTTAATAATTTCATAGCAGCTCCAATAATAGGCAGTTAATAAGCAAAAGAAAAAGTTGTACCGCTGAATTGCGTTCAGCGGCAGTAACAATTAGGTGAAATCTTGCAGTATCAACTTACCTAATCATTAGCAATATAATTCATCATGGTAGTGTTGCAATAAACCGACCTTGGACCCATAAATAGTCGCCGTAGCGGTGCTGCTGACACTATTTCGCTAGCTTAACACCCAAACTTACGAAACTCAAATACTAATTACACGATTTAATTCCTATCTATACCTGTTTGACCCTAATAAAATCATAGAGTTACTTGATTGTAATAATACAACCAAACTTTATTAAGGTTAAGAATTGTACGTATAAGATTTCTTATCGCTCTCAATAATATTTACTAACGGACTGTCACTATTCTAGCTTTTGTTTGGTGACGCGATAGATGGCCACATCTGCTAATAAATTGGGCGCTCGTCGTATCAAGGTTTTCATTAATGGCGTATGTCCTTTTTCAGAATCACTGACCGCAAAGCGATTGATGATATGAATATCGTGTTGCGCGCACAGTTGCTCAAAATCTTTGAAGGTACACAGATGAATGTTTGGTGTGTTATACCATTCGTAAGGCAGCGCTTCTGAAACAGGCATCAGGCCTTTTAAACCCAAGTGCAGGCGGTTTTGCCAGTGGGCAAAGTTTGGAAAAGTAATCACAGCTTCGCGAGCAACGCGTAGCATGTCGAGCAACAAGACATCAGGTGCTTTGACTGCCTGTAGCGCTCGTGCCATCACAACTGTGTCAAAGCTATTGTCAGCGAAACGCGCTAGACCATCATTGAGATCTTGTTCAATAATAGATAGGCCTTTTGCAATGCCGTCATTGATTTTTTCTTCATCAATTTCAAGTCCGTAGCCCGTCACCCCGCGATGTTGTTGTAAATGTGCGAGCAGCTCACCGTTACCACAGCCCAAATCTAGCACATGCGACTGCGGCGCAATCCAGCGCTCAGCCAGTTGATGATCCATTCTCATGAGCGTGCTCCTGTGGGTTGCTGGCGGGTGTTTTTTGGCTGGCGCTCTGCGATGAATGGCGCAGTTAAAAACCCTCTGACGGCGCCCATATATCGCGGAATATCGAATAAAAACGAGTCATGACCGTGCGGCGCGTCAACATTGATGTAGTTGACGGGTTTGCCCGTTGCCATTAAGGCATCAACAATTTCTTGCGAGCGCTCTGGAGCAAAACGCCAATCAGTGGTAAAGGACACCACCAAGTATTGGCATTGTGTGTGGGCAAATGCTGCTTTGAGCGCCGTTAGCTCTTGTTGACGGTTGTGTTCATTATTACTGATAACGGCTAAGTCGTCTTCTAGCTCAATTTGAGTGGCTGTTTTGGCTGCTTCGACTGATGCACCAATTGAGTCTTCAAGTTCTGCGACTGGTTCTGTCGTTTCTGTAGACGGTGCTGAAGGACAATCAGATGTTAAATAACCACGCGTTGGATCAAAATAGTCTAGCGCTTTGGTCATGAGCAAATACGTATTGGCATCAAAGTTTTCGCTAAAACGCTCACCTTGATAGCGCAGATAGCTCTCAACTTGGAACTCAACATCGTAGCCATACATAAATTTACCAGACTTCAGGTCACGACCGAATTTGGCTTTCATGGCATCATCAGTGAGATAGGTAATATGACCCACCATGCGTGCCAAGATTAGGCCGCGACGAGGATAAGTCCCTGCCTGTAAATAGCGCCCATTCTTAAAGTCAGGATCAGAGAGAATGGACTGACGCGCCACTTCATTGAAGGCGATGTTTTGTGCTGATAACTTGGGCGTACTGGCAATGACCACGCAGCGCTTGAGTCTGTCTGGATAATCTACTGACCACTGAAGCGCTTGCATGCCGCCCATCGAGCCGCCAACGACAGCATGCCAGACATCAATACCAAGACGGTCTGAGAGAATGGCTTGAGTTTTTACCCAGTCTTTAATAGTGACCAAAGGAAAGTCAGGGCCGTATACTTGAGACTCGCTATGCTCACTTGTATCGTCATCTGCATGAACGCTGTCTGGGTTGATGGTGGTTGGTCCAGTAGAGCCAAAGCAGCTGCCAATATTGTTGACACAGACCACATAAAATTGATTGGTGTCGATGGCCTTATTAGGGCCAATCATGTTATCCCACCAACCCGCTTTTTTATCATCGCTACTATGAAAACCCGCGGCGTGATGGCTGCCTGATAGGGCATGGCAAATAAGCACGGCATTTGATTTGTCGCTATTGAGCGTACCATAGGTTTCGACGATCAGATCGAATGAGGGCAATGTCCGATTACACTCTAATGTTAGCGGCTCAGCAAAATGAAAAATCTTGGGCGTGACGATACCTACAGAGCCTACAGAATCAACCGCATCAGTTGAAGGGACTGCCTCTTTAGGAATAAGGTCACTGGTACTATCAGGGCGTGCGTTCAAAGCTACCTCGCAAGACAACAATCATCAATAAAATAAAAATGGCAAGATGTCGACAGATTGTTTGACCGACATTGTTATTACCTATAGTCAGTTCTAAATAAATCGATACGTTAATAGCGACGTACGACTGGGATAAATTTTTTGTAGCCTCTGTATTAATAGCAAGCAAGGAAAATTGATACAAGTCTTACTCTATCGTTTTTAAAATGAATCGACTATATACTGTATTTTTGCTCATAGTTTTCATTACTACAGGCTTGCCTATTGTATGGTGATGCGCATATGAGTACAACCTTCATGCAGCTTTTCGAGCTGAGTTTTTATAGTGGCAGAATAATGCAAGTGAAAAGGGTATGATCAAGCACTGAGTATCAAATTGTGTCAGCGCACTTTTACCCTGCGTGATTAATAGATAAAATGCTACACTTGCATGGCGTTGGTTTAATACTGACTTAATAATCTGTTATCGACTTACTTTGCCTATCATCTCGTATTTTTTAATTAACCTCATAAAATAGTGCTGCTATGAAACCTGAACTGCCTCCACGTATTGCTGTCCTATTAGTTAACCTTGGTACACCAGATGAGCCGACCGCGCCTGCGGTACGTCGTTATCTCAAACAGTTTTTGTCAGACCCTCGTGTGATTGAAATCCCAAAGTTTTTATGGGCGATTATTCTGAACCTATTTGTTTTGCCCAGTCGCCCTAAACGCGTCGCAAAGGCTTATGCCAGTATTTGGGAAGGGGATTCGCCGATTCGTAAGATTCTAAAGAGCCAAGTTGAGCAGTTAGAGCCGCGCTTGGCCAATAGCGTTGCGCCCTTTCGCGTGTCGGTACATCCTGCCATGAGTTATGGCAACCCAGGTTTGCCAGATGTGATGGATACGCTACGTAGCGAGGGCGTTGATCATTTTGTCGTCTTGCCTTTATTTCCGCAGTACTCTGCATCGTCGGGCGGTGCGGTATATGATGCGCTGACCAAATGGACACTTAAGCAGCGCAATCTGCCCAATTATACGATCGTTAAAGATTATTTTGCCCATCCGCTATATATTCAAGCATTGGCAGACTCGATACGTCGGTTTCAAGCAGAACATGGCAAGCCTGAAAAGCTGATGTTTAGCTTTCATGGTATTCCGCAGCCTTATGCTGACAAAGGCGATCCGTATCCTAGTCGTTGTAAATGTACGGCAGCGCAAGTGGCGCAGGCACTGGGTCTACAAGCAGATGAATGGATTATCAGCTTTCAATCACGATTTGGCAAACAAGAATGGGTGAAGCCTTATACCGACGTGGTGTTAGAGGATTGGGGTAAGTCAGGTGTGCGCTCAGTGCAAGTGATCAGTCCTGCGTTTTCAGCCGATTGTTTAGAAACACTAGAAGAGCTGGCGATTGAAAACCGCGATAATTTTTTGAATGCGGGCGGGCAAGAGTATCATTATATTCCAGCACTGAACTTGGATGAGGCGCATATAGATTTGCTTGAAGCCCTAAGTGCGCCATTGGTTAAAGGTTGGGCGGGCACCTTGGACGGTTGGGCGTAAACAAATCAGTAGATATAAAGATAATGAGTAAAAATGCCGATTCTGTTTAAGGGTCGGTATTTTTTTGCCTAAAGAATTTTTATTTAAATAGGTATAGCGAAATAAAGTTGAGATTGTTATCAGCAATGTGCAAAACTGTGACCATATTTATGGTTTGTTTTGAGGATTCATATGACTATCTCTAGTGATTCACCCAATACGGTCTCGCTACAAAAGAACAATGCGTTGCCCCCAGAGTTACCGCCAGTAGATGACTATGGTAATCTATTGCCACAGCTATTAGCTGAGCCTAGATCTTGCGATGCTGGCTGGGGTGTTAGCTGGATCACCAATGCCTTTGCGCTCTTCAAAGAGCAGTTTTTATTATGGATAGGGATTGGTGTGGTCTACATGATCATCATGGCGGTCACAAGCGCTATCCCTATTATCAATCTGGTTTTTTCTATTGTTTCTTTTGTTTTTTTAGGTGGCATTATAAAAGGCTGCGCGGCGCAAGCGAGCGGTAAAGCGCTGAGATTCGATCATCTTTTCTCAGCATTTAGTACACATTTAAAGCCATTGATAATCTTGTTCTTATTGTATATTGTCGCAATCATCATTGCGATTATACCTGTCGGTATTGTCTTCGTTATCGCTCATATGCTGAGCAGCGCAGGCAGTATCAATGTAGCAGCTGACCAAATCAGTAGTGGTACAATCATCGCTCTCGTCTTGGCATCATTATTCGCCATACTCTTGTTTCTTTCTTTGGTAATGGCTGTCTGGTTTGCTCCCGCCTTAATCGTGTTACACAATATTCGGCCTACTGAGGCAATGAAAATGAGTATCAAAGGGTCTTTGAAAAACGTTTGGCCTCTGTTTATTTTCTTTTTGGTAGGGCCGATCATCGCGCTGCTGGTTTTTGTATTTACATTAGGAATAGGACTACTGGCATTAGTCCCAATCGGTATGATTACCTATTACACAAGCTATCGCGATATTTGGACCGACCAGCCTTTATCAGCGATGCGTTGATCATACGATATATAGTGAGATTAAGACCTTTTTTATACACCACAAAAAAGCCTGCTTTGTTTTATAAAGCAGGCTTTTTGGATTCATAAGCAGATCAAACATTTTATCTGTTTTTAAAAGTCATCATCATTACTGCGCTCTGCCGCTTCTCTATCTGCAATATCCATGGTATTAGGATAATGGCTGTCATCGAGATTGTCTTGTACCAATAGCTCATCGACACGTGATTCATCAAGGTTCTGGCGATGCATAGGCGTCAAACCTTGCGTCGCGTCCGTGCCCACTTCTGAGTTGTCAAACCCAGCACTGTTATCAATCACATCATCATTATCAATCGTGTGTAGCATTGGATTGTCTAAATCGACCAGCTGATTGTCCTGATCGTCAGTGTCATTACTGCTAGTTGTGTTGCCGTCAATATGATCCATATTTTCTGGTAATGGGGTTTTTGAGTTTTCCATGGAAACTTCCTTATTATTATTAATTGAAATAGGTATTGATTGGAAATAGATGGTTTTGTTTATCAAGGGTAGTTTGACGGGTTATGATGATGGCGAATAGTGGTAAGGTGTCACAGCATGTTCAAAAAATGTAAGACAGCCAAATAGTCAAACAACCAACAAGGTCCGATATGGTAGCCACTCGTCATTTATTCCTCCCTTTATCTGTGATTACGGCCACCGTTGTCATGACGGCATGCGAACGTTTGCCCTCAACTTATAATGGCTCTGGCTATGACGCTGATATAAAACAGCCTCTGATTATCGATGCTCGTTTACCAACGGCCACGACGACGATAGAGTGTGCAGCTTTGTTACCCAATCAGACCGTGACGGTAAAGGGACATAGTGTCATCAGTCAAGGCTGTGACTTAAGAGAAAAATCAATACGGTTTGTACTCAACGCCTCGGACAGCTCCCTTGATTGTCAAGGCGCGGTGCTCAGTCCTACTACCAATGATACATCGAAGGCGAGTGCCATTACTATCAGGCCTAAGACCGATAGTGCTATCCATAATGTTGCGGTGGCCAATTGTCATGTAGATGGCTATGGTCACGCTCTCCATATTCGCCAATATAGCAATCCTGATCAGCGTTATGCGCGCGGTTTGACTGCGCCTGTTGCCAATCGAGCGCTTGCGCCGAGCGATATCCGAGTGACCAATGTCACCAGTCGAAGCAGTATCAATAGTGGTATGTTCGTGGGTGACCATGTACATGGCGTCACTTTTGACAAAGTACATATCCAAAATGCAGGGACGGTAGGATTGTATTTGGAGTTTGGTAGCCGCGACAATGTGATTCAAAACTCAGTCTTTGTAGGCAATGGCTTTCGAAATTTTAAGCCCAATCGTGAGGCCATTGCGGTTGATTCTTCTAGTAACAACTCAATTGAGCATAATCGCTTTATCCACAATGGCGCAGGTAGTGTGTTTTTATATCGTAATTGTTTTGAGCATGCTAATGACTCGGCGCGCAGTAATCATTTTAAGCGTACCGAGTCGAGCCGCGACAATGTGATTCGTCATAATATTTTTCAAGAAGAGCCAGTCGGGGTTTGGATAGCATCAAGACAATCTCGCAACCTAAAGGGCTTTGAATGCGGGGCGTATTTAATTAAGCAAACCCCATTTGCCAGCTATCATCTAGATAGTGCCAAAGACAATCAGGTGATTGATAATCGATTTGAGCAAGTAGAGCAGGGGATTATTATCGAAGATGACGACACACTTGTGAGCGGTAATCAGTTTGCAGCCACCGTAGAGTTGCCGATCAGCATTGGCTCTGAGATACGTGAAGCAAGTCCGGTAGGCGCGATAAAAGGGACGGTGGTCAAAGACAATGTTTTTATTGATAAGACGACTGAGCAAGCAATAAAGATTCGAGAAGCAAGCAAAACGGCCACTCGTATTGAGTAGCCGTCATGCAAAGTTGTTGATTATTGAGAGTTATGGATTATTGAGACTTAGTGATTGTGATAAAAGGGCGAAACGCGCACAGACCGTTTATTTGGCACCAATCTTGGTATTGACCCAGCGTATCAATGGATCAGGGGTGATTTGCGCCAGTGTCTGAAAGGCTTTGGCTGGCATGCCAACGGTGTAATGCACGCTTTTTAACTTGCGATTGGGTCGTGTGGTTAGTTTGCATAAGGTTTTTGCGACGTCACTAACGCTCAAATTGATACCTAAGCGCTCCACGCTGGTCACTTTGATATCGGCGGTCATGTCTGATTTGACCCAAAGTGGCATCACATCAATCACTTTAATACCTTGCTTTGCATACTCGATATTTAGGCCTTCAGTGAGACCACGTACAAAAAACTTACTGGCAGCATAATTTGCCACTTCGGGTTGACCATAGATTGCAGATGCAGAGGAGACATTGATGATTTCGCCATCTTGACTCTCCGCCAGATGCGGCGCAAGCTTGTGACAGCCAATCAGCACACCTTTACAATTCACGTCAATCAAAGACAGTTGTTCATCGAGATCGGTTGTGGGCAGGACGCCGCTGACCAACACTCCTGCGTTATTGATCAGGGCATCGATGCTACCAAATCGCTCAAGCATCTGACTGATGGCATCATCCCATGAATCAGGCTGAGTCACATCAAGTTGCCCTGTGATGATCCGATGTTTTTTGATCGATTTTTTAAAGGTTTTGTCTTTAATGGCTTGCTCAAGCGTGGCTTTATCGGTGGCAAACAACCCGACATGGTGCCCCTTTTTTGCTAACTGTTTGGCAGTTGCAAGACCAATACCACGCGATGCGCCTGTAATCAATATATTCATAATAAGAGACTCAGTGATTATTTATTATCAACAAATCGAGCGCCAGCATTCAATGCCTTATCACTCGGACTTATGTTTAGTATAACAAATCTATTTGTCTCTATTTTATGCAAGCATGTTGGTTTTATTAACAATCGTATTTGTCACTGATATGAGATAAAAGCGTTTGATTGTGGCTTTACTTATGGCGTAGACGTTTGATAGTGTAGCTCGCTTGTGCCCTTTCGTTGATTTGTATCGTCACTTATGTTCAATCGCCACAGATAAATGAGGGCCGTCGCATAGATGAGAGTCTCCGAAGTCTCTTCGACGAAAACGCCAAAATCTTCAGGGAATAAAATGGCATTTTCACCCATATACTGTACTACTACTAATACAGCGACACTGCCATATAGAGATAAAGGCGCTTTTTTTAATAACGCCCAAAGGTAGCGCCACGAATGGATCAACAAGCCCACTATGGTTAAGTAGATGACTGTCAGAACCATATCTTCCCACCAGTCGTAAGAGCGGCTGAGCAAGGTGAAGTTAGATGGAACAAACAAATCGGGTAAGTAGTTCAGCTCTCGGCGTATTGCAGTAATAAATATCAACACGCCTGCCAGCCAAAAAGTCTGTGCCCGTCTGATGTGGCTCTGAAAAAAATAGTGTAGGCAACGTAGTAAGCAGATAACTAAAATAATGTTACCAGGAATTTCGATCATGCTTTCAGGGCTTGTGATAATAAACTCCCAATACTTAAAAAATAAAAAGTGAGCACAAAGGCTCACTGTAGGTTAAAACTCATTCAACGACGCTTGGCTTGGTCAAAGGGCATTATAACGTCAACATTGATCTCATGCTGTTGGTTAATATAACTAACGAGTCATAAGGTATTGTTAATATAGACAATACAACCTATGTCCAAGCCACTTTACATTAGTGCTTAATGCGCCTCATCCCAGTTCTGACCACTGTCAGTCTCGACCAATAACGGCACAGCAAAGTCGATATTCCAGCCTTTATCTACCGCTGTTGTCCTCAAGACATCTTGCATAGCATCGGTAATCAATTGGCTCACCGCGTCTACCTTATCGGTATCCACTTCAAACACCAATTCATCATGGACTTGTAGCAGCATTTTGGCCTGATCTTTTGGCAATACTTTATCGACTGCAATCATGGCTAGCTTGATTAGGTCAGCCGCTGAGCCTTGTAATGGTGCGTTAATCGCAGCGCGTTCAGCGCCTTGCTTGACCATACGGTTGCTGTGATTGATATCAGGGGTATAAAGCTTACGGCCTAATATGGTCTCGACATAACCTTTCTCATAAGCGCTGGCACGTGTGTTAATCATATAGTTTTTGACACCAGGATAACGCTCAAAGTACATGTCGATATAGTCTTGCGCTTCGCCGCGGCTCATTTGCAACTGTTTGGCAAGACCAAAAGCGCTCATACCATAAAGCAAGCCGAAGTTAATGGCTTTGGCATTACGGCGCTCAGTTGGTGTGACATCCGCGACACCCTTGCCAAGCACTTCAGCAGCCGTCGCCGCGTGAATGTCTAGCCCTTCATTAAACGCATGGGTCAGGTTGTTATCGCCTGAAAAATGCGCCATCAAACGCAATTCAATTTGTGAGTAATCCGCAGCCAAAATGACGCGACCTTCTGGTGCGATAAAGGCTTGGCGAATCAGGCGACCAGTCGCGGTACGAATCGGGATGTTTTGTAAGTTGGGTTCTGTTGAAGACAAGCGTCCCGTACTGGTCAAGGCTTGGTGATAACTGGTGTGAACGCGATCGGTTTCGCTATCGGCAACATTATCGAGCGCATCAGTGTATGTGCTTTTTAGCTTAGACAGACCGCGATACTCAAGAACGATTTCGACTAGCGGATGATCAATCTTTGACAATACTGCTTCGCCCGTCGAGTATTGACCAGACTTGGTTTTTTTACCACCAGTGACACCCAGTTTTTCAAACAATACTTCACCAAGCTGCTTGGGCGAGCCAAGATTAAACTCTTCGCCTGCCACGTCATAAGCGCGTTTTTCTAATGCGATAATTTCTTCGTCAAAGCGTTTTGACAGCTCGTTTAAGAATGAGCGTTTGATAAGAATACCATTCGCTTCCATTTGACAAAGTATCTGAGCGGTTGGAATCTCTAGCTCATGAAGCAGTTTGGCATTATTGCTGTCATTTGCCATCTCTAGACTGAACACATCAAACAACTGATAAGTAATATCGGCATCTTCACAGGCATAGTCGCTCGCAATATCAATAGCCACTTGGTCAAAAGTGACTTGCTTAGCGCCTTTACCCGCCACGTCTTCATAGCTGATGGTTTGGGTTTGTAGATAATGGCGTGCCAAGTCGTCCATACCGTGACGAGTAACCGCCGCATTGATGACGTAGCTGGCAAGCATGGTATCCATTGTCCAATTATTAGGATGCTCGTGTATCGCACCAACTAAGTCGATATCATAATGCGCGAGAATATGCGCATCGTATTTTAGATGCTGACCGATTTTGCCAATCTTCGGGTTTTCTAAAATGGGCTTTAAGCGTGCCAAGACCATGTCGCGATCAAGCTGCTTGGCAGTTAGCTCATCACCCTCTAAGCTGTGGGTAAGCGGTATGTAGTAGGCTTCATGCGCTTGTACGGCAAAAGATAAGCCCACGATTTGCGCCTCGCGCCAATGCACGCTAGTGGTCTCAGTATCAATAACAAAATGAGGAGCAGATGCCAATACTTCGACCAAACTGTCAAAGGCTGGCTCATCTAAAACCGTGTGCCATGCTTTCTCATGCGCGGTACTGTCTTTGGTATCACCCATTTTGGTTGATTGAAGGGATTTGGCGATTTGTGCTTGTGACTCGGCATCGGCTTGGCTGTCAGCGACACTTTGTGAGCCGTTGGCTGGGTGGTTTGGATGATCGAGCGAGGCCAGCTCATTTCTAAATTCAAGCTCACTATACAGCTCGCGCAATTCATCAATGTGCGCACAAGGGTCCGTATTGATTTTTAAATCATTCCAGTCTTGACCAATCTGCAAGTCCGTGACAATAGTAGCAAGTTTTGCATTGAATGGAATCTCCTCTGCGTGCTCAATCAATCCCTTTGCACCGCGACCTTTGATAAAACCAATATGCTTTAACATGTTGTCGATGGTGCCATATTCAACCAGCAAGTCTTTGGCGGTCTTTTTGCCGATACCTGGCACGCCTTTGATACCATCGGAGGTATCGCCCATTAGAGTCAAAAAATCAATCATTTGGTTTGGATTGATGCCGAACTTGTCAATCACTGCTTGAGTGTCTGTTATCTTACCTGTAAAGCTGTCTTCCAATATCACGCAATCATTGACCAGCTGCATCATATCTTTATCACCAGTTGAGATAACCACATGATGACCTTGCTCAACCGCACGGTGGGCGAGTGTACCAATGATATCGTCGGCCTCTGCGCCTTCTATACGCAATAGCGGAATACCCAAAGCCGTGACCAAGCGATGAATATAAGGAATCTGCTCGACCAGCTCAATATCGATTGGCGGACGGCCTGCCTTATAATCAGCAGACATATGATGACGAAAGGTAGGAGATTTGGTATCAAAACACACCGCCATATGGGTCGGATGATAACGACGCATCAACTTCAATAATGCATTGAGCGTACCACGGATGGCATTGGTGATCAGCCCTTGTGAGTTTTGCATGGTCTTAGGCAGGGCATGATATGTGCGAAACAGATAGTAAGATCCATCCACCAAGATAAACGGCGGCTGGTTTTTGTCGACGTGATCGGTACTCATCGTCGCGACATTGGGCATGGTGGCAAAGTTTGGCAAGGTTTCAGGGTTGATGGCTTGATGGGAGTTATGATCACTGTCTGTGGTGATGTCGGTGGTATTATCGGTCATAAAAGTCACTTATCAGCTATTAGATAAAATATACCCTTATTATAACGATAAAATCAGCGCGTGCCGAACTGCTGAAAAGTTAAGAGATGTTCTTATGGGTAAACTTCCAATGTCAAAACCGACATAAAAAAAGAACCCAGACAAGCTGAGTTCTTTTACTATCATCAATAAAGCTTTTGATAGATTATTTTACTTCTGATGTGACCTCTACATCGATGTTGCCACGAGTTGCTTTTGAGTATGGGCAAACTTGATGCGCTTTTTCGACCAGTTGTTGGAACTCATCGGCTGACAATTCTGTGTTCTCACCAACCACATGAATCTTGGCTGCCAATTTATAGTCATGGCCGTCACCTTGAAGCAAATCTACTTCTATTGACGTGGTTGAATCAAACTTGGCTTTTTCCATTTGCTTAACAGCGCCCAATGCGCCATCAAAGCAAGCGCTATAGCCCATCGCAAACAGCTGCTCTGGGTTATTGCCTGATTTTCCAGAACCTGGTGGTACCATATTGATAGTCAGATCGTTGTCACTCAAGCTGACTGAGCCGGCACGGCCACCAGTAACGGTTGCTTTAGTAGAGTATAATGTTTTCATAATTTATCCTTTATTTTAGGTTTTTATGGTTAAGTGATACTTATTAGTATAAGATTTTTAATGTAGCGTTTTTCAAAATCAGATTTAGCATAACAAACCACTAAGTTATTTGTATAAAGCAGTCGTAAATATATACCCTGTCTTTGTAAGTAAAATGTTAAATAAAAAAGAGGATAAGGCAAAGCACCGACAAAGTTTTAGGTATAAACTGAGCCTGTATCAATATAAACTAATCACACAGAAACTTATACTAAAATCATCAGAACGGGTAATAACAGCCCTATCGCGCATAAGGACATTAGTTGATGAACAAATTGATTGTTGTACCCAGTGTTTTTTCTTTGGCCGCTGTCATCCTTGTCGGCTGTGGAGAAGACGATGGTACTTATAATTCTGACGGTAGTAGCAACCAGATTACACTGACTAGATTCGCCAATAGCTATGACAGTCAAGCCAATGCCAATGCCAGTGCAATTGCCCGCATTGACGAGACATACCGCAGCGGTGAACATGAAATAAAGACAAAAAATATCGTCAATAATTATAGCAATCAAAGTTTGAATACTTTAGACAAAACCGTGCTGGCTGATAACTTTGAAGGACAACTTGAAAATAAAGATATTGAAGTCGATAATCGTACAGTCAAACGTCCTATTTATGAGAAAAATAGCAATAATAAAGCCACTTATGAGACCACTTATAAAACGCTAAATTTATCTGGCCTACAAGCAACCAGCTATAGCGCTGGCATTAACAGAGAAGACAGTCGAGGGATTTTGACGGACTTAAACAATTATCCTCGTATTCCAGCCAATGTCGCATTTCCAGCAGGTTCCGTCTGTTATATTCCAGTGGTCAAAAGCGATCTCTCGTTTTTAGCTTTTAATGAGAAGAATAAGACGGGATACGCATCGATTAATAAATGGATTGAGGGCGCTGAAGATCGCTTCAATGATAATAGAGATTATAGAACCTCTCAGTTTGGTGTGGGTATCGGTAACAAGCAAAAAGCAGCACAAGTGACGTTCTTTGAATATCAAAATCAGCCTGCTTATCAGTACAGTGGTGTGGAATACGCTAACGGTAGTAATAGCAGTAAAGGTGTCTATGAAGCAGATTACGTAGCCAAGGGTACAACAGACCCAAATACCAATAGTCTGCGCGGTTTGGTAGATTGTACAATCGTCAATGAAGTTGCTGGGGATTTCTTAGCGACACAAATTCAGCGTTATTATTAAACCCAAAAAAGCCAATAACACTCTCTATATAAACGTTAGAGGGTGTTTTTTTTGTGCGCTAATTCTGCACCCTGACGCTAAATCCGCTACAATACGTCCATTATTTATTCTATTTATTTAGATTGTCTTCTAAATGACATCACTATTGAAGCCGAAAATTATGAGCGTAGATCCAAAAAAGTTAAGTAAAGAAGTTGCCAAACGCCGTACCTTTGCCATCATCTCGCATCCCGATGCGGGTAAAACCACCATGACCGAAAAACTGTTGTTATGGGGGCAGGCCATTCAGGTTGTTGGTGAGGTCAAAGGCCGCAAGACGGATCGACATGCCACCTCAGATTGGATGAGCATGGAGCAAGAGCGTGGTATCTCAATCACCACATCCGTTATGCAGTTCCCTTATCAAGATCACATTGTCAACCTACTAGATACCCCAGGTCACGCTGACTTTAGTGAAGATACCTATCGTACTTTGACCGCAGTAGACAGTGCACTGATGATGGTAGACGGGGCAAAAGGCGTCGAAGAACGTACCATCAAATTGATGGAAGTCTGCCGTATGCGCGACACACCTATCATCTCATTTGTGAACAAGCTTGATCGTCAGATTCGTGAGCCGCTTGAGCTACTTAGTGAGATTGAAGCGGTGCTCAAGATTAAATGTGTGCCAGTGACTTGGCCTATTGGTATGGGGCAGGATTTTGTGGGGGTATATCATCTCGCAGAAAACACAACCTATTTATATGAAAAAGGCAATGGCGGTAAGATGACTGTCGCTGAGACGCGCGAAGGCTACGATTATCCTGACATACGTGAGCGTTTGGGTAGCCTCATGTTTGATGCTTTTGAAGAGTCGCTTGAGCTGGTACAGATGGCGCTAGAAGAGTTCAGTGTTGAGGCGTTTTTGGCAGGCGAGATGACACCTGTCTTGTTCGGTACAGCACTGGGTAACTTTGGGGTTAATATGGTGCTCGACACGTTAGTGAAGTACGCGCCGCCGCCCAAAGCCCATCCTACCAATGAGCGTGAAGTGAGTGCCACAGAGACAGATTTTAGTGGTTTTGTCTTTAAGATTCAGGCCAATATGGACCCACGTCACCGTGACCGTATTGCTTTCTTACGCGTGTGCTCTGGCAAGTACGAAAAAGGTATGAAACTCAAGCACGTGCGCTTGGGCAAAGACGTGCGCATTGCCGACGCCTTGACGTTCCTTGCAGGTGACCGCGAAGCACTAGAAGAAGCGTATCCAGGTGATATTATTGGTTTGCATAATCATGGCACCATCTCTATCGGTGACAGCTTCACTGAAGGCGAAGAACTAAACTTTACTGGTATTCCGCATTTTGCGCCTGAACTGTTTCGCCGTGTGGTGCTCAAAGACCCGCTCAAATCGAAAGCGCTACAAAAAGGTCTACAGCAGTTAAGCGAAGAAGGTGCCACACAGGTATTTATGCCCCAGATTAATAACGACTTGGTCTTGGGCGCGGTCGGGGTACTACAGTTTGAGGTGGTGGCGCATCGTCTCAAAGAAGAGTACAAAGTGCAATGTGTGTTTGAGCCCGTATCGATTGCGACCGTACGCTGGATTCATTGTGATGACGAAGTTGCGCTGGCGAAGTTTAAGAAAAAAGCGCACGACCAATTATCAATCGATGGCGGTGGTTATCTGACTTACCTTGCGCCATCACGTGTTAATTTGCAATTGATGCAAGATCGTTATCCAGAAATTACCTTTAGCAGCACGCGTGAGCATTAATACTCGTGGTTTTATCATATGATTTATCTATTAAGACACGCTGGCCGTGTCTTTTTTATTGGCTACAAATTGTGTGACAGATATGCCGATGGATGTATAAATAAGTAGCAACGTTCCAAAAACTCCAACAGTGTTCCTACAATACATCGCAATTGTTACGCTAAAATATTCGGTAACCACTTAGATTTCCAAATGAGGATATATGGACACTACGAATCAATTGAATACTCATTCATCCGTATTACCTGCATGCGTATTACCTGCATGCTTATCAAAGAGACTAAGCCGTGTAGGTTTGATAAAAACATTGGCAGCTGGCTTGGTTGTAGGTGCTATAAGCGTGTCTGCAAATGCGACCAATGTCATTAGCAGTACCACGTATCTTGAGTATCAACTGCCTAAAAAAATACAAAAGATGTGCACTGAGCGTGAGAATTGTCCAAAGATTGAAGTCAAATATCTCAAAACCAATCATCCTTGGATCAATGATATCACCAACGCGCGCATCAATAACTTGGTGGTCAATAGCAAGCCAACTGAGTCAGCGCCCATCAAAACAAAAAGCAGTCCAGCACAAGTGCAAGCGGCTATTAATGATTTTGTAAGCTCACAGTTTGTAGATATGCCAGAAGACAGACAATGGGCGTATGAGCTGATGGTAACGCCCAACTATTTGGGTCATGTGGGCGATACTGAGCTGTTTGAAATACAATCGTACTCTTATACTGGCGGCGCTCATGGCATGTCTTATAGCGAATACCTAATATTTGATCCTAGCACCAAAAAACAAATCAAGCTGGATGATATGCTGATTGCCGGAAAAAAATCGCGCTTTAAAACTCTTGCCTATAATGCTTATAAAACGTGGGTAAAAACGTTCGATAATGATGTGAGCAGTTATGAGAAAAACTGGCCATTTACGTTAAGTGATAATGTGACATTGACGGACAAAGGTATCGATATTCTGTATCAGCCTTATGCTATTGGCCCTTACGCCTCTGGTATGCCTACGCTAAGTATTCCTTATAGCCAGCTTAAAGGCGTGATAAAACCTCGCTTTATGCCCAAATAGCGTACACAGTCAGTTTATATAAGAAAATGAGAAATAGTAAAATAATTGAAAAACTTTTAGAGATTGGTAATAACGATTCAGAATATTTTGGAATTCAACAGAAAAACAAGGAGTGATAACATGACGAACCCTATACATGACGAGCTTGATACAAGTAACACAAACACGTGGGCGCTGAATGCTTTAACAGAAGCGCTTGGTGATTTGACGGTGACAGTGAGCGAAAGCTTATCTGTTGGTCGTGGTAGCGACAATGATGTCGTTCTTGGCAGTAAGCAAGTATCGCGCAATCATGCTGTGCTAAGCGTGCTGGATGGTCAGCTATATGTAAAAGATTTGGATTCATCGAACGGTACATTTATCAATAATGAGCGTATTGAAGGGAATAAGTCGAGCCTTTTACAAGTTAATGACACGATTGGCTTTGCCAGTTTTAATTTTCAGGTCAATACCTCTGTTGCCGAGGCAGAGATGGACACACCAACGGATTCATTAACGCCAGTGATGGCAGATGATGCAGATGCCACTATTGATAGTGATACTCAAGAGCCTGTCGTAACGGCTGAGCCAATCGTCGAAGAGACTATTACTCAAGCACCAGTGACTCAAGAGCCAGTTATTCAAGAGTCAGTAGTTGAGACGCCAATCATCGACGAACCAATCACTGAAAATCCAGTGGTTAAAGAGCCAATTGTTGAAGAATCTATTGTTGAAGAGCCAGTTGTTGAAGAGCCAACCATGGAAGCGCCAGCCGCTCAGGAGCCCGTCGTGAAAAAAACAAATATCGAAGAGATGTTGCCTGTCAAAGATGACGTTGCGCCAATACCGCACAAGGCTGAGACAGCAGTATCAGATACAGCGCCGACACACGAGTCTGCTAACACGATAGAGACATCGCCAACCCCAGTAAGCGATCGTGATACATTGGCAAATGAGCCAGTTGTACATAAAGAGCCCGTTGTACGTGAAGAGCCAATCGTTCAACCTGAACATGACAAGACGACCAAAACAGAGCTACAAGAAGAGGCAGACCCTGAAGTTTTACATGCCAAGCAAGCCGCCACCGCGCAGTTTTCAGGTACAGCCAATTTGGGTCAAGGACATGATCTTGGTACTACAGGCAACAACGCGATGGATCAAGCAGTCGACAATCCCGCTACCACAGGACAAGTGGATAAAAAACCAAGCGGCGGTTGGTTTATATGGGTGTTTATCGCCCTAATCATCATCGGGGTGGCTTTATGGTTGTTTAACATGGGTGGCGCTGGTGCTTAATGAGAGCGCTTTGCTTGTACTTTTTGCGGCTCTAGTAAGAGTAAGGGAAGGTAAAAATACAAGCAATCACTCAATCGGTAACTGATCAGTCGGTTTAAACAGCGATAATGCCAGTAGGCTTCGTTATACTTGCGCAGCCATTGGTTCGATAAGCATTAGCGACGTAGATATTAAAGACATAAATATCAGCGCCATAGTCACTAATGACCTTATCGTATGCATATTTTTATTATCAGTTATCGTGAGTTTTTATAACGATTCATTTCTTATAGCGTCAGCATTCAATAGAGTGTTGACGCTATATTTTGTTTGTCATTTTACTATTGTGTTTATTGTTCTTATCTTTTGCCAATATGTTGTTAAGAGAGCGTTACTATGATGACCTTTAAAGAATATCAAGCGTTTAAAGACCGTGGCTTTAGCCATGCACCATTGGTAAAAAAACGTTTGATGGATGCACAAACACCAGTGTCTGTGTTTTCTAAAGTGCGTGACTTAAATGGCTCTGCATATTTATTTGAGTCCGTCGTCGGTGGTGAACGCTGGGCAAGGTATTCAATGATTGGGCTCGGTAGTGAGCTGATTTTACAATACGCAGATGGCAATATGACCATCAAAAAAAATGATCATATCGATGTAGAGTCGTTAAACGACCCTTTTGATTATATTCGAAAACTCATGGCAGCGTATAAGATGCCAACGGCAGACGATATTCCAACCTTACCAAGCTTTAGCGGGGGGTTGGTTGGTTACTTTGGTTACGACATGGTACGTGTCATTGAGCCGTCAGTGGGTCTGTCTGATGCCCCAAACCCCATGTCGATGCCAGACATGTGGCTGATGTTGTCCACGAGTGTGATCGTCTTTGATACGCTAGAAAACACCTTGTCCATCATTGTCTACGCTGATTGTCATACGGAAGATGGATACGGCACTGCCATCCGTGAGCTTGAAAAAATTGAAGACAAGTTGGCAGAAATGCCAAATCTGAGTGCACCAATCATGCCGACACCAGTGTTTACATCGCAGACAGGGGCAGAGAAGTATTGTAGCGATGTTAATAAAATAAAAGAATACATCTCAGCAGGTGATGTGATGCAAGTCGTCCCAGCACAGCGCCTCACCGCTGATTATTCGGGCGACTCATTGGCAGTTTATCGCGCTCTACGGTTTTTAAACCCGTCTCCTTATCTCTTCTTAGTACATGGTTACACCCTCGACGATCATAAACGCTTTGACATCATTGGCGCATCGCCTGAGATATTATCTCGTATCGAAAATGGCAAAGTCACCGTAAGACCTTTAGCAGGTACGCGCAAACGAGGCCAGGATGAAGCAGAGGATTTGGCACTTGAGCAAGAGCTATTAAATGACGAAAAAGAGATAGCTGAGCACTTAATGCTCATTGATTTGGGTCGTAATGACATCGGCCGTGTCTGTGAGTACGGCAGCGTCAAGGTGACTGAGAAAATGTTCATCGAGCGTTATTCGCAAGTGATGCACATTGCGTCCAATGTCGAGGGCGCCATATCGCCTGATAAAGACGCATTAGATGTATTCTGTGCCACTTTTCCTGCAGGAACGCTATCGGGAGCACCCAAAATTCGTGCCATGCAAATTATCGATGAGCTAGAACCAGTCCGTCGAACGGTGTTCGGTGGGTCAGTAGGTTATCTGGGTTGGCATGGCAATATGGATACCGCTATCGCTATTCGTACCGCAGTCATGCGCCGTGGAGAGATTCATATTCAGGCAGGAGCAGGGGTAGTCGCTGATTCTGTGCCAGAAGCAGAATGGGAAGAAACCAATAAAAAAGCTTTGGCATTGATAAAAGCGGTAGAAATGGCCTGTAATGGCTTACGTATTCGTTAGCGATACCATATAAAAGATGGTGTGAAGCCATTGGTAGAATAAAGATGCATATTTTTATTTTTGAAAAAATTATTATAATCAATAACTTAAAAATTATTATGAAATTAATTATAAAAAATATGAAAAAGGGCTTGCGTCTTTCAAAATATTTGATAGAATAGCCACCACTTTAAGAGAACAAGCCGACTTAGCTCAGTTGGTAGAGCAACTGACTTGTAATCAGTAGGTCGCCAGTTCGATCCCGGCAGTCGGCACCATCTCTCTTAAAGTAGCTTTTTATGAATTTGCCTTAATTGAAAGTCATTTTTGTTCAAAGCAATCTAAGGTGGGGTTGGGGAGCGGTCAAACCCAACAGACTGTAAATCTGTCGCGAAAGCTTCGAAGGTTCGAATCCTTCCCCCACCACCATATTTTAAAGTTTGTCATAGCGCCAAGCATGCTCTATATACTTAAGACTCTCGATTAGAGTTTATTTGAATAAGAGCAATTGCGGGTGTGGTATAATGGTAACACCTTAGCCTTCCAAGCTAATGACGCGGGTTCGATTCCCGCCACCCGCTCCATATATACACCATCGCAAAAGTTATAAATAATTCATCACGACAGCCAGTTTTTTAGTACTGTGTCGTGATATTTTTTTTAGTGCAACTTGTTGGTTGACTAAAATTTGCTCATATAGCTCAGCGGTAGAGCACTCCCTTGGTAAGGGAGAGGTCTCGAGTTCAATTCTCGATATGAGCTCCATTTATTGTTTACATCTTTTGTGCTCGCCATGCTATTGATATAGCCTTGCATCGACGTTGAAATTATAAAATATTGAAATATATAAAGTTAGTGCAATAGGTAATGATTCAAAGGTGACACTGAGGTGTTGCCTTTTAGTGCTGTCAGCATATTAGCAACTTATCGATGCATTGATGTCGACAAGGTGGAAGCAAGTAGATAAGCATGCAGACGTTTATACATTATTTTTTGCATTTTGGTTTTCCACTTTTTATCGCAGTTGTCTTTTTTAAAAAAGAATGGAAAAAAGCATATTTGATTTTGCTCGCGACAATGTTAGTGGATATAGACCACTTGGTGGCGAACCCAATTTTTCAAGCCAATAGATGCAGCATTAATTTTCATCCGTTACATACGTATTATGCAATGCTGGCATATGTTGTTTTACTTTTTTTCCGTAAGCCCTTTAACATCATTGGAATCGGATTGCTTTTCCACATGTTGACGGATTTTACGGATTGTTTGATGATGCCAGCTAGCTAATACAGCTGCTTTGCATATCAAGATAGAATAACGATGATTGGTGTTACAAACAATTTAGATCTTTGTCTATAATACAGCAAAATTGTTTTCGATTATGAGATGTATGACTATTTAAGAGAAGTCAGCGTATAATAACCGATACAAAAGATTGGTTCGAAGCATTGTTCTAGCAGTGGTTCGTGCGGTTGATAGCTAGGTTTATGATGATTTGATTCTATTATGAGCCATTAAAAAGCTTTTTATTGATCATTCACTAAAAAAAGAGGAATTACCCATGGCAAAGGCCAAGTTTGAACGTAACAAGCCACAC
>NZ_FUKN01000012.1 GCF_900163785.1 Psychrobacter sp. JB385
GTGGTTCGCCCATGTGAGAGTAGGTCATCGTCAGCTCCTTATTCTGACTAGCCCCTTGATACTAACGTATCAGGGGGCTTTTCTTTGCGTGGCTGTTTCAAGAATTCAAACACCCTACATATTAGGTTCTATTCAACGGACTTTGCAGCTACCTTCACGTTGATAGAAGCAAAAGCCCACATCATTATTCAGATAAGTGCTTTATCTGCAACTTCTATAGGGCTTATTCTATATATTCCTATCTCTACAGCACTGTCTACCTTTATCTCTCTATCAAACCATCTACCTATTCAATGTCACTATCTAAGCAATGTTAACCAATTGACATAGACTGTATTCCTATATGGATATTGTTGGATTGAGCTATTAGTGCTAGATTCATAGAACTTAAAATAATCAGTTTACTAGGACGACTCTTAGAAAATGGTTGATCTGCTATTCAATATCGATATTTTGATAATATAGTGAAAAATCACAATGGACTGCTTTGATAAACTTTATGAAAATAGGGAAATTATGAATAAATTGGGTGTTTTTTCTTTGATTGGTGCAGCACTGATAATGGGCAACACTGCCAATGCCGCTAAACTATCTGCTGCTTCTGCTGCCGAGTATGCTCAAGGTACTTATCCTGAGTACTTCGATCTCTTAAAGTTACCAAATGATGCAATCGTTCCAGCGGATGTGCGTAAAAACGTTGAGTTTCTCGATGTCGCTTTTCGTAAGCGCGGCTTTGTCACAAAGCATTTAGAAAATGATGGTAAGCCCATGCTTTTTGCCGAGCAGCCAAACGCTGATCCTAAACGCAAGACGGTGCTCTTTTACATGCATCTAGACGGTCAGCCAGTGGTCGCTGAGCAATGGGATCAAAAGGACCCGTGGATACCTGTACTTAAACATCGTGTCGCAGATGGTGAATGGGAAGAGATAGATTCCGCGAAACTGTTCAATGGTTCGGTCGATCCTGAGTGGCGTGTTTTTGGGCGCTCTTCTGCCGATGACAAGGCACCAATCATGATGCTTTTGGCCACCATGGATGCCATAAAAGCTAGCGGTGCTGCTCAAGGTGTGAATGTAAAAGTAATACTGGATAGTGAGGAAGAAAAAGGATCGCCTTCAATCAATAAGGTCATGTCAGCTAATAAAGACCTATTGCGCTCAGACGTTATTGTTATTAACGATGGACCTATGCACGCAACCAATCAGCCGACACTGATTTTTGGTAATCGAGGCGCTGCTCAGGCGCGCCTGACAGTTTATGGTGCTAAAGTACCGTTACACAGTGGTCACTATGGTAATTACTCGCCCAACCCTGCTCAGCGCTTGGCGACGCTGCTTGCCTCCATGAAGGGTGAGGATGGTCGTGTCACCATACCGGGGTACTATGATCGCGTGAAGCTCACCACTGCCGATCGCAAAATTATGGCTGCCGTTCCAGACGACGAAGCTGCGATACAAAAGCGTCTTGGTATCTCAAAGCCTGACAAAGTAGGGAACAACTATCAAGAGGCAATGCAATATCCATCACTCAATGTTCGTGGAATGGCGTCGGCTGCTGTTGGTGATAAAGTCGCTACTATCGTGCCTGATATGGCTGTTGCCGAGTTGGATCTACGTACAACGCCAGAGTCCGATGCCAACTACCTTACCAAGCTTGTTGAGACGCATATTCAAAAACAAGGCTATTACTTAGTGACAGGCGAACCCACTGATGACGATAGAGCGCGCTTTGATAAGTTAGCAAGCTTTTCTTATCAGAGTAAAGGTGGTAACGCTGCGGCGACGCCGATGGATGCCCCTATAGGCAAATGGGCGTACCAGTCGATGGTAGAGGCATTCGGCGCAAAACCTGCGCCAGTCCGTATTCGTATGATGGGCGGTACTGTGCCAACGGCGGAGATTGTAGATGCTTTGCAGGTGCCATTCGTCATTGTGCCGCTAGTGAATGCTGACAATAATCAGCACGCTGCGAATGAAAATATGCGCATGGGCAATTATATTAATGGCGTACGTACTCTTTATAGTTTAGTGACTAGTCCTTTATAAATAGAGGTGAAATCGGACAGTAATGCCTATGGTTAATTGACAATGACATTAGCACAATGTTCCCACCTGATTTCTTCTTAAATGAGAAGGTAAAACATCGTAGCGCCAATTGTAGTGTGGTTCGCCTATGTGAGAGTAGGTCATCGTCAGCTCTCTATTCTAAAGTAAAAGCCCCCTTCGCTAATGCGGATGGGGCTTTTCTTTGGCTCCAAATTAGGGTTTATCCAATTTGATTCGATAATTGCATTACTATGCATGTACTCACATGATTCTCACCTTTATTACAATGCAAATTCACTTTATTGAAATTGTTTTTAGAATATTATTTATACTATTATTTTTACTGGCAGTGATACAATATTTTATACTGTTGACTATTAGTTTATTTCTTAAATTAAATAGGGATTCACATGCCTGATAAATCTTTTCTAGAAAACTATTCTCTCTATAGAAAATTTCGAATTGACGTGCTTCCAAGGGCATTGAATCAATGGCCTGTTGTAAGTATAAATATGTCCTGTCCAAAATGTAAGTCGAATCAGACCTTTGTTATGAATAACTATTATTGGGAAAATTTTGAATATCAGAATTATCCCTCCGAAGGTGTTAATGTTCGACTTGTATATCTCTGTACTCATTGTCAGGAATTTGAGCGTCTCTTCTATGTTAAGGCAGGCGATGATAAGCAGGGTGCATGGTATATGAAAATAGGACAATTTCCTGCTTGGGAAGTGTCTGGTGATGCCAATGTTGAACTTCTTCTTGGCAAGCATGCTGGTTACTACAAGAAGGGTTTAATTTGTGAGTCCCAAGGCTATGGTATTGGGGCCTTTGGCTATTACCGACGAATAGTTGAAGAAGTAATTGATGAATTGCTCGAAGAAATAGCTGATCTTCTATCTGGTCAAGAACTTGCTGCATATCAAGTTGCACTTGAGAAAACGAAAACAACAATTGTGACTGCTGACAAAATAGTGATTGTAAAAGACCTTTTACCAGCGATATTGCGTCCTGATGGAATGAATCCTTTGTCTGCACTACATTCAACTTTAAGCCAAGGTTTACACGCAGAATCAGATGAAGATTGCTTAGATTTAGCAGAGAACTGTAGAGAAATATTAGTCTTCTTGGTAAATCAAGTTGCAGCTAGTAAACAAACAGCAAAGTCATTCACTGCAAGTATGAGAAAACTATTGGATAAAAAATCAGAGAAGAATAATTCATAGGTGTATACTATTTAACCGATATAACCTCTAGATTTATTTGTCATTGTATTGAAAATTAAATATATTTTTCTTAAAAAGTGTACATAATCTTACTGGAGAGGACTAATAAAGATGCCATTTAATGATCTAATGACTGACACTGTAAACTTGTTAAAAAAGAATGGGGAAGTAATTTCAAATATTAGTTCAAGTGTGCAGAAGAATAAAATCTTTATCCAACGCTCTGATATTCTTATAGAGACAGGCGATTTAATTCAGCGTTCAATGAGTAATGGAGCAGAAGAAACATACAAGGTTATTGATCCAGGCTTTCATGAGAGATTTCATAGTATTCCTGCTGGCTACCAAATGGATGTGATTAAACTGGGTCTTCCGGAAGCCGAAGTTGCCGTTCAGAAAGCTGCCGTTCAGCATATTACTTATAACATCTCTGGAGTAAACAATCGTTTTAACCAAAACTCAATAGATAACTCTGTAAATATTGTGAATTCGAATTCAGAGATTCAAGAGAATATATCTGCTTTGCGCGATGAAATTGATAGACTCAACCTTTCTAAAGAAGAGCAACTGGCATCATATGAAGTTATCGACGCAGTTGAAACTCAATTCGAAGGTGGTAAGCCAAGTAAAGCGATTGTGCGGATGCTTTTAAATGGACTACCTAATGCAGGAAGTATTGCTACAATCAGTTCCTTCTTCCTTTCTTTATTGGATAAATTATGAAATTAGATGATTTCGTTGCAGAAACCTTAAAGCAGATTATTAAAGGAGTGGTGGTAGCGCAGGAGTATGGTCAGACTCAAAATGCGAATATAAACCCTATCACAGCTGTATTTCAGAATCCTGCTGAAGGGCAAACGTTTTGCCAAGAGACTGGAGTTTTATTACAAAGAATAGGGTTCGATATAGCAGTTACAGTAAATGAATCGCAAACTTTGGCAAATGATGGAGAGTCTGTAGGCTCTATATCTGTATCTTCAATAAGTTCAAATAGTTCGCAGAATAGCTCAGTAAGTAGAGTTCAATTTGAAGTTCCGATACTATTACCCACAACTGGCAAGAAAAGATAGCCAATTAATTAACGCAGCTGTGAAACTTTCGCTACGTTAGAGTTTCATTGTTTAACAGGGACTAAAGCTTAAACTATCTTGCTAAATTTTAAGACTTTAACTAGTGAAAACGAAGTACCTATTCCTCAAAACAACTCACCCACCTCAAACTCTTCTTCAAAATCAAACCCTAATTGCTCACCTTTACGCTGTCTCATCTGCTCAATACGCTGTTTACGCCCTGCGATGAGCCGCAATACCTCACGGCGCTCCTCTGTACTCATACTTAACCACAATTGACGCTCAGGACGACTGCGCAAGCAACCAAAGCAATACCCTTTTTTATTGCTTTGACAGATACCGACACAAGGGTTGTCTATGTCGAACAGCTCAAATTGTGGATTCATGGCGGCTCCATTGCTATTACGGTCATTCCTTTGACTGGCGCAAACTATTGTCACAGCCCTATTATGTCGCAAATAGTGAATAATAGTGTGCCGTTTTATTGTTACTATGTTTATAGGGCGAGTGTTATGCTGAATGTCATATTTAATATAAAACAATCACAATAAATCGAATAAGCGAGATGATATATGAACCTCATTTATATTCATGGATTGGACAGCGATGCCAATTCTACCAAAGGTAGGCTATTAGAAGAATATTGCAAGCAGTATTATCCTGATATCACCGTATTACGTCCTGATTTGAATCAAGCGCCTGAGCACGTTTTTGAGCACATACTGTCATTAATACAAGATGCTGATAATAAAATCGAGAACATTGAAGAAAATGCGCTTGCGTCTAACAATACTGTATTAATAGGCAGCTCATTAGGCGGTTATTTCTCTACCTTAATCAGTAACCATACTGGTTGCCCAGCGCTATTATTAAATCCCAGTACGCAGCCTCACCTCACACTACAACGATTTGCCCATGAAGCTATGTCAGGTAATGAGGATAAAGATACATCGTTCGATGATTATGTTTTGCATTCGACGTCAGGCGGCTGGGATATTACCAATGCTGATTTACAATGGTTTGCGGATCATCCGTTATCGACGGTGACTCATCCAGACAAAGTGGCGGTACTGATTAAAGAAGGCGATGAATTATTAAACCCTGAGTTGGCCAAAACCTTTTATCAAGAGCAAGGCGCGACAGTGACGGTGCAAGCGGGCGGTGATCATAGATTCAGTGATTTTGGTGAGCAATTACCGATGGTACTTAAGTTGATACAGCAGTTGGTTGAAAAATGCATCAAATAAATAGACGACATTATGTGACGTGCGCGACCGACTATTACCATTAAGGTCGCTATTTTTCGTTATAATGGTTCCATAGAATCAATCGCACATGAACAATTAAGGATGCATTTGTGAGTCAATATAATGCGCAATCGTTAGAAGTTTTAGAAGGGCTTGAGCCAGTACGTCGTCGTCCCGGTATGTATACCGATACCACACGCCCAAACCATCTAGCGCAAGAGGTCATTGATAACTCAGTCGATGAAGCATTGGCGGGTTATGCCAAAACCATCAAAGTTCAGCTGCATAGCGATGGTTCGCTGTCAGTGGAGGATGATGGGCGCGGTATGCCGACCGATATTCACCCTGAGTTTAATCAATCCGGTATTGAGCTGATTTTGACCCGTTTGCATGCGGGTGGTAAGTTTTCGACCTCTAACTATGAGGTGTCAGGTGGTTTACATGGTGTAGGTATCTCTGTCGTCAATGCACTATCGACACGTGTCGAAGTCACCGTATGGCGTGACAGCACCCAGTTTGATATGGCGTTTGAAAACGGCGCACCCGTGACGCCATTGACCGAGGCGGTCAGCTCAAACAAACGTAAGCGCGGTACCAGAGTGCATTTTTGGGCCGATGGTAGCTTCTTTGATACGCCCAAATTTAATGTCAAACAGCTTAAGCACAATCTCAAAGCCAAAGCCGTTTTGGCGGCTGGACTGACGATTGAGTTTGTGGATGATATCAATGATGAAAAAGTCGTTTGGCAGTTTACTGATGGCGTGGTTGAGTATCTAAACGAGCAGTTAGATGGGCTTGAGACATTACCGCAAGCGCCGTTTTATTATAATCATGAAGCAAAAAATGGCGCGCGCGCAGGCATTACCTTTGCATTGTCTTGGTTGCCTGAGGGTGGCACACCGATTCAAGAAAGCTATGTGAACTTGATTCCGACCGCGCAAGGTGGCACGCACGTCAATGGGCTACGCACGGGTATTTTAGAAGCCTTACGCGAGTTTTGTGATATTCATAACTTGCTACCGCGCAGTGTGAAATTGACGGCAGAAGATGTGTGGGATGGGGTCAATTATATCTTGTCGCTGAAGTTCTCAGAGCCGCAGTTTTCTGGTCAAACCAAAGAGCGCCTGTCCAGCCGTGAAGCAGCTGGCGCGGTACAGACCTTGGCAAAAGATGCCTTTAGTTTGTGGCTCAACCAACATGCTGATATGGGGACACAAATTGCCGAGCTGGCGATTAACAAAGCAGGTCGTCGTCTAAAGTCCGCCAAAAAAGTGGCCCGTAAAAAAATCACTCAAGGACCTGCATTGCCAGGTAAGTTAGCAGATTGTCGTGGTGATCTGCGTGATGGTGCGGAACTGTTCTTAGTAGAGGGTGACTCGGCAGGCGGCAGTGCCAAGCAAGCACGTGATCGTCATTATCAGGCCATATTGCCCCTGCGTGGTAAGATTCTTAATACGTGGGAAGTCTCGTCAGATACGGTGTTGTCTAGCCAAGAAATTCACGATATTGCGATTGCGATCGGTGTTGACCCTGCCTCTGATGATTTGTCAGAGCTGCGCTACGACAAAGTTTGTATCTTAGCCGATGCTGACTCTGATGGCTTGCATATTGCCACGCTGATTTGCGCGTTATTCGTCAAGCATTTCCCAGCCCTCGTCGATGCTGGTCACTTATTTGTCGCCATGCCACCGTTGTACCGAGTAGATGTGGGTAAAGAGGTGCATTATGCACTAGATGAGTCTGAGCTTGAGCAGATTTTGGCAAACGTACCGGGCAATAAAAAAGCGCAAATCACGCGCTTTAAAGGGCTTGGTGAGATGAGTGCCGAGCAGTTACGTGAGACCACCATGAACCGTGATACACGGCGTTTGGTTCAGTTAGACATGGACGATATGGTGTTAACTAATGGCATTATGGATATGCTATTAGCGAAAAAACGCGCCGCTGATCGTAAGTCATGGCTTGAAAACAAAGGCAACCTAGCGGATATCTCGTAAGTACGGTGAGAGAACTGTTTATCATTCGCTTATGACTGGTAGGTATTGATTGCTTTGACCTATCCGTCGATAAGCGAGTGAATCATAAAACCTATAAAATTCAACTTAGTAGCCTAGGCTTGATGATATGATACAGTTATCTTTTACTATATGGTGCCATCATGACATCAAAGGTTTTGAAACGTTCTAAAGTATTGCCGAAGCTCAGTAGAGCGCAGTTGGGCGATAAAATCCCCAAACGTGGGGGTAAAGTGACACCCGTGGTCGCGTCTGCCTTAATAAAAATGGCCGGCTGGCGCAATGTGGGTAAGATTCCAAATATTCCGCAAGCGGTAGTCTTGGCGCTTCCTCATACCTCTAACGTCGATGGTATGTATGCAATTCCATGCTTGTTTGCCTTGGATTTGAACATAAGTATTATGGCGAAGCATACCTTGTTTAAAATACCTGTATTTGCTCAGCTTTTACATTGGGTAGGGGTCATTCCTATCAATCGAGGCAAGAAAGGGTCGGTATTGCAGGCAAGTATTGATAAGTTCAAAACAGGTAAACCGCTGTTTTTAGGATTGGCACCAGAAGGCACGCGCCAATATACTGAAAACTGGAAAACAGGGTTTTACTATTTGGCAGTTGGTGCGGGCGTGCCTATTTTACCAGTGGCACTGGACTACAACACCAAAGAAGTTCGTTTTTTATCGCCTATTTACCCTAGTGGCGATATCGATGCCGACCTACCAAAAATTTATGCTCAATATAAAGGAGTGATGCCCAAGCATCCTGAGCGTTTATCGAAGCCGCTACAAGATATGAATAACTCGCCTGATTAAAGAATGCCTATGGCGTTTCATGGCAGTGACGATATAGCTGTGAATGGCTTATTATCCAATCAGTAAAAAAAGCCCTTGATATCATAAGATCAAGGGATTTTTATTAGATGCGCTTCGTGTTGATTGTCACAACTTTGGCAACTTGCCTAAAAATTTGGCTGACCATTTGAAGCGCTGACTCCGCCATCAACAGGTAGATTGACACCTGTAATCATAGAGGCGTCTTCACTGGCTAAGAAGGTAATCGCTGCTGCGATGTCTTCAGGCGTTGCCAAACGACCAAGGGCTGAGCGTGCGAAAAATTTATCCTGCTTTGATTCATTGTCTTGAATGGCGGTGGTCATATTCGTTTTCGTCACGCTTGGATTGACCGCATTCACACGAACGCCATCAGGGCCATGATCTAACGCTAAAGTACGCGTTAGGTTGGTGACGCCAGCTTTGGCCGCATTGTAGGCTGCCATATTCCAATCACCGCCCATCCCTGACAATGAGGAAACATTAACGATATTGCCTTTGGTGGCGATGAGGTATGGCATGACCGCTTGAGAGACGTAGAAGTTGCCGTTCAAATTGATATTGATGGCAGTATTCCAATCTTCAGTAGATAAATCTGTTATCTTACCTTGTATGGCTTTACCAGCGTTATTGACCAAAATATCGATTTTTTCAAACGTATCTACCGCCGCTTGCACCATTTCTTGTACTTGGCTTTGCACGCTGATGTCACAAGTAACGCACAAATAGTTATCAGTGTGAATCCATGTATGATCTTCTGGAAACTCTTTTGCGGTTTCCTTTAAAGTTTCAGCTGTACGTCCAACCAAAACAACGTTCGCACCTTCTTGCGCGAAGCGGATGGCGGTTGCACGCCCAATACCTGAACCTGCTCCTGTTACGATCACGGTTTTTTCTTTAAAACGCTTCATCATTGTCAATCCTTGTTATTATATGGTATTCGTGAAATAGGCTTTATAAATGTACCTGAAAAAAGGGTTTGGTCGCAGTTTATAATCTGTAAGTCTGCATCCGATATGTATTTTTCTCACACTATCATAGCGATGCCCGCTTATAAAGGTGACACTGTTCCAGAAAACTGAGGCAATTTAACTTTTGAGCTTCTGGTAAGCGCGTGATAGTCAGTAAGACAAGCTGACGACATAGAGCGTTTCATAAAGCAGCTATAAGCTAGTAGGATAATACAGTCTCTTGCTTGCGTCATTACCTACCAACTAACGTGTTTATTTGATAATAAAGGGTTGAAAACGTGTCTTATTCGACTACTGCTATATCTGATCAGTATGAGATTGCGAAAGAGCTGACTTGCTATTTGCAGTCAGACGCCATTGAGATTTCCCTAGTTAATATGGATACCATTGAGCGTCAGTATGATGCTCACTATACTGCTCAGCAATACCTGTACCAGTTATTATCAGGCAAGCTGTCGGTGCTTAGAGTAACTTTGTCTCTACCTTTTGAGAGTAGTCGGACAAAAATTGAAGCTGTCCGCCTAGCGGTGCTAAAAGCCGCCGCAGTTTGGCAAAAAAAGCAAAATAAACAGAGCGAAACTGCTAGTCATGCGGTTTTGGTTATGGATGTCCATCTGACTGATGACAACAGAGAACATGAGAATGGGGTTAGTGATGACCAAAAATATAAAAATCAACGCGTCAAACATCATTTTGGCGCACGCTATTTTATGGAGCAGTTGGTTTTAGATACAGACGATAGCGTACAGCGACTACAAGTCTTTAGCTGGCACGATTGGCATTCAATATTAAAAGCACTGCAAACACCATGTGAGCTGTGGCGATTTTTGGATTATCATTTAGAGCAGTTAAAAAATGCTATCAATGGTCAAGTACCAAGCGTTGAAACAGAAACAGCGCTTGTCGCCCAGTTTTTAAACCGTCCTGCTCTCTTTGCACAAGCAATAGCGCTAGATAACGCACTGATCAAATACAATATTCAAGATGCGCCCAATCCCGCGTTAACCTCTATGACACTTGCTTATAAAAATCAAAGCATAACCGCACAGATGTCTCATCAGCATTTACAGCAAGCAGCACATCTATGGTCGCAGCTTAGTGCCCAGATGATAGAGACATCAAGAGGCAATCATATAGGCAATGATGGTAAAGCAGTCTTAGCTAATGAGGTCACTCATTGGCAACAACAGTTGTTGGATGAGTCGCTATTTTCGCGTCATGAATTGGTTCGTACCTTGTATAAACACCCAAAACAAGAACCACGCTTGCAGCAAACAGGGTATGTGGTGCATCAACATTCTTACGAAAGTTTGGGCCGACATTATGTATTAATCTTCTATGGACAGGATATAGAAGGGCACCACAGTAAAAAAACGATTCAACCAAATCTCTCAAAGATTGCTCAAGATGTTGCCACCCGTTTGCCAATCGCTGAGCTTCATCATGTTATTGTGCTTGGTATCGAGTTTATTAAGGAAGCTGAGGATACCTTTATGGATATTGATTTATGGATTCAGCCTGTCAATGCCATGACTCAGCGCGAGCGTCAATTAACCAAGCAACTACAGCAACTTAAAAAGCAAACTCCTAAATAACAACGCGCAATGTGGCGACTTATTTTGAAGGCATGTAAACTTTCTCTACCCATAAAAAAAGACAGCCTAGGCTGTCTTTTTTTTATTAAGCAATGGAAATAGTAAGTGCTTATTTGTTATTCAGATCGTCATTAATACCATTGTTTGGTAATAAATGATCGTCGCCAACGATATCATTATTAACGGTATTGTTGTTACCGATAGTCGTGTTATCAAGGCTGCTATTACCAAAGCCACTGGTACCAATGTTGTCATTGGCGATATCATCAGTATTTACGTTTGTGGTATCAACGATATCTGTATGCACATTGGTAGTTGACGTACTTCTCGTAGAGGCAGACGGCGTGTTTTCACGAACTGACTCAGCAAATTTGTCTTGAGTTGACTTGCTTGGCTGAAGCGTCGATTTTGCTTTTGCTTCGTCCGTTTCTCTATCCATTTTGTCTTGCATTTTGCGTAAGAAACGAGCAGCTGCTTCTTGACCACCAAGACCAAATGATAGTGCAAAAGCCACGGCTACCGCGCCTAATGTGAGACCAAAGGCTAGGTTGACGATAGAATCTGCAATGCCCATGGCTTTTAGACCCATGGCAAGTACTAAACCCATGATCAATACACGTACGATATTCGCTAAGAACTGTGATCCTTGCTCAGAACGCTCAACGACACCAGCGATAACATTGGCAAGCCAAAAACCGATGAAAAGAACAATCGCGCCTAAGATGATATTGGCACCAAAAGCGATAAACATGGTAATGATGCCAGAGATAGCCACAAAACCTAATAAGTCAGCAGCAGCGATGGCAGCAAACAACATTGCAAAGAAAATAATGGCATAACCAACGAGGTCAGACACTTTCTGACTGCCCATCGTCTGTTGTAGACCAACTTTTGCAGGTAATTGATTGATTTCAGTATTTTCAAGCAGGCCTTTGATGATATTAGCGACCATACGTACAACATAGAAAGTCACTACCAGAATGGCGACTGCCATGAAGATGTTTGGCAAGGCTTCCATGATTTTGTTTAGCATGTTCGTCGCAGGACGAGCAATCACTTCAACTTTTAACGCATTTAAAGCGGCAATAATGGTTGGGATAATAATGACCAAGAAAGCCAATGAACCTGCGATGTTCGGTAAGCTGTTTTGCTCATTCAAACCTGCTCGTGTTGCAAGTGCTTGTACATCAAAGGTAGAAACTAGGTTGGTCACGATACCGCGTACGATCTTGGCAATGATATAACCAACAACAAAGACCACACCCGCGAGAAGAATATTAGGAATAAAGTTAAAGATTTTATCAATCATGTTGGTCAAGGGCGCAAAGAGACCATTGAGCTGTAATTGACCAAGTACCATGGTCAAAACAATTAATAAGATGAACCAATAAACCATATCCGCAATCGTGCTACTCATCGGTTGTACGCCAGCTTTTTCGCTTAAACGCTCATCCATTGAGGTTTTCGCCAAAGCGGCATTGATAGCTGTGCGAGCCACAGTCGCCACAACCCAACCAATAACACCAACTGCAATAGCCACAATAAGATTAGGAATAAACATTAATACTTGGTTGACCATGTTTGCAAATGGTGCCGAAATAGAGTTTAGATTTAACTGGCTAAGCGCCCCTGAAATAGCAATGATAAAGATAAACCAAAACACAATCTTAGAAATAATGCCTTCAAGATCGTAAGTTTTACCCGTCGAGGAGTTCATACGTTGGTTCAAATTGACTTTGGATAATACCCCGCGTACCAGTGCTGCAACGCCAAGTGCCACAAGCCAACCGATAATGAAAATCAAGATAGCGCCGATAATGGAACCGATAGGCCCACCAAGATAACCATTGAACGATGTATACATTGGATTCATCTTATCCTCCTTTAATCATCATATAAAAGCTGCCGAACAATATTGCATATTCCATTATTATTAAGCGAATCCATTACATAGATGGTTATAATAAATAGTATTTTTTGAGTTAATTATGCAATGACATTATAATTTTTGAGGATTAAGCTTTATCAGAGAATATTGGTCTACCTTGTGTTAACCGCTTCACTACCAATACTTCAATAAATACGATAAAAGCTGACACTCGGTTACTTATCACTTTAACTAATTCAGCTTATCCGATGTATTAGTGGATTTAAAGATAGAAAGCTTAACGTGTTGCTGTATTTGTGTGATAACTTGTTATCGTAAGAAGAAATATTAACATAGACTGTACATTAGCCCGATAATTTTACGTCAAATATGGCCCCCAAAACGTAGATTTGATATGATGGCAAACAAATTAATAGACACCATTTTTATAACCCGAGAAATCTTATGAAAAAAATCACTACTCTAAGCGTTAGTGCCCTTGCCAGTGCAATGTTGTTGATTACTGGTTGTAGCACGAATAATGGCAATCAAGAAACCGCAGCAAAAAGCGTCTCAATCACCGAGCAAAGCCCAGCCACTGAAAAAGTTGGTTATAGCTTGGGTTATATGATGGCGGAAGGAAATAAAGAAGCGGTGCAAGACTTGAATCTTGATACGTTTGAGAAGGGGTTCCGTGACGGCTACGAAGGCAAAGACTCTGCATTGACGCAAGAACAAATGCAAGAAGTATTGACCACGTACCAAAAAGAGCAAGAAGAGAAGTTCGTGAAAGACATGGAAACCAAAGCAGCAGAAAACAAAACCAAAGGCGCTGCATTCTTAGCAGAAAATGGTAAAAAAGAGGGCGTGAAAACCACGGCTTCTGGCTTACAGTATAAAGTCATCAAAGCAGGTACAGGCAAGTCACCAAAAGCATCTGACGTGGTTGAAGTTAACTACGAAGGCAAACTGATTGATGGCACCGTATTCGATAGCTCTTATGAGCGCGGTGAGCCAATCGAGTTCCCATTAAATCAAGTCATCGCTGGCTGGACGGAAGGGTTACAGTTGATGAAAGAAGGCGGTAAATACGAGTTCTATATCCCAGCAGACATCGCTTATGGCGAAGCGGGTAACGCTGGTATCGAGCCTAACAGCACGCTTATCTTCACTGTTGAGCTATTAAAAGTAAAATAATACGCCAATCGGTATGTAGCAAACACAAAAAAGCCTTCATTGTTATGAAGGCTTTTTTATGACTATTATAGTTAGTTCAAAATAAAATCGATACGTTAATAGCAACGTGCTACTGGGTGAATTTTTCTTGCTTGCTGTTCGCGGGCGTGACAGAGGTTGCAAAAAATTTACCTCAGCAGCACTGTATTGGTTTTAGAGTAACTCGGCTATAAAATGTTTTACACACTGACATCAATTATAGATTCTTTTGGAATACTTTAGAGTTACGGCCATTATGGTACTTCTCTAGGCGCGCTGCGGGCAAAGCACTAGCATCCACTTCTTCAAAGCCTTGTTCAACGAACCAATGAGCAGTACGAGTGGTCAATACAAACAACTTATGCAGACCGTGACTGCGTGCTTGCTGCTCTAAAAATGCCAACAAATCGGCACCGCGACTGCCACTTCGATAATCAGGATGGACAGCGACACAGGCCACTTCTGCTGATGAAGCATCCAGCGGATGCAAAGCGGCACAGCCCAAAATCATACCGTCGCGTTCGATAACGCTATACTGATCGATCTCTTGTTCCAAACGCTCACGTGAGCGGCTGACCAAGATTCCTTGCTCCTCTAGCGGTGATAGTAGCTCGATAAGACCAACCACATCATCAATATCTGCCCGACGAATCTCTTCGTAAGGATCATGACTGATCAAGGTACCAGAGCCATCACGTGTGAATAACTCTTCTAGTAGTGCGCCATCTTTAGCGTAGGAGATGATGTGCGTACGGTGCACGCCTTGACGACACGCCAAGCTGGCACAATTTAGGAAATAATTGATTTCGCAGTTTAGGTCACGATCGCGTAAAAAACGATCGACTTCGTTTGGAATCATCTCACGTAGCAAACGATTATTATCATTGATACCTGTGTCTTCACCTAAAAATATCAACTTATCTGCACCAAGTGCCACAGCAGCACTGAGAGCCACATCCTCAGCCAATAAGTTAAAGACCTCGCCAGTTGCTGAATAGCCCATTGATCCTAAAATAACAATATGGTCATGCAGCAAATTATTTTTAATGGCTTCAACATCGATTGAACGTACTTCGCCTGTCATCTGATAGTCAACACCATCACGAATACCATAAGGACGAGCGGTCACAAAATTACCTGAAATGGCATCAATGCGTGAGCCATACATGGGCGAATTGGCCAGTCCCATCGACAGCTGGGCTTCGATCTGCAAACGAATCGCCCCAACGGCTTGTAAGATAGCAGGCATTGCGACTCTTGGAGTAATACGAATATCTTGATGTAATGGAGAGGCGATACCCGTCCCATCTAAGTTATTCTCGATTTGCGGTCGTGCCCCATGTACTAAGACAAGCTTGATACCTAAGCTGTGCAATAAAGCAAAGTCATGGATAAGGGTACTAAAATTGGGATGATTGACCGCCTCTCCGCCAAACATAATCACGAACGTTTTGCCGCGATGTGTGTTGATATAAGGGGCAGAGTTACGGAACCAATGGACGTATTCAGGGTTAATTTGTGGCATAGCACTAGTAGTCATAGTAGAGGCAATAGTTGTTTGAATAAAGAAAAGGCGTGGCAAAAAAATGCCAATCGCTAAAGATTTACCATAGCAAAAAACGCCGTTATGAGCTATCTTTTATTTCAGTCGTATTCATCAATCTGCATCGCTGATAGACTATATACACAACCGCTACACGGGGTTAGTGTACGTACAAACGCTTTTTGCTATGCTAAACACTATTATTTTGCCGATACTGACCAAACCACAGATCTTTACAGCGACAATGAGGTCTCTACACGGTCCAAAATATATTAAAAGCGATTCAAGCTTCACCAGCCGCGTTTTACCGATATATTAACTAGGGATAATGAAAACCATGAAAAAAAGTAACCAATTTGCTAGTCCATTTAGTGCTTGGAGCGGACATCGCTTGTTTCACGTTGTAGCTGGTACCCTTATCGGTGCAATGGTAGTGACGCAAGCGTCGGCAATGTTACCAACGCCAGAGCAAGCTGTTGATGGTTCGGTTGCCATGCAATCAGCGGCCAATACGAACAATCGCTCAAGTGCGCAAGCTGTCAATAGTAAGATTACAGCCTCATTGATCAGCACCGATGCAAATGGTCAAGAAGTCTTGGTTCCTGTTAATGCCAGTACACGATTGCAGTCAGGTAATGTCTTGGAATATCAAGGATACTTTACCAACACCAATGCGGATCGAGTCCGCAAAATGACCGTAACGATGAGTATCCCTGAACAAGTAGAACTCCTGCAAACCGTGTCTCCTGATTTTCCTTATGGCAGTGCCGATGGCAATACCTTTGCTCGTATGCCGCTGCGTGGAAAAGTAGACAATCAATTGCAGGAAATTCCATTGAAGTATTATAAAGCGGTGCGCTGGGATCTCGAAGGCGTTGGTCTTAACGACACGGTCGTGGTGAAATATCGCGCACGCGTTAAATAAGTTAAGTATTGGATGTGAGGGCGCATTGTACTGTCATTAATACTGTACTTATTTGACTATAAAAAGCACCACAGTGGATCGCTGCGGTGCTTTTTAACGTCTGGGGTTTCTAGCAGCACTGTTAAGGTATAAATCAAAGAGTTGCGTATTTGCTGGCTGATTTTTGTTTGATAAGCTGTTTGATCGCAGAGATTTGTGGTGTAGTGGCTTGCATGCCCGCAGTGATAAGGGCACTACGTTGGCTGGTATCAATTGAGCTGATATGAGAAACCTGAGGAGTAATCACAATATCTGCACGATCACGCTCCTGACGCATGGATGAGCGGTGAGTATTATTCGGCTGTGTCGCGATACTATTTTCCATAAATCCCCAAACGCTGCTGAGGGAGTTTAACGTGGGCAGTTTGTTTGCATCAGACGTCTGTTTTTGCGTTTCAACGGTTGTCACATCAACTGCGATAATAATATCAGCGCCCAAATCACGCGCACTATCCACTGGCACTAAGCTTACGACACCGCCATCGATATATTTTTTGCCGACGGTTTCGGGAATACGAGGGGCGATAAAGATGTTGGGAATGCTACAGGACGCTTGTACAGCGAGACCTGCGTCCCCTGTGGTAAACACTGCTTTTTTTAAGGTGTGCTTTTCGGCAGCAACGGCGGCAAAACGAATGGGGAAGTTTTCAATGGTTTGCCCGCCCACCTTGGCATTGATAAAGTTTTTAAGTTTGATGCCTTCGACAAAACCTTGGTTGGATAAAACAAAATCGGTCAATTCGCTGTCAGGCGTGGTTATTGCCAAGCGTTCAAGCTGGGCGGGTGTATAGCCACTGGCATATAAGCTACCGACCAAACTGCCGACACTGGTACCGACGATGAGGGTGGGGGTAATGCCTTGCTCTTCTAATGCTTTAATGACACCAACGTGCGCAAAGCCTTTCGCACCGCCGCCACCCAATACCAAAGCAACCCTTGGTGTCTCTATGACCTTTGTCAAAGACGCAGAATCAGTCGTTGCAGGGTTTAGTGTGCTACAAGCACTCATAGGTAATGCCAACATTGACAGTATACTCAGACGTATTAGCGTTGCATGACGCTGGTAGTGACGATAGATGGGAGCAAACATAAAAAAGACCTTATATAATGGTCATAATGTAGAAAAGAAGGCATCAGTTATTGCTATGATATAAATGACTGATTTGTCTTTGAATATTTATGAAGCAGTATCACTAAATAGGTGACAATAAGCAATCATACCAACTTAAAAAATACGGCAAGCAGCATCACATTCGCTTAGCCCATGAATTACGGTAAGATGTATCTTATATAGAAAAACCTATTACCTTTATCCATCATATTGTTAGGATCGTCGATGCCTGTTAGTCACTCGTCCATTCATTCAGCAGACTATACTAGACCTGACTTGTCTGTCTCAGCGCTCGACATGCCAGTGACTGCGCTGGCAGGTGTTGGATCAAAAGTCGCCGAACAGTTGGCGCAATTGAACATCAAGCGCGTGTTTGATTTGCTACTGCATTTGCCTCGAGATTACGAGGATCGAAGCCGCTCGCTGTCCATTGCTGAGGTTGAGCATGGACAATCCGCATTAATCACGGGACGGGTCGTGCATGTTGATAATAAACGCAGCGGAATGACTGTCGTGATAGATGATGACACTGGTACACTCTCTTTGCGATTTTTTAAAGTGTATCCAGGTCTTGCCCAAACCATGAGTTTGGGGACGGGGCTACAGCTGTTTGGCGAAGTTAAGGTGAGCCGTTATGGTAAACAAATGAGCCATCCTGAATATCAAATCATGACGGACGGTATCGCTGTGACGAACACAGGTTTGCAGCCCATTTATCCCAGCGTCAAGGGCTTACATCAAAATAAACTGCGCACACTGATCAAACTGGCTTTACAAACCGTTCGCAGTCAAGGTTTGCCAATGACGTTATTGACGGCGGCAGATTTTTCGGTGGTTGCGGATTTGCCATTGGTGCCTTTTGAACCGACAAAGTCATTGGTGACAGAGACAGAGTACTCAGAAGATATCTTTTCTACCTTGGCACGTAGTGTGCCAGACCATAATATCCATAAAGCTTATTCTGCGGCTGATGCTGATCACCAAAGTGCCAATCCTGAAGCAGTTAAAGTAGCCAATAGCAATGTCTATAATTTGACGATATTTGAAGCGTTGGTATTACTGCACACGCCGCCCACTTACACGGATGCTCGTCAACAATATAAGCTGCTGGCTCAATTGAGTGCGCGTACACATGCAGCTTGTCAGCGTTTGATCATTGAAGAGTTGGCAGCCCATCAGCTCAGCTTACTATACCGTCGTCAGCAGTTGCATCAGCATAAAGCTCCTAAGTGTGCGACCAACAGCCCGCTTGCCGATGCGTTGTTTGGTGCATTGCCGTTTGAGCTAACAGGTGCACAAAAAAGAGTGATGAAAGATATCACTGCCGATATGGCGCTTTCAATCCCTATGCTTAGGTTGGTGCAAGGTGACGTGGGTGCGGGTAAGACGTTGGTTGCCGCAGGGGCAGCGGGCTATGCACTTGATAGTGGCTGGCAAGTAGCGGTGATGGCACCGACAGAGATTCTGGCAGAGCAGCATTTGATCAACTTTAAAAACTGGTTTGAGCCATTGGGCATTAAGGTGGGCTGGCTGGCTGGTAAGCAAACGGCAAAGCAGCGCCGTGAAGCATTAGAAGCGGTGAGCGACAACACGGTACAGGTGGTAGTCGGTACGCATGCGCTGTTTCAAGAGCAGGTACAGTTTGCCAAATTGGGCTTGGTCATTATTGATGAGCAGCATAGATTTGGCGTCGAGCAACGCATGGCCTTGACCAATAAAGGGGTTGCCAATAGCACACCGCATCAATTAATTATGACCGCCACGCCAATCCCGCGTACGCTGGCGATGAGTGTGTATGGTGATATGGACACCTCAATCATTGATGAGTTGCCACCTGGACGAACGCCTATTACGACGGTCACCATTGATCGCAATCGCCGTGACGATGTGATCGAGCGCATTGCCATTAACTGCGAAGCGGGCAGGCAGGCGTATTGGGTTTGTTCGCTAGTAGAAGAGTCTAGTGTGCTGGACGCGCAAGCTGCTGAAGCGACCTATGAGGATTTAAATGAGCGCCTAGATATTCGCATTGGACTAGTGCACGGCAAAATGAAGTCTGCTGAAAAACAAGCCATCATGCAAGCGTTTAAAGCGGGCAGTCTGGACTTACTGATTGCCACCACTGTCATCGAAGTGGGGGTCGATGTGCCCAATGCGTCGCTCATGGTTATCGAAAATGCGGAGCGTTTGGGATTGTCGCAATTGCACCAGTTGCGTGGTCGAGTGGGGCGCGGTTCGACCAAGAGCTATTGCGTGTTGCTATATCAAAAACCCTTGTCCGAGACGGGGACGGAGCGTTTAAATGTGCTGCGCGATAGCACAGATGGTTTTGTCATTGCGCAAAAAGACTTAGAGCTGCGTGGTCCGGGTGAGCTTTTGGGCAAACGTCAAACGGGTAATGTCGGATATTACTTGGCCGACCTCATCCGTGATGAGCAGCTATTTGCCATTGCCCAGCGCTTAGCCAAGCATTTGATTGCAGACCCCGCGCGTAAAGCCGATGTCAGTCAGCTTATTCATCGCTGGATGCCGGAGGCGAGTCGTTATACCAACGCGTGACATGAATGTGAGTAATCGCGTCGTCAGAAGAGAACGGCTATAACAACTGTCAATATTAGGAACATAAAACAAAATGCATCACTATAAAGTGATGGGTTAGTATGTATGGTTCTTAATAGCTTAATAGCATTACCACGATAACGGATGAATATGCGCTGCCTAGTGTGCCTACATTGACCCTTTTAGTTTTATTATTGCCTGTATTTATAGAGAGTGACCATGAGCGATCTTAACGAACCCAACAAGTCATCATCTGATTCTGAGCTACCACCATATCGTCAGTCTGACGCCAACACTTACAAGCCCTCTGCAAAAATGCCACTATGGTTATTGCCCGTATTGGCAGGAGTGCTTATTGTTGGTGTTTTACTTGGCAAGTATTGGGGTGGTAATGATAAAGCAGGTGCGGATGGGGTAGCAACCCCTGCCACTGAACAAAATGAGGGCGCAAACAATAGTGCTTCTGGTGAAGAGCCAGCTGTATTATCGGTAGAAACAGTGACGCCAAATCAAGACGATATTGGGGCGACCTTGAGTGCTGATGGAACGATCAATGCCAAAGACACAGCGAATGTCAGTGCCAAAGTAAATGGCGTTGCTATTGAGCGAATACTGGTTGAAGAAGGTGATCGCGTCAAAGTGGGTCAAGTATTGGCCATATTTGATACAGAGGCCATGCAGCAGCAAGTCTTACAGGCAGAAGCTGATGTGGCAGAAGCGCAAGCAACGCTTGCCAATGCTAGCGCTGATGCTGTCCGCGTTCTGCCACTGATAGATATCGATGCGATCAGCAAACAAGAAGCGGATCGTTATCGTACGGCTGAGGTAAAAGCTCGCGCTGCATTGCAGGCATCAAAAGCGCGTCTGAGCAATCAGCAATTGACATTAAAAAATGCCAATGTGGTTGCGCCTGTCAGTGGCGTTATCAGTGAAAAAATGGCTGAAGTTGGTATGGTCGCTGGTGGTGAGCCATTATTTACGATTATCAAAGGCGGCGTTTTGGAATGGCGCGCGGAGATTGATCCCAAGCTGGTCAGCGACATTGCTATCGGTACACCAGTACGTGTCAGTTTGCCAGGTGGTGATTCAGTCATGGGACAGGTGACGCGTATTGCCCCGACCGCCGCTGACAATCGTCAAATCACCATTTATGCCAGTTTGGCCAACAATACCAAAGCACGTGCAGGCATGTTCCAAACAGGAGAATTCCTATTGGGTAGTACCAGTACGCAAACCATACCGAACAGCGCCATCGTGAGTAATGATGGCTACGATTATGTGATGCTGGTGACCAACATAACGACGCAAAACGGTAAGACCATGGGTCGTATCAAGCAGCAGCGAGTGACGTTGGGCGAACGACTTGGAGACAATGTGGCGATCACAGAGCCGCTACCTAACGATAGCCAAGTTGTGAAGCAAGGTGGTAGTTTCTTAAACGATGGCGATTTGGTTCGTCTGATTACCGCTACGAATCCAGCCAACAATCAAGCGGATACCACCAATAACTCAACTGGCACAGCCACGCAGGCGCGCGTATGAGCTTAAACGTCTCCGCTTATTCGATTAAAAACCCTTTGGTTGCTATTTTGCTGTTTGTGCTGCTGACGTTGGGCGGCATCTATGGCTTTATGAAAATGAAGGTGCAGCAATTTCCAGATATTGACTTGCCAGCGGTCGTGGTCACCGTAACCTTGCCAGGTGCTGCTCCTTCGCAGCTGGAAAACGATATTGCAAAAAAGGTAGAAAATAAGCTCACCAGTATTGAAGGCGTCAAGCACATCAGAACGACGTTGCAAACGGGCGCGGCCACTATGGTGACTGAGTTTGTGTTAGAAAAAGATATTCAAGAAGCCGTGGATGATGTGCGGTCAGCGGTCGGAGAGGTACGTGGCGACCTGCCAGCAGCGGCTAATGACCCTATCATTACGAAAGTCTCGACCGCTGGGTTCCCTGTGGTGACTTACTCTGTCTCTGCCGAAAACATGAGTGTGGAGGACTTATCTTGGTTTGTGGACGATACCGTTACCAAACGTCTTTCGGATATTCCGGGTGTCAGTACGGTCGGCCGTATTGGCGGACTGCAACGCGAAATCACTGTTGCCGCTGATCCAATAACGCTCAGTGGTTTGAAGTTTTCGATTGCCCAATTGTCGGATCAAATAGCAGGTATTCAGCAAGACAGCTCAGGCGGTGAGGCCGAAGTGGGCAAAACCACTCAGACTATTCGAGTGCTTGGCGCGGTTGAACGTGCTAGTGAGCTGAATGATTTGCAAGTGGCCGTGCCGACAGGGGGTACGCAAGCGCTGGGTCGTATGGCACAAATCACAGATGGCGCTGCTGATCCAAGCTCTATTGCCAAGCTGGACGATAAAACAGTGGTAGCATTCAATATCACTCGATCACGAGGTGCCAGTGAGGTTGATGTGATGGCGCTGGTCGATGCAGAATTAGCAAAGCTTACAGCAGATGAAAGCAACATCACTATTGAAAAAGTCTACGATCGAGCGACGCCCATTTCTGAAGACTATGATGCATCGTTACGTATGCTGATTGAAGGTGGTCTATTAGCAGTCGTGGTGGTTTTTTTATTCTTACGCAATATTCGAGCCACCATCGTGGCCGCCGTTGCGTTGCCTTTGTCTGTCATACCTACTTTTTTAGGTATGTATTTGTTTGGCTTCAGTCTCAATATCATATCGCTACTGGCATTGTCATTGGTGATTGGCGTATTGGTTGATGATGCGATCGTCGAGGTTGAGAATATCATCCGCCACCTTCGTATGGGCAAGACGCCTTATGAAGCAGCGATGGAGGCCGCTGATGAAATTGGCTTAGCGGTCGTCGCTACTACCTTTACTCTGATTGCAGTGTTTTTGCCCACAGCCTTTATGGGCGGGATTGTGGGGCAGTTCTTTCGCCAGTTTGGCTGGACGGCAGCCTTATCAATTTTTGCATCACTAATGGTGGCACGTTTAATCACACCAATGATGGCCGCTTATATCCTGCGCCCAGAAAAAAAGCATATTGAAAAACAAAGCGCGCTGATGGGTTGGTATCTTAAAATAGTAGGGTGGACACTGCATCATCGTTGGATCACGATAGGCGCAACACTGATATTATTTGTGGCTTCTTTAACACTGGTGAAGTTATTGCCCACGTCTTTTATTCCTGATAATGATATCGATCAAACCCGTGTGGAGATTGAACTGACGCCTGATGTAGCGTTGGCAGATACTGAGCGAGTTGCTGCGCTAGCAAGCGAGCGTATTTTGGCGATGCCTGAAGTGACGCATATTTTTTCTTCCATTGGCGAAGCACAGGCCACGATGGACTCAAGCTCAAGTGGTGGCAGCAAAGCAGAGAATATCGCAGGATTAGATATTGTATTGGCGCCAAGAGCCGAGCGAGCATCTAAACAAGAGATTGAACGAAAAATTAGTCGTGTGTTGTCAGCAGTACCTGGTGCGCGCTTTACCGTTGGTCTATCAAGTGGCGGTGAGAGTGGTTATAACTTCTCTATGACCAGTACCAATCCGCAGTTACTTGAACAGACTGTTCAGCAAGTTATGTCGGAGATTCGAGCATTGCCTAGTGCAGGTTCAGTGACCAGTGACCGCAGTTTGCCGCGACAGGAGCTTACTGTTACGCCAGACAGGCTTGCAATGGCAGATAAGGGCGTGACCACGCAAGATATCGCAACGACATTACGGATCGCGACCGTTGGTGATTATGAACAGCGCTTGTCCAAACTCAATCTAGACACACGGCAGATTCCTATCGTTATTCGTCTGCCAGATGTTGCCAAGCAAAACGTCAGTCAATTAGAAGGGTTATACGTTCCTAGCGCTGCACCAGCAGGACAAGGTGTGCGTGTAGGCGAGGTCGCTGACCTTGATTTTGGTACAGGGCCTGCACAGATCAGCAGGCTTGATCGAGAGCGTGCGATTAGTATTACGGTTCAGCCGGCAAATGGCGAGCTTGGGGATTTGGTGCAAGCAGTCAAAGCGGTCCCTGCTATGCAGACATTGCCGTCATCGATTACGATTATTGATCAAGGTCAAGCAGAGAACATGGCGGAGCTATTTAATGGTTTTATCATCGCTATGTCGGTAGGGGTGGTTTGTATCTTAGGCGTCCTTATTTTGCTATTTGGCCGTATATTGCAACCATTTACTATTTTAATGGCGCTGCCTCTCTCGATTGGCGGTGCTTTTGTGGGCTTGGTTATTACTAATAGTAGTCTCTCAATGCCATCCATGATTGGTTTTATTATGCTGATGGGTATCGCAACCAAAAACTCTATCTTACTGGTCGATTATGCCCTGATTGCACAGCGTCGTGGTTTGGCACGTTTTGAGGCGATTGTCGATGCTTGTCGTAAACGTGCGCGTCCCATCATTATGACGACCATCGCGATGGGTGCAGGTATGTTGCCATTGGTATTTGGTTGGGGAGATGCTGACCCTACGTTTAGACGTCCGATGGCAGCAGCTGTGTTGGGCGGGCTTGTGACGTCTACCTTATTGAGTTTGGTCGTGATTCCAGTGGTTTATACCTTGATGGACGACCTATCAGGTTGGTTTGCCAAATGGCTTGTGCCAAGTGGAAAACCAAGTGCTACTACCGAAAAATAAGCTAGCTAGAGAAGCGAGAGTGTCAGTAATACTGGTTCAATTGTAATGACAGGACGATACTTATTCATGAAGTCTGATCGTGTCAGTGCTATATAATCAAATGGAGAGACTGACCATCACATAGGATGTGATTGACCCAAACTGTACTACCACAAAGGAATGTCATCATGTACCGATTTTTATCTTTAAGCACTATACGCTTTTATCATAAAGCGCTCACTGGTTTATTACTGAGCGCATGGGTGGTGGGTAGTAGTCATGCTGCTATCTATCATATAGATCCCACGCATACTAATGTACGCTTCGCGATCGACCACTTCAAAACCTCTACCAACACGGGTGGTTTTTATAACTTAACAGGTCAGTTGGAGTACGATCCAGTGGCCAATATAGGCAATGTCTCGCTTATCATTCCTTTGAACAGTTTGATGACAGGTGACAAAGCCTTTGATATAGCGCTTAAAAGTGCAGATTTTTTTGATATCGAAAAATTTCCAATGGCTCGTTTTGAGTCCACCAAGTGGCATTTTCAGATGGATAAAAATCGTCCAGCAGTCACCAAAGTAGACGGTATGCTCACGCTACATGGTCAGACCAATCCAGTGACTTTAACGGCCACAAAGTTTAACTGCTATTTCAGTTATATATTGAAAAAATCGGTGTGTGGCGGTGACTTTACAACCACTATTGATCGGACAAAATGGGGAATCAGTAAATATACCTTACTAGGTATCACTGAAAAGGTTGATTTGACCATTCAGATTGAAGCAGCAAAGCAGTAACTGTTAAGCTCACTCATATTGATCAATATGTACAACATAAAAAAGCCGACACTTATTGCCTGAGTCTCGGCTTTTTTAGCACATGATAGTGCATTACTTTCTAAACGAATATTTCAATATCAGCAACAAGCCGACTAGTAATTTACATTAACGGTCACTGTGTCAGAGTAGCTGGCAGGTTTAACATCAGCGTTTGGAACAGTCACGTAGACGGTATGCAGTTGCACAGTACCACTGCCTGTACCAAGGAGTCCATTGGTTAACGTATCATAGGTGTTGCCGTTATTACCCCATATAGTGTCCGTCGGGTTTGAAAATAATTGATAGGGAAGTTGATGGGTTCCACTTTCGGTATCAATCATAACACCTTGACCATTTATATTGCCATTAGAGGGCGCTAATCCAATATTGTAAGGCGAGCCATTGGTACAGGTCATATCAATTGCGCTGTTGTTGCTACCTGTAAAACTGGTTGCGCTTGCTGGATGGCTACCAAGAATAATATTAGAGGTAGCGTTAATCTTACACGCATTAACAACAGTAGCCTGTACTTTAAATGGGAACTGACTTTGTTGATAAGATTCCGTTTCGCATCCAATTGGCGTTGAATCGGCGGTGGATTGATATGTTAGTATTGTGTGATTACCGCTAAAATCATTACTATAAACGCCCTGCATGGCTAATGTATTGCCAAAGCCTGGCAACAAAGCGAACTTAATAACGAGGCTGTCGGTAAACGTGGCATTGGAAGCAATAAAAAAGGGCGGCGGCTGGTAAACAGAGTCATTATCCTCTCCCCAGAACGAACCATCTGGCAATGTCATAGCAAAAGCCAGCTTAGCATTATTGGATGCAGTCAAATAGCGTGGGTTCAGAGAAGTACCATTGTCATTATTACCAACCCCAAGGCAGACCGAAACATATTTACTCGATTCGGTATTGTTAGTGCAGCTGTAGTTTAAAGTGGCAGTAATTTGGGCATCGTTGGCATTGACTGGAGTAATAGTATTACTGATATTGACAGTATTCGTACTCATGCTTGCTGTGCAAGTAGTGTCAGCCTGTGCATTATTTATCGACAACCACAATATGACTGGTATTACCAAGAAGCTGTAACGCCATTGAAAAATATTTATCATGGTTGTTCCTTTTGACAAATGAAAGGACCAATGAGAGGGATCTCATCACCTTGCTTGAAATAATCGAATCCAACAGTGCAAATCTCACCAGAGGGCGTCGTCACCTCAAGTACATTGTGCTCATCGAGCGTGTCGAGATATACCTCGCCATCAAAACCAATAACAGTCGAGGGTACTTCTGTGTTGGTCATCAACCGTACTTGGCTGCCAAGAGGCAGTGGTTGGTTACTACTGTCTGTTAGAAGCACAGAGGCTGCGCGCACTGGCGTGATGCCAAAAGTAACGAATATACCTGCGCGATCTGTAGGTGTGGCATCGATACTCACCTTATCGATACGTAAATCAGCAGGCAGCTCTAAGGGGTTAATACCGATTTTATTGTCTTGGTAAGCATTCAGTGGTGATACCAATAATAAGCCGCGGCTATTGGTCGTACCAATAGGACTGTTTTGCAATAATACTGGCACATTGGCAATGCCTCCTGTTGAGATGACAGCAAAGCCGTTGTTGATTTGACGCGCCGCAAACAGACCACCGCCCATTTTAACCAGCGCACCGCTAGCACTCGCATAGCTTGCACGGTTGTTGGCATTGCTACTGATACCTGCTTGTACTCGGCCATAACGCCCAAGGTAACTTAACTCTGCAAGACCACCTGTACTGTCGTCTCTATCAGCACTCTCTTCTAGACGGTGCTGCGCTTGTGCTCGCCAGCCAAAGCCACTTGCACTTGGCGCAGGCCGTGATATATCAGTTGCAAAGACAGTGCTGTCATCGGTGTACTGCACACTATTATTCAGTGAGATATTACGATCTAGGGAAAAAGAGGCGCTCAAAAAAGCGCTGTTATTATTGGAATCATTGACATCGTGATTATAATTGGCGTTTAAGCTGAGTCGTCGACCAAATGACTTCGACCAATAGGCACTGGCAAATTGTGTGGTCTCGCGCTCAACTTGTGCTACTTGGTTATAACTGACACCAAAACGTCCTAAAGATTGCGTACTATAACCCGCTGAGACTTGCTCACTTCGGCGAGCAGGGGCAGAGCCGTATTGCGTACCCACATCGCGGTAATTGCCGTTAGTACCGGTAGCTCCGAGACCAATATTGAAACGACTATTATTCCATGAATAATTTGCACTGTATTGCAATCCGCTTTGGCTCCGATTTTCGCTGCCTGCTAATGAGACAAACAATATACCGCCTGACCTACCAAGTAACCACGTACCACCAACCCCTGCATTACTGAGACCACTGGTCACTTCGGCATGTGTTTCTGCGGTAAAGCGGTTATTCACGCCATAACGCCATGTGCCACTTGCTGCCACATCATCACTGTAATCAAAAGAATGAATGCCATAGTTCTCACGCACAGCACCAATCTCCACCGACCAGTCAGAAAGCCCAGGTTGCAACAAGCGATGTGCATCATATAAAGAGAAATTCAGTGTTGTAGATTGTCCTAGTGCGTCAGTTACGACTAGCTGAGCAGTACCTGCACCGCTAAAGCTAGGAGCGGTATTGAGCTCAAATGGACCAGCAGGTACGTCACCACTGTATTGTTTTAGACCATTTACATAGAGTTCTACTGCTGATGGCAATGTGGCTTCACCAAAAAATAAAGGCAATGGCGTGGTTGAGCGGTAGGGTTGAAGATCAAAATTGGTACCGATTTGAAGTCCACCCAAACGCGTCGATCGTGTCCATGATAGCGCGCCTGTAAGAATATCACCTGCACGGACGGTAATGAGTTTGTCCGGAAAAGACTGGCTCCAATTGGTATCTAGACGAACGCTTCGATTATTCCAATTATTATCACTACTGCCTGACGCATGATTGGCGGTTGTAAGTGCCGTCGAGCTGAGCACACCGTGCTTGTTAAAAGCACGTATTTCAGTATAAGCGCTAAGACTTTTGGCACTATTTTCAGTTTGCGTGCCATAGACATTATAATTGAGTAATATGCCAGGAGAAGCAGTGGCCTGCGGACGCTTGTTGGTGCGTGTACTGCGGACGGTAGTGTCCAAATTGAGCATGGCTAAAGGTGCGACAAGTTTGAGTGTTTGCTGGCGAGCATTATAGTCAATTTTTAGATTAGGTAAACTATTGAGCGCTATAATGTCGGTTGCATCGGAGGGAATGATAAAGCCAAGTTTTTGCAAAATTTTGGTACTTGCCCAAAGCTTGTCGTCACGGTAGTAAAAATGCGTCAAACCTACACTGGCACCATTTAGCGTGACCTCTAGATAGAGATCTAGTCCAGCTTCATCATCAGAGCGGTAGCTGTCTAGGTTAAGTTGGGAGAGTTCAGTATTGTCAGTCTCTATAGCAGCAATGTCATTTGATTCTACAGCGTGGCTAGCAGATACTGCCACGCATTGTAGAAATATTGCATTAACGAGTGGACGTATCCATCGTGACGTCTGGCGTTGTCTGAGTACCATTCATCATAACCTTGAATTTACCACCCGATGTCAGGACAGAAGACGGTATATTCAGCGTCCAATTCATAGTGGCACCAGGTAGTACATACCCTAGCAGCCCTGGATTAATAACCGTACTATTACCTGCTGTATCCACAAAGCTTAGACCAGCCAATTGAGCACGGCCGTTGCCACGATTACTTACACGAAGCTTTATCTCTTTGCCATCAGGTTGCAGATGAGTACTCCACTGCAATTGTGGACTGGTCTTCGTGACGCCAACAGGCTGCACAAAGACGGGCAGAGAGTAGCTTAGCGCAAATTGTAACCCTGTCGTTTGTTTATCAGACTTGATGGGTAGCTCGTTCACCAAGACACGATAAGCATCCTCGACAGCGTCTGCCCCTTGTGGTGGTGCTTTGGCACGGATAATTCGGATCAGTTGTTTTTCACCCGGACTTATCTCAATCATCGGCGGGCTGGCGAGCAGTCCTCGAGAGGGTGTCAACTGATCGCCTTGATCGTCTTGTGACCACTGATATACACGCACTTGCGCACGTACCTTATCGTTGCCGGAGTTACTAAGGGTCAGGCCACTGGCATTCTCGCGGGCTTGTAAGCTTAAAGAGATAGGGGATACCTGCAAGCCACTTGCTATTGTCAAACTAGATGACAATAGCAAGCTTGAGGCTAACAAGGATTTTACGATATAGCGTAGGCAGAGATTTAGCATGGGTATTAGTAGATAACGGAAGCAACAATAGTATCTGTATATGTATCCTGCTTCACGTCAGTGCTACCTGTGATTGTGGCATATACAGAGTGAGTAAGAGGTGTAGTCACACCTTTACCTGTACCAGCAATGCCATTACCTTCGGCATCAGCACCAAGAGCGCCAGTATTCCCCCAAACTGTACCATCCGCATCAGAATTTAACTGATAAGTAATGGTGTCGCCTAATGTTCCAGTCATAAGACCTTCACCAGTCGTACTAGTGGAGTTACCTTTAGACGATAGATTAATAACGTAAGGTGCATCATTAGAACACTTCACTGAAATATCTCCAGCAGATTTTTTATTAGCAATATCGGTGCCTAAGGTGCCAGCAGCAACATCTGTAAAACTGATAGCAGCAGCAGAAGCATTTACCTCGCAAACAGAAGTAATTGTCGTCGTAATAGTAAACTCAGATTCCTTCTTACCAGATGCATTCGCAGAAATAGCGGCAAATCCGCCAATAGTTAGTAAGGCAGCCGTCATTAGGGTTTTATTAAATTGCATGGTAACTCTCCAGTGGGTGTTCAGTGTGTTTAGACGATGCATAAGAACAATTCAAGTGAGGATCAAGTAGTGCGGCATTGCATGCTATAAATAACATTTGTTTAATGTCTCTGGTTCATAACCACAAAGGATTTATCTATAGATGAGTATTTTTTATATATCGAATATAAACCGTCTATCGATAATATGAACCGTCTGTCTATTTTGTTACTCGATTGTAATACAGAATTTACACAATTGCACGTTAAATATTTGATTTATATTAGAATATATTTTGCATAGAAAGGATACTGTGTCAGCAGTTTGTTTATATTTCACTTATTATTTTTCTATTAAAATCTTGAAGTTATGAAATATATTTAGAGTTAACACTATACTGGATATGGCATTGAACGCTCTTCATTAGGTATAAAGACTAGAAAGCAAGCGGTAAGATGACTGTAACGACAAACGGTATTAATTTGAGATTAAAAGGAGTTTTTTGTAATGGATAGTCATAATAAATGAAAGTAGATACTGCCTATTATTAAAAATTAGTCAAATTACGACTACTAAATTTTTTAACTTTTGAATTTCAAACGATAGAGGCAGAAGTTGCCAATAAGATATTTTTGGACTCAATACCCAAGCCTATATTTTAAAAAACGTGGGTAAATATGCGCCAGTTCACGGCTTGTGCAGGTACTGTTTATACTCAGTACTCCAATAGAAAAATCGCATACTTATACTGCATAAAAAAAACGGTGGTCATACATAGAGTATGACCACCGCCGGAGAAACATTAAACAAACTGGTTATAGATTAAATAGCAGTCTTCTTAAAACGCTTGCGATAAATGCTGCGGATGATTGGCATAAATACCATCAAGATTGCAAGTATCCATAAAACGATAGTGATAGGGCTGCTCCACAAGATAGACAGTTCACCTTGAGAGATGGATAGGGCACGTCTTAAGTTAGACTCCATAAGCTCACCCAATACATAGCCTAAAATGAGGGCTGATAATGGGAAGTTTAGCTTACGTAAGAAATAACCAAATACACCAAGTGCTACCATGAATACCAAATCAAACGTTGTACTGTGAATCGAGTACACACCAACAAAGCTGACTGCGGCAATGCCAGGTATTAAGACATAGTTTGGTACATCAAGCAGTTTTGCAAATAAGCCAACCAAAGGAATGTTCATCACTAACAAAATAACGTTACAGATGAACAAAGAGGCAATAAGACCCCAAACGATATCAGGTTGCTCAGTAAATAGCTGCGGACCTGGCGTAATGTTATACAAGGTCAATGCACCCATCATAACGGCTGTTGTACCAGAACCTGGTACACCTAACGTCAACATCGGTACAAATGAGCCACAAGCTGAGGCATTGTTTGCTGCTTCTGGTGAAGCAACACCGCGTAGATCACCGTCACCAAAAGTACCCGTTTCACCAGCGATTTTACGTTCACTCGCATACGTCATGGCACTGGCAATAGTTGCGCCTGCACCAGGTAGAATACCAATGACAAAGCCCATCGCGCCGCTTCGTAACATCGCACCTAGACTGAACATAAATTCTTTAAAGTTCACTAAGCTACGTTTACCTTGCTCGATCACCTTGTGTCCAGTGGTGGTTCTTTCGAGCAGAATTAGAATTTCGCTCACACTGAAGAAACCAATAACGATGGTTGTAAACTGAATACCATCTGATAAATTGACCGAATCAAACGTAAAACGGTAGATACCAGTAACGGCATCAACACCAACGGTTGCGAGACCCAAACCAATCAAAGCGGCAATACCAGTCTTAACAGGTTGGTCGCCCACTAAACCGCCCAAGCAAGTGATGGCAAATACCATCAATACAAAGTACTCAGAAGGTCCAAAAGAGATGGCCCATTTGGCTAATAGAGGCGCAAACAATACCACACCGATGGTAGCGATAGTGGCACCGATAAAGGAGCTAAAAGCGGATAAAGACAGCGCAATACCGGCTTTTCCTTGCTTTGCCAAGGGATAGCCATCAAGCGTCGTCATAATGGCAGCCGCATCACCAGGTACGTTGATAAGAATAGCAGAGATACGTCCACCATACTCACAGCCCAGATAAACAGCCGCTAGTAGAATCAGTGCGCTCTCTGGTGGTAACCCAAGTGCAAAAGCAAAAGGTAATAATATCGCCACCCCGTTGATAGGGCCAAGACCCGGCAACATACCGACAATCGTACCCAAAAACGCGCCGATAAGTGCAATCAGTAAGTTTTGTGGGGTAGATGCGACAGCGAAACCATGCATTAAAAAATCAAAAGTATCCATGTTGGCTATCCTATAATCCCTGATAATATTCCGAGTGGCAAAATGACATCTAAACCTAAGTCAAATAAAGCGTATAAGGCAATACTGATCACAACTGAAAAAATTAGGGTTTTAAGTGGCTTACCTGCAAATAGTAGGCCTACTGCAAAAGACATCAAAATGGTAGAAACGATAAAGCCTAAGGGCTCAAAAATAAGGCTATAAACCAATAAGGCCAAGGTACAAAGCGCCAAATTTCTGATGATGGGTTTGCTCCATCCCAAATCAATCGGCTTAGTAAAACTTGCAGGACGAAAAGCGACCACTAAAGCGCCAAAGGCCAACAAAGAAAAAATTAAAATAGGGTAAGGGCGAGGACCAATCGGGTCATAAGCAATGGGGGCAACATAACTAGTGGCTAAGTAGACTAGAAATAGACTTACTAGCGCCATCAGCCCAGAAAACACACGTTCCATTGTCATAAGGAGCACTCCTTGAATTATGGGGAAAAAAGGCTGACAGATAGGTATCCTGCCAGCCTTTCGAAATACCAAACACCTCTAAGGTTCAATAAGGGTATTAAATCCTAATAGAATTATTTGGCTGGTTCTTCCGCTCCAACAAGGCCATACTCAGCAGACAATTCACGTAATTCGCCAGTACGCTTGTAAACGTATTCTTGTAACTCTTCTCCAGTCATAGAGAATGGTAATAATTCTTGCTGCTCACGTATTTCAGCAAATTTTGGATCAGCAAGCATTTTGTCAAAGGCATCTTTCCACCAGTTATAGGCGCCAGCACTCACATCTGGTCCCATGTAGTAACCACGAACCACAGGCCAAGTGACATCATAACCTTGCTCTTTTGCAGTAGGGACATCAGCCATACTACCGCCCAGTCTTTCATCTGCAAAGACTGCCAATACACGTAATTTACCAGCTGTGGCTTGTGGCATAATCTCAGCAATACCTGCACTCACAACGGTGATGTGATTACCCATAACGGCTGTAATGGCTTCACCACCGCCTTCCATCGCCACATAAGTCATGTCGCTAGGATTCACGCCAACGGCTTTGGCTAAAATGGCTGTTTGCATCCAATCCTGACCGCCGACACTACCACCAGCACCGAAGCTGATAGATTTTGGATCTGATTTTAATTTGGCAACCAGTCCAGCTAGATCCTTGATTGGTGAATCAGCATTAACCGCAATAGCGCCATAATCTGTACCAACACCTGCTAGCCATTTCACATCTTTTTCAGTGAATTTACCAAACTTACCTTGTGATAGGTTAAGGATAGAGCCGGTAGAGAAAGCAACGATAGCATCACCATTATCACGATCATTCGCAACGATTTTGTTATACGCAACTGCGCCAACGCCGCCTGGCATATAAGTGACACGCATAGGATCTGTTAAGACGCCAGTATCTCGCAGGCCCGCTTGAGCAAGCTTACAGGTCAAGTCAAAACCACCACCTGGTTTTGCTGGTGCAATACATTCTGGACGTGAAGGAGCGATTAGCTCACTGCCGCCAGTTGCAGTTGCATCTGTACTTGCAGTTTCGTTTGCATTGTTACAGGCGGTAAGGGTTAAAACAGACAGGCCAAGAGCCAGATAGGATAGTTTTTTCACACGACACTCCTTGTGTGTTTTGTTTACGAAAAAATCAATAAAATCTTAATGAGGATAGAAAGAGTACTGCCTGAAATCTCAATGTAAGATTCGTTTAAATTAATAAACTTCTCGGCAAGATAGCTTTCAATGTTATGCAAAAGTAACAGAATATTTTAGAAATGACAAGAAACATATGTATGTATGTATGAATATTATTTTGAGGTCATGAAGCAGAAAGTAACGGAACGCGAGTTATCAAATGGTTTAATGACAGCTAAAACGGTATGCTTTTCTTCTGTACAGTACAGAATACAAGGCATCTATCAATCATGACAAATGGTCTTTAAATCAGTTGTTTAGGTATGCCACTCTGAAAATTTTCCGAGTATAGTCACGATATTTTTATAACTATTTATTTTCGATGAGTAGATGGTATGTCGCAATCGGGCATGAAACGATGGCTTATGTGATCTGCTCATGAAAAAATACCCCAGTTCTGACGATGATAAAATGACAACAGCCAACCGGTTTAAAAGGTAAACAAGTTGGTGTTATTTGTGGTCAGTATTTGTGCGGTCAATTCGTCGCAATTTATAATTTTTTTGAACGTGGTCAGTGCTTTGGTAAAATTGATTTGGCCCTCATTTTGTGTATGAGGCCAATCACTACCCCAAATCAGACGATTTTTCATATTGCGTTGTATCAATAATTTGAGAGCATCCTTGGCATTTTGAACGCCTATCTCGTTTCCCAATCGATAGTAGCCAGAGACTTTGACCCAGTGTTGATCGGGATCAAGCATATCTAGCAATTGAAGGAATTCTCGATCCTGCACCCCCTTGATAGGATTGAATCGACCAAAATGATCAATCACAATATTGAGTTTATATTGTTTTAGTATCGGTAATAACTGGATCAAATAAACAGGCGGCGCTTGAATCTCTACCTGCCAATTTATATCAGCCAGCTGCGATAAAAAAACTTTCCATTGCGGGCTGGTGAGATCAGGACAGGTGATACCAAACAGGTTGATACGGATACCGACCACACCTTGTTGATCTAGTGATCGTAAGGTAGAGGTGTCTATCGTGTTTGGAAGAACCGCAATACCTCTGAGGCGCTCAGGGTATTTTAAAAGGGCTTTGAGCATATAACTATTGTCTGTACCCAAAAAACTTGGCTGAACCAAGACGGCCTTGCAAAAGCCATGCTTATCAAGCTGCTCAATATAGCTCTCTACACTGGCGGTATAGTTGGGTCGATAGCGCGCAGTCGCTGGATACGTCTCATGGTGTAAAAATACATGTGCATGAGCATCCATGTAATCCATATAAATCTCTTTTTTTAGTAGCAGTTAAAACACGATTTGGATAAATAAAATCGCTATTATGCCAACAACAATATCTAAAGGTACGGCTTTAAACAACAAAATATGTAAAAGCTTATTTTTATCAATGTGTACTTGTGCGGCTCCCAATATGAGACTGCCGCCTGATGAAAAAGGCGAGATGGATGAGCTTTGAGCCCCTACTACAATGCAGATAAATAAGAAAAAAGGGTTCAAACCAGAGGCTACCGCCAAGGCGGGTACCATAGGAAATAGCGTAGGAGCAACAACCCCAAGTGTACTGGCAAATATCGACATAATTGCACTAATAATAAATAATAAAGTGGGTATCAACCAAATAGGCACATTGGTACTGAGCCATTCTGTCAGCTCATAAATTACCCCTACCTCCACACCCAAACTGATCAACATACCAACGCCGCAAATCATAATGAGCGTATTCCACGGTATTAGGGCAATCACTGTTTTTTCATCACCCAGCTTCAAAACCAAGCTGACTAAAGCGAAAAAGATAGCGATAAAACCAATGTCTATCCGAGCGTTCAAAAACTCAATCGTTTCTACATTTGGTATGAGTAGGTTTGAAATAGGCACAACGAGTACCGTGGCCATCATAATAAAAATCAGCATGATAGACTTTTTTTGTTTACTATCAAACGCTTCTGGTATGATGGTTTGGATTGCTATTTTGCTAGATTTGGCATTGATAGAGCTATAAATACCTAATAGAACCACAGGCATCAAAAAGGTTGCCGCAAAGATTCCTAAACCGTAAGTAAAGGTATTGTCATTTGCCACGCCAGCGCCACTCATAAGCTCTCGAAAAATAACACCGCTCTGTGAAGTGATAAAATTGGCCCCTGCAAGTGCCCCATAGTTCACCGACAAGGTAGCAATAATAATATTCAAGTTGGTTCTTTGAGACAACAACAAAATCATCGGTGCCATAGTAGCGAGCACAGTGTAATAGCCAGCTCCCAAAGCGGCTACAATCGTGGCGGCAAAGAAAATAGCCAAAGGCAAAAATGCTGGAAAGCGTCGACATTTATATATCAAATGTTCACACAGTTTTTCTAAGGCACCATTGGCAAGAGAGAAGTTGTAGAAGAGAGTCACTGCCAAAATAACGAAGAAAATTTTGAGTGGCCATAGCTTAATCACTTCATAGGCGCTCAGTTGCATACCAAAGCAACCGATCAGGTATGAGAAGACAATCGCAAATAAGCCAATATTGATTTTTGTGGTGTAGCCCAGTGCAATAGATATCACAATGGCGGCTATAATGTAGAGAGTCATCACTACTCCTTGATCTTAACTGCATGAATTCTATAAAAATCCATATCAATTTTTATGGATTAAAGAGTGTCACGATAATATTGACAAATAGTGTTCTAGATTAGAAAATCGTATAAGCTTTAAAAGTGCGATTGACCGAATGAAATAATAGCAAAAAAGCACATGTTAATTAGATAAGATTGCCTATAAAAAACCAATCGAGTGTTACTATTAAAATGATACGTATTAAACTTGTTTAGAGCTTAAGATACTGTCATCAAATAGATCCTGCTTATGGGATTCTAACAACGCTCAACGAGATTAAGCAGCGCTTAATACGCTCTCTATTGTGGTGGAAAAAATGTTAAAAAACTTCAAACAATTTAAAATGCCACGGTATGAGCAAGTACGGTGGCATATCCAGACTTTGCTGACAGAAAGTAAATGGGACGAAAATACCGCACTACCTACCGAACAAGAGTTCGCAGATAAATATCAAGTATCGGTAGGAACGGTTCGTAAAGCTGTCGAAAAGCTGGTAGAAGAAGGCGTCCTCATGAAGCAGCAGGGACGAGGTACTTTTCTAAAACGACCAAATTTTGAAAGCTCGTTATCAAGGTTTTTTAAGTTCCGTGATAAAGAGGCTTCCTATGTCGTTCCCACTGGAGTGGTTAAAAAGGTAGAGACTATAGAAGGTGTCGATGCCATCAATAAAAAACTGAATATCGGTAAAAACAAAGAACTCATTTATATAGAACGTGTGCGTATCGTCGAAAATACGGTCATGCTGAGTGAAAAAATTTGGTTACCCAAAAGCCTGTATCAGCCTTTTGTCAACCTAGCGCCCGAAGATTTCGAAAACCTCTTATATCCTTTTTATTATAAGGCGTGCGGACAGTTTGTCTCGTCTGCTGTCGAAAAGCTTTTCTTTATCACTGGGTATGTCGATGCTTATTTGGGCAATGACGCACAAGAAAATTTGGTTAAAGTATGCCGCGTTGCCAAGAACCTAAAAGGTGATCCAATTGAGTACAGAGAATCGTATGGATTGGCAGAAGATTTTAGTTATGAAATTAATATCAACTAGTCATAGTCAACTATCATGCATTAGATATGAGTTGATAGTTAAAGAGCTTACGGTTTAAGACAAGATTAAAACAACTAATGATATGAGATACCTATGAATAAGAGTTATCTCATCGCTTTTCGCTTATAAACAAGCAATTATTTGTCGTTGTTTCTCCTACATTCACTCTCCAATTAGATTTTTCTTTATCAGATAGACTATCAATAGCACTGTGATTTTCACATTGTCTGGTTTAAATTTATTTAATAACATGAATTTTATTCATCTTTAGTTCAAATTAAGTCGTTTTTATTCATGTGTTGATTCAGGCATAATTCCCTTATACAAAAATTTGGTTTCATATTTGATTATAAGGTAGTGAATTGCCATGAGTAACGATTTTACTTGTTCAATTTCGAGCATCCGTTTTGATGAAAACTATCATCCTGCAGACAGCACCCGTCTAACCACGAACTTTGCCAATTTGGCTCGAGGCGAGCACCGTCAAGAGAATCTACGTAAGACACTCAGAATGATAAACAATCGTTTTAATGCGTTGGCGAGTTGGGATAATCCGACAGCGGACCGCTATTCTGTGGAAGTTGACATTGTTTCTGCAAACATGGACATCAAGGGCAACGGGGACACTTTTCCTGTCATTGAAACATTGAAGACGACCATTATCGATCATAAAGACAATAAGCGTATCGAGGGTATGATTGGCAATAGCTTCTCGTCTTATGTGCGCGATTATGATTTTAGCATCGTACTGCCAGATCATTTTGACAAAAACCCAACCTCGCCGCCACCTGAGCATTTTGGGGATCTTCACGGCAAGCTGTTTCAGCATTTATTAAATTCAGACGCTTACCAAGCCAATTTTAGTAAAAAGCCTGTGATTTGCTTGAGTGTTTCAACCAGTAAAACCTATCACCGCACCAACAATCAGCATCCGGTGTTGGGAGTGGAGTATAGACAAGATGAATATTCGTTGACGGATGAATACTTCCACAAAATGGGTTTGACCGTTCGTTACTTTATGCCTACAGGCAGTGCAGCACCGCTCGCGTTTTATTTTGCAGGCGATTTGCTGAGTGATTACACCGATCTTGAGCTGATTAGTACAATTAGTACAATGGATACGTTTCAAAAAATCTATCGACCTGAAATCTATAACGCCAACTCTACCGCAGGTCAGGTTTATCAACCCAGTCTTAAGTATCAGGATTACTCACTGACGCAGATTGTGTATGACCGTGAAGAGCGCAGCCAATTAGCGGTGAAGCAAGGAAAAATTACTGAAGAGCAGTTTATCAAGCCATATCAGTCCATCCTTGAGCAATGGGCAGCAAATTACTCTGCCCAAAAAGAGACGGTCAAAAGGCACGCTGCTTAATACGCTAAAGTGGCCGAGATAAGACATTCCCCATATATAAAAAATACATAGATAAGAGACACATTAACAATGAAAATATTATTACCGACGTCGACTGCTGGCAGCTTACCAAAACCCTCTTGGTTGGCAGAACCTGAAAAAATTTGGTCACCTTGGGCGTTAGAAGGTGAGCAGTTGATTGAAGCCAAACAGGATGCGTTACGTTTGTCACTGCAAGAGCAGTTGCATGCAGGCGTCGATATCGTCAGTGATGGCGAGCAGACCCGTCAGCATTTTGTCACCACCTTTATTGAACATCTCGATGGCGTCGATTTTGAAAATCGTGAGACCGTTCGCATTCGCAATCGCTATGATGCCAGTGTGCCATCAGTTGTTGGTGATGTAAGCCGCCAAAAACCTGTGTTTGTAGACGATGCCAAGTTTTTACGTCAGCAAACCGACAAGCCAATAAAATGGGCACTTCCAGGTCCAATGACGATGATTGATACCTTATATGATGGGCATTATAAAAGTCGTGAAAAATTGGCGTGGGAGTTTGCCAAAATTTTGAATCAAGAAGCCAAAGAATTAGAAGCCGCTGGCGTGGATATCATCCAATTCGATGAGCCCGCGTTCAATGTATTCTTTGATGACGTAAACGACTGGGGTATCGCCACATTAGAGCGCGCCATCGAAGGCTTAAAGTGCGAAACCGCTGTGCATATTTGCTATGGTTACGGCATTAAAGCCAATAACGATTGGAAAAAAACACTGGGTTCAGAGTGGCGTCAATACGAACAAGCATTTCCCAAGCTGCAACAATCAAAGATTGATATCGTGTCACTTGAGTGCCAAAACTCTCATGTCCCAATGGATTTGATTGAGCTTATCCGCGGCAAAAAAGTAATGATTGGTGCCATCGATGTGGCAACCAACACCATTGAAACACCAGAAGAAGTGGCCGCTACGCTACGAAAAGCCTTACAATTCGTGGATGCAGATAAGCTTTACCCATCGACCAATTGCGGCATGGCACCGTTGTCTCGCGACGTGGCACGAGGTAAGTTAAAAGCACTAAGCGCTGGTGCTGAACTGGTTCGCCAAGAGCTGGCGCGCTAAGCGTACGATGCGCGATAAATTTAGGACATATATGATGATTGAAGCCAGTGATTTTAGAAACGCGATGGCGCGCCTTGCGACAGCAGTCAGCGTGATTACCACAGAAGGGGAGTCGGGCGCACACGGTTTTACTGCCTCCGCCGTTTGTAGCGTTAGCGATAATCCGCCAACCTTATTGGTGTGTATGAACCAAGCGGCGCGCTCACACGGTCATTTTATTGATCACAAAACCTTATGCGTTAACGTGCTAAGCGCACGGCATGAGTCGCTATCCAACACTTTTGCGTCCAAATTGTGTTCTAAAGAGCGGTTTGAACAAGGCGCTTGGGGCACGTTAGTCACAGGCGCGCCTGTCTTGGCAGACGCGCTGGTCAGTTTTGATTGTGAGATTGAGCAGGTGCAGTCAATGGGCACGCACAGCGTTTTTATGTGCCGCGTCGTTGCTATCAAACATGCTGAACAAGAAGGCGAGACAGACGAAAGCTTGGTCTATTTTAATCGCGCATATCATCAAGTGGGTCAGGTCGAAAGCGCTTAACCAACCCTTTTCATCATCCAACCAAAAGTAACGATTCTGTGGAACTTATCATTTTTTTAATCATTGGGGCAGTAGCAGGCTTTGCAGCGGGTCTGTTCGGGGTAGGTGGTGGCACGATCATTGTGCCGCTGTTATTTATCGTTTTTACCCAGATGGACTATAGTCCCGATACCGTCATGCATTTGGCACTAGGCACCTCGCTTGCAACCATCATTGTCACCTCGATCAGCTCGCTCATGGCGCATAATAAAAAAGGTGGCGTCATGTGGCCTGTGTTTAAAAATCTCACACCAGGCATGGCGCTTGGCTGCTTTTTTGGGGCAGGGATTGCAGGCGCACTCTCAGGCACTCATCTTCAGCTGATCGTGGGTACGTTTTTGCTGTGGGTGGCATTTAACATGTTTACGGGTGGCAAAAAGCGATTGGCTACTGATGTCAGCGCTGCCGATACTGTGTTGCCATCGACGTCTAAGCAACTGGCAGCAGGAGCAGGCATTGGTGTGGCGTCTGCCATTTTTGGTATTGGGGGTGGCAGTTTAACCGTGCCGTATCTCACGCGTTATGGCGTGGTGATGCAAAAAGCAGTGGGCACGTCTGCTGCTTGCGGTCTGCCTATTGCTATTGCTGGCGCACTTGGTTTTATGGTCTTTGGAATGAAAGATCACGTCGATATTCCCAACGCGATTGGTTTTGTGCATATTTATGCCTTTTTGGGTATCAGCATCATGAGCTTTTTTACCGCAAAAGTAGGCGCAAAAGTCGCACACCAATTATCACCAACATTATTAAAAAAATGTTTTGCGGTGCTCCTTATGATGGTGAGCTGCTTCTTTTTATATAAAGGGTTGTTTTAAGGATTTGGATTGGTGTGTCTGAAATATGAAGACCAAGGACGATATAGTGTTGCTTAATATTGAAAATCACGCCTAGTTTAGTAGTTTGGTATAAGTGGTTTTATTGATCTCGTTTATTTTGGGTGGTTTATTAATAAGTTTGAAAGGTAAGGTGACGGGTTCCGTTTGGGTATACTCAAAACTCTTAGAAAATATGACTTCTCTTAAAATATCTCGGAGTTGAAACTTTAATTATTTGTAGTAAAAGACAAATAATCATTAGAAACATACCTAACCAACCAATAGGAGAAAAGACTTCTCCAACAACAATAACCGCAAGTATTGTTGCTACGATAGGCTCCAATAATGTAATTAACGTAGCTTGGCTCGCCTCAATGACTTTCAGTGCTTGACCAAAAAGTAAGTACCCTATAAACATAGGTGCAATTGCCATGTATAAGGCAGCTGTTATATGTTTACCATCTAAAAATAGGTTATCACCTGTAAATAGTAATGAAGGTAACAATACGATTGCGGAGAGACCAAACATACTTGCCATTGCAGATTTAGATTCTACTCCTGTCTCTATCATGTGCCGTGCTGACCACGAGTAGGTGGCATAAGTTAATCCTGCAACCAAACCTAATAATATTCCCCATTTTTGATGGTTCGCCACTATATCTAGGTCAATATTTTTAGTTTTTCCTATAGTCAGTAAGCTGACACCAACGGCACCAAATAGAAAACTTATTACCCATTTTTTATTAATCTTTTTATTGCTGATTAGACGCTCCATTATTACTGTAAAAAATGGCGCGCTAGCAATTGAGATAACCGTTCCAATAGCGACACCAGCTAGACGCATAGAAGAATAAAAAGCTAATGGATAAATGGCAACACATATCGCTCCTATTAATAAGGCCTTGGGCTGAGAAGTTAATTTTATTTTATCATTCATTATGTGTTTTCTAGCGTTTACTACTAGCAGTACACCACCTATACCCATTGCAAATGCACCAGTTGCTAAAGGACTGACCTCAGGCGTAAAAGCGGATACAGTACCTGTTGTACCCCAAAGAATGCTAGCAATAATCACAAATACAACAGCGCTCAAACTAGATTTCACCTGCAACATAATAGCTACTCTCAAGGTTATATTGAATAATACTATTATAGAGAGTTATTAATACTAGATTGTGCAGATTGGACGGTTTTGTCGATTGGTCAGACGCGTTTGAATTAGAACAGTCTAGAAGGTGAAATGCCGAAATGTTTTGAAAAACGGCGACTGAATGCACTGACATTAGCGTAACCAACTAATTCAGCAATGATAGAAATGGGTGAGTCAGTATGTAGTAATAAAGCTTGAGCCTTTTGCATTCTTAGCTCTGTAATGTACTCAGTTACTGTCTGACCAGTCTGTGATTTAAAGTTCTTTTTAAACTGTGTAGCGCTCAAACAAGCAATACCTGCTAAAGCGTCTATAGATAAGTTATGAGAAAGGTTGTTATTAATATAGTCCACTACCTCTCTAATTCTATGGTCATACTGAACGAATAATTTTTGTTCTTCTAAAAGTCTGTAAAAAGTAGTGAACATCAATGCTTCAATTTCAGCGTGGATTTGATGCTTGAGCTGACTCTCAGCAAATTCTAAAAACAATAACAATGTTGAGCTAATTGAAAAAACAATTTTTTCTGAATCAAGAATATGATCTGGTAAAAAATCTGTATCAACAACGATGAATTTTGCATTTTCTTCAGCATTAAAATAATGCTTTTCACGCGCCTTGACTACAACACATTCCCTTGGAGTAACTTTACCAATATAACTTTCAACCTTAATGTTGATAACGCCTCGAAGTGGTAAAACAATTTGATGAAAGTCATGAGAGTGTCCTTTAGTCTGATGATTGTAAGATCTAATCGAGAGTGTATTTGTCATTTCTTTCTCTATAGCAGCGCTTATATAAATAAAAATAATGCTCTAAAAGCTCACTGTATGTACAAAATGAAGTACATTGCGACTATATTAGCAAATGAAACCTTTGCTATCACTAGCCCACAGCCAAGGGTTCTAGTCCTCACTAGGGTACCGAACTTTTAGTAGCGGTATTTCGGCTTTTTTCGCTATTTATTTTATATTAGTTTATGCTTCTATACTCTCTACCCAAGAAAACGCTTCTAATATACGCATCCATTGATCGTCCAATCCCGCTTTTAGCAATAACGGCTCATCAGTGATCGGATGGTTGAGCGCCAATGTCTGAGCATGTAATAGCATGCGCGTACAGTCATAGTAATTACGAAAAAATCGTGTCTGCCGTATATCGCCATAGCTGGTATCACCGATGATGGGATGAAAGACATGTTTCATGTGTCGCCGTAGCTGATGCTTGCGTCCAGTCTCAGGTATCAAGCGCACAAGGCTATAGCGGCTCGTGTCATGTTTTTTTGATACAGCGAAGGGTAGCTCCACTTGTGCCAAGCATTGCCAATGAGTGACGGCTTCTTGAGCAGGTTTGTCCCAATCGGCAAATTTGTCAGCAATGGCATCGGGCTGGAAGCTCAATGCGTAATCAATGCTACCTTGCTTTGGCATAAATCCGCGCACTACGGCTATATATTGCTTGGATACTTCATGCGCAGTAAATGCCTCGGTCAGGATACGCGCCACGGCTGAGCTTTTGGCAAACAATAGCACGCCTGATGTCGGCCTATCTAATCGATGTACAGGAAAGACATGGCAACCGACGGCATCACGGGTGAGCTGCATGGCAAAGCGCGTCTCGCCTTTATCGAGCCAACTGCGATGCACCAATAAACCTGCTTGCTTGTTAATCGCGACCAAAAATTCATCTTCATAGATAATCTCTATTTGGTCGGTGCTATCGGGTTCGATATCTATATTTTCCGTGCTCATGCTATCGCTGCCATTATGATTTAAAGGATTGATATTTTGCTCATTCGTCATATACAAAAAATCCTTCGTCATCTTGAAAGATCAGATGGCGAAGGATTTATCGTAGTACAATAGTATGACAGATAATTACTCAGTATGACAAGTAATTGAATAGTAAAAATATTATATAAATCAATATCTTAAACTATTCAACCGTGACTGATTTTGCCAAGTTACGTGGCTGGTCAACGTCCGTGCCACGCATCACTGCCACATGATACGACAACAGTTGTACGGGTACGCTGTAGACGATAGGCGCTAGCGTTTCGCACACATCAGGCACATGCACCACGTGCAAACGGTCTTCTGCGATCATCTGACTGGCTTCGCTAGCGAATACAAACAACTCACCGTGACGAGCATGTACCTCTTGCATGTTGGCTTTTAACTTATCAAACATACTGTCTTTAGGCGCAAGTACAACGATAGGCATATCTCTATCAACCAGCGCTAAAGGACCATGTTTTAGCTCGCCTGCGGCATAACCTTCTGCATGAATATAAGAGATTTCTTTAAGCTTTAACGCGCCTTCCAAAGCGATTGGGAACTGTAACCCGCGACCTAAGAACAAGCAACTTCTCTTATCTTCAAAATGCTCACTCATCGCTTGAATAGGCGCATCTAGGTGCAAGCTGGCATACAACTGACCTGGTAGCTGCTGTAACTCATCAATCAGTGTCGTTAAATGCTCTTGAGTCATACGCTGCTGAGTTGACCCTACTTTTAAGATTAATAGCATCAAAGCGACTAATTGGGTTGTAAATGCTTTGGTCGAAGCGACGCCAATCTCAGGTCCTGCCAGTGTCGGTAAGAAAATATCAGTCTCACGCACAAGCGACGAGGTAGGGACGTTGCATAGTGCCAAGCTTACCAAACCTGTAGGCATGTGCTTTTGAATGTCGCGCAAGGCTGATAAAGTATCCGCTGTCTCGCCTGATTGCGAAATACAAATCACCAGCGAATGGTCAACCACGACTGGATTGCGATAACGGAACTCGCTGGCCACTTCAACCGAGCAGGGCACACGAATCAAGCTCTCAAACCAGTATTTTGCGACCAAACCTGCGTGATAGCTGGTACCGCAAGCAATAATTTGTACGTTGCGGATACCTGATAGCTGTGCTTCATGACGCTGTAAAAAATCATCGCGTAATTTGACTGTGTCGCCATTGTCTACCGCCATCTCGATAGTACGAGCGACTGCATCTGGCTGCTCATAGATTTCTTTGAGCATATAATGCTTAAACTCACCTTTATCGGCATTGTGCTGTGTCGCGTCAATTTCATGTATTTGACGTTTCACTTCCACACCATCGGCAAAGACTTGAATACTTTTACGAGTCAGCTTGGCAATATCGCCTTCTTCTAAATACATAAAACGGTTGGTCACAGGCAACAAGGCCAATTGATCTGAAGCAATGAAATTCTCGCCAATACCCACACCAATGACTAATGGTGAGCCAAGGCGTACGGTAATCAATTCTTCAGGACAGTCAATATGTACAATACCTAGGGCAAAGGCGCCATGTAACAATGGAATGACCTTGCGAACGGCTTCTAGTAAGTCAGGCGTTTGTTTATAAATATCATGAATCAAGTGCGCAACGACTTCGGTATCTGTCTGTGAGGTAAACTCATAGCCCTTCGCAAGCAAGTCTTCTTTGAGCTCAGCATAGTTCTCAACGATACCATTGTGAACCACAGCAATCTTGCCTGAAACGTGAGGGTGGGCATTACGTTGGGCTGGTTCCCCATGAGTCGCCCAGCGTGTGTGAGCGATACCAATATGACCGTCGAACAGTTCTGGATTGGTAGCTACCGCATCGACTAGAGCCTGAACTTTGCCTACTTGGCGTTCGCGGTGTAGTTCGCCATCACGGATCACAGTCAAACCAGCAGAATCATAGCCTCGATATTCCAAACGTTTGAGACCTTCTAATAAAATATTGGCAATATTACGCTCAGCAACTGCCCCTACAATTCCGCACATGGCTATTCCTTACTTTTGATTTTTGATATATGGTGAGGAGTCTCTCAATAAATCGTACGAATGATTATTGAGTATCCACAAAATAATGCTTCTATAAAAACGATGAAGCAGCACCACAAAGATTGCCGTACTGCTCAACTGCTAACTGGTATTAATGTCGTGATTAACGATTTAGCTATTTTTTTTAGCTGGTCTTTGGTACTGCTCTTTTTGCGTCTGACGAGCGCGCCCAAATGCTAAGGCGTTGGCATCCACATCTTTGGTAATCACTGAGCCTGCTGCCACTGTCGCAGTCTCGCCAATCGTCACTGGCGCAACGAGACTGGCGTTAGAACCGATAAACGCATTGTCTTTGATAAGCGTCGGTGATTTATTGATACCGTCATAGTTACAAGTAATCACGCCTGCGCCGATATTGACGCCTGTGCCAACGCTCGCATCTCCAATATAGCTCAGATGATTTACCTTGCTACCTTGACCAATCGTGGATTTTTTAATTTCAACAAAGTTACCAACTTTACTGTTATCAGATAATACCGTCTGAGGGCGTAAGTGGGCAAACGGACCAATATCGACACCTGCACCTATATCGGCACCATCGATGACACAATAAGGTTTGAGATGACACGCATTGCCAATTTGGGCGTTTTTAATGATACAGCCAGCTTCGATATAGACATTGTCGCCTAATGTACAATCGCCTTCGAACACCACGCCGACATCTACAAAAACGTCTTGACCTGCGGTCAATGTGCCTCGAATATCAACACGAGTAGGGTCAGCAAACTGGACACCCGCTTCTTGTAAATCAGCAACCAATTTGCTTTGCCAAGTACGTTCCAAGCTGGCAAGCTGCTGACGGTTATTCACGCCTTCAATCTCAAACGTGTGCTCAGGTTCGATCGCAGCAATCGTAATCCCATCAGCGACGGCCATTTTGACAATATCTGTCAGGTAATATTCTTGCTGGGCATTGTCGTTAGACAGTTCCGGCAAATATTTATGCAATAAAGCATTATCGACACAATAGATGCCACTATTGATTTCTTGAATGCTTTGCTCATCAGCGTCAGCGTCTTTTTGTTCGACGATAGCCGTGATATGACCTTCTGTATTGCGTTTGATACGGCCTAATCCAAACGGATTATCTACTGTCAATGTCAGCATAGACATACCAGCAGTATTGGCCGTTTTCAATGCAGATAAGGTTTGACAGCTTACCAATGGCACATCGCCATATAAAATCAGACTTTGTCCCTCTTTTGGTAAGTCAGACAAAGTAACCTTAACGGCGTGCCCCGTTCCCAATTGTTCGGTTTGAGCAACCCAAGTAATGGAAGAATGCCCATATTGAGTGGTGATTTCTGATTTTACTTGGTCACCACCAAAGCCATGGACAATGATGGTCTCGTCAACTGTCAGCTTATGGCAAGTGTCCAATACGTGACCAAGTAATGATTTACCAGCCAAAGTTTGAAGCACTTTTGGCTTGGCAGACTGCATGCGCGTGCCTTTACCAGCCGCTAGAATAATTACAGAAAGGGGAGATGTCATAATAGCTCTTATGAATGTAACAAAATATAATATTCGATTATAGCGTAAATGTTTGTTTGGCGTGATGTGATGACGTTCAAGCTTTGTAACTTAGCGCTATAAAAAAATGTGTGTAGCGATACTTAAAGCCATTATTCAAAGTCATCAAGCTCAATACTCTTAACTTAATACTATTAAATAGCTACTAAAGAGAAAAAACCATCATCACAATTATCCATACGACAACTGCCATGACGCCCGCAATAATATCATCGAGCATCACCCCTAAGCCGCCTGCGACTTTACGATCAGCCCAACCAATTGGGGGTGGTTTGATAATGTCGAAAAAGCGGAAAAGTACAAAAGCCAGAAGTAAGGCAGCGAGGGAAAATGGCTGCGAAATATACTGCCAAAAACTATCAGCCGTCATGCTCATATAAGAAAAAGGCAATAAGGTAATCCACATGCCGGCCCATTCATCCCACACAATATGGGGGTCATCATGCCCTTTCATTAGCTCTGAGGTACGGCCACATATCCAAATACCAAGGATAGAGGATAAAACAGTAATCAGCAAAAATGGTAAAAATCCAAGGCTTAAAAGAGGTATGGCGACAATCAAACCACCTACCGTTCCCCAAGTACCAGGCGCACGGCGGGGCAGGCCACTACCCAAACCCAGTCCAAGCCAATAAATCATGCGATCGAGCATACTGGCATTTACTGGGAGAGGCGGGCAGTCATTGGCTTTACGAATATCGGGCTTAGATAAATCATGGTCGATCATGGGTTAACCTGTAAAATGTTGGTAACCAGTAAGCGTAGGCCATATACTAAATGGCGCTGGATGGGTTGGGGTGACTGCCTGTCCTTGATAGTAAAGCTCAGGACGTACAGGCACAGTACTGCCTGTCGTAATACCTGTCATATCTGCTATTGCGATAACATCACCAATATAGGTAACAGGGACGTTGCTGGCAGGAGGAATAACATGAGCTGGCAACGTAAAAGCCAATTCATAATCGTCACCACCAGCCAACTGACACAGTAAACGCTCGGACAGATCAACGACTGACAAAGACGTGCTACTGGGTAACTGTTCTAAATTCAAACGGATATTAACAGCACTTTGCTGACAGATATGTCCAAGATCTTGGTATAGACCATCAGAGATATCAATCATCGCTGTTGCGCCGATTTTTGCTAAAGCGGCTCCCAGTGCAACTCGAGGCGTCGGCATGTGCAGACGATGCGCCAGTGCCACGCCTTGAGTATTGTCAGGATGTTGCAACGCATAACTGGCGTCGCCCAATGTCCCTGACACATATACTCTGTCACCAACCTGTGCCCCTGAGCGGTAGATAGCGGGCGTATCTTTTGCCAATATGCCTTGGGCACTGACGCTAAGTACTAAGCTATCGCTACGCGTGGTGTCCCCACCGATTAAACTGACGCCAAATAGCTGACAGGCATGAAACAAGCCTTTGGCAAATTCGCTAAGCCATTCGCTTGTTGCCAGACGTTTGGGCAAGGCTATTGCCAGTAAAATACTGTGCGGCGTTGCACCCATGGCAGCAATGTCTGAGACATTAACCGCCACCGCTTTATACCCAATAGCAAAGGCAAGCTTCTCAATCTGCTCCCAGTCCGCACTAAAATGTCGACCTTGAACGAGTGTGTCAATGCAGCTAACCAAACGCGAACCTACAGGCAAGGTCATGACGGCAGCGTCATCACCAATACCCTTTTCAAGACCACTTGATAAAGGCTGTGCGGCTTGCATCTGCAAAAATATACGCTCAATCAGCTCAAACTCATTCATGATTAATCAGTCTTGGCTTTTGGCGTCAGCGTCTTTTTTATTCGCTTTAAATTCACTGATATTGGCACTGGCTTTGCTCGCGCTATTACGTTTGACGCTGGCATTGTTGGCGCTGATACGCGGTTTGCTTGATGCCGTCGGTTGATTGTCGCTATCAGTTTTAGCGGTTTCTACCGTTGCTGCTTCAGGCGTGTCGACTGCTTGAGCTTCAGACTGTTTGGCCGCTGCTTTTTGTGACGTGCGCAGATTGGCTTTGCTATCGGCTTCTATTTCAATGACTCGCAGTTCCACGGCCATTCTATCGAGTACGGCATTGATCAATTTGTGCGCATCAGTGGCACCAAAATGATTGTTCAACTTCATTGCTTCATCAAGAATGACTTTGTAAGGAATCTCAAAGCGATTCTGTAGCTCATAAGCGCCAATCAGCAAAATGGCGTGCTCAACCGTATCTAATTTGTTGATATCACGATCAAGATGTTGGCTGATAAGCGCATCTAGCGTCTCAATTTGCTCTGGGATATCGCGCATCATTTCATGATAATAACCGATATGTACTGTGTGCATGGCATTGGTCGCACGTGTACGGGCAGCGATATCGTGTGGGGCATTGGCCTTCCAACCAAGCTTGCCATCTATGTCGAAGCGGCGATCAGTAACCAGCCATTCGTATAGACCTTGCATGGCAAAACGTCTTGCCTTACGGATAGCGGTGTGACTGGTCTTATAAGAAGACTCACTCATATCAAAGGTTTGATCACCCGCACTGCTGCTGGCTATGCGAGTAGCTTCAGCTTGTGGATCGTTGGCTTGTGCGGTTTTCGCAGCGCTGATAGCGCGCTTGAGTTGGTCAGTCATAGGGGGTCTGTACCTAAATTTTGAGATAATACCTATTTAAAATATAAATCAATAACGTGCGTCATCATGGTCGGCAAGCGTTCCACTCATAATGCTCTTAATGATTTGAGTGAGATTTTTATATTCTAAAAAAGGATAGAAAGACGGTGAAAATTCAATAAACAACCAGTTGTTGGTACTGGCTAATGTCATGTGAATGCGGCTATTATCAAAAAGCCGCATCCGTAAAATTTATATCAGACAGTATGAGTTTAAACATATAATCTTGTTTTAAATAAAGATTACTTTATTCAAAAGTTAAGCGACGTCACTCTCATCGTCAATATCTAACTGTGACAACACGGCAATCATCTCGAGCACGACCATAGCGGCCTCTGAGCCTTTGTTACCTGCTTTGGTGCCAGAACGCTCAATGGCTTGCTCGATACTGTCAGTGGTCAAAACGCCGTTTGCAACTGGGATGTTGTAATCAATGGCGACACTGCTTAAGCCTTTTGCAGACTCGCTTGCGACAAAATCAAAGTGCGGCGTGCTACCACGGATAATCGCGCCTAAAGCAATGATGGCGTCAAAACGATCTGACTCAGCAGCGCGCTGGGCAACCAAAGGAAGCTCAAAGGCACCAGGCACACGAATCACGGTAATATTGCTACCCAAAACGCCATGACGTAATAGCGCATCAATGGCGCCATCTACCAATGACTCAACGACAAAGCCGTTAAAACGACCGACCACGATACCGATGCGGGCGTCGGCGTTTTGATGCAAATTACCATCGATATGGGTCACGTCATTGCGTTGCTGTTGTAAATTTGACATAAAAAATCCTTTGCCTAATTGGCGTTCAATGGAAATATAAGAGGAAACAGAGCGTTAAATATAGCAATAGATTCAAATAATTGATTTGCTTGTCGGCTCACTGATGAATGAGTCGTCAAAAAACAGGCAGTTAAATGAATAAAAATAAGTGGTTAGTACTATGATAACATTTTTTATGATTTATTGGCATTTTACCAATGTCTTATAAGCGCATCTGTATGCCTTGTGATGCCATGTACTGTTTGGCCTCTAAGACCGTATACTCACCAAAGTGAAAAATACTGGCGGCGAGCACAGCATCTACGCCGCCCTCTAAGACGCCTTCGGCCAAATGTTGCAGATTACCAACGCCGCCTGAGGCAATAACAGGGACATTCACTTGACTGGTGATGTGTTGCATGAGCGCCAAATCATAGCCTTTTTTGGTGCCATCGCCATCCATTGAGGTGACCAGCAATTCGCCCGCACCCAACTCTGCCATTTTGCGCGCCCAAGCAACGGCATCAATACCTGTGGGTTTACGTCCGCCATGGGTAAAAATCTCCCAACGCGGCACGACAATACCATCCACTTCGATATCTGCAACGCGCTTGGCATCAATTGCCACCACGATACATTGATTGCCAAATTTTTGCGCCGCTTCACCAACAAACTCAGGCGTAAACACAGCAGCTGAATTGATCGCAACCTTATCCGCACCAGCATTTAATAGATTGCGAATGTCAGCGATTTTACGCACACCGCCACCGACGGTTAGCGGAACGAATACCGTCTCAGCCATGCGCTCAACCGTATGATACGTGGTATCACGCTCATCGTTGGTGGCCGTAATATCCAAAAAAGTAATCTCATCCGCGCCTTGTTCGTTGTAGCGTTTGGCGACTTCAACTGGATCCCCTGCGTCTTTGATATCGACAAACTGGACACCTTTGACCACGCGGCCATTATCCACATCAAGACAGGGAATGATACGTTTTGCTAGCATAAAACCGCCTATTAATTCGTGCAAGAATACAAAGATGAATCGTATAAAATGCTATGATACGCGTAACTATTTTACAAAACAAATGCAAAGGTTGCTTATGTGCCAACTGCTCGCCATGAATAGCAAAAATCCAGCCGATATTAGTTTCTCTTTTGCGGGTTTTCGGGCGCGCGGTGGCTTGACCGACGACCATATTGACGGCTTTGGTATTGCTTATTTTGAGCCGACAGGCATACGACTTTACTGTGACAATCGAGCAGCGATGGATTCTCCACTTGCCGAATTGGTCAGTCAAACCCGAGTGAAAGCGGCCAATACCATTGTCCATATTCGTAAGTCAGATGATCAATTATTATGTAATGCCCATCCCTTTACCCGTGAGATTTGGGGCGAGGCTTGGGTGTTTTCTCACAACGGTAAAATGACCATCAGAGATGCCTCAGATAGCGACCCCATTAATCAAGCAACAGGCAAACAAGGTAAATCTAATCATTATATTCCAGTAGGCGATACCGATTCAGAATTTGCCTTTTGCTACTTGCTCAATCAACTCAAAGACCGTTTTGAGCACAAGCCTGATGCACAAACGCTGTATGTGTTTTTAACAGAGCAGTGCCGTTTTTTGGCAAATTACGGATTGTTTAATTGTCTGCTGTCCAATGGCGAATGGATGCTTGGCTATGCCACGACTTTATTGTTTTATGTGACGCGGCAAGCCCCCTTTGGGTCAGCGGCGCTCATTGATGTGGATGTAACGATGGATTTTGAGACCGTCAATGAGGCAAGCGATGTCATCACAGTCTTTGCCACCACGCCACTGACATCTGATGAGGAATGGCAGCAGCTTGCTGTCAACGAGTGCATTATTTTTGCCGATGGACATAAGGTTTACCAAGATGTACCTACATCGCCTGTTTATTTATCGATTGAAAAAGGCTTAGAGATTGCAAAAAATGCCTAGTTTATGTGCCAGTTAACGTAATTGCGGCTTATCGTTACTTTATCTTATTGCCATTTTCTATAGTATCAACCAAATTATATAGAGTAGGTGGCAGCCAAAGCTGTTTAGCGATATTTAAAATTTGCTTATCAGCAAGGTAATGGTCACTATTACTATCTGTTGTCACATATATTTTGACCCAAATTCAATGTATTATTTTACGCGCTACTTTTACTATTTAACTATTTCTACCATTTAACGATTACAAGTGAGATGTCATGTCCGTCTATACCCAGTTAACCGATGACCAGTTTGCCGCCTTTTGCCAAAGCTTTGGCGTGTCGTTTGCGCGCGCGATTCCAATTACGCAGGGTATCAAAAACTCAAACTGGTTTATTCAAACGACTGATGATACAGATGGCACATACTCTTACGTATTTACCTTGTTTGAAGAACGTCCACCTGCTGATATCGAAAAAATGGCCGTTATTCTCAATCAGTTGAATGGCAAGTTGCCCGTTGCTGCGCCGCTATCTGTTATTGAGTCAAATAGTGCTCAGGTGGATGGCGACATCGAGGACAAGCGTTATGTGATTCATTATGAAGACAAAGCCATCACTTTAGTGCCATGCCTTGCAGGGACGCATCCAGAGCAAACGACGCAAGCCATGTGTCATGAGATTGGTGCCGCTCTCGCGTTACTACATGAGACCTTGCAAGCGCTACAACCAAGCGAGCAATATGGTGTGCCTTTATATCCATGGAGTGAGGTACGCGATCGTGAAATGCAATTTATGCCAAGTGATGAAGCCAAGTTGATGAGTGATATCTGGCGCGCTTATACAGAATTGCCGCTTGCAACCTTGCCAAAGGGTTTGTGTCATTTAGATATGTTTGCGGACAACACACTTTGGCATCTCCAAAAAGGGGAGTCTCGTCTAACAGGGCTATTAGATTTCACTGAGGTCAGTGCCGAGCATTATGTGATGGATATTGCCATTACTGTTAACGACTTCTGTACGACGTGGGGCGATGCCGAACAAGGCGAGTCGGTGAATTTTGATCGCAGTAAAATGGCAGCGTTTTTGCAAGGATACGAATCTAAGCGTCCGCTTGGTGATGACGAAAAACGCGCCTTGCCAGTGATGCTTGCCAAAGCGGCGGTTATTTTTTGGTTATTACGCTTGAATGTGATCCACTATAACCGTACGGAAGGGCGCACGGGCGACAATATCATGGTCAAAAACCCTGATTTGATGAAACGTCTGTCCGCTTATCATTGGTCGCAGGTAGAAAAAGCGCAAAATACTGTTTTTGTCCTTGAGCATGCACGCTACAAGGGTGATGATAGAAACAACGATGTTGAAGATTATAAGTTAATAGGCGTATTTGCCACTGAGCAACAAGCGCAAACCGCGATGGCGCAGCTAAAAAACCAGCCTGGATTTAGAGACCACCCTAACGGTTTTCATATTGATGCATACCCACTTGGTCAGATTAATTGGTCACAGGGTTTCGAGCTTTATTAAGAATACTGGTATAAATTTATCATTTGTGAAGATTACAAATCATTATTTTTAAGGAATGTATCATGACCGATCACATTGATAACTGGCACAAACTGGCGCGTTACGATACCAACATGCAAGGCGAGCTGCATGCCAATCTGCTGCGCAACAATGGCATCACCGTGTCGCTACAGCCGCTTAGCGCAATGCCCGGTATGAATTCAGGCATTGTACTATGGGTTCAGGATACCGAGCTGGCACAGGCTCAGCGTATTTTGGATAGTATTGATACAGAAGGGGAGACGACTCCCTACGAGATGTTTGATGAGCCGACAGAAACGGCGCTAAACGCGACTGCAAATCCTGCAAAAGACAATCATAACGGCGGTACTCTATAAATGTGTCAGCTCTTAGGAATGAACTGCAATACACCAACCGATATTGGATTTAGCTTCGCTGGTTTTCGCAAGCGCGGCGGAATGACGGACAGTCACGAAGATGGCTTTGGCATTGCGTTTTTTGAGCGTAGTGACTGTACTAATAATGATTCGACAAATGCGTCAACGGGACTGCGCTTGTTTCACGACAATCGTCCCAGCCATGAATCTCCTGTAGCGGACTTGGTTAATAACTATCCAATCAAAGCAATGAACGTTATCGCGCATATTCGTAAAGCCACTCAAGGCCAAAACTGCTTGGCAAACACGCATCCGTTTGTCCGTGAAGTGTGGGGCGAGCAGTGGGTATTTGCACATAATGGTCAGATGAATAGCGACTTCATTAAACGCTGTCAACGTCTACAAGACAATGGTAATGCATCACATTGCCAACCAGTAGGGTCAACTGACTCTGAAATGGCATTTTGTTATTTGGTGAATCGTTTAAAAAGCACCTTTAAAACCCGTCCTGATGACCAAACACTGTTTAATTTTTTGACCACGCAATGTCGTTATCTCTCTGCAAACGGTCTATTTAATTGTCTGATATCCAATGGCAGATGGCAGATGGCATATGCAGGTAGTTTATTGTTTTATCTCACACGTAAAGCGCCGTTTGGCGAAGCCAAACTCGCGGATGATGATATGGCGATTAACTTTGGTGATGTCACCACAGACACGGACAAAGTGACTATCTTGGTGACTGTCCCACTGACTGAAAATGAGAAATGGCAGCAACTGGCTGTCAATGAATGTCTCATCTTTCAAGATGGTGACGTTATTTATAAAGATAGCCCAAGCCAGCGCAAGTTTTTGACGGTTGAGGAAGGCATTGCGATTGCACGAGCGGTTGGGGCGAGTGTTTAGGTAAAGCTTTTGCTTAGAGCATTTTAATTTAGATGGTAGGGCTTGAGCAATGCTATCGATTCAACACATATATTTTGATGATCATCAAAGTTTTGATAGTTTTGAATTCAAAAATAGTGATTATTTTGTTCTAACGGTCTACCTAATATTAGGTGAGGATAGGGGTAGTAGTCTTTTTTACTTTGATGTCACCAATGACTACTGTCCTAGCTCTGACAATATCATTATGAAAGATTACGAAGTTTACTGTCGGAAGAAAGCAATATTTGTGATGAAGAATCTTGATAAATATATCTTGTTCAATTTCATTAATGCTTTAATCAAAGAGGAAAGCATTGATAAGAACGAAAACGAGATATCCAACGGTTTATCAAAGTATTTTCATTGGGAATTTGATAACTATGTACCTTAACAGTCACGGACTTTAAAAGGTTAAGACAGTAGTACTGATTAAACTAAATACTCTCCACAACAGCGCTTAAACTTCTCTCCCGACCCGCAAATGCATGGCTGCTTTTGGCTTACATTCATCACGACAGTCGGATCTAAAAAGTACCAACGCGCATCTTTACTACTTTTGTCTTTTACTGTCACAAAGTTAGACAACTCATGATGCGCTTGTATTTTTTCTGCTAAATTACCTGCATTATCTTTGGTATTAAAATACGCTTTAAACTCAACCTGTGCATGGCGTTTACCCAGCTTTGGTGTGTGCTCTACAATTTCTAATCCTGCCCAATCCGTTTGTCTTGCCCATGACTCAATCGACTTGATATCCAGTAATGCTTGCTGCGCGGGTAAAGTTGTCTTGACGATATAATCTGGCTTGACCAACACAAAGGCACTATAACGCGTGCGCATCAGTCGCTCGGCATTTTCTGCTTTTATACCGTCTGCTCTATCATTTTCTTCGTGACAAAGGCTTTCATGATAAGGCTGGCAGCAGTCTTTATAAGCGATGGGTTTTGTCAAAAAAGTCAACGAGGGTGCGATTCGGCAAGGGCATAGTTTCATAAGGTTTATCCTCTGTCTGCGCAGGCACAGCAAGCTAGAAAATTGATATTAGCCGTGCTTGATATATCGACATTACTTTTCACTGATTATAATAAAGCATTTTGATCGTCAAGCATCATCATGGCCTCTCACGCAGCATGTCTTCTACGATGTCAGGCAAAATTCCTACTTTTAACTGTGCCCACGGTGCTGGGTCTCGAAGCTGTTGCCAAAAAGGGTCAAAGGGCGGGGACAGATACAGCAGCATAGCCAGTACCGCATATATTAATAAGTACCACCACTTATCTTTGTGTTGATAAAATTTCATCGCTGTACCGGATGAGCGCTTCATTTTCATGTTGGATAAATTGACGCTATACAGCTCATCAAGTGCCAAATGTACCAACGCTCCGCCAAATAAAAATAAACCATAAAACCAACTGGCCATCAGCGGAATTTGCAACCCATAATAACTAAGACAGGTGAGTCCCAGTCCCATTATCGCCATATAAGGCACAGAATGGATGACACCGCGGTGCACTGTTATATTGGTAAAGACCGAAAAAACGGTATAACGCATGAAGCAGTAACCTGCTAACCATAACGCTATTAGCGCCAATAAACTCAACTCACTGCGCCAATGCATGACAAGACCGAAGGCAAATACAAAAGAAGTAATGTTAAACCCAAGCTTGATCGGTGTTGAGTGATCAGAGTCCAAATCGGGCAAAAGCCCGCCGATGGTACCCAGCGCCACGCACATCAAAAACCCTGAATCGTCAACTAACCCTGCTTTATAAACCGTTAAACTTAGCGTACCACTCACCATAAATGCAGTGTTTAAGTGGGTATTAAAATTTGCCATAGACACTCATTAATCAATCGCGCTCAAAAAGACCTTTCGAGCGGCTCATCTAGCTGTAAAAAAGCGCACCATGATACCATAGACCAGCCATACGTCTAATAGGGATCGCTCATATGACCGCGACTGATTTACCTTTCAAAACACCTTCTCATGCCTCCTTTAATGATTTACCTATACTTGATAATCAATTTGCTGATATTGACTGGCAAGCGCCTTGGCTTTGTCATTTAAACCAGTTAGATTATCTGAGTAAAACGGTTCATCATTTAAGCAGTTTTTATGAGGAAAGCAACGGTGAAATACGTGACGACCAACCAATTGATATTGTCGCTGGGATATTAAATAACGCTTTACACTTACACCAAAAAAACGTGCAAGTTGATGTCCCAACCACCAAGCCCACTCAGGGCAATCAAGCACAGACGTTAACATTCGTTTCACAAAACGCGCTACCTGAAGGGGACGCGTACGAGAGTTTTATCGCGAAGACGGGCAATATACCCACGCGTGATAATTTGCATGACTTATTTAACGGCAGTATTTGGCTGACATTCCCAAAGACCAAAGCGCTGCTAAATTATCACCATATGCTAGAAATTGCTGCGCAGGGCATTGGCGAGCGTCGAGGGCGGGTTCGCGATACGATTACTGTCTTTGATGAGAATGGTGCAATACTGGTTACGTCTGATAGAGGCATTGGTGAAGGATTAAAAGCATTTGATTGGCAAGCAAGTTTGGTTACGTCGCGTGCGCAGTGGGACAATCCAACACAAGTGAATCGTCACGCACAAGCAGCGGTCTATATTTTTGGTCATGCGCTGCTAGAGCAGTTGATACAACCCCGCAAACCCTTGTGCGCGCACAGTCTTGTTATTTATGTGACACAGGATTTCTTTGTATTGCCCTTGTCTGAACGCATGGCGTATCTAGACGATGCACTTGCTCAACAGATGAACGAGGTATTATGTCAAGATGGGGTTACGCCGCGTCATTTATCGCCACTGCCAATTTTGGGTGTGCCGCACTTTTGCTCTGAAAATGAGCACACTCATTTTTACGATGATCCCTATGTCTTTCGTAGTGGACGTCGCCAAAAAGCAAAAGGATAAAAGCTTCTAGATACTTATCAATAAAGCGTTAAACCATTGTGCCGTTTACGATTGTGCCACGATTTGACAACGTCTAAGCGTTCACAAAGTAATGGATGTTTGTTATGGTAAATAGAGATAGTGTTGAGCACTCAGAAGTATGTTTGTACTATTGTATGGTCGTACTGTGACTGCCAACGTATATCTCTATTTTGAATGGTTCTCTATTAACGACTAATCATTACTAACAGTCATTTTTAGTAAATAATAGATAGTGAGCAACATCTTTAGTTATCTAGCCACCAATCATCCGCATAAACATTTAACGGTTTATGTCCAGAACCCATAACAACGATAAGGAAGCTACCATGAGTGATATTTTTAATGTAAAAGATACGATCTCGGTCGATGGCAAGGAACATGCCTATTATAGTTTGCCAAAGCTGACCAAAAACTTTGCAAATATCAGCAAACTGCCATTTTGTATGAAAATCGTCTTAGAGAATTTATTGCGCAATGAAGATGGTGGTCAATCTGTTGGTGAAAACCATATCGAAGCCGTTGCCAATTGGGATGCAGGTGCCGAAGCGTCAAAAGAGATCGCTTTTATGCCAGCGCGCGTGGTGTTGCAAGATTTTACAGGCGTGCCATCGGTCGTCGATCTAGCAGCCATGCGTGATGCGGTGGTGGAGCTTGGCGGTAAAGCCGAGCAAATCAACCCATTTATCCCAAGTGAATTGGTTGTGGATCACTCTGTACAAGTCGATGCTTATGGCCGCGAAGATGCGCTAGATTTAAACGAAAAAATCGAATTTAAGCGCAATAATGAGCGTTATGAGTTTTTGCATTGGGGCCGTAACGCATTTGAGAACTTCGTTGTCGTACCGCCAGCAACAGGTATTGTACATCAGGTCAACCTTGAGTATCTAGCGCGTGTGGTGATGGCAGCCGATGTAGACGGTGAGCTGACAGCGTATCCAGATACCGTGTTTGGTACAGACAGTCATACGACGATGATTAATGGTATCGGTGTGCTCGGTTGGGGCGTGGGCGGTATTGAAGCGGAAGCGGCGATGCTTGGTCAACCTTCCTCAATGCTGATTCCGCAAGTGGTTGGGTTTGAGCTGAAGGGCAAGCTGACCGAAGGGGTCACAGCAACAGATTTGGTATTGCGTGTCGTTGAGATGCTACGTGCACATGGTGTGGTTGGTAAATTCGTTGAGTTCTATGGTGAAGGCTTACACAGTATGCCGCTTGCCGATCGTGCCACCATTGCCAATATGTCTCCAGAGTATGGCGCAACTTGTGGTATTTTCCCAATCGATCAAATGGCGATTGATTATCTGCGTCTATCAGGTCGTGACGAAGCACAAATTGAGCTGGTCGAAAAATATGCGAAGGCGCAAGGCTTGTGGCATGATGCAGACACGCCAGCCGCTACGTATTCTAGCAAGCTGGAGTTGGATTTATCCTCTGTACAGCCAGCACTGGCAGGTCCCAACTTACCGCAGCAACGCATTAATCTGTCTGATATGCATGAGAAGTTCGGTGAAACGTTAGAAAAAATGACCAAAGATCGTAAGTCAGAAGTTGAAGGCAAAGTTCGTTTTGACCAAGAAGGCGGCGAGCAAGTACAGGCCGATACGTTAGCTGCTGAACCAAAGATTGATGTAGATACCAAAACTGACGATAGCAAAGGCTACCAGCCAGCTAATAATGTGTTCTCAAGCGTCAATATTGATGACAAAGAGCACAAACTGCGCGACGGTTCAGTCGTGATTGCCGCCATTACCTCTTGTACCAACACCTCAAACCCAGCCGTTATGATTGGTGCCGGTCTGGTGGCCAAGAAAGCCGCTGCCAAAGGTCTAAAAGCCAAGCCATGGGTCAAAACCTCACTCGCACCGGGTTCTAAAGTCGTTACTGATTATTTAGAAAAAACCCATCTGATGGATGAGCTAGAAAAAACAGGCTTTTATCTCGTCGGTTATGGTTGTACCACTTGTATTGGTAACTCAGGCCCATTGTCAGAAGAGATTGAAAAAGGCATCGAAGAGAATGATTTGGTAGCGGCAGCGGTGCTATCTGGTAACCGTAACTTTGAAGGTCGTATTCACTCGCATGTCAAAGCCAGTTACTTGGCATCGCCACCGTTGGTTGTCGCCTATGCGCTGGCTGGTACAGTCGATATCGATATGACGACCCATCCGCTAGGCCAAGACCAAGACGGCAATGATGTCTATCTAAAAGACATCTGGCCAACCTCAGAAGAAATTAACGAGCTAATTGCCAATAACATCGATGCTGATATGTTCCGTAAAAACTACGGCGAAGTATTCGACGGTAGCAAGGCGTGGAACGCGATCAGCTCAGCGGATAGCCAACTGTATCCATGGGATGAAGCGTCAACGTATATCAAAAACCCTCCGTTCTTTGATGGTATGACCATGGAGCCAGAAGGTATTCCTGATATCGAAGGTGCGCGTATCCTCGGATTATTCGGCGATTCAATCACGACCGATCATATCTCGCCAGCAGGTAATATCGATCCAGATTCACCAGCCGGTAAGTACTTGCAAGAGCGTGGTGTGATGCAAGCCGACTTTAATAGCTATGGCTCACGTCGTGGTAACGATGCGGTCATGACTCGTGGTACCTTTGCCAATATTCGTATCAAAAATACTATGATGGGTGGCAAAGAGGGTGGTTATACCTATTACTTCAGAGGCGACAATGCCACATTACAAGATGGTGAAGAAATGGCCATCTATGATGCAGCAATGAAGTACAAGGAAGATAAGCGTCCACTCGTAGTATTGGGCGGAGCTGAGTACGGTTCTGGCTCTAGCCGTGATTGGGCGGCTAAAGGGACCATTCTACTGGGCGTAAAAGCGGTATTGACCAGCTCGTTTGAGCGTATTCACCGCTCTAACCTCGTCGGTATGGGTGTATTACCATTGACCTTTAAAGAGGGCGAAAATGCTGAGACTTACAAGCTCGATGGCTCAGAGGTGCTCAGCATCACAGGCCTCGACAATGGTGAGAGCAAGACCGCAAGCGTCACTGCCACACGCGCTAATGGTTCGACTGAAACGTTTGACGTCAACGTCATGCTACAGACACCAAAAGAGCGTGAATATGTGCGTCATGGCGGCGTATTGCACTATGTACTACGTCAATTGGCTGCTGAGAGCAAAGAGGCAGGCTAGTAATTAGTTAAGCTTTATATGACAAAAAGCCCAATCCCCGTCAAAGTAAGGGATTGGGCTTTTTTATGGGTTTATATAAACACTTCACCTTCGACAAAAGATGTTTAAGAGCAACGAGCTTGAATAGGTGTTGCTAAGATAAAGAAAATAAAAATATTTCCACTAAAGAGTCTGTGACATGGCAAACTATTTTCTGATTATATCAAGTTATTATACAACTCGCTGGGAAGATATTTTGAAATTATCAGTAAAGCCCAAAGCCATGCTCTTCATCTCGTCTTGACTCTTCATCTATTTGGCGATTGATATAAGAAATATGGTCTTTAACCCAACTTCTCACATTTAAATTTTCATGATTTAACAAAGGGGTAAAAGCAGCTTTATCAGATTTTAAATAAGGAACTAGAGAGCCTGACCAACCACGGGAACTCATATTGGCTCTAAGCGAACTAGCAACACTTTGATTAGTGCCAAAATTCTCAAGCAATTTTAGAAACAATTGCGTTGGCTGTACTTCATTATCAATTGTTTCTAAAATATTCAAAGATTGAGCTATAAAAACTGGCGCAATCTCTGGGTGTGTTTTGCACCAATGTATGATATCGCTTACAGGGATTACAGATAGTACACTAGGTAAGTTACGTACCAATCCATTTGTTCGACCTAGTAGTTGTTTTAACCAATAACGCTTTCTTACATCTGCCTCAATTATAGCATTGCTGAATATTGGCCAGAGAATATCGCTGTAATTACGCATTAGATTTAATAATAGAGGTTTGATATATGACCAGATATCACCATGATCCAAACCATCCTCAGAATCAGCTATAATCTTTTTAGAAAGTGCAACGGCAAATACAGGATCGTTTACTTTCATCAGCTTTTCTGCTAAATCATTCCAGTGATGAATATCTATACGTGTATCGTTAAGTTTACTATGTAGAGGTACAGTAATAATTAAGTGCTTAAGGGAGCAACGTAACTCTTTCATACTATCTGCATTACTAAAGCAGTACATATAAATTATATTAAGTGCTGTCCAACTTGCTTGTTCCCCTAATTCGGAAAGTTGCAAACAAAAATTAGCTATCACAAGAGGTTCAACACTATTAGTTACACTACCATAACTAAGAACATTCGCACTATTTGGTGATAGTATTTCGCCCTGAATGAGCTGTAATAGTGTGTCTAAGTGTGCTTTTTGGATATTACCAGTTCTAATAAAATCAGGATAAAAATGTACTAAATAGCTATCTAAAACTAGTCGATCAATATTTTTTTGCCATAGTTTTGGTGATTGCTCGAATAAGCCTTTATAGAAACCTAAAATTAACCTCGTATCAGGCTGTTCGATACTAACTAAGCACTCAAATGCCAAATCAATCAATGGTGTAATGTCAGTTAACTCGTATGCCAATTGGTAACCGAAGGAATAGGATTGCTTTTGATCACCTTGCAACAATATACTAATATGAGGTAGAAATTCTTCAATATTATTGGAGAGCTCTTTCGCAAGGGCTTTTGCATTTTCTGCAGCCACATCAATGTATTTGTTGTTTTCATCTTGATGATGTTCCCAAGGAGGGTCAGTCACAATGATTTTTAGTTTCTCTGGTAGTTCAGAATCCTGTGGGCTTAACAAAGCTAACCAACTGTTAAGCATCTCTGTTGTTTCTTGATTCATACCTTCCGAGTCATACTTTAAGGTATTTTTAATACTGGTTAGAGCTGCTGGCCAATAACGACCATTGATATCTACTATTTTTTTTATGGCAGTGTCCAACATTGCTATACGACCTTGACTAACAAACCCTCTAATTGAATTACCTATATTAAAAAGGACTTTAGCTTTTTGAGTATCACCCCGTTCAAGTAGAACTATCATTAAATCAAAAGCTATATTCCAGAAATCAAAAACTTGCTGCCATAGCTCCGGCCGCCACTCTTCAAGTCCAGCTTTGGTCCCCTGATATTCAGCACCAACTGTTCGTCTGTCCCCGTAAGTATCAATGGCCTGCCTCAAAGCTTCTAGGACTACGATGTCAATATTAGAGTCTTCAGTATTAATAGCCCGTTTTAGTACATCGAAGCGAACTTTAGGATTTGCCTGTGTTCCAGATAGATTTACTTGAAATAACTGAGCGAACATACCAGTTGCATTGTTACTCCAACTTTCATTTTCAGCTGATGCAAGCAGTAACATACACCATGCTGACTTTTCAAATACATCAGAATGAAAACATAGTTTCTCTAGTCCCCAAACCAAGTTTCTTCGAGTGTTTCCATCTATAGCTTCAAGATCTTTGTGACTGAATGTAGACAAAATATTGTACAGGGCATTGCTAGTTGATTCACGATTTACTTCTACAAATGCGCGGAAGAGTTTCGAACCCTTTTCTGTAAGTAACGCTTCCGCTTGAACAAAAGGGCTAATCCCTCCAAACAATTGATCTGAAAATCGTTGAACGCTTGGCTGGCTATCAAGATATGCTACTTGCGTACAAAAACTTTGCATGAGAGATTCAGGCATAGTATCAATTAGTTGTTGTTTACGTTCATAAGATGCCTCTTCCCACCATTCAGAGGCTAATGTCACAGCAAGTGGCTTAGGAACTAGCCTAGCGTACCTTCCTGCACGATTTATGATCTGCCGACGAGTGAATTCTCTTAGTACCTTATCAAATATCCTTAGGCTTGATTCAGCGACAACTTCTGCAATGTACTTAGCTTCTTCACCAGCTGTACCTTCTTCTGTACCAAAAACATCGAATAGTGAACAAGCAGACAATATTTCTTTTTCTGCATCCGTTATACCCCCGTCACCATCAATCAGCTTTCTTATTACAGAACTACTCTCAATAGAGCCTAGTAGCTGGCCTTCTTTTTGATATTGTTCAGCTATGAGTGTCGCCATCAAGGGATAGCCTTGAGCAAATTGAGCTACTCGATCAACCTCACCTGAATCCATTTCAACCAGTATTGGCAATAGAATTTGTTTTATAGAGTCGTTCTTCAAAGGAGAAAGTTTAATGTGAATAGAGTCGTCCACTTGTTCATCAGAGTAACCAATGGTAACAACTTTTAGCAAGCACTCTGTTTTATTGACCTCTTTCACCAGTTTTTCGTGCAAATCAACACTGCAGTTTTCAATAACAACTAGGCCATGAACGCGATCTTCAACCATTCTTTTGATACTTTCTTTAATTATTGTATCGTGTCCAGACGAATCAAAAATAAGCACACAGGAATCATCAATAGAGGTAGAGGTTTCAATAGCTTCTAACAGTAAGCGTGTTTTACCTAGCCCAGATGCACCCGTTAATCTTATAACTATAGCTTTTTTTAATTCTAGTGCATCAGTAAGGGCTTCAAAGTTATTTTTTCGCGCGTCATCACTTACGTAAGGATAACTATGTTTTCTTTCGACACTTTTCCAATCTTCAAGGTTGCGGGAAGCCGAGTTCCTATATCTGGATACTGTGTTTTTTTTTAAAACAAAACCCTTAAAAACAATATAAGCTGACGAAAAGGTATCTTTTGGCTTAACAATTGAACGGTGGTTGACGTTGTTGATTGTTTCAACTGCATGTCCTCTAAAAATACTTTTCGAGCTAGAAGAAGAGACGATATCATCATTAGCTGAAATAATACTTAAAATATCTAGAACACCATTAAGATTAGTATTGCTCCACTGATCATTTAGGTCATCCAGTTCACTAGAATCACGACGTAAACCCTTTAAGTGATAATTCCTCCATGAAATAAAAGCTAAAGCATTTGCGAAACTTGAACCATCATGTGGAACATCGAAAAAGCAAACTTTTACTATTTTATGGGAGATATGCTTATTTGCTAAAAGTAAAAGCACTTTCTTTACTATGACTCCACCTAGGCTATGACCTACCAAAATAATTTCATCATTCTCTATGTCACAATGAGCTTTGATGTCAGTTAATAAACCAGCAGCAATATTGACAATGCTTGGAGTTCGCTTCCATACTTGCCATAGACTTGGAGACTCATAACCAAGAAGGAGAATATCAAAATCTATATCGCTGTCTCCTTCTAGAAGATTCGGGAATTGCCCCCAAGTACCATCTTTAGTACCACCTAACCCATGGACCAGTATTATTTTTTTTGCCATTTAAAAATCCATATATGAATAATCTGACTATTTAATAATTGTGAAGTTTATTATAAGCATATTAATTAAATTGATATCAGGTCGATTAGACTACGTATGTCTAGTAATTACAAGGTTGTATTTTCATATTTTGAAAATTACTTGGCATAGTGCTTATCTGCCACAGAGCCTAAATGAATAACTTAGGCACTTCTACCTAACCCTTCTCAGTCAATAATTTAATCCCTAAACCAATAAAGACAAGACCGCTGATCTTGTTTAATATGACTTCAATAGAAGGTTTTTCTCGCAGTTTTTTGCTGAACCGAGCCGCTAATAATGCCAAACACGAACACCATACAAAACCCGTGGTCGCAAAGGTCAGTCCCAATATTAAAAATGACAGCATGCCATAAGCGTAACTGGGATTGATAAACTGCGGAAAAAAGGCGATAAAAAATAAGGCAACCTTTGGATTAAACACATTGGTCAAGACGCCTTGTTTATAAATTTGCCAACCCTCTATCTTGCGCTGTCTGATAACGCATGTGTTTTGAGGCAGACTGCTTACTATCGATGAGGATTGTTTGCTCGTGAGCATTTTGAATCCTAAATAACACAAGTAACCTGCACCAACATATTTGACAAGCATAAAGACAGTGGGGGAGCTAGCCAATAAAACCGACAAGCCTAACGAGGCTAACAAAGTATGAATTAAACTGCCCGTGGTGATACCCAAAACAGAATACAGTCCTGCGCTCTGCCCTTGAGAGACACTACGAGTAATGATATACATACTGTCTGTACCAGGAGTAAGATTGAGTAAAATAGCCGCGAGGATAAACCCTAGGTAGTTTTCAATACCGAACATAGCCAACCACGTCCTTTCATAGCGCCAATCATTATTGTTTAAAACCTGCGAATACAGGTCATAAAAGCTCCCATCGTAGCGATAGTAACGAGTATTAAATGAGTTGGCAATAAGGTTTATAACCATGAATGACTAAAAGTAGAAATAAAGGATAGGCTAAAAATAATAACCATAAAAAAGCCCAATCACCAATGATGATCGGGCTTTTTTTATGTCATACGAATAGGATATTAGTGTCGCTTTGATTTTTTAGCCAGTATCTTAGCGAACGTTGTCATTTAGCGTAACCATAGGCTTGGCTAAACGATATTTTGAAGCGGCGCTTCTTGCACCCATAGTGGCAGCAATGAAAGTCAACAATGTGCTGATTAACCAAAATAGACCACTATATAATGCTGCTTTACGGGCAACATCTTCAGCTTGCTGTAGTCTTTGCTCAGCTGCTTGTCTGGCTTCTGCAATTGTCTGCTCAGTTTTCATTTTGTATTCGTTAAATGACTGCTGAACTTCCGTACGAACCTGAATTGCTTCTGCTTCGCTCAAACCTTCTTGTTGCAAGCGAGCGATAAATTCAGGGCCTTCTAAAGTTTGCTCGATAGATGCCATACGTTGTTTTGCATAATCATCAATGTTGCGCCATGTATCTAAATCGGTGAAGTCCATTTCAGCAACTTCATTTTTAGTACCGTTGACAAGGTCTTCCACCACACGGCTGGTCGCTGCAACTTGCTGTTGATCTAAATTCTGCGTATTTTTTGCAACCATGGCTTGGATATCTTGTTCGCTGATATCACCCGATACACGCTGGTAAATCTCTTGCGCTTTTTGTTGTACGCCTTCGCTTTGAGAGGCTTTACCAGCAGCAGCTGTGCCAGCGGCAGCAGCGCCACCCGCTGTTTTAGCGACTGTACTTACGGTTCCGCCAACCACATTACCTGCTGATGCCAAAATACCAGTGGCACTACTGAGTGTGAAAAAAGTAGTCAATAAAACGATCAAAGCCGCCGTCAACATACCCGTAAGCGTAGCATCTTTTGGATCAATGTCTGTACCATCACCAAACAAAGCTTCTGGCGCTGAAAACTTGATCGCAAAATAACCTGCCACGAACGCACTAACCAAGGCGGTAACAGCTGCATAAATACCACCAGCAATACTAGTACCTTTTAAATCAAACGGTAAGAATGAGCTGAGTACCAAAGCGAGAGCAATCATCGCCATGACCACAATCATTCCCATGACAAGACCGGCAATGACACCGCGCCACGATGGACGACGCTGAGGGGTATAAGTAGATAACATAACCATTCCTTTTAAAAATCACTAATTATTCGTTATTTGTTTAAATTTTTTACTATGTAGACAACAAAGTTTTCTATAATTTCGTTTTTGCCAAATATTATCCATAGTGAATATACGGCAATCATAAGGAAAAAATAATGAGATTAATAATGTGATTGAGTAGGAAAATACAAGCGTTTTGTAGAGGATTGTTAAACTAGGTGAAAAAATCGAGGCTATGTAAGAATGTGTAAAACACCTAAATTGAAGGTTTAAGTGATGGTTGATGAATATAGACAGTCGTTTAGTAAATTAAAGAAAAGTGCAGTGGTGATTCATAAATTTAAGCCATAAAAAAAACCCAGTCATCATATGATGACTGGGTTTTTTAGTGTTCGCTTATTAGTCTTATCTGATGCTAAGCAAAAGTGCTAATAAGTGACGCCGAATAGTGGCGTCCCCAGGGGGATTCGAACCCCCGTTACCGCCGTGAAAGGGCGGTGTCCTAGGCCTCTAGACGATGGGGACGCATAGAGTGTCATAACCAAGGTTACAACGGTACTTCACAATATCAGAGTGCTTATCTATGAATAGAGCAAGCCTTGCCTAGGTGCTGATACTGTTCTACTAGCGAGTATTTATGATGACGTTTCAGTAATACTGAGCGTTGCTATAAATAAGTATGGTGGAGCTAAACGGAGTCGAACCGTTGACCCCTTGCATGCCATGCAAGTGCTCTACCAACTGAGCTATAGCCCCTCGCTAAGAGTGAGCACATTTTAGGGAAGTAACGGGTATGTGTCAACACCTATTTTTAAAAAAAGTCATAAATATGCAAAAAAAATCGTTTTAGTCTATTTTAAAGGCTTAATAAACCTAAATTAGCGTGGATTTTGCTTAAGCGCGATCTCTTTAATGGCTTTATCGGTATAAAACGCTGCTTCGCTACCATCAGAAAAAATAATCGCACCGCATTCCGTTGGTACATACTGACCGCCTTTCTCTCGGATCGTTCTTATACCTTTGACGCCAATGATGTCATATTCGCCCAATTTATCTAGGTTGTGCTTGGTATAGCTACAATAAGTGGTATATATCCATTTTAAATCTTCAAAATCCTGACCTGTGGTTAGGGTAAGGTTTGCCTCAAAAAGCTCTTTTACAATGGCATCATAATATTTCTGTGCTTCTTTTAATGTGTTAAAGACATAATCTTTGCTTTCTATTGTGACGGTTTTAGCGGCCATGTTTATTTCCAATTAAAATTTTGATGATATCGGAGTAGTTGTCTTGACTAACAACAAAAAAAGGGTCAGAGATGGTCTGACCCTTTTAAATTCGACAAGTTTCGCTAATTAACTATTTAGCAGAGAAGTTATTCAGCTTCTAAACTACTCAGCAGCCAAAAAATCTGGCAATTCAGCCGCTTGCTTCTCTAATTTTTTCAGTTTCTTTTTGCCAAGACCGCCAAGGACATCAACGGCATGACGCAAGCGAGTCAGCGTCATATCCGCACCGATAATCGCCATAGAGTTCATGACGGGCGTCGATGAGGTACTACCCGCAATCGCGATAAAGAACGGTGCCATAAAGTCACGCATTTTAATATCAAGATGAGCGGCTAGACCTTTTAGCGTGGCGTAGATATTTTCTTCCGACCACGTTGGTAAGGTCTCAAGCTGCCAAAGCGCCAATTGTAGCGTCTCGATGATTTGCTCAGGCGTCAGCGTTTTATGCGCAAAGCTCTCCGCGGTAATATTAGGTAGGTTTTGGAAATAAAAACCACCCCAGTTCACCGCATCAGACAATAGCTCAATACGTGGCTGAATCGCGGCGGCAATGGCGGTAAGCTTGTCGCTGTTGCTCGCCCACTCAAGAATTTTGTTTTTTAGCTCTTCAGGCGTGAGGGCGCGTAGCCACTCGCTGTTTACCCAGTTGAGTTTTTCGATATCGAAGATCGGCCCACCAAGTGACACGCGCTGAATATCGAAGCTTGCAATCATCTCATCTAAGGTGAATTTTTCAGCGTCATCAGGCATTGAGTAGCCCATGCGACCAAGATAGTTTAGCAACGCCTCTGGCAATACGCCTGCATCACGATAATAAGTGATGGAGGTTGGGTTTTTACGCTTAGACAGTTTTGATTTGTCAGGGTTACGCAGGAGTGGCATGTGGCAAAGCGTTGGCATCTCCCAGCCAAAATACTCATAAAGCAGCTGATGCTTGGGCGCAGAGTTGAGCCACTCTTCACCGCGCATCACATGAGTGATTTCCATCAAGTGATCATCGACGACGTTGGCCAAATGATACGTTGGCATACCGTCTGTTTTTAGCAGCACTTGCATATCCACTTGTGTCCAAGGAATCTCAACCGTACCGCGTAACATATCCTGAACCTGACAAGTGCCTTCGGTTGGCACGCGCATACGAATTACGTGCGGTTTGCCCTCATTGACCAACTGTGCGGTTTTTTCTGGGGCGAGGTGGGCACAGCGACCATCATAACGCGGCGTCTCGCCATTGGCCATTTGCTCAGCGCGCATAGCATCTAGCTCTTCGCTGGTACAAAAACAGCGGAATGCATGATCTTTTTCTATGAGTATCTCTGCATGCTGTTTATAAATATCACTGCGCTCGCTTTGGCGATAAGGGGCGTGCGGGCCACCGATATCTGGGCCTTCGCTCCAATCGAGACCGACCCAATGTAGGGCATCTAAAATCATCTGCTCAGACTGTTCAGTCGAGCGGGTTTGGTCAGTATCTTCGATACGCAAAATAAACTCACCGCCATGGGCTTTGGCAAAGGCTAAGTTAAAAAGAGCGATATAAGCTGTCCCTACATGCGGAAAACCAGTTGGCGATGGCGCAATACGCGTGCGGACAGGACGATTGCTGTCAGTGGTAGAGGGTGTCGAGGTTTGCATCATAAAAATCTCAAAATGTGGTGATGAAAGAAAAGTGACAAATAAAACGATGAATAAAGAAGATGACTAAAAAATACAGGCGAAAGAATAGAAGTCAACGTGAAAAAATAGCGTAAAATATGCCGTTAGTATAACAGACGGACGGGATATTTTTAATGAAAAGCCCGTCTAGCGCTTGACTACCTGCGTATCCTTGCGATAATAATGCTCAGTAAGTCATAACTTGTTTATTTTCATCCGATTTTTTACTATTACTGGCCAACATGGTCATCATCTACTGAGTTGTTTGTGTCCCTATCAAAGTCTAAATCAAATACCAACGCCCATTCTTCTTTAGTCACTGACCATGCTGAGTCAGAGGTAAGTTTGTCTGCTGTCGAAAAAGATGCCAATCACATGCTGATACAGGCATCGATTCAAGACTCGGCCACGTCTGATGAAGTGGATTTTGTCCACGATGCGGTACTGTTGCCAGAGACCGTCGCGGCAGTGCTGGGTGTAAAATCATTACCCACGCAAGCAGAGGGCAATGACCAAAATTGCTTAAATATGAGCGGTATATACGTTGATGCAACCTTTGGTCGTGGCGGCCATAGCAGGCTATTGTTAAGTCAACTTGCCGATGATGCAAAACTGATTGTTTTTGACAAAGATCCGACAGCCATTAGCGTGGCTCAAGAGCTGGCAAGCAAAGACAGCCGTGTGCATGTGGTTCACGATAGTTTTGCTACTTTAACGACCAGTTTGGCAGCCCTTGGTATCACCCAAGTTGACGGGCTCATGGCGGATTTAGGCATTTCCTCTCCGCAGATCGATGACGGTAGCCGAGGTTTTAGCTTTATGCGGGATGGCGCGGTTGATATGCGGATGGACACCAGCCGTGGTCAGTCCGTTGCCGAGTGGCTTGAATACGTCGATGAAGAAACCTTGGCCAATGTGTTGTATGAATTCGGCGAAGAGCGCCATAGTCGCCGCATCGCCCGTGCCATCAAGCAAATGGAGAGCTATGACTCAACGCTTGCGCTGGCAGAAGTGATTAAGGTGGCGCATCCTAATTGGCAGCGTGGCAAACATCCAGCCACACAGAGCTTTCAAGCCATGCGTATTTTTATCAATAATGAGCTTGGCGATGTTGACGATTTTTTAGCACAAAGCATACCGCTTTTAAAAGTAGGCGGGCAGCTGGCAGTGATCAGCTTTCACTCGTTAGAAGATCGCCGCATCAAGCAGTTTTTGCAGCGTCACAGCAAAGGTCAGTATCCAGAAGATGAGAATTTACCGATGCCACCCAAGCGCCCGCGTTATTTTAGCAAGCCCAAACGCGTGGGTCCAAGCAAGACTGAAACCAGTCGCAATCCACGTGCTCGAAGTGCTTGGTTGCGAATGGCCACTCGTACAGACAGTGATTATGTCATCGACGATGCGCCATAAAACGGTGATAAATTGATCGACGTAATGGACAGTTGGTTTTTTATGAGTGGTATATGCCTGAATGTTTCAATGATTACGCTGCTGTTAAAAAGCTGTAAACATTATCTGCTAGGCTCGGCGTTTACTTTTGCATTTGGCTGTATATGTATTGATGGTGCGGATAACTGACAAGGGTTTTAACTCGCAATTGGTTATCGCTTTTTATATTTTTAAGTTCACTTTTTTGAGATAGTCATGGCAATATCTGACAAAACCACAAACCGTCGTGCCGCAATACCTCCTAATGCCGATATTGGCGAATTATTTGTGCGCCGATTCAATATGGTCAGTATTTATGTCGCCATATTAATGCTGCTAGCGGCGGCTATTATTTGGAGTGGAATTAAAACTGCCGAGGGCATTCAGCAATACCATCAGGATTATAAAGCTTTGCAAGACATGAAAAAACAAGAGAGAAAGCTCCAAATCGAACACCAGCGCCTATTGATTGAACAGCAAACATTTAGTGCAACTCCGCAAATTGCCAGTCGTGCCGTCGCTGAGTTGGGTATGTTCTCTCCTATGCTCGAAGATAAGTTGATTATCCAGCCAGGGGTAGCAGGCGCAGAAGCACCAGTCGAGACGACAGATTCTACTGCTGTGGCGACCAATGATTCAGATATCGTTGGTGAAGGACGAGCGAGTAATGTACCACCTACGGTGCCTGCGGAAACCGGCTCTGCCGAGACAAATGAGGTTGCTCCAAGCGAAGCCGACCTAACGGAGGCAGGACAATGAGCGATAAAAAACCCAATACCAAAAACACTAAAGCCGCCTCAAAAAATACCAGTAAAAAAACTGCCAGTGGTAAAGTCATTAAGCCTTTGCGCCGTACTAATGCCGCCAAGTCTGGACAAGCAGGTGGTAAATCTGATTCTAAAGCTGCCAATAGCCGTAAAGAAAGATTATTTGGTCGTCTCAAAAAGAATGATGAACAAGGTGCCTATACCAGCGTCAAAAACCAAAAAAGCAAAAGAGGGTTTTTGGGTAAAGCGTCTGGTGCATCCTCTCGTGGTGGTTTTGAGCAGGACAAAAACCGCTTTCGCATGATTTGGGTCATCTCTTTGGTCATTTTGGGTCTGCTCATCGCCCGTGCTTATTATTTACAAGTGGCCAATGCACAGTTTTATCAAGACAAAGGCAATGAGCTTATCACCAGTGTGCGTACGCAAAAATCCTATCGCGGTATGATTACCGATCGCAACAATCTGCCATTGGCCATCAGTGCGCCTCTTGCGACAGTGACGTTTAGTCCGCACGATTATGCACGTGAATACTATGAGCTCAAACGCATCATTCTGACCAACCCTGATAGTCCGAAGTTGGTCGCACGTATGCAAAAGCGTTTGGACAATATGGATTTAACCAAATTGGCAGCAGCGGCTAATGTACCGGTCGATGAGCTCAAGAAAGTCACTGCCATTGATGCTAGTGTCGATGTGACAGATGAAGAGGCAGTCAAAGCAGCCCTACCCAAGGGTGCAGGTTCCCATTATCTCCCCCTTTTAAACAAAGTCACGCCAGAGATTGCCCAAAGCGTCAGCTCGCTTGATTTTCCTGGTGTTTATGAGAAAAACTTCTTCCAGCGTTACTATCCACAGCCGCAACCAAATTCTCAGCTTTTGGGTTTTATGGGACAAAACTCAACCGATCCTGAAGGGGGCTATGAAGGACGTGCTGGTATAGAGCATCAATACGAAACAGAGCTGTCAGGCTCCGATGGTAAAGTGTTGGTACTCAAAGATGCCAAACAAAACAGCCTAAAAGAGCTGAAACAGATTGAACCTGAAGTTGCTGGCAAAGATGTGGCATTGACCATTGATTCGCGCTTGCAGTATTTACTTTATAAAGAATTAGAAAAGGCAGGACGTGTCCAAAAAGCGCGTTGGTCTACTGGTATGATCGTCGACGTACAAACAGGTGAGGTACTAGCCTTATCGACATGGCCATCATTTAACTCCAATAACCTGAATGAGATGACGGGTGAAAACCAGCGTAACCGTGCCCTCCTTGATGTTTTTGAGCCAGGTTCGGTGATGAAGCCGTTTACCGTTGCTACCGCCTTGGATTCAGGCAAGTATACGCCAACTTCTTTGATTGATACCAACCCAGGCTCTATTCGTGTTCGTGGTTATACCATTCGAGATCATAATAATTTGGGTCGCATTAACTTGGCAACCTTGTTACAAAAATCCAGTAACGTGGCATCAACTAAGATTGCTCTGTCGCTACCACCTGAAGCCATTACCAATATGCAAAGGCAGTTTGGTTTTGGTAAAAAAACACCGCTACAGTTCCCAGGGGAAGGTAGTGGAATGATTGTTACCCCAAAAGAGAAAGAGACGGCAAGACGGGCGACGGTCAGTTACGGGTATGGCCTACAAGTGACGTTGGCGCAAGTTGCACAGGCTTATTCGGCATTGGCTGCGGGCGGCGTTATGCATCCATTGACCCTCATCAAAGACGATAAAACCAAGCCGAGCAAGCGTATTATGGCCCATGAGCAGGCGATGTCTATTGTACAGATGCTGGAGAGTGTCACCGAAACAGGTGGTACGGCAAAAGCAGCTGCTATCGATGGCTACCGCGTCGCGGGTAAAACTGGGACATCGCGCCGTATCAACCCAGAGGGTGGCTATTATTCGGATCAATATCGTAACGTCTTTGCAGGTATAGTGCCTGCATCAAATCCAAGATTGGTGGGTGTGATGTTGATTGAAGACCCGCGTGGTCAGATGTATGCAGGGTTAACCGTAGCACCTGTCTTTCACAATGTGATGAAAGAAGCGCTGCGTTTATATAATGTGCCGTTGGACAAACCGCTAGAAACAAAAGCCAAGTAGATATTGGTAGTCGGTTTTTACATGTTTAGCCATTCTCTTTTTGATTTGTTTTAACTGTTTAGGATTTGCCAATGACCGTGTCTACTTCATCGCTCAACCGCACTACTGTCACCTTGCAACAATTGGTCGAATCCAGTAAGAAACACAGTTTGCAGCAAGCCCTAACAGCGATGATAGCTGAATTTGCGCAATCGCCATTGGCACAGACAGTATCGACGCATACTCGCTACAATCAACAGGACTCAATTGAGGCTATTCCATTCCATCAGTTTTGTTTGCACAGCCGTCAGCTCAAAACCAATGATGTGTTTGTCTTATTAAAAAGCCAAGCACTACAAAACCAAACACGACACAGTCAAAAAAGTCGTGACTATCTGATACAAGCGGCCAACAGTGCCGCATTTATCTTATCTGAAATCGATCCTATCGCTTTACTGACCACAGACGATGTAAATGCGTCTTCACTAGCAGATGATGCACAATCAGTTGTACAGCAGCTTAGCGCGTTGCCTTGTCCCGTTTTATACGTGCCACATATTCGGGATTTTTTGGGTGATTTGATTCAGGCGCGTTTGCAATATCAGCAACCAGTGACTTTGCCAGCAGTCGTAGCCGTTACGGGCACCAACGGTAAAACCACCATCAGTCAACTGGTCGCGCAATTGGCGCAACTAATGGGCATGAGTAGTGCTGTTATGGGTACAGCGGGCAATGGTAAGCTTGGGGCATTGGTGCAAGCCAGTCACACGACAGGGGATGCATTAGCCGTCCAGCAATTCTTGTATCAAATGGGGCAAGAAAACGCTGATCTACTTGCATTGGAAGCAAGTTCGCACGGTCTGGATCAGCAGCGCCTACAAGGCATGCCGGTGTCAGTGGCGATTTATACCAATTTGAGCCGTGATCATTTGGACTATCACGCCGATATGGCAGAGTATGCCGCAGCCAAAGCTAAGCTGTTTGACAAAACGCACTTTTCAGAGTTGACCCATGCCATTATCAATCTTGATGATGAACATGCACAGATTATGCTAGATATGGCGCACGCCAGTGCTTTAACCGTGTGGACATACAGCTTAAACCCTTCCAGCAATGCAACTTTTGTCGCCGCCAGTATCAATCCGAGTTTACAAGGGGTTGAGATTGCTGTGCGCTATAACGTCAGTGATAATACTGGCGACACTCATACAGATTCTCATCAAGACAAAGCCAACACCATAACGGTCATAAGTCCATTGTTGGGCCGCTTTAACGTAGCCAACTTGCTGGCAGCCATTGCCGCAACAGTGGCGCTTGGGTCTGACATTGATCAGGATATCGAGCGTATCGCAGCCGTTGTACCGCAGCTGCAAGGCGCTGTTGGGCGTATGCAGCGCGTACCCTCTCATGAAGGCTGTTTTATTGTGGATTATGCGCACACGCCTGACGCTTTACAACAAGTACTTGCCAGTCTTAAAACCCATTGTGATGGTCAGCTATGGGCGGTATTTGGTTGTGGCGGCGACCGTGATGCTGGTAAGCGCCCATTAATGGCACAAGCGGGTTTGGCAGGTGCAGATCAAGTCATACTGACAGCAGACAATCCTCGTACCGAAGATCCGAATATGATTTTGCAAGACATGCAAGCTGGCATGAGTGCTGAGCAATATCAGCGTACGCATATTGAGCCTGCACGTCAAAAAGCAATTGAGTATGCTGTCCAACAAGCCGCCGCCGCTGATATCGTGGTCATCGCTGGTAAGGGACATGAGACCTACCAAGAAATTAACCATGTGCGTTATGATTTTGATGACAGTGTTGTTTTACAAAATGCGCTTAAGCAAGCTGGACGAGCATAAATCATAGCGGTTGCAGTTGCGTTTTAATTTTTTCTAGAACACGCCCTAGTACGTATAAATCAGTACATTCAAATATAAGAAACAAGTAGTCATCATATAAGGTAACCACTATGACAGCCGACAACGATAACACCATCCAGTCACAAGGGCTGTATGTTTGGCAGGCAGACAATTTGCTTGCGGCCACACAGTCGCTTAATGGACATTGGCAGCTACCAGAAGTCCAAGCAAACGCCGGTCAGGCAGAGCCAGCGAATCATGGGGTAATCAGTAATCGTATTGCCACCGATACGCGTACCATAAAAACAGGTGATATCTTTTTGGCATTAAGTGGTGATAATTTTGATGGTCATCATTATATCAATATGGCAGCATCAAAAGGGGCTGTCGCCGCTATCGTCTCTCGTCCTATCTCTACCAGTATTCCACAGCTGGTTGTGAGTGACACACGATTGGCACTTGGACAACTGGCCGCTTATCGTCGTCAGCAGCATCAAGATTTGACTGTGATTGCCATCACAGGCTCTAGTGGTAAGACCACTTGTAAAGAGATGCTGGGTAGCATTTTTGGTCGCTTGGCACCGACACTGATTACCCGTGGCAACCTAAACAATGATTTGGGTGTGCCAATGATGCTTCTTGAATTGTCTGATCATCATCGTTACGCCATTTTAGAATTGGGTGCCAATCACATTGGCGAGATTGCGTATACCACTGAGATTGTCCAGCCTGATGTCGCTTGTATCTTAAATATTGGTACGGCGCATTTGGGTGAGTTTGGTAGTCGTGAAGGCATTTGCCAAACCAAAGCAGAAATTTATCATACCTTGACCGACACGCAGTTTGCGATTGTTCCTGATAAAGACGATTTTACCAACCAGTTACGCCGTATCGCTGAAAAACACACTTCACACGTTATCGGGTTTGGTAATACCGATGTGAGTGCCAGTCATTTGGATGTAGAGCCTGAACGCAGTGAGTTTAAGCTACATATTGGTAGTCAATTGCACGATATCAATTTGCCACTTGCAGGCGAGCATAATGTCAATAATGCGCTCGCTGCTGCTGCCTGTGCTCATGCATTAAATATTGATGCAAAAGATATCGTCATTGGTCTTGAGAATTCACGTCCTGCCAAAGGTCGTTTGAATAGCCAACTGCTTGGTATGCATCGCTTGATTGATGATACTTATAATGCCAATCCTCATTCGGTACGTGCCGCGGCAAAAGTATTGGCCGCGCAGACGGGCATACAAGTCATGGTGTTGGGTGATATTGGAGAGCTTGGCGATGCGGCAGTGAGCGAGCATCAGAGTTTAGGTCGTACCATTGCGACCACAGGCATAGATGTATTGCTTTGTGTGGGCGAGTATGCGCCTTATACGGTAGCAGGAGCGCAAGAGATTGCTAATATCAGCGCTCACGCGTTCGCCGATAAAGAGCGTTTATTACAATATTTGCAGCCGTATTTGCAAGCGCAACAAGCTCAGACTTGTACCGTGTTATTCAAAGGCTCTCGTTCCATGCAGATGGAAACCCTTATCAATGCGCTAGTCGAGGAGTAGGCGGTGTTAGTTTGGTTGTTTGGCTGGCTTGGTCAGTATTATACGCCGTTTTCGGCGGTTTCTTCGTTGACGCTACGCGCGCTACTTGCGGTCATTACCGCACTTGCCTTTAGTATGATTTTTGGCGGACGTGTCATTAAACATCTACGCTCGCTCAAATACGGACAGGCGATTCGTGATGATGGCCCGCAGTCTCATTTGGTCAAAACGGGCACGCCAACCATGGGCGGCGTGTTGATTCTCAGTGCTATCGGTATATCGACGTTGCTTTGGGCGCGCCTGAACAATCCCTATGTGTGGATTTTGCTGGTCGTGATGGTCATTTTTGGGGCAGTAGGTTGGGCAGATGATTGGCTAAAAATCAAATACAAAGACCCCAAAGGCTTAATCGCCCGCAAGAAGTATTTTTGGTTGTCGATAGGGGCGTTATTTGTTGGTGTGTCTTTATACTATATTGCCACGCTACAGCCTGATATCAATACCACGCGTGAGATGCAAGATTTGTTATTACCGATCTTTAAAGACTGGATGATTCCATTTTCAGTCGTACCCTTTGGTATTGGCTTCATCATTTTTACGTATTTTGTGATCAATGGCGCGTCTAATGCGGTCAATTTAACCGACGGTTTGGATGGTTTGGCGATTTTGCCAGTGGTACTGGTGGCAGCAGGTTTGGGTGCCATGGCCTATGTATCAGGTGATGTGCGTTTTGCTGATTATTTGCATGTACCTTATATCGCTTATAACTCTGAGGTCATCATTGTTTGTGGCGCTATGATTGGCGCAGGGCTGGGTTTCTTATGGTTCAACGCCCATCCAGCACAAGTGTTTATGGGTGATGTCGGTGCGCTGGCACTTGGGGCGATGCTGGGCACCATTGCGGTCATGACACGTCAAGAGATTGCTTTTGCGATTATGGGTGGTCTGTTTGTCGCTGAAGCCTTGTCGGTTATGTTGCAAGTGGGTTCATACAAGCTGCGCAAAAAGCGTGTTTTTCGTATGGCGCCGCTGCATCATCATTTTGAAGAAATCGGCTGGAAAGAAACCCAAGTGGTGGCACGATTTTGGATCATTGCCATCATATTAGTTATTCTTGGCCTAATGACGCTAAAACTGCGGTAAAGAAACGCCTCAAATATTCCTATATTATATTTATAGATGCCATCTCAATGATTATTGAGGTGGCTTTTTATCGCTTAAGGCCCATGAATTTTGTTAAAATGCCAGTCATATTGCTACGATTTTGAGATGCCTGTGTCCTTATTTACCTGTCCCCTTTGTCACTCTCCCATACAGCCTGCACCAGATACATGGCGCTGTGACGGCAGCCTAAATCCCAAACAGACTGTCCATACTTTTGATGTGGCACGGCAAGGTTATGTCAACCTATTACCAGTACAACAAAAAAAATCCAAAGCGCCTGGTGATAGCCAAGATTCTATCGAGGCACGCAAGCGCTTCTTGAAGGCAGGCCATTATCAACCGTTGCAGGCATTGGTTGGTCAACAAATGCAGGCATTGTTGGCAAAGCAATTAAAAGATGAACAAGGTAAAGCCCCTATCAACTGGTTAGATATTGGGTGCGGTGAAGGCTATTACACTCAAGCGATGGCAGAGCTAGAATCAGGTCTTATCGATAATTTGATCGCCGCTGATATTAGTAAGCCTGCGTTGGTTGAGTTGGCCAAGGTAGGGAAGGCAGCAGGCAGGCTCTGGTATCAGCAAGATAAAGCCACCTCTGCTAGAGCGACTATTATTTATCCATTGGTGACGAGTGCGGCGAATCTACCGCTAAGTGCTCATAGTATGACAGGTATCAGTAGTATTTTTAGTCCCATCTTACCAAGCGCATTTGCTGAGGTACTGGTTGACGATGGCTATTTGATCATTGCAAAACCAGACGCAGGACATTTGGCATCGATGCGCGAGGCACTATTTGATGATGTGCGTGAGCATGATTCCGATAAGTTTTTACAAGAGCTGTCCTCTGAATTCACGCTTTTACATACGCATCGGGTCAGTCATGAGTTGGCTTTATCTGCTGATGATTTAAGGGATTTGATGACGATGACGCCATATGCGTACCGTGCTAAAAGCGAAAAAAGACAAGCGCTATTAGAGGCTGTTGCAGCACAAGACTTTAATACAGAAGCAAAGTTTGTGCTTTACGTTTTACAAAAAATCTCTAAACGGTCGGATACTATGAAACCTTTATCGTAATCGTACGATTCGATTTTATACGATATGAGTTTTACGAGTTATGATGTTTGGCTGTAGATGATAGCGCCACAATTTTGTTTAACGAATTCTACATTTTGAAAAGCGGCAAATAATTTGGCTACTTTTTGACATATCTATAAAAGGTTTAGCGCTGTAAACGCTACATTCGTTACTTTTTATCAGCATAAATCATTTAGACATCAAGATTGACACTGTGTCATTATCCTAATCGCAATAGACATTTTATAAAGAGTGTCATGATGGATTCATGACATTATTTCACTGAATACTTGTCTTCAAAGGATATTTGGAGATGCATTAGGATATTATTATGAAAACAACACCAATGACGAAAATAACACCAATGATGAAAAAAACCTCAACATTAAAAAAATCATTAGCGGTAGCACTGAGTGTCGCAACCCTTAGCATGGCCTCTATTTCAGCCAGCCAAGCGGCCACTTCTATGAATGAGATTACCGCTGCTTCGCAAAGCAAGATCAGTCTAGAGCAGGCACTGACGCTTGCCAATAAAGCAGTAAAAGGCGATATCATTAGTGCAGATTTTGATCAAGAAGATCGTGCAGAAGATAGTCACTATGACATCAAAATCATCGCCAATAACAATGAACAAGAAGTCAGAGTGAATGCGAGCACTGGAAAAGTCACAAAAGATGAGACAGAGCGTCTAGATAAAGACGATTTGGCAGAATATAACACCATGAAACAAGCAAAAGTGAGCTTGTCTCAAGCCATCAAGAATGCCAATAAAACGCTAAAAGGATCCGTACTTGAAGCTGAATTCGATATGGATTTTGGCAAGCCCGTTTATAAGATTGAAATTGGCAAAGGCAATCAAGTCCATAAAGTGGTTGTCGATAGTATGACTGGCAAGATTACGAGCAGTCAGATCGACAATGATTAATCACTGACGGTTTAAATCGACTACTAAAAAGCCCCAAACTGCTTCTACGAGTGGTTTGGGGCTTTTTAGTATGCGCTTAATGGTTCAGTCCAAGCAAATGAGCAATACTGTTTAAACCTTATTGAATCAAACCATATTTTACTAAACGATGGCCAAAGTAGGGCTATGTCTCTGTGTGAATGGCTGTTTTGAGCTGACGAATGACTGAGCTGAGTAACATCTCGTCGATATCAGTCATGGCGTTCAACCCGTAGTCATAAGTCTTTAAGATCATGGCTTGTTGGTCTTGCGATAGATGGACGGTGACATCTTTGCTGGCGACCAGATGCCTATAGTCTTCTATGGTCTTTTTATCCTTACTCATATTCAGCTCCTTTTCTCATTATAAACGCCGCTTACCTATGATCATTTTTGAGCTTTTTTATCAAAACATTAGCTAGATTTTATGAAGCCCTGATGACATTGACAACCCTTTTTTAAAGGTGTTGAGTTAGCAATCGCAATAACAACGCTTTGCCATAGGCTTGGTTACTATCTTAGCTTATAACTATTTAAGCGCGATATTTTTTATTTGGAGTAAGCGTATCAAGTAGAATCGAGCCGCGAGCAATAATCGCAACCTTTCTTCAAGTTTCATAAAGCTACTTAATACTAAAGTTGTTTATCATCTCCCTTGTCGATAGAGCGCCGCTTTATCACGATATTTTATTTGATACTTTATAAAGTGTCTGTAATCATCATTTATCAAATTGGGAAACAACAATGAAAAAAATCATAATCAGTTCAATTTTTGCGGTAACTGCTTGCTTATCAATGGTTGGTCAAGCCAATGCAGCGCCTCATTTTACTCAGCATCAGGCGTCTCAAGTACAGCATCAAAAACATGGGAATAAAGACAACCATAAGCACAAGCAGATGAATAATAAGAAAAAAAGTGTCTATTATCACTCAAAGGCTGCGCCAGCTAAATATAAGGTGAAAGGCAAGTATCAAGGTAAACATATCGAAGGACACCGCGGTTAATGGTTAGGGCGTGTTCAACAGGTTCTAAGTCTACACATACAACAATGGCGCCTTAAATAGGCGCCATTGTTGTTTAACGATAAAATCTTACGCATTTATGGACGATATATTAACGCAATCACAAGGACTACTGACTGGTAAATATCACTTTATTCTTACCATTATTAGCAGGCTGGCTAATAGTGACTTTGCTATCTAATATATCGCCTCGGGCATTGATTTTGTAGCATTCTGACGATGTGCCTTGAGGGTCAACCTTGAGGAGTAGATTGCCGGACGTTTCAATACAGAACCACGCCGTATTATTGCTATCTCGCGTCAAAGACCAGTCTTGGTCATAGGTGCCTATTTTTTTGCGCATACTACTATCGCTATACACAGTTTCAGTAATCAATTTGCTAGAAGAACCTACCGTCGCCATTTTAGGAATGGTGGTTGTTTGATTCGAGAGTGAGTATTTGCCAGAGCTGTCTGTAAACCCGTGGAATACCAAAGGATTCAGGGTAAAGTAGTTGATAGCCACCGATTGATCGGTGATTTGATTATTCACTTTATTGATGGTGTTGACCTCGGCACCTTGTACCGCTTTGTTATTGAACATCATCCGGCCTTTAGGCGTGACGTTGATCTCGGCTGAGGCACTTTGATTACCAATCGTCGCCATTAATTTATCACTGCGCGCTTTGGTATAGATATTGAGCATCGCGGTTTCAATAGGATATTGTGTCACTACGTTATTTTGAGTATTGCCCGTTGTTCCGCTGTTCATACCTGTTGCACAAGCACTCAAACTCAAGGCTGCCACCGTACATAATCCAAGTGTTTTCATGATTTGATTCCTCAGTGAGTTTAAATAAATATTATCAATATCCACTATAATCGAATTCATGAGTGAAGGCATCTGTCAACTACCACAGACACGGCCTTCATTACATCACTATAACAACCAGTAATCCTCTAGTGTCTAATGCAAAGGTTTGTATCGAAGAATAGGGCAGTTTTGAGGAGTAAGATGAGTGAACAATAGGGTAAGTGTGGGTATTAAAAAGAGAAAGTATCGATAAAAAGGTGACTGATAACACCTTTAGTTGTTGTATAAAAATCACTCTGAATCTACGACATCAAATAAATAGGAACATGATGACATTTGCAGAATTTGCCGTATTGTTATCCTTCCTAAATTAAGTAAATAGCTATTATTACATAATAAAATAGCGCCTATTTTAGGCGCTATTTTCTATTTATATATATAAGTAGCTAGGTCTTCATGCATAGCTAATATTAATAGCTGGCTTTGACTTGTGTTTCAAAGAAATCGGCCGCTACATCGTTGTATAAGTTGCAATCTACGACATCTTTTGTAAAGTCAGTCATAGCAGCATCTTTCACGCCCTTTTGGTAATAGTAAGCATTATAGACTAAACCATTGTATTGTACGGCTCCTACCATATCGCCGTATTCATCAGTATACCTAACGGCTGGTAGCTCGTTGTTGCGTCCGACTTTCTCTTTGACAAGATCAGTAGCGGTATTGGCTTCTTCTTCGTCAGCGATCCACTCGTCAAGCGTTATATCTTGACCAGCATCATAATCATAAAATGCATAGTAGGACTGGGTAGGTGTTTCTTGTAAGATGTAGCACTGAGAGCCATTAGGGAAAGTAGCACTAAAGTTATCAGAGAAAGAGTTTAAGTCAGTCCTGATACCGGTCGTCGCACTAGACGGAAGCCTACCTACGCCACTAAGGTCAATCGTGACAATATCATAAGTAGAGTCGATAGAAGAGCCATCCATTTGGATGCTTGACTTGAACGTATTGCTATCAGTGAAGTTGGCTTTATAAAATTTATCTTCAGACCCTGCGGGAACTGCCACAAACGTGTTTTTACCTGCATAATACTCTATGTCAGTATATTCACTTGTACTCTCTTGATAAGCGGTAGGTGAGTTACCCACGACGGTAGAGATAGTTTCAGAAAACTTGTTGTTACCGATGACATAAGCGAGCTTACCCCAGCCCCCTTGGAACTGACCATTCACCACCTCAGTGAAAGAATCGAACACCGTATAACTTAGTTCGTTATTAACGATAGGACCGCCATTGTTATCTGGGTTTGACACATTGTTATCGTCATCATCACCGCATCCTGTCAATATTAGTGTACTTGCCAATGCGATCCCTGCGTATAGCTTATTGATTTTCATATTGTTACCTATTGATAGCTTCCCGTAAGAAATCTAAGGTTAGTCTTATAACTTTCTATTTGCAAAACAAATATTCAGTTTTAACAGTGTTGCTACAATAGATCTGCTTTTCTAAAAACCAATGATATTTATATTATTAAAACCAAAAACGCTTTTTAAAAAGAGCCAAACATACTGCCTAGTACAATAACGAGGATAAGCGCAATGATAGGAACGATCACTGCGACCACAAATATATCTTTGTACGATTCTCTATGCGTTAAACCACAAATAGTGAGCATGGTTATGATAGCGCCGTTATGGGGTAGAGAATCTAGACCGCCTGAGGCAAGCGAGGCGATACGGTGCATCAGTTCAGGGTCAATATTGTATTGCTCTGCCAACTGCATATAGTTATCACCCATGATTTCTAATGCAATACCCAAGCCACCGGAAGCAGAGCCTGTCACGCCTGCTAGGACGTTAACCATGATGGCCTCTGATATGAGCGGGTTTTCGGGTGAAATACCCATAAGGTATTGTTTGATCACCGCAAAACCAGCAAGCGTCGCAATCACAGAGCCATAACCCACTTCTGATGCTGTATTGAAAATGGGAAGCAAAGATCCCATTGCGCCTTTGTTCAGGCTTTCTGTCACACTGCCTATTCTTTTAAAATTTAAAGCAATGACAAAAACACAGGCCAAAAACAATGACAAAATAATCGCCCAAATACCAATCACTGAGCTTAAGGCGATCCCGCCAAATTGCTCATCAGCCAAATAGCTGTTATTCCACATCGGGATAATCAGTTTGGAAAATGCGTAATTACCGATAATAACGATAAAAATCGGGGTCAGTGCCAACCAAAAATTCGGTACATCGATACCTGAGTGAGGCGCCTTTTCATTTAACATATGATTGCCATAGCCTTCATGATTAGCATGAGCAACCTGTAATTGGCGATACATCCATAGCATACCGCCACCTAACATGACAATCGCTGCAATGATGCCTAGACCTGGAGCAGCAAAAGCATCGGTCCCAAAATAGGGCATGGGTATGACATTATGGATGGCAGGGGAGCCGGGTAAGGCAGTCATGGTTAAGGTGAGCGCACCAATACAAATTGCTCCTGGTATCAGCCTTTTGGGAATATTTGTCTGCTTAAATAAGGCTGCTGCGATAGGATAGATGGCAAACGTTACAACAAAAGCGGATATACCCCCATAAGTGAGAATACAGCAGGCTAGCACGACCGCTAGCAAAGCATGTTTGTCACCCAATTTTTCGACTATGTTGTGAGCGATACTATAGGCATAACCAGAATCTTCCATTAACGTGCCAAAAATAGCGCCCAATATAAATAATGGAAAATATTTGATAGCAAAGCCGCCCAAGCCTTGCATGAACACTTCTGTATACATACCCATAGTTTGAGTGCTTTCGCCACTTAAAACCACGGCCAAAATAGCGAGTACAGGGGCGAGCACTAAGACGCTAACACCTCTATAAGCAAAATATATCAAGAGTGACAAAGACAACAAAATAGCAAAAATACTCATAATTTTGATTTCCTTCCATGGAAAAACGATGTTGTTGAATATGTTTGTCAAACAAGCTTGATTGTCAGCAACAGATACGGCTTAACCTATTGCTTTTATCTAAAAGAACAGGCGTTATAACTGTACGATGGCTAGATGCTAAAAAATATGGATGCTTTTGAGTTTGACTGTGCGAAAGGCATTTTGAACGGTGGAAGCAGATTTGGTAAATGATCGTTCATCATAGCTATCCTTGGCATGAACTAAATTGACTGACATAACCACTATCAAGGGTATTTTGATGTGGTGAAAAAAACACTATCCATAGTGTTTATTAAAAACGATACGTTTTGTATCGTATTAAAATTTAACAGAGCGACAAACAAAGGTCAACCGTTAAGTATTTATATTGTTTATTCTTACTAAGCTGATTTGTATTGTCGTTTATCTATCTTACGGGATAATGGGCATAGCCGTATGCTATATAGATTCAGAATGAGATAGTAGAGAAGGTGTTAAAATGGATAAAAAAATAGCGCCCATTGTAGGCGCTATTTTTTGTCTTGATGTATACAAGTAGCTAGGTCTTAACTCACAGCTAATACTAATAATTGGCTTTGATTTGTGTTTCAAAGAATTTAGTCGCTACATCGTTATACAGATTACAGTAAACCTCGGAAGTTTCAGGATCAGTATTTTCTTTTTCTTGAATGCCTTTTTGATTGTAGAACGCGTCGTAAATCAACCCTTTGTATCGGACAACGGCAATGGTATCTCCATCCTCGTCGGTATATCTAGCAGCTGGTAATTCATTATTGAGTCCGATATTTTCTTGCACAAGATTAGTGACGGTATTGTTTTCTCTTTCATTAGCAATCCACTGCTCAATAGTCATGCTACCTACATCATCACCATCAGCAAAGCTATAGTAATTTTGCTCAGGGGTCTCTAAAATAATATAGCATTGAGAGCCACTAGGGAAAGTGGCATTAAAGCCCTCAGGGAAATAGTCTAAATCAGTATCTATACCTGTAGTAGCATTGCGTGGTTGCTTGCCTACGCCCGTAAGGTCAAGAGTAGTAATGTCATAAGTAGAGTTAAAAGTTGAATTATCCATTTGAACTTTTAATGTAAAGGTATCGCTATCAACAAAGTTGATTTTATAGAACTTACTATCAAAATTCTCAGGAACAGCGGCAAACGTGTTTTTACCGACATAATATTCCAACTCATTATCGTCACCTCTACTGTCTTGATAAGCAGTAGGTGAGCTTCCTATCACGGTAGATATTGTTTCCGTCAATCCCCTGTTACTGATTTTGTACGCCAGCTTGCCCCAAGCTTCTTCATATTTATCATTTGACATGTCAGTGAAAGGATCGAAAGTTGCATAGTTCAGTTCATTATTAACGATAGGCCCCCCATTATTATCTGAGTTTGATACATTGTCATCGTTATCATTACCGCACCCTGTCAATACTAGTGTAGTTGCCAATGCAATCCCTGCGTATAGCTTATTGGTTTTCATAATGTTACCTATTGTTAGCTTCCCGTAAGAAATATAAGATTAGTCTTATAATTTTCTATTTGCAAAACAAATATTCAGTTTTAACAGTGTTGCTACAATAGCATCCATTTCTATATATTAGTATTTCCGCGTCAGCGACTTGACAACGTAATATTGCACGAGCTGTGTCATATCGCCGAGCACAATCATAATGAGCATTTTTGGCGCTTGTTAACTCAAGTTATGCCGAACTGGAAAGAGGTAAAAGCGAGACTTGATGGTATGGCCGAGCTGTATTTGAATGAGTGAGCAAGAGCGACATTTTAAAATTTTTAAGACAATGGCATTGATCGTTTTAAGGTACAAATGAATATTAAATAAGTCACGCTCTTGAGATGCCTGACATATCTTAGAAGTGTTTCGGACAGCAGTAGATAATTAGTATGGACTGAAAGTCATACTATTAAAAAATTCAAGAGGTTTTAGGAGCGTTTAGGACAAGATAGGAAAACTGAAATAAAAGATGATTTTATAAGATTGGCGGTGAAGGAGGAAGTCGTACTTATATTATAAGTTATTGATTTTAAAATATTTTTTATTATAATTTAAAGATATAGACCAACTATTAGACCAACACCTTTTAAGTATTGGATGCGAAACAGATAATGGGATTTATCTCATATTAAATTGAAACAAAATGTTTCTGGGTTATTATTTAGTTTCAAACACATATTTTTCCTAAAAAACCATTTCTAATAGAATGGTTCAAGTGAACTCTTCTCCACAATACCTGCGTAACGCTCATTATACACACGTAAGATAATATTCTTATCTAGTATCAATTGCCTGTCAACGAAACCACCATTTATCAGCGCAATCGCAATGTCTTGATAGCATTCTATCAGTGAGCGATCAACGATTAATAGATCGTTAGATTAGATAGTGATATTAACTAGACTATTATCCTTCATTTTGACTAGATAAATTGATGCAGAGTAGCGTCTAAACAGATTACTAAAATAGATATGGTTCTACATATAGTTACGTGGTTCAAAAAATAAAGCAAAAATATTTTATGCATAATTGATGTTTATGCATAAAAGTCGTTGACTCCTGTGCTAACTTAGTAGATACTTGCATAACTTGGAATTATGCATAAAAATGGAGTATCTGTGAAGAACCAATATAAGCATTTGGAACTTATTCAAATATGTGAAATAAAATCAGGTCGTTCGATCCGTGGTGCTATCACTGAAGTTGAGGATACTGGTATAAGAATTGTGCAAATGAAAGACTTATCTGTAGATGGTATTTCTTGGGATTCTTGTATTTCTACTGAATTGACAGGTAAAAGCGCGCCTGACTGGCTTGTTAAAGGGGATATTCTAGTACTGGCACGTGGTAATCAAAATTATGCAGTTTTAGTTGATGACTTTATAAACGATATAAATGCTAAGGTGATAGCAGCACCTTATTTTTTTATATTGCAAGCTAAAACTGAAAAAGTACACTCTACCTATTTAACATGGTGGCTGAACCAGAAACCAGTACAAAACTACTTTAAAACTAAGTCTAGAGGTACAGGGTCACTTAGTTTGCCCCGTTCTGCACTAGAGGAAACAGAGATTGTACTACCTACTGTTAAGGAACAACAGATTATCGCCAGTTTATATAGCAATCTCGCTCAGCAGAAGGCTGTGCAGCAAGAACTGATATCCAATAGTGAACAGTTATTAGCTGGGATAGCCCAGAGAATTAATAACAATAAAGAAGGATCTCGCTAATGCTAAAAATTGAAGGTTTGAATTTAGTATTGGTAGGGCTTACTGCGTCAATACCATTGCTATCGCCTTTTCTTCCATTCTTAAGGGATTTTATCTCAGCTACAATAAGTCGAGTGGTTAAAGATAGAGCTGCAATAGAGAAGCTGAGACTAGATTTAGATAATTTGCTAAGTAAAGAAAAATATATACAGGATATTAACGTTTTAAACGTAAAAATGCTTAGAAATATACCGTTTGAAAAGATAAATATCTTGCTGCGTAAAAATATCAGTTTGACACACCTTATAGAAATGAGTGATATCACTAAAAAAGGTTTATGCACCTATGTACCAGAATCCGAAAAAATAGGAATAGTAAGCGCAAAAGAATGTATAGCTGTTAAGAAAAAAGATATTATTTTGCATCTATATTTTATTTCATTTTTAATGACTGTCTTATTACTTTTTATAGATATCGTTTGGCTTCAAGAGCCTATAACAATAGTATTATTGTTTATTTTCTTTTGCATTCTTGAGATTGCTTGGCTCACAAGGAGAAGTCCCTATGAGTCATATAAAGAGCTGACTAAAAATGAAGAAAGCATAAATGAACTTCGTAATCAGGGCATTATAGTTGCTCAGACTATTACTAGCTAAGTCATGCGAACAATTGTAGATACCAGTCATATACAAATCAGTTCTTCAAATAGAACCAATAGAATAAATAATTTTAGCTTATCAATAGGAACAGAGAATGAGTACAACCGATACGATTGCCACCACCCAAATCAATCAAGACGATATCAATAAAGCCGTATGGAACGCCTGCGACACCTTTCGCGGGGTTATCAGCGCCGACACCTATAAAGACTTTATCTTAACCATGCTGTTCCTCAAGTATTTATCTGACGTTTACCGCGATGAGTACATCAAGCTGGTCGAGCAGTTCGGCGACAACCCCGAGCTGATCCACGCCATGATGTCCAAGCAGCGTTTTGTATTGCCTGAGGGCGCAAGCTTTTGGGATCTATACGAGCAGCGTCATCAGCCAGGCAACGGTCAACGTATCGATGAGGCGCTACATGTGATTGAAGAAGCCAACGGAACCAAGCTCAAAAACGTCTTCCAAGACATCAGCTTTAACACCGATAAACTCGGTCAAGAAAAACAAAAGAACGAACTATTACGCCACTTATTAGAAGACTTTGGCAAAGACATTCTCAATCTAAGTGCCGAGCGTGTCGGTAGCCTCGATGTGATCGGTAATGCGTACGAGTATTTAATCAAGCACTTTGCTGCCAGTAGTGGCGCGACGGCTGGTGAGTTTTATACGCCGCCTGAAGTGTCCAATTTGCTAGCGACTATCCTTGAGCCTGTCGAAGGTGATGAAATCTGTGATCCAGCCTGTGGTTCGGGTTCGCTACTCATTAAGTGCGGGGCGATGGTACGCAAAAACTCAAACTCTAAGAAGTATGCACTATACGGTCAAGAAGCCATTGGCTCGACATGGGCACTGGCCAAGATGAATATGTTTTTGCATGGTGAGGACAACCACCGTATTGAGTGGGGCGATACCATCCGTAATCCGCTGCTACTCGACAAAGACGGCAAGCGTTTACTACAGTTCGATGTGGTGACCGCCAATCCGCCGTTTTCACTAGATAAATGGGGTCATGACGATGCCAGCAGCGATCCCTATGGTCGCTTCCATCGCGGCGTACCGCCCAAGACCAAGGGCGACTATGCCTTTATCAGTCATATGATCGAAACGCTCAAACCTGCGACTGGTCGCATGGGCGTGGTCGTACCGCATGGCGTGCTGTTCCGTGCGTCAAGTGAAGGCAAAATCCGTCAGCAGCTCATCGAAGAAAACCTGCTCGATACGGTAATAGGCTTACCAGAAAAGCTATTCTTTGGAACAGGTATTCCAGCGGCTATTTTATTGTTTAAAAAGAACAAAACTGATGACACGGTACTGTTTATCGATGCTAGCAATGAGTTTAAATCAGGTAAAAATCAAAACCAGCTGACTGAAGATAATATTGCTAGGATCATTGAGACCTATAAGGCGAGAGAAAGCGTTGATAAATATGCGTATCTAGCGAGCTTTGATGAGATAGCAGAAAACGATTTTAACCTAAACATTCCACGCTATGTCGATACCTTTGAAGAAGAGGCGGAGATTGATCTGGATGCGGTGCGTAATGAGCGTCTTGAGTTAAAAGCTGAACTCGATAAATTAGAGACTGAGATGGCAGATTTTTTAAAAAGTTTGGGGTATTGATCTATGCGACTATTAGCTAAAGAAGAAACACCTTTAGACTGGACTTCTAAAAAAATAGGTTCTTATGTTTTAGGGCATAAAGGTGGTGCTGCACTACGTCCAAGTGACTTCAGTGATGTTGGATTTCCTGTCATACCAAAAAAAGCTATCCAGCCTACTGGCGAATTGTTGATTGAAAGCCCTACATATTGTACTAATGAATTTGCTAGTAATAACAAGCGTTCTATTGTCGATAATTCTTATACTATAACTACTCTTCGAGATCTTGTTCCAACCGGACCAACTATAGGAACGGTAGTTAATTTTACTAGTGAAGAAAAATATATTCTATCTCAAGGAATATACGGGCTAAAACTTAATGATGATCTTGATAAAAAGTACCTTTCATATTTGAGTAATACGTCTTTTTATAGAAAAGTAATGCAAAGAATTATGGTCGGAAGTACCCAAGTCCACATCCGCACCCCAGAATACCTTGATTTAGAAATTCAAATTCCACCTCTCCCAGAACAACAAAAAATCTCCAACATCCTATCCACTTGGGACAAAGCGATCAGCACGACTGAGCGTTTGATTGAGAATAGTACCCAGCAGAAAAAAGCGTTGATGCAGCAATTGCTGACGGGTAAAAAGCGGTTGCTGGATGATAATGGGGAACGATTTGCGGGGGAGTGGGAAGAGGTTAAGTTAGAAGATATAACTATTGTTAATCCTAAAAAACCATCTCAGCCTGAAGACAGCTTTGTCTCTTTTATACCGATGGAAGCAGTTTCAGAAAATGCTAAGTTGATTAAACAAGAAATTAGGAAGTATGAAGACGTATCTAAGGGCTTTACGGCCTTCATGAATCAAGATGTTGTAGTAGCAAAGATAACCCCGTGCTTTGAAAATGGTAAAGGCGCATTTGTAGATGATCTTCGTAATGGCATTGGTTTTGGTTCAACAGAATTTCACGTACTTCGTGCCAAAAGACAAAATCATCCAAGATTCATTTATTATCTAAGTTTGACTAATGATTTCAGAGGTAGAGGTCAACTAAACATGCAGGGCTCAGCAGGCCATAAACGAGTTACTACTGATTACGTCAAACTGTATAAGTTCTTAGTGCCACCAACCTATAAAGAACAACAAAAAGTCGCCACCGTATTAACCAATGCCGATAAAGAAATCGAATTGCTTGAACAGCAGCTGGCTGATTTACAGCAAGAGAAAAAGGCGTTGATGCAGGTGTTGTTGACGGGTAAGAGGCGGGTGGTAGTTGATGGGGAAGCAATTTAATGGAAGTTAGTCCTCGAATAAGTGATGAAATACTAGAGAGAAATTTAGAGAGAATAATAGGCTTTGTGGCGAACTGTGATAGCAAAGTATCCTACTTACTCTCTGCTGTAGGAATTATTCTTACTATCTTATTTGCTATAAAGCCTACAAATCTCAACTTTCTGAAATCAGCTCTAGGTAGTGATGAGACGAATGTACTCCTTGGATTTAGTGTATTAACAATTATTTTGTCTTCATTCTATTTTCTACAAGGGGTATATCAATTATCACAAGCATTAACAGCACGAACAAAAATACATTCTGGAAATAGCAGCTCTATGATCTTCTTTGGTGCGATATCCGCTCAAGCAGGTAGTCATGATTACTTACAGAATATCGAGAAAAGTGAGTATAGCTACAGAGAGGATCTAGCTTGTCAGATATACATTAATTCAAAAATATGCACAGAGAAATTCGAAAGATACAACAAAGGCTTTAAACTCATTTTATTTAGTTTGCCATTACTTGTAGTTTCTTGGTCCTACTTGTTTTAAATAGGGAGAAAAAAATGTCGGAATATGATTATAAGCAAGGAAAGAACAGAGTGGAGTCTATCCTTGATAACTACATGAAAATAGAAGAAAAAAATAAGCTTCCAAGTGATGATAACTTCACTTTTGAAAATGGTTATTTGTCATGGGTGACTGCTATATTTGTTGATATAAGAGACTCTACTTCTTTATTTTCTAAAAATGATGAACCTACTGCTAAGTTAGTTAGAGCATTTACTTCAGAGATTATTGAGATTCTTAGAGATGATGAAAATATGCGTGAAATAGGTATTCGTGGAGACTGCGTTTATGCGATTTATACTACCCCTGAAAAATCCGATATTCTAGAATGTGCTAACAAAACTTTTTATATTAATACTTTTATTAATATGTTTAACAAATTACTCGAAAATAGAGGACAGGATAAAATTAGAGTAGGGATTGGTATGGCTACCGATAAAGAACTAGTAATTAAAGCGGGTAGGAAAGGAGTAAGTATTAACAGTAAAGTATGGATAGGAAAGGCTGTAACTATTGCATCGAAATTGTCTTCTTATGGTGATAAAAACTTCTATTCTAGATTAATGTATTCTCCAGTATCTTACGAAAACTTTATTGACGGTTTTGAAAAGAAACAACCAAACGATAATGTAAGAAACTGGTTTTCTTATCAAAGCGGCTTAAATGCTTATGGATCAGGGATTTTGATGAGTGAATTTGATGATTGGATCAAAGGTGGTTTCGCAGAATAAGCAGAAACTTAGATGTATATAACCAAACCTAAGAAAATTAAGCTAAAAATCTCCTGGCTTAATCTTGCTTGTGATGCTGGATTGCTAGTTTGTTCTGTAGCAGTTATTAATGCGTGAAAATTATCAATTCCAATTAGAGGAACAATAAAGTGAATGTGACTATTACGAAAAAAACATTCGATGAAGAACAAGGTGGGCGTGATGAGTTTCAACGTAAAAGCATCGCTGTAAAAGTTATTAAGCTTCTGAAATCTGATATAGATATTTCACCAATGGTTATTGATGGCAGCTGGGGCACAGGTAAAACTGAGTTTTGCCATAAACTTATAAATCTAATGAAGCAAGATAATACACACAATATAATTTATATTGACGCTTTCAAAGCTGATCATGTTGATGAGCCTTTGATGACTGTACTCGCAGAGATTATTAAAATCTTACCTGACGGTCCACGTAGAAAGGCTTTTATAAATAGAGTGTTACCAGCTGTACGATATAGTCTAAAAACAGTTGCTAAAGCTGGGGTTTCCCATCTTCTAAGACAAGACTTTGCTGATCTTACAAACGATTTTGATGAGGCAATTCAAAAAGCAGCTGACGATTCAATAGATAAAACAGCAGAGTTAATACTCAAAGATCATGTGGAGGCAGAAAAGAGTTTACAGACGTTACAAACTGCTTTAACTGCTATCGCATCTCAAAATCCTATTATCATATTTATCGATGAACTTGATCGCTGTAGACCAAACTTCGCGGTCGATATGCTTGAGATAATAAAACATACTTTTGATGTTGAAGGCGTTAGCTTTGTACTTATTACTAATACTCAACAACTTAAAGCCTCGATTAATCATTGTTATGGTCAAGCAGTGGATGCACAGCGTTATCTAGATAAGTTTATAAAGTTTCGATTTGAGTTGTCACCGCATTCTCAACGACATATGACAAATCCCGTTTTAGCTGCTAATGCTTACTTTTACCAGCTGATAGGAGAAAAAGGTTTTTTATCTAGTAGACTACTATCAAATACCCTTTTAAAAAAATTTATTGCAAAATTTATTGGTCATCAAGGTCTTTCTCTCAGAGAGATAGAGACATTAGCTCTACATATAGAAGTTGTACAAGTACTATCCAATTCGACTCGTTTTGTTCCTGACGAATATATTGGTTATTCGTTGTTGAGATTAGTTGGTGTTATGCTAGTTTGCTTTAGACCTGATATTTTAAGAAAGATTAGAAAAGGTGTTGTTGATGCTGATTTGCTCGGTGATTTCTTGGGTGTAACAAAATTACCTTACCTTGAAGAGGACGGTCGTGAAATACCTGAAGTATGCGAATTTATCATGGCTTCTCTGATTACCGACTTCAATGAAAATAAGGTTAACTATGCTATATCAGAAGATCAGCAAAGAAAATGGGATTCATACATGAGACATGTCAGTTTTATGGAAGAAATACCATATAGAGGTAGAGCGGTAGCTCAATTTATAGAAACAGCAAATATAATGGCGTTCGAATAATAGGAGTACCTAATGACATCAGCCATAAACTTCGCTGAAGACTTCAGCTCAAAAATCCCTGCCTTAACCTTACTTACTACACTCGGCTATGAGTTTATTCCGCCCAGCCAATGCAACGCCATGCGCTCAAAGGTGGTTTCAAGCAAAGCCACTAACCAAGTGGTACTATTGCCCATCATGCGTGCGTTCTTAGCCAAGCAAACCTTTATGTTTGAAGGCACACCGCATTATTTATCAGATAGTGCCATTGATAAAATCATGCACGAGCTAAACCCAGCGATGAACTTAGGCTTGCAGCTCGCTAATGAAAAGCTCTATAACGCCATGCTATATGGCGTGACGGTGACTGAGTTTATCGATGGTAAAAAAACCTCGCAAACCATCAGCTTGATAGATTGGAATCATATCGATAATAATAGCTTTCATGTGACCGAAGAGCTAGTCGTGCAGAATGCCGAGGGCACCGGCAACATCATTCCTGATATCGTCTGCTTCGTAAATGGTCTACCGTTGGCAGTGATCGAAGCCAAGCGCCCTGACTCCAGTAGAGAGTGGCAATCGACCAATGCTCAAGCTGTCTCCCAGCACATCCGTAATCAAGGTCAAAAACAAATCCCGCACCTGTTTGCCTATAGCCAGTTATTACTAGCGGTCAATGGTAATGACGGTCTATATGCCACTTGCGGTACGCCTGAGAAATTTTGGGCAAAATGGGTCGAAGAAGAGATATCAGAGGCCGAATTTGCCCGATTAAAAAACCAAAAGCTTAATAGTGAGCAGATTGAGAGTTTGTTTAACCATCGTCCTGCCTCAGCTAAAAAAGAATATCTGTCACTGATTAATGCTGGTGATCTGGTCGTTACCGATCAAGACCGCTTAATTATCAGCTTATTACAGCCTGAGCGTTTGCTTGAGATGACACGCCTGTTTACCTTATTTGATAAAAAGGCCGGTAAAATTGTCGCTCGTTATCAGCAAGTCTTTGGTATCAAAGCGCTGATTAAACGTATTAGCAGTTTCGATGAAAAGGGCAGTCGCGAAGGTGGAGTGATTTGGCACACTACAGGCAGTGGTAAATCTTTCACGATGGTGTTCTTCTCCAAGGCGCTCATTTGGTTAGAAGAGCTCGCGAAGTGCCGTGTTATTGTCGTCACCGATCGTGTCGATCTTGAAACTCAGCTTAGTCAAACCTTTGCTTCTGGTGGCGTATTATCCGATCGCGACAAAACGGGTGCCATGGCTACCTCTGGTCGCCGTCTAGCACAGCAAATCGGTCATGGTAATGAGCGCGTTATTTTCTCTATCATTAACAAGTTTGGCTCAGCCGTTAAGTACGATGAATGCTATAACGACAGCCCAAACATCATAGTCATGGTTGATGAAGGTCACCGTAGCCAAAACGGTGAGAATAATATCCGCATGGCACAAGCCCTGCCAAACGCTGCTTTTATTGCCTTTACAGGTACGCCGTTGCTTAAGGATGATAAGACCGAAAACAAATTTGGTAGCATTATTCACTCCTACACCATGCAGCAAGCGGTCAAAGACGAAACCGTCACGCCACTGTTATACGAAGAGCGTATCCCTGAGCTGAATACCAATGACCAAGCCATCGATAGCTGGTTTGACCGTATTACCCAAAAGCTCACCAATGATCAAAAAACGGATCTCAAACGTAAGTTCTCCCAAAAGGGTCAAATATATCAGGTTGAAGGTCGTATTGAGCTAATCGCTCATGACATCTCTGATCACTTCCAAAACTTTAAACAGCAGCATCTAAAAGGTCAATTGGCGTGTGATTCTAAAGCCTCAGCTATCCGTTATAAGATGGCTTTGGATAAGATTGGTAAAGTGACCTCAGTGGTTGCCATGTCACCACCCGATACCCGTGAAGGGCATGATACCGTTGATGGGGAATCAAAAGACATAGTACAAAACTGGTGGCAAGCCAATGTCGTCAAAGAGTACGGCGGTGATGAAAAAGCCTACACCAAAGCCATCATAGAAGCCTTTAGTCAGGACGATGGTCCTGACATTATGATCGTCGTTGATAAGTTATTAACGGGCTTTGATGAGCCAAAGAATACCGTCCTGTATATAGACAAGCCGTTAAAGCAGCATAACCTCATTCAGGCGATTGCACGGGTGAACCGCTTACATGAGAAAAAACGCTTTGGTTATCTGATTGATTATCGTGGCATCTTAAAAGAGCTGGATATCACCATTGAGAAATACCAAGACTTAGCCGAGCGTACACAAGGTGGCTTTGATATCGAAGACCTTAAGGGTCTGTATAACGCGATGGATACCGAGTATAAGCAGCTCCCAAGACTACATAGTGATCTATGGGCTATCTTCTTATCAGTGAAGAATAAACAGGATGGACAAGCGTTAAGACAAGTACTTGCACCAAAAATGCAGGAAATAGATGGCAGGGTAGTCGATACCAAGCTCAAAGAACGTGACGACTTTTATGCGGCTTTGACCAGATTTTCTAACGCCATGAAAATTGCGTTGCAGTCAGCGTCTTTCTTTGAAGATGCCTCGTTTGATGGCAAGCGTGATCGTTATAAACAAGATCTAAAAGCTTTCATCAATTTACGTAAGCAAGTACGCGCTGATGCGGACGAAACTATTGATTATGACGAGTATGAAGCAGATATTCGTAGCTTGCTTGATAAACATATCGCAGGGCTTGAGGTTCGCGAAGCCAAAGGCGTTTACCTAATAGACAACCTAGGAAAAAACGCTAAGCCTGAGGCGATGAGTGATGATGAAGCGCGTAACCAAACAGATAAAATCACTGGTCGTGTGACCAAGATGATTGAACAAGATCTAGCTGATGATCCTTATGCACAAGAGTATTTTTCAAAATTACTTAAGCAAGCAATTGCTGATGCCAAGGCCATGTTTGATGCACCAGTGAAGCAGTACATGATGTTTGCTGACTTCGAGCAAGCCGTAAAAGACCGCGATGTCGCTGATGTACCCGATGACTTTATCGATGATAGTGGCAAATTAAACAAACATGCTCAGGCGTATTTTGGTTTGTTTAAGCATTTATTTGATGCTGGTTTCTTGATAGATAAAGAGTTAAATAACGATAAGCTCGTTGCTTACGCCTTTGAGATTGATAAGATTGTTAAGACAGCAGTGGCTGAGTATTCTATTAATCCAGCAGAAATTGAAAATGCGATTAATAGACGCTTATTGCCAATGTTATTTGCTGACTTAGGTATCGATAAAGCGCAGCAGCTCATTGAAGCAGTACTAAAAATTACCCGACTTGGGCTTTCAAGAGAAACAAGAAATACGAGAGAGAAAAGCAGCGCAAGAGCAGCAAGAGGGTAGGTAATAGGCAATGACTGAGAATGGCATTTTTTATTATGGTCAAGATAAGATCTACTACGAAATCGTGCGTAAAGAAGTAACGTATAAAGCAACAACAGGTAAGTCTAAAGCTGACATTCTGACCACTGAAAAAAGCAAACCTCGCAAAGTTGTGATTAAGGTACATCCTGATCAACGTGTGGTTGCCACCGCACCTATCGATGCGACGAATGAGATGATACATGACGCGATGATAAAGCGTGCGCGCTGGATATGGCAAAACCTACAGGACTTTGCTAAGCAAAAAGACCATGTATTGCCCAAACGTTATGTCAGCGGTGAGACTCAGTTTTATCTGGGTCGTCGTTATGTGTTAAAAGTGATAGCAGATGCAAAAACTAACGATAGAATAAATAGCACGGTGAAGCTCAGTCGCGGTAAGTTACATGTAGAATTGTCTCAAAGTGATTCTGAATTAGACGCTGAAAAAAGAGCGGTTCTAGTGAAAAGCTTGATTGATAAATGGTATAAAAATAAATTTACGTCGGTCTCTAGAGAGAGGCTTGAAGCCTTGATACATAAGGCCTCATGGGTGAAAAATAATCCTTCATTGAAGTTAATAATAATGAAAAAACAATGGGGAAGTTGCTCAAATAAAGGAAATTTAATCCTCAATCCGCACTTAGTCAAAGCGCCGAAAGAATGCATCGATTATGTGATACTGCATGAACTGTGTCATATCGCCGAGCACAATCATAGTGAGCATTTTTGGCGCTTGTTAACCCAAGTTATGCCGAACTGGAAAGAGGTAAAAGCGAGGCTTGATGGTATGGCTGAGTTGTATTTGAATGATTAGCTTTATATAGTTGGAGTAGTAGTCATACATAGTCTTATCTATCAAGATACTCATCAAGACTGTTCTACATTTTGTGATACGTCTTTTTTAGTCTAAAAACATATATATGTTTCTAAGATATCTATGCTAGTATATTTTTTGACTATGTAAATCAAGAAAAAATGTTTTTGGAAATTAATAGTTGATGGTGCGTTAAGACTCGAACTAAGGTTAGTTTAGGTGTCAATATTATTCAGTCTTATCTAAGCATCAAAGATACGTTCAACATTATTTTCTAAAAAATATAGAACCATGTTGAGAGAAAAATGCTTTTATCTTCAATACCTACTCCTATCGAACACGACTGGAGACATATAGAAAATATATCTATATTCGAATCAAATGAATCATTATTAGCTGTTCCAAACACTCAAAACCTTAAGCAACTTCCTATTTATTTTGATAGTAACGTCAAGCATGCCATTAATATTTGTGTGGCAAGGCAATCTGTTATTCAAAAATTACAACAAGCTGCTGATTTGCTTCCTAACCATTTAGGGATTTTGGTACTTGATGCTTGGCGTTCAAGCGCCGTACAAAAAGCCCTGCAAGAAAAAATTGGCGACAATATTAAAACCATATACCCACATCTTAGCGTTGATGAACAACAACAGCTCCTATCGGATTTTGTTGCACCAGTGCGAGCGGATTTTATTAGCCCTCACTTAACAGGAGGCTCTGTAGATATCACTTTGTTCAATCGTGAAACAAATGAATGGCTTGATATGGGTGCTGGTTTTGATGAGCCTACTGAGCGCTCACATACGCATTTTTATGAAGACCAACCTACACATCCTGCTTGCCAAAACCGACGCTTACTGTATTCGGTAATGAATCTTGTAGGTTTTAGCAACTTACCTACTGAGTGGTGGCATTTTGATTATGGCAATTCACTTTGGGCATATTATAACCAAAAAAGCCATGCTATTTATGGTGCCGCTCACTGGGATGTTATAAGCCGTCAATGACTGTAATTTCAAAATTTTGACATTTATCAATATTAGGTTCAAGGAGGAACATGATGGAAACATTGATTCAGGCAGATGATCATTTAGCGCTATGGACATTTGTGATGGTTGCAGCCACTTCTGCTATTTTTATTGAACAACGTTATAAGTGGGCCAGTAAAATACCAGGCGCAATAATTGCATTACTGATTGCAATTATTGCCTCCAATCTAAAAGTTATTCCAACAGACGCTCCTACCTATGACATCGTCTGGGGTTATATTGTTCCTTTAGCAATACCTTTGCTCCTATTTAAAACAAACATACAGTCTCTTGTCAAAGAAAGCTGGAAGTTACTACTGTTATTTTTGACTTCGTCTATAGCGACTATGATTGGTACTGTCTTTGCGTTTATGGCACTACGGCACTACATTCCAGAACTAGACAAAGTAAGTGGCATGATTTCAGCTTCGTATAGTGGTGGAGGGGTAAACTACGCTGCTATGTCAGCTAAGTTAGCACCAAGTGAAAGTATTAATGCTGCGACTATTGTCGCTGACAATATGATGATGGCCGTATATTTCTTAATATTGATTGGATTGGCTGGAGTCCCTATCATACGTCGAGTATGGGGTTCACCGCATACAGACGCAATTGAGAAAAATCCAGAAATGTCGAATAGTCGGACATTGTCTGAAGCATACTGGAAACCCAACCTGATTTCCTTAAAAGATATAGCGATTTGTTTGGCTGCTTCTATGCTCATAGTTTTAATATCATTTAAGCTATCCGCATTTTTACAAGCCTTATTGGGTACTAGCGATAATGTCGTGATTGGTCTGCTTATTAGTTTGATTACTGATAAGTACCTTTTGCTAACAACAATAACCTTTGTAATAGTTTCTATTTTTAAGAGCAGTTTCGAAAAGTTAAATGGTAGCCAAGAGCTGGGAACTTATTGTATTTATCTGTTCTTTGTGGTCATTGGTATTCCAGCCTCTATTGGTCTAATTGTGACCAAAGCACCATTATTATTCGTATTTGTACTCATAATTGCGCTGATTAATCTAGCTATCACTATGGGTGTGGGAAAGCTATTCAAGTTTAGTATTGAGGAAGTCATATTGGCTTGTAATGCCAATATTGGTGGTCCAACAACTGCAGCCGCTTTAGCAATTAGTAAAGGCTGGACGAATTTAGTGGGGCCTATTTTAGTTATCGGTACGGTAGGTTATGTCATTGGTAACTACATAGGCACTATTATTTACTTTATAGTGACCCAGATTGGTATGTAATTATTAGAATATAAAGACGCTATTAATATTGATCTTTTACTTTTTGAAGGCTAGACGAGAAACAGTTATATACGCGGATGCTTTTATATATTTCATAAAACTGATGGACTTACACATAAAAAGAGCCTTTCCTAAATTTCGTGTAAGTACTTCTACAATCTAAATGATAGTTACACACTTTTTAAGAAAGGCTCGATACCCCCCCCTATTACGTCAAGTAGTAGGGGGGGCATTTTTTATATGTTCTAAATTTCCTAGAGAAACAATAGTTTTTTAATGAGATTATGAAGCTTTCATTGTAGACGAGCAGAGTGACGGATTCATTTACTGATTTAATATAACTAAGCTGTTGATTCAAAAATGATCTGTATTTAAAGCCTTCTCGATATCTTCTTTAGACTCAGCACCGACCTCTCTAAAAATATCAACCATATCATTGAGTGAAAATTGACCACCTGACACAAGCTGCCATAACTCGTCACCTACTAACAGATCTTGGCGGTCATAAAAGTTGCCTCAACGCTTATAATTATTATCCGTTCTCGACTCAGGGTTATAAGGAATGGCGATGTAGGTTTGAATTTTATTAGTGTCCTAAATTAGTTGACCGCTACAACTTTTCACTTACAACACGCAACCTTTTTAACACACGTTGATTATAAATCTCGATTTTCAAGGTGCTAATATAATTGAGTAATACTTAACTTAGATAACATAAACCACTGATTCTAATAATTTTCATCTTGTATTATCACAGCTTATTGTTTAGCTAGATTTTGCAATCTTTATTTAATTGGAGAAATTATGCGTGCTTTAACCTACCACGGTGCTAAAGATGTGCGAGTGGACAATGTCCCAGACCCTAAACTGCAAGAAAAAGATGATGTTATTTTACGTGTGACTGCGACTGCAATTTGTGGCTCAGATTTACACTTGTATCGTGGCAAAATGCCTGCAACCGAGGAAGGCGATATTTTCGGTCATGAGTTTATGGGTGTGGTTGAAGAAGTAGGCTCTGAAGTCACTGCTGTTAAGAAAGGCGACAGAGTTGTTATTCCTTTTGTTATTGCATGTGGTAACTGCTTTTTCTGTCAGCATGACTTAATGTCTGCTTGTGAGACTACAAATACAGGCCCAGGCGCTGCTATTAATAAAAAAATAATTCCGCCACCGGCTGCTTTATTTGGTTTTAGCCATTTATATGGTGGGATTCCTGGTGGACAAGCAGAATTTGTACGGGTTCCTAAAGGTAATTTTAATCCGTTCAAAGTACCTGGCTCACTGTCAGATGAGAAGGTTTTATTTTTATCAGATATTTTACCGACTGCTTGGCAGGCCGTGACTAATGCCAATATTACTAAAGGTTCAACCGTAGCTATTTATGGTGCGGGTCCTGTGGGGTTATTATCAGCAGCTTGTGCCAAAATGTTAGGCGCTGAGCAGATCTTCGTGGTAGATCATAATGACTACCGTTTGCAGTATGCCAAAGACACGTACGGCGCTATTCCGGTTAATTTCGATAAGGTAGATGCTGCTGAATTCATCATTGAACAGACCAAAGGACATCGCGGCGTTGACGGCGTTATTGATGCGATTGGCTTTGAAGCCAAAGGCAGTATGCTAGAAACAATAATGACCAATTTGAAAATTGAAGGGTCAAGTGGTGCAGCTTTACGTCAATGTATTGCAGCTGTGCGTCGTGGCGGGGTCGTTAGTGTTCCGGGTGTGTATGCAGGACCCATTCATGGTTTCTTATTTGGTGATGCTTTTGATAAAGGGCTTACTTTCAAAATGGGTCAAACCCATGTACACAAGTATTTACCACAATTATTAGAATATATTGAAAATGGTGATTTATCACCTGAAGCTATTATTACTCACCGTATGAATTTGTCTGACGCTGCTAAAGGTTACGAAATTTTCGAAAAGCGTGAAGAAGAATGTCGTAAAGTCATTTTAACTCCTTAATTTTTCAAATTTACCCTTAACTTTTAACATTTAAAGGTTAGGTCATAGCTGCTTTAACGAGATTATCCTAAATAATGGTTATCGCTAAAGCAGCTAGTAAAAAAATCTTTGACTTGCTTTTCTCTGCACACGGCAAAAAAATCACCCCCCAACCGATTTTCATGGGTTTAGGGATTAAAAAACTAATTAACTGTCTTAGATGGTCTTAAAGCTTAGAAGTGTAAAGCACAATAAACTTTCTTATATTTATCAGGATCATCTTTATTAGCTACAAACCCTTTGCTAACCAACTTTACCGAGTTAAATGTTTCACCTTCATCATTAGTTATCATAACAATCAAGTTTTGATCTTCAAAACTTTGGAGTTCTTTAATCAGCTCTTTAATTGTCTTAGTTCTATCTTCCCATTGCACTATAATCTATTGTAAGTATGCCTATGGCAAACCAGTCAGGCGTCTTTACTGGTATAGTTCCCTAGTGAGGAATTGAATATTTGGCTGTAGGCTAAGAAATAGTCCCAGTGTACTTACCATACAAATTTTATTTGTGATCGGTGCGCTACACAGACTGTAATACTCAGCATGAGTATTACAGTCTGTATATGTGATAGCGTAGGTCAGCATTATAATATTAAGCTTATATAACTATAAAATAGATACTTCTAGCCAATATGGAGGTGTTTTTCCTTTAGAAGCTTGAGAACGTGGCTGAAGAATACGCAATTCATATTTACCTGAATATGGAAGCGTGTAATAACCTTGGTTATCTAGTTCAGAGGAATATTCTCCTACATTGACAGAATCTGATAAATTCTTATTAAATAAATAAGAATCTACATTCCCTCCCGTTGTTTTAACAGAAAGCTTTTGGTTCTTTTTGGCATAAAATGTATAGGAATCGTACTTACTACCCTTTAATTTCCCATAATAGTTAGCTGAACTAGCGCCTTTTTTAAATTGAACATCAACAGTTTTAGCCACTGCATCTGAAGATGCGGCCATGACTGTAGGGCTTACCATTAGAACAGGAAGCGCAATTAGAATAGCAGCAGTTAAGTTTTTCATATTTTAAGTCCCCGAGCAGTAAAAAATACCGATTTTAACTTACTTCACGCTGTTAAATTTTATAGATATGTTACATTAGAATTACTAATATAAAGAGTGTATCGGCAAGGTATTAATGGCGTTACCTGTAATGAATAGTGTGAATCAATGCGCTAGCCTACCGCAAACCAAACTATGATAGCCAAAATCTGAATTTCATCACGTAAACCAAGAGAATACTGCTAGATAGCAGTGTTCTCTTATTATATTCAAAGGGAAAATTATGCGTTCTTTGCTTCTAACGACAATATGCTTAACGGGCAGTTTAGCTCTAGTGGCGTGTAATAACCATCGAGCCGAAACCACGGATCTTAGTCAGCAATCTACAATGAAAATGCCGGTAGCATCAGCGGCATTTACCGCTTTTGGCAATAAAGGAAAAAGTTGGCGGACAGTGGTTAAAGGAAATAAATTAAGTGTAGAAGCAGATTTCTTAAAGCCCACTACAGTTGTAGTAGTGGGCGCCGCTAATACTAACGGCTTCGAATACGAGAGCACAATAAACGGGCAACCTATTATTTTGAATATACGAAAAAATATTTGTATTGATGACAATGGTTATCAAAATGAATTTATTGCCACATTAAGCTATGCAGACAGAACATATCAGGGTTGTGCTGTTACTGGTGCAATAGAAATTGCGCCCACATAGACGATAAGCTTAAGTGGTATCGGAAAAGGCTGCTATCTTATCGAATGAATAGCATACCCCAGCGGAACAAGCTATTTCATCCCTCAAACCTATTAATAGACTACTTAAAATAGACTACTTAAAATAGACTGATGTAATGGAACCACTTATAACAGACTATTTTAGGTGTTTAATTTATCAGAATTCACTTTGCAGTTTTTATAAGATAAAAATTCGTAAGACTTGTTAACAATGGGTTATTCAAATACAAAGCTTTGAAATCTATTAAGAAAACTGCCTTATCTATTTGAGTTAAGGCAGCTTAATAAACTCATGCTGAACGCTCTAAAATCTTGGTATTAATCCACTCAGCGACTTCACTTTCCACCCAGGCAACACGCCCCTTTGATAACTTGACTTGTGTAGGGAAGGTTGGGTCATAGCGGTTTGATCTTTTATCCAGCATATCGTAAATCGTTGTACTACTAAGTCCAGTATAATATATGACCTGCTTGAGTGGTATCATACGCGGTATCTGTAACGTACTAGGTATGGATACGTTTGGTGGTTTGCTCTCGTTTAAATTTTCCATTACTTGCTCCTTATAAGTTAATGAGAACTTTTCTTCTCATACAGTTACGGAGTCCCATATTTTTTTACGGCATCCCATACCGTCCGGCTTCTAACTTTGACTCAGACAATAAAAAAAGAGCTGAATCAATCAGCTCCTGTTTATGCCTCATATCTGACTCGAATGCTTTAACTTACCGCTGTCACGCTTTTTCGTAAACCTTGCTCAATGCTGCTCATGTTCTGAGTGGCTAACCCGTTCTGATAGTTCCTCTGCTGAGTACTACTCACATCCTCTGTCTCCATCGGATAAAACTCTTCAGCCACATCAAGTAGACCATCGCTATCGATCTCAAAGCAGGAATTCACATAGCCTTGTTTGGCCGCTGTCTCTAATGCCGCTTGATCAAAGCCGTGTTCGCTAAGCTCACGATCAATGACCCCAGCATCTTGTACTGCTTGCTTGAGTGTCACATCATCACGCAACGTTAAATCCACAAAGTAAATCGGCGTCCGATAGCTCTGGGTTGTGCTTTTGCCTCGTAAGGTGAGTTGTAGTGGTAAACACGACAGCTTATTACCTGATACTGCGGCAAAGTAGCTTAAGCGTGCTGCAAGCGTTCGAATACTATTAAAGCCAGTGGTTCGAAAGATAAATGTACCTAGCTCATCGTCCTCAGACAGATTGACGTAGAGACGGCCATAAGGCTTACAAGCACCGCCTTGCGCCAACGGACAACGATCGGGTGATAGGCAAGGAAGCTGCTCGACACCATTATTAGTACGACGCTGACAATGTTCACCGTCACCCACGCATAGTGGGCGGCCAGTTTGTCTATCAAATAGCGTGTATTCTGCGCGTAAATTCAGCTCAGGATCATTAAACAACATGCGTACCGGTATTTGTCTGAGCTTACCGTCATTATTTTCGCGTAGCTTTGCATCAAGTGGATGGTTAACCCAGCCATCTTTGTTTTGGATTTGACTGGTAATCGTGAATTGATCGTCTTTGGCAGGCAGACGCTTGCCGTCTTTTTCAATGACACGGCCAATGCTGATGCGACCTAATACGGGCGGGGTAATTGTTAGACCTTTAATCATGGTGATATTCCTTATGTGTTTTTGTTTTGATAAGCCATAAAAAAGCCCACCTGTGATAGGTGGGCTTTATGCGCTGTGATTGATTTGCTTTGATTTGTTGATTGCTGTGTTGATGATTGAGTGACTGACAGCTTAGTCATCTAAGATAACAAAGCGTCTGCTGCCGTGCTTTGTTTTACTAAACTGCTTAAGCAATTCAGGATGTGCCTTGATGACAGCCTTGCTATCAAGACCGACACTGTCTTTCGAACGCTTCCAAGAAATAGCGCCTTTACCGAACACAGCCACCTCATTATCGGCAATCAGTGTTTGCAGTTGATGCTTGACCTGGTCATGACGCTGCTCAATGTCTTCAATGGATGCTCGGTAGCTAAGCAGTTGTTCAAACAACCTGTTGGCCCCGTCATCGCCTCGTAGATCGATCTTGCTTGATGGTTTAGGCGTTGGATACAGCTGTTTTAATGCTCTTGCTGCTGACTCGCTATGATCAGGGGTTGGCGGCGTGTCTGTTTCTACGTATTGCCAGAACAGTCGCTCATGCTCAGTGATGGACTCAATTAAGCGCTCGTCACGCTCAACCTTATAAATCTTCGCTTCATGTCCACACAGCAGTACGCAGATATGGGCAGCTTGTTTACCAGTCACCGCCAGTTGATGTTGTACTTGGCAGGTCACATACAAAGGCACGCCATATTTCCACAGTTTGGCTCCATGTTCACCAGCGGTTTTACACTCTAAAATCTGTACTTCATCATTGCCAGTGATGGCATAGTCTAAATTCGCCAGCATAAACGCTTTATCAGGATCGGGATGCTGCAAGACAGCATTAACGCGGCGTACTTTATTACCTGTATGCTCTTGATAATATTTAGCGACCATGGGCTCTAACGTATTGCCCCAGTAAAGCGGCGAATACCCATCAATACCGTTATTACTACTGGCATCAATGTTTGAGCTCATGCGTCCTGTCTTAATCATCCATAGCTCAAGCATGGATAGATACGGATGGATACCGCAGGCAGCGGCGGCGTCACTACTACCAATACCTTGTCTACGTACCTCAAGCCAGTCTTCACGGCTTAGTTTTTTGGTGTTGATCAAACGCTTAGGCGTGGTTGATGGCTTTGGTTGAGCAAGTTTATCAAACTTCTTATTTTGCTTTAGCATGACTTCTGCTGTTTTGGCCTTGGTTTTAGGTTTAGCAGTTCTGGACGTTTTACCTGTCATGACTGAACGTTTGGGTTTTAGCTGAGTCGTGGTGGTATGGTTTACTGCGATCAGGTTCATGGTGAACTCCTTTAATAGATTTATTCTTAGCGATATGCGCATGTGATTTATTTGGTTGACGGCATAAAAAAACCACGCGCAAAGGCGTGGTTGATTTAAGAGATAGGTAGAGCGGCTAAGCGACTAGGCAATTAAGCGTAGCGCTTCATCAAGGCTTTTGTCTTTGAGCTTAGCACCAGCCCCAAACCAGGCGGAATCCAAACGATGGTCTTGCGACATCGCACGGCGTTCATGATCAACAAACTCCGTCATCGCATTCAATAAACCATAAGCCGTGTCTTTAGCGGACGCCATATCTGCACCGCGACCTTGACCGTTAAACATGGACATGACTTGGTTCATCGCTTTTGCATTAGGAACCGCATCCTTTTCTTTCTTAGCCGTATTAAACAGAATCAAGCCATCGTCTTTGACATCGTTAAACACACGGTTTAAGTAGTTGGCCGCTTCTGCTTGCGTGACGCGTCTATTGGTTAATTGCTTCATCTCATAATTGAAGTCATCCCATTGGCTGACGGAGACGCCCAGTTGTTGCTTGACCTTTTCTGCATCAAAGGTCGTGCTATGCGGTACTTTCACCACACTGCCACTGCCATTAGCCAAGCTGATCGCTAAGGTGTTATTACACACCACGCGAATATTGGTGAACTGTGCTGTGGTGGCAAGCGTACCATCACAAGCGGTTGCTAGTAGCAGATAGCCATGACTGACATCACCGCCACGTAGCGTCGCTGATTGACCAGTACGGGCGAGTGCCCAGAACTTACGGCCTTCTTTAAGTACACCAGCGGTTTCTAATTCAAAGTCTGCTTGTTCAGTCAGATCACGATAAAACTCTAATATCTCACTTGGTTGTACTTCTTGGTAGCGCTGACTCACCACTGATAACGGCTCAAGCGTGTCTGAGCGATACAGCACCTTATTATTGTCATAAGGCATGATCAGGTTTTGACCTTTATCATTGGTTGCCATGTAGCTGACATCTGAGGATTCAATACGCCAATCCATCCCAGCCTCGCGTGCCCAGACCTCAATCGGCTGCTTGGGAGATAGCTCGTTACCCAAGCCGTGCCAAGGGGTTTCACCGACGTATGCCATGCTTTCGATTAAATGTGCCATGATGATTTTCCTTTTAAGTTCAATAAAATAAGTGGTTTGATAAACACGTAAATAAATGAGGACGTCAGATACTAAAGGTATGCTGACAGGTACTGCACAGATAGCGCGGCAGGATAGCCGCTTTCAGTAGTGGCGGCTGCATCAGCCGTTGTTGTGCCAGATTAATCATAGTGGCAATAGCGCCACCTGCAACCATCCCGATCATGGGGTTGATCTTGTAGTACTTGCAGACGCTCATCCCAATACTGACTAATAGCTTGGGTGAGCACAGATGCTCTGACATGCTTTGCATACTGGTATCCGTATTCTCTATAACGTGTGCTGAATGACAGTTCGGACAGATAGGTTTCATAGGATCTCCTTGATAGTGGCGCATAAAAAAGGCCTGCTATAAGCAGACCTTGATTAGACGTTGAGTGATAGACGGATAAGGCAGCGACGGCTTCTTATCTCATCTCATGGGGATACTGTATATCTGAAATTATTTTGCTATTGGTGGTAAGCCTCTACGTTTTGATGTTCTATAAACACCATGACCGAAAGTACGCATATTTGGTAGCAATAGTTTTAGTTGCTGCTTATCCTTATTAGGCCGCTGCTTATCCTTATTAGGCCGCTGCTTATCCTTATTAGGATCAGTTAAATATAGAGCTGATCGCACTGCGTTTTCTACTTCTTGAGGGTTATCACGATGAATCATACCGATACCTAACTTGCCATATTGCTTATACTGCTGCTTACGCTCTGGATCGTGATAGCTATAGTACTCACCTAGACCACCAGTGATGGCTTTCCACTTCTCACCCACTTCTTTAGCAATATGCCAGTCATTCTGTCGCTTTGATCCATCGTACATAAGTAGCAAATGACAGTGCAATCCACCATTGATTCCTCCTTGCTCAAGAGCCCAAGCATTGCCTTGCAGGTGCTCAAAGCAACTTTTTGTTTTACCAATAAGCTCTCTCAATTTGTTCATATGACAGTAGAAATCCTCAAGACTAACGAGATGGCTCGTTTCTTGTGCATATTTTAAATCTATACGGACAAATAGCAGCCTTGAATAGTGGGTGATCAGATTATTAACGTAGCAACGTAACCGTCTTTTATTTTGAGATTCTTGGTAAGTGAACGCATTTCGTTCATTCTCAATATCGTTTTTATAACATGACAGCGTGGCGATGAATCGCTGGGTTTTATCATGATCCCAAATCACATTTTCTGGATAGGTATCGCCAACGACAGCTTGTGTACTACTAAAGAATGCCACGACTGCTTGTGAATAAATTAGATCAGAATTTAGATGATTCATGAACGGGTAATACCACCCGTTCAGTTTATCCATGATCTCGTTAAAACTGACAGTGTTTGCCAGTATATCCGTGACCAAATTATGAACGTTTGCGACAACTAGCGGCTGGTTTAGGTGTGAGTAAGACATGATAGGGTTCCTATGAAGTTGGTTTCATAGGGTGAGGTAAGTCTGTATTTTTATAACTCGATGAATAGATGAATCAGTGCTAAGCGATAAGCGCTTAGCTGTAATAATTAGATAAGCTTAATAGTAATTAGTAATAATATAAATAACCCATTAAGAGCAGGCTGCTAGAGAGCAGATTTTTTCTTGTGTGCTTGGAGTTTTTTTTTCAGATCCGATGGCAGATCGCTGTCTGCTTTGGAGTTTGTATTGGGGTGGAGTTAGCGGACTGTGGATGTTGAGACGTGTCATCAAGTGTCCTTATTTAGTGCGGAGATTATCTGTTCCAACGAACATAGGTAGCGCTTAAACGAAGTGTTGATGTTGAGATAAAGCAATCCAAATTTAGTGCTAGGACGAAGTTTACATACAAGGTATAGTTAAACCGGAAAGTGAAAGAATAAATTCAGTCTATTTTAAGGTAAGAAAGGACATAGGACTGCTCACGCCCCTACATTAGGGAGTTTTAAAGTACCAGATACGTAGTTTTTTCCTACTAAAACAGACTATATACCTACTTTTTAAGAGTTTTTTTGAAGGAAATTTGGCTATGACAGACGCTAATGACACAAATTATAATGATGCAAACTTCGTTTGTACTGATGATCAGTTTAACGATGACTCCGAAGTCTCAGTCGAAGAAAGTGGAGAAGGTACTACAGCTTTAGCCACTACAGTTGATAATAATGAGGTCGTAACAGAAGACCATCATCAGTCAATTAGCAGATTAAATCAGGAATTGTTAAACCAAGCTAATGCATATCATTTGGCCCAACAATATAAATTTAATACTGATTTATATTTTTATCATTTAAACCAAAACTGGAAAAACTCAGAGGACTTTTATAAGACGATTGGACGTTTTAATGAGGAAGAGTGCAAGAGCTTGGTATTTGCGCACAATATGTATTTGGGGAATTTATCAGCTAATATTGATTTAGATAAAGGGGCCTTCAAGTCTATTTTGCTAAGTATCTTTGAATCCCAACAATATCCAATCCCATATTTTCATGAGTTGATGCGGTTTAAAATTAACAATCAACTACCAGATAGTTTGCTCAACTGGATCAAAGATGATCTCCGTAGCGCTCTGCATATTGCTTATTTAGTTCAAGGTATTCTTTACAATAAGACTATGGTTGGAGGTAATGAATTAGTTGCACACATTTTAAATTATTTAAAGTATGAGATCATTCATTTCAATTACATCCCACTCATTTTACCGTATTATGCAAATCATGTAGACGTAAACAGCTATCCGTTGATAGGTACTATTGAAACAGTTAAGTCCAACTATTTTAGAAATCGTACTGATAGAGAAATTAAGTGGCTCAAGGATGATGATAGCAATCAAATTGAATGGGCTTATAATTATCTGAGCTCAGACAAGAGAGACTATCTTGTACTTCAGAATATTTTCATACCCACCTCTCTAGAAGACAAGTACAATTTAATCTTAGCGAGTCTTGATGTCCTATCAAATGTAGAATACACATATGAGACTTATACTCAAGATATAAATATAAACGACTCTACAATTGATCTTGAGTCAATAGCAGAAATATCATATAGAGCTAAAATCATAGAGAACATGAAAGACGCATGGAATAAATTTTCAGCGAGCAACAAGAACGAAGACCTAAGTGAGGTCAAGATATATAAGAAAAACCAAGATCAATTGGACTCTATTATGAAAATCAGAGGCACAACGGCCACTAAGGTTATCAATCAGCTCGTTGAAGATGATTACAAAAAAAAATTCAACAAAGTCTAAATGGATTTAGTAGGTAAAGCCACTTGATTCGATGTAGTTGTTGAGTATTTTATATAAACAGCAGTTATACAGCATCTGGGATGGTATTAAATTATAATAGCTCTTGTAACTCTGTTTTTGTCATACCTTTATTAATGAGTGCTTGAATAAGTTGTTGTTTATTCCTTGCTTCAAGGCTGTCAGATTGATGATTGACTAACGACTGCTCAATTTGCTGCCTAGCAGTTTGAAAGTCTACTACCTCACCTTTGTCTCTGAGCAGATCTAAAAAATCAGCCCAAACTTGCATGATCTTACGGCGCTCTTCTAAGTGTTGCGCGTGGTTATAAACTGCGCGAATGCTGCTTTTTTTATCATGGGCCATCTGCTTTTCGATGGCATCTCCCATATAGCCAAGCTCATTTAGGTTAGTGGATGCGATATGACGGAAACCGTGTCCGGTCTGTCTACCAGCATATCCTAGTATATCTAGCGCGTTATTGATGAATTCTTCGCTATAAGGCTGGTGCATACCAGTATGATAGAACACATATTCGTATTGGCCTGTGATGGGTCTCATCTCTTCTAACGCTGCTAGCATTTGGTCTGACAAAGGAACAACATGCTTACGTGCAATCTTAAGGTTATCAATATCGACACGCCATAGACGGTTGGGGAAGTCGATATGTTCCCATTTCATCATACGTAGCTCGATAGTACGACAGAATGAATAGGCTAAAAATTTCATGCCCAATCGAGTTTGGTCATGACCATGATAGCTTTCAATATCTTGCAAAAGCTTAGGTAGCTCACTAAGCTCAACATGTTTCATGTGCTTAGTCTTGGCTTTTGGATATAGCTCTTTCAACCCTTCAGTATGATTTACCTCGATTAGACGCTCTCTCTTAGCTCTTTTAAGAATATTAGCAACGAGATCAATAGTGCGTCTGGTTACTTCTCGTGGTGGTGTCCCTTTTTTAGCTCTACTTTCAATATTATCTGCCATTGACTTACAATCTTCGAATGTCACATCTTTTAAAGCGATACCTTTAAAGCTCGGCAGCACGTCTTTGTGCATTCGGTTGTAGTCTTGCTGATAGGTGCGAGGTTTCACGTTGCGTTCACGCTCCTCTAGCCATTCAAGCGCATATTCATTGAACATTTTAGCTTGCTCGTTGGCAAGCTTATCTTGACGTTTTTTATTCTTTGGATTGACCCCATTAGCTACTAAAGCCTTGATATCAGAGTTAGCTACTCTCGCTTCTGCTAAGCCCATCTGCGGGTATGTACCTAAGGTAGTCTTCTGCTGCTTACCATCGAAGCGATATGCACTTACCCATGTTCGCGTGCCTGAGCTACGTACCAGTAACTGCAAACCTTGCTGATCGCTATATTTATCTGGCCGAGAAGGGGTGCATTTATCAGTGGGTTTGAGCTTACGAATTTTAGTATCACTTAACATGTTGGTCTATTTCCTATACCTACGAGCTATATGTTTAAAGCGTTAAGACGATTACGTTGGTCTAAGGCATATAAAAATAGATCGAATGTTGGTCTAATTGATGAATATATAGATAATAGACCAACGAATAGACCAACACAAGAAACGGGATAGGTGGGTTATGTTCGGATAGCTTGGGAAAACAGTAGACATAAAAAAAACGCTAGACGCGTTATTTATAAAGGGATTAAGGGGGGTTGAGGAGAGGGTGGGACAGGATAGGAAAACTAGGGTTTTATAAGATTGGCGGTGAAGGAGGGATTCGAACCCTCGATACGCGATTAACGTATACACACTTTCCAGGCGTGCGGTTTCAGCCACTCACCCACTTCACCGTTTTGAGACGGCTTAGTATAGCCGATAGCATTTAAAATGTCACGACTTACGCCTTATCTTTATTTATTGGCAGACGCCTGCTAGGATAGCGTCTATGTAATGACACACATAAACGCCGCAACAGGTATAGATGGTTGAAAGTTAACATGATCAGTCTTGGTAGACTCAAATATAGTTTTAGAAGTGGCCTCTTCGTGGCAGTGATAGCGACGCTAGTCCCAATAGCGACTATCACCTCAGTACAAGCCAACGACTTTAGTCAATGCAGCCAGTCCTTTTATGGCGGTATTTACCCTGAGTTTACAAATGCCAAATTAAGCAATAAAACGCAAGCACTATGCATGGATGGTTTTGCAGTGATGTACTCTGGTGTATCGCGGACGCCACTATGGTCAGCAGAATATTTGGATCGCACCCGTCTACAGCAAGCCAAGCAAATAGACCGCGAAGACAGCTTTCACGAGGAGAGTAGATTACCAAAATCCATGCGCGCCTCATTATCGGACTATTCAGGCTCTGGTTATGACCGTGGGCATTTATCACCCAATGGTGATATGGCAACACGGAGCCAGCAATACGATAGCTTTAGTCTAGCAAATATTGCCCCGCAGTCGCCACGTAACAACCGCTACATTTGGCGCAATATCGAATCGGCGACCCGTTACTTAACTCAGCAGTATGGTGAGGTTTATGCGGTAACAGGAGTCACTTTTACGGACAAAAAAACCAAGCAACTGGCGAATCGAGTGCTCGTACCCAGTCATTTCTATAAAGCTGTTTATATTCCAGCGATTAATCAAGCAGGGGTTTATTATGCGCCCAATGACGAGTCAGAGCGTATAGAAATCATCAGTATTGATGAGTTAATGGATAAGACAGGTATCGATGCATTACCTGTGCTTGATACCGAAACCAGAGCGCAAGCTTTTGACTTGCCACTAAAGGCAGGGGAGAGCTTAGGTGTGCCCGAAGCGTCACAAAAAGAGCCTGAATGGATGCTATTTGTTTGGGCAATTATTGATTGGATATTGACGCAGCTACAAGCGTAAAGCGTAAAAGAACAGTAAGCTCAGTCAATATCGACTTTATGGTCCCCTATTTTAAATCATTATCTAAAAAACCGTTGGTCGGATATGATTAATGATAAGTTGTTTGGTCATAAAGACTGATGAATAAATATAAGTAAAAGCGTGTCAATAAAAAGGATGACAAGATGATTGAACCATTTGCTAACAACCACCAAAGCATGCAGATAGGCGAGCTTGTCATTGAGAATCAAGAAGATAAAATCATTATGTATGGTGATGTTGAATTGACGCTAGACCCCGCTGGGTATGAGCAAGCCAAGCAGTTGCAGGAGCTGGCAAACAGAGTTGTCCAAGCGTTTGAAAGTCATAGCCTGTATAGTAACTCTGAGACCAAGTCAAAAGAAAAAGATGACCAAGTGGGCAAAAATATCGACAACCCCTTCTTGTAACTCTTTGATATGGTTTTGTTTTCTGGAAAGAATAATGCGCAAAAAAATTACTAGGCAAATGCTAAAAATTGCTTATAATGAATTCAAGACATCGCTTATGTCTTTGAAAAAACTAGCAGGCAAACACGATACATATCTTTTACATTATATAAAATCGTGGTGTCTATAGTAGGAAATTCTAGCAAAGGATAAGCATAGAAATCAGAAACATCATGTTTCGAGCAATCATTGTATGAAGGGAGTCAATCTATGAAACTATTTACAAAAACCACATTAGCTGTTGTTGGTATCAGTGTTGCTAGCATGGCATTTGCCGCCGACCCATTAGCCAACACCACTTGGCAGACGTTTGATGAAGGTCAGCCAAAAGGTACTGTAAAAATCACTGAATCTAATGGCGTATTGACTGGTAAACTCATTGCTGCCAATACAGAAAAAGGTAAACAATATATCGGTACGACAGTCATCAAGGGTTTGAAGTCTGATGGCAATGGCAAATATAGTGGCGGTACTATCACTGATCCAGCAAAAGGTAAAGACTATCGTATGACAGCCAGCTTAAGTGGCAATACCTTAAACATCAAAGGGTATATCGGGCCATTTTCACGCAGTCAACAATGGAAAAAGAAATAAGCTGATCTATATTTTTTTATAAAGTTATAACCAATAAAAAACCCGCAGAACCTTTTGGCTCTGCGGGTTTTTTGTTGGATAGTTATTTAGTCATATTATCTGACAAACTCTGGATACGCTTCCATACCACACTCAGCAATATCGGCACCTTCATATTCATCTTCTTCAGAGATACGTAGACCAATCACTAATTTGATAATTGACCAGACGATTAAGCTTGCAACGAATACCCATACAAAGATGGTGGCAGCACCAGCAAGCTGTCCAATAAACGTGACGTCTGGATTGGTAATTGGTACGATAAGTAGACCGAACAAACCTACCACACCGTGAACTGAAATAGCACCAACTGGATCATCTATTTTTATTTTATCCAATGCTAAGATAGACAGTACCACGATGACACCAGCGATCAAACCAAAGATAGTGGCTTGCAGGGCAGAAGGCGTAGAAGGTTCTGCCGTAATTGCAACCAAACCTGCAAGTGCACCATTTAAGAGCATGGTTAAATCTGCTTTACCAAAAATCAAGCGAGCGATTAATAATGCGCCAATAGCACCGCCTGCTGCTGCTGCATTGGTATTCAAAAATACCATGGCAACTGAGTTGGCACTCGCAATATCACCAAGCTTCAACACAGAGCCACCATTGAAGCCGAACCAGCCCATCCATAAGATAAGTGTACCAAGTGCCGCAAGTGGTAAGTTTGCCCCAGGAATGGCACGTATCTCGCCATTAGAGCCATATTTGCCTTTACGTGCACCTAGTAATAAGACACCCGCCAAAGCTGCTGCTGCCCCTGCCATATGGACGATACCAGAGCCGGCAAAGTCAGAAAAACCCATGTCGCCAAGATTGTATAAGCCAAAGACGTCGTTGCCGCCCCATGTCCAGCTGCCTTCCAATGGATAAATAAATCCAGTCATAATGACGGCAAATAGTAAGAAAGACCATAGCTTCATACGCTCAGCCACTGCACCCGATACGATTGACATACAGGTGGCAACAAATACCACTTGGAAAAAGAAGTCAGACGCAGCGGAATAAACAGAATCACCATCAAAGCCATTTTCTGCTGAAGCAGCCAACGCATCTTGTACCAATGTTTCACCGCCTGCGATACCGCTTAAGAAAAAATCGCCGCCATACATAATGGCGTAACCACATACCATGTACATGATACTGGCAGTAGCAAAAAGCGCGACGTTTTTGGTTAAGATTTCAACTGTGTTTTTTGAACGAACCAGACCAGCTTCTAGCATGGTGAAGCCCGCCGCCATCCACATGACTAGCGCCCCACATATTAAAAAATAAAAGGTATCAAGTGCGTACTGGAGCTCGAAGATTTGGTTTTGCATGTTAATTCCCCCTTGAATTGATGCAATAAGCTATAGGTATGACTGTTATGATCTGTCTATAGAGTGGTCTGGTGCGTTAGATAGCATCAGGACCCGTCTCGCCTGTACGGATACGGATGACTTGCTCAAGCGCCGTGACAAAGATTTTGCCATCACCGATTTTACCTGTACTAGCAATGCGAGTAATGGCTTCGATAGCAGGTTCAACCATCTCATCGATAACCGCCACTTCAACTTTTACTTTAGGTAAAAAATCCACCACGTACTCTGCGCCACGATAAAGTTCTGTGTGACCTTTTTGACGACCGAAACCTTTGACCTCAGTAACAGTGACACCTTTTACTCCGATGTCAGAAAGCGCTTCACGTACATCATCGAGCTTAAACGGTTTTAAGATCGCAGTGATTAGCTTCATAAAAAATTCCTTATTTGTGTGATGCCGCAGGTTGATAGAGACTATTAGTATGTATCGTATCGCTGCCTTGCTTACTATTAGTCATTCAAGAACTGTGCCAATTTACTCAAGGGGGGAGGTAAATTGGCTATATTTTCTAAAAATGAGTACAGCAGTGGCAAAAGATACTGACCCGACTGCAACGGCAACAGCAATTGTAATCAGCATCACTAATGTCTATTAACCGTTGGCGTGAACCAACGAAAACTTTATTATAACCAACTTTTTGAGTGCTTGGGGAGGCTATCCCCTTATTTCATGTGATGTTTTGCTAACCTGATTTGACAATACAATGTCAGAGTCTGATAAAACGAGAATGCAGAGAAGAGGTCGATAATGACAAGCAGCAGAGCATGGTACTACTCATGCTCTGCGTGTAGATAGAGGGGGCTTGGGCCCAAGACTACGCGTAGGCTTTCGGTAAAAGAAGATAAGGGGTTTTAGTACTGTGTAGCAGTTTTTTGGTATCGCTGCCTTTTAGTAGGCCACGCAGACGAGATTGACCAAAAGCACCCGTCATCAAAAGCCCGATATTATTTTGCGTCTGATAGTAATTCAAAGCCGCAGTCACGTCACGGCAGTCCAATAGGGCTTTTTTGGATTTGATACCGGCTTGTCTAAGGCGTGCATAGGCTTCACGTAGCGCATCACAGTTCTCAGAATTCTCTTTACCCACCATGACAATGTGAACCGTCAAGGCACGAACGAGAGACGTTTTGCACAGCCAATTAAGGAGTTTGTGGGACGTTGGACTGTTATCAAAGGCAAATAGTGCGGTAGTAGGGGGCAAAAATGGTGCATGCGTCACCAAAATGGGGCAGTGACTGACTCTAATCAGTTGGCCCAATGTTGATTTGCAGGTCACATGGTGACCGATCACAATCAATTGTGCTTCATCATCGACATAATCGATACTTTCGCTCAAGTTTTCGTGACGATGTAAGGTATAGGTCTTGAGCTTGTGACGCTGCTGTTCGCAATAGGTAGTGGCTTGATGTAGGAGCAGCTTGCCTTGCGATTTTAGCTCACAATTACCCAAATGCTCTGTGGTTGTGAACTGCTCTAGCAATGTGTTTTCATCATCAATATTCAAACAGCCTGAATAATTGACAGCGGCTTTTTGCTGTAAGCTGGGTACAGAATGTAGCAATCCCACAGGCGCTTGCATACGGGTAGAAGCCCACATACTTGCTTCTAGTACGGCCTGTACGTGATCTGGGCAGTCTAAACAGGCTATCACACTATCGGGTTTTAAATTACTCATAAGACCACTCTATCATTGCAGTAATAAGATGCAGCTGCTTGCTTCAAGTCAGGGCATCAGATTGACACCCCGTCTTTTATGCCAGTACAGCTGTTTATTCAACCGTTTATTGATGATCGATATCTAACTGTTGGTTCGATCAATAGATATAGCGTTGGCTAATCGAGCAAACCAATCTCGCGAAGATCATGGACAGAAAAGCGATCAATCAATGTTCGGCTTGCATGATTGAGTCCTACCACTTTGACATCTGTACCTTCGCGTTGCAAGCGCATAACCAGCTTATCTAGCGTATCGACGGCACTGACATCCCAAAAATGTGCTTGGCTGACGTCGATCTGAACGTTGTCCAATGCTTCTTTGGTATCAAAACTGCCTAAAAATTGTGTCGTAGACGCAAAGAAAACTTGCCCTTGCACATAATAATAGCGCGTGTTGCTGCTTTCATCATACTCACTAAATATGGTTAAAAATTGACCAATCTTATTGGCAAATGCCAAGGCAGAGAACAACACACCCACGCCGACGCCATAAGCCAAGTTGTGTGTAAACACGGTAGTCAAAACGGTCGCTAACATCACAATATTGAAGGACATAGGATGCGTTTTAAACTCGCGAATAGATTGCCAATTAAACGTACCGATGGAGACCATAATCATCACTGCCACGAGGGCTGCCATTGGAATTTGGCTGACCCACTCACTTAAAAACACCACCATGATGAGCAACACCACCCCTGCGATTAAGGTAGACAACCGTGTCCGCCCACCTGATTTGACATTGATCATAGACTGACCAATCATCGCACAGCCTGCCATACCACCAAAAAAACCAGACACAACGTTTGCCATACCTTGACCGCGACATTCACGGTTTTTATCACTTGGTGTGTCTGTCAACTCATCGACAATCGTGGCTGTCATCATAGACTCTAATAAACCAACGATGGCAAGCGCGATAGAATAAGGCGCAATAATAAACAACGTGTTTAGGTTCAATGGAATATCAGGCAGTAAAAACATCGGTAATGAGTCAGGTAGATCACCCATACTGCCAACATTACGAATATCCAGATTCATATACATCGCGACAGCGGTTAATCCAACAATACAAATGAGCGGTGAAGGAATGACACGTCCAATCTTAGGAATAAGCGGGAACAGATAGATAATTGCTAAACCCGCTGCGGTCATGATATACACCGTCATACCAACGCCTTCAGTCATTGGGTTTAGCTCTGGCAACTGGGCAGCAAATATCAATATTGCCAGCGCATTGACAAAGCCAATGACCACTGAGCGCGACACAAAGCGCATCAAGTTACCAAGTTTTAAGATACCCATCACAATCTGAAAGACACCGCATAGTAAAGTCGCTGCCAGTAAATACTGCAAGCCATGCTCGGCAACCAGATCGACCATCACCAGTGCCATTGCCCCTGTCGCTGCCGAAATCATAGCAGGACGACCTCCGACAAAACTGATGACCACAGCGATACAAAACGAAGCGTATAAGCCAACTTTTGGGTCAACCCCTGCGATAATAGAAAAGGCAATGGCTTCTGGAATTAAGGCCAGTGCAACGACCAAGCCTGATAAAACGTCCCCGCGAATATTGGAAAACCACTCATCACGCAAGTTATCAATAAAAGATGTCATAAGTAAACTGTATAAGGTTGGAGGCAAAAAAAGTAATCATTATTCACTGATAAAATGATTGCGTCGCTATAATCATAGCGGTTCATTTTTTACAACAACATGAGCTTCGTCGTGTTGTGGCATTGAAGTATTAAAGACCAATACGAATCATGGCTACTGATTTATTAACCCATATCATGCATACGCTCGACAATCATCAACACAAGAGTAAACGCTGTGAGATTGCCGAAAAATCGTGTTTAAAATAGGATGCGCAAAGTCAGGTATTAAAAATAGCGTATATAATAACGAATAGCGTCAGCAGTGAGGTGCTGCGTTAGAGAGTGACAAATAACCTGTCAGATAAAAGTGACAGTCTGATATATCATGATCACATACGGACTGCTGCTAAAGGAACGACAGTAGCGCGTCACGTGTGACAACATGATAAACTAAAATGGGTGAGTTAATACCCAATCATATATCAATCAGAATGACTATTATAACATTAGCTTCTGTATATAAAAACAGGCGCATCATAGCATAAAGTCATAAAAAAGCAGTACCGAAATCTAAGCGATACCGTTATGATGCTTCTCATCTCAGCGGCATCGTTTTGCTTATTGCCACCCTAGGTTTGTTTGATGCCATTTTGTGCATTTTATAGAAGGAATAGATATGACCACCAGTACCGCAGCAGACGTTTTACTTCATAAAGGCAGTGGGCTACAAGTTGTGGTCGGTTTGGGACAGTCTGGGCTATCGGTTGCGCGCTATTTGGCCGAGCAAGGTTATCAGGTAGCCGTCACAGACGCGCAAGAGACTCCCAGCTTAGCCAGTCAGCTACCGCCTGAGGTTAGCATTCGCCAGTTTGGTAACATCGACGCAGAGCTATTACAGAAAGCCGCGCGTATTATTATTAGTCCTGGCATCTCTCTTGCTACTGATGCTGTGGCAGCTGCACGGCAAGCCAACATTCCTGTCGTTAGTGACATTCAGCTATTCTGTGAGGCTTGTACTGTACCAATAATAGCGATAACAGGCTCTAACGCCAAAAGTACGGTGACGACATTGGTTGGACAGATGGCAGCGGATGCTGGCGTCAATGTGGGTGTCGGTGGCAACATAGGCGTACCAGCCTTGACACTACTTACCAATGACGACATGGAGTTGGCTGTGCTTGAGCTGTCGAGCTTCCAGCTAGAAACGGTGACTAACTTGGGAGCGCAGGTGGCTACAGTATTGAATATGTCGCCTGATCATTTGGATCGCCATGGCGATATGCTTGGCTATCATCAAGCAAAACATCGTATCTTTCAAGGTGCCAAATCCGTCGTCATCAATCGAGAAGACGCCTTAACTCGTCCACTGGTTGCCGATAACCTGCCGAGAGTGAGTACCAGTATTCAGGCTCCTGATAAAGGACAGTATGGTCTTATCCTCGATTCTGAAGGTCAAACTTATCTGGCGCGTGGTACAGAAAGGCTACTGTCGGCAGACAAACTGTTGATTAAAGGTCGTCATAATCTGCTCAATGCGCAAGCTGCGTTGGCATTGGGCGAGCTTGCTGGTTTGCCACTTGATAGCATGCTACAGACTTTGCAACAGTTTTCAGGACTTGATCATCGCTGTCAGTACGTGGCCAAAGTTGCCGATATCGATTACTTTAATGATTCAAAAGGCACTAATATTGGCTCGACCATAGCTGCTATTCAGGGTTTGGGCGAGGTCTATGCGCCAAAAGATGGTAAGCTATTATTGATTTTAGGCGGGCAGGGTAAAGGTCAGCAATTTGGTGAGTTGACGCCTTTTATCAACCAATATGTCAGTCATGTGCTAATGATTGGAGAAGATGCCAAGATGATTGAGCAGCATCTTCGAGCCGCTAAGCTCAGTGAGGATGTCACACTTTATCAGTGTCAGACCATGGAAAATGCTTTTGCTACTGTACCGCAAGTGACTAAAAGCAGCCTATCACAAGTGCAGGCTGTATTATTGTCACCCGCGTGTGCCAGCTTTGATCAATACAGCGGTTATGCTGCCCGTGGTGAACATTTCAGTCAGATCGTCGCTCAGCTAGGTATGGACAATCAGGCAGTCTGAGTAAATAGACACTTGTATTTTCTGTATAAATGATTGTTTTGGCTATAGATTACTGCTACTGTCAACCATGATTGGCCTATTGGGTAGTAACCTCTACGGTTTGCTCAACGATATGTTTCATATTGAGGCTATATTGAATGAGGAATGGATGTTACATATAACATGATTCCTCTATTAGGGTCGTGTCGTACTATCGGCATCTGATTCGATTTACTTCTTATTTTTCAAACGGTGGCGTTTAATAGACGCCGTGTTTTTTCGTTCGTTAGTGTATATAAAATTATGGCGCTCTCTTCTTTGTTTCGTTCCTCATCTCAGCCAAAACCAGCCTCAGGTACAGATGGTGTGCTATCTATACCATCAGCCCGTGCCATTTTAATCTCAAGCGTTGGCTGTATGATGGTGCTGAGTTTATTGATGGTGGCTTCTGCATCCATTCCTTTTGCCCTTAGTCGCGGTATGACAGAGCTATACTTTTTTGACAACCAGCTTCTGTATATGGCCATCGGTCTGATAATTGCCGCTATTCCTTATTACGGTGTGTCTCTACGAACCTTATATAAGACTGAAACCCAGTTTATATTACTGGGCATCACTGGTTTATTGTTAGTCGCTACTTTATTTAGTACGCCAATTAATGGTTCTAAACGCTGGCTAAATTTGGGCGTTTTTAACTTTCAGGTGGCAGAGCTGGCCAAATTGGTGATGATTGTCTTTGTCTCGGACTTTGTGGTTCGACGCTCGTTTGAAGTACGTAATGGCTTGGATGGCTTTTTACGGATTATGTTGGTGGTGGCACTGATAACCATCTTACTATTGTCACAACCAGACTTTGGTTCCTTCGTGGTGATTTTGGGTACCATTTTTGCAATTTTTTATATTGCTGGTGCGCCTTATAAGCATTTTTTAGCGTTGGGTGCAGCTGCCATTGGTGGTGCAGTTCTCATGGTGACGACAGCACAATATCGATTGGTGCGTGTATTGTCGTTTGTCGATCCTTTTGATGATGTGCAAGATACCGATTATCAGTTAGCACGCAGCTTGATTGCTTTTGGTCGCGGGGAGTTTGCTGGTGTCGGTTATGGTGAGAGTATACAAAAACTCTCGCATCTACCAGAGGCACATACCGATTTCTTGTTGGCGATTACGGGTGAAGAGTTGGGGTTTGTTGGTGTCGCTATGGTACTGATACTCGAAGCATTGATTATCGGTAGTGCGATGCGTATCAGTTATAATGCGCTAAAACGTCGTCAAATGCGTATGAGCTATACCGCGTTTGGTATCGGTGTGGTATTTATCGCGCAGACAATCATTAACGCTGGTATGAATATGGGTGCGCTCCCAACCAAAGGCTTGACCATGCCGTTCTTCAGTTACGGTGGTTCGTCTATGCTGATTAGTCTCGTGATGGTTGCATTACTACTAAAAATCTACAAAGAGAGCCCTGAGATTGAAAAAAGTCAGTGTCGTTATTACTAGATAAAAATTGAATGTGCTACGTGCGAGACTGGTATGAGTTTTATTCGCTTGCTGCGTGTTTGGCACGTCAGAGGCTTTGAAAAATTTAGCCCAATCTTATGGTAGCGTTTATCGTAATAATGGTCTTAATAAATGACTTTTGAGTTTGGTAAAGCGTCGCTAATAGCGGCGCTTTTTTGTGCTTATGGCTCAATAGCGCTGAGCTGTTGTTTGCCTTGTAAAGGCGTATTATCCCATTGAGCAATCGCCTGTTTGAGCATGTTGGCAGGTGTGTCTTTGTCGACATCAGGCTGTTGTAATAGTTGTAGCGCCATGGCTATTAAACTGCTAGGGTCACGTGTATCAATAGGCTGAGCGAGATTTTGTTTAGAGAGTTTTTGCCCGTCTGCATTGCAGATGAGTGGTAAATGATACCAATGGTCGACAGCTGGCAGCTGAGCGGCATGCATGATGCTGACTTGTGCTGTGGTCATAGGCAATATATCCAAACCACGCATGATATGAGAGACCTTTTGCAAACCATCATCGATACTTGCTGCCAATATATAATTGATCATACCATCTTGGCGACGAGCTACCATATCTCCCAGTGTCTGCTGAGGATTGTCCCATTGTATGCCTTGGATGCCGTCATTAAAACCAACCCAATAATCTGGTAGCTGTATGCGTAGCTTGTGCTGCTGTCTATCTAGCTGCTTAGAGACACAGTAGCGTGGGTAATGCGTTCTATTTGGCTGTAATTGATGGGGTTCATCGAGAGCATTTGCCTGCTGTTCTTTCGCCCAGTACTGCTCCAAATCCTTGCGTGAGCACTCACAACCATAGGTTAAAGGGCGTAGCGCAGAGGATAAATAATCATTATAAATATCAATGCGTTCAGATTGATAAATAATATCGCCATCCCAGTGTAGCCCAAGCGCTTCTAGGTCTATGAGGATTTGTTCAGTAAATTGCTGATCGCAGCGCTCGTTATCAGTATCTTCAATACGCAATAGCCATCGACCACCCAATGATTTTATGTGGCAAAAGCTAGCAAGGGCGGTCGTTAATGAACCCAGATGCAACTCCCCAGTGGGCGAAGGGGCAAAGCGGCCAATAGGCGGTGGTGTGATTGAGGTTGGCATAAGAATTTGAATGGCTTATAAAATAAAAGAGGCGTGATAAAAAAGATATATGTCTAGAATAATAAAGATGGTCGCAAAAAGATATGCATAAAATAAATCTATTTTAGGCAGATTTGGTTCATCACCGTCATTATGCCTATTACCAGTTTTTACTTTAGCGCATGCAAGACAGTCAGGTATGATTGCTTAGCAAAATTGCATACCATAAAACGCAAAGAGCGACCAATAGTATGGTCGCTCGCGTTGTTACTTAAGGCATCGTATTGTGTGAAAAAGCGTTCTAAGCGCCTTGGTTTTGACGTTCTTTGATTTCAGACAGTGTCTTACAATCAATACATTGGGTCGCTGTGGGACGCGCTTCAAGGCGACGTAGACCAATCTCTACACCACAAGTCTCACAAAATCCATAGTCATCATTTTCAATTTCTGCCATAGATTTGTCGATTTTGCGGATGAGCTTGCGTTCACGGTCACGCGTACGTAGAGCTAAGGCAAACTCTTCTTCTTGAGTGGCACGATCGTTGATATCTGGCATGGCACTTGATTCGTCTTGGATATAGGTCTTAGTACGATCCGCTTCGCCAATCAATTGGTTTTTCCAGTCTAATAAAATAGCCTTAAAGTGCTCTAGCTGCGCATCAGACATATACTCTTCGCCGTCGGCAGGCACATAAGGAGTAAACTTCACTTCACTCGGGTTTGTGGTCAGGGTGCTCATATAGGTATCCTACTTTTCTCAAATTAATTCAATAAAACGACGTATCAAAAGACAAGACGCTATCAATTTACCAACGCTATGATTTGTCCCTTTACTAAACGTTTTACCACTTGGTGACACAAGTAACACAGCTGATCTAATAGTACAGTATCTCGATGTGCTGACATTGACACATTGCTAGTCAGGTATATTGTTGTATATTTTTTTATTTAAATAGCATCGCCTAAACAATGCTACAAATCGTTGACTGTGAAAGCTTAGCTTGTGGTCGATTAAGCCATCCTAGCTACTATAATTCTGCCCAATATCCAGTATCGGGCAGTTCTCGTTTTATTTTATAAGTTGTATCATTGTTTCCAAAAATAATGAAGTCCTTTTTCATATTGCCGACCGCTTTGCTTAGTAAAGCCTTTTTCATTTGACCAAAACATATGGGTGAAAACCATAACGCATACGGGCTAGACTCATTAAGTCGTCAATAAATCTGGGCATCAAGTATCCAGTCTTTCAACCCAGCTTGCAACCTCTCCATTGTTGGCTAATTGCAACCAGCGATAACCAGGCTGCGTGTTTTTATCATAAGCAAAATCGTTTTCAAAAGGTTTGAACTGGTAACAAGTAGAGGGTGTGCTATAAACTGTTACCCCTTGACGCTGACGAATCTGATCTTGATGGGTATGACCACTGATAATAACTTTTAAGTGGTCATATGCAGCCATATGTTGCCAAAAATCTTCAGCATTTTCTGTCATATGGCCATCAATCCAAGCAGAATCTACTGGTATTACATGGTGATGGAGGGCAATTAAAGCAGGCTTATCGCAGCTCTCTAATCTCTTACACAACCAATCAATATCCGCAGGTGTCACTTCGCCTGCCACTTTACCCGTAATAGACGAATCCAATAACAACAACTGCCAGTAGTCTGTATCAATAACATGTCGAGTCAGTAAACGGGTATCGGCTGGCTGAGGAATCAGCTGGCGCTGTAAAAATGGTAGGTCGGAACCTGCCTCATCGGTGACGTCATGGTTGCCAGCAATACACGCAAACGGAATACCAGTTGCGTGCAGAGTCTCAAAAATATGATCATAAATCGTGGTCTTAACGTGACTGACCAAGTCGCCAGTCACAATGATCAGATCACAACGAATCTCTGTACTCAATGCTTGGTGTAAAACGGTCTCAAAGCAATCTTGACAAACCGCTGCTTTATTATCGCCATCCGCTGTAGATGTCAGAGGCGTTGATAAGTGCAAATCTGTGATTTGTAGGATGTTTACCTGTTTATCTGCTGTGCTGATTTTATGAGCCGGATAGGTGGGCATTGGATGGGCTCCTTATCGAGTCAAAACAATGAATGTTGCTAAAATAAATAAGTAAGCGCCTTCTATCGTTTATTGCCATTATGAGTCATATCCATGAACGTCATTAATAAAAACTCAATGTGGTTGTCGATAATGTTAAGAAAAATTTATAACATAAAGTCCATGAAAGCTCTAGCATTATTGATAAAATAAAGTTGAATCGAAGAATAGCGCAAAACACTAATGTTTTGCACTATACAGCAATCAGTGACGAGCGGACCCAAACTTCTTAGCGATCAATTTTGAGACAATTAAGGCCACAAAGAATAAAATGGCTAAAATTAATACGATAGAGAGTCCTGTCTGTATATCAAGCCAAATGCTACCCCAAACGCCTAATGTGACACCAAGCTGTGCAATAACCAACGCTATGATCACCATATGCTTTGGTGATTTTGACCAGAGGCGCGCTGTGAGTGCTGGCAAGACCAACAAGCCACTGATTAATAAACTGCCCACCGCTTGCAAGGCAATCGCGCAAAATCCTGCCAGCACACCCATAAAAAACAGTCGCTGGCGGGTTGGGTTGATGCCCTGAATACGGGCCAATGCCTCATGGGTGGCAAGTTTGATTTGCGCCGGCCATATATAAATAAGCAGGCCCAATCCGACGACGACGCTACCAGCAATCAGTGGTAAGTCAGCCCAATCCAGCTCAAGCAGGTTCCCAAATAAGAATCCTAATACATTGGCCTGATGGTCGGTCAACTGCGTCAAGGTTAATAACCCCAAGCATAGCAAGGATACCGCCACAACGGCCAATACTGCATCGGATGGCAAGCGCTCATCATCAATCAATACCAAGCCAAATACCACCACAAGACTGACCAAGCCAATACCAATACCCATTGGTAATTGCCACCATACTGCCAAGGCTACGCCGAGTAAAGTACCATGTGCCAATGCATCCGCAAAAAATGCCATACGTCGCCACAATACTAAGCAGCCTAAGGGCGCTGATAATAGCGCTAAAATACTGCCAGCGATCCAAGCAGGGGCGATGATGGCTAACCAAGCAGTCATAATATATATCCGTAAAATTTTATAAGGCACAACGCTAAATACAGGTTATATGCATTCAGCTTAGGTGAGTTTGATGAGAATAATTAGAGCTCAAGTTCGCTTGGTGCGCGATGTGTACAAGCGTGAGGCTGATGTACATAGGGCTGTTCGTAGTAATGTCCAAATAGTTTTTGAAATTCTGTACTAATCGCAAGCTCGCTTGGTTGACCCTCGCAACAAATATGCTTATTCAGACAAATCACTCGGCGACTGCCTCTCATGACCCAATGTAAGTCATGGGATACCACGAGCATGGCACAGCGCAAAAAATCTGGTAACTGATCGATGAACTGATACAACCAAACCTCAGTATCAGGATCTAGCCCTTGCATCGGCTCATCCAAAATCAATAAATTGGGCTTGTCTAGTAATGCCCGAGCCAACAATACGCGCTGGGTTTCCCCGCCTGACAAATGCAGCATTTGTCGCGATAATAAATGCGTTAAGGATAAGTTATCAAAAATGAATTGGCGCTGATCAGAGGTCAATCTTTTTTTGTTGGCTTGACCCAATAAATCACTGACACGTAGCGGCAATATGGGTGGTACAGCAAAACGCTGCGGAACATAGCCAAGCTGTAATGGCTGATGTGCGGTAATGCCACCTTTGGTTGGATCAATCAACCCTAAAATCAGCTTTACCAATGTTGACTTGCCGGCGCCATTAGGACCGACAAGACTCACCGTTTCGTTGACAGCAATATCAATATCAATATCTGAGAGCAATCGCTGTTGCCCAATGGAGTAACTGACGTTTTGCAAACTCAATAGTTGCGTTTTGGCGTCGATAACGGGAGTATCAATAGGGGAGACCGATTGTTTATTCGAAGGTGAAGCAGAAGGTTTCATAAGGTCACAGCGGCTTAATTAAAAAAGAATAGAAATAAGAAAGGAGAACGATCTATCTTGACTGGCACGTCTGACACAAACCGCTCAGCTCAATCACACTACGTGCGACAACAAAACCAATGTCTTGCTCAGCAAACCCCATCATTTCTTGTACCGGTAAGCTGCTACATTCTTGGACACGCTGGCACTGCTCACAAATCAAAAATGCTGCTGTATGCTGCGCTCTTGGATGACAACAAGGGACATAAGCATTGATAGACGTCAATTGATGAATCAAGCCTTCACCTAACAAAAACTCCAAACTGCGATAAACGGTTGGCGGTGCAACATTCTTCGGAGCTTGCTTTTTTGATGATGCTTTTGACGGCTCATCTGAAGGATCAGATTCCAACGAGCGCATTTGTTGCAACTGAGTGATTAAATCGTAGGCACCAATGGGTTTATTGGCTTCTAATACCAATTGATATATTTGTTGACGCAACGCGGTGAAGCGTGCGCCTGTTAAGGTGCATTGTTCTTTGGCTGCCGCCAAACGTTCAGACACATCTTGAGGCGTAAAGTCTTGTACATCATGCAAATGTTCGCACATAGATAAACCGTTGGACATACTGCATGCTCCTAAAAATAAAATGGCTCATTTTATTATAGTGTTTTTTGTTTTATCATAGTATTTCTTATTGTTATAGTATAACATAATAAAGTGAAAAAAAGAGGAGTTGTCTTAAACCATTTGGACATATCTCTATTTTCAATCATCCAATCGCTATCAAGATGTTGATTCATCCTTCTATTATTCATCTATCTAAGAACTTACTATGATCTCAGTTTCCAAACGTCCCCTACGTTCAAACCTCTTATCAAAAAGCGTGCTGATGACAAGTGCTATGCTACTTGGCTCTTTAGCTATACAGGCACAAGCAGCAACGGTTAGCGTCAGTAATCATCCAATGGCTCTACTTAGCAAAGCGGTCACTGAAGGCACGCCCGCTGCCAATCAAATCTTACAAGCTGGCGATGTTGGCCATCATGGGAGTATCAGCCCAAGTGATAAAAAAGCCATTAAAGACAGCAAATATGTGGTTTGGTTTGGTGATGCTTTAGAGAATAGCCTGAAAGGAAGCCTAGATACCGCTCCTAATGCCATTGCATTGTTTGATTTCAAAGCATTTAATCGTCATCCGCTTCGTGATATCACAGGCGCACCGATTGCAGGGACTCTTGACCCTCACATCTGGCTCGATCCAGAAAACGCTAAAGCCATTACCCGTGCATTGGCAGTCATTCATAGCAACGCCAATCCGGAGTACAAAGAAACGTACCAAGCCAATACCAAAAAATTCGCTCAGCGTATGGATGCCGCCGTCGCTCAAATCCAAAAAACCAACTCAAAAGACCGTCCTTATTGGGCCTATCATGACGCGTATCAATACATAGAGGGTGCAGCACAAGTAAAGCTGGCTGGTAGCTTAAGCCCAGATCATCACCTGTCTCCAAAAGCCAGTCAATTGCGCTGGTTAAACGAGCATCGCCCTGCCAAACAGATGTGTCTGGTCAATCAGAGCACAGCCTCAAAAGGCCTACTTGCTAAGCTACAGCCAGTGAGCACTACCACTACCGTACAAATTGAAGACATGAGTGACAGTCAAGAATTTGTAGAAGGTTGGACGCGTATGGCGCAACAAATCAATGATTGTATCGATGGTAAATGAGATTAAATGCAACCAGTGACCAAATAAGTGTTAGTATACACATGATTCCAGTCAATCAAATGTAGACAGTGCTTGGCTTTGGTCATAGGTTGTTGTTAAATAACTGACAAATTTAATATTATGCTTGCTTAAAGGAGATAGGCTCCTTATAATAAGTAGCGTTTTATTTTGGTTAAAAAGTAATGATATAGCGTAAGCTGTGTAAGGATAAAAAATATCGTACGCATAGGTATACGACATTATCCCACTGCGATAGGTCTATAAAAATACTCATGACCAAGCCTGCTAAACGCACACAAAAAGATAAAATCGGCATCTATATCAAACGCCAAGCATGGATATTATTCATTCTTATCCTAATTGTTTCGATATTAGATACGGTTTGGTTTAACAGTAGTCAGCTGACCATAGCGAAAAATACCGCGATTGGTGCGCTACTTAGTTTTGTCACTCAAGCAGTATTTGCTTTTTTTATTTTTTGGTACACAGGTTATCGCGCGCGCCAACATATTGTTAGCCAGCTTTACCGAGGTCAGATGGCCAAATGGTTATTGACCGTGTTTGGTTTCGCACTAATTTTTATTACCGTACAACCCCTATCAGCGCCTGCGCTGTTTATCGGTTTTATGGTAATGCAAATTAGTCACAGTTGGATGTTGTGGCATATACGCTAGTGTTAATAAATAATCGCTATGCAGATAATTGATTAATAGCACTCAGCAAGTCACCCTGCCGTCCAGCTTCTCTATGACTAGTTTTATCAAGTCAAAGCATAAAAGCTGTTTATAAACAGTACCGATGATTTTTAGACCACTGTATGAGCGTTTGAAACAAACGTGATAGGCAATGAATGAGTAATGGGATAGACAAAAAGGTCTGTCTGAAGTGATTGAATGTTTACGAGTCAATTATCTTTATAAGGCTATATTAGTAAACATTGCTAATGGCTAACTTATTCATACAACGGATAAAAAAATCATAATTGACTTTACACGAATACAACGCTGCATTAATATAAGCGGCTCAATATTCTGCTTATAGGCGCTGCACTAAGCGCAAGCTGTGAAAACACGGTACTAAGCAAGCACACATATAATAATTTTGCGTATACATTCAAGGGCTATTACTGAATTATCATAAGCCCTTTTTTGATAACCAAAATTTATTTCAAGTTATTACATTTTGCATTAGCAATAGAACTATGGGTTGGATGTTATTGGTTATATGAGTGCTTTAATATAATTTATTTATTTGCTAATTAGTATGATAAATGAATATATCGAACCTCATCAGATGACAACCATATTTTTGGTAGTTGATTAAATCGTTGATTAATAAGAAGCTTACATTATGGCAGCCGAGCAAACATCATCAGAATATATCTCTCACCACTTAACGAACTGGACGTACGGCTATCTGCCGGGCGAAGGCTGGAAAGTTGCCTATACTGCTGAAGAAGCGGGGCAAATGGGCTTCAACGCTATCCACCTTGACTCTATGCTTTGGTCAATTGGTCTGGGTATTTTATTTTGCACCATTTTTTGGATGGTTGCAAAAAAAGTGACGTCAGGCGTGCCAGGTAAAACGCAAGCAGCGGTTGAGATGATCGTTGAGTTTGTCGATAGCAATGTTCGTGATTCGTATAGTGGAACGTCAAAATTGATTGCGCCTTTGGCGTTAACCATTTTTGTTTGGATCTTCTTGATGAACTTGATGGACTTAATACCTGTTGACTTTATTCCAGGTATTGCGGGTCAAATTGGTGCTGCAATGGGCCACGATCCCCATCATGTTTTCTTTAAGATTGTTCCAACGACTGATCCCAACATCACGCTTGGCATGTCATTTTCTGTCTTTGCACTGATTATCTTTTATAGCATTAAAGAAAAAGGTTTGGGCGGCTTTATTGGTGAATTAACATTACATCCATTTAGTGCCAAAAACCCAATCGTACAAGCAATTTTGATCCCTATCAACTTCATCTTAGAAGCCGTTACTTTGATTGCTAAGCCAGTATCACTTGGTTTGCGTCTATTCGGTAACATGTATGCTGGTGAGTTGATTTTCATACTGATTGCTCTAATGCCGTTTTGGATTCAATGGGCGTTATCGGTACCGTGGGCTATCTTCCACATCTTAGTTATTACACTTCAAGCGTTCGTATTTATGATGCTGACGATAGTTTACATGTCGCTTGCATCATCAACTGAACATTAATTAGACATTCAATAGGTAAATGAGGATACATCAATGGATCCAGTATTAGGTGGTTACACAGTTATCGCAGTAGCGCTACTTATCGGTCTTGGCGCACTTGGCACAGGTATTGGTTTTGCTATTTTAGGTGGCAAATTCTTGGAAGGTGTTGCGCGTCAGCCAGAGCTTGGCTCACAATTGCAAACTCGTATGTTCATCGTAGCAGGTCTTCTTGATGCTATTCCGATGATCGGTGTTGGTATTGCTATGCTATTGTTGTTCGCTAACCCTCTAGCAGGTTAATCCGAAAGCTCAGTTGTAAATGTTTGGTACTCAAGTGCTTTCTATCAAATATAGTCAAAATTTGACTGCCAAACATGATCAATGAAACTGATTTTTCATTAACAAAGAGGTGATCACGTGAATATCAATTTTACCCTCGTCGGTCAAGCCATTGCTTTTGCAATATTTGTGATTTTTTGCATGAAATTCGTGTGGCCACCACTTATCGGTGCCATTAATGAACGTCAGCGTAAAATCACTGAAGGCCTGAATGCCGCAGAAAAAGCGAAAGCAGATTTGGCAACCGCGGAGCAAGAGGTCCAGAACGAACTTGATCTTGCAAAGACCAAAGCTGCTGCTTTAATCGAGCAAGCGAACAAGAGTGCCAATCAGCTTGTTGAAGATGCTAAAGCGCAAGCCCAAGCGGAAAGCGAGCGTATTCGTCAACAAGCTCAAGCGTCTATCGACCAAGAAATCAATCAAGCGCGTGAGTCATTGCGTGCCCAAGTCGCTGAACTAGCGGTACTTGGTGCAGAAAAGATTTTGCAAGACAAAGTCGATGTGCAAAAACATGCCAGCATGTTAGACCAACTGGCGGCGAAGCTATAATTGTGAGGATATAATGGCTGACTTATCAACATTAGCACGACCGTACGCTAAAGCCGCGTTTGACTATGCCAACGAAAACGGGGTAGTAAATGAGTGGGAAGATTTCTTATTTATTGCCAGTACCGTTGTCAATGACAAGTCTTTTAGCACTTGGCTAGACAATCCAGCTGTTTCTGCTGAGCATAAGTCAGCTGCTTTGATCGATCTTTATGATACGCAAATAGCTAGCCCTAGCGATTCTGCTTTTAAGCAATTGTTAGGTGAGACTCGAGGGGTTCGCCCTGACAGTAGTGCCAGTTATCCAAAGGTATCAGTAGCACTTAGTAACTTCGTTAAACAGTTATCAGAACAAGAGCGTCTGGCGCTGCTTCCTGAAGTTTATGAGCATTATCGCCGTCACAAGGCAATAAGCTTAAAGCAGCTTGACGCATATGTGACCTCTGCCTATCCATTGACCGACGCCCAGCGTGAAACGCTTCAAACGCGTCTTGCCGCATCGCTAAATGCTAGTGTGGTGATTCACGAGTCGGTCGATCCGAGTCTATTGGCAGGCGCCACCATCAAGGTCGGTGACAAAGTCATTGATGACTCGATGCGCGGCAAGTTACAACAGTTAAAAACACAGCTAACTGCCTGATACCATTTATTGACGTAGCCATATAATAACTACGCAATTATCAGAGTATTCAAGTCAGTGGGCGGGTTATCATAAATTAAAGGAAACAAGGCAATGCAACAATTGAATCCAGCGGAAATCAGTAACCTGATTAAGCAGCGTATTCAAGACCTTGATGCGGGTGCAACTGCAAAGAATGAAGGCACGATTGTCAAAGTATCTGACGGTATCGTGCAGATTCATGGTCTTGAAGATGCCATGTACGGCGAAATGATTGAGTTTGAAGGCGAAATCTATGGAATGGCGCTTAACTTAGAGCGTGATTCTGTCGGCGCGGTAGTACTTGGTGATTACCTAAAGCTGCAAGAAGGTCAAAAAGCCTATTGTACTGGTCGTATCCTTGAAGTGCCAGTAGGTCCTGAGCTGCTAGGTCGTGTTGTTGACGCCTTAGGTAATCCTATTGATGGCAAAGGTCCTATCGATGCCAAAATGACTGATAAAGTCGAGAAAATCGCCCCAGGCGTTATCGATCGTCAATCAGTAGATCAGCCAGTAATGACTGGTTATAAAGCCGTTGATACCATGATCCCAATCGGTCGTGGCCAGCGTGAGCTTATCATTGGTGACCGTCAGACGGGTAAAACCGCGATGGCTATCGATGCGATCATTGCTCAGAAGTCATCTGGTATTAAGTGTGTATATGTGGCAATCGGTCAAAAACGTTCGACCATTGCTAACGTTGTACGTAAGCTTGAGCAAACTGGTGCCCTAGAATATACCACGGTTGTGGTTGCTTCAGCGTCAGAGCCAGCAGCACTACAGTACATCGCACCATATTCAGGCTGTACGATGGGTGAGTACTTCCGTGACCGCGGTGAAGATGCATTGATTGTATTTGATGACTTATCAAAGCAAGCAGTGGCTTATCGCCAAATTTCACTACTATTACGTCGTCCACCAGGCCGCGAAGCGTATCCTGGGGATGTCTTCTATTTACATTCACGCTTACTTGAGCGTGCATCACGTGTAAATGCTGATTACGTAGAAAAATTCACTAATGGTGAAGTGAAAGGTAAAACAGGTTCTCTAACTGCTCTACCTATCATTGAAACCCAAGCAGGTGACGTATCTGCATTCGTACCGACCAACGTGATCTCAATCACTGACGGTCAGATTTTCTTAGAATCAAGCTTGTTCAACTCAGGTATCCGTCCAGCAGTCAACGCTGGTATCTCGGTATCTCGTGTGGGCGGTGCTGCTCAGACTAAGATTATCAAGAAGCTATCTGGCGGTATTCGTACGGCGCTAGCTCAGTATCGTGAACTGGCTGCATTCGCTCAGTTTGCTTCTGACCTTGACGATGCGACTCGCGAACAGCTTGATCATGGCGAGCGCGTTACTGAACTTATGAAGCAAAAGCAGTATCAGCCGATGTCAATTGCTGAACAAGCGGCGGTTATTTATGCTTCTAACGAAGGGTTCTTAGCTGACGTTCCTGTTGAAAAGATTGGTTCTTTTGAAGAAGCTTACTTACGTTACATGCATGATGAACAAAGTGAATTGATGCGTGAGATTGATGATACTGCGAACTATAACGATGATATCGCAGGTCGTTTAAAGTCAGCTTTAGAGACCTTTAAACAAAATCACAGTTATTAATTTAACGGGTTAAACCGAATTGGTTATAACAGCCTTTTAAAGGTGGCGCGTTATCTGACCAGATATTTGCGCCACTGTTTTAACCATTAGCGGTATTAGATCGCGTAATGCACAAGATATAGAATATTATTCTGTAAGATTGATGTTATATATTAAATAATTGTCGCATGCGCCAATGCTTTTTAACCCTCTTATATTGGAATCATTATGGCAAGCTTAAAAGAGATACGTGCCAAAGTCACCAGTATTAAAAGCACCCAGAAAATTACTCGCGCTATGCAAATGGTAGCAGCAAGTAAAATGCGTCGTGCTCAAGAGCGCATGGAAGTGGGTCGCCCGTATGCTGATAGTATGCGCCGGGTTATTTCACATTTGGTGCATGCCTCATCAGACTATAAGCATCCGTATATGGTATCGCGTCCAGTCAATAAGGTTGGCTATATTGTCATTACCTCTGACCGCGGTCTAGCGGGTGGCTTGAATGTTAATCTATTCAAAGCTTTATCTAAAAGTATCCAGCAATATCAAGACCAGTCAGTACAAGCTGAATTTGCAGTCATTGGCGCTAAGGGTGTGAGCTTTTTCAAAAACTTTGGTGGAAAAGTGACATCAGCAGTGACTGATTATGGCGATAAACCAACGTTTGAGCAATTGAACGCCCCAGTGCAAGCAATGCTTGAAGACTACAGTAACGGTAAATTAGACCGTATCTATGTGGTATACAATCAGTTTATCAATGCCATGACGCAAAAGCCGACCGTCAATCAATTAGTGCCTTTGCCAGAAGGTTCACTAGAAGATGAAGACAGCGGTATGCAAACAGAACTGAGCTGGGATTACATCTACGAGCCTGACATCAAGACGTTGATTGATGAATTGCTCGGCCGTTATATTGAGTCGATTGTCTATCAGGCGGTAATGGAAAACATCGCTTCTGAGCAGTCCTCGCGTATGGTAGCGATGAAAGCAGCAACAGATAATGCTGGTGACCTTATTAACGATTTACAGTTGGTTTATAACAAGCTGCGTCAAGCGGCGATTACCCGAGAGATCTCGGAAATCGTTGGCGGTGCTGCTGCTGTTTCATAATTGACTACACCTATATATAGAAGTTCAAGGAGAACGCAATGAGTAGCGGTCGTATTGTACAGATTATTGGCGCGGTTCTTGACGTTGAGTTCAACCGTAACGAAGTTCCTCAAATTTTTGATGCCTTGCAAGTTGATGGCACTGAAACCACACTAGAAGTACAGCAACAGCTGGGTGACGGCATCGTACGTACTATTGCGATGGGCTCAACTGAAGGTCTAAAGCGTAACTTACCTGTTACCAATACTGGTGCGCCTATTTCTGTGCCTGTTGGTACTGGTACGCTAGGTCGTATCATGGATGTTCTTGGTCGTCCTATCGATGAAGAAGGTCCTGTTGTTGCTGACGATAAATGGTCTATCCATCGTAACGCACCAAGCTATGCAGAACAGTCAAATAGTACTGAATTGCTAGAAACAGGTATTAAAGTTATTGATCTGCTTTGCCCGTTTGCTAAAGGTGGTAAAGTTGGTCTGTTTGGTGGTGCTGGTGTTGGTAAAACCGTCAACATGATGGAATTGATCAATAATATCGCACTTAAACACGAAGGTTTGTCAGTGTTTGCGGGTGTCGGTGAGCGTACTCGTGAAGGTAACGATTTCTATCACGAAATGCAAGAAGCTGGCGTTGTTAATACCGAAGACTTTAGTAAATCTAAAGTAGCAATGGTATATGGCCAGATGAATGAGCCACCAGGTAACCGTTTACGTGTTGCTCTGTCTGGTTTGACCATGGCTGAATACTTCCGTGATACGAAAGATCCTGCTACTGGCAAAGGTCGTGACGTACTATTGTTTGTTGATAACATCTACCGTTATACCCTAGCAGGTACGGAAGTATCAGCACTGCTTGGCCGTATGCCATCAGCGGTTGGTTACCAGCCAACACTAGCTGAAGAGATGGGTTTATTGCAAGAGCGTATTACCTCAACGCAGTCAGGCTCAATCACTTCAGTTCAAGCAGTATATGTACCTGCAGATGATTTGACCGATCCATCACCAGCAACAACGTTTGCTCACTTGGATGCAACAGTTGTACTAAGCCGTGATATTGCTTCACAAGGTATCTATCCTGCGGTTGATCCACTTGATTCAACGTCTCGTCAGCTAGACCCACAAGTCATTGGCGAAGAGCATTATAATGTTGCTCGCGGCGTACAGGTAGTCTTGCAGCGCTATAAAGAGCTAAAAGACATTATCGCCATTTTGGGTATGGATGAGTTATCAGAAGAAGATAAATTGGTTGTTTATCGTGCTCGTAAGATTCAGCGCTTCTTGTCACAACCATTCCACGTAGCCGAAGTCTTTACTGGCGCACCTGGTAAATACGTACCATTACGCGATACCATTGCTAGCTTTAAAGCAATCATTGCAGGTGAATATGATGATCTACCAGAGCAAGCATTCTACATGGCTGGTGGCATTGACGAAGTGGTTGCTAAAGCCGAGAAAATGAAATCTACTGCAGCGTAAGTTGTGTTAGCATTTGCTAAAGAGCAAATAGGTTTTTTATAGCCTATTTGCTGGTAGGTATAACGCATCGCAGTTTTGATTGTAAGGAGTTAAGTATGGCAACGTTACAATGTCGCGTCGTAAGTGCTCGCGAAGAGCTGTATTCAGGCGAAATTAGCATGTTAATAGCGACTGGCACCGAAGGCGAGATTGGTGTATTGCCAGGTCACACACCGCTTATTACTTTGCTAAAACCGGGTGCAATGCGAGTGCAAACAGCAGACGGTGAAGAAGAAGTAATTTACGTCTCAGGTGGTGTGCTAGAAGTGCAACCAAAGATGGTAACAGTGTTGGCTGATACGGCTACGCGCGCACACAATCTTGACGAAAGTAAGATCGTTGCAGCACGCCAGAAAGCTGAACAGATGCTGGTCAACCAATCTGATACGGTACAAACCAATGCAGCCTTAGCTTCATTAGCAGAGTCAGTGGCACAGCTACAGACCATCCGTAAATATAAGAACCGTGCTTAAGATTATTGTTTTTAAGGTTGAATCTGACTTTAGACGATAATAAAAAACAGTCCATTATGGGCTGTTTTTTTATACCTATTGTTCGACTTTTTAGCTATCTTAGCATGTATCAAACTAAGATATGAATCGGGTAGGATCTATAGGATAGATATTATTGAAAGCATTTTTTGTAGCAGGTGTATGTACCATAAGCATATGAAATAATATTAAGAAATTATTAAAAATGTTACTGGCGACAATGATAATATGTCGTTATATTAGATGTGATAGATAATAAGTATTGAGTGGGAATCGAACGCGATGTTACTGTAAAAGCTACTAAGCTTGATTGCTTCTAGATATTTAAAGAGTAAAAGGTTTATGAAACTACTTTGCTCACTGTCATTCACTTAGCGTGCGTAATATTCGGACGTAGACTAAAGTTTTAATGAGTGTAGTTTATAGGTTTTGTTAACGACTATAAGCTATAGTATAGGAAGCTGTAGGTTTAATAGTATACTGTGCTACCAAGCTTGTAACAGCTATACGAACATCGATTGTACCAATTTATGGTGCTATTAATTTTACCGCTCTTACTTTTACTGCTTTTAAATTAGATGTATTAGAGGATATAACAATGACAACGACTGAAGAAGACAACACCCCCCGAATCTTAATTGTTGAGGATGATGAGCGTCTGGCCATGTTGACGCAAGATTACTTGGTCAAAAACGGTTTAGAAGTAGCTATTGAAACTGATGGTAACCGTGCGATTCGCCGCATCGTCAATGAGCAACCAGATTTGGTCGTACTTGATGTCATGCTTCCTGGTAGCGATGGCCTAACGGTGTGCCGTGAAGTTCGCCCGCATTATCAGAATCCTATTTTGATGTTGACTGCGCGTACTGAGGATATGGATCAGGTATTGGGTCTTGAGATGGGTGCTGATGATTATGTCGCAAAACCTGCTCAACCTCGCGTATTGCTTGCTCGTATTCGTGCTTTGCTACGTCGTTCAGAAAATGCACCATCAGAAGATGTGCCACAGCGCTTAGAGTTTGGTGAACTGGTTATCGATAATGGTGGACGCTCTGTCAACCTAGGCGATGAGTTGGTTGATTTCACCAGTGCTGAATATGATCTATTGTGGTTGCTTGCTTCGAACGCTGGTCGCATTCTATCACGTGAAGATATTTTTGAGCGTCTACGCGGTATTGAGTATGACGGTCAAGATCGTTCAATTGATGTACGTATTTCTCGTATTCGTCCAAAAATTGGTGACGATCCAGAAAACCCAAAACGCATCAAAACAGTACGTAGTAAGGGTTATTTGTTTGTGAAAGAAGGCAACTAAGTCTATTTTGCTTGTCTAGTCGCCTTTTGAGGTTTACAGTACAGAAAAAACCAGCCTATATGCTGGTTTTTTTTTGACTAAATTTTAATTTTTAAACTTAAATGCAGCGTTATGTGGTTTAATTAAGCGATTATTGATGAGTGCTGACTAAATAGATAGGATTGAAATGCCGTTTTAGTAAATAGGCACATATCAGGTAAAATATAGCAGCCAAAATGGTCTTTATTCAACAGTGCTTCACATCACTTACAATGCAATATTCATTTATAAATGATGTGAGCAGTTTTTATTCATTAAGTTGGTCACGGCACGTATGTCATTAGTTTCTTCTTTAAAACATAGTATTTTTGTTCGTATTTATGCTGGACTACTCATAGTCTGTCTGTGCGTAGCATTGTTTGCTCAGCTGTTGATGGATACAATCAATAAAGAACGTGTGCAGTCATACCGTGAGAGTATGGCAAAAGGCGCATTTCATTTGGTGAGTGAGGGCATTGCCCATCAGGACAGTGAACAGCAACGCGAATACTGGTTATCAGATGCCAGCAGTTTATTTGGCTCAAAATTCAGTATTATTCCTATCGATGAAGTAGATTTTAACGGCAGTGAACTGAGACGCTTTGAAAGTGGGAGTACGGTCGTTCGTTATGTCAGTCAGCCTGTCTATGCTGATGTCTATTATCGCCTTCCAAATAAAAAGAGTGTGTTGACGGCAAGAATATCGCAAGTGACTGAGCAGCAAGTACGAGCAATCGCAGTTTTCTTATTAGATGATTTGTCATATCACATGACACTGGCCGATAAACGAGCACGTTTGGCGCAATTAGAAGAAAAATTTACTTTTCCGCTGCAACTAAGAGCAGCGAATACATTGGATCTAGATACAGATCAGATGGCGCGCTTGCGACGTGATGAAGTGGTTATCTCATTACAAGATACCAATAGTAGTAAAAGTAACTCGGCCATTAAAATCGTGGTGCCTTCTGAAATCAACGATATGGCCATTCTGATTGGGCCTGTTCCGTTATTCAATTGGTTCCCTCTCAATCTGATCATCAGTATGATTCTTATCAGTATGTTCTTGATAAGCTTGGGGGTCTATGCACTGATTTTCCCACTTGAGCGCAAATTACAGTTGATTCAAGTCGGTGTTAATGAAGTCAGTAAAGGCAATCTTGATATTCAAGTTCAGGTCATAGGACAAGATGAAATTGCTCGTTTATCGGCAACCTTCAACGCGATGACCTCGCATATCAAACGTTTGATTGAGTCACAGCGAGAGCTTACGCGGGCCGTCTCGCATGAGTTACGTACACCCGTTGCTCGTATTCGTTTTGCTGTAGACATGTTGGCAGATACTGACGATGAAGATTCTCGATTCATGCAGCGTGATTATATCGATGAAGATATTGAAGCACTAAATGGTTTGATTGATGAGATTTTGACTTATGCTAAGCTAGAAGAAGGCTCACCGAAGTTGGATTTGGAGCCTGTTAATCTCAGAGAGCTGTTAGAGCAAGTCGAACGTGAGACCAATGCTTTAGGTAAGCCGATCAAAATCGTGACTAAATTGCCAAGTGCTAAAGTAACAGCAATTGCAGATCGTCGTTACTTACACCGTGTGATTCAAAACCTTGCTGGTAATGCTCTGCGTTATGCAGAAACGACAATTATTATTAGTGCTGGGGTCAAAAAGGGCAATGCCTTTGTGACAGTCGAAGATGATGGTCATGGTATCCCTGAAGCAGACCGTGAAAAAGTATTCATTCCCTTCTCACGTTTGGATGACAGTCGCACACGCGCCTCTGGTGGCTATGGCTTGGGCCTATCGATTGTGTCGCGCATTGCTTTTTGGTTTAATGGTGGTATGAAGGTCGATGAGAGTGAAGAGCTTGGCGGCGCCCGATTTGTCATGACATGGCCGATCAAACCGCTCACACAAATCCTTGCTGCGGATGAATTGACGCAAGAAAAAAGCGAGCGTGATTTTGACACCAAATAATGTTGCCATATTAGGTGATTGGTTTATTTTGGTTGAAAATACACACATAGGTTAATCAGATTATAGAACTCTTTGATTAACCTATAGACAGACATCTTATTGATCTGCTCATTATTAATAGTGATTCTAGAAGTAGCTTGAAAATAGAGGAGGGCAAAGGATGCCATATTTATTCGGCAGTTTGGTACTTTTAAATGCGATAACATTGGGCTATTACCTGTTCTTGCAGCAGCCATCTACAACGCAAACCTTAAAGGCGGCGCAAGCGGACATTACCCAACCTTTAGCGTTTACCAATAGTGCCAAATATATTCCGCCAATGATAGGGACTAAAGATTAGACGCTGTCCGGCAATATGGTCATCACAAAGCGTTTGATACAGACTCTCGTCCCTTTTTTACTTAATTAATTACTTACTTTCAGTTTTTTGATTCATCTCATTGTCATCAGAGCTGATGTTTTTTTCTGTATCTGCAGGTACGCTCGTATCGCCTGCTACTTTAGACAGTAGGGGAATACGCACACAGACTTGCAAACCGCCATCAGGGTGATTAATAGCCTCTACGGTGCCGTGATGCAACCTTGCAATACGATCTACAATGGCAAGACCTAGACCACTGCCTTGTGTGGTACGGGCGGTCTCTCCGCGCTCAAACGGTTGCATGATTCGCTCTAGCTGATCTTCTGCCACGCCATCACCGCAGTCACGCACACATATCAATAGCTGCTCTTGTGCTTCTTTATTGACGACATTTTCACTGACAACATCATCATCGTCTTCTGCAACGGTTTCTATAAATGTTGGCACGACAGTCGCCGATAGATAAATGGGTGGCTCGCCATAACGTTTGGCATTATTAACCAAATTGATAATCAGTCGTTTGATAGATAAAGGACGTATAGGCACCACTTTGTGACACTCTGACTGATAAACAAAAGCCATCGGCGCAAACTGCACCATGATCTCATTAAAGATGGTGTCTAGATTGGTTAGGCTAACGGGTTCATCGGAGCCATCTTTCATAAATGAGATGAATTGCTCCAAAATGGCATCCATATCCTCAATATCGTAAATTAGCCCTTCACGAAAAAAGTCATCTGGTAGCATCTCAGCGGTCAACCGCATACGAGTTAAGGGTGTACGCAGATCATGCGAGATACCAGCGAGCATAATCGTGCGCTCTTTTTGGGCTTGATTTAACGTTGTGAATAGACGGTTGAAAGCCATATTCACTTGACGTATCTCAGTAGGGCCTTTTTGCGTTGGCAGTGTGGTCGCATGACCCAGACGAATATAGTTAGTCGCTGCACGTTGTAAGTATCGCAGTGGTCGGTTCAATTGTCGTGCCAATAGGATAATGGTCAGTAGCGATAAAATAGGCAAGCCAATGAGAAATAGTACCAGTAATCCTGGACTATATTGTGAGTAGTAAACCACCGGTTCGCGAATCCAAAAGCTATCATCTCGACTGTCTTGTACCCATAGTTGCGGTGTTGGCTTGAATTTAAAATATACCTCAACAGGTCGGCCTAGCTGTGCACTGATTTCACGCTGTAATACGTCAGTAAATACGCCTACAAAGGCTTTATCAGACACCTTTGGAAAGTCATTGGGATTGTTTACCACTACCACATGTGAGTGCTCATACACCCATCGACGTACTTCAGGCTGATCTTTCCAGTCTTCGTTGACGCTAATCATAAGCCGTAACTCGCTGGTGAGATAGCGGGCATGGTTTTTGAGTTCGGGCAAATACAGACTGCGCCAAAAAAACAAGATCGACAAGCTTACACTGATGAGAACAATGAAAGACACCATCAAGGTTGTCAGCCAAGTGTTGGAATAAGAGCGTGCGAGCCAACTTCTGCGGCGGGGTGGTGGGTTGTGTGTGGTCATATGAGTCCAAGATGTGAAGAGGCGTTTTTTAAATCCAGTACGAAGCCGATGCCCAGCTTATATCGCAAGGCTGACTTCTTTCACTATTATATCAGTGCAACGCTATTAGAGTATGGCAGTGACATATTGTCATAGAGTAGCACAGTCCCTGAGTGACACTCATGGCTTTAAAATATAGTCACTCTACCAAGCCTGATATTAATATACGTTATAGTATTTGATGACTTTGGCCTAAGTCAGAGGTAGATGAGTATAAAAATTACAGGGCAATTATCAAGGATGGCGAGCAATTGTATTGTACATCGATACGCATTTAAGCTATTGTTAATAAATAATTAAATAAGCGCAGTTTATGTTTTCAATAAATCAAGACTGTGATATAATTATGCCCTTTTTGGTATACCTGCGAAAGAGAGAATTCACATGGTTGTTATTCGTTTAGCACGGGGCGGTGCCAAGAAACGCCCATTTTATCAAGTAGTTGTTGCTGATCAACGCCGCGCGCGTGACGGTCGCTATATTGAAAACATCGGCTTTTTTAACCCACTCGCTAAAGAGTCTGAAGAAGCAGTACGTTTGAACATGGAAGCGTACAATGCGTGGATCGCAAAAGGTGCACAACCTTCAGATCGCGTTGCTTCATTAGCAAAAGCTTACAACAAGTCTGCAGCTCAAACTGAAGCAACTGCTTAAGTTTTCGTGACTGTTATCAAGGTGCCAATGGCATGACTTGATAGACTTTAGAACACATAGCGTAACTGGTCTAACCAGGGTACGCCATTAACTGTTTATCGCTTTTGACTCAATTGTCTTTACAATTGCTGTTTAAATCATCGTTAGGTTAGCTGTTATGTCATCTGTTCCAAATGCTAGTGCCCTTATGAAAATTGGTCAGCTTAAGAAGCCTTATGGTATCAAAGGCTGGCTTTGGGTGTTTAGCGATACGGATGATCGAACAGCAATATTCGACATGCAGCCGTGGTGGATGAAGACTGCCACAGGCATGAAGCCTTTGACTGTTAAAGCTTGGCGTGAGCAAGGGACAGGAATTGTGGCTCAATTTGAGCAAGTTCCTGACCGTAATGTCGCTGAGACCATGAACGGTGTGACCGTTTGGGTTGAGCAAGACGTTTTGCCGGAGACAGCAGAGGACGAATATTATTGGTCGGATTTGGTCAGTCTGCGCGTGATGAACGAGCAGGATGAGTATTTAGGTAACATCACCGAAATGTTTGAAACGGGTGCCCATGACATTATGCGCGTGGCAGCCAATTCAGACAGTTTGGATGACGAAGAGCGCCTAATTCCATGGCATAAGCAAACTGTAATAGAAGTCAATATGACTGAAAAAACAGTACTTGTGGCATGGCCAAGTGACTATTAATACAACTTTTGGTTTCATAGCCAAGCGTTTTTAATAGCAACCCCGATTTTTTAGCCGTTATTCAAGTAGATATCAGATGTATTGTGCCGTCATTAGTATTTTTCCTGAGATGTTCGCTACGATTCGTGAGTTTGGTATTACGGGTCGAGCAGTGACTCAGGGACAAGTTACGATTGATTGTATTAATCCACGTGATTATACCGAGGATAACTATCGTCGCATTGACGAACGTCCGTATGGTGGCGGTCCTGGAATGGTGATGATGGCTGAGCCATTGTCGAAAGCTATTGAGGATGCGCGCCTTCGAGCCGGTCAGCACGGTTGCCGTGTCGATAGTGAGCATTGTCCGGTGATTTATATGTCGCCACAAGGACAAACGCTTAATGAAAGCAGCGTGGTCAGTATGGCTAAGTATGACGGTATGATTTTATTATGCGGTCGTTACGAAGGTATTGATGAGCGTTTGCTGTCACACTATGTCGATATGGAAGTATCGATCGGCGATTATGTGCTGACAGGTGGTGAATTGCCAGCGATGGTACTGATGGATAGTGTGATACGTCGTTTGCCTGATACTATGGGTGATGATAAGTCAGCTGAGCAAGACTCCTTTGTTGATGGACTGCTTGACTGCCCACATTATACTAAGCCTCATGAGTTTGCAGGTGTGGCGGTTCCTGAAGTATTACTGTCAGGTCACCATGCCAATATCGCCAAGTGGCGCTTTAGTCAACAAGTTAGTCGTACGCAAGCGCGTCGTCCAGATTTGTGGCAAGCGTTTACCCCAACGGTAGAGCAAGCGAAGTGGCTAAAAGCGCTAGCAAAAGCAGATAAAAAGTAGGGTATTAACCTTTGATTTTATCGTCTTTAGGTTTGATAAACAGTTAAGAAACAGAGTTTTGAGCAATAATAAAACGGGTCATCACATAATGGCCGTTGGTTATAACCCATTTACGTTGTGTCTCACTATAAAGAGATACGATTAATTATTACAAACAGGTGATATGCGTTAAGCCTCTATTATCTAATGTGAGGAGATAACTCTCATGAGCAACAAGCATCCATTGGTTCAGGTCATCGAAAACGCTCAATTGCTTGAGCGCCCAAGCTTTGCACCCGGCGATACCGTTGTGGTTCAAGTAAAAGTACGTGAAGGTGAGCGTGAGCGTCTACAGGCTTTTGAAGGCATTGTAATCGCTAAGCGTAACCGCGGTGTAAACTCAGCGTTCACTGTACGTAAAATCTCAAGCGGCGTTGGTGTTGAGCGTGCATTCCAATTGCATTCACCAATCATTGACAGCATTGAAGTGAAACGCCGTGGTGCTGTTCGCCGTGCGAAACTGTACTACTTACGTGAGCGTTCTGGTAAATCAGCACGTATCCGCGAAAAGCTTCCTGCTCGTTCAGCTCAGAAAAAAACTGACGCTGGCGTACCTAAAGCAGTTGACACTGCACCTGGTATTTAAGCAGCAGCTTACTGTTTTCGGTTGATCGTAAAATTTGCGATTGATTGAAGATAAAGTAAAAGTAGATACAAGCCCTTATTCATAGGTTTATTTATAAATAAGCGGGCCATACCAAAAAAGACAATACCCCAATCTATGCGAATGCGAGATTGGGGTTTTTGTATGTGCAAAGATAATTTTAAATTAAGCGCTCAGTATTGATCTGTATTTTTTATACCCTTCAAGCTAGTTATCAAAGTTCTCTATCCGACTACTTTGGTCTTTAGACTTACTGTACTTACGTAATCGAATATATATTGTCTTAGTGACTGTGGCGATCACTTTTTGTTGATCATCGACGATATCAGCTTGGTATTCACGAAACACAGCATCGCCATCTTTTGCCAGCTCTTGGATAGTCATAATCTCAGAGCTAGGTATCTTCATCCGTGTGGTAACTTTGCTATTACCTGGTGCGATAAATTCAATGTGTGAGCTTTTATCCCAGACTACATAACTGTTACCCAATTGGTGCATGAGTATCAGCATATAAAATGGATCAACCATTGAGTATAAGCTACCACCAAACTGCGTGCCAACGATGTTTTTATTCAGGCTATTTAATCCCATACTCACTACGCAAAGCCCTTGGTCAAGGTCGATGTGATCAATTTTGATACCTGCGCCAACATAGGGTGCATACGTGTTGATACGTAGCTTGAGCAAATGAGGCGTCAGCAACGGCATGATGTTCTTTTTAGCTTTGCGTTTTAGTGTCTCAAAGTTGATGGGTAGTAAACTCATAAATTAATCCTACTATCTTGCTTCTGAAGCTTTTGTAGTTACCAGTTGAGAGACGTGTATCAGGTCTTCAAGATCAATGGATAATAAAAGCCCTTATCATAATTAAAAATTATGCAGGTCGCTAGTCTTAAAATGGGTTAGGACCACACTACCATAACAATGATAGTAAGCCGCAAAAACGTTCCACCCAATTACTTTCATAGTAACGTATCAGTATCTTATATTCTAATGTTACTTTCAAAATACGGAGGTAGTCTTTAAAAAGCTGGCCATAAAGGTTGAGTGACGGCTTACTATAATGAACATAATATCTCTAAATGGTTATAAGTTCGTATTTTGGGGTTCATTCACATACAATAGTCTGCAATTCTTGGCGAGCTATAGAGATTGGATGAACATTTACGTCTCTACATGCTTAGTCAACCGCAACCTCAGCCGATATTAGGAAATGTGATGAGTGATACACAGCTTCCCACTTCAGGAGCCAATCCGCAGCACCCGCGCCCATCTAGTAATGATTTGCAGACAAGCTATGCAGATTTGTATAAGCCCAGTTCAAGTTTTGAAGATCGTAACGCTTACTTAAATCATGAACTACAGATCATGCAGCCAAAACGCTGGCGACCTAATCTGCCGTTTCGCGATTATCGTTTTGAGTATGAAGATACCATTCCAGCGATGGCCGCAACCATTGGAAAAGTAGTCATGGTCGGTGCCATTGCGGCAACGTTTGCAGGGCCCCTAGGTTTGAGCGATGCTTTCGTTTTAGAAAATGTACGCTATGAGCTATTGATTGTTTCATTTTTTGTGATTTTGTTTTCAGGGTTTTTGCTACCGACTGCCAATCTTGCTGGTACTCATGGGCCGCTTATTCCACTCATTCCTATTGTCGTCGCTGCCGGCGGTCACCCCATGGCATTTGGTTTGCTCATTGGCGCTTTTGGTTTGTTGCTGGCAATCAGTAAAGGCGGCAGCTTGCTGGCAAATTTGACCAGTAAAGGCGTGTGTGGCGGTTTGCTACTTTATCTGGGTTTTATCGGAACCACCTCTCAAGTCAAAAATTTATTTGCTTGGGCAGAAGGCATTGGCATGGCACACATTGCTTTTGTGGTGATTCTTCTGACGATTGTTCTTTATGCGGTACTAGAGAATTTTCAAAAGCGCTGGCTTGCGGTTCCTCTTAGCTGTTTGTTAGGAGGCGGCGTTGCGTTTGCCATGGGCGCACCATTTGCATTTGAAACAGCGCCTGGTCTGCCAAACATGAACCCAATGTATTGGTGGGGTGAAAATACAGGTTGGATGTTGGGGCTGCCCACGGTTGAGAGTTTTATTGTGGTCTTGCCATTTGCGGTATTAGCAGTAGCCATGTGGTCACCAGACTTTTTAGGTCATCAGGTATTCCAAAAAATCAGCTATCCAAAACGTACTGAACGTGTGCTCATGGATATCGATGATACGATGACCAGCGCTTCTATTCGTCAAGTTGCAGGCTCAATACTTGGTGGCGCAAATTTTGCGTCATCGTGGGGGACTTATATTGTGCCTGCAGCGATTGCCAAGCGCCCCATTCCCGCAGGAGCAATTCTGACAGGACTGTTTTGTCTCATTGCTGGTATCTGGGGCTATCCGATGGATCTGGCCATTTGGGAACCAGTCATGTGTGTGGCGTTGATCGTTGGGGTCTTTATCCCGCTGCTTGAGGCAGGGATGGAGATGACACGTGAAGGCAAAACAACGCAGTCTGCTGCCATTGTGGTATTTGCATCCGCCTTAGTCAATCCTGCTTTTGGTTGGTCGATTACTTTAGTATTGGATAACCTAGGTCTTATTGGTTCAAAAGAGCGCAGTGCCAGCTTATCAAAAATGAGCCGCTGGATTATCCCTGTCGTGACTTTTGTGATTTTAACTGGAGTCATGGCAATCGTCGGCATGTTGCCGGGTATTCCAGCGTTACTGCCAAATTTTCGCCATTAGATAGCTGGTTTCTTATCCGAAAGCCAGCTTTGTGCTGGTTTTTTTATGGCGTTTGCAAAATCGTACGTTGGCTTGCAAAACCCGTTACGCTGCCCCATAAATATTGGTATTACTCACATTTTTGAGAGCAAAAAATTCTATGGTCAATGTCTCAGCACCGAGTCCCGTCGACGATAAAAAAGCCCGCCTTAAGCATTTGATTCAACGTCTACCGAACCTACCTGGAGTATATAAGATGCTGGGTAAAAATGGCGATATTTTATACGTTGGTAAAGCCAAATCATTAAAAAGCCGTGTGAACAGCTATTTTGCTAAGACGATTGATCATCCAAAAACTCGGGCGCTGGTGGCGCGTATTCATAATATTGAAACCATCATTACTCGTAGTGAAACGGAAGCGTTGTTGCTTGAGCAAAACCTAATCAAAGAGCATCGTCCTCCTTACAATGTGCTACTGCGTGATGATAAATCTTATCTTTACGTATTTATCTCAGCCGACAAGCCGTATCCAAGGTTGGCCTATGGTCGCGGCAAAGGCAATCACCAAAAAGGTCGATTTTTTGGCCCATTCCCCTCAGCCCATGCGGCCAAAGAAACGCTGGTATTGATGCAAAAAATGTTTCAAATGCGCCAGTGTACCAATACTTTTTTTAAGCAGCGTAAGCGCCCTTGTCTTGAGTATCAGATTAAGCGTTGTCGTGCGCCTTGCGTGGGTTTGGTCTCACCCGAGGAATATAGCGAAGACGTCAATAACACCATTCGCTTTTTGAAGGGCGATTCTGGTGATATTCATAGTACTTTGATTGAGAAAATGGAAGGCGCTGCTGACGCATTGGATTTTGAAAAGGCCGTTTTCTACCGTGATCAGCTGTCAATGCTGCGAGAAGTACAGGCTCGGCAGGCGGTTTATACAGTAGAAGGTGAGGCGGATGTGATTGCTATTGCCAGCCAGGCAGGCATGACTTGCGTCAATGTATTGACCGTACGCGGCGGGCGTGTATTGGGCGGTAAAAATTACTTCCCTGATGTCGATAGTAGCGAGTCACTGGCGGATAACTTATCGGCCTTTATCACCTCATTTTATTTTCAGGTGACCGATGACTTGCCAGCAGAGATTATCTTAAGTCATGAGTTGCCCGACCAAAACGCGGTTGGGGAAGCACTGGCGACACATTTTGGCAGTAAGGTGGTTATAAAGACTAGCGTGCGTGAGCATCGGTCAGAATGGTTAGATTTGGCCAAATTAAATACCAATAACGCCCTAAAAACCAAACTGGGTGATTATTTGGAGCTGCATGCGCGTTTTGGTGCGCTAAAAGATGTGTTGACCAATGTCACAGAGCGTACCATTGATCGGATTGAGTGTTTTGATATTTCTCATACGATGGGTGAAGCAACGATTGGTAGCTGCGTGGTCTTCGATCAAGGCGGCTCGCGCAGGCGAGATTATCGTCAGTACGCCATTCATGACATTCAAGGTGGTGATGACTATGCTGCGATGAAGCAAGTATTGACGCGTCGCTATAAAAAGCAGCCGTTGCCTGATTTATTGCTCATTGATGGGGGTAAAGGTCAGCTTGGCATCGCAAAAGAAGTGCTGACAGAATTGGGTATCTTGGGAGATACGTTGCTCGTCAGTGTGGCAAAAGGCGAGGGGCGCAAAGCAGGTCTTGAAGTCTTACACTTTATCGATCATGAGCCATTAGATTTGCCCATGGATAGCAAGGCGCTGCATTTACTGATGCATATTCGTGATGAGGCGCATCGTTTTGCGATTACCGCGCATCGTAAGAAGCGTGACAAGCGTCGTTCCTCATCGGTGCTGGAGGTTATACCAGGTCTTGGTGAAAAGCGTCGCCGTGACTTGCTCAATCACTTTGGTGGTATGCAGCAATTACTTGGTGCCTCTCAGCAAGAGCTGGCAGGTGTACAAGGGATTGGGCCTGTATTGGCAAAAACGGTCTATAAAGTATTGCATGAGTAACTTGGTAGGATTAAAACTGTAGAGCTATTCGACAGTTATTAAATAACTATTAAACAAAGAAGGGTCTGCCTCTGATAATTTTATTCATCAAAGGCAGCCCCATTTTTTGATATTCCAAAATCTACTATTTAGCAGTATCTACTCTATAAGTGGTAAATTTAAAGCTCAAATCACTCTTTTCGTCATGCATCAGCTCAGATTCTACTACTACTTTGAAGCGTTCTGGTAACTCAGGATAAAATGCCTCACCATCCGTAATGTCAGTATCGACGTGGGTTAGCTCAATACGATCGGTATACATCAGCGCATCATTGAACACGCGCTCGCCGCCAATGACCCAAATTGTCTCAAGGTGAGCGCCATGAGCAAGGCTGGCTGCTTGCGTCAGGGCATCGTCTAAATTATGCACCACATGGGCGTTATTTTTGCCGACCAAACCTTTTTGCTCAGCATAATCCATTTGAGTGCTGATGATAAAGCTTACGCGTTTTGGTAACGGCTTGCTGCCCATCGACTCAAATGTCTTGCGACCCATAATGACAATACCTTGTATGTCACCATCATTTTGTGTGGTGGTCATCTGTTTAAAATGCTGCAAATCTGCTGAGATATGCCACGGCAACTCGTTGTTCTTACCGATACAGCGATTGCTACTAATTGCAGCGATTTGGGCAACTTCAGTGTGGGCATAACTCATAATTCATCCTTATTGTTCTTTTTAAAATATGGTAAAAACCACCATTTATACAGCGACTTTTGCTTTGATGGCAGGGTGTGACTCATAACCATTAACGCTAATATCTTCATAGTTGAAAGCAAAAATATCATCAACATCAGGGTTGAGCGTTAAGGTTGGCAGCTCATAAAGTGAGCGGGTCAATTGCAACTCGACTTGTTCGCGATGGTTTTGATAAATGTGGCAATCACCGCCTGTCCAGATAAATTCACCAACGTCCAATCCGCAAACCTGTGCGACCATGTGGGTCAATAGCGCGTAACTGGCAATATTAAATGGCACACCTAAAAATAAATCTGCTGAGCGCTGATATAGCTGACACGATAGCTTATTATCAGCGACAAAGAATTGAAACAGGGTATGGCAAGGCGGCAAGGCGACTTGTTCGGCCTCTCCTGGGTTCCAACCCGATACGATTAAGCGGCGTGAATTGGGATTGCTTTTTATTTGCTCGACAACTTGTGTGATTTGATCGACGCCATCGTTGTGGTAGCTGCCGTCATCCAGCTGGCTTGCACCATAATTACGCCATTGATGACCATACACAGGACCCAAATCGCCTTCAGGACGATTGAAGCGGGCCGTCTGTTCTGCTGTCGCCCATTCATTCCAAATACGAACGCCATTTTTTTGCAGATAATCAACATGAGTGCTGCCACTCAAAAACCACAGTAGCTCATAAACAATAGATTTAAAATGGACTTTTTTTGTGGTTAATAAAGGAAACCCTGACGCTAAGTCAAAGCGCAATTGCGCGCCAAAGTGACTGAGTGTACCAGTACCTGTGCGGTCACCTTTTTCTGTTCCTTCGGTTAGTACCTGATGTAGCAAATTCAGATACGCCTGCTCATTTTTATTATTCAAAGGTTTATTATCAAGGTTACTACTGTTCATAAAACGGCTCTTCTATGCTCTCAAAGCATATGATTAATTTGATACTCGCTAAAAATAACGCTTAATAAGCGGCTTGCTTACCCCAGTCATAAATACCGCGCTTGTAAGCATAAATCAGTAAAATAAAGCCAATAATGACCATTGGTGCACTTAACATTTGACCTTTGGTGAGCCATCCAAGCAACACAAAACCTTGATCAGCATCTGGCTGGCGGAAGAACTCAATGATAAAGCGACTGATACCATAACCCAATAAAAATACAGCGGTGACGGCCATACGTGGACGCGGTTTTGATGAATACCACCAAAGAAAAAGGAATAACAATAAACCTTCAGCAAGCGCTTCGTACAACTGCGATGGATGGCGCGGCAATAGGTATTGTCCGTTTACTTCAGCCATCAATTCTTGTAGCTGAGGGTTGGCTTGTAGTTGCTGCACATCAAACGGAGCGGCTTGCGGGAAATAGGTCAGCCAGTTATAACCGCCATCCGACACACGGCCCCATAATTCACCATTGATATAATTGCCGATACGGCCAAACAACAAACCTGTCGGTACGCAAGGCACGATAAAATCGAGCACTTGAAACGGTGTTTTTTTGTATTTGCGGGCAAAGTACAACATGCCAAGCAAGACACCAATCATACCGCCATGGAAAGACATGCCACCTTCCCAAACTTTGAAAAGATAGGCAGGGTTTTGTAGCAATTCACCAAATTGATAAAATAAGACATAACCGACGCGGCCACCTAAAATAACGCCAAGGGCGCCATAAAAGACCAAGTCAGAGACCATATCAGCCGTCCAATTGTCGCGTTTGGTGCTGCGATACCAAGCCAAACCGTAAGCTGCGGCAAATGCCAGCAGATACATGAGGCCATACCAATGGACTTCGACTGGTCCAAGTGCCAAGGCTACCGGATCGTACTGAGGATGAATCATCATAAGGGCATCATAATATTGGTAATAAAGTGCTGACTATAATAGCAAATTTCATGCGTCGGGCATACATTATTGCTATACCGACAATCAGCGAGGGTGAGTCAAAACATCTGCCGTACAGTCTCTCACTAAGCTGGTTGGTACAAGAGATAATGAATAAAATGCAGCAGGTATCAATGATAAAGGGTGTGGTCGGAAGATTTTTTGGGCAAATAGAGGTGGTATTGATAATGGATAAGAGTAAACTATAGTTTTTAGATTAGTCATATGATAGAGCGTGACTTTATAAAGATATTTATTATCGCTATCGTAAAAAAGTGGTAATCATGCGTTTAATACAGTCATACATTTAATATTTTGTTGTGCGTTTATCTCATATGAGATGTGCGCTGACATTATGAGAAATCTCACTTCTAATATTTCAATTCTAGGGAAAGATATATGAAAGCACGCCCAACCCTCTGGTCTGTATCAACTCATGATATAGGCGCATTATCACCGCTTAATCTAATGAATAAATGCTTTGTCTTACCGCTTGTATTTGGCGGGAGTACCATATTGGGATTGTCTAGCGCACAGGCGGCAATAAGTAGTATCGAGCAAGTGACCGTTTACCAAGGCATGGCAAGCGTCACACGGGCATTACCGCTCACAGGGAATGGTGAGCAAACCGTTGTATTTTCGTGCTTATCGCCTTATCTTGATAAAGAAAGTCTGAGCGTACAGTCAATGGACAACGTCAATATTGGTGAAATCAGTATTGAAGAGTTTGCAGGGGAGCAAGCAGCCGAGTGTCAATATCAGGGTAATGCTAAGGCTCAGCAAAACACCCTAGCCAGTATCAATGCTGAATTAGAAGCGGCGCGCTTAGCAAAAGCATACTTACAAAATCTGACCATAGTCACGCAAGTCAATATGGATGGAACGATTGCCAACAATGCACGCGATATAGAGACTCAAGCTGCCAGTCTTAACCAAAAGATTTTGGAGATCGAGCAGCGTCGGGTAAGTGCCCAAGACGCACTGAGTCAGCTGATCGCAGGCAACTCAACGTCCATTTCTAATAGTGTGATACAGGTGAGTGTGCGTACCGCCAGTCGCTCGCCAAGTACGCTTAAATTGCATTATCAGGTACAAGGCGCAGGTTGGGAGCCGACCTATCAAGCGCGTCTAAACACCAATAGCGATCAGTTGAGTATCACCGCCTCTGCAATCATCGCCCAACAAACTGGCGAGAACTGGTCCAACGTACCTGTGACACTTAGTACGGCCAATCCCAACCAAAGGGCGACAGGACAGCTGCCTTATGTGCCGCGCTTATCGCTATATGAAGAAAATAAAAACAACAATGTGGTCAATGTACCCCCTATGGCAGAGAGCATGCCTGTCGTGGTGGTCTCTGGAAGAGAAGAGTATGGTAATGCTATTGCGGGATCATCGCTACCAAGCTTTGCTGTTAGCAGCCAAAACAAAAATGGTATTATTGAGTATCGGTTGCCACAATTAGTGACTATTCCCAGTGGTGGTAGGCGAGTGCGTACGGTCATTGGAGAGCAATCTGGCCGTAGCAAGCTGTGGGTTCGGAGCACACCTAGTGTTGAAACCGCTGCCTATTGGTATGCGTCTGCACCATTCTTAACGTCAGATTGGGTAGATGGTTCCTTGCAGCTGTACCGTGACGATAACTATGTTGGACAGTCACATTACAATTATCAGATGCTAAAAGAGCAGGGGCTTGGCTTTGGCCGTGATCCAAATATCATGGTGAAAGAGATAATAAATGAAGATAAGCAGAGTGAGAGAGGCGTGCTAAGCCGTACACAAACCTTAACCACAACCAAAGCTTATCAATTTGCCAACCAGCATAACCGATCTGTGCGCTTGCAAGTATTAGGTAGTGAGCCCATCAGTCGCGATGACAATCTAAAAGTGTCGGTCACTCATACACCGCCCGTCACTAAGCAGAATTGGAATGACAATCAAGGGATGGTAGCATGGGAGTTTGACTTACCAAGTAAGCAGTCACAAGTGATACGATCGACGTCTCAAATCAGCTACCCTGCCAATAAACTATTGGATGGCAACCCATGATTGATGTTTTGTTAGCCAATACGCTATAAACAATGTCTTTTATCTTTGTTAAAAAGTGCTCGCACGACACAATATTATAAAAGGAATACTATGTGTATCGTCGCCATTGCTTGGCAATTATTTGATAAGCTGCCTGTGGTATTACTCTCTAATCGTGATGAGTTTTTAGAGCGTCCAACACAAGAGTTGCATCAGTGGCCTGATCAACCCATCTATGCTGGACGTGACAGCCAAAGCGGTGGTACGTGGTTAGGGATTCATCAAGCAGGGCATAAGGGCGTGTATCAACAAAATGGACGCTGGGCGGCAATCTTAAATTTTCGCGATGGGGTGCAAGCTGGTCGTGATGAGCGCTCACGTGGCGAGCTTGTGACCGAGTTTTTAACCACTGATATAAGTCCGATGGATTTTGCGCGAAATATCAGACTACAAGATTATGCTGGTTTCAACCTGATTATTGGTGATGCAACGCAAGCGGTTATTGTCAATAATCGCGGTCATGCGCCCACACCGTTGTATGCAGGATTGCATGTGATATCTAACGGTCAGCCAGAAGACAGTTGGTTCAAAACCGAGCGATTACGAGGCAGGCTACGGCAAGAAGTGTTACCTCTAATCGCTGAGAACAACTCACCTGAATACTGGCAACAGGCTGCGTTTGACGTATTATCCGATACTGTGCAAGCACCAAAAGAGCAGTTGCCGCATACGGGTGTGGCTGTTGAAGTTGAGCATGTTTTGTCGTCTGTTTATATTAAACCGGTCGCTTTTGGTAATGGAGCAAAAGACGTACCAACCTATGGCACACGCACGCAAAGTATTATGACACTGACCAAAAACAGTGAGGCAACTACCAAGGTTGCTGCACAGATAATCAGCCGAGAGTGCATTTACGCTTCATGAACTGCGCTCATAAAAAATGTCCACGATTATCGCTAAAATTTCTAGCGATAATCGTGGACATCTATTACTACGTTTTTATCAAGCGGCTTATTCTACCAATAAATGGTTGTCTTGCTCAGGAATAATCAGCTCTTGTTTTAGGGGCAACTCGCGCACCAACTCTTGCAAAGCACGACGATATACCCCACGTTTAAAGTGAATCACTTGTCCGAGTGGATACCAGTAACTGACCCATTGCCAATGGTCAAATTCTGGCTTTCCTTCATCAAAGCGGATATGTTGTGTATTTGGCTCATCTAAGCGCAGCAAAAACCATTTCTGTTTTTGCCCAATACATAAAGGGTGCTGTCCATGCCGTACGTAACGTTTTGGCAGCCGATAACGCAACCAGTCTTGCGTCACTGCCAATAAGTCTACATGACGCGGATGTAAGCCGACCTCTTCCCAGAGCTCTCGATACATCGCATCCATCGGCGTCTCCCCGCGGTCGATACCACCTTGCGGAAACTGCCAAGCGTTGTGACCAATGCGTTTTGCCCACAGTACTTGCCCTTGTGTATTTGCCAAGATGATGCCGACATTGGCGCGAAAGCCGTCTGCATCTATCATGACTAACCCTTTCTAATTTGTTTAAGACATAGCCTATTCAGACAAGACATCGTGACAGCAATCATAATTATTATAGGGTGATTATTATCGACATCCAGTTAGAATAGGATTCATTACCATCATTAAACCAAGAAACAAGCAAAATGTGTAACAGTATTTTGCTATAAAATGTTTCACGAGTTTTACTGTTTAAAATCAGATAGTTATAAATGGACTTTTGTAAACTTTTTCAGAAAGTTTTACGTTAAGGACAGGTTGCTGTTAGAACAAAAAAATGGTGACGACCTTTGGCAAATAGCATTTATAAGAAATGAGCAATAAAAGGAGAGATACGCCACTTGCATTGCGCTGATTTTGAGGACAATCTGAGACAAGGGTGCTATAAAACCTCATATTGGCTTATGCTACACTAGGACAGATTTCTATTAGAACCATTATAGCTAGGAGAATATTAATAGCTAAATGGCTAAGAAATGATCAGAAAATAATTCAGTTGATTGATATTGCCTGTGAGAATTTTTTCAATTGGCTCATATTTATTACATGTGATTATGAAAATCAACATTAAGGCACGTTTTAACAAGCTAGATCGTTTTTAAAAATAAAAAACAGATAATTTATCAACTACTATAAGGATTACTCAAAATGTCAGAATTAAAAGCAAGTGTTGCATGGCAAGACAATAAAGCATTCATGGGCGTGTCACCATCAGGGCACAATGTACAAATGGATGGCGGTAAAGAAAAGGGTGCCAGCCCAATGGAGCTGATTTTGTTAGGGCTTGGTGGTTGTGCCAGTTACGATGTGGTATCGATCTTACAAAAATCTCGCCAAGAAGTGCAGGATGTGCGCTGCGAGCTGACGGCACAGCGCGCTGAGACCGTACCAGCGGTGTATACGGATATTCATCTGCACTTTATCGTGATTGGTAAAGATATCAAAGACAAGCAAGTGGAAAAAGCGGTAAATCTGTCAGCAGAAAAGTACTGCTCAGCCAGTCGTATGCTCGCGCAAGGTGGCGTAAATATTACCCATGATTTTGAAATTGTTGCAGGGTAGGGGCAAAGACGCTAATGAATGCACTCTTTGGAATGGTCTCTGATACAGCCGCATCCGCCATTTGGGCGATGGTGGTAGCAAGCTTACTGCCATTACTAATGGCCATATCAGCCAAGGTGTTTGGTGGTTTTCATTTGGCTGATAACGCGCATCCGCGTGATTTTTTGCAACAGACAACAGGTGTGGCTGCCCGTGCAAATGCGGCACAGCAAAACAGTTATGAGACATTGCCAGTATTTTTGGCTGCCGTCTTGGTGGCGATGCTGTTCTTTGTACCGCAATTGATTATCAACACATTGGCTTGGTTATATGTGCTGATTCGGGTTGGTTATTGCGTAGCTTATATCACCAATTTGGCAACGTTTCGCTCCATACTTTGGGTGCTGTCTATTGCTTGTTGTTTGATGCTGTTTTATTTAGCGATTCGTATCAGCACTTAACTTAACGGCTGTGATCGCCGTCATTTATTCAAAAGAGACAGTTGGTTATTGTCGAACACTGGCTTGCAGTGCGTCAATAATCACTGTCTTATTTTTTTCTCGCTTGATCTCTTCCCACAGGGTGTGGGCCTCACTAAATCCTTTGGTAAGCATGCCTAGCCATTGCTTATAACGACCGACCAAGACGATATCGTTCTTTGCTGCCCCTTCCAAAAATTTAATCTGATGCGCAATCAAATCTTGCCATAACAATGTAGATGTATTTTCTAGGCTGTCAGCATTGTTTTCAGTGTGGTTATCGACTTGTGCAACCAAATCAGGACGTGTGACCGCGCCGCGACCTAGCATGAGGTGTTTGGTTGCTGCTTGCTGCATACAGTTTTGTGCTTGCTCTACATTCCAAATTTCACCATTGGCAATTACAGGAATATCGAGCGCGTTAAAGCTTTGAATTTTATCCCAATAAGCAGGCGGTTTATAGCCTTGGGTTTTGGTGCGGGCATGAATGGTGAGCCAGTCCGCACCGCTTGACGCAATCGCACCGCGAATATCATCCATGCGACTGGTATCGGTATACCCCAAACGAATCTTGGCAGATACGGGAATATGGTCAGGCACTGCCCCGCGCACCGCACTGATAATTTGATACATGGTTTCAGGCTCATCAAGCAAGACAGAGCCGCCGCGGTGGCTATTCACCGTTTTGGCAGGACAACCAAAATTGATATCAATCGCAGGTGCGCCAAGCTCGGCAGCATAAGCGGCGTTTTCTGCCATAAGCTGCGCATCACTGCCCAATAGCTGTACTTGAATGGGCGTGCCAGATGATGTCTTGGCATCATGACGCAGCTCAGGCACGTACTTATAAAAGACATGCGCAGGCAAGACATGCTGCGTAATGCGAATAAACTCGCTGACCGACCAATCATAAGGACGACCCAAATCCGTCGCAATTTGCGTTAAGATTTGGCGCATTAGTGGGTCAGTCAAGCCTTCCATCGGGGCGAGGAGGCGGACGGGAGCTGCAAATAACTGGCTTATTGTGTTTCGACGTTCTTGGAGCTGCTGACAATTATTCATGCTGGTTATTCACTGCTAAAAGGTCGTTGTAAATAGAGATAGACTAGGGACTGAAATTGGCAAACATGAAAAGTGACTAAGTATTACCAAAAATTACTTTTTTGCCTGTCTGCAAGCCAGATATTAAGTCTTTAATATGATGAATATCCAAATTACTCTGGGCGCGTGTGCAGGCGACATAAAGCAGGCGCAATTCCTCTGGGCTTATTTTGACCGCATTGGTGGTCACATCATAGTAAAAATCATCATCTAGTTGTACTTTGCCCCATTCCAGCCCTTTGGCTTTATGGGCTGTTGAGATGACATAATCCGCATTTTCGATACTGGTAAGACTGTTGACCGCTTGGCTGAGCACATTGGTACCATGATCGTCGACCAGTTTAACCAATGTCTTCAGGTCACTGCCTTCATTGGTTTCAGAGTATTCTTGGACATCGCCCCAATTATAAAAATACGCCAGCTCAGGGACACCATAAGCCGATTTGCCATTCTTTAAGTTTTCTGCTGCTTGACAGAATTTGAGCATACGATCGGTGTCCGCTTGTAGTGCTACTCGATGACCTAACTTTAGGCCTGTCAATAATTGCGCCATGGCGGCCGCGTTGGTACGGCATAAAATAGCATCTTTTTTACTATGTACCATACCTTTGTCAGTTGAGGACTGTTTGTTTGGATTGCCCTTTAGCGGTACGTCTTCTTGTAGGGCTTTTAGTAAGGTATTGGCCACTTCTGCGATGGGCTCACCAAAGCGAAACGACTGCGTTAATAAGGTCTGCGGTAGTGGCAGTTTTTTCATGGCATTGACTGCACCGCGCCATTCATAAATCTGCTGATGCGCGTCACCCACATAGATAACCTGCCTTGACTGCTGAGTCAAGATACCCATCATCAAGGGATCCGCATCTTGCGCTTCGTCAAACAAAATAAAGTCCGCAGGAATGCTGGGTTTAGATAGCGCCCATAGTTTGAGATAAATATCATGGCCAATACCCGCAGGGTGACGTGCATCAATCGACTGTAGCCAACGCTGTTCAACGGCAGGGTAGAGCATTTCGCGCAGTTGCTCGGCGTCTGAATCATCGAGCCAGCTGGGAAACAATATATGCCTTGGCGCAGGATAGCTGGCATGGGTACTACAGAAATTGCTGACCGCGTCGCTAACGAATCGAGACAATCGCGCTGGCGTGAGCGTGATGTATTTATTAACGCCATCCATTTGCCGACGGACTTGTACAGGCTGCAATCCCAAATCATCACCGAGTCGCTTGGGTGAAAAGCGCGGCAAAGACAGCTTGGCAGTAATATCACGAGCGACATGACGGTAGGCCAGTGAGTGAAAAGTACGGCACTCGACGTGAGGCGGAAATTTGGAACGAGCGTCATTGGCAATCGCTTTGTTGAAAGCCAGATACAGTCCGCGACCCCGCAAGCGCTCACCAATCAATTTTAGTGTCGTTGTCTTACCAGCGCCTGCATACGCCACCACTTTAAAAGACTTGTGATCCATCGCCATATTCAGCGCGCTTAGCTGCTCATCAGTGGGGTCGCTCATATAAGCTGGCATTGATGCGGACATAATAAAGCTACCTAAAATGCAAAAAGTGATTAAAAACAAGGACGGTAAAAAAAGCCACTGAATAGACAATGGCTGATAGATTGTGATGATGCGCAATCGTGATAATAAGCATTAAGCTTATTGATGGGATAAGAAGAATTAAACAATCAAAATCGTATTCTATATATTGACTAGACTCACATCGAGCCAAGTGAAGACGTAATTATTTTACTCTTTATTGGTGGTAGATAAAACAGGCGTCTGCTCTTCTTTAATTAAAACTTTGGCCAATAACAAACCAAGTTCAAATAACAACCACATAGGGATCGCGAGCATCAGCATAGACACCCCATCAGGTGGCGTCACAACAGCAGCCACCGCAAAGCAGCCCACGATAATATAACGACGTTTGTCTTCTAGGCTATGAATGGAGACAATGCCCGTCAATATCAAGAGCAAAGTGACGACTGGAATCTCAAACGTTAACCCAAATACCATAAATAGTTTTAGGGCGAAGCTCAGATAACTGTCAATATCTGTCATCGGTAGAACGTTTTGCGGGGCAAACATAATAAAGAATTTCAGCACGCCTTTGAGCACAATAAAATAAGAAAACGCCACGCCAGCATAAAATAAAAGTATAGAGGAGAGTAATACTGGAATCGCAATTTTCTTTTCTTTTTTATATAAACCGGGCGCGACGAATGACCAAATTTGATACAAGATATAAGGCATTGCCAAAAATGCTGCCACAAATACCGTCAGACGTATGGGTGCCATAAAGTTGGAGGTGATATCGGTTGCAATCATGGTGGAATTAGCAGGGAGCTGAGCCACTAGAGGGTCTGATAACAAGTTATACAGCTCACGCGAAAACCCAGCTAGTGCCAAAAAGATGACCAGTACCGCCACACAGATTTTGATCAGGTGTCGACGCAGCTCAATCAAATGCTCAGTGATCGGCATGTCGCCCAATGTACTTAATACATCGGTAGGCGACTCTTCATAGGCACTATCTGTCGGGGTATCGACGCCTAAATCCGCGTTGTCCGCCCCAGCAATGTCCGAATCCATGATTTTTTCTTGACGGCTTTTTTTACGTTTAAACAATCCCATCAATCAGCCTCCTGTTTTTTGATGAAGGCTGGTTGCGCTAATGAAGGATCTGGGTGAGCGTTTAATAAAACGTCCGCTTTGTAATTCGGTAAATAGGGCGGCATGGGGAGACGGCGCGCTTTATCATAGGCACCCAGACGAAACCACATGTTCTCCCACGGTTTGGTTATAATAGGCTGTAGGGATTGATGTGTCTGAGCAGTGGTGGCGGTGTCCGAAACATCTTCTGTGCTTTGTACGGCTATATTCTCATGCTCAGTCTTATCGCTTTGACTATTGTCAATGACGTCAGTTGTAGTCTGGGAGGTTTTTAGGTGCTGATTGTGAGAATGGGCAAACTCTTGCATATTGCCGCGCATCTCCGCCATTTCACGCCGCATGTCGGCCTCAGTTTGGCGAATTTTAGCAAGCTCTTTTTGCATTTGTTGCCGCGTTTCAGCCAAGTCCAGCTCCGCTTCTATTTCAGACTGTAAGGTAGCGACCGTTCGACGTATTTTGGCGTACCATTGACCAGCCGTCCGCGCTGCCTGAGGCAGTTTTTCTGGACCCAAGACGATGAGGGCGATAACACCAAAGAGAAGTAATTCAGAAAACCCAATATCAAACATAATGGTTGAATATCACTATTTTAATTGAGACAGGCTAGATACGATAAATACTATACATTGTGCTTATCATCAACAGGAGTAGAGTGGGTGCTACCAGTATCAACCTTGCTACTTGCTGTGCGCTCGCTGGTATGAGCATTGCCATCATGATCCAGTACCACCTGTTTTTTAGCGTGCTCTGTGTTCTCGTCTTTAACAGCTTCCTTAAAACCTTTGACTGCACCACCCAAATCTTTACCTGCATTTTTAAGTTTTGCAGTGCCAAACACGACCACCACCACAACCAACAATATCAGCCAATGTGTAATAGAAAAACTGCCCATAATGGTATCCTCTTGACTTGGTTTTCAGTCTGTATCATAGGTGCTTTGAGTAGGTAGGAGATGGATATCTACTTACAGCACCCAATATAATATGAAGTAAAAAACGATATTATAACCTGCACTTATGACAAATAGGTGAAACCAAACACAATCCCCGCAGGTAGGTGATTATTTTGTTATTAGACCGATTATCGCGCCGCTTTTTCATCAATGCCTGAGAGACCAAAGCGTCGACCCAGCTCATTTAGTACCGCATCCGATTCTATGTCGAACCATGCCAGCCCAACTAAGGTGTGAAACCAGACATCTGCCACTTCATAAATAAGCTCATGACGGGCCTCATCGTATTGCGCTTTGTCTTTATTTTCATCACAGTGGGCAAAATCTTTGGCAGCGATGATGCTCTCTACGCTTTCTTCGCCTACTTTTTCTAAGATTTTATTTAAGCCTTTGGCATATAAGCTCGCCACATAAGAACTATCGGCATCGGCTTGTTTTCGTTCTGCCAATACGTGATCCAGTTGTTGCAAGATAGAGCGCTTATCCACTGGCGTAGAGTGAGAGTCGGTATCAATATGAGTGCTCAAGTTGGTGTCTTGAACAGCCTTGCCGTCTGATGTCTTTGAATGATAAATATCAGAAGGATCCTTTAAAACTTTATCCACGGTTTGCCATTCTGGGGTCTGACCAGATAGATCCAGACGTCGATAGAAACAAGACTCTCGTCCGGTATGACAAGCAATACCGCCCGCTTGAGTGACACTCAGTACAATAACATCGGCATCGCAGTCCAAGCGGATATCATGGACGGTTTGAGTATGCCCTGAGGATTCTCCTTTATGCCATAACTTGGCACGTGAGCGCGAAAAATAAACAGCCGTTTGAGTTTGTGCAGTCAGCTGTAGCGCTTCTGCATTCATCCAAGCCATCATCAAAATACGGCCAGATTTGTGATCTTGAGCAATGGCAGGAATCAATCCATCAGCGTTAAAATTTATGGCAGCTAGCCAAGCAGGTAAAGTCATCATTCATCCATTTATTAAGGGTATTGTTATCTGGTTACTTTGTTTGTGTTTTAGACAAAAAGCCATTTATACAAAAATATGGTTCGTTTGATAAATACTGTTTGTTGGACCAAACAGCATCAATGCTTGCATGAGCGTGGGTAAAGCGCTCTTTTAATCGTGTTATCAAGCGCAGTTACTTTATTGAGTCTAAAGTCGTAATTGACGAAATGCTGTCTTGCATGTGCCACCAACTCACCTGTGTGCATCCGAGTGACCTTTATTTCTACATGACCGCCATTGTCATAAGAAGGCTTAATGCCTACCTCAAACAATAACTCTTCGCGCACTTTGACACGGCTGCGAATGTTCAGCTGTAACTCATCAATAATCAAACCTTGGTAGTCGGCATTGACTTCTTTAATACCTTTGGCGTACAAAAATCTTAGCCAAGACTCAGTTAGTAAGGCTGTCAGCGATTCAAGTGTCAGATACTGATTTGCATCGGCTTCAGCGTGGCGGACACGCATCACAGTTTCAAAAGCTAAGAATTCATCATCAACGTCTAATTTTTTTTCTGACATGTTGTTTCTCCTAGTGATTACAGACGAGGTATTCTGCATATCATGATGTTAAAGGAGCAAGGTTGTACGGTTGAGCAACTGAACAAAGCATTTAGCCTTGTTGGTCATTAAATTGTTGGTAACTAAACTAGTAGTGCTTAGATAGTCGGTGCTTATATTATACCAAATGTTAGTGTCTACTTAAGCACAGCCTAAGCTGACATTCAATCTATTTGGCGGCAATTCTTAACTTTACTGAGATTTTGAGAGAGTGAGTAAGGAGTCAAATTGTATAATGAGGGTATTCTTGTTGCTGGCTAGAGAGGCGCTAAAACTTTACTTGGCAAAACAACGCGCTATCTGCTAAAATAGCGCCTCCCACCTCGAGGCAAATAGAGGTTTAGTGGTTATTTAGGTAACAACTATTCAGTCCGACTATTTGACGACCAGGTTCTAACACAGAAAAAGAGGCAAATCATCATGAAAGTTAAGATGAAAACCAGAAGCGGTGCCGCTAAACGTTTCAAAAAAACAGCGAACGGCTTCAAGCGTAAGCAAGCATTCAAAAGCCATATTTTGACCAAGAAATCACCTAAGCGTATTCGCCAGTTGCGTGGTCTTAAGTTGGTGCACAAGTCTGACGAAGCAGCAATTCGTCGTATGTGCCCATACATTTAATAGCCTATCGTCACTTATCTTTAATTAAATATATTTGACTTTGCAATCTGACAATGATGTTTGTGATCTAACAACATCATCATTCGCTTAACAGTGATTAAAATATCTTGGAGTAAATTATGGCCCGTGTAAAACGTGGTGTACAGGCAAATCGCCGTCACAAAAAAATCTTAAAGCGCGCAAAAGGCTACTACGGTGCCCGTTCACGTGTTTACCGCGTAGCGGTACAGGCAGTGACCAAAGCTGGTCAATATGCTTATCGTGACCGTCGCAACAAAAAACGTACTTTCCGTCGTCTTTGGATCGCACGTATCAATGCTGGTGCACGTTTAAATGGCTTAAGCTATAGCCGCTTCATCAATGGCATGAAAAAAGCCAACATCGCAATCGATCGTCGCGTACTTGCTGACATCGCTATGCATGATGCTGCAACTTTCACCGCATTGGTCGAAAAAGCAAAAGCGGAATTGGCCTAAATATTAGCCATCCTTTAGATATTCAGTTTATTAAGTGAGTATTTAAATAGATATTCAGTTTATTAAGTGAGTATTTAAATGGACAGCACTGATATTGATTAATAGTACGATATTAATAGAAGCTACCGCTGGTCGGTGGCTTTTTTTATATTGTATGATTTTGCTTGTGGTGTATATAAAATTGAAGCTTAATCCCAAGCCATGCTGAGCTTTGTCTAAATATTCAAGCCATTCATAATCTTCAATTTTTATCAAAATGATTGAGTAAATGGTTTGCAATATTTGGTCAAACCCCTACAATTAATAGTCCGTTCAAATCAGGAATGATGCGTCTTATGACTACCCCTGCTGCCACTATCGACTTGTCGGCGCTACCGACTTTATCTTCAGAGCTGAATGATCTTAATGAAGCGCAATTGACTGCCTTTACCGATGCGGCTGAAGCGCTGATCTTGCAAGTAACTGATACTCGTGTATTGCAAGACTTGCGTGTGCAATTGACTGGTAAGAAGAGCTTACTCACCAGTTGGTCAAAACAGATGGGTAAGCTTGAAGCAGATGACAAAAAGCTCTATGGTGGCTGGTTGCATCAGGTACGTAGCCGTATTCAGCAAGTACTGACTGATCAGCAACAACAGCTCGAAGTCGCTGCGCTAAATGCCAAGCTAGAGGCTGAGAGTATTGATATTACTTTACCGGCTCGTGGTGGCAAAAAAGGCCATTTGCATCCAGTCACGATGATCACCCAGCGTATGCAGCAATATTTTGTGCAAGCGGGTTTCAATGTGGCGACAGGGCCTGAAGTTGAGAGTGATTACTACAATTTTGAAGCGCTGAATATTCCGTCACACCATCCTGCACGTGCTATGCACGACACCTTTTATTTTGATGCACATTATCTACTGCGTACGCATACCAGTCCGGTACAGATTCGCACGATGGAAAAAAATGAGCCGCCGATTCGTATTATTTGTCCTGGTCGTGTTTACCGCAATGACTCAGACCAAACCCACTCGCCAATGTTCCATCAGCTAGAAGGTCTTATGGTCACAGAGTCGAGCACTTTTGCTGAGCTAAAAGGTCTGATCAGTGAGTTTTTGGAAGCGTTCTTTGCCAAAGAATTGACCGTTCGCTTCCGTCCTTCATTTTTCCCATTCACTGAGCCGTCTGCTGAAGTGGATATCTTAGATGACAATGGCAAATGGCTTGAGGTAATGGGCTGCGGTATGGTGCATCCACAAGTACTGACCAACTGCGGTATTGATAGCGATAAATACACAGGCTTTGCGTTTGGTATGGGTATTGAACGCTTTGCCATGCTGTATTATGGCATTGATGATTTGCGTTTGTTTTTCCAAAATGATGTACGCTTCTTAAAGCAGTTTGGCTAGAGGACTTTTTGTTTGTATAAAAGTGCTCCTTGTTTATATGACAAGAGAACTTGCCAACCTTTACTTCAAAATCTTTATTATAAAATTCTGATCCGAGATATTTATGAAAATTAGCGAACAGTGGCTACGTCAATGGGTAAACCCTGAGAATACCAGTGAACAGTTGGCCGAACAGTTAACCATGGCTGGACTTGAAATTGATGATCGTTACGCGGTTGCTCGTGCTTTTACGGGCGTGGTCGTTGGCGAAGTCATGAGCGTCGAGCAACATCCTGACGCGGATAAGCTGCGTGTCACACAGGTAAATATCGGTGACGCTGAGCCATTGCAAATTGTCTGCGGCGCGCCGAATGTGACCGTCGGTATGAAAGTACCTGTTGCTACCGTTGGTGCGGTATTGCCCAGCGATGACGTCAGTAATGGTAAAGCGGGTTTTAAAATCAAAAAAAGCAAACTACGCGGTGTGGCTTCTAACGGCATGCTGTGCGGTGCTTCTGAAATTGATTTGGTTGATAGTATCGATGGTTTGCTTGAGCTGCCAGAAGATGCACCGATTGGGACAGATATCCGTAGTTATTTGGGCTTAGACAATCAAATACTAGATATTTCAATCACACCAAACCGTGGTGATTGCTTTAGTGTACGCGGTATCGCTCGTGAGATATCAGTGCTCAATGACTTGCCTATGCAAATGCCAGAAATCGCTGACAACGTAGCAGACATTGACAATGGTAAGACGCCAGTCGTAACGGTAACAGCGGTAGAAGCTTGCCCACGTTATTTGTTACAGTCGATTAGTCAAATCGATCGTAGCATTGAGACCCCAAAATGGATGCAAGATGCGCTAGTTCAATCAGGCCTACGCTCGCATAACTTTTTGGTCGACGTGACCAACTATGTACTTATGGAGCTTGGTCAACCGCTGCATGCGTTTGATGCAGATAAGATTGAAGGCGACATTGTTGTACGATTGGCACAACCAAAAGAGAGTCTGACGCTATTGAATGAGCAAACCATTACCTTAGTAGGTGATGAGCTGGTGATTGCAGATGATAAAGGTGCCTTGGCGCTTGCTGGTATCATGGGCGGTCAGCGTAGTAGTGTGACGGATAGCACAAGCAATATTGTACTAGAGAGTGCTTTTTTTAATCCTTTAGCAATTGCTGCGCGCGCCCGTCGTTTTGGACTGCATACTGACGCCTCACAACGCTTTGAGCGCGGGGTAGACTTTGAGTTGCCAGCGCTTGCACTGGCACGTGCGCGTGACTTGATTACTAGTGTCACGGCTGGTCAAGCAGGGTCAATCGTAAACGTAGAAAGCCAAGAGCAACTGCCAGCGCGCGCACCTATTAGCTTACCGATTACTAAGGTTCGTGATGTCATCGGCATCGATATCGAGCCTACAGTGATGGTACGCATTTTAACTCAGCTAGGGTTTGAGGTGGAGCAACAAGCGGACGCATTGGTTTGTACGCCACCCTCATACCGTTTTGATATGAGTATCCGCGAGGATCTTATCGAAGAGATTGCTCGTATCTATGGTTATGACAATATTCCAAGTGTATTGCCACATTTACAAGTCAGCATGGACTATGACGATACCGCAGATCTGACTCATGAAATGAAGCTGGCGCTGGTCGATAATGGCTACATGGAGGCGATTAGCTTTAGCTTTAGTGATGCCAAACTAGAAGCATTGCTCGATGATAAAGCGCTGGGAGAAGTGCTGGCATTGGCCAATCCAATCTCTAGCGATTTGGCTGTGATGCGCCGTACGCTACTATCAAGTCTATTGCCTTGTGTACAGTACAATCTAAACCGTCAGCAACCCCGTGTGCGTTTCTTTGAGACTGGTCTTAGTTTTGTTGGTCAGAGTATTAGCGAGTTGGTACAAACCCCAAGCATTGCCTTGGTCGCAGTGGGTGATATTTGGGATGAGCAAGCCTATCAAAACCGTGCGCTAGATTTTTATGATTTAAAACATGACATTGAACAATTATTGCCTGCACAGATTGATAGCGCCCGCATCCGTTATGAGCGTAGCGCCTTAAGTTTCTTGCATCCTGGACAAAGTGCGAAGCTATATATCGACGACGTATATGTCGGCTGGCTTGGACAACTGCATCCCAATACAGCCAAACAGTTAGATTTGCCCGCTACTTGGGTCGCTCAGTTGTCACTGGCACCATTACTGACGCTTGCCCGAGAACAGCATACCATCAGTACGCCAAGTAAGTTCCCGCAAGTACGCCGCGATATCGCCATGTTAGTCGACAGTGAGGTTAGCTTGCAAACCCTAGAGTCAACGATACGCGCTACGGCGGGCGACTTGTTAACCGATCTTTGGTTGTTTGATGTTTACCAAGGCGATAAAGTGCCAGCAGGTCAGCGTTCATTAGCCTTTGCCTTAATATGGCAAGACCGCATGCACACTTTATCTGATGAGGCGGTAAAAACAGCCACTGATAACGTGGTACAAGCATTGATCGAACAACATGCTGTACAGCTGCGTGACAGTTAAAACGTCACATTGAAATACCAGATGCTCTATAGTCTTTTTTGGGCTATGGAGCATTGTTATTCATGACAATGATTATGAATACAAGATATTGTTTTAAAAAATCCAGTTTGGATATAAGTTAAGTCGTTATTAATAAAAGATTTTTATAATGTCTTTGTTAAAAAGACATCAAAAAAGCTTTATAATAACTGACACTAACCTTCATAACGCTAAACCATGATATTCGACATCACGACATAGCATAGGAGTCGTACTGTGAGCACCTTAACCAAATCTGACATGATTGAGCATTTGATGAGTCACCTTAACCTAACACGCCAAGAAGGTCGCTGTTTGGTCGAGAACTTCTTTGATGAGTTGTCAGAGAGTTTGATTGATGGCAAAGAGGTCAAGCTTTCAGGCTTTGGCAACTTTGAGCTTAAAGATAAAAATAGTCGTCCAGGACGCAACCCTAAGACAGGTGAGCCAGTGGCCGTATCTGCACGCCGTGTGGTAACCTTTAAAACGGGTCAAAAGTTTCGTCAGCAAGTCGATGAGAAATTGTTTGATGCCTAGAGATTGGGATTTACTTGGCTATCTGATTGCTTTGGCATTTTAAGGTAGCTTTGTTAACCTAGTGTCTTACTTATCATCGTTTCTCATATTGCTATAAGCGTTTGATGAGAGTATAAGTGTGCTGCAAGACGCTAATAGTTATCGGTCTTTATTATATTTTGTTTTATAAATTGCGCACATAAAAAGAGAGAGCATACGCTCTCTCTTTTAACTACACTGTTTCTATCTTATAAAAGATAAAATTACTGAGCTGGTTGCTCAACAACAACTTCGTCAGAAGCTTCAACAGCAGCAGTATCAGGAGTTTCGCTAGCTACGTCTACGCTAGTAGTAGTACCGTCTACAGGAACTTCAGCGTCCATTTCGTCAGTAGCAGTTGCAGCTTGTGCATCAGCGATGTCAGCTTCAGCGCCAGCAACAGCAGCATCAGCGTCAGCAGTAACTTCGCCTTCAGCAGCAGCTTGGTCTAGTTCTTGTGAAGCGTCTTGCACTTCTTCTTGCGCGTCAGATAAATCTTCAGCAGCGTTTTCTTTGTTGCTGTCACAGGCAGTTAGGCCCATAGTTGCAGTCATGATACCAGCTAGAGCAAGTAATTTAAGTTTCATAAGGTATTCTCCGGAAAAATGAAATGAGCAGTAGCAGCAACAAAGGTTGAAATCCAAGATACCCCGGAAATCAACTCGTCTTAGTCACAGCTACTCAGCTTTCACGCATTCTATATGTTTTTTATTTAAATAGAAATAGCTTGTACAATTAAGTAACAATAAAATGTGAAATAATTTTTAAAATTGTTTACACAGTATAATTTTTAATACAACAACCCTGATTAATCGACGTATAATCAATGACATCGCTCTAGTCTTAAGGGCTTGCTGCGCCTAGATTTTTGCTATATTTTTTAGCATTTTATCGTTGTGATATGCGAAAAACCATCGGTAAACGAGTGATTTATAGCGTTTGTGGTTGCATAAATAGAAACAAAATATCTAAAGAATTTTTTAACGATTTACTTTTACTCTCTCAAATTCAAGCAGCAATGTAGAGAATAGAGTGTAAAAGCATATTATATGAATAACTATTGATACGAATAGCATTGTCTATCGTAAGTTTGAGGAAGAGTACTATGAAATGGCAAGGTAGACGAGGCAGCACGAACGTACGCTCAAGTAAGGGCGGTGGTAAGATGATAGGCGGTGGTATCGGCGGGATTATCATTGCTGGTATCTTATGGCTCGTCTTTGGTGTCAATCCCATGACCGCGTTGCAAACAGGTCAAGTAATTGCAGGAGGCAATGGCGGCGAGGCATCGACTGAACCTGCAACAGAGACGGATAGAGACACGCAATTTGTAAAAGTAGTGCTGGCAGATACCGAAGAGGTATGGAACCAAGTCTTTAATGAAGCGGGCAGTACCTATAAAGAGCCGTCATTGATACTTTTTAATGGACAAGTCAATTCGGCCTGCGGTAGTGCTAGTGCAGCGACGGGCCCTTTTTATTGCCCAGGTGATCAAACCGTATATTTGGACACCTCATTTTTTGTAGAGATGCGTCAGAACTTGGGCATCACTGGCGATCAGCAAGGATCAGGTGGTGAAGACAACCAAGGCAAAGCAGGTGACTTTGCTCAAGCATATGTCATTGCGCATGAAGTTGGTCATCATGTTCAGACATTGTTAGGCATCACGCAACAAGTCAATGAAGCCAGTCGTCAAGTTACGCGAGCACAAGCCAATAAGTTATCAGTGTTACAAGAATTGCAAGCAGATTGCTTTGCTGGCGTTTGGGCGCAGCGCAATCAAGAACGTGTACAGTTCTTAGAAGCGGGTGATATTGATGAAGCCATTAATGCGGCGGGTCAAATTGGTGATGATCGTCTAGCAAAAGCCAGTGGTGGAGAGGTGGTGCCAGATAACTTTACTCATGGCACAAGTCAGCAACGTATTCAGTGGTTCACGCGTGGACTAGAGAGTGGCAATATTCAATCTTGCGATACGTTTAGTGGCGCGTTGTCTTAACCATTTGCCAGCAACCTAAATCTTAAAAACTGTCCATTAAAAAGCCTGCAATATTGCAGGCTTTTTTATACTTTAAGCTATTTAGCTAGGTTAAATTGCTTTGAATCAAATCACAAAAAGTGAAGCGCCAAGAGCCATAACCAGACTTCAGCAATTATCTGCTGTTGTTAAGGATGTAAGCACCTGCACCACCAACTGCAGCACCACCAAGTGCGCCACGAGCGATGTCTTTGCTGTTTCCGCCACTTCTGATCAATGCACCAGCAGCCGCACCAGCAGCCGCGCCTTTAGCTGTATTACTTACACCGCTATTGTAGCCGTAGCCACCGCTTGCACAGCCACCCATGATAAGCGCTGAGCTAGTAAGAGCAGTCATTGCGATAGTTTTAGCAAATTTCATAGTATCACCTATTAGGTTATCAAATTGGTTTGTCAAAATTAGAAGACGATATTTTCATTACGTTAGCTTTTTGTACCAATACATTGGAGTAAAGCTTTTAAGTAATTATCCTAAAATAATCTATTGTGCTACCGCAAAACATAATAAGGTCTGCATTAGTAAGGATTATTAAGCATGGCAAATATCTCAAAAATACTACTATCGATATCTGATAGCAGAGTATATCTATACTGGCTCTTATGCTAACTCATAATCTTGTTTCTAGGCGTAGTAAAAGCGCTAAGCTTTGCAAGAGGTCTGTAAAATATGTTGCCCCACTGTATCCATATCAGGCGTTTGCAAAGTAAGGTATCTTTTTAAATGAGAAAAACCACAAACAAAAAGACCGCACAGAGGCGGTCTTAGGGAATTAAGATATTTTACGTGGCCAGCAAATACGTTGTTGGCTGGTCTTAGTTCTGTGATTTGCGTTTCATTTGCTCAAAAAATTCATCATTGGTTTTTGCTTCTTTGAGACGCTCTAACAAGAACTCAGTGGCTTGAACACCATCCATCGGTTGCAGCAATTTACGTAAGATCCAGACCTTACGCAATTTGTCTTCATCCAATAGACGCTCTTCGCGGCGCGTACCAGATTTTTTGATATTAATCGCAGGGAAGACGCGTTTTTCGGCCAAGTCACGCTCAAGCGTAATCTCTTGGTTGCCTGTACCTTTGAATTCTTCAAAGATAACGCTATCCATTTTACTACCAGTATCAATCAATGCACTGGCAATAATGGTCAAACTACCGCCTTCTTCGACATTACGTGCAGCACCAAAGAAACGCTTTGGACGCTCTAACGCATTGGCATCTAAACCACCAGTCAGTACTTTACCTGATGATGGGATAACCGTGTTATAAGCACGGGCGAGACGAGTGATTGAATCAAGCAAAATAACCACGTCTTGCTTGTGCTCCACCAAACGCTTGGCCTTTTCGATGACCATTTCGGCCACTTGTACGTGACGCTGTGGCGGCTCATCGAAAGTAGAGGCAACCACTTCACCGCGGACAGTACGTACCATCTCGGTCACTTCTTCTGGACGCTCATCAATCAATAGTACAATCAGATAACACTCAGGATTATTACGGGTAATTGACTGAGCGATGGTCTGTAGTAGCATCGTTTTACCCGCTTTTGGCGGTGCCACGATAATAGAGCGTTGACCTTTACCAATCGGAGCAATCAGGTCAATGATACGACCTGTCAAATCTTCAGTGGTGCCATTACCAAGCTCAAGCTTTAATTGCTCGGTTGGAAATAGAGGCGTTAAGTTCTCAAAAATCAGCTTATGACGTGAACGATCTGGCGTGTCAAAGTTAATCTCGCCAACCTTCAATAGCGCAAAATAACGTTCGGAATCTTTTGGGGGACGAATCGTACCAGCAATACTGTCACCCGTCTTGAGACTAAAACGGCGAATTTGGCTGGGGCTGACGTAGATGTCATCAGGGCCTGCCAAATAAGAGCCTTCTGAGGAACGCAAAAAGCCAAAACCGTCAGGAAGAACCTCAAGCACGCCGTCACCATAAATGGCTTCGCCATTACGGGCATGGGTTTTTAGGATAGCAAAGATAATGTCTTGTTTACGGCTACGCGCCATATTATCAAGACCCATTTCCTTGGCGATTGCCAATAGCTCAGCGATTGATTTTTTCTTTAATTCAGTTAGATTCATAGATAGGTCATTAGCAATTGATCAGATGAGAGATGCCATTAGCAGCACAAATCACGACAGTGATTAAAATAACGGTAATATGATGATATAGGTGTGTGCACAGCGCTGTATTTTATGTAGTTTTGGTTTTGCATGTCTGCTTATATACGCACTGCAATCATGGGATGCAAGGTAATAAGAAATAAGGATAAAAAAGGCTACATAAGAGTCTGCGTCAAAAACCCAATATCAGTAATTGCGTTTAGTCATTTTGTTCAGTAATGGTGTTTATAATGACGATTGTGTTTTTGTTGATAAACACGAGGAGAATAGCGACAAGATACTAGGAAAACAGTTGGTTTTCTCTTGTCAGCAGACTATACGGTCTTCACAATAGCGTTGTCAATAAATTTTGCCAAAAAAGTCATATAATTGAGTTTTTTGCATAAAAAATAAGCAAAAAAGCCATCATCTGAGGCAGATGATAGCTTTCTGAAACATAGCATTACTGTTGCTAAACGTGAGCATCAAATGGGCTGATGCCAACGGTTATCCACTTATAGATGCTTGTCTAATACTTTGGCCAATTCCGCTTTTGGCTGTAGACCCATGACTGAATCTACTTTTTCACCGTCTTTGAACACAAACAGTGTTGGGATGTTACGGATACCAAAACGGCTGGCTGCTTGTGGGTTGCTGTCCACATCAACTTTAACGATTTTAACTTTACCTTGGTATTCGGTCGCCAGTTCTTCTAAAATAGGCGCGATAGCTTTACATGGGCCACACCAAGCTGCCCAAAAATCTACCAGTACAGGCACATCTGATTCTAGAACGTCTTGGTCAAAAGCTGTATCGGTGGTGTTAACAATAAGGTCTGACATAATATTATCTCTCTTGTTTTATTATTTCTATTAGCGTGTATCTCTTTCTATAGTGGTGTCACCATAGAAGATTAAAAGCCAAAGAATGGTTTAGAATTGGTAAAAATGTGCGATTATATTAACATGTTTGGCAGCGATTGGCAGAGGTATGCCAGTTAAATTGCTCAACAATTACGATTAGCACAATAAATCAAAACATAACAATACAGGTTATGATTTGTCTGTCACCTATGTTTTCTAGCCGTCCCTTAAGCTTATATTTATATCTATTTTTCTTCTTAATTCAAGTGCTTATCCGTTTTATGCTCACCCATAATAACGGGTTTATAACTCAGCACGCTCAAGTCCAACCATATAAGTAGCTCATTTTATGCCTTTTACCGATGAAGAAGTCCTTACTCTAAACGCTCAAGAAAATGCGTATCCGCTTGAGTTTTTTCAGACCTTTGCACAAGACATTACTGTCTATGAAGACGAGGATATTTGGGTGGTCGATAAGCCCGCCGGATTGCTCAGTGTCGATGGCAAGACCCTCAAAGTCAGCCTACTTGCTCGACTAGAGCGTGCCAATCCAGCAGTTAAGCTGATTCATCGACTCGATATGGATACCTCAGGGCTGATTATTTTTGCCAAAAATGCTGCGGCGCAAACTGACATCAGTAAACAATTTATTGAACGATTACCCCAAAAAAAATATCAAGCCCGCGTGTTTGGTCAGTGGGAGAGTGTGGGTGCCACTGGTGAGATATCCGTGCCAGTGCGTTATGAGCCGATGACAAAACCGCGCCATATTGTCGATTATGACTGGTCAAAGCACGCGTTGACCTTGTACGAAGTGGTGGCTCATGAGGTATGCAATGGTCAGCCAGTCACGCGTGTCCTGTTGAAGCCTGTAACAGGTCGCAGCCACCAGTTACGCGTACATATGGTACATGTCGGTCATGTGATGATTGGTGATCCTATTTATGCTGAAGGTGCTGCTTTAGAAATTGCGCCAAGGCTCAATCTCCACGCGCAGCAATTACGCCTCAAACATCCCACGCTTGCCGCATGGATGGATTGGGAAAGTCCTTGTCCTTTTTAGCATGATATAAGTACTCGCAGGTTTAGGTTGTTAGTAATAGTCAATTCAGAACAGAAGTGGCACATACAGCTATGATGTTCTACTGGTATAAATTTTTCTCACTGGCTGTTCGCAAGCGTGACAGAGGTTTCAAAAAATTCATCCCAGGAGAACTGTACTCTTTTAAAATTGATAGGCCATATAAACGTTATTGCTAAACAAAACCAGGCAAGGCAAGGATGTATGCCACTACAAGGATGATGAATATGCTTGATATGACTTCTGCCAAACAGGCGATTAAAGATCGTTTAAAACTGAATAAATCCTCATCAAACATGCCAGTAGATTATGAGGTGCTGATCATTGGAGCAGGTCTTGCGGGCGTTGGTATGGCGTGTCGTTTACAGCAACGACAGCATAAGAGTAGGTTTGGTCGTAAAAGCGCCAATAAGGCAAAACGCAACCAGCCTTATAAGAAAAAGACGGCTCATCAGTTTGTGATATTAGAAAAACGGACAGATTTGGGCGGCACGTGGGATTTATTTACCTATCCTGGAGTTCGCTCTGACTCTGATGCCTTGACGTTTGGCTATGGCTTTCGTCCATGGCTGGATCACAGAATGCTGGCAAAAGGCGCGGATATCAAACGCTATATTGCCGATACTGCGCGCGAATTTGGGGTGACAGAGCACATTCGTTACCAGCATGAGGTGCAGCAGCTGTCTTGGTCACGTACGACTCAGCGTTGGACAGCGATAGTAAAAAACCATAGTAGTGGCGAAGTGTTTGCGCTAACCGCCAATTTTGTGGTGGGGGCTACTGGTTATTACGATTATGAGCAGGGCTATCGCCCTTACTTTGAGAAAGAAGAGACGTTTTTGGGTCAGATAGTGCATCCGCAGCATTGGCAAAACGTTCATTACCATGACAAAAAAGTAGTGATCATTGGTAGTGGTGCCACGGCGATGACGCTGTTGCCAGCGCTAGTGAGTGAGGACAGTGAGCAGTGCGCACGGCATGTGACGTTATTGCAGCGTACGCCCACTTATGTGGCTAGCGTACCGGGTGATGATTATGCTATCGACTGGCTATCGGGCAAGTTTTCTCCTTTATCAAAAGAGCAGGCCTATACTGTACTGCGCGTCCGTAATGTACTGATGCAACAAAGCCTTTATCGAGCAGCTATCTTTGCACCAAAAGCCATGAAAGCGATATTAAAACATGGGGTTAAAAAAGAATTAAAAGGCAGTAACGTGGACGTGGGGCATTTTTCACCCGATTATAATCCTTGGGATGAGCGCTTATGTGCCGTGCCAGATAGTGATTTATTCCATGCGTTACATCATGAGCGTGCCGATATCGTCACCGATCAAATAGATCACTTTACGCAAACAGGAATCAAGCTGAAATCAGGCAAGCATTTAGAGGCCGATATCATCGTCACGGCGACGGGTCTCAAAATACAAATGCTTGGCGGTGCCAGCGTATATATCGATGGTCAGGCAGTCGATATTGGCAATCGCATGACTTACAAGGCGACCATGATTGAAGGGATACCAAATATGGTCGCTCTGTTCGGCTATACCAACGCCTCGTGGACACTAAAAATTGATCTGGCATGTCAGTATGTCATACGCCTGCTGGACTATATGCATAAGCATCATTATCAAGTGGCAATACCACAAGCAAGAACCGACCATAGCGAGGCGTACATTCAAGAAGACACCGTGATGGGAGCGTTATCGGCAGGATATGTGAAACGAGCAGTAGACGAGCTGCCCAAACAAGGCGATCGCTATCCTTGGTACGTGACCAACAATTATCTTAGCGACCGTGTCATGCTCAAATACCGTCAGATAAAAGATGAGTGGTTGCAGTTTAGTCGTTAAAACAAATACAGGGCGTTATCAGGCAGAACGGGTACAAATTTTTCTTGATGGTTGTGCCTATAGCGGAAGAGGATGCGTAACCTTTATCCCAGTTCTGCTCATTCCTTTTATCCCAATCTAATGCTGTATTGACCTAGCCACAGCCAAGTATCTAAGGCTGCGGCTATCAGTTATTTCGACTGCTTATCAATAAAATCAGTCACTTGCTTACTCAATATTTGCCATAATGTCTCTTGCGCGCTTTTGCTGCCCCAAGCATTGTGCGGGCTAAATATCACACGTGGATGATTGGCAAGGGTGAGTAACGGATCATCATTTGCGATTGGCTCTTGTTCAAATACGTCACTGGCGTAACCGCTGATTTGCTCATGGTTGATGGCATTAGTCAGTGCTTGGCTATCCACAACTCCGCCTCGCGCCACATTAACGATAAGTGGCTTTTTGGTCATTTTTGCCAATGTGTCTTTATTAATCAGATGCTGGGTTTTTTCATTCAATGGGCAATGCAAAGTAAGGACATCGGCACGGGCAAGGACGTCATCAAATGCGGTATAGTCCTCGTTACGAGGCGTTTGCCCTTGATGCTCGGCCCATAAGACGGTCATACCAAAAGCGCGCGCAATGTCAGTGACGCGTTTGCCAATGGTGCCGACGCCAATAATACCAAGCGTTTTGTCTTCTAAATCTATGAGCGGAATATCAAGCAGACAAAAATTGCCATTGGCAAGCCATGTGCCATCAGCGACTTTTTGATGATAATGAATACCAGCACGCATCGCAGTCAGCATCAGCATAAAGGTATGCTCAGGGACGCTTTTGACGGCATACCCAGCGACATTGTAAAGTGCGACATTGTGCTTGTCGCAAGCGCCTTGATCGACGTTGTTCATGCCAGTGGCTGTCAGCTGAATGAGCTTGAGCTTGGGCAAGCTTTCGATGACGTCAGCGCCAATTTGGACTTTATTGGTAATGATGATATCAGCATCTTTACAACGCTCAATAATGGTATTCGTGTCTTTTGGCGTGTCGTTATAAGTGATGTAATCGCTTACTCCTGCTGGTGCAGGCAAGTCAATGCCATCAGAAAAAGTGCCTTTGTCTAAAAAAACCGCTTGCATGCGTCATCCTCAGTTATTGTTTTGAATTTATATTGAAAACATTGAGCGTCTTAATGTAGCACGTGACAATGTTTAGTGAAATCTTAGCTTAGTGAAATATTAGCTTGATCAAATCTTATCTTAGTCAGGTTTAAGTCAAAACCGAATCTGCTAAATATCTTATAATATCAATGGCTATCGTAAGCCCTCTCTTGAAAATTCAACTTAACGCACTCATCTAGCCGCTAACGTTATATAATGGTTCGGTTTAATGGCTGGTTTGTTTTATGTGAGCGTATCACGCATTCGATTTTTGATGCAGTGCTGCGTGAATCACTTTAGCCATATTATAGCCACCATCGCTATTTATTTTCTTATCATCTGAGTACAAAAGACATCGCCCTATGACTATTTCTATTGCTTCATTGCACAGCACCGAATTCGCCGTTGGTCAACGTTATTTATCTGATACGGAGTCCGAGCTGGGCTTGGGTGTGGTCATCGATGTAGACGACCGATGTGTCCATATTTTATTTCCTCAAAGTGAAGAGACACGCGTCTATGCCAAAAACTCTGCGCCTTTATCACGCGTGGTGTTCAAAATTGGCGACAGCATTTATGACCAAGACGGCAAATGCTATACAGTCAATGCGGTTGACGAAGTCATGGGCGTACTCAAGTACGGTGTCGATGAGCACGAAAGAGGCATCATGGAGACCCGTCTGGCAGCCAATATTACGCTAGCAAAGCCGCTTGAGCGTCTGCTCGCAGGTCGTATTGAGCGTGGTGATTGGTACGAGCTGCGTCAAGATATCTTGCGTATGCAATCAGCGCTCGCTGGTCATCCGTTAAAAGGGTTGATGGGCGCACGCGTCGATATTATCGAACATCAGCTCTATATCGCGCATGAAGTGGGCAAACGTATCGCGCCACGTGTATTGCTAGCCGATGAAGTTGGCCTTGGTAAAACCATTGAAGCGGGTTTGATTATTCATCAGCAGCTACTGACAGGCAAGGCTGAGCGTGTGCTTATCCTTGTACCAGACAGTTTGCAATATCAGTGGATGATTGAGCTGCGTCGCCGTTTTAATCTGAACTTTGCGTTGTTTGATTTGGTACGTACTGCTGCGATCAAAGAGCACGATCCTGAACAAAACGTCTTTGCCACTGAGCAATGTATCATCGCTGGTATGGATCTATTGCTTGACCATCCTGATCTATATGACCAAGCGATGGATGCTGGGTTTGATTTGTTGGTGGTCGATGAGGCGCATCACTTGCATTGGGATGAAGCGCAAGGCGGCAACGACAAATACGATTTGATTGCGGACTTTGCAGAAGAGACACCGGGCGTCATGCTATTGACCGCGACCCCTGAGCAGCTTGGCGCGCAAAGTCACTTTGCCCGTTTGCGTCTGCTTGATCCTGATCGTTTTGATGATCTCGACGAGTTCATCGATGGTCAAGAAGCATTTGCTGAAACAGCGGCAGTCGCTGGCGTATTGATAGAAGATAAGCCGTTGAGCGACGGTCAAATCACAGCCTTAAGTAGCTTATTGGATATTAATCTGGATGAGCTGGCCACCATCAACGACGATGAAAAATTGCGTACTTATGCGCTGAATGAGTTACTCGATCGTCATGGTACGGGCCGTATTTTGTTCCGCAATACGCGTGAGAGTGTAAAAGGCTTTTATGGGCGTAGCAGTCAGCCTTATCCGCTGCCACTGCCCGACGCATGGAGAGACAGTTATCAAACCAATGGCAAATTGCGTGAGCAGCTATGGGGCGAAGAGAATCAGCCTGATGGCGGCTGGTTAGAAGATGATCCACGTGTGCCTTGGTTGATTGACATCTTAAAAGGCGACCTCAAACACAATAAAGTATTATTGATTGCGCGTAGTGGCGCAACGGTTGAGAGTTTAGAGGCCGTGTTGCGCTTACATGCCGGCATTAAGACAGCTATCTTTACTGAGCAAATGACTCTGCTTGAGCGTGACCAAGCGGCTGCGTTCTTCGCCGATAGCGAAGGCGCACAGATATTATTGTGCTCAGAGATTGGTTCTGAAGGTCGTAACTTTCAGTTTGCAAGCCAGCTGATATTGTGGGATTTGCCTGCCAACCCAGACACGCTAGAGCAGCGTATTGGTCGCCTAGATCGTATTGGGCAAACACAGCAAATCATGCTGCATGTGCCTTATGTACAAGGCACGGCGCAAGAGCGTTTGTACCAGTGGTACAACGATGCGCTGAATATGTTTAATCAGATTTCACCGACTGCCCAAAGCGTGCAAGAGCAGTATATCCAAGAGTTGAAGCCAATGCTTGAGGGTACGGATACTGATGACAATCGCACCACCTTACAAAATGTGATTGCAGAGGCGCTACAGACACGTTTGGGGCTAGAAGCTCAGCTACAAGCTGGCCGTGATCGTCTGCTTGAATACAATTCTTGCCGTCCGCGCGTTGCAGGGCGTATCGCTGATGCCATGCGTGATTTTGACAGTCACAATCTATTGCCGCAATTTATCGAGCGCTTCTTTGCCTCAGCCAATATCGATCACAATATTCAACGTGATGGCTCATGGGTCATTGCCCCGATTGATAGCACCGAGATCAGTGATTATATCGATGGCTTGCCACTGGGTGACGAAGATGGCATGACGCTGACTTTTGAGCGTGAGCAAGCGTTACAGCGTGAAGATATTGACTTTATCACGCATGAGCATCCATTGATGCGTGCCATCTATGAGCTGGCGAGCACCAGCACCTTTGGTAATACCACGGTTGCCATGCTAAAGAGTGCGGCGGTGCCACAAGGCATGGTATTGCTAGAAGTGAACTTCCGTGTTGAAGCCATCGCACCAAAAGTACTGAATCTGCCAGCGACCTTGACCACGCAAAACATTCGCGTCTTTATCAGTGAGCAGGGCAGTGACTTGTCAGCCCGTATCAGCGCTGACATGATTATGCCGCACATTGAGCGTTTGGATAAAAACCGCGCGCGCCAAGTGATTAAAGTGCGTGGCGACGTGATTGAGCAGCGTTATTATGAAGCCGAAGACATTGCTCGTGAGCAATTAACAGAGATTGGCGCACAGGCAAGCGCGCGTTTTAGCCAGCAATGGTCACGTGAAATCAAACGCCTCAAGCATCTGCAAACCATCAATCCTAACGTACGCCCTGAAGAGATTGAGCGTCTAGAGCAGCTAAAAGCCCAGGGTGAGCAAGCGCTTGGTAATTTATCCTTAGTGCCAGATTCTATTCGCGTATTGGTCGCCGTAAAACCGTAAACTTAAAACAAAAAAACGAGATGTCATCAAACATCTCGTTTTTTATTATTCATCTCACTAACGTAAATAGGGCGTTTTGTATCAGCGCCATTAAATAAATCGAGTGATACTTGTAAGTAAGCGCTTAGTCTCTAGTCAAAGCCACCAATATTGGGTAAGATGTTTACCTTGCCAAATTGTAACACATACCTAGGTAATGAATGCTTAGTGATAGCACTGCTATGACTGTATTTTCTGTTCTAAAATCTCACTTGTGTGCTTTAACAAGTGATTTCATATTATTGTAAATTCAAACGCAACGGATCTGTCGCAATATCATAACCTTATTGATATCGATAGCTGCTGTGCGTTTTTTATAAAAATAAGGAAACATATCGTCATGTCCGATTATTCGCAACTGATTGATGAGCTGCTTGCTACGGTAGCGCTTATTGAAGTGACCCCCGATGTTTTTGAGGGTAAAAGCCATGACTATGTTGGCAGTCGTATTTTTGGCGGACAAGTACTCGCCCAAGCGATGATGGCCGCAGCGCATACGCTAGATCAAGACAAGCCATGTCATTCATTGCATGGATATTTTTTGCGTGGTGGTGATATCAATCAGCCTGTCATCTATCAAGTGCGCCGATTGCGAGATGGTCGCAGCCTGTCAGCGCGTGAAGTGACGGCGATTCAATACAAAGAAGCACGCGGCAAACCACCAGTGGAGCAAGTCATATTTTCGATGATTGCCTCGTTTTCACCGATGGAAGAGGGGCTTGAATATCAAGAAGATATGCCTGTCTACCCGCCGCCCGAAGATTTGCTGGCAGAGCAGGATTTAAAAGAAGAATACGTGGGTAAAGTGCCAGATGCGCTCAAAGCGCGTTTTATGCGTCGTCGCCATGTGGAGATTAAACCAGTCAAACCGCGTGACCCGATTCATCCTGAGCCTATGAAACCCAAACAAGCCAACTGGTTGCGTATTCGTGAGCTGGGCAATCAGCCCGTTGCTATTCAACAAGCACTTCTCGCGTTTTCATCGGATTTTTATCTGGTCGGCACAGGATTAATGTCCCATGGCGTGAGCTTTATGACCAGTGGTTTGCAAGCGGCCAGTATTGATCACTCGATGCATTTCCATCGCAATTTTGATTTGAACGGTTGGATGCTGTACGACATGTGGAGTGATACAACTTCTAATGCTAAAGGGCTCAATCACGGACAGTTTTGGCAAAATGGCAAGCTGGTTGCTACCGTACAACAAGAAGGTTTGATGCGTTTGCGTGTGCCGAAGTCTTAGATTTCTCTTTGAATAATAAGTCTGTCTTAATTATAAACATTAAGACAGACTTATTATTTCTCTATTAAAGGTGAGGGGCATATAAGATACTTGTGAAAGAGCTTTGCATGATTTTCCATTGACCATCATCTTCTGTTCTAACCAAAGGGTTATTTTCTTTATCTAAATAATTAGTTAGTACGTTAACTGTTTTACTAATTCTCTGATTGTTGTCTTCAAATTCTAATTCAACTATTACAAAAGTTATGGCTGCCGCTCTATCTTCAATAGAAATTAGTTTATATGATAAAGGTATGTGATTTCCGAAATCCTTTCTGGCTAGTCCTGATTTTTTCCCTTCAGATTTATCAGAAAAATACACAAGCGATGAGGCTAATAACCCATATTTTCCATTTATCCAATTTTCGATAAATTCTGCAACTGTGCGTTCTGGAGTGTTCAAAGGTAATTCTTCTGCTTTTCCTGTATATGGAAGATAGGCGATGTTCTCATTTGAACGTGGTTTCCAACTTTCTATTAGCTTCTTTTGTCGCTGGGTTTCTACAAAATCATTTAAAACTTCTTTCCAACTTTTTTCTTCTATTGAACTAGAACTCTTAGCGCTTATTAATGCATCTGCCCAATCTCTAGTCGCAAAAAGTGCTGCCCAAACTTTCGCTGCTACTAATTTATTATCAAAAGCTAACTCTCTACCGTGAAGAATCCCATGTCTATAAGGAGTAGTAAGAGCCTCTTCATTAGTTTTATTTCTACTTTTAGTGAATAGAGATGCTACTACTTGTAACCCTGTCTCATGTGCAGCCATAGAATCCCATACTGTCATGTTTGCTGAGTCGGCGAAAAAACCAACATGCTTTGAAATTTCATTCACAATACCATCAAGCAAGCTAAGTAGTAGAGGAATGCAAGCGTGATAACGTTTTGCTAAGTAATCTTCTTTTGCAAGTTCAATAAGGCGGATACGACGTCGAAACTCTTGATTACCTTGTAACTTAAGTACTCCCCATTTTAGACAATCGGCATCATATGAATCAGTAAGAAACTGCTCAGCGACTTTTACACCTTCAGTATCATATTTAGTAATAGCTTCCTTCATAATTTCTAAGCTCATTGATTCATAAGCAACCCAACCCAATTCTGAAAATCGCTCGTTAAATTTATCAGGTACTTCAAAGATTTTAGCTTGATTTTTGATTTCAGGAAAACTATCAAAAGCCTTACTTATCTTCGGAAGAAATATTTTTAGAATTGGAGATATCTTATATAGAGCCTCTATACTTTCCATTTGATTTGTTATTTTAGCAATCGAAGGATTGTCCTTAATCTTTTTAGGCTTGCTCATAAATGACTTCCATATATAGATGTAACATATCTTTGGATAGAACTGTTTACCGCTCAATAATCTTTTCCATCGCGCGAGGCAGACCCAAACTGTCTCGCGCTTTTTGTTCGTCAAGCCATTTAAAAGCGACATCAGCCGCTGCCAATTTATTATTCAGCTCGGTTATTTTTGCCGTATCAACCGTCAGTTTCCGCGGTGTCAGATACCAATGAAAGTGCGTGAGTGAATGCTTAATAGGGTCATCATCCAGTAATGTGCGACTGGTCGATGTGGCGACTAAGTCGTTTTCTATCAGCCATTCATTGATAATTTGCTCAGCTGTGGTAAATTCTGCCTCGTAGACTTTTTCATTACTGCGTACATCACCTGATGGCTTATCCTCGTTACTTCCTGATTTTTTAGTAGCAGTCTTACCATTTGCTTTACCGTCAACTTTTTCTACAAACTGTAATGGCAAGCTCCACAGTCCGCCCCAGATCCCATTATCAGTGCGTTGTAGCCATAGTATGTCACCGTCTATGCTTTCAATAAGCAACGCATCACTAAACTTGCTCGGTTTGGGCTGTTTTTTTGCTTTGACGGGATAATCAGTCTCGCGTCCCTCGGCATGTGCCAAGCAGTCCTCTTGTAATGGACATAATAGACAAGCAGGTTTGCTACGCGTACATAACGTCGCGCCCATGTCCATCATAGCTTGTGCAAATAGTCCTGAATTCTCCATTGGGGTCAAGCGTTCTGCTAATGCCCATAATTCTTTGGTCGTGGCGGATTTGGTAATATCGCCGTCGATGGCTGCCCAACGTGTTAGAACCCGTTTGACATTGCCATCGCAGATGACGCCATAACGATGCAATCCCATTGCCATAATCGCGCCCGCAGTCGATGGGCCAACGCCAGAGATCGCTTCCCAACCTGCAAGCGTTTGCGGAAATTCGCCCGTTTCATCAATCACTTCGACCAATTGCTTCGCGCCTTTATGTAAATTACGCGCACGTGCATAGTAGCCAAGTCCTGCCCAGTGCTCGGCAACTAAATCCCATTCCGCTGCGGCTAAATCTTGTACGGTTGGAAACGTGTCCATAAACCGCGCAAAGTAGGGCAGTACGGTAGTAACCTGCGTTTGCTGGAGCATGACTTCTGATAGCCATACGATATAAGGATTAGGCGTATCGGTTTGGTGCTGTTGCCACGGCAAATCATGGCGACCATTTTCGGCAAACCAATCGAGAAGGCGCGGGGCGAAGGTGTTGAGGGAAGAGTTGGGGTGACTGAAAATTATGTCTAACGGAGTAGCGTTTGAGTTGGCAGTTAGCTGGGTCATAGGCTTTATTATTTGGTTTTTTGAAGGTAACCAATTATACCTGATATACGTATTTGCTACGACCCAACTTTGATGTGATTCTATTAAATAACATAATAAAAATAACTACTTAACGATGTCGAAAAGTAGGAGGTTATTAATGGCAAGTTTGCTAACATAGTTACTCTGTTAGCGATAAACACTATCTAAAGTTTGACCAGCTTCATTTTTCCATACCAACCAACCGTTAGCATTGCGTCCAGTAACTATCTGGGCTGCACCACTCGGTGTCTTAAAGAGGTAATCTTCCTTGAGTTTATAAGACTTACCATCATACTCAACTAAAAGATTACTATTTATCATCTCTTCTTGCTTACGAGTTCCCCATTTTCCTACTGAATTTATTTGCTTTTTACGTAATAACGAACCTGCTAATACTACAAAACCATCATCGTTATAGTACCCTTTTGCCTCAGCATCTATTGCTTTGCAATAAAATAATATAGGTTCAGGATAATGAGGGATTTTGTCAGTCTGTATTGCTACTTGATTAGCATAAGAGGCAGAGGCAACAGTATTCACATTCTTATTATTAAAATGACTAATACTTAAAGACTCAAAAATAGGTTGCCCTAATGTGGATAATAATACATCAAGAGTGTGAAAAAGTTCTTCACAGTCGGCTTTTAATGGTTCGGGAGTATGTGGGAGGTTGCCATTATTACCGTTTTTTATTTCGTAGCGCCCAACTTCAACAGCTGTGGCGATGGCTTTATGTTCCATATATAAAGCATGAGTTTGAGTCATAGTATTATTGGTTGAGAGCATGACAAAAGCTCGCGTCCAAAAGTTCTTCTCACTGTGTTGATTTAGCCTTCTTTTTAAATCGCCAGTTTGACCGATATAAAGCAACGTTTTATCTATACTTTCACTATCACCTACTAAAAAATACAAACCAACTTGATTGGCATCTGGCATCGCAAAAAAGTCATTAATATGAATGCGGGGAATTTCAATCAAACGCACTGTACGAGTTGTCATTTCAGCCAAACGTAATCCGCGAGGATTACCTTTTGGCAGATAAATTTGAATAGTCTTAGCAGATGGTATTGATGGATTCATGGTAGCCTGTATTAATAATGAGTTTACTTCCGATTCTGACGTGTACGCTTTTTACGTAGACGCTTCTCTTCTTCCTTGGCCTTTCTTTTTTCTTCTGCGGCAAGGCGTTGTTCAGCGACGACGATTTCTTCCGCTTCAATCATAGCGGGTGTCTCAAGCGTGATACGCCCAATCTTCGCGCTACGCAGCTCGTTGATGAGAATCTCAGACATGCGGTAGGTATCGACTTGGTTGCCCGAACGTACACAGCCGCGATTACGACCAGCCACTTCAAAAAACTCCCAATCGGTCTTTGGTAGTTCTTCAATTTTATAGCGGGTTTTTAGCAGTTCAGGATATGCTTGCATTAGATATTCAGCCGTATAACTTGCCACATCAGCAAAATCAAAAGCGGTATCACGGATACCGCCTGTCGCTGCTAGACGATAGCCAGAGTTTTCGTTTTCAACCTTTGGCCATAGCATACCAGGCGTGTCATAGAGCATGATGTCATCGTCAAGTTTAATCAGCTGCTGCGACTTGGTCACGGCTGGCTCATCACCCGTCTTCGCCACAGCGCGTCCTGCTAGCGTATTGATCAACGTAGATTTACCTACGTTTGGAATACCCATAATCATGGCTTTGATTTGGCGACCAGTCCCGACTTTATTGGGTACGAGATGCTTACAGATGGCGATGATGCGTTTTACGTCATTGGCTTTTTCAGTATCGCAAGCAATGGCTTTGACCCCATCTTGCTGCTCGAGATAATCCATCCATGCTTGAGTCAACTCAGGATCGGCAAGGTCAGCTTTATTCAGGATTTTGATAACAGGTTTTTCGCCGCGCAGGGCTGCGACCATTGGGTTTTCACTACTATAAGGAATGCGCGCATCGATAACCTCGATGACCACATCCATCTGCGGCATGATTTCTTTGATTTCGTTACGGGCTTTGTTCATATGCCCAGGGAACCACTGAATACTTGCTCTCTTATCCATCTGCTTTCATAACCTTTTATAAAAAATGCTAAAAGTAAAACAATCAACGTTTACTTTCTAATGGTGTCCAGTTTACTACAGAACCACATTGCTCACGGCATAATTTCACTTAACCCTCATGTGAGGTTGTGATCAGGTTATGGTTACGTCTTATTCGTTATTTCATCGTGCGAGGGTGGTAGTGGTGCCAAATAACCAATGAGCAGAATCAAACTACCTGCGCCAAGGAAAGATATCACTCGCCAAATCGCCTCGGTCTGTGATAAATCGACCAAGACCAGTTTGAGCACGACAATGCCGAGTAGCCCAATCCCCATAAACCAAAGTGCGCGCTGCCAGTAGCGGCTGGCGATAATGGTGGCAACCAGTGCGAGAAGTGTCCATAAAATCGTCAGTCCCGTCTGAACTTGCTCGCTACTCCAAGCGCCGCCCTGAGCACCGTCCCATAAAGGTGTACCGATAAAGGCATGCAGCGTTCGTATTAACATACTAGAGATCAGCCAAAAACTAATTGATCCCAAGACAATGAGTAAATTGTCCGTGGTTAATATTTGCTGGCGTTTGGCAACCGTATTTGAGGCAGTTAAAGGATCAGCGCGGCGATGTTGGTACAAGTAGTACAAACCAAAACCAGTCAAGAGTACCAGCCACGAGGTGACATCATATAAGTTCAACAGTGGGAAATAGGGCAAATCCCAAATCACACCGTCATACGACCAGTTGGTGATAATGACCCAAAGTAGCGCTATCGGAGTGAAAACAGCCGCGCAGTTGAATAGGGCCTGTTGCCAGTTAAACCAGTACAGCAGACCTTGTTCCGACACTTTATTAGTCGATATATTTTCTTCATTTTGACTGAGATAACGATGATTGAACCATAATCCCAATAATATGAGTGCCGCTGAAAACAAGAGAGCCATCACGCCATCAGAATCTGGTAGGCCATAATGCGCAGTAGCAGCGATTAATAAAATCCCTGTGCCAAGCCAACTTGCCTCAGAATAACGAGATATATCACCAGCAGCATGCCACGTCTTTAACCAAAGCTGACCGACAATCAACCAGCCAGCTACTAGGACCGCAAACACCAGCCATTCTGCCATTATCCAATGTAAATCAAACTCAAACTTCTGTGGTAGCTGTAGCACCAACATCGCATAAAACAGCCATGATAACGCGCGGCTCAGATGTCTAACCTCTGACCATGATTGATACCGATCAATCAGCCAATAAGCAGACAGACTCATTAGCGCGGCTAGCGCCATCAGCGTGGTTGTGGACTGCCAAATATCAAACCAATGATCCCAATCAATCATCAAAACATATAGCATCCATACCACTGCTGTAAAAGTCAAAAATGAGATCACTCTAGGGCTGTGCCACACAAATTTGAATACTTGGCTTTGACTGTCGATTGAGTGCAACCATTGGTGAGCGGCACGTGTGCTGATGCCTAACGAGTCAGCATAAGTGGAGATGGTGGCTGATGCAGGTTCTGATACGTTGTCAGATTTGACGGTAAATAGCGTCGGTGAGTTGCTGGCACGTAAGATAAAGACAGTCGCCAAATAACTGAGAGCCGAAATACTTAAGGCCAATACAGGATAATCTTTACCCGTAAATACGGCTGTCGTCACAAGCATGCCAATACTGATCAGCTGCAATAATAGACCAAACAGTACGGACCATGCGCGTAATGAGCGCCTGCCAAACCAAACCAGTGCCAGTCCTTGTATGGACCAACCAAAGGCAATCCATTCTGCATCGAGCACCAAAGGCACGACCAACGCTAAAAACCCAAACCCAAGTGCCAACATGCCTTCTGTAATTAAGGCATAACGTTGACTGCGCTTGATAAATAGCCAGCCCACACCAAAATAAACAGCGGCAAAAATGGCACTGGTCATCGATAAAGCATTGGGAATATCGTCTAGTAAGGCTGCAAACAAACCAAACGCAAGCAAAGGCACCGAAAATAATAAGCCTGTATCGATAGGAAACAGATACGTCGTCTGTTCATTGGTCCGATTTTTTAGGGTGTCTGTTGGCTCATCGGCTTGATGCGTGCTGTTGAATGCAGATTCATTAAAGGTGTTATAGCTGATGATTTGCTGCGCGTAGCGAATGACGACGAAGAGGTATAGAAGCCAGTGTAACGCGACTAGCAGCACCAAAGGCCAGCGCTGTAATTGAATGACCGTCGTTAAATCCTCACTTAAGCCCCAATAGTAGGCCAGCCCAAAGGTTACGCCCGCTCCAAACAGATTCAATATTTTCCAAGGTCGATAATGAGCAATCACCGCGATCGTGACATTTAATAAAAGGTAATAGCTGAACAGTACTACCAAGCTGCCGGTATCTTCACTGGTCAAAATAGGGGCAAAAAACCCACCAGACAATGCCAATAACGCAAGTGGAAAAGCGTTTTGCCGAACCGCCAATGCAATAGTGACAGCTGACAATACGCCGAGTCCAATAAAGCTGGGTATACTTGGAAGAATCTGATACACGCTATAAGCGAAAAAGGTACTCAGATAAGCAATCGCGAGCCCCGTGCCTTGTAAGGTGATGCCATAAGAAAACCGTTTGGCCGTCAGTTTATAGCCAAGACCTGCCAACCCAAGCCCTGCAACTCCAATCGCCATGATCTTAGTGGCAATGGAGATTTCAATATATTCGCTCAATAACCGTAGCAATAACACCACACCCACCAGCAATACCAAGACGCCAACCCGTACGACTAAATTCCCACCAAAAAACCAATTTTTAATAGAATGTATCAACGATGTGACCATTGGCACTGAGCGTTCATCAGGCTCTATGGGCGAGGCCAGCTCTCTATTTTTTGCTGTGGCTGTTGCATGAGTATTTGTAGTGATTAACGAGCTGCTGTCTAATGAATCAGCACTAGAAGTAGATGATGAAAGATCGGTTGTAGCAATGGTTGGGCGAGATGGTGGCCATGTAGGCGGCTTAGCAGAGTTATCTACGGATAAGTCTTGTTGATTAAGAAAAGGGTTATCAATGTAATTGTTTGCAACATAGCCATCGTCTCTATCTTTTTTATCAGCTAAGTCAGCGTGCGCAGACGTTGTATCACGCGTTTTTTGCTGTTCAAGTTCTATTTTTAATGCGGTCACATCGCGGCGTAGCTGCTTGACTTGCTGACTTATCCTACTATATAACGCGACAACCACGATTAATAAAGCCGTAAAAGCCAACCAACCCAGCTGCGTTATCAAGAGATATAACATCGTCGTCACTCAATCTGTCTCATAATAAAGGGATAATGACGCTATTTACTGAGAAGTACAAGCCTGCCTATGTCACTTGAATCCTCGAATGACAAACAGCAATAAAAAACTGATACTAATAAAAAAGGTCAGCTTAATGATTAAGCTGACCTCTTATGAATTTTTTATCCGCTTCAATGCTACAAAGCACTTCTTTTACATGCTTAAGCGTTTTACATGCTTGAGCGAAAATTATGCCAAGTTGGTTTTCATAAACTCAAGCATATTTTCCCAGCTTTGCTTGGCAGCAGCTTCATTGTAGCCAAGATCTATCTCATTTTTGGCAGCCTTTTCGTCAGCATGCGGGTTGGTGAAGCCATGCTTAGCATTGTCATAGACATCAATTGTATAGTCGACGTCAGCAGCATCCAGTTCTGATTTTAGGCCTTCAACCGCGTCCATAGATACCATTGAATCATCACGACCATGAGCGACTAATACTTTTGCTGTGAAGTTTTTGTCTGCTGGCTGCTTAGCTGATAGATTACCATGGAAAGTGGCGACGGCTTTTAATGGCATGGCTTCGCGCGCCATATCGAGTACGATTTTACCGCCGAAGCAGTAACCAATGGCGCCTAAATTATTGCCATCAACGGCTAATTGGTCGCTGAAATCATTGAGAATCAAGCGGCAGCGCGCCATGAGCATGTCTTGATCGGCAGTCACTTGCTCCATCCACATATTTGCTTGCGCGGCATCTGTCGTGATCTTGCCTTCACCATACACATCCATGGCCACGGCTGCATAACCAGCTTTGGCCAAACGCTCGGCCACTGATTTTGTATGATCGCTGATGCCCCACCATTCTGGTGCGACCAAGATACCTGCGGTTGGATTGGTATCTGAAGCGTTTTCTGGTAATGCCACATAGCTGATCAGTTCAACATTGTTTTCGGTGGTGCTGATTAATTCAAACGTCTTAATTGACATATTATTGTCCTTTTTTATGTTATGAGTGTTGGTTATCTATATTATTTATCGTGTCTCGTTTTTTACTTTTAATACCTTAACGCCCATGGCAAGCAAAAACAGCTATAATACTGTAACGCTCTTTATCAAAATGCTACTGCCTCTTTATGACTATCAATTTGTTAAACAAAAATACTATCAATTCAACTACTGAATCTGAGTTTGTATCAAACGCTCGCTCAGATATACAGAGAGAACCGTCTGCGACGTTGTTTCCTGAAACCAAAGCCGCAGAATCCTTGCGTCCAGAATTTTGGTCACGATTTGCATTGAGCGAGTTGAATCACAGTGAGTGGGAAGCGTTGTGCGATGGCTGCGGCAGTTGCTGCTTGATTAAGTACATTGACGAAGATGACAATGGCGATGTGGACGAAGCATTGGTTGAATATACCGATGTGACTTGTAAGCTGATGGATTGTGCGACGGGTTATTGTCAGCATTACGCCACGCGCCAAGAGCACGTGCCAGATTGCATTCAGTTAACTATGGAAAATTTGCCAAGCATGATGTGGCTACCATCACACTGTGCCTATAAGCGCTTATATAAAGGACAGGCTTTACCAAGTTGGCATCTGCTGCTGACTGGAGACGCAGTGGTCACACAGCAGCAAATGCGTGCGGCCAATGTGGGCGTAGCAGGTCGCTGCGTGAGCGAAACGGGCATGAGTGATGAAGAGATGGAGATGCGTGTGGTCAATTGGGTCAACCCTTAACCGATACGACTTTTCCATGATTATTTTTTACCATATCTCATTGTTGTGACCAGTAATCATATCCAGCCACTATCTTCAACCCCAACCCTCATACTGAGCCTAGCGATGTTATTGAGCGGTTTGAGCCGTAGATTGTGCATTTGCCTCAGCAGCTGCTTGTGAGTCAGCAAGTGGGGGAATTGGAATACCTTGACGAATCTGCTGAGAAAATACACGAGCATTATCCTCAGAGGTGGCGCCAGAGCGATTATCAAATCCGATTGTTTTTGGATTGATATGGGTACGCTCATACCATGTGTCCATCGACCAAGGCTGCTCATCTTTGTTGGGGTTGGCATCCAGCATGCCGACATCATAGAGATAGTTTGGCAGCCAACCTGATACCCAAATTCGATAGTCCCATGGCAAGCGATCACCACTGACGATACGCGCCATATAAAAGATAATGTTGGTACAGTTACTCGTCAACGTGTTGTACCAAGCGGGCTTGGTATTCAGCTCATCCATGGCTGTTAGGTAAGATTCAAATAACGATCTCACCTCATGTTGCTGCAAATTGCTGATAGGAAACAGATAGACTTGCTCACCGCGGGCATTACTACGAGTATAAATAATATCGCGCTCTTCGGCGGCAATCAGGCTTAATTCATAACGCCTAAAAAACCCTGCCAGCGCCGAAAACGACTCGCCTTTTTCTTTACGAATCTCAAACGAGAAGGCAAGTGGTTTATCATTCTCAAAGCGAAAACTGACCAAGGTATGGGCAATGAGTGGCCCCATCCAATAAGAGTTGGTTACATCGACACCGGACAGATTGGATAAATCGACCGTGCGAGTTTCCCAATGCTCAGTCGCTTCGGTATCTGTCTGCCAATCAAAATTACGGACATTGGTGAGCGTAATCAAATCAGGGTTGGCGGCATCACGCTTATAGTCGACCTGCCGGTCGACCTCAGCCATCCAATCTCGATCTTGCCTGGGCTCAATAGACAAAAACCAGCCAACCCCTGCAAGCCAAGTCGCAGCATACAGTCCTGTCAACCATTTCACACGTGTGCGTCTATAAGGTTGGTTATCTATATTGGAATTTAAGGTCGCATGTTTGGCGATTTTTTTATGAAGCGGGTTCTTATCGAAAAGTTGAGGCCAGTAACGCGCTGCAAACAATGTGGCTAGCAGACCAACCACCACAACTGTTGTCAGCCAAGTGATGGCGCTGGCTATTCCAAATTGGTACCAAACACCCAGCAATAACCAGATCGCAGACAATATCAGAGCAAGTACGATAAAAAATTGCACGATGTAGTGTCGCCAGGTAGATAACCAGTGTTGACCAGATATCTTATTTTCCTTACCGTAACCTTGGTTTTCTCTGATGTGACTATGTGAACCATTGTTTGACTGACGGTCATGAGAGTGAGAAGTAAACAGGCGAGAGAAAAAGGAACGTAGCGACATAAGGGCGGCTTTGATAGATACAGGCTTTGACCATAGCAAAGTTTATAACACACTGACAATACAATTTGAGTGAATTTGTCGTTGAATGTCGGTCAACCATGCGATAAAGTGAAGCTGATTTATACTGGTATATTTATTGTTTAATCACAAAAGATTGGTTTTATTCATGACGTTTGTCCCCATCTACCCGTTATCTGTTGTTTACTTATTGTCATTAACTAAAGAGGTTAAATCACAACACCATGTCTGACGACACTCCCAGCCCGAGTAGTTGGTCGATGCGCGGCTTAAAACGCTGGCTATCGACCGCCCCTGAAACCCGTGATGAACTGGTGCGTCTGGTACAAGACTCGCGCCAGTTTTTAGAACCCGATACCGTTGATATGTTAGAAGGCGTGCTAGATCTGCCAGCGACGCAAGTGCGCGAAATCATGACGCCGCGTCCGCAAGTTATCGGGTTGCACGAAAGCACCAGCATCTCTGAGGTGATGGATATCATCCTTGATACCACACACTCTCGCTACCCAGTATTTGACAGTCAAGACGACGATGCCGTCATTGGAATCTTGTTGGCAAAAGACTTAATTCCTATTCTGGTTCATATGGTTCGCAACCAAGAAGAAAAAATCGACAGCAAACGTCTAAGAGATTTGGTGCGCCAGCCGTTATATATCAGTGAGACCGCACGCTCTGATACCTTGTTACGCTCATTGCAGCGCACACAAGTACACATGGCCATTGTGGTGGATGAGTTTGGTAATTTTGGTGGTGTGGTCACAATGGAAGACCTACTCGAAGAGATTGTCGGCGATATCGTCGATGAGCATGATGACTTTGATGAGGACAGCGACATCAATAACATCATTGCTGACCCCGAAAAATCCAACACTTGGCGTGTGCAAGCCTCTACCGTGATTGAAGACTGTAACGATGAGCTTGGAAGCCAATTTGATGATACCGATGTCGATACCATGGGCGGTTTGGTCATGCAAGCATTGGGTCATGTGGGAGACTTGGAAGGGGAGAGCGTGGTGATAGACGATTGGAAAATCACCATTACCGATGTGGAAGGCCGTTTTATCCAAAACCTAGAGCTGACCAAGATGAATCCTGATCATCAGATATTGATAGGCAGTCATTAATGCGCGCCTAGATGAGCGGCTAAAAGACGAGAGATAACATTTAAAAAACACGATTGCGATCGTGTTTTTTTCTTTTTAGAATTGGGATTTTACTACGCAATTTTACCCATTTAGTAGGTTAGGCTGGTATCATGGGCGGGTTTAATTTTAGATACAGTATCTAACTGGATACGGTCTGCTTTGGCTTGAGTATTAACTGCATACTGAAGCTTCAAATTTTTGAAAATATGGTTTTGGATAACTGCTATGCGCCTGTCTACTGTTGATTTGCAAAAACGTCTGAACCCTGATAAGCCAAAAGGCTTACCAATGCTTGTCACGGTACTGATTGCGTGGCTGGCAGGTGCAGTGTTTACCTTAGCGCTTGCGCCTTATGATATCTGGCCGCTTGCACTAGTATCGCCTGCTATTTTATACGCTTTGTTGATCCCTGCGATGAATGGCAAACGCGCTTTTTTGATTGGTCAGGCTTATGGCACAGGACTGTGGTGCGTGGGCGCTTTTTGGCTCTATACCTCTATTCACGTCTACGGCAATACGCCTGTATGGCTTGCACTCATTATGATTGCACTCATGGGTCTGGGCATGGGGCTGTTTCATGGATTTATGGCGCTAACGTTTAATAAGGTAGTTGGTAAGCAGCCGCTGTCTTTTGCCGCGCTTTGGGTTTTGCAAGAATGGATGAAAACGTGGTTGTTTACCGGTTTTCCGTGGTTGTTTGTGGGTTATGCCTTTACCGAGCAGTATTGGTTGTCCTCGTTGGCACCTGTAGCGGGCGTTTTTGCCATCTCTTTTGTCGCGGTTTTATTGGCCGCCAGTGTGGTCGAGCTATTCCGTCGCCGTAGTGGTTATATGATTCCATCATTGGCGCTACTGGTCATTAGCACCGCCTTATGGTTAATCAATCCGCAGTGGACAAAGCCAAAAGGTACGCCAGATTTATCTGTATCGTTGATCCAAGGCAATATTCCTCAAGATCTCAAATGGCTCACTGAGTATCAAATAGAAACGCTCAAAATCTATGCAACCCTAACGAGTACCGAATGGGATCGTGATCTTGTGTTGTGGCCTGAGTCTTCTATTCCCATGTTTCAAACGGAAGCGGTTGGCTTTATCAATGAAATGGTAAAGATGGCCAAGGAGACTGATACTACATGGGTTACGGGTATTCCTTACAAAGATGAAGCAGCGTTCAATGCCAGTACCGATAAGTATCCGCCGTTTTATAATAGTGTCATTGCACTAGGCGCACAGGCAGAAGGCCTCTATAAAAAACAACGTCTGGTACCTTTTGGCGAGTATATTCCCTTCGAAGGCGTGCTCGATATTTTGCCAAATCTGGCAGGTAGCCAAGACATCATGAGTTACAGTCGTGGTAGTGACAAACAGGCACCATTGCGTGTTCGTGGTCACAACTTGGGCGCAGCCATTTGTTATGAAGTTGCCTATCCAGATACCACGCGCAAAAACGCCATCGGTACGGACTTTTTATTGACCATCTCAAACGATGCTTGGTTTGGTACCTCAGCCGGACCATTGCAACATTTACAAATGGTGCAGATGCGCGCGCTTGAAAACGGGCGCTGGTTTATGCGGGCTACCAATACGGGTGTTACGGCAATCATTGACCACAAAGGTCACATTGTCGAGCGTGCGCCGCAGTTTGAACGCACAGTCTTACGCGGCGAAGTTCAAGCACGAGTTGGCAATACCCCCTTTATGCGTTTTGGTCAGTATCCTATTTTATTTATCATCGCGTTATTATTGGTCTTGAGCTATTTTGGCAAAAAAAACCACACAGGGGTTCGCTCGAAAAAATAAGCATAGTGGAGTAGGTCATCACCATTTATCATCAATGCGGTTGCTAAAAGTGGTTGATAATAAATCCTTTAAATACTTAAGGGTTTTAACAAAACAGTATAAATTGCGATATAATAGGTCAATATTTCAAATATTTTGTGCAAGGTGGATAAGGTATGTCAGAAGGTATCGTCAACAACAATCCAAAAAAAGAGCTGTTATATACTTTGTGCGGCATTGCCTTATTTTTAGGTATTGTCTTATTGATTGGCATTTCTGGATTTTTGCGTCCAGCAGGCGAACATATTAAGGCTGAGACTACCGCCGCCGCCGCTGCTGAAAAAGCCGAAGCAATTGCTGCTGAAGATAATGCAGCGCCAGCAGAGACGACAGCACCTGCGGCAACAGCAGATGCTGCTGCAACGGATACAGCGGCAGACGCGACCGTCACCCCAGTAACACAGGGTGATAGTGCTGTGGTGGCTGCAGAGGCTGGTACAGCGACTGCTTCTGGTACGGTCAATCAAGCAGCAGTTGGCGATGCGGATTTGACGGCTGAACAAGCAGATGGCGATTTGGATGCAGGCGATACGACGGATACACCAGCCGCTGCACAGTAATATTTTCTAAAAAAGAACTTGTCTCAAAAGTTGCTTGATTGCATATTTACTTCATTATAAGAGTATTCACATGCCAACGCTTAAAAGGAAAGTGCGAGATATTTTCTCTAGGTAGCGCTTGAGTGCAACGCGCTATAAACACCGTTTGGTTGTCGTTAATAGTCATAAAAAAACCCGAGCTCATTTTGTGAGCTCGGGTTTTTCTTTGTATGTATTTGTGTAATTTTTAGCCAACTTTTTCTTTACTTGAGTATAACCAAATGAAACAATGACGCGCTTACATGACTGTCTAACGGTAAAGTTAGAGGCTTTCTAATAGCAAAATTAGCAGCTTGGTCATGATTACAGTGGTCTTTAAAGGAATAAAGTTATGAGCATAGAATCAAAATCAGAGGCGAGGACTGCTGAACTGGAAGCATTAGATAATGGTTTTATGGGACACCCCAAGCCATTGCGTTCTCTATTTTTTACCGAAATGTGGGAACGATTTTCTTATTATAGTATCCGTCCATTACTCGTATTATTTATGGTGGCGACGGTCGGCAGTGGTGGTTTCGGCTTCGATGAAGTAACGGCCTCTGCTATTTATGGTATTTTTGCAGGATCGTTATATCTGGCGGCCGTACCAGGTGGTTGGCTGGCAGATAATTGGCTTGGTCAAGAGCGTGCACTATGGTGGGGTAGTATTATTATTGCTCTTGGGCATTTATGTATTGCCCTGTCTGCCGTATTCGGTATGACGCTGTTTTTTGTCGGTTTGATATGTATTGTCTTAGGTTCAGGACTATTCAAGACCTGTATTTCAGTCATGGTTGGCGCCTTATATCCCAAGGGTGATGTCCGCCGCGACGGGGGCTTTACGTTATTTTATATGGGTATCAATATTGGCGCGTTGCTGGCCGCCCTTATTGTAGGTGTCTTTAAAGAAAAAGGCATGTGGCATGTAGGTTTTGGTGTCGGCGGTATCGGTATGCTGATATCGCTATTGGTTTATCGCTTCGCGGCACGAAAGAATTTAACACGTTATGCACGCGCCAAAGGCATTGCCGCTGAATGGGAAAATGCCAACGGTATTTATAAAAATATAGGACGCTGGGTGGCAGGGTTTGTCGCGTTACTCGTGGCAGTGGTGCTTTTGGTATCGACAGGTATGGTCTCGTTCAATCCTCAAATGGTTGCAGAGTATATGACCTATATCATTGCAGCGGTCGTTATATTGTACTTTGCTATCATGTTTATCTCACCAAGATTGGATAAGACGGACAAATTGCGTTTGCTAATTTGTTTTATTCTCATCATTGGCTCTACGCTATTTTGGTCAAGTTTTGAGCAGCAGCCAACGTCGTTTAACTTGTTTGCTGATCGTTATACCGATTTGAATGTTTTAGGGTTTGAGATTCCAAGCATTTGGTTTCAGTCTTTGAATCCCTTGTTTATCTTAATTTTGGCGCCTATCGTCAGCATTGTTTGGGTCAAGCTTGCTAATAAAGGTCTTGAGCCGAGCAGTATGGCTAAGTTTGCACTCGGTATGTTGCTTGCGGCGGCCGGTTTTGCCTTGATGATCTTTGCTTCAAAAAGCATTTTGACCAATGATGGCGGCTTGGCATCACCATTATGGTTGGTAGGCAGTTTGCTGTTACTGACACTTGGTGAGTTGGCATTGAGTCCAGTTGGCCTATCGTCAATGACGAAACTTGCGCCAAAGGGCATGCAAGGTCAGATGATGGGGCTTTTCTTTGCGTCTATCGCTATGGGTAACTTGGTTGCAGCGTTCTTCGGTGGTCATGTGTCTGCTGACAAAATCGAAGGTTTACCGACCCTATTTACGACGATGACGGTCTTTTTGGTGGTGACAGCAATGATCCTGTTGGTATTAGCCAAACCTATCAATAATATGCTCAAAAAGAGCGAGCAAGCAGATCACGTCAGCTAACTAGTAGATAACACCTTTTATCAACTGCTTGTTATACGTATGGCCTAAAGCAGTGATAACGGATGAGACGTGTTACCATGATTGGTAGCACGTTTTATTGTTTTAATTAGCGCAGTATTTTTTATGGGCTATTGAAAGCCTGTGTTCTGCCCAAACATCTAATAATATCCAGCGGTCATCATCGTGTGCTGACGGTTTCTCTATTTTGCCAGACTCACTATGTGCATCTCAAACAGCACGTTGTCTGATTCGAATAAGACGGCTATCCATAGTCGCCTCACCGCTCTATTTAATATTAATAAGGAAGTAATTTATGACTAAACAACTCATCCATGATCGTATCGAGACTCTACGTCAGACGTTAATAGCACAAGATCTGACGGCCATTATCGTGCCATCAGCAGATCCGCATTTGTCTGAATACTTGCCAGAGTATTGGCAAGCAAGACTGTGGTTGTCAGGGTTTACAGGTTCAGTAGGTACATTGGTTGTGACGGCAGATTTCGCAGGTCTTTGGACCGACAGTCGTTACTGGGTACATGCAGCTGACCAGTTGCAAGGCACAGGTATTAGCTTGGAGAAGCTTGCACCAGGTCAACCAAACCACATTGATTGGTTGGCTGAGCATTTGGTCGAGGGCGATAGTGTCGCTGTCGATGGCAATGTCTTATCTATCGCTGAGCAAGATCGTCTACTAAATGCATTTGATGCGCATGAGATTACCTTAATCACTGAGCGTGATGTGCTGGCAGAAATATGGGAAGATCGCCCAGCGTTACCAGACGCTGCACTTTATGCGCACGATGCATCGTTTGTGGCGCAGTCGGCTACTGACAAACTGGCTGCGGTACGTGCTGGTATGGCAGAGGCGGGTGCCACGCATCATTTGCTGTCGAGCTTAGATGATATTGCTTGGCTTACCAATTTACGCGGCGCTGATGTCGATTATAACCCTGTGTTTTTGGCGCATATGCTCATCAGTGAAGACAACGCCACCTTGTTTGTGGAGAACAGCAAGGTCAGTACAGAGATTGCCAACCATTTGGATACAAGCGGTATCACATTGGCGGCTTATGAATCTGTGCAAGAGGCGCTAGGTACATTGACGCCAGAAGATTCGTTGCTATTGGACCCAAATAAAGTAGCCGTCGGCACGCTATCAAAAATGGCAGATGATGTGGGTTTTATCGAACAAATGGCACCAAGTACTTTGTTAAAGTCGGTGAAATCTGACTCAGATATCGATCATGTGCGTGAAGCCATGCGTCAAGATGGCGCAGCATTGTGTGAATTTTTTGCGACGTTCGAGCAGCGCCTTGACGCAGGTGAGCGTTTGAGTGAGTTGGATGTGGACAGTATGCTGATTGAGGTACGTAGTCAGCAACCGCATTATGTCTCGCCAAGTTTTCCGACCATTGCAGGGTTTAATGAAAATGGCGCATTGCCGCATTACCGTGCAACACCAGAAAAATTCAGCTACCTCGATGTGAATGAAGGGGAAGGCGGATTGCTATTGATTGATTCAGGCGCTCAATATCAAAATGGTACGACTGATATTACGCGTGTGGTCGGTATCGGAGCAGTCAATGCTGAGCACAAACGTGACTTTACCACAGTATTAAAAGCGCATATTGCCTTGGCGCGTGCTCATTTTCCAGACGGTATTGCTTCTCCATTAATCGATGCGATTTGCCGCGCACCATTGTGGCAAGCGCAGATGGATTATGGTCATGGAACGGGGCACGGTGTTGGATATTTCTTAAACGTACATGAAGGTCCACAAGTTATTGCTTATAGTGCCAGTACGCCAAAAGAGCGCGCTATGAAAGTCGGTATGATTTCAAGTAATGAGCCAGGTCTCTATCGTGAGGGCAAATGGGGCATTCGTATTGAAAACTTGGTAATCAACACGCCAGTCGCCAACCCCACTGAGACAGAGTTTGGTGATTTCTTACATTTTGAAACTATCACATACTGCCCAATTGATACGCGTTTGATTGAACCGTCGCTATTGGATCAAGTAGAGACTGATTGGCTCAATCAGTATCATCGCCAAGTGTTTGCAGAGTTAAAAGATCGCGTGGATGGCGCTGCACTTGAGTGGTTGACTGAGCGTACGCAAGCCATCTAATAAGAGATGTAGCCAGTCTCAAGTGCTGACAAATCGTACTGAGATAAATTTTTCGCAAAAAAGCCCCATCTATAATAGGTGGGGCTTTTTTGTATGCGCTTTTTGATATTTAGCTACTTGACTGTTTTTATAAAAATTTTTCAGCAGAACGGTGCCTTTACTTATGCGCTCACGATTAATGAATATTTTTCTGAGCGTCCTCTTCTGTTTTTACTGATGCACCTTGATCCCCTAAATGCTGAGTGACTTCTGCTCGTAGCCATGACTTTAGGTTTTCAGACATGAGCATCATCTGCTCACTCAAGTAGTCATCAATCTGCATTTCTAATTCACGAATCAATGCTTGGTGATTGGTATTCGCATTGGTATCTTTTAATGCCAGGCTAATGGCGGCGCTGGCTTTAGTATTAATCGCCTTGATAGCATGGTCGGTTTTGATGCTTGTCTCATTTGTAGTAGTGACAGGTTCACTAGTGCTTTTGAGACCAGAGTCTGTTTCAGACAAGGTTTTGCCAGTATGCTCAGCAGCGTTGTTTTCAATACTCTCAACGTTCTTACTATCAATACCTGTCTTATCTGTGTCATTTGCTACGGTAGACACATTAAGCGCGTCTTTATCCGCTGCTGATTTCGACAGCGCATTTTCTTCTGATTCTTTTTGCGCGGTTGCTTCTGTTTCACGACGGCTGTCTTCTTCTTGCTTAGCCTCTGCTATTGCTTGGCGCTTTTCTTCTTCTAAGCGCTGCTGTTCGGCTGCGGCACGCTCTTTTTCTTGTTTGTCGATGAGGGCTTTTGCAATGGCTTGTTCAGCTTCATGATTTTCGTACAACTCATCGACATGAGCATCCAAATCATGCGTGCGAAAAACGAAACTGTCAAAAGGGGTTTCTGTCTGCAATAGGCTGGTGATATCTTCTAGCTCTTGAGTGATGGCAGCGCGTATCGGCTCAGGAGCACACGTCCAGCGTTGATAAAAATGTTGGGAGAATGAGTAGCTTGACATGGTATCGTCCATAAATGTTCCAAAAATTACCCCTTATCATACGCAAGTACGATAAGGGGCTGCAAGTGGACAAACGTAGCCAATCTGACAACAACGTTACAACGTAAGAATGACACACGTTGACAGCGTGTGTAGATTATTGAGTGATAGGCCAGCGTGCAAAGATTAATGAGCCATTGGTGCCACCGAATCCAAAACTATTGGAAACTGCATACTGTAGGTTTTGGACTTTGCGTGATTCATTGGCCACATAATCAAGATTACAGTTGTCCTCAACATTATCTAAGTTGATGGTTGGCGGTACATGCTGATGCTGTAGGGCAAGGACGGTGAAGATGGCTTCAATACCACCAGCGGCTCCCAGTAAATGCCCAGTCATAGACTTGGTTGAACTCACCAAGATACTGTCTTTCACTGGGGCAAATACCGTTTCGATGGCGATTGATTCAGCCACGTCACCCGCAGGCGTGCTCGTACCATGTGCATTGACATAACCAACCGCGTCAGGCTCGATACCAGCATCTTTCAATGCATTTTTCATTGCTCTTGCTGCGCCGCTACCATCTTCTGGTGGCGCTGTGATATGACTGGCATCATCACTCATACCGAATCCGACCAGCTCTGCTAGAATCGTGGCACCGCGTGCTTTGGCGTGGGCAAGGCTTTCTAAGACCACCATACCTGCGCCATCACCAAGCACAAACCCATCACGGTCTTTATCAAAAGGACGTGAGGCTTTGGTTGGTTCGTCATTGCGAGTCGATAGGGCGTGCATGGCACCAAAACCTGCCATACCAAGTGGGCTAGAGCCTTTTTCGCTACCGCCAGCCAGCATCACATCAGCATCACCGTAGGCAATCAGACGAGCGGCAAGACCCATCGCGTGCGTGGCAGTGGTACAAGCTGTCGATGTGGCAAGATTGGGACCTTGTAACTTGTGCTTAATGGCGACCAATCCTGCTGCCATATTGACAATAGAGCCTGGGATGATAAACGGTGAGACTTTGGTCGCGCCTTTTTCGTGCAGCATATCGCGACTGTTTTCAATGGTTTGGATACCACCAATACCTGAGCCTAGGATAATACCAAAACGCTCTTGAGCAACGTCTTTGACAGGACTGTCCGCTGCACTGACTTCATCAATGAAGCCTGCGTCTTTCAATGCCATTGATGAGGCCGCAATACCATAATGAATAAATTCATCATAGCGACGTGCGTCTTTAGCACTCATATATTGTTTGGCATCGAAGTCTTTTACAACGCCTGCAATTTGTGCACGGTATTCTGTTGCATCAAAATGAGTAATGGCTGTAATACCGCTATCGCCTTTGAGTAGGCTTGTCCATGAGCTATCCACGTCTAGACCAAGCGGTGTGATAGCGCCCATACCGGTGATCACCACTCGCAGGTCATCAGAGCGTTCGTAGTGAGGCGGCTTATGGCGCGTTTTCTGTTCTGGAGCAGCATCAGTATTATTTGCAGCTTGCACGGAAGGTGAATTGCTGTGTTGGCTCATGCGATATATCCTATACTTATGGTCCTAAGAGGATGATGTTTTCCTAATATTTTAATGTGATAACGTGAAGTTATTTATAACGCTATCACTATATTTTGGCAACCATTATAAAACACATTAGTTTACGCATGTAAACTTAAATGAACTGGTCAGGCAAAACAAACTTGACCCAATACCACGCTTTTGTTTGCACCCGTGACTTCGGGCAAATTACCCGATTCACCCATCAACGTCTGCCTTGACAACCACGCAAACGCAACGGCCTCTACCCATGTCGGATCAAGTCCCAAACTTGCGGTAGTAGCCACAGTGCAATGCGGCAAGTTCACCTGCAAACGCTCAATTAAATAATCATTAAGCGCACCGCCGCCGCATACGTAGATGGCACCGCAGTCTTGCTTCTCTTGATGTAAGACTTGCTTGATTTGGACACTGGCACTAATCGCCGTCAGCTCGGTCAAGGTGGCTTGCACATCTGCTGATGAGTAGCGCGTATAAACAGACGCTTGATCGAATTTTTGTAGCTCATCTTGTAGCCATTCTAGATTAAAGTCTTCACGGCCAGTGCTTTTGGGATAAGGTTTAGCAAAAAACGGATGCTCTAAAAGCTGATTCAATAGCGGCTCAACGATTTGTCCTGACTGCGCCCATGCACCGCCTGCGTCATAATCTTTGTCGGTATGCAATGTCGTCCATGCATCTAGTAACAGATTGGCAGGACCGGTGTCATAACCAATCACGCGACTTGGTTGATGATTTGCCGTTGCACTAGCTACAGCTGGCAAGACGGTTATGTTGGCGATACCGCCCAAGTTTAATAGGACACGCGTATTGTCATTGGTGGTAAATAGCGCTTGATGAAAAGCGGGTACTAAGGGCGCACCTTGTCCACCAACTGCCATATCACGGCGGCGAAAATCACTGACCACGCTAATACCAGTACGCTCAGCGATGATATTGCCATCGACCAGTTGTAAGCTAAAACCCATGTGCGGACGATGGCGGACGGTTTGTCCATGACAACCAATCGCCAAAACTGCCTCTACGTCTACTTGAGCTTGCTGCAATAAAGTATTGACCACGTGACTGGCAAACTCACCATACTCACGACTGGCCCAGCCAAACCAATCCAACTCGCTGCTGGGCTCGTTCGCTGCTGGTGTTAATTGATTCACACCATTTGGCTGGCAGAGCGCCAACAATACCTCACGCAGTCGTGGTGGAAAATCTTGGCTATAAGTGGCCAATAGTCGCATGGGCTGCTGTGCCTCACCTTCATGATTGACTGAGTCGCTAAATTGGCAAAGAACCGCATCCATACCATCCAAGCTTGTGCCCGACATCATGCCGATGTATAAGCCATCATCGAAGTTTTCAAACACCGTTTGCTCAAGTGCTTCGGTCAAAGTGGCATAGTTTAAGTCATCGTTATGGTGCATGTGGTCGTCTAAACCACCAGTGACACTTAAATCTACATCGGTATCAATCATCGATACGGGCTTGGTCATGGCAATTTACCTTAAAAAACGCTAGTATATCTGCCAAATTCTAACATTTTTTGACGGCTGCGATATTTTAAATAGCCCAAGTGCATTTACCCATTGATAAAGACCATTAAGAGATTCTCATGACCACTCAGACTTACACCTTAGAAGAACAGCTTGCCCTTATCCAGCGCGGCACACAAGAAATCCTATCGGAAGAAGATTTGGTTGCCAAACTAAAACTTAATCGTCCGCTACGTATCAAAGCGGGTTTTGATCCTACGGCACCTGACTTACACTTAGGTCACACGGTTTTGATTAATAAGCTCAAGCACTTTCAAGACTTGGGTCATGAGATTTATTTTTTAATTGGCGATTATACGGCCAAGATTGGTGATCCCTCTGGTAAGAACAGCACGCGCCCACCATTGACCGATGAGCAAATCAAAGCCAACGCCACCACCTACGCAGAGCAAGTATTCAAAATCTTGGACAAAGAAAAAACCCGTGTGGTTTTTAACTCTGAGTGGTTCAACGACATGACAGCAGCAGATATGATTCAGCTTGCTAGCCAGCAAACGGTCTCACGTATGCTTGAGCGCGATGACTTCTCTAAGCGCTATGCGTCGCAAACGCCAATCTCTATTCATGAGTTTCTTTACCCATTGGTGCAAGGCTATGATTCTATTGCGCTCAAAGCCGATGTCGAGCTTGGCGGTACCGATCAAACCTTTAACTTATTGATGGGACGCACCTTGCAAGGTCGCTACGGTCAAGAGTCGCAAGTGTGTATCACTGTCCCAATCTTAGAGGGTTTGGATGGTGTCAATAAAATGTCTAAGTCACTCGGTAACTATGTCGCCATCTATGATGCGCCAGGTACCATGTACCAAAAAATCTTGTCAATGCCAGACACCTTGATTCATCGCTATTTTGAGTTCTTAAGCTTTAAACCAATGGAAGATATCGAAGCATTGATGAGCGAGATGGAAGCGGGTCGCAACCCACAAGAAATCAAACGCATTTTGGCTGAAGAATTGATCGAGCGTTTCCATGATGCGGATGCGGCGGCCAACGCGCATAAATCAGCGGGCAATGTGCTTGCCGATGGTGAGTTGCCAGTTGATTTACCAGAAGTGACGTTAACGCTTGAAGATGGTCAAGAGGCTTTATTTATCACGCAAATATTGAACCAAGCAGGCTTGACTAAGAATAGTGCAGCGGCAAAAGACATGCTAAAACGCAATGCAGTAAAAGTAGACGGTGAAGAGGTCAATGCAGGCTTTAGCTTAACCTCAGGTCAGACGGTCGTCATCCAAGCTGGCAAGAAAGCCTATGCTAAAGTGACGGTAGGTTGATATGGATAATATTAAACGTTTTAAAAAAGTCAAAGAAGAATTTGAAAACCTAGAGTATGAAGACAAGTTAAAGCTTGATAAATTGTCTAGACAGTTAGTAATGCTTATTGAAAATATATTACCAGAGAAACCGAAATATGCGGCTGAGTTTCAGCTTCTAAAATTTAGAATTAATTCAGCTTTTATGAATGAGAATGATCAACGTATAAGATGGGCTTTAGATAAGCAAAAGACAATTAATTTAATAGATGTTATTGTCGAAGAGCTTGAACATTTTCCAAAAAAAGCTGAGGTCAAGGAACTTGATCAAATACATAAAATAGCTAACTCCTTTAAAGTTTTCATCGTTCACGGTCATGATGACGGTGCTAAAAACGAAGTAGCAAGGTTTGTTGAAAAACTTGGACTTGAAGCGGTTATTCTTCACGAGCAAGTGAATTCAGGTGACACCATTATAGAGAAGCTAGAAAAACATATGGATGTTGGTTTTGCGATTGTGCTTTATACCTCATGTGATATTGGTGGAGTGAAAACTGAACCAGACAAGCTAAAACCAAGAGCAAGACAAAATGTTGTTTTTGAGCATGGACTTTTAATTGGAAAAATTGGTCGTGCCAATGTTATTGCCCTTGTAAAAGAAGAAGTTGAAATTCCAAATGATGTATCAGGCGTAGTGTATGAAACTATGGACAGTAAAGGTGCTTGGAAATTTCAACTTGCAAGAGAAATAAAAGCATCGGGCTATGATATTGATATGAACAAGGTTTATTAAAAATGAATATCCCCCACGGTATCTATCGCCACTATAAAGGCAGTCTTTATCAAGTGCTGCATACGGCGCAGCACTCAGAAACCGAAGAGTCGCTTGTGGTATACCGTTGTCTTTACGGTGAGTATGGCGTTTGGGTAAGACCGCTTGCGATGTTTACAGAAACAGTTACAATTGATGGTCAAAAAGTACCACGCTTCGAGCTGATTCAAGCGTTGGCTGATTAGCATTGGTGCAATCTAAAATCGTTATGCTAATGGCTATGCGTGACTGGGATAAATTTTTCATCGCCTCTATGACAATAGCAAGCAAGGAAAAGACATACCAGTCACAGAGTATGGATTCTAAAATACGTGTGCCATGATTTTGGGTGATGTATCAATCATTGAACAAATAAAAAAAGCGACTTTTGGAGTCGCTTTTTTCTTAAGAAGCCATTGGTCAGTTTAAAGAGCCATTAGCTATTTAAAAAATCAATCAATACTTCATTAAATTCTTCGGCGTGGGTCACATTGATGCCATGCGGGCCACCTTCTACCACATACAATTGACTATCCGCAATCATATCATGCGAGCGTTGTCCACTGGCTTCTAGCGGTACAACTTGATCGGCATTGCCATGTATGACTAATGTCGGTACATCGAACGCTTTTAAATCTTCGCGAAAATCTGTATAGGCAAAGGATTTCACACAATCATAAGTGGCTTTAGGTGAAGCAAATGCCGCAATATCGCGATTATACAAACGCATAGGTTTACTGACCAACAGCTTGCCGTCTTTTGGCGTAAAGAAATTCTTCGTAAAGTCATTTAAGAAGGCAATTCGATCCTCACGCACACCGTCCAAAAACGCTTGAATGTCTGCATCTTCAAGACCGCCATCAGGATTGTCATCGGCTTTGTACAAATATGGGGGAACGGCAGAGGCGAGCACTGCCTTACTGATACGCTCTGAGCCATATTTGCCGAGGTAGCGCGCCACTTCACCGCCGCCCATCGAGAATCCAACAAGGGTGGCATCGTTAAGATCAAGCGTCTCCATTAGTGCTTTTAAATCTTGGGCCAGAGTGTCGTAGTCGTAGCCTTCCCAAGGCTTAGACGACTGACCAAAGCCGCGTCTGTCATAGGTGATGACTTGATAGCCAGCTTCAACCAATGCAGGAAGCTGTGCTTCCCAAGCACGTCCACTCAGTGGCCAGCCATGAATCAATACAATAGGCTTACCACTGCCTTGAACTTCGTAATACAAATCAATAGGGTCATCATTCTGGGTTGCAACCGTTACGTAGGGCATTGTCTTATCCTTTTGAAATTATTATATTTTTACTACTCATAAGTGATACTTACTCGTGTCTTTTTATTGGCTTAGTACTTATCTGACTAATGTTTGTTTAATCCATTGCTGTTCAGATTGGTATCGATTTTTAGTATAAAACCAGCCAAAGCTCATTGCTATGATAAGTCGTAAAGTTATAGTAGTAATTATGAAGTGGTTGTGTAAAACCCTAGTGACTATTGTAGAAATTCTTTTAATTTTTTAAAAAATTGAATAGGCTCATCGATAGGCACCGCGTGACCTGAATGCGGTAGAATAATATCGGTAGCGTTGGGTAACATCTTTGTGATTTGCTGCTGATAATGGGGATCGTATAACGCTGACTTGCCACCGATAAGACTAACGACTGGAATAGTCACATCTTTTGTGACAGAGCGAAAATCGTAAGGTATCGCCAAATACGCTTGTAGACAGCGCATCTTATGTTGCCAAGTCGTGTGATTATAAAACGCAAGCTTGTGATCGTTTTGATGAGTCAATACTTGCACAAGTGCTTTTGAGCGCGAACGACTTACTGATAATAGTGAAAACAAGCGTTCAACATCCGTCACTCGGCGCTTGAGTGCAAAGGGCAGGTGCGTAAAGTGCTCAACTTGTGCGTAGGGTAATGTCATATCAACAATATCTTGTAAGATACCAAACACTTCTTCTTGCCGAGCACCAAATAACCCGCCATGCCAATCTGATTGGTTGTGAATCACAGGGCTTTGATCGATGTTTAGATAACGGCTGACGCGAGAGACACCAAAATAAGTAAAGTAAGACCACATGACTAGTGCACCCATAGAAATGGCTGCGATGGGGAGCGACGCTACTTGGCGAGTCAGACAAATGTGTTCAATCACAAGGTTTGTATCCTCAGCGTATTGGCGTATGAAGTCAAACTGAGTGAGTTTGCTCTTCTTTGCCGCGCCAAACCCTCGAAAATGCGGTAAGTAAAATTGATACTGTCCCGTTAACGGTAAAATAAATGGCAAAAACTCACGTGCATCCATCCCATAAGCATGTAGCATCAGGACAGGTTTGCCACTGCCAATGACAGAAACTGGCAGTACCGCGCCATCAGCTGTTTTTATATAGATTGTCTGTAATTGATATGACAAGGAAAGGGACAGAAGAATTTTTTTCATACAAGGACATCACTTTGGGTTATGAGGCCATCTGTTGATATATTGAGACACATCACTACAAAATGGACTTTACCGCGAATAAAAGACTACTATATTGAAACAACATCTGACCATAGCACAAAACTTGGCCAATGGTAAAAGCGCTAACACTGGGAGCGGATAACTGGTGAAATCAATAGGAACATAAGTATATGAGCAAATTGACGTTATCGTTACTTGATAGTAGCCTCTATCCGCAAATCTGGCAGCAGCAAACCTTTAGCAGTCCGCAAGATTTTTTGATAGCGATGCTGACAGGGCGTATCACACCAGATGCGCAGACATTTACCAAGCAGCTGCTTGCAAACGACGTTTATATAGAGTGGGTCAATACCACAGTGTTTGGACGTTACTTGCACAGGCAATTTACGGCGTACTCTCAGCAAACAGAAGACAGCTTCAATACCGATATGCCTGCATTGTTTCGGCAAGAGCTGACGCGGCACGCACAGTATTTACCACAAGAGCAGACACTCTTTTTTGCAGGGGATTTGCCAAAAAGCGTGCGACAAACCAAGCTCCTTACCACCACAGTCAATCCCGCCACCGTCATAGCCAATGCAAAAAAAATGATAGAAACGAAGACTACAAACGGCTCAAAGATGATTGTTAATGAGATAAAAATCACGGGTAAGCAAGTATTAGGATTTCCCATACGTCACAACAAACGCACCAGCGATAGCTTGCGAAATGAAGTCCTGATTTTAGATTTTCAGGATTTACGATTGGTCAATGAGAGAATCATCGAGGATGTAAAAAAAAGCAACATAGCGTCTATGTTGATAGAAACTATGTTGCTTCGATCTTACGAATTACGTTGATAGGCTTTATCGTGAGATAAAGGTTTACTAGCCTTGCTTGGCAATCGTCAAACCATTATAGGTTTGTGCCACTGGCATCACTTCCAAACGATTGACATTGATATGCGCAGGCGACTCAATCAACCACAGTAATATATCGCCGATATCTTCACCGGTCATGGTTTTAAAGCCATCATATACTTTAGCCGCTTTATCATCATCACCGTGATAGCGCACATTTGAAAACTCAGTACCTGCGACTACGCCTGGTTCAAGGTTGGTCACACGCACCTGCGTACCGATAAGATCAGCGCGCAAGTTTAAGCTGAACTGTTTGACAAAGGCTTTGGTTGCGCCATACACATTGCCACCAAAGTATGGCCAGTTGCCCGCAATCGAGCCGACATTGATGATATAGCCGCTGTCACGATCCACCATCGCTGGCAAGACAGCATGAGTCAATGCCATTAGACCTTTAACATTGGTATCGGTCATGCGCATCCAGTCATCGAGATTGGCTTTGTGCGCAGGCTCTGTACCGAGTGCCAATCCTGCATTGTTGACCAAGACATCGATTGGTTTGAAGTCATCAGGCAAGTCAGCAATGATTTGCGGGATAGATGCCGTATCACTCACATCCATCACCACAGGTAAAAAGTTCTCACCCAAAGTTTCTGCCAAGGCGTTGAGCTTATCGATACGTCTGGCGCAACCGATCACGCGATGACCTTTTGCGACCAAACGCTCAGCCAGTGCTTTACCAAAACCTGCGCTTGCGCCTGTGATCAATACGTTCATTGTCTGTCCTTATTATTGATACTGTGTGCTTTTTTATAATCTTGATGATGGCTTATCTGAGTATTATTTATCGATTTGACAGTTGTTTACCAAAGATTTTATCACCCGCATCACCCAGACCTGGAATGATATAACCGTGCTCATCTAAATGACTGTCTAGTGCAGCGGTATAAATGGTCACGTCAGGATGTGCTTCATTGACCAAACGTACGCCTTCAGGTGCCGCAACCAAAACCAACGCTTTAATATTCGTACAGCCGTTTTTCTTTAGCATCTCGATGGTGGCAACCATTGATCCACCCGTGGCAAGCATTGGATCAATGATAAGCGCAGGACGTTTGTCCATGTGACTCACGAATTTTTCAAAGAAAGGGACTGGTTGCAAGGTTTCTTCATCGCGCTGTAGACCAACTACAGAAATTTTGGCAGTAGGGATCAAGTCGAGCACGCCATCAAGCATGCCAATACCTGCGCGCAAAATCGGTACGATCGTCGCCGTCTTACCGATGATTTGCTCCCCCGTGATTTCGCCACACCAGCCTTGCATTGGGAAAGTCTCAATCTCAAAATCACGACTCGCTTCATAAGCCATCAAGCGTGCAAGCTCTTTAGTCAATGTACGAAATTTATAAGTACTACAGTCTTTTTCGCGCATGAGGCTGAGTTTATGACGGACTAGTGGATGATCAATTACCGTAATGTTTAAATCGTTATTTAAGTCACTCATAAGAACTCTCTTGGTTTTGTCTGATGCTTGCGCAGTCACTGCGGTTGCTATTAGTAGAAAGGATACAAACACTTACCGCACTTTAACGCTAGACAATGCGGCCACATATTAAAATGAAAGCCACAATAGCCAAACTGGCTCAGCGTTGTTTTACCAGCGCCTATAACCATTATGAAAGCCAGCTGTGTCTCACTCACTATACTTGAGCACATGAAGCCATTCTAAGTACGGCAATGTTTAGGCCTGCTATGATACCAAAAAAACCACTTTTCTGATGAAGAATATCATGACTACACAACCTGCCAATGCTCAAAACCTTAATAATCCAAATGCTGAGCATGCAACATTATCCGAAACAAAAGCTGCTGAAGTAGAGACGCATCCATTTGCTCCCGTGTTGCCATCACATGCGACCATTATGATGATGGGGACGTTCCCACCAACCGCTGACAAATGGGCAATGAGCTTTCATTATCCCAACTTTTATAATGATATGTGGCGGATATATGGCCGAGTATTTTTTGATGATGCTGACTACTTTAGAGTAGGGAATGAGAAGCGCTTTGACCCTGAGCGTATTCGTGCCTTTATGTTCGAGCGCGGCATCGCTTCTTGTCCCACGGTCAAACAAGCCATTCGAGAGACAGGCAATGCGTCTGATAAAAATCTAACAGTCGTCACGCCAGTTGATTTGGACAATATTTTGCCACAAGTACCTCATGTAAAGACTTTGTTTACCACAGGCGGCAAAGCTACAGAAGTTTTGATGAGTTTACTTGAGACACCACCAGCCAAATCAACATATCCTAAGACCAATCAAAGTATGGATTATCCTTACCAGTGGCAAAACGGTAACCAGATCGATATGGTTAATGACTTAACTTTATATAGATTACCATCAACCTCACGAGCTTATCCTTTGGCGCTAGACAAAAAAGTCGCTGCTTACAAGGCCTTCTTTGAGAAGATGGGTAAGTTGTAAGTTTAAGAAGTGATAAGTCAATCATGATAATTGCTTAGTAGTAGAATTCCAACAGAGTAACGCAGTCCGCTAAAATCAAATCTTTCAAATGAAAACACCAAACCCCGCTTATTTTTAATAAGTGGGGTTTTTTATGGCTTTTATGTCGCGTTAAAACTACAGATGGTTACATATTTTCTGGTATTGTTAACTTTTATTAAATATAGATTAAAATTTTTCTTAATTGACCGGATTTTATTTACCGTTCATCCGTAATATTGTATTTTTATTTACAAAATAAAGGTTGTTTTGATATATTTGAAATATTAAGTATACAAATATATTACATTAATTTTCGATTATTACAGATTTTTATTCTGATATTGAAAAATAAAGATCTACAGATGGCAATTAGCAAGTGGTTTTACTCAGTTTCAGCAGAACAATCCATCCGTTATTTATTTGGTACAACAAAATATAGCTCTCTTCTGTACGACAACATAATCAACTACCTTACCAGTAATGCTACATACATTTAGGACTCTCTTATGTTAAACCATGTTTACCGCGTTGTTTTTAATCGTTCTACAGGGTGTTATACAGCCGTTAGTGAAATCAGCAAGTCCGGTGGAAAGTCTAATAATAGATCAGGTCAAGTGGGTACTGTAGGCACAATACCAGCTGCGATACTAGGCAAGTCACTACGCCGGAGTGCTATAGGGGTTGCTATTGCTGGCGTACTGGGATTGACGGCAATGAGTAGCCAGGCAGAAGTGTGCATCACGCAGCCCAGTGGAACAAATGGCAGTAACGCTCCACAAAATACATCTATAGCTTGTGGGTATTTCAACACAGCGCAAAATGGAGCCAGCTCAGCAGTAGGTGTAGAAAATAGAGCCTTGAGTTTTGGTTCAACGGCAGTAGGTTACAGCAATGAAGCTGGAGCTACAGGTATTTATAGCTCAGCTGTCGGTACTAGAAACACTGCCTCTGGTGAAAGTAGCTCAGCGATAGGTGCTTATAATAACGCACTAGGCGGTTCCAGTTCGGCTATAGGGTCGCAAAACTCTATCACTGTATTAGGAGGCGGAGGTTCAGCAGTTGGTATTTTAAATAGAGTAACTACAGGTAATGGTACAGCTTTAGGTAATGGCAATAAAGTCAATGGTTACATTGGTACAGCAGTAGGTTATCAGAACGAAGTTTTTGAACCTGCTCATCGCAGCTCAGCACTGGGCTTTTTGAACAAAACTTCAGGTGCCTATAGCCTAGCCACAGGTAGTGAAAACTCAGCTGCTGGTGAACGCAGTTCAGCGGTAGGTAGTCTAAACGAAGCCTCAAAGCTGTATAGTTCAGCTGTGGGTTATAGCAATAAAGCAACTGGTGAAGCTAGCTCAGCAGTGGGTTATACAAATACTGCTTCAGGCGTTCGTAGCTCTGCTACGGGTTATAGCAATGAAGCAATTGGTGAATCTAGCTCGGCATTGGGTAATGACAACAAGGCATTAGGGAGTAGTAGTGCATCAATAGGTCGTGGCAACATTGCCTCAAATGTATCTAGCTCAGCGATAGGTAGTTATAACACTACTTCAGGCGATTATAGCTTAGCAGTGGGTCATGTTAACACAGCTTCAGGCAATAGTAGCTCAGCGATCGGCAGTCGTAATAGTGTTTCTGGTGCAGGGGCTACCGCGATAGGTAGTGGCAGTGATAATATTCAAGTGGCTACAGCAGATGCGACGGTCAATGAGGAGTTTAATACATCCACTTCTCCTATCCAAATAGGTGCTGATGGGCGCCGATTTAAAGATAACGGTAATGGCGGTCAGATTTTTGAGTTCTCAGCCTATGAGCGCTTAGGTAAAGGTGCCACCGCCGAAGGCATACGAGCGACAGCGTTAGGTAATACTTCAGTGGCAAGCGAACGTGATAGCCTCGCGATGGGTACAGGCTCAACGGCCAACATTCGTAACAGCGTTGCTTTAGGCGCACAAAGTCGCACTAGCGTTGAGGCAGGTGTGGCAGGTTATTCAGCTAACGGCAATGTTAGTCCTATTTGGCAGTCAACTCTTGGTGCTGTTAGTGTTGGTGATACCAGTAACGCTGACTCAAACAATTGGAAAACTCGTCAAATTACAGGCGTAGCAGCAGGTACGTCTGATACAGACGCAGTGAACATTGCGCAATTAAAAAGACTAGAAACGACGGGTGTTTCTCATTTTAGTAGCGTAGCAAATGCTTTGGGTGGGGGCGCACAATTTAATAGTACGGGCGTCTTTATAGCACCGTCTTATACTCTTGGCAGCAATACCTATAGAGACGTTGGCAGTGCTTTTGCAGCAGTAGATGGTCGCCTAACTAAATTAGAGAGCCAAGGTGTACAGGGTGATAGCGCTTATAAAGTGGCTGTAAACAACAGTTTTTCAGGTACAGAGACCGAATGGTTAACCAGTCTAAAAGGTGAGCAAGGAATCCAAGGCAAAGATGGTTTAAATGGTAAAGACGGTATCAATGGCTTGAACGGTAAAGATGGCGTACAAGGTCCAGCAGGTCAAAACGGTGTTGATGGCTTGAATGGCAAAGATGGTACTAACGGTTTAAATGGTAAAGACGGTATCAATGGCATTGACGGTAAAGATGGCGCACAAGGTCCAGCAGGTCAAAACGGCAAAGATGGCTTGAATGGTAAAGATGGTACCAATGGCATTGACGGTAAAGATGGCGCGCAAGGCCTAGCTGGACAAAACGGTATTGATGGTTTAAATGGCAAAGATGGCTTGAATGGTAAAGATGGCGCACAAGGTCCAGCAGGTCAAAACGGCAAAGATGGCTTGAATGGTAAAGATGGCGCCCAAGGCCCAGCGGGTCAAAACGGTAAAGATGGCTTGAATGGTAAAGATGGTGCCCAAGGTCCAGCTGGCCAAAACGGTATTGATGGTTTGAATGGCAAAGATGGTGCCAAAGGAGACAAAGGTGATTCAGGGATTAGCGAAGAAGCTCGAGTCGAACTAGAGAATAAGATTGAAGAAAGCCAAAAACATTTTGTTAGTGTCAATACTGTCGGTAATAAAAATGAAGGTAATTACGACAATTCAGGAGCGTCGGGTAAGGGTTCAATTGCCATTGGAGTCAGTGCAAAATCAACCGGAAAAGATAGCGTTTCAGTTGGTAGTGGTTCTACAGTCACTGGCAACAGCTCAATTAGTGTGGGCACAAAAAATACAGTATCTGGTAACATGTCAGGTGCAATTGGTGATCCAAGTATTATTGGAGGCGACAGTAGTTACTCTTTAGGTAATGATAATGTTATTGGGAACACTTCTAATAATGTCTCTGTTGTAGGAAGCAATGTAAAAGTAGGCGCAACAGGTGCAAGTATTGTAGATGGCGCTCCTGTCTTTACTGGAGTTAATGATGCATCGAACTCGGTCGCTGTTGGTGAGTCAGTTAATGTACAAGCAACAAATGCTGTCGCAATTGGTAGCAATAGCAGCGTGACGCATACTAACTCAGTAGCACTAGGTGCAGGCTCGCAGACAAATGCAGCTAATACTGTATCCGTAGGTAATGCCGAGACTCAGCGCCGTATTACTAATGTTGCTGCTGGTATCAATCCAAATGATGCAGTTAATGTCTCTCAACTCAACCAAAATCGTGCTGAAGCCTTTGGTTATACAGATAGAAGAATCAATGATCTTGAAGGAGAGACGCATTCAGCAGTTGCAGGTGCCCTTGCTTTTGGTGCATTGCGTTATCCTAATGTACCAGGAAAAGTTAGCGTCGGTCTGGGCGGCGGTACATGGGAAGGTGAGACAGGTTATGCATTGGGTGTAGGCTATACCACGTCTAACGGACAGTTTTCTATCAGTAGCGCATTTGGTGGTAGTGGTAGTCAGAACGGTGGTAACGTAGGTGTTAGTTATACTTTTAACTAATTTGCATGGTTACTAATTCAAAATAAGTGAGCCTACCTTCTCAAAGAGGGTAGGTTTTATTTTGTATATTAACAACCAATCCTTTCAACAGGTAGCTTAAAACCTTAAAATTCATAACTTATTGAAAAATATAAATAATTAAATTGCTATCTAGATAACTAATAAAAACCTTAAATCACTTCTTGACCCGTTTTCAAACCCGCGTATAATGCCACCCAGTCGAAAGGGAAGGTAGATTGAGTATTGGATTGATGGAGATCATTCAAACAAACTTAAAATAAACCCTTGACACCAAAAATAAAGCGTCTATAATACGCCCTCATCAAGACAGACTGGCAGTGACGGATGTGTGAATTACACATAACTAACGCAGTTAACCTGATGAAACAAATTATAAAAAAGCTTGACAATTCAAATCATTATGATAAGATAATCGGCTCGCTAGATAGCTTAACCGGCAACGGGATGAGTAGATAGCGAAAGTAATACCCTATATATCGATGACTGGACGACAGTGATTGAGACTATTTAAAAGCATAACTAAAGAACAACTTGTGTGGATTTTTGCTGAATCAGAATGCTAAAAAATAAAGTTGACTATCTT
>NZ_FUKN01000004.1 GCF_900163785.1 Psychrobacter sp. JB385
TGTACAGCCCACGCATGAAGAATTAGATACGGCTATGAAGAGATTTGAAGCGAAGCTATCAAATAAAAGAAATAGATCTCTTTTTGATAAGTAAATGATTGATATTAAATAAATAAAAATTTCATAAAGGGACATTTTCCTAGTATAAAAAGGAGCAATCTATGGGTATTGAAGGTGTATCAGTAGCAAGTAACCATTTCATGATGTTTGAAGAGGCGCAACGAGAATACTACCGTCAAATGGGTCGTCTTAACACCTTTGGTTTAGAGAACGAATCTCATAGCGATAGCATACTTAAAAAGATGTTTGAGCTAAAAGATGAGGAAAGTATGCTAAGAGAATATAGCGCGAGCGAACTCTACGTCATACAAAAAGAGCTAGAACAGAAAATTGATGATTTCCTGCGTGAATTGGATGAGTAGCACGTTACTATCACTGTTCGTAAAAGACCAAAGATCTAAAATATTGAATTGACAGTACTTATTGCTTATATTAAACGTACATGAATAAGCGATAAGTAATGCTATGAGCACAACCAATTATAATATCCGTCTGGATCAAGAATTAAAAGACAAGGCGTTTTCGGTGCTTGAGGGCTACGGTTTAACGCCTTCTCAAGCGATTAAGCTGTTTTTGCATCAGGTGGCAGAAACCAATAGCATACCACTATCTTTTGATTATCAGACAATGCCTAGCACCAATATGCTTGAAGACGGTGATCAATGATTGAATTTGAATGGGATGAACAGAAAAATAGCAGTAATCAACGCAAACATGGCTTATCCTTTGAAGAAGCGGCTCGTGTATTTCTTGATCCACTCTGTTTGCGTCAGCAAGACCGATATGAGAATGGTGAAGAGCGGTGGCAAGCGCTTGGTGCAGTGAAATAATCATCAAAAAGCCTTAAAACAATACTTTTTTTAGGAATGTTTTCTCGCTTCATTTACTGTTTTCTCGCTTCATTTACTGTTTTCTTATATAACCCTGCTGCTAATACTCAAAGAGATAGGGATGGTGGTAAGGCTATTCGTATCATATCAGCACGACGTGCCACCAAGTTTGAAAGGCGGTTTTATGAACAGGGTTAGCTATAAAGCAAATGAGTTGCCGTCTTTGAGCGCTGAGCAAGAAGCCAACTTGCAACGATTGGCGATGCTCTCAGATGATGATATTGATTTGTCTGATATGCCAGAAGTCACCGACTGGTCGGGTGCGACTCGTGGTAGTGTGGTGGCAGATGATCCTATGGTTGATGCCAGTATCGTAAGTCCTAGTATCATCGCGAGATTCCAGGATAAGGCGAAAAAGACCGGCGGAAACTACCAAGATATGATTAACGATGCGCTAGAAGAGTATTTGTTAGATCATTAGTCGATAAGCTTACAACGTTTAAAATTCCCACCATCTTTTTTTCTTCTCAACCGTAGCTACGGTTGAGTTGTCTTTTTTTTCTTTCTCTTGTTCAAGTGGTGACTCGTAGTCCTGCTCAGCTTTTTTAAATTCTAGCAATCTCACTTGTGCGAAATCCTGGATACTGGCGTTGGCTTTATCCAGCGTTTTGTTGAGCTGTGCTATCTGCTGCTGATAATTCTCTATCAACCTCTTTTGATCACTCACCTGTTGGTTGAGGTGTTCATTTCTGAGCTTTTCGAGCGCTAATTGGTGTTCAGTGTCTGTATTGTACTGAACGCTTTGAGTGTTCAGAGGTGTACTTTGGACAGTGTTCACCAAACGTTCAGTACGTTTTTTAGAAATTGGCTCACCAAACACCCGCAACATCTCAGACGTGTCTATTTTCTTATCTGCGGTTCTGGATAAATCACCATCATTGACTTTCTGATAGATGGTAGTTCTTGAGACACCCCATTCTTTTGCTGCTTTCGTCACCGATATGTTCATGGTTTACCTAGTGTTCAAGTACGTTTTTAGCAAGTGTCCAGTACAACTGTACAGAACGTTCAATGAACAACTATCGCATTAACTTATCTGTGAGGCAAATCATAAATAATTTGATGTGTAAATTAGATATTTAGTCACATGGCGCTCACTTTGTTAAACAAATATAGGGTAATATTACTATCTGAAGATAGTATTGCGGATATTAAAAAGAGTCGGTTTTATGAAGAAAGTTATTCTAAGTATGGCGTTATCTATCTTTGCCCTGTCATCTCATGCAGTGGTCACTGACAATCCATTTTATAGCGATGTTGAGGTAGATCATCCGTTGTTTGCTAAAGGTGCTGGTGGTTCACAATGCAAAGGCTTGCCTCGTGTTTGTACGCAAATGGTCAGCTGTGAACAAGCCAAACTAGCACTTAAATGCGGAAACACTAAGCTAGACCGTGATAAGGACGGTGTGCCATGCGAATCAATATGTCCAGGTGGTTAATTGCGGTAGCGTCTATCGCGATTATAGGGTGCAGTTCAGGTAATAAAGATGAGATGTATGGTTCAGGCTATATCGTAGTGAATGAGCATGCATGGAATGAAAGTTACACCACCCCTTATCCATTTACAGTGCCTGAGGGTGAGATTGGGTGTGCCTCGAATCCTGCTTTTGGTCGTGAGGTGTACTTTCATCCTAAGGGTTACACTGATGAGTCTTATGTTGGTACACCGCTTAATAAATCAGCGGTGGATGGCTTAAAGCTGGGACGTTTGACGCCAAATGTACCTTATAGTGTCAAGGAGGGAGCTGATCTTAGCGAAGCCGTACAGATTGGGTTGAAGGTCTGTTATGAGCAAGAGGATGAGCTTGCAAATTATTAAGTTCGGTACCCTAGTGAGGACTTGAATCTTTGGCTGTAAGCTATTGGTATCAAAGTTTTAACTCGCTGAAATAGCCGCAGTGTACTTCATGGTGTACTTGCCATACATATTCTATTCGTGATCGGCGCGGTATACAGGCATTGAACTATAGACTAACTCTCAGAGTGTTAAGTCCCAGACAATCCCGATGCGGTTCAGGTAATTCACCACCAATAAGTCGGATACTGTTTACCTTTACCCAAATTGTTATAAATCAGCGCTACCATTACCAAAACGATTGAACCGATTAGAGTGGGTGTTATCAAAAAACTCCAATTTACTGCACCTAGCATAACTATTAAAGGGTTAGACCCAGCAGGCGGATGAGGCATTCTAAATATCAGCATTAGCGCAATGGCAGTGCCAACAGCAGTTGCCATACTCCACCAGTGAATACCAAATAACGTCATGAATACCAGTCCTGTAAAAGTCGCAATAACATGCCCACCTATAACATTTCTCGGCTGGGCAAAAGGGCTAGTAGGATAGGCAAATATTAGTAAACAACTTGCGCCAAACGATCCTAAAATCATAATAAGTTCTATTGAGCTTCCTAATATAGCAAGCGTTGCAGTGGCAATGGTGCCACCTAGCCAAGCCACTGCTATCATCGATGAAGGTAATCTCTTCGGACATTCGTTGACTTGACCGCTTAACTTATGCCAATTAAAGAATGAATGCATACTTACTCCTATCATAAATAAAAAATAAAAAGGTATAATTACAAATATACTGTTCGGTATACATTCCAAGTATACCGAACAGTATATAAAAATACTATTATTGTTATTCACTGCATAAAAATAACAGGAGCAGAACCAATGGAATTGCGAGATACTATTCTACAAAAAAGTTATGAGCTCTTTTATAAGCAAGGCTTTCACGACAGTGGAGTAGAGCTTCTAGCAAAGCGATCAGGGACTACCAAGCGGACTTTGTATGCTCATTTTGGTAGTAAAGAAGGCTTGATTGAGGAGGCGCTTAAATATCGTCATCAGATGTTTATGACTCAATTAGAAAATGACTTTGATGATTTTGAGATTGAGAAAGTAGCAGATGTTGCCACTTGCTACTTAAACTTCCTCAAGAACTGGACGTTATCAGAGGATTTTTATGGTTGTATGTTTATCAACGCTTGCGCAGAGTATTCAGATAAACAGTCTTCACCTCATTTAATAGCCAAGCAGCATAAAACTGAGGTTAGGAAATGGCTACTTGATAATTTTGAACAGATAAGTGCGGAAAATGCTAAGCAGAAATCTGACACTTTGTTTGTATTTGGCGAAGGTATTATCGTTGCCGCACAAACGGATCAGGAGTCATTAGAGTTAAATTTAGAGTTAAATACTGATTTTTTTAAGGTTTTGGATTAAATTATATCGATACAAGTTAGGTTTTAGCGTATCAGATTCCACGATAGTACTCTGGCAGTTTCAGTGCGAAATTATGGTATACCTTAATAGAACCAGTGAAAACTGATTTCTTCTATCCAAAGTCATTTCTCATAACATTTCTTATGAGAACAATGATTCGAGAGTCACCAGCGCATAGGTGCTATATAAGGCAGAGCAGATTTGAGTTGCTCATAAGTACCATTTACCAGAATATCATCTGTTACTTCCTGAATATTAGTATGACCACAGAATGCCATGCTGATATCACATTCTTTATAAATGATCTCAAGCGCACGACGTACACCATCTTCGCCATAAGCACCAAGTCCGTAAAGAAACGCGCGGCCAATAAGTGTGCCTTTGGCACCCAATGAGATTGCTTTTAAGACATCTTGACCAGAGCGGATACCGCTGTCTAACCATACTTCGATATCACTATTCTCAGCATGAACCGCTTGTATAATATCACTTAGCGCAGCAATAGAAGATGGTGCACCATCTAATTGACGCCCACCATGATTCGAAACCACCAGTGCATCAGCCCCACTACGTGCGGCCATGATCGCATCTTCAGGCTCCATAATGCCTTTTATAATGAGCTTACCGCCCCACATATCTTTGATGCGCGCGACATCATCCCAGCTAAGTGCAGGATCAAATTGCTCTGCCGTCCACGCTGATAAAGAAGAGATGTCTTCGACATTTTTAGCATGACCGACAATATTACCAAAAGTACGCCGTTTAGTACCCAGCATATTCATGCACCATTGCGGTTTGGTCATTAAGTTTAAAATATTGGCAAGCGTTGGTTTAGGGGGTGCAGAAAGACCATTTTTAATGTCTTTATGACGTTGCCCTAATACTTGTAAATCGGCGGTCAAGATAAGCGCTGAACAATTGGCTTCTTTGGCACGGCGAATTAGGTTGGCTATAAATTCCTGATCGCGCATCATATACAGCTGAAACCAAAACGGTGCACTAGTATGCGTCGCCACATCTTCAATAGAACAAATACTCATAGTCGATAGCGAAAACGGTACACCAAATTTCTCAGCCGCGCGCGCCGCATGAATCTCACCATCTGCCCACATCATACCCGTGAAGCCTGTTGGCGCGATCGCTACGGGCATATTGACAGGCATCCCCAGCATTTCAGTAGCAAGCGATCGTCCTTCCATATTGATCATCACACGCTGGCGCAGCTTTATACGGTCAAAGTCAGTCTCATTATTATGATAGGTGGTCTCAGTCCATGAACCGGAGTCGACATAATCATAAAACATACGGGGTACTTTACGTTCAGCGACTTGGCGCAAGTCTTCAATATTTGTAATTTTGCTTAAATCTTTCACGGGGTTTTCCTTGATAACTATTTAGTAATTGTAATGTAGTCACTGTAACTAACCATTCTGAATCTAATATAGATAATACAATGGCGTCAGAATGATGAGTTCATAGGATTTTTTAGTGTAGCTATTAAATATTAATTAATTGCCTTTTTTCTACTGGTCAGCGACATTAGTACAAAAAATACTATTGGCCAAATGATAGCCAAAATCCACCACCAAAAATCACCAAAAATGATACCCATACCAATCAATCCAGCTTGAATGACGTAGTAAATCATGGCGAGCAAGGTTTTTCGAATGACGTAGCCTTCTTTATCTATTAACCCGACCACTGCACACGCGGCAACCACGTTATGTACTGAAATCATATTACCCGCTGCACCGCCCACTGCTTGAAGTGCTACTACTTGTGCAGCATGGCTGCTATCAAGGCCAATTTGGCTGGCAGTTGACCACTGAAAATAAGAAAACATCATATTACTGATGGTATTGGAACCTGCAATGAACGCACCCATTGCGCCAATCCATGGCGAGACTAGCGGCCATGCATTTTGAAACGCCCCAGCCGCACTTTCAGCCAATAATATCGGCATGGCTGGTAGCGAAGTGGCGACATCGGCGGCTGAACCTGAATTAATAAATACTTGTACCATCGGCACCGAAAACAATAAAGCTGGCGCTGCCGCAATCATAGTTTTTGCTGAATTAATCCAACTACGTTTTACCGCTTGTCTGTTCATTTTAAACAGCAATATACACAGTAATGAAGTAATAATTAAAATAGTACCCGGAGAATAAGCGAGTTGTATTTTACTAGAAATAGTCGTACCAAAAAGATTGGCAAGGTTAATCGTTGTGAAGTCCCCTACCAAAAAGTTTTTCAGCGGTGTCACAACCCGAGATACAATTAATAGCCCAATAACAATAATATAAGGAGAAAATGCCCTTATTAAAGTAAACTTTGGTGCTATTGAATCATCATATTGTTCTTCGTCCAAAGTACCTAGCCAATCTTTGTCCCAGTCGTCTCGGGGTGCAAAATCGAAGATATCTTTCGGCATTAAAAATCCGCGCTTTGCCGCAGGAAGTACAATCAGTAAACCGATAAAACCGCCTACTAATGATGGAAACTCAGGACCTAGGTATTTAGCCACCAAAAAGTAGGGAATGGTAAAGCTGAGACCGGCAAAGAGTGCAAAAGGCCACACTTTGAGCCCTTCGATAAAAGAGCGTTTTTCGCCAAAAAATCGCGTCAAAAATGCACTTAAAATTAGCGGAATTAAAAAGCCTACTAATGCATGTAACAGCCCGATATTAGCGGTAATTTGTAAGAGATAATTTTCAGCAGAGGTCGGCGCAATAGACTGAGCTAGATCTTGTTTATCACTGATACCAGACCAAACGCCAAGTAATATCGGTGTGCCAACGGCACCAAATGACACCGGCGTAGACTGGATAATCAACATGACCATAACAGAAGCCATTGCTGGGAAACCTAGCGCCAATAATAGTGGAGTACCGATAGCAGATGGCGTACCAAATCCTGATGAGCCCTCCACCAATGAGCAGAATAACCACGCCACAATGATTGCTTGAACGCGTCTGTCAGGCGAGATATCCATAAAACCTTTACGAATGGCGATGATGGCACCACTTTCTTTTAAGGTATTGAGTAACAAGATAGCCGCAAATACGATGAATAAAATCGTGAGCGCTACAATAATACCGTTAATAGTGGCAGCAGCGACTTGAGCGCCACTAGCATGCCAAACGAAAAAAGCTAGCAATGCCGTTGCAAGATAAGCTGCGCTCATAGATATTTTTGCCGGTAGCCGCAGGACTACAAGTAACAAGAAAACGACAAGAATAGGCGCTAAAGCCAAAAAGGTATACATTATAACAATCCTTGTTGATAAGTGTACCAGCCAATTATTTTATTAAGCTGGAATCACTAAACCTGAAGTTATGCCAAAGTCTTTTTAGCTTTTAAATAACATATTATTATTTGACTTCAACAGTCCTCTGTTTTTATATTTTTACGAACATAAGAATATCTTTAAGTTATCGAGATTCGATAGTTCTTCTGTATTTAATATGGTAAATTGCTTGGACAGCCAAAATAGCAAAAGTTGACAAATTATACTAGTAAATAAATATAGATCAAAAAATTAAAAGTTATGACGATCTTGATCAGCGAGTCTTTGATTATAATCTCGATGATTACAGTAATGAGCCCTATCGTCGATTGCTCTCGTTAATCCTGCATAAAATAAAAGCCACCAATCTCTATATATAAAGTAAGGGGCTTGATAGCGAGGCTAAAAAAAGATGAGCTACAACTGAAAATTTAAGTCCTCACTAGGGAACCGAACCGATCAAACGCACTCATAAGCCCTAGTAATCAAGATACTCTCTGATAGGACGCTTCTTAAACTGTGAAGCATCTTTTTTGAGACGATTAATCATTTCAAACTCCCACGCCTTAGGGTCTTGTCCTGCTGGACTAGTAGAGCTAACCAAGTGGTTATAATCAGCAATGAACTGCTTGTTACGTGTGATACGCCCCAGCTGCTTATCGTTCAATCCTTCAACGGTAAACATATCGCTTTTATCAGTCTCAATTTTCGCAGTAATTTTTACTTTATCTTTCTTTACCTTGAACTTAAATGTAAAGCCTGTAATGGCACGTCCTTGCTTGTGCTGTTCATATTCAGCAGTAATATCAGTGTGTTGATTGATTTGAGTGATTGCCAAATCTAAAACCCGTCTTTTGAAAGCCTCTAACCTAGAATATTCATCAATTAAGCCTAAGTTATTGCGTAACTCTTCAAGGGTTATCGTAACTTTCCCAACACTTCTCCAGCTTACTAAAATCTCATATAGCCTTGTTGCATAGGTATTTAGACTTTTCACCTGCTCAAGCTCATAGCTGGTGAAATTCTTTTCCAAACGAGTAATGAGAGGCACTACTTCAGGAGCAAAGCGTAATTTCACTACTCCTGCCCCTTCGACATAAGAAATACCACTTACCCAACGCACTACCCTTTTTTCAGGTTTATTACGTTTTTCATCATGTACAGTGTAAGTTACCTGTCTATTAAAAAGGGTTTGTGTAGCTTCTGAAAGCATGGAATAAGCATTGTTTACATCAATATCGAAACGATCTGCGTAATGCTGAGCATGGACTTCTAAAAACGTGTCTGTATCAATACCTTGCCCCGTTTCTCTAGCTTCAACGATTGCAAGCAACATTATTCTTTGCTCAACTAAGCCAAGCGAGTAACTAGCGTTAATCAATGAGTTATCTTTAACAACTAACTTCATAGAAACCTCTAAATTTTATATTCATTAGATAGTCACATACAAAACCCGAATAAGCAACAATTAATAATTAGTTGCTTTAATCAGGGTAAACGTTGCTTTATAGCAGGGTAAACGTTGCTTTATAGCAGGGTAAACGTTGCTTTATGAGCAATGAAAGCCCCTAATAACAAGGCTTTCAGAGGACGTAAAAGCTTTTAAAAGTATTTAAAAACATTAAAAACCTTTTTGGTTATTAATAATTAGAATGACAAAAGAAAAAGCCGGTAAATATAGCAATCCATTCAATACTAGTAATTTCAAATAATTTAAAAAGAGAGATCAAAACCCTAGTCAAATAGAGATAATAACAGCCTGTTAAGCTCCCTATGAGGTTCTAAGTATCGTTTGGTACAGTTGCTAGGTAAAATTTTTTTAACCTACTTAGACGGCTTATATGAGCTTATACAGTCCCATGGTTGTTCCTATCAACTAACATCTTCGGAAGATCGTTAGAATCACAGTAGTTTTTATGACTGTCCCACTAAGGATCAATCTCTGATCATCAAATGACTTCTCAAAAAAAAGCCCTTGTATCAGCTGATACAAGGGCAATATACATTTAATTATTAATCCAAACTATTGTGTGCCTTTATCCCAGCTTTGTTAACCAGTTTTTGAGCATTGGATACTTTGTTAGGTGCTGCCACCTCTCTTAATATTAATAACGATTCTAGCACTATCGGCATCAAAGCCTTGACCATATCATTCTGATTTGAGCTGCTCTCTATTGCCTTTATATCGTCGTCGTCCGACTGTAATAAGTATAGAATCTCACTAATATCTCCTTTCATAAACTTAAGATCTTCAAGAAAGCTATTGGTATCTGATTCCAATTTTTTCTTTAAGTAGCCACCAGGAGACTGCCCTGCCTCAGCTGCTATCGCTTCTAGTTTTAGGTAGACTTCAGGCTTTAATCTAAATGATACGGTAGGGGTGCTCATGATTATCCTTGTTTACAAATTGTAGACAACAATATATCATATAAATCAAAAACTTAAATCAATTCTGTTTGCACTTTGCATGCAGAAAAAAGCGTCTTAAATCAGGTAAGTTACTGATTTAAGACGCTTTTTTTCATCCCTTTAGGGTGCGTAAGGTGTAGTCATTAAATTGAATAATTTAATGACCAAAAAGCAGGTAGAAAAATCGGTTATTTTCTACCTGTAGTAAGCCTTTTTAGCTAAAAAGGCTTATAAGGGCGTTACGTTAGTAAATCGTTAGTAAAAAGTTAGCAAACCGTTAGTTAAATATGAGCAATTTATGAGCAATTAATGTATGATTGATTAAAAGTTAGCAAATCGTTAGTAAAAAGTTAGCAAAAGAGTAGTAAATCGTTAGTTAAATATGAGCAATTTATGAGCGTTTTTATAATTGAGATAATTGACTTCAGAAATAGATGGAGATAGGAATTTATGGCTAAGAGAACAAAGTTTTCCAAATTTCGTGATCTTTATGAGGTGATCGAAGAGCTGGCTGTTTCATATACCTATGAAGGTGTGGTTGAGATATTAGCTGAGCGCTATGACCTCATTCTAACGACTGGCACACTGACCAATTATCTTTATCGCTATAGAAAAGAATCAAAGGAATTGTCTGTCGCTACAGATAATTCTAGCAGTAAGGTTGAGGCTGAGCCCGAGGTAAGAAAACAAATTTTTGTTGACCTGTATTCTAATGACCCAAACCAAGAAAGCAATACAGATGTTAGTGATGAGTCCTATGTACAGCCCACGCATGAAGAATTAGATACGGCTATGAAGAGATTTGAAGCGAAGCTGGCAAATAAAAGAAATAGATCTCTTCTTGATAGGTGAGTTATTGATAGTAAATAAATAAAAATTTCATAAAGGGACATTTTCCTAGTGTAAAAAGGAGTGATTTATGAGTATTGAAGGTATATCAGTAGCAAGTAACCATTTTATGATGTTTGAAGAGGCGCAACGAGAATACTACCGTCAAATGGGGCGTCTTAACACCTTTGGTTTAGAGAACGAAGCTCATAGCGACAGCATACGTAAAAAGATGTTTGAGCTAAAAGATGAGGAACGTTTGCTAAGAGAATGTAGCGCGAGCGAACTCTACGTCATACAAAAACAGCTAAAACAGAAAATTGATGATTTCCTGCGTGGATTAGATGGGTAGCGCGTTACTATCACTATTGTGAAAGACCAAAACCCTAAAATTATTGAATTAGCATTACTTATCGCTTATATTAAATGTACATAAATAAGCGATAAGTAATGCTATGAGCACAACCAATTATAATATTCGTTTGGATCAAGAGCTAAAAGACAAGGCGTTTTCGGTATTAGAGGGCTATGGTTTAACGCCTTCTCAGGCGATTAAGTTATTTTTGCATCAGGTAGCCGAAACCAATAGCATACCGCTGACTTTTGATTATCAGGCAATGCCTAGCACCAATACGCTTGAGAACGGTGAACAATGATTGAATTTGAGTGGGATGAACAGAAAAATAGCAGTAATAGACGCAAACATGGCTTATCCTTTGAAGAAGCAGCTCGGGTATTTCTTGATCCTTTGTGTTTGCGTCAGCAAGACCGATATGAAAATGGTGAAGAACGGTGGCAAGCGCTTGGCGCGGTGAATGGGGTGGCGGTATTACTGGTCGCTCATACTCAAAGAGATAGTGAGGGTGGTGAGGTTATTCGTATCATATCAGCACGACGTGCCACTAAGGCTGAAAGGAGGTTCTATGAACAAGGTTAGCTATAAAGCAAATGAATTGCCGTCTTTAAGCGCTGAGCAAGAAGCCAATTTGCAACGATTGGCAATGCTTTCAGATGAGGATGTTGATTTGTCTGATATTCCTGAAGTCACGGACTGGTCGGGCGCGACCCGTGGAGGCATAGTGTCATCTGATTCTATGGTCGGTGCCAGTATCGTGAGTCCTAGTATCATTGCTAGATTCCAGGATAAGGCGAAGAAGACCGGTGGAAACTACCAAGATATGATTAACGACGCGCTAGAAGAGTATCTGTTAGATCATTAGTCGATAAAATCACAAAGTCTAAAACTCCCACCATTTTTTCCTTTTTTCAACCGTAGCTACGGTTGAGTTGTCTGTTTTTTCTTTCTCTTGTTCAAGTGGCGGCTCATAGCCCTGCTCAGATTTTTTAAATTCTAGCAGTCTGACTTGCGCGAAATCCTGAATACTGGCGTTGGCTTTATCCAGCGTTTTGTTGAGCTGACTGATCTGCTGCTGATAATTCTCTATCAACTTCTTTTGATCACTCACTTGTTGGCTGAGGTGTTCATTTTTGAGCTTTTCAAGCGCTAATTGGTGTTCAATGTCTGTACTGTACTGAACATTCTGACTGTTCAGAGGTGTACTTTGGACAGTGTTCACTGAACGTTCAGTACGTTTTTTAGAAATTGGCTCACCAAACACGCGCAACATTTCTGAAACGTCTATTTTCTTGTCTGCGGTTCTGGATAGCTCACCATCATTGACTTTCTGATAAATGGTCGTTCTTGATACACCCCATTCTTTTGCTGCTTTCGTCACTGATATGTTCATTGTTCACCTAGTGTTCAAGTACGTTTTTAGAAACTGTACAGTACAACTGTCCAGAACGTTCAGTGAATAACTATGGCATTGTCTTATGTATTAGGCAAATTGGATATTTAGGTCATTTTGTTTGGATCCACTAAGCTTTACCTAACTCTTAATGATTCTTAGGACTGTTAACAAGTAGCTGTTACTATATGTCCATTATCATATCTAGTTTTAAAGGCTTGGGTTAGATACTCCCGAAGAACCTATATAACATAATTTTTTGTATTAAGTAGAGTGGAAAACAAATGGATCAATCAGTAATCAATGCTTTCAACCAAATTAACGAAAGACGAATGAAGCCTTGGGTTGGAGAAGAAGAAGTCCGAATCATATGGGTTAAGGCAATAGAAGAAGCAACGGGGCTTTTATTAGAGGCTGAAAGAGGGCGTAAGGATTCAAGCCATAACCACGTTATTATTGAGTTCAAAGCACCAGGTTTATTCAAAGGTAGCAAAGATAGCCCAAAATTCAAGGAAGCTACTGAAAGTAGGCTATTGCCATATATCCTTAGAGAAGCCGAAAAAACCGGTATTCCTGTTTCTGACTTTATTGGAATAGCTGTTGATGGTGAACATATATGTTTCACTCAGGTTCGTGGCTCAGAAATTTTTTCTCAACAGCTTATACCATTCTCTCTATACGCTGTAAGTATTGTTATTGAAGCATTTAAGGCTGATACTCGACGTGCTTTGACTACAGAAAACCTGTTGAGAGATTTTGGCCATGGTTCTTCAAATGCACGAGAGTTAATGCAAAGCTTATCCGATGGATTGGCTTATGAAATCCAAAAAACTGATAATAATAAAGTGAAAATGCTGTTTGAAGAATGGCGTACGTTATATGGACAAGTCTCTGACACATCGACTCTCCTAACAGAGTCAATTTGTAGTGAAATAACATTTCTATGGAAAGGTGAGGACAAACATTCTATATCTGCAAGATTATTTGTTATACACACTTATAACTCTCTATTGATAAAGCTATTAGCAGCTGAGATCGTTTCCTCTCATGGATTAACAAGCTTTGAGTACCCAGCCCAGACTATATCTGCCCTCAAAGATGATAAAGCATTAATAAAATCCCTAGAAAAAGACATTGAAAAGTCAGCCATATTTGAGCAAGCAGGTATTAAAGGTTTTGTTGAAGAGGCTATATTTAGTTGGTATCTCGATATAGCAAAACTATCTAATAGTGAATCAGGCGGTCTAATCACTTCTCTTAGAAAAACACTGGCAGTTTTATCACTTTATCATTTAGATAAGATTAGTCGAACTAGAGATGTTTTACGTGACTTGTATCAAGGTTTAGTTCCAAGACAGCTTCGCAAATCTTTAGGTGAGTTCTATACACCTGACTGGTTAGTTGATTACACTCTAGCTAAGGCTAAAAAAAAGCCTTGGTTAGAGCAAAGAGTTTTAGATCCTACGTGCGGTTCGGGGGCTTTTCTTATTTCTTTGATACGTCAGAAAATATCTGAAGCTAAAGAAATGAAATGGAGTAATGATCAAATCCTAGAGCACATATGCTCTTCAGTTTGGGGTTTTGATCTCAATCCTTTAGCAGTCCAAACCGCACGCGTAAACTTTCTAATTGAAATTGCTGAGCTGCTACAAACCTGTAAAGGCGTAGAAATTGAATTACCTATTTTATTGGCGGATGCTATCTATTCACCAGCTCCAGACCCTAATAATAATCAGGATGTTGTTAATTATAAAATAGGCAGCCAACTGGCTAAGCTAGATATATCACTACCTTCTGAATTAGCTTTATCTCGAAAGCGCTTGGATGAGGTTTTTATTAGATTAGGTGAGGATGTAGAACTTAACCTTGATTTTATAGATGTAAAAGAAAAGCTACTCAGATATAAGCTCATTTCTAGTCAAGAAATGGTTAGTTGGGAAGAACCTTTATCTTATACCTATAATCAAATTCTTGGTTTACATCGGAAACAATGGAACGGCATATGGTTTAGGATTGTCAGGAACTTTTTCTGGTCAGCTACAGCTGGTGAGTTTGATTGTATCGTTGGAAACCCTCCTTGGGTGCGCTGGTCTAAGCTACCAGATACTTATCGTGAACGTGTAAAGCCAACTTGCGAAGATTATGGCATTTTTTCAAAAACTAAACGTCATGGAGGCAATGAGCTTGATATTTCTGCCATGATTACTTATACCGTTGCTGATAAATGGTTAGTTAATGATGGTTGCATGGCATTTGTCATAACAGGAACTCTCTTTAAAAATCCATCTTCAGCGGGATTTAGAACATTCAAACTCGAGCCAAAAGATCCTAATTCAGCTTTTCTTCAACCAATTGAAGTAGAAGATTTTAAAGCATTAAAACCATTTGAAGATGCAAGCAATCATACTGTCGTGGCAATCTTCAAAAAAACACGAGCTGAACCTAAATATCCTATTCCTTATAAAATTTGGCAAGCTGCTGAAGGGCAAAAACGTACTATCGATCCAAAGCTTAACCAAGCTGAAGTATTTAAGAAAATAGTAGCTGATAATAAGGAAGCTTTCCCTGTATCTGAGGATGGCTCTCCATGGGCAATACTCAAGATAGGAAGGTTTAGTACTATCAAATACCTATCGAATGAGTGTGATTGGACTAAAGGTAGAAAAGGCATTACGACTGACTTAAATGGGGTCTATTTTGTACCCATAATCCAGGATAATGGAGAACGTGTTGAAATTAAAAGTCGTCCTGAGGCGGGGAAGATAGATATTGGTGTAAGTAGGACTCAGTGGGTAGAGCCAGATTTGCTTTATCCTTTAATCAAAGGAGCTAGTGACTTTGAAGCCTGTTACTTAAAACTGGCAGACCCAAATTATAACAAACAAATGCTTTACACATTTGTTCCCAATACTGGGATCTCCAAAGCTGATTTTCAAAATTCTAAAGACAAATTGAATTTACAGGAGTACAAAAACACGAAAATATGGTTCGAGAATTTTAAAGATCAGTTGCTCAATAGATCAACGTTTCGTAGACAAATGAATAATGCGCCATACCAGGCTATATATAACGTGGGAGATTATACGTTTCAACCTTGGAAGGTAGTATGGCCTGAAATGTCAAAGAGCTTTTATGCTGCTGTTGCAAGCTCAATAGATATGCCAGTAAACGGAAAAAGAGTTTTTATTCCAGATCATAAAGTATATTTCTCTTCTTTTGATAGTAAAGAAATTGCTTATTATCTATGTGGACTCCTTAATACCGAAACTGTTCGTGAATGGCTTGATAGTCATAACGTATCTATACAGGTAGCTAATATTTTCAAACACCTATCGTTGCCTGAGTTCAACACATTAGATACAGAGCATATGAGACTGTCGGAATTGGTTGAACAGGTACACAATACACATAATAAAAGTGACAGATCTAAGCTGTTAATAGAGGTCTTCAGCTTGGCTGAAAACATACTGTCCAACTGGGATAACTCTTCAGAATAAAGTGGTTCTTTTAGCTAACTTAATATATACAATGGTTTTATATTGAGTTAGCTGTACCAGTAAAACAGAGTTCAAAAAACTTTCGGTTAGGGAGCACACTAGAGACTAGAGATAATTTTTATTTTAATTGGTTTATGGCGTAAACTATCAGGCGAAACCCCTATGTTATTAAACAACCTATTCCGTTTACTATTGACATTTAATGCCACGGCTTTACTCGTTATTATTTTTTTAGTACAGAAGGGCTTCACCTTACAAGACCTTTTTTCGTATTTAGATATCAGTAAATGGATGCCTACGTTTCCTAATGCTATTTCTTATATTTTATATGTATCAGTAATTTTGTTGCTAACGAAGCTTAGTATATTGGTTAGCACTAAATTAGGAAAAGATCCATTTAGATCTGGAGAGATTGTAAGTATTGAATATGCAAACAACAGCTTTCTGCCTAGCTACTTAGGTTATTTTTTCGTAGCTCTAAGTATAGGCAATTGGGAAACTCTTTGGTTTGTTTACATGCTCTTATTTGTTTTTACATTTTATTCTCAAGCTCTGTATTTCAATCCATTATTTCTGGTTTTTGGATATAACTTTTATAACGTTACTACTAAAAACGGCACAGTACTTTTTCTAATTAGTCAGAATAATTTTAAAAACCCGAAATATATAGATACTGAGGCTTATAGAATTAATAACTATACTTTTATTGAACACAATTTTATTGATAGAGGGAAATAATGGATTGTTTGTTAGCAAAGATAAAGAGGAAAAGAGCACAGCCTTATCGAAAAGTCACCTCTGATCAAGAAGTTTTTGAAGAAGTTGATATTACCACGCTAGACTGCTTACCGTATGTACCAGAACACAAGCTGGACGACGACTCTTGGTTCAAAATTGAGGATTTTGATCAGACAGATTTTTGCTTAGAACTCCTTAAAAATTGCTTTGATCCTAAAGACTATGATGAAATCAAGAAAAGTGAGTTTGTAGATATCTCTTACCTTGTTTCCGTGCAAAACGGTGATTTTTATTTTCAAAATGTCACTCCCTCTAGCTTTATACGATTGAAAACTCTTGTTTACGGAGAAGTTCCTTTTGGAGAGGTTGCTAGAGTTGTAGAAAATGACAAACAAATTATCATTAAAAAAACACCCGATGCAATATATTTATCAGGCTCTAAAACACTTTTATTTAGGGATTTATCTTCTATTACAGCAATTTTTAAAGACATAGGTATGCTGTACAAAGAGGCGACTCAAGAAGAAGTAGACGATTTTCTAAAAGAGTCCTTCATCAAGAAAGGCAAGGATTATGACTCAAAAAAGGTTTCTGCTTTAAATCGCAAACTTATAACTGTGGCTATAGAGGCTTTGTCTCAGTTAACACCTAAAGCCCGAGACGATATGTTTGTATATGTGAATGATTACTGTGCAAATGAGATAGTTTTTGATGTAAGTAATAAAGAGTTTGAAATTAACTGTGATAAGGATTTAAAAACTCTTCTATATGGTATCCACCAACGCTTCTATACAACTCCCTTTAGTAAGGAAAGGCGTTTAGCTAATTCTATAAAAGCTCTATAGGTCTGGCACTTTAGTATTCGAGATACTCTCTAATTGGACGTTTTTTAAACTGTAAAGCATCTTCCTTCAGACGATTGATCATCTCAAATTCCCATGCTTTAGGATCTTGACCTGCTGGACTGGTAGAGCTTACTAAATGATTGTAATCTGCTATAAAGCTAGGGTTGCGAGCAATACGTCCTAGTTGCTTATCGTTAAGTCCTTCAATAGTGGTCATATTGCCATTGTTAGTAATTTTAGTAGCAGTATTCTCTTTGTTTTTCTTCACTTTAAATTTGAAAGTAAAGCCAGCAATAGTACGTCCATTTTTATGTTGCTCATACTCAGCTTGAATGTCTGTATGCTTATTTATTTGATTAATGGCATGATCTAAAACTCGAGCCTTGAAGTTATTCATCTTCTTATATTGTTCAGGCTCAACACCTAACTTCCTACGTAGATCATCAACTGATATTTTGTTAGTTTTACCAACAGCTTTCCATTGCATCATCAACTCATAAAGCCTGATTGAGTATTCGCTTTGCAATTCACTAACCTGTTTTAATTCATATTCTGTGTATTGCTCACTAAGTCTTGTTATTAGCGGAATAACTGCATCTGTAAATTGCAGCTCAACCATACCAGCGTCATCGATATAGCTTATTTTTTGTACCCATCTAATGACATGGCGAGCCAGTTTTCCTGTTTTTTCATGAACATCTTCATACTCAAAATGAGCATCAAATAAGCCACTTGTAGCACTTTTTAACGCATCATATGAAGTATGCTTTTCTACCTTAAATTGTTCTTGATAGCTCTTTGCTCTAATGTTCAGAATACCTCTAGCATCAATTAATTGTTTTTGTTCTCTTGCTTCAATAATTGCTAAGAAAATAAGGCGCTGCTCGGGTATGCCAAGAGAGTAACTAGCACTGATTAATTTATTGTCTTTAGCAATTAACCGCTTATCACTCATTTCGTACTCTCCATAGTAAACAATAAACGCACTGTAACCCATAAAGCTACAAATATCAATATTTGTAGCTTTATGGGTCGATAGACGTAGCTTTATGGGTCGATAGACGTAGCTTTATGGGTCGATAGACGTAGCTTTATGGGTCGATAGACGTAGCTTTATAGAGCTCGAAACTCTTTGTTATCGAGGCTTCCGAAGGACGTAAAAGCTTTTAAAAGTATTTAAAAACATTAAAAACCTTTTTGGTTATTAATAATTAAAGTGACAAGAGAAAGAACTAGGAAATTTAGCCAACAATCGAATATGAGCAGATTCAGCTTATTTAAATAATAGGGATAAGGCCTCTAATGACACATAGATAAACCTTTCTATTTAGCTTCTCATAAGGCTCTAAGTCTCATTTGGTAATCTGCTAGCTAAATTACTCTTTAACCCTTTCAAGAGGCAAATATGGGCTTACACAGGCACTTACTTATCTATAACAACTAAACCTTATAGAAGACAGTTAGAATCTCCAGTAATCTTCATCAATATGCTACTAAGGGTTAATCCCTGATCATTGAATTACTTCTCAAAAAAAGCCCTTGTATCAGCTGATACAAGGGCAATATACATTTAATTATTAATCCAAACTATTGTGTGCCTTTATCCCAGCTTTGTTAACCAGTTTTTGAGCATTGGAAACCTTATTAGGGGCTGCTACCTCTCTTAGTATTAATAACGATTCTAGCACTATCGGCATCAAAGCCTTGACCATGTCATTCTGATTTGATGTGCTCTCTACTGCCTTTGACCCTTCATCGTCCGACTGCAATAAGTGCAAAATCTCACTAATATCTCCTTTCATAAACTGAAGGTCTTCAAGAAAGTTATTGGTATCTGCCTCCAATTTTTTCTTTAGGTAGACACCAGGAGATAATCCTTCCTCTGCTGCTATCGCTTCTAGTTTTAGGTAGACTTCAGGTTTTAATCTAAATGACACGGTAGGAGTGTACATAATTATCCTTGTTTACAAATTGTGGACAGTAATATACCATAAAAATCAGTGACTTAAATCTAATTTGTAAACATTTTGTGTACAGAAAAAAGCGTATTAAATCAGGTAAGTTGCTGATTTAATACGCTTTTTTTCATCCCAAGGGGGTGCGTATGGTGTAGTCATTAAATTGGATAATTTAATGACCAAAAAGCAGGTAGAAAAATCGGTTATTTTCTACCTGTAGTAAGCCTTTTTAGCTAAAAAGGCTTATAAGAGCGTTACGTTAGTAAATCATTAGTAAAAGGGTAGCAAATCGTTAGCTAGATATGAGCAATTTATGAGCAATTACTGTATGATTGATTAAAAGTTAGTAAATCGTTAGCAAAAGGGTAGTAAATCGTTAGTTAAATATGAGCAATTTATGAGCGATTTCATAATTGAGGTAATTGACTTCAAGAATAGATGGGGATAGGAATTTATGGCTAAAAGAACAAAATTTTCTAAATTTCGTGATCTTTATGAGGTGATCGAAGAGCTAGCTGTTTCATATACCTATGAAGGTGTGGTTGAGATATTAGCTGAGCGCCATGATCTCATTCTAACGACTGGCACACTGACCAATTATCTTTACCGCTATAGAAAAGAATCAAAGGAATTATCTGTCGCTACAGATAATTCTAGCAGTAAGGTTGAAGTTAAGCCCGAGGTAAGAAAACAAATTTTTGTTGACTTGTATTCTAATGATTCAATCCAAGAAAGTAATACAGATGGTAGTGATGAACCATCTGTACAGCCCACGCATGAAGAATTAGATACGGCTATGAAGAGATTTGAAGCGAAGCT
>NZ_FUKN01000011.1 GCF_900163785.1 Psychrobacter sp. JB385
AGGCGCTGGTGTTGTTGCTAACGTATTGAACTAATCATTAAGTCTCAGTAATGAGATTATGAGTTAGTCATAAAAAAGCCATCCTAAACAGGGTGGCTTTTTTTATACGTATTGAAATAGAGATATAGAGTGAATCACTTATTTATATAATTATATTTTCATACTACTGGATCATTAATTAGTAAACGCGCGATAAGCTTCATGTATATAATTTCAGCCTAATAAAGGGATAGTTATGTTTTTGATAGAATTGTTATCAACCAATACAGTAGAGCTTGAGCAAGTGGTTCAAGCCGTAGCGAATATCGAAGCCATCGTCCAGCCGCAAGATGCTTGGAGCTATCAGGCTTTGCTTGAACTGCTTGAGCAAGACAGCATTAATATGCTGGTAGTGTACACACAAGATAAAAGTGCAAAGAGCAACGTAATTGGTTACTGCTTATATCAAATGGTGTTTGAGCAAGCAGAGATTTTGCGTATTGGCACGCATCCTGATTATCAACGACAACGCATTGCTTCGCAAATTATTGATAAGTTGCATAAAGTATTGCAGAGTAATCAAGTGGAAAATTTGTTGTTAGAAGTACGAGCAGACAATCATGCTGCGATAGCGTTATATGAAAAGCAAGCATTTACTATTATTCATAGACGCAAAGGCTATTACCAGTTACCGAACCAGTCCGCAGTTGATGCGCTCATCATGCAGCATGTCTATGGTGAGTGAAAAGCGTAAAGTGTCATTAGGAGTGATAAGCGTAGTTTCTTTGAAGATAAATTACTTATCTCAACCAGCGCCATCGTCTTTAATTTGATGGTATTTTCTTCTTACAGATATTAGTGTCTAATTGATAGCTGCTGTCTGCTTTCATCCGTGCGAGAACATCTATACGCTCGCTCAATAGCTCTACCATCACGCTTATATTGGCTTGCTGTTTTCGTACTTGTTCCAATTTTTGCTGAGTCAGCATCAGCTGTAGATCAATATCAAGCTGGCCATCATAATAATCATTGAGGCTGTCTTTGATTTCAGTCAGGGTAAAACCAATAGCTTGTGCGCTTTTGATCAGCTCAATACGTTCCAAACATTCTGGATGGAACTCAGTATATAGACGTGAGCCTGCTTGACGTTTGCGAGATTTTAGCAAACCTAATTGATCATAGTGGCGTACGGTATCTTTAGTCGTATTGGCTTTTGTTGCTAGAGCACCAATCAATAAAAACGAATTGTCAGGGGACATAATACTCTCGTTGGAAACTATGAATGGGAATAAGGCAGTGGGAACGCTTAACTCAATTTAAGCTGCCAAGGGCTTGGTATATCAAGTAATGAGACAGCTAGTGGGAGATAAGTGTCTTTTTGCCATTTGACCGCGCCTGTACTTATTAAGGTCTCTAACTGAGTCAAAAACTCAGCTCGCGGTAGAGTAGTGGCACCCAAGCTCATGAGATGATGATTGGGTAATTGGCAATCAACAAGGGCGACCTGACTTTGTTCACATAGCCGCATCAACCCCCAAAACGCGAGTTTTGACGCATTAGAGGCGCGATGAAACATGGATTCGCCAAAATAGATGCCGTTTATTTTTAGCCCATACAGTCCGCCAATGAGCTGACCTTTTTCATCCCACACCTCAATGCTATGGGCAAAGCCTTGCGCATGCAGTTTGGTATAAGCCTCAATCATCTCTTCATGAATCCAAGTGTGCTCGCCTTCAGGCAAGTCATTATTAAGACCATCGCTACGCGGCAGACTACAGGCATGTATGACGTCATCAAAAGCTTGATTTAAGGTCAATTGCCAACGTTCGCGTCTTGCTTGCTTGCGCAGTGACTTACTCGGTTGGTAATTAGATGGGACAATCACACAGCGCGGCTCAGGACACCACCAAGCGATAGGCTCATCTTCATTGAACCATGGAAAAAGCCCCTGTGCATAAGCAGATATCAATGTGTCGGGTGCAAGATCGCCACCCATCGCGACAATGCCAATGCCATCAGGATCGATAGAGATAGGATCAGGAAAGTCATAACGCCCAAGACTTTTTAAAGTCTCAGGCGTGATGTATTGATGGTTATCATTGTGCTGTGTGAAGTTATTCATTTAGTCTTCTTGATCAGCAGTCAGGGTTGAGGCATACGTATGGTCTTTCGCGGTTGCTTCACCGATGGCATCTAAGTACTTCTCCGCATCCAGCGCTGCCATACAGCCAGTACCAGCAGAGGTGATGGCTTGACGATAGACATGATCAGCCACGTCACCTGCGGCAAACACACCTTCGATACTGGTTTGCGTGGCATTACCATTAAGGCCACTATTGACGACCAGATAGCCATCTTTCATATCCAATTGACCTTTGAATAGGTCGGTATTAGGCTTATGACCGATGGCGACAAACATACCCATTGTATCTAATTGTTTGGTGCTGCCATCAATCATTGATTCGATAACGACACCATTGACGCCCATGTCATCACCGACGACTTCTTTGACTTGATGGTTCCATTCGATTTTGACGTTACCGTTTTTGGCTTTTTCAAACAGCTTGTCTTGTAGAATTTTTTCAGAGCGTAAGCTATCACGGCGATGCACTAAAGTGACTTCAGAAGCAATGTTAGAGAGGTATAAGGCTTCTTCAACGGCTGTATTGCCACCGCCAATCACGGCGACTTTTTGATCCTTATAAAAGAAACCGTCACAAGTGGCACAAGCAGATACGCCAAGCCCTTTGAATTTGGTTTCTGACTCTAGCCCTAGGTACTGGGCAGAGGCGCCAGTTGAGATAATCAGGGCATCACAAGTATAGGTGCCGTTGTTACCTGACAGCTCAAAAGGTCGTACATTCAAGTTAACATCATTGATATGGTCATAAACCAATTCTGTACCGAAACGCTCAGCATGAGCTTTCATACGCTCCATTAATGCAGGACCGGTCAAATCATGCGCATCGCCTGGCCAGTTATCAACTTCGGTGGTAGTGGTCAACTGGCCACCCACTTCCATACCCGTAACCATAACAGGTTTAAGGTTGGCGCGCGCAGCATAGACCGCAGCAGAGTAACCGGCAGGGCCTGAGCCTAAAATAATGAGTTTTTCGTGACGTGGAGCAGTAGTGTCAGTTGCCATGAGTTGTTCCTTGCTAAATATACGAATGAAAAATAAGAATAATATATGTTATAAAAAATGTGATTTGTTTGGTTTGTTTAATTGCAATGTGATAATAACATAAGGGCATATACCCAAAAGTGCAAGTTTGCTAAAACAAACACAGGCATCACTATAATCAAAGCATGTTTGCCTTGACGTTTGGCCTTAATGAATAGTAGTTATTTTATAGCGTTTACGCAAAATTGTTAGCGCTATCCTATCAGCTGTTTGTACTAATTGTACGGTTTTATGCATAAATCGCAGATTGACTGACTTTCTTGCCTGCTTTCTTTAGAAGACTGTCGCCACTATACCTATCTATTTGTTATTATAAGAAGTTATGCCAAGTACAGTTAGAGTAAAAAGACCATCGTTATTCACCATTGTCGGAATCAATAATGGCTCTTAATCCTATTGCTAGGTATATTTATGTCAGCACTTTATGTCAGCATGATTAGGCTTAGTCATGCGGCGACCATTTAGTATTAATAACAAGGCAGATCTTACGTGATATCAGCACCGCTTATTGAATATTTAAAAAAAGGAATATTTACCCTTCTAGGGTCGATACTGGCTGTTTATCTGTTCGTCATTTTGATGACGTATACAGGTAATGATCCGAGTTGGTCACACATCAGTAGTGATATGACCACAATCAATAATATGGGCGGCGAGACAGGTGCGTGGTTGTCCGACTTGCTCTACAGCTTCTTTGGCTTTGGTGCGTGGTGGCTGCTGGCATTTTTGATTTATGAGTCTATTCTTATTTGGTGGGACAATAAGCCCACATTCTGGCTGATGCGGTTGGTCGCTTACGTATTTTTGTTATTGAGTGCCAGTGCCTTGTTTGCTCAAATCGTGGCTTTGGTACAACAATTCACCAATCCTACAGCGACAGCACTTGAAGGCGTGGCTGGTGGCATCATCGGTCTTGAGTTGCAGGTACGCTTGGCGCAGCTTTTGACGCAGTGGGGGAGTGCGATTTTCTTGCTGGTATTCGTTGTCCTCACCGCGACGTTTGCTTTCAATATTCATTGGATGGCGATTTATCAGAGAATTACCGCCTTGTCTTGGTTTGGCTCAGGCGTGAAAAAAGAAAACACACAAGATACTGCCGCAGTCACTCAAAACATAGGTGCATTGAACACAAAAGACAAGCTCACAACAGGGACGAATTCAGATCAAGAAGCGCCAGCGTATGAACAGTTGCCCTTAGCCTTGCAATCCTCTGAGCAGGCGGCCGATAAAAGCGGTCGATTTAGCAATGTCTTGTCAGACTTTTTGGTAAAGTCTGGGCTCTCTGACAGTGTTAGAGCCTCTATGGAAGCGGCGGCACAAGCTACAACAGCCACCCAGACTCCCTTATCGGATCATGAAAAAAGTGAGTCTGTAGAGGCCACGTCATTCAAAAATGGTACAACTGAGAATATAGACAATCAAACACAGCCATCATCAAATCCGAGTCCTGTGGTCGTACCTGTGCGTAAAGTGGAGCCAAGCTTTGCGTGGAATGATGCCAATACAGTCGATGATTTGTTGGCGAGTGAGCAAATGACGTATAGTGCCAGTAGCATGAATCATTCTGATACTACCGCTCTGAGCTCTACTGATATGAGTGCTGAACCGATAAAAAGCGAAGCGTTGCAAGATGAGTTCGTCAAAGACGTGCTAACAGAGTTAGAAGTGACCGCAGAATCTACGCCAATAGTAGAGGAAGCGTTGTCTGTGGAAACAACCACAGCAAGACCCAAAACCAGAATCGTTCAGCCCTCTGTTGAGGAGCAATTGTATAACGAAACAACGAGTACGGATGCGGTGGTATCAACAGCAGAAGACACTACCGTCGCTGTCGATGCCTTAGCAGACGCATGGCTAGCAGAGCATGCCGATGTCTTAGAACCTACTGCGACAACGGGAATCGTGCAGTCGAATGAGCCCGTGTCTGACAGTCAGGCTGAGCTATCACACCATGCTACGTCAACCGCTGTACCAGCGTTATCAGTCGCTTCGCCAGTACTAGACAGTGTAGCTGCCGTATCAGAATCAGTGGATATGACACCCACCAATACGCCCCCTACCAATCCAACAGCGGCACCAACAGTCGCTACTATAGATACCGATGCTGCAAAAAACACGCAACCAGTCAAACCGACGATGAGTTTTGCTGTGCCAGAAGGCGATAGTAGCAACCATATCACTGATATGATGCCAGAAGATGACGACGCTGAGGCACCAGTTATGCCGCATATCAGCGATGATGACGCCTTTAGTCGAAAATCACGCTCAATGCAAACGGCTGCTTATCGTAGTAGCCTAACCCCGATTCCAGAGATGTCTATTCTTGATAAGCCAGATCCTGACCGTAAGCCTAGCTATACCATAGCTGAGCTTGAACAGCTCTCTGAGCTGTTAGAGATCAAGTTGCAAGAGTTCAATGTCAAGGCCAATGTCGTCAATGCCATCCCAGGCCCAGTAGTGACTCGTTTTGAGGTAGAGCTTGCTGCTGGGGTGAAAGCCAGCAAGGTTACGGGTATCTCGCGTGACTTGGCACGCTCACTCTCAATGGCGTCTTTGCGTGTGGTTGAGGTGATTCCTGGTAAGCCTTATATTGGTATCGAAGTGCCTAACAAACAGCGTGAAATGGTGCGTTTGATTGAGCTACTTAATACGGAAAAATTCAAAGACCCCAAAGCGCAAATCAGTATGGCGATGGGTAAAGACATCGGCGGTAACCCCATCATCACTGATCTTGCTCGCGCGCCGCACATGCTGGTCGCTGGTACGACGGGTTCTGGTAAATCGGTATTGGTCAACTCGATGCTATTGTCGATGCTACTCAAATACACGCCCAATGAGCTGCGTCTTATCTTGATTGATCCCAAGCAGTTGGAGCTGGCTAACTATAATGACATCCCGCATCTACTGACACCAGTCGTCACGGATATGACCGAGGCGGCCAGCAGTCTCTCATGGTGCGTGGCAGAGATGGAGCGCCGTTATCAGTTAATGAGTCTGCTTAAGGTTCGTAAACTCAATGAGTTTAATAAGAAAGTCATTGCAGCCGAAAAAGCTGGCAAGCCGATGCTTGATCCTTTGTGGCGACCCAATGACAGTGTCAGTATCAGTCAAGCGCCAAAGCTCAAAACCTTACCGATGATTGTCATTGTCGCGGATGAGTTTGCTGACATGATTATGCAGGTTGGTAAGCAAGCTGAAGAGTTAATCACGCGCTTGGCGCAGAAATCTCGAGCAGCAGGTATCCATTTGATGCTCGCTACTCAGCGCCCATCGGTAGATGTGATCACTGGTTTGATCAAAGCCAATATTCCTGTTCGCGCTGCGCTACGTGTCAACTCAAAGGTCGACTCACGGACGATTTTGGACAGTGGCGGTGCAGAGGACATGTTAGGCAATGGCGATATGCTCTTTCTCGGCCCAGGTCAAATCGAACCAGATCGTGTACACGGCGCTTATGTCAGTGATGAAGAGGTCAACCGTGTCTGTGATGCGTGGCGTGAGCGCGGCGCTCCTGACTATATTGACAACATGGCTGGCAACTTTGAGCTATCTAGCCCAGGTGGCAATGGTGGAGGTAGCGCAAACAATGCTTCTGGAGAAGATGATGGCCTGTATAACGATGCGGTGGCCTTTATTATGGAAACGCGTAAAGTCTCGGCTTCTAGTATCCAGCGTAAGTTCAGCATTGGATACAACCGTGCCGCGCGCATTGTAGATTCGATGGAAGAAGCGGGACTGGTCAGTTCCATGGGCAAAAGCGGTAAGCGCGAACTGTTGATGTAGTGCTTAGTATTAGGTTCATAATGAAAAAACGAGTCATGAAAGTGGCTCGTTTTTTTTATGAAATCAGCGGAATCCTATTTTTATAAGCTGAGAATTTAGAGCGAATTTTTATCATCAATCATGCTTTGATTTATTAAAACTGGGTTTATTTACAAAGATATGAGCTTAATCAAATATCTAAATGACCAATCAGTTTGTTTATCGATTATAGGCAGCCATTTTTTATACTAAACTGACAGTGGTTTATAAGATAAGTAGGCACTGATTTTAGTAAATATTATTTTTATTACTCTCCAAGGAAGGTCAGTTATGTTTAAAGAATACACTCAATATGATGCACTCGCTCTAGCGGCACTGGTTAACTCAGGCGAGGTCAGTGCAAAGGAGTTATTGGACGCAGCTGTTTATCAGGCCAATAAACTCAATCCTAAATTAAATGCCATTATTCACCGTTTTGATGAGCGCGCTTATAACGCTGCGCAAGCAGGATTGCCAAAAGACGTATTTACAGGCGTGCCTTATCTGTTAAAAGACTTGTCATTTAGCTTCGCGGATGAACCAATTACGATGGGCAGTCGCAGCGTCAATATCCTCTCGAAAAACGATAGTGAAATCGTCAAGCGGATGAAAGCGGTAGGTGTCAATACCTTTGGTAAAACCAATACGCCTGAGTTTGGTTTGATTATTACCACTGAGCCAAAAGCGCATGGTGCGACTCACAACCCTTTCAAGAAAGGCTATAGTGCTGGTGGCTCATCGGGCGGCAGTGCAGCCGCAGTCGCGAGTGGTATTGTACCGATGGCAGGCGCTGGTGATGGCGGCGGTTCGATACGGTTTCCAGCGGCTTGGTGCGGTGTATTTGGACTCAAACCAAGCCGTGGCCGTAATCCACTGGGTCCCAATATTGGTGAAGGCTGGGACGGGGCAGTTGCCGATCACGTGATCACACGTTCGGTACGTGATAGTGCCGCAATGCTCGATGCCACAAGTGGCGCGGAGATTGGGGCGCCTTATGTCATTGCGCCACCAGATGGGAATTTTTTGCAAGCAGCGATGCGCGCACCAAGGCCACTGAAAATCGCTTTACAGCAGCAGCCATTGATTGCCAATACTATAGTCGACAAAGAAGTCCTTGCTGTACTAGAACAAACGGCTAAGCAATTAGAGTCGATGGGTCATCAGGTCGTACCCGCTGAGCCAAATATCGATATTGAGCAGTTTTGGCATGACTTTCTTGTTGTCGTCTGCGCACATACCGCCTTTACGATTGACAATATCGAGCGCGAGTTTGGGTCCGCCCATGTCAAAAACCTAGAGCCACAAACCTACAATATGGCGCTGCTTGGACGTTCTTTATCAGCCGCTGACTTGGTTCACGCCAAACACGGTTGGCATAACAGTCAATATCAAACGGGCCTGTTGTTAGAAAACTACGATATGATTTTATCACCAACCGTACCGACACCTGCGGTCAAACACGGCGTGCTACCGCCTAGCCGTATGGATGAGATGATGATGCGTAGCGCTGGGGTGCTCAATAAAGGTTTTGATATGGGCAGATACGCTTTTAAGTCAGGCATGATTGAAAAACTCAGCGCGCCTGTACTAGGAAAAATGGGCTTCACGTTGTTGGGTAATGTCACAGGATTGCCGGCCATGTCAGTGCCAGTCGGCATGAGTAAAAAAGGCTTGCCAATCGGTATGCAACTTATCGGACGTATGAATGATGAGGCGACGTTATTGAGTCTGGCAGGCGAGATGGAGCGTGCGGGTTTATTTACCAAACCTGCTTTTGAGAAATAGGTTTGTACGCTTTGATTAAATAGCTGTTATTTAATAGCTATTACTTAATCAAAGCGATAAATATCCATGCCCAAACTATGATGTGCCATGCTTTGATGCACGACAGAGACACGTTGACCCGCGCCTAACGCAAAAAACAGTGGCAGCAAATGCTCATCACTTGGGTGAACGTGCTTATAGTTGGGATACTGTTGCCAATCTAGCGCAGTAGGAATGTCTGTCTTAATATTCTGTAATAGCCAATCTTTAAAACTTTTTGCTGCTGTATCAATACTGCCCGCTTGCCAACGCAGGGCTTGTAAGTTGTGCGTGATGCTACCTGAACCAATGATAAGAATTTGCTCTTCGCGCAAACGTGCAAGCTGTGCCCCCAGCTGGTAGCAAGCGACACTGTCATAATGCTGTGGTAAGGATATCTGCACAATTGGTATGTCTGCTTGTGGATACAGGTGAATAAGCGGTGCCCAGACCCCATGGTCACAAGCGCGCATCGGATTGATGCTGCATCTGATACCGCGCGCTGTCAGCTGATGCGCGAGCGACTCAGCAAGCGCTGGCTGACCAGCAGCAGGATATTGTAGCTCATACAGCTCTGGCGCAAAGCCTGAAAAGTCATGCCATGTTTTTGGTTGTGGGTTGCTGCTGATCTCAAGCTTGGCCGACTGCCAATGTGCCGACATAATGACGATGGCACGAGGCTTGGGTAGGTTTTGACCGATACGTGCCAGCGCACTGGTCGTGGCAGATTGTTCAATGGCAAGCGTGGGTGCGCCGTGCGAGATAAACAAGGCTGGCAGTTTAGCCAAGTTAGCCGCTTTAGAGACTATAGCAGACTTGTCTTTCCAAGCATCGGCAGACGTGATGGGCTGCGACGTATGACCCTGATGATCGCCACGTTGGGAAGTAATCTGAGAGGCGTTAGGTGTTGCGCGTTTTGGATATTTCATGTTGCAGTTATTAGGGCGCACGCCAGTTTTTCAATCCGTTTTGTCATGGTTATTTTCAGATAATGTATCGCAAACGTCACTTTGCTTAATTACCACGATGATAGGGGTGGTTGTTATTGATACTCATCGCTCGATACAGCTGCTCCATCAAGACAACTCGTACGAGAGGATGTGGCAATGTCAGCGCGGATAATGACCATTTTACATCGGCTTTTGCCAGTACTTCAGGTGATACACCATCTGCGCCGCCGATGACTAAAGCAATATCGTCCCCTTGCTGCATCGCATCTGATAATTTATCCGCCAGCCCTTCTGTCGATAGCATTTTACCTTTGACGTCCAATACCCATAATTGTTCGCGTCCAGTGGCATTATGAGCCGCCAAAATAGCGTGACCTTCTTGTTCTCGGTACTGAGCCAAATTGGCATCCGATGGGTTCTTTGCTCGCTTAGCAGCCGCGATTTCGATAATGTCGGTACTGAGCATGGGTTGAATGCGTTTATGGTATTCATCAAAGCCTGTCTGCACCCAGTTAGGCATTTTATTGCCGACGCTCAAAATTCTTACTTTCATAGTCCATACCACGTCAATAATTAAATAAATATCACAAGGTTTTGCAATTGGTTGCGGTCAATTACTGCTTTTTTGACCTGTTATTACATCAAAGGTGAAATCGTTTCTGAAACAGTCTGCTCTGTCTGTTGGTGCTGCGAGTCACTCGAGCTTGGCTTTGGAATGATGGTAAGCTTGGCATCTGACTCGAAGACAATGGCTTCAACCTCATCGAAGCTGTTTATCCCATCAGAGCGCATCGCACATTCTATCTCCTGCCGAGTCAAGCGCTCATCGCGCATCGCATCTGGTAAAAACTGCCCTTGATAAAAAACAATTCGTGGCTCGGATAAGATAAAACTGCTAAATTGCGGTGAGATAGAGGCGTACTTTGTGACCAAAAACTGCAACAAATAGAGCACCAAAATAGAAGACGCCCCTTCAACAAAAGGAACGTTTTTGAGCAAAATAGTGCTGGCCCCCAATGAGCCAATCATGACGGTCACAACCCAGTCAAAGTTGTTGAGCTGAGAGGTAGAGCGCTTGCCTGAGACTTTCGTCACCAGCACGATCAAGACGTAAATCATGGCGGTCGTCAGTACGATACGCCCAAGTTTGTCTATATTATCAAAAAAAAGCATGTCCATTAAGCGCGCTCCTATGGTAAGAATAAAACCGTGTGCCGCTAGGCATTGATTCATAAAAGACAGTAACTGATAAAGCTTACCAATTGATACCGCTAGCCTAACGAATTTTAAGCTTCAAAAGGAAAAAATTTGTAGCCAGTCATGGTGGTTTTATGAGGTTCGAGTCGCTCTTTAGTAAATTCAAACAGTCTTACGTTTGGGATCAAGTAAACGATTCAACAGCCAAATACTGATGCGAGCGCTAACCAGCGTCATTACCAATATCAGCATCAATGAAAACAGTAGCGGTAGGGGCTGTTGTGTGGTCATCTCGAACAATACTTCGCGGCTCGCCGCGTCAAACAACCAAAACCAAATCCCCAAGAAATAAATCACTGTCAAAACCCAAACGACAGCAATGCCGCCAAATACTAGGCGATTACTCTCACCTCTATTTAAAGCGCGTTGCTGCTGCTTAGTAAACTTATGCACTGCAATATAAGCGCCAACAATGATGGAGATCACTGTAACCAATGGTGAGTTCAGCGCCACTTTGGTTTGGATCATCATAAATACGGCACTGGAAAGCACATAACCAATCGCAAAAAACCCAATATATCGAGCCAGTTTCGGTCGTGGCAATTGATGAGCATTAAGTGATCGATTGTGCCCTAAATGCGAGGTGGAGTCGTTGAGCGTGGGAGTCTTGCGTGACATAAGCGGACCTTTATAAAGGTAAAAACGAGAAAAGATAAGTAATATAAGTCAATCAAATAGCGAGGCGCTAATAGTAAGATAAAAGTGAGTAAAGACCGCTTTAGAGACAGTCTTACACCTTTGCGCCCGCTTTCTAAGATTTGCGCTTTCGTTGTTTAAATTAGTGCTGCGCTGTCCAGTCAAGTGCCACGTCCAATACCGTTCGAGCATTATAGGCATTTAGTGCTTTCTCGCTGTTGATTAGTCCTACAATGACGTAATCCTGCCCTGATAAGCCTTTGACATAGCCTGCCATCGACGTCACGTTGTTCAATGTGCCTGTTTTGATCCATGCACGTCCAATGGCTTTTGAGTCAGGCAATCTATCACTGTGCGCTACGATGGTGCCACTCACACCAGCCACGCCCAAAGAGTTGACGTAACTATCAAAGTTTGGACGATCATAGGCATACGCCAGTAGCTCGCTTAAATTAGCAGCAGTAATCGTACACTCACGGCAGAGTCCTGAACCGTTGGTTAAATACGGCGGGGGCGTGTCTAGATTGGTCTGCCACCACTGATTGATCGTCTGTAACGCAGTCGCATAGTCTGTCGTTGGATTGCCAAATTGATATAAGCTACTGTTATGCACGCTGCTATTGTTCAAATCTCTGTTTTTCAAATGCTCGTTCTTATTGTCAAGAGCATCATTGGTCATCCCTTGCTCATTCGTATTTTTAGGATTATTCGTTTTATTGACAGCGACTTTAGCATGATTGTCTTGATGATAGGCGCCTATCGATAGCGCCACTTGTTCAGCCATGACATTGTTTGAAAAATGATTGATGTCATAAATTTGCTGTGCCAGATTTAGTGATGCATAGCTCACAATGGGTAGCGGCGATATCGGCCATGCGGCTAGTCCCTTTGCAGGATTTGTTTTTTTGCTTGCATCATAAGGCGTTTCTTGTGAGATGACGTCGCCACTCAGCGTATTGCCTAGCGCCTGCCATTTTGCTGCAATGACACGTGCCGTGAATTCTTTGGCATCAGGATAAGCAATATAAAAGGCATGTTCTTGGCAGCTGTTTGGCAAAGCCGCATTGAGTACCAATCGATTGGGTTGCCACTGCGGCGCAAGGCTGTAGCGCGCTTGACCACAAGCCGCTGAGCGGGTCTCTATGGTACTTGGCATTTGATAGTCTGCTAATTGCGGCGTATAGACCAAAGCCGCTTTGCCATTGTCTGCCGGATAGCTCTTGATACCGATGGTGCTAAAGTTGACCAAAAAACCATCAGGACTGGCATTATAAGGGCGCAGTGGATCGTTATCAAAGGCGGCTGGATCTTTAGTCACATTGTGAAAAATGGCACTATCGACAATCATATCACCATCGATATGGCGGATGCCTGCTGCCTGTACTTGATATAGCAGTTGCTCTAAACGCTCATGCGTCATTTTTGGATCGCCACTTCCTTGAATAATCAAGTCGCCATATAACCGATCGTTGACAATCACACCCGTATGATAAACACGCGTGTGCCAAACAAAATCAGCACCCAGCGTATCTAAAGCGATAAAGCTAGGAACAAGCTTCATGGTGCTAGCAGGAGTGCGAGCGATATCGGGCTGATAACTCAGTAAAGGAGAAAACGAGATGTTGATAGACGACGTCTTATCTTGGCTGTTGTTTGAATCTTGACGGTCATCATTGAGAGCTGCTTGGTTGCTATTTGAGAGAGGATTAGAAGATGAGTAACTATCTGCTAATGGCGTACGAATACTCTCAAGACTTTGGTAAATATAAGGATCATCAGTATAAGCATGTATTTTTTGCTCATACTTTTTGATCGTGCGTTTCTCAATAGTTGTCAAAGCACTGTGATACTCAGTCGAGTTTTGAAGATTTTTTTTACCCTCTTTAACAGGGTTTTGAGTATTTTTTGGACTGCTGGCTTTAGTATCAGTAGTAGTGTCCGTTGTGCTTGACGCGCTTACGCTATCGGCAACCTGAATGGGCGATGGTAAGTGGCTGGCGTTTTTATCACCGACAGGCACGATGACAATGCTCATATCGGAAGCGGACAAATCTGCACGGGTCAAAGCCGCTTGTATGGCCTCAGGTAAGGCGGCTTGTGCAAACACTGGCGCTGCGGTAGCTAAAAGAGCAAGCAAAGACAAGCGTTTACCTGCTTGCAAAAACGGATTCAAACGTTTGTCAAAAAACTTTGGTTTGGTGTCAGTGTTGTGATTGATATTGGCATTATGATGAGGGGTGCGGCGACGTTGAGAAGTAGGGGACATGAGCATCTATCGTTAGGTAAAAAAACAGCCTATGGTAACATGAGTTGCCGTTTTCGCGTAGACGTAGAGCAGGGTTTGAGCGTCTCTTTTGCGATATATTATAACTGTGAGCGCAGGTGCAAAAACGCCATCGCTGTCATGATGGCATCATTATAAGCGTCGTGTGCACCCATTTCGGGAATACCGTAATGCGCCAAAATATTGGTCAGATGCTGTGATTGATGAGGAATACCTTGTGTACGGTCGCCCATACGCCGAGCGTATAACTGACGTACATCAATCACTTGATTCGGTAATGTCGTACCCATATAGCGTTTGACCATCGGATTTAAAAACCCAATGTCTAGCCGCGTACAGAATCCAACAATCGGTCGATTGTCTATAAATGGTAGTAAACACGCCAGCATCTCATCATAGCTCATCCCATGCTCAACATCAGCAGTGCGTAAGCCGTGAATCACAATCGTATCGCGGTCTGGCATAATTGGTGGTCTACATACCAGATGTATGCCATTGCCAGTATCAATCGTATTGTCATTAATATGAATGGCTGCAATAGACAATAAGTGATGCTTTTTTGGGTTCAGCCCCGTCATCTCACAATCAATGGCGACCCATTGTTTGGCAAGGGGTTTGGTAAACATAGAGGCCAATTCTGGACGCTGTAGCTGAGTTTTTTGCCAAGTGCCAGATAACTGTTTTAACCAATTCATATCCGTCACGCACCCTTTTATGATACTTCTGTAGTCATGATATCTCTAATTGATAGTGCTGGCGGAGTTGGTTTTTGAAGCTTTTGGCCACAGCCAAGCATTCTTTGAGTAAGTCACGCTCAAGCGCAGTTAGCATCATTGGGTTTACTTGACGCGCCTGTCTATCATCTGTTGAGAGCGCAACAGATAGGCGCTGCGCCATAAAAAACTCTAAGGCTTCTAACAAAGTATCAGCGCGTTCTTGATTCAAAGCATGCACTTGCACCAGAGCCTTGAGACGGTTTTTGGTACTTGGGACGTCCAAGATATCGTTTTCTAAGGCGAGCGTACGTATGCCATGAACCAATGGAAAAATACCAGCTTTTTTTAGGTCGATGTCTGATGAGGCTGACTTACCTGCTAGTAATGGTACAAACTTCTGCCACCACTGATTGACATCACCAAATTGTAAGGCAGCGCGTGCGAACTGACGTACAAACATAGGGTCTGACTGGCGATGAGCAACTTGTAAATGGTGGCGTACCTGAGTGAGCAAGGATTCGTCACCGCAGACATATTCACCATCGAGGATAGCGGACAGATAGATGCCATGCATGGGATCGGTATTTTTCAACCATGAACCAATCTGTTTATTGAACGACTTGAGCGGTTGTCGCCACATTGGATTGCTCATCATAATATTGCCATCACATAGTGGATAGCCGAGACTGGCCAGATGCTCATTAAAGGTAGCGGCAAACTGAGCCAAGTTTGGATGCGCGTAGCCGTCGCGTATGATAAGCGCGTTGTCTTGATCGGTACGCATGATTTGCTCACCGCGACCTTCTGAGCCCATGACGATAAGACAAGTGTTTGCGATGACATCATCAGGTACGATCAATTGCCAAAGTTTGGTAAATACCTGCGCGTTTAGCGTCTGTACCATGCGGCTGATATTGCCGATTTTGACACCGTTGTGATGCTGCGCACGAATATAGCGACCGATCAACTCAACAGCGGTATGTAAGCTTGATAAATCGTCTGCTTGTTCAATTTGAATACTAATCAGTTGTGAATGGTGGCTGATGTGAGCGAGCATATCGCTTTGTCCGAGGATGCCTATGACCTCATGGTTGGTATCAAGTACTGGTAGACGATGAACACGGTAGCGAGTCATGGTCAGTAGAGCATCCCCAATCTCATCGCGTGCGTTGATGGTACGCAAGTTAAAATTGGCATAACGCTGGCATGGCGTTGTATTAGGATCTTGCTGCTCACTCACTGCGCGGCAAATATCGGTGTCTGTTAAAATACCCAATGAATGAGTGGGAGTGTGGGACAAAGAGACGTCATGATGTGAATGATTGATGGGTCGCACCAAAACGTGTTTTAGCCCTGCTGTTGTCATGATGCTGGCTGCATCAAATAAGCTGCTATGAGCCTCGACGATGTGGACGGGTAACAAGGTCACATCTGTCACAGGCTGCAACATGATCTGCTGCACTTCTTGTTGGTTGTTATCGTAAGAGCGAGCAAAAGCTTTGCTATGGCGGTGCTGCTGTAAGGCTTTCAAGCGTTCAGGCAGCTTGTCTGATAGTAGCTGACGTACCAAACGGTTTTGGGCGCTGATTTTGTCGATTGCCTCGCCACTGACTTGTAGTAGCAAGGTATCCTCAGCGGCTCGATACTGATAAGTCTTTACCACCTCAATGTTAGCATTGCTTGTCCTATCGTCTTGCAGGTGGGATATTACGATAGATTCAGGCAAGCGCCGACTGTCGAACCAGTCGTTGTCATTATAATCATCGGCTTGGTTACTACCCAAGTAGGAGGCGATAAACTCACCATCAAGTGATTGTTCGATCTGTCCTTTGATGACCACATACAGATTCGTTAACGCTTCGACAGGTAGACTTTCGCCTTTGGCAAGATAGCGGATTTGGGTATGCTTTCTAATGCTTTGTCGCTCAGCCAGACTTAAGACATCAAACGGTGGCTGAGTAAAATCAAGATGGGGCATGGCATCATCCTTGATGGCATATCGGCCAGAGTATGTACAATCGCATTATTGAAGCTATCTATTATGCTCGATTATGCACCAAGCAGCTGGCGAATGCGACCAATCGCTTCACGGCTCTCATCGACACTAGCAACCAGCGCAACACGCACATAACCTTTTCCTGGGTTGTGGCCATTGACTTCGCGAGATAAGTATCTGCCTGCTAAGGCATGGATGTTGGCCTGCTCATATAACGCTTTTACAAAGACTTCATCATCCCCCTCAAACTGCTCAGGCGCTTTTATCCAAAAATAAAACCCTGCCTCGGGCATCCGCAGCTCTAGTAGCTCACCAAGCTCAGACATCCATAAAGCAAATTTTTCTTGGTACAACTGACGATTGTGCGCCACATGTTTCTCGTCTTGCCAAGCGGCGATAGAGGCAAGCTGATGCGGTATTGGCATCGCGCAGCCCTGATAGGTACGATACTGTAAATACGCCTGCAAAACTTTGGCATCGCCTGCCACAAACCCTGAGCGTAGACCAGGCAAGTTTGAGCGTTTGGATAAAGAGTGAAACACAATACAGTTTTTAAAGTCATGGCGACCTAGAGCGGCGCATGCTTGCAACAAACCAATCGGGGCTTTGTCAAAATACAACTCGCTATAGCACTCATCGCTTGCAATGATAAAACCATACTGATCAGACAAGCGAATGAGATACTCCCAATCTTCCATCGTCATGACTGAGCCTGTCGGATTATTGGGACTACAGACAAACAAGAGCTGCGTCCGCGCCCAAACCTCTCTTGGTACTGCGCGATAATCGCCTTTAAAATCGTTATCAAGTGTGCAAGGCACAAAATATGGCGTTGCTTGCGCCAATATCGCTGCGCCTTCATAAATTTGATAAAAAGGATTTGGCATCACGATGGTAGGCGGTTGATGAGAGCCAGACGGTGCAGAATTGACGTCATTATCTACAGTGTGGTCAACCACTGCTTGCACCATACTAAAGATGGCTTCACGCGTACCCATCACTGGCAATATTTGGGTATCAGGATCCACATGTGTTAAGAAAAATCGTTTTTCGAGCCAATGGGCAATGGTTTGACGCAGCTCAAACAGACCGTTAGTGGTTGGATAATGACTTATTTTGTCCAAGTTTTCTCGTAGTACGTCCAGCACAAACGCAGGTGGCTTGTGTTTAGGCTCGCCAATTCCTAGCTTGATTTCACTGTAGGTAAGGGCTGGCGCGCTATTAGCAAGCAGTTTTGCCATCTTTGCAAAGGGGTAAGGATGCAGGTGGGTCAAGTTGTGATTCATAATTAGGATAACTATAATAGACAATTAATAATAAAGTTATAAAGAAAAGTTACATTCTAGCAGTGTGGCAATTCTCTTATTTTTTCTTTTTTTCATGGTAAGGCTGTTTGTTGGATGACGAATGAGTATCGCTCATCGAACCTTTAAAAATGTAGTGGTATTCAAAACCGTTAAATAAAAATTATCAATGACTAACGGTCATGAGTACGGAAAACACTATCAGTCTTCATGATAAAATATTATAAGGATAATTTGATATGCCTGGTGTTTCAAAAAATGAAGAGATAAACGCTGAACATATCAATCATGATAATGTAGGTAGTCATCAGCATCATACTCGATTGTATGAATTATTAAAACAACGAGAGCAGTATTGGTGGCAGGCTCGACAACAATTGCTGATTCGTAAAGAAAGAAAAATGGTTTGGTACAGCGAAAACAGTTTGATGATGTGGTTGCTATGGCAATTGGTTGGCTATGTGGTCGTTGCTATGGTGCTGATGTTAATCAGTAATTTGCTCGGTATAGTGCTGCCTTTGTGGCAATACATTGCTTTATTTGTCTTACAAACCGTTATTTTTGTTTTTATGCTGATGGCTAAAGGGCGAGCGGCCAATAAATTACAGCATAAAATTGATAAAGATGAAATGGTGAGTGAAGAAGCGTTTAATGAGATGGTCATCTTAGCCGAAGACAGTCTGTTTCCGGATGTACATGCCAATGCGCCCATTTCTTTAAAACAGTTGTACGATTATTTTGAAGGGCAGTTTCATTTGACCAGTCTGCATCGCTTGCTACAAAAGGAAGTCGATACTGGGCGTTTGTTACTGACTCAGCAGCGATTGGATGCAAGTATATTGCCGCCAGATCTTGCTGATGATGAGCTGGATGATCATGCCAGCGAAATGATATACAAAAGCATGATTTAAGACCGTTTTCCTTCTTTCAAGTCACCTTCGTTACCGTCAAACACTTCCTTTATCGACAAGTTTGGTTATTCAGCCATCTCTTTATCAACCGCATACCTCTATCAATTAACAAATCAATTCATAGAGGTATTGATCTATTGTATCAAGTCACCGTGGCTTTTTGCGTACTCAGGCTTTCGATGAGTGCTGATTTTAGGGCATCTAATCTATCAGTAGATAAGGGCTCATCATTTTGGTCGCTGATATAAAACATATCCTCTGCACGCTCGCCCAAGGTAGTAATACGGGCAGCATGTACCTCAATCTTTTGTTGTAAAAACACCTGTCCCACTCGCGCCAACAATCCAGGTTGATCCAGCGTTTCTAAGCTCATGATATGTTGGTCTGATGCGTCATTAAACTCAAAATTAATCACCGTCGTCACCTCAAAGTGTTTGAGCTGGCGAGGCATGCGCTTGTTGGTTAGCTTAAGCACCGTTGGATCTTTAAAGGCATTGATTAGACGCTGCTTAAGCTCCTGCTGGCTGTCTTCATCAACCAACAGTGTACCGCTAGGGTCAAGGAGCACATACGAATCTAAGGCAAAGTCGCGGGTAGCTGTAATAATACGAGCGTCCAATACATCCAAATTCATCTGATCGAATACGGCCATCGTGACGGCAAATAGATTCATCTGATCTTGCGTATAGACGAAGACCTGCACAGCATCAAGTGCCAGCTCTCGATGCTCGCGTAATACGACCAGTGGCGGGCTGTCTGCGTTAGAGGCAAGACCGATGGGCGGATGGTTCAAGATCGCTTCGGTATGCCATAGGATATCTTCGGCAATCTCTCGCAAAAAGTACTCATCACCCAAATCGTCCCACAATCGCAAGACTTCGTCGCGATTCATATGCTGATTTTTGACATTGTCCAGCATCTCCAAAGTTTGCTTGCGGGTAGCACTGATCATGTCTTGACGGTTGGTTGGCGCATCTATATCAGCCCGCAAAATGCGCCGAGTCTGAGAGTAGAGCTGTTTCATAAGGGTTGCCCGCCAGCTGTTCCATAACTGTGGGTTAGTCGCGTTCATATCGGCAACGGTCAAGACGTACAGATGATTGAGATGGGTAACATTGCCAACCAAATTTGCAAAAATAGTGACCACTTCAGGGTCTGAGATGTCTTTTTTCTGAGCGGTCATCGACATCAATAAATGATAACGGGTTAGCCAGCCGACCAAGTTGGCATCTGCTAAGCTCATGCCGTGCGCTAAACAAAACTCAATCGACTCCGTTTCACCAAGCTCACTGTGATTGCCGCCACGACCTTTGGCAATGTCATGGAACATCGCTGCCAATACCAAGATTTCTTTGCGCTCGATTCGTTGGAATATTGAGCTCACCAAGGGAAAGTCTTCGTAAAAACGGGGATCAGTAAAGCGGTGCAAAATTCGAATCAAAAATAGCGTGTGCGCATCCACTGTGTAACGATGGAACAGATCGTATTGCATCAAACCCGTCACTTGAGCAAAAGCTGGAATATAACTGCCCAAAACGCCACAGCGATTCATGGTACGCAAACGATGAAACAGATAATTTTGTTCTTTTAGATTGGCCAAAAACAACGCTTGATGCACAGGGTTGTCGCGGTACACCTGATCGATACCGCGTGCAGCGATCTTAAGCGCGCGCAAGGTATGAGTACGCACGTTTTTGATACCGTGCTGACCCATCAATAAAAACATCTCCAAAATTGCTTCAGGATGCTGAGCAAAAACCCTATGATGCGACATGGCGATTTGGTCGCCGATTTGATTAAAATGCGCGTTGATCGGCTGCTTTTTTGGTCGCTCGGCATCGGGTAAATGCGATTCTATGATTGTCTCATAGTAATGGTTGGTCAACATCTCAGACAATGTCGAGATTTTCATAGCGCAGCGATAATAATCCCGCATAAACCGCTCGACTGCCGCATTTGGCTCATCATCTGGCTGAGTCTCATAACCCATCAACTGAGCAATCTCGCGCTGATAATCAAACAGTAGCTTGTTTTCATTACGACCTGTCAAGACATGCAGGTAATGACGTATTTGCCATAAGTAACCCTCTGCAAAGCTCAGCTCATCAAACTCTTTTTCTGTCAAAAAGTTCTGTTGTACCAAATCATAAAGCTTACTGACGCGAAAATAGCGTTTGGTCACCCAGCCAACCAAATGAATGTCGCGTAAACCGCCTGGCGCTGTTTTGATATTTGGCTCAAGGTTGTATTCTGTGGCATTGTGCTGTAAATAGCGCTCTCTTGCTTCAGCAACCTTGACATCATAAAAGTCACGCGGCGACCACTGTTTATTGACAATCTGAATGGGCGTCTGTTGCAGCGCTTCGTTTCCAATCAATAACCGAGCCTCTAGCTGGGCACTGGCAATGGTATGATCAAGCGCGGCTTCCAAAGCATCATTGACGCTACGCACAGAGAGAGCCGGCTCTAACCCGATATCCCACAGTAGCGCCACTAAGCGATCTATTTTTTGATTGGTATCTGCACTCATCTCATCTGGATAAAGCAGCAAAATATCAATATCTGAATACAGCGACAGCTCACCGCGACCGTAGCCGCCTGTGGCAAACAGTGCCAAATCCGTCTTATCTAGCTCAAACCAAGTAAAGAGCGCAGTAAGCAAGCGATCAATAGCGCACGCTCGTGCCGCCACTAGCTGACGGATATTGACACCACGCTCCAGAGCACGGCTGATGTCGTCATTGATTTGGCTTAACCATTTTGGAATATCGATGAGTAGCTGTTCGGTATCATGCGTGTCTGCCAATAGTGATGTGTTGGCCGCTGTATTATTCAATAGCAAAGGTAAGGGCGTTAGATCAATAGTAGCAACATCACAATTCAGCATGAGAAGTATCCAATTAAGAGGTTGAAAATAAATCGTTAAAACCAAAGCGTTAAAATCAAGTCGTCAAAAGCAAAGAGCGATTAGGAATGATAAAACACGCGCCACACAAATCATATGAGAAAAAGTATAAAGATAAGCTTTACCGACATACTATTCAATATGCCCTAATTATGCGCCAAAAAAAAGACCGCCTAAGCGATCTTTTTTATATTATTGGGTCAAAAAGCTCAAATCTTCTTCAGGTCGCGTGGTAAATACCTCACAGCCATTGTCGGTCACAACCATCGTATGCTCCCATTGAGCAGACAACTTACGGTCTTTGGTGATCGCTGTCCATTCATCGGGCAAAATTTTCGTCTGCCATGTGCCTTGGTTAATCATTGGCTCAATGGTAAAGGTCATCCCCGTTTTTAGCTCAAACCCCGTGCCTTTTTTGCCATAATGCATGACTTGTGGCTCATGGTGAAACTCATTGCTGATACCATGTCCGCAGAATTCGCGAACGATACTGAAGCGTTCAGGCTCGACCACTTCTTGAATGGCAGCACCAATATCGCCTAAGCGTGCGCCGTTTTTGACAACACTCATGCCCGCATATAGGGCGTCTTGGGCCACTTTGCAAATACGCTGCGCCATGATAGAGCCGTTGCCTACGATCCACATTTTTGAGGTATCGCCATAATAACCGTCTTTGATGACGGTCACATCGATATTGATGATATCACCATCTTTGAGTAGTTTGTTTTCGGCAGGAATACCATGACAGACCACATGGTTGACAGAGGTACAAATCGATTTTGGAAAGCCATTGTAATTGAGCGGTGCAGGAATGGCTTTTTGCACATTAACGATATAATCGTGCGCGATTTGGTTAAGGGCTTCGGTACTAACGCCGACCTTGACATGCTCATTAAGCATCACAAGGACATCACTGGCAAGTTTACCAGCCACACGCATTTTTTCTATGGCTTCGGGGGATTGTATAAGGGATTTTTTAGTCATCATCGTCTTACTTATAGTTATGAGATTGGTATGGTGCATTATAGCATAAATGTGGGTAGTGCTGTTTTGCACGCATCGACCGTCTATTTGTTGATTAAGTTGTCATCTACCTGACAAGTCACTGCTTCTCTGGCTTTATAGATATGACTATAAAGTCATCAAAATACCGCCTAAACGCGGAAAAATTCATTGAATGTTGCTAAATATAGTCGTAATGTAATTTTGGTTGCTAAATGGATTAGCAAAGGTTTTCAGTGCTTTTTTGCAGGATGCAAGAATGAAAGGACTGAAAACGGCCTCACCTTAACGATACAAGGATGTTGTTATGAGACTCAAAGGTTATATACCTTCGGCAGACATGCCAAGCTTTTTTTTGCCCACACTTGCTACTATTGGTGCGGGTATCTTTATGATAATCATACAGACCAATTCTGCTCAAGCAGCGGGTCAGTATTATAATTGTGCCAATGCCAACGGTTGCAAGTTGGTTGATAGCCAATATTTCACATCGAGCTATACCAAAACGCAGTATCCTGTCGTCATGGCGCACGGTCTTGGCGGTTTTACCACGCTATTTGGGGTCATCGATTATTTTAATGGAATTCCTGGTGAGTTGATAAAAGGTGGCTCAGAGGTATATACCACCAAAACGTCCGCCGTCAATAACAGTGAAATCCGCGGTGAGCAATTGCTGCAACAAGTCAAAACCATCACTGCCATCTCAGGCAAGCCCAAAGTCAATTTATTTGGGCACAGTCAGGGCGGTATCGATATTCGTTATGTCGCTGGCGTCGCGCCAAAATACGTCGCCTCAGTAACGGCCGTCTCAAGTCCAGAGCAAGGCTCAAAAACCGCAGATTTTGTCAAAAAAACGCTTGAGCCAAACAACACTACTGGCGAGCCATCAAACGTCACCACGCAGCTGGTATCAGGCGTATTTAATTTAATTGGTGGCTTTACGGATATCGGCTCTGGCATCAGTTTTAAGCAGATACAACAGCAAGATGGCTGGAAAGCACTGGTTGCTTTATCCACCAATGGCGCTGCCAATTTTAACGCAAAATTCCCAGCCGCGATGCCGACCTCATACTGCGGGCAGCCTAGCAACACCAAAGTAGGTGGTATCAGCTATTATTCATTCAGTGGTGTGGGTCAGCTGACCAGTGCTGTTGACCCCAGCGATTATCTGTTAGCTGCAACGGGCGTGCCATTTGCAGGCGAGTCCAACGATGGTTTGGTATCTGCTTGCTCAAGTAGGCTCGGTTATGTGATTCGTGATAATTATAAAATGAATCACTTAGATTCAGCTGACCAAGTACTGGGTCTGACCGCATGGGGTGAGTCTGAACCAAAATCTATCTATCGCACCCAAGTGAATCGTCTGAAAAACGCCAGTCTATAAAGGGTTTATAATGATTGACAAAGATGGCTTTAATTAGACTTTGGCTATATTGATGCTGTTTTTGTTTATCAAAGTGACCAATCACCATATCCACTTATTTTCGCTACTAAGATATCTTTGCTATGTCAAATAATCGCCGTTCGCCTTTTTTAACTGTCGTGATGATTGCGGTGGTCATCCTCTTAACCGTGGCGATTATTTTATGGTTCAAACCAAACAATAATAGCGTTGTCTCTACCCAAGTGGCTTCCACCACAACAGACAGTCCAATTAATGATAGCGAATCGAATCTAGTCAGTTCTGACCAAGATACGAATACCAGCCCTACTCAGGGCAATACGTTACTTGTGACAGGTCTTGAGAACCTACCGCGCTCGTTGCAAGGCACGACGGTCGATGGTGAAATCATCATTGATGAAAATAAACAACTGGTCGTGACCGAGGGCTTACGGCGTTTATTCGATTACTTTTTGTCTGCATTTGGGGAGGAAGAAGAAAGTGTGATTCATGAGCGCATAAAAGCGTATATTCGTAATCACACACCAGAGCCTGCTGCCAGTCAAGCCATCGATATATTCAATCAATATGTGGCGTATCTTAAAGCCCTGCCAGAGATAGAGAAACGCTATGGCAACCTACAATTGCAAGCAACGCAAAGTGGTAAGCTCGATTTAAATGTCGTGGCGCAGCGCAAGCAAGACGTGGCAAAGCTTCGTCAACAGCATTTTGACAAGCCAACCATTAGCGCATTTTTTGGCGCAGAAGAGGTCTATGACAATTATAGTGTTGAGATGATTAAAATCAATCAAAACGAGCAGCTATCTGATACCCAAAAAGAAGTAGCAAGACAAGACTATATCAGCCGTATGCCAGACACTGTCACCAAAACTAACATTGAGCAGCAAGCCAATATCAATGCCTTAATCACTCGCACAGAGCAGATGAAAGCAAAAGGCGCGACGGCAGAAGAGTTATATAAAATGCGTCGTGAGTTGGTAGGCGCACCAGCTGCTGCACGGTTAGCGCAAGTGGATCAAGAAGATGCAAGTTTTGATCAACGTTTTACGCAATATCAAACCCAAAAACAACTGCTGTTGAGCCAAAACTCAAGCAATGCGCAAACCCAAATTGAGCAGATCGAACAGCAATTGTTTGATGAGAGTGAGCGTAAACGGTTGTCGGGCTATGCAGCGCTGCAACAACAAAAAGCTACCCGCTCTAATTAAATGCTTAATGAATCATGCAAAAAGCGTTAGCAGTTACTGGCATAGCTAGCAAGACTCCGTAGCAAAAAGACTATAAAGAAGCACAAATACTAGCGCAATCATGCACTCAATCTATAAAGACAACTGAGCAGTAGCTATGCATAATAGCTTGATTGTTTAGATATCTGAATAAAACCATAAACCAATGATAATAAAGCTCATGGTTAGGATAAAAAGCAAAGCTTCTTTTATGCAATTGCTTTTTATACTAACTGTGCTTAGTAACTTATATAGGAGTTTGTATGAAAAACATGACTAAAATGATGATGGCAGCGACGCTTGCTGTTGGTACACTGGCTGCTGGTTGTCAAACCACGCCAAGCGTTACAGCACCCGTTACTCAGGCGATTACTTCTGAGGCGCTACAAGCGCACAATTGGCAGCTGGTTGATGCCAAACGTATGAATGGTGAAAGAGTCAGTCAGCTGTTTATCAATCCAGCGAAACCATTGACGTTAAGTTTTTTTAAAGACAATGGCAGCGAGCGTGTGACGTTCAAAAACACCTGTAATAATATGGGCGCACAGTACAGTGTCGTCAATGGCAATGTACAGATCAAAAATGGTATCAGTACAATGATGGCCTGCCCTGAGCCGCAAGCGAGTTTTGACACAGCGACCCTAGCAACGGTACAAGGCAAATACAGCCTTAGTAAAAATGCCAAAAATGTCCCTGTCTTAACCATCAAAAATGACAATCAAGTGGCTTACTTTAAAGCCGTCTCTAAATAAGCCAGCGATATATTAGAATGATATAAATACTCTGGTTAGATTTGATAAGGCCTCACTGATATGTGGGGCCTTTTTTTGTCCAAAGTTTGTCGAATTTTGCGCTACACTAGAGTAAAGCTGCTGTCATACCTTAGCGATTTTATTGGATACTATTTTATGTTTAAAACCATTATGTCAAAACCAACCACGAATAACGTCACGATAAAAGGGGCGATGACGATTGCTATATTGGCAGCTCTCACTGGCTGTCAGACACTGCCGAGTGCTGAAATAAAAAAGCTGACCAGTACAGTGGATAGCAATCCACTGACCGCCGCTATGCCTGCCGTTGATCGTCAAGGACACATTGCTTATGTGGAAGAGCAAGGGTCAGGGAGCGCCAAAGTATCGGCACTATATAGCATCCGTCCTGATGGCAGTGATCGTCATCTCATCGATCAGATCACAGGTTATATCTATGCGCCAGCGTGGTCGGCTGATGGTCAACTGCTTGCTTATAGCAAACAAGCCCCGCGCGAGCATCCAAAGATTTATATTTATGATAAAAGCAGCAAAACGCGCAATCTGGTCGTCAATGCTGAAGGAAGTAATATGTCAGCGTCATTTTCACCTGATGGTCAACACCTGCTCTATAGCTCTACGGTTGGCGGCAATGCTGATATTTATAAGATGCGTCTAAGCGATGGCGAAACCAAGCAACTGATGACACTACCAAGTACTGAGGTACAGCCTAGCTATGCAGCTGACGGCAAAAGCTTTGTCTATACCAGTGACAAAGTCCGTGCGGGCAGGCCGAGCATCTATCGTTATACTTTTGCCACTGGCAATGCAACATTGATACCGACAGGAGGATATGCTGCCAGCCCGCAACTAAGCGCAGATGGTCAGCGCATGGCTTACCTAAATGGTCGTAAGGCTGCTGTCATGACACTAGCGACTGGACAAGTGACCAATCTGGCCGAAACAGGACTCGATGAACCGGCACGTCTATCTCCTTCTGGAAGTTATGCGGTCTATCCAACGCGTCATTCAAAAATCAGCGGGCAAGTAGGCGGTCAAAGTTTAGGACGTCAAAAAGGTGGCGATTTGGTTGTTCATTCGCTCTCAGGAAACACAAGTTACGCCATCAATAGCCAAAATGGTGGCGTCGTACGTTCACCCGTTTGGGGTCGTTAAGGGCGAAACCTATGTATTATGTAATGGAATGTATATATAATCATTAATAAAGAAACATAAGTTGATTCTAATTCGTCAGTTTTAGAAGTTGTTATTTAGCGCTTAAAGCAGTTGACGTTACCTGATCAAGCAAGAAGAGGACACGTACTATGCAAGAGTCTTTTTTAGTATTCCTTACTAAAATTAGTTTATACCCGACGGCTATATTTACAGGACTTGTGATGTTCGTGACTTTGTATTGGGTCGTGTCTTTAATCGGTCTGGCAGATATGGATAGCGTCGATTTGGGTGATGCAGGCGGTGATGTTGATGTCTCTGATTTATCGTCGACAGGATTCTTTACAGGTCTCATGCTCAAGTTTGGTCTTTATGGCGTGCCGCTTATTATCATACTGTCATTAATTAGTTTGATTGGTTGGGTACTCAGCTACTTATATACGAGTTTTTTACATCAATATTTTGACTCTGGCCTCTTATATTATGTATTTGGTACAGGCGCACTGGTCTTTGTTTTGGTGATATCGATGTGGCTCACGGGTCTTATTATTTCACCTATCCGCAAAAACATCGCCAATATCCCCAACCGCAATGCTGCGAGCAATATTGGTAAAGTTGCTACCGTACGTACACTCAGTGTGACAAACCAACATGGCGAAGCGGAGCTACATGATGGCGGCGCAGGACTCATCCTCAAAATTCGTTCGGATGCACAAGACAATCAGCTAAAACAAGGCGATAAAGTGGTGTTGGTAGAGTATTTAGGTGAGGCCAACACCTATCGCGTGACGCCTGTAAAAGATAACTAATCACACTAATCATAGTATTTACGATACCCACACTGCATTATCTTTGGTGAGACTCAGTTATAAGCAAATGCTAAAAAATACGCTGTCATCATAGTAAATTGTCAGTGATTTAATAATACATACAAAACAACTAAACCATTTTTAAAATGGTATCAGCAGGTTTTAAATTCGCTTGGAATGTTTTCATTAAAGGAATGAACATGGATATACTTATTATCGTCGGCGTAGTTGTGGTGCTGGCGTTTGTTTTCATTATGGCAGCCTTGCTCATGCTCAAGGCTTTTTATATCAAGGTTGAGCAGGGCACAGCACTGATTATTAATGGCGTTAATAAAATAGCGGTGCGTTTTGATGGTGGCTTTGTTTGGCCAGTGATCAACAAAAAAGAGCTGATGAAAATCTCGCTGATTACTTTAGAGGTGGACAGACGCGGCAAAGAAGGACTTATTTGCGCGGACAATATGCGTGCGGATATCACAGTCGCATTCTATCTACGGGTGAATGAAACCGAAGAAGATGTGCTCAAAGTCGCCAAATCGGTTGGTGTGGATCGCGCCTCAGATAAAGTCGCGGTCAATGAGCTATTCAATGCCAAGTTTTCAGAAGCGCTCAAGACCGTCGGTAAGCAGATTGATTTTGTCAAACTGTTCGAAAACCGCAGTCAGTTCCGTGACAGTATCGTCCAAGAAATCGGTAACGATCTCAACGGTTATGTCCTAGAAGATGTGGCGATTGACTACCTAGAGCAAACGCCAAAGACATCACTCGATTCAAGCAATATCCTAGATGCTGAGGGTATCAAAAAGATTACTCAGCTTACCGCTTTCCAAAACGTCATTACCAACGAACTTGAGCGTGACGAAGAGCTGGCCGTTAAGAAAAAGAACGTCGAAACTAGAGAAGCAATGCTGGAGCTGGAGCGTCAACAAGCCGATGCCGAAGCCAAGCAAAAGCGTGAAATCTCATCAGTGATTGCTCGTGAGACGGCTGAAACTCGTAAGATTGAAGAAGAAGAGCGCAAAAAGTCAGAAACTGCCATTATTATGGTTGAGCAGGACTTGGCGATTCAGCGTGAAAATCAACAACGTGAAATCGAAGTGGCGGGTCAGAACCGCTTACGTGCTGTGGTCATCGAAGAAGAAAAAGTCACGCGTGCTCGCGATCTAGAAATCGTCTCGCGTGAGCGTGAAGTTGACTTGCAACGTATCGAAGCCGAGCGTGCAATTGAGCTTGAGAAAAAAGAAATCGCCAACGTCATTCGTGAGCGTATCGCAGTCGACAAAACCGTGGCACAAGAAGAAGAGCGCATCAAAGAAGTTCGCGAAGTCAGCGAAGCGGAGCGCTCTAAGCAAACGCGCGTACTGGCTGCTGAAGCGGATGCTGAAGAGCTCAAAGTGCGTCAGGTGAAAAAAGCGGAAGCCGAAGAGTTATCTGCCAAGCACAAAGCTGTCGAGATCACCACGCTGGCTAATGCCAATCTGGAAGCCTCTGCGAAAGATGCAGAAGCAAAAATCAAAATGGCAGAAGGTATCAAAGCAGAAGAGTCAGCGCATGGCTTTGCTGAAGCGGCGATTCAAGAGGCTAAGTCAGTGTCGCTTGAAAAAGAAGGTATTGCTAAAGCCAATGTCATCAAAGCAACTGGACAGGCTCAGGCTCAAACAGACCGTGAAAAAGGCATGGCTGAAGCCGAAGTTATCGCGGCTCGCGGTGCGTCTAAAGCAAAAGCTGAGCGTGACATCGGTATGGTCGATGCAGAGATTGTTGCCGCTCGCGGTGAATCTAATGCCAAAGCCGAGCGTGATGTCGGTATGGCCAATGCTGAAGTTATCGCTGCTCGCGGTGAGTCAAATGCCAAGGCAGAGCGTGACGTTGGACTGGCAAAAGCCGAAGTCACTCGTGCGCACTTCCAAGCCGAAGCAGACGGTCTGGTCGAGAAGTTCAATGCCATGGGTAGCATGAGCAAAGAGGCACGTGAGCACGAAGAGTTCCGCATGGGTCTTGAGACCGCGCTACAAGAAGCATTGGCATCTATTGATGCAGGTAAAGAAATTGCCAAAGAAAACGCCGAAGTCTTGGCAGTGGCGTTACAAAAAGCCAAAATTGATATCGTCGGCGGTGAAGCGCACTTCTTTGATAACTTTGCCAAGTCATTGTCGATCGGTAAAGCCATTGATGGCCTAGCGGGCAAGTCAGACACGTTAAGCGGTATCATCAACGGGGTCATGGCCAATCAAGCCATGAAAGCAAACCAGTCAAATGATGACAGAACCGCTTAAATGATGTGCGATTGGTATGAATATTAGTTGTTATAAATGCTCTGTTATCTAGATAGCAGAGTACTATGGCCCATTCGCGCTAAGCGTTTTAAAGCGCGATAGCCAACTTATTATTTATGATGAGTTGGCTAATCTAAAAAATCGCATCACTTCTACTGATTTTTTAGATTAGCCAAGCGCTTCTTTATCTTCAATGATTCCTTATTGCCAAAATATAAAAATGGACGAGCAACGATGGCGGACACGCAAAACCCAACCAATTCAGATAGCAAAAGTGATCCTAACGCGAACCAAGCAAACCAAACCGATCAGGCCGTTGCCTCAGGCAACGCCTATGAGCTCATCAAAAAACGCCTGACAGAGCAAGGCAGCCGTCTGGAACAACTGACCGCCAAACTAAATGCTGCACGCCTGACGGAATTTGGTAGCACTCAAATGCAGGTGATTGCCCGCACGCGTATCCGTACCGAACACAACTGTGTGGCGCAGGATATGGTGCAAGTTGGCGATTATCTGCTATTTGGCTACAACGTGTTTATGGGGCTAAAGCGTGCCAGCAATGTTAAGGATGTGCTATCGCTATATCGCTTGATAGACCCTACTGAGAAAGGCGACAGCGATGAGAGTCAGAAGGGTAATGCTGGTGATAGTGCGGAGCAAGAGTATCAGCTCGAAGAGGTCGATTTAAAAGGGACGTTCTTAGATCAAGATGCCTTTGTACAAGACTTCAATGAGCTCTATCGCTATTACAAGCAAACAGGCCTGATTCAACTGACTGTTAAAGACAGCAAGTTGCTGTTGGCATTTCAGATTGGCGAACGTATCACTGATATTCGCGTGTTTCGTTTTGCATTAGACTTTAGCCAAGGCACACCAGAGGCTGCCCAAGTCGCCTACGTGGACAATCGCGGCGAGCGTGATATCGAGTTGCCGCCAGCCTATGACTTTGATTGGATCGAGACCACGCGCGATCAGATGGTCAATGGTAAGTATCCGCACATGAATATCTTGGATACGATATTTGTGGAAACCGTCGGCGGTGATTTGACCATTAAAATTGAGGACAACACTCAATCAGGGCAGGGCATCTATAGCGAGCCTGTCAATGACCGTACCCAGTCGCTCACCGATGCCGAGATTGCCTATGCTAAAGTCGGTAGCCTGATACTGCTAAAAATATTACCGTACCGCGAAGAGCAGTACCGCTATTTTGTTTATAACACCTTGACTGAAGCGGTGCTACGTTTGGACGCGATCGGTCAGTCGTGTGTGCAGTTGCCTGAAGATCATGGCATCATATTTCCGGGTGGTTATTATCTACAGACGGGCGAGTATAAGCTGTTCGATGCCAACAGTGTCGGTGCCAAAAACTTAAAGTTTAAGCGCAAGATTATCTCGACCAATGGCGAGGATGTTCTGTTCTTATTTTATGACAGAGAGCTGGGTATCACGGGGCTGTTTCCTTATAACCTGATCAAAAAACAACTGGCAAACCCGATTTATTGTAATGGTATGGCGCTGGCAGACAACGGTCGCTTGGTATTGTTCAGTGACCAAAGTGAGCCGTCGCGCATTCACCCGATGCAGATATGGCACACCCCTTATGCCTCCCCTGAATATGTGAGCGAGTTGCCTGAAAGCACGAGCTTCTACGGCAAAATCGGTAACAAAGAGCTGGTACGCGGCATCTCTGATCTTTATAGCATTACCCGTCTCATTGACAATCAAAGTGTGTCGCAAAAACTCTACGAAGAACTGTCAGACAATACCAGTCGCCTCTTTGATAGCTACTACTGGCTGTCTGAGCCAGAGCTGACCGATGTCGCCAGTAGTATTAAAGAAGTGACGGCGACCGCTGAGCTGGTTATTGATGAGTTTGCTAAAGTTCAAAGTATCCAAAAACAAACCCAAACCGCGCTTGCCGATGCAGAATCTCAGCAAAATGAGATCTTGCGGCAGATACGGGTCACGACGTTTGAGTCTGCCAGCGACTATGTCGATCAGCTGTCGGCATTAAGACGACAAAAGGGTCGCTTGGTCAGTCTGGAGGATTTGCGTTATTTAGACAGTGATAAATTAGAAGCATTGCAGGCGCAGCTAGAAGAAGCGGAAAGCGATCTTGCCGAAAAAACCGTACTGTTTTTAAGCGGTGATAAAGCATTATCAAGCTACGAAGGAATATTGATCGATGTCAGTGAACGTCTTAACACGGCGGAGACCAATGCTGAACTCAAACCCGTACTAGATAAAATTGACGAGACCGCGCAAGGGTTAGACTTGTTGACCGAGCTACTTGGTACGTTGGATGTTGCCGATGCCACGGTACGCACGCAAATCATCGATGACATCTCGACCATTTATGCTAGCCTCAACCAGAGCAAAGCCAAGCTCAATCATAAACGCAAAAATTTAGGCTCGGCTGAAGCGGTTGCGCAATTTGGTGCGCAGTTTAAGCTGTTTGGACAATCGATTGCCAATGCCTTATCCATTGCCAATACGCCTGAAAAATCAGATGAGCAAATGGCAAAGCTACTGGTGCAATTAGAGGAATTAGAAAGCCAGTTCGCGGATCCCGAGACCAATAGTGGCGATCAGTTTTTAGCCGATATCATCAGCAAACGTGAAGAGATTTACGAGACCTTTGAAAATCATAAGCAGCAACTGCTCGATGCACGCAATCGCAAAGCGCAAAATCTAGTCGATGGGGCACTGCGAATGCTTGAGAGTATCAAGAAGCGCACGCAAAGCACAGGCGTCACGGGCTTTACCGAGGAAGAAGCGCTCAATACTTACTTTGCGTCAGATGGTTTGGTGCAAAAAGTGCGCAACATCGCAAAAGAGTTACAGGCGATGGGCTTTAGCGTCAAAGCTGATGACATTGATGCGCGCCTAAAAGCCATTCAAATCGAGAGCTACAAGAGTCTAAAAGACAAATCGGACTTATTCGAAGATGGCGGTCAAATTATTAAGCTGGGCAAGCATCGCTTTTCGGTCAATACGCAGCCATTAGATTTGACCTTGCTCAGTCGCCAGCAATCAGATGGCAAGCGCGTGCTCAATTTGCATCTGACGGGTACCGACTATTATGAAGTGCTCAATAACGCTGAATTAAATGCTTTGCGTCCGTATTGGGAGATGAATATCGCCTCCGAATCTGACAAGGTATACCGCGCCGAGTACTTGGCGTATAGCATTATCGAGAGTGCCAAAAACAGCCAAGACAGTCTGACCGAAACGCGCCTATACCAAGCATACGACGAAACCGTCATTACATTAGATATCAATGGTGAGATCGATAATGACAGTCCGTTGGCAAAGCTGGTCAAAGCCTATGCGACCCCGCGTTATCAGCTCGGTTATGACAAGGGCATTCATGACCATGATGCCACGTTACTATTGATGCAAATACTGCCAACGTTACGTGAGGCTGGACTATTGATTTATACCCCGCAAGTACGCGCACTGGCACAATTGTTCTATTGGCAGTTAAATATCGTGCAAGCGTTGGGGCTAGATAGCCTACGTCAATTTGGCTACGACAATTGGCTGGATGAATCAGTGTTGACTCGCGCAAATAACTGGACGGATAGAGCCGCTACCGCTGAGCAACTGCGTCGTGCCCTTGGTAGTGATACAGCAAAATCCTTACTGGTCGAGGATATGAGCCAAGTGATGTACCGTTTTGTCGCGGCCTATCGTGACGAACGTATTGGCAGTAGTAATGGTGCTAATCAGATATCAGATGCCGCATTGGAGTCAGAATCAGACTCAACTATCAGCGATATTCATAACACCAATATCTTTAAACCAAGCTATGTGCAGCTGGCTTGCGAATACTTAGTCAACGTCATGGGACAGTCAGCGGAGCCAAATGCCGCCGCATATAACACAATGAACTGGCAAACCAGCAGGCAGGCCGAGCAGCTGTGTGAGCAGCTTAGCCAAACGCTGAGTAGCTCACCCGTCAGTACGCAAAATACGGCCAGTTTTGCGCAACTACAGTCCTCAATCGGTAAGCTTGGCTTCCAACCAAAATCAGCCTATAAGCTATTAGCCACATGGTTTCATGCGTTGCTTGATAAGACTTATGGTGGTACTGAGTCGGCTGATGACACGGATGAGGCAGGTGAGGCGCTTAGTGAAACGCAGCTTGCTGAGCATCAAGAAAAAGAAGCGCTACGCAAGCAACAGCTAGAAAGTGGGCGTCATTATGTGCCCGAGGCCATTGCTGTCTTACTTACCCAGTTAAATGATACTCAGCGTGAAGCTTTGGTACAGCGTCTGATTGACTCAGGTGCGAGCTTTGATAAAGGCGGCGCAAATAAAGGCACAGCTAATGCCGCTTCCACCTTATCGTTCTCTTCACCTCAAGCGTCATCATCAACGTCACTGACCAGTATCAATAACCCGCTCAATCAAGTGCAAAGCTTTGCGCGTCACACAGGTAAGGTGTCGCTTGAGATACAAGTCAATAATCTACTGGGTGAGCATTCGCGTATTCATCAGCAGAGCCTAACCTTTGCCGTTGATGACTTTTTAAATCGTTTGCATCATCATGATACCCAAGTGATTCCTGCCTATCGACGCTATCTGGCGATGCGCTCAGAGATATTACACGAATCAAAAGAAACCTTGCGACTGGACGAATTTATGCCGCGTCCCTTGTCCTCATTCGTGCGTAACCGTCTGATTAATGAGAGCTACCTGCCACTTATTGGTGATAACCTTGCCAAGCAGATGGGCACGGTCGGCGAGGATAAGCGGACCGATTTGATGGGTATTCTCATGATGATATCGCCACCAGGTTATGGTAAAACCACCTTGATGGAATACGTGGCAAATCGTCTCGGCCTGATCTTTATGAAGATTAACTGTCCGTCACTCGGTCATGACGTCACCTCATTAGATCCCGAAAAAGCGCCCAATGCCACGGCAAGAGAAGAGCTGAATAAAATCAACTTAGCCTTTGAGATGGGCAGTAACGTCATGCTGTATCTTGATGACATTCAGCATACCCATGCGGAATTTTTGCAAAAATTTATCTCATTGGGTGATGGTACACGTCGTATTGATGGCGTCTGGCAAGGGAAGACCAAAACTTATGACATGCGCGGCAAAAAGTTCTGTGTGGTCATGGCGGGTAACCCTTACACCGAAAGCGGCGAAGCTTTTAAAGTCCCTGACATGCTCGCCAACCGCGCCGATATTTACAATCTAGGCGATATCATGAGCGGTATGGAAGACATCTTTGCCCTCAGTTATATCGAAAACTCCCTAACCTCGAATAGTGTCCTCGCACCACTAGCAAATCGTGACCTAAGCGATGTACATCGCCTGATTAAAATAGCTAAAACGGACAATGCCAACCTCGCCCAAGCGCAAAGCAGCGATCTGACCTATCCGTATAGCACCTCAGAGATTAACGAAATTGTCGCCATCTTGCGTCATATGTTTAGGGTGCAAGCAGTCATTTTGGATGTCAACCAAGCCTATATTGCCTCCGCTTCGCAAGACGATAAATACCGTGTCGAGCCGATATTTAAGCTACAAGGCAGTTATCGTAATATGAATAAGATGACCGAAAAGCTGTCAGCGGTCATGAATGAGAATGAGCTAAACCAGCTGATAGACGATCACTATCTGGGCGAGTCGCAGCTATTGACCCAAGGCGCAGAGAGCAACTTGCTCAAGCTTGGCGAGATGCGCGGTACCTTAACCGACGCAGAAAAAGCGCGTTGGGCGCAAATCAAAGCCGACTTCTTACGTAACAAAGCCATGGGCGGCGAAGACGGCGATACAGGCGCGCGAATCGTTGCGCAGTTGGTGGACTTGGCGAGCGGCTTCAATACCATCAGTCGTCAGTTTGAGACGTACTTAACCAAAAATGACCCAGAGCAAATCGCGCGCTTACGAGAAGCAGAGCGTAAGGCCCAGTTAGAGTCTCAGATTGAGGCGCAGCTGGCCTCACAAAAAATCCTCGCCGATAGCGTGATCAATAACGCCAAAGTCGTCAGCGATAGTATCGATAATGGCTTTGAGAAAAGCGTGAGCCAATTACTACAGATATATAAGCACGATCATAAAGCCGAGGGCGAGTACCTCAAGCAAAACCAAGACGTGCAAAAAGCCCTGATGGTGCAACTGGTCGATGCCGTTGAACAACTTGCACACAATATGGCAGATAGCTTATCTCGTAGCTTAGCCGAAAGCCTAATTAAAAATGATGATAGTAAAACCGTAGAGAGCAATGCGCCTGATATCCATGAGCAGACCACACTGATGGCCAATGCCCTCAAGCAGGCGCTGGCACCACTGACGATGCGCATGGATGAGAAGCTCGCGATTGATAGCAGTACTGATCAATCTGGTAAGCTGATCGTCAACAGTCTCAATCGCTTAAATAAAATATTTGACGATTATGACTAGTAACTGTGACTAATAGCAATGATACGTAGTAGGCTATAGTGACACGCGACCGATGTCGTAAACAAACCAATGAGAAATGTATGGCGCACAAAAAAAAGAACGTCCGAAAAAAACTCTGTCCTGTCTGTGAGCGTGAGTTTAGTTGGACGAAGAAGCTCGATAAAAACTGGGAGAGCATGGTCTACTGCTCAGACCAGTGCCGTCGAATTAAGAAGTATGAGGGCGTCGAACATCAAAAGTAAGACTTCACCATAACACGAATAGTCAAAAGTAGATGGGGGCAAACAATGGCACATAAAAAAGTAAACTTACCGCAAAAAACCTGCCCAGTCTGCCAGCGCCCATTTACGTGGCGTAAAAAATGGGAGAAAGACTGGGAGCAGGTGATTTATTGTTCTGAGAGGTGTCGTCGGACAAAAACGCGCGATTGATTTTGAATTGTAATAAGCATTCAACTTAAACGTAGTCCACGTTTAACGATAAGGAGAGACAGTTGTCTCCCAATTCTGTCATATTTCATTTACTTATAAAGGAATTTTATGAAGAGACTAGCACTAGCTGTAATCACCTGTAGCTCTATACTTGCTCTTTCTAGTTGTATGGTGTACGACGGACGCTCAGAACAATATAGACAAAAGCTTATCAGTAAAAGTCTAGTCTCCGCACAGGAGCGTGATAATATTTTGGCAAAGGCGCAGGCTTTACCTGAAGTAGATAGTGATCAGCCCAGATGGTTACTGGTTAGAGAGTACGATAATATTCTCACTTCAGGAAATGAAACAACCAAAAGCTATTTAGACGTTAATAGCATTCTACAGTTCAAAAATGTCGCATTTGGCAAGGTTAAAAAAATCAGTCCTAATAAAAACTACACAGTGACCAATTATAGGGTATTTTGCCAAGACGGGTACATTAGAAAGTATGAAGTCGATAACTATGACGAGAATGGCGCAAAAAAATCTGAATTTATATCGTCACTATCCGAAAATGGCTATGATGAACCTATAGCACCTAAAGATGAAAACATGGCAAAAAGCATATGCGCATTGGCAGGATTTTATAAGGGAATGGACCCAAACTTGCAATCGATATCAGCACCATCTAAATAGCAAAAGCCATCTTCAATGGCTCATAGAGTTAACGGTTATAAATGCGATTGAAGATGAAAATTATAATTATGACCTTTCGGAAATAAATCTACGCCAAAGAACCTGCCCCGTCTGCCAGCGCCCTTTTACATGGCGCAAAAAGTGGGAAAAGGACTGGGAGCGGGTTATTTATTGTTCTGAGCGGTATCGGCGGAGTAAAAGTAAATCAGATTAAGTTAATTCAAGATAGTAAGGTAAATTATGAGTAAGCATTTTGAGCATTCAAGCTTTCGAGAAAAGCTTATTGAGCACTTATTTATTGGTGAGATGTTAAAGCTATCATGGCTAAAAGATGATTGCCAACTAGAGGTCATGAGACCTGAAGTTGATAATGCAGGTTGTGATGTTGTCCTTGAAGACAATAATATTATTCGTCATATTCAATTAAAAACTTCAAAATTTGGTGCTAAAACACCAAGTCAAAAGGTCAACGTTCGTTTAGCTAGTAAGCCTTCAGGATGCATTGTTTGGATTATATTTGATGAAGAGACTTTAGAGCTATGCTCGTTTTATTTTTTTGGTGCTGAGGCAGGCAAGCCACTAGCTGGGCTAGAGAATGCTAAAGTCGCAAAACATACTAAAGCGAGTGCGGATGGTATAAAAGCTGAGCGACCTAATATCCGCACTATTAGCAAAGTTCAATTTGATCGTTATGACAGTATTGAAGCTTTATATAACGTCTTGTTCGTCCCAAAGAGTTAAGGTCAGTCATTGTTTTTCTTGATATGCTCGAATATTTTTTCACATATTAATTTTGCTGATTCTGTGAGCGTCCATTCCTCTTCTTCCATCAAACCCACAATATCGCGACAAAACTCTGACTTATTCTTTATGGTTTTTTGTCCACCTTCTGAGAAGATAAAAGAACTCTTATCTTTAGGTATGTCGGGTACTATTTCGTCTGCGCGCATTGCTTCAAGTATATTATCTAGATAGTCGCCAATACCTAAATCTGAGGTCTCATACCTATTATCAAAATACTCATCATATTCTTCAAAATGCTCTAGTTTCTTCTTTCTACCTTGGCTAGATAATCCATTTTCAGGACACATGGAAAAGAATTTCTTTTTTAAAAGGTTAGTAGGTAACGTATTTTCTGTCTCTTTACCTTGAGTAATGATCATATTATCGTTTAGTTGACTTTGTAGCTCTGTAAATCTAGGCTTGCCTCTCAAGTCTGCATCAGCAACTACGAGAGCGTGCGAAGTGGTTAATATAGCAGGAAGCCCTTTATCGGAGCTACTATTAACGTCATCAGGGCAGTCTACTTCAAAATCCCAATGGTCAAGATTAGAGCCTTGATACTCTACAAATGCATAATGATAACCATCGATGAAACGTGAATAATCTTGCCATTTCTCTTCATCAGTCGTCTTTAGTTCTTCCAAATATTTCTTTAAATACTGAACAAAATATAGACGGTCAGTAATACCTTCTATCCAAATGGTACAGTTTGCTAAAAATACAGAAGACGGTGAGACACCCAGTGTGCGTAATATAGTACGGTCACCATCACAACGTTTGATTACCGTCTCGTATTTGTTCTCTTCGTCACTCATTTGCTTTTTATCTACACGATACAAAGCAATACGTTTGTCTTCGTTAATCATATCAAGCAAGTAATTTGAATGACTGGTCGCCATGTAATAATGGTCAGTTTCATTCAATAAAAACTTCATTAACTGTTTAACGTAGCCAGCATGCAAATGCATTTCTGGTTCTTCAATAAAAAAGAAAGAAGGTTCGGTAGTTAAGAAAGCTTTATAAGTAAGGATGATAATTTGTTGTAAGCCATCACCAAGTTTTGAGATAGGAAACTGTTCTGCTTCACCTATTTTAATTTCTATACTGTCAGTCCTCAAATGAGGAATAATAGTTATAACTTCATTATTAAAAAAATAATGAGACAGTTTTTCTTGATAGCTTTGAATTCTTTGGCGCTCTTCAGGTTTACCTAACAATGAGTCAGTTAATAAGCCAAAAAAATCTTCGCCTGAGATTATTTCGTCTTTCTCAAAACTATAGTCAGTAATTGTTCTAGAAAGTAAAGGATAGTATTCTGATTCAGCATCAGTAGAGGTTATTTGTGAATTCAACTTTCGTAAGCTTCTCAAGCTATCAATGTAGTAAAACTTTAAAGCTTTAAAACTTAAAGAGTCTAAAGTATTTTTAATATTACTCAGACCTTCTATCAGTTGATTTATATCATCGATAAGTTTACGGACTTCATGAGGAAGCTTTCCTGTAACTATTGCATATTCTAAAGTATTATATTTTATTGAGCTAGTTCTATATGTGATATGAGCTTCAATAGCTTTTCTTGTATCTGTTAGAAAAGAGCCAGTATTTTGCCATTGTCTTACGATATCTTCTAAGCTATATAAAGAGTTGTCAGGTATTTCTAACTGATGCTTTGAAGAGTGGTTGCAAATAAAGCTATTAATGATGGAGATATAGTCTTTATAAGCTTGAGGATACTTAAAATCTACACTATTTATTTTTAATTTGAATATAAACTCGCGCATGAATCTACTTTTACCAGCATTGTTTGCGCCTACAATAATATTTAAACGTTTTAACTCAAAGGGACTATTTCGATTCAAACCGTTGCCTGAATTGAAATCTGTATATCTCTCTTTAAACCAAAGCTTTATAGTTTCTTCCATTGATATAACCCTAGTCATTCACAAATCTAAATTCCATCAACATTAAAGCAACCATAACTAAGACACAAGTAATAAAGCCCTTGATTATTTAGCATCGCTCTTCGCAAAAATATTCGCAACCAACGCACCACTAAAGTTATGCCACACACTAAATATCGCACTAGGTAAGGCAGCGACAGGGTTGAAATACGTCGCGGCAAGGGCAGCGCCCAGACCAGAATTTTGCATGCCTACTTCCACCATAATGGCACGGCGTTGCTTCTCCGTAAATCCAGACAAGCGCGCGATCACATATCCCAAGGTATATCCCAACATATTGTGTAGAGCAACGACAATAAAGACGATGGCACCGCTATCTAAGATGGTCGCCTTAGACACTGCCACCACCGCTGCGATGATAATTGAGATACCCAACACCGACACCATCGGCAATACCTCGGTGACGAACGCGATTTTTTTACCCAAAAACTTATGGAAGATAACACCGAGTAATATAGGTAAGATGACAATCTTGGTAATGGTCATCATCATACTGGCTAGGTCGATATCGATTAGCTGACCGGCAAACACGTTTAATAGAATAGGCGTCAAAAAGGGCGCAAGTAAGGTAGAGATAGAGGTAATCGCGACACTTAGCGCGACATCACCTTTGGCCAAGAATGTAATCACATTACTAGATGTACCGCCAGGGCAGCAACCGACCAAGATGACACCGACCGCGATTAAAGGATCAAGGTTAAAGATGACCGTTAATAGGTAAGCAATCAAAGGCATCAGCGTGAACTGTGCCAACAGTCCGACCAATACAGGTTTGGGGCGTTTGACAATCTCTAGGAAATCTTCGGTTTTGAGCGTCATACCCATACCAAACATGATGATGCCAAGTATTGGTACGATCAAAAATGCCAATGAAGCAAAAAATGTGGGAAACACAAATCCCAACACAGCACTGACCAATGCCCAGATTGCAAAGGTTTTGCCAATCCAACTAGAGAGTAATGCAATCTGATTCATAGCCTGTCTCAAAATAACGAAAAATGAAGAAGACAATAATTTAGCATGGTTATTGCCAGCAAATGATAAAAGTATTTTGCTATGAACGTAGCGATAAGTTTGCTGATAGTAAATGAAGGATGCGCCATAAAAAATGGCTTACTCATATAAAATGAGTAAGCCAAGAGATAATGATAAAATGTCTATCGTTGATGCGCTTCAAAGGCGTTGTCACCCTACTAGCATGAATTTTACGCAGCCTCTGTCGGCGTAGGCACAGTAAGCAAGTAAAATTGTACTAGTAGCGCATTTCAATTTATATAGCGGTTTTTTTAAATCTATAGATTGGGATTTAACCACTTCTCAGCCGTTTTCATATCCCAGCCTTTACGCTCAGCATAACTCTCTAACTGATCACGACTGATTTTACCGACGTTGAAGTACTCACTATCCGGATGCGAGTAATAAAATCCGCTGACCGATGACGCAGGCCACATCGCATAGCTTTCGGTCAAGGTCGTACCGATTGCCTCGACCGTACCGAGCCAATCAAACAATTTGCCTTTTTCGGTATGCTCAGGGCAAGCGGGGTAACCAGGGGCAGGGCGGATGCCGACGTATTTTTCTTTAATCATCTCATCATTGGTGAGTGACTCAGTTGGCTGATAGCCCCAATAATCTTTACGGATCAGCTCGTGCAGATGCTCGGCAAAGGCTTCGGCTAGACGGTCAGACAGCGCTTGTACCATGATAGCGTTATAGTCATCACCTGCTGCTTTGTATTGCTCAGCGAGCGCTTCTGTCCCGACGATAGAGACGGTAAAGCCGCCCAAATGATCGGTATGCGTGTCTGATGGCGAGATAAAGTCCGCTAAGCTCAGGTTTGGCTTACCACTGGCTTTGTCGCTTTGCTGACGTAAATGCTCGAACTGATAGGTCGGTTTGCCACCATCAGCAGGCGCATCGTCATACACGGTGACGGTGTCTGAGTCAGTACGGCGCGCTGGCATGAGTTTGAACACGCCTTTTGCCACGATTGATTTTTCCTCAATCATTTTGTGTAGCAGCTCTTCCGCATTTTCAAACAGATCACGCGCCGCTTCACCCACCACATCATCTTGCAAGATTTTTGGATATTTACCCGTCAGACCCCAAGAGATAAAGAATGGCGTCCAGTCAATATAGGGCAACAGATTAGTGATTGGATAGTCATCCAATATCACTTGACCTAACTTGTTTGGCACTGGTGGTACGTAGTTTTCCCAATCATACTGAAAGCCAATTTTGACCGATTCAGCATAGGTGACTTTGGCGGCTTTCGGTTGACGCTTAGCCAGACGCTCGCGTACTTTGACATACTCTGCGCGGGTCTCATCTATGAGGGCGGTACGGTGCTCTTTGGATAGCAGCTTGGTGACCACGCCGACTGAGCGCGAGGCATCCGAGACATAGATGACCGCATCGTTTTGATACTGCGGTTCGACCTTGACGGCCGTATGCGCTTTCGACGTTGTGGCACCGCCGATCATCAAGGGTAGAGTCATGCCGCGCTCTTGCATTTGCTTGGCGACATAGACCATCTCATCGAGACTGGGGGTGATCAGACCTGACAGACCAATGATATCGACTTTTTCTTTAATAGCCGTATCGAGGATGGTTTCGCACGGTACCATCACGCCCAGATCGACGATATCGTAGCCGTTACAGCCAAGTACCACGCCGACGATGTTTTTGCCGATATCATGCACGTCGCCTTTGACGGTTGCCATTAGGATTTTGCCTTTGACTTCGCCTTCGACTTTTTCCGCTTCGATATATGGGTTTAGCCATGCGACCGATTGCTTCATCACGCGAGCAGATTTTACGACTTGCGGTAAGAACATCTTGCCCGCACCGAATAAATCACCGACGATATTCATACCGTCCATGAGTGGCCCTTCAATGACCTCGAGCGGTTTGGGGTATTTCTCCCACGCTTCTTTGGTATCTTCTTCGATAAAGGTGGTCACGCCTTTGACCAATGCGTGCGCGATACGCTCTTCTACCGTACCCTCACGCCAGCTCATATCGACGGTGCTGTCTTTTTTCTTCCCGCCATCTTGGTAGTTTTCAGCGACGGTCATTAGGCGTTCGGTCGCATCCTGTCCCGTCTCACCTTGGTTGCGGTTGAGCATGACGTCTTCGATCGCATCACGCGCTTCCTTTGGAATATCATCGTACAGCTCAAGCATGGCTGGGTTGACGATACCCATGGTCAGGCCATTTTTGATCGCGTGGTATAAGAATACGGAGTTGATCGCTTCACGAATCGGGTTACCACGGAAACTAAACGACACGTTTGACACGCCACCCGAGACCATGGCATTTGGTAGGTTTTCCGTAATCCAGCGTGTGGCATTGATAAAGTCCGCACCGTAGTTATTGTGCTCGATGATACCCGTGGCGACGGCAAAAATATTGGGGTCAAAGATAATGTCCTCGCTAGGGAAGCCCACTTCATCGACCAATACGTCATAGCTGCGCTTCGATATCTCAATTTTGCGCTCGTAAGTGTCGGCTTGACCATCTTCATCGAACGCCATGACAATAACGGCGGCACCATAGCGCATACACAATTTGGCGCGCTCGACGAACTCAGCATGACCTTCTTTTAGGGAGATGGAGTTGACGACAGATTTACCCTGCGTACGTTTTAGGCCTTCTTCGATGATGTCCCATTTGGACGAGTCAATCATCAGTGGCACACGGCTAATATCCGGCTCGCCTGAGACGAGGTTGACGAAGTGAATCATGGCCTGCTTGGAGTCGAGCATGCCTTCGTCCATATTGATATCGACGATTTGCGCGCCGCCTTCAACCTGATCACGCGCCACATCCAGCGCCTCAAGATAGGCTTCGGTCTTAATCAGCCTTAGGAATTTTTTGGAGCCTGTGACATTGGTACGCTCACCAACATTGACAAACAAACTGTCAGCATTGATCGTAAATGGCTCTAGACCTGACAAGCGACAGGCAGGCGCGATTTCAGGAATCACGCGTGGCGGATAGTTTGCGACCATTTTAGCGATTTGACGGATATGCTCAGGCGTTGTACCACAGCAGCCGCCAACGATGTTTAAGATACCCGCTTTGGCAAAGCCTTCGAGTAGGGCAGCGGTCTCTTCAGCGGTTTCGTCATATTCGCCAAACTCATTGGGCAGACCCGCATTTGGATGCGCAGAGACATAAGTATCAGCGATATTCGATAGCGTTTGAATGTGCGGACGTAGCGCATCAGCACCTAGCGCACAGTTAAAGCCAACAGATAGTGGTTTGGCATGGCGAATCGAGTTATAGAACGCTTCCGCCGTTTGACCAGATAGCGTGCGACCTGACGCATCAGTGATTGTACCCGAAATCATAATTGGCAGCTCAAAGCCGATATCTTCGAACACACCCGTGATGGCAAATATCGCCGCCTTGGCATTGAGCGTATCAAAGATTGTCTCAATCAAAATAAGATCGACGCCGCCTTCTATCAGGCATAAGGTCGCTTCACGGTAGTTTAGGACCAGCTCATCAAAGGTAATGTTACGAAAGGCAGGGTCATTGACATCAGGTGATATCGAGCACGTGCGTGAGGTCGGGCCCACCACACCAGCGACAAACCGCGGCTTCTCAGGCGTCTTGGCGGTAAATTCATCAGCCGCCTCGCGCGCAATTTTGGCTGCTGTCTTATTCAGCTCAGGCACCAAATACTGCATGTCATAGTCAGCCATCGATAGACGCGTACCGTTAAAGGTATTGGTCTCGATGATATCCGCACCAGCCAACAGATGATCGTGATGAATGTCTTTAATCATGTGCGGCTGGGTTAGCACCAGCAAATCATTATTGCCGCGCACATCTTGATCGATATCGGCAAAACGCTCACCACGATAGTCTGCTTCTTCTAGCTTATAGGTCTGAATCTGCGTACCCATCGCGCCATCTAACATCAAAATGCGTGATGCCATTTGCTCGGTAATACGGTCGCGCGCGGTGAGCTGCTGTTCCTTATAAGGAAATACAGCAGGCGGCGTCAAAATAAAGTCATCAGCGGATGATGAGCGAGAAGTAGTATCAGAGTGAGAAGAGGTCGGTGAGGTCATCGTTTGAGTCATAGGAGCGCTGCTTATATCGTCAATGTCATAAAAGGAGGGAATAACAAACAGGGTGCAATTTTCATAAAAATATTGGGCAAATCCATCATATTTTAGCATGAAAATCATATAGTAAGCGGTACAGTCCTTATTCCTGTTTGGCAGTACAAAGAGTAAAAAAATATCGAGAACAAGAGATGGTGTCAAAGGCAGCTCTATCAAGAGAAAGCGTGAAAATGACTCTCATTTCGGTTCAAGATTACATAACGTGTGGGTCTTGTAAATCAAAGCAAACGCTCTCTTATGAAAGACAGACGCAACTTACACCACAACTACAAAAAGTAGCGCAAATTCGAGTTTATAAATATTTTTTATATGTTAATTTAATTTCAGAAGGATTTGTTTTTCGTAAGCAATACTTACTAGTACATGTGGATGATTCTATTGACTTAATCGTAGTATCTATCATGAGCGTCTTAATAAACAGTGGTTAGCATTACGAAAAGAAAATCTGATCTGTAAGACAATAATTTTGTGGTTAACAAATAATTGAATCATTAAGGAAAATGTTATGAAAATTACGAAAATCGCTACCCTTGGTACGTTAGCACTTTCAATTGCAGGCCTAAGTGCTTGTAACAACATGATGCCAAACAAAAGCGCTGATATGAAAGCGCCAATGCATAGTCAACAAATGGCAAAAATGAACGTCGTACAAGTTGCTCAAAGCAATCCTGATTTTTCAGTACTAGTCGAAGCCATTCAAGCGGCTGGTCTAACTGGCATGCTGTCTGATCCTAACGCTCACTACACAATATTTGCACCGACCAATGAAGCCTTTATGCAGGCGCTAAAAGAAACAAACATGACTAAAGCGCAGTTGTTTGCTGACAAAGCGATGCTAAGAAAGGTACTAGGTTATCACGTCATCAGTGGCGATATGGCAATGTACAAAAAAGATGTGAAGCCAGGTAATGTCATGACCGCAAGCAAAGATACGCTTATGGTGACAAATCAAGGCAAATTGATGGATGAAATGGGCCGTACTACCAATATTATCAAGACAGACATTCCTGCTAATAATGGTGTAATTCACGTTATCGATAGAGTACTAATGCCTAAATGATAATCAAGCATAAATAAGTAATGTTTCAATAAGCAGCGCTTAGGATATGTTATACGTCCCTTCTATAAGATGAGGCTGGTATTAGTACCAGCTTCACTCATTCACAACTTAATTAACTATTTGATAAGCACCTAAGTGACATTTTAGATATCGTCTAAAATTCTTTGAATCTAAAAATCTATTTAAATAGTTATTACTATTAACTCACTTTACCAAAAACTTTAGACCATAGGCATGAAGTTTTCGACTTCGGTATCAAAATGAACACTTTTTTCTGATTCAAATCTATAAAAAAGAAAACGCTAATGACTGATTTTTTTGCATGCATATCAGCGTATGTTCTGCTGTGAAAAGATCGAGTATCGGTTTAGAAAATGGCTTCTTTACTATTATATTAGCCATTATTCAAATAATTCCTTGTTTTGTACACGTGATTGATACAGTCTCGCTACCTAAGTACGCAGCAATTTAAAATGAATCAGTTAGAATCATAGTCATTGGAATAACAGTATCGATGTCCTCGAACTGTGTGACAGGTTTTACTTGCCATGCACAAGTCCATAAGTCATCTGCTGTTATATGCACATATTGAGCAGAATGGTTTGTTTAACAAACGATTTAACCCATTATTTATTTATAAGGAAATACCTATGTTAAAGAAGAATTTATTATCGATCGCAGTTGTTACAGCCGCTATGTCACTGGCCGCTTGTAATGATAAAGAAGCCGCTACTGATCCTGTAGAAACTGATACAACTACTGAAGAAGTAGTTGTAGAGCCAGCGGTAGGAACGGCTCCAGAAGCAGAAGCTGAGCCAATGGCTGACCCAATGGCCGAAACTGATGGCATGGCGACGCAAACCATCGCTGAAGTAGCCGCTGGTAATGAAAACTTGACCATCCTAACAGCAGCGCTACAAGCCGCTGGTCTTGACACCATGTTGATGGATCAAGGTACTAAATACACCGTATTTGCACCAACTGATGATGCTTTTGCGCCAGTATTAGAGAAGTTGGGCGTAACCAAAGAAGAGTTATTGGCCAATACTGACTTGCTGAAAAAAGTACTGCCTTACCATGTAGTGCCAATGGAAGTGAAAGCTGCTGACATCCCTTATGGTACTGATATCAAAACTGCTAATGGTGCAACTATTACTATCAGTGATGACAATGTCATTACCGATGCTACTGGTGGGAAAGCAAATATCACAGGTACAGACATCATGGCAACCAATGGTGTGGTTCACACTATCGACGCAGTATTAATGCCTGAGTAAGCTGCTGCTGTCAGTAATTTTTTATCAGATATTTCTGTAATAAAGAAGCCTAGTCATTGAGCTAGGCTTTTTTGTGCTCAGGTATCAACTATTTATAAAAGAATAATCTATAAGTACGATCTAGGCGGATTCAAAGTCATGTCTTAATATACTTCACTCAACTCTGCTCAAGACAAATGTTACTTATAGATATTACACATACGAAAAAGGCCCGAGACGATTGTCTCGGGCCTTTTTATAGACTGCTTAGATGATGACTATGATAAAGACGACTATCGAATGTCTTTACGTAGTGGATCAGCTGCCATTCTTTGTTGCTGTTTTAGATGACGCTCTTCCCAGTAAGGAGCGTTTTTGATACCGAACGTGGCTGGGTCAAAAACGTAGTCCGTAACACCAGCTTTAAGTTGTGCTTCGTAGTCTTTTAGCATGGTTAGGGTTGGACGTGCAACCAAGAAGATGACCAAGATACCCACAATGTTTAGCCAAGCCATGAGGCCAACACCGATATCACCAATAGCCCAGATATAACCTGCTGAGTTTAGACCACCGTAAGCTACCATGATCATGATAAGCACTTTGACTAAGAATACACCAGTTTTATGAGCGCCACGGCCAAGAAAGCGTGTCAAGTAAGCCACGTTGACTTCAGCAATGTAGTAGTAAGCTAGGATGGTTGTAAAGGCAAAGAAGAATACAGCGATGGCGATAAAGACATTACCAAATGAGCCGTATACCGATTCCATTGCCATTTGTGTAAAGGCAGGTGCGTTGATTTCAGTAGTAGCAGCAACGTTCTGTACGATGAATTGACCATCTGGCAATGTACCTTGAATGTTGTACATACCAGTAGACAAAATCATGAATGCAGTTGCAGAACAAACCAGTAAGGTATCAACATATACTGAGAATGCTTGTACTAGACCCTGCTGTGATGGATGCTGAACTTCAGCAGCGGCTGCTGCATGAGGTCCTGTACCTTGACCCGCTTCGTTAGAGTAAATACCACGTTTGACACCCCAACCGATTGCAGCACCAAAACCTGCTTGTGCCGTGAATGCATCGCTGATGATCAAACCAAATACATCAGGGATCAAGCTGAAGTTACTGAACATGATGATCAAAGCTAAAGCAATATAACCGACTGCCATAAATGGAACAGCAAATTCAGTGAAGGTTGCAATACGTTTGATACCACCGAAGATGATGATACCTAGTACGACTAAGATGATGGCCAAGCCCACCAAACGCATAGAGCCAACTTCTAAGCCTGCCACGTTCATGACAGTACCTTCGCCCATTACCTGTGCAAATGCACTGATAACACCGTTTGCCTGTACACCAGGTAAGAACATACCACAGGATAAAATAGAAGCGATGGCGAAGAGGATGCCGTACCACTTTTGACCAAGGGCACGTTCGAAGTAGTAAGCAGGGCCACCACGATACTCGCCAGTGACAACGTCTTTTTCTTTATAAATCTGTGCGAGTGTTGATTCAACATAAGCAGTAGATGCCCCTAAGAAGGCAACAACCCACATCCAAAATACTGCACCTGGACCACCGAAGCCGATAGCAGCTGCTACCCCAGCGATGTTACCCATACCCACACGCCCTGCAAGAGAGACGGCAAGTGCCTGAAATGATGAGATACCATCAGTACTGGATTTACCAGTAAATAGTAGCTTGATCATTTCACCGAATAGACGTACTTGTACGAAGCGCGTCATGATGGAATAAAACAAGCCTGCGCCTAAACACAGATAGATCAGCGCGGGGCTCCAGATAATTCCGTTTACTAAGTTAACTAAACCTTCCATATTTATATCCCTAGTACTGTCTCAAAGTGGCTCTGTATGCTCTAGGAGTAAGCTAACTGGTTAACTTACTTATTTAAGTTAAGCAGTTAAATTAGCTACATTGACTTATATATAGTTAAGTCTCATACGTGTTTAGCCAATAAGAATGGACTGTAGTTGTCCGTATTCATCCGCTTGGCTTGCTAGCAACAATACCTATTTGCATAGCACTTATCATTCGTAATATTAGTACCAGCTGCATGTAAAACGCTTTTGCTACATTAATTACTCTTGTATCTTATTATGACGTGATAAATAAGATTCGTGATAAGTAGAGCAGCGGATAAAATAGGCGTTTATATAATTGAACACTCATCATGATGGTGTTCAACTTGCTATGAGCCGTGCCAGTTGAATACACTACTGATAGGGCGTATTGAACGTACTAGAAGATATTTTATGGCTTGATGAGGATTTTACACCTCAATTACCAACTCTCTAATACGTATCAAAATATAAGTCCACTACCAAATGTATTCAAACCGTACGGCTACGTAACTGCAATTTGCCATATTTTTATCCTAATTACTAGAATTTTCTTTATGGATAGATAGATATATTTGAATTTAGTACGGGAGATTTGGTCATAAAATAGGGGAAGCGTCAGTGTGCTTAGCTTTGCTGATTAGTGACTGTGCATCCTTATATAGCAGCGGCTAATGCTTGACTTGTAAAAAAAGTTATATAAAAGCCATAACAGCTTACAATTGGGGTTGTGTTTTGGTAACGGTCAATTGTAAAACCATTACGATAGCGCCATCATTGACACAGTATTAAGCAGACAGTATATAAAGTAAAAGTACAAAGGATATACATTGCTTAAGTAATCATGCTCGATAGTTTGTCAAAAAAATGCAAGCTTACGATATATAGAGTATATATGTCGTCAGTAGATTAAAGAATAACTGAAAAACTATTAAAAAACGTGTTACCAGCTATTTGTTATTTATGATTATTAGGAGAAACAACGATGACGCGTAAATCTATTATGAAACCAGCATTGTTAGCAGCACTATTGACGACGTCTACTGTCGGCTTGAGTGGATGTGGGTATAACAATCTTCAAGCGCAAGACGAGCAAGTAACAGCGTCATGGTCAGAAGTGGTCAACCAATATCAGCGCCGCAGTGATTTGGTGCCAAACTTGGTAAAAGTCGTACAGCAATATGCGACACAAGAGCAAGAGGTCTTCACACAAGTGGCTGAGGCTCGCTCGCGTGCTGGCGGGATTACGGTCACGCCTGAAGTGCTAAACGATCCAGAAGCGATGGAGCGTTATGCTGCTGCGCAAGAGCAGATGACAGGAGCACTATCGCGTTTAATGGCCGTATCTGAGCGTTATCCTGAGCTAAAATCGGATGCTTTGTTTCAAGATTTACAAGCCCAGCTTGAAGGGACTGAAAATCGTATTGCCGTCGCACGTAATCGCTACATCCAAGAAGTACAGGGCTACAATACGACAGTACGCCAATTCCCAACCAATGTGACTGCAAAAGTCTTTGGCATGCAACCTAAGCCAAACTTTAGTGTCGCTAATGAAGAGGCGATTTCGACCGCGCCAAGTGTCGATTTTGGCGGTAACGATGCTGCGACAGCAGAGTAGGATTAAGGTCAACCAAAGCGATAGAATAGTAGAGCGGTCGTTGCCGCTCTATTTGTTTGATGATAGCTCACATGTGTTTTAAAGGTGTTGATGGACGTGGATGCCTATTAATTTAGTATAGAGGTCACTTGAGGTGGTATAGATTAGATGAATAATTCAAAAGCAATCTTATCAACATTATTATTTACACTCAGCATGGCTAGTGCGTCAGTACTTTATGCTGCGCCTAATGCCGATGTGGGAAATAGTGTGGCAGCTACCGATAATACCTCGACTATGCAAGATCGTAGTGTTGAGGATATGGTCGCTATTGCCAAAGCTGGTGAGTCCAACGAAGCCATCAATGATGCGGTATTAGGCAACGAAGCTATCAACGGCGCTGTGTTAGGTAACGATGCCATTAATCCCAAGGCAGCTGACAACAATGAAGCCACTGCTTCTGCCTCAACACCTAGCCGTCCTGCTGTACAATCAAGTGCGCCTAGCATTGATGCGGATAAGCTAATACTAAACGAGCCAGTCGTTGATCAGGCCAATATCTTAAACCCGCAAGAAAAACAGCGCTTAGAGACGCAGCTTCGTGGTATTTATCAACAAGGCTTGGCTCAGGCAGCTGTGGTGATTGTGCCCACGACCAATGGCACCCCCATTTTTGATTATGCTCTCCAAGTGGCCGAAAAGTGGCAACTGGGTGACAAAGATATCGATGATGGTTTATTGATAGTCGTTGCGGTCAATGACCGTGATATGTATATTTTAACGGGCTATGGTTTAGAAGGGGTATTACCCGATGCCGCTGTCAACCGGATCATTCGTGAAGACATCACGCCACTGTTTAAACAAGACAATTATGGCGCTGGTATTTTGGCGGGCGTGGACGCACTCAAAACACGCTTGACAGCTGACCCAGAGGTATTAGCCCGTGCTGATGCCCAAGCGGCTGAACGAAGCACACAACAAGGCTCAGATGAGGTACCAGCACCTATCTTTTTGTTTATCATGTCGATGATATTTGGTAGCTTTATTACCAAAATATTGGGCCGTGTGTTTGGCTCTATCTTGACCGCAGGTGGTTTTTTTGCAGGCTCACTCGCGTTAGGTGGCGGCTTTTTCATGACCCTGATTATGGCGATATTTATCTGGATGTTTTTGATTTCGCGAGGCGGCGGTGGTAAAGGTGGTGGCGGTAAAGGTGGACGCAGAGGCGGTGGTCTGATTTTCCTACCTGGTATGGGCGGTGGTAGTGGTGGCGGCTTCGGCGGTGGTGGTTTTGGTGGCGGCGGCTTTGGCGGTGGTGGTGGTGGCTTCGGCGGCGGCGGTGCTGGCGGTTCTTGGTAATTGATTCACTAAACAACCGTCAGTAATGACGTATTTGAGGAAATATTATAATGGCAGAAAACAACGCTTCAACTTCCAGCTTGGCTCGCTGGTGGCGTCAGGTATTGTTTGTCCCTTTATTACATAGTAAATGGCTGACAGCGGACGCAAGAGCACGTCTGACAAAAAGAGTAGAAAGCGCTGAGCAAGGGCATCGCGGTGAGGTTTTTTTAATTGTAGAAAATCACCTACCCATTGAAGAGGCCTATCATATAAATTGCCGTGAACGAGCGATTGATTTATTTAGCGAGTATCGGGTATGGGATACCGAAGAAAACACAGGCGTTTTGGTTTATGTCAATATTTGTGAGCACCAGTTAGAGATTGTGGCGGATCGCGGTATCAGTGCTCATGTTAGTCCCACCGTTTGGCGTGCGATGTGCGAAAAAGCCATATCAGGCATCGCCAACAAAAAAACAGAAGAGAGCGTGGCCGAGTTGCTAGATGAAGTCGGGCAAGTGCTTCGTCAATATTATCAGCTAGAAGACAATCCATCAGGCAATGAGTTGTCCAACACGGTAGTGTTTTTGAAGTAACTGATGTTTAAAAGCAATGGATTTTTAAAGGTAACGATTGTATCTGTCTTTCTCATCCACCCTTTCATTGATGAGATATATAGATTGGCATGGTTGATTTTAGTTTATGGGGTTTTGAGGCGAATTCAAATATAATAGCGTTTCTATCGATAGAGAGGATAGATATACACATTGCGCGTATCTATCCTCTGTATGAGTAGGCCTTAATACAAAACCAGTACTGGAACACTATGATTGATTTAATAAAGAAATTACCAAAAGCTGAGCTGCATTTACATATAGAAGGTTCTCTAGAGCCTGAGCTGATGTTCAGATTGGCCAAAAAGAACCAAGTAGACATTCCTTACAAAGATATAGAAGATGTACGTAGCGCCTATAATTTTACCAATCTACAGACCTTTTTAGACATCTATTATGCGGGTGCCAATGTTCTTCTTACGAAAGACGATTTTTATGATTTGACGTGGGAGTATGTCCTAAAATGTGTCGAAAACAATATCATCCATACGGAGATATTTTTTGATCCACAAACGCATACTGCTCGGGGCGTTCCTTTCGATGCGGTTATTACAGGCATAAAAGAAGCGCTACAAGACGCCAAAGCCAAATATGGCATCACGTCTTGCATTATCATGTGTTTTTTAAGACATCTATCGCAAGAAGACGCATTTGAAACGTTGGATGCGGCACTCAAATACCAAGACGATATTATCGGTGTGGGTTTGGATTCTTCAGAGCTTGGTAATCCACCTTCAAAATTCAAAGACGTGTTTAAAAAGGCAAAAGAAGCAGGCTTCAAACTGGTGGCTCATGCAGGTGAAGAAGCTGATTTTTCGTACATTTACGAAGCATTAGATATCTTGAGCATTCATAGGATTGATCATGGCGTACAATCTATAAAAAGTGCCGAGTTGATGCAACGATTAAAAGATGAGCAAATGCCGCTTACGGTCTGTCCGAACTCGAACATTGAGCTAAAAGTTTTTGAAACCTATCAAGAGCATAATATCAAAGAGCTTTTAGACTATGGCTTGAATGTCAGTGTCAACTCTGATGATCCAGCGTACTTTAAAGGTTATATGAATCAAAATTTCATCAACCTACACGAAAATCTTGACCTATCAGAAGATGATATCGTGACCTTGGTCAAAAACTCGTTTAAATCAGCATTTATCAGTGATGAGTTAAAAGAAGCCTACCTAGCAAAAGTTGATCTCGCTTTACAATGAAGGTTGAGTGATTTTTAACTCAGTCGCCTCTAATTGAGTAAATACAAAAAAGGCTTAATGGTTGATAAAAACCGTTAAGCCTTTTTTGGTGCTACTGTCTTAGATTGCCTATCGCTTATCTAGTATCATCTTTTATAGATACCTCTCGATTTATGAGCCAGTGATCTGCTTGACCAGTACAGGCATGATGATTCCTGCTTTTTCTTTTATGATGATATCAACGGTGGTATTGGGCGTTGGGTTCGGATTTATCTCGATAACTTTAGCGCCATTTCGCTTGGCTAACTGTGCAAGGCCTGCTGCTGGATAGACGAGGCTGGATGTACCAATACTGATAAACACCTCGCAATCAGCAGCGGCTTCTTCTGCCGTCTGCCATGCTTGTACTGGCAACGATTCTCCAAACCAAACAATGTCTGGTCTGATATAACCACCACAGTGCGAGCAAGTGATCAACGTCTCAGCGTCCTGTCTATCAACATCACTATTATCTAAAGCTTCACTATTTTGTGAATGATTTGATGCGCTTGTATAAGGTGTTTGGCATTGACTGCAACGATTGCGTGCCAGATTGCCATGCAGATGAGCCACGGTACTACCAGCTTGCTCGTGCAAGTCATCCACGTTTTGAGTGATGAGGGTTAGTTGCTGATGGTTGACTTTTGCGTGATGCTGCCAATATGCTAAGGCCTTGTGTGCAGGATTGGGTTTTTTATCCGCGATGAGTTGCCTTCGCCATTGATACCATGACCAGACCAGCGCTGGGTCACACGCGAATGCCTCTGGTGTGGCCAAATCCTCTGCCCTATAGTTTTCCCATAATCCAGTTTGCTTATCCCGAAAAGTTGGAATGCCACTTTCTGCTGAGATTCCCGCACCCGTTAAAAGACAAATACGCTGTTTTGATGCCAATAGTTTGGCAGCGTCCTGTACTTCTGCTATTAACGCTGGTGATAATTCTGCTAACATGAGCCAACCCTTGCTAATAATGGATACCTTTCTCATGATAGACGGAATGTGGTGGCTTGTCATATTGTTCGTTGTGATCGCAGCCTTGTGGTTATTGGCAAAGTCGCGTGGCGTCAAAGCAGACAAGACATCTTATAACGGGCAATCAAAACCGACAAAAGCTGCCGCTAACGATGGTCTACAAAAGACGTCAGCTTTATTAAAACAGTATTTTCCTACTTACCGAGTCACTCGCAAAGCCAACCATCTATTGCTCAGCCAGCAAGACCAGAAAGTTGCGATGATTACGATGGATAAAAAGATTGCCATAGGTCAGCGACGTCTTGGAGATGTACCTGTGATTAATTATCACCGTGTACCCAGCCGCGCCCAACTAACGGCCAATTTGCAGGATATGCAATAGATCAATGCTCGCGAAATTTTAGAAAAGTAGAGACACAGCACAAATAGGCATGAGTCATCAGGATAATAATGAAGAAGTATAACAAGAATGATTGGTGCGCTCGGCGGGAATCGAACCCACGACCCTCGGCTTCGGAGACCGATACTCTATCCAACTGAGCTACGAGCGCATGATAACGACGACATAGAATAATACAATACTTAAACGAGTGTTATAAGCCGTATAAAGTGTCGAAAAATAAAGACCGCCTAGTCTAACAAATAAAAGCCATAAAGCCAATGAGTGAAGCCCATGATTCAGGTTTTTTAAGAAAAAACAGGATAGTCATTAAACAGGCATGGCAATTTACCTGCCTTTTCCCTTATAATGTCAGGGAGAATTCATATTTATAATCACCGATTACAAGTGTGCTGACACGCGGGATGGCTGTTTGCTATTGATGACGATTGCTCATCAAAGGAGGACAGACAGAATGTCTGAGTCGTGTAGGCCTCTGTATCTGTAATAAGAGAACGTGACGAATGAGAAAAGTAGTTATGTTATCGGCAGCTGCCATTCTAGGAATCGCTAGTATCGCGGTGAGCCAAGCTGAAGACGTTGCAGGCACATCTACTGTAACCGTTTCTGACGTAGCAGAAGGGCAGGAAGTCGTAGACAATCTTCCTGAAAAGCTAGGCGAAGACACCAAAGCCGCTGCCGTGACTACCGATGGCGAAGCCGCTACAGATGAAGCTGCGCAAGTGGATGGCGAAGAAACTGCTGCTGCGGCACCTGCTACCGAAGAAGAGCCTATCCCACAAGACACGCCACAAGTACAAAAGCTGATCGCCCTCTATCCCAATCTGATTGCTCGTATTCAGCCTGTGGCCAAAGTATGTTTCGAAGACGACGAAGTTTGTGATGTGACAGCTCGCGTAGCAGGGCCAGCGCCAGGGGACGGACCGCGTGACGGTAAAGCAGTATACAATGCTGTCTGCCATACGTGTCATGCCGCAGGTTTACTGGGCTCTCCTATTTTTGGTGATGCTGGTGCTTGGGGCCCTCGTATCTCAAAAGGTAAAGACACGTTATATACCCATGCTATCAATGGTTTCAATGCCATGCCTGCTAAAGGCGGTGCTGATATTCCTGATGAAGAAGTTCAGAATGCTGTAGATTATATGGTTGAATCGGCAAGCTAATCTTTATTGATTAATCTTCAAGCTTTTACGATGTATATCTATAAAGCGCCTATTTCATTTGATGAAGTAGGCGCTTTTTTGATGATAAGTAATATCAATCTGTTACTTCTTACGAGTGAGAGTTGAAATCTGGGTCTGACAACCTCACTTCATGACATTGTCCTATCTAGATATTAGGGCGTGTTGAATATTTATATACCGTCGCTGCAAAGCAATATGGTCGCATGTTCAACACGCCCTAATATGCTATAAACATTCATAATAGATATAGAGGTACTCATGTCTGATGCACCAGCACTGATGATAAAAGATTTATCCAAAACTTATGATAATGGGTTTTCGGCATTGAAAGGGGTTGATTTAACCGTACCACAAGGTGGATTTTTTGCACTACTTGGCCCTAATGGGGCCGGTAAATCTACCATGATTGGTATTATCAGTTCACTATTTAAACCCACAACGGGTAGCGTCCATATTTTTGGAACAGATTTATTAGAGAATCCTTCGGTTGCCAAGCAATATCTGGGCATTGTACCGCAAGAATTCAATTTTAATATGTTTGAAAAAGTCGAAGATATCCTGATCACGCAGGCAGGTTACTTTGGTATTTCTGCAAAAGAAGCCAGACCACGAGCCAAAAGATTGCTAACCGCTCTTGGGTTATGGGATAAGCGCAATAGCAAATCACGTGAGTTATCTGGTGGTATGAAACGCCGTTTGATGATTGCGCGCGCCCTTATTCATAAACCCAAACTGTTGATTCTAGATGAACCAACGGCTGGGGTCGATATTGAGCTGCGCCGCTCTATGTGGGAGTTCATGCAGCAGATTAATATTGAAGAAAACACCACAATCATTCTGACCACGCATTATCTCGAAGAAGCCGAGCAGCTTTGTAAACGCATTGCCATTCTAGATCACGGTGAGATTCGCATCAATACAGAGATGAAAGACTTATTGGCACAGCTATCAGTTGAGACATTTGTCTTTGATTTGGATACGCCACTTGTACAGAAATTGGCTTTGTCAGGTGTGACGGATTTCTCTCAACCTGACAGTCAGACGCTGGAAGTGACTTTGACAGAAGGGGAGTCACTGAATGGTGTTTTTGATCAGCTGTCTGAACACGGCATCAGGGTAGCCAGTATGCGTAACAAGGCCAATCGATTAGAAGAGTTGTTCATGCGTTTAGTAGATAAAAATATTCAAAGTACAGACAGTATGAAGGAGGCGGGGTTATGAGTCAGGAAATGGTAGATCATAATAAATCGATGTCGTGGCACAAAAAAGGCGTCGCTTTTCGTACGATTTGTCTAAAAGAAATTCGCAGGATTTTGCGCATTTGGCCACAGACGTTATTACCGCCCGTTATCACCATGAGTCTTTATTTTGTTATCTTCGGTAAGATGATTGGTTCACGTGTGGGCGAGATGGGCGGTGTGCCCTACATGCAGTTTATTGTGCCTGGTTTAATCATGATGTCGATTATTACCAACAGTTATTCTAATGTCGTTTCAAGCTTTTTTAGCGCCAAATTTACGGCCAGTATTGAAGAGCTTTTGGTGTCCCCAGTCTCTAAGCATGCTATTTTGATGGGCTATATTAGCGGCGGTATTTTTCGCGGACTTGCCATTGCTGTCATTGTGTCGATAGTGGCACTATTCTTTACCGACTTGGGTATTGAGCATTTATTTGTGACGATCTTTACTGTCCTTGGCACCTCTATTTTATTCTCATTGGGCGGTTTTATTAATGCGGTATTTGCCCGCTCGTTTGATGATATCTCTATTATTCCAAGCTTTGTATTAACCCCACTGACGTATTTGGGCGGTGTGTTTTATTCAATGGAAAACCTCTCACCATTTTGGCAGAATATATCATTGTTAAATCCTATCGTTTATATGGTCAACGCATTTCGCTATGGTATTTTAGGCTACTCTGATGTAAATGTTTGGTATTCAATGGTCGCGATTTTCATATTTTGTGTGATATTTTATGTGATTGCTTATCGCCTGCTCGATAATGGCTCACGGATTCGTTTGTAGTTCACTTTATCATCTAAGCTGCCGCGTACTGGCAGCTTTGCTTTTTGTATTATTCCATTTGTCTTGACCCGCTTCTGTTCAATGAAGAATAGATGAGTATCGTAGGGCGTTAGCAAGATGCGCGATACTCAGTTATTCACCATATGTCCTTTTCTATGATTCAATTTATTATCTTTCTTACTTCAGAAAAAAATACACTTATTACGTGAATTCAAAGGCTTAATAAGGGGAAAAATAAGACTATCAATTGCGAATAGTCCTCATTAGCATTATACTTCTCACTTTTCGAAATAAAAGGTAACTTCAACTTACCTTTGTAATTGAGACACAAGATGACCCAATCCGTCAGCGAACAAATCATTCGACAACAACGTCGCATAGAGTCAAAACGCCGAGTGGTATTATTGGCATTGGCAGCAGCGTGTGTATTGGGTCTGGTGCTTGATGTAATGACAGGGCCTTCGATGCTACCGATGATGGACGTCGTTAAGTCTTTGCTACAGCTAGGCAGTTTGGATGATACCTCACATACCATCGTTTATGATTTGCGGTTGCCTATTGCATTTATGGCGTTGCTCGTGGGAGCGTCGCTTGGAGCAGGCGGAGCTGAGATGCAGACGTTACTTAACAACCCGATGGCAAGTCCTTATACGCTAGGACTTGCAGCGGCGGCAGGGTTTGGAGCGTCCCTAGTTATTGCGTTCGGTAGCTTTGGTTTGCCACTGCAATATGCGGTGCCTATCGGGGCATTTTCGATGACCATGCTCGCTTCTGCGGTGCTGTTTTTATTTGCCTCATTGCAACAGTTTGCTGCCTCTACGCTCATCTTAGTGGGTATCGCTCTCTTATTTATCTTTCAGTCGTTACTGTCATTGGTACAATTTACCGCTTCCTCTGAAGTCTCGCAGCAAATTTTGTTTTGGCTATTTGGTAGTTTGACTAAATCCACTTGGACGAATGTGACGGTGGTCGCTGTCGTGAGTAGTATTTGTATCTTGCTACTGATTCGAGACAGTTGGAAATTGACAGCGCTACGATTGGGTGAAGAAAGAGCGTCAGCACTTGGCGTCAACCTCACTCATTTGCGTATCAAAACCTTGATTTTGGTAGCGATGATGACGGCAACCGCGATTAGCTTTGTCGGAGTGATTGGCTTTATTGGGTTGGTTGCGCCGCATGTCGCACGGCTGCTCGTTGGTGAGGATCAGCGTTACTTTTTGCCTGCGACCATGCTCGCTGGCGCGGCCTTTTTATCATTCTCATCAGTGTTATCAAAGGTGATTATCCCAGGAGCGCTGTTTCCGGTGGGGATTGTTACGTCGTTTGTGGGTGTGCCTTTTTTATTTTGGATTATTTGGAGTAAGCGGTGAAAAACTGGATTCGTAGAACATTGGCGTTAAGTTTGATATTAACAACATTAACCGCCCAAGCAGAAGTCAAAACCATCAACGATGTGCTAGGACGTGATGTACAAGTCGATGTCCCTGCTAAGCGAGTCGTATTGGGGTTTTATTATCCTGATTATATTGCTGCGACAGGTGCAAAGAACTTTGATCAGGTCGTCGGTATTTCACGAGAGTTTTGGGAAAAATTTAATCCTGGTAGCTGGAACTTATACAATCAAAAACTTCCCAACCTAAACGGCATCGGCGATATCGGTAACGTGAATACTGGTACGTTTTCTTTTGAGAAGACCTTAGCCATGAAGCCTGACGTGGTAGTATTGGCAAAATGGCAGTATGACACGCTAAAGGCTGAAATGCCGCGTTTTGAAGCGGCAAACATCCCAGTGGTAGTGGTCGATTACAATGACCAGACTGTGCAAAATCACACTAAAAGCACCCAAATATTTGGTGAATTGGCGGGTACTGAGCAACGCGCCAACCAAGCCGCTCAAGAATACGCTAATGGCATCGCAGACATCCAAAAACGCGTAAAAGCGGCTCAAATTGCCAAGCCTAAGATCTATATCGAATTTGGTGATAAAGGGCCACAAGAGTACAGCTTTACCTTTGGTAAAAACATGTGGGGCGCGATTGCCGATACGGTAGGCGGCGATAATATCAGTAGACCCTTTGTAGAAGATTGGGGCCCCATTAATCCTGAGCAGGTCTTGGTGAGCAAACCTGAGGTTGTAATGATATCAGGTACCGAGGTAGGCATGAATCAGCCCGATGCCATGGCAATGGGGATTGATATCCCAGCTGATGAAGCCCAACGCCGCTTAAAAGGCTTTACCACCCGCAACGGTTGGGAGAATCTACCAGCAGTAAAAAATAATCGTGTGTATGGTATTTATCATGTTGCCTCTCGCTCGCTATCGGACTTGGCATCAGCGCAATTTATGGCAAAAGCCTTGTATCCTGAGGCCTTTGCTGATGTTGATCCTGACAAAACCTACATGGATTTCCACAAAAAATATTTGCCAGTCAAGCCTAATGGCACATTTTTTATTCAACTAGGCTGTGGCGCAAGTATTTGTGATGGCAACGCTACAGACCAAGCCAATAATAATACTGAATCATCGACAGCTGCGAGCCAAGCCGATCCTGCTGCCAATGCGTCTGAGAACATATCGTGGTTCACAAAGCTAACCAACTGGTTAAAAAGTTTGTTTGCCTAATTGATTTTTAAAAATGGATAGAAGAAGTCGCTATGCTCAAACTCGACCGTTTAACGATCCAATATGGCGCGCTCACCGTTGCTAGAGATATTGATGCCCAGTTTGAAGCGGGCAACATTTATACCATTTTGGGCGCAAATGGGGCAGGTAAGTCCAGTTTGCTCAAAGCGATTTTTGGTGAGCTGCCATTCTCTGGTACAGTTGACTATCAAGGTAGGGTACAGACCAAATCCCAGCTCAACGCATGGCGTAAACCCATCGCATATATGCCGCAAGACAGTCATACCGACGCCGAGCTTACCACCCTTGAAGTGGTCATACTTGGACGAATGGATGCCTTGAGCCGCCATATCAGTGATGAGTTGTTACGAGAAGCAGTTGAGTTATTGGCGGAGCTAAATATCTCCCATTTGGCACATCGCTCAATCCGCTCGTTAAGTGGCGGACAGCGGCAGCTGGCTATGTTTGCACAAGCGTTACTTCGCCGTCCTAAGATTTTACTACTTGATGAACCCGTCTCAGCCCTAGACATGGCCCATCAAATTAACTTGCTGGACAAAGTTCGGCATTATACGCAGCAGCACCAGTTGATTTGTATTATGGTATTGCATGATTTGAGCCTAGCCGCGCAATTTTCGGATGAAGTCATATTATTAGCTGATGGTGATATTCAAGCACAAGGTATGCCTAAAGCGGTATTACAATCCGAGATTTTACGCAAAGTGTATCATGTGGATATTGAGATTTTGACGAGCCATCAAGGCTCACCAGTGGTTCATCCGTATCGCAAGCGGCAAGCTAGCGTTTAACTGTTTTTCGCTCAGGTACACTGCTAACGATGCCTGCCAAAATAACTGCCGTAATACCTAAAATCTCTAACCAGCCAATGCGTTCGCCTGCAAAAATGACCCCATAAATTGCAGAAAACACGACCGTTAAATACGATAGTGCAGCGACCGTGAATTTTTGCCCGACGTGATAGGCATGAGTCATCGCCAGCTGCGCAAGCAGCCCTGCCGCACCAATGCCAATGATGTAAGGTAAGCTTTCGCTCGTCAGATGACTCCAGCCAAACCAAGTGGCTGCTATACCTGAGACAATGGTCGCTACTGCCGAAAAGTAAAACACAATCCGCCACGCAGGTTCTCCCATCAAGGAGAGCTCTCGCACTTGCAGCAACGCAAAAGCTGTAAAAATACCGCCACTTAAGGTAATCAACGTCTCAAGCAATCTATCTGAGGCGAAGGCAGGTTTTAGCATCAGACAGATACCCGCCAATCCCATCAGCAGAGCGACCCACGTTTTGAGTGATGGCTTGTCTTTGAGCCAAAAAATAGATAGCAAAGCTATAAAAACAACAGAGGTATAGTTCAACGTTACAGAGGTTGCTAGAGGCAGATGACCTAAGCCATAGAATGCCAATAGCAATGCCATTGTGCCCGCCATACTACGCTGCATATGACCCCAAAAAAACGGTGTCTTAAGAGTCTTTTTACGTACAAGTGTCGTGCTAAAAATAGCAAGGGCGGGTAATAATGACCGCCAAAACGCCAATTCATACTCATTCATGTGTAAGTGCGTAGACGCGTTTTTGACCAAAATGCTCATTATGGCAAATAAGAATGCCGCAATAATCATCCAGCCCGAACCTAAAGAAGATTTTTTTATCATAGATAGATAGTGTTGAGGAAAAACCGCAATTGTAACACCCTACGCGGTATGCTTTTTTGCTAATTTAAAAATGATACTCGGGAATGGTTTAACAATACCATCTGCGTTTGTATGACATGAAACCAATAGATAGTTATTCTCAGTCGCTAAAACACGATAGGCATCAACACATAAAAGGTGCACACAGATAGGTTGATTGCGGTAAAATAATCACCCATTAATATCATCCATATTATCTAGTAATCAAGGCAGTTTATGAGTATTCACGGTATTTTAGGGGAACAAACCACCGATTATCCCACGCAGTACAGTCCAGAGACACTTTATCCCATCGCGCGTGAGATGGGACGCAATGCCATTGATTGGCATACTGATAAGTTAACGGTCGGTGTCGATTGGTGGCAAGCTTTTGAGATGTCTTGGCTCAATACGCAAGGACTCTCGCAGGTTGCTATCGCGCGCTTTAGTATTCCTGCCAGCTCACCATATATCGTAGAGTCAAAGTCGCTTAAACTGTATTTGAACAGTATCAATTTTACTGAATTTTCCAGCTGGCAAGAGGTAGAGACGCTGATTGCTAAAGACTTATCAACCTGCGTACAAGCGGATGTGACAGTTGAGCTGTTTGGCTTAGAAGAGGACTTAACAAGTTTATTGATTGCCAAGCCTGATGGTGTGTGCATTGACAATGCGCTGGCAGATGCCACAGACAAAGTGACACTATGCGAGCATCCAGATGCGTCATTGTTGCAGGATCAAACGCAGGTAAATGAGGGTCAGTTAGAAAGAGATGAGTCTCAGTCTCAGCCTTATACTTTTTATTCAAACCTACTGCGCAGTAATTGTCCGGTGACCAATCAACCAGATTGGGGTACGCTGGCGGTTTCGATAACGACTGACAAGCCTTTTAATTATGCCAATATGCTGCGTTATATATTGAGTTTCCGCCAGCACAATGGCTTTCATGAGCAATGTGTTGAGCAGATATTTGCTGATTTAAGCGCATACTATGAGCCAAGTGAACTAATGGTACGTGCGTGGTACACACGCCGAGGTGGTATTGATATCAATCCGTGCCGCGTCAGTGATATCAGCCTATTACCGAAGCCAAGTCGCCTTATTCGTCAGTAGATAAATAGAGACTCTATAACGCGCTGTGGTATCTTATAATCAATAGGCTTTATCTATATGAGATCAGGAGGCAGACATGAAGCTAATGACGAACGCTTTAATGGTGGCGGGGACAGTCGCTTTGCTGCTTTCTACTGCAATATCAGCACAAGCAGCATTTGTAGAAAACGAATATATCTGTGAAGATATATATATGGAAAAGGCTTATGATTGCGCTAACAACGCCGTTATAATTGAGAAAAATCGACTTAATAACATCTATAATCGTGCTTATCGTCGTTTGAATAAAGTACAGCGGCAGCAGTTGGATACAGAGCAACTTGCATGGTTAAAAACACGCAATGATAAGTGTTATTTTGAACATGATGGCCCAATGAACAATACCATAGTGTATGCCCAGATTGGAGCGAATGTTTGTACCGCGACTGAGACTCAAAAGCGTAGTAAGGCCATTGCCAAAAGATACAACATTCAATAGAGTGTTCTTACCAATAAAAAAGCGCCTACCTCATTCGATGAGATAGGCGCTTTTTGGTTAAAGGTTTTAGCAAACGAATTATTTACCGCTTACCTTTGCCAGTACTTCTTCACGGCTCAGCATTTGCTTCTCTGTTTCGCGGCGATTGACGTATTCGTACTTATCTTCCGCAAGATTACGATCAGAGACAACGATGCGATGTGGAATGCCGATAAGTTCTAAATCTGCAAACTTGACACCTGGACGCTCATTACGGTCATCAAGCAGCACATTGACACCTTGCGCTTTTAACTCTTCATAAAGCGCCGTTGCTGTTTGCATGACATTTTCTTCTTTTGACTTCATTGGGATGATAGCCACTTCAAAAGGCGCGATAGAGTCATTGACGGTTGGCGTGGTTGGCCACATGATACCGTTTTCATCGTTGTTCTGCTCGATAGCAGCGGCAATGATACGGCTAACACCGATGCCATAACAGCCCATCATAAGCGTTACTGGCTTACCATCTTCACCTGACACGGTACAGTTTAGCGCTTGTGAGTATTTATCACCCAATTGGAAGATATGACCCACTTCGATACCGCGTTTGATTCTTAGGCTGCCTTTGCCGTCAGGAGAAGGGTCACCTTCTTGAACATTGCGGACATCGACAATCCGAGTAATATTGGCATCGCGTTCCCAGTTTAGACCAACAGTGTGCTTATTCACCTCATTAGCACCAGCGACAAAATCAGACAAGGCCGCAGCCGAGCGATCAACGAATACCGGCATATCTAAGTCAACACCGATATATCCTTTGTGCAGACCCGCAACCTTCAATTCTTCATCAGACGCCAAAGTCAGTGGCACGTTGGCCTCTTCGATTTTTTCAGCTTTGATGGTATTGAGCTGATGATCACCGCGTAAGACGATCGCAATCAGTTGTGGCTCGTTGTCTTCTGTATGACCGTGTACGATCAAAGTTTTGACCGTTTGTTCTAAAGGAATGTCTAAATGCTCAGCGACCATCTTACAGGTGGGCATATTCTCTGTTAAGACGTCTTCGTGTTCTCGGCTAGGCGCTTGACGCTCAGCGGTGCTTACTGATTCAGCCAGCTCAACATTGGCTGCGTAGTCAGAAGCGTCTGAGAAAGCGATATCATCTTCACCGCTATCCGCCAATACATGGAACTCATGAGAAGCAAAACCACCGATGGAACCAGTGTCTGCTTGTACGGCACGGAAATCTAAACCCAAACGAGTAAAGATGCGTGTGTACGCTTCATACATGTCGTGATAGGTTTGTGCCAATGATGCTTGATCAACGTGGAATGAATACGCGTCTTTCATGGTAAATTCGCGCGCGCGCATCACACCAAAACGTGGACGAATCTCATCACGGAATTTACTCTGAATTTGAAAGAAACTGATTGGCAGTTGTTTATAGCTGCGCAGCTCGCCTTGAGCAAGATTGGTGATGACTTCTTCATGAGTAGGACCGAGTACAAAATCACGATCATGGCGATCTTTGAACCGTAATAGCTCAGGGCCATAATCATCAAAGCGTCCTGTCATCTGCCAAAGCTCTGCAGGCTGAGTCATCGGCATCAGTACTTCTTGCGCACCCACGTTTTGCATCTCTTCACGAACAATACGTTCAACTTTTTGTAAGACGCGCAGCCCCATGGGCAGCCAAATATATAACCCAGAAGCAATCTTACGAATAAGACCGGCACGTACCATCAATTGGCTTGAGGCGATATCGGCATCACTTGGGGTTTCTTTTAGTGTGGCAAATAAAAATTGACTGGCTTTCATAAATAAAGCGTAACCTTATCAACGATAAAAATAAGAAATAAGAGGATGTTGAGCGTCTGGCTAACTGTTTCGTCGCCGCCGCAAGCTTACCGTCATCACTTAGTAATAATCTGGGATGTGTCTTAGCGACTAAAATGCTTGTAAGAAAAGCATATGAACAAAACCGCTCTAATGAAAGAGTGGCGAACATCTGATTGATGTATCAATATATTGAGCCGTTATAAAAATCATCTGTAGGGCGAATACCTATCAAATAAATCTATACCGACATTTTATCAACGCAATCTGACTATGTTAGGTAAAGTTGCTCTAAGACGCAATGACTTTTTGTTTTTTCAAAGCGAACATGGCTCAGAGACGCTAATAAAGTCCCAATAACTCGATTTTTATCAGTTCTAAATCGATTGATCACATGCTTTAGAGTGAAAATTTGATGAGTAATTATGTAAAGTATTTGTACCTGTTACTTGAAGTTATTGCTCGAACATAGCATTTATTGCTTAGATTGTTACTTATCACGATGTTATAGAAATAAACGCCACATTCTAAGGTAGCTTATATGAACAAGTCTGATAATCGCTCTTCTATCAATAATAATGCCCCTAATACGTCACAAAAAAGACCAATCGCTCTACTGTCATGGATAGTATTGCTGATTGGTTTGGCAGCAATCGTATTTGCTATTTATAGTGTTCAGAATATAACAAAAGAAGAACCGATAGAAACCATCACTCGTGAGGGCGTGGTTACCCAGATACAGCAGCTCAATCGCTTACAAACGGTTGCGTTCAGTGTAGATACCGTCATTACCAGTAAGCGCCCAGGAAGTTGGATGAAGCTGTGGCAAGATGAGCAAAAGGGGCTGTTTATCGCACGTGGTCGCGTACAAGCAGGAATCGACTTGAGTGCCTTGACGCCTGAGATGGTTCAGGTAGTACAGCCTGAGCCCTCTAGCGCTGACCAGAACACACAGACAGACAGTGTAACGAACGCAGCTGCTGTTATGCCAGCAATCAATATTACATTGCCACCGTCAGAGATATTTGCGGTTTATTTGGATGATATCGAAATTTATGATTGGCAAACAGGTGCGTTTGGCATGATGCAAGTCGATCCAAAAATCTTAGCCCAAGCACAGAGCATGGCCAAAGAAGAAGTTTTGGAGCGTGCTTGCCGCGGTGATGTGATGAATATGGCGCTAAAAAATGCACAGACACAGTTACAGCAACTGTTTGCTATGACAGGCGCAGTCGTGACCGTCACGACCCAAGGCGCAGGGGCGTGCCAATTACCAGTAGCTTCATCAGCAAACGGTTAAACCATTTGCTGATGCGATTAAAGGTTTGCTTGGACGAGGTTGTTATTTTTTAAACTCAGCAATGGCAAGCTCGCGCGCTTTTTTGTGTTCAACCATCGGTAGAGGATAATCAAGGCTGGCAAACTTACCCCCTTTACCGAGCGCCTTGCGAAGTTTTTCTTCTGAATGCAGGGTACTATTAGGGACATCTTTTAACTCAGGTAACCAAGTCTTGATAAATATTGCGTCAGCATCATGCGTCTTGCCTTGGCTAAAGGGGTTCATAATACGGAAGTAGGGCGCAGAATCCGTACCCGTCGAAGCGCTCCATTGCCAGCCGCCGTTATTAGAAGCAAAATCACCATCTATAAGCTGCTGCATAAAGTAGCGCTCGCCCCAGCGCCAATCAATCAATAAGTCTTTGGTCAAGAACATAGCCGTCACCATCCGCAAGCGATTGTGCATAAAGCCAGTGGTATTGAGACTTCTCATGGCAGCATCGACCAAGGGCACACCAGTGTTACCTGTACACCACGCCTTAAAATCCTCATCACCATAAGACCAATTGATACGTTTATCCGTGTCATCCTTGTAAGCTTGATGACGGATCAGCTCTGGCTTATCGACCAGTACATGACGATAAAAATCACGCCATGCCAACTCACTTATCCAGCGATTGATGTCTTCATTGTCACCGTCATTGCCGTGCAGTTTTTCTTGCGCTTTATGGGCTTGTAGATAACAAAGTCTTGGACTAATAGTACCAATCGTGAGGTAAGCAGATAACTGACTAGTGGCATGCAAGCTAGGTACATCGCGTCCCACATCATAATCATTAATGTCCTCAGCAATGAAACGTTCCAGTTGCTGGCAAGCCGCTTTTTCACCTGCAGGATAGGCATCGCGAGCGTGTTTAAGCTGCTCCACGCTATCTATGTGCTGTAGTGCTTCTGCGTCTTGCAAGGTTTTTTGATAATCCTTGACCGTATTTTTGCAAAGACGCTCTATCTCTTTCACAGTGTTTGCACTGGTTTTTGATAAATGCACATCAATATCATCATTGTCTTTAACAGCTGGCGCGTCATGTAGCTGTATATCGCCCACATCCACTGTGTGACGCCACTTTTTATAAAATGGCGTGAATACTTGATACATGGTGTCATCATTAGTGGTGATGCTTTGCGGTGGCAAGATACATTGGTCGTGCCAGCGCACAAACTCGATATCGTCTTTTGCCAGTTGTTTGGTTAATTGCTCATCACGGTCGATCTCATTGCCTTCGTATTCATGATTTGCCATGATGCAGCTGATGTGGTTCTTTTGACACAAGGTTGTCAAGACATCGACACAGTCAGCAAAGCTTGGAGCAGGGTGGACGATAAGGGTGATATTTAATTGATCTTGTAGCGTTTTTGCCAGTATTGGCAAGGTGCGGGCAATATGATCGACTTGTGCAAGCGAGGTATCATGTGCTTGCCACTGCTTAGGCGTCAAAAAAAACACAGCACTGACTTGAGCGTTGTCTGTCGCGGCTTTTTCACACAATGCCGTCAAAGCCGTATTGTCATGGAGCCTTAGATCACGGCGGAACCACATCAAGTAATGAGGCGAGGCTGCGCTCGTGTTTTTATCATTATTATGGGTCTTGCTTGCCGCTTTTGATGCTGTCTTAGACATTCAAATAACCTTATGTCAATCATAAACAAAATTAGGAATAAAAGTATGCTAGGATAAGTTTTTGGATGCAATGGATTTGCCATTTGGTTAACAAATCATCATCATACTTAATCTATCGCGCTCACGAGTTATAGTGGTCGTGAGCCAATGGTTAAACGGCATTCTGAGAGTTCTATTTAAGGTCATATCATGCACGTTAAGTTTTGCGGTTTTACCCAGCTTAGTGATATTCAGACTGCGGCACAATTGGGTGCTGATGCAGTCGGTTTGGTGTTTTATCCACCAAGTCCGCGTGCGGTGACGCCTGCACAAGCGAAGCTGCTTAGCGCTTCTGTGCCTGCTTTTATGAGTGTGGTGGCGTTGGTTGTAAACATGCCAAAAGACGAGTTGATAGAGCTGGCAAACACCGTACCTTTTGATATCATTCAGTTTCATGGTGACGAAACGCCTGAGCAATGTGAGCAGCTGGCAAGCAGTGTCAATAAGCGCTGGATGAAAGCCTTACGTATCAATGCTGAGCAGCATACGCCCGATAGCGTTCGCGCCCAGATTGACAAATTTGCAGCAGCAGGTGCCAGTAGTATCTTATTGGATGCTTATCACCTCGCTGCTTACGGTGGAACAGGACAGCGCTTTGATTGGAGTTTGATACCAAAAGACAGCTCGCTGCCAATTATCTTGGCGGGTGGACTGGATGCCGACAATGTCGCTGCGACATTAGATCTGCCTATTTATGCGGTCGATGTCAGTGGCGGTATTGAGCAAAACAAAGGCAAAAAAGACCCTGCCAAAATGCGTGCCTTTATGAAAGCGGTCAAACGTGACCGATGGCAAAACGCGACGCTTAGCGAACCTTCGAACCTGAGTAGCTAGTTCTGTATTATTCAATCATCTACTACTCACCGCATTTACTAATATTTATACTAAAAAATACCACTTATTACAGTAGGAATTATCATGAGTCATGTCGCGAACAAAGAGTTATCTACCACTGCAACGGCCATCAACACCTTTACCAATCCTGACAACGTGCCCGATTTTAACCAGTATCCCGATGCACGCGGACATTTTGGTGTACACGGTGGTCGCTTTGTCTCTGAAACCTTGATGGCCGCGCTAGAGGAGCTAGAGACGCTTTATACAAAAGTCAAAGCCGATCCAGCATTCTGGGAAGAGTATCACAATGATTTGGTCAACTACGTCGGTCGTCCAACACCGCTATATCATGCAAAGCGTTTGAGTGATGAGATTGGCGGCGCGCAAATCTATTTCAAACGTGAAGACTTGAACCATACTGGCGCGCACAAAGTGAACAACACCATCGGACAGGCACTACTTGCCAAGATGTGTGGCAAAAAACGTATCATCGCTGAGACGGGCGCAGGACAGCATGGTGTCGCGACAGCAACGATTGCGGCACGCCTAGGACTAGAATGTATCGTCTATATGGGCGCCGACGATGTTGAGCGTCAAAAGATGAACGTTTATCGTATGCGTCTGCTTGGTGCAACTGTCGTGCCAGTTACGTCAGGTTCTCGTACGCTCAAAGATGCCATGAACGAAGCGATGCGTGATTGGGTCACCAATGTCGATAGTACCTATTATATTATTGGTACGGTGGCAGGCCCGCATCCTTATCCGCTACTGGTGCGTGATTTCCAAGCGATCATCGGTAAAGAAGCGCGTATTCAGCATTTAGAAAAAACAGGCAAGCTCCCTGATGCGCTGGTCGCATGTGTCGGTGGCGGCTCAAACGCCATTGGTTTGTTCTTTGATTTCTTAAACGATCCTGAAGTCAAAATGTATGGCGTCGAGGCGACAGGTGATGGTATTGAGTCAGGTCGCCATTCTGCGCCACTAGCAGCTGGTCGTATTGGTGTGCTGCATGGCAACCGTACGTATCTGATGGCAGATGATGATGGTCAGATTCAAGAAACGCATTCTATCTCAGCCGGTCTTGATTACCCAGGCGTGGGTCCTGAACACAGCTTCCTAAAAGACATGAACCGTGTTGAATACGTGGGTTGTACTGACAAAGAATCTCTAGAAGGATTCCATGCGTCTACGCGCAAAGAAGGCATCATTCCTGCGCTTGAGTCCGCCCATGCGGTTGCTTACGCCTTAAAGCTTGCGAAAACCATGACGCCTGACCAGACCATTATCGTCAACATGTCGGGTCGCGGTGACAAAGACTTGCACTCAGTGATGAAGGCAGAAGGGATTGAGTTGTAATAGTCATTATATTGACAGGCTATGCCGCTATTATTTATAAGAAAAATCGCTTAGCGCCCTTTATGGTTTGATAAAGGGTCAGCTAAGCCACCGATACAACTTAAGAGAACATTATGACCAGAATCGAAAGCACTTTTGACACTTTAAAATCACAAAATAAAAAAGCCCTGATTCCTTATGTGATGGCGGGCGATCCAAACCCTACCATCACTGTAGACTTGCTGCATGACTTGGTTAAGCATGGCGCAGATATGATTGAGCTTGGCTTGCCGTTTTCTGACCCAATGGCAGATGGCCCTGTGGTTGCATTGGCAGGCGAGCGTGCGCTAGCAGCTGGTACAAGTACGCGTGATGCGCTAAAAATGGTCGAGGAGTTCCGTCAGAAAGACACTCAGACTCCAATTATCTTGATGGGTTATCTCAATCCTGTTGAAATCATCGGCTACGATAATTTTGTCGCCTTATGTGAGCAGTCAGGTGTCGATGGCATCTTGATGGTAGATTTGCCACCAGCAGAGGCAGGGAGTTTCACCCAGCATTTGACTGAGCATGCGATGAATGAGATTTTCTTATTATCGCCCACCACATTGCCTGAGCGCCGTGAGCAAGTACTGACTCATTGCGGCGGCTATATCTATTATGTGTCTTTAAAAGGTGTGACTGGCTCAGCCACCCTTGATACGGATGATGTGGCAACGCAAGTTCAAGCGATCAAAGCAGAAACCGATTTGCCAGTATGTGTCGGTTTTGGTATTCGTGATGCCGCGTCAGCCAAAGCGATTGGTGCTCATGCAGATGGCGTCATCGTCGGAAGTGCCTTGGTGCAGAATTTTGCTGATATAGATGGCAGTGATGCCACGGCTGTTGCCAATGCCCAGCAAAAAATCATGATCAAAATGGATGAGCTACGCGCCGCTCTTGATAGCTTAAGCGCTTAGAGTAACCTGAGTGGATTGGAAGATTATATTATAGAGATAAGATACAATTATTCAGGTGAAAAAGTAGCCGTTATTTTTATCACTAACATGTTTAATGTCGATGCCATACGACTATGAGCATTGAAAACCTTAAAGATAAAGTAACTGTGTTAAGCCATGATTAGGGTCTTTGTAAGAATGTTTATACAGACAGTAAGAAATGACTTTGCTAAACTTAGTTTACGTGTGTAAACTAACCTCACATATAAATTGTTACAGTTGCATATAAGTGCGCTTGATAACTGCTCATGTTATGACTATGTGCAACTCTTAAATCTACTCTTAGGGACAAGTAAATGAGCCAACTTGTCGATAAGCCTTTGATAATGGCGAATAATATGACTGATACGATAACAAAACCCAATGCTAGTAACGATGCTGCTCCAAGCCTTCAAACTAGCAATACGGCTGGGCAATCATGGTTTAATCGCGAGATACCAGGTATTAAGCAACAACTGACAGCACCCTTGACCGCAGTTGAGACCGAGCCATCAACAGAGTGCAGTAGCTGCCACTCAATGATTACCAATACAGCGCTGATTTTTAACTGCTATGTGTGCCCGCATTGCGATCATCATTTACCGATGAGCGCTCGTGAGCGTCTGAACTGGTTACTGGATCAAGTTAATGGCGAGCTTGGGCAAGAGTTTACTGCCAAAGATCCACTCAGCTTTGTAGATAGCAAGCCATATCCTGCGCGTATGAGCGAGGCACAGGAAAAAACAGGTGAAAGTGAAGCGCTGATTGTGATGTATGGTAAATTGCGCAATCTTGATGTTGTCACTTGTGCGTTTGATTTCCGCTTCATGGGTGGTTCGATGGGATCGGTAGTTGGTGACCGTTTTGTCCAAGCGGCCGAAAAAGCGCTTGAAGACAAAGTACCTTTGATCTGCTTTGCGGCGTCTGGCGGCGCTCGTATGCAAGAAGGCCTATTGTCTTTAATGCAAATGGCACGAACGGCTGCCGCTATTGAACGTCTCAGAATCGCTGGCATTCCTTATATTGTGGTATTGACCAACCCTGTTTATGGTGGGGTGACAGCCTCTTTAGCCATGCTAGGTGATATTCACTTGGCAGAGCCAAAAGCCATGATTGGTTTTGCTGGTAAGCGCGTGATTGAGCAAACCGTACGTGAGACATTAGAAGAGCCATTCCAACGCGCAGAGTTCCTGCTAGAACATGGTGTGGTCGATGAAGTGGTACATCGTCATCAACTGATTGATACGATTTATCGTTTGCTCGCGAAGTTATGTCATGTACCCAATCTCAATGCTCAGTAAGTAAATGAGCGCATGGCGATATGCATAACGATTGAGCGTTGTGCTACTATCTGCCAGATATATAAAACTCACGAATAGCATTTATCGTCATATTACGGTAAATGCTATTTTTTGTTTTTACCAAGCCAGTTATACTATTTTTTCTTTTTTTAGTAATTATCAAAATTCTTTATATAGGTTTTGTCCATGTCTGATTCTTTAGTTTCTTCGACGCACAATCTCAACGACCAATCTAGCCTAACAGAATGGTTGGACTATATGCAGCAGATACATGTCTCTGCAATAGACATGGGTTTGTCACGAGTGTTGCCAGTCGCTGAGTTGCTTGGTGTCGTACAATCCGCTAAAGATGATGCCTATGTGTTCACTGTGGCAGGTACCAATGGTAAAGGCTCAACCACGGCTGTTATCGCACAAGTTTGCCAAGCCGCAGGGTACAAAACGGCATTGTATCAGTCACCGCATCTGAGCGTGTTTAATGAGCGCGTGCGCATCAATGGCGAGATGGTCAGTGATCAGACATTGATTGATGCCTTTAACAAAGTAGAGGCCGCACGATTAGCGTGTGATTTGACCTTGTCGTTTTTTGAGATGACGACGCTGGCAGCATTATTGATATTCGCTGAAGCAGATTGTGATGTTTGGGTGTTGGAAGTGGGGCTAGGCGGACGTTTAGACGTGGTCAACATTATTGATCCTGACATGGCAGTGATTACCAATATCGGTATCGATCATGTCGATTGGTTGGGTGACAATATCGAAGATATCGGGGCAGAAAAGGCCGGTATTCTACGTAAAGATATTGCTTTAATTTATGGCAGTGACCAGATGCCTACTAGCGTGCAGCAAGCGATTGATAAGCATGATGCCACTTGTTATCAAGTTGGTCAAGATTTTAGTTATCGCGAACTTGACTCAAAAACATGGCAGTATAGTAATGCAGCTATTACGATGCAGCTACCTCGACCAGCATTGTCATTGATGAACACCGCCAATGCTTTGTCAGCGGTATTGGCAAGTCCCTTAAATGTCGATATGGCTGCGCTTGAGCAAGCGTTACAAACGGTCAAGCTAGCGGGCCGCTTCGATTATCGTGAGGTCAAAGCGCGTCATTGGTTGTTTGATGTGGCCCATAATGAGCATGGCGTTACGTTTTTATTAAAACAGCTATTACCACTTTGGCAGCAGCATCTGGCGCAGCAAAAGGTAGATAGTCAAACCCATCACACACCCGCAACGATTAAAATCCTGTTTTCAATGTTAGGGGATAAAGACATCGACAAGGTGGTACAGTGCCTGACTGAATCTGGTTTGCCAATCAGTGATTGGTTTATTGCCGAAATCGATTATCCACGTGCTGCCAGTACCGAGCAGTTACGAGGGATTTTGGCCAGTTATGTCGATGGCGCTCAAATACATGAATTCAATCGGTTATCAGCAGCAACTGATGCGGTGATGGATGCCAGCCAACCACAAGATCTGATTGTCGTGTGCGGCTCTTTTCATACCATTGGAGAGGCATTGTCTGCGCTTAAAATTTCATAATCTTGGTTAAAATATCCGTTAATTAATGTTAATCTTAGTATCAGCAAGATTGCAGACAGCACGAAAAATATGCTTTATAATCAAAGAGGTTTAAAAGACTGGTATGACAAGGTCTACAGAAATCTTGAGAACGGATGAATAGAATTGAGGGCAGGCACTACGAACTAAATCTAGCTACCCTGTAGTTTTGAGACGATAGCTGCGCCGCTCAATCAACCTTATTACCAACTAAGAGACGTAAACGGATGAATTTTTCGAGACAAGCCTTATTGGGCATTGGGATGATTATTGGCGGTAGCGTGATGCTATACGCCATGGCGCAACAGATTAGTGACAGTAACAAACCACATCTACCCTCAGCACTGATAGATCAGCCAAGTAGCGAACAAGAGTCTTCGCAGCCATTAACGACTGATATCGAGACCGAAAAACGTATCTTGGCACAAAAACAAAAAGAACGCGCGGCTCGCGTTGCAGAGCAAGAAATGCGTGCTCAGCAGTTCTTAACCGAACAAGAAGCTGCTGAAGCTGAAGCATTGGCGAAGGCGCGTGCTGAAAGCCAGCAATATGTGGCTAGCAATACGCCTAAGGTAGAAGAGAGTGACTCAAGCGAGTCGTCTGAATCAGCATCAGCACAGTCCACTGATGATAACAGTACCAATACATCAAACGAGGCTGCTACAAGCGCCAGCACGCGCGATCAGCAACAAGCTGCGCAAGCAAAGCAGGACGCTCAAAGACAAGCTGCTTTGAAAGAACAAGCCGCTGCTGAAAAAGTGGCAAGAGAGAAGAAAGAAGCTGAAGCAAAAAAGCAGGCTGAAGCACAAGCTGAAAGGAAGAGAGAAGCTGCGGAAACGGCTAAGGCAGAAGCTGCTAAGAATGAACCGCCAAAATCGCCTTCTGACTATCAGGTCAAAAGAGGGGACGGACTGATTAAGCTTGCACGGCAATACAACATGCCAGTAGAAGCGTTGGCGCAGGCGAATAATCTTTCACCCTCAACATCGCTACAGGTTGGTCAAAACATAACGATTCCATCGCGTAGCCAAGTACAGCGTTTAGAGCGTGAAGCGGCAGCAGCTGAGAAGTCCGCTGAAGCCAAACGTAACGCTCAGCAGAAACTTACCGAGGCTCGTAAAGAAGTAAAAGAAACCGATGCCAAAGGCAGTTTCGGCGTGCAAGTCGCCTTGGCAAACAATCAAGCCAAAGCGGATGAATTGGCAAAAAAACTACAAGCCGCAGGTTATCAGGTTAAAACCAGTCCGACCAGTCGCGGTATTCGAGTGATCGTTGGGCCTGAGCGCGGTAAAGTCGCAGCGTTGGCACTAAAAGATAAAATCAATAGTGACCCTAAACTGAATGCATCGGAAGCTTGGGTTTTATACTGGCGCTAATCTATACGCTGATAGACTCGTTTAAAGCAACAGACAATATTTTGACCATGCTCTTATAGCCGATTATCTTTTATTTTTTATGACTGAACACGACAGCTGCTGTCGTGTTTTTTACGTTAGTGTTTGCTGCTTGGCGTAAGCTTAGCTAGGATAAGCATTAATTTCTTTGTTTTTCTCCGTATCGCTGGTCAGTCTATAAAGGCTGACCAGTTGTGACTGGTTTACTACGAAAGGCCTTTCACAAGGTCATGGTAGATCGTCAGTCACTTTCATATTGTATAAGGTAAAACCATGTCATTTGGCGTTATATTTTTAATATTGGCAGTTGGCTTTTTGGGGCTGATTACATTACCAAAGCTGTTATCAAGACGTCAAAACTTGGAGCCTGATCCAAAGCCTGTACGTGGTGATGAGTTAGAGATTTGGCCATTTGTGCCTATGCCGATTATGACTGACACCGAGGTTATCTTTTTTAACAAGCTAAAAAATGCCTTACCCGAATATCATATCTTTGTCCAAGTGCAGCTATCACGTATCATTGAAGCCAATAGCGATGAAACCTCTGAGCGTAGCTTTTGGTTCAATCGTATCTGTCGTCAAAGCGTTGATTATGTGATTGTCGATGTGGATGCGCAGACGACATTACTGGCGATAGAGCTTGATGACTGGACGCACAGTAGTAAAGCACGTCAAAAGGCTGATGACAAAAAAGATAAGGCGCTTGCTAGTGCAGGTATTGCTATCGTTCGCTTTCATGCTGAACGTATGCCCAGCGCCGATATGCTCAGGTATGAGCTTATGCAAGTGATTGAGACTTATTAAGCCAGTAAGTATTTATTGTTGCATGAATTCTGGTTGAAATTTGCTTACCAACAAGGGCTAACGCTTTTTAAAGCTTATCGTAGGGTTTTTCAGGGTATGCGAAATAAATAACGATGGGTCTATCACCTTCAAAATACAATCCGGTTCTAAGGGTGTCCGTTTCAGACAGGTTAAGCGGTGATAGACGTGCATCATAATTATCATAAAAGTCACGTTTACTAAACCATTCCACATAGTGTGCACGTCGTAAGGTGGTCGTATTAATCGTCGCAAGATTGGTCAGATCATTCTTATCGCACCACTCATGTATGGGAAAACTTGGCTCTAGCCAGCTTGGATGCTTAAATTCAGTGGTGTGAATGGGTAAAAAGAACCGCCCTTTGATAATGCCATAACGCTTATCGATTCTGAGTCGTCCATGATCTTCTGTATCGACCCACACGCTACGGAACTGCTTGGTCTGCATGTGTGTCATCTTACGCTCTAAGTTGTCCCTAGAGTTAATCCCAACCCAGTTCTCAGGTGCAAAAGGCGCTGATCCCATAAAAAACTTAATGGCAAGCTCCCAATGCTCAACGAGACTTTCTTCATGGTTATACAAAATCAAATCCAGCTCGCCCGTGGTTTGCTTACCGCTGTATAACTGTACGTTATTAGCGAGTATCTCATACGGATGTAGCTGATGCGCAAAGCCATCCTCTAACCAAAATGATAACAGCCCCTCAAAATGAAATCCTAGACGACTCGGACTGGGTCTCTTTAGTAAATAGCGTGTTAAGTCTTGATAGGCAGTTGTGGTATCCAGCTCCTCTAAACGCTGCTGGTACGCCTCAAACTGCGCTTGCCAAAAGCTGGTGCTATGTACGTCAACTGTATGGGTGTTTTGATGCGGTGCAAAGTCTAGCCACGTCGTCAAGACATTGGGACATGCCAGTACGTACGCCAAATCACGGACAAAGGGACGCTGATATGCGTTCCAAGGTGCGTTATCTGTCAGGGTGGAAATAGGCTGAGCGATAGTCTCGGACATAGGATAAACCACATAATGGTGAAGCATTTACCCTAACTGGTCACTTACTAAAAGTCTAGTGAGCGTGAGTATCAGCTAGGGCAATGCGTATGCCATCGTTATGAGGGAAGAGCGATAGTAATGTGATAAATATAAATACTGATATCGGGCGGTGATAGTAGATAGGGTAACAGAATACTGAGTGCTGCTTTAAGTAAAAAGCGTTGCCAGCTTTTTAGTTTGCGGGGTTGGGTGTTAGGTGGTTGTTGTGAGTTCTGATTTGGGTGGGTCATTTGTATAGTTCCATGTTGTGTATTTAGCTGTAACAGACGCTACGGCTTACATGGGCTATGTTAGATGATAAGTATGGGTGTCAGAAAAGCGTGTCACCTCAATAAAATGGTGTCGGTAAGAGGTGTCACCTCCAAGCGACAAGGGTTTGAAACCAGTTTTAAATTAGGGTGACATGTTGTCAGTAAGGCAGTCAAGTTACTATTTAAAAAAACCACTCCAGTTATAGTTTTTCTGCTCTCTAGGTGTGGTAATAGCTGTAATTCTATCTATAAACCTTCGGTCTTTAGGTAAGTTTTTAAAATTCTTTAAGACTAGAGGAACTTTTGAGGAATGAGATAGATTTTGGTTTAAATCGTTATCTTCTAAATAAATATAGTTCCAAACATAGTGAGCGACTATTAGTTCGGGTGCTATATTCGCTTGACTAGAATCAAGGAAGGCTAGTTTGTTGTTTCTAAAGCTCAACTCTTTCTGCATTTGATAGAAATCAAAACCTAAATCAACATTAACATCATTAAAGGCTTTTATTTGACCTATAAAAGTATGAGTTAAATCTCTTAGTCTTAAGTACATATCTAAACATCTATTGTCTGCTAAAAACTTATAAAAGGTATTTTGCCACTCAATAGCTTCCTGATAGCTTGTGAACTTGATGTCATAATCAACTTTATGGGCGTAAAATTTGAATGGCAAATGACTCATATATGAAGCGATTATATAAGGTAGTTGACCGTTATTTTCTATCTGCTTGTAAGGATACTTTTCATATTTTGAATTAATATTGAAAGTGCCAAACTCAGCTATAAATTCAAATAGGTACTGAGGATATTCAATCATGCTTACAATACTTTCCATAAAGTAATTGCTATGACCTTCATCTTCATCTTCTTTTTCTTCGTCTGCTAGCAACAAATAACTATTATAAGTAAAAGGTTTTGTTAATCGACTTTGTGATCGTTCGCTCTTGGATTCAATGAATTTTTGAATAAACTTTTTCAACATATAGTGAGCATCAAGGTTAGTAATACTGCTTTCACTTAAAATTTCTCTAATCTCTAAATGGTCTTTATATACAAAATCATAATATGTAAACTCAATTTCATTTTCTGAGTCATGCTCTATCGCATCTATATTAGGATAGTCATTAACCGAAAGTTGAACATTTTCATCAATATTTAAAAAATGCTCATAAACATGAATAGCGGTAGAAAAGTCCATATCATACCTTTACACACCCTTAAGTCAAAGTAGGTGCAAGGCAGTGCCAGCCTAAAGGTGTGTGAACGGCTGGCTTTTGATTACTTATCATGCCTTGCAAGATTTTTATTATTTATTCCTTAAATGTATCATACAATCCCTAGCCAAATTTAGCACAAAAAAAAGCCAACCATTGAAAATCAATGATTGGCTTTTCTTATTACTACTATGTTTGGTCGGAACGGCAGGATTTGAACCTGCGACCACTACACCCCCAGTGTAGTGCGCTACCAGACTGCGCTACGCCCCGAATGACTGACTATTTTACGCAAAATTATGTATATTGCAAGGGCTATTTATAGTAGCCAACATCTACCATCGCATTTTGCCTATCACAGTCAGTCTCACCAATGAGCAGACAACCTTAACCCAACAGCTCTTTTAGGATTTGGTTGACTTGTTGTGGGTTGGCACTACCGCGACTGGCTTTCATGACTTGTCCAACCAGACCGTTAAAGGCTTTTTCTTTACCGCCGCGATACTCTTCGACCATGGCTTCATTTTTAGCGATGACGTCTTCCACAATGGCTTTAATCGCGCCTGTATCGGTCTCTTGCTTGAGGCCTTTTTCTTTAATAATTTTATCTGCGGCGTCATCAGCATCGCCGCCTTCGCGCTCATACAAGGCGCTAAAGACTTTCTTGGCTAATTTACCAGATAGGGTATCATCTTTGATACGCGCCAGCATACCCGCCAATTGCTTGGCGCTGATAGGTGAGTCGATAATGTCTGTGTCATCTTTATTCAGTGCGCCGAGCAAGTCGCCCATGACCCAGTTGGCAGCCATCTTCGCATCTGATTGTCCCACTTCAGCGACGACAGCTTCGAAATAATCGGCCAGCTGACGGCTTCCTGTTAGGATACGCGCATCATATTCTGATAGACCAAGTGCTTCCTCAAAACGTGCACGACGAGCAACAGGCAGCTCAGGCATGGCAGCTTTAATCTCATCAACCGTGTGCTGCTCAATGCGCACAGGCAATAAGTCAGGATCAGGGAAGTAGCGATAGTCGTTGGCGTCTTCCTTGGTACGCATAGTGCGCGTCTCATCACGATCTGGATCATATAACATCGTGGCTTGGATAACTTGACCACCGTCTTCGATGATGTCAATTTGACGTTCGATTTCACGATTGATCGCGCGTTCAATAAAGCGGAACGAGTTTAAGTTTTTCAGCTCAGTACGCGTACCAAGCTCGTCACCCGGTTTACGTACTGAGACGTTACAGTCACAGCGGAACGAGCCTTCTGCCATAATCGCATCGGATATACCAAGCCAAGTCACCAGCTGATGAATGGCTTTGATATAAGCGAGGGCTTCATTGGCTGAGCGCATGTCTGGTTCAGAGACGATCTCAATCAGTGGCGTACCTGCACGGTTCAAATCGACACCCGTCATACCGTCGATGGCATCATGCACAGACTTGCCTGCATCTTCTTCTAAATGCGCGCGGGTGATGCCCATGCGTTTTGGGTATTCGTTCTTTTCCCCTTCATTGACCACCACGTCGATGTATCCTTTACCCACGATAGGGTTTGCCATTTGGGTAATTTGATAGCCTTTTGGCAAGTCAGGATAAAAGTAGTTTTTGCGGTCAAAGGTATTGTACAAGCCCAATTCAGCATTGACACCAATACCGAACTTTAAGGCGCGATCGACCACACCAGCATTCAAAACAGGCAATACGCCAGGTAAGCCTAAATCAACAAGGCTGGCTTGGCTGTTTGGCTCATGCCCAAAAGCTGTGGGCGAGGTTGAAAATATTTTACTTTCTGTATTGAGTTGGCAGTGAATCTCGATGCCGATGACCACTTCGTATCCATCGACGAACAGTTCTTTACGAACGGTAGTATTATCAGTAGTGGCTGTGCTCATTATACCGTCTCCTTCGCGATGGCAGAGTGTTGTAAATGGTAATCGGTGTGTTGCTGGAATAAATGCGCAGTAGACAGCAGCTCACTTTCATGCCAATGTTTACCAATCAATTGCAAGCCAATAGGCAAACCGTCTGACGTTAAGCCAACTGGTTGACTCAGAGCTGGCAAACCTGCCAAGTTAACCGCAATGGTATACACATCCCCTAAGTACATGGTAGCTGGATCAAGGTCTTCAGCAAGTTTGTAGGCAGCCGTTGGTGCGGTTGGACTGGCAATCACATCACAGTTGGCAAATGCATCATCGAAGTCTTTAACGATTAAGCGGCGCACCTTTTGTGCTTTAGTATAGTAAGCGTCGAAATAACCAGCTGATAGGGCATAAGTACCTGTCAAGATACGGCGCTGCACCTCAGGACCAAATCCTTCAGAGCGCGAGCGTGTGTATAGATCAATCAAGTCTTTTGGGTTTTCACAGCGATAACCAAAGCGTACACCATCGAAGCGCGACAAGTTAGAAGAGGCTTCGGCAGGCGCTAGCATATAGTAAGTAGACAAAGTGATGTCAGGGTTGGTGATGTTTACTTCTACAATGGTCGCACCCAGCTCTTCATATTTTTTTAAAGCCGCACGTACCGCTTGCTCGACCTCAGCGTCTAAGCCATTACCGAAGTATTCTTTGGCAACACCAATGCGTAGACCGGCAAATGGCTTATCACCAGCTGCTGCTTCGGCATCTTCGATATCTTGGATATAATCAGGAACATCATGTTTGATTGAGGTGCCATCAAGAGGGTCATGACCGATCATGGGTTGTAATAGATAGGCACAGTCTTTTGCGCTGCGTCCCATGCTACCAGCTTGATCAAGACTTGAGGCATAAGCAATCATACCAAAGCGCGAGACACGACCATAAGTGGGTTTGATACCGGTCAAACCACAGAATGAAGCAGGCTGACGAATAGAGCCACCTGTGTCACTACCCGTTGCGACAGGAACAAAACCTGCTGCGATGGCGGCTGCACTACCACCTGACGAACCACCAGGCACACGCTCTAGGTTCCAAGGGTTTTGTACCGTGCCATAATAAGAGCTGCTATTGTCTGAGCCCATTGCAAACTCATCCATATTGAGCTTACCCAAGCTAATCATGCCAGCCTTATCGATATTAGAGACAATCGTGGCATTATAAGGTGAGACAAAGTTATGTAGCATCTTAGAGCCACATGTCGTCAACACCCCTTGAGTACAAAAAATGTCTTTATGCGCCATTGGTAAGCCTAACAATAGGCGGTTATCACCTTGTGCGCGCATCTCATCTGCTGCTTTCGCCTGTGCGCGCGCTGTCTCAGAGGTGTGAGTGATAAAGCTGTTAATCTTGCTGTCGAGGGCGTCAATGCGCTTAATATAGTGATCAGTTAATTCCGCACTGCTAAATTCTTTGGCTTGCAAGCCAGTGATCAGCTGCTCGGTACTTAATAAATGAAGCTCAGACATAGTTGTCGTCCGTCAAATTGTTAATAACATAAATAAAATAAGATAAAAAACCGAAGAAAGGCAGGCGTTTACTCAATCACTTGTGGTACAAGATATAAGCCTGCTTCAACAGCGGGTGCGACCGACTGATTGCGTTCGCGGTCGATATCGTGATTAGCCACATCAGCGCGCAGTTCTTGACACGCCTCATGGATATTTGCCAATGGCTTGATGTCTGTCGTATCAACGTTGCTAATAGTCTGCATCATCTTCAATATTTTTGTGATGTCATCGGCATAGCTATTGGCAGTACTCTCATCGACACCCAAACGGGCAAGGGTAGCAATTTCTAAGATTTCTTCACGGCTGACTGCGCTGTCAGACGTTGATGGTTGCTGTGACGTTGATGGTTGTGACATGGTTTCTCCAGTTAAGGACAGTTTTGTTAAGTGTGATAATAGGTTACCATTGAGGACAATGAACCTTTAAGCATGCAAATATGGGTATTACAATAGGTCAGGATAAAAATAAGGCTTTAATAAAGATGCTTTATTATAAAGCATCTGACCTAAGTTTACAGAGCAGGACGCTTGATTGATGCACAATATCAACCAAGACCGCAGCAGCCAAGACATAAGTATTTGCAAAATTGACCATATAATTCACGATTGTTGCTCAATTGCTCACCCATTCGATTCTGAAATACGTTACAGTATGCACCTGCTATCAAGCAAAACCATCATCTGCCTGTAGAACTTTGTTAGTTATTGAATTAAATGATGTTTCATTACGCTGAATGGCAACGACTGCTCATTCAAACTTTGTAACATCTTTTAGCGTCTAAGACCAAAATCCTGACTTACTGATGCAAATATCTGTGTTTTTTTTGATCCAAATCGGTATAATTTAGCCCAGTTTTATCATTTCATCATTATTGCTTAGGTTTGACTTGCTGCGATGCTCAAATTTTGCAACAAGTAAGGTCTATCGACGACCTGCTCAACACTGACGAGTAACCCCTCAGTCAATCTCATTCGCCTCATTCGTAAGACGCTGGATATATTAGTCATGAACCTGTTTGGATTTTTATCAAATAATATCGCAATCGACCTCGGTACTGCGAACACCCTCATCTTTATTCCTAATAAAGGCGTCGTACTTGACGAGCCTACGGTGGTTGCGTTACGAAGTAATCGTACTCAAAACCCTACCGTTGCTGCTGTCGGTATTGATGCAAAGCAAATGCTGGGTCGTACGCCTGCCAATATTACGGCGATTCGCCCACTAAAAGACGGTGTGATTGCTGACTTTGAAGTGACACAAAAAATGCTTAAGCATTTTATCGCAAAGGTAAAAGCCAAGCGTTTTATGGCACAGCCGAATGTGGTGGTTTGTGTACCTTGTAAGTCTACGTTGGTTGAGCGTAAAGCGATTCGCGAGGCGGTTTCATCAGCAGGCGCAAGTAAGGTGCTATTGCTGGAGGAGCCGATGGCGGCAGCAATAGGGGCAGGTATGCCAGTCCATGAGGCCAGTGGCTCTATGGTCGTTGATATCGGTGGCGGTACGACTGAGATTGCTGTTATCGCGCTGTCTGGTTGCGTCTATGCTGAATCTATCCGTATTGGTGGCGACATGTTTGATGAGGCGATTATCACGCACGTACGCCGTACCCATGGTTGCGTGATTGGTGAGACAACCGCTGAGCGTATCAAAAAAGAAGTCGGTTCTGCGTTGAATGAAGACAGTCAGTTAGAAGTTGAGGTTCGCGGTCGTAGTATGGCAGAAGGGGTGCCAAAAACCTTTATCGTTAATTCAGAAGAAGTACAAAAAGCCCTGAGCGATCCATTGAGTGGCATCATTAGTGCGGTCAAAGCAGCACTTGAGCAGACACCACCTGAGTTATCATCGGATATCGCTGAGCGCGGCATTGTGTTGACGGGTGGCGGTGCTTTACTCCGTGATTTGGACAAGCTGATTTCAAGAGAGACAGGTCTGCCTGTGACGGTTGCCGAAGACCCATTGACCTGCGTTAGCCGTGGTGGCGGTATCGCGCTTGATTTTATCAATAACAAAAGCTTGAATATGATTTTTGTTTAAGTCATTCGCTTAAACCATTGTCCGATTATCGTGTTCGCTCTGCTGGTTACTCATTGATATAACATCGCAGGTCAAAAAGAGGTAAAAATAAAGGTAGCCAGTTGCGCTACCTTTAATTGCATTAGCAAACGCTAGAACATAGTATTTACAATAAAATCGCCTCCGTAACTGGTCACTGATTACTCTATAACTTCTGAGTTAAAAAGCTTATGATCCCAAGTATTTTTGCGCGCCAGCCGTTATCACTTCGTAAGACTGCTATTGTGTTGATAGCAGCCTTAGTACTGATGTGGTTCGATAGCAAAAACTCAGAATGGTTTAGTCCCGTACGTAGTACGAGTCATGCCGCGATGCAGCCGATTTATGAGCTGTCGTTATTACCCAGTTATGCAGCCCATTGGGCGAGTGGCAGCTTACAATCAAAAGAAACCTTGCGCCGCAAAAACATGCAGCTAGAGTCACAACTTATCCATGCTCAAGCCAAGCTGCAACAGCAGGATTATATCTTGGCACAGAATGCGCGCTTGCAAGGCATCTTATCGACCACAAAACCTGAGCAGTTTGATCTTAATTTGGCTCAGGTTATTGGCACAGATGCCAATTTGCTCAGACAAATTGTGGTGCTCAATAAAGGGGAACAAGATGGAGTGCAAGTTGGGCAGACAGTCATTGATGAAAACGGCATATTAGGACAAATTATCAATGTATACCCGAATACCAGCCGGTTACTGCTGATTACGGATGAGCAGCAATCGGTGGCTGTGACGGTCAAACGTACGGGTCAACGCGCCATCGTGACAGGCAAAGGCATACCAACCTCATTGAGTCTGGATTATGTTTTCAAAACTTCTGATGTGCGAGTGGGCGATGAGCTGATTTCTTCAGGGTTGGGTGGGCGCATACCAGCAGGATACCGTGTGGGTCGTATTTCTCATGTGGAAGATGTACAAGCCGCAAACTTTAGAAGCATCAATGTGACGCCAACCGCGAACTTCATCGATAATGCCTATGTATTAATCCTGCAAGACAAACGCTGACTGATATAAGCACTGATTGAGTGGTCACCTATACATGCTCATTCGATTATGTACCCATACCATTTCAGTAACAGCGTTTTGCTCATTATTGATTCACCACGTTTTAACAGCAGTATCTTCCACTTCTAAGGTAAGTAAATAATGGCGTATCCTGATTCTGAGAATGCAACGGTACTTTTAATTGCTGCCATCATTCTAAGCTTCGTCGCTGCTTCATCACTCAATGTATATCCATTAAACCCTAGTATGGCCACATTGCGTCCTATGGTCATGATCATGGTGCTGATTTTTTGGTTGCTGTTTCAGCCACGCTATGTTGGTATCTTTACCGCATTTACCATAGGCATTATCGCTGACTTGCTAATGGATACGCACTTGGGACAACAAGCTTTTTCTGCGGTAGTGGTCGCTCTTGTCATCAAAATTACCAGTATCTACGTGAGACAATTGAACACTCTCAGTGCATGGTTGATAGCGAGCTTGGGATTGCTCGTCTTTCAAATCAGCTTATGGGTGCTACAGATGTTTATTCAAAACGTCTTTATCGCACAATCTGCCTTATCCTTGTTGATGAGTATCATAAGCTGGCCATTGGTACTTTTGGCATTAAGAAAATTTGTACGTTGATGACTGATAACTTAATGGCAATCATGGTTGCTAGCGTCCTATCCTAATATGCTGACTCACAAACAGTCAGCGGTGATACGATACATTCGTAAATTTATAAATGAAGAGAAGCGCAATGAGCATCGTTTTAGCGTCTGGTTCGCCGCGTCGTCGCGAGCTACTAGCAAGAGCAAAGCTGGATTTTGAGCTTTTGAGCGTAGATATTGATGAGACACCATATGATAATGAGGCACCAAAAGATTACATAGAGCGCATGGTTGCGACCAAGGCACAAGCAGCTATAGAGCAACTGAATTTAAAAATCAAAACCAGTGAAGCGTGTTTTGCTGAGTCCATTATTATTTTGACTTCAGATACGATAGGGGTGCTACCAGATGGTCAGACAGTACTCGTAAAACCAACCGATCGTGAGCATGCTTATCGTATGTGGCAGCAAATGTCGGACAGCATTCACGAAGTATGGACCGCCGTACAAGCCACTCAAGTCTCGTTACCACTTGATATTCCCGAGCCTACAAGTCAAGAGCAAGGCTTTCAAATACTTGACCAAAGACAAATCACTGAGCGTACAGAAGTAAGCTTTATACCATTGACGACGCAGATGATGAGTGACTATTGGGAGAGTGGTGAGCCTGCTGATAAAGCGGGTGGTTATGGCATTCAAGGGTTGGGCGCAGCTTGGGTCAGCCGTATCAATGGTAGCTACACCAATGTCGTTGGATTACCACTGGCTCAAACGCTGGCTTTAATCAAAGAAATGCAATAAATAGAGGTGACTGTAGATGTGTCAAAGGAAAATCTCCAACGGCACATAATGACACCGTAGCTTGATGGGCAGAGCAAAATGCATTTGTTACACTGTAAGACTACTAGGCGATGAACACCTAACAAAGAAGCTAAGAGATAAGAGAATAATACTATGTCCGAAGAGCTGCTGATTAATATCAGTCCAATGGAATCCCGCGTCGCAGTATTGGACAACGGTATTTTGGGCGAAATCTATATTGAGCGTCATCATAAACTTGGTTTGGTTGGCAATATATATCTAGGGACAGTCGTACGTGTGCTGCCTGGTATGCAGGCCGCATTTGTTGATATTGGCCAATCGCGGACAGCATTCTTACATGTCAATGATATGCAACGTGAGCCTCGGCCAGTGGTCGACAATAAAGACAAAGCAAGCGCAAACAGTCTTCAAGGTAGCGATGCTCAAAACAACAATACAGAGAGCGATAAAGACAAAACAATTCTTGAAACCTCTGATGGTGTCGATTTTACCGCGCCTATGGTCACGACCCAAACGACTGAGGTGGTGCCTGTCTCCAAAACACTTATCCAACATCGCTTGTATGAAAGCCAGCGTATTTTGGTACAAGTCACCAAAGATCAATTAGGAAGTAAAGGCGCGCGCCTGACAACCAATATATCATTACCATCACGCTACTTGGTTTATTTGCCGTCAAGTGATCATATTGGTATATCACAGCGTATTGATGGCGAAGAGGAGCGTACCCGCCTAAAGACTGAGCTTAGCAACTTGATGCAAACCGTCAATCTAAAAGGCGGTCTCATCGCTCGTACCGCTGCTGAACGCGTGCCTGTCGATAAGCTAGAAGAAGATATTTATTATCTGTTGCAATTGTGGCGTACCATTTGCGCTCGCCGCCAAGAGATCAATCATCATCAAAGCTCAGAGCTTATTTATCAAGAGTTGTCGTTGCCTCTACGTTCTATTCGGGATCTGGTTCATGCAGATACCGAAAAAGTTATTATTGATAATACAGAGGTTTATGAGCAAGTCCGGTATTTTGCCAAAGAGTTTGTACCTTTTGTCTATGATCGAATCGTGCACTACACCGCGGAGCAGTCATTATTTGATGTGAGCCGTGTGGAAGATGATTTGCGCGACGCCCTAAAACGCCGTGTTGATCTAAAGTCTGGCGGCTACTTGATCATTGATCAAACGGAAGCCATGACAACTATTGATGTCAATACAGGCTCCTTTGTAGGCGGGCGCTCACTAGAAGACACGGTCTATAAAACCAATCTAGAAGCGACCCATGCCATTGCTCGTCAATTACGTCTGCGTAATCTGGGCGGCATTATTATTCTAGATTTTATCGACATGCTTGAGCAACAGCACAAGGACGATGTATTAGAAAGTTTGCAAGCACAGCTCACACAAGACTATGCCAAAACCAAAATTACTCAAGTGAGTGAGCTTGGCTTGATAGAGATGACACGCAAACGTACTCGTGAATCCTTGGGACAGCAGTTGTGTGAGCCTTGCTCGACCTGCCAAGGCCGCGGATTTGTCAAAACCGCAGAGACGGTTTGCTTTGAGATATTTCGCGAGATCATGCGCTGCGCTCGTACTTATAACTCTCCCAAAAAATTCACCGTTGTTGCTCATGCTGCAGTCATTGATTTATTACTGACTTCTGAATCAGATACGGTGGCAGACTTAGAGTATCTATTGGGTAGAGTCATCACTTTTGATGTAGAAAACCTGTATACCCAAGAGCAATATGATATCGTTTTAGACTGATATTTTAGGTTTTATGAAAAGATTTAGGGAAAGTCAATAGGGGTGAGAAGAGCGCTACATAACGGTTAATATCTGAAATCATTGTATATATTGCCCTTGCAATGATAAAAATACTATGTATAATACGTACCACTGAATTATATATGCGCAGCGAATAAAAAAGCTGGCGCTATGACAGCTAGAGCATCGTTTCTAGCACTATTTCATTATGCCTTTGCTGATTTCCAATGTATGGAGGGTCGGCGGGGCTTTAAACTATTTTGCTTTTGGCACGCTATAAGTTCGGATAAAGAACTCATTCTGGTTAAGAACAGAAGGCCGCTTTAAGTGAATATTTAACCAAACTGCTTTTGGTCATAATCTTGCGAAGCAAGGATGACAAAGGCACATATTAGGAGCTTGCTGGCATGGCTAACCAGAGAATCCGTATCCGTCTTAAGTCTTTTGATCATCGTCTGATCGATCAATCTGCACAAGAGATTGTTGATACTGCAAAGCGCACCGGTGCGCAAGTTTGTGGTCCTGTACCGTTGCCGACTCGCATTGAGCGCTTCAACGTTCTAACCTCACCACACGTTAACAAAGACGCTCGTGACCAGTACGAAATTCGTACTCATAAGCGTATGGTTGATATCGTTCAGCCTACTGATAAAACGGTGGATGCGCTAATGAAGTTAGATTTAGCGGCGGGTGTTGACGTTCAAATTGCTTTGGGTTAATGCACATTACACACCCAACCCATTAATATAAGATATAAAGAGGTCTAAAATGGCGATCGGTTTAGTCGGTAAAAAATGCGGCATGACTCGTATCTTCACTGAAACAGGCGCATCTATCCCTGTAACAGTGGTTGAGGTCGATGCAAACCGCATTACTCAAGTAAAAAATACTGATGTAGATGGCTATCAAGCTATCCAAATTACCACAGGCACCCGTCGTGACAGCCGCGTAACAGCCGCACAAAAAGGTCACTTCGCGAAAGCAGGCGTTAAAGCTGGCCGTGGTGTTTGGGAATTTCGTGTCAACGATAGCGATCTTGAAGGTCGTGAGATTGGTGGCGAGATTCTAGCTGACTTGTTCGAACAAGGTCAGATGGTTGATGTGACAGGACAAAGCAAAGGTAAAGGCTTCCAAGGTCCTATCAAGCGTCACAACTTCAGCATGCAAGATGCGACTCATGGTAACTCAGTATCTCATCGTGCACATGGTTCAACTGGTCAAAACCAGTCACCAGGTAAAGTATTCAAAGGCAAAAAGATGGCGGGTCAGATGGGTAACAAACGTGTTACCGTTCAAGGCCTAGAAGTAATTTCGGTTGATGCCGAAAAAGGGTTACTTGTCATTAAGGGTGCTATCCCAGGCGCCACCGGTGGCGATGTCATCGTACGTCCGTCAGTCAAAGCCTAAGCAAGGGGATTAACGTGGATTTAAAAACAGTTACAGGTGCGGCGGTTGAGCTTTCTGATACGGCTTTTGGTCGTGAATTCAACGAAGCATTAGTGCATCAAGTCGTCACCGCATATCTTGCTGGTGCTCGTCAAGGTACACGTGCGCAAAAAACCCGTGCCGAAGTTTCTGGCGGTGGCATTAAGCCATGGCGCCAAAAAGGTACTGGTCGCGCTCGTGCAGGCTCTATTCGTAGCCCTATCTGGCGTTCAGGTGGTCGTGCATTCGCTGCAAAACCACAAGATTGGTCACAGAAAGTAAACCGTAAAATGTATCGCGGTGCGATGCAGTGCATCCTAGCAGAATTGATTCGCCAAGAGCGTTTGATTTTGGTAGAAGAGTTGAGCGTTTCTGGACCTAAGACCAAAGAGCTGATTGCAAAGTTGAATGATCTTAATGCACCTCGTGCATTAATCGTCACCAAAGAAGTTGACGAGAATTTATACTTAGCTGCTCGCAACATCCCACACGTCAATGTACTTGGTACAAACGAAGTGGATCCAGTGAGCTTGATTGCTTTTGATAAAGTAATCATGTCAGTTGAAGCTGCGAAACAATTTGAGGAAGCACTAGCATGAATAACGCAAGACTTTATCAGGTCTTAAGAGGACCTGTATTCTCAGAAAAATCTCAAATGCTTGGCGACTCACTTGGTGTGCAGGTATTTAAAATTGATTCTAATGCTACTAAGCTTGAAGTCAAGAAAGCAGTTGAGTTGATGTTTGAAGGTGTTGAAGTTACTAAAGTGAACACTTTGAATGTTAAAGGTAAGACAAAGCGTTTTGGTAAAAGCATTGGCCGTCGTAACGACTATAAAAAAGCCTATGTTACCTTAAAAGCTGGTCAAGATGTACAAATGGCTGATGCTGGTGAAGAAGTAGCGAACACTACTGATTCTACTAGTGAAACAGCGAATAACGAATAAGGATTACACTCATGCCTATCGTAAGAGCAAAGCCAACATCACCAGGCCGTCGTTTTGTTGAAAAAGTGGTGCATCCACACCTTTACAAAGGTCGTCCTTATGCAGCGCTTCTCGAATCAAAAAGTAAGTCAGGTGGTCGTAACAATAATGGTCGCATAACGACTCGTCATATCGGCGGTGGTCATAAGCAACATTATCGTATTATCGATTTCAAACGTACTAAAGACAATATCCCAGCTGTGGTTGAACGTATTGAATACGATCCTAACCGTACTGCACATATTGCATTACTTAAGTATGCTGATGGCGAACGTCGTTACATCATCGCTGCTAAAAAACAAGCAGTTGGTGATACCGTAATGTCAGGTGAAACTTCTCCAATCCGTCCAGGTAACTGCTTACCGCTAAAAAACATCCCATTGGGTACTGTGATTCACAATATCGAGCTTAAAATCGGTAAAGGTGCACAGATGGCTCGTTCTGCGGGTGCTAGCGTTCAGTTATTGGGTCGTGACGGTATCTATGCGATTCTTCGTATGCGCTCTGGCGAAACACGCCGTGTCCATGTGAACTGCCGCGCAGTTATTGGTGAAGTTTCTAACACTGAAAACAACTTGAAATCACTTGGTAAAGCTGGTGCTTCACGTTGGCGTGGTGTTCGTCCTTCAGTTCGTGGTGTCGCTATGAACCCGGTTGATCACCCACATGGTGGTGGTGAAGGTCGTAACAAAGGTCGCCATCCAACTAGCCCTTGGGGTCAGAAGTCTAAAGGACTTAAAACGCGTCACAATAAGCGTACTGACAATATGATCATCCGCCGCCGCGCCAAGAAGAAATAAAGGAAGAATTTCATGCCTCGTTCATTGAAAAAAGGTCCATTCATAGACGCGCACCTATTTGCTAAAGTTGAGAATGCATTAGACACCAACTCACGCAAGCCAATTAAGACTTGGTCGCGCCGCTCAATGATTCTGCCACAAATGGTTGGCCTAACTTTATCTGTTCACAACGGCCGTACTCATGTACCGGTTATCGTGAGCGAGCAGATGGTTGGTCATAAACTAGGTGAATTTGCCCCGACTCGTACGTATCGTGGTCACGGCATTGACAAAAAAGCTAAGAAATAAGGTGCTTACCATGGAAGTAACTGCAAAATTACGCGGTGCCGCCATTTCGGCACAAAAAGTTAGACTCGTTGCTGATGAAGTTCGTGGCAAATCAATCGAGCGTGCTTTGGATATCCTAACGTATAGTAATAAAAAAGGCGCTGTGTTTGTTAAGAAATGCCTTAACTCAGCCATCGCCAATGCCGAACACAATCACGGTTTAGATATTGATGACCTAAAAGTCGCTACTATCTATGTTGATGAAGGCATTACGCTAAAACGTATCCTACCACGTGCTAAAGGTCGCGCTGATCGTATCAGTAAGCGTACTTGTCACATCACTATAAAGGTAGGAGAATAAGTTATGGGTCAAAAAGTACATCCAATCGGAATTCGTCTTGGTGTTGTAAAAAAGCATAATGCAAATTGGTATGCTAACCCTAAACAATACTCAGAATACCTCATCAATGACATTCAAGTTCGTGAATATCTACGCAAAAAGCTAGATAATGCGATGATCAGTAATATCATGATTGAGCGTCCTACTGGTGCTGCTAAGATTACCATCGCCACTGCGCGTCCTGGTATTGTTATCGGTAAGAAAGGCGAAGATATTGAAAGACTTCAAAAAGAATTGACCAAAATTATGGGCGTACCTGCTCAGGTCAATATTGAAGAAATTACTTCACCTGATCTTGATGCTCGTTTGGTAGCAGACGGTATCGCAAGCCAGCTTGAGCGCCGTGTTATGTTCCGTCGTGCGATGAAGCGCGCTGTACAGAACAGCATGCGTTCTGGTGCTAAAGGTATTAAAGTTGAGTTGTCTGGCCGTCTTGGCGGTGCTGAGATTGCTCGTAGCGAATGGTATCGTGAAGGTCGTGTGCCATTGCATACACTCCGCGCTGATATTGATTATTCGTCAGTACGTGCAGAGACAACTTACGGCACTATCGGTGTGAAAGTTTGGATTTTCCGTGGCGAAATCCTTGACGGTATGAACAGTGTTTATAATCCCGTCAATGAAGAGAAGCCTCGTGCGCCAAAACGCCGTGGTCGTGGAAACGGAAACCGTCGAAACTCAGACAGAGGTTAAACTATGTTACAGCCAAAACGTACCAAGTTTCGTAAAATGCATAAAGGTCGTAACACTGGGCTAGCTCATCGTGGAAGCACCGTTGCATTCGGACAAATTGGTCTAAAATCGTTGACTCGTGGTCGTATGACTGCCCGTCAAATTGAAGCAGCACGTCGTACCATCACTCGTAAAATTAAGCGTGGCGGTAAGATTTGGATTCGTGTATTCCCAGACAAACCAATTACCAATAAGCCATTAGAAGTACGTATGGGTAAAGGTAAAGGTCCAGTTGAATATTGGGTATGCGAAATCAAACCTGGTAAAGTGCTATATGAAATTGAAGGGGTGCCAGAAGAGCTTGCACGTGAAGCTTTCACGCTTGCTGCAGCAAAACTGCCCTTTAAAACTACCATTGTTAAGCGGACGATAATGTAATGAAGATCAGTGAATTACGTGATAAATCATTAGAAGAACTGACCCAGTTACTTGATGAAAAGCAACTTGATGCTTTCCGTATTCGTATGGCTAAAGCAACTGGTCAGTTGGGTAATACCCATGAAGTCAGAGGCAATCGTCGTACGATTGCTCAGATTCAGACTTTGATTAACGAGAAACAACGAGGCGACTCATGAGCGATAACAATCAAACAGCTACCAATGCTAGCGTATTGACAGGACGAGTTGTCAGCGACAAGATGGACAAGTCCATCACAGTTTTGATTGAGCGCTTGGTTCGTCATCCTTTGTATGGCAAACAGCTTCGTCGTTCTACGAAAATCAAAGCACATGATGAGAATAACGTTTGCCAACAAGGCGATCTTGTCCGCATCAAAGAAACGCGTCCAATCTCTAAAACCAAGTCTTGGACTTTGGTCGATGTGGTTGAAAAAGTAGAAAAAATCTAAGTAAATTGCATTAAAAGCCAGAAGCTGTTAAAATAGCCGCCTTTTTAAGGATGCTGATTGCGCCGAGCGTATATCACTCACATTAAGAGTAAGTCGCGGTTATTAATATTAAAATGCCGTCCTACTCATTCTGTGCTAGCGGCAGCAACTGGTTTTTATTGCTCATACGTGTGGAGTAACGCTATGATTCAGGTTGAGTCAATGCTGGAAGTTGCAGACAATAGCGGTGCAAGGCGAGTTCAGTGCATTAAAGTACTGGGTGGTTCTCATCGTCGTTATGCATCAGTTGGCGACATTATTAAAGTAACGGTTAAAGAAGCCATTCCGCGTGGTCGTGTTAAGAAAGGCGACGTGATGAATGCTGTAGTTGTTCGTACCAAAAAAGGCGTTCGTCGTCCTGATGGTTCTGTGTTGCGTTTTGACGATAATGCTGCGGTATTGTTGAACCAAAATAAAGCACCTATTGCAACTCGTATTTTTGGACCGGTAACTCGTGAACTACGTGGTGATCAGTTTATGAAAATTGTATCACTAGCACCAGAAGTATTGTGAGGTAATCCATGTCAAAATTACGTAAAGGCGATACAGTTATCGTGATTGCTGGTAAAGATAAAGGCAAACAAGGTACTGTGCAAGCTGTAAAAAATGATCGTATTAAAGTTGAAGGCATTAATATTGTCACTAAGCATCAGAAGCCAAATCAGGCAACTGGCGTTGAAGGTGGCATTCTTAAGCAAGAAGCTTTTCTGCATATCTCAAATGTCGCAATCTTAAATGCGCAAACCCAAAAAGCTGATCGTATTACTTATCAGTTTGGCGAAGACGGCAAGAAACAACGCGTCTATCGTTCAAACGGTGAAGTAGTGGCGACTGCGTAAGACACTAAGGGTGTAATGGTAATGGCAAGATTAAAATCTTTATATAACGATAAACTAAAGCAGCAAATCAAAGAAGAGCTTGGTGTTGCAAACGTGATGCAAGTGCCTAAAATCACTAAAATCACACTAAACATGGGTGTAGGCGGCGCGTCTCAAGACAAGAAATTGCTTGAAGGTGCAGTGGCTGATATGACTGCAATTGCTGGTCAAAAGCCTGTTGTCACCAAAGCACGTAAATCAGTTGCTGGCTTTAAAATTCGTGAAGAATGGCCAATTGGCTGTAAAGTAACGCTACGCGGTGAGCAAATGTACGAATTTTTAGATCGTCTCATTGCCATTGCAATTCCTCGTATTCGTGATTTCCGTGGTTTTTCACCTAAAGCCTTTGACGGACGTGGCAACTACTCATTGGGTATCAAAGAACAGATCGTATTCCCAGAAGTAGATTTTGACAAGATTGATCGTATCCGCGGTATGGATGTGACGATCACCACGTCAGCTCAGTCTGATGAAGAAGGTCGTGCGTTGCTTAAAGCATTCGGCTTCCCATTTAAATAAGGTAAAGACGTTATGGCAAAGAAGAGCATGATTAACCGCGAATTAAAGCGCGAAAAAATGGTTGCTAAGTATGCTGAAAAGCGTATCAAGCTAAAAGAAACTATCAGTGATATGAATGCAAGTGACGAAACTCGTATGGAAGCGATGCTAGAGCTACAAGCTCTTCCACGCAATTCATCACCAGTACGTCTACGCAATCGTTGTGCTATCACCGGTCGTCCTCATGGTTACTTCCGCAAGTTTGGCTTATCACGCAATATGCTGCGTGAGCGTGTCATGCAAGGCGATGTGCCTGGTGTTCGTAAAGCAAGCTGGTAAGGAGTAACTATATGAGTATGCAAGATACCGTTGGGGATATGCTAACCCGTATTCGTAACGCACAAATGGCTAACAAAGTATCGGTAGCAATGCCGAACTCTAAATTACGTAAATCAATTGCTGATTTACTAGTTAGCGAAGGTTATGTGGCAAGCGCTGTTGTTACCGAAGAAGAAAACAACAAAGCAACCCTATCTATTGAGTTAAAATACTTCGAAGGCCGTGCTGTCATCGAAACTATCCAACGTTTTAGTCGTCCTGGTTTACGCCAGTTCCGCGGTAAAGACGAAATCCCTACTGTTAAGCAAGGTATGGGTGTTGCTATCGTATCTACCAGCCAAGGTATCATGAGCGATCGTGCTGCACGCGCTGCTGGTATCGGTGGTGAAATCGTCGCATTTGTAGCGTAAGCTATACGACGATAAAGTCTATTTGATGATTGTTGGACTTCTATTGATTGAGTAATGTTAAATTATTTAAAATTGATAGGTGTCTAACACAGTCAACTATGCTAAACTAACACGCTTTTTAGCCTGTTAGTTTTTTCGCTAATATAAAGAAGTTAAATTTTTTAAGGAATATTCCTATGTCTCGTGTGGCTAAAGCCCCAGTGACGCTACCAAGTGGTGTAAGCGTTACTTTGAACGATCGGCAGGTCGAAGTTAAAGGCAAGAACGGCAATTTGTCTTTACGCCTGCATGAATTGGTCGAGCTGAAACAGGAAGATGATGCTATCATTTTCTCACCTACAGTCGATTCAAAAGAAGCTATGATGCACACTGGCACCATGCGCGCTCTGCTTAACAACTATGTTACAGGCGTAAACGAAGGCTTTGAAAGACGTCTTCAGTTAATTGGTGTTGGTTATCGCGCTCAAGTTGCTGGTAATAAAGTAACTTTGAACGTTGGTTACTCTCATCCAGTAGAGTATACGTTGCCTGAAGGTGTGTCAGCTGAAACCCCAACGCAAACTGAAATTGTTTTAAAATCAAACAATAAACAGCAGCTTGGTCAAGCAGCGGCTAATATTCGCGGTTTCCGTCCACCTGAGCCTTATAAAGGTAAAGGTATTCGTTACAGTGATGAACATGTGATTCGCAAAGAAGCTAAGAAAAAATAAGGTGAGTTGAAATGTTTGATAAAAAAGCAGCTCGTCTGCGTCGAGCTAAGAAAACCCGCGCGCATATCCGTGTCTTAGGCGCTCATCGCTTAACGGTTAATCGCACGCCGAAACATATTTATGCCCAGATTATCTCTCCGAACGGTGGTGAAGTGATTGCTCAGGCATCTACCTTGGACGGCAGTTTGCGTTCAGGCGCGACAGGCAATACTGATGCCGCAACGTCTGTGGGTCAATTGATCGCAGAACGTGCAAAAGCAGCTGGTATTACTAAAGTTGCCTTTGACCGTAGTGGTTTTAAATATCATGGTCGAGTGAAAGCTTTAGCGGAAGCTGCTCGCGAAAATGGATTGGAGTTTTAATCATGGCTAGAAATGATAAAAATGATAAGAACGAACAAACTGACGGCTTAGTTGAACGCTTGGTTACTGTTGATCGCGTTGCAAAGGTTGTAAAAGGTGGTCGTATTTTCTCTTTCACTGCGTTGACCGTAGTGGGCGATGGCAATGGCCGTGTTGGTTTTGGTCGCGGTAAAGCACGTGAAGTGCCAGCTGCTATTCAAAAAGCATTAGAAGCTGCTAAACGCAATATGATCACTGTTGATCTTAATGATGCAACTTTGTATCATCCAATCAAAGCACGTCATGGTGCAAGTAAAATCTACATGCAACCTGCATCTGAAGGTACTGGCGTAATCGCTGGTGGCGCAATGCGTGCTGTATTAGAAGTTGCTGGTGTCAAAGATGTTTTGACTAAATGTTATGGTTCTACCAATACTGCTAACGTTGTTCGCGCAACGTTTAACGGTTTACGTGATATGTCAACTCCAGAGAAGATGGCAGCTAAACGTGGTAAATCTGTAGACGAAATCTTGGGTTAACTTAGACTAGGTGAGTTACGATGAAAAAAATGAAAGTCACTCAATTTAAATCGGGTGCCCATCGCCTAAAGAGCCACAAAGCGAGCTTGAAAGGATTGGGTTTACGCCGTATTAATCATACTGTTGAAGTAGAAGATACTCCTTCAACCCGTGGTATGGTCAATCGCGTCAACTACATGGTAAAAGTGGAGGAAGCGTAATGGGACTTAGATTAAATGAATTATCACCAGGTGTTGGCGCAAAGAAAACTGCCCAACGTCGTGGTCGTGGTATCGGTTCAGGTCTTGGTAAGACTGGTGGTCGTGGTGTAAAAGGTCAGAAATCTCGTTCAGGTTCTAGCATTCGCTCAGGATTTGAAGGTGGTCAGATGCCTTTATATCGTCGTCTACCAAAATTTGGTTTTACCAGTAAATTAGCAATGAAGACGGCTGAAGTACGTTTGTCTGAATTGAACAAAATTGAAGGCGATGTAGTTAGCATTGAGACACTTAAAGCTGCTAACTTAATCCGTCACGATATGAAGCGTGCACGTGTTATGTTGTCAGGCGAAGTTACTAAAGCTTATACTTTCAAAGGTATCAAAGTAACTAAAGGCGCTAAGCAAGCAATCGAAGCTGCTGGTGGTAGCATCGAGGAGTAGTAACGTGTCAAAACAATCAATGTCATCGACTGGTATACCGCTTAATCCGTTTGCTTTCATACGTAAGTATGATGAGTTATGGACGCGCTTATTATTCTTAATCGGCGCATTGATTGTTTATCGTTTAGGGTCACATATTCCTGTACCAGGTATTAACCCAGTCAATCTAGCAGATCTGTTTTCGCGCAACGAAAATACCATTTTGAGTATGTTTAACATGTTCTCAGGTGGTGCGCTAGAGCGTATGTCTATCATGGCACTTGGTATCATGCCATATATTTCAGCATCAATTATAGTACAGATGATGTCTGCGGTATTGCCATCGCTTGAAGCCCTCAAAAAAGAAGGTGAAGCGGGACGACGTAAGCTAAATAAGTATACCCGTCAAGGGACACTTGGTTTGGCGCTGGTACAATCGTTAGGGATGTGTGCTGGTTTAATCAGTCAAAATCTTACCTTATCATCTGGTCTTACTTTCTATATTCCAGCAGTTACGTCTTTAGTAGCAGGCGCAATGTTCTTAATGTGGCTCGGTGAGCAAATTACAGAACGCGGCGTTGGTAATGGTATTTCGATGCTCATTTTTGCGAGTATTGTGGCTGGTACACCAGGTATGATTTCGCAATCTATTGAACAAGTCAATCAGGGTCAAATGAACCTAATTGTACTATTTATTTTTGTGTTATTAGGCATCGCGGTTACCGCTGGGATTGTTTATATTGAACGTGCTCAGCGCCGTGTTCCCGTAAACTATGCACAAAAGCAACAACAAGGTCGCAAGATTTATGCTCAGCAGCAGTCACATTTGCCGTTGAAGCTTAATATGGCAGGGGTTATTCCAGCTATTTTTGCAAGTTCGTTGTTATTGTTTCCAGCAAGTTTAGGGCAATGGGTTGGTCAATCAACTGATCCTACTTTCACTCAAAAAATATTACAAAATATGGCATTGGTATTGTCTCCAGGACAACCGCTATATTTAGTCTTGTTCGGTGCGATGATTATTTTCTTCTGTTATTTCTATACGGCACTAGTATTTAGTCCACGTGAAGTAGCGGAGAACCTTAAACGTAGTGGTGCGTATATTCCAGGTATTCGCCCAGGCCAACAAACTCAGCGTTATCTCGATCATGTATTAAACCGACTGACCTTTATTGGCGCGATGTATATGACGGTTATTTGTTTAATGCCAATGGTCGTCCAGTCATCGTTTGGTGTACCGTTCCAACTTGGTGGTACGTCTTTACTGATTATGGTGGTTGTGGTAATGGATTTCATTTCGCAGATCCAAGCGCATTTGATGACCCATCAATATCATGATCAGACGTTAATTCAATCGCCCACTCAATCTTAATGAGCGGTACGATATTTCAAGGAGTATGCTATGAAAGTTCAAGCATCAGTTAAGAAGATTTGTGGTAGCTGTAAAGTTGTGCGCCGTAAAGGCCGTGTACATATTATTTGTACAGCAGAACCGCGCCACAAGCAACGTCAAGGTTAATATTTGATAGCATAAGTTTTTTAACTTTTGTTACCGGATAAATTAATACTTGAAAAATAACGGCGGATAGGATATTATCCGCCACTTGCCGTGTTTATGCAGAATGTTTTATAATGTTTTCAATCGATAGGCTTTTAATTAAGTTAAAAGAGCGACTATCATTATAAAAAATCTAGTATTAACAGCAACAAATCTGAAGAATAATGCCTTATTGATAAATAACGCTTATTTTTCTTTAATGGAGAGAAATCAATGGCTCGTATTGCCGGCGTAAACATCCCGGATAATAAGCATGCTGTTATTTCACTAACTTACATCTTTGGTGTAGGTCGTACCACTGCTCAGAAAATCTTAGAAGCAGTTGGCATTGCCCCTACTACTAAAGTCAGTCAGTTAGATGATACACAGTTAGATGCTATCCGTGCACAAGTTGCAAATTACATGACTGAGGGTGACCTTCGTCGTGAAGTTTCAATGAATATTAAGCGTTTAGTTGATCTTGGTTGTTACCGTGGCATCCGCCATCGTCGTAACCTACCAGTTAGAGGTCAGAACACCAAGAACAACGCTCGTACTCGTAAGGGTCCGACACGTCCTCTCAAAAGATAATTAACTTAGGAAGCTAAAAGATGGCAAAAGACACTCGCAGTCGCAAAAAGGTGACTCGTCGTTCAGTATCGGAGGGCATCGCCCATATCCATGCGTCTTTTAATAACACCATTGTTACGATTACCGATCGTCAAGGTAATGCATTGGCTTGGGCCACTTCAGGTGGACAAGGCTTCCGTGGTTCACGTAAATCTACACCATTTGCAGCTCAGGTTGCAGCTGAAGTCGCTGGTAAAGCGGCTCAAGAATATGGTGTTAAGAATATCGACGTTTTGGTCAAAGGACCAGGACCGGGTCGTGAGTCTGCGGTAAGAGCACTAGGTGCATTGGGTTATAAAGTTAACAGCATCTCTGATGTAACCCCAATCCCACACAATGGTTGCCGTGCGCCGAAAAAGCGCCGCGTCTAATATTAAAGACGAAGCTTTTTATCCCAAAAGCTTATAGGAGACATAACAATGGCCCGTTATATTGGACCAAAACTAAAATTATCACGTCGTGAAGGCACTGACTTAGGTCTTAAGTCTGGCGTTAAACCATACGACGTAAAAACGAAAAAAGCTGGTCGTCCACCAGGTCAACACGGTGTAAGCCGTAACAAGACTTCAGAATATGCTTTACAGCTGCGTGAAAAGCAGAAAGTTAAGCGTATCTATGGTGTATTGGAGCGTCAGTTCGCTAATTACTATAAAGAAGCTGCTCGTAAGCGTGGCGCTACTGGTGAAAACCTACTAGCAATGCTTGAGAGCCGTCTAGACAACGTGGTGTATCGCATGGGCTTTGGCTCAACTCGCGCTGAAGCACGTCAGCTAGTCAGTCATCGCACTGTTATGGTAAAGAAAGCTGGTCGTGATGAGTTTGTTCGTGTGAACATTCCATCAATTCAGCTTCAAGATGGTGATGTCATCGCTATCCAAGAGAAGTCTCGCGAACAGCTACGTATTAAAAACGCTATCGAACTAGCGACCCAACGTGGTATTCCAGAATGGCTTGATGTTGATCACAGCAAACTACAAGGTACTTTTAAGAAAGCACCTGATCGTATTGATCTACCTGCTGAAATCAACGAAAGCTTGATCGTTGAGCTATACTCTAAGTAATAACGTGATGCTCAATGTTATGAAAATGGCATTGAGCAATTAACGTTAATTAAACCAGTTTAATAAATCGAGGTGACATCATGATGCTAAATGCAACTGAGTTTCTAACGCCTAATGCCATTAATGTGGACACGGTTAACGAAACGATTGCGAAAGTCACGCTCGAACCGTTAGAACGCGGCTTTGGGCATACCCTAGGTAATGCTTTACGCCGCATCTTGTTATCTTCATTACCTGGTGCTGCAGTCATTGAAGCTGAGATTGATGGTGTTGACCATGAATACTCAACGCTTGAAGGGCTACAAGAAGATGTACTTGACTTGCTTTTGAACCTAAAAGGCTTGGCAATCACACTTCATGACCAAAATGAAGTATTCTTGACCTTGGATAAACAAGGTCCAGGCACTATTACTGCTGCAGATATCGCGTTACCGCATAATGTAGACATTATCAATCCAGAATTGGTATTGGGTACATTGAGCGATCGTGGTCATCTTAAGATGCGTTTGCGTGTAGTAATGGGTCGTGGATATGAGCCAGCAAACCAGCGCCGTGAAGATGGCGATACCAAAGCTATTGGACGTTTGAAACTTGATGCAAGTTTTAGTCCTGTGCTTCGTGTTGCTTATCAAGTTGAGAACGCTCGCGTTGAGCAGCGTACTGATCTTGATCGTCTTATCGTTGAGCTTGAAACTAATGGCACTATAGATCCAGAAGAAGCAATTCGTAAAGCAGCCACTATTTTACAACAACAGATTTCTATCTTTGTTGACCTAGAAGCTGAAGAAGCGCCTGAGCCTGTGAAAGAAAAAGAAGAGGTTGATCCGGTGCTATTACGCCCTGTGGACGATCTTGAACTAACGGTTCGCTCAGCCAACTGCTTGAAAGCTGAAAACATTTACTATATCGGTGATTTGGTACAACGTTCAGAGACTGAACTATTAAAAACCCCAAATCTTGGTAAGAAGTCATTAACGGAAATCAAAGACGTTTTAGCGTCTAAAGATTTAGAGCTCGGTATGCGCCTAGATAACTGGCCACCAGCTGATTTACGTGTTGATGATCGCTTTTCTTATCGTAGCCGTTAAACTTTAAGGATTTTTGACTATGCGCCATCGTAAGAGTGGAGTCAAGCTGGGTCGTACCGGCAGTCATCGTAAGGCAATGTTTCAGAACATGACTAACTCATTATTTGAGCATGAACTGATCAAAACAACTTTACCAAAAGCTAAAGAACTGCGTCGCGTTGCCGAGCCATTAATCACTATGGCTAAAGAAGACAGCGTTGCTAACCGTCGTTTAGCATTCAGCCGTATGCGTAGCAAAGCTATGGTAGGCAAATTATTTGGCACGTTAGGTCCTCGTTACCAGACGCGTCCAGGTGGTTATTTGCGTATCGTAAAATGTGGTTACCGTGACGGTGACAACGCGCCAATGGCTTATGTAGAATTGGTCGATCGTGACTAGTTTTACATTAATAGTATAAGTTATAAAAAAGCTCCAATTTAATTGGAGCTTTTTTTGGTCTGTGATTTAATACTGTGGTTCATTGGTTACAACAATAACGATTCCACGTCAGCAGCCCCTTGTCTGATGACTTCAGGTTGACCACTAGTCATATCTACGATTGTGGTTAGTTTGGTGGTTTTGACACCAGCATTGATCAAACCATCTATCTGATTCCCCAAAAGATCTTCGATCTCAAACGGATCATCAAGTATCTCATCTCTATTAGGTAGTATTAAGGAGCTGGTCAAGATTGGTTCGTCCATAGCTTCCAAGAGTGCTTGAGCAATAGGATTGCTAGGTACTCTAATACCAATGGTTTTTTTCTTGGCATGCGCCAGTTTTTTTGGTACATCTTTTGTGGCATTCAAAATGAAGGTGATAGGCGCTGGTGTATGAGCCTTAAGCTGTTTAAATTGTACATTATCTACGGTTGCATAGTTCGCAATTTCACTTAAGTCTCGACATAGGAGGGTAAATTGATGCTTGTCGTCAAGCTCACGAATTTGTTTGAGCTTTTCTAGGGCATCTTTTGCTCCCAAACGACAGCCAAAAGCATAGCTCGTATCAGTAGGATAAATGATCAATTGATCTTTACGTAGTAAGTCAGCAGCTTGCTCTATAAGACGAGGCTGCGGGTTTTCTGGGTGGATATAAAGTACTTGCATGGTAACTCCTTATTTATAGTTATTAGTTAGACAAAGATATTATTCTTTAATATTTTCAGATGAACAATGCATTTGCTGAATGAAAAAAAATACAGATAGTATGTTTTATAAGATCCGAGCGCTTTAAAATCTGCTGCATAGATAAGTATAGTCTGATGTAGACGGAAGTTTATTGGTAAGGCGTTACCGTCCGTAGAAAATCGTTAACGAAAAATTGATAAAGAGTGATCTATTATAATCAATAAATCATACAGATCAGGATTAAGTACAAACACTAAGAAAAGTGCGTAATAACACTTTGGCATCACGTGGTAGGGTATGCGGTTTTTCAATATACTCTATGACTTGCATATAGACATCGTTGGCGAAAGTGCTGCCACTGGTATCAAACGTTGCAAACAAATTGTCTTGTGAGACTTGAAAGGAGTTTTTACAGGCGAGCGTAAACAAGCATTCTAATGCTTGAGGCTTAATCTCTACATGCTCGAATGCCTGTTGCTGAGCCGCTGAGCGTCCGTCTGGTGCGTACCAATAACCAAAGTCACTCAGCGTCCTACGAGTTCTTCCAGCCATACACCAGTGGCTGATTTCGTGTAATGCGCTAGCAAAAAAGCCATGAGCAAATTCGATTCTGGCTGGTTGGTTTCCATGGGCAGGAAAATACTCAGGTTCTCCTGAGCTGCGAACCAGTATTACTTGCTGGTGTGCAAATAAGGTATTAAACAGTTGAATCAGCCAATCTGTTGCGACTTGTTCGCCATCAACTGCCTTGTTAACATAAATTTTTTGCCATTCTTTTTTCCACTTGTTTAAGTATTCTTTATTCTCATGTTTTTCATATCGAAAACTCACGATAGGGTCTGTCAGGTCGATTAAGTGTTGTAGTAACGCTTTGTCTTCGATATAAGACAGCAGATCAGAGAAGTCAGGTTTAGTGTTACATGAGCTCATAAATAAAACGATAACCAAATGAAAATAAGAGGGAAAATAGTAAAACAATATAAATCAGATAAAAAAAATTTAACATACTAGCGCTAGCGCCGCTTACCGCTTTCCTTTAGTATGGCAGGCAATATTATACACCGTTTTGATGAATGAGGCCTCGCATGTCAAGCACTCCAGAAAGTAAATCGTCAGCCCTTCAATCTGATAATAAAAAAGCGCCTGTCTCTGCCAGCATGCCTGAGCATATTTCTTTAGACAAATGGGCAGACAGTGGATATGAGTGGGCAGGAGAAGTGTCACCCAATTCTTTTAAACGCCTAAACGCTACGTTAACAACGGAACATGAGCAATCAAACACTCAGATTAGCGCCAATTTATATCGTCGCAACAACGTTTTACACTTGGCGTTTACGTTAGATGGTCAAGTCTGGCTTACTTGCCAACGTTGTTTGCAGCCCATCGATATTGATTTGTCGGATGATTATGATATTGCTTTGCTCGAAAATGACAGTCAAGTACGCTTGGTAAATGAAGAACAGGACTACCTGATACTTGATGAAGTCATTACTGAACAATCGCCAGAGACATTATTGCCATTCAAAAAGCTGGTAGAAGATGAGATTTTATTAAAGATTCCAATGGCGCCAAAGCATGATGATTGCGAAATGACGGTTGAGCAATTTGGTGACATTCCAGAAGAGGAAGAAACAGAAAATCCTTTTGCTGCGTTGGCATCACTCAAAGGTAAGCTATGATAATCTTAATATGTTAGCAGTAATGTTATCATCACTTTTTGCGACTTTGTGCAGAAGAGTGAAAAGCAGGGCTTTATTAATCTAATAAACATGCGTATAATGTCCGGTTTATTGCATTCTAGCAACAAGTTACTTGCTAATAGACACTGACTAGGCAAATTCTATAGATTTTAGACGTAGTCAGTACTTTTATGTAGGTGGCAATCTATTTAATTAATGATGCTTAAGACTTAGATTGTTGTGATTATATAATCTCTGTCAGTATCAACTGAAGCTGAATTTTCAAGCTTATCCCTTTTAAGTATAGGAGCTATATCATGGCTGTTCAAAAAAGTCGTAAAAGCCGTTCTCGTCGTGACATGCGCCGTTCACACCATCGTATGGAAGTGGCTGAGCTAAGCGTAGATGCTACTACTGGTGAAAAGCATCGTCGTCATCACATGACTAAAGATGGTTTTTACCGTGGTCGTCAGTTATTCAAAGTAAGCCAAGACGCTTAAGTCCTTGGCTACACAATAGATAATATAAAAGTTGTGATGATACTGGTGATTGTCATTGTCTTTTTGCAATTATTATCAAGTAGTATGCTATAAGTTAAAAGAGCCAAGTTATTTCGCTATCATATATTATGTGGCTGGATAACTTGGCTTTTTGCTATACATTTTTTATTATCGGCATTTCAAAGTCTTGAATCTTTAGCCGCCTTTAGCGACTATTATGAATGAATGGATAAGATGGCTTTTATAAGGCGTGTTATATTTTTTATGGTTTGTCTCAAAGGCTGATTCATTAGGATAATACTGTGTGTCAGTGTATAGTTTGCTAATAGTTGATTCTTTGGATAAGTAAAGAAAATACTGGCTTGATATAGTATCTAATCATATAACGACCCCATTGTTTTAGGGATGTTTCCAATTAAATAAGGAATATTGGTTATGGCTTCTGTACCTGATATGGTAAAAAAGCAACCCACACGTATTGCGGTAGTTTTTCCTGGGCAAGGCTCACAAGTCGTTGGAATGACCAACGAGCTCGCTGAAATTTATCCAGAGATTCGTGATACTTTTGCTGAGGCGAGTGAAGCGCTTGGCGAAGATTTATGGGCTATTTGTCAGGATGAAGAAAAGCTCAATCAGACTCAATATACCCAACCTGCTTTATTGACTGCTAGTATAGCAATCTGGCGTATCTTGAAACAGAAAATAGCCACCAAACCTTCTTATTTAGCTGGGCATTCTTTGGGTGAGTATAGTGCCTTGTGTGCAGCTGACGTCATCTCATTGGCAGATGCAGTTACTTTGGTGCATAAGCGCGGTCAGTTGATGCAAGAAGCGGTTGTCGGTATTGATACGGCTATGGCAGCCGTATTGGGCTTAGAAGACAATCGGGTTGAAAATCTATGTGAGCAAGCGACTGAGCATGTCGAGGATGCCGTGGTTGGTGCTGCAAACTTTAATAGCCCAGGTCAGGTAGTCATCTCGGGTAATGCAGTAGGCGTTAACGCTGTGATCGACAAGGTACAAAACACTGGTAAGAAAGCCATTCCTTTGAAGGTAAGTGTACCATCGCATTGTGCACTGATGGAGCCAGCCAGCAGCGCTTTGGCTGAGATATTGGCCGGTATTAAATTTGACCAAGCCACTATTCCTGTTATTCAGAATCGCTACGCGCGTATCGAAAATAATGCCATAGGCATTAAACAGGCATTGACAGAACAGTTGAGTCAACCTGTACTATGGTCAAAAACCATGCAAGAGCTTACGGACAAACAAATCAATGTTTTAATCGAATGTGGTAGTGGCAACGTATTGAGCAACCTAGCCAAGCGTCAAGCACAACCAATCACCAGCTATCCTACTGACAAGCCTGCCCGTATTGATAAATTAATGGAGATATTATCATGAGTCGTACAATTACATTAGTCACTGGTGCCAGTCGCGGTATTGGTAAAGCCGTCGCTAAACGTTTTGCTAAAGAAGGTCATTTTGTTATTGGAACAGCGACTAGTGAAAAAGGGGCTGAACTTATCAATGATTATCTTCATGATACTGGTGGCATTGGTCGTGTCTTAGACGTGCGAGACAGTGCGCAGATTGATAAGTTGTTTGAAGAAATTGAAAGTGTTTATGGTGCAGTACAAGTATTGGTAAACAATGCAGGTATCACTCAAGATGGCTTGTTAATGCGTATGAAAGATGAAGATTGGAGCAATGTGATTGATACCAATTTGACCTCTATTTATCGTATGAGCAAACGTGCGGTGCGTGGCATGATGAAAGCACGCCGTGGACGTATTATCAATATTACTTCTGTCGTCGCGCAGATGGGTAATGCTGGTCAGTCTAACTATGCAGCAACCAAAGCTGGAGTTGAAGGTTTTAGCCGTACTTTGGCACGTGAGATTGGTTCAAGACAAGTCACTATCAACTGTGTAGCACCAGGTTTGATTGAAACTGATATGACTGATGAGCTTGATGAGCGCTTACTAAACTCTATGTTGGATGCAGTGCCTATTAGCCGTCTTGGTCAGCCAGAAGATATCGCTGCAGCAGTATATTTTTTAGCAAGCGATGAAGCCAGTTATATCACAGGTGCTGTCATTCCTGTGAACGGTGGCATGTATATGTAAGTCAGAAATAAGTGTTACATACCGATAATAAAAAACTGTGTGAACGAGTGTAAACTCTAATAAAGAGTGCTATAATGACGGACACTTTTATATCGAAGTCCTGTATTATAGCAAGGCTTTATCAGACATTAGTCAAATCGTATAACTGGTAATAAATCACTTAAACGACCTACTAATTTAAAAATATCATTTTGTATACAATGTCATAGAACCTAATGATAGGACTATGAACCGTTTGTAAAAATAATAGATCAAAAAGGAGAAATCTACATGAGTAATGATACAGAGTTAAGAGTTAAAGCAGCAGTAGCCGAGCAACTAGGTATGAATGTTGAAGATATCAGCAACGATGCTTCATTCATGGAAGACCTAGGCGCTGATTCACTAGATCTAGTTGAATTGGTTATGTCATTTGAGAGTGATTTTGGTATCACTATTCCTGATGAAGATTCAGCAGAATTGACAACTGTACAAAAAGCAATTGATTATGTACAGGCTCAGCTATAATCAGTAATTAGCTCAGCAAGTTTTATATGGCCGCTTATCTTTTAGGTAAGCGGTTTTTTTATGTTCAGGTTTTCCCTACGTAACTTATCTGTTTCGAATGTATAACTGCTTTAACATAAGCTACGCCAAATCAACATTACTCAACATTCTATTACTATCATCCTGAGCTGCCTTTGCTTATACTCAAAATGGTGAACAGAAAGCAAATACGATTATAGTATTTTGATGGTACTTTATTTTCATGCTTATAAAGCATTACTATCAACATAATAAACACGAATAAATAATAATGATATTTTAAGGAGCAATAAGATGGGTGTATTCAGTTTTGCAAAAGACATTGGTGAAAAGATATTCAACCGAGACGATGCCAAGCATGATGCTAAAACAGAAACAAAAGCAGCAGCCACGCCTGCCGCAAAAACTACCAGCACATCTGCTGCCAGCAACGAGCCTTCAGCACAGTCAGTAGCAAACCTTTTACTTCGCCGCATTCAACAGCAAAATTTAAACATTAGCGACCTACAAATAAAATATAACGGTACTACAGATACAGCAGAAATCAGCGGTAAAGCGAAGACGCAAGCGGATCGTGAGAAAGCGATTATTGCTATTGGTAACGTGCAAAATGTTGCTAAAGTTATCGACAGCATCGATATTGAAGAAGATGCCCCTGAGTCTACTATGTATACCGTAAAATCTGGTGATAGTTTGTCTAAAATCGCAAAAGATGTATATGGTTCAACATCGGACTATATGAAGATTTTTGAAGCCAATAAACCAATGTTATCTGATCCAGACAAAATTTATCCAGGTCAAGTACTACGTATCCCTAAGCCGTAATAGAGATACAATTATTGTATCGAGTACGATTTGAAACTTGATATTTGAAAAACGCCTCTTTTTAAGAGGCGTTTTTTGGTCTATTACTTGTATTATTTACAATGGATTAAGGACAAATTAATGTATGGCGGTACAAAACTCATCATTGAGCGGCGTTTAGTTTTTCATACTGTTCATTGATTGCCCATGTTATGTGTTCATCAAGGACATCATTATGTTTGCCGAGTTTCGATTGCAAATGTGTGATGACGGCTTCGCTACCATTCGCATTACCAAGCCCAACCGCAATATTACGTAAAAAATTGACATAGCCTGTACGTCTGAGTGGACTACCTTCAGTCTTTTTCATAAAGTCAGCTTCTTGCCATTGCCATAATTCCAATAAACTGCTGTTATCAAGATTATGTCGCGGTGCAAAGTCATCTACAGGCGTGAGGTTGGCGTAACGATTCCATGGGCAAATAAGCTGGCAATCATCACAACCGAAAATACGATTGCCAATGGCACGGCGGTATTTGTGATCAATGATACCGTCATGTTCGATAGTGAGATATGAGATACAGGCAGAAGCATTAAGCTCATAGGGTGCGACGATGGCTTGGGTAGGGCAGATGTCGATGCAAGCACTACAACTCCCACAGTGGGCCTTAACAGGTTGGTCATCGGGCAATTCAAGACTGACAAACAACTCGCCCAGCACAAAAAATGAACCTGCTTGCTTGTTGAGCAATAAGGTATGCTTTCCTGTCCAGCCAAGCCCTGCTGCTTCTGCGATAGGACGCTCGAAAATAGGCGCCGAATCACTAAAGGGTCTAAAAATAAAATCTTGGTCTGAGCCAATATTGAGGTGTTGCCATTCAGGAAGCATGGTTTCGATATTCAATGCGAGCTGCTTTAAACGACTGCGCATGGTTTTATGGTAATCCCGCCCTCTAGCATACCGTGCAATAATACCCTGATTAGGATGGTCATTATCACTGACCGTGCGAGATTTTGGCGTTTGGGTCAGATAGTCCATACGCACACTGATGATGGTCTTTGCTCCTTCTACCAATTGGTCAGGATTTGCGCGCAGATGATGATTGTTATGCATGAATTGCAACTGACCTTCATAGCCTTTTTCTAACCATTGCTGCAATTGCAAGATTTGCTGAGCAAATAGAGGGTGATGAACCGATAAGAAACCGCAGTCAGCGAATCCCAGCGCCTGAGCTTGAGTCTTAATCCAGTGTTTGACATCCGTAGTAGTGACAAACGCTGGCGTATTGCTCACGGCAATCTTCTTTTTAGGGATGGAGCTATTAGCTGATACCTGTTTAAGGGCAGTATCTGATAAGTTCGGTTTAGATGAGTGATTCATGTAGGGCAATAGGCAGTAATGTGAATACCGCTATGATAATCCAGTGAGCGACGAGCGCAAGTATAAAAGCCAAATAAACGCACATTCATATTAATACACACGGCAGAATTAGATTTGCTAAGCTAATGCCATTGAGAAATAAGAATACTTACATTACTAAAAAATACGTCTATAAAAATAATCGAGGACAAGTCATGCCAAAATCTTCTAACTTACTAAACAAAAAAACGAACATACCTGTAGCACTTTATAGTAGTGAGCAAGTTTATGCGATGGAGCAAGCATGGTTTGGCCAAGGTTATGACAGTTTTGGATTGATGAAACAAGCAGCTTGGCAAATGTCGCAACAGATCGAACAGCTTTATGCAAAAAAGTATTTGCATGCTGACGAGTCAGATAATAATCAAGGTACTTATATCGAGACTCGAGAGCGCCGAGCTACTGTTTGGGTTGGGAGGGGCAACAATGGCGGTGATGGTTGGCTTATTGCTTATTATTTGCAACAGGTAGGCTGGCGCGTACAAGTGATAACAGTCGGTTTTGAGGATTGTGATTTTGAGATAAGTGATGAGACCGACGTTTCTGATGCATCAAACGTACTAACCGATGCGGTAAAAGCATTAAAAATAGCGGTATCGGCTGGCTGTGATTATCAGCGCTTTGACGAGCAGAGTGCGGCCAGAAATATAGAGTTGCAATCAGATATTTATATTGATGCCTTATTTGGCATCGGATTAGATCGTGCACCTGAAGGTATTTATCAGCAAGCCATTGATACCTTTAATCAGTTGGTGCAACAAACGCATGCGTTGGCTGTAGCAGTGGATATTCCAAGTGGATTGGTGGCGTCCACTGGCGAAGTATTTGATCGAATCGCCATACAGGCAGATGTGACCTTATGCCTGATTGCTAGAAAATTTGGTTTACACACCAAGGATGGGGCTGATTATAGTGGAGAAGTACTGGATATACCGCTGATACCTTATGAGACCGTATCTGATCGACACAGTCGTCAGTCTCAAGGTATGAATAAGCTTGCCCCTGCTGCGATGCTGCTAACGGCCGCGCATCGTTTTAATACTCGTCGCCAAAATAGTTACAAAGGTAGTTACGGTCATGTTTTGGTCATCGGGGGCAATCGTGTCAATGGTTCACAAGGTATGGGCGGCGCAGCGATATTGTCAGCTTCTAGCGCCATGGCAACAGGCACTGGAAAAATTACCGTTGCTTGTCACGAAGCTTTTCATGGTGCACTTTTGACGTCACTACCAGATGCCATGACCATCGACTTACATGATGTAGAGGGCGTCAAACATTTGATGGAATCTGCCAGTATCATTGCTATCGGTATGGGGTTGGGGCGTGATGAAAAAGCGAGAGCAGTATTTATCAGCTATGTGGAAGCTGCTATGGCCAATCAAAAACCAATGGTTATCGATGCTGACGGTCTTTATCATTTGGCATCATTACAGACAGATGATCATAATCTGCTCTCTGAGTTACGCGAATACAGCAAGGATCATCAGGTTTGCTTGACACCGCACAGTGGTGAAGCGGCAAATTTACTGAATAAAAAAATAAGTGAGGTAGAAAGCGATAGATTGGCTGCTATCAAGGAATGTGCTGAGACTTACGGCGGCGATTGGGTGTTAAAAGGCGCAGGTTCTTTGGTACTAGAGCAACGCTCAGGAAGGAAAAGTGTTTATGTTTGCGGTGTTGGTAATGCAGGTATGGCGACCGCTGGCATGGGTGATGTGTTGTCTGGGGTTACCGCTGGTCTACTGGCGCAACAAGATTTAGAAGCAGAGACGCGCAGCTTGCATCAAGCAGTGGTCATTCACGGTCTAGCCGGAGATATGCTGGTAAACCAAACAAGTCATCATGACAAGCGTACGCTATTGGTAGGACAACGAGGGCTACAGGCTCAAGATATGCCAGCAGCCATTCGTCATGTGATGCAGTTGGGAGTTCTTGCCTAACAGTTAGGTAGAAGGGTTGTTGCAATATTGATTAATGGCTTGTTGCACACGCTCACGTTTCAGCTCGATTTCACGGCCATCCAAATACTGACGTTTGCCATTGGCGTCCATTTCATAAATGCGACCGCCAACGTTTAGGTTGGTCAAATTGTTTCGTAGCGACTGGCAACGCTGGGCATTGGCTTGCGCATCCTGTTCTTTAATCCGTGCTTCTAGCTGTGCCACGCGTTGTTCTTCAGCGCTTTGAGTATTGCTTCCTTGATTGGCCTCTGTTTTGCCTGCCATCTGTCCAGCATTGTTTTGTCTGCCATCACTGCGGAACTCGATGAGCTCAACATTTTTACCATTTTGCGGGGCATGTTGACTATATTTGACTTCACCGTGCGCACCAATAGATTTATAAACCTGAATCGCCTGACTGGCATTCATTGATAGCATTAACATACACGCAGTACTGATAAGCAGTTTGGCAGCATTATTTATCTTAGACGCATATGCCATGGTTGCAACCCTCTTAATTGGTAAAACAAATGTAGGTATAAATATAACATCTGAACGTACTAATGAGACTAAAAAAATATGAACGCCTGATTTTAACAAATATTACTTATGAATGTATATTATTTAATAACCAATAGTTAGGTATAGGCTTTAGAATTTTTTCTTGACAATGGCTCATAAACAATCGAATATAATAGACGTTGATTGGTCAGTGAACGGCTTTTATTATATTGCCGTGGCACTTGAAAATAATAACCACGGGTTACTTATCGGTAGCTGACGCAGTTTTATTTTCTTTGTGACAATGATATGAGAAATATAGTAGTCATAGGTATTACTATGAATAACCTTATACATTGTCTCCGGACTTATCTGTCTACAATGACTAAGATAAACTTATTATTTGATATTTAACTACGCATGATCCTAACGGTATTACTAAATTGGTATGGTATGTGAATATAGATTGTTTTGCTGAAACACTTATAAAGCCTAATAATTTTATAAGCTAGTATTGGCTATGAGAGTGATTGACTCTATCTATATTAAGGCATTTGTGTCCACCCATTCATACGAATACTGACTGATATTCATCATCAATAATAAGCCTCTTTTATAGATGCCTTTGCATCTTGTCACTGTATATCGATAAACGCCGTCACAAAACTGACCTTACATACATTGCTGAAACACAGCGGGCACAAATTCTTGTCCTACACAAGAATTGGCATTCATTTTTATGAGATGGACAACAATGTGCAAACGTGGTTGTTTTCTTTTATGAAATAACGCAATTTTTTGCCACAAAAAAGGGTGACGACAGTGACGCAAACTACGCAAAGTCCAAACATGACTGGACATACCCAAACGGGTAATGCTGCCAAAAACTTTGAAAAGAAACAACAACGTCTTGCTGAGAATACTGGTCAGCCTGTAAAGCTGTCTGGTGCTGAGATATTGGTTCAATCGCTGACTGATGAAGGCGTTGAATATATTTTTGGCTATCCAGGCGGTGCTGTACTGCATATTTATGACGCTTTGTTTCAACAAGATAATATCGAACATATCTTGGTGCGTCATGAGCAAGCGGCGGGTCACATGGCAGATGCTTACTCACGCGTGACAGGTAAGACAGGTGTCGTATTAGCAACGTCAGGTCCTGGTGCAACCAACACTGTGACGGCTATTGCGACAGCTTTTATGGACTCAGTGCCGATGGTTGTAATCGCCGGTCAGGTGCCAAGTAGCCTTATTGGTGAAGACGCTTTCCAAGAAACCGATATGGTAGGTGTCTCACGTCCTATCGTGAAGCATAGCTTTCAAGTGCGTCATGCGAGCGAGATTCCAAGCATCGTCAAAAAAGCGTTTTATATTGCACAGTCTGGGCGTCCAGGCCCAGTAGTCATCGACGTGCCTAAAGACATGACGGCACCCAACGAAAAATTCGCGTACGAATATCCAGAAGAGGTGTTCATACGCTCGTATCAGCCTTCCTTAAAAGGTCATAGCGGTCAAATCAAAAAAGCCGTTGAGACCTTATTGTCTGCACAGCGTCCGGTGATTTATGCGGGTGGTGGCGTGATTTGGAGTAAGGCACACGAAGAGCTGACAGATCTTGCTCATCGTCTAAATTTACCTGTGACCAACACGCTAATGGGTCTTGGTACTTTTCCTGGTTCTGATCGTCAGTTTTTGGGTATGCTTGGTATGCACGGCACTTATGAAGCCAATATGACCATGCATCATGCTGATGTCATTTTGGCAGTTGGTGCGCGTTTTGATGACCGTGTCACCAATAACGTCAAAAAATTCTGCCCAAATGCAACGATTATCCATATTGATATCGATCCGGCCTCTATTTCTAAAACGATTTTGGCTCATATTCCTATCGTTGGTGATGTGAAGTCTGTATTAACAGACATGCTAGATATTATTGGGCACGACAAAGAGCTTGAGCAACATGCACTACTTGATTGGTGGTCGCAGATCAATGAGTGGCGTAAACGTCATGGTCTGCGTTATGACACCAATACAGATAACGGCATTAAGCCACAAAATGTTGTGCAAGCATTATGCAAAATCACCGATGGTAAAGCCATTATCACAAGTGATGTAGGTCAACATCAGATGTTTGCTGCACTATATTATACGTATGATGAGCCGCGTCAGTGGTTGAACTCAGGTGGTCTTGGTACGATGGGCGTAGGCCTACCGTATGCAATGGCAGCCAAGCTTGTCAATCCTGAGCGTGATGTGGTGTGTATTACTGGCGAAGGCTCTATTCAGATGAATATCCAAGAGCTATCTACGTGCTTGCAGTACAATTTGCCAGTCAAGATTTTGAATCTAAACAACGCTCAGTTGGGTATGGTCAAACAGTGGCAGGACATGTTGTATGAAGGTCGTCATGCGCAGTCTTATATGAACTCGTTACCAGACTTTGTAAAATTGGCTGAAAGCTATGGTCATGTGGGCATTAAGATTACCGACCCTGAGACCATGGAAGCACAGTTGGCTGAGGCCATGGCGATTAAAGACAGATTGGTATTTATTGACGTTTATGTCGATCGAGATGAGCATGTGTATCCGATGCAAATTGCTGGACAAGCCATGCGTGATATGTGGTTAACAAAAGGGGAGCGTACCTAATGCAGCAACAACATCTTATTTCAGTATTAATGGAAAATGAAGCAGGTTCGTTGTCGCGATTGGTCGGCTTGTTCTCACAGCGTGGCTATAATATCGAAACACTCAACGTGGCGCCCACCGATGATCCAAGCATTTCACGTTTGACATTAACGACCATTACGTCACCTGAAAGAATTGAACAAATTACCAAGCAATTGCATAAGTTGATTGAAGTCGTTAAAGTGCATAACTTATCAGACACAGTGCATGTAGAGCGTGAGCTGATGCTGATCAAAGTACGTGCAACAGGTAACGTGCGTGAAGAAATAAAACGCAGTGCTGATATTTTTCGCGCCCAGATTGTTGACGTTAATGCAGCTTTATATACGATTCAAATCGTTGGCGACAAAGCAAAGTTAGATGGTTTTATCGACGTGATTGGTCGTGACCGTATTATGGAAGTTGTGCGCTCGGGTGTGATTGGTATTGCTCGTGGCGAGAAAACCCTTAGCTTATAACCAATGTTGGTTATGCCCAAACATCGCATTTTAAACGTATTGATTTAGAATTTAACATCGCGCTTAGCGAGCAATTCATTTATTAAAGTGGCTGCAAACCAAGCGCTCATTTATCCATGGTAAGCCATGATTGAGGAAAAGGACTCTATTTATGAACGTATTTTATGACAAAGATTGTGATCTATCGATTATCCAAGGCAAAAAAGTTGCTATTATTGGCTACGGTTCACAAGGCCATGCACACGCTCTTAATCTACAAGATTCAGATGTTGACGTAACTGTTGGTCTACGCGCAGGCTCAGGCTCATGGAAAAAAGCAGAAAACGCAGGCTTAAAAGTTGCTGAAGTAGAAGAGGCGGTAAAAGCTGCTGACGTAGTCATGATTTTGACGCCTGATGAGTTCCAAAAAGAGCTTTACAGTGACGTGATCGAACCTAATATCAAAGAAGGCGCCACCTTAGCATTTGCTCACGGTTTTGCGATTCATTACAACCAAGTTGTACCACGTAGTGATCTTGACGTCATCATGGTTGCGCCTAAAGCACCAGGTCATACCGTTCGTTCTGAGTTCACAAAAGGTGGTGGTATCCCTGATCTTATCGCTATTTATCAAGATGCTTCAGGTCAAGCCAAGCAAGTAGCCCTTTCTTATGCTGCTGGTGTTGGCGGTGGTCGTTCAGGCATCATCGAAACGACATTCAAAGATGAGACTGAAACGGATCTATTTGGTGAGCAAGCGGTTCTTTGTGGCGGTGCAGTAGAGCTAGTTAAAATGGGCTTTGAGACGCTAACAGAAGCAGGTTATGCGCCAGAAATGGCTTATTTTGAGTGCTTGCATGAGCTTAAGCTGATCGTTGACTTGATGTATGAAGGCGGTATTGCTGATATGAACTATTCAATCAGTAACAACGCTGAATATGGCGAATATGTCACTGGCCCTGAGGTTATCAATGAGCAATCTCGTGAAGCCATGCGTAACGCATTAAAACGTATCCAGTCTGGCGAATACGCAAAAATGTTCATCTCTGAAGGCGCAACCAACTACCCATCAATGACTGCTCGTCGCCGTAACAATGCCGAGCATCAAATCGAAGTGACTGGTGCCAAGCTTCGCGGCATGATGCCTTGGATTGGTGGCAACAAGATTATCGATAAAGATAAGAACTAAGTCGTTATTTAACGCTAATATTATTAGTGAGTCATAAAAAACCCACGTTATGAGAGCATAGCGTGGGTTTTTTAATGAGTACTATTTGAGCAGGTTGTGATAGAGGTCTGAGCGCATGGCTTGAAAAGCGATTGTGAGTCCCCAATGTATACAATCGGCTTTATGTTCTTTAATTGATTGCTCAATAAGACGACGATCGGTATCTTGATTTGTCTTTGACAGGTCAGAGAGAACAAAAATTCCTTCATTTTTATTTTTCATAGATTACAGGTTGTGTGTTGTGCAAATATCTAATCCTGACTGGCTAACGCCGCAATTCATATATGTTACTCTCAGCGCCGTAATAGCAGTGTTAATTTGGATACAAGGAGAAACGCTTAAGAAAACGAATGGCAAATTACCAAAGTCTAAGTTTTTCCAAATCAGCTCACTCCTAGACACCTTGTGGTTCTTTATTTCTGTAGTCATGTTATATGTGATTGATCTAACGCCCTTAGCCATCACCGTCCCTGCGGCTTATGGTATTTATACGACTTTTGGTTGGATTTATGGCACCCGTCTCTTAAAACGTAAAGGGGTTCCTGACTCTCCCAAAGACTTGGTCATACCAGCCAAATACATCGCTTATAGTCAGTCATTTTCGTTGATATTTTTCGCTCTTTGTTTGCTAGTGCTGAGTTCACCATGGCTACCCATATTTCAATAAAATATTTTTGTATTGTTACTCACTAGGTATCTTTGTGGTGGATTCTTCAAATCAAATCATTGGTTTTTATTTAAGCTCTGAACATTTAATGATAAAATTATATTTAATATCAGTAGTATAGGCGAGTGCTTGCTTGACAAATTGGTCCTCTTAGAGCGGTTATAATTGTTTACAAAAATCATCAATTTAACCAGTTGCGATTAAGAAAAGCTGCTATAATCAAGTGGTATTCAAAGATTTTTGGGCGAAAACCTTATGTTAACTCTGAGGTAGTTTGGTGGTTTTAATCATCAAACCAAGCAAAAAATAGTTTGGGTATATATCAATTAATCGGTGACGACACAAGTCTCGCCAACAGTTAAAGAGTTAGGAAAATTTATGTCAGATAAAGTTGAAGGCACTGTAAAGTGGTTTAATGAAGCTAAAGGTTTTGGTTTTATTGCTCAAGACAATGGCGGACAAGATGTATTCGCTCACTACAGCGCTATCCAAGGCAATGGTTTCAAAACTCTAGCCGAAGGCCAAAAAGTGTCTTTCATCTTAGGTGATGGCAAAAAAGGCCCACAGGCTGAGCAAATCGAAGCTATCTAATCTAATTTTTTATTGAATAAACTGATTTTCAGCGAGTTTAGTAATAGTTAGATTACAAATATGCATTGATTACTTTGTTTGTTAAAACAATAAAAATACTGTTTCGACTTCAAAAAAAAGCAACCTCTCATCAGGTTGCTTTTTTTATACTTTTTTTATGACACGATAAAATGATGGCTGTGGACGACAAATACTATCTAATAATAAAAATACTGATGTGAAAAACAGGCAGTAAAAAAGGATGTGCTATGAAATGGGAAACGTGGTTATTAATGGATTGGCAGCAAGTGTTAGGTATTTCTCTATCGGCGATAGGGTTTTATATAGGGCTTATGTTATTCACACGGTTGATGGGACTGCGCAGTTTCTCTAAGCTATCAAGTCATGACTTTGCCATGACAGTGGCTATCGGTAGTATCCTTGCTTCAACGGTGATATCTGAAACACCAGCATTATTGCAGGGATTGTTTGCAGTGGCTGTATTGTTTTTAATACAAGGCGTCATATCGCTTTTCAGACGAAAAGTGAAGCCATTAAAAGCTTTAATCGACAATCAAGCCATCATATTAATGGCGCATGGTGAGTATTTTTGGGATAATTTAAAAGAAGCAAACCTTGCTACCAGTGACGTTCAAGAAGTATTACGTAAAAATGGTATCAAATCCAAAACCGAAGTGTTTGCCGTTATTATGGAAACCACAGGTGATATGAGTGTGATAAAAAATAATAAGGTGACACCTGACTGGAGTTTGTTCAACGATGTGCGCGACAGTGAGCTATTGATTACAACTGATAAGTGCTCATCACAATAAATCTTCGGTAATCTGGTGGCTTTAAAGAGATAAATAATAACAAAACGTTATGTAGACAGAGTGTTAGCGATGCTATAAAGGTATGACCAGTGAGGTATTTAAGCAAAAAATGATGAAATCATACGCTTATAAACTATTTTTTATGAAATAGTGACAAATTTATGACGCATTATTCACGGCGTTGTCTTGACGTGGTGCCTGTGCTCACGCAAGATACATAGGTCTGATAATAATGATTGGCTTGGCTTTGGCCTCTGTGTCTCACGGAGTCAATAGTACTAGCATCGGCTTATATAACTGAACTCTGTTTTTGCTGAGCAATCATCACTTTAAGTACAACTTTGAACAACCCTGAACCCTTGGTTCTTAACTGATAATTTTAACTCATAACATTAATAAACGAGGAACGTATGAAAGCATTAGTAGCGGTCAAGCGTGTCATTGATTATAACGTAAAAGTTCGTGTAAAAGCTGATAACTCTGGCGTTGATCTATCAAACACTAAGATGTCAATAAACCCATTTGACGAAATTGCGGTAGAAGAAGCCGTTCGCCTAAAAGAAGCGGGCGTTATTGACGAAGTTATTGTGGCATCAATTGGGCCAAAAGAGTCGCAAGAGCAGATCCGTGCAGCCTTAGCCTTAGGCGGAGATCGTGGTATTTTAGTCGTGAGTGACGAAAAACCATATCCATTACAAGTTGCCAAGATTTTAAAAAGTATTGCTGAAACTGAAAGCACTGATATTATTCTGCTCGGCAAACAGGCCATTGATGATGACAATAACCAAACGGGTCAGATGCTAGCGGCATTGATGGGTATTGGTCAAGGCACCTTTGCTTCAGAAGTAAAAGTTGAAGGCGATAAAGTAAACGTAACTCGTGAAATTGATGGTGGTCTACAAACCGTTTCTTTGGCCTTACCAGCGGTTATCACGACAGATTTGCGTTTGAATGAGCCACGTTACGCAAAATTGCCGAACATCATGAAAGCGAAGAAAAAGCAGCTAGATGAGAAGACACCAGCCGACTTTGGTGTTGACATGACCTCTAAGCAAGAAATTATTAAAGTGGTACCACCTGCCGATCGCAAAGCTGGTATCAAAGTAGGGTCAGTTGATGAGTTGATTGATAAGCTAAGAAATGAAGCAAAAGTCATTTAATACTTACTTATCCTGTCCAGCGTTGTGATACCAAACGAAGCTGTATTGAGATTCAAGGTATAAACGGTATTGGACAGAAACAACCAAACGAATAGACGATACAAAAAAATAAAGGATTAAAACCATGGCAATTTTGGTATATGCAGAACATGACAATGCCAGTCTAAAAAAGGCAACTTTGAACACCATCGCTGCTGCTAAGCAAATCGGTGGTGATATCCATGTATTAGTGGCAGGTAGTGGTGCCCAAGCCGTTGCTGATGAAGCAGCGAAAGCAGAAGGCGTGACGAAAGTACTACTAGCTGACAATGCAGCCTATGAGCATCAACTGGCGGGCAATGTTGCGCTATTGGTTGCTGATGTCGCTGGTGATTACAGCCATATCCTAGCAGCTGCGACTACGACTGGTAAAAACTTTATGCCACGCGTTGCAGCGTTACTTGACGTCAGCATGCTGTCAGAAATCTCAGGTGTGGTAGATGCGCAAACGTTTGAGCGTCCTATCTATGCAGGTAATGCAACGGCAACCGTAAAAACGACAGAAGATAAAGTGGTACTAACCGTACGTACGACTGCGTTTGACCCAGTGGCAAGTGAAGGTGGTTCAGCGACGGTTGAAACAATCGATAACGTACAAGACACTGGCAAAGCCAGCTTCGTAAACGAGGAAATGGCTAAGTCTGATCGTCCAGAATTGACATCAGCTGGTATCGTTGTTTCTGGTGGTCGTGCATTGGCAAATGGTGAAAACTTCACCAAGTACATTGAGCCATTGGCTGACAAACTAGGCGCAGCTGTTGGTGCCTCACGTGCGGCTGTTGATGCAGGCTATGTACCAAACGATATGCAGGTCGGTCAAACAGGTAAAATTGTGGCACCGCAACTGTATATCGCTGCTGGTATCTCAGGCGCCATTCAGCATTTAGCGGGTATGAAAGATTCTAAAGTCATTGTCGCGATCAATAATGATCCAGAGTCTCCGATTGCAAGCGTTGCTGATTACTTCTTGGAAGCGGATTTGTTTGAAGCATTGCCTGAATTGACCAGCAAAATCTAGGCTATCAGTAATTGCTCCAATAAGAGCTATTTAATAAAAACCCACTATCAGCCGATAGTGGGTTTTTTATGTTGCAGACAATTTAAAGAGCATATCAACTAGGCATAATGTCGTTGGCGTAGAGTCTCATACAAGCAAAGCGACCCTGCAATAGCAACATTAAGGCTTTCTTGTCCATTTGGCTGCGGTAGTGCAATAGGTGTGGCGCATTGCATGAGCTCATCGCAAACCCCTTGACCTTCATGTCCCATAATCCAAGCAATGGGCGCTGTTAAGTCATGCTGATAGATGACGGTATCGGTATGAGAGCTGGTGGCAAAAAATGGTGTTTTTATGTGATCTAAAATATCTTGTACACTCAAGCCTTCATAGATAGTGAGGGCAAATTGCGCACCCATACCCGCACGTAAGGTTTTAGGAGACCATGCTTGAGCAGTGGCACTGGTGCACAGAATATTGGAGATGCCAACTGCTGCGGCTGTGCGCAGTAGGGTGCCTACATTGCCACTATCCTGCACGTCATTTAAAATCAAGCAATCTTCTTTTATTGTTGATAAGGTGGGCGTTGGCACCTTGATGACTGCCATAATATCGATACCTGTCCCTAGGGTTCGGATACTTGCATATAGCGTATCTGACAGCGTCAAAATAGGCGTGTAGGTTGGTAGGCGTGCTAATATTTGCTGTACTTCAGGATGCGCCTGTGCTGACTCGGACAATAGTATTTGGACAAATGGGTAGTCACTACGAAGGGCGGCGTCAATAAGATGCACACCTTCAATGACTGTCTGACCCTGCTTTTTACGCTGGCGCGCTTGCGACAATAGCGCTTTGACCAATTTGACTGTTGTATTCTTATCTGAGGTAATCAGCTCGGTAGGATTTGAGACCATAGTGGATCGCTTAGAGAAGAGGATAAAATGAGAACGGTTTGGATAACCAGTATAATGTCATATAAACGTTAGACGCTATACTGGCTACTATCAATGTGCACTGCAAACGATTATTTTTCAGTATAGTTCACATGTAAGTCTTTGACGTAATTGACTTCGTTCTTACTACCGAGCACCACAGGTACGCGTTGATGAATATCAGTCGGTTCGATATCCAAAATACGATTGACCGCATCAGTGGCACCGCCTCCAGCACGTTCAATTAATAAGCTCATTGGGTTGGCTTCATACATCAAGCGTAGTTTGCCCGCTTTGTGAGCGTATTTGGTATCAAACGGATAAGTGAACAGACCACCGCGACACAAAATACGATGAACGTCACCAACCATGGCTGCTACCCAGCGCGTGTTGAAGTCGCGACTGCGTACACCAGTCTCACCTGCGATTAACTCATCAATATACTGCTGCATAGGCGCACGCCAATAGCGGTAATTTGAGGCATTGATTGCATATTCGCTGGTATCTGCTTTAATTTGCACATTATCTTCTATCAGTACGTAGTCACCTGTATCTGGGTCTAAGCTGAACATGACCACCTTATCTGCTATCGTAAGTGCCAATACGGTAGAGGTACCATATAATAAATACCCTGCTGCAAGCTGTTTGGTGCCTGCCTGCAAGTAATCACTGTTCTCACTTGTTTGGCCTTGACGCTCATACGGTAGAATCGAAAAAATCGTACCAACAGCCATATTGATATCAATATTTGATGAGCCATCTAGTGGGTCAAATAACACCAGTAGGCTACCATCAGCGTTGGCAGGAGTTGCATCATCCAATTCTTCTGACGCAACGCCAGCACAATGTGCGTTTTTTGCCAAAGCATCTAACAACAAGTCATTGGCCAACACATCCAGCTTTTTCTGATCTTCGCCTTGAACGTTTTGATTCCCAGCTTCCCCTAAAATGTCCGCTAAAGCGCCTTTTCTCAGTAATTGTGAGATGGTTTTACCCACATCAGTGACGGTGGTAATCACGTCATTAAGGGCAGGATTGGCTGCGTGATCGTTGAGATAATTTGTTAAGGTTGTCATAAGATGTCCTGCTGGATGATAGTGGGAGTAAAAAATAGATCAGTATTAAAAGAAGAAAGGGTGGTATCAACCACGTTTAGTTTGACAGATTTTAAAATAGCCCATCAGGCAACTTTGTCCTGACCAAAAAATCAGCTACACTATATCTGTTATTATTCATTGATAGTTTTGATCAGCCTATTCTCTATGATAGATGCTAAAGGTTGACTTATCTCATCTATAGAGCGGCTGAAGATATCGTATAGTGCTTATCTTGTTAGCGTAAATTGTAGCAAATAAGTGTCTGAATGTCCTCGTGTCTGTGCGTATCAACCGTAAATGCTCGAATAAAAACGAATAAGTGATTACGATAGACTCATATAAACCCACAATAAAGACTTGCCATTATGTCAAATTCTCCCGATAGCAATTCAACACATGCGGCCTTGTCGACTGATTATGCCACGCTTGATTCCAATGCCATTCATCACAAACTCAACACTTCGCTGAGTCGTCCCCAGCTCAATTCTGATGGCAGTATTCGCCATTTTTTGGGTGTTGAAGGTTTGAGTAAAGCACAGCTGCAAGCCATTATCGCAAAAGCAGAAACGTTTTTTGATGATAAAGGACAACTGATTAACCGTCCTGAGCTTGAAGGGTATACGGTGATGAATTTGTTTTTTGAGCCATCGACTCGTACACGTACAACCTTTGAGGTTGCTGAAAAACGTTTGGGTGCCAATGTATTGAACATCGATATCGAACGCTCTAGTACCAAAAAAGGGGAGAGCCTACGCGATACGCTGTGGAATTTGCAAGCGATGACGGCAGACATCTTTGTGGTGCGACATTCAGCATCTGGCGCTGCGCATTTTATGGCAACAGAAGTGACGCCTGATATTGCCATCATCAATGGCGGTGATGGCTGGCATGCGCATCCGACCCAAGGCATGCTTGATATGCTGACCATTCATCGAGAAGCGCCGCGTCCGTTTGAAGAGCTGTCAGTGGCTATCGTTGGTGATATTAAGCATTCACGAGTAGCACGCTCTGATATCAGTGCCTTGCAGACTCTAGGTGTAAAGGATATTCGCGTCTGTGCGCCGCTTACGTTATTGCCGAAAGGGATTGAGCGTTATGGGGTAAACGTTTATGAAAATATGAATGAGTGTGTGACGGATTGCGATGTCATCATGGGATTGAGAATCCAAAATGAGCGTATCGGTTCGCCGTTATTAGCGTCATCAAGTGAGTACTACAAACACTATGGTATTACACCTGAGCGTGTGGCACTTGCCAAACCTGATGCACTGGTTATGCATCCTGGGCCGATGAATCGCGGCGTTGAGATTGCATCGAGTGTGGCTGATGGGGCGCAATCGGTGATCTTAAAGCAAGTGAATAACGGTATTGCTATCCGTATGGCTGTGTTATCACTGGCTATGGAAGGCCAACGCGCGCATCAAGCTGGCAACCGTTAATAGCTTGCTTGCCACTTTATTCTTATTTCTTTTATTTCATTGATACGGTAATAACGCTCATGTCTACTTTGCTCAATACTGAGGCAACAATACGAGATCATCTTCCTCAAACCATTAAAAACGCTCTGCCAAATGCTGTCACAGACAAACTGGCTTCCATCGAAGCTGAGCGTGAAATGTGGTTGCTACCACCATTGGTTGATTTGTGCGCGCGCTTACGAGAGCCTGGCCAGCAGCAACACGGTACGCTAGAATCAGAAGGTCGCGCGGCTCGTGGCAATGGTTTTTTACATGTGGTGATTCCACCTGACACCAATCCTATCTTAGAAAACGGATCGCTGTTAAAAGGCCTACGTGAGCGTGCGCTTGATGATGGTGGCATTTACTTACATATTTTGGGTGCATTGACCGCTGGGTTAGAAGGCGAGCAACCCTCCAATATTGCAGGCTTGAAAAAAGGCGGCTGTATTGCTGTCTCTAACGCGCGCAGACCTTTTCGTAATGATTTGGTGCTATTACGGACACTAGAGTATGCAGCGACGTTTGGTATGAAAGTATTCTTTTATCCAGACGAGCCAAGCTTGTCGGGAGAAGGGGTCGCGCATGAGGGCTATATTGCGTCTTATCACGGGTTGCAGGGTATTCCATGGATTGCTGAAACGGTGGCGTTATCTACCCAGTTGCTGATGGTCGAAGAGACAGGCGTTGCCGCACATTTTAGCCAATTGTCTTGCAAATCATCTATTGAGCTGATGCGCTGGGCAAAAGACAAAGGGTTGCCTGTGACGTGTGATGTGGCCATGCATCAGCTGTATTTGACTGACGACAATTTAGAAGGGTTTAACGCACAAGCTTATGTGTTACCACCATTACGTAGTAATACTGACCAGCAAGCCATTCGACGGGGTCTAAAAGATGGCACGATTGATGCCATTTGTAGTCATCACGAACCACTAAATAGCACCGCTAAAAAAGCCCCATTTGCTGAAAGTACACCTGGTATTTCAAACTTTGATACGTTTATGGCGCTGGCATGTCAGCTCGTGCATGATGAAGTACTTACGTTAGAGCAGCTGGTAGACAAAATCTGTTTGAACCCTGCCAAAATTGCTGGAATCAGCGAGCAGTACGAAAAAATTGGTGGCGCTGTTTTGGTTGATCCTAATATAGAATGGCAAGTGACAGCACAATCTATGCTATCAAACGGCAAAAACACGCCGTTTTTTAACCAACAACTACAAGGTCGTGTTGTGGAGACTTTCTTTGGCTAATTTACCAAGACAGGATGACAATCTGCCATCATCCTCGAAGGATTATGAGCCGAATTTACGTGACCAGCACGAAAGCCTGCAAAGTACTTCTAGTGAGTCCATTAAGGCGGTGGCAATCTATGAGGTGGTTAAAGGAGTGGGCGCACTGCTAGGGGCAATGGCATTGTGGTCGTGGCATAATAATCTTGATCACTGGCTGACAATGATTGCAGCTTTCTGGCAACGAAGGTTCGGTCAGCTCTTGGCACCTCAAGTAGATAGTGCCGTACAAATCGCTCAACAAGCCAGTAAAAACTGGCCAATATTTTTACTATTGATTGTGGCTTATGCTAGTTTGCGCTTCGTTGAAGCTTATGGGTTATGGCAAGATAGAACATGGGCGTATTGGTTTGGTGTGCTTGGCTACGGTATATTTATTCCTATCGAGCTTTACTATTTGCTAGCCAATCCGTTTGATTGGTTTAACTTTGCTATCTTGGTCTTAAATGTTCTGATTGTCATCGTGGTATATCGTAATATGAAACGAAAGGGTTTGATATAAAGCATCTCAACTATCAAAGTGAGATTAATACGCTTTAAAATGCAACAAAAGCCAGCATAGAATATGTCTATGCTGGCTTTTTGGTATAGAGATTTTATTCATACGCTGGCTTTTTTGTCATCAGGACGAATACTTTTTGCCACTCGGCCAACACTGAGGCCTTGTACCAAAATAGAAAATATCACGACGGCGTAAGTGAGTGCCAATAAGATATCGCGCTCATCGCCCATCGGTAACTGCAATACTAGAGCCACTGAGATACCGCCACGCAGTCCACCCCATGTCAATACCTTCCAAGCCCCAGTTGGCAAATCCAGTTGACGATGAAAGGTTTTGGTGGTCATTCCCACTACAATGAAGCGTGCTACCAAGGCAATAATAATGGTCAAGCCGCTTGCGATAAATAAATTGCTTGAATAGACAATCATTACTACTTCTAAACCAATAAGAACAAACAAGATAGCGTTTAAAATCTCATCAACCAACTCCCAAAACAAATCGATGTAATGCCGCGTCTTATCACTCATCGCAAGCGCCCGTCCGCGATTGCCAACCATGAGACCGACCATTACCATCGCGAGTGGGCCTGATAAATGCCAATGACTGGCCAATGCATAACCACCGATGACGCCTGCTAGTGTCAATAGTACCTCTTCTTGATAGCTGTCGATGCTCTTGAGTAGATAGTACAAGATTGCCCCAAGTACTAAGCCAAAAAGAATACCACCGCCAGCTTCAACTGCTAAGGTATGTGCCACATAACTGACCGTTGGGATATCGCCACTGGCTAGAATGCCAAGCAACAACACAAAAATAACCACGCCAATACCATCGTTAAATAGGGACTCGCCAGAAATAACGGTTTCAACGCTTTTCGGTGCACCAGCTGAAGCAAGAATGCCCATTACTGCAATAGGATCTGTGGGCGATATCAGAGCTCCAAATAACAAACACCAAATAAAGGGCAGGCCAAACCCAAATAGGGGCAACATAAAATAAATAGCAAGAGCAATAAGCAGAGCGGATACGATAGTGCCAAGCCCCGCAAGAATGCCAATCGGCAGCTTATAACGTTTTAAATCACTGATGTTGACGTGTAATGCACCAGCAAATAACAGCATGGAGAGCATGCCATCTAATAATACTTCGGTAAAATCAAGCTGCTCTAATAGACTGACCTCATAATCAATGAGCTGATCAAACCCCAAAAACCCTAAAAATATCGCCCCGATAGACAACAAGATAGAAATAGCCATGACGCCAATCGTGGTCGGTAGGCCAATAAAGCGGTGATTGACATAAGCCAAAGATGCAGTAATCGATAAAAATATGGCGCTGATTTCAAGAATAGTAAGGCTGGTTGCAGTAGCCATAGAGGGTCTCTTATAAATATGAATCACATTAAGCCTAGAGCTTATAGTAGTGACACTTAGTGACGACGCTGGCATCTAGGTTAGGTATAACTCATAACATTATACAAATCTAAGAATGACCAGTCGTCTAATGATTAGCGTGATTGTGTTTGTAGCGACTGACGAACGTGGGCGGCAAACTCGCTGGCATAATGAAAGTGCTTGTGCTGGGCATTCTTATCAAGAATGAATTGCTCTGCTTGTTGGCACATATCTATTAAGTCATCCACCAATTCTTGATAGCTTAAATTCTCTTCACCTGCACGCTTAATCAGCTCAAGCTCATGTAGGAGCGTTTGTTGCTGAGCATGATTGACGCAAGAATAATTTAAATTGACCATTGCCTGACACAAGGATTTTAATACCATCAGATCCGTTGCCGCATAACGCCGTATCTCACCAAGCGATATATTAATAAAGTCCAAAATCGTGGGTATATAAGTCACCACTGCCAATATGGCAGCGCGTGGTGCTTGGTCGATGGTCTCTGAGGTTTCGTTTTCTTGCGTTGGAACATGAAAGTGATAAGAAGTGGGTGGTTGACGGCGCATCATAATACTCAGGCAACTTGTCAAAGACTGTACACAGTTGACGGCCGTCTTTGGATCATTGATGCCAGGAGACAAAGCGCGCACAGCGATCTCAGTCATTTGACTCAAGCTATAAGAGATATCATTAGAGTGTGACACGCGTTGTTCGAGTCGTATACAGCCTGCAAACCGCTGCCAAAATTCGCCATCAGGCGCACGCGGCAAAACCGCTAAATGAGGCAGATCTGTGATTTGCTGGTTATTGGGATGATCTACTGGGCGTTGGTAAAAATAACCAATAACGTTTTGGTTGGTGACATAGTCACCTGTATTAACTTGTATTTGCACCACGCCGCCATACTCTTGAGTCAGAGTGATTAACGACTCAAGATAGATTTGTTGAACATAACCTGAGCTTGAAGGATAAATGGGCGTCGCAGACCATGTATGAAACGTCTTAAGATCGTGAGAGTCAATATCACGCTGATGCTGAATCTCACAATGATCGCTATACCAATAATGGATATTTTTAATGGCTTCATTACTGGCACCTTGAATAACATGCGACGCTTGAATGGCGTGAACCATATGTTGGACAAAGTAGACCAGTAAAAGCGCGCAAATGATAGCCATGATAATGGCAAAAGTCACTGCTAATTGCGGGACGCCAAAATCCACATCGTACTTATGAATAGACTTTAATACAAGCAAGCTATAACTAAAGGTGCCAATAAAAGCACCCAATACAAACTGGTTTGGGGTATCTGTCAAAAAATTGCGCAGTAATCGTGGGCCAAACTGAGACGAGGCCATGGATAATACAGCAATGGTAATGGAAAAAGTGGTTCCTGCCACACCCAAAACAGCTCCTGCAATCGAGGTCATAATAGCGCGTGCAGCATCGTCATTTCCTGTAAACGCAAATGTAATCTTTCTCACCGCTTCTCGATCAAAATACTGATCAATCGTCAATAACAAGGGCGCAAGCAATAATCCTACCAGTACGCAGGCGGTTGGGATAAACCAATAAGACCCGATCAGCTGCTGCCACAAATTTCTGAGTCGATCAGGCAAATCAGTCAGTGTCTGGAGCGACCACAACTGAATAAATGACTTAGGTATGTTTTGAACCCTATCAAAAAACCGCATCCACAAGCTTTTTGTTTCGTCTTTATTTATTGTCATAAGCTGCAAAATATCCAAAAATAATCACATAGTAGGGATAGGGTTTGTTTGTCATCATACCGATTTGTTTTGAGCGCGATATTGTATTGAGCTCTATATCAAGTCAGCTTTCTTTATTGGGCTGGTAAGGTTGCGGGTTATCCGCTTCAGTAATGATAGAGCGCCTGTGATCATCGCGTCTGGCAGTCTCTGTCTCAGAATGGTGTGTGTCATGACCCTCATTCGCATCCATGGGAATCAGTATTTCATTATTATTCTCATCATATTCGACATCGCTTTCTTTATCATAAGTTGCTGGATCAAAATGTGGTGATTTTTCGAGATTTGAATCGTGATTCGATGACGAGGTGTCTGATGGCGTTTTGGTCTTTCTAAATAGGGTGTTTTTATGATCTTTGAGCGTGCTTTTTTCATTGGAGTCAGCTTTTTTACGCGGTTCACTATCGGCAAAAACAGTGCTCAAAGGTAGGTTTAATTGGCGTTTAGCATAAGATTCAGTGTCTTCAAAACGTGCGACGAGAAGGCTTAGCCAAGGTTTTTGGTCTTCTGTGGTCATCTCATCGAACTCATCTTTGATCGGCAAAGGGTAGGGTAACGTCCGATAAAAATCCCACAACGTCATTTTGCTCAAGTCTCTTTTGAGCACATAATCATCATCCTCAGTCATGGTAATGAGGTTACTGTCCTGTAGGTAGTTAATATAGGTATACCATTTTGGCAGCTCTTTACGTCCCAAGACATTACGCAGCGCCTGCTCGCTGACAGCATCACCTTTTAGATGATGCGTATATACCAAGTTGAGCATATCAAGCAAACTGAGTAATGGGTGACGAGGATAGACCTCTTCAGTCTCAAAAATCGTCAGGGTATAACTGATCTCAACGCCTAATAAAATCAGGTTCCATGATAAAAAAATCCATAATAAGAAGATGGGTAAGGCAGCAAAAGCGCCATAAATTGCTTCATAACTGGTGAAGTTGGCCATTACAGTACCGAAAAGGTACTTCATCAACTCAAATACAATGGCCACAAATATACCTGCAATAGCGGCATTCTTTGCAGGTACACGCGCTTTAGGAATGAACCAATACATTCCAATAAAGCCCGCCAACGTAATACCTATCGACACAGCTTGCACCCAAAAAGACCAATCGATACCATACCCTGCGATCTGTCGGTTCAGAAAGCTCAAGCTTTGTACCGTACTTGACGCGATAAAGGCTGTGCCTAACACTAAGGGCCCCATAGTCACGATGGTCCAATAACGCATCATGCTTTTGATACCGCCAGATCGATTTTCCACTCGCCATATTTGATTAAATGCGCGCTCGATGGTCGTTAGCGTCAAGATGGTCGTTAGAAATAAAATGAGGGCACCGATGATGGTCAGATTAGACGATTTTTCAGCGAAGCTATTGATATACTCGCTGACTTGCATGCTCGACCGCGGTAGCAAGTTACTATAAATAACCTCATAGATTTGTGCTCTGACCGAGGATAGCGCAGGCACAGAAGATAAAATCATCAACAGTACCGTCAATATAGGCACAATGGATAACATTGTGGTGTACGTCAGCGATGCTGCCTTTTGCTGGCAATTGTCCTCAAAAAAATGCCGCGTTAAAAATCGCAAGAATTGAAACCAGCGTTGATTCAAAAACGGGAATTTTTTTGTTAAGTTTTCCATGTTGACCATTTAGCAAGCAATAAAGTGACAATAGTGTAACAAAGATACGCCATTATCTTCTGCCCTTTAATTGTGTCAAAATGCACAGTGGTGACTGCCATCGGCTCTTAAGCGCTATAATATAAAGCCGGGTGGTTTGCATGTCAGGGAAAGACTCGGGCATAATGTATGCCCAATTCTATGGTGTAAACCGTTGGCTGTGCATTGATATATAGCCAGTCAATCATGGTCTGAATGACAACCATAAAAATAAGCTCAAAAACTAAGCCCATGTAGATGATGGTTATCAATAATAACGTGAACGACTTTATGAGGAAGTGTTGCTAATGAGTCAGACTGCCCCTTATGTTTTGGTACTCTATTATTCTAGTTATGGTACAACTAAAACATTGGCCTATGCTATCGCTCAAGGTATTGAAGATGCTGGCATGACGGCACGTATCCGCACGGTGCCAACAGTGGCACCTGAAACTACGGTAAGTAAGCCTGCGATACCAGACGATGGTGATCTTTATTGTACGATGGATGATCTAAAAAATTGTAGTGGCCTTGCGCTTGGGAGCCCAACGCACTTTGGCAATATGGCCGCGCCTATGAAGTATTTTTGGGACAATACCGTCACCCTTTGGCTAGCAGGGAACCTGCAAAATAAGCCAGCGTCCGTATTTACAGCGACAGGTTCGATGCATGGTGGTCAAGAGACGACACTGCTGACAATGATGTTGCCGTTGATGCATCATGGCATGATCATTCTTGGTGTGCCTTATGGAGAACCAGCTTTAAACCGTACTGATCGAGGTGGTACGCCATATGGTGCCAGTCATGTTAGTGGGGCTGCCCACGATCAACCCATCACTGCCGATGAGCGTGAGCTGGCAATCGCTCAAGGTCGTCGTTTGGCGATTAGTGCAACTGCCTTGGCACAAGCCAACTGGCGTCGTTAAGCCACCATTATATGGTGATATGAGAATAATGAAGCACGGTATTATTAACTAGGAAACGAATACATCCAATGGTTACCAACCGCCCTGATAGCGAGACAACTGTTACCCCGCCTGAAAAAAGAGTAGGCAAATCTGCTAAGGCTAAAAAACCCATTGCCCCCATTCGTCAGCGTTTACTGATGACTTGGCTTGCTTGGTTGGTTTATAGGCTCATTGCACTGCCTGTTTTTATTAGCGTTTTTAACCCGAGTAATCCTGACATCGTTGGTGGCATTGCATGGCAACTGCTATGGCTTGTACCAGCGTTTATTCTGACACCATGGATAGTGCGAGGACGATCGCCTTATGCGTTGTTGATAGCCAGTATGTTTACGCTTGTGTATTTGGGTGCCAGTGGTGTGGTGTTATTTACACGTGCTTATGGCAGTAGTTGGGCTGAGATAGCCGTTTACTTAGTTGATTTCTTATTACTATTGGGGATTAATATCTGGTTGTTTATTTTGCTAAAACGTTTGCCCTCGATGAATAATGTGGTAAAACAACCGCGTTCATAAGCGATTTACCTTCTTACAAAAAAAAAGCGGCACTCTGATATAGAGCGCCGCTTTTTTATTGCCTATCATTCTGAGACTAGAATTCTCAAACCTTCAAAGCAGTAGCTGTTTTTATTAATTGACCTTGGTTAATTCTAAGTCCATTTTTTTACCGTCGTTGATTTGGCTCACTTTTACAGGTAAGTAGTCCAAGCTTGGAGCTAGCCAAAAACTGGTAGAGCGACTGTCGTCATCATGGATACGGTCAACACGTACCGTATCAAAAGTACCTGCTGGCACGGTAATCTTGGTGTTGCCAGATTTCTTAAAAGGGGTTTTTTCTATTTTGTCTTTTTTTGCCATGTAGTAATTACCAGAGAACTTACCATTTAATAAATCTTGGCGAATCTGCACCTCAAGGCTCAAATCATCAAAGGCCTGCTGTGCCATATTCATGGTCGTTGTTTTGCCTTTATACGTACTCGTAACCTTTTTTGCACTTGGGTTAAAGCTTAGCTTATGGGTACGACCAAGACCGAGCAATTTATAAGTGGTTTGAGCTTGGGTTGGCACGACGTTATTACCGTTAATGGTAAACGTACTGCTCTGTGCAGCGCTTGCCACGCCGGCAACTCGCGCATTCACATCGTACTTCCACGTATTGCCTGACTGGTTTAGTGTGCGAGTCGCGGTTCCTTTATATTTATCTTCTACGGTAAAACTATAATTGGCACTTGAAGGTTGTACGGTCTTGGCGTTAGCAAGGGTGGGGGCAGTCATACTTAAAGCTCCGATAGCAGCAATACTGGTACCTGTGGTCAAGGCTGTCAAAATCTTAGACTTACTGCGCTGTTTGTCAGTGGTTATAAGAGAGGCTTTGGTCATTGATAAAAATTTCATGAATGTTCCTTGATCGGTTTTGATGCGACATATTAGATTTTGATGGAGATTTTTTAATAATGTCAGTGCTATTTTAATAGTGTTGGCACTTATAATGGCCATGTCTGATTGCCTTTTCAAGAGCAGTCAGTCATCTTGTCGTTTGGCTCTTGTAGCCAATGTTACTGTTAGAGTGACTGGCTTTATACATTGGCTCTATGACAAGTGCGCATTAGCAACATAGTAAAAATTACTGAATAGAGTATCAGGCAGACTCTACCGCTTATTCACTGATTTGTTTCATCGCGTTATCGCTATGCTTGCTCAACCAATTTTTGCCAATCAGACTTTTAATAATATCTTGTGGCATACGAAAAGCATGGCCATCTTTCAAAAGTACAAAAAATCAAAGGTACAAAAAATCTTGTAAATTTTTGGGCTTTACACTTGAAGCCAACCTATCTTGCCCCCACTTTTTGTTACAAGCTCAAAGCGTATCTTTAGATTGCTATGATTGAATGGCGACTCTTATAGATACTGGTATTGAGACTATTAATTCAAATAAACCCTTTATTCAAACAACCAATTTTTGGAGTCATATCGATGAACATTCGTCCTTTACATGACCGTATCGTCGTCCGCCGCATAGAAGAAGAAACAAAAACTGCTGGTGGTATTTTACTGCCGGGTTCTGCCCAAGAGAAACCTTCACAAGGTGAAGTGATCGCAGTTGGTAATGGCCAAATCCGTGATAACGGTGAGACCCGTGCGTTAGATGTAAAAGCTGGCGACAAAGTTTTGTTTGGTCAGTATGCTGGTCAAACCGTAAAGGTTAACGGTGAAGAACTATTGATTATGAAAGAGTCTGACGTATTGGGCGTGTTAGAAGGCTAATAGCCTAGTAGAGTTTTTTAGCTGACCATTTTTTAGCTAAAAATACTCCCCACAATACGAACGAATCATTCAATTGTATTCTCATACTTATAATAATGGAGTAATTTACCATGGCAAAAGACGTAAAATTCGGCATTGATGCCCGTAAACAAATGATGGACGGCGTAAACGTTCTAGCAAACGCAGTACGTGTCACCCTAGGCCCTAAAGGCCGCAACGTGGTTATCGATAAATCATTTGGCGCGCCAACCATCACTAAAGATGGTGTATCAGTTGCCAAAGAAATCGAGCTTGAAAACAAATTCGAAAACATGGGTGCTCAGCTTGTTCGTGAAGTTGCTAGCCGCACAAACGATGTCGCGGGTGATGGTACAACGACTGCGACCGTATTGGCTCAGTCAATCTTGCAAGAAGGCATGAAGTCAGTAGCTGCTGGCATGAACCCAATGGATCTTAAGCGCGGTATCGACAAAGCCGTTCGCGCAGCCGTGCAAGAAATCCATAACCTATCAACCCCAGCCGATGACGAAAAAGCTATCGCGCAAGTAGGTTCTATCTCTGCAAACTCAGACACCAAAATCGGTGAGTTGATCTCGCAAGCGATGCAAAAAGTGGGTAAGCAAGGCGTTATCACCGTTGAAGAAGGTTCAAGCTTTGAAGATACCCTAGAAGTTGTTGAAGGTATGCAGTTTGACCGTGGTTACATCAGCCCATACTTTGCAAACAAGCAAGACAGCTTGACCGCTGAATTTGAAAACCCATATATCCTATTGGTTGACAAAAAAATCAGCAACATCCGTGAGATCGTGCCATTACTTGAGCAAGTCATGCAGCAAAGCAAGCCGTTGCTTATTATCGCTGAAGACGTAGAAAACGAAGCATTGGCTACGCTAGTTGTAAACAACATGCGTGGCGGCCTAAAAACTTGTGCCGTTAAAGCACCAGGTTTTGGCGATCGTCGTAAAGCCATGCTAGAAGACATCGCAACGCTAACGGGCGGCACCGTAATCTCTGAAGAGATTGGTCTAAGCCTAGAGACTGCGACGCTTGAGCAATTGGGTACGGCGAAAAAAGTCACTGTTGGTAAAGAAAACACCGTGATCGTTGATGGCGCTGGTAACAAAGCTGACATCGAAAACCGCGTTGAGTCTATCAACCGTCAGATCGCAGAGTCTACTTCTGATTACGATAAAGAAAAGCTACAAGAGCGCGTTGCGAAATTGGCAGGCGGCGTAGCAGTAATCAAAGTTGGCGCAGCAACTGAAACTGAAATGAAAGAGAAGAAAGACCGTGTTGACGATGCGCTACATGCCACTCGTGCAGCGGTTGAAGAAGGCGTTGTACCTGGCGGCGGCGTTGCGTTAGTTCGTGCCATGAATGCATTGTCTGAGCTAAAAGGCGACAACGATGACCAAGACGCAGGTATCAATATCCTACGTCGTGCGATGGAAGCGCCATTGCGTCAAATCGTTACCAACGCTGGCGAAGAAGCATCAGTGGTGGTTAACGAAGTGAAAAACGGTACAGGCAACTACGGTTACAACGCTGCCTCTGGTGAGTACGGCGATATGCTAGAAATGGGTATCCTTGATCCAGCCAAAGTATCTCGCTCAGCACTAGAGAACGCTGCCTCTGTTGCTGGCCTAATGCTGACTACCGAAGCCATGATTACTGACCTACCAGAAAAAGATGATGGTATGGCTGGCATGGGCGGTGCTGGTGGAATGGGCGGTATGGGTGGAATGGGCGGCATGATGTAATTTTACTGTCGCTGCAAAGCGGTTTGTCTTCGTCAGACGCGCTCAATGTACAATAAGTACTATTTTCGCTCGTCTTCCTCGATAAATCACTTTTCGCAAAAAGTAAAATCAACCTCATAAAGTCTATTTGACTACTAAAGGCTCTGCTATCGAAAGATAGCAGGGCTTTTTTATGCAATCTAATATGACGGTTTTTTTATGTGAAAAATCTTTGAGTTATGATAGATTGTCATTAAATTAGATTTGTATTTTTTGAAGAGGAAGTGTATTGAGCGCTGCTTTCAAAAGGTTTTATTCACAATCAATGGATTTCCGTACATCTCTGTTAAGTGAAACGAATAAAATTCCTAATATCGATGATTTTAATAATAGAGAGATAGCAACTTTGATTTTGGCAGATATTTCATCTGAACATGGTCATGCTGTACACTTATTAGCTAAAGAAGGGTGTAATATTTCGGCTAGTAGCTTGTTGCGCCTGCAATTTGAATCATTAATAAGAGCGCAATGGATATATTGGGTTGCTAAAGATGATATCGTTGAAAGATTCTATAAACCTTTGACTCAACAAAATGCATCGCAAGCCGAGAAACGTATACCTACAATTAATATTATTTTAAAGGATTTAGACGACGCTGCGAGAGAGGGAATAGTTCCTGAGAGAGCAGTAGCAATGATGAGAGAGTTTAAAGAGTTAACGATGAAACCAGCAAACTCATATGTCCATACAGGTATGCATGCGTTTTCAAGAAAGAAGGATGGTTTTCCTGAGCCGTTGATTATTCAGATATTACAGAACTCTAATGGGCTAGAAGCATTAAATGCAATGCTTTTAGCTACCGTGGTAAATTCTGCCGACATGATACAAAAGGTACTAGCTCTACAGTATCTTTATATAGATAGCCTACCGATGCACATACCTCAAATAATGGAGAAATTTTACAATATGCGTTATCAATAGATTTCTATATCAAACTACTGATCCGCTGCATCCCTTCTAAAAACCCAAGTCTTATCATCAGACACTTCTTTATCATAGCAATATTCTATCAAGTTCAAATGAACTCACTATAGGTCTTTCTACTCACTAATTATCGAGCGAGACATTGTGCTCCTAGTCGGTATAAAAGAATCTCAAACAAAAATAGGTAAAGTTGTCTTATGGATTACCTTTCTCACCGATAAATGAGTGTGTATATCTTTTACGCTAGCAAGCTTGTGTAACTTACGTGTGAACCGCTCATAACCATCGAGATTGGGGCTCACTACTTCTAATAAATAATCATAAGAACCCGATACCACATGTCCATTAATCACCTCGTCCATATTGGACAGAGCGCGTTCGAAAGCTGCGATAGATTCTTCTTGGTGGCTGTTGAGACTGACCTCCACAAAGAAACTCATCGCAATACCCGCTTTGGCTTTATTTACGTTTGCCTGATAGTTCTCTATATAACCTTCATCTTCCAAACGTTTGAGGCGTCGCGCGCAAGGAGAAGGCGACAGCCCTATACGTTCGGACAGTTCGGCTGTAGATAAGCGCGCTTCTTTTTGGAGCACTTCCAAGATATGGCGATCGATTTTGTCCATAATTTACCTTTTGGCTTTTTAAGCCAATAATTTTTATTTAATTAGCATTATCCACCAAATATTTGCAAAATTGCAATGAATAAATAGAGATAAAAGCGCGTATTTTAATCGATAATTGGTCTTTGTATACCAGCATAAGACACGACTATGAATACGATATCTCAGCCTGCATCACGCAAAAACCCTTTGTTCATTATGTCGCCACTAACCAAAGGCTATGTGGCAATGAGCGTCGTATTATTGATTTGGTCAGGATTTGCGTTGACTGTGCGAGCGGTTGGGGCGTCGTCGCTCAGTATTGCGGATGTCATGCTCATTCGCTTTAGTGTACCGCTAATCTTGTTGACCCCTTGGGTACTCTCTAGTTGGCATGAAATCAAAAATATAAGATTGCCAGATATTATGTTTATTTTATTTGGCGGCGTGCCTTTTCTTTTATTGGCTGCTTTTGGTGCAAGTACAGTGCCGGCCGCTTACATGGGTACTATTTTGACAGGGACGCCAGTCTTCTTTGCAGCCTTACTGTCTTTTATTTTTTATCGTCAGCAAATATCATTAAGAAAACTTGCCGCATTAATCCTTATTCTCTTTGGTATCGCGACTATGATTGGCGGTCATGCACAGGCAATACCTAATAGTCTGCTGTATGGGGTGGGGTTACTGTTGATGGCAAGCCTGATTTGGGCGGCTTATACCTTGGGGTTAAAAAGCACCAAGCTAAGCCCAATAGTGATCGCTATCGTACTCTCTTATATCTCTTTTTTTCTGACATTGGTGATGGTTCTGTCAGGCATGATGGAGACCAATATAGGTTCCGTATCCTTTGATGACGCGCTGCCTTTTATCCTAGTACAAGGCCTTGGGGTAGGGGTGGTATCAACCCTTGCATTCTCTTATGCGGTCAAACAATTGGGTTCTATTCGTACCTTATTACTTGGTTCCTTGTCCCCAGGATTAACCGCTATACTGGCGACGCTGATACTCAAGGAGTCTCTATCAGTCATCATGATATGCGGCATCGTACTCAGTACCATTGGCGTCATCTTGTCTAATCGAGCAAAATAAACTAATTAAGGAAGTATCATGATGTTAAACAATATGCCTATCATCAATGGTGATCCACTGTGGGCGTTGTTAGGTAGGTTTCGCGCTGACCCACGCAAACATAAAATAGATTTATTGGTTGGTGTCTATCGAGACGAGCAAGGCAATACGCCTGTGATGAAAACCGTGCAAGACGCAGAAATACATCTTGCTCATGAAGCGCATTCAAAGGCTTATGGCATGCTATCGGGTAACGCTAATTTTAATCAACAAATGGCAAAATTTGTACTGGGTGACCGTCCAAATCTAAACAACCAATGCACGATTCAGACGGTTGGTGCATCAGGGGCGCTACGACTCATTGCTGATTTGATCGCCACGCTCTCTCCAGATTCAACCGTTTGGATCAGTAATCCTGGCTATATCAATCATCGTCCGCTGATGGAAGGGGCTGGGTTAACGGTTAATACGTATCCATGGCAAAATAAAAACGGTCAATTAGATATCGATGCGTGTTTTGCCGCGCTAGAAAAAGCAAAAGAAGGAGATGTGTTGTTATTACATGCGTGCTGCCACAATCCTACCGGTATAGACCCTTCTTTAGAGCAGTGGCAACTATTTTCTGATAAGTGTAAACAGAAAAATATTGTCCCGTTTATTGATATGGCGTATCAAGGTTTTGGAGGTGATCCTGATACCGATGCTGCAGGACTTCGTTTAATGATTGAAGACGCTGATTTTGCATTTATCGCCGCCAGCTGTTCAAAAAATATGGGTCTATATAATGAGCGCACTGGTATTGCCACGGTGGTAACGACAAACCATGAGCGCCATGCCGATATACAGACACTTTTAGAAACCATTACACGAGCCAATTACTCCATGCCGCCCAATCACGGTGCCGCAGTGGCTTCTTATTTGCTAGATAGCCCAGATGCTTGGCTAGTTGAGCTGGCAAGCTACCGTGATAGGGTAGATGCTATTCGCCAAGCGTTAGGCGTAGCATTAAAAGATAGGGGTGCACCTGCAGAGTTTTTGGACATTTCGCATCAAAAAGGCATGTTTTCTTTATTACCGCTAACAGAGAGTCAAATGCTGATATTGCAAGATGAGTTCGCTATCTACGGTATGCCAAATGGCAGAATAAATATTGCCGGTTTGAAAATGACGGAAATCCCCCAACTGGCTGACGCTATCATGTCGATTATTTCACGTTAAAGAATCATCTTTATCGCTCAAGGCAATGGTTTTAGCCATCAATCGCAGCAGCAAGAAGGACTGTTGTGATCCGTTCAATTAAAGGAGATGTAATACAGTCGCTAGAAGCCCTGAGTGCCATGCGTCTAGCGACTGTAGTAAATATGATTTTTATATCAAGTTACTGATCCGCCGCATCTCTTCTAAACACCCACGTCTTATCATCAGACGCCTCGATACAGTAATAATAACCCGCCAAATCAAAATCTTTTAACTGCTCCGCATTGCTCAGCTTATTGTCAGCAGCATATTTCACCATAAGGCCACGTGCCTTTTTTGCATAAAAGCTAATGACTTTATACGTGCCATTTTTTTCGTCTTCGAACCGTGGCGTGATGATATCCGCTTTCAATGCTTTCTTTTTCACCGCTTTAAAGTACTCGTTCGACGCCAGATTGATCAAGACCTTGTCCTCGCTATCTCTCATACGAGCATTGATAACGTCAGTTATTTCTTCTCCCCAAAACTCATAAAGATTATCACCGAGCTCGTTTTTTAGCTTCGTACCCATCTCTAAACGGTAAGGCTGAATCAAGTCCAATGGTTTTAATACCCCATAAAGACCTGACAAAATACCCAGATGTTCATTGACATAGATGGACGTTTCTTTATCCATGTTATACATATCAAGACCGGTATAAACGTCGCCGTCGAACAAGTAGCCCGCTGGCTTTGCTGCATTACCAGACTCATCATCAGTAAATGGTTGATTTTCACTCCAACGCCATTGTTGATTGCGCGTGGCATTGAGTTGCGCAAGATCATCAGAGATGCTCATCAGCTCTTGTAAATCAACGGGCTCTTTAGACTTCAATACTTTCATGAGTGACTGTGAGTGCGCGATCAGTTCAGGCTGACTATAGTAGTTGCCCAAGTTCACTGGTACAGCGTCTGTTTCGTTCAAAGATTTGGCAGGGGAGAGTAAAAAATACATGGTTTGTCCTTATTATCGTGAGTCAATGACCGAGCTTTTCGTGTGTGAAGTGTTCTTATTATACGACAGCTGCGGGTGTGGCTTGACTTGACCTTGATTATTTTATGTTTTTTTTGAGGTTGTCTATTAATTGATAAAAATGTCTAAAAAGAGCTGTTTTTATAAGCTGCTACCTTAGTCCGCATGGCTTTGACGTATTTTTTGAAAAAATAAAAGATTTTAATATAACAATAAAAGTTATAGGCATGGTGTAAACGCCTAACTTTTTATCTTACTTGTTGGTCATCATTAGACAATGAAAGTTCAAGAATGATGTCTCTATAATAAAAAGTCGTGATGAATGCTGGAATATCATTTATTTAATTGATAGTATCTTTGGTATTGCTATGTACGTTGAATGTTGCTCGCTTATTACGGGCGGAAAAGAATTCTATTTTTAAGTGATATTTGCAGCATCTAAATACTTGCAATAGACCTCATCAATAACTGGTGCAGCCCAATCACCCACTACAAGGAGACAGTATGAAAATCGGTGTAATCAGTGCAGATACCGCGAGTGAAAGCCGTGTCGCACTAACCCCAGACGCAGTCAAAAAATTGCGCAAGCTTGGGTTTGAAGTCGTCATTCAGTCAGGTGCAGGCCAAGCAGCGTATTATGCTGATGAATTGTATCAAGCTGCTGGTGCCGATATTGCCAACAGTAGCACCGAGGTGATTACCCAGTCTCGAATTATTACTACCGTCAATGACTTACCATCTGAGACTACCGCTAATTTGTCATCAGGTCAGGTTGTCGTTGGCATGCTCGACCCGTATCGCAACACTCAGCTTGACACTTATGCGGCCAAAGGTGCGACGGCTTTTGCAATGGAGTTATTACCGCGCACACTATCACGCGCACAAAACATGGACGTATTATCCTCGCAGGCCAACCTTGCTGGGTATAAAGCGGTATTGCTAGCAGCTAACGAATACTCTCGTCCTTTTCCTATGTTTATGACATCTGCGGGAACGGTCAAGCCAGCCAAAGTAGTCATATTGGGCGTAGGTGTGGCAGGTCTGCAAGCAATTGCAACGGCAAAACGTCTAGGAGCGGTTGTAGAAGCGAGTGATTTGCGCCCTGCGGCGAAAGAACAAGTCGAATCACTTGGCGGCAAGTGGCTTGATGTACCAATGAGTGAAGACGAAGCGCAAAAGGCAAAAGCAACGGGCGGTTATGCGTGGACGCCATCAGAGCAATATATCAAAGACCAAGCTGCCGTGGTTGACAAGGCACTTAGTAATGCTGACATCGTTATTACCACGGCGCAGATTCCTGGTCGTAATGCCCCGCGTCTAGTGCACGAGGCAACCCTTACCAAAATGAAAGCAGGTTCTGTCCTGATCGATATGGCTGCTGGTACCGGTGGTAACGTCGAAGGCAGTGTGCCGAATGACACCATTACTACAGAGAACGGCGTACGTATCGTTGGTGCAGCCAATATCCCATCAATGCTTGCGGCGCAGTCGTCAGATCTATATGCCAATAACTTGGTTAACTTTATCACGACTTTGACCGCTCCTGCTGGCGACGAGGCAGCAGCAAACGATCTTTCGCTTAACTTAGACATGGAAGATGAGATTCAGGGCGCACTGGCAGTGACACATGACGGTCAGGTACGACTAGCCAAACGCTAGGCTTAGACTGCCTATCACTACTTATACGGTCACTATCTATTGCCAGTGATGAATAAATTTTTAGGAGGATTGTATGATTGCCACTATTTTAGCGGCAGCGCCAGCGGGTGCAGCCATGAATAGCACGCCATTTGTAGCGATTTTTACGGTATTCGTACTCGCTATTTTTGTTGGTTACTATGTGGTTTGGGGCGTTACCCCTGCTTTGCACACGCCATTGATGGCGGTCACCAATGCGTTATCCAGTATTGTTATTGTGGGGGCGATGCTACAAACCGTCACGATTGATGGCTCAATGTTCACGCCGACCAGTTTGCTTGGTGCCTTTGCGGTATTTCTAGCGAGTATCAATATCTTTGGTGGTTTTGCGGTAACTGAGCGTATGCTTGCAATGTTCAAGCCCAAAGTAAAAAAAGCGCCTGCTCTTGAAACGACGACTGATAATGGAGGCGACGCATGAATGATTTATCAGCGATGATTGCGGCGAATGCGGATTGGTTCTATCTGATTGGCGCGATCCTTTTTGTCTTAACCTTACGTGGTTTATCGAGTCCAAAGACGGCTATTCGCGGTAACCGTTTTGGTATGGCAGCGATGGCAATTGCCGTTGTGACAACCTTCTTTTTAGCAGAAGGTCCTATCCTTTGGCTCATTATTGGCGCGATGATCTTAGGTGCCGTCGTTGGTATGTGGAAAGCGAAAACAGTCGCGATGACGCAGATGCCAGAAACCGTTGCTTTAATGCATTCATTCGTCGGTTTGGCAGCGGTTGCAATTGCACTTGCAACGGTACTGCACACTGAGCAGGCGCATGGCGCTGTTGCCCGTGTTGAGCTATTTATTGGTTGCTTCATCGGTGCGATTACGTTCTCAGCATCGGTTTTTGCCTTTGGTAAATTGGCAGCAAAAAGCTGGGCAAAAACCTTGGTTGGCGGCTGGGTAAAACCTGTCCAAGCGCTATTATTTATTGCGATGATTGGTTTTGGTGGCGTGTATTTTGTCACAGATTCATTACCAGCGTTTTATGCGATGGCAGTGATTGCGGTTGTCTTTGGTTGGATGTGGATTGCGCCAATCGGTGGTGGTGATATGCCCGTGGTGGTATCACTATTGAACTCGTTTTCTGGTTGGGCGGCAGCGGGCATTGGTTTTACCCTTGGCAACTCAATGCTGATTATCGCAGGTTCGCTGGTCGGTTCATCAGGTGCGATTTTGTCTTACATCATGTGTAAAGCTATGAACCGCTCACTGCTCAATGTGTTGTTTGGTGGTATGGGTACAGGCGCTGTTGCAGCAGGCGGTGATGATGGCGCACCCAAGAACTACAAAGCAGGCTCAGCAGAAGATGCAGGGTTCCTTATGTCTAATGCCAGCAATGTGGTCATCGTACCGGGTTATGGTATGGCACAGGGCCGCGCACAGAATGCAGTAAAAGAGCTATATGAGCTGCTAAAAGAAGAAGGCGTTAATGTTCGTTTTGCCATACACCCAGTTGCTGGTCGTATGCCAGGTCACATGAACGTACTGTTGGCAGAAGCTGATGTGCCTTATGATGATATTTTAGAAATGGATGAGATCAATTCAGACTTCGCAAGTACCGATGTGGTGTTAGTTATCGGTGCAAACGATGTTGTGAACCCGTCTGCAAAAGACGATCCGACTTCTCCAATCTTTGGTATGCCAATTTTAGAAGTCAGCAAAGCTCAAACCGTTATGGTTATCAAGCGTTCAATGAGCACCGGTTACGCAGGTCTGGATAACAGCTTGTTCTACATGGACAAAACCATGATGATCTTTGGTGATGCCAAGAAAATGGTTGAAGAGATGGTACGTAGTATCAATGGCGGCGGTCATTGATAATTAAACGATGTTTTTGACTATTCGCTTTTACCGATAAGTTTTTAAACAAAGAAAGTCACTGAGGTGGCTTTTTTGCGTTAAAGTGAGCGGCGTTTATGAGCTGACTATGGACTGAGATTATTTCCAATTACGGTCAGTTTTCAATGATCACAAAATCAACTATGTTTTATGCACTTAGTATGTGGTTTGCGCTTTATTAACCTTTTAACCCATCTGAACAGCTTCAACGATAGACTATTACCAATTACAAATACGATGAAATAAGAGAAATGTTTATGAATATGTTACTACGATTTTTTATTATGGTCAGTTTACTCAAACAACAGCTCAAGCATCAATCGGCGAGCGAAACGATTAGTCTAGAGACATTGACTGCACCGACTGTCCGCCATTATCGGGTATTACCGCATGACATGGGGTTTCGCGATCACTTGCCCAATTATCGTTACCTCTCATTTATTGAGCTAAACGTGACACGCTGGGTCATGGCACGCTGTCATGAAAAAGGCATCAAACCTCTAAACTGGGTCATCGCCATGCAAGAGATGATTTATCTCAAACAAATCAAGTTTTTGGATAAAATGACGCTTAGCAGTGTGGTTGCAGGCTGGGATCACAAATACGTATATTTTGAGCATCGATTTTTTGTCAAAAATCAGCTGATGGGCGTTGGTATGACCAAGTTTGTGTTTACCGATGATACAGGTATGCGCACGCCAGAGGTATTGGATATGACAGGGGAGCAATTGACAGATGTGATTAACACATGGAATAGCCACCAAGTCGCTGTTAAGTCGACTAAATCAGCATAAAAAATATTGAAAAATAGCACCCGATAATAACTTGGCTATAATCATTTGCTGAATTTTGGTAGGATAGAGTCCATCAAATCGTCGATGCTAAGGCGACACTACTATTTCTAAAACGACTAAAAAAAGGTACCGTTATGACGCCACAAAAATTAAAATGGACAGACAGCTTAGATATCGCCATTGAGCTTTATGAAAAATTCCCAGAGACTGATCCACAGTATATTCGCTTTACCGATTTGCATCGCTGGGTGACTGAGCTTGAAGGCTTTGATGATGATCCACAAAAATCAAATGAAGGTATCTTAGAAGCCATCCAAATGAATTGGATCGATGAAGCCGACTAATCGACTCTATAACGTTGAGCAGTGTTAACCATAAAAATTCAATAAATACATTAAAAAGGCCGCATCATGACATCAAAAATTAAAGAGCTGCCAGAAGCAATCGCTTGTCGCGGTATCAGCGTTCGTACCACCAATAACGCTGAGATTAGCCACGACACTGCCAAGCTGGGTAGATTATGGCAAAAGTTTTATCAAAATCATGCGGGTCAACTTCCTGAAGGCGAAGATATTTACGGTATCTATCATAACTACGAAAGCGATGATTTGGCAGGCGCGTTTGATGTTGTCGCTAGCTGGAAAACGGCTACCGAACAAAATGCTCAATCAGACAGTGAAAGTACAGCCAGTACCAGTAATGTGGTAGAAGTCACCATTCCTGCAGGAAAGTACTTGGTATTTTCTGAAGAAGGTTATATGCCAAATACCGTCATGAATGCGTGGGAAAATGCTTGGGAATATTTCAATGCGCCAGACTGTGAGCATACCCGAACATTTAATGTAGACTTTGAGCATTATATCGGTGGCAATCTAGAGTACGGTCAAGTGGATGTTTATATTGGGATTGAGTAGGTAGAACAAATTTCAAAAAGTACCATTTTTCTTTCCTACTTTTTCTTTTAAATAATGATATTACGAAAATTTACCAACCATCGTCTGCGTTACCGTATATTGAATACGATGTCTATATGAGAAAACTCTCAAAGACGCTAAAGATGGATAGCAAAAATGGACGATGATAATATTTCAGTTTACGAGTTAGGAATCATTAAGAATGCGTTGCGTGGACGAGTGGTTGATGTAGAGGATTTTAGAACGGATGGTGTGCTTAGCGAGGAAGAGGAAGACATGAATGGTAAAGTCGATGCTTTTCAAGCAGAGCTAATAAACATACAGCAAAAACTTGAAAATATTTCACCAGAAAAAGGTATTGATCTTTAAACAAACCACTGTACCGCTATACTAAAAATAAATGCTCATAAAAAAAGCGCCATCTATAATAGACGGCGCTTTTTGCTATTAGAAATTAAAACTAATTTAGCAATAGATTTTCTAAAATCCCTTCGTAAATCTGCGCAAGTTTTCCTAAGTCATCGACTTCTACTTTTTCATCAACTTGATGAATCGTCGCATTACGTACGCCAAGCTCGACGACTTGTGCCCCTGTTGGCGCGATGAAACGTCCATCGGAGGTACCGCCAGAAGTAGATAATGTCGTATCAACATTGGTAACCTTTTTGATCGCATTTTGGCAGGCGGAGACCAGTTTTCCTTCAGGGGTTAAGAATGGCTGACCAGATAGCTTCCAGTTAATGTCGTAACTGGCCTTGCTTTCGTTAAAATATTTGTCAAAGATAGCATGGGTTTTTGCCTTTAGCTCATCTTCAGTCGTTTCAGTTGAAAAGCGGAAGTTAAAGACAACGTTTAGCGTTTCAGGAATGACGTTGGTTGCACCTGTACCGCCATTAATATTTGATATCTGCAAGGAGGTGGCTGGGAAGTAGTCATTGCCATTATCCCATACAGTCGATGTCAATTCAGCAAGGGCAGACATCGCCGCGTGAATCGGATTACAAGCCAAATGTGGATAGGCAACATGACCTTGTTTACCTGTGACAGTCAGCTCTGCGCCTAGCGAGCCACGACGACCGTTTTTGATGATATCGCCTAACGTATCCGTGCTCGATGGTTCACCCACAAGACAGTAAGTGATTTTTTCATCACGCGCTTCTAGGGTTTCGATGACTTTGACCGTACCGTTGATTGAAGGCCCTTCTTCGTCTGAGGTAAGCAAAAAGGCAATGGAGCCATTGTGTTCAGGATGATTGGCGACGAAGCGTTCGGCTGCAACAGTAAAGGCTGCAATGCCAGTCTTCATATCGGCGGCACCGCGCGCCCATAGATAGCCATCAGCGATGGTCGGGGTAAACGGAGGATAGGTCCAGTTTTTTTCATCACCGGTTGGTACCACATCGGTATGACCGGCAAAGCAAATGACGGGATCCGTTGTGCCACGGCGCGCCCACAAGTTTTTGACTTCAGCATGTTCGCCTTTTGCTTGTCTGTCACCATAGTACATAAACTCGCAGTCAAAGCCTGCTTGCTCCAATCGCTCTGACAATATGTCTTGGCAACCATCATCATCTGGTGTGACAGATGGGCGTTCGAGTAGCGCAATACTCAAATCTAAGGTTGCTTGCTGGCGGGTGGGCTGTTGGTGAGAGTCAGACATGAGTAAGCCTTTTGTATAATAATGAAAATGTTAAATATAAATAGATAATGAATAATAGGTGCTAAGCGTCTACTTCGACAAAGGGTACAAGACCGTCACGGCGCATCCAAGTGGCAATTGAGTAGCGCTGACGATGGGCTGTTTGCACTTGATGCTGCAAATCACTGTCAAAGATAATGAGTCTGTTGGCAACTGGCATCACCTCATGATGGACACCATGCTTATCAACGATTTCTAGCGCGCCGCCGTCAGTCGCTTCCCAATCATCATTAAGATAAAACACCGCTGAGATCACTCGTTCATCGCGCCCAGCAGGATTGTCGCTATGCCATTGATAGCCAAAGCCGATTGGATAGCACGCATAATGCGCTTCACTATGGCGAATACCCGCGAACAAGCTGCGGTTAAACAGGGCGGCGAGAGTATTAACGCTTTGCAGATAATAATAGCCTGCGAAGAAGTTCTCGGTGATCCAGCGTATTCTATCACCGCGAATATCACTGATGCGAACACCAGCGGTCAGCGCTGCATCACGATAGTCAATAAAACCACTTTCAGCCTGTAGCGCGAGCAACGCGATATTATCAAATACATCATCAATAATGAGCCAACCGTCAGTGACAAATGTATCAAGCTGTTTGTCCGTCAGCTTGTCTTCCCAGCTCACTGCAAAGTCAGACAGTTGCAGTACGTGCTGGGTAGGCGATTCTTGTTTATCGTTATGGCCATCTGGGAACAGTAACGGAGGATTATCTTGACCGATAGGCTGATCGACAATCAATTCTGTCTTGCTCAGGTTGCTAATAATCTGCGTCATTTCATCTCATTACTATCAAATAGCTGCAAATACACAGTCAATCAACGCTTTTTTATTGAAAGCATTACTAAAACCACATTATCTTTTACTCTGCCTATGCTACCATAGATGCAATTTTTCTTATTTAAACTTTTGAGATTATGAACTATAAACACGCCTACCACGCTGGTAACTTTGCTGATGTGGTTAAACACATTTTATTGGTACAACTGCTCAATCAATTGGGGCAGAAAAACAAACCGTTTTATGTGCTTGACGCTTATGGTGGCCGCGGACTGTATTCACTCAGCAGTGAAGAAGCGCGCAAGACAGGGGAAGCCAAAGGTGGTATCCAAGCTTTATTACAAGCAGATACCGAAAAGGCACCAGCCGCTGTCAAAGACTATATGGAAGGCATTAAGCAAGCCAGATTCACCTATGACAACAAAGTCTACCCTGGCTCACCTTGGTGGGTTGCCCATCATATTGAAAAAAATCCTGAGGCGGGTGTGCGTGGTGAGGCGTTTGAAGCCAAAGCGACTGAATATGATGCACTGAACTATCAACTACATAAGTTACCAATCGGCATCCAACATCGTGATGCTTTTGAAGGTATTACAGCGGTTATTCCGCCAAAAGAAAAGCGTGGCCTGATTTTCCTTGATCCTCCTTATGAGCAAGAGCATAAAGACTTCACGCGTCTTATCAATTTATTAGTTTCCGCTTATAATAAATGGCCACAAGGCACGTACGCGCTTTGGTTCCCTATCAAAAATATGGAAGCGGTTGAGCTGTTTTATAAGAAACTTAAGCGTACTGAAATGCGTCGCCAATTGGTTTGTGAGCTAAACATTTATCCAAATGATGTGGCAGTAGGTTTGAACGGCACGGGCTTATTGGTTATCAATCCGCCTTGGCAGTTCGACAATCATGCACGTGAAATATTACGCTTTTTACAGCCTGCATTAAAGGTGGCAGACGCACCAGACTTAACGCCTGATAGTGCGACCAATGTGCGCTGGCTGGTAGGCGAGTAACCACACCAGCAATAACGCCATGTTGGTAATAAGGATATTGAGATGACTAACAAGCAGCCACCAAGTAGCCAATCAGAGAATACACCGTTAAACGATGGACTGTTACAAGACAGTGCGGCTACCCAGCCGCCTTTCATTGACGAGCATGAGTTCAACATCCGCCTAGCGGATAATGACAGTTATGATGGTTTGACTTTTGAGGTGATTGAAGCAGAGGTCGCCGAAGGTAAGCGCGTGGTCAGTCGCGGCGTTTATTTGGCGCCCAATTTGATTACGACTTTATCTTTACTGTCAGGCTTTTACTCGATTTTAGCGAGTACGCAAGGCGAGTTTTATAAAGCGTCGTTAGCCATCTTTTTGTCGGCTATTTTAGATGGGGCAGATGGTCGCGTTGCGCGAATGCTTAATGCCCAAAGCCCTTTTGGCGAGCAATATGACTCACTGGCAGACATGTTGGCATTCGGTGTGGCACCCGCTATTTTGATTTACAGTTTTGCTTTGCAATCACTAGGTCGTATCGGTATCGGCTGTGCGTTTGTCTTTACCGCTTGTGCGGCATTCCGTTTGGCACGGTTTAATGTGCAGGTCGGTATTGTTGATAAAAAATACTTCGTTGGTTTGGCAAGTCCGCTTGCTGCTATTTTAGTCACGTCTGCGGTGATGGTCGCTATTGATCACAATGAATGGGTAGGGCAGTACGATACAGCAATCATGCTATTGTTTGCCGCGTGGGTAGTGACTTGTGGTTTGCTGATGGTTAGCAATGTTAAGTACTATAGTTTTAAAGAGTTTGACAAAAAGAAAGTACCTTTTGTGGTTCTCATCGTTGGTGTGCTAGTGATGAGTATCGTGCTATATGATATACCAGTAGGTATCTTAGCTATCGGCGTTATTTATGCGTTGTCAGGTATTGTCACTACTTTGCGTATGCGTCTCTAACATGGCTTAATGGTCGTAAGACCTATTCTTGATATCTATAGTTGACACCACATATATGAATTGATAATGAGACATACTGCCTGTTACATACAGCATGTCTCTTAAAGATGAATATATTTCTTAAAAATGCAAAACACGAGGTGTTGTATAAGCACCTATAGCTTTTTTTCATACAAGATATATTTCTTTTTAATCAAATATAAATGCTTCTCATCTGCTTTAGTTATGAGTCATTTTCGTAAGACAACCGCGCAAACTTACTGCTCATTTTTTAGATATTGACTCAGTCTCATTTACTTCATGAAGTCTTTCTACACTATTCTGATACTCAAAAAAACAAAAATTTCAAGCTCAATTTATAGCTTTTGAATAGTGAAAACATGTTTTTTTATTTCTATTTTGTTGCAGGTAGTGATTTTTAAAAAAAGAAGCGTATAGTGTGTGTGAATTAGACAAGCTTACTTCTAAAGTTTTTATAACTTGTGTATAGTGTGTAATATTTTTCTGGCATTCAGACAAAATTTAACATTGAAGTAAGGTGTTATAGACTATTGATACCCTCTTAGTAAATCGATTTACCAACTCCCAATCTCACAGGATTAAAAAACAGAGCATAACTGCTACTGTTTTTTAATCCTGTGTTACTTATTTGATTAGGTAGATGAACGTTGAGATTTACTTTATTGATTATTGTTGCAATCTGTTGGCCTTGTTTGCACTCTTTATAGCGTTAGAATTGCCGTATATTTTCTTTGCTAAATTGAGAGTGTGAATGAGGCCAAAGCCCAGTATCATTTGTTTACTGTCCGTTATGAGATTGTAACAGTTATGGGGTGTCTCTAAAACTTGGCAAATGTTAATAAGACTAACCGAATATAAGGTTAATAAGGCATGACGTTTTTCAAATTACCAATCTGGCTTAAAGCCAACTTAGTAGTCTTGATAAGCAGCTTGCTCCTGACCGCCTGTGATACAGGGATATTAGACCCTAAAGGCGAAGTTGGTGTGCAAACTAAAGAGCTTCTCATTGTTACTACTATCTTGATGTTGATTGTGGTTATACCAGTCATCGTCATGACTGTCTGGTTTACCTACCGCTATCGTGCGGATAGACCAGATGCTGATAAAGATTTCGATCCGCAGTGGTCACACAACACTTGGATTGAAATAGTAATGTGGACAATCCCCATTATTATTATCGCTATCTTAGGTGTCATTACGTGGAAAAGTACCCACGCACTCGATCCTTACAAGCCACTAGAGACGACAAGCGAAAATCCACCGCTTGTGATTCAAGTTGTGGCGCAAAATTGGAAATGGTTGTTTATCTACCCAGAGCAAGATATTGCTGTCGTCAATGAGCTTTATATGCCTGTAGATCGACCAGTAAGCTTTAAAATTACCTCTGACGCAGTCATGAACTCATTCTTCATTCCTAGACTTGGTGGCCAAATTTATGCCATGTCAAGCATGGTAACGCAGCTACATTTGGTTGCCAATGAACCAGGTATCTATAGTGGACTATCTTCTAACTATAGTGGTCCTGGTTTTTCAGATATGAAGTTTTTGGTTCATGCTGTTGATAATCAAGGTTTTGATAATTGGGTAGCTAAAGTTAAAGCTAAAGACAATAAAGTTCTTGATACCGCTGTCTATGAAGAATTAGCGAAACCATCAGAGAACCATGCCATCGAATATTTCAAATCGACGCAACCTAATATGTTTGATTATATTGTGAATCAGTATGGTTCAGATACCAAACAACAAAATCAGTTTGTAGCGCCAAATGAGGTCAATCAGCGTGATAATGAAGTTGCTGTGACCGGAGGCTTGGAGTCTGATTTGAAGAATGATGGTGAAGGTAGCATTAACCCAGCGGCGCCATCGAATAAAGATGATGCGCAAGAAGCTGACGCTCAATAATAGGAAAGCTGATTATGGAAGCAATACTCGGTAGATTGTCCCTCGAGGCAATACCTTACCACGAGCCTATCATTATGGCGGCTGGTGGTATGATGGCCTTGGTTGGGCTAGCGGTTTTAATTTTTCTAACCAAAAAGAAGCTTTGGGGTACACTTTGGCATGACTGGCTAACTTCGGTTGACCACAAAAAAATTGGTATCATGTATATCGTTGTAGCGATCGTTATGTTACTACGCGGTTTCAGTGATGCCATTATGATGCGTACCCATCAGATGCTGGCCAATTATCCTGAGACAGGATATTTACCGCCGCATCACTATGATCAGATTTTCACGGCTCACGGCGTGATTATGATTTTCTTCGTCGCTATGCCATTGGTTGTAGGACTAATGAATGCGATTGTACCTTTACAGATTGGCGCACGTGATGTGGCCTTTCCATTCCTAAACTCATTGTCATTTTGGCTATTCGTGACCGGCGCTCTATTGGTCAACGTCTCGCTAGTCATTGGTGACTTTGCAGCGACAGGCTGGTTGGCTTATCCACCATTATCAGAGCTAAACTTCAGTCCGACTGTGGGGGTGGATTATTATATTTGGGCCTTGCAGTTATCAGGGTTAGGGACGTTGCTGACGGGTGTCAATTTCTTAGTAACTATCTTAAAGATGCGTGCCCCTGGCATGAATCTGATGCACATGCCTATTTTTACTTGGTCAGCACTTTGTACCAATATCTTGATTGTTGCCGCTTTCCCAGTATTGACAGCAACTTTAATTATGCTGACGCTAGACCGTTATCTTGGTATGCATTTCTTTACCAATGATGCTGGCGGCAACGTCATGATGTATATCAACCTGATTTGGATTTGGGGTCACCCAGAAGTTTATATCTTGGTATTACCAGCCTTTGGTATTTTCTCAGAAGTCATCTCGACGTTCTCACAGAAAAAACTATTCGGCTACGTCAGTATGGTTTATGCCATTCTCGTCATTGCTGTTTTAAGCTTCATCGTTTGGTTGCATCACTTCTTCACGATGGGCTCAGGCGCCAATGTCAATGCCTTCTTTGGTATTACCACCATGATTATTGCCATTCCCACAGGGGTTAAGGTATTTAACTGGCTGTTCACCATGTATCGTGGCAAGATTATTTTTGGCACTCCGATCATGTGGACCATTGGTTTTATCATTACCTTTACGGTTGGCGGTATGACAGGCGTTATGCTAGCGGTTCCTGGTATTGATTATGTGTTGCATAACAGTTTGTTCTTGATTGCGCATTTCCACAACACCATCATTGGTGGTGCGGTATTTGGTTATTTTGCAGGTATTGCGTTCTGGTGGCCGAAGATGTTTGGCTATCGTTTGGACGAAAAATGGGGCAAGCGCGCTTTTTGGGGTTGGATCATCGGCTTCTTCACAGCCTTCATGCCGCTATATGTTCTAGGTTTCCTAGGTATGACGCGCCGTACTAACCATTACGCTAATGATTCATGGCAGTTTTGGTTAATTATTGCTGCTATCGGTGCCTTCATTATCATGTATGGTATTTTCAGCCAGCTGATGATGTTCTATGTCAGTTATCGTGATCGTGAACGCCTTGCTGATGTTAGTGGTGATCCTTGGAATGGTCGTACGTTGGAGTGGAGCACACCGTCACCTGCACCGTTCTATAATTTTGCTCAGTTACCGGTCATCAATGATCTTGATGCGTTGGCTTATTTAAAAGATGGTGGTTGGACTTCAGACAAAGCCCCTGAGTATTACAGCCCAATTCATATGCCCAAAAATACTGATTCTGGTGTGATCATTGGTCTGCTAACTTTTGTATTTGGTTTTGCTTTCGTTTGGCATATTTGGTGGTTGGTCATTGCCTCTTTCTTAGTCATGGTTTTCTTTGTTATTCGTGAAGCGAATAAGCGTGATATTGACTATGTGGTGCCGGTTCATGAAATCGAAGTAACTGAAAATGCTTATTACGAGCGTCTTCGTACGGCTCACGCAGGAGACGGATTATGAGTAGTACCGAAACTATGAATAAACATGAAGTTAACAGCAACTTACCAGATGACAACGGCGAGCATCTGTTGCCATCTGATGATAATAACAAAGGCAACATAGATTACTTTAACCTTAGTGATCCACATCATCCAGATCATATGGATGTGCAGGGCAATAAAGTACTCGGTTTCTTTGTATATTTGATGACTGACTTGATTTTGTTTGCGACGTTTTTTGCCACTTATGCTGTATTGAATGTTGGTGTGGCAGATGGTCCAGGTCCTAAAGATATTTTCGACCTTAAGTTTGTTTTAATTGAAACCTTCTTGCTACTGATCAGTAGTATTACCTTTGGTTTTGCGATGCTTGGTGCGTATCAGAACAACATGGCAAAGCTTAAGACTTGGTTGATTATTACTGCATTATTCGGCATGGGTTTCATTGGGATGGAAGTTTATGAATTCCATCACCTGATTGTCGAAGGCTTTGGACCGGATCGCAGTGCTTTCTTATCAAGCTTCTTTAGCTTAGTCGGTTTGCATGGTATCCACGTAACAGTCGGTATCTGCTGGTTATTCTTTACGCTGTTCCAATTAAACAAGTTTGGTCTTTCTGAGCGTATGATGACGCGTTTAAGATGTCTAAGTCTGTTCTGGCACTTTTTGGATATCGTGTGGATTTGCGTCTTTTCACTAGTGTATCTAGTAGGAGTGGCATTATGAAAAATGAAAATTTACATGCAGCCCAGCAGGCTCATGCACATGGGGATGTCAGCCACGGTCAGAGCAATCATGGTAGTAAAAAGAGTTACCTTACCGGCTTTGTACTATCAGCAGTCTTAACGGTTATACCGTTCTGGCTAGTAATGAGCGGTACAATGTCAGGGACCAGTGCCATTTGGATGATTGGTGTCTTTGCAGCTGTACAGGTTTTTGTGCAAGTTTACTTCTTTTTGCACATGGACTTTAGCCCTGAGCAGCGTAATACGCTTTACAGCTTTTTGTTCACGTTGTTTGTGGTTGCAATTGTCATGGTCGGTTCATTATGGATCATGCACAATGCCAACGAACACATGATGCCTGGCATGGGTAAAGATATGAATATGGACATGGGTATGGGTATGGACAAAGAGATGCCTATGCAAATGCCTACCAATGCAGATGGTACACCTCGATTAGACCGTGAGCTTGAAGGTTTTGAGGATAGGTTAAATCTACCAGATACGTACCAACCTCATACGCAGGGTAATCCTGCCACCACGCAAGAAGAACACTCGGACATGTCTGATCATTCAGACATGGCTGGAATGCAACAGTAGGGCAGTCACCGCCTTTATTATCTGCGCTATAAGTTGGCGTATGTAAGCTATCGCAAATGCCCCAATGATGGGTCGCTGGTTGAGGACTCATCATTGTTTTAGATGGTAATATTTTACCAATGTCGCTAAGGTATTTGACGATATTAACTGATGGATAATCATGAATAAACTTGCACAGTTAAAACTCGATGTTGCCAAACAACCGCTTGTTCAGGTGATCAAACCTGGCATCGTCTTTGGTAATGCTATCACGGTGTTGGGTGGCTATTTTTTAGCCGCTAAAGGCAACCCCGATTGGCTGGTATTGATTCAGGTCTTAATTGGAACCTTAACCGTCATAGCTTCTGGTTGTGTGATTAATAACATCATCGACCGTGATATCGACTCAAAGATGCAGCGCACTTGTGATCGTGTTTTGGTCACAGGTGAGCTCTCTATTGCGCATGCGATACTTTATGCGATTGTACTACTAGGCATAGGTGTATTGTGCCTAGCAGCTACTACGCCATTGGCTCTGTATTCAGCGCTGTTTGGCTATGTCGTTTATGTCGGATTTTATAGTCTGTATTTCAAACGTCAATCCGTTTGGGGTACGTTTATTGGTAGCTTCTCTGGTGCTATTCCTCCAGTAATTGGCTATGCCGCGCTGACGCCTTCTATCGATGGTGTGTACTGGGTACTATTTGCGATGTTTGCCATTTGGCAGATGCCACATGCCTACGCCATTGCCGTGTTTCGCAAAAAAGACTATAGCGCAGCCAGTATTCCTGTGCTACCAGTCAAGCACTCGTTTAGAACAACCCAGTGGCATATTGCCATCACTATTGCTCTTTTCTTAATTGTGGGTAGTTTGCTCACAGCGTTAAATGCAACTGGCTATTGGTATTTGGGCGTTCATCTATTGTTGTCAGGGTATTGGTTGTTTATCGCTATGAAACCGATTAAGTTCGATAGCGAACAAGACCAAGTTCAGCAACAGGTAAAATGGGCATATAAAATCTTCGGATTATCCATTATCATCATGATGGCATTATGTTTAATGATGGCAATTGATTACGTATAGAGTTGCCTAGTTATGGACAGTTCAGTAGCTATGATTTCAAAAGCTGGAACCATTGCAGCTCCAACCTTAAATATTGTTAATGAATACCATAAAAAAGCCACTAGCATGTATAGTGGCTTTTTTTATGTCCAATGACCTTATCAGAACTATCTGCGTTTCGAACCCTCATTTTTACAAATAAGCCAAACTATTAAAGCCTATAACCTATTGAAAAATAATCAATATTTAAAATGAGGTCGAATAAACCAATTATTAAATCTAATAAAGGCTTGCTAACAAGTCAAAACTCCGTATAATGCGTTCCAGTCGAAAGGGAAGGTAGATTGAGTATTGGATTGATGCAGATCATTCAAACAAACTTAAAATAAACCCTTGACACCAAAAATAAAGCGTCTA
>NZ_FUKN01000001.1 GCF_900163785.1 Psychrobacter sp. JB385
AGGCGCTGGTGTTGTTGCTAACGTATTGAACTAATCATTAAGTCTCAGTAATGAGCTTATGAGTTAGTCATAAAAAAGCCATCCTAAATAGGGTGGCTTTTTCTTTGTCATAAGAAAATAGATTCAAATTCAGAGACGCTAATCTCAGTACTATTTTCTAGAAAGATTTTCTCAATAAGAATAATGAATTTATCTTTTCTTCTATTGTAATCTATGACATACCTTGTTATATTAGCGCTCCCTCTTATCGTTAGTATTTTTTTAGACTGATCGATAAATATGACGACTTTTGATTCAGAGGAAGCGAGATAAAAAATTATCTCTGAAGGCTTGCATTTTACACTAAATATTGTATAATGCTGTCCTTTACACCCATAGGCGATTGGCTCAATTGGTAGAGCATCGGTCTCCAAAACCGAGGGTTGTAGGTTCGAGTCCTACATCGCCTGCCATCTTCTTATCACATCTTTGTTATACCCCACCATCTCCGAAGTGAGTTCTTTATGAGCAATAATCAAGATAACCTCGAGACTAAGTTATCTGATGCCAAGGCGGTTACTGGTGGAATGCTGTCTAAAGATAAGCATGTATCAGCGGTCAATACTTCTGCCGTTGAAGTTGCTAAAACAGGCTCAATAAAAGATGTGATCTTGTGGCTACTTGCTGCAGCAGTTTTGATAGGGGCGACTTTAGTCAACCAATATCTACCCGGTTATTGGCAACCAGCCAATGATATCTGGATGCGTATTGGGATTATCGTTGCCCTTGTTGTATTTGCATTTGTCTGCTTGGCGCTGACACATCAAGGCCGTGCTTTTAAAATATTATTAAAAGATGCTGCCGTTGAACTGCGCCGAGTGACATGGCCAAGTAAAGATGAAACCTTTCAATATACATGGCAAGTGATTGTCATGATTGCTATTGTTGGATTCTTTGTTTGGTTGTTGGATAACTTCTTTAACTGGTTCGTTGGTATCTTTATTGGTTAATAGCACGTATTGGTGACTGTTGACGAGAGATTTACCCATAACAACTTATTTATAATGATCAGGAGCGTGATATGCGTTGGTATATTGTTCAAGCGTTTTCAGGATATGAAAAGCAAGTACAACGTTCATTAACTGATCGTATTAACCGTAGCGACTTTGCTGAGTCATTCGGTGATGTATTGGTTCCTACTGAAGAAGTCGTCGAAATGAAGGACGGCAAAAAACGTAAGAGTGAGCGTAAGTTTTTTCCAGGGTATGTATTGATCCAAATGGAAATGAACGACAACACTTGGCATATTGTCAAAGACTGTCCCCGTATTATGGGTTTCATTGGTGGTACGCCTGAAACGCCAGCACCTATTACACAGGTAGAAGCAGATCGTATTTTAAATCGTCTCAATCAAACTGAAACTGACCCACGTCCTAAGACGCTCTTTGAGCCAGGCGAAGAGCTGTTGGTTATTGATGGTCCATTCACTGACTTTAAAGGGTTGGTTGAAAAAGTGGATTATGAGAAATCTAAATTACATTTGACGGTAAACGTATTTAATCGACCGACTCAGGTCGAGCTTGAGTTTAGCAAAGTTGAAAAACTAGACTAAACCAGCAAAAAGTTCATCAACCGGGGAGCTGTTAGTCAATTCGGTATATACCACGTTGATTTGGCGCTATCACCCATTTAGGAGAGTATCATGGCTAAGAAGATTGATGGTTACATCAAACTGCAAGTGCCTGCAGGCAAAGCAAACCCTTCACCACCGATTGGTCCAGCATTGGGTCAAAAAGGCGTGAACATCATGGCATTCTGTAAAGAATTTAACGCTGCGACCTCAGGCCAAGAGCCAGGTCTACCGATCCCAACTGAGATCACAGTATACAGCGATAAGTCTTTTACCTTCATCATGAAGTCACCACCAGCTGCGTACTTACTACGTAAAGCTGCTGGCATTGCTAAAGGTTCAGGTACACCGAACACTGCTAAAGTCGGTAAAGTTGACCGTGCACAACTAGAAGAAATCGTTAAGACCAAAAACGCAGATTTAACTGCTGCTGATCTTGATGCTGCTGTCCGTACCATCGCTGGTACTGCACGTTCAATGGGTATTACCGTGGAGGGTGTATAATGTCTAAGCTAACCAAACGTCAAAAAGAAATCCAAAGCCGTATTGATAACGAAAAGCAATACACTCTTGAAGAAGCCGTTCAAATCCTAAACGATTTGCCAGCGCTAAAATTCAAAGAGTCTATTGATATCGCAGTAAACTTGGGCGTTGACCCACGTAAATCTGATCAAGTGGTTCGTGGTGCAACTAACCTACCTGCGGGTACTGGTAAAACCAAACGCGTTGCTGTATTTGCTCAAGGCGCTGCTGCTGAAGCCGCTAAAGAAGCTGGTGCAGACATCGTTGGTTTTGAAGACCTAGCAGAGCAAATCAAAGCTGGTAACATGGACTTTGATGTTGTTATCGCAGCTCCAGATGCTATGCGTGTTGTTGGTCAATTGGGTACGATCCTAGGTCCACGTGGCCTAATGCCTAACCCAAAAGTTGGTACGGTAACGCCAAACGTTGCTGAAGCTGTGACTAACGCGAAAGCAGGTCAAGCACAGTACCGTGTTGATAAAGCTGGTATCATCCATGCAACTATCGGCCAAGTTGGTTTCACTGCTGAGCAAATCGAGCAGAACGCGCAAGCGATTCTTTCTGATCTAAAGCGTGCTAAGCCTGCTACCTCTAAAGGTACTTTCATTAAGAAAATTACCTTGTCTAGCACGATGGGCCCTGGTCTAACGATCGACGCTGTTCCTTATCGTACTGCAAAATAATTAAAGTCTCTATCTTTGAGTATTTGAACTTCAAGTATTTTGAATGATGAGCACATACTATATTAAAAATTAGGTCAGCGTAGTATTTGCTACGCTGTCTAAGACCGTAGGTAGAAAGTGGTTTAGCGTCATAAGTAACAATTTTCGAATGGTTAAATATGATACTGAGTCTCTTTTGTTAATCGACGACAGATGAAAATCTTAGTTGTCCTACGCAGACGGTGGCCCACACAGTTTAAGACACGAGCGAATAGGGCAGTAAGGTTATTTATATAATCTTCAAACTATTACTCAACGTCATTCTGATAACGGTGCCGTAATCAGTCGTTACCAGTAGATGCTTTTTTTATTAATTGAATCCGCTGGTAATGTGTCGTATCAAGTCAGTCCTAGCTTAAAATTTGAGTCTGCGAAAATCTCGATTTTTAGCGCTTTTATGATAAGCAGATTGATAAGATTAAAGGAGTCAACTTATGGCATTAACGCTAGAGCAAAAACAACAAGTTGTGGCTGAAGTGTCTGAAGTTGCTGCTAATGCTTACTCAGCAGTAGCTGCCGAGTATCACGGAATTGGTGTTGCTAAGCTTACTCAGCTTCGCGAACAAGCTCGTGATAAAGGTGTTGTTTTGAAAGTGGTAAAAAATACCCTTGCAAAACGCGCTTTTGAAGGCACTAAGTTTGAGAGCATGTCAGACCGTATGACTGGTCCACTACTTTTGGCTTTCTCTATGGAAGATTTGGGATCTGCAGCGCGAGTCGTTTTCGACTTTAGCAAAGATAACAAAGCTTTAGAGACCAAATTGGTATCAGTCGGTGGTGAAGTTTATGGTCCAGAAGAGCTAGAGCGCGTATCGAAGCTACCAACTCGCGACGAAGCAATCTCTATCTTGATGGCGACTATGAACGCACCAGTGACCAAGCTTGTCCAGACTATGAACGCTGTTCCTGGCAAGTTCGTTCGCACTGTAGCGGCAATCAAAGACGCAAAAGAAGCTGCTTAATTGCTTGTTTTAACGTAACTTTAACATCGCTAATTTTGGTTGCATTTTATTGCCACATTCGGCAAGCAATCAAAGCGATATTAGAATCAATTAATTTTTATCAGATAACGGAGAGTTCTCATGGCACTATCTAAAGATGATGTGTTAAACGCAATCGCTGAAATGTCAGTAATGGATATCGTTGAATTAATCAGCGCTATGGAAGAAAAATTCGGCGTAACAGCTGCTGTTGCTGCTGCTGCACCTGCTGCTGCTGGTCCTGCTGCTGCTGCTGAAGAAAAAGACGAGTTTGACGTTGTTCTTGCTAGCTTTGGCGAGAAGAAAGTTGGCGTAATTAAAGCTGTACGTGAAGCTACTGGTCTTGGCCTAAAAGAAGCGAAAGATTTGGTTGAAAGCGCTCCAGCTCCAATCAAAGAAGGCGCATCTAAAGCTGAAGCTGAAGAGTTGAAAAAGAAACTTGAAGAAGCTGGTGCAACTGTTGAACTAAAATAAGTTTAACACTGTACAAAAAAAGCTGGTAATGCCTTGCATTGCCAGCTTTTTTTTACTATAATTTGTAGCTTGACCTTTTGTGTCTGCCAACATACGTATGCAACAACACGGTGGATACCCATCAAAAGGACAGACGATATACATGCAAGCACACATGCCAGTTTTTGAAATCAGTTAAATAAGCTAAACGTCCGTAGATGTTTGGCATTTTTTTGTGTCTGCATGCTTTCCCATTAACACTATAGTTTATACTGATTCTAAAAGTTATAGTTATCCCAATTATTATTAATTCCGAAAACTGTTGGTATTAGATTATCTATTTAGCATGGTTTACTGTCATTGCATAGGCTTAAAGACGGTTCATACCAGCGACGATATCAGTTTTAGTGATGAACTGGCTCAACAATCCTGTCAGTTTTAATGACGAATCGTTCAAAATTTTAGTAAAAATTATTTTTTCATAAATATATTAAAAAGTTAAGCCCTAAAGGCAATGGTTTGTACTAGGTTGAATTCTTCGGTATGCGCATCTATATAGATGGGTTCATATACTGATTATAAGATTGAATAAGGTGTGCTAAATACACACTGGTTAGTGAAGTGATAAGTGACAAAAAATATGAGTTGAACACGAACACCTGTTTTGTATTATCGTTTACGTCGCTCAGTTTGCATCGTATTTATGCATACTGGCCACGCTTTTAATTTGTTTCCACGTTTACTGTAAGGACTCTCGATGGCATATTCTTATACTGAAAAAAAGCGTATTCGCAAAAGTTTTGCTGAATTGCCCACTGTGATGGACATTCCCTATTTACTGTCTATTCAAGTAGATTCTTATGAGCAATTTTTGCAAGAGCACAAAAAGCCAAAAGCTCGTGAGAATACTGGCTTGCAAGCTGCGTATTCCTCTATTTTCCCAATTGAGAGTCACTCTGGTAATGCTGAGTTGCAATTTGTTGAGTATTATTTAGGCACGCCTGAATTTGATGAGCGTGAGTGTATCTTACGTGGTTCAACGTTTGCGGCGCCAATGCGCGTCAAAATCCGTTTGATCATCAAAGACAAAGACAGTAAAGACAAAGATAGCAAAGCTGCTATCAAAGATATCCGTGAGCAAAGCGTTTACATGGGCGAGATGCCTTTGATGACTGCTAACGGTACTTTCATTATTAATGGTACTGAGCGTGTTATCGTATCTCAGCTACATCGTTCACCTGGTGTGTTCTTTGACCATGATAAAGGTAAGTCGCATTCAAGTGGTAAAGTGCTTTATAACGCACGTATCATCCCTTACCGTGGTTCATGGTTAGACTTTGAATTTGATGCAAAAGACTTAGTCTTTGCTCGTATTGACCGTCGCCGTAAACTATTGGCTTCTATTATCTTACGTGCACTTGGCTTGACCACACCTGAAATTCTAGATTTGTTCTTTGATAAAGTCGCTGTTTATAAAGCTGAAGAGACGTTTGAAATTGATCTAGTTGCTGATCGTCTACGTGGCGAGATGGCTCAGTTTGATATCGTATCACCTGAAGGTGACGTTATTGTAGAGCAGGGCAAACGTATTAACGCACGCCGTATCCGCCAGCTTGAAGAAGCAGGTATGACGAAAATTGCTGTGCCTGATGAGTATCTATATGAGCGTATTTTAGCTGAAGACATCGTTGTTAATGACGAAATCATCGCTAAAGCAAACACGCCAATCGACCACGAGTTATTGGTAAAATTGAACTCATTTGAAGCCAGTGGTGCCATCAAAGAGTTTAGCATTCTGTTCACGAACGATATCGACCAAGGTAGTTATATTGCCGATACGCTACGTGCTGACAGTACTTCAAGCCGTGAAGAAGCGTTGATCGAAATCTATAAAGTTATGCGTCCAGGTGAGCCACCAACGGTTGAAACTGCTGAGAAACTATTTGAAAGCATGTTCTTCAACGCAGATCGTTATGACCTATCTAATGTCGGCCGTATGAAGTTCAACCGTCGTCTTGGTCTGCCATTTGAAAATACCGATGATCCAGACGTACAGCGCGAACGCAGTGTATTGACCAACGATGATATCGTTAACGTTCTAAAAGAACTTATCGAGATTCGTAATGGTCGCGGCGATGTCGATGATATTGACCATTTGGGTAACCGCCGTATTCGTTCAGTGGGCGAAATGGCAGAAAACCAATTCCGTGTTGGTTTAGTACGTGTCGAGCGTGCCGTAAAAGAGCGTTTAAGCTCAGCAGAATCAGACAACTTGTCACCACAAGATTTGATTAACTCTAAGCCAGTTGCGGCTGCAGTGAAAGAATTCTTTGGTTCAAGCCAGTTGTCACAGTTTATGGATCAGAACAACCCGTTGTCTGAAGTTACCCATAAGCGCCGTGTATCAGCGTTAGGACCTGGTGGTCTAACTCGTGAACGTGCAGGCTTTGAAGTACGTGACGTACATGATACGCATTATGGCCGTGTATGTCCTATTGAAACTCCTGAAGGTCCAAACATTGGTCTGATCAACTCATTAGCGACCTTTGCTAAAACCAACAGCTTTGGCTTCTTAGAAACGCCTTATCGCCGTGTGGTTGATGGTAAAGTAACAGACGTTATTGAGTATCTATCAGCAATCGAAGAAGTCGGTACTGTGATTGCACAGGCTGATTCTCCGATGACTGAAGATGGCGCGTTATCTGACGAGATGGTCAGTGTACGTAGCTATGGTGAATTCGTTCGTATGCCGCCAGAAAAAGTGACGCATATGGACGTATCACCAAGTCAGGTAGTATCGGTTGCAGCAGGTCTGATTCCATTCTTAGAGCATGATGATGCTAACCGTGCCTTGATGGGCTCGAACATGCAGCGTCAGGCAGTTCCTACACTACGTGCTGATAAGCCGTTAGTAGGTACTGGTATGGAGCGTCACGTCGCTCGTGACTCTGGTGTTTGTGTGATCGCTAAGCGTGGCGGTGTGATTGAAGATGTTGATGCCTCACGTATCGTTGTTCGTGTCAACGAAGACGAGATGACTGCTGGTGAAGCGGGTATCGATATCTATAACTTGATCAAATACACGCGCTCTAACCAAAACACTTGTATCAACCAACGTATCATCGTTAACCAAGGTGACGAGATCGCTTTGGGTGATATCTTGGCTGACGGTCCTTCAACGGATCTTGGTGAGCTAGCACTAGGCCAGAACATCCGCATCGCATTTATGCCGTGGAATGGTTACAACTTCGAAGATTCAATCTTGTTATCTGAAAAAGTCGTGAAAGAAGATCGTTTCACTACGATCCATATCCAAGAATTGACTTGTGTGGCTCGTGATACCAAACTAGGTACAGAAGAGATCACTGCTGATATTCCAAACGTTGGTGAAGCAGCATTATCAAGTCTTGATGAAGCAGGTATCGTCTATATCGGTGCTGAAGTTGACGCTGGTGATATTCTAGTTGGTAAAGTGACGCCAAAAGGTGAAACGCAACTAACGCCAGAAGAGAAACTACTACGGGCTATCTTTGGCGAAAAAGCGGCTGACGTGAAAGACACTTCACTACGCGTACCAACTTCAAGTAAAGGTACGGTTATTGATGTACAGGTCTTCACCCGTGATGGCGTTGAAAAAGACGCACGCGCAAGAGCGATTGAAAAATCGCAGCTTGATAGCTATCGCAAAGATTTGAAAGAAGAGCTACGTATCTTTGAAGAAGCAGCACGCGGTCGTATTGGTAATCTATTAGATGGCCAAAAAGTCAGCGGCGGTGCTGGTCTAAAAGCGGGTACAGTTATGGCATTGGCTGATATGAAAGATATGAGCCTTGAGACCTTGCTTGATATTCAACCAGTAGAAGAAGAAATCTCTGAGCGTCTAACGCAAATCGCTGATTACTTGGTTGATAAGCAAAAAGACATTGATGTGAAGTTTGCTGAGAAAAAACGCAAATTGACTGCTGGTGATGACTTACAACATGGCGTACAAAAAATCGTTAAAGTATATCTAGCGGTTAAGCGTCGTATTCAGCCTGGTGATAAGATGGCTGGTCGTCATGGTAACAAAGGTGTTGTATCGCGCATCATGCCAGTTGAAGACATGCCTTATGATGAAAATGGTAATACCGTTGACATCGTATTGAACCCACTTGGTGTACCATCTCGTATGAACATCGGTCAGGTTTTAGAGACGCATTTGGGTATGGCAGCGAAGGGGTTGGGCGAGAAGATTGATGGTATGCTCAAATCTCAAGCAGCGATCAAAGAGCTACGTGACTTCTTGGACAAAATCTACAACCAAGTAGGCGGCGAACAAGTTGATCTTGATAGCTTAAGTGATGATGACATCATGGCGCTAGCAGACAACTTACGTGGCGGCGTACCGATGGGCACAGCAGTATTTGACGGCGCAAGAGAAAGCCAAGTTAAAGACCTGTTAGAGCTTGCTGGTATGGATCGCGATGGTCAGCAGACGTTATATGATGGTCGTACAGGTCAGAAGTTTGACCGCAAAGTAACCGTCGGCTACATGTACATGCTCAAGCTTAACCATTTGGTTGATGACAAAATGCATGCGCGTTCAACAGGTTCTTATTCTCTAGTGACGCAGCAGCCACTTGGCGGTAAAGCTCAGTTTGGTGGTCAGCGCTTCGGTGAGATGGAAGTATGGGCACTAGAAGCATACGGTGCGACTTACACGTTGCAAGAAATGCTAACGGTGAAGTCGGATGACGTTGAAGGCCGTACTCGTATGTACAAAAACATCGTTGATGGTGAGCAGTATATGGATCCAGGCATGCCTGAGTCGTTCAACGTACTGACCAAAGAAATCAAATCACTGGGTATCAATATTGAGTTAAAACAAAGCAACTAGCCCGTTGTTTAACTTAGTTGTCCACTAAAGGCAGTCTGCTTTATTGCTGCTGCTTTTAGTGATTTGTCTCAACCCTATTCATTGCCTTCATTCATCTTATCTGCGTCAATGGTACGCTGTCAGATGATTATAAAGATAACGGAGAAGCAACTTGAAAGATTTACTCGATATCATGCAAAGCCCTACCGGCAACGGTAATACAGAGTTTGATAGCATTCAAATTACCTTAGCCTCGCCTGACGTCATCAAGTCATGGTCACATGGCGAAGTAAAAAAACCTGAAACCATCAACTATCGCACGTTCAAGCCTGAGCGTGACGGTCTTTTTTGTGCCAAAATCTTTGGTCCAGTAAAAGATTTCGAATGTTTATGTGGTAAATATAAGCGCCGTAAGTTCCAAGGTGTTATCTGTGAAAAATGTGGTGTTGAAGTCACCACTGCTAAAGTCCGTCGTGACCGCATGGGTCATATCGACCTAGCCAGTCCAGTGGCGCATATTTGGTTCCTAAAATCACTACCAAGCCGCATCGGTCTATTACTAGATATGACATTGCGTGATATTGAGCGCGTTCTATATTTTGAAAGCTATATCGTGACTGAGCCTGGTCTAACTTCTTTAGAGAAGTACCAATTGCTTGATGATGAAGATTATTACAAAGCCCTAGAAGAGTTTGGCGATGAATTCACTGCCAAAATGGGTGCTGAGGCTGTCCAAGACCTATTGAAAGATATCGATATGGATCTTGAGATTGACGAGCTGCGTGAAGCAATTCCGCAAACAGGTTCTGAGACCAAGCTTAAGAAGATGTCTAAGCGTCTTAAATTATTAGAAGCATTCCGTGATTCTAATAACAAGCCTGAGTGGATGGTAATGAACATCTTGCCAGTACTACCACCAGATTTGCGCCCGCTAGTACCGCTAGAAGGTGGTCGTTTTGCGACATCAGATCTAAACGATCTATATCGCCGTGTGATCAACCGTAACAATCGTCTTAAGCGTCTGCTTGAGCTAAGCGCACCTGACATCATCGTACGTAACGAAAAACGTATGTTGCAAGAGTCAGTGGATGCGTTGCTTGATAACGGTCGTCGCGGTCGTGCGATTACTGGTAGTAACAAGCGCCCATTGAAATCTTTGGCAGATATGATCAAAGGTAAGCAAGGTCGTTTCCGTCAAAACTTACTTGGTAAGCGTGTCGATTACTCTGGTCGTTCGGTTATCGTTGTAGGTCCAACACTACGTCTACATCAGTGTGGCCTACCTAAAAAAATGGCGCTAGAATTATTCAAGCCATTTACTTATAACAAACTATTATCTCATGGTTTGGCAACGACGATTAAAGCTGCCAAAAAGATGGTAGAGCGTGAAGAGCCACAAGTTTGGGATATGCTGGCCATGGTTATCCGTGAGCATCCAGTACTACTTAACCGTGCGCCAACGCTTCACCGTTTGGGTCTGCAAGCCTTTGAGCCAGTATTGATTGAAGGTAAAGCTATCCAGTTGCATCCACTGGTTTGTACCGCGTTCAACGCTGACTTTGATGGTGACCAAATGGCCGTTCACGTGCCATTGACCCTAGAAGCACAGCTTGAATCACGTGCACTTATGATGTCTACTAACAATATTCTATCTCCTGCGAACGGTGATCCAATCATCGTACCATCACAGGATGTGGTATTGGGTTTGTATTACATTAGTCGTTCATCAATCAATGCTAAAGGCGAGGGCATGATTTTTGCCACTGTTAATGAAGCATTGCGTGCGATTGGTTCAAACGATTTGCATGTGAACGCTAAAATCAAAGTGCGTGTTACAGAGACGCATATTGATGAAGATGGTAACCAAACCAAAGAAATTAGCATGAAAGAAACGGTTGCTGGTCGCTTACTGATCTGGAACATCATGCCTAAAGGTATGTCGTTTGACGAGTGTAACCAAGAAATGACGAAGAAAAATATCTCTCGTTTGATCAACTCTTGCTACCGTAAAGTTGGCGTAAAAGAAAGCGTCATGTTTGCCGATCAATTGATGTATCTTGGTTTTGCTCAAGCAACGCTATCAGGTGTGTCTATCGGTATCGATGACATGGTCATTCCGCCACTCAAAAAGCAAATAATCGAAGTGGCAGAAGGCGAAGTTCGTGAAATTGAAGATCAATTCGAGCAAGGCTTTGTAACGGCTGGTGAGCGTTATAACAAAGTCGTTGATATCTGGTCACGTACCAATGACAAAGTCGCTAAGGCAATGATGGATAACTTGGCAACGGATAAAGTCATCAATGCACAAGGCGAAGAAGACGAGCAGAAGTCATTCAACTCGATCTTTATCATGTCAGATTCTGGTGCTCGTGGTAGTGCGGCTCAGATTCGTCAGTTGGCTGGTATGCGTGGCTTGATGGCGAAACCAGATGGCTCAATCATTGAGACGCCAATTAAAGCCAACTTCCGTGAAGGTTTGACCGTACTTCAGTACTTCATCTCAACGCATGGTGCACGTAAAGGTCTAGCGGATACAGCACTAAAAACGGCTAACTCAGGTTACTTGACACGTCGTTTGGTTGATGTGGCACAAGATTTGGTTATCACCAGTGATGACTGTGGTACTGAAGAAGGCCTACTCATGAAGCCACATATCCAAGGTGGTGAAATCATTGAGAAGCTAGGTGAGTTGGTACTGGGTCGTGTCACTGCACGCGATGTGACTTACAACGATGACGAATCAAAAGTCTTGATTCCAGCTGGTACTTTGATTGATGAGCATTGGGTAAACGTGCTTGATAACAATGCCATCGATGATATCTGGGTACGTTCAGTTATTACTTGTGATGTTGAGCATGGCGTTTGTTCACAGTGTTATGGTCGTGACCTTGCTCGTGGTCACAAAGTGAACATTGGTGAATCTGTTGGTGTTATGGCTGCTCAGTCTATCGGTGAGCCAGGTACTCAGTTAACCATGCGTACGTTCCACGTGGGCGGGGCAGCAAGCTCAGCATCTGTGGACAATAGCATCTCTGTCCGTAACGCAGGTCAAGCGCATTTCGAAAACATGAAAACAGTACAGCATACTGATGGTCACTTAGTCATCGTATCACGTTCAGCTGAAATCGCTTTAACTGATGAACTTGGTCGTGAACGTGAGCGCTATAAAGTGCCATATGGTTCAAGCGTTCTTGTAAAAGACGAAGAGCAAGTTGAAGGCGGCCAAACTATCGCCAAATGGGATCCGCATACGCATCCTATCATCACAGAATTTGCTGGTACAGCGCGCTTTAGTGATATTGTCGATGGTTCAACGGCAACGGTTAAAGTTGATGATGCAACTGGTATGAGCTCATTTGAGATTTTAGCGACTCGTGATCGCTCAAGTTCAGCAAAAGATCTACGTCCTGCGATTATCTTGAATACGGACGAAGGTAAAGAAGTGGTTTACTTCTTACCAGCTGAAACCATCATCCGCGTAAGCGATGGTGAAAAAGTAGCAGCCGGTTCAATTTTGGGCCGTGTGCCACAAGCGTCTTCTGGTACAAAAGATATTACCGGTGGTCTACCACGTGTTGCTGACTTGTTCGAAGCACGTCGTCCGAAAGATCACGCTATCATGGCAGAAATGACTGGTGTCGTGAGCTTTGGTAAAGAGACCAAAGGTAAGAATCGCTTCATTATTACCAATGAAGATGGCGAGGTTCATGAGGAGCTGATCCCGAAATGGCGTCAAATTAACGTCTTTGAAAACGAGACAGTAGCACGTGGTGAGATTATTGCTGATGGTCCACAAAACCCGCATGACATCTTGCGTCTGAAAGGTCAGACGGCACTTGCTGATTATATCGTTAACGAAGTACAGGACGTTTATCGCTTGCAGGGTGTAAAAATCAATGACAAGCACATCGAAGTCATTATTCGTCAGATGCTGCGCAAAGTTGAAATTACCGATGGTGGTGATTCAAACCACTTCAAAGGTGATCAAGTCGAGTATGCTGATATCAAAGCATTGAACGCAAAACTAGAAGCGGAAGATAAATTCCCAGTACAGTATGAGCGTCAATTACTTGGTATTACCAAAGCAAGCTTGGCAACAGAAAGCTTTATCTCAGCGGCTTCGTTCCAGGAAACAACCCGTGTACTAACGGCGGCGGCTGTGACTGGTAAAGTGGATGAGCTACGTGGTCTAAAAGAGAACGTAGTGGTTGGTCGCTTGATTCCTGCTGGTACAGGTCTTGCTTATCACAAGACACGTAAAGAAAAAGCCGATCAGAAGCTACAAGATAAAGATCTGAATGCTGCTTTCGATATGACTGCAAGTACAGATGCTAAAGATTTTGCTAGCTTTGATGAAGCCTTTGCTCAAGAGTTAAATCAAGATAATTAATGGTATTCACTATTTTTGATTGTTTCTTAATTTGATAAAAAAGCCAGCCTAAGATGCTGGCTTTTTTACGGCTGTAAAAAATTAAGAAAGGCATGGTGCTATTATCCAAAAAAATAGTAAACTGGAAAATATGCCTTAATTCACTATTCATAGAAGGATCAGTCGCAAATGGCAGGTAAAACTCGCGTTGCCAAATATCAAGCAGATCGAACCAATCAGAAACTTTATTTTTGTCGCCTCTCTTGCCAAGCAGCAGGAAACACCAATGATAAGCAGTTATATCAAGCACATTGTGAGACGGCGATTTTTCATTTGTACGGCGCTTTTTTGGCATTCATACAAGAGCTGAGCCATTTTTACAGTTTGAACATGGCAATGCCTACTTTGGTGGATGTAGAAAATGCATTGGCAGAACGTACTCAAGTGTCTCCTGAGGTTCAGCGCTTGCATCAATTGCGACAGCAAGGGTTTCTTGCAGATGTAGAGCGAGCTTACCAGCGCTGTTTATATGCCGTACAATCAGATACGGTGGTAGAAGACAGTACAACCAACGGAAGGGTACAAGCACCTGATTTGATTGTGAATGTGGTCACGCTATCCAACCAGTGGTTGCCAGATGAAGCCACCATACGTGAATGGCGTCAGCAGCTTTTAGAGCTGATTGAGCAGTTACGTGCTGGTATGGTTGAGTTTTAAAAAATATCAACAGATAGCAAAAAGCCTGTTTAGTGATTACTAAACAGGCTTTTTTTGTGGCGATATATCAAAGTTTAATAGGATGATTTATTCTGGCATCGGCGGCATCTCATCAAGTGGTGTCACTGATAAGGGATTTTGCGGCACACTGTCGTTATCACGGTTAGTCGACCGTGCTGATGATGAAGTGTTTGTCTCATCACTAGAGGTATCAACTGGCACTCTACGCTGCTGAGCTTGTGTCTTGACAGGTTTTTCAACCGCGCTGTCTTCAGCGTCTTCATCCGTCACAATACCATCATCTGTCATCTCGATTATTCTTTGCTTTTGCTTTTGAGATTTAGAGCGATTGTTGATAGAAACCCATTGGTGAGGCGTGTCTTTAAGTTGGGCTTTCATAAAGTCCATCCATACGGGCAGGGCAGCAACGCCGCCATACTCTCGGCGACCCATGGTAGAGGGTTGATCAAAACCCATCCACACTACAGTGGCATTGGTAGGATGGAAGCCTGCAAACCACGCATCTTTAGCATCATTGGTTGTGCCTGTTTTCCCACCGATATCATCACGGCCTAAAGCCTTTGCTCGTACCGCTGTACCGCGCTGTACCACATCACGTAAGATATCTGCCATCTCAAAAGCCACTCTCGGTTTTAGTATGCGCGGCGCTTGTTTTGCTATCGTATACTGTACGGCAGGTGCTTTTAAACGATCCGATTGCGGGCTGGCATCATAAACGCTTGTATTCATGACTTCAGATTTTTGCGACTCGTCATCATTAGATGCTGAATCTTGTTCTTTATCGGTGACTTGATCGCCAGTGGTGCTACTGGTAGTGGCCTGATCATGTTCTTCTACTAGTTTTTTATTCAGTGTGTCGAGCTGCTCATTGAAACACAAAGCGCAGGCGTGACGCGGATTAGCTTGAAATAATAGCTCATTATTATAGTTATAAATATGTTCAATAAAGTAAGGTTGTATACGATGACCACCATTGGCAAAGGTAGAATAGGCCGTTGCCATTTGTAATGGCGTCGCTTGCCCTGCACCTAATGCAAGCGATAAGGTGGTCGGTAGCTTTTCTTTATCAAGGCCAAACTCATCTAATAAGTTGCGTACATCAGAAATACCAATAGACTGTAGCAAACGAATAGAGACCAAGTTACGAGATAAGTAGAGACCACGACGTAAGGTAATATCACCTAGGAAACGTGCATCAGAGTTTTTTGGTTTCCAGTCACCTACTTGGATAGGACGATCCGAAACAATACTGTCTGGACGATAACCTTTTTCTAGTGCAGCGGTATATACAAGAGGTTTGATAGTAGAACCTGGTTGACGCCAACCTTGCAAGGCACGGTTAAATTTACTGTGATTAAAGTCAAAGCCACCAACCAATGCATTCACTGCACCCGTTTCTGGGTTTAGCGAAACCAAACTGCCTTGTATTTTAGGAATTTGTCCTAGCTGCCAGTTGCCATTTGCAGTAGGTATCACACGAACGATATCGTTTTTCTTAACAATTTGGCCAGCATTATCAGGAAGGTAACCAACACGGTCAGCAGAGATGTACTTGCGAGCCCAGCTCATACCAGACCAGTTCACAGTCACATTCTCACCAGAAGGCATGGTCGCTTCAAAACTTCGATAGTTGACTTTGGTGACTTTAGCAGGAGACATATTGCTATAGCGACTGAAGTTTTCTAATGGTTCATCATTCGCTTCTGCACCGCGCCAACCGTGACGATGCTCATAAGCGATTAGACCCGTTAGTATGGCTGCTTCTGCATCGGTCTGTGCTTTGCTATCAACGGTAAGACGGACACGCCAACCACTGTGCATTACTTGCTCACCATAACGCTCAACCAAAGCGCCACGTGTCATTTCTGCTAGATAAGGCATATTGACGTCAAGTTTTTCTTGATATAGTTTGATGCCTACTGGTGCATTAATCGCTTCATCACGCTGTGCTTTAGTAATATATCCCAGCTCATGCATACGTCCAATGATCCAGTTGCGGCGAGTCAGGGCTCGAGTAGGATTGGCAACTGGATTGTATTTAGAAGGGGCTTTTGGCAAACCTGCCAACATGGCCATCTCAGCAATAGTCAAGTTGTCTAATGATTTACTATAGTATTTTTTGGCAGCAGCCCTAATGCCATAAGCGCCTTCACCCAAATAAATTTTATTCACATAAAGGGTTAAAATCTCATTCTTACTCAGCTCGTCTTCCATTTTGCGTGCCAAAAAAAGCTCAGTCAGCTTACGATTTAGCGTGCGCTCAGGACTCAAGAAGTAGTTTTTGGCGACCTGCATGGTGATAGTAGAGCCACCTGTCTGCCCTTCGTCATCAGTAACCACTTCAGTAACTGCGCGACCAAGACCTTTAATACTGATACCACTATGTTGAAAAAAGGAGGAATCTTCTGCGGCTAAAAAAGCATGAGTCAAGTCTTCAGGGATTTCTTGAAAAGTGACTGGTAGGGATAGGCGATTGCCATATTGACCAATGAGCTTGTCATCTCTGCTATAAATCTGCAATGGCATTTCAAGATTTGCCGTTTTTATTTCTTGAGTGCTAGGCAAAGTAGGCGATAGATACATGGCCATGCCGTAAAAACCGATGGGCACCGCGAGGGCTAATATAACTGCTAACGCTAAGCAGGCAATAAAAAGTCCCACCAAAAAATGAATGAGACGAGCGGTAGCAGTTTTTTTAATCATAATAAGGCTTATTAAGTAAAATTTGCAACAGGTCAGCTATTATACCTTGAACAAAATACACAGGTCACACTAAATGTGTAAGTTATCCTTCATGGCCAATTTAAACGCTTGAATCTCTCTATTAAGTAAAGTATTGTGTTCAATTATTACAAATAACTATCAAAGTGTACACTTAATATAAGGTATAGAGTTTGTGAGGCTATTTACTTCCAAAAGTCGACATTTGATTGGCGTGGATATTTGTGCCACCTCAGTGAAGTTAGTTGACATACAGCGTCAACAGGGTGCTTTTCACTTAAAGTCTTATGGTATTGAGAGACTGCCGGAAGGTGTGGTCGTTGATAAACTTTTAGTAGATACAGAAGCGGTTGGTCATATTATTGCTACTGTCGCTAGGCGTTGTCAAGTTGGGGGTAGCAATGCTGCAACCGCCGTATCAGGCTCGGCTGTGATTACCAAGATTATTGATATGGATGTCGCGCTAAGCGATGTAGAGCGCGAAGCTCAAATACGTCTGGATGCCGATCAATATGTTCCTTATCCATTGGAAGACGTCAATTTGGATTTTGAAGTCTTGGGTCCTTCTTTGATAAGCGATGATATGGTGCAAGTATTGCTTGCTGCATCTCGTTCAGAAAACGTCGACCAACGCGTTGATGCCCTAACTTTTGGCGGTATGCAAACCAAGGTGATGGACATCGAGTCTCATGCAATTGAGCGTGCTTTTGGACTGATGACTGATAGTTTACCAAATTTTCCAGAGTTAGTAGCACTGGTAGATATTGGGCACAATCAAACGACCTTATATATCGCCAAAAATGGTGAGTTTATCTATAGCCGCGAACAGCTATTTGGTGGTGTTCAACTGACAGAAGCTATACAGAATCGTTATGGCCTGTCGGCTGAGGAAGCGGCGTTTAGTAAGCGTGAGCGTACTTTGCCTGATGACTACTATATCGAAGTATTGACACCTTTCATTGAAAACACCATTCAACAAATCACCCGTTCATTGCAATTTTACTTCTCCTCTAGTCAATACAGTAGTATCGATCATATAGTGCTTGCTGGTGGCAGTAGCGCTATAGCAGGTCTTGCAGGTATGGCTCAACAGAGACTTGGTGTGCCTGTTAGTGTGGCCAATCCATTTACCAATATGACCATTGCACCACATATTGACAATGAGCAATTGGCCATTGATGCACCAAGTTTAATGGCCGCTTGCGGTCTTGCGTTAAGGAGCTTTGACTGATGGCTCGTATTAACCTTTTACCGTGGCGACAAGAAGAGCGCGAACGTCGCAATAAAGAGTTTATAACTCTGGTGGTTGCCATCACTTTACTGACTCTACTGGCTGCATTTGCTACGTGGAGTTATTTTAACAATGAGTTGGATGAACAATTGGATGCCAATGCACTGGTTGAGCAAGAAAACGCTCGTCTAGATGCAGTATTGACTGAAATCGATGGCTTGGAGCAACGTAGAGAAGATATCATCTCACGTATGCAGGTCATTCAGGATTTACAGGGTCGACGTCCTGTGCCTGTTCGCTTGTGGGATGATCTGGCAAGAGCCGTACCGCCTGCGCTCTATTTGACCAACCTAAAACGCGAAGGCGATGTCCTAACTTTAACGGGTCTTGCTGATAATCCAAATGTCGTATCGAGCTTGATTCGCAATCTAGACAATAGTAAATGGATGGGCAACTCAGCGGTCAGTAATATTCAACAAAACATTAATGCTTATGAGACGGCGCCTACGCTTAACGCGCCTGCGACTACGGGCAACAGTGAAACGCCGCGCCCTGTGTACCCTGAAGACAGCTATGTTCAGTTTGTGGTAACAACGAAAGTACAGTCAGAGTCGGCTGTGCCAGCTGATACTGAAGCCAATACTAATGCTGGGCTTGGAGGTGCGTCATGAAGCTTGTCCGCAAAAAAAGCCTAGTCAAAACCAAAAAATCAGATTTGAAACCCAAAAAACAGTTTGATTTACAAGAGTTTCGTCGAAGTTTTGAGTCGTTAGATTCAGAAAACTATGGTAGTTGGCCAACGCCAGTAAAAGTGACAGTCATCGGACTGATTATTACTTTTATTGCTGCGATGGCATGGGCGTTACCGATTAGCAGTAAGATCGACGAGATCACGGCAGCTGAAAGTCAACAACAAACCTTGCGTGATAGCTACCGTGAAAAAGAATCACGCGCGCGTCATCTAAAAGCTTATCAAGCTCAAGTTGTCCAGATGGAAACAGAGTTCAATACCTTGCTTGATCAGCTACCAAAGGATACTCGTGTGTCGGAGCTTGTCGAGGGCATCAACATGACAGGCGTGGGTAGTAACATCCGCTTCCAAGATATTTCAGTAGAGCCTGAAATTGAAAACGAGTTCTTTATTGAGCAGCCTATTCGTATTGCTGCTTTGGGTGATTACCACCAATTTGGCAGCTTTATCAGTGGTCTTGCTGCTTTGCCGCGAATCATCACGATGCACGACTTTGAGGTGAATAACCCTCAGCCGTCATTGGATGTGCTACCAGAGCTTACTTTGGTATTACAAACCAAAACGTACCGCTCAAAAGAAGCCGCTCCTGAAGGCGAAGAAACTGCGGCGGCAGGTGACGCTGCTGCTACCCCTGATACTGCTGGAGGCAATTGATGAACATTCAAAAACTGCCTACGCTACTGGCTTTGAGTGTGGCTGCTTTATCAATAACAGGATGTACGGATCGTATTGGCTTGGCAGAACAGGCAATGGCCGATATACGTAATCAACCTGCACAGCCCATTGAGCCACCGCCCAAGGCTGAATTGGTAGAAGACTTTGTTTATAGTGCCAGTGCCCTGCGTAGCCCATTTTTGCCGCCAAGCTTGGTCAATGTAGAGGGTCCTACCACTTCTATCGATGGTGTGCGCCCAGACATTACAAGGGTAAAACAACCTCTTGAACAGTATGAGCTATCGCAACTGATCTTTCGCGGTGTGGTGATTTCGCCAGAAGGCCAGCAATACGCGTTGATACAACGCCCTGATGGCTCGGTTGCTAGTGTAAAAGTAGGTGATTATCTTGGATTAAATGACGGCCGTATTGTTGAAATCACGCCGACTCAGATTAACTTGATTGAAATTGTGCCAGACAGCCGCGCTGGGTTTGTTGAAAAACCCCAGTCGCTGGTTTCCCCTATAAGCTAAGTCGGCAGATTTTTTGAGGAATACATAATGACAGTACGCAATAACAAGGTAATGATGATGAGCAACCGCGTGTCTTCTGCTTTTGCCATTTCAGCATTGGCAATCAGTATGGTAGCAGTGAGTAGCAGTGCCCATGCTGCACAGCGTATTAACAACATCTCTGTGGTACAAACGGCGCCTGCTGTAACACAAATGCGTTTGGGTTTTGCAGGCGCGCCAGTATTACCTGCCGCTTATCAGCTTGATGATCCGAGTCGTTTGGTACTAGATTTTGAACAGGTACAAAACGGCTTGGTAAGCCGTTTTAATGAGTACAATGTTGGGATGGTCAATGAGGTCACTACTTTAAGTAGCGACAGTACCACGCGTCTTATTGTTGGTCTTAAACAGTCAGGTAATTATACGACAGAGATTGAAGGTAACGATCTACTACTCACCATCACAGATCCTGCTCGCCCTGCTGTGACTAATGACCCGGTTCAAGACGTAATCAATAACAGCAATGCGATGACGACCACGGCAGTTGTGACACCAATCGTTGAGACCAGCGTTGCCCCTGTTGCTGCGGTTCGTACAACCAGCACGGCGGTAGTAAAAAATGAAGTACCAGCTGATACGATGGTAGTCAGAGTTAATCCATTATTAAACCCGCAACTTGCTTCTGCACAGGTCAGTAAACAATACAGTTATGATGGTCTGAGCGCAGTTAATTTTTCGGCAGGTAACGATGGTGGCGGTGATGTCAGCATGGTACTTGCCAACGAAGCCATTCCAGTAGATGTGCAACGTCAAGGTAATAAACTGGTCGTACGTTTGACTGGCAGTACCGTACCTAGAAACCTGTTACGTCGCTTAAACATCAATAGTGGTCTTGTGAGTAGCATTGATACCCAAAACCAAGGCCAAAACGGTGTTATCACTATCAACATGGCGGAAGACTATGAATATCAAGCGTATCAGTCAGGTAATCAGTTAAATATTAGTATCAGCAAGCCTGAATTGCTACGTGAACCAACGCTTGAAGAAAAAGTGTATAGCGGTGAGCCGCTGTCTATGGAATTCCAAGACGTCGAAATCCGCAGTGTGTTAGATATTCTAGCGCAGTTTACAGAAATGAATATTGTGGCGAATGATTCGGTCACTGGCAATATTACCTTACGACTGATCAATGTACCGTGGGATCAAGCGCTTGATATCATCCTAAAAAGTAAAAACCTAGGCAAACGCGAAAATGGCAACGTCATTTTGGTGGCGCCTGCTACTGAACTGGCTGAGCAAGAAGCGCGTGAACTTGAAGCCCAGCAAGCGGTTGAATCTTTTGCCCCACTGCGTACTGAATACATTCGTCTGAGCTATGCTAAAGCCCAAGATGTATTAACTCTGATTTCTCAGGGTAGTGGAGCGACTGGTGGCGCCAGTAGTAGCGGTATTGCAAACCGTGCCAATGACAACAATACATTGTTGTCCGATCGCGGAACGGTAACGGTTGACGAGCGTACCAATACTTTAATCGTTAAAGATGTCGCCAATAGCATTGAGAATATTCGCACATTGATTGGGAAAATTGATATTCCTGTGCGTCAAGTTATGATTGAAGCGCGTATCGTAAGTGCTACTGATAGCTTTAGTAAAGAGATTGGTGTGCGTTGGGGTATTTTATCCAACGGTGCGGCCAATAATCGCAGCTTATTGGTGGGCGGTAGCGATCAAACCTTATGGGATTTGAAAAACTTCGACGTAGAGACGACAACGGTCAATGGTCAGACCGTTTCTTATCCTTCGTACGATATTAGCCGTCCTGATAATTTAAACGTTGATTTAGGAGTGGCTAACCCAGCAGGTAGCATCGCTTTTGGTCTACTTAGCCTGTCTGATGTGATGCTTGATCTTGAACTATCAGCATTGCAAGCAGACAACCGCGGTGAGGTTATTTCTACGCCGAAAGTTTTGACAGCTGATAAGCAAACGGCAAAAGTCTCTTCTGGTACTCAGATTCCTTATCAAGAAGCATCAGCAAGCGGCGCAACTACAACCAGCTTTAGAGAAGCGGCATTAAGTCTAGAGGCGACACCAAATATTACGCCTGATGGTAAAATTGGTTTGCAGTTGCTGATCACTAACGGTACGCCAGTATTTACCAATGGTATTGTTGCTATCAATGAAGACTCTATCTCAACCAATGTGACTGTAGAAGATGGTCAAACCGTGGTGCTGGGTGGAATCTTTAGAAACCGTACCAATAATGATGTGAGTAAAGTACCTTTCTTAGGAGACTTGCCCTATATTGGCCGCGCCTTCCGTAAAGATGTGCGTAACAATAACAAAGAAGAGCTATTGATATTTATTACACCAAAACTCATCAATGACGGTGTTAGCCGCTTGAATTAAGCAGCTACTGATGGATTTTTACTTAAAAAGGCAAGCAGTGATGCTTGCTTTTTTTACGCATGACTTTTGAGCAGTACGCACAATAATCATGACTGCTTACTAGCCAGAATATCAATGACGTTGTATCATACCTAATTTAGCTGAGTGAGTATTATGGTGGAGGAATTACCGTCGGTGTTTTTAGTAGGACCGATGGGAGCAGGGAAGACCACGATCGGTAAATTGCTTGCCAAGCAATTAGGGCGCTCTTTTGTAGACAGTGATTGGTATATTGAGTCTCAGACAGGGGCGGATATTGCTTGGATCTTTGCTAAAGAGGGCGAAGCTGGGTTTCGGGAGCGTGAAACACGAGCCATTGATGAGTTGACTCAAAAAAATCAAATTGTCTTAGCGACTGGCGGCGGCGCAGTCATGTGTGCCGAAAACCGAGAGTTTTTAAGGCAACGTGGTATCGTGGTCTATTTGAATGCACCAGTTGATGTGCAAATGGCACGTACTGCCAAAGACAAAACAAGACCATTACTACAACAGCCCAATCCCAGAAAAATCTTGCAAGAACTGTACAATAAACGCGATCCCTTATATCGCCAAGTTGCACATATCATTATGCCGACCGGTCATACTTATCCACGCCACATGGTGAATCAGCTCTTACAGCAGCTGAGCGCATTTATTCCTTCTATCTCTAAAGAACCAGAACCCAAAGAAGAGTAAGACTGACGAACGACTGATGGTAGAGTCATGCGACGTCTTCTGCTTTTACTTTATTACATACGTTTAGGGAGTATTCAATGTCATTGTTTCAGGATGGCTTAACGGTTCATACGCAAAGCCATGATTATCCCATTGTCATCACTGAAAAAACAGTGACAGAGCACGACAGTATGGCGAAGCAAATTGTCCCTTATATTGTTGGTCGCCAAGTACTGATTGTCACGAATGATACAGTAGCACCTTTATATTTAAACGCGTTAGAAGAAGAGTTGGCAGGGCAGTTTACAGTTAAGGTATGTGTGCTGCCAGATGGTGAGCAGTATAAGAATCAGGATAGTATCAACCAAATTTATGACGCGCTAATGGCTGAGCATTTTAATCGTGATGTCACACTGATCGCGCTTGGCGGCGGGGTAGTTGGTGATATGACAGGTTTTGCCGCGGCAAGCTTTATGCGCGGTGTGAATTTTATCCAGATTCCAACGACGCTATTGTCACAAGTAGATTCAAGCGTCGGTGGTAAGACAGGTATCAATCATGCTCAGGGCAAAAACATGATTGGTGCCTTTTGGCAGCCGCAAATGGTACTTGCTGATATGAGTACGCTGAAAACATTGCCTGCGCGTGAGCTATCTGCAGGACTTGCTGAAGTGATTAAATACGCCCTCATCATGGATGAGGCGTTTTTGACATGGCTTGAAGACAACCTACCTGCCATGATGGCACTAGATCTGGCGGTACTTGGCGAGGCAGTAAAACGCTGCTGTCAGTATAAGGCCGATATCGTGGCGCAAGACGAAAGAGAGTCAGGCGTGCGTGCATTGTTGAACTTTGGACATACCTTTGGACATGTGATTGAAACCCATCAAGGCTACGGCAATTGGCTCCATGGCGAGGCAGTTGCAGCTGGCATGGTACAAGCGGCTGAGCTGTCACAAAAACTTGGTTGGTTAACGACCGAGGAGGTTGCTCGTGTTAAACGTATTTTAACGCTAGCCAATTTGCCCACCACACCGCCATCTATTGATGTACAAACGGCATTGAACTTGATGGGGCATGATAAAAAAGTGAAACACGGACAAATCCGCCTTATTTTGTTAAAATCATTAGGCAAGGCTGTCTTAACCAATGAGTTTGACACCAATCTTTTGACTGACGTTTTATCGCAACATAGCGAATGATATATTAAGTGACCAACGCGCGTAAATGTTCATTGCGCGTCACCATTTAGCATATATTGGTCAGCCATAACGTTAGTTGAACACGCATTTATTTCATGCGGTTACCTATATTTTTACCAAGGATATTTTCATGGCTGCTTTAAGATCGACGCCTCGTACCGCTAGCCAATCCTATCGCCGACAAGCTTTGATATGGCTAGTCGCAACCTTACTACTGGGTGTGGTCACAGCATTACTTTGGATGTTGAGTCAGACACCAGCGATGGGTGCTAAAATCGAAAATGCCCCGATATCGACACCGCAAGCCCTGAGTACTGAGCTTAAACAGCCATTGAAAATCGAATCATTGCATGAGCTGGATACAGATGTGCAGCCTATCAGTTTTGATACGACGGTTCGGGATTTGCGCAACTACCCCAAAGAGTTTAAAGATAAACGTTATCTGCTGGCCAATAAGGGTAAGTGGACAGTGCAGGTCATGAATGTGGCTGAAAATGACGTGATTGTCAGTTATTTAGAAGGTCGTGACGACCGCGAAAAATTCGCTTACTTCCGTTATCTCGATGATGAGAAGCAAGTGCGCTATATGCTCACCTATGGCATCATGAGCAGCCCGCAAGAAGCGATTGGCGCCGCAAAACTCATTGACTTTAAACTGCCCAATAACGTGCGCGTGTTGCCAGAAGAGATCAATCGTTATGTGGGTATCATCGATAACTACGAGCGTCCTGATCCTGTCAAAGACTTGAGTACCAAACGCACCCGTTCTGTGAATCTAAAGCCCACCAAACGTGAAGTACCTGTGCGTCAGCAAACACAAGAAACTAATGATGCGGCTGATCAAAACACAGGAAACAACACCAATCAGAGCAATCAATCATCAACGCGCTATAGTGAAGAAAGTATTCGCCAGTCAGCTGATACTTCTGATACGTTATCTGTTACAGAAGAGCGCATCGTTGGTTTTGATGAGCGCACTACATCTGCACCGCCTAAGAGCGAAGAGGGCGCTGCCAAACCTGCGAGCCAAGACAACAAAAAACCGTCAGGATCTGAGGCAGATAACGGCGCTGCTAAAAAACCGCCAGTCGTACCCGCTCCTAAGCAGCCAACTACCAACGGTAACGCAAATTCGAACAGTACCAGCAGGAACGCCAATGCGGCTCCTAAGGCTAACCCTGATAGTATGAAAGCGCTGATTGAAGATAAGAACAACTAGTATGTAATGGTTGCTGTTATTCAGTCATAATAAGAAGTACAAAGAACCCACGAGTAGACATACTGAGTGGGTTTTTTTGTGGGCTTTATTATTTAACTATAACGGTATTCAACTATGTTGGAAGGGTTTTATTAATGCTGCCCAACCTGTAATGATTACTCTATTTGAGGCCAAGAAACGTTACTCTAATTTAGTGCCAGATTAGTATTTTCTTTTGTCTTATAACCAATAGGAATACGTAGTCTTACAAAATATGGCTAATGAATTGATAGAAAAGACTAGATTTTTTCCAAATCATTAACTAATATAACTGTGGGCGACGTTCTGTATAGTTATCGTAAAAACTGTATATTTAACAATTATTTAGTAAGGTTTTTGGCATTTATAGAACATTTTACTAAAACTTGTTGTCTCAAGCGTGGCTACTTGCGTTTTGTATTAAAACGCTCATAAGTGGTCCAACCTCTCTTATAGTCGCTTTGATTAGGGTGACTAAAGCGCTTGAATACAGAGCGTCAGATATTCAAAACCAATCGAATGCACTGTCATTCAAAGCCTTGCTTAGCAGTTTTAAGCGCTAGGCATGACACAGTGACAAGCGTTACTCAAGATGCGATAGTACATCATTGATGAATGAATAACGGATATACAGGGTCGTATTTCCTCCCATTGTAAAGGGTTACTGCTGACTGCCTGTTGATATCCCAATTATCCGTCAAAACATCATCTAATAACTGGAAAGGGTGAGTTTTAATTTTCCTCTCCAAATATGATGTGTATGAGCATCACGCCATTTATTAATGTTGATATACGAATATTAATTATCAGCCCGTTCTGCCTACGGGTGTCAGCTTATGTGCCGCATTGGATATATACGCTACCCGTTTACTTAAAAGGACCAGCTATGTCAATGATTTCCTCGCAAACCCACCTGGCCACGCCAGATGATTTTTCTGATAATTGCGGTTTTGGTTTGATTGCTCACATTGAGGGTGAAGCCAGCCACAATTTGGTAAAAACTGCTATTCATAGCTTGAGCTGTATGACCCACCGCGGCGGTGTTGCTGCTGACGGTAGAACGGGCGACGGTTGTGGCCTATTATTGGCAATGCCAACCAAATTTTTTAAAAATATTGCCGCTGAACAGCAATTCGTCGTGACGGATAATTTTGCCGTGGGCATGGTATTCGTGAATACGGACGAGACAAAAGCCAACCATAGCCAGCAAGTGCTAAACGAGGAGCTGGTGGCACAAGGGCTAGACGTCGCTGGTTGGCGCGATGTACCACTTGATTTGAGTATTGTCGGCGAGATTGGTCGTGAGACATTACCAGATTTTAAGCAAGTATTTGTGAATGCGGCTGATGATTTGGCAGCAGATGACTTCAATCGTAAGCTGTTTGTTGCGCGTAAAAAAGCAGAGCAGCGTCTGACTGAAGATGAGTTGTTTTATGTTTGCTCATTGAGCTGCCAGACGATTATTTATAAAGGTCTGGTGATGCCATCAGACTTGCCAGCCTTCTTTTTAGATTTACAAGATGAGCGTTTGGCCTCTCACATTGTGGTCTTTCATCAGCGTTTTTCAACCAATACACTACCGCGCTGGCCACTGGCGCAGCCATTCCGCTATCTTGCTCACAATGGCGAGCTAAATACCATTACAGGTAACCGTAATTGGTCTGAAGCACGCACACCAAAGCTAAAATCTAAAAAATTGCCTGAGTTGAATCAGCTAACCCCTCTAGTAAATAGCACAGGCTCAGACTCCTCAAGCTTAGACAATATGCTTGAAGTACTGATGTCAGGTGGCATGAATCTGTTCCACGCAATGTCAATCCTAGTACCACCAGCATGGCAGAATGTCGATAGCATGGATATGGACTTGCGCGCATTTTATGAGTTTTACTCGCAGCATATGGAAGCGTGGGATGGTCCAGCAGGTCTAGTGATTCAAGACGGACGTTATGCTGTTTGTATGCTGGATCGTAACGGCCTACGTCCATCGCGCTGGGTAACGACCAAAAATGGTTATATCACGGTCGCCTCTGAGGTTGGCGTTTGGGATTATGCGCCACAAGATGTATTGGCAAAGGGTCGCGTTGGTCCAGGTCAAATGCTGGTTATTGATACATTGACGGGTCAAATTTTAGATACCAAAGCCATTGCAACCCTACTCAAAAAGGCGCATCCATATCGCAAATGGCTGCGTGAAGAGGCAACACGTATTCGTGATGATGAGCGTTTGGAAGAAACCTTGGCAGCGCAGTCTTGCCGCGGTGATAAGCTAAAAGCCTTACAAAAGATGTATCACATCACCAACGAAGAGCGTACAGAAATCATTCGTCCCAATGCCGAAAACGGTCAAGAGCCAGTGGGTTCGATGGGTGATGACACGCCGATGGCGGTACTGTCGCAGCAAATCCGCCATGTCGGTGACTTCTTCCGTCAGCAGTTTGCGCAGGTAACCAATCCACCGATTGACCCATTACGTGAATCTATCGTAATGTCATTACAAACGTGCCTAGGCGCTGAAACCAATGTGTTTGCGCCTTCAGCAAGAGACGCGCACCGTATTATCTTATCGTCGCCAGTATTGTCAGCCAGTAAAATGCAGCAGCTTGAAACGTTGAATGATCCAGCGTTCAAGACCGCTCGTATTGATTTGAACTATGATCGCACCTTGGGCTTGTCTGATGCTATTAAGAGTATCTGTGAGCAGGTGGAGAGCAGCATCCGTGCTGGTAATACATTGATCGTACTGTCTGATAAAGCCATCGATGCAGACAAAGTGCCTGCCAACGCGATCATGGTGACAGGCGCTGTGCATCACTATCTGATTGCCCGCGGTATTCGTACCGATGCCAACTTGATTGTGGAGACAGGTCTTGCCCGTGACTCGCATCAAGTGGCGGTATTGATTGGCTTTGGTGCGACCTGTATTTATCCATACTTAGCCTACGATGTCATTGATGATTTGGTCGCAACAGGTGAGCTGCTCGGCGATCCGATTCAAGCGAGAGTGAATTTCCGTAAAGGCTTGGATAAAGGGTTATTAAAAATCTTATCAAAAATGGGTATCTCTACCATTGTGTCTTATCGCGGTGCTCAATTGTTTGAAGCAGTCGGGCTGTCTGAAGAAGTCGTAAACTTATGCTTTAAAGGGGTGCAAAGCCGTATTAAAGGCGCAACTTTTGAAGATTTGGCAGCCGATCAAGCGCAATTGGCAGCGAATGCTTTTAAACGCCGTGCACCACTGGATCAAGGCGGTTTGCTCAAGTTTGTCTTTAACAAAGAGTACCATGCCTTCAATCCAGACGTGATCAACAGCTTGCACACGGCGGTACGCACAGGCGACTATGAGAATTATCGTCAGTATGCCAATCTGGTCAATAGCCGCCCAGTCGCGACGTTGCGTGATTTATTGCAGTTGAAGACGGACAACAGTATTGATGTTAATGATGTTGAAGACATCTCTGAGATTTTGACGCGTTTTGATTCAGCAGGCATGTCATTGGGAGCATTGTCTCCTGAAGCGCACGAAGCCATTGCCATGGCGATGAACACCATCGGTGGACGCTCGAACTCTGGTGAAGGCGGTGAAGATCCAGCCCGCTATGGTACGCTACGCAACTCTAAAATCAAGCAAGTTGCTTCGGGTCGTTTTGGGGTGACGCCAGCATACCTGCGCTCAGCAGAAGTGATGCAAATCAAAGTCGCTCAAGGCGCAAAACCAGGTGAAGGGGGTCAGCTACCAGGTGGTAAGGTCAACGCGTTGATTGCGCGCTTGCGTTACTCTGTACCAGGGGTGACGCTGATTTCACCACCGCCGCATCACGATATTTACTCTATCGAAGATTTGGCGCAGCTGATTTTTGATTTAAAGCAAGTCAACCCAGATGCTTTGGTATCGGTAAAATTGGTCTCACGCCCTGGCGTTGGTACCATCGCAACAGGGGTGGCAAAAGCCTACGCGGATTTGATTACCATCTCAGGTTATGATGGCGGTACAGCGGCGTCTCCACTGTCATCTATTCATCATGCAGGCTCACCGTGGGAGCTTGGACTGGCTGAGACTCATCAGTCGTTACGTGTCAATGGACTGCGTGATAAAGTCCGTGTACAAACGGATGGCGGCTTGAAGACGGGTCTTGATGTGGTAAAAGCGGCGATTCTTGGCGCAGAAAGTTTCGGTTTTGGTACCACACCGATGATTGCGGTTGGTTGTAAATACCTACGTATCTGTCACCTTAACAACTGCCCGACAGGCGTTGCCACACAAAAAGCCATGTTGCGCGATGATCATTTCATTGGCGAGGCTGAGATGTTAATCAACTTCTTCAAATTCGTCGCAACTGAGACACGTGAGTGGCTTGCAGTACTGGGCGTTCGTAGTATGGAAGAGTTGGTTGGACGTACAGATTTGCTTGAAGTGTTAGAGGGTAATACCGATAAACAGCGTCATCTTGATTTAACGCCATTATTGTTCAGTCATCCAGCAGCAGAGGGTAAAGCGCAAACGTGTCAAGTAGCACGAAACGAGCCTTTTGATAAAGGTTTACTCGCTGAGCAGATGATCAGTGATATGTTATTAAGTATTCGTCAAGGCACAGGCGGCGACTATAGCTATTATGTTGGTAACTGTGACCGCTCTATCGGCGCTCGTATTTCTGGCGAAATTGCTCAATTGTGGGGCAATCTTGGTATGAGTGATATGCCAATCAAACTGCACCTGACAGGCACAGCAGGGCAGAGTTTGGGCGTTTGGAATGCTGGCGGTTTGAATATTGAGCTTGAAGGCGATGCCAACGATTACGTCGGTAAAGGCATGGCAGGTGGCGAGATTGTCATTTATCCACCAAAAGACTCAAGCTTTAACGCACAAGACACCGCCATCATTGGCAATACCTGCTTGTATGGTGCCACTGGTGGTAAATTGTATGCAGCGGGTACAGCAGGTGAGCGTTTTGCGGTTCGTAACTCTGGTACGCATGCCGTCATTGAAGGCACTGGTGATCATTGCTGTGAATATATGACAGGGGGCATCGTTACCATATTGGGCCGCACTGGTCTGAATTTTGGTGCAGGCATGACAGGCGGTTTCGCTTACGTGCTCGACATGGATGGTGATTTCTTTGATCGCTGCAACCATGAGCTGATTGATTTGAACCGTATCTCAAGCGAGCAAACGGAAGAGCATCGTATTTACTTACAACGAGTGATCAAAACGCATGTAGACAAAACTGGCAGTGCATGGGGTCAGACGATATTGGCTGATTTTGAACATTACATTCGTAAGTTTTACTTAGTGAAGCCAAAAGCGGCGAACATTGCGAGCCTTCTTAAAACCACCATGGCTGATCCTCAATAGAGGGTCTGTTATGACTTTGATTGGTCATTTAGCAATAGGTTTTTAGAGGTATTTTAACTCACAGGTTTTAAGCAGGTAAGTGACAACAGCTGCCCACGCGTCTTAAATGATAAGTTTGATTGAGTATTGCTGGTTGTCACCGCCCACTATAAAAGAGATTTTTACCATGGCAAAACGCTTAGAAAATAGTTTTCAGTTTTTAGATGTACCAAGGTTCGATCCGGCGAAAAAAGACATTGCAACGCGCTCAACGGAGTTTGTTGAAATTTATAAACCATTTGAGAGCGAAGCGGTATCACAGCAATCGCATCGTTGTCTTGAGTGCGGTAACCCGTATTGTGAATGGAAGTGTCCTGTACACAATTATATTCCCAACTGGCTCAAGCTTGCGACCGAAGGACAAATCTTTCAAGCGGCAGAGTTGTGTCACCGCACCAACACGCTGCCTGAGGTTTGTGGTCGCGTTTGTCCGCAAGACCGTCTGTGTGAAGGCGCTTGTACGCTCAATGATGGTTTTGGTGCTGTGACGATTGGTAATGTTGAAAAATACATCAATGACACAGCCTTTGCCTTAGGCTGGCGTCCAGATATGTCAGATGTGGTTTGGACGGACAAAAAGGTGGCCATCATTGGCGCAGGACCAGCAGGACTTGGTTGTGCAGATATTCTAGTCAGAAATGGCGTCAAGCCAGTCGTCTTTGATAAGCGTCCAGAGATTGGTGGCTTGCTGACGTTTGGTATTCCAGAGTTCAAAATGGAAAAAGACGTGATGCGTAATCGCCGCGTCATTTTTGAAGGCATGGGCATCGAATTCCGTCTTGAAACAGAAATCGGTACGGATATCAGTATTGATGAGCTATTGAGCGATTATGACGCCGTCTTTATGGGTATGGGAACCTATACTTATATGCGCGGCGGTTTTGCAGGCGAAGAGTTAGAAGGCGTTTATGATGCGCTAGATTACCTCATTGCCAATGTGAATCGCTGTAACGACTGGGAAAAGAACCCTGAAGAGTATATCGATTTTAAAGGCAAAAAAATTGTGGTGTTGGGCGGTGGTGATACCGCCATGGACTGTAACCGTACCAGTATCCGTCAAGGCGCCGAAAAAGTGGTCTGTGCCTATCGCCGCGATGAAGAAAACATGCCAGGCTCGCGTCGTGAAGTGGTCAATGCTCGTGAGGAGGGCGTTGAGTTCTTGTTCAACCGTCAGCCAACTGAAATCATTGGCTTGAACGGCAAGGTAAATGGGGTCAAAGTGGTCACAACCCAACTAGGCGCGCCTGACAACCGCGGTCGTCAACGCCCTGAGCCCATTCCCAATTCAGAAGAAATCATTGCTTGTGATGCCGTGATTATGGCTTTTGGTTTTAGACCGAGTCCTGCTGACTGGTTTGAGTCGCAGCAAGTATCAATGGACAGCTCTGGTCGGGTCTTGGCTCTGGAGTCGCAAACCTTTAAGTTCCAAACCAATAATCCAAAGATATTTGCGGGTGGTGATATGGTACGTGGGTCTGACTTAGTAGTGACAGCAATCTGGGAAGGCCGTGAAGCGGCAGAAGGTATCCTTGATTTCTTAGAAGTATAAGTAAAAGCTTTTACTTAAAGTAGTCATGAGCTTTGACCTCAAGCGTCTTTTGTCTTTTAATAGGCAAAAGACGTTTTTTTTTGAGAATGGCTTTGTAAATACAGATGTGGCTGCTAGCATGTTCACTTGTAGCTTGTCATTTATCTTCCTGATTCTAACCATCAACTAACAAGAGTGGTTTTGCGTGAAATTACCTATGTGGCAACGATTTACCGCACCGTTTATTGAGCCTTATGTTCGCTATCAGTATGCGGATGTGTTGCACGCCATACGTTTGGGTGTGGCAATAATACTGGCGTTTTTAGCGAACAAACTTACCAATCTTCCTCATGGAGAGTGGACGACCATTACGGTCTTTATCATATTGGGCTTGTTACAGTATCAAGGGGCGATCTATACCAAGGCCAAAGAGCGAGTACTTGGTACATTGTTCGGTATTGTTACCGCGCTTGGTGTGCTTTGGTTTACTCACAATGTCGGTGCGTGGTTATGGGTAGATTATGCACTCATTGGCTTACTAAGTGGCATCATTGGCTATTTGGCAATCAGGCAACTTGGGTACACAGGGTTACTGACGGGTATCACTATGCTGATGATTGTCTCAGACTTGGGCCATAGCACTATCGCTCAAGATGGGATTTACCGTGTCCTTAATATTTTAATTGGAACTGGTGTTGCGGTCGCAGTGACGTTGATTTTGCCGCTCAAATCTACCTTGATGTGGCGCTTTTTATTGGCAAGTAATCTTGAGGCTTGTGGCAGTCTCTATGCAGGGGTGGGCAATCACATTGATGCCACAGAAGGTGCAACTGAGCACACGGCCAAGCAACCAAATACCGTCGCTTTTCCTGCTAATGATGTGCCCGTTGATAAAGTGCTGGTCACCTCATTACAGCAGATCAATAAGCGATTGCTGGCGGTACGTCCTCATATCGCAGCGACTGCGAGTGAATCAGGCATCAAAAAAGAGACCCTAGAGACCATTCAACGTACGCATCGCAATATTATTGGCACTATTGATTTGTTATTAAGTGCGGCACCGCGTTTGGCAAATATTGAGATTGATGATGAAAACCACACGCTGTTGATTCATTATCAGCATGAGTTGACTCAAGCCATGCAGCACATGGCAGCAGTGCTGCGTAGTCCAAGTGATGAGATGTTTCGTCCCATTACGCGCATTACTGTATCAGAATACCCAAGCGTCCATCACTTGGCATTTGAGTGGCAAGGATACTTTTGGTTAACCAAGACCTTACAAGCGCAATTGCAGCAGCTCAGTGACTTGTTGCAGACCACCAAGCCGCATTGGTATGCCGCTTCAGGTCTGGGCTATCAGCGTCGTGAGCAGAGAAAAATCAAGCAGCAAGGCGGTGAGACAGATTTGCACTTATAAAAAAACGCTGACTCAAAAAGTCAGCGTTTTTATTTCGGTATTATTAAGGGTACAGAAGAAAGGATTAACGCCCAGTTTTTAGCTTGTCCCAATACTGCTGATACACTTGCAAGGCTTCATCACCCACATCTTCTTGGAATTCAGCTTTGGCCAATACTTCTTTGCTTGGATAAATCGTTGCGTTGTTGCGCACACTTTCGTCCATGAGCTCACGCGCTGCTAAATTCGGTGAGGCATAGCCAATCTCTTCACTGACGATCTTGGCGACTTCAGGACGCAATAAGTAATCGATAAACTTGTGGGCCGCATCGACCTGTTTGGCATTTTTTGGAATGACGAAGTTGTCCATCCACAAGATTGCGCCTTCAGTAGGATATTTATAAACCAAGCTGGTTAGACCTTCATCGTTTGCCATAACAGCTTCGCCATTCCAGCTCATACCAAGCGCTGTTTCGCCTTCAATGTAGGGCATACGCGTTGCATCAGAATTAAAGGTTTTGACGTTTGGCATGAGGGTCGTCAGCTTATCATAAGCGGCTTTAATCTCATCAGGGTTGCTGCTATTGCCTGAATAACCTAGTGTCAATAATGTCATACCGAATACTTCGCGTACGTCATTGGTCAACATCACCTGACCTTTATACTCAGGACGCCATAAGTCGTTCCAGCTGTTTACCTTGCTAGCATCAACCGTATCACCATTGATTGCCAAACCTGTGCTGCCCCACATATAAGGGATCGAGTATTTATTCTCAGGATCAACTTTGGTATTGGTAAATGAGGTATCTAGGTTTTTAAAATTGGTTAATTTGGATTTATCCAGCTCTTGTAAAAGACCTTCTTTTGCCATCTTTTCGACATAATAGGTCGATGGAATAGCAAGGTCATATTGACTGGAATCATCAAGCAACTTTAGCTTTGCGTACATGGCCTCATTAGAATCAAACGTGGTGTAATTCACATTGATACCCGTCTCTTCCTCAAAGCCATCCAAAACCTCTTGCGGCATATATTCTGACCAGTTATACAAATTAAGCGTCACATCGCTCGCGGCAGCACTACCATCAGCCGATGCATTATCAGAGTTGCTACAGCTGGCAAGTGCCAAACCCACTGTCATCGCCAATAAGGCTTTTGGCAGCGTACGACTGAGAGAGGCAGTAGTGCTAAGGGATAGGTGGGACGAGGATAAATGGGTCAAAATTTCTCTCCTAAAGAAGGTAGTACAAATGGATAAAAGCTTATAAACAATAAACCAGTAAATACGAGCAAGTAATCTTACTATTATGGTCATTGTCCTTTGGTTTTTAAAGGGGCAAGGTCAATAACGCCAATCTGCAATCATACTATGAGACGTTTAGACGTAGCTTCAGCCAGATGCTTATCGTTATACTGGCGCCTGTCTCTAATTCAATTGATGGTCATATAAATGGAATAAATTTTGCCAATTTAGCACTGCTTATGGCATCTGATTTGAGTGCAGCCATCACTGAACAATCTATTGCGGTCGATGGTGGTTCGACGGTGCCATAGCATTGACTTTGAACGCTTGATAAACCAATGAATGCTCGATATAGTTAGCTCAAAACAAAAAAGATATCTTTAAACCGGTTTTTTAATGAATCAACGATAAGCCTTACACCACAAAGAAGACAGTTAATTGATTTTGATAAACGAGAGATGAAATGGACAATCGTAGACTTGCTGGCATGATCACTATTCTTATAGGTCTGTTCGGTATTATCGCCTACTTGAATGCGGGTAATGGAATGCCAGTAGAAAGCTGGCCATTAGAGGCTTATCTTAGTCTGGCCGCTAGTATTGAGACACTAACGAGCGTATCGACAACGTTGGTTTATGTTCTCACAGTTGGGCTATTGTTTTTGATTATTACAAGACTTTATAAAACTGGTATTTGGGCTTATGATCAGATGTCTCGGCGCGGATGAGTGCTAATGCGCGCCTAAAATTTCTACGCTATACAAAATTGATCTAGCACAGCTTGTATCCCAAACTCTTCAATCGTTCCTGTCACAAAATCTGCTCGCTCGATTAGGGCAGGTTTTGCGTCACCCATTGCCACAGCAAATCCGACCAGATCAAACATCTCAAGATCATTCATGCCATCACCAAATGCCATGCACTCGCGCACATCCACACCATAGTATGCACACATGTCTTTGATACCGCGCGCTTTGGATGCCTCAATCGGTAAAATATCAGCACCGATATGATGCCAATGTACCAACTTCAAATCATATTTCTCAAAATCGACCTCTTGCATTTTGTCTTCTTGATCGTTGAAAAATACCGAACACTGATAAACCGTATTTGACTTGTAGTATTCTGGATCAACGATAGAGTTGGGCGTTCTGGCATTATAGTCACGCAAACGCTCGTTTTCATCTGACCATACAATATGCGTCGCTGAGTCAAACTTATGAATAAGGTTACTTTGCTGACAAAGATAAGAAATCTTATCGGTCTGCTCAGTACTCAATGGGTAGTGGCTAATCATGCCACCGTGATCAAAACTGTATTGACCATTCATACAAATAATCGCATCCAAAATATTGGCATCCAGCAGTGCCAAAATGTCATTAGGCAAAATGGCTTTGGAGCGTCCAGTCGAAATCACAAGCTTAATATCCGTTTCTGCCAGCTGTTCAAGGGTTGCTTTATTATGCTCTGCGATAATTCCATTACGGCTCAAAGTATCATCGATATCAAAGAATATAATCTTAGGCGTGGTTACTTTATTCATTATCTCTTTTGCGATCTTATCTTTAATAAACATGATTATCCTTCGTGATTTACACCCTAGGTGCGAGGGTGATAAAAATACAATGAGCCACATTGATGGCATTTGATTGCTTGTCTGTATTGGTTTTATCGTACCGTTTCATCAATTGTAAGTGAAAATTTTTTTGACTAGATTGTGTAACGTATTGACAGCTGGTTTTGTTTAGTCAAACAATTGCACAGACTATGGTTGATTTTACTACTGATGGCTATATATATATTCTACATATTTGCTTCAAGTTTTTTAGTAAAGCTAATCAATATTGTTTGATTATTGAATTTTAAGTGATCTATCAAAATATCGATAACGCATATACGAGCACTACTAAAAGAGTGAGTGAGCAAAGCCAATTTATAAGGATAATACCATGACGACCTTTACTAAAAATTCAAACTCTCAAGAAGCCTTATCACCGCGTCATCCTGACAGTCGGCTTCAAGCGGATTGGCTGTTTTTGTATGATAAACTGCCTCCTGCCCAATGGTTCAGCGCACAGTATGTCTATAAAACGTCAGGCTGGTTAAACATTCATGCCGATATACGTAAACGTCAGCATATCTTGACGCAGATTAGTGATGCCTATCATTCTGGTAGTATTGAATGGGCGCAATACCGTGTGCAACTCTTACCACGAATCAATCAGTATATTATGAAATTGCATCATCACCATAATATCGAGGATCAGGCGTATTTCCCAACGTTTATTCGTATGTACCCGCAGCTAAAATCAGGCTTTGAGATACTGGATCGAGACCACATACACTTGGATACCATATTAAATGAGCTGCAAACGTTAAATGGCAAGCTTGCAAATAGTGAGGTGGAAAATAAAGCATTGGGGGAGCAACTGCACAAGATCTTGATTGACGTCAGCAATTTATTGTCTCAGCATCTGACAGATGAAGAGGATCTGGTGATTCCTATTTTGGGTTTGAATTGAACCTACAAGCAATAATAGAATAAACGTTCTAATTATTGATATAATATTTTCACATATTTTAAAAAGTACTGAGGCTGAATGGTCAGGATGTTATGAAAATACAAAAACATGGCAAAAGACGAAAAAATGTTATTGCGTGTATTTAGTATTAAATAGTATCTTAATCTAAATGAATTTCTTATAAATAGGATTTCTGATGCAGACAAACACTCGCCATACTTCAGATAAGCATAAGAGAAATGGAGAGCATATTCTCATTAGCTTGACTTATATTGCTAAAAAAACTGAAAAAAATTCAGGTGTAGAGTTGGCTCGTGCGCTTGAGCATTGGCGCAGATACTTTGAAAACAATCATATAACCTCAGCCTTGGTCGTTAATGATGATTATTTTATTCAAAATATTCAGGGTTCAAGACCTGCCATCAATCAGGCTTTGGCAAAAATAATCAGTGAGTATTTAGAAATCTCACCCAATGTGATCGAGGTCGAAGAAATAGAAGTACGCACGTGGGATAAGTTTTTAATCAAGCATCTGACCTCAAGCGTTGAGGATGAGGAATATGCCTTGCAACATTTTTCAGCAGGTGCTGATTTTAATCCCTATTTGATGAAAAGTGTTCAGATTAGACGTTTTTTAAATGCCATTTTTGCAGAGGATAAAATTGTATCGTAGCTTAACTAAAGCTAGAGACAGGTTTTGATGTATCATTTTTAATAAGGAGCATCTGATAATTGCTCTGTCTTGTCGCTCAAAATCATAGAAAAATGCCACTCATATCTTTTAATAATTAGCATAGCGCTGCTGCCTTGACTGAGCCAGCTTTCTACCACCACTGCTTTATAGTAAATGCCACCATATTACTTGTTTAATATCGCCATATTGCCTTCATAGGAATGGCGATAGCAGATTACAAGACAGTCATTAGAATACAAAAACATGGTAAAAGACAGACAAACGTTGTTGGCTATGTTCCGCTTTAGACGTTATCTTGATTAAATGAACTTTTTATATACTGGACTCCTTATGCAGACAAACACTCGCCATACTTTAGAAAAGCATAAGAGAAATGGAGAGCATATTCTCATTAGCCTGACATATATTGGTAAAAATAGTGAAAAAAATAATGGCATAGAGTTAACTCGCATACTTGAACAGTGGCGAAGGAACAATGAAAAAAGCGATATTACTTCAGCGCTGGTCATCAATGATGATTATTTGCTTCAAAGCATAGAAGGATCAAGACCTATTATTAATGAAGTTTTAGCAAAACTGATCAATGAGTATTCGCACCTTTTGCCTCATATCGTGGAAGTCAAAGAGATCGAAGCACGCAAGTGGGATGGTTTTTTAATAAAGTACTTAACCTCAAGCGCTGAAGACGAAGAATACGCACTAAAAAGCTTCTCAGCAGGTGCTGACTTTAACCCTTATCTCATGAAAAGCACGCAAATCACCAGTTTTTTGGATGCTATCTTTGCCTAGAGACAATTACTTCAAGGAAGAAGTATGAAAATTTTTACCTTAAAATCAATCCCTGCTTTGACGGCACTGGCAACATTGACACTTTCTGTCACTGCGTTTGCGATGGATGTTAAGTTTACTGATGCCGCTTGGAATGGCAAAAAAATACCGGAAGGTCAGCAGTGTGTGAACTATGACGGCAAAAGCCCTGCTACACCAAGCATGACAGTCACAAACATTCCCGCGGGCGCAGAGAGTTTGGTATTCGTCTATAACGATGTGAGCAATAAACGTATGCAAAATGGTGGCCATGGCATTGTAGAGTTTGCATTACCAAAAGGTGCCACGAGCGCTGAGGTGCCACGAGTGTTTGGTCATACCTATGAAGTACCAGTCGGTATTGAGATGATCGCGGAATATCGTAGCCGTAAAGGTGAGATAGGTGGTGCTTATAAACCGCCTTGCTCAGGTGGTAAAAACCATCTATATACGGTAGATGTGCAGGCGTGGCAAGGCGATACGGTACTTGCTGAAACAACGGTTGAGATGGGGCGTTATTAATGTCTTAAGTGATTTTCCTAACTTTAAAACTGTCTTTTTATAATGAGGGACTGGGCTAGAAATTCAGTATACGGTTGCTATAAGTGCTTTTATAGTTAGCTAAAAATTGTTTGTCTATGATAATAATATTACTTTAGATAGTTAATTAGCATCGAGGTATTGTATGACTTGCAAAAATGATTTGCCTAAATCATTCAATTCTAGTTTAAACATATATAAACCTACTTCACCACTCAAAACCTCGTACGGATAGGCTCTATTTCTTTTTAAGTTAGCTTTAGGGAAAATGCTATATACTGATTCACAAAGGTTATCTGCATAGAAGTCTTCGTCTAAATGTACGGCAGCCCATGGATAAACGGTTTCAACTGCTTCAGTAATTTCATACCCAGAGTAAACAAAATTATTACTTTCAATAATTTCTTGAGTTCCATTAAGATTAGTTTTAATTAGCTGTACAAGACCACGACTCAGGGACTTGTGTAGCCAGTCCTCCTTTTTTACTTGTAAAGTGCCTCCATTGTCTAGAAATTCCATAAGACCTGCATGAAGCAGTAAATTTCGATATCGTACTTCAAACTTTGTACCATCAGCAATACTACTGAGAGTTAATAAAGACGTTTCATTAAGCAATTGTGACTTCGGAATTTTAATTTTCCACGATTTTTCAGTCATTTCAATAGAGTCTTTGGATATTTCTACCCAACAAATTTGTTTGTTTTCGGGAAGGTAACTAATTAAAATGACTGGTAATGAATGTTTCAACCAGTATTCTAAATGAGTAATTGAGCCGTAATATACTAAATGATCGGTTTTATCTTTGAAGTGACTAGCACCTGTTTTTATTTGGACTCCCAGTAATCTACCAGTTGGGTTTTTGTTAAAGTCGACTACTTCGATATGTGCATCAATACCCATATCTACAATCGGTTGTTCACGAAAAATCCATCCTAAAGATGAAATTTTATTTTCAATGGCGGACACACCAATTCTTTCAGTTGGACTATATCTACTCATAACCCAACCTCAACACTCGTCACATTCTGAAAGCCTCTTGGCAACTGACCACCGCGATTACCACGAGTGCCTGTATAGTTGGCCAAATCATTTGACTTTAGCGTCACATGACGTTTGCCAGCGGTAATGACAAGGCTGTCTTGCTGATTCAGTGGCGTGATAGCGAGTACTTCTTCACCGTCTTTTAACTTAATCAATTTGTTGCCTTTACCGCGTGCTTGTTCAGGCAAATCATCAAGAGCAAATATTAATAGATATCCTGCGTTGGTCACAACAGCGAGATGGTCTGGTGCCGCGTTTGCACGACTGCTGGTTGTTTCATCATTGTCATCACCACCATTGGTAACCATATCTGCTGGTGCATCGATACGTGCAACTGGTAGCAAGCGACTGTCTGGCGTTAAAGTGATGATGTTTTTACCCGCTTTCTGATTACTATCGAGATTACCAAGGGTATTGATAAACCCATAACCTGCTGAGCTGGCGAGAATGATACGTTGAGCATTATCACCTGTGAGTAACTGCTCGAAGCTCGCACCAGCGGGTGGCTTCAACACACTGGTCAGCGGATCGCCCTGACCACGCGCGGAGGCGAGGTTGTGTGCATCGATACTGTAGCTGCGTCCCGTACTATCGAGGACGTAGATTTTTTCATTAGATTTACCACGCACATGCGCCTGATAACTATCCCCTGAACGATAACTCATACCAGCGGCATCGACGTCATGGCCTTTGGCCGCGCGAATCCAGCCTGCTTTGGACAGGATGGCGGTGACAGGCTCGCTCGGTACGAGGTCTGACTCTTTTAGTGCTTGCGCTTCTTCGCGTTCTGCCAATGGTGACACACGCTCATTGCCGTGCTCTTTCATATCGGCGGTCAGCTCATCGATCATCAGGTTAGTCAGACTGTCTGGATTGTCCAGGTACTCTTGAATGATGGCGCGTTCAGCGGCCAACTCGTCTTGCTCGCGGCGCAGTTCAATCTCTTCTAATCTTGCCAATTGACGCAGACGAATATCCAAGATGGCATTGGCTTGAATGTCAGTCAGGTCATAGTCCTGCATCAATGTCGCTTTTGGGTCGTCTTCTTCACGAATGATGCGTATCACTTCATCGATATTGAGATACGCAATCAATAAACCTGCAAGGATGTGCAAGCGCTTATCGATTTTATCAAGGCGATATTGCAGACGGCGCGTGACCACTGAGCGGCGACAAATGAGCCATTCTTCTAAGATTTCTTTTAGATTTTTGACCTGCGGCTTACCGTTTAGGCCAATCATATTCATATTGACGCGGTAGTTGCTCTCAAGATCGGTACTGGCAAACAGATGACTCATCACACGCTCAACATCGACGCGCGTGGAGCGTAGCTCAAGGACGATACGACAAGCGTTCTCATGATCTGACTCATCATGAATATCGGTAATCCAAGGCAGTTTTTTGTCCGTCATGAGCTTGGCGATTTGCTCTTGGATTTTGTTGCCTGAGACTTGATAGGGCAGCGCATCGATAATGACTAAATTTTTCTCTTTAGGGTCGATATGAAAAGTCGCGCGCATTTTATAACTGCCACGCCCCGTCTCATACATCGCTTGTAAGTCTTTTTTGCTAGTGATGATTTCCGCTGGCGTTGGCAAGTCTGGCGCTGGTATTGACTGAGTTAGCTGCTTAACCGATAGTTCTGGATTTTTCAGTAATCGAATGGCAGCACGTACCACTTCGTTTAGGTTATGCGGCGGAATGTCGGTTGCCATGCCGACCGCGATACCTGTGGTACCGTTCAATAAAATATTAGGCAAGCGGGCAGGTAGTGTAGTTGGCTCCTGCATCGTACCGTCGAAGTTATCTTGCCAATCGACCGTACCTTGTCCTAGTTCTGCGAGCAATGTATTGGCATAAGCAGACATTTTGGCTTCGGTATAACGCATGGCCGCAAAGGACTTAGGATCATCAGGGCTACCCCAGTTACCTTGACCCGTGATGAGCGGATAGCGATAGCTGAACGGCTGTGCCATCAGCACCATGGCTTCATAACACGCGCTGTCACCATGTGGGTGGTATTTACCGAGCACATCACCGACCGTACGCGCAGATTTTTTCGCCTTGGCAGAGGATTTTAGCCCAAGCTCGCTCATGGCGTAGACAATACGGCGCTGCACAGGTTTTAGGCCGTCAGCGATATTTGGCAGCGCCCGATCCATGATGACGTACATAGCATAATTGAGATAAGCCTGCTCAGTGAATTCCGCGACTGAGCGGGTATCCATCGGTTCACTTGGAATGATTGGGGCAACAGTAGGATCAATAACATCGGACATAAAATAGGGTTCACTTTTGAGTTTTAATAGGTATTAATAAATGGGACAAGTAGACAATAAGAATAGTGCTATCGTAAAGGATATTGCGGCAATTAAAAAGGTGCATGTCAGTATAGACGACAATGCATGACGTGCTCATATCGTTTTAGACAATACTCTGCACCACACTTTAATCAATAGCTTTTAGAAAACAACTTGAGTATAGTTAATCTAAATATTTTTTATCATTTTACTTATGAACGTAAAATCTAGCGATGTGATATAGCCATTTTCTCTATACCTCTATTATCTACTTTTTAAAGAACTCGGTGTGAGTGGGTGGCATAAATTATCATAAATAGATGAATACGGACAATTCATCATTGATCGATGTGACTTATGGAGTACTTGCTATGTCGCCTGTCTATTTACCACAAAAATATCCTCATTATTTTACCAAAAGTGCGCTGCTAGCCAGCATGGTTATTGGTGCAGGGCTGAGTGCTTGTAGTTCATCACAAATGACTCCGCCAGTATCAGAACCGAGTAGTAGCACGATTGGTCAGAATACGGCTAATCAAAGTGCTGTTGCTCCAATGAGCATTGTGGCATCAGAGCCTGTCATGACTATGCAAAATGCCGTAAGCAGTAATATGCTGATACGCGCAGCGCCTCAAATGGGTGTTCGTCCAGTCCCAAGTATCAGCATACCGTCCCAAGAGCGCGACAATTATCAAAAAAATGCGGCCAATCCTGTCCATCGTACGACAGAAATGGCGATTTCTACTTTATCTATCGATACTGATACGGGCAGTTATGCCAATGTACGTCGCTATCTGAATGAAGGTCGATTACCACCTGTCGATGCGGTGCGAGTAGAGGAGTTGATCAACTATTTTCATTATCAGTTTGACGATGGTAAGCGCCTTAATAATGCGCCCTTTGTGGTGGCAACTGACGTGGTTGATTCGCCATGGGATAGGGCAGATCAAGACAACAAGATTGTCAAAGTCGGTATCAAGGCAGTTGACAATAACTGGTCTAAAAATAGCAATGCACAGCCAATGCCACCTGCCAATCTTGTGTTTTTGGTCGATGTGTCAGGTTCTATGTCCTCTCGCGATAAGCTGCCATTGGCGCAAGCCTCTCTCAAATTACTGACAGAGCAGATGCGTGCAGAAGACAGCATCAGTATCGTCACTTATTCTGGTAGTACCACGGTGGCATTACCTGCGACCAGCGGTGACCAAAAAGCCAAAATACTGGCTGCGATCGAAAGCTTAAACGCAGAAGGCTCCACCAATGGTGAAGATGCGTTAAAGCTGGCTTACAGACAAGCTGAGCAAGCCATGAAAAAGAATGGCATCAATCGTATCATGATGTTGACTGATGGCGACTTTAATGTCGGCATTAGCGATGTCGATGACATGCTAACGCTGGTTAAAGCCAATCGTGATCGTGGTATTTCCTTATCGACAGTTGGCTTTGGACGCGGCAATTTAAACGATTATATGATGGAACAAATGGCAGACAATGGTAACGGTAACTACAGCTATATCGACAGTTTGACCGAAGCCAAAAAAGTCTTCGGTGACGAGCTGGCTGCGACTTTTAATACGGTTGCCAAAGACGTCAAAGTCCAAGTTGAGTTTAATCCAGAGGTGGTCAGTGAGTGGCGCTTAATTGGTTACGAAAATCGTGTGCTGGACGAGCAAGACTTTAATAATGATAAGGTGGATGCAGGGGAGCTTGGTGCAGGAAAAGCAGTGATTGCACTATTTGAAGTGACACCCAAAGGTAAAAAGGGTCTATATAGCGACCGCCGTTATGACAGTAGCAATAGCAAGTCCAGCACCAAAAAGACACAGAACATGAATGAGCTGGCTTATCTCAAGATTCGCTATAAAGCACCGACAGGCGGCGGCTCAAACCTGCTCAGTCAACCAATTTATAAAACCAGTCGTGCGTTAAATAGTGCCAACATCGATACGCAGTTTGCGGTGGCAGTGGCTGGTTTTGGTCAGCGCTTAACGCAAAATGAATACATCAATGATTGGCAATATGCTGATAGTCAAAAACTGGCAAGTAATGTGCTCACTCGTCAACCAAGCAGTGATAAAGATGGGATACGTCGCAACTTTGTCACTTTGACAGAGCTTGCAACAGCGCTTGACCGTAGCAAATGATTAGTAAGTAAAAGACAATATGTACAAAATTAATGAGTCTGCCATCATCAAAAAAGTATGAATTTTTACTCAAAAATTGCGCAAAAGAAAAAGCAGTATAGGTAACATTGTTGAACGTCAAATCTGTTTGCAAACGCAAGTAACAATCTTTTGTATTGAGTAGTCTGTATAAAGTGTGTATGTTAATTAAAAGAGGGTTTTTGACCATTATGTTGTTTGCTCATGATCATACGATAACATGACAACTTTGCTTACCAGCGTAAGCCTAAATGCTCAGTTTTTGTATGTATATCACACTGTGATTGTATGAGTGATCGCTCGCGTACTATGACTAGGAGAAAAAAGATTATGGAAAATCAGGGCAACCCCATTCGTCGCAATGATAAAGTATGGCTAAAAACTTACGAAAAACTTGGTATTCAGTATGACATCACGATGCCAGCTGCCAATACCTCTTTAATCGACATACTCGAAAAAAACTTTGTTACCTATGCTGGCAAAACAGCATTTGTGTGTATGGATGTCAAACTGTCCTATGAAGAGTTGGATCGCTATAGCAAACAGATGGCCGCTTATCTGCAATCGTTGGGGCTAAAAAAAGGCGATAAAGTGGCGGTAATGATGCCTAATATCTTACAGCTGCCAGTGGCTGTCCTAGGCGTACTGCGCGCAGGCATGACGTTGGTCAACGTCAATCCACTTTATACCACAAAAGAGCTGGCACATCAGTTAGAAGACTCTGATGCCAAAGCTCTTATTTTGCTAGAGAACTTTGCCAAAACCTACCAAGACATTGGTAAAGACTTGGTTGACCATGTTGTGATTACCTCCATGGGCGATCTTATGAGCCCACTAAAAGGCTTTATCGTGACTGCTGTGGTTCGTCATGTCAAAAAAATGGTGCCTGATTATAGTATCAAAGGCAGTGTTAAATTTAAAAAGGCACTGAATCGTTTTTCTGCTGACCACTACAAGCGTCCTGATAATATCGGTCTTGATGATGTGGCAGTTCTGCAATATACCGGTGGTACAACGGGTGTTGCCAAAGGCGCAATGCTCACGCATGGCAACTTAGTGGCAAACCTTATCCAGTGTGATGTTTATTTAGGTGATGCTTTTGATAAATTTGAAAAGCTAGATGAGCAGCCAGTGATCATGACGGCGCTGCCCTTATATCATATTTTCTCATTCACTGTTTGTGGGATGTTTGGCTTGTACCGCGGTTGTATCGGTCTACTTGTGCCAAATCCACGCGACTTTGATAGCTTGCTTAAAGCCTATAAAGCGTATCCGCCTGCCTTCTTCCCAGCGGTCAATACGTTATTCAACGCCCTTGCAAATAGTGAAGAGTTCCAAGCCATAGACCATAGCAAGCTTGAGATGTCTATGGGTGGCGGTATGGCAGTATTAAAAGACACAGCGACTAAATGGCAAAAAATAACGGGCAATATCATTGTTCAAGGTTATGGTCTATCAGAGACCTCTCCGGTTGCTTCAGCCAATCCAGAAGGCACCAACGAGTTCTCAGGTAACATTGGTCTGCCAATGCCTTCAACGGATATGGCCATTTTGGATGAAGAGGGTAATGAAGTCGCCCTTGGTGAGCGCGGTGAGATTTGTGTTCGTGGCCCACAGGTCATGAAGGGCTACTGGAAACGCGCGGATGCGACAGCAGAAGTCATGACAGAAGATGGGTATTTCCGTACTGGTGATATCGGCGTGATGGATGAAGACGGTTACTTTAAAATCGTTGATCGTAAAAAAGACATGATTTTGGTCTCAGGGTTCAACGTCTATCCAAACGAAGTTGAAGACGCCATGTCGACACATCCAAAGATTTTGGAGTGCGGCGTGATTGGTATTGAAGACGAAAAAAGTGGTGAAGTACCAAAAATTTATGTCGTACGCAGTGATGACAGCTTGACGGTCGAAGAGGTTCTCGCCTACGGTAAAGAAAATCTGACTGGCTATAAACGCCCTCGTTATGTTGAATTCATCGATGAGCTGCCAAAATCGAATGTGGGTAAAATCTTACGTAAAGACCTACGCGCGCTTGAAGAAAAGAATCATGGCCAATCGTGATTGCTCACACGGTAGAGAGTTATAACGGCAGTAAATGTAAGGGACTGTAATAGTTATAGGGTCGCGTTCGCTACAAGTGATAAGGTTGCTTATAGGCAGCCTTATCGTTTTTTATTTTGATCATTTTAAGCGTTTTTGACAGTGCTAGTATAGATAGAGAAACTCTAGTAAAACTGCTATAGTGCTCAGCGACGTATTTTTATAAGTATCTAAAAAACGTCAGTGTTACTGTATAAACCATGATGTCAAAAATGATGGCCAATTTGGTTTTGCTAAATGATTGCGCCAATTATCACGGGCCTGATAAGACGCTTTTATTGACCAGCTTATGAATGATAAGCCAATTGGGTTATTGCCGTTTATATTCATAAGGGTTTGCTGTCACTGATCAATCATAAAAAATGGTGTTTTCGTTAAAATATTCTACATTTTTCATAGTAACGTTTAGGGAAAGTTATGACCGATAATATCAATAAAGAGACAGCAAACGATAAAGCTGCAACCAACAATAACGACAGTGCTCATAAGAGCAGCGCTGATAAAGACAATATTTATCAAGAAAATGCATTCCCTACCATGCCAACCATCCCTAGCGATAGACCTTGGTTAAGCGCTTATGAGCGCTACGGCATTGATGCTACTATCGATATGCCAGACGACAATACCTCTTTGCTAGAAGTGTTTGAGCGTAATTTTAGCCGCTATGGCAAAAAAACCGCTTATATCTGTATGGGCGCTGAGATTAGCTATAAACAATTGGACTTGTACAGCCGTCAAATTGCCAGCTACTTACAATCATTAGGATTGGTTAAGGGTGATAAAGTCGGGGTCATGATGCCCAACTTGTTGCAGTATCCAGTGGTTGCATTGGGTATCATCCGTGCAGGTATGGTATTGGTCAACGTCAATCCTTTGTACACCAGCCGAGAGCTGTCGCATCAACTGCATGATAGCAGTGCCAAAGCCTTATTTATTGTAGAAAATTTTGCAAAAACTTATCAAGATGCAGAAGACAAAGGCCAGGTGGCGCATGTGATCGTCTGCAAAATTGGTGATATGTTAGGGTCTGTCAAAGGTGCTGTGGTCAACCTTGTGGCGCGTCACATCAAAAAAATGATTCCAGCTTATCACTTACCTGATAGTGTGAGCTTTAAGCATGCGCTAAACGCAGTATCGGCCAGTCATTATAAACGCCCTGACTTGAGCTTAAGTGACGTGGCATTATTGCAATATACAGGTGGTACGACGGGAGTAGCTAAAGGCGCGATGCTGTCTCATGGCAACTTAGTCGCCAACATGTTACAAATCAGCGCCCTTATGAACAGTGCGTTTGAAGATGACGTGGAGGCAGGTGATGTTATTTTGACCGCGTTGCCCCTATACCATGTGTTCTCATTTATGGTTTGTGGTATGTACGGCATGTATCAGGGTTATGCAGGCTTATTGATCCCAAATCCACGCGATCTTGATGGTTTGATTAAAGAGATGGGCAAATACAAGCCGTCCTTTATCCCTGCGGTCAATACCTTATTTAATGGCTTGGTGAATAAAGACAGTTTTGCAGAGTTGGATTTTTCTAATCTAAAAGCCCCTATCGGTGGCGGAATGTCAGTGTTGCCAAGTGTGGCCAAAAAATGGCATAACATCACAGGTCTGCCAATTGTAGAAGGGTATGGGTTATCTGAGACCTCGCCAGTGGTCGCCTTTAATCCAATGACCATCGCTGAGTTCACCAATAAGATTGGTATTCCTGCTTCTAGTACGGATGTGATACTAATCGATGACGACGAAAATGAAGTGGTCATGGGCGATCGCGGCGAGATATGCGTCAAAGGGCCACAGGTCATGATTGGCTATCAAAACCGTCCTAAAGAAACGGCCGAAACCTTTACCGCTAATGGTTACCTAAAGACAGGTGATATCGGTATCATGGATGAAAAGGGCTTTATTAAAATCGTCGATCGCAAAAAAGACATGATTTTGGTCTCTGGCTTTAACGTCTATCCAAATGAAATCGAAGAAGCCATGAGCGAGCATCCAGCCGTGGCAGAGTGCGGTGCTATCGGAGTGCCAAACGAAGAGCGCGGTGAAGAACCAAAATTGTTTGTGGTCAAAAAGGGCGAAGTCACAGAACAAGAATTGCTAGATTTTGGTAAAAAACAGCTGACCGGCTATAAGCGTCCCCGTCATATCCAGTTCGTGGATGAATTACCAAAGTCAAACGTTGGTAAGATTTTGCGTAAAGAATTGCGTAAGATGGAAGGCCTAGAATAAAGGGTTGAGTACATATATAAATACAAAGGCTCAAGCGTAAAGCCGTCAGAGTAATCAATCAGTGCACCGTTTTATGATTACACCGCTTTTTGGTAAAACCACGGCGTCATAGCTTGAGCGAATCTTGCTATTACGCCGCTGTCACGTTAGGATGGCTGTCTTTTTGAGCCTGTTAAGGTATTCATTCATCATTTTCTCCGATATATACCAATAACGAATTACTTATGTATTGCGTTATTTATCGAATCGCCAAACGGCACCAGATTTGTTATTTTTATGACACTGCTTTTAAAACATTGTACTAGGAATTTTTATGCGTATTGACAATCGTGAGCTTGACCAACTTCGCTCGATCAGCTTTGAGCGCCACTATACTAAGCATGCCGAAGGATCAGTATTAGTAAGTTTCGGCGATACCAAAGTGCTGTGTACTGCTAGCGTCGAATCGGGTGTACCGCGCTGGCTAAAAGGCAAAGGCAAAGGCTGGATCACTGCCGAATACGGCATGTTGCCACGAGCGACAAACACACGTAACCAGCGTGAGGCGGCACGTGGCAAACAATCAGGTCGAACCCAAGAAATTCAGCGTTTGATTGGTCGTAGCCTACGCGCCATGATTGACTTGAGTAAGCTTGGCGAAAACACCATTTATCTTGATTGTGACGTGTTGCAGGCGGACGGTGGTACTCGTACGGCGAGTGTGACGGGTGCAGCGATTGCGCTTGTTGACGCGTTAGAAAGCCTGCAAAGAACCAAAAAACTCAAAGCAGATCCGCTGATTGGTTTGGTTGCGGCTATCTCTGTCGGTATGAAAGATGGTAAAGCCTACTTGGATCTGAACTATGAAGAAGACGCCAGTTGTGACACGGATTTGAATGTTGTCATGACACAAAAAGGTGAGTTCATTGAGCTACAAGGCACGGCCGAAGAAAAACCATTTACCCGTGCTCAGGCTGACGATATGCTCGCTATGGCAGAAAAGGGCATCGCTGAATTGATCAAATTGCAACAAACTGCTTTAGGTTGGTAGTTGGTTCTTTTGGTGAGCACATTGTCAGCTCTTTTAAATCTGTCATAAGCTGCTCATACATACTTGGCTTTTTACTCATAAATGTCTAACGATAGGTAATAATGCATGCTCAAGCTGACCGATGATGGCGCTAAAATTACGTTACAGGGTCAGTCGCAAGCGGCTGACAACGGTCTGTTTTGGTTCGGGTCAGCGTTACTGGTAGGTGCAGTCGCGGTGGCGTTAGCCATGAGCTTGCTACCAGAGCGCCTTGCTATTGGTGCCTTGGCCCTACTTATCGTTGGCAGCTTTGTGTTTAATCTAAAGCGTCAACAACGCAAAAAAGCCAAGGCTGGTGTGATCACAAACGGTGTATTATGGGTGCGAGCTGGTGAGTTGGTACATGATTATCAAGGCAAGCATGAGCATATCCATTTGACCGATGGCGATAAAATGCTACTTATTGGTGAGCAGTTACAGATTGTCGATAGTGAGGATAAGCCAAAGTATCATATTAGTGGTTTTGAGAGTCTTCAAGAAGCCACTGCGACCAAAGCTATTTTGCAAGGTCAGGCACTGACCAAGCGCCATGTCAATATCAAGATGAATGCTGATTCAGACGATTCTTAGCGGATCAGCTATAGATGAGTATCATTTTTTATCATTAAGCCAAGTTCTTATTACTCAGTTTTTTATTACTAAATTAAGACCGTTTTAACCTATTGATATTCTCATATACATCCTCTTCTTTAAACCATTGGTCTGGGTTTTTATACCTTTTATCTATTCTAAAATCTGAATAGTGCTTGCAGATTCCTATCCAAATAGTTTATAAGTAAGCTTGAAAAGTCTAATCATCATTCATGCTATTACTTATATTTTATTGGCAAGGAGTTAGCCATGTCGCGTTTGCCCATTTCGTTGGTTACAGCGTCGTGCAGTTTGTTATTATTTACTTTTGGTTCAATCGGTTCAGCTTATGCAGATAGCATGAGTGCACTCATCGCCCAAAAGTCTGTCCAATCTAATTATTCATCTCCAGCATACTCTGTAGTCCCTTCTGCCAAAGTCAGTACTCGCTCTACTATTCAGCGCGCTGGCACTTACCGTAGCAATACTGCCACCCAGCCTATTATCAGTACCAGATATTCAACTGCCAATGTGATAAACACACCCAGTTACGGCACTCAGCAATCGGCCTATCGTTATCCTAGCGTACAAAATCAAGCACCAGTAGTGCTGCCTGCTTTTTTGTCTGGTAACTACGATAATGTTGATAATGAGTATTTACCGTTGTTGAGTAGCGCAGAGACGCAAAGCAGTTTGGCGGCGCGTGAAGTGGTCAGCATGGCTCGCAAAATGGCGCTCAATGAGCGTACGATTATTAAGGGCGGCTGTTGGGACTATCTTAATGCGGTGTTTAATCGCGCAGGAGTGAGCCGCGATACCATTCATAAAGGCACTTATAGTCAGGGCCCTTATGCTCGTAGTGATGAGATTGAAGTAGGCGATTGGCTCTATTATATCAACCACGGTTATAACCGTGTCGAGCATAGTGGGCTGTTTGTGGGCTGGGTTGATGAAGCGTCCAAACAAGCTTTGATACTCAGCTATGCAGGTGAGAACCGCCGCGAACCTGCACGCTATCGTGTATATGATTTGAGCAACGTCTATCAAATCATGCGTCCTAGCGTGTAGTGAAGGCTAAATATTTGAGTGTCTGACAGTATAATAGCGTTATCAAGCTCACTTAGTTGACAAGAAAAATGGCAAATAAAAAAGCGTCCAGCATATAAAAGTGCTGGACGCTTTTTTGTGAAATGGTGGCTACTTTACTTATTTACTTATGTGTTAGTTTTTCTAAAGGCTCACCAATAAAGCGCTTAAAAAGGTTTTACCACCACCAAAATCACAATAATGACCAATGCAAACACAGGCACCTCATTAAACCAGCGCCAAAATTTATGGGTTTTATAATGTGGATTGTCTATCAGTTTTTTGCGATAAAAACCACATGCACCATGGTAGCCAGATAACAGAACGACCAATAGTAGCTTAACATGTAGCCAGCCTTGGGTTTTGTAAACCTCCCAGCCCATCCCCAACATCCACAGACCAAACACCCAGGTGGCGATCATCGCTGGTGTCATGATACCGCGATATAACTTGCGCTCCATAATAACGAAGCGCTCTTGGCTGATGCTGTCGTCACTCATCGCATGGTACACAAACAGGCGCGGCAAATAAAATATGGCGGCAAACCAGCAAACCATAGAGATGATGTGTGCGGCTTTGATCCAATTAAAATAATCTGGCATGATGTCTCTCTTTTATACACCTAAGCTTAGCTGGGCAGTAAATCATGCTGGCAAGCTTAGTGCAGATTGCTTGCTAATAGTAGCGTGAGACACGACTACTCAGCCAATACGACTCTTGATTGATGGCCGCTCATGGCGTCCAAAACAGGCACTTGCTTTGGCGCGCGTGGCGCGGCAAACTGTTTGGTCAAACCCAGCTCTCGCATCAATCTATCATCGCCTGACTGACTGGCATTGCCTGTGGTCAGTAGTTTATCACCATAAAAGAACGAATTGGCACCTGCCATAAAGGCCAAGGCCTGCTCAGAATCAGACAAGCTTTCGCGTCCAGCGGACAAACGCACATAGCTGGTTGGGCAGCAAATACGAGCCACCGCAATCGTACGTATCCATTCAAGTACAGATAGCTGTCCTTCTGCCAAGACTTTATCACCAATCGGTGTGCCAGCAATCGGCACCAACAAATTAACGGGAATAGATTCGGGTGCTTTAGGCATTTTGAGCAATTCATGTACCCAATCAATGCGATCGTCGCGGCTTTCGCCCATACCAACAATATTACCACTACAAACATTGATGCCTGAGTTGCGCACATTGGCAAGCGTGTCTAAGCGCTCATCATAACTGCGCGTACTGACCACTTGCTCATAATAACGTCGTGACGTATCGAGATTGTGATTATAATAATCCAATCCTGCGTCAGCCAATTGGGTAGCTTGGTCGGTATCTAGCATACCAAGAGTCATACAAGTCTCTAGTCCCAACGCTTTTACTTCTTTTACCAGCTCAACCACGTAAGGCATGTCTTTGGCGCTAGGATGCTTCCAAGCTGCGCCCATACAAAATCGTGATGAACCAGTGGCTTTGGCACGTTTGGCTGCGGCAATGACTTTATCAATCTCCAAGCGTTTTTCTGCTTGTAATTTGGTGGTATCGCGATGGTGACCAGATTGTGAGCAATAGCCGCAATCTTCAGGACAGTTACCCGTCTTGATTGACAATAAAGTACTGATCTGTACTTCGTTGGGATTAAAATTCTCTCGGTGAATCGTTTGTGCTCGTAGCAATAAATCCATCAAAGGCAAATCGAACAGTTGCGCAATGTCTTCACGAGTGTACTGCTCAGTGACGTTTTTTGGTGCCTGAGTAGCATCGCTAACTAGGCTTGCCAAGAAGTCATTGTTGGTGTCGTTTTGATTATTCATATCAGTGGGGCTACCGGCATGAGGTTCTGAGATGCTAAGTAATCCTGCCATGGTATAAGTCCTTTTATCATACTGTTAAGGTGTATCAGATAGTGGCTGATACGCTTATCGTTTTTAAGGTCATAAAAAAGGTTGCGCTATAGTATAACGCAACCTTTTTAGAAAAACAGACCACTACCAAATAAGATTTATAATCGACACAATTATGAACATGAGTAGCAACTATTTATAAGCTAATCCTAAATAAAAAAGGTACCACAATGATAATGGATTGCCAACGATATATTTTCGTAGCCTCTGTCTGCGAAGGCACAGTAAGCGAGAAAATATGACGTTGGCAGCGCCGTATATCTTTTATATTGGATTGACTATAGTTTGGCTACTTAGTCAATAACTTGCAGGTTATTTGCCCATTTTATGCTTTGCCACACCAATCCAATGATTGGCAAAACTTTGTGCTTTATAAGCGTACGGCTTGGCTTTTTGGAGATATGGTTTATATTCTTCTGGAATAGGTGGCACGATATGTTTGGCAAGCTTGTTAAACCACATCATTAAGCTGTAATCGCCTTCAATACTTAAGTTGCCTTCTTGAACCGCTGTCATAAACGAGGGCAGATCGCCTTTGGTCAAAAGCTTAACGCCAGTCATAGAGTCTTTAAAATTAATGGTCAAATCTGCTTTTTCAGCATGGCCACTATGTTGGCTAAATTGACCATCATCAAATCTAAAATAACGAGCGATATTAGACTCATCGCTTGCGATTTCGATAGTGACTTTACGGCCAGCAAATAATGCTTTGATCTCTTCATTGTCGCTATCAGCAAGCATCGACAAACGATAACCCACGACCGCCAATAATACATCTAATGGATCAGACTTAATATTTAATACAGGCACAGTAAACATAGATAAACTCCCAAAGAATGAGTACGCAAATAATGCGTACTTTATACCAGTTTTATTGACAAATATATAAATAGATTATAAACGATGGACAGGTGGCAATTCTTTAGGAGTTACGTAGAGAGCGTTAAGTATCTTGTAACATTCAATGATGCCAACATAATGGTGGCACTATTAGTGAAAACGTGGCTGATAGTCATCATCATAGACAGGCGTATGTTCTTTATAACGAGCGGCTTCCAAGGCACGCTGCTGCTGTACCCTGCGACTCACATCTTCGTATCGCAGCGCTCGATATAATACCCAGCCGACCAACGGCAGCCAGCTAATACCCATCGCAATCACGTAGCTGTGCCATTCTGACAGCTCTGCCAGCATAGGACGAGAAGCGAGTAAACTTTGGAGCATCTCCACACTCATCCAATAAGCCATACCACCGAACAGATACCACAGTAGCCAGCGCTGAGAGGACAAAGCGAGCGCCACGATTAAGCCGATCAGTCCGCCATAACCGAGCACTGCCGAGCTACTCAAGGTAGCGATACCAATAAAAGAAAAGACAGTTAATAACATCATTCATCTCTCTATTCATAAGGTGAATTTCAATGTCATCATTATGAAAGTTTGTTGAACAAAGCTAAAGAGGGTAAAGGCGACTTTGCGACAACCGTTGACGTTTGATTTTTTGATGAGTTTTGAGTGTTATTTATCACAGATTTGAAACTAAACGCCACAAAATGCGCGTTTAGTTTTTATGATAAAAAAGATTTTCAATGATACTTGCAGTAGCGTCTAAAGAAAGCGACTAAAGGTAGACGTGGCACGAGTTTAGACTCAAGTATCGTTTATGCGCGATTGCTACGAGTGCCCCACCACGATAATAGTGATACCAAAACCGCACCCAATAACATGAGCCCTATGGTGGTCACCCACTGGGCGCCAGTAGGGTATTGCCACGGCATCACATTGGTCACGGCGGTGCTATTGAGCGTGCCCAACGCATCGACTTTCCAAGGCCATACCTTTACTAAAGAGCCTGCGATAAACCCTGTCAGTAGCGCGAGGGTTGCTTGATAGTAGCGCGACAATAACCATTTGAGCGCACGAGTGAACAATAAAAGACCCGTTGCCATACCAGCGATCACCGTAAAAATAATGGCAAAATTTAGGGTATGTACTGCTTCTAAAACCGTGTCATAAGCACCCAGCAATAATAGGATAAAAGAGCCTGATATGCCCGGTAGTATCATGGCGCAAATAGCGATTGCCCCTGCAAAAAACAAATAAGGTAAGCTTGGTGTTGAGGTGAGTAAGGGCAAGCTACTAATAGTCACTGCGGCGACAAGCCCGACAAAGAACAGTGCTACCCGCCCTATATTCCAACGTTTTATCTCAGTCAATAAGATAAGAACAGTTGCTACGACCAAGCCAAAAAAGAATGACCAGATGAGTAGTGGTTGATGATCCAACAGATACTTGATCATGCCCGCTAACGTAGCAAAGCTGGTGGCAATGCCTAACAATAAGAAAAGCAAAAAGGTAGCATCCACGGCGCGCCATACAGCAAATAATCCTTTGATGCCGCCCTGCTGTCGAAATATTTGCCAAAGATTGGGGCCGATACTACTGAGCGCGTTGATCAATCGCTCATAAATACCCGCAATCAGCGCAATCGTACCACCAGAGACACCAGGGACGATATCTGCTGCACCCATGGCCATGCCTCTAATATAGATGCCCAATAACTGTTTGGGACTGTCAGTGATTAGACGGGTGTTTTCATCCGGTAATTGCGGCGTTGACGACTCGTTTGGTCGCGGTGATTGTGGTGCCGTCATGGACAAATCCTTTAGTATTTAACGATAAGTGCTGAAAATGAATGCCAACAATCACGCTAAAACAGCGATGTAGTAGGTGGCCGTATCAAATCTGATAAGTGCGTTGAAATGTTGTGCCGCATAAAAGCCAGATTGACGATGCGACCATCAATCTGGCTTACAGGTTCGTTAATCTGGCTCATAGTATGCACTTGAGTATGGAGCGATTACTTAGTAGGGGCAAATGCAGGGTATCCGAGAGCATAAAGTGTGCCTTCAAGACCCGTTACATTGATGGCAGCATCGGCGCGCGCTTGGACAATAGGTTTGGCACGATAAGCCACGCCTAAATCTGCGACGGCCATCATCGGTAAGTCATTGGCACCGTCACCAATGCAGACGACTTGTGACATCTCAATTCCCAAACGCTCAGCTGTATGCTCGACGATAGCGGCTTTTTTGGCACCATTGACGATAGGCAGCTGCACATGTCCCGTGACTTCTCCGTCTTCGATGTCCAATGGGTTGGCGTGTACTTCATCAATGCCAAGTTGCTCTGCGATATAACGAGCAAAATACGTGAAGCCACCTGACACAAGTACCGTATGATAGCCCAGCGCTTTTAGCGCGCTAATGGTGGTGCGAGCGCCAGTCGATAGTATCAAGCGCGCGCATATCTCATCAAGTACATCCGTTGACAGACCTTTTAATAACGCCACTCGCTGAGCAAAGGACTCATCAAAGTCGATTTCACCGCGCATGGCCGCTTCAGTAATGACTTCGACCTTGTCACCTACGCCAGCCGCTTTTGCAAGCTCGACGATGACTTCTTGCTCAATCAAGGTTGAATCCATATCAAAGCAAGCAAGCTTATGTGTGCGTAGCATATGACCGACAGATAAGATATGGCAATCGACGACGTCTAATGAGTCGGCACTGTCTGTATGGTAAGTATTCTTATAATCTTCGGTCAAATCGCGACGTAAGCGGGTCGTCAGCTGATCATCGATGATGTGAGCGGCAGCGGTTTTTTTGGCAGGGTGCATCAGCGTGTCGCTTACTGGTACTAACAGATAGCGAAAGACTTGGGATTGTGTAAAGGGTAGGCGCTGTGCATTTCCTGCCATCGGCTCGGTATCAGACACAGTGATATTGACAAAACTTGCATCTGCATCTTCGGCAACGGTGACCAAATGCCAGTTTGGCTGCTCATCGACCCATGACTGTACATATTGATGAATATCAAGCGTGGATACTCTGGCAGGCAATACAACAATGAGGGCAAACACAGGGAGAGACTGTAGCGCATCAAAATCTTGCAAATTGGTATCGTTTGGTAATAACGACGCAACAGAGTCGACGGCTTGCTGCCATGCTTTGCTGTCTTTTGGTAACGAATAAGATGTATTGTTTGGCATGCCTCAATTGTCCCTTGTATGCTCATATAAGATTAGGAATAATACCAGTTTTACTAAGCAGCGCCTATAGAGGGCACGCAAAGTATCATAGTGTTCCAAAAATGACTATTGTCACTCAAAAAGTAGAAGAAGTAACAGGCTCATGTTGTAATAAATTTCTCAAGCCGCTAACGCTATAAGACTGATTATGGTGATATAGTAGCGAATATTCGCTGAGTATGTGACGGCTATTGTGACCAGTATGAACGAGCCAAGATAGCATCCGTTGATGCGAAGTGTGGATGCCCAAAACCGTTGTTTTCAGTAATGGTGTCTTAGCAGGTTTAAAGGGTGTTACTTGATTTTAGTCACGAGTGATAAAGACACACGCAGTACCATTTTTTTAAATTAGCCAAAAAATGAGCGATAGCCTTGTTTTTTAATTTCTTTTATCCAAAAAAGTTTACCATATCATGACGTATTTAGCGCCGCGGCAAGGGTTGTTTGCCATAATTCTTCTGGTTAGTTTTTGTTTGCAGACTCTGTTATTGGTCATCAGTACGGACCAACAGCTGAGCAATAGTCGTACGTTAAAAGGCGAGCAGATGGTCGCCCAGCTGATTGATGAAGCGAGGTTGTCTTTAGAGAATAAAGACCGTGTCAGCCTAAGCGTCATTGCCAATCGCTATACCAGCGAGCAAGATGTCACACGGATTCTGATTAAAGACAATAAAGATGAGATTTTAGTACCGGTGGGTAATGCGCCCATGCAACAAGGCGATACTATTCGTCAGATTGCAACCAAAGGGGATGCAGTCATTGGTAGTGTGGCATTGACCTTAAAAGATGTGAGTAAAGGCGAGATTATCGCCATGCAATGGCCATTTGTCATTGGAACTATGCTGCTGCACCTATTGCTTTGGGTGATTTATGGCTATCTTGCGCGCCCGACCAAAGAACAAATCAATGCCCTTAGCCGCGAAATCCAAAATCTGCATCGTGAGCAGTATATGCAAATGGATCCGAGGAATTATGATCGCGATTTCGACCGTCGCTCATCAGATAGAGACGCTACTGGCACTGAGCGCTCAGATGAAACGGTGATGGGTAGTGAAACAACCACCGTAAAAAAACGTGACATCCATAACGAAGTCAATCAGTACTTAAGAAAGCAGCAGAGCCAAGGCAATGCAAGCGAAACGGTCGATATGACCGCAAGTAAAATGGGCGAGACAACAGAAGCAGGTGCAGAGCATCAAGCGAGCGATGAGGCGCAGAGCGATGCAGGTAGCACCAGTCAGACCTCTGCCAAACTTGCTGGTGCTTCTAGGTTGTCTGCCACACGATCGTTCGATAGTGTGCGTGTACAGCTGGTCTTTCACGATGAGTTCAATATGCTTGAGCGTTTGGCACCGTCTCAGCGCTTGCCGTATTTGGCATTGTGTACGCAACTATTGAACCAAGCGATAACCGAATTGCTCAAACAGCCTTTATTGCTGGGAGTCAGTTTAGTAAATGAGCCACGATTTGAAGACAAGGGCGCAAGTGTCTTGTTAAAGGCTGATAACAGTCACGCAAAAGTGGCGCTGGCAGGCGTGATGCTTGGTAAGCTCTACTTAATGCTCAATAAAATCATCCACGATAAGCATATTGAGCTATCACGTTTTGCATTACCTGCAAAAGCAGGGGTGAGCGATGATGCTCAGTCAGAAGCAATGACACAGTTATTGCACAGCGTTGGTCGCAAAGAGCAAATGTTGATCTTGTTACCCAACGCAGGTATCAAACAAATCAATCACCATGTGCAAGTGCATAGCATCATGCGCCCAACAACGGTCTATGAGCGCGAGTGCGCGATATTCGACGGTGGCAATGATGCCATGATACAGCGCCTAGCTGATGTTCGTAATGCGGTACTCATGATCGAAAACGACAGCGACTCTGCTACGTAATTGCTGTTATATTTATATACAATTGTCTATTATGGCGTTATCTTAGTATTGGCTATTAAATCTGCCATCATGATAAAAAGGATTGACAACATTCAATAGAGACTTTATAAGGCATATATATATTGATATGTTTTTAATCCCCTTGCTAAAAACGATAGGAGCTTGTCATGAGTGACACAGATATTGACGACGATTTTGATGATGATTTTGTCGACGATGATGATGCAAAGATGGTGGAAGAGGCCGAGACGAGTGTACGTACACGCCTAAGCAGTCTTGAAAAGCGTCGACTAATCGACAATTTGTTAGAAGAGAAGCGTTTGGCAAAAGAGCTCAAAGATGATCTAGATGATATCGACAACTTCGATGAAGATGGCGATGACTGGGATGATGATCTTTAGTTGTTAGCGTCAAACAACGGTTTAGAGCCAAAAAATAGTGCCATTTAAGCCGACTAAAGCCTTTTAATCAAGTGTGTATATTTGGTTGCACTTAGCCGATGATATCTCGTTTGTGGTTTTTGCGGTGCTCAATCCCCATTTTTATAACCGTTTTTATTTTATTATGGTTGTTTGGTGATTTATCCAGACAACCTTCGTCTTCAGATTATCCGCTATCCTGCGTTTACCCAATCAGCGATTGCAATTGACGCAACCCCTCTCTTAAGGACCATGACATCATGAGTAACCCACTAAGTTTCGATGAATTACTAGACTATTTGGACAATCAAGAGAGCCAGTTTGTGCTCGATAGTGTTGCCGCGCATGGTTTTTTGACCGCGACCGTGATAGGTCGTCCATTGCCAAATTGGATAGACGCGTTGTTTGAAGGCCACACCAGTGAAGTGCCTGAAAATGTCATTGACGGTATCAAGCGCTGGCGCGATGCTATCATGGCTGAGTTAAAAAACGAGACACCGATTGAGTTGCCGTTTGGAGAAGACGCTGGTAACGAAGAAGTGGCCGTTGATTTTTCGGATGAGTCAGACATTGTTGCTTGGTCGATTGGCTTTGTAGATGCCATGTATGCGGATGAAGCAAGTGACTGGTTCGAAGATGAAGAGACAGCAGAAGATGTGGCGGTATTGACCTTGCCGATGATCGTGTTAAGCGGTATCGATGACGAAGATCCAGAGCTTGCTGAGATGCGCCGCGATGAGGATAAGCTGGTACAAATGGCCAATAGCATTGAAGGCAATTTGACGGAATTGTTCTTATTGTTCCATACCAACGATTAAGCGTACCATTAAAAATAGCCATAAGCAGTACAGATGAATGTCCCTTGTTGTCAGTACTGCTTAGCGTTTTTGTTCCATCCTATTAAGTCACCGATAAGGTCGTCCTATGACTGTGCAACTCTCCAATCTTGAGCACTTACCCAATTACCAAATCACTGAGCGCCTAGATGTGGTGTATGGCAGTACGGTGCGCTCAAAGCATGTCGGTAAAGACTTGTTTGCTGGGTTAAAAAATATCGTTGGTGGTGAATTAACCGCTTATACCGAGTTGCTCGAAGAGTCGCGTCAAGAGGCGATAGATCGAATGGTGCTCAAAGCCGAAGCTTTGGGCGCTGATGCAGTTGTGGGTTTGCGTTTTTCGACCTCTAGTATCGCACAGGGTGCCTCTGAACTATTCGTCTATGGTACCGCAGTTAAAGCCATTCCCATCCAGCAGCAAACTGCTCAGCAGCCATCAAATGACGCTTATGGACAGACTACGCAAGCTCAAAATCCTGCCTCTGTCCCAACAGATGATTTGCCACGTTTTAATCCCTTTGGTTAATTAGCCAACGCTCAAAGCATTTTTTTGATGCTTTTTATATTAAGAGACGTGCCATGAATAACTCTCTCACTCAATTTCTTATCAACTACGCACCGTTTATTTTATTATTCGCGGCTGGGTGGTTTTTTGGGTCGCGTCATGAGCGTCAGCATCTAGCGCAGCTGCGCGTGTCGGAGCAAGCGTTGGGTCATATTATTGTCTCAAGCGAGCGCTTTTATTGTCCCAAACTGGCAACTGGTAGCGAGGGCGAGTTGGTACTGGGTAGTGTTGTCATTGCTCAAGATTACTTTAAAATGATCATCGCGCGTGTGTTAAGCCTATTTGGCAAAAACTTGACTACTTACGAGACATTGCTGGATCGTGCTCGCCGTGAGGCCATCGTACGTATGCGTACCGAAGCCAATGCCAAAGGCTATAACCATATCTATGGCTTACGTATGGAAGTGACTAACATCAATCAATTGGGCAGTATGGTAGAAGCCATTGCTTATGGTACAGCGGTCATTAGCATTGAAAATCCTAAAATTTAGCTATAATTGTCTAGCAGACAATTAACGATAGCTCTAGTTCTTTATTTGTCAAATCACTCATTGATTTATTCTGGAATGTATCACTTTAACATCCATTATTTTATTTTGAGACTTCTAAAACTAACTAAGCTAATCAAGCAAACTCTAGCATCCTATCATCTATAATAAGCAAGCAATAGCAACTGTTATTGAATTTTAGCAAACAAAATTCTTGCAGACGTGGTATAAGTTAACGATAATACTGATATCTGAATCAGAAACGTAACAATTGGTATAATTATATTGAAGCGTACTGCTACCTTAATACATTTTAGGAACCATGCATGAAAAATACCTTTGCGTTTAGTGCATTTCTAGTTGCTTCTTTAGGGCTTGTCGCTTGTGGCGACGATGATAACTCTTCTTATAACAGTATACCATCCACTGATAATCCAGTAGAAACTGCCGATGAGATACAGTTTTCGATAGTAGAAGGCAGTTACAGTGATAGAGGTTCAGAATATGCAGAACGCATAGATGTAGTCCTTCGTGATGGTCAAAATCAAACAACATCTAAGGTCTTTAAAGGGGTTAAAAGCGAACCTGACTATGAGTCTTCTTATACTTATATTGCACCTAACTATTATCGTACTTTTGAAGCTAATGACGAAGCGTTCGAAGCACTTATTAGTCCAACAATAGATGTATTAACGCCTACTTCATACTCATATACCTTGAGTTCTGCAAGCAATAATAAACCATTGACCTTTACACGGATTTTAAAAAGTTATGATATATCTGGTATAACAACAGCAGACGAACAACGATTCTTCACGCCTTTGTCTATCTATAGACTTAATAACGCGCAGTTACCAACTAATTCAATTTGTTATGCAGATATTGTTGAAAAACCTTCTTTTCCAGTGTTTAAAGTTGGACATGCATTCTTAAATGAAAATACTATCGAAGAATGGCTAAATGTAGCCAATATGAGCAATTCAAATAATTATGATTATGAAACTGTTCAGGTTGGCGAGAATAATGAATACCGTGCAATACGTTTAGTAGATCCTGATAATTATCAAGGTAACATTTTCTATGAAGCAGCCGTAGAGATGAATGGCAGTGTTTATACCGCTAATTATATCGACAATGGTTATACCCGAAATACAGATCCTGACGCAGATACTGTAGACTGTACCTATTTTAATGATACAGCCGCTGATTATTTAGAAACTCAAATTTTAGCAGACGGTTATCTAGCTGTGCCTTTTAGTTGATATATAGGTCTATAGAAAATCTAATGACTTAGTACGCAGTAGCTGTAGCTGTAGCTGTAGCTGTAGCTGTTATAAATAGCAAATCAGACATCACTTGAAACCGTCATGCAGCTGAACTACTTATAGCATAGCGACTATCAGCGTTTAGACGTGAATAACTCATAAAAACAAACCCCCTGACATTCTCTATAGTAAGAGTATCAGGGGGTTATTATTTGCAGAATTATAAAAGGCGTTAAGCTTTTGAGAATGGCTCAAACATCTAAAAACCATAGATAGCTCATTAAGCTTATAGTATCGCCATACAGCAAGGCAACAAAGGTTTTAGTATTAGCAACGACACTGTGATGCAATCCTAAAAAGCCAATGCTCCTCACGTTTGTCAATTCAGTCGTTATTCCTATTTGCTTGTTTTTGATTATGATGGGTATGGGTCTAACCCTAGTCACCAGTGATTTTAAATGCGTCTTAAAATACCCAAAAGCCTTCGGTATTGGCTTGACCAATCAGCTGTTATTACTCCCATCATCAGTTTTGCGTTGGCAAAAATCATACCACTTGAGCCTGAATATGCGGTTGGCGTCATGCTACTGGTATTATGTCCAGGAAGCACAGCTTCAAACTTATTTACGTATTTTGCCAAAGGGGGTGTGGCGCTCTCTGTGACGTTGACGGCGATTGCCAGTATCATCACAGTGTTTAGTATTCCGATCATTCTGAGTTTTTCATTGATTCACTTTATGGGGGTAGGCAGTGTGTTTCAATTGCCTGTGTTAAAAACAGTATTGACTTTGGTCTTGCTAACAATATTACCCATCAGTGTAGGCATGCTAATCAAACGCTTTGCGCCTAGGGTTGAGGACAACTCTCGGCGATATGTGTCTAGATTTGGCGTGATATTTTTGGCGTTTTTGAGCTATGTGCAAAGAGACATCATCGTTGAGGCATTTTTGCCACGGGGCCGGTGTCTTTATTGTTGAACTTGTCTACCATGGCGCTTGGTTATTATACTAGTAAATGGTTTGGACTGAATTTGGCACAAAGAGCGTCAGTGACACTAGAGGTTGGTTTGCAAAACAGCACCTTGTCGATATTTATGGCGCTGACACTGTTGGCCAATTACAAAATGCCGCTGATGCCTACCATTTATACCTTGATCATGTTTTTGACCGCTGGGATTTTGGTCAGAATCTTTAGTGCAAAGTATTATAAGCTTAAAAAATCTGATGTAAAAAGTGGTGCTTTGGCAGCATCTAGAGCTTAGATAAAATCTATAAAGCAAAGCGCAGTACGTTGATGAGTGAGGTATCAATGCCCATAAGCAGTTTAATGTTGTTAAATGGCTTATGGGAGGCAAGTGTGTTGGTTACTGCTTTATTGGGCGCTTTAATCATGCAATATAATCTACGAATCACTAAGGCTAACCGATGTTTGTGTGTCGTCTAGCATCTTCTCTGTCATCAGCGGTTTGCTCTTTTACTTTTTCGATATCAAATAAAAACGTGCGGTTTTTGAGTACGGCGACAAACACCACGCCACCGACCGTATTGCCAACCAATACCAGTGCTAAAAATTCCAAATAGCGTACTAAGCTGACCGTGTTGCCATATAGTAAAGCAGAGAAGACTTCGATATTGCCAACGATACTGTGATGCAAACCCAAAAACCCGATACTGCCTGTGATCATGGTAACCAACACAATGCGGCTAAGTGTGTCGCGCGCTGAGGTCACAAGCCATGCAGTCACGCCCATCATCCAGCCTGCCAAGATGGCGCTACCAAATATGACCCACCATTTAAAGTCCAGAATATGCTCAGCATAAGTGTCGATACTACTGGCGCTAAACAGCTCCATATTCAAACCCAAACCGATCATTAAAGCGGCAAACAAGCAGCCACCGACCACATTGCCTGCAATGACAATGCCCCAAAGTCGCAAAAGTTTGCTTAAAGGCTCAAAACCATTTAATACAGGTAGGCTCAAGAGCGAGGTTTGTTCGGTAAATAACAATGACTGACCAATGACCACAATGATAAAGCCAATCGGATAAAGCAGCGAAGCAAGGACGAGCGCATAGTGACTTTGCAGCACTTCGCTAAGAAGGGCAAAAGCAGATAAAATCATAAAAAAGCTGATGCCAATCTCAAGTCCTGCGGTAAAAGCGCTAGTGAATAATGAGCCAAGCGAACGTTCAAAGGTTTTTTGAGCATCCATGGATTGCTCAACCAAGATACTGGCGTGGCTTTTTGCCTGACTGGCGTTGTCATCATTGGCGACTTTTTTGATGGTTTCTTTGTCTTCGTTACTGAGGTCTTCAGAAAAGTCTTCATCTTCTAACTGTTCAGTCGCTTCAAGCTCATTACCGGATGCAGTATGATCGCTATCATCCTTTGGCTCGTCTTTGGTATCGTACGTAGGATGAGTGTCACCATCAATGATAGGCGCACTATCGGTGTGAGCATCATCGGTATGAGCATTGTTTTTATACTTGGTATCTTGGGACACGGTCAGCTCGCTATTTCCAAATTGCTATTAATAAAAAGACATGGCTATATTCTACAGCGTTGCTTTGCCTTATAGCAGTGTTATATGGTATCGCGTGCGATGATTGATGATGGTAAGCGTTCAGCCGATTGAGGTGCTTTAAGCTTCGATAAATTGTCTTAGCATCTAACAAAATCTGGCTATCTGCGTTAAAATCACGGTATAAATCATTTTCCTCATTTATTCACTTATGTGTTTGCCCACATTTATTATTAACAAAAGACCATTCCATTATGAGCAATCCTGAAAGCACAAATACCAAAACCAATCTCACCCAATCTATCCAAGCGGCTCTGCATCAACTAGAAAACGCCTATAATCCCAGTGAGGTGGAAGCAGGCATGTATCAAGGCTGGGAAGAAAGCGGCTATTTTCAGCCGACTTTTGACAAAGACGAGTCATTTTCTATCGCGCTGCCGCCTCCGAATGTCACTGGCTCGCTGCATATGGGGCATGGTTTTAACAATGCAATCATGGATGCGCTCACCCGTTATCATCGCATGGATGGCGACAACACGCTTTGGCAGCCAGGTACGGATCATGCGGGTATTGCGACGCAAATGGTTGTGGAGCGTCGCTTAGAAGCGCAAGGACTCAAGCGCCGTGATATGACGCGTGAAGACTTCATCGATAAAGTATGGGAATGGAAAGAAGAATCAGGCGGCAATATCACTAGCCAGATTCGTCGTTTGGGCAGTTCGGTTGACTGGTCGCGTGAACGCTTTACCATGGATGATGGGTTATCCAATGCGGTAAAAGAAGTATTCGTACGCCTGTTCGACGATGGTCTTATTTATCGTGGTAAGCGTCTGGTGAACTGGGATCCAAAGTTCCAAACCGCGCTGTCTGATTTAGAAGTCGAAAACCACGACGAAAAAGGTAGCTTGTGGCATTTCCGCTATCATTTCACGGATGCAGACTTAACCACCCAAGATGGTAAAAACTATCTGGTCGTCGCCACCACGCGTCCTGAGACTTTGCTTGGTGATACCGCTGTTGCAGTCAACCCTAGCGATGAGCGTTACGCGCATTTGGTCGGCAAAACTATTACCTTGCCAATCACGGGTCGTGTCGTGCCTATCGTCGCTGATGACTATGTCGAAAAAGACTTCGGGACGGGTTGTGTCAAAATCACCCCAGCTCATGATTTTAACGATTATGAGTTAGGTCGTCGTCATAGCTTGCCATTGATTAATATTCTCGATGAGCGCGCCAATATTTTGCCAGCGATGGAAGTCTATCCTGATTTGCAGACGCGTGAGCCAGAGTTAGAGACCACGCCTAGCGACTATGCAGGACTTGAGCGTTTTGCGGCGCGTAAGTTCCTTGTTGAGCAAGCAAAGGATCAGGGCTGGCTAGAAGATATCGAAGACTACGCACTCAAAGCCCCGCGCGCTGAGCGTGGCGGTACGATCGTTGAGCCGTGGTTGACCGATCAGTGGTATGTCGCGGTCAAAGAGCTTGCCAAGCCTGCGATTGACGCAGTAGAAGACGGCAGCATTGAGTTCGTCCCTGCGCAATATAAAAACATGTATATGGCGTGGATGACCGATCTACAAGACTGGTGCATCAGCCGCCAGCTGTGGTGGGGACATCGTATCCCTGCATGGTATGACGATGCGACAGGTGAAATCTATGTCGCCCGTGACGAAAGCGAGGTGCGCACTAAATACAACCTAAGCGACGATGTAAAACTGCGCCAAGATAATGACGTGCTCGATACATGGTTCAGCGCTGGTCTATGGACGTTCAGTACGCTTGACTGGGCAGACGTCAACGCCGATCCACGCGTGATGGACACCTTTCACCCAACCAGCGTGCTCGTGACAGGTTTTGACATTATCTTCTTTTGGGTTGCCCGCATGATCATGATGACCATGCACTTTGTGAAAAACGAAGATGGCACGCCGCAAGTACCGTTTAAGACCGTCTATGTGCATGGTCTGGTACGTGATGGCAATGGTCAAAAAATGTCAAAATCAAAAGGTAACGTCTTAGATCCGATTGATCTGATTGACGGTATTGAGCTAGAAGCGCTGGTCGAAAAACGCACCAGCAATATGATGAATCCAAAAGACGCGGCCAAAATCGAAAAGCAAACGCGCAAAGAGTTCCCAGAAGGCATCCCAGCCTATGGTACCGATGCACTACGCTTTACCTTTACATCCCTTGCTAGTACTGGTCGCGATATCAACTTTGATCTAAAGCGTGTCGAGGGCTATCGTAACTTCTGTAATAAAATCTGGAACGCCAGCCGTTTTGTACTGATGAACTGTGTCGATGGTGATAGCAATGCTAAGCCTATCGACCAAACGGCGAATCCTGATGTATGGGAATTACCAGAAAAATGGATCATGAGTCGTCTGAACTCTAGTATCAAAGACATTCATCAGCATTTCGCTCAGTATCGTCTCGATATGGTCAGCCAAGATATCTATGAATTTATCTGGAATGAGTACTGTGATTGGTACGTTGAGCTTGCCAAAGCCAGCCTAAATGATGACTCGGTATCGGATGAGCGCAAAGCGCAAATTCGCTATGTGCTACTGCACGTGCTTGAAACCGCGCTACGCTTTACGCATCCAATCATGCCGTATCTGACCGAGCAAATCTGGCAGACCATCGCGCCGCTACTGGGTCGTAAAAACAATGACAGCATCGTGGTCGCTGACTATCCACAGACTGATGCCAGCCAAATCAGTGAGCAGACGGAAGCGGATATGGCGTGGCTACAGGAGCTCATCGCGAGCGTCCGTAACATCCGTGGTGAGATGAAACTGGGTAACGCGATACGTCTGCCAGTGCTACTACAAAACGTCTCTAGTGATGAAGAGGCACGTCTATCCCGTATCAAAAACCAGTTCAAAGCGCTTGCTAAAGTCGAGAGCTTGGATATCGTCAAAGAAGGCGATGAGGTGCCACTGTCGTCATCAAGTATGGTCGGTCAGCTACGCGTACTCGTACCGATGAAAGGTCTGATTGATCCAACGGCTGAGCTGGCGCGTTTGGGTAAGTCATATGATAAGTTGAAAGGTCAAGCCGAAGGCATCGCACGCAAGCTCGGTAATGAAGGCTTCGTCAGTAAAGCACCTGCGGAAGTGGTCGATGCTGAGAAGGCGAAACTGGCTGAGCTACAAGGGCAGTTAACGTCGATGACGGCGCAGATGGAGCAGTTGAAAGCGTTGTAATTTAAAAATAGATATCTGTATAAGTAGAAAACGCCGTCACGATTGTGATGGTGTTTTTTATTGTCTGTATGGCAATATATCTATCGCTCATAACTTCTTAAATTTTTAAGCTCGCTAAATTAAGCCCCTCTATTTGAAATAACATTTTAAGGAATACTATGTTATCTGCTTATCGTCAGGATCCTTTTTTTCTTAACCGTGCGTTGCCTATCCTAATCGGCTTGGCTGCTATCTATGGCGCGTTGTGGCTGTTTGCGATTCCAGTCAATGCTGTGGTGCTGGCTATTACGCTGATGGTTGTGTTTTGTCTGATTAAAATCCCTGTAGCCGTTTCATTAGTATCGGCGGCTTTGCTTGGTGGTCTACACGCAAGAATGACAATGCCAGACATCTTACAAGTATTAAATGATAACTTGCTGAGCGGCGCACAAGTCGGGATGACCTACATCATGGTTGGCGCGTTTGCCGTCGCGCTGGCGAGAAGCGGCATTCTGGATTGGGTCGCACAAAAGATGGCGAGTAGTCTTAATCGTGAAGGCGCTCATGTACGACAGCAGGTCAAATGGATGCTGTTTGCCCTATTTATCGTGGCCTCATTGCTCTCACAAAACCTCATTCCTGTACATATTGCATTTATCCCTGTGCTTATCCCGCCACTGCTTGGTCTAATGAACCGCTTACGACTTGATCGCCGTGCCGTCGCTTGTATTTTGGCTTGTGGTATTAGCGCGTCTTATCTGCTGCTACCGTTTGGGTTTGGCGCGATTTATCTAAATGAAATTTTGTTAGAGAATTTTAATAGTGTTGGCGCTGCATCTGGGTATGCAGCGACTGCCAGTATGGCACCAAAAGCGATGTTCTTTCCCGTCATGGGGCTACTCGCTGGCATGCTGTGTGCCGTATTCATCACGTATCGTAAACCGCGTGACTATTTGCAAGTGACAAAAGTAGAAACAGAAAATGCTGACATGATCGCTACTGACGAAAAAATTGAGATTGGTTTACAGCCGCTGCTGTTTACCGCATTGGCAGTGGTTGAGGTGTTGTTATTTCAAATATATTTTGATTCGCTATTTATTGGCGCGATGATCGGTTTTATGATTCTTGGTTTTTCTGGTATTTACCGCTGGCAAGCGCAAGATGATGTGTTTACGCAAGGCGTGCGCTTAATGGCAGAAATTGCCGTCATTATTACCATCGCATCAAGCTTTGGTGCGCTGCTGACCGCTACTGGCGACATTGACTCACTCGTGGCATCTGCTACTCAGTTCTTTGGCGACAATAAGCTGTTTGGTGCAGCGGTGATGCTGGTTGTTGGCTTGTTTATTACTATTGGGTTTGGCGATTCGTTTGCGTCTGTCCCTATTTTAGCGCCCATTTATATTCCGCTAGCATTTGCGCTTGGATTCTCACCACTGGCAGCGTTAGCGATGCTTGGTGCTGCGGCTGCATTAGGTGATGCGGGTTCGCCAGCGTCTACGATTACACTTGGTGCCACGGCTGGTCTGAATGCTGATGGACAGCATGACCATATTAAAGATAGTGTGATTCCAACCTTTTTCCACGCCAATGTTGGGATGTTATTGTTTACGTGGGTGGCGGTGGTGTGGTTGTTGGGGTAGGTTGATTATTCAAGATATGTTTTACTATCCATTCATCAGATGATATTTATATGATATGACTAAAAATTTGTGTATTATTAATTGAAATACAGTAAGTTGAGCTGTCTCGCGCAATTTGGGTAATGAAGGCTTTGTGAGTAAAGCATATGGGGAAGTAATCGAAGCTGAGAAAGCAAAACTGGCTGAGCTAGCAGGGCAGTTGACGACGATAATGGAGCAGTTAAAAGCATTAGTAATAGAAAGCGCTGTCACAATTGTGATGGCGTTTTTTACATCGCTTGTTTCTTTACTTCATATTTCATCTCTATACTATGACTAAATATTTGTGTGCTACTATCTTTATTTTAAATGTCTATAAAGGTAAATATATATGGAATGTGATGTTGATGGCTGTGATAACCAGGCATTTAAAGGTAATAATGAATGCGCTTTGCATTGTACAAAGAATAACTACCAAGTAGATCGAAATAGTGGATTATTAAGTAATTTTAATAGGCTTCTAAAGGGGTTTGTAAGTAAAGAAATTATTGATGGAGCTAGCGCTACAGAAGTTCCTCATATAATGCTGTTTCTAAAATTTATTGATGGAAAATTGTCTCACGAGGAAATGCAAGAAGAAAGTTTTAGTTTATATAAAAATCAAAAAGATGAAGAGATGACTGATATTGATGAGATTATTTCTAATCAAATATTTAATTTTTCTGGATTCCATTTTCCTACAAGAGATTCTCGGGATTCTTACGACTATTTGAAATGGCTCAAGCATGTTGGTGGCATCCACTTTATAAACTGTTTTTTCTATCTAAGAACTTTAGATTTGGAAAATACGAGGATTTTCTTTGATAGTTGTACATTTGAGGAAGAATTTTCTTTCTCTCCAATGTCTTTAGTTGAAAATTTTTATAACAGTATATTTTCTCACTGTAATTTCCTTAAAAATTTTGAAATAGCTCCTATTACTGATCGGCTAGAAAATAACATATATAATTATAGTGTTTTATACAATTGTAACTATTTGGGCAATGTGACTCTTAGAAATAGCGTTTTTAACGAAGAAGTTTTTTATCGAGAAAAAGATAGTGATGATAATTATTCTATAGAGATTAGTAATTTAGAGGTTATAGATTGTATATTTGAAAATAGGTTTAAGATTAATTACTCTAAAATGACTAACTTAAAAATATCTAATTCACATTTTAAATCTAAATTTGAGATTAAAAATAGTGAGGTTGATTCTTTTGAATTTGAAAACTCTAACGTGGATGGTATTTTTGATGCATATAAAAGCTTCTTTGTAAAAGCTAAATTCTATAAAAGTATCTTTAAAGATTTCGCTGCATTTGAATATGTCATATTTGGTGATGAGAAAAAAGAAAATATAACAGATTTTATTTACACGACTTTTAAAGATTTTTCAAATTTTAGGAATACAAAATTTAAATCAGGTCTAAATTTTTCTAGTGCCAATATAAAGCAAGAACCTAATTTTTTGAATACTGATATTAACCTAGTAGGAACAGATAGAGAGACTTTGAGAATAATAAAAAATTCATTTGAAAAAGTAAACAATAAGATAGAGTCAAACAGATTTTTTATATATGAGATGATGAGATATAAAAGAGAGGTAAATAATGATTCTAAGGAAAGTATATATTTTTTAAAATTATTTATCGCCGCAGTTTTTTCTTGCAATGAATATGTATTAAATATAATAGGTGCGAGTCAAGTTTTCAAAAATGTAATGAGTGCTTTTTCCAAAAAAATTGTACTTAGTGCAAACTATTATATCTCTAGATTTGGTGAGAGCTATATCCAACCTTTGATGATATTTTTATTTTCAATAGGTCTTTATACCTATATCTTGGAAGTGCATAAAGATATTTTTAGCGAGGAACCTGTAGCACAGTATGTTGTATTACTTAGAAACTTCGTAACACAAGACTGGTTTATATCTCTATCAAAATTTTTAAACACCTGTGCCGCTAATGTACCTCTATTTAGTAAAGCACTTGAAAAGAAAAGTGGTATAGAATTTATCAGTATAATGTTTTTTATATGGTTTGGCATACTCACATGGCAAATCATCATTGCCGTTAAACGAAACACGCAACATTAAATAAGATTGGGATAATTTCATGAACCATCTCACCGTCGGACAACGCGCACCTTTAAGCAACCTTGCTATTGACGACAGCGCACCAATCACGCTTAAGTTTACTCGCCAAAGCCCAATAGAGATGGACATCAGCTGCTTTGCCTTAGATGCAGCGGGCAAACTGATCAACGATGATTACATGGTGTTTTATAATCAGCCAACCTCACCTTGCAGGCAAATCAAGCTCACCCATTACGAGTCGCAGCCAACGGCCAGTAAAGGCATCCAAGCCGAGTTTGAAGTTAATTTATCCAAACTGGCGACTAATATAGACAGCTTGTTTTTTGTGTTGTCAGCCGGCACGCCGCTTAATCAAATCCAATCGTTAGAGATTGGCATTTGGCAGCAATCGCAAAAAGCACAGGCAGAATATCAAGCAGCAGACTTTGCCCAGCAGCAAGCCAGTATGTTGATGCAGCTGTATCGTAAGGGTGGCGTTTGGCGAGTATCTAATGTCGCGCAAGGCTTTAATGGTGGACTTGCCGCCATCGTGCAGCATTTTGGTGGCGATGTAGAAGAGGGTAGCTCGACAGCAGCAGACGTAACGGCAACGCCAGTTCAAGCAAAACCATCGCTAGAAAAGGTCATGCTAGACAAAGCCCCAAAACTGGTAAATCTGGCCAAAAAAGCCACGATATCGCTTGAAAAACGCCAATTGCAGCAATTAACCGCAAAAGTGGCGCTTGTGCTCGATGCCTCAGGTTCAATGAATAGACAGTACAAAAAAGGTCGCGTGCAGGAGGTGGTCAATCGCATATTGCCATTGGCAGTGAACTTCGATGACGACCAAGCGCTAGACTGCTGGGCATTTGCCCGAGATCCGCAATATCTGGGTGAAATTGGGCTGAGCAACTATGACGGTTTCATTGACAACGCTCATGGCGGCTGGCGCAAATGGGCACTTGGTCCACGCGTTAATAACGAAGCAGAGGTCATGAAAGCAGTCACTGAGTTTTATCAAAAGGACGGCTTGGATGTACCTGTCTATATTTTGTTTATCAGTGATGGCGGGGTGAGTGACAATCGCGGTATCACCAGAGTCATGACGGAAGCCGCGAAACTACCGATATTTTGGCAGTTCGTGGGCTTGGGTGGTCGTGGTTATGGCATCCTAAAAAAACTAGACGACATGACAGGGCGCGTGATTGATAATTGCGACTTTTTTGAATTAGATGATTTAGATGACATTAGCGAAGAAGCCTTGTATGAAAACATGCTAGAAGAGTTCCCAAGTTGGCTCAAAGAAGCCAAGCAACTCGGTATTGTGCAGTAATCACCTTGTCAGTCTATTAACCATAAAAAACCGCCATAGTGTTTGATGTGGCGGTTTTTTATGGTTCTGTATTACTGGTTATCAGCTTTAACAGAAGCATCCGCTTTGAGCTTTTTCAGCTGGGTAAGCAGTATACGCCTATCATAACCACGAAACTCTTCACCGCCACTTTCGCGTACTTCAAAGCCTTTGATAGCACTGGTGGATACCATGTTGCTTGCGTATTTACCATTACTATCTAGCGCTACGATAAAGGGATAGTAATAAATATTGTCGGGGTCAAAGCCAGTAAGTTCTACCGCCTCATCACCATTGGCATACACGTTTTCGATATGCGCTACTACAAAGTTTTTGGCAACATATTCATTCAATGCCTGAGCATCTTCTATATCTGTTGGTGAGATTCGCTCACGCATATCCCACGCTTGAATGTTACCGTAATCATCTCGCCATTCGTAATCAAAAGTTCTAAAGTTACCCTTAAAGTAATTATCTAAAACATGACACCAGATACACCACTCACCGCCATAGACAATCAGTACTTTTTTGTTCTCTGTACGCGCATCACTGATAGCATCCTTTAAAATGCTGACTTGGTCAGCGCATTCGTCATAGAGCTTTGCCGCGCCATCATTGCAGTCTTTCGGCAGCGAGGCAGGGAAGTGAGTAATAGGAAGTGTATGCGGCGTAGCTGGCTGATTTTTAGTAGTAGTAACCAAATCTATAGCATTGTTTTTGATTGGTTTATCAGGACTCATGCAACTCACTATCAATGGAGTCAGCGTACTTAGCGTTAGCAAAGTTATAAATCTGGATTTCATGAATCATCTCACTGTCGGAAAATTCGCGCCTTTAAGCAATCTTGCTATTGACTATAAAAGCGCCCATAACGGATAACAACCTAAACTTAGGTCAATTTTTTTTGCGTCTTTTGTGTTGCAGCGGATATACCAACTGCGCCACAAAGCCCTTTGGTACTTTTGTATTTGCTGTCGTGCCATATTTTTTAGGTAGATGCTCTGGCAGATGAGCGGTTTTAAATATCACATCATAAATGGGCAAAAACGCAGCAAAGTTTTTGTCCCATGCCTCTTTTTCTGACGAATGATGCCAATGATGGAACTCTGGCGTTGCGAGCACCCAGCGAAAATACGGAAAACGAAAACGTACATTGGCATGAATAAAAATGGCGTGAAAAGAGATAAACACCAAGTAAGCATAAGTTGCCGCTGGAGAGAAGTCCATAAACAATAATGGAATATAACCGACAAAACGATTCACAATCAGCTCAAATACATGCACCCGACTTGCCGCCAGCCAGTCCATGTGATGCGAAGAATGATGTACAGCATGTATGTGCCACAGAGACGGGACTTTGTGCATACTGCGATGAATCCAGTAACTAAAAAAATCCACCAAGATCAAAATCTCTATAAATTGCAGCACTAAAGGCTGACCACTGACCATCTGAGGCCATGAGGGATTGAGCCATTGGTTAAATAAAATCTGCGCAGGGATGATAGTAAAAAAACTCAGTAACTGAATACCCAAATGGCTAAACATGAAGTATTTAATATCGGTTACCCAGCCAGATCGTAACAGTTTTTGTTCTTTATATTTGGCATAAAACCGCTCCATAGGAATAAACACCAGCGCGGAAATTAACAGCGTTAAAATAAAATAGTCCAAGCCTGCATATATACTACGGTCATAGTAATTGGGCTCGATCTGCCCTGATGCGAGTAGCGCTGCAAAGGCATTGAGTAATATCCCCGCCATTCCCCAGCGCTTAGACGGATTGCGTAGTAGGCTAATAAAACCCGACATAAAGCCAATGATCATACTTGCAAACAACATACCTCGTAAAATATGTGCATTATATAGTGGTCTAAAATCTGGCGTGGTGAGCAGGTTAGGGAATAAAAAACATAAAGCAGCAAGCGTGGTAAGTATGCCCAAAGATACCGCAATAAAGGCGGACACTTGCCCTGATCCTTTTTTTATTTCACGGTCTTCTAAGTGTTTTCGGAGTAATGTGCTCATAGTTTTAATGTATTAATGCCATTTGGCTCTAATTTAGCATTGTTCGGTACAGATCACTATATTAATTACTCAACATTATTGGATAAATACTGTAGATTGTGATGGTACCTGTAAAGTAGCTATCGTTAGCTTACAACTCACCCTTAGTACATAAGATTTATCTCTCATCTTACCTAAAAGCAGACTGCTAACCATAAGTGACAGACAGGTTCTGCTACAGTGAACGTCACTTTAATTAGCCCAAAAAACGTCCACTTAAAGGAAAGGGTGTTTGACCATCGCTATACGGTTACCCTGCGATCATTATGTGACTGATGGCTAAAGCAAGTGAAGTAGGTAGGGTCACTTTTAGACTGATCGTTGAACCACGACGATGCCAAAACTATGCTAATGAAAGTCCTGCTGCTGCTAATCGTAATTTTATTCTTCTTAAAAAAATACTGCTGGATAGCAATTTATGACTGATTTGACAACCCACTCTATATGCAATCGTGCAACCGTTTTGGCTTCTTTACCATTGAGTATTTTACTGGCGTTACCTATCAGTGGCTGCTCTTTGGAATCATCTGTTGATAATAACAGGGACTCGGTAGACACAGACGCGGTAGATAGAACCGGATCATCGAGCATGCATTCAGATACCAATAATATGAGTAGTCACAAGCCCAACTATGCTTTAAAGCAAATTCAAGCGCTTCCCTTTACTAAAAATACATCACAAAACGGTCAACAAAGGCCGTTATCAACGTTTCCAGTTGAGACAAATAATAAACAGCTCCAAGAGCTGCTATCGCGTAATTATATGAAGCGCGCAGGATTCTATCAGCTCCCTGATAAAGATGATATGCAAGTCTTTGTCATATTCCATGCTTATGAGAGCGAGTCTCTTGAGCTTGAAGATACATCTGGCTTAACCATTGACCAACTTGAAGACCAAGACAGCTATCTTGTGACTATTAAAAAAGCGCATACTCCAAATACCAATGACACTGTTGATATATTTGAACTGGCTCAAAATAACTTTTTAATAGCAAAAGACTATCAACAGATCATTAACTACTATTATGAGTTTAACCGCCAACCCATTCATTATCAGTTAACTGATGATGGCTCAGTGCGAGCAGACCGAAGTATCACCAATGTCACTACACTGCCTTTTAGTAGTTATAACGTTGATGATGCCATTCAACTCGATACTAATCTGGTCACTGATAAATTTTTGATAGGTGATCAAATACTTACTAAACAAGTTACTAATAAGCTCAAGCCTGTTCTGGGTGGTTCCTCTGACCAAGGTTTCTTTAGACTACCCAGCATTGGTAAAATTGAAGTGTTTTTAGCCTACGGGTTATTCGAGGATAGTAGCGCGGACTATATTACTGATGATAATCCTGAAGGCATGTTTGTAGACCCTGAATATTACCTCATTACTATTAAAAACGACAATATCGCCATTACCCATTTAGGTAGCAAATTCACTACTGAAAAGGATTACCAAGAAATATCAGCAGTTGACAAGTATTTCCAAATCACAGTCACAGGAAAGATTATTCCTGTTGATAGACGTCCTAAACTGACACTAGCAAAGGCTAAGATCACGCAAGCAAACTATAAACAGTTTTTTCCCAGTCCTTTATTTGCCAGTTTTCATTTCGATATTAATAATGATGGCAAGCGTGACCTAATAGTGGCTAAAGATAAGTCTAATGGCGATAGCCAAGATGATGAGTTACACGTTTATTTATCAAAAGGTAAATATTATGAGTTAGATTTGTCTTCTATTACATTTGCTGATGCCCCTGCTACTCTTTTTTCTACCGTCACCCCTAGACATAACCATAAGGGCTTCATTGTAAGTACATACCAGGCAAATAGTGAAAAAGACTACATCAAAGAGTACTTGTTTGAACAGGTTGGTGCTGAATGGTGGGTGACCTATGGCGTTTTAAAAAGCACAGTAGATACGGGCGCGGCATATTATTGTCAAAGCAGAACGCAATATAATGCCACGACGGATTTTGCTCGATTTGATTTAGATAAAGAGATCGACGATGACTACAAATTGAAAAATTGCCCCATACCGCCTACCAGATATAAAGTAATCAGTGAAAAAGCAGAAATTCTAAATGAGGATTTTATGCCTAATAAACTCCCAAGCTATTTTATAAAAGGCGATATCATACAACAACCCGACATTTTTTACGGACAAAATCAGGATTGGGTTAGAGTAAGCTATAAAGATGATTCAAAGTCAGGGTGGGTGCGTAAGCGTGATTTGATAGGTATGAAATAAGGTCTTTGATTGTTTAAATACTAAGACTGCTGATAACTAGGGCGTGTTGAGCATTCACAAATAGGCACTGCTGATTGCTGCTAGTTTATCAAAGCAGAAATCAAGTTTTTAGCTTGTCTAGGGCTAAAAACCGCCATAGCAAACACGATGGCGGTTTTTTTATGATTCAAAATATCTTAATTTCTAAAATATCTACAGCGCCCACAGCGACTGATATTGCTCATCGGTCAACGTCACGATGTCGATTTCGGCTAGCATCTCGCGCAGTTCTTCCCACTTACTTGCATTAGGCTTGATAGGTGTGATCAATCTACCCAGCGTATTATCAATGATGGCATCCATCAGCGTATCCGCCTCAGTTTTACTATAGTTGTAATACATATGGTGGGTAGTCTCTGGATCATTTTTACACAGCTCCGTCATTTGATTGGTCACTTGGATGAAAGTATCTATCGCATCTTTTTTTGCGCTATAAATTTCCTCAGTCGTGAGGATTTCTAACGCCGAAAAGTTCGGATAGGGTGACAGATGCTGATCGATAAACGTAAAGTCCAACCCTTCATGCGTCGCCTCAACGCCCTCAAAGTTATAAAAGCATAACCATGCACCATCGAGGCTTGGGTCTTCTTGCAGATTTTTTATATGATAAAAGTCTTTTTGCACAAAGGTCACATTATCACGGCTGATGCTAAAGCCGTTTTTCTTGGCATAGCGCGCCAATATCTCAAAGCCAATACGATTGGTTTTTTCTTCAGCGGCAGGGGTGCAAATGCGAATCGGCTGATTGCTTTTTAGCATATCCATACTGGACTGCTGCATCAATATGCCGCCATCGGTTTCAAAAAAGCAGCCCAGCGCGCGCAAGTTAGGCGCGTAATGCTCAAACAAATGAATCGGCTCATTGACATGCAGATCGATGCTTTGATTTTGCAATTCAGCAAAGCCATCATAATGATCGTCAGGCTCGATAATGGTGATATCAAGCCCTGCCTGCTCATACGCGCCCGTCGTCACACCCGCGATAAAGGGGAGGTGATCAGGGTTCAAAAACCATTCGAGAGTGAGGGTAAGCTTGGTGGTCGACTGCATGGTTGTTTCCTTTTTAATGATAGAAAACAATCAGACTGATGCTGTTTAAGTAAAACAAGCAAGGTAAAACAAGAAAGGCAAAGTCTCGAGATTAGATATGCTATTACGAGCACACATCACTAAGAGATGCATTAAAACGTGTCATGCTTGTTTCCTACGTCAGTGCTAACTGCTTCAGGTTCACGGGTGTCTCTCAGCAATGGTTTTTGATCGTCTTTAAAACATCAAAAGCAAAGCACCCCGACAAGATGGATTGGTACTGCGTCATCATAGACGACTTGTGAGACATGATGCAAGGCTTCGAGTGGGTTGGCAATGGGGGGTTAATCTCTAGTGCCTGTATTATCAATTTTTTATATCATTAAAAGTAAAAAAGCCGCTCATAGCTTAATGATGAGCGGCTAATAAACGAGAATTGAAGATTTCTACATAATATTAAAGCGTAGGATAGGCCGTACGTAAAGCATTCAGGATTTGATTTTTAGCAGCTTCGTTATAAAAAGCGCAATCATCCTTTTCAAACTCCTTCAAGTTCTCAGACTCTGCGTCAACGAAAGAAGCTGCATAAACTTCATTGTTATAATTCACAAAAGCAGTAGACGAATCGTCGTCGCTATTTACATTTTTTACTTCGGCAATCCAAGGTATACCAGCCCATGTTCCGCGTCTAGCATTACCGAAACCTGTTACTGCTTGGTCAAAGCTTAAGCCCGGTAGTTTATAGTTAAGGCTAATATAATTGACATTAACGCTACCAGTTAAGGCTTTTTTACAACTGGTGCCGTTACTAAATATGCTTAGTGAGCTTGGTAGGTTATTTAACTTATCAATCACGCTATCAGGAATGTCATTATAAAAGTCGTTATTGTTTTCAAGCGCTAATACCGTCCCTATTTTTTGACCAGCAAGTTGAACATCAGTATAAGTGCCCGTCGATACAAATCCATTACTTAAACGTTGTGTATATCTGTTATTAGCAAAAATGGTATTAAGCTGCTCTGTCTTAATCGCATTGTCTGTGGTCAAAGAGAATCTGAATTGCGGACTGATGCCCATGGTCGTTAATAAAAGTTGCTCTTGGGCTTCAAAATCATCGTAGTCTTGCTCGACATCGTACAGTGAATTTTCAACGATGTTAGTCGAATTATCGTTATTAGTGCTTAAAGTACTAATAAAGACATTCTCAAGTCCCGTTGCAGTATCAGAGTCAGTATCAAAACTGAAATTATAACCAATTAGACCTGCTGTATTTTGTTCTGTTGGCGGTATAAATGGCGCATCTGGTATCGATGGTACGGGTGTTACAGGAACAGGTGCAAGCGGTAACTCATCAAATATTGTACTTATATCACTGTTATTCAGATCAATTTCACCATTACTCTCGTTAACAGTGTCCACTTCTATACAATTGCCATTATTGATTTGATAAGTCCCATTTTGTGCCAATGCAGGAATCTGAATAGTGCTAAATTTAACTGAATATGAGTAAGAAAATAAGGTTAAAGGCGTGTTGAAAGGCACTTTGATACTGAACTTACCATCGTTGTCAGTACCACCAGAGTTAGAAAAACTGCCTCGTCCCTTGATGGCTGCAAAATAATCTTTGACATAGGGTTTTTTGGTTTTGCTATCGATCATACAGCCTGTTAATACGGCGTAATACTCGTTGAGAGGGATGTCTAAATTCCATAAGGTAAAGTGCGATACTTGTCCTTTATAACTACCATCTGGTTGACGAGTAGCGACCCCATCTTTAACCCAAATGGTTTTTTCTTCATCGTAATACCAAAGTGGAATAGAGGGTAGGTTTTGATCGGTTGTTACTTCAGGATAGACTAAAGTAGCTTGAGCACCTTCTTTTAAGTTAAGCGTTGCCCCTGTAGCAGGGTCAGTCAATTTGACATCGAGCACACCAACAGTCACAAGGTTTGTTTGCTGGCTACCATCCTCATTTTGACCAGTAAAGGGTTGCGCGAATGACCGAGCGCCCTCTATAGAGTCAGGATTGTAGTAGTTGGCAGCAATATTTACAGTACCTGTATAGTCATTACCATCTGCGTTGACGATACTATTTGCAGGAATACTAACTTCAGCACCAGACACCTGTAAGTTATTCACACCAGCATTAGCAGCAAATGCGCTAGTGATCTGGTCAGGTGTCAATGTAATATCAAGATGATGCGCACGTTTAGATTCAATTTTTACTTCCCGCGCCATCGTCAAATAGCCCAATTTACGCACTAAAATTACCGCATTAGACGCTTTATTGTCTAAATTCAATGAGTAGGTGCCAGCGTTGTCAGTAAGTACAGATCGTTTGCCCACTTTGACATCAGCACCGACTATAGGGTTACCGTTTGCATCTATTACCGTACCACTAATGAGCTGCTGTTGATCATTTATCTCAGTTTCGTTGGGCTGAATAACCGTATCATTGTCGTTATTGCAAGCAGTTAGACTTAATGCCGTGACTAACATGCTGGCAGTTAAAGTATTGAATTTATTCATAATAGAATCTCTAGTATTAAGCGGTATTGTAATTTAAATAAATCATTAAGTAATGTGGGCGAAACCTACAATGTAGGTAATTTGTCGAATAAAAAATTCTTGTAATAGCTTTTGAGTAGAAATGGGAATGACGTACGCTGTTTACTTTTGTACACATTTTAGAAACATTAGGATTATGCATTATAGTTAAACAATAGTCTATTAAAAATATTTGGGTATTTACTGTTTGTTGTTGCGAGAAATTAAGATGACTCTGCTACTGTTTGAGGGACAAAAATGGTAGATACTAAAAATATGACATAAAGATGCAAAATTCACCTTGTACCGTTTTTAGCGATATTGCATGATTATTCACCTATATAGGCAGCTATCTTTTGAGAAAGAGTTGTAGCTGCTCAACTCCTATATCCTCATTAGCACGCGACATCACTTATATGACCCATAACAAAAAAGCGTTTTATTATCGTCCAAAGACTAATCAATCCAAAAGTCCAGCGGTGCGTTGGACATTCGTAATATTGGGCTGGGTGTTCTTTGTACTGGGGATTATTGGCGCGCTTTTACCCGTGATGCCGACCGCTCCTTTTATACTGCTGGCGGCAGGCTGCTGGGCGCGTAGCTCTAGGCGCTTTCACTTTTGGCTCATCAACCATAAGTACTTTGGTAAGTTTGTTCGTGATTGGGAAAACAATCACGCCGTACCTTTATATGCCAAATGGCTTGCAACAATCATGATGGCCATTTCGACCAGTATGTTATTTTATCGTCTGCCTGCCGATATGCTATGGGTCGCATGGATTGTAGCTGCCGTTTGTAGTGGAGTAGCGATCTATTTATTTCGCTTACCAAATGCCTAAAATAGCTGCAATGAGAGGTAAAAACACTGATAAATGGGGGCCAGTTACACGAAATATGAGATAAGACTTGCGATGCCAGAATGTTCCCCTTATAATACGTCCAAGCTTAAGAGCAGTTCTGCACCAAATCATTACCTCGTAGTATTAGTTATAATCCTTCGTTTTAATATTTATCGTTCAGTAGCTATTTGCAAGCGTTATCGGTCACTAGACCATTAATAAATTTAAAAGTAGGATTATCAATATGTCAGATACTCAAAAAGGTACAGTTAAGTGGTTCAACGAAGCTAAAGGCTTTGGTTTTATCGCTCCAGAAACTGGCGCAGACGTTTTTGCTCATTACAGCGAAATCACTGGTTCAGGTTTCAAAACTTTGGCTGAAGGCCAAGAAGTTGAGTTCACTGTAACTCAAGGCCAAAAAGGCCCACAAGCACATAACATCGTTGCTATCTAATTTTTATTAGAGCAAGATGATTAAAAAAACGAACCCTCGGGTTCGTTTTTTTTTCGTCTGCATTTTAGAGTAACGATACACAAAACCAAAAATGCCTACAACCATTGCGATGGTTGTAGGCATTTTAAATGTTGGATAATGATAAATAGATCAGACGCAGTGATTTAATGTAGTAAGTTTAATATCAAAATGAAATAGCGTGCTGGAATAAATTTTTCGCAGCCTCTGTCTGCGAAGGCACAGTAAGCAAGAAAAATTTATACCAGTTCAGCATTAGAATATAATCTATCTATTTTATTTAGAATCGACTATACATTAAGCTGACCAAAATATTAATCAAGCCACCACCAGCGATGAGCCAAACAAACATGATCGCACCCAAAATAAGGGGCTTGATGCCAGCTTGTTTGATAGCGCTCAAATGAGTGGTTAGACCAAGCGCAAACATGGCCATCGTGAGTAGCACATCATCGAGCATGACCATACTACGCTCAAAACCTGTACTCATCGGTACCCAGGTATGTAATAAGACGATTGCAATAAAGATAAAGGCAAACCAAGGAACTTGGACTTCTTTTAGGCGATTTACGATGGATGGTTGCTTGGTACGGTCAGTGTTATCGCTTTTATTTTTGGTTAAAGCAAAAGATAAAATAAGTAAAAAAGGCGCAAGCATCATCACCCGTATCATCTTGGTGACAACCGCCATATTACCAACGTCGGCACTGATAGCATTACCAGCCACCACTACTTGTGCCACTTCATGAATGGTTGAGCCCGTATAAATTCCATATTGCTCAGTGCTGAGCCAAGGTTGCAGCCAGCCTAGGTGATGCAGCAGAGGGTAGAGGATCATAGCGACCGTACCGAAGACCACGACGGTAGCCACAGCGATAGTGACTTTATGTGCTTCGGCCTTGACGACGGGTTCTGCGGCGATGACTGCTGCTGCGCCGCAAATACTTGCCCCTGACCCAATCAGTAAGGTGGTTTGTCTATCAACCTTTAACCATCTTGTACCGATCCAATACGTGAGTAAAAATGTCGATGTCAATACCAGAGCATCTGTCATGACGGCAGGCATACCCACACCCGATACTTGCGTCAAGGTTAGCTTAAAACCATAAAACATAATGGCAAGGCGCAGTATTTGACCTTTGGCAAAGCCCACGCCCACACTTAAGCGATCAGCCACACTGGGATAAACAGTATTGCCCAACACCATACCCAGCAAAATCGCTAGGGTTAAAGATGACAGTCCAACCACACGTCCAGCCGTCCAAGTATCGAGACTGGTATCAAGCCACAAACAAAACAAACTGCCGACCAATACCACCACCAGTCCTGCCAAATGGCGATTGGTTGGGCAATAATGGTCAACGGTTTGAGCTAAAGCATGCATGACTGACTGTCCTATTATCTATAATCAAAATAAGCATAAACTTATGATTGGTCAGTATAAAACAGGTCAATCTATAATAAAAACAGATTAATAAGATAGAAACTATCGATTTTTTGGGTTAATAATATATAATCATGGTGCTGACTCCGCTATCAGTGATTTGGCTCAAAAAATGAAATGACGCTATTTGCTCAAATATTTAAAAAATAAATAGTGCAGTGACCATGACTCTCATCAATTAAAACCGTATCGAAACTATGAAAAAGCCGCTACAGACATTACCAAAGATCACGCTCAAACAGCTGTCTGTCTTTGTCAGTATTTATCAGACGGGCAGTACCAGCCGCGCCAGTGAAGAGTTGCACTTATCACAGTCAGCGGTCAGCAGCGCACTGAGTGAATTGGAGTCAAGGTTACAAATGCCATTGTTCGAGCGTGTTGGTCGCAGCCTTAATCACCATCCCAATGCGCATCCCATCTATGTACAGGCGCAAGCAATCTTAGGTCAAGCCTTGACGTTAGAGCATTATCATAAGCACCAAGCTGGGCAAATTCGTATTGGAACAAGCACCACGATTGGGAATTATGTACTGCCATCGCTGCTTGCTAAGCTCTATGAGGTGTTACCAGATGCCAACGTAGACATGTATATTGCCAATACCCAAGAAGTGGTTAGCGAGATTGAGCAGTTAAATATCGATATCGCGCTGGTGGAGGGCGTGCCGCGTCCAACCGACATGAAAACCATTGAGCAGCGCGCTTGGCGTACGGATACCTTAAAGGTTTTTGCCAAGCGCGACAGCCAATGGCTGATAGAGCTAGCAGCCTATAATGATGACAGTGGGTGTTATGAGCTGAGTCTGGAGCAGTTGGCACGACTACCATTATTGGTACGTGAGGCAGGCTCAGGCACACGGCAAATTATCGATGAGCAGTTACTAAAGCATTTGCCCAATGCTGAGATTGTCATGGCGATTCAACAATCAGAAGCGATCAAGCACATGGTGATGGCAGATATCGGTCTTGGTTGTTTGTCTCAGCATGTGATTGAGACAGAACTGGCAACAGGAACGCTCGTACAGGTAAGCGTAGCGGGCATTGATCTGTCGCGGACATGGTGGCTGGTGTGGCACAAAGCCCGTCATCAAAGCCCCATTTGGCAGACCTTTATTGATATTTTGGCAACCGTATAAGTACCAAAAAACCTGCAATAAAAAACGTCCCATAGCAGATGTGCTATGGAACGCTTTATAAAGTCATATTTTTTATTTAACTGATTAATATAACTTACTGGTTTAAACTACTTATGGTCGGGTTTGTCCAATCTTACCACCAAGCTGTCGCAAGGTACGTTTGGTAGGATGTTGTCTGCGGTAGCGCCGCTGAGCCATGCGGCAATACCATGTCGGTTATGACGACCAATGACCAATAAATCCACCTCATGTTTATGGCAATAATTAACGATGCCTTCACTATTCGAGATGGCCGTTGTTACCTCAGAATTGACGGCGTGTAGCTCATTGCGATCCAAAAACTGTGCCAGCTTAGCACGCGCTTCTTGGCAACGCTCGTCATCAATCTGATCGTATAAGCTTGAGGCGGGCACCAGCTCATAGCCGAAGCCAACCATGGTGTCTTTCACAATATGCAATACCGATAACTTGGCATTAGGACGATTCTCCACGATGCGTTTGGCTTTTTGGGCGACTATATCGGCATCAGGAAGCAAGTCAGTGACCAATAGAATATGTTCGTAACTCATGTGCTTCTCCTTGTGACAGATGATTCTAACTATAGCACTACGGCAAGGTGCTGTGAAGTAAAGCTTGACTGTCTTTAGTCTGTCAAAGCGACAGCATTCATAAACGACAGACTTAGTTACCTAGTGAGCAGTACCAATTATTTTTCTACAGGCTTATTAAGCTTAACAACTAAGCTATCGCAAGGAACATTTGGCAATATACTATCCGCAGTGGCAGTCACTAACCAAGCGGCGATACCATGACGCTCATGACGTCCAATAATAAGTAAATCAACGTTTTTTTTATGACAGTAATTAACGATACCTTTACTGTTAGAGATGGCAGCAGTTACCTCAGAATTAACGGCTTCTAGCTCATTGCGCTCAAGAAAGCGCGCAAGTTTAGCACGTGCTTCTTGCCACTTTTCGCCATCAACGTCGCCTGTGAGGCTGGACGCAGGGACAAGCTCATAACCGAAACGTACCATGTCATCTTCAACGATATGCAGCACAGACAGTTTGGCATTGGGAGCGCCAGCGAGGATACGTTTGGCCTTTTGGGCAACCAAATCAGCGTCGGACATTAAGTCAGTGACCAATAAAATATGTTGGTAACTCATGAGCAGCTCCTTGTGACAGATGATTTTCACTATAACACTACTAATGCCCGCTGTTAAGTAACATCATTTAATCAGATAAATCCGCTAAAAATATTTGGGTTTAATATCTAGCGACTTTGATACCATGGCTTTCTACCTTATCTTTTAGAGCGTGTCTTGACTTCTCAAACGCTTAGCCCCATCTAATACCGTTAGGGAAATTCCTATTAATGGATTAACCATGCCATGACATATACTGCTATGACATACGAATATTACCCAAAATTTTTGCATTGATTGATATCAATGACAGATAAAACGATTTATCTTGTAACCATTATTTTTTATTCATTATCTGGTACATATAATTTTTATTCATGATTGGTTTTTATTCAAGTAAAGTAAAAGACGTGCAATGTTGACTCGAATCTCACGCTGACATTTACTCAGATAAAAACACTCTATAAGGAACACTATGACTGACACGCTATTCACTGCTGACTTGACCCTGCATCCAGCGTTTGAGCTGATTGAGCATCGCCATATTGAGGCGCTTTCGATGGATGTGTTGATCAGTCAACATGTCAAAACGGGCGCGATGCATTATCATTTGGCACACCCAAGTGACGAAAACGCGTTTTTGGTGGGCTTTCGTACTCAGCCGATGGACTCTAAGGGTGAGGCGCATATCTTAGAACATGTTGCCTTATGTGGCTCTGAAAAGTTCCCAGTCCGCGATCCGTTCTTTTCGATGATTAAGCGCTCGCTCAATACGTTTATGAATGCGATGACTGCCGCTGATTGGACGGCATATCCGTATGCCACCCAAAATAAAAATGACTATTTCAACTTGCTTGCGGTCTATCTTGACGCGTCATTTTTCCCCAATATTCATCCGCTTGATTTCGCCCAAGAAGGCATTCGTGTTGAGTTAGACAGTGAAGACAGGCCGCATTTTAAAGGGATTGTATTCAATGAGATGAAAGGGGCGATGAGTGGTGAGATTGATCAGCTTTATCATGCTGTCGCGCATCACTTATTCCCAACGACGACGTATCATTATAATTCAGGCGGTGATCCTGCTGATATTCCTGATTTGACACATCCTGAATTGGTGGCGTTTCATCAAAGCCATTATCACCCATCGAACAGCGTGATTATGAGCTTTGGTAATATTCCTGTTGCTGAGACACAGACCAAGATTCATGAAGATGCGTTGATTCAGTTTGAAGCAGGCAAAAAGCACGTCTCACGTCCAGAGCAGCGTCTATCTGCGCCAATTAGCGCCACCGATACGTATACCGCTGATGAAGCTGGCCCAGACCAAACGCATCATGTGGTGGCTTGGCTGCTACCCTCTATTACTGATCCAAAGCAGCGTTTGGCGCTCCGTTTATTAGAAGGCGTGTTGGTAGAACATTCAGGCTCACCGCTGCGTGCGTATCTGGACAGCCATCCTCTAGGCAAAGCACCAAGTCCATTACTGGGACTCGATGACAGTCATTATGAAATGGTCTTTTATACCGGTCTACGTGGCTCAAACCCAGAGCACGCCGAAGCGGTCGAGCAAGGCATCATAGATTTGCTGACCCAGGTTGCCAGCGCACCAATCGATGATGAAACCATCGAAACCATTTTGCATCAGATAGAGATTGATCAGCGTCATATCGGCGGTGATAGTGTTCCTTACGGTTTAAACCTCATGTTAGAGGGCTTTAGTACGGCTATCCACGATGGCAATCCTATCGATGTGTGGGAAGTGGATGAGCATCTACAATGGTTACGTGAGCAGGTAAAAGATAAAGCGTGGTTGCCAAACTTAATCAAAACCCATTTGCTTGACAACAATCACCGTGTACGTGTGACCTTGACGCCAGACAGTGAAAAAACGGCTCGTCTTGCCGCCGCTGAGCAGGTACGTTTGGATACCATCGCGATGGATTTGACTGCCGATGATAAAGATATTTTGCATAAGCAAGCGCTGGATTTGGCTGCGCGCCAAGCTGCGCCTGATGATTTAAGCTTATTGCCAAAAGTGGGTCTAGAAGATGTGCCAACAGACATCAGCTTCAAGCAAGGCACACAAAAAACAGTACGGTTAAGTGGACAAGACAGCACTTTATTTGAATATGAAGCAGGAACCAACGGTATCTACTATTATCAAGTCATCGTGCCATTGACCGATGCCATTGGTGGCGTCAATAGTGATCAGTTACCAGTGAATGAGGTGATTAATCATCCACTGCTGCCTATTTATTTAAGCTTATTGTCAGAGCTTGGCACCGACTCGATCAGCGCTCATGACATGCAAGCCAAGCAAGCGGCGCATTCTTCTGGAGTGACTGCGCGTATCAGTCAACGTACTGATATTGCCGATAGTCAGTCTATCAGCAGCTATTTTGTGGTCGCAACGCGTGCGCTAAACCGTAAGCCTGAAGCGATTGATCTGCTCAAAGAAGTCATGGAGCATAGTGTCTTTAGTGAGCACGACCGTATTAAAGAGATTTTGCAGCAGCGTCAAGCGAGCTGGCAGTCAAATCTTGCAGGTTCTGGACACTCGTATGCCATGCAAACCGCCAGTCGCGGCATGAGTCGTCAAGCGCAGCTGGAGTATGTGCGCAGTGGTCTCCCTGCGTTGAACGCACTAAAAGAGTTCTTAACACATGCTGGTACTGACGATGCGCAATGGGATAAGCTTGCGACCAGTTTAATGGACTTGCATCAGCGTTTGATTAGCTTGCCCAAACATGCGGTTATTATCTGTGAAGCTGAGCAAACTGAGCGTTTGAGCAATTTAATTGTCGACAGTTGGCAAGACAGTCAAGCCCCAGCGTTGGCAGAAAAATTAAGCCACTCTGATCGCAGTATTGACGATAGTGTTCCAAGCGAATTTGCAGATTTGCAGCTAAATGATGTTGAAGGTAAATCAGTAGCAGTTGAAGATGTGGCATGGTTGGTTCCGACCAACGTTTATCATAATGCCAGTGCTTATACAGCACCTGCGGCCGATCATCCTGATACCGCTGCATTGATGGTATTAGCACCTTATTTACGTAATGGCTATTTGCACAGCGCCATTCGTGAGCGCGGCGGAGCTTATGGCGGCGGTGCTGGTTATGATGCCAATGCCTGTGCCTTTAAGTTCTTTAGCTACCGTGATCCTCAGTGTGCTGAGACCTTTGCCCATTTTGAGGCCAGTATCGAATGGCTGTTAAATGAGCCGCAAACAGATGAGCAGTTAGAAGAAGCCATCCTCGGTATCATCTCTGGTATGGATAAACCGGGCTCTCCTGCCGGGGAGGCTATCAAAGCCTGCTTTGCTGACTTGCATCGCCGCGGCGCAGACTGGCAGCGCAAAATGCGTGCGGCAATCTTGTCCGTGACCGTGGCTGATTTGCAGCGTGTTGCCAAACAATACTTGCAAGGGCAAGAGCATGTACGTGCGGTGTTAGCGCCTTATGACAAAGAAAGTCAGGTAAAAGCATTGGGTTTTACTGTGTGCAAAATTAAAAGCTAATAGCACTGTGCTCCTATAAAGTGAATGTGATTTACTAAAAACTGCCGCTTTCGATGTATGATGAAAGCGGCGGTTTTTTATGGTGTTTAATTTTTATAGCGTTGACTTCTAAGTCGTTACTTCTGGATTAAGTAATTGGCAACTGCTTTAAAAGCAGGAATGGTAGTCGGGTCATTTTTGCTATTGCTGGCATCAGGATGCGAGGCAAAACGGACAATGACCATGTCGGCTGCTGGATCAACATAGATTCTTTGACCATGGACACCGCGAGCTGAGTAGACGGGTGTGGGATTGTCATATGACCACCACATGCTTTTATAGCTGCCATTTTTGAGTTGTTTGTAATTTGCCTTGGCAAAAGCAGCTTTGTCGCCGCCAGCTTCGATATGCTCTACTACCGCTGCTGGAAACAGACGCTTACCGCCGATCTCTCCTTTATTTAGCATGAGGCTACCAATGCGTGCCATATCATGCAAGCCTGCACTGATACCACCGCCTGCAAATGGCGTACCTTTGGCATCAACCGTCATATAGGCACTTTGTTCAGCGCCGATTTTTTGCCACAGGCGCTCAGAGAGTAGGTCGTTGACGGCCTTACCAGTGGTACGCGCAATGATCCAACCCAGCGTATCGCTGTTAATGGTTTGATAGTTAAAGGCATTCCCATGCTCGCCTTTTTTCTTGACCGTTTGAAGATATTCAAAATAGCCATTAGGCCCGTTATAATCTTTGGGTTTTGGTAGTGGGCTGGCTGCTTCTGAATATTTCCAAATATCCGCATTGGGATCGGCGTAGTCCTCGCTGTAGTCCAGCGCCGTGGTCATGTCCATGACTTTACGTACGGTTGCATCTCCAAAACCGCTGTTTGCCAGCTCGGGAATAATCGAGGCAACCGACGCGCCATCGTCAAGCTTTCCTTCGGTGACGAGAATCTCTGCCAGTAGCCCTGTCATCGATTTGGTCATCGACATCGCAGCATGTTGGCCCAGCTCATTGAGACAGCCATTTTGACGCTCATACACTACCTTGCCGTGATGCAAGATCATGATACCGTCCGTATAATTGGCGTCCAATGATTCTTGCCATGTCATCGGGCGATTACTACCAGTGGGAGTAAAGGTGATAGCGTCGATATTTTTGTCCAGCTCATAGTTGAGCTTGGAAGGCGCACCGATACCGCGACTGACTTCGGTGGTCGGCATCAGCTCACGAATGTGACACACGGTCCAACGCAGCTTTGGAAAACTAAAAAAGTTGGAGGATGGCTGCGCTATCAGTTTGTCATTGGGCGGCGGAAAACCTTGCATCCAACCAAGCGCTTGTGGATCTGATTGTTTGGCAGTGAGTGGTGTTTCATTTGCATAACTGGTTGTACTAATCACTGTCATGGCGATGGTGAGTGGCAACAAAGGAGTGAGTGATAGCAATGATAAGGAGCGTGGCAATAAGGTCAGCATAATAATCTCGCAAGTCAGATAAAGCAGTTAACAGCAGACAATAAAAAACCATTGATAAGAGTTTATACTAATGGCTTAGCATAATTCTTATCAATGGTTTTTACCAACAACTTTTGTAGGGTATTTTGTGCTTATATTCAGAGGCTAGTAGCGTTTAATACTTTGGTCTTTGCCAATATAGTCTTGATGAACCGGAAATTGATCGTTGCTATCGAATGTTTTACGGTCTTCAAAGTAGCTGTTTAGCGTGCGACGCACTGCTTCAAAAGCAATCTCGTCCCATGGAATATCCTCTTCTTTGAACAACGCACAGTCAAGGCTCTCAGAGCCGATACCATACGCGCCGTCCTTTAACTCTGTTAGATAGATACTATAGATTTGACCGATATCAGGGATGTCATACAGACAATATAAGCGCGGGTTGATAACCACTGCATCTGCCTCTTCATAGCTCTCACGTGCCGCGCCTTCAGCCATGGTTTCGCCATTTTCCATGAATCCGGCGGGCAATGTCCAAAGTCCATATTGCGGTTCGATGGCACGGCGACACAGAAGCACTCGGTTTTCATGAATCACAAGTGAGCCGCAAATCACTTTTGGGTTTTCATAATGAATATAGTGGCAGTTGGGACATACCAGACGCGGTACATTGTCCGTGGGTGGTATTTTGCGTTCTGCTTTATGACCGCATTGTAGACAATAGCCCATATTACCTGCCTCATTTTTTGTAGATATCGTGTATCCACTTATCTTAAAAGGTTTTTGATAATTCTGATGTTTGCTTTTGTATATGAAATTCTTTGCGATAAACAGTATTTTATATAATACCAAGCGTTTCATTCCTACCGATACCAAGTAACGTTAGTACCATATTAAGCTGTTTTGCCTAAAAACCCTTAATAGTGTATGTCAGTTACTATCAAGGGCGCTCAAGTAATGGATTATAGGTTACCAATGACGATCAGAGCTCAGCACCTGTGTGCGTAGTCCACCAGCTACCGACGCAGAGAGTGGAATCAATGATGTTACAGTGGCTTGAAAGTCATGATAAAGATCTTCGCGCGTCGGATACACGACCGTACTTAAGTTGCCATCTGCATCCACCTCATGACGCCAGCCGCCGTGCTCAAGATCAATCAAAGTACTGGCGATATAATCCCAAGCTAAGCGGTAGTAATGTTCAAAGCGCGGATCACCCGTACGGCGCGATAGCATCAGCGCGGTATTAGCCATCTCAGCCTGTACCCAGTAAGGACGATTTGGTATTGAAATCTCATCATCCCAGCCAATGGTATAAACCATGCCGGGCTGACCGTCAGGTGCCCAGCCGCGATCGATAGCGCTATCAAACAATGCGACGGCATCAGGTAGCAGCCAATCAGGTGCGTCATAATCATGCGCGATACAAGCAGACTCAACCTTGATTAGCAGTCCTGCCCATTCTGCAAAGTGACCGGGTGTGAGCCCCCAAGGCCGCAGGTCGTCAGAAGGCTCGTTGGCATCGTAGTCGGGCAACAGATTCCACTCACTATCAAAATGTTCAGGTAGGCGGCCATCGTAAGTACTAGGAATATCATGGCCGAAACGCTTGGCTAAGTGTAGCGCGCGGTCTAGCCAACGCGTTTCACCCGTAGCATCTGCCAGTGCTAAGCAGGCTTCGGTCGTATGCATGTTGCAATTGGCACCGCGATAATCTTCAGGATCAGACCAGTCAGCCGCAAAGGAAGGTAGCATCGATTGTTCGTCTTCTAGCCAGAAATGCTGATCGATAATGGTTATTGCAGCTTGCATGAGCTCTGGACCGCGTGGGCGACCAGCAATGCTAGCAGACGCGCCAGCCAGCGCGACAAAGGCATGCAAATAGGCGTTTTTGCGTGATGGGTTTTCATGAGTTGAAGAAGCATCACTGAACCAACCGCCATGCACCGAGTCGCGTAATGGGCCATCAAGCAACGCGTTTATGCCATGGTCAGCAAGTGTCGCTGCACCCGGTATACCCATTAGTGCCGCTAGCGCATAGCAATGCACCATCCTTGCAGTGATGATGCTCTTTGCTGTGTCATCTACCATGCTCCCGTCGTGACCGAGAGTTGCAAACCCTGAGAGCACGCGCGCTTTGGCATAATGATCAAGTAGACGCTGTCCTTCGTTAAGTAGCCAATGACGATGCATACGGCGATCTGCCCAGCAAATAGATAAGAGATCGGAATGATCAGCAGTATTAGCCATTGGTAATCATCCCGCCATTGATATGTAGCGTCTGCCCAGTGACAAAGCTGCTGTCTTGGCAAGCAAGAAAGACATAGGCAGCGCCCATCTCACGTGGCTGACCCATCCGCCCCATTGGAGAGGACATGGATTCTAAAATATCTTTATCAAAGTCTTTAAATACCAGTTGAATCTCACTGACTACAGGGCCTGGTGCCACCTGATTAACGCGAATACCGCGACTAAGGAGTTGTTGCGATAACGCGCGGGTGTAGCCAACGATAGCGCCTTTGGTTGCGGTGTACGGCACCAAGACATCATTGCCGACATACGCATTCACTGAGGTGGTATTGATGATGCTATCACCTTCTTTCATATGCTCAAGGGCGGCGCGGGTTGCATAAAACATCCCTGCCATATTGACATCAAAATGCTGTTGCCAGTCTTCATCACTGACCTCAGACAAATCATGATACGGCTTTTGCATACCAGCATTGTTGACTAGCACATCAATGCCGCCCCATTGTGCCACCACGGCTTCTACTGCCTCTTTGCAACTACTGCTATCTGCCGTATCACCCTGCAATACCAACGCGTCTGCGCCTTCTGCTTCAATACCTTCACGTGTCTCATTCGCGCTTTCTTCATCAGAGTGATAAAGGATGGCAACTTTGGCTCCTTCACGTGCCATATGAAAAGCCACTGCGCGGCCGATACCGCTGTCTCCGCCAGTGATTAAAACGCGCTTATCAGCTAATTTTCCTGAACCTTTATAATTGTCATTGATATATTCAGCAGGTGGCATCATGTTGTCGATTTGGTCTGTCATAACTTTTATCCTTTATCTTATTTATAGTTAATTTATTGTTTGTATAACAAGGCTGCGAGACGTCATTTTTAGATGAGTATGTCAAAATTGATATCCCAAAATAGATATTCTATATTTATCACAGTCTGTCGGAACTCATCATAATATCCAGACATCTATTTTGGAATATTGCTAAGTTGAGGTTTGGTAATTTAAAAATGTCGTCGTGTTAACTGATAAGCTAAGCAAAAGCTGCATAAAATGGTATAGACAAATGAAAATATGTCGACTAAAAGGCAGTTGTTATAGGGCATACAGGGGGAAAAAGAGTGGGCTCATTGATAGACAATCGACACTGAGTCTAAGATGTCGTCCAGATATGAATACAACTGATGCCACAAAAGTTGTACACAATTAGGATAGGTATTCGTATCTATCCTTACTGCTGTATTTATCAAAAGAAGGTATGTCATACAGAAATAGGTTGTATGTTGATCAACATGGCACAATCATTGTATATAGCGATAAGCTGATGAATAAGAAACGCTGCCACACCATCGACAGGTTATACTGGCATGCTGAGATAGGCGCCATCGTACATGATATGATGTTGACCACCCATAGGATTTGATAATGACCATACCCAACAATCTTGATGTTTTTGATCAATTTAGCGTGGCTATACCAACGTTTATTCGCTATCCCACACTCAGAAAGCTGGCCGAACGCGTACAGCAAGAAACCGTCAATGCTGTCAATCGTCCAATACGCCACAACGAACACAACGCTTCTTATAGTGCGCGTGTTTTAGATAGCCTGTACCAGACACCGATTGCAGATGCTTCGGTATTGGTGGCAATCACTCATGAGCGTCATCCAAAACTGCTACTCACGCGCCGCGCTGCCCACATGAATAGTCATGCTGGTGAAGTGTCTTGTGTGGGCGGTAAGCACGATGAGGGTGATGGCAATAATGTCATTACAGCTTTGCGTGAAGCATGCGAAGAAACCGCTTTACCGCCTAACAAGGTGCAATTGCTCGGACAGCTGCCTATACAAACCTCCAAAAGTGGTCTGACGGTACGGCCAATTGTGGCGTTGATTGCACCAGATTTGGTATTGGTGCCTGAACTTGGAGAAATCTCTCGTATATTTTGGGCAGATTTTGAGTCGCTACTCACTCAGCCCACTGTGGAGTATGCGGTTGAATATACCATGCAAGAGCAAACGTCGACCCTGCTTACGCCAAGCTGGCAAGTAGATGGAGAGACTGTTTGGGGGTTGACAGGACGTGTCATCGCCAGTCTATTAGAAATGGGTTTTGATCGGCAGCTTGATTGGTATTACCGTATCCAGAATACACGATTGTAGGCGCATTAATGGCTAGCCTGTCATGGCACAAAGATTGGCGATACAGTGGGTCAAGTTAAAACAGTGACATAAAAAAATCTGTTTTGTCTTAGTGTCTATTTAGCGTTTCAGCGTTTCAGCGTTTTAGCGTTTATTTATAGTAGTCATCGTTTTTCTTGAGCCACCAATTCATATTGTCTTGACGCTTGGCACGAAAAGCTTCTAGTTTTTTATCAATGCTTTGATTGTGCTGGCGTGCGGTATCAAGCGCAAATAAAATAGGCACTGAGGACAGGACACCAAACCGTATCTTTGATTTTGGTAAATCCAGCCCATCACCGATGTCATCACCAACCAAGGTGCGCGTCACGCTGGCATTGACCATCTCAACGAAGCGTCCTCGACGGTTGTCTTCACCCATAAGCTGACGCGGCAGATCATGCAAGGCTTTTGCCAATGGCTGTCCCATTTTAAAATCAAGCTGCTGGATCGATAGATACGTATACAGCCACTCCCAGCAAGCCGCCTCATCTTTCGGCAAACGCTGCAAATCAACGCCCATCCAATAGCTGGCTAAATTCCATAGATGCAGAATACCTGCCGCTTCCTCTTTACTAATTCGCGCACCAAGCAGACGCAGGCCGCGCATAATCAATAGCGAAAACTGTAAATGGGTGGCAATCATATCGGTTTGATTAATCGGCACGCCCCAATATGCCGTGTTCCAGCTACCATCAGGATTATGATGTTGGTCGGCGTTTGGTATCACGCCAGCTGCCGCATTACCTTTACCTTTGAGCAGGTTTTGGCGTACCAAGGTATGAATCTGTCGCACTTGGATAGATTGCCGCCAACCTTCAGAACCAATGCCCAGTACTTGCTCAATTGGTGCATGCTTAGAGTGCGCGCTCATGTTTGATTGAGGATGTTCAGAGACTGCTAAAATATAAGCGTAGGTGCGCATCAATCGCGGAAGCGCATCATGCATCAGTGCGCCAGTTTGAATCAGAGGGAGGGAGAGGGCAGGGATGCTATAGCCTGCCATCAGGGCAACATTACGCAGTAGCCAAATCAGCATCAAGGGATAACGTCGATAGGCAACCGCACCGATTTGCGCGAGTTTGGGATCGAACCAATCAGGATGACTGCTAAATTGCTCTGTCAATGCACAAAAAGCGACGTTGTCTTTGAGCGCATCACCGCTGTTGTTACTGAGGATGTGCTGTTGTAATGGCTTGGCAAAGCGAATGCCATCAGCGGCTAGTGCATCTGCGAGCGGATCACCAATATCATAACCGGCAACCATTTCCTCTAGTAAATCGTGTGAGATGATAAAGTTTTTTGGTAATAAATAGCGTTTGACGCGTTTTAAGACTTGTAGATCGCTATGGTCATCAATAGCTGTTGTACGTCCGTGCCGCTGATAAGAGTCTGCCGAGCTCTTTTGTTTTGAAGAGTGGGTAGACGCACGATTTGCTTTATCACTGAAGTCTGTAGAATCCATATTTATCCATTGCCTTTATGATGAAATCTCTCACAATGCCAACGATATCAATATCTATTCCTGTAATGGCACCAATTTGGTATGACATGTTTCTATGACGATAATAAAAATGAGCCACTCATTCGCCAAATGGCATTTAAGTGGCTCATTCTGTCATCAATGTGGACGGGTTAAATCTACAGAGGTTCCACTTACATTGTCTTTTAAGCTGAATTTGAGCATGAGGTAACCTGCGACACCAGAAACGATTGAACCCATGATAATACCTAGGCGCTCATCGAACATGGTCGTGTCGCCTGCGAATGCCAGACCACCGATAAATAAGCTCATTGTAAAGCCAACCCCGCACAATAAAGCGGCGCCGTAGATTTGCTTGAAGTTCATGCCTCTTGGCATGGTTGAGATACCAAGTTTAAAGATTAACCAGCACATAATCATCACGCCCAGCTGTTTTCCGATGAACAGACCAGCAGCAATACCAAGTGGAACAGAATGGAACAATTCCTCAAAACCTGCACCTTGGAGTGAGATGCCAGAGTTGGCAAAAGCAAATATAGGTAAAATACCGAAGGCAACGGTGTTGTGTAAATCGTGCTCTAGCTCTTCTAGTGGAGAATGCTCAGGGTCGGTGCGGTCAAACATCGGAATGAAGAGCGCTAAAACTACCCCAGCCAAGGTTGCATGGATGCCAGACTTGAGCACGGCAATCCACATAATCACACCAATAAGTAAATAAGGCGTGATTCTAGTGACATTACGACGATTCAAAAAGTATAAAGCAGGCAGACATAAACCAGCTACCGCTAACGATTGTAATGACAACTCACTGGTATAAAATAGCGCGATGATTAAGATGGCACCAATATCATCAAAGATTGCAATAGACACCAAAAATACTTTTAAAGAGTTGGGTACGCGACTGCCCAGAAGACTCAAAATACCTAGGGCAAAAGCAATATCCGTTGCCGCTGGAATGGCCCAGCCTTTCCAAAACTCAGGCTCGTGGTAGTTAAAGAGGAAATAAACAATGGCTGGGAAAATCATACCGCCTATAGCAGCACCAGCTGGTAGTATGATTTGTTTGACATTAGATAGCTCACCGATTAAGACTTCACGCTTAAGTTCAAGTCCAACTAAAAAAAAGAAAATCGCCATCAGACCATCGTTGATCCAGTGATGGGCATCTTTGGCAATACCGAATTCACCGATCTGAATGGCGACAGGTGCGTGTATAAATCCTTCGTACCAAACACTCAGAGGGGAGTTGGCAATGATCATTGCAGCAATGGCAGCCAATGCCAAAACAATCCCGCCTGCCGCTTCAAACTCAAAAAATGCCTTAATCCTTCGTATTGCCATATCATCCTCATCTACTAAGTACAATGTATTAAATAACTTCAAGTATCTATCCTGCTACGCAGTTCCACGTCACAGATAAAAAGGAGTAGTTTCTCATACTCTTATTCATATAAACAACAAAATGCGCTAACCAAAAGTTATGAGTGCTTCCTGCTATATTCATAATAACGATATTATAAAGGGCATATGACAGACAAAGTAGTTGCAACTCGTTAAATCTTTTTAGGTTGACGCCGCTTGTGTCGAATATTTACTGAGTAATGAGACAAATTTAGCAGACTTTTTTATGTTTTTGGTTTTTTTTATGGTTTTATCCTTATAATGATTGACGTTGTATAAAGCGCAGTGAGCGCTCTAGCACCTATCAGTAATGCCATTGCTTATCTAATAGCAATTTTTTTTAGCCGAATCTTTTGGGTTATCTTCTTTTTTACTATATGTTTTGAAGGTCAGTGTCATGGACGTATCCCTCTCTTTAGAGATTATCTTAATGCTTACTGCTGTGGCGGTGCTTGCAGGTTTTATCGATGCGATTGCTGGCGGCGGCGGTCTGTTAACCATACCTGCTATGTTACTCGCTAATATTCCACCCGTCTTGACGCTTGGCACCAATAAGCTACAAGCTGCCTCTGGCGCGCTAGCTGCTTCTATGACGATGATTAAAAAGGGAGTGGTTAAGCCTCAACGCATCAAAGTTGCTATCATTGCCGCCTTTATCGGTTCAGTGATTGGTACTATTGCCGTCCAAATGTCACCGCCAGATTTGCTTGAAAAATTGATTCCATTTTTGATTGCTGCTATCGGTATTTATACGCTATTTGCGCCAAAGCTTGGTGAGGTGGAAGCGGCACCGCGCATCTCAGAGGGCAAATGGCAAAAAATAGTAGCACCATTGATTGGATTTTATGATGGTTATATTGGACCTGGAACTGGCATGTTTTTTGCGCTTGGTAATGTGGCACTACGTGGCCGTCAGATCATTGAGGCCACTGGGACGGCCAAAGTGTTGAACCTATCTACCAATATTGGCTCGTTAATATTTTTTATCTTGGGCGGCAATGTCTTGTGGAAAGTAGGATTGGCGATGATGGTTGGACAAGCGGTAGGTGCGTATTTTGGTTCTCATATGGTGGTCAAAGGTGGCAGTAAGTTAATTCGACCTTTGATTGTCTTGGTCTGTTTGGCGATGATAACCAAATACGTGATGGGATAATGCCGTTGGGCATGAAATTACGATGAGCGGTAGCAATAAGCAATACGTCCATCCGATTGCTCACAAAAAAACCTCAGCCCATAAGATGATGTGCTGAGGTTTTTTATGATGACTTATTCAATATAGATGATTAACGACGACGATCAACATCATCGTACTCACTACCCATTACTCCATCATGAAAGACTTCAGAGAATTCACGCTCGTTGTTTTCATCAATGTGACCATCGAATACATCTTTGGTGCCTGCATCAGGGTCGTTATAAGTCACTAAGTCCATCTTGCCTTCTGATTTTGCCACGATTGCAGTCACTGCTGCATCACCACCGACGTTGACAGCAGTACGTAACATATCAAGGATACGATCCACACCTAGGATCAAGCCGATACCTTCGATAGGCAAGCCCACTTGAGCAAATACCATAGATAACATAATCAGCCCCACGCCAGGCACACCTGCGGTTCCGATAGAGGCCAGTACCGACATGAGAATCACGACCAGATAGTCGGTCACACCCAAATCAATACCATAGATATTGGCAATAAAAATGGTCGCCGTACCTTGCATGATAGCCGTACCATCCATGTTGATGGTCGCACCAAAAGGAACAGTAAAGGAAGCAACGGAGTTATCCACGCCCATACGTTTGGTGACGGTACGCAAGGTAATCGGAATGGTCGCGTTTGAGCTTGAGGTACTAAACGCAAAGATTTGTACTTCGCGCATTTTTGCCAAAAAAGTTCTGATAGATAAGCCTGAAGTGACTTTGAGGACGATCATCATAGTGATAAAGAAATGGAAGGCGAGCGACCCTACCAACACTGCCATATAGCTCACTAGTGCGCCGATCAACTCAAAGCCCAGCTCTGACATGGCTTTGGCCAGTAGTGCAAATACACCATAGGGTGCTAGATTCATAATGATGGTCACCATTTTTAGGATGACTTCATTGATAAGCTCTAGGCTTTGAACCAAGCCTTTGGCAGGTTTGCCCACCATCAAAATACTGATACCAATAAGAATGGCAAAGAAAATAATCGATAACATGTCGCCGTTAGCCATCGCACTGATGGGATTCGATGGGACAATGTTAGAGAATACATCAAGTAGCGGCGGCGCTGACTGAGCTTCAAAGGCGGCTTCAGTTTCGACATTCATGCCTTTACCGATACCAAATAAAAGACCAAGTCCAATGGCTGTTGCGATCGCAAGGGCAGTGGTCATCATATAAATCATAAAGGTTTTGGTACCAATACGGCCAAGCAAACGTATATCACCAATGCCGCAAACCCCGCAAATCAGTGAGATAAGCACTAAGGGTACGACCAGCATTTTTAGTGAGTTAACAAACAGCTTACCAATGATGGCGAAAAAACCATTTGTGATATACGTATGAACAAAACCACCTTCAGTGTTCAGTCCTGAATAGTTTATAAATAAACCCAGTATAATACCGAGCACCATGGCAACAATGATCTTGCCTGTCAGTCCCATATTTTTCCACATAAACTCTATCCTTTTATACACAGCACCCAGCATCAGGAAGCAAACAAGATATTATTGATTCACATGCCTTTACCTGAATTCTCTGAGTTTGTAAATTTCACATCTGTGACTTCATGTCAATTTCCCGCACAATATAAATTAATTGTTCAGGTAACTGCAACTTTTTTTATAAATTAAGACGTACTTATTTTTTTAACTAAGGATTAATAGGATTAAATGATGGCTAAGAGAGCGGGACGGGTTACTAGATTTATGGTTATCAAGGATAGCGATATGGAGACAAAAACAAAAAAGACCGTTCAAGCTGAACGGTCTTTTTTGATTCAAATTATAGTAAGCACTGATACGTTATATTAAGCTAAGGCTCATGTTTCTCAGCACTTATTATTTCTTAAGTTTTATCATTTTCGTCACGACGTAGACCATCTTGCCACTTGGTATCTAAATTATCTGCGTTATCTATCTTGTCGGCGGTGTCTATGCTACTCGCATTGTCAGTAGCATCATTTGTACTGGCAGTATCGATAACAGTCGGCTCGTCGACACCCTGCTTTATCACTTCTGATTGTTCAGGCGTATCGGTTTGCGTTACAGGTTCGATATCATCGATGCTGCGCTGATGACTACTATGATTATTACTCATGCGCTCATTTAGATGAGAGGCGGCATCACGATGGCGATGATCCAATGCTTCTGCGTCGGGATTGGTGTCACCAAAGTCAGTTTGAGTACGCACTTCTTTCACGGTGTTTTGTTCAGAAACCATCTCTACATCACCATCACTCTCATAGCCATGGTTGGGATTGGCATCACCTGTCTTTTCATCGACACTCTCACTACCAGACACTGCCAAATTGTCTGAGGCAACCTCGCTATCAGCAATAATACCATTTCTGGCCTGAGCGTCTTTCTTTAACTGAGCATAATCAGTGAGTTGATGTACGGCGTTATCGAGACTGTGGGGGTTACGACGTACTTGCGCTTTTAATAGATGTTTATCAAATACATCCGTCAATAGCGAGTCAAAGCGCAAAGCATTGTATTGAATCAGCACTTCTGCTTCTTCTTCCGTGATATCACCTTTTTGGCTGGCATAAACCACATGGTCTTCAAACGTAAGACCTTCAAAGCTGTCCTTATGTTCGGCTTTCTTAAATTTCTGCCATAAGGGTTCTATGCCGACAAGAGCTTGATAAGCATTTTCCATGCGGCCAGTCACATCGTCTGCATCAGTATTGTAGTAGACCATTGTTTTGAGGTAGTCACGGAAAGGGTTGGCCTCAAAATCATCCATGAATACATCCCCCAACTGACGTTTGAGCTCATCACTTGGTGGCGTAAAGATACGACCACTTGGGAAGGTCACAAAACTTACCACGCTTGCTGCCATACGATTTGGGAAGTTGTCAAAGAGCGATAAGAAAGCTTCTTGAATGGTATATAAGCTGTTTTGTAGTGCCACTTCAGCATGCAAACGTTCAGCTTCTGACATAGTACCATGCTGGTAAAACTGCAAGATAGCGGTGCTGATAAATAAATGCCCATGAATATCAGCCAATCGACCAGACAGCATCTCTTTACGTTTTAGATCACCTGCAAGTAAACCCAATGCCATATCAGCGGTCAAAGCAAATCCTGCACTCAAGCGATTGATGTGCTTGTAATAAGGACGGGTAAAGTTATCAGCGAAACTTGGCGCATCATTGCTACCACCAACATAACCTGCGACAAAAGCTTTGGCGCCGCGATTGAAGGTATAGCCCAAATGCTTAAAGAATAAATTGTCGAATTGCTTAAGCGCGCCTTCTTTATCTTCACTCTGCAATAGTTGCAGCTCATCAAACAAATAAGGATGGCAGCGCATGGCGCCTTGACCAAAAATCATCAATGAGCGTGTTAAGATATTGGCACCCTCAACCGTGATGGAGACAGGAATTGCTTGATAAGGCGTCGCCAAAAAGTTGCGCGGACCCATCTGTACGGCGCGACCACCGACGACATCCATACCATCATTGACCACACCGCGCATGGTTTCAGTGGCATAATATTTTGCCATGGCTGTCATAACAGATGGCGTACCACCTTGGTTAAGACCACACGTGACCAAATGACGAAACGCCTCTAGCATATAAGTATTACTAGCCATGCGACTAGTCGCGTCTTGCACCCCTTCGAATTTACCAACCGAGATTTTAAACTGTTCGCGCACCTTGGCAAACGCACCGACAGACAGATACGTCATTTCACTGGCAGATGTGGATAGGGCAGGCAAGGAGATACCACGCCCAACGCCCAAGCATTCCATCAACATACGCCAGCCGCGACCAGCATTTTCAACGCCACCAATGATGTAATCCAGTGGGATAAAGACATCTTTACCATCGACCGTACCGTTCATAAAAGGCGAGCCGATGGGATTATGGCGCGGGCCTATCATGACACCTTTATGCTTGGCGGGTACCAGCGCACAAGTAATACCATAATCGGTCTTTTTCGGATTACCCAATAAACCTTCTGGATCATGCATTTTAAATGCCAAGCCCACAACTGTTGCGATAGGGGCCAAGGTAATCCAGCGTTTTGAGAAATTCATACGCAGACCCAGCACTTGCTCGCCTTCATGTATGCCATAGCAGACCACGCCCGTATCAGGAATGGCGCCCGCATCAGAACCTGCCTCAGGACCAGTCAGACCAAAACAAGGTACTTCATCCCCTTTTGCCAAACCTGGCAGCCAGCGCTGTTTTTGCTCATCCGTACCATAATGCATCAAAAGCTCACCAGGACCGAGTGAGTTTGGCACCATACAGGTCACCGCCGCTGTTGGTGAGCGCGAAGCGATTTTACTCATCACACGGCTTTGAGCGTAAGAACTAAATTCTAAACCACCGAACTCTTTTGGAATGATGAGACCTAAAAAGCCATTACTCTTAATGAATTGCCAAGCTTCAGGTGATAGCTCTTTATCCTCTTGCTGAATTTTCCACTCGTCCAGCATGGCGCACAGCGTTTCCACCTCATTATCAATGAAGCTTTGCTCTCTTTCTGAGAGGGTCGGATACGGATATTGGGCAAACGTCTCCCAATTGGGTGCGCCCATAAATAGCTCTTTTTCCCACCAGCTGGTACCTGCATCTAGGGCTTCACGCTCCGTGTCACTCATACTTGGCATGGCACCGCCCAAGGTTTTATAGACACGCTTGGTAATCAAGGACTGTCGAAGCGGCGTCACAAGCAGAACCAAGCAAAGCAGCGCAATTGGTATACCCAAAAGGAGCGACCAAGGACTGATGATCGCAGTCACAATAACCGTTACGAGTGCAGCAACACTGCCAGTCACTCGCGATAAAGACAACAAAAAGATGGCCAGAACCACGGCTAATTGAATGATGATTGCCAAAATAAATAAGCCAATGGCCATGACTGTCTCCTTGATGACGCTGAACTAAAAGCGTGAAAAATATATGAATGAGGTTTTTAGATCACGATAGTTGTTGTTTTATCCGCTGCTTTTCTTCTTTTTAATCAGTAAAAGATACGATTGGTTAACAATATGAAACAGTTACTTATAACTATCAATAGGTGAAATGCTACGCTGTGTCGATAATATGTATCATATTTCAATGAATGAGAGGAATCATTTATAGGTATAAATTGTGAGAATTCTATTCATCAAATGGTGTCAAGCCGCTTTCGGCATAAGATAAGGTATCGTTTCGTCCAACAATGATGTGATCGACAAGCGCTATATCCAATAAATCACACGCCTTTTTGAGCTCATAAGTCAATAAATTGTCAGCCGTTGAAGGTTTGGCATCCGTATGTGGATGATTATGAGCGATAATCAATTGACTGGCAGCATGGCTCAAAGCATGACGTAATACATGTTTGATGCAGACAGAACACGATGAGATACCACCGGTAAACAGTATCTCAAAATTTAACAGGTTCAGGCCATTGTCCAAACACAGAACCGCAAAGACCTCGCGATGCTCACCGCGTAACTGCGTACTAATGTAGTCTTTCACCACTTGAGAGCGTCCCAATGCTTGACCGGTTTTGAGCTTACTGTCTAAGTAGCGTGTACCCATCTCAAGCGAAGCCATTATTTGGGCATATTTGGCAGGGCCTATACCATGACAAGCCAAAACGATGTCTTGAGGCGCTGCCAATAATTCAGCCAAGCTGCCAAATTTTTCAATCAAATGGCGAGCCAGCTCAATGGCAGATTGTGACTGTGTTCCTGTGCGCAAAAATATGGCCAAAATCTCAGCATCGGTAAGGTGCGCGGCACCAAATTTAAGTAGTTTTTCGCGTGGTCTGTCTTCTTCATGCCAGTCTTTAATGGCCATTATCTCTCCTTAAGTGGGTTGGTCACAAATAGCTTGAACAAATACTACCGTTAAATACGCAAAATCTTACCTAACTTATCTCATAATTGTTACTATAAGCGCAATTTTATCTTTTCACTTTTATATTGATGCCACGCTTATGTCCAATATTGTGCTTGCTATCACGGGCGGTATCGCCGCTTACAAATCTGCTATTTTTGCTCGCTTATTAATTAAGTCGGGCTTTGATGTGCGCGTTATTATGACCACGGGCGCGCAAGCTTTTATCACTCCTTTGACACTGCAAGCGCTGACTGGTAATGAGGTACATGTCTCATTGCTTGATGAAAAAGCAGAAGCAGGTATGGGGCATATTGAATTGGCAAAATGGGCCGATTTGGTCGTTATTGCTCCTGCTTCTGCCAATACGCTTGCTCGCCTTTCAATGGGTATGGCCGATGATTTGTTGACCACGGTGTGCCTTGCCACGACGGCACCTGTTCTGATTGCACCTGCCATGAATCAGCAGATGTGGGCGCATCCAGCAGTGAATCTGAACGTACAAACATTGCGCGATATGAATTATCACATTATCCAACCAGCAAGTGGTGAGCAAGCTTGTGGGGATGTGGGCGCAGGGCGTTTGCCTGAGCCTGAGCAACTACTGGCTGAAGTGCTTTTATTTACAGCCATGCAGACGACGCCGCAGCTATTGGCAGGCAAAAGAGTCGTGATTACCGCAGGCGCAACGGTAGAAGCGATTGATCCAGTACGTTACTTATCGAACCATTCTACTGGCAAGATGGGTTTTGCATTGGCACGCGCTTGTGTCATTGCTGGCGCTGAGGTGATTTTGATTGCTGGTGGTAAAGTGGCCCTGCCGACACCATTAAATGTCAAACGTATCGATGTGTTGTCTGCCGAGGAGATGTTGCTTGCTGCACAGCAGTGCGTTGATGGCACCCATCATGAGCTTCAATTTATGTTTGAAGAGGAGCATGACCACGATCACGACCATCATCACCACCACGAGCATGAACATCATGACGACTGCGATTGTGATGACGAGCACAGTGAGCATGATAGCGAAGCACATGCAGTTGCTAGCAATGAGCATGTCAGGGCCACTGATGTCTTTATTGCGACTGCGGCCGTGGCAGATTATCGCACTGAAGAAGCCGCGCCACAAAAAATCAAAAAGACACAAGAGGCGATGACACTCAGTCTCGTCAAAAACCCTGATATATTAGCGACCATTTCGCTTGCTCATCCTGAGCTGTTTGTCGTGGGCTTTGCAGCAGAAACGCAGGACGTTGAGCGTTATGCGCGTGGTAAATTAATCTCTAAAGACTTAGATTTGATTGCTTGTAATGATGTGTCACGAGCGGATATTGGCTTTGCCAGTGATGACAATGCCATGCAGGTGTTTTTCTCTGAGCACTATAAACGCGCGCCAGTCACCCTAGACAAGGCAAGCAAAGATCACATTGCTGAGCAATTAGTGACTATCATTGGTGAAGCAATCTGGCAACGTCAACATGATTAACCATGGTGCCATAGCCCTTATTGCTACGGAAAAGGATATTAAACCTTGAATGAGATGACCAACATGGCGTCTGACGATAATATGCAGATGCTATTGCTGGGGGCAATCTTTGCGTTTGCGTCCTTGCTACACGGTATCAGCGGGCTGGGTGCGACTTTGGTGACGACCACTGCGCTTGCTAGTATTTATCCGTTGCAACATGCCATTGTCTTGGTTATTTTCCCCTCTTTAGTGGTCAATGTAATGACTTGGTTGGCGGGTGGCGGTCGCACACTTTGGCAAAATTTCATCTATTATGGCAGACGTTATTGGTTGCTTGCGTTAACCAGCTTGATTGGCAGTATTTTGGGTGCAAAGCTTCTATTGTGGGTAGACAGTGCTTACATTTTGCTGGCATTAGCCGCTGTTATTGGCTTTTATGTCATCAGTACCTTATTGGGTAAGCAATTTCGTTTACCCGATACTAAGCCCGTACTGATCATTGTTGGGTTTAGTGCAGGTGTCATCGGCGGGGCCACCAATGCCATGTCTACTGTGCTGATGATGTACTTATTGTCTGCCAGTGATGATAAAAACACGATCGCCAAAGTGGGCAATATGTGCTATTTTTTGGGCAAAGTTGCTCAAATCATCGTCCTACGCGAGCCTCTCATGGCATTAAATAGTGGGGAATGGCAGCTGATTACAGTCCTAAGCATATTGTCTATTGTCGCGCTTTTGATTGGTATTCGTCTGCGTCGTTATCTGCCGCAAGCGCGCTTTCGTCAGCTTATTTTGTTGATTTTAACGGTACTTGGCATACGCGTAGGCTGGCAAGGAATCACCGCTTTTTTATAAGTATATATGTGCTCAATCGATACATCGTAGTGGGCCAACATTCATATATAAATAGTTTGTTTAGCGGTTAAAAATATTCAATAAAATAGTAGCGACGATACTGATCACGATCATGGTCACCACAGGAAAATATACGCGCGTGTTGCCTGACGTGTGTTTAATATCGCCTGGCAGGTTGCCTATCCACGAAAATGCATTGGGAAATAATAGCCAAATAACGCCGATAATCACCAGTAGTATGCCCAAACCTATCAGTATCTTTGCCATGTCATCTTGCCTCATGCCGTTATCAGTTAAGCTTTTAGACTTTATTTCCCAATCCTAATCCGTTGTTTGCTCAAAATAAATCTGCTGCGCCAAACGAAACGTATTGCAGTGCGCTTCTACCACATCTTCGATGTCTTCTGAATAGCCGCCGCCCATGACAATGGCAATCGGAATATTGGCTGACTTTGCTTGATGCAATACGTACTCGTCACGCGCCTTACATCCCTCTATCGTTAGCCCCAGTTTCCCAAGTTTGTCAGTTGCGAGCACATCGACAGCAGACTGATAAAATATCAGGTCTGGCGCAAACTCATTGATGAGGCGCGGTAGCGTATCTTTTAAAATCCGTAAATACGCTTCATCATCTGTCTCATTATCCAGTTCAATATCTAAGTCAGATACCTGCTTGCGGAAGGGGTAGTTTTTGGCACCATGCATGCTAAAGACAAAAACGCGTGACTCGTTTGCCATGATACTTGCGTTGCCATTACCTTGATGCACATCCAAATCTACCACCAAAATTCTTTGCGCCTGTCCGCGATTGAGTAATAAATTGCTGGCGATACAGACGTCGTTGAATACACAAAATCCTTCACCATGATCGGCAAATGCATGATGCGTGCCGCCCGCCACATTCATCGCGACACCATATTGCTGTGCATACAAGGCACACTCATAAGTTGCATGGGCGATATAGCGGCCGCGCTCTACCAGCGTGGGCGTCATCTCAAAACCAATGGCGCGCGCTTCTTTTCGTGGTAATGTTTGGGTTTTGAGCTGCTGCCAGTAGCCTTGCGTGTGAGTGGTCAAAATCTCATCTTCACTCAGCCGGGCAGGCGCAAAAAAATTATCGGTAGTAATGGTGCCCTCAGCCAATAGACGTTCAGGAATGAGCGTATATTTTTGCATCGGAAAACGGTGTTTATCCGGAACGGAATAACGAAAAATGTCAGAATAAGCAATTTTTAGCATAATATTATAGTTGTTCTTATAGAATGAGAATGAAGAAGTTTTGAGCGTAAAGTGCGGGTAACAACACCTCTATACATGAGTTTAAATACCAATGGTGAACGGTCACAGAGCTTTATTGTACGAACTGAGTGGGCAAAAAAAACGTGCGTGAATCTATGTCTTGGCGCAATGTCATCAATAAGGCTTGTAAGTCTTCTTCTGGATCTTGATTGTTGATTAAGTTGCTAAATAACTCATGAGCGACCGTCGTCATGGCAACCACGCTTTGTAGTAAATGATCGACCACTTTTTCATTAATGCCCACTGCTTCAACATCGATAGCGTTTTTGTAGCGTATCTCGCCATCATTGACATCCATTTCTATATTGCCAATCAGCATATCGTAATTAAGCTGCGTGATTAATAACATCGCAGCGCTCTGATGACTCTCTGGTATCAAAAACGGCAAGACACCATAGACGGCCAACAATTTACTCTCTTCTTGAGCGCGAAACAGGTAGCCACAGTTGAGGTCTTTATGGCGCATTCGCAGTGACAAATGATGCGATTGCTGACCATCATGGGTTTTGGGTCGATAGTACGTATAGTGCCATTGCTTGTCATTAAAATAGGTTTTTAAGAAATCAACAATTGGCGTATGGTGAGGCTCATGTTGGTCAGCAGAGGAGTCAGGAATTATCGCTTGTGAGCGTCCATGATCAGTGTTGATATCAGAAGCAGCGTCCATCTCGCTGCGGTCATTTTTGACTTTTTCAGCTTCATCACGCTTATTACTGCGGGGTATCTCATGGCTTTTTGAATCAGCCACATTCTCTTTGACGGTAGAAGTCGTTGGTTTACTTGCACCATCAATGACAGATTGCGGTGCGGACGTCGTCAAAAACCGTTTGATTTTTTGCCATAAGCTGAGTTTGTTACGTTGGCTCATAATAGGGTGCTAAACAGTAGATGAGATAAAATATGGATAAATACCTTCAAACAGCAAATTAGTCGTTATTTAGTATTAATCGCTCTTTGATTGTTGGTTGATCATAAAACGCTTGCAGCATATCGCGAGTATGCGCTCTAAACCATGGGCTTTCTAAGGCATCATATACCACAGGTAATAACGCTGTGCTAAATTCTGCCATGGCTTGCTCATCAATATATAAGCTGGCGGCGACAGTGGCAATGGTATCCGTCTGATGATTGGCGTACCACGTATCAATACTCGCTGCTATCAGACTGTGCAAATAAGGCGACAGTCGCAAACGGTTATAGCTTTGTTGAATGCCAGCTTCGATATGATCGATACTACTGTTAGCAGGCTCATCACGCAGGTAGGTTTGTAGATGGCTGACCGGTTGCTCCTTAATACGTGCCCAACCCGTGATAAGCAAACGCGCTACTTCTTCGTTGGATAAATGTGCTTGCGCGTTGGCTTCTGCTCGGTGCGCCAAATCCTTGATGTTGCGATGCAAATACGCTTGTAGTTTTTCATCAAGGTTTCTATTGGTGGCTTTTTCAAAAGAGCTGCGTCCAAGCTTCATCAGTTTACCAACGCCGCCCGCTTTTTCTAGCGTGGTCTCCATAAAGTCATTGATAGCGTGATAGAGCGTTTGCGTCAATAAATCTGTGAAAGTTTCATTACCAACTAACGTATGAATTAAGACATTACGCTGCTGCTCATGACTACCGACATAATTGGCAAGCGTCTCAACTTGCGTATCATCTATCAATTCTGACAACGGTACATTGTCATTGACGGGATGATAAATAACCGTATGTAAAATATCGCGAATATCAGCACGCATGGCCTCACTCATTGGCTGATTAAGAAGCCAATCATTAATCAAATGCTGCAAATGGTCACGGGTAATGTATTTGTTTAAGGGCTGTGCCCCAAACCATTGCCACGCCTCTAAGCTCAGCGGCTGAGCTTGGCTACGTAGCCACTGCTGTATAAAATCCACTTGAGCATCGATCAAGCTATCTATAGTTAAGCTTGTCTTTGATAGGCTTTCTTGAGACTGATTAAGCCCAGTATATATCTGATGCTCGGTGTCTACCTTGTGTTCAGTATCCACTTGGGGCGTTTGGTTTTGGCTATCTTTTGAAGTCTGCATAGGTTTTGAGGTCATAGTAATCGACAATTTGTTATACTGTGAGTTTGTGATAAGCATAAAGTATTATGCCACGAACATCGTACTTGTTTGTGATGAATATTGACTGCCGCTTGATAAATAACGAGAGGTTTTGATGACGGCTTTGGATACGCCCTTACTTGTGCTTGATGAGCTAACCGTTCAGCGTGGTGAGATTCCGCTATGCGAAGCGGTTACGCTTCAGTTATCTGAGGGCAGCATTTGTCATCTGATTGGTGCCAATGGAACAGGGAAAACGACGCTACTGATGCAGCTGGCAGGATTATTGCCAGTACTGACGGGTGAGATCAGTTACCAAGGCATGGCAAGCTTACCTGTCCAGCCGCTGTATGTATCGCATCAATTGGGTATTCATCCCAATCTCACTGTGGCACAAAACCTGACGTTTTTACTGAATTTGTATGGTATCACACCAAGCGCTGCCGACATTGATGCTGCCCTTACGTGGGTGGGATTACAAGGGTTTGAAACGATCAGCTCAAGCCATTTATCCGCTGGTCAAACTCGCCGTATCACCCTTGCAAGGCTGTATCTTTTGACGCCTGAGGTGACACAGCTGTGGCTGCTTGATGAGCCTTTTACCGCGCTCGATGTCGATATGGTAGCGCGGATGGAAGAGAGACTGTGCGACTTTGCTCATGCAGGCGGCGCGATTTTGATGACCAGCCATCAATCAGTTGGCGTTGCCAATCAAGTGCTCGACTTGACAGAGTATATAGTTTAGGCGCTTTATCAGAAGTCTGTCATGTTAAAGGCCTATCATGAGATAGCACTTTCATACTGACCTATCAATACGGTTTTATCCCACTATAATATAAGCGCGATGAGCAAAGAGCCAATAATGCCACAGACAGGACGATACATGCGATGAAGAAAAGCGCCAATACTATCGAGAACACGTCGCATGGTATCAGCTTTACGCAGCTATGGGCACGCGAGTGGCAAGTAAAGCAGCAAGGGGCAGTGCAGTGGTTGTATCCTCTGGTGCTGTTTTTGGTGATTATTACCTTGTTTCCGCTGGCGGTCGGTAGCGAGCCTGCGCTATTACAGCGACTTGGCGTGTCCGCTGTATGGATTGCGGCATTGTTGTCACTGGTCATGGGTGTTGATGGCTTGTTCAAACCAGCCCTTGATAATGGTACCTTGGCACAATTGGTCGTTGCCAACGCGTCATTGCCATTATGGGTACTGATTCGCTTGGCGATTCACTGGGTATTTAGCAGCGGCATTGTGGCCATACTCAGTTTATTGGCGGTACCGTTGTTTCAACTGGACTGGTTTGAAACCACAATATTGATGGCCTCTATCATCGCGGGCAGCCCAATGCTGTTGATGCTGTCTGCCATCGCCAGTAGCTTGACGCTATCATTAAAGAATGGCGCGGTGCTGGTACCATTGATTGCTTTACCGATGCAGTTGCCTGTTTTGATTTTTGCGACGGGCGCTGTCGATCTGTATGCCACAGGTCTCAATGGTCTACCCATATTGGCTTTGTTATTAGCAGGCAGCATCATCTCAATCTTAGTCATGCCGTGGGTGATTGCAATGACTCTAAAAATGGCATGGTTGAACTAAACTGGAAATTGTACGGCTCAGATATTGTCACAACCTTTGATATTGTCGCTCCGTGTATTAACATCATGGTGAAAACTGGCAATTTTGTTATAATAGTCAATTAAGTACATAAGCCGTTCTTTGTAGATTCTATCCAGTGTTTAACGCCAGCAGGTTGGCAGATGATAATGCTCATAAGGTGTTATATCGGTCGTCACCAGTAAGCTGTGTAATAGGTTTATCCCCATGCCCAACCTGAATAATGTCTCATCTCCTAGCCTGTGGCAACGCATGTGGCAGGGCTTCTTAACGACTGTGGGTACCAAACAGTTTTTTCGTATTTTTGCGCCTTGGGTTAAGTGGTTGGCGATATTAGCCAGTATCTGTTTGCTCGTTGGCAGTATTTGGGGACTGGCGTTTGCGCCCCCTGATTACTTGCAAGGCAATAGCTATCGTATCATCTTCATACATGTACCCGCCGCCAGTCTTGCTATTTCTATCTATTTTACCCTTGCCGTATTGGGTGTGATTTATCTGGTCTGGAAAATCAAGACGGCCAGTTTGGTCGCTCAAGCCCTCGCTCCGATAGGGTTTTTGTTATGTGTGATTAGCTTATTGACGGGTTCTATTTGGGCAAAGCCTACGTGGGGTACTTACTGGGTTTGGGATGCGCGTTTGACCTCGATGCTGATTTTGGCCTTTTTATATGCAGGTGTTATGGCACTATTTGCCGCTTTTGAACACACAGCCAACCGAGGCAAAGCCGCTGCCATTTTATCTATCGTTGGTGCGGTCAATCTACCCATTATCAAGTACTCAGTTGAGTGGTGGAATACCTTACATCAAGGGGCTACCTTTACCTTGACGGCTGCCCCAAAAATGTCGGCAGACATGTGGATGCCGTTGCTACTGATGATAATTGGCAGTTATTTACTGGTCGCAACATTGACAATCTATCGTACGAACACCTTAATCTTGTATCGCGATCAGGGTAAAGCGTGGGTGAAAGAATACATCCGTGGTCAACACAAATAACGGCTAGGAAATCATTATGCAGCCCTATTTTTATAGCGTGTCTGAATTTATTGCCATGGGTAAGCATGGGGTCTTTGTGTGGTCTTGTTGGGCAATCACAATTGGCGTAATGCTCGTATTTATCATTTATAGTCGTCGTCAAAGACAAGCCCTGATTAAGCAATTGACCATTCAGCAAGCGCGTCAAGCGCAGCGTACACCCAAAGTATCCGCAACTGTGACAAACACACCATTAGAGTCTGACAAGTAAGAAAATCTTCCTAATATCATGAAGATATGTCTTTATAAGTCCTCACAAGGCTTATGGACTTGAGCGAAAAATGCTACTATAGAGCCACTAGAAGAGTAAGATTAGAAAGACATTTTTGACACGTTTTTCTAATGGTAGTTTCTTCAACATTTTTTGTTTTATAGATTGGTAGTTTGTAAAACAATGAGTCATCAATGAGGTAGTGGTATGAACGCAGTTCGTCGCAAAAAACTGATGTGGGTTATGTTTACACTTGCTGGGGCGGCGATAGCCGTGGTGTTGGTGCTTTATGCCATTGGTCAGCAAACCGACTACTACTTTGACGCGACAGCCATTGCACAAGGCGAAGCACCGCAAGACAAACGTATTCGCGCAGGGGGCATGGTGGTGGCAGGTAGCGTTCAGCGGGCGCCAAATGATCCCTTAAGTATTGAGTTTGCGATTACAGATTTTAAATCGACTGTGCCCGTGACTTATCAAGGTATTTTGCCAGATTTATTTGCTGAAAACTCAGGGGTTGTTGCCACGGGTAAAATGCAGGGTGATACATTTGTTGCAGGCGAGGTATTGGCCAAGCATGATGAAAACTATATGCCACCTGAGGTTGCCAAATCAATGAAAGAAGACAATCGTAGTGGCGCCATTCCTTCTTCTGAACAATATAATCCTGCTGAAAAAGTGCATGAAACTCAAACGCTCCAGCAATAAGGACAGAGGTATTGTCTCAATAAAAAAAGCCACCAAGACTATCGGTGGCTTTTTTGTGACTTATCAGGTTTTACAAGTCATCGTTTGATAGCAAGGCGCTATTAGTCATCCCAAACAGGGCTATAGTCAGGATGTTCAATTTTGCGGCCATCAGAACGCGCTAAGCTGCCAAGCTTATCTAGTTCCTCTGCACTCAGCGCTACCTTAATAGCGTCTAGGTTTCCTTGCAAGTGATCAGGATTAGATGTTTTTGGAATAGCAACGCGATGCTTGTCAGACAAAATCCAAGCGAGCGATATCTGTGCAGGTGTTACGTTATGCTTATCGGCTATCTCTTTAATGATGTCATTATCAAAGACATCGCCACGAGCTAGTGGAGAGTAAGCTTCTAACAAAATATGATGGTTATTCAAAAAAGTCTGCAACGTATTTTGTTTGATAAACGGATGGAACTCAACTTGGTTGACGACAATAGGGACATCAGCATATTTTTCTGCTTCAATGATATCGGCAATATTAAAATTAGAAACGCCAATATGTCGAGTCAAACCTTGCTTTTGTAGCTCGCATAAAGCAGGAATGGTCTCAGATAATGGAACACGATCATCAGGCCAATGCAGTAGTAATAAGTCTACATAATCTGTATCTAGGTCTTCTAAAGAACGCTTTGCCGCTTCTACCAATTTTTCTGGCTGAAACTTCATATCATCAGGAAAAATCTTAGTCGTCAAAAAGAATTTATCGCGAGCCACACCTGACTGCTTAATACCTTGTCCGACTTCTTTTTCATTGCCATACGCTTGAGCGGTATCAATGTGCTCATAGCCCATCTCTAACGCTTTTTTTACAACGGTAACGCAGTCTTGGCCAGTTGATTGCCAAGTACCCAAGCCCAGTACAGGGATGTTTGCTTTTCCAGCAGTACGCATATTATAAGTTTTAGCACTCATATTATTATCCTTATTTATTGTGGTTATATAGTGTTTAATCTGCCTTAAACATGTGACTGATTAAATTCATCAGTAATTTTAATGTTCACAATGGCTTAACTTGGTTAAGCCATTGTTTGGCATAGCTACTTATTTAGCCTGTCCACTATAGGAAAAAATCACTTAAAGTAAAAGAGTAGGTGACGGTTTCCTACAAAGGATAAACAGGTTGTAACGTCATTTTTGGTATCGGGTTAGCTCGTTTATAAATACAATGTCAAAGTCCGCACCATAAAAAACGCCCATCGCGTTGAGCAATGGGCGTTCAGACTCTAAAAGCTATGATGGCTTCTAGCAGACTCTAAAATAAAAAATTACTGTGCAGGCGCTTCTGCTGGTGCTGTGCTTGCAGCGGTGTCTGTATGAGCGCTATGATCCGTGCCCCAAATTTTTGGATACTTATAACCTGGGAAAGTTTCGTGAGCATACTTTTTGAATGCTTCTGAGTTATAAGCGTTGGTCACGTCCTCAACCCACTTTTTGCCCACGTCAGCAGACTTGATGGCTGACCAGTTAACATAAGCAAAGCTTGGCTCTTGGAATAACGCACTTGATAAATCAATACCAGAGTCAGTGGCATAGTTACCATTGATAATAGCGAAATCGACTTCATCACGAGCACGCGGCAACTGAGCTGCTTCTAACTCAACGATATTGATGTCATATTTGCTGTTGTCAGCGATATCCGTTTTTGATGCTGTCAATGGGTCGATATTGTCTTTTAGTTTGATCCAGCCAAGATCGTTCATCATAACAAGGGCACGAGCAAAGTTACTTGGATCATTTGGTGCAGAAACACTCATGCCTTTATAGGCTTCATTAAGACTGGTCTTTTTACCAGAGTAGATACCAAGTGGCGCAGTTGGTACTTGGAAAGCTTCGACCAAATCAAGATTGTTTTCTCTTTTGAAATTATCAAGATACGGTTTGTGCTGGAAAATGTTGATGTCCAAATCACCTTCTGCCAAGGCAAGGTTCGGGCGCACATAATCAGTAAAAGCGACCAACTCAACTTCATAACCTTGTGCTTCAAGCGAGCTCTTAACTTGATTACGTACCATATCAGCAAAGTCGCCTTCGGTCGTGCCGATAACGATTTTTGTATGCTCAGGATCGATATCGCTCGCAGCAGTTTCGGCAGTAGCGCCTTCTGTCACAGGCTCTTTGGTGGCTTCTGGTGCTGATGAGTTGCTGCAACCAACCAAGACTAGGCCTGATACGCCAACGGCAGCAAAAGCAGTCGCCAACTGACGGCTGATATCTGTTAATTTCATGGAACTTCCTTAATAAGAGAATAGAAGACAAAACCTGCCCATTAAAAAAGCAACATTATCATAATGCTGCTAAGTTAACGGATGTTAAATTAGTGACAAAATTAAAGGGTCTCAGTAACAAAGTCAAGCGTTTTGCTTAGGACAAATGCGCATTAAACCCTCGTATTTATTCATAATAAGAGTACATGATGCCTTCTTATTATTTTTTATAAAGGAGGTTATCGTTTGTCCATACGGTTAGCCAACCAGTTGCCAGAGGCTTGAATCGAGATGACCATGATGGATAGCACAAGAACGATAAAAACCATAACTTCTGTTTGATAACGATAATAGCCATAACGAATGGCCAAGTCACCTAGACCGCCGCCCCCAATCATACCTGCTGCGGCAGAATAAGATAGCAAGCTGATACAAAGGATCGTCACAGACAATATCAGACCAGAACGGGCTTCATTCAACAAAACTTTAATGATGGTCAAAGGACGTGCGCCCATTGATTCGGTCGCCTCAATAATCCCGCGCGGTACTTCACGCAAGTTTTGCTCGACCAGACGGGCAAAATAAAACGAACCTGCGATGGCCAAAACTAAAGAGGCTGCGATTGGTCCGATACCAGTACCTACGATAGCTTTGGTAAAAGGACTCATGGCAATCATCAAGATGACAAAAGGGAAGGCACGCATAAAGTTGGTGATACCGCCAAGCACACCGTATAAGGTTCTGTTTTGCAAAAACTGACGATCGCTTGATAAAAACAAAAACACACCAAACAAACCACCGATGACGATAGCGACTGTTGTAGAAATGCCGAGCATAATGAATGTATCAATAAAAGCATCCACAATCTCTTTGCGCAGCGCAAGCAACTTGTCTATAGAGGCGGATAATTCAGTACCAGTTAACATATTTATTTCTCCTGCCTCATTAGTCCTCAACGACTAAGCCTTTGCCAATCTGGGTATTTGCCTGTATCAGACCGTCTTTTACTTCTGCCACTTCTAGCAACTTGCCTTGATGCAGTAAGGCGGCGCGATCACACAATCTACGAATCACGCTCATCTCATGGGTCACAATCACAATCGTCACGCCAAGTTGTTCATTGATATCGCGTAAACAGGTCAATAGACTGCGGGTCGTTGATGGATCAAGTGCGCTGGTTGGCTCATCAGCCAATAAGACTTTTGGGCTTGGTGCAATGGCTCGGGCAATACCAACGCGCTGCTTTTGTCCCCCTGACAGCTGTGCAGGATAATGACCAGCACGATCTGTCAAATCGACAATCTCAAGGCATTCCATGACGCGCTTATGAATATCACGACTGGGATAGCCTGACACAGTTAAATTAAAAGCTACGTTATCAAAAACGGTACGATTCGACATAAGGTTAAACTGCTGAAAAATCATACCAATATTGTGCCGAGCAAGACGTAAGTCTTTGGCAGACAATGTCGTCAAATCCGTCCCATCAATGATGACTTGACCTGAATCTGGACGTTCAAGCATATTAATCAAGCGTAATAGGGTCGATTTACCTGCGCCCGAATATCCCATTAGACCAAAGATTTCCCCTTGTTTTACAGCGAGAGACGTCGGCTCAACAGCAGTAAACCAATGTGGTTTGCCATCTTCGTTTTTGATTGATCGGTCGCTTAAAAAACTTTTGGTCACATCGTTTAAGACAATCATGTCATTCATGGAGGGCTCAAAATTCAATAATTTTTTTAATAGTCATGAACGTATTGCTATGCCTCTTGAACCATATAAGAAGCCAACTCAATAACAATCGTCAATAACCCTATAATAAGGGGCGTTAATATAGCATATTATTCGGTGTTTTGGATATGCACATCCGCAACTGGCTTATGACCAATCGCTATTAGTGAGGAATGTTTTGAAAAGAGTAGGTGGTGGTGACAGCGTTAACGAACCATAGGTTTGATAACGCTACCCATTAGTTATGCTGATGATAATGTGGGTCGTGTTTGACAGGGATGATAACCAAAAATCTTGTATGACCATTAACCGTGTCAGTAAGAATACGCCCTTGATGGGCGGTCACAATTTGTGAAACTAAGGACAAACCTAAGCCTGAGCCTTTGTTTTTTTGCTGCAACCGTACAAACGGACTGAACACTTCTTCACGTTTGTCCTCAGGAATACCTGTGCCTTCATCAATAACGGCCAGCACCGCATAATTTGGCATGGGACGTACTGGCTCGGTTTTAGATTTTTTCAAATGCTTAGAAAATAAGCCTTCTTTGCGCGGTGCACTAGATGCTTCTTCGCCATTTTGAGCGCCATTCTTAGTCTCATTTTTGATGACTGCTGAATCAGCGATTGATTTGTTCGATTTGGGCGTAATATCGTTATTCTTTACAGTCGCATCTTTAGACGTAGCAATCGCTTTATCTTCAGTGACAATTGTCATTTGGCTGTGCGCAGATGTTTTGTCTTCAGGAACCGCTTTCCACATGACCTTTTTAATTTTACCAGTCAAATCGTTGGTGAAGTTATGATAGTCCGCAATCAATGACGATGTGCTATTGGACTTGAGTGAGTCCTTGGCTAAAGGTTTTGATGAATCTATATCAGACAGATTATCTTGAATAGAATCTCCTGAAACGGTACTGGCATCAGAGCTATTAGAGCTACTGTCTACGCTCACATCGGCACTGGCATCCTCTTCTAGTACAAGACTTTCGCCATTCTTATAAAGAAGTGGTGCTGGCAATATTGCCATGGCTTCTGTTGTTTCAGCCTTCACTTTCTCAGTCGTGCTAGGTGTACCGTTGTGTTCTACAGTTTCATTGAGTTGATTTGGTTGTTCATAAGTGTCAAAGTCAGAACTGTTGTAATCTACAAAGCTGCTGCAAAGCACCGTTTGCAATAGATAGTCAGGAATAACATCTGCTTCATCGATGCTCTGAACGCCATACAACAATACCGTGACAGGCGGTTTGCCATGAAGCATGGCATTGGTCAACAAGTTACGAATCAAATGAGTCAGCATCGATGGTTGACCATCGATCATGATGTGCTCACCAATCAAAGTGGCTTCAGGATAATGTTGACGCTCTTGATTCATCAGGTCATATAAATCTAAGCGCTCAACTTGTTGCAAGGCATGACCAGCATCCAAACGGCTAACCAGCAAAATGCTTTCTACCAAATCATTAAGTCCTGATAAATCCCGATTGATTGCTTGGGCACGTTTATCGAACTTTGCTTTGATATCGGTGGGCAATGGATCGGTCAGCATATCCATCATCTCTATTTGCAAGCGGATACGAGTGATGGGTGTACGCAATTCATGCGAGGCATGCGCCAACAGTAAATTATTGGCATCGATAAGGTGTTCAATCTTTTGAGCGGCTTGGTTGAAACCACGTGCTAGCGAAGCAATCTCGTCATTGCCCTGCGCGTTTACTCGTACGGTAAAATCACCATCTCCCAATTGTGCCATCTGCTGACTCATCTGATTGATACGCCAAGTGATGGTTCGTGCAATCACCCACAGGACGCCTGCCATAATGATGAGCAAGAGTAGCGTACCCGTAAATAAATTTAGAGCAGCGGACAGTACAGGTTTTTTGGGCGGCAAACGTGATTCATAGAGAAGCGTATAACCAGTGCTGCTATATACTTGAGCTTGCTTAGTAGGAGAGGTATCGGCAAACGAAGGAAAAACACGAGATAATAAAGAAGGCGGTGCTGGCAATTCAAGTGGTAGGTCACTATTGTCTGTTTGCATCAACAAATGACCTTCACTGTCATACAAACCCATCTTTGCTTGCAATGATTCATCAAAAATATCAAAGCTCTTTTTGACCACCGCCAACATGAAGCGTGACTGTAAGCGGTTGTCTTTACTAACAGAAATATTCAGCTCATGCAAAAATGGGTCAATTTGACCCAAAATCTGCGTGGCAAGGACTTCAGAGCGAATACCTGCATCTTTGTCATGGACAAGTTGTGTCAATAACACCATAGCAACGGCAAACAAGATAAGAGCCAGCATGACACTGGCAAATAGCTTGGCAAATACGGAACGAAATCCCAACTGCTGCATTAAACCATCTCTTTTATCAGATGCTTATACCTGATCTGTTGCAAATTGATAACCAACGCCACGTACGGTGATGATGCGTTTTGGCTGACGTGGATTGTCTTCAATCAAAGCACGCAAGCGCGAAATGTGTACGTCAATGGCACGATCAATATTGTCTGAGCTGTCATCGTTTGGCATGGCTTGCCAAAGTTGCTCACGATTTAGTACTTTACCAGAATGTGTGGCAAAGTAATGCAATAATTGAAACTGATGTGTCGTTAGACGAACAGGTTCATCATCGATGGTGACTTCATGGCTATCAGGGAACACGCTTAGGCGGCCAAATGTCAAACTGTCTGATTGACTATCTGCTTGATTGGGCTGCTCGTGTCGACGAATAACCGCACGAATACGTGCTAATAGCTCACGTGGCTCAAACGGTTTAGCGATATAATCGTCAGCACCCATTTCAAGACCCAAGACGCGATCTGTCGTATCACCTTTCGCTGTTAACATGATGATTGGTACTTTATTGGTCATGTTGTTTTTGTTGCCACGAATTTTTTGACACACTTGCATGCCGTCCATATCAGGCAGCATCAAATCAAGTACGACCAAATCAATTTCACGTTCTTTGGCATCTAATAAATCAAGCCCTTCCTGACCAAGTCCTGCATGATGGACGTCGTAGTAATTCATGGTGAGATAGTCGCTGATGAGTTCAGCCAAATCAGGATCGTCTTCAATTAATAAAATTTGCTTGCTCATGGGTTATCCTCTAGTTGTTATAGTTACCAAAAGTGTCATATATCTGATGCGTTATATACCAAGTATTTCATAAAGATAATTTTAATCAATCAATCTTTAAATTTTAAAATATGCAATAGGTATTAACACCCTAAAGTTAAACTCTCAAATAAGTATCAAAACATACAAAATGAGAAATCTAAATACTCGGTTAATGACATATATAATACCGTTATATTGCCTAATTAGGCTGTTACAAAACAAGAGTGGGTTTGTTAATGTTTCTGTGTAATGTAACTGTCGATGCTATTAATCAAGAAACGATAACTTTTTTACCATTAGAATCAATAGGTAAGTCGGCCAAACAAATCAGACTGTCATTACTAATCCCTGCAATTAAATATTGTTTTGTCGTGGGATTATATTCTACTACCTCAATAGGTCGACGCATCAAACGCTGATCTTGCCCAATAATCCATACATTGGCTGTCAAAGGTATCAATGGCTTATATGGTGGCTTGTGTAATTCTGCTAAGTCAACGTCATGAAGCGCCCGCTCGGGTACTATCGTACCCACATCTATTTGGCCATAATCCACGCGGCCTATGACTTTCATGTTTGGTAGTAATGTGGCACGACTGGCTTTATTTTCAATCACATCCACATGCACTAAAAGCTTTTTTGGTTGACTGGTTACGGTCAGCTTGCTGATTTGACCCGTAAAATTGTCGGATTGTCCATCCACTGAAAAATTGACAGTCTGACCAATCGAAAGCTGAGGCTTTGCTTGAATGGGCAATGTTGAGACAAAGTACAACTGCGTTTCATCATTTAGCTGCAAAAGAGGCATACGAGCGGCGAGCTGTTCTCCAGCTTTGATGCTTAATCCTTGTACGCGCCCTTTAAAGCTCGCCCGTATTGTGACCAAGTTATACGGTGATTTTGAGTCGGATTCATTATCGCCATTATTGATTACATCATCTTTAACAGAGGTATTGTCATCGTTATCAGACACAGAGGCATCTGATTCTTGTACATCAGACGACTTATCTTTAGCAGTCACAGATTTAGAGTTGTCACTATTCTCTGACTTTTCTGTATCAGTGGCCTCGCTCATCAGCTCGCGTTCTTGAGGGCGCTTTGCTGCTGTGGTGGCGTTATTGTCGGTAGGGTTGGGTGAGGTTGCTTCACTGTCGTCTGAACGTACCCGTCGAACAATGAGCAAGGGCATATCTTTTTCTACTAACTGGCCTTCAGTGACCAATACGTCCTCAATATTCATAGGATGCACAGTCATGAGCTTGATTTGTTTAACAGGTTCAAGATTGCCTTGTAGTCCAATACTAGGCTGATAACGTGAGGGTTTTATACTTAATATATGGTCTAGAGCCATGGTGACGCTATCATCGGTAATCACAAGAGGCGTATCTACAGTAGTACTGTCATCGCTCATCACAGATGCATCGGTAGGTGCAGAGGGCTGACAGGCAGCTAGTATCAAAGCACTCAGTAAGTAGGTGCTGTTTTTTAAAATTTGAGAAGCTGTCATTGCAGTCACCATCGTAGTCGTCATTCTATTATATAGTAAATAGCGATGAGGGAATACGACTGCCAAACCCTTATGCCGCCTACGAAGATAGCGTTTTCCGCACCAAGGCGCAATCGAAATAATCATGCTGCTATATTGGCTTCGCGGCTTTTATTACTGATGAGTATCAATATTAGATTGCTAATGTCTGGAAAAAAATGAATAACTGTGCTAAAACAAGCTTAATGAAATATTACGATACATTTGTATTACAAAATAAAATTATTCAGCAATGTATTTTTCGTTTCTATATAATGCAAAAATATCATAAAGTTGTTATTTTTCTGATGTAAGCTTGTCGTCTTAGACGGAAGTAATAGTGAGAGATGATAGTGATGCAATGTAGAGTGCGCTACAAGGTGTCAACAAATACGGTTGCTAGCGGCATGAATCAAAACGCCATTACTCCTCTAAAAAGCGAATAATCTGCTTCAATTTAGTAAGCTTCTTCAGAAAAAAGTGCGTATAGTAACCTATGTTGAAGCCGTATTTTAGAGGCAGACACTGACAGGGAATAAGTTCGCTGTCATAACTCATGGTAATGCAAGTTTGGCGGTTCACCGTTGCCTAATAATAAGTAGTAAGGCAGGTGGAAATAACCGTTGATATTTTGTATTGATAGATAGCATTACGAATAAACAGTCGTTTATAGGACAATATGATGGAAAATAATTTTGATGGCTTAAAAGTAATGGTGATTGATGATTCAAAAACCATTCGCCGTACCGCAGAAACCTTGTTACAAAAAGCAGGTTGTGAAGTAGTGACCGCGATTGACGGTTTTGACGCTTTAGCAAAAATTGTTGATAACAATCCAGATATTATTTTTGTCGACATCATGATGCCGCGATTAGATGGCTATCAAACGTGTGCGTTAATAAAGAACAATCCAGATTATGCTAACAAACCCGTCATTATGTTGTCGTCTAAAGATGGTTTGTTTGACAAAGCCAGAGGCCGTATTGTTGGGTCTGATGAATATTTGACTAAGCCATTTAGTAAAGATGAGTTGTTTGAGGCAATTAATCAGTACCGCTAGTTTGAGTACCTGCAAGTAGCGGCGGTCTGACTGGATATTTGCAGATGGGTATGTAGATACCTATTCATATTGGTAAGGTTGTAGGGTCAAGTATTTGGTAGTACTTAACCTGATTTATGATTGCTTAGTATTTAGTCGCAACTGTAAAAAATAACGTCACCATTCATTTTTGGCCTGTTATTTCTATGCAGTTTGTCTCAATAAATCTATTAATATATCCCAAAGGATATCATTGAAAACAAAGGAAAATCCCATGACTACTGTCTTAGTCATTGATGACTCACCATCTGAAATGGCAAAATTCCGCGACATGCTTGCCAGACATAATTTTAAAGTACTAGAAGCGATAAATGGCGAGCAGGGCTGTCAAATGGCAGCAGAACATTTACCAGATGTTATCTTAATGGATGTGGTCATGCCTGAGATGAATGGCTTTCAGGCAACTCGAAAAATAACTCGTGGTAAAACCACCGCTCATATTCCTGTGATTATGATCAGTACCAAAAACCAAGAGACCGATAGGGTTTGGGGTAAGCGTCAGGGTGCCAAAGAGTACATGGCAAAGCCAATTGATGAGAATGGTTTGGTGAATATCATTCATAAAGTAATGGGGTAGCTTGTGGCTTCCAAAGGGTTCATTGAGCTTCTGCGTCTAGCCGATTTGGCACGTGCTCGTAAAAGCGGGCGCCGCGGTGGGCAAGCGTATGACTGGCAAGGCGTGGTCTTTGAGATTGGTGGGCAGCGTTTGGTCGCGCCAATGGGTCAAGTCTCAGAAGTATTGGCTATGCCAGAATATACAAGCTTGCCTTTAGTCAAGCCTTGGATGCTGGGTATCGCCAATATTCGTGGTCGTTTGTTACCCATAACAGATTTGTCTCAGTTTTTACAAGTGCCGAGCCGCTTAGCACAAATGAGCCAGCGTAAAGTCATGGTTATAGATCACGGGGATTTTTTCTCAGGATTATTGGTAGATCAGGTTATTGGTATTGAACAGTTTACTCAGGATCAATACCGCCCAGAAGCCATTGAATCAAGTTCGCCCTTTGCTCCCTATAACCATGGCAAGTTCTTTAAAAATGAGCAGGACTGGTATGTCTTTATGCCAAGTCTGCTCGCGCAAGACCCGCAGTACGCCGATGCTGCAATATAGCTGTCGATAATAGCCTAATTGGCTGTTAGCTCGATGACAAAATAATAGCGAATGACATGATGCGCTTGGATGTCAGCATTCATACAGACTTTGTTGATCACTGTTTCTTTTATAACAGTAAGATTGTCAAAGTCACGATAAGACTTTGACAATTGTCTGAAAGGAATACGTACGATGAGTGATGTTATAAATAAATCTGCAACTGGTACGACCAAAACAGCAGTAGATAGCAAAGATGCGAATGGTATGTGGAGAGTATTATTAGGCGTTTTTGTGATAGTAAGCGTGGCTTGTTTGATCTGGCTGGTTAATTCGTTGTCGTCGGTAAGTGAGCATATGGTGGATTTTAATCAATCCGTTGTGTTGCCTGTGGCGATATTTGTCGTAGGGGTACTGGGAACTCTATTTGCTCTTTATAATTTGCTTAAGCAACGTGGTGGCTCAGAGCGATTACTCATCGAAAAAGAAACCTTACGTCGTCGTCAAGAAGCAGAAGCAGAGTCTGAGCGCGCTCGTCAAATCCAAGAGGAAAACGAACGTAACCAGATAGCTATTCTACGCTTGCTAGATGAATTGGGAGATTTGGCAGAAGGGGACTTGACCGTCAATGCAACGGTATCAGAGGATTTTACAGGGGCGATTGCCGACTCTGTTAACTTTGCCATTGACCAGTTGCGCCAGTTGGTACTGGTTATTAACAATACCGCTGTTCGCGTCTCGCAATCTTCAGAGCAAACGCAGATGAATGCAGTTGAGCTTGCTGAAGCTTCTGAACACCAAGCTCAAGAAATTGCAGGGGTATCAGCAGCCATTAATGAGATGACTGTGTCGATTGACCAAGTTTCAAACAACGCGGCAGAATCTGCAACCGTTGCTCAGCGTTCAGTCGCAATCTCTCATAATGGAGCAGCGGTTGTACAGCGCTCTATTGAGGGTATGAACGTCATTCGAGACCAGATTCAAGAAACGTCTAAGCGTATCAAACGTCTTGGTGAGTCTTCGCAAGAAATTGGTGATATCGTTGGTCTGATCAATGATATTGCTGACCAAACCAACGTTTTGGCATTGAACGCGGCTATTCAGGCCTCGATGGCTGGTGAAGCAGGTCGAGGGTTTGCCGTTGTTGCTGATGAGGTTCAACGTCTTGCTGAACGCTCTGCCAATGCCACCAAGCAGATCGAAACATTGGTCAAAACGATTCAGGCGGATACCAATGAAGCAGTAATGTCGATGGAGTCAACCACCTCTGAAGTAGTACGTGGTGCGCGTTTGGCAAAAGATGCGGGTGAAGCACTAGAGGAGGTTCAGAGTGTTTCTAACACCTTGGCTGATTTGATTCAGAACATCTCAAATGCCGCCATGCAACAGGCCGAATCTGCTGGGCACATCTCTCACACGATGAATATTATTCAAGACATCACCTCACAAACCTCCTCTGGTACGCTGGCAACAGCCCGTTCTATTGGCGAGTTGAGTGAAATGGCTGCTGCACTTCAAGAGTCAGTGACAGGCTTTAAGGTATCGAATGATGATGATCTTCTGGACACTGAATTACTTGAGAGAGATATGTATTCAGAAAGTATTTAAGGCTAATATTTTGACTTAGATATGTACGTGACTTAAGTATATATAAGAGGACAAAGCCTTTTACATACCAATCTGTTCATCAGCAAGCTGTGCGAGTAGGAATAACGTGCAGCGACAAGCATAGTAGGTGACATGGATAATCTGACTCGACCAAACAGCTGCCGACCCCAAACATCAGAACCCGTATTGACGAGAGCTTTAATGTCAGAAGACTATGTTGATGTGCAGCAATGGCAAAAATATATAGAACAAGAGATTGGCTTTGTTTTACCAGATGTGCAATTGCAGTGGTTGACCAATGCAATTAACCATACAGCGTCGTTGCACGGGTTGAGCATTACTAAGCTGTGGGAGCAACTACCAAATAATAGCGCAATACGACAGCGATTATTGGATAAAGTATTGATTCACGAAAGTCGTTTTTTTCGTCATATGCCGTCGGTAGAGTTTGTTATAAAGTGCGCTTTAGAGCATCAGCAATTGCTTATTGACTCCCGCACTGATGGGGTCTCTGACGAATTGTTTCGAATTTGGAGTGTGGGATGTGCTCGTGGCCAAGAAGCGTGGTCACTTGCAATGAGCTTGGCATCGGAGCAGTTGATGAACTATTCAATCTTGGGTACTGATGTCAGCCAGCAAGCAATTGTAAAAGCAAGATTGGGACGGTATGACAGTCGACAGCAATTATTGATACCAAAGCGATACCAGCAGTTTGTTCGACCGTTGAGCGCTAGCAGTACGATTGGTAATCTGAATCCAGATGATTCTACTACCATCAAAATAGGCACTGAGTCCCAATGGCAAATTGCACCAGTTTTACAGCCTTATGTAGATTTTGTTTTACACAATGTTATTGAAAAACAACCACCCACCTCACATCTTCAACATGTGATTATCTGTCAAAATATGCTGCTCTACTTTCGTAAATTTGATCAGCGAGATATTTTAACCAGACTATCAGAGCAATGCGTGTTAGGTGGATATATTATATTGGCTCCCGGTGAGGCGTTATTTTGGCGTCCTTCAAATATGCGCCGCATTGCACACCCGCAAGTGAATGTGTGGCAAAAAACCAGTGCCTAAATTAGCGTCTAAACAAGTTAGGATCAATCTATGAAAAACCAGCCCAATAACATAGTGACGCTTGAGTGGTTGTTACCACTGTTTAATCAACAATTATCACAGATATCTGCTGGCTGGCAATCAGGGACTGACGACATTAGTCAAGATCAAATAGTAGAGTGTTATCACCAAGTCAGCGGTGCCCTTATAATGGCGCGTCTTCCTTTGCTTGGCAATCTTGCCAGTCATTTAGGCTGGCTGGCACAATCTATTAGCCATGACGGCATCTCTACCTATCACAGTCGCATTGGTCATTTCTCTCATGAGTTGTTGCAGCGCGAGCTAAACCAATATTCGCAGACAGGTAGTTATCACAGCGATTTGATTCAGAAAACAGTGGAAGGGCTTGCCCAAGCATTATCAAAATTGGGTGTAACAACAAACTTGCCTTTGAGTCGTATTGGGAGCCAATACCAATACGAAAAACCACACACTCACATTGACGATACTATTTTCGATAGTATTGCGGCCATAATACCAGTAAGTAGCGTGACCACTGATCTGACGGATCATCATTATCAACAGTTGCTTTTAGTCTGGCGAAAGCAAGTACAAACCTTATTGGTGACCAATATCAATCAGCCTTCTTTATTGGCTGTTTTAGAAAAAGTGAGTCAGTACTTGTGGCAGACCACACAGAATAGAGAGGTAAAACACCTCTGGTATCTGACTGAGATATGGTTGAGAGATCTTGCGCGCAATAATACACCGCTACCTGAGCACTATGCCGCGTTATTGAGTCAGCTTGAGCAAGCCATTGCCCCTGCCAATCAAGACTCTGATGAGAGCTTGTCTGTTGTGATCAAAAATTTGATCATAAATGTCTACATCGAGTTAAGTGGTCTGACAACAAGTAGTGAGCGTACTCAATCAGTATTAAGTCACTTATCGCAAAATACATCGACAGCGTCACGCTTTTTACCGCGGATACTCAGCGCACTTGAGACCCTTATTTTTAATATCGATGAACCTCAAACGCTCTTACCTGCTTTGCAAAAAATAAAGCATCAGCTCGAAGGCCGAGGCTGGACGTATTATGGATTGCAAGTTGAGACACTCATCACAGAGATAGAGCAGGCCTTATCTTCCAAGACAGGGTTTGTACAAGCGCAGTGGCAAATTGAGCAAAAGCTACAAGCGCTATATAGCGCTATTTATAACACAGAGCAGACGATCTCTTTGAAGATAGGAGATGCTGTCTCTTTTGTACCGTCATCTGAATTGTCTCATGGAGTCGATACGCAAGCGACAGACAGTTATGACGGCCATGCTGCTGGTAAAGACTTACGTGAGTTGCGCATTGCGGTAGAGGAAGTAAAGCAATGCTTCAATGAATACCTGCAGCGTCAAGAGATCCATTTATTACCAGATGAGACTGAATTTGCTCGCATTGGTGAATCTTTTGCTGATATGGGTTTGCCTATCGTGCGTCAAACCATAGAGGACATGGCCAGTATATTTACGCAGTTGGTCGCTTATAATATTGAGGTGCTTAGCTGGGATGTCACACAGGCATTGGCGGAAGCTTTGACCTCTATTGAGCTATTGCTCGATTATCTTGCCCAACAAGTTTTTGACGAAACAGTATTAACACAAGCAAATGAACATACGGCTAGAGCCGCAAAGTTACTAGCGCTTTACATTGACGCGCCAGAGAAGATTAACGACACTTATTTGACTCAAAAACCTGTCGCAACTGATGTCCTTCGTTATGATGATAATGGCGAGATCTCTCCAGCTAGTCATCTGAATTTAACTACGCAGATTTCAACCGATACAGACAATCAGAGTGTAGAAGCGCAAAACACATCTGATACCAGTGATAAGACAGAAAGTGCAGCTTTAGCACAAGTTCGCGCAGACATTAAAGCGGACAGTTTTGAGATGGACGCAGAAATTCGCGATATTTTTATTGAAGAAGTCACGGATGTCATCACTGACCTTACAGATTTTTTACCGATTTGGCAGCAAGACAAGCAAGATTTGACCCCACTTATCGAAGTGCGCCGAGGCTTCCATACCTTAAAAGGCTCAGGTCGTATGGTTGGTGCCTTTAGTATTAGTGAAATGGCGTGGTCGATTGAAAGTTTACTCAACCGTTTGTTAGATCATACCTTGGCTGTCACAGATGACGTGGTTAATCTGGTCACAGACACGGTAAATAGTCTGCCTGTATTGCTCGCAGATTTTGAGGCACAACAGTCTCCAAGCCTAGATCCAGCAGTCATCGTTTTAAAAAGTCAAAATTTAATGGCAATGCAGCCCATTAATACGGGTCTTGCCATATCAGATACGGTTTTAACCGATCAACAAGCAGAGTCAGATGACACTGATTTTGGGTTAGAAGACGATCTGGAGTTTGAATTCGCGGATCCAAGTGACCGTATAGAAACGTCTGCTGCCATGCTTGGTTCAGCTAGCGAATCGCACATGATAAATCATGATAATAAAAGGGGGATATTGAAGCCTTTATCGCTTTCTGAGATTCCAGCAGGACTCATGCCTTTTGTGCAAGAAGCCGAACAATTACCAGCCGATGCAAATGATGCAGATCCTGATATTAAAGAGATATTCATAGAAGAAGCCAATGAAGTATTGGCTGATATCATTCCTTTATATGAGTCTTGGCAACTGTTTCCTACAGACTTAAGTGGGCTGACAGACATCCGCCGAGGGTTCCATACTTTAAAGGGATCAGGTCGCATGGTAGGTGCTCACTATAGCGCTGAATTGGCGTGGGCCATAGAAAACATGCTCAATCGTCTCTTGGATCGTAGTATCGTCGTCACCGACGATATGTGTCAGCTGATTGCAGATGTACTGGCTGCTTACCCCACCATGTTGAATGTATTTGAAAATAATGAGCAGAACTATCCTGTTATGGTGCCTCTATGGGTTGCTTGTGCAAATGCCTACAGTAAACAGCAAGGTGATGCCTTTAGTTATACTGAGTTATCCACCAAGCAATGGGCGCAAGCAACGAACGATCTTGAAGATGAAGATGGTAAAGATTCTATCTTGTTCACTGAGTCAAACGATACTCCTTCTTCGCCAACAGAGAATGATGAAGAAATAGACATCACACTGCAAAACATCAATTCTGTCAATGAAATGATCGCAGAAGCCCCTATCGTTTTGACTGCCCAAAGTGAGCAAGAAAAAGCATTTTGTGAGATTTTTATCGATGAAGCAGAAGGGTTGTTACGCGATATCGATCGATTCGTTGATGTACATCAAGATCAAACTTATATTGAAGTGACAGATGATATTGTACGGGCATTTCATACGTTGAGAGGCGCATCCGGCTCTAGCGCATTGGCTGCGATCAGCGAAGTGAGTGCAACCATTGAGCAGAGCTTAGAGCAGTTGCAGCAACAAGACATAGCCATGAACGCCCAACATTTAGAGGCGCTGGCTAAATCGTCTACTTTGATGAACGGTTATTTGCATAGCTATGAACAAAACTTTCAGATACAAGACATGCAGATGCAAGACACGCAAAGCCAGCAAGACATAGCGTCATTGCAATCTATGCTTGATAAACAAGACTCTGTTAACGACATAGAAGATATAGCTGATAATAAGCCGACGATAGCACAGCTGTTAGACAACAATATTGACGAGTTGTTAGACGCTGAGTGGGAGTTGGATAATGCACTGAATCAATCTGAAACAGAGCAAGTTCAAGATTATATAGAGCAGCAAATATCACAAATAAAGCATTTATTTGACAAGGCAAAAAACTTTCCAAAATTCACAGCTATTTTAACTGAGCTTGGTCATGCTTACACCTATTTGCGCGATCATCTTGATAAAGCAAAGGAGACAGACACTCAAGCCATACTCCATTCGGGGCATGCGCAGTTAGTGGGGTTGTTTGATGCCTTAGCTGGCAGTACCTCACTGAAAATAGATAAAAAAGTACTTGAGGATCTGCAAAGTATCTATCAAGCAGACGAGCACCACGAAGAAGAAACCTTTATCGTTCGTACTGTGTCAGTACCAGACATACAACTTGAATCTATTGATACCGATGCTGAGCTACTAGAGATCTTTTTGGAAGAGGCGCAGGAGCTGGATACAGCGCTAGATGAAAGCTTTAATAAGTGGCGTACAGATATTAGCAATATCAACGCATTAAAGGTATTACAGCGTCATTTGCACACCATCAAAGGTGGTGCACGAATGGCAGGTATCCGCAGTATTGGCGATCTGACGCATGAAGCGGAAAGTATCTATGAAGCCTTCGTAGAAAACAGAAAAGCACCAACTGTACAGTGGTTAGAGATCATGCAACGAGTGCAAGATACGATATCTTTGCAAGTCATGCATATGGTGAATCACAAAAAATCGTTCTTTACTTCGGAGTTGATTGACCAGCTCCAGCAGTTTGAAAAAGCAAAAGTGTTGCCAGAAATAGTAGAGCTCATCATACCAAACCCAAAAAACAATCTTGAAGCAGACACTTATGATACAGCGGCTAACCCCGTTCTAGATATCGATAACCTGTCTGATACTATTAGCTTAGATAGAATGATTAAGCAATCATGGGCGAATGGTTTGCCTGACCCTGATATTTTGGCGGTATTTTTAGAAGAAGCAGAAGAGCTAACCAATCGTAACAAGTATCTGCCTATATTCTTAAAAGACACCAGTAATACCACCGTGATACAAGCACTCCAGCGTGACCTTCATACCATCAAGGGTGGTGCGCGAATGGTGACAGCGACAGGTATTGCTGATTTGGCACACGAAATGGAGGCAGTTTACAAAGATTTTGTAGACGGTCGCCGCCCTGCCACTAAAAAAGTGATTGAATTGTTGGTGGTAAGTCATGATTGGCTTGCAGATGCAGTGTCTGTTCTTAGACAAAATGTCAATCCGCCCGTACCAGGTTTGTTAATCGAAGCATTGCAGCAGTTCAGCAAAAATCCTGATGGGTTAAAGCATATCCCGAAAGAATCGTTACAGGCACAGCGCGAAGCCATCCTGATCGCTAAAGAGCAGCAGGACTCACAGTATTTGGCAAAAGATATTAGTGAGATGCCCTCTATGCTCAGCAGTAGTGTTGCTGAAGAAGATCAGAGTGTGAGCAGTAACGAGATGATTCGTATCTCAGGCGGTTTGATTGAGCATATGATCAACTTATCTGGAGAGTCAGCGATTAACCGCGCCCGTATCGATATGGGTATCAGTAGCTTGACCAACAGTATTGAGGATATGGGCATCACTGTACAGCGACTGGCTGATCAGTTACGCCGAATGGAGATTGAACTAGAAGCACAGATATTATCGCAAATAGATGATGAGCTGATCAATAATGAAGATTTTGACCCGCTAGAAATGGATCAATATTCCTCATTGAATCAGCTGTCGAAATCTTTGACAGAGTCTGCCTCAGATTTGATTGATATCAATCACACGTTATTAGAAAAGACCCGTGATAGCGAAAGTTTATTATTACAGCTATCGCGTACGCAAACTGAGTTGCAAGACGGTCTGATGAATTCGCGTATGGTGCCGTTTACGCGCTTAACGCCGCGCCTTGAGCGTATCGTACGTCAGACTGCCAATGAGCTTAATAAGTCTGTTGAATTAACAATCATCAATGCCGATGACGAAATGGATAGAACCATTCTAGAGCGTATTACCTCGCCACTTGAGCATATGCTACGTAATGCGGTTGACCATGGTATCGAAAACACTTCAACGCGCCTAAAAGCAGGCAAGGAGCGCAGCGGGCACATTACGCTTGAAGTGCATCGCGAAGGCAGCGAGATTGTCATTCAGCTGATAGATGATGGTCGTGGAATCGATGTAGAAGCGGTACGTAGCAAGGCGATTGCTCAAGGGCTTATTGATGCAAATGATAATAGCCTTACTGACCTTGATGTCATGCAGTACATCTTTAATGCAGGCCTAAGTACCAGTACACAAGTGACCCAGATTTCAGGTCGCGGCGTAGGTATGGATGTGGTTATTAGTGAAATTCGTCAATTGGGCGGCGTTGTATCAGTTGTCTCAGAGCTTGGTAAAGGGTCGCATTTTACAATGCGCCTGCCCCTAACAGTTGCGGTTTCTGATGCGTTGGTGGTTCGAGCAGCGGATCGTTATTACGCCATACCTTTGGTGCAAATTGAGCGTGTGGTACGTGTCAACCCAGAGAAACTGTATGATTATTATCAGTCAAATGAAGCCACATTAAGCTTTGAGGATGTTGATTATCGAGTGCGCTACTTAAACGAGATTTTATCTGGCAATAAACTCAATGAGCTGGTCGTCAATACCAATACCAGCCTACCACTGATTCTTATTAAGAACCGTACTGGTCATAATATTGCTCTACAAGTCGATCAAATCGCAGGCTCTCGTATCGAAGTGGTGGTAAAACCCTTAGGACAACAGTTGTCTCATATACCGGGGATTTCTGCTGCAACTATTATGGGTGATGGCTCAGTCATGCTGATCTTGGATTTAATTGCCTTGATGCGTAATGTGCAATTAGGAAGAAACCTATCCAACGCTGATGACTTTAAGCGCGGGCGTATAGAGTCTAAGTCAACCATCTTAGTGGTTGATGATTCAGTGACTGTACGCAAAGTAACGTCGCGGTTCTTAGAGCGTCAAGGGTTCAATGTGGTGGTTGCAAAAGATGGTATCGATGCGATTGATATATTACAAGACACGACGCCAGATATGATACTACTAGATATTGAGATGCCGCGTATGGATGGTTTTGAGGTGGCAACTCAGGTCAGACATAACAAGCATTTGAAACACATCCCAATCATCATGATCACATCGCGTACGGGTGAGAAGCATCGTGAGCGTGCTTTCGAGATTGGCGTAAACGACTATATGGGTAAACCTTTCCAAGAACAAGAGCTACTGAATAAGATCCAGAGAATACTGGGTAAAGAGGTCAGCTTGGCTCATGAGGGATAGTGACAGTACGTTAGGATCAAAAGATAAAAATAAAGCAAGCGTTAAGGTGATGGTCATTGCAGAAGATCATCATCAGCGCATGGCGTTTTCGGATACCGTACGCAGTTTTGGCCTGATTCTTGTGGGCTGTATGTCACAAGAACAGTTACGAAAAAAAAGCGAGACCATAGATCCAGCAATTGACATATGGTTGATAGACAGTGACTACGATGACAACATAGTTACGGCAACGACGGGCTCCAAAGCGGCGGCTATTTTGATAGGGTTTAGCCAAGCGCCTTATTTGAACGAGGTATGTCAATATGCCAAATGGCAGCGTAAGCTCAAACGCAAACTGGCGCATACATTGGCCTTACCCACCTTACTCGAAGTCCCAGCTCAAAAAACTGAAAATAGAGATAGAGAGTGGCAATACGTGGTATTTTTGGGTGCATCTATGGGTGGGCCTAGTGCGATCAAAGAATTCTTAGATAATTTGTCTCCCACGCTGCCCGTTTGTCTGTTGTTAGCCCATCATTTTAATAGCGCCATGATTGGCACATTACCACGCGTGTTGAATCGTCACAATGATTGGCCTTGTCATCTCATTACTTCTTCACAGCGCCTGCGAGCAGGGCAATGTCTTATCGCGCCAATCAATCGACAGATTGTCTGTGATTCGACGGGCCGGGTGATATTACTAGAACAAGACTGGATTGGTGAGTACAAACCAGCCATTGGACAGATCCTCAAAAATACCAGCGATGTATATGGTAGTGAGCTTATCAATATTATATTTTCTGGCATGGGCAACGATGGCTCTCAATACTTAGATCTTATTCAAGACAATCATAGCCAGTTATGGGTGCAAGATCCAAGCTTGAGTGCTTGTCCCAGTCAACCTCAAGCTATTATTGATTCAGGATATTGCGATTTTATCGGTAGTCCAGCAGATCTAGCAAAAAAATTGACAGATTATATTAGTGAACGGGCAGTGACTGCCTCTTCGTTTTAACTTATGGTGAGCAATATATGAAAAAAATCTTGAAACATTCGTTTGAAGCAGTGAGTTTACTGACCACCAATAATGGGATGCTTGATGTCACAATTGTCCCTGCATCTAACCAACCTGACTGGCTGATTCCCAGTAGTTTAATCTTGAGTGTCGATGATTACGACAAGCGTACTTCTCTGTATGAATGGCAGCAGCAGGATGTGGTTGTGTTTCATTTATTACCAGAGAGTGAGACACCAGATAAGATGATTGTCTTAGAGGGCAATACATCGAGTCATCGCTTGGCATTACAAACGGCAGGCGAGCTTCAGCAATTACAAGCCCGTATTGCTGAAGTCAAAGATATTGAGCTGCCTGAATCATTCAATGACACAAAGATTGCAGATAACTCAGAAGCGATGATACCGCTTGACGAAAACGTTGTGCTATCCTATCTTTTTCAAGCCGTTATGATTGATGATAAAGTGTACTTGGTGCCAGACTTAGATAATATCGCTTATCAGTTGATTGATTTGGACAGCTAGTTTCTTATATCGGTTTGAAATGGTCTTTGCAGTGGAGATCATAGCGTAATCCATTCAACTGTCCTTCGCTGTTGAATAAATAAACAATAAGCCGCTGTTTGGTCTATATCATCTATAATAGATAACGAATGATGAGAATAATAGGACAGCTCATGAGAAACACAAAGGTAAGTTTGTCAAAGTGGTCAGTCAGTAGTCGTATTTTTCATTGGATCAGTGCGGTCTTACTACTGGTCACGTGGTCCATGATACTGTTATACGAAAATCTCGATAATAGTTTTTATATCGGATTACACAAAGCGTTTGGCATCAGTTTACTGTGTTGGATGATAGCGCGGGTGATTAACCGCTTAGTAACCAAAGCGCCACCATCTGTGCCAATGCCGAAGTGGCAAGCGTTGTTGGCTCACTTAACACATTTTGGACTGTACGCTCTATTGATTGCGATGCCAATTGCAGGGTTGTTGATGTCAGTTTATGGCGGTCGACCAGTGGATATTTTTGGTTTGTTCCAAATCCCTGTATTTGTCACGCCAGATCGAGGTTTGGCGCGCTTTTATAATGATTTACATACAGGTATTATTTGGCCTGCGATCATTGTGTTTACGCTTGCTCATATTGGGGCAGCTTTATATCATCAGTTTATTAAAAAAGACAACTTAATCGCACGCATGAAGTAGTAAATGATTTATTAGTAATTAATTGATAATGATACTAAACCCATATTAAAAAAGCCCCCAGTATCATACTGGGGGCTTTTTTAATACGTTATCGAAGCATTAATGATAGATACTTTAATAAGCTTATTTTTTGTGTTCAGGTAAGCTGATGTTCATCTCTAAAACATCCAAGCTGTCTTCAGAACGATGATTGATATTGACATCATCTATCTGGACGCCATTCACGTACTTGTTGACCACTTCGAGTATTTCACGTTTCATTTTTTCGATGCGATCAGCAGTGAGGCGATTGTTTAACCGATTTTCGCTAGCAACGATAACCTTAAGACGTTCAGTGGCCAAATTAGCACTGCCTGCGCTATTGCTGTCGTCAGTACCAAATAGGCTACTCCAAAATCCTTTTTTCTTAGTCATCATTAACCTCCAAACCAGCGCTGCAATAAAGTCTTTTTCTTCACGTCGATGTGACGCAAAGGACGTTCTTCACCTAAGAAACGGGCAACGATGTCATCATAACACTGACCAGCGACAGAATCGGTATAATGAATGACTGGCTCACCATGGTTAGATGCTTCAAGCACAGAATGGCTTTCAGGAATCACACCCAGTAAAGGCACTTTCAAGATATCATTAGAGATCGTATCAATATCCATCATCTCATTGGCAGCGGCACGTTCCGCGTTATAACGAGTGATGACCAAATGCTCACGAACTGAACCTTGGTTTTCTTCCACCTTTTTTGTCTGGCTTTGCAAGATACCAATGATGCGATCTGAGTCACGCACTGAAGAAATCTCAGGGTTGGTGACAATGATGGCTTCATCAGCATGGTACATCGCCAACTGTGCACCGCGCTCGATACCGGCAGGCGAGTCGCAGATGATATAGTCAAACTGTTTAGACAGCTCTGTCATAACCTCTGCCACCCCTTCATCTGTCAGTGCGTCTTTATCACGCGTTTGACTGGCAGGAAGGATGTATAAGTTTTCTAACTGTTTGTCTTTGACAAGCGCTTGCGACAAACGGGCACTACCAGTGATGACATCAACAAAGTCATAAACAATTCGGTTCTCACAACCCATGATCAAGTCTAGATTACGTAGACCTACATCAAAATCGATAACGACTGTTTTATAGCCACGCAACGCTAAACCGGCAGCAAAAGAGGCACTTGTTGTGGTTTTACCCACACCGCCTTTACCTGAAGTGATTACAACTATCTTCGCCACAATGGCACACTCCTATGAATCAATGGGATATCTTTTATATGAATAGCGCAATTTACTATTGCTCATACATGATGTGATGACACATATCAGGTATGAGCTATCTGCGAAGCTAGCCTAGCATAAATAAACATAAAATTATAGCAAGTCTATACTAAAGCAAAAAACAACTTATAGATAATTTACAAGGCGTTACTGCCCAAAATCGATCTGACGATACGGCCTCTTATAAACAGTAAAATAAACGCTCACGGACTCTGCAAATAGTGGCAGAGCTAGAGATTCATCATAGAACATTTTTGTTAAATAAACTTACTATAATATTGATATAACCACTTAAAAGTTTTTATCGCAGGTTTCTTGCGTATTCTGCTAAAAAATTTGCGATGAAGGACAACTTGTTAGTCTAGGCATTGTCCATGACGGTGAATACCAAGCCTTCACCCTCAACAAACCTGACTTGTACCGATTTATCAATCACGTGTTCAGGTAAGTTGTCTCGCAAGCAGTAAGTACCTGCCACTGAAACCAAGGTCGGGTTAAATACTTGACAGAAAATACGAGCGTCTTTATCGCCTGTTGCGCCTGCCACCAATCGACCTTGAGCACGGCCATAAACGTGTAAGCTATTGTCAGTGATGGCTTCTGCGCCACTATTGACACTATTGGTCAAGATTAAATCGCCACCAACGTGGTTGAGGCTCTGACCTGAGCGTAGCATTTGATCATAGAACAGACTGGTAATATGCTCAGCACTTACTAATGTTTCTGCTGTGACAGTCGAGATGGTTGTTTCAGGGGCTGTGTCACCGGTTGCAGTAGTGTCGTGACTTGTCGTATTGGTATCGGTGCGCTGAGTGTCTGGTGTATCACTGACTTTAACAGGTGGTTTTTTATTAGAGACAATGCGTTCGATACGTTTGCCATCGGCAGGAAAGATGGCCAAACGCTGTGCGCGTGCTTGCTCATCTAGTATGCCTGTGACCACGCCAATAGGCTGTACACCCCATGACCAAAGTAACTCTACCAACGCCGCCAAGTCCTGCTCAACGTCACTATCGATCAAAACGGGAATATTGCTTGATTTGTTACTTAGCGTTTTGGCAAGCTCAGCCTCAATGACACTCAGATCATCTGTACTGAACTGCACACGAGAAAAGGTCAGCATTTTGCCATAAAATGCCAACGCTGGCGTAGCGCTTGACGTCTGCTGGTCATGGGTTTGGATGGTCATATATAAATCCTCAAAAATAATCTTGTCGCTGTATATTCGGTGGTATTTTTATCTGAGTCGACGCTATTATTGGTTTTATGGTCGAGTCATATGGTCAGCATCATAGGTTGAGCATGTCTTGATGCTTCCAATGCTGTACTTTTACTTGTGCTTCAAATTCGGTCAAACTGTCATCAATGATACTAGAGATCAATGTGTTTAGGGCTGTGTTATCTGTGTCTATTTTTGCGACACCACTGGCTATAGCCACCATCAGTGAATCGAGGCGCTCAGGGTCAAGAAGGCGCTTATTCAAGGCATTAACGACGTTTTCGCCTACATTATGACCTATATGCTGCAACTGCGATTCGATCAAGCTGCCAGCGATAGGTATCATGCGTAGATAGCGGCGCAATTCAGGGGTATTGGCCAAGCCTTCCTCAATAGCATTACCCACCTCAGTCGCTAAAACACCACTGCCTGAAGAGGCGGTCAATTCCTGCAGTTTTGGCGCAAGCTCTTGGCGCAGGACAGACAATAATGCCGCTTCTATCTCACCACGATTGCGCGCAATGGTAGATTCAATAAATGATTTATGCGTATTGGGGTCAGTCAATTGCTGCCGAAAATTCTGAATGGTCGTTAATATGACGCGATCAGACAGCTCTTCTAACAAAAGGTTGATGTAGAACTTGATGCGGTTGATCCACGGTTGCGGCAATACTTGATAGCCAAGTTGATACAAGCGTCGACCAATAATCACCGCTCGAAACAAGCGTAAGGCTCGCAGTTGCGGAAAACAGCCCAATACCTCGTACCAATGTACAAAAGGAAAAAAGAACCAGCGATAATAAACCTTTTGTTTAATCGCAACTGCCCAGCGTAGCAGCAGCTCAACAATCAAAAACACAGTAAAAAACCCACCAGCCGTACGTAGAGGCTCATGTAACGTATTTTGGTACCAATCAAGCGCTGTGCCAATAGTCAACCAAGCAGCAGCATTGTGGCTAAAATCACTCATCAAGATGGCATCAATACTAATCAATAACAGATCAATACTGATGGCGATAATCATCACAATATCATAAGTGAGTCGTAACCGACTTGGCTTAGGACGATTTGGTCGTGGCGGCTCATCATCTGACAGATAAGATGATGGATTCGGCACAGTTGCTGAGTCTAGATGCGAGCTAGTAGTAGAGGAGGCGGGCACAGACAAACCTTATAGAGAATGAATAATACAAAAATAGCGATATAGGTAAAAGCATGGCTATTGAGTAATGAGTGGGCAAAAAATCATATGTTTATGACTTCTCACATTATCAATGAATAGGGGCAAAAAACAACCTATCTTTTATGATAATTACACATTAGTCTTGACCCTTTAGGTATCATCATTTCACCCAGCCAGTTTTCCTGTTGTCTAAACCGTCTAGACAGCTCTTAATGATTAAGCAGTAGGCGCTGTTTCAAACTCAGCCAGCATGTCTGTAATCAGTTGGTCTTTTTCGCGCCATACTTGTTCAACCCATTCAAACATTTGAGCTTTAATTTCAGGGTCATTTTCGTAGCCACCGTTCTGAATACCCTCAAATAAAGAATCAGGTATCTTGATGTGTCTGACATCAACGCCCAAACGCTTGATATTTCCTTTCCAGAGATCGCCATAAGTTGGCACGCCATCTGGATAAACAATGGTCATATCTAGCATGCCATCGATATCTGCTCCTAGGGCGTTGATAGCCAGCGATAAACCGCCAGCTCTTGGTTTAAGCAGGTGCGTATAAGGGGATTTTTGTAGATCATGCTTGGTCTGAGTGAAGCGCGTACCCTCTAAGTAGTTTAGCAAGGTAAATGGCTTGTCTTTTAATAATGCGCAAGCTCGTTTGGCTTCTTCAATGTCTTTACCTTTTAGGGCAGGGTTTTTTGCGACGGCTTCTTTAGAATAACGACGCATCATTGGGAAATCTAAAAAGTAAAAAGCTTGACCCACTATTGGTATATAAATCAGCTCAAACTTGGTGAAAAACCGAGTCAATGGCAAGCGCTTTTCGCTAATGTACTGAACGATACTGGTATCGACCCAAGACTGATGGTTGCTGACGAGTAAGTATTTGCCATTGGTATTGACGTCATCGGGTAACTGAATGCGCCAGTCTTTTCGAGGCAACATATTATCGATGAGCGCATTATTGCTACTAATCCAATGATTGGTGATTTTAATCACAGTTTTATCAGCAATTGATGCGCCAGTCAGTATCTTGCCAACGCCCATGAACCATAGGGGGATGCTACAGCTAATACTATTGGCAGCGATGACCCCTGTTGCTGTGGCAAGTGAGACAGCTTTTCCTAGCTTAGGATTACGTTTATGTAGGTTTTTGATAGTAGATGTCAGTCGCATTCTAGGTCCTTTTCGGTCACTCTTATTAGTATATAAATTATCCGTTACTGGCGTGGTACCTTACCGCTTTTTATCATAGCTGATGTTATCGTGTAATTTTAGCAGAAACCTATCCTAGTGTACGAGTGTAAACGTGACTGGTGATAAAAGCGATAAGGTATCAAAAATAAGCTATTTATGTCAGCGTACTTTGAACCACGATGGAATGTTTATATATAGATGTTATACATAGATGTGACAAAATATTACACACGATTAGAATGTAATTGCCATAATAATGACGAGTGCATATATGCACCTAGAAGGAATTAATACCAAATATCTATAAAAAGCACATTTTACTTATAACTTAGTAGCTATTTATTTAATGTTTATCTATTTAGTTGCTATAACTTTTAAGCTTAAGAGGAACGATTATGCGTAATACATTAATGGTCGCAGCAGTAGCATCAGGTCTAGCTCTTAGTGGTTGTTCTACGGATCCAAACACTGGGCAACAACGTCTAAACAAAACCGCACTTGGTACTTTGGCGGGTGCAGTAGGCGGCGCAACGATTTCTAAAGCAACTGGTGGCGATCAAACGGGTCGTGATGCCGCTATCGGTGCCGCTCTAGGCGCAGGTGTTGGTTACTACATGGAACGTCAAGCCAAGCAGCTTGAGCAGCAAATGGCTGGTACTGGTGTATCAGTTGAACAAAACCCAACAACGGGTAATATCGATTTGGTTATGCCAGGTAGCATTACGTTTGCCTTTGATGATGCCACTTTGAACTCATCATTCAAGCCTACGCTTAGCAAGCTTGCACAAACGATGAACCAATATAACAAAACCACAGTAAACATTGCTGGTCATACTGACAGCACAGGTTCGGCATCTTACAACATGGGTCTGTCACGTGATCGTGCTTATTCAGTTGCTAACTACCTAACTGCTCAAGGTGTTGCTTCTAACCGTATCAATGTGATTGCTTATGGTCAAACCCGTCCAATCGCTAGTAACAATACTGAAAGTGGACGTCAGCAAAACCGCCGTGTTGAGCTAACCATCAACTCGCCACAGAGCGTTAACTAATCTTGGTTTTATATAAATAATACTTATATAAATCATTCATAAAAAAAGATCAGCAATTGGCTGGTCTTTTTTTTTGGGTGACGTTTAGCCATCAAATCTGCCTGCCACGTCATTATGTTTTTAACATGATGGAAAATTAAATAATAGCAATGACTCGTAAGGTTATTGATTCATACGTTATGTCTAAAGGTTTTATTCTAAAGAGCGAGAGGAATTTTGAGACAGTTAACAATGCAAAATAATTTGTTGATAATGATTATCAATAAACCTATAATCTATACATATTTTTGTTGATGTAATATAAATTAGCTTATTAGATATGGTAACCAGTTAACCGCTTGCTAAGTGTTTATAAGGTCGCAGTATTCAATATAGCGACTATTATTCAATCAAATCCAACTTATTTTTGCTGTCTTTTTTGAGGATATGTATGACGATTACCACAGTAATGCGCCGTCAGATTTTACCAACAACTTTGGCTGCGACCCTTGCAGGGCTATTGATGGTGTCAGGCTGCACTAAGCAGACCAATGAAGACACGACTGCTGATGTGACCACGCAGTCAAATGTGCAAAGCACAGAGACAACGGATGATACAGCGCTATCAGCGGTCGACAAGGCCTATACTGATAGACTGATGATCAGTTATGCCAATATGGCGCATGCTGCGTTTAAAGACTCACTCGATACAGCAAAAGCACTACAAGTAGCCATTGACACCTACGTGGCAACGCCCACGCAAGCCAATCTAGATGCCGCAAAAGCTGCCTATAAAATGGCGCGTCAGCCATACTCGCAAACGGAGATTTTTCGTTTTGACGAAGGCTTTGTCACACCCAATGATAAACGAGCGATTGCTAGTGTAGATAGCTGGGAGGGGCAGATAAATGCATGGCCACTTGATGAAGCGTTGATTGATTATGTCAGTGACACATACGAAGGTGAGTACAGTAGCAAAGACAATATTATCAATAGCCAGAGCATTACAGTTGGCAGTGTCAAGCAAGATACCAGCACAATCACACCTGAGCTGTTGGCAGAGATGAATGAGATTGGGGGAAGTGAAGCCAATGTGACCACAGGTTACCACGCGATTGAGTTTATGCTGTGGGGACAAGATACCAATGGCGTAAAAGAAGGCGCGGGTAATCGCCCAGTAAGCGATTATGTCACCCAGGCTGGTCAATGTACCAGTGGCGATATGGTCAATGAAGATGCCAGCATCTGTGAGCGTCGCGGTGCGTTCTTAAAAGCGGCTGCGCAGTTATTGGTAAATGACCTCACAGCGATGGAAGCTGAGTGGCAGCCTGAACGTGACAATACGTTACGCAGTGATCTTATGGCGCGTAAGTACGATAACGGTCTGCGCCAAGTGATGTACCAGATGGGCAGCTTGGCATTGGGAGAGCTTGCTTCTGAGCGTATGCAGGTTGCTTTTGTCACAGGGTCTACCGAAGATGAACACGAATGTTTCAGTGATTTAACGCATCTAAGCTATGCCAATAATGCTCGCGGTATTCAAAATGTCTTTAACGGCAGCTACAGGACAGTCGCTGGCAAAACGGTCGGTGGTTATGGTGTAAAAAACTATTTGGCTGATACTGGTAATCAAGAAGCGGCTGAGAAGTTGGCTGCTGATTTTATCAAAGTAGAAAATGCCTTTAACGTCATTGTAGAAAAAGGCGAAAAAGAAGGCATCAAGGTTGATCAAATGATTGCTACTGTGGGTCAAGCGAGCAAACAAGGCATTTCTGCTGAAGAACAAAATATCCGCCGTGGCTGGATTGAAAAAGCTATTACAAGCTTACAAGAGCTCACTGACGGTATCGAAAATGCGGCAAAAGCGGTCGGTATCGAAAATCTAGATGCTGACGCTGGATCGCAATTCTAAAGTGACCAATACTTAGAATCATAAAATGATTGGTAAATAAGCGGGACGCGTTGCCAGCGGCAGTTGGCAGCGTGTTTTTTGCGTAGTATAAAAAACGATTTGGTGTGCCGTGATGAATGACACATTAAAAGCACCATACTTTATAGCACGATTCTAAGCTAGGGCTAAGGTACTCCTCATGAACGCCTCACATATTGTAAAATCTAAACCGTCTGCCTTATTGTATCGACCTGCTGCCACTCATACCTTTCCTGCAAAGCTGATACTTGGTTTGGTATGTGCTTTAGTGATGAGTGGCTGTCAGCCAGCTAATAACGAATCCAAAAGTGCTGATAATAAAAACGTAGCAGCTACTGACGATCAAAACCAAGCGCTTGCACCTGAGCGTATTCAGGTTATAGAGACGCTCTCTGGCGTACCTATGCAGCAGCTGGCAAGCTTCGATCCACAAGAGATTAAGCAGGGCGGCGACACAGGTATCAGTATCAGTAGTGCTGAAAGCTACTCCAAACCTTCCTCGAACTTGACGGCATCGCGTAAAGGGTCGTTTTTTATTGGTAATGCGTTTTTTCGGCAGCCGTGGGTAGTTGCGCCTGCCAGTACAGACAGCCGTGATGGTCTGGGTGCCTTATTTAATGTTGCTGCTTGTCAGTCCTGCCACATAAAAGATGGTCGAGGTCATGCACCAATGAATGCAGATGATGATGCTGATAGCCTGCTCATTCGTCTTGCTATGCCAGCCACCACGGATCAGCAACGACAACAGCTACAAGATTCACTTATCGAAAAAATCGCGCATCCTATGTATGGTGGTCAGTTACAAGACCGCGGTATTCAAGGCGTACCTGCCGAAGCAAAAGTTGCGGTGCAGTGGGCGGACAAACCTATCACGTTCGCTGACGGTCATGTCGAAACGTTGCGCGCACCCACTTTTACCTTGGACAACCCAGGCTATGGAGCATTTGATGCAGAATTGATGCTATCGCCGCGAGTTGCTTTGCCAATGATTGGACTGGGATTATTAGAGCAAATTCCAGATGAAGATATCAAAAAACAAGCAATAGCGCCTAACAAAAATAGCCCAAACGAAGGTATCAGTGGTAAATTCAACTGGGTGCTAGATCCGCAAACAGGCAAGCAGGCGCTTGGGCGCTTTGGCTGGAAAGCAGGTCAAACCAAGCTCATTACGCAAAACCAAAGTGCTTTTAACGAAGACATGGGATTGACGTCGAACATTCGTCCTCACGAGTCTTGTATGCCAGCGCAGACCGCATGCTTAAGTGCGACAACAGGTGCTGATGAGCAAGGCAATGGCAAACCACCTGTGGAAGTGAATGATGAAGTGGCAAAATTTGTGGAATTTTATACCCGCAATTTGGCTGTACCTCATCGACGACGTGCGGATGATAAACAGGTACTGGCAGGCAAAAAACGCTTTTATGACATGGGGTGCCAAAGTTGCCATACGCCACGATATCAGTTGCCAAAAACGGATGACGATCACCTTGAGCAGCATGGGCAAGTGATTTATCCTTATACAGATTTATTGCTGCATGATATGGGTGATGATCTTGCGGATCGTACAGTTGCGGGTAAGCTACCACCAAGAGATGCGCAAGTTGAATTTTTAGCCAACTCTTACGAATGGCGGACGCCTGCATTATGGGGCATTGGTCTTGCCAAAACCGTCGATTCACAAGCGACGTTTTTGCATGATGGTCGCGCTCGTACGTTGATGGAGGCGGTGCTTTGGCATGGCGGAGAAGCCAAAAAACAACAGCAGCAAGTCCTAAAGTTGGACAAACAGGGACGCGATGAATTGAATGCGTTCTTAAAATCATTGTAAAAACTATTATACAAATCACTAACCGAGAACTGTATGAAAATAAACCATGCTTTAGCAATGGCCTTATCTGCCCTAAGTGCTGGGTTATTGATCAGCTGCGTAAAACCTGCTGACGAAAATAAAGCACCAGATGAAAACAGCCAAAAGGTCGCGCAAGACAGTCCTGCGCCTGCCACATCAGAAGAAGGGGCAACTGAAAGCACAACTAAAATTGCTGCCGTAGACATCAGCGCCGACACTGAAAAAACCTACTTGATGCACGTGGCAAACGATATCGTCATTCCAGCATACGCGGATGCAGCCAAACAAAGCGATGTGCTGCATGATTTGGCGCAAAAGCATTGCCAACAAGCACCAGTAAGCGGCGAGAAGCTACAAGAATTGCGAGAGCAATGGTTGCTATTGGCGCAAGCATGGGCACGGGCTGAAATGGTAAATTTTGGTCCAGCAACTGCCAGCATGAGCAATCTGTATATCAACTATTATCCTGATGAGCGTGGATTGGTACATAGTGGCGTTGCTGAGCTTATCGCTGCCAATCCAGAATTGACAGCTGAGCAGCTTGCTAACGAGAGTGCCATCGTCCAAGGCGTACCGGGGTTGGAAGAAGCACTGTATGCCAATGAGCGTTTAGATGCTGGACAATGTGCTTACGTGATTAGTGCGAGTAGTGCATTGAGCACACGCCTAAAGGACATCGAGAAAAACTGGCAGCAAAACGCAACCCAATTATTGGCAATGGATAAAACTGCTGAAAGCGATCAAGGGCTAAATCAATGGTTTAATTCTTTGTTGTCTTTGGTTGAGACCATGAAGTCCAATGCCATTGAACAGCCATTAGGCTTGGCAGGTAAAGCCAAAGGTCATCTGCCAGCTGCTACCGCTGGTCAAAGCCGTGCCATCATCAATGCCAAATTGGCGACATTGAATGACACCATGACTGATCCTGTGTTGACTGCGATTTTAGGTACTAATAATGACAATCAAGTGGCGGATAATCTATCGACTGCGCTTGCTGATGCAACAACATTATTGGCGCAGATGCCAGAAGATTTGGCCACCGCTGATAAGGCTACCCAGCAAGAACTGCTAAATCATATGACGACCATTACTCGCTTGATTAAACGTCAATTGATTCCAGCGCTCGGCATTCGAGTTGGCTTTAATAGTACTGATGGCGATTAACCCATGCATATTATCGAGGCAACGCCAGTGCAGCCTATACCTGAAACATCCGATAAGTCATCTGGGTCTGGTAATAGTCAAGTAAAAGAGGTTACGAAACAGCTGGCGAATGAGTTGCTAGTGACGTCTGCACTGACCTTAATAGGCACAGGGGTACTGGTCGGTATTCATCATCGTTATCGGAAGCAGCAGCATCCAGATGCCAGCCTGCAAGATTATGTGACTGGTATATGCTCACAGTTTCGTGCATTGCCGTCAGTATCTAGGCGGCAATTAAGTCGTTTGGGCAACGCTTGTCAGCAAGCAACGATAGCATGGCAACGTGCTTATTGTAGTGACTCGCTAGCGGATGACGGTAGCGGCAGGGTGGTTAGCTCTGATACCACCAGTGTCAGCGCAGCGCATACCACGACCATACTGCCGCGGCCTGTCTGCTGGGTCAGCGGTGTCGCTTCAATGCTAAAGAGTAATACAGCGCTGCAAGACACAGACGATGCCCAAGCTGAAGGTGATAATAATGTCAACGATTTTGGCGTTGTTGGTATCGATGCCGATAGGCAAATCGTTTGGCAAACCACCATGCCTGAACGTGTCCATGATATTGTGGTGCAGCCAATTATCAATGTCCAAGACAAGCATAATAATGTGGCTCAAAGCCGTGACGTCATAGTAATGGGTCGTCGTCCCAGTGAACGCTTTTGGGTATTAGAGGCTGCAACAGGGCAAGTAAAAGCCGCTATTAATGCTTTAGACAATCGACATTTTTATGGCCATGCTTGCTACAGTCTTGATGGAAAGTGGCTCTATGTGACCGAGAATGACACGGTAAGTTTAAACGGTAAAATCGGTCTTTATGACGCTCAGGAGAATTATAAAAAGATAGCAGAGTTTGACTCGCATGGCATTGGGCCACATGAGTTAATCATGCATCCAGATGGCAAAACGCTGGTCATTGCCAATGGCGGTATCAAAACTGAGCAAGCCTCACGTGAAGAGCTGAATCTAGATAGCATGCGCCCATCGCTGGTTTATCTTGATCGTTATGATGGGTCGTTACTTGAGCAAATCGAACCTGAACACAATCAAATGAGTGTGCGTCACTTGGCGATGCACGATAATGGTACGGTGATGATTGGCATTCAGTTCCAAGGGGATAAGCATGTTAATGTACCATTGGTATTGACGCATAAACGCGGCGATACTGACTTTTGTCCTCTACGCATGCCGCATAACCAGTGGCAGCGCTTTCATCAATATATTGCCAGTGTGGCAGTAGACAGCGCGCGCAATCAGTTATGTGTGACCACACCGATTGGCGGATGTGCCGCACTCTTTGATTTAAATACTTACGCTTTGATCGACAGCATCAGCTTACCAGATTGTGCAGGCGCTGCCCTCATCGCAGATAGCGCAAACATAGTTTCCAAGTCAAACAATCAGCGTGAAGAGTCGGGCTTTATCGTTAGTGATGGACAAGGTCAATTAACCACATTGCATGTGAATCATGTGTCACTGGTCGAATCAGATACCAGTAATGACACTGAGCGTGTATGGGCCACCAGCCAGCTACATAAGATGTCTTTTGATAACCATTTGCAAGCAGTACTATAGCAAACGAAATGGTGATGAATGAGGCTGTGATGACCGAGATGACCAGCGCGGCAGGAGCAGCATAATTAAGGAAAAGATGATGCTACAGGACCACACCTCGATATGGACAGATGCCAAGGCGCGTCTTGCTCAAGCAGGTATCGAGTTACATGTGACCAAGAAGCACGTCAAAAACATCAATTTTCGTCTTAAGCCGCATACATTGACAGTCTCTGTACCAAGAGAAATTCGCAGCGCACAAATTGAACAAGCAATCGCTAAGCGTGTGCCATGGGCGATTGTCAATCATGCACAAGTATTGGAGCAATACAAACGCAACCAACAGCGTCCATCTGATAATTTGAAGAACCTTTCAAATAGCGACAATCCGCTATTGTTATGGGGTTGCGAGCAGCCGTTTTCGTTAAATCACGATGAAAAAATGGCATATTATCGGCAGCAGCTCACCGACGTCATACCAGCCTTATTTGAAAAATGGCAACCAATCGTTGGCGCTACTGCCAATGAGGTACGCTTAAAAAAAATGCACACACGCTGGGGCAGTTGTAACACAAGAGCGCGGCGCGTTTGGCTATCTACCTACTTACCAGCCTATCCGCTTGAATGCACAGAGTACGTGATTGTCCATGAGTTATGCCATTTGCATCAGCCAAATCATAGTCCTGCATTTTGGCAAGTGGTTGCGACAGCGATGCCAGATTACCAGCGCTGGCATAATATATTGGCAGGTAAAACGGGACAGTTAAAATGTTAAATAAGATAAGGAGGTCAGATGGAACCAGTCAGTGAAGCCAAATTTTGGCAGCAGCGTTATGAGACAGACAGTATCGGTTGGGACATGGGCGAGGTATCACCGCCGCTCAAAGCTTATATTGATCAACTACCTAAATCGGCTAAAGACCAAGCCATTTTAGTACCGGGTGCAGGTAATGCTTACGAAGTAGGCTACTTGCACGAGCAAGGATTTACCAATGTAACATTGGTTGATTTTGCGCCAGCACCTATTGCAGCCTTTGCTCAGCGTTATCCTAAGTTTCCCACCAAAAATTTGCTTTGCGCCGACTTTTTTACTTTATCAGCTGAGGACTATCAGTTTGATTGGGTGCTTGAGCAGACGTTTTTTTGTGCGATTGATCCATCGCGCCGTGATGAGTATGTGCAGCAGATGGCAGCGCTACTCAAGCCCAAGGGCAAACTAGTGGGTTTGCTCTTTGATAAAGTGTTTGGGCGAGATGAGCCGCCGTTTGGTGGCACAAAAGCGGAATATGAGCAGCGTTTTGCAGCCAGCTTTGGTATTGATATTATGGAGCCTAGCTATCACTCACATCCAGCACGGCAGGGGAGCGAGTTGTTTGTCAAGATGCATGTAAAAGATTGATTTCATGTGCTAGGTTTGTACGGGCCTGCGTCTCTAGCTGCTGATAATGCTCAGTGAGATACAAGCGCGGGTGCGCCAACAAGGTCTGTAATACTTGCGTGCGCCCCATCTTATAGTCTGCTGTAGGTACATGTGCATACTCTTGACGGACGGCTTGTGCATAGTGCTCATACTCAGGCCAAGGCATGCCTAATATGCTTAAATCCATGTCCAACATATATGCAGCATCGCTGCGTTTATTCTCGTCTGCCAATTCAGTCAATTGGTGAGTGGCCGTCATCATAATCAAGTCGTAGATATGTTGGCATTGCTGGTCATTCAGATGAGAGGACAGCTTATCTGACATATATTCAGCGCTTTTTAGCTCATTGTCTGAACGTCTTGGATTATATATCACATCATGATAATAGAGTGCCAACGCAATGATATGAGGCTCGTGAAGATACTGGCAAATTTGTTCGAATTGAAAGAACAGCTGCTGGATATGACGTAAGCTATGATAAGTACGCTGAGTCTCATTGTAATGCGCAGCAATATTAAGCCACAGAGTGTGTGACTCGGCTGGCGTGATATCGCTATTGAGCGCAAGTAGATGCCGTGCAAAACGATTGCCAAGTTCAATACGCATCTGGGACGACTCTCTCATAATCAACCTGATTGCTTATCCATCACCGTTATATTTAATCCAACATACAATACATAAAGGACTGCCAGCATCATATTTTCTTGCTTGCTGTGCCTTCGCAGACAAAGGCTACGAAAATATATTGCTGGCAATGCCTTATTATGGTCGTACCTTTTTATGTAGGATCAACTATGTTTATCAGCATCTTTCGATCCGCTCTGAGCCGCATCTTCAAACGCTTGCTTAAATAACTTGCCCAATAGATTGACATCGTCGACACGCGCATAGTTTAGGCGAGTGACAAAGGCAATATGACGATGTGGCCCTTCTTCTGCCAATGGTACTGCAACGGCGTTTTGATCTTGTAAATGCAGCTGATCCAGTGCCATCTCAGGCACCAATGTCGTTCCCATATTGGCAAGTGCCATCTGGATAAGGGTATTGAGACTGGCATCTGAAAAACTGGATTTCATTTGTGTACGGTCGAAGTGGCAGACGGACAGCGTTTGGTCAGTTAGGCAATGCCCTTCACCCAATAGCATGAGATTGGCAGTGGCTAGCTCATCAGAATTGATGGTATCAAGTTTGGCATGCGCATCGTTTTTTGGAAAAACAGCAAAGAAATCTTCACTCCAAAACTCAAAACTGTGCAGGCCGTCTACTGCATACGGCAACGCAATGATAGCGGTATCAATATGACCATAACGCACTTGCTCAAGCAAACGCTCTGTTTGCTGCTCGACAATGCTCATACGAAACTCTGGATAATGAGTTCGTAGCGCAGGCAATACTTTTGGCAGTAAATAAGGAGCAATGGTTGGGATAATACCAACTGTCATGGGGTAGGCAAGCGCGGACTGATGGCTGTGCGCTCGTGTGGTCAAATCATTCACTTCAGAGAAGACCCGCTGCGCTCGGGCCAAAATATCTTCACCGATTGGCGTGATCAATACTTGCTTGTTATTACGCTCAAAAATCTGTGTATCCAGTTGTTTTTCTAACTCTGCAATACCCAAGCTCAGCGCAGACTGCGAGATATTACAGTCTTCAGCAGCACGTTTAAAATGTCGGTGTTTGGCCACGGCTAGAGCAAATTCAAGTTGACGTAAAGTAATCATAAGACCTCTTCTATTAATGGGCTTTCGGTGTAGTTTATGATATTGCTTGACTCGACACGATAGTTCGAGACCATTATTCGAAATCATTAGCTCTTCAGGTTCTTAATAAAACTGTCACTTATCTATAGTAAGCTGAGAATAAAAAGTAGAGAGAATAGTTTAACAAGTTTAATAAAACAAAACATCACATTAAAAAGTTTTAACTGGATTAACGATAGAATTCGCGTATAGTTTGTCAGGTAGCCCAGAACGTAGAAGGCTTAATAGAAAAACCAAACAACTATGTTCTATATTATGTTCCACTTAACTTAACAATAAAGGAGCCAATCATGGCGTCTATTATCAACCAAGAAATCCCAGAATTTTCAGCAGATGCGTATGTAAATGGTGAGTTCAAAACCATCACATCAGAAGATGTAAAAGGCAACTGGGCGATTTTCCTATTTTACCCAGCTGATTTCACGTTTGTTTGCCCAACTGAGCTAGAAGACATGGCTGCTCATTATGACGAGCTAAAAGGTTTGGGCGTAGAAGTATACTCAGTATCTACTGACACGCATTTCACGCACAAAGCATGGCATGATTCTTCAGAAGCGATCGGTAAAGTACAGTATCCAATGATCGGCGATCCTACTGGTAAAATCACTCGTGGCTTCAACGTCATGATTGAAGAAGCCGGTTTGGCTGAGCGCGGTACATTCTTAGTGGATCCTGATGGCTTGATTCAAGTCGCTGAAATCCATGCTGGCGGTATCGGCCGTAGTGCAAAAGACATGCTACGTAAAGTAAAAGCAGCTCAGTACGTTCGTGAAAACGACGGCGAAGTTTGCCCAGCAGCTTGGGAACAAGGCGGTGACACATTGAAGCCAAGTCTTGATCTTGTTGGTAAAATCTAATATTTAAACCATTATCTTATAAAGATAATTATTAAATATAGTAAAGGCTCTATCAGCAATGATAGAGCCTTTTTTTAATGGTCTCAATATGGTATGTAACGACAGGGTTTTATAACATTAACGTCGTATTCCAAAATTCAATATGGTTTACTCGCTCAAAGCGTGTGGTTTATTTTTCTCAATCACTCTATAAATCTCATCTTTGAGATGCAATTTTCGTCGCTTCATATGTTCTATTTCTTCTTCGCGACTGGCATGCTGTATCACGTCCTTCTCAAGCTGGTTGATTTGCTGATCCAGCTCAGTATGCTCATCAAAGATACTCGCAAAATGGCTGTCTTTTTGCTTGAGTTCAGCAATAATCTCTTTATTGTCTTGAAATGTTTCCGTCTTTCTCATCTGGTCATCCTTATTATGAGGCGCAAATTTGTGACAAGCGATCGCGCAGTATGGTTAAGATTCTAAGACTTAAATAGTATTAAGGCAGAAAACTATCTGACTCAATATCAGCAAAAAAACTTTTAAAGCGCACATACAAAAGCCAATTTGCTATCGGGGTAGTAAGGCAATTTTCCTGCTACCTTTATTCGATTGTAGCGAAAAAACACCCTTGATACTACGACAATAAATCGTCTGTAGGTTTGTATTTAATTTAATTATTTGATTTATGATTGGTTTTATAAAAGATAAGGTTTGAGTTTCTCAGCTTGCTCATGCTGCCAGAACCTATGATAATAGTGACATCAAAGGGCATTACTCCATTGTCCAAACCGTTTTAAATAAAATAACTCACATTGACTGATTAACATTTAAGTACGCAACGAGACAGTTGCCGTTACATATCCAGTAATAATAAGGAACAAATATGATAGATCAAGGTTTATTAGATGCGGTAAAGAGCTATAGCGAAAACATGACTCGTCCTATTACCTTTGTATTGGGTAGAGGTGAGCATGGTAAACGCGCTGAGCTCATTGATTTTTTGACCAAAATCGCAGGCACGACTGATAAAATTAATTTCGATGCAGAAGCGACTGATGACAGCTTGCCAAGCGCGATCAGTTTTAAAGTAGTAAGTCACATTGATGGCGCATCGACCGATACAGGTATCGTCTTTAGCGGTATTCCTGGCGGGCATGAGTTCACGTCATTGATTTTGGCAATCCTACAAGCGGGTGGTCATACGCTGAAATTGGACGAGGGTATCCAAAAGCTGGTCAAGCGCTTTAATAAGCCGTTACAGTTTCAGACCTACGTATCATTATCGTGCCATAGCTGCCCAGAAGTAGTACAAGCGTTGAATCAATTTGCGCTGTTAAACGATGGCATAAGCAATGAGATGATCGATGGCGCGCTATTCCAAGAGCAAGTAGAAGCAAACAAAATCCAAGGTGTACCGGCCGTATTCTTGAATGGTAAGCCGTTTGCTAATGGGTTAATCGACACGGCCAAACTGATTGGAAAATTACAAGAGCAGTTTCCTGATTTGTTGGCAGACGTGGAAGACGACGCTGAGCAATTAGAGCAGCAAGATGTCACTATCATCGGTGCAGGTCCTGCGGGCGTGGCAGCAGCTATTTATACCGCGCGTAAAGGTCTTAAAGTCACCATGGTCGCTGATCGCATCGGTGGACAGGTCAAAGACACGCAAGATATCGAAAACTTAATCTCTGTGCCTTTAACCAACGGTACTGATTTATCGACCAATTTCGTCAAGCATTTGGCTGAATACAATATCACGTTAAAAGAGCATGTGAGTGTCAAAGATATCGGCGAGACGGAAGAAGAAAACTACAGTATCAACCTAAATACTGGTGAGACGTTTGAGACGCGCAGTATTATCTTGGCGACAGGTGCCCAGTGGCGTAAGCTTGGCGTACCGGGCGAAGAAGAAAATATCGGTAAAGGCGTGGCGTTTTGTGCCCACTGTGACGGCCCATTCTTCAAGGGTAAAGACATCTCAGTCATTGGCGGTGGTAACTCAGGCGTTGAGGCTGCGCTAGATTTGGCTGGTATCGTCAAGCATGTCACGGTTTTAGAGTTCGCTGATGAGTTAAAAGCGGATCAAGTATTGATCAATAAAGCCAAAGAAAAATCCAATATCGAATTCATCACTGGTGCTGCGACTCAAGAGATCAAAGCGACTGATGGCAAAGTATCGTCCATCGTCTATCAAGATCGTAGCACGGGTGAGACGCATGAGCGTGATTTATCAGGCGTGTTTGTACAGATTGGTCTTGTGCCAAATACTGGATTTATCAAAGGCTTTGTCGATTTAAACCGCTTTGGTGAGATTGAGATCGATGAGCGCTGCCGTACTGATCGCAAAGGCATCTTTGCTTGTGGTGACGTGACTACCGTACCGTTTAAGCAAATCAATATTGCAATGGGTGAGGGTAGTAAAGCGGCATTGTCAGCATTTGAATATTTGGTTATGCAGTAAGTTATATAGCTTCAGATAAGAAAAAACCACCTCAAATGAGGTGGTTTTTTTTGGCACGATTATCCGCTCTTGTTTCGAATCAAAGCAATAACGGGTAACGCCACCACATACATCAAAACCCCATACACAGCAGCAGGTAGGGCAATGGCTGGCAGACCTGCTGCTGTACCCATAATAATGGGCGCAAGAGTAATGGCTGTCGTGCTGTTTTGAATACTGGTTTCTATCGAGATGGTTTTGGTATCGAACCAGCTCAGCTTAAATAACTGAGAGGTCAAAATACTTAAGACAAACAAGCCCATAATCATCAATATAAGCTCTACGCCAATATTGGCAAGTTGCGACTGTAGTAGTGCCCAATTAGAGGCAATAGCAGCAAAAACAATCAACACAAAGAAGATACTGGCTAAGCCGTTTAGAGTACCGCTTCTACGTATCATAAAGTTAGTGAACTTATAGCGCGCGAGCATACCCAGCGTAACAGGTAATGTCGTTAGTAAGAACATTACTAATCCAATTTTTACAGCGCTGATGGAGCCTGCTTGATCTTGCATAAAGTGGTCAAAGGCTACGGTGATAAAGATGGGCAACGTCAAGACTGATAACAAACTGACCACGCCTGTGAGTGCAACCGATAGCGCCACATTACCTTTGGCATAATAGGTGAGAATATTACTGGTGACACCGCCTGGACAAAAACTGATTAACATAATGCCAAAAGCCATGGCAGGTGGTGGCACCATGACCAGCACTACCACCAATGCGACTAATGGCACGAATATCACTTGATTGACCAAACCCACAAAAAACGCTTTGGGATGACTGGCGATTACCTTGAAGTCACTGGGTTTTAGCCCTGTGCCTAAAGTAAACATGATGTAGGCAAGTGCCAGTGGAAGTAAAGCGAGGGCCGTATTATCCATAAAACATTCCTTGTAAAATGACACTCCAGTTAGGACGATTTTTATATCGCTCACATTCCTTGTGACGATATTTTTTAGCAGCTATCTGTAAATTATCGGTAGGCTACCTCTAGGCTAGGTAAGGTTACAAAAGACGATAACATACGACAAGAAGGGTCTTCTAATACTAAAACTGTCGTAGTAGTCCATATTGCTATCGTTAATCCTAAATAAAAAGGTGCAACAATGATTATGGACTGCTAACGATAGATATACGTAGCTTCTGTTTGCGAAGGCATAGCAAAAAATTATAACGTTGACAGCACCGTATTTACTTTCTATGGGACTGACTATATCTCATCATTTATGATGTTTTTATCAGGTTAATTTGCCAATACGCCAGACAGCGAAATGATCTCACCTGACTCGTCCTCCGTGATAATCCGTGTCTCTTTTAAGGCAGATGTGATCCAAGCTTGTAGATGCAGATTATTGCGCATCGTTTGGCAGTATTGCTGAGTGGTTGGTTGTAATGCCAGTCCAGAAGCCTTGGCATAGGTTTGTAATCGCAGTACCACTGGTGCAAAGAAAGCATCGGCCACCGTAAAGCATCCAAATAGGTAGCTGTCTGATGAACGCTCTTGCAAGCAATCTGCAAAGATAGCCTCGATACGCGCAACATCAGCTAAGCAAGCGCTACTTAGCTGTATCTTTGCTGTTGCTCTGATATTCATTGGCATCTCATTACGAATACCCGTCAGTCCTGAATGCATCTCTGCCACGATACTTTGGCAGTAAGCGCTGTCTACTCTATGACGATTGTTGTCCTTATTTACCTCAGATTTAAGGTTTCCTGTCCAAATGTCTTTGTCTGTCAAAAAACTATTGGCATACATAGCAATCGCTAACGTGTCCCAAACCGTGACTTTTTGATCGCCTTCACCACTGACAAGGACAGGTACTTTACCCGTTGGTGCATGCGCTTCAAGTATGGGTAGTGCTGATTCATCAAACAGCTCAATGGACTGCTCTTCAAACTCAATCTCAAAGGCTTTCAAGAGTAGCCACGCACGTAGCGACCAAGAAGAGTAGTTTTTGTTGCCGATAATAAGTAAGGGCTTTGACATGATAGTGACCTGTAAACGGAGAAGAATAGAGGGTCAATACGTCAAGAGTTCGACATGTTAACTGATGCAAAATTCTGATGCTGCCTATGAGATATTCAAGGATTTATACTTATTTGTAAAGCAAACATTGTTTTAATCTTGGCAAACAGCCTGATGCGGTATTATTTGTAAGTTAGGAAGGTTGATTGAACCGATAGAAGGTGAAAAGTTAGGTTTTATATTTGCTTGGTATATCCTTGATCTATACTAAAACTAACATAATTTCGCAGCAATTTTTTTTGTTATGATAACCAGACAAATATGAGGCTAGATCAAGGCGTGCTGATAATGAAAAGTTCTGATTATTTATACACAGTGGAAGATTTGGCTCAGTTTATGGACATCTCTAAAAAGGCTGGAAATCCTTTTATATTTATTACAGGGGCGGGATGTTCGGTGACAGCAGATATTCCTTTAGCTAAAGAAATTGTGTCAGAGCTGAATGAAATTTTTGCTTTAGAATTAAAACCCTTATCTGATAAAGACCGTAAAGATTATGGTAAATGCATGGGACGTCTTGAGACTTCTAAACGTCGAGAATATCTACAAAACTACATTGGCAAAGCAAAAATTAATTGGGCGCATATCGCTTTGGCCTGCCTAATGAAAGAGGGATACATTCGCCGTGTCCTAACATTTAATTTTGATAATTTGTTGGCTCGTAGCTGCGGATTACTTGGGCAATATCCACCGACTTATGATTTCACTGCCGCTAACTTAAATCTGCATCGTCTGATTGATGATCCTGCTATCGTGCATTTACATGGACAGGGGCACGGTTTTGTCCAATTAAATACAGAATCTGAGACGGAAGAACATGCGGCGCGTCTCAAAGAATTTGTCGCTCATACTTTGAGTGAATCACCTACACTATTTATTGGCTATAGTGGCAGCAACGACGCATTTCTACCACAAATTGAAGAGCAGTTCAGTGATCAGCATCGGCTTTTTTGGGTCGATATGAATGATAAAGCACCAGAGCATCTACAACAAAAACTTTTAACATCGAGCCTAGCACATTATATGAGCTGTAAAAACGGTGCAGATTTATTCCTTATTGAATTAGCACAAAAGCTGGAGTGTTTTCCACCTACTATATTTGTTGACCCCTATCAACATGTGTTAGATGAGCTAGATGAAGTTGCAGATTATCCAGTGCTAAAGCATGATCACTTAGATGATAGAAAGGAAAGCCAGCTAACTCAATCTGATACCAGCACTCAAGATATTTTGCTAGAAACTAAAAATAGGCTCAAAGAAGTACAGCAGCAAGATAAAGAGAGAGAACATGATTTTTTACAGGAGTATTTGCAAGGTGATTATGAAGGAGCTGTAAAAGCGTTAGAAGAAAAGCAACAGCTCAATATTGAACAGTCTTTGTGGCTAGCACGTTCTTATCTTAGTCTAGCATTGGAAGAGCCGAACGAATTAGAAAAAATAAGAATATATGAAAAATTGATTGATAAGTTTAAGGAAAGTGTTGAAATAGACATACAAGAACAGGTTGGGAGTGCTCTTGTGAATAAAGCCGTCGCATTGGGTGAGCTTCAGCAGCCATATGATGAAATTAAGACCTATGATGAGCTTGTCACACGCTTTTCTGATAGTAATAATCTTGTTTTAAGAGAACATGTAGCAGTAGCATTGTTGAACAAAACCGTAGCACTCTATGAATTTGGACAGTTAGATAAGGCGGTTGAAGTTTGTGATGAGATCATCGCACGATTTTCTGATAGTGATGAAACTATTTTGCAAAAGCAAATAGCCAAAGCACTACTGAACAAAGCTGTTGCATTAGGGAGACTCAAACAATTGAATAAAGCTGTCGAAGTGTGTGATGAGCTTATCGTACGATTTTCTGATAGTGATGAGCTTACTTTCCAAGAACAGGTAGCAAAAGCAGCATTTAACAAAGCTGTTGCAACTGAAAAACTTGGGCAGTTAGATCAGGCTATTGAAATTTACGATGAGCTTATCGTACGATTTTCTGATAGTGATGAGCTTATTTTCCAAGAGCAAGTAGCAAAAGCGCTACTTAACAAAGGCAGTATACTTACCGAACTTGAGCAGTCAGATAAGTCTGTTCAGGTTTATAATGAACTTATTGCAAAATTTGGTGAGAGTAATGAAGTTGGTTTACAAGAATTATTGTCGGTAGCATTTAACAATATAGGCTATTTAAGGTTACTGGCGGCGAAGAAGCACTGGCAAAAAAATCCAAGTATTGCAAAGGATTATCTGGATACAGCACTAAAGTGCTTCTCGAAAGCTATAACAAAATCTTCAAGGGACGACCACGCTTTAATTTTAGGTAATTTAGCTTACACCGAATTTTTACAAGGAGATATGGCTGAATCTGAAATACTTTTACGTAAGGTGTTACAACAAGGTGGACAGTCTCTTTATAACCAAGTATTAGAAGATATTAATAAATACACAATAGATCCTGACATTAATTTTAAAACTTTACTAGAAAAACTTTGGAATGAAATAAATAAGTAAGTATAAAAATATTGCGTACTGCTTAAAGAAAACGCCCATCCAAATTTTGGACGGGCGTTTTCGTTTTTTAAGCCATTAAACATATGTTAGATTCGTATCAGTCGTCTAACATATCCATTCGCTTTGCAGCTTCATAGATACCGTTTGAGCGATTGCCTGTACGGCAAAAGATAAGCATCGGCTGCTCGGCTTGGTTAAAAAAGTCTGCAAATGCTTCAACGTGGGTTTGATTGAGCTCATTACCCGCAAATGATATTTCTTTATAAGCAAGGCCAGCTTCTTTAGCAGCCGCTTCAATCTCAGCGCTGGTCGGTTGATTTGGCTCTTCGCCATCTGGACGGTTATTGATGATGGTTTTAAAACCATTTTCGGCGATCATCGGTACTTGGTCTGGGGTGATTTGTCCAGTAAAACTGACTTGATGACTCATAAGTGATCCTTATTATTTTCTATAGTAGGAAAAGACAGTTGGTATAAAAGCACAATGTCTAAGCATAAGTTAAATGGGTCGCTTTCTAAAGGCAAAGAACGTAAACAACAGCAAACAATGTGACAGCTTTGACCGTAGCCTTTATACTCAACTTTTCTATATACAACCAAGATAAAAGTAGTACGTAAAATTATCATATTCTACCAAGATAAATATCGTTGCTGGCTGCTTGCAAGCATGACAGAGGCGACGCTGACAGTTACCTCAGTAGAACCGTATACTTTTTAAAATAGAATGATTATAGTAACCCTTGCATGAGCGCACTTTGATACAGTAATTTGGCGCGAGCACCGGTGCCACAAAACATCAAGATGGGTTTTGGCATCGAACGATAAAACGCGGCAAACTGCTCGACCGTCGCCATACTTAGACGCTCATCGTCAAATGGCAGATGATGGTAAGTCAAGTTGGCTTCTTTAGTGGCATGACTAAAGTCAACGCTATTTGGCTGAGTTTCTATTTCGGCATCAGGGCGTATGTTCAGTACGGAGCGATAGCCAAGTTCTGCAATTTTGAGACATTGGCTTGGATAAATTTGCTTGTAAATCGTTAAATTATCAGTCATAAGTAAGGTCAGTCGCGTGTATGAAAAGGCGTTTGACTTAAGAATGGGGAGTAGCCAATAGTATTTTTTGAGACTATTAGGTACTGCCTTTTAGTACAATTTTCTTAAGTCCATTATGTCTAAAGCTTATAAGGATTTAGCATAACACAGCTGGCAGGATATCGGTATTTTGTCACAGACAATAATAATTCTTAAGAATGTAACAACATGAGGTTAATAGAGGATCTAAGTGTCTTTAAGCGCATCCACCGCATCCATGGTACTCAAATACACATGGCCTGACAGCTCTGTAATAATGGGGGTATTTTCAATAATGTCCATCACAGGCCCCTTGATAAAACTAAAATTCAGATGCTTATGTTGATTCAGCAGCTCTTTATTGAGGCTGATGAGCATCTCTTGTCCTGTTAAGTCAATGTGATTGACCGCTGACATAATCAGCACAATCTCATGGGCGTCTGGATATTGATGAGTGGCTTGGACGACGCGGTGATGGACAGACTCACTATTACCAAAAAAGATACTCTCATCGATACGTAACATCAAAAGATTGCTAAAAGTCACCACGTTATGACGGTTGATGTTGCGAAAATGACCAGTGCCAGCCAACTGACCAACGATGGCAACGTGTGGCTTGCTTGATTGCCAAATCAAGCTTGCAAAAGACACCATAAGACCGATGACCAAACCTGTATTGAGACCAAATATCAATACTCCCACGAATGCTGACATAAAGCTTGCGGCATCTAGGCGATCACGTTGCCATGCTGCCTGCAACGTCGTTATATCAATCAGACTAATAATAGAAGCCATGATGGTCGCGCCCAATAAAGCATAGGGCAGCGGTGCGAGTGCATTACCAAAAGCAATCAAAGCGGCAATCATGACTAGCACTGTCACAAGACTTGCCACCGGAGTTTTGGCACCTGAATCTGAATTGATGGCCGTTCGTGAAAATCCGCCAGCGACGGCAAAGCTTTGAAAAAAACCGCCTGCCATGTTGGCCAGCCCCAAGCCTGTCAGCTCGCGATTGGCATCGAAGGACTCACCGCGCAGGCGCGCATAGTTGTTGGCAACCGAGCTGCTGGAAACAAAGATAATCAAGGCCATTAGCCCCGCCCCAGGTAACAAGTCGAGCACTTCATCGAAAGTTGGTACATACGGTAAAGTAAAAGTAGGGAGGCCTTGCGGAATACTACCGATAGTGGCCACACCTTTTGTAGTCCAATGTAGGCCGATGCTAAGAATAATGGCAACGACCAATAGAATGAGTGGGAATAAACGCTCAGCCCATTTGGCATAGGAGGAGGACAACCAAGATTGCCACACCCATCTACTGCCGTAGCGATTGGCAACCAACAGCATAAAAGCGATGATTCCAATCAGGAGGGTGAGCGGATGCAGCTGTCGCGCATACATCTGCATACTCGACAAATAACCGATTAAGCCGTTGCCAGCGATCGGAATTGCCGTCACGTATTTTAGCTGACTGATGAAAATCAATACAGCCGCCCCGCTAATAAAGCCAGCAGAGACCCCGCGACTGATGAATTGCATGATCCAGCCAAGCTTGAGCCGACCTGCCAACCACAATAGCGTACCGACCATCAATGACAGCAAACTTGCCATCAGTGCGTATTGCTGAACCCCTTGTGACGCGTAAGGGTGCAAGCTACTGGCAGTCATGATAGCAGTGATCGCAACTGGCCCGACTGCTTGAACGCTACTCGAACCGATCCAAGCATAAACAATCACCGGTACGATTGCCGCATACAACCCATAAACAGGTGGCAATCCTGCCAGTACTGCATAACCTAAGCTTTGTGGAATGACCAACACGCCAACCACCAAGCCTGCGATAATATCAGTTGGCAGGGTAGAGGGCTGGTACTGGCGCAACCAAGCAGGAATCAGACGAGCCAATATAGAAGGCATAATAATATGTCATCACAATAAAAAATGAATGACGCTCAGCCTATAAACAGACTATTCAGCTGTTTTGGCGCAAAAGCGTTCGTATAATAACTGTAGCACTGCAAACGCATCATCACTGGCGATGCTATAGTAAACCTGCTTACCATCGCGGCGAGTCTTGACCAGCTCATCTTTGCGTAAGATACCCAGCTGCTGGGACAAGCTTGGTTGACCAACACCGACTAAGGTCTCAAGCTCACTGACACAAAATTCACCTTGCGTCAGCTGACACAAGAGCAATAAGCGATCAGGGTGCGACAGCGATTTTAATAATTGGCTGGCTTGCATCGAGGCCTTGCGCATTTGTTCAGACAAATCTTTTGGGATGGTATCTGATGCGTTGATCAATACGTTATCACTAGTATCATTAGTGGATGTGCTCAATGCTGAAGTAGAAGTAGACAGAGTGAGCTCCTTATATAGAGTATAAAACGTCAGGTTATGAATAAAATATATTGAATTATCAATGATATTTGGCGTTACATCAAGTTATTGTTTTTTACATTATATAAATTGATAAAATGTTTATTGGTGGCTATATTGGTCTGTACAAAGAAAGAGCAGGGCAGAAAATCTTAATCCAAAGCCCATATCATACATAATACGCTCTTAAAAATTAATATATCGTTTAAAAGTAAAGAGGCTGTCATGCAAGTTCATTCTTTCTTACATAGTGACACAGAAACCTATACTCATGTACTCGCAGATACTCAGCAGCAAGTTTGTGCGCTTATCGATCCTGTATTGGATTTTGATGCAAAATCAGGGCATACCAGCTCTACGAGTGTGGATGAGGTTATCAATTTTGTACGTGAGCAAGGCTGGGCGCTGCTCTACATCATAGAAACCCATGCCCATGCTGATCATTTATCAGCCGCCATACATGTCAAAGCGTCACTCGGTGGACAACTGGTCATCGGTCAGCATATCACTGAAGTACAAAAAACATTCAAGCAAATTTTTAATTTTGATACCAGCTTTCGTACCGATGCGAGCCAATTTGATATTTTAACCAACGATGGTGATACATTAAAGGTTGGTGATATCCTCATCACGGTCATGCACGTGCCTGGACATACACAAGCTGATACTGCTTATATCGCGACTGATAAAGAAAAAACCGTGGTCTTCGTCGGAGACACTTTATTTGCCCCTGACGTCGGAACGGCTCGTTGTGATTTTCCAGGCGGCGATGCCAAAACCCTTTATCAATCTATCCAAAAGCTATTGTCACTGCCAGACGACACGATAATATATCTGTGTCATGACTATCCAAGTGCTGGTCGTAAGCACTGTCCAACGACCACGGTCGCTGCGCAAAAACTGGGGAATATTCATGTCAAAGATGGCATCAATGAAGCAGAGTTTGTACAGATGCGTGAGCGCCGCGATGCGACTTTGGAGATGCCCCGCCTGATTATTCCGGCGGTACAAGTCAATATTGATGCAGGTCATTTACCAAAGCCAGAGTCCAATGGGGTGCGCTATCTCAAAGTACCACTCAACGCCCTTTGATAGGATGTTTGGAGTCAATAGTCATGATATGTGTAGGAAAAACCCCCAATGAGTGAACAAAACGTACATCTGGTATGTCTACATTGCCAAGCAACCAATCGTATCCCTATGGCAAGACTCAGTGCGACACCAAATTGTGGTAAATGTGGTCAACCCTTACTGACAGGCAGTCCTCACGAGTTGAATGCACAAACAGTTAATAAGATCATTCAAAAAAATGAGGTGCTGACGGTCATCGATTTTTGGGCAAGCTGGTGTCAACCTTGTCTCATGATGGCACCGCAGTTCAAAGCCGCTGCCAGCCAATTGCCGCAAGTGGTGTTTGCCAAAATACAAACCGATAAATATGAGCAAGCCGCCGCACCTTATAATATTCGTAGCTTGCCGACTATGGTTGCTTTTAAACAGGGTAAAGAAGTCGCGCGACAGTCAGGCGCACTGCCTAGTGACCAAATCGTTCAATGGATACGCAGTCTGAGGGCTTAGGGTTATATTTATCCTTATAAACCTGAATACTATAAGCCTTGAATACTATAAGCCTTGAATACTATAAGCGTAGACAATAGCCATTAAAAAAGCCAATACACAATCGTTGTATTGGCTTTTTATATATCGGTTCTGCGGTAATAACAGCCAATAGCGCTTGAAATCTTATGGGAAAACGACGCTAGAGTGCCGCATGGTTATAGCAATTACTCACCATAAATCTTAATGCCATTGGCAAAGCTACAGCGTTGAATACGAGCAGATTGAACGATTGCATCGCGCTCACCGTATAGTCTTGATAGTTTGACATCGCGAGCTTTGGTATCGTTACTTTTGCCGACACCAAAGCTGATATTGGGTGAAATGCCCCAACGTCCTGCCGATACCCCAACGCCGACACCTGACGTCGATAGCGTCGAGCGCTCATTATTGGCATCCGCGACATAGCGATTGACGCGAGTGTATTCTTGGTTCAATGCTTGGCAATCATAGTTCTGATACGTACTAGGCGGCACGTATTGGGGCGTGACATTACCTGTAGACGCACAGCCAGAGAGACCGAAAACGCCAGCTATTGCCAGTAATGCCCCTGTAGTAAGAGTTTTCATAGTGCCTCCATTAGGCTTTATGTGTGTTTGCATTCAGTTAAGACAGCAAAAATAATGTGATTAAGACATTGAGAATATATCGATTAGTCGGTGGTTTTCAATTCTATCAGTGTGACGATTTGTGCCGCTTTATGCTACCTCATCCTCAAAATACGGTTTGATTATCAAAATAAGTTTTCAGGTTTGGTAAAAGCCAATATCACGATTCCAATATATGCCACAGCGGCAATGAGAATACCTGTTTTTCTTTGACCAGCGGTGGCATGAGGGTTAAAGGCTTTTACACTAGCGCTAATCGCCGCAATGAGTAGAACGATTTTGGCAAACACCCATTGTATAGGCGCATTGGCACTCATCAACTGCATGAGCATGACTGCCCCTGAGACGATAACGAGCGCATAGACAATATGGTTGGCAATCTTGATTGCTCGCGGCGCTTGTCTGTTGGCACCCAAGACCAAAGCGCTTTGATATAAAAACAACACAATGGCCAGTACCGCCATGAGCATGTGTAAATGTTTCATTGAATAGAATTTCCTCTAAAAGTATGGTGTTCAAGCGTGGCGATAACGTCTTAGAATTATGTGGGTAAAACACCGTTTTTTAAGCTTTCTTTAAGCTTTGTTTTGTCCTGCGCATAATGGACTAATAGGGCTCTGACCTTGCCATTCTGTCGGCGTGTAGGCATGAATAGCTAAAGCATGCACCTGACCACCCTGTGATGTCAAAAGGGCGTTCACCAATCCATATACTAACTGATGACGAGCCACCAAGCGCTTGCCTTCAAACGCCTCGCTAACCACAGTCAGCTTAAAGTGACTCTCTTTACCTTCAAAATAACCAGCATGATTCATAGATTCATTCATCAGCTCTATGTGCTGTGGTTGCAACGCTTGTAATTCAGCGTTAAGGGCATCGGCAGTTGGCGTGGTACTCATAATGGTCCTTCAATATAGTTTGCTAAATAAGGTTAGACAATCTGTGATTGATATATGTCAGTTATTATAACAGACGTCTTACGTATTAGAAGGCGTTGTCATATCTGCTCTATTTTTGAGCGCACACAAGGCATAAAAAAACAGAGCACTATCTATAAATGGCGCTCTGCTAGCATTACTTGACAGTTTTTAAGGGTATCGATTAACGACGCGCCTTTTGATATAACGGCATCACTTTAGGCATGAGTGACTGCAAGTTGGCGATACGATTGCTGCTGGCAGGGTGAGTACTTAAGAACTCTGGTGGCTCGCCTTGGCTCGCGCGCTGCATTTTTTGCCACAAAGTCACAGCCGCTTGTGGGTTGTAGCCTGCACGTGCCATCAGCTCTAGACCGATTTGGTCTGCTTCCGCTTCTTGTGTACGGCTGTGAGGGCGACTTAAGCCCAAGTCACCTGCGACATTTGCCAAATCAGCTTGACCTTGTGATAAACCAAAGATACTTGCGGCAACACCGATACCTGTCTGTGTGGCGTACTGACGTGACAAACGTTCACGTGAGTGCTCACGCAGTGCATGTGACATCTCATGCCCCATGATCGCTGCAATCTCGTCATCAGTCAGATTCAAGCGATCAATGATGCCTGAATAGAACATAATCTTACCGCCTGGTAGTACAAACGCATTTAGCTCATTGGACTTGATGGTATGTACTTCCCATTGCCATTTTGCAGCATCTGGACGATAGACACCAACTTGACCAACCAAGCGATTGGCAATGTTTTTCAAACGATTGAGCTGGGCGGTGTTGGTATCGAGTACACGCTTGGCTCGGGCTTCTTGTATTGTCTTAGCATAGCTCTGTGCTGATAGTTGCAATACTTGCTCACTTGAAACCAATAGCAACTGCTGGCGATCTACGCCCACGGCGCCAGTGCCAGTTGTGCTCGAACACCCTGTTAATGTCAGCGCTGACAATGAGGCGGCCATAACAGTGGTGGTAACTAATCTTTTCATAATAAGAATCCTCGCTATAAATAATAAAATAAGTTAGACAAAAGATGATACAAGCAGTGGATAAAAAAGCAGTGTTTTATTAATGTTTTACCTGCGCTTAGCACTCTACCGATACCATAAAATTTTACCTCAACCGCTATTGCTCATAAGTATAATAATGTTAACAAGCCAAAACCAAGGCAGGAATAGTAACAACGCACCATAGGATTGTAAGTGAGAGATAATAACTTCATTAAAATGCAGTCTCTAATAGATGTCATTAAATCAATGGGTTATGCTGGATGCTCATATAAAGCAGTAATGATATCTAAAACATTTTAAATTAATTTTAAAAAAGGTGTTGACACCCTCAGAATATTTGATAGAATAGCCAGCCTATCGAGACGTAGTAGTTGTTAAAAACACTATGATTTGATATCAAGCGGGAATAGCTCAGTGGTAGAGCATAACCTTGCCAAGGTTGGGGTCGAGAGTTCGAATCTCTTTTCCCGCTCCAAATATGGCTTGAAAAAGCACTAAAATCCTCACTTCTTATATTAGAAGTGAGGATTTTTTTTGCGTAAAATTTGATTGAGCTTGATGAGTAAGTACGAAACCAGTGGCACAATTCTTTGCCTAATCTCTCTAGGTTATTTTCTCCTCACCATATTTATCAGGATTTTCTAAGTTTCATTCCTCTATTCAATGATTTTTCTCAATCCTATCTTTTCTCCGAAAACACCAAATTAGCAGTTGTTAGGTAGATATAAACTGTGTCTGCTTTATAGAAATAAAGTCATTCTGCAGAGCGCTACCTTTGCACTTTATCCTCAAAAATCATGCATCACACGACCAATTTGCTCATCATTCAAACCATCAATAAGTGCTTTTTTACAAGTAATTCACCGCCTATTTTTTGTCTGAGTTAGTCATAACTTATCATCATTATCTGTACGATATTGGCTAAAAAATAGCCTCTTTTAAAACTCAAAAAATTTGCTTTGTATAAGGTAAATCTAAATCACTATTGAAGATATTCGTAAGTTTCCTACTCAGTGGTTGTTATTTGTTCATGAGTGGTCGTGACCCTTCCGCTTTTACGCTATTAAATACAATATAATGACCGTAGCTACAATGAATACGTTTTATTTACGTGCACGATATATTTTTTGTACCAAAAAAAACAATTGAATAAGATTAATTCACTATTATGACTGGCTTACATTTGCAGTAATACTTTTAAGTATAGCTAATAGATACTTGCAAGATTTATTGGATTAGTACCGTGTCAAAATAGTGAAAGACGAGCGTATTCTTACAACAAAAATTTTATTCAAATACAAACCCACTAATAGGAAAGTTATGTCAAATATTAATGAAGCTTTAGAAGAATTGATGACCCTTGATGGCGCGATGGGCGGCTGTATTGTTGACTATATGTCAGGTATGGTATTGGGTATGACTGGCGGCGGTGTTGACTTAGAGTTGGCAGCAGCAGGTAACTCACAAGTGGTAAAGGCAAAAGTAGCTACCATGAAGTCGCTAGATATCAAAGGCGAAATTGAAGACATGTTGATTACGCTAGAGTCTCAATTACACATTATTCGTCCAACAGCCAAGCACGAAGATTTGTTTATTTACTTGGTACTTGATAAATCCAAAGCGAACTTGGCGCTAGCACGTCGTAAAGTACAAGCAGTAGAAAATAAACTAGAAGTATAATCTGCTGGACATTGTTTAAGCTCATGACGAGTCTGTCTAATGAGTACTCCTGATTATTCTCAAAGAAAAGCAGCAATGAAGGTCTATTTGTCATGTATCTATTATACCTGCATGACAATGACCTTACTATGGACAGCTATCGCCGTTTGGTTGCGCTTTAAATGTCTTATTAATTGGTGGCAAAATGAAATGTATTGCATATATCAGCAGAACACCTACAAGTGATCGTAGCGTTCGTATGCCTACTGGATTATCAGACATCATTAGCGTCTCTCGCAAGCATAATCCACAATCGCAAATCACTGGCATTATCTCCTATCGAGAAGGACAGTATCTGCAAATCATTGAAGGACCTCATGTTGAAGTTGACAAGTTGATGGCCAAAATAGCAGCCGATCCTAGGCATGAAGATCTTTGGATTTTTCTTGATGGACCTGTGGCAAAACGTAGCTTTGACAGTTGGGCAGTTAACGTATTTAATTTCGTCGATCAAAGCGTACTGTTCAATACTTTTATTGAAAATAATATCGGGGTTTTAACGGCTTTTGACGAAAATCAAAAGAGTCGCATTCAACCCTTTATCGATATAAAGCAATCTGACGCTGTGCTTGAAAAGCATTATGAAGATAAAGATCTTAGATTGTTGGCTTGGCCTGATTTGAACACAGTCAGCCAGCCTCAAATGGTGATGAATTTGTGCATTAAACTGACCAAAAAACCTTATCCATTTAATGCGTTGAGTAGTAGTGGTGAGTTTGGTACATCGCACCAAGTCACACAAATGATCAGGGCATTCGACCAATTGGGCATACTCAGTGTCACCGAGTCAGCGCCCGTTAAAGAACAAGTCGTTATTGAAAAAAAGCCTAATAAATTTTATGGTGCCATCAAAAAATTCTTAGGGATGAGGTAAAAAATTGAATTATCAAAAGCTAGCTATCATTGGTGAGGTAGGTGCCGGAAAGACACGTCTGGTCAAAACGTTAAGTGAAATCAGCCCTATCGAGACAGAAGCAAAATCCAGCATCGATATTGGTAAAGAGTTCACCACAGTGGGTATTGATTATGGGCGAATCACCCTCTCTGAGGATATGGCATTGGGTATTTATGGCGTCCCAGGTCAAGAACGTTTTTCTTTTTTGTGGGAGTTTGTCAATCAATCGCTATGGGGATTGCTTATTTTAATCAAGCATGGCGAGACACCTGACTATGCCAATTTAGACAAGCTACTGCATTTTTTTGCGCCAGAAAAAAACCAAACCACCTGTATCGTAGGTATCACCCATTGTGAAGGTGCTGATAAACAAAGCGTCGCCGCGCTCGGGCAAGAAATTAGAGTGATGCTGATGCAGCATAATGTGGTCGCACCCGTGATCAACACAGATCCTAGAAGCAAAGAGTCCGCTGTGTCTCTTCTGTCTTTATTCAATACTCTTAACAACCAAGATTGATGTTCGATATGACTACACCAAACGAAAAATCACCTGCAAAAATCGCATTGTTACGCCACATGAAAGCGCTATGTGAAGCCAACAGAGAAATCATATTGGCAAGCCTTTGTACGACAGATGGGTTTCCTATCAGCTGCTTTTCAATCAGCGATCTGAGTAATCAGGCTGATAAGTTTGCAGCGATGAGCAGTACGCTGTCTGCTCTCAGTGATTCATCTGCCACGCAAATGAAGCAGGGCAAATGCGACATTACGATTGTTGAAGCGACTTCTGGCAATATTTTATTTGTCAAAACAGACTATATCGGCAAACCCTGTGTATTGACAGTGGTTGCACAGAATAGAATGACCTTGGCAGAAGCCAGATATAAAACCAAAAAACTGATGGGTGAAATCTCAGCGATTACTGAGTAGAGTGAAATTATTGACAGTAGAGCGCTTCGTAGACTAGCTTCGACGCTATACTTTGTAAAAGAGTCACCTGACTCAATCAAATCCTATCAAAAATCATCCCAGTATGGATTTTCACCAAATCGCTCAGCAATATGATCAATCAGATAGCGACAGCGCTGTGATAAAAATCGATTCTTCGGATAAACAGCATAGGCGCTGAGTGTGGGCAGTTGATATTGCTGAAGAATAGGCAACAGATCGCCTTGTGCCAATCTCTGATAAGCAATAAAAGTTGGTATAAAAATAATACCATGACCTTTTACCGCCAGATCTAATAAGAATTCACCGTTAGTGGCTTTAATCCTAGCCTTAATCGTATGGCTGTGCTTTTTGCCTTGAGCGTCAGTCAGCTCAAGGTTGCTGGTTTTACCAAGACCATATTGCAAAAACTCATGACCTTCTAAGTCCTCTAACATTTTCGGCGTCCCCATTTTGTTTAAATAATCGGGACTGGCGCAGAGAGCATAACGAATCACCGCCAGACGCTTTGCTTGATAGCTTGAGTCTTGCAACTCCCTAATACGAATAGCCAACTCATATCCTTCCTCAATAAGATCAACGTGACGATCAGAGAAATTCAACTCAAAATCTAGATTGGGGTGTTGATTGGCATAGTCATCAATCACATCGTTCAGATGCATAAGGCCAAATGATAGGGGCGCTGTTATCTTTAGCGTACCCTCAATGCGCGTGGATGCGCCACTGGTTTGCTCGTTCATTGCATCAACAGCACTTAAGATATCGTTCACCTTTTGGTAATACTGCTCGCCCGCTTGGGTCAGGTGAGACTGCCGCGTGGTTCTGCTGATAAGCTGACTGCCCAAACGCGTTTCTAACTCTTTAAGACGACGGCTGACGGCAGATTTGGCAATATTTAACTGCTCGGCCGCTTTGGTGATACTGCCTGCTTCCACAATGCGCACAAACATTGCCATATCTTCTAACTGGCCCATCTTCATTACCTCATGATTGTTCTAAAATTAAGAACTTATATTTGTAATTATTGCTGTTTATCCATTTATAGTCAACGCTTACACTGGTGTCATTCTTTGTACACGAACCCTATCACACATATTTTTGGAGAATCATAATGGACAAATTACAATCATTGAGTGCCCCTATTGGTCGCTTGCTTCTATCGCTGATTTTTATTTTTTCAGGTTTTAATAAGATAACAGGATATGCAGCGACTCAAGGCTATATGGAGTCAATGGGCGTGCCAGGTATGCTGCTACCATTGGTCATTGCGCTTGAGCTGTTCGGTGGTATTGCGATCTTACTTGGGTTTAAAGCGCGTGTGATTGCGGTGTTGTTTGTGGGATTCAATATTGTCTCAGCGCTTTTGTTTCATCAGTTCTGGATTGATGCCTCGCAGATGAATCCATTTATGAAAAACATTGCCATCGCAGGTGGTTTTTTGATGATTTTTGCTCATGGCCCAGGTGCTTACTCGATGGATAATAGTCAGGCTCGCAAACGCTTAGTGCAGTAGTCTTAAATAAAAAAAGACACGACAATGATAACCTATGGCCAGCGATATATTTTCGTAGTTTCTGTCTGCGAAGGCATAACAAGCAACAAAATATGACGTTGGCAGCGCTGTCTTTATTTTGGATTGGCTATAATAATCCTCAAACAGTGCAACGAGCATTTTATCATCCTTATAAGGAGTCATCATGAGCGCACCAATAAAGATTGCCCTAATAATCGGCAGCTTGCGCAAGGCATCAATCAATCGCAAGTTTGCAGCATATATCTTGTCGCAAATGCCAAAGAATGTCATGGTTGAAGAGGTACATATTGCAGATTTGCCGCTTTATAATCAAGATTATGATGACACAACGATAGACAGCTATGAGCGTGTCCGTCAGCAATTAAAAGCCGCTGATGCAGTGCTGATTGTCACGCCAGAGCATAACCGTACGATGCCCGCTGCCCTAAAGAATGTGATCGATATTGCTTCGCGCCCTTATAAAGAGAGCGTTTGGCGCGATAAAAAAGTAGCCGTCGTGACAGCGTCACCAAGCAATTATGGCGGTATCAATAGCGGGCTTGATGTACACAAAAGCATGCAAATGTTATCTGCAAAAATGATGATTCATCCAGAGGTGTATCTGAGCCGCGCGACTGAAAGCTTAAACGACGACGGTAGTGTCACTGAACGAACCCAGCAATATCTGCAAAAATTCGTTGATGATTTGGTTGTATTTGTAGGAAGTCATGGTGCCTAACTCCGTATCTGACCAAAATAATAGTCTACATAGCACTCAAGGTAATGGGGTATTACCGCCAAGTTTTTGGCAACGCTACCGAGCACCTGTCTTGTTAACCATCGTTGGTGGCGCCATCGATACCATTGGTTTTATCGCCTTATTTGGGTTTTTTACAGCGCATGTCACAGGCAACTTGGTGATGGCAGGAAGTGGATTGGTCAAAGGTGAGGATGGCTTATGGATTAAGCTTGCAGCCTTACCACTGTTTGTATTGACAGTGATGGTGACCAAGACTTTTATTGATAAGAGTAAAAAACGAACATTGATATTAAGTCATTTGTTTCTTGCCGAAGCCTTTTTTTTGACCGCGTTTATGATTGCAGGTTTGTATTATCAACCCTTTGTAGGGGCGGGTAGTCTCATGGTCGCACTCACAGGTGGGCTTGGTTTGATTGCTCTAGCTATACGAAATACGGCAAGCAAGACGCTGATCAAACATATGAGCCCAACGGTACTCATGACAGGTAATACCACGCAGCTCGGTATCAATTTGACCGATTATGTCAACAATCGCACGCCTGAAAATGCCAAAAAACTGGGTCATAGCTCAGCATTGGTTTTTAGCTTTTTGATTGGGGCATTGGTCGGTGCGCTGTTATATCTTGAGCTGAGCTTTTGGGCAGTGGGATTGTTCGTATTACCCGTACTGTATTTGGCTGTCTTGGCACGTGATGAAGCGTTTTTGAGCCATGTTGGTTAGGGCGTTGCATGTCTCAATCCTTTGAAAGGCAAAACGATTATTTCAACAGTATTCGTTCAATAAAACGCCTTATTATCCAATAAAAAAGAAAAATTAAAAATAAGAACGCCGTGTCGCAAAGAGACGGCGTTTTTTTTGTCTCAATTAATTAGGTTAAGGAGTGGCGTTATGAAAGACAGAGTTGTCTTGGTATTGTGGGTGCTTGTCGATATAGGCGCTGACATACGGGCAGATAGGTTTTACCCTTAAATGCTTAGCAGCTGCATCATCTAAGATAGATTGAACCAGATAACCTGCAATACCTGGTCCGCTCAGCTCCTTTGCAACCTCAGTATGGAGATAGGCAATGCCTTTTTCGCCTTGACTGGTGGTAAAAAATTCATAATCTTCGAAGGCAATATATCCATCAACGTGGATCTCGAAACGCTTTTGTGCTGCATTGTCTATCAGCTCATGGCTCAATTCATTTGACATAGTCATATTCCTTTATATAGCTAAACGCAAGTCGGTTGATAATATTAAATTAACTGTCTGGCGACGTAATTGAACATATTCATTGAGCACGGTAACCGCATATACTGAATGCTCTTTATGATTATATTACGTTATATATAGACACATTGTTCTATAAATAAGAATAGTTATTTGCATTAATGCTTATTTATCTGTCTATAGTCAACAATTATAATAGATTCATTGTTTAGGCAAGGTCATTCATGAATTGTCCTAAAAGGTTAGATTACTGATAAATAAGGATATGTTATGAAAACTATCTATCATGCAGCAAATTCTCGTGGCGATGCCAATCATGGTTGGCTCAAAAGCAAGCACACTTTTAGTTTTGCCAATTATCACAATCCTGCACGTATGGGTTTTGGGGCTTTACGGGTCATCAATGACGACTTTGTCATTGGTGGTCAAGGCTTTGGTAAGCATTCACACCGCGACATGGAGATCATCAGCATTCCCTTGTCTGGCAAGCTTGGTCATGGTGACAACATCGGCAATGCAGGTATTATTGAGACAGGCGAAATTCAAGTGATGTCAGCAGGTACAGGCATCACTCATAGCGAAATGAATGGCGATGCCAACGAACCTGTGAAGTTTTTACAGATTTGGGTTATTCCTAACAAAATGAGTGTCAATCCTCGTTATCAGCAAATCCGTATGGATGACATCATGCAACCAAACGCGTTTAACCAAGTTCTGTCACCGAATGCGGATGATGCTGGCGTATGGATTCATCAAAACGCTTGGTTTAGCATGGGTGATTTTGATAAAGGTGTGACGCAGACTTATCATATAAAAGATGCAAATAACGGTGCTTATATTTTTGTCATCAGTGGTAAGGTAGTCATCAATGGTCAGGTTTTGAACGCCCGAGATGGTCTTGGTATGTCAGACACTGTCGACTTCACCATGGAAGTAGAAGAAGATGCCAATGTCTTAGTCATGGATGTGCCGATGTCGTTTTAGGTGGGTTAAGTGACCTTTAAAAGTGTTTTTTTAAAGTCATTTTTTTAAAGCTACTTTGCTCAAAGACACTTTCTGAGCGCTAGTAATTGAGCGCTATGACGCAAATACTCATTGCATATTGAGAGGTGAATAATGACGATTAAAACCCTAGAGCCAAGATTGGCAAGTGTTGGTGGTATTCCCATCGCGCGATTATTACCCAATAAAGGCAATCAGCCAATTGGTGCTTGGTGCTTTTTGGATCACGCTGGCCCTGCTGAGTTTGGTGATGATGAGTTAGGTATGCAAGTGGGTCGTCATCCGCACATCAATTTGCAAACCTTTAGCTGGATGCTAAATGGCGAAGTACTGCACAAAGACAGTTTGGGCAATGAGCAGGTCATCACCAAAAACCAAGTCAATGTCATGACCGCAGGTACAGGATTGACGCAAGGCATCAGCCATACCGAGCAAAGCGTCTTTCCAGACACGGGTGGCTCACCAGATGCCGCACGAGGTCTGAGTATGGTGCAGCTATGGATTGCGCTACCGACCGATCAAAAAATCGAGCGTAGCTTCCATCATTATCCCAAATTGCCTACGTGGCGTGAGGGTGGTGCCGAGATGATCCTCACCACAGGCAGTTATGTCAGTGTGACCGGTGAGCATTATCAAGCACCGACCATACAATACTCAAAAATGATCGGTATGGATGTAAATTTTCTAGAAGCGGGTGACGTCACGCTCAATCTAGAACCCAGCTTTGAGTATGGTATCTTGGTCACAGAAGGACACATCGAATCTGAAGGCAAAGTATGCGAAAAAGATCAATTGTTTCGCTTTCACGATTCAGATGTGGCCAACAACCGCAGTATCAAACTGTCGGCAAAAAAAGGCACTCGAGTGATGTTCATCGGTGGTGAGCCGCTCAGCAATCAGGTGCTACTATGGTGGAACTTTGTCGCCGATAACAAGCAGGAACTCGAACAATCTATTATTGATTGGAATAATGGTCATGAGCGGTTCGGAGAGGTTGATTCTATGATGAAGCGTCTACCTTCACCAGAGCTGCCTCAAGGCTTCAAAGGGTAGTATTACAAAGTAGTATCACAAATGGCATTTGTTAATTTAGCTTTCTCATATTCTTGTTTGGTTAAGTTTTTTTACAAAAAAGAAATATGGGTTTGAGCCAATTACTACCATAATGATGCAAATTATGAACGAAGAAAATCAGAAGTATCGTTTTAAAGTAACGTGTTAGTCCTATTGATTAACCAGATTTATATCAACAATGTGGAGAAGTACTATGTCAGATCTAAAAACACTACAGCAATTGGCTGAAAAACGTCGCTCAATCTATGCGTTAAATGACCAACTGCCAGTGTCTAATGATGAAGTCGTTCAGGTAGTTGAGCATGCTATTTTGCATACACCATCATCGTTTAACTCACAATCAACGCGTATCGTTGTTTTGTTTGGCGATGACCATAATAAACTATGGGACATAACAGAAGAGACATTACGTGTCATCGTTGGTGATGAAGAGGCATTCCAATCAACCAAAGAAAAAATCGCTGGTTTTAGAAATGGCGCTGGTACGGTTTTATTTTTTGAAGATCAGGCAGTTGTCAGAGGCATGCAAGATGCGGCGCCTCTTTATGCAGAAAATTTCCCAATTTGGTCTACGCAAACCAACGCCATGCATCAGTATGTGATCTGGACAGCATTGGCCAGTATCGAAGTCGGCGCGAACTTACAGCATTACAATCCTGTCATCGATGAAAGAGTGGCTAACGCTTGGAACGTTGATGAAAACTGGGAATTGAAAGCACAAATGGTATTTGGCGGTATCGAGCAACCAGCAGGTGAAAAATCATTCAAACCTGTTGAAGAGCGTCTAAAAGTCTTTGGTGCATAATAAAGCAGATTGATGCGACAGAAAAAAGCGCCACTCAATAATTGAGCGGCGCTTTTTTTATACTTAAAAATCAACCATGCTTACCGAACCATGATTATGGTTTGGAGCGCATCAGACTATTGGCGACCCATGCCGGACCAATCAATAAGAACTGTAAATCTTCAAAGAATGAAGGTTTTTTGCCTTCGATTTTATGACCGATAAATTGCCCAATCCAAGCCACGATAAAAATACCTGCCCAGACTTTAAATCCCCAAGGCAGTAATGCCATTACTGATAGGCAAATTAAGATAAACATACCCATCGCTAAAAAAAGCGGTGTGGACAAGCGCATATAAAATAACAGTACTAGGGCGCTTAGGACTAAGGTCAACCACACAGAAAGCGACATTCCCATACCTAATAAACTGACAAAGATGGTGGGGACACATAGCCAATGGATTTTTTTGTTGACCAAGTTTTGATGACTGACTGCATACTCACTGAGCCATTGTTCAAGCGTGCGTTTAGACACTCGTTGCTGACGATTGCGAGACATACTAACCTCCTTGTTAGCTATTGATATGATGGATAGACATGCATGACGCTTTTGGTAATCAGACAATCCTTGGTATCAGTTGTAGCATTAATTGAGTGTATCTGTCATTTTATCTAGTAGACGGCACAGTCAAATCGAATGTACCGCCCGACCAGTTACTCAGACTCAAACGCTCTTTTCTCTAAATAAGCCTTTCACCTTGTTCGCTACGCTGCCATTCATACAAGCCAATGAAGGCATTGATTTGATAAATCATGGTTTGAATGGCAAAAATATAGTTGCCAGACATCAGATTGACGATAAGCCAAACAAAATTCACGATGATCCATAACCACCAGTTAAACGAGTAGCGCAAAATCATTGCGGCTTGTGCCGTGATTGAAAGCACAAATGCGACCACATTGATCCAGAAAAAAGAAATAAACCCTAAGAATTTACTATTATCGTCCTCAACCACTGCATAGCCGTAGCTCGCTAACAAGTTATTGACCGTCGGGAAAAGCGCCAGACCAAGAATAATAAACACCGCGGTAATCAACCAAACCGCTTTGTTAGCAGACTTGGGTATCATGTCACCATCAGGATCGGTGTGTTTTGACCAGTAAAAAATCCCGTAAACGTGGGTAAAAAAGTTAAACAAAGGAGCCAGCATTAAACCAACCGCGCCTGAGGTTGCTTGTACCACCACTTCGCCTGCTGTGGCTGCCATTCCAAGACCGTTACCCATGACATTTTTGCGAAACGACAGCGAGACCACGCAGACCAATCCAACAAAAGAGACGCCCAAATAGAACATATCAAGCGTGGTATGTTCGGTGGTGAGCCAAAATCCTGCGGACAAAGCAATCACACCACAAATAAACCAAATAACAATCCATTGCAGGGCCCATTTGCCAGTGATGTTGTCCAATAATTGAATACGCATAGCGCTTTTTCCCTAAAAATAAATGTCGATGATCGCCTGAGACTGATGAAACGCTACAAAAATGAGACATCAGTAAAAAGCAAGGATCCATGACTTGTTGTAGTTATAATTGATTGTCTAATCGAATATATTTTATGTTTTTTTACCATAGATATGCTGATCGATAAACAGCAGCGCTTGCTGATAGCGCGCATCATAATCAGGTTGGTCAATCATGTGCGGCGCGATATCGTGACGGGCGAAAATATCTATAAGAAGCTGCTCGAAGCGCCCTCGCGCCTCAGGTGTACCCAAAGAGCGCATACCATCGTCGATCCATGGCGTATTATTGTCCAGCATAATAGTATGGTCTAAGCGGAACTCATCAATGCAGGCGGTCACAAACGGATGAGTGCGCCCTTCATACTCTTCACAGAAAGCTTGTGTGGTTACAAAATCCGTGTCAACGATGGTAACAGGTGCCGTCGCATAGGATTTCGCGTCTCTAATGGCTTGAGCATGATTGAGCACAATAGGGGCATAGTCACTGTACTGCAATCCAACCTCACTACCACCCAAATCCGTGCCGACGTATAACCGTCCCATTTCAAGCGCGAAGCTTGCGCCATAATAATTGGCCAGTTTATGCACCAGTGTGGTTTTTCCTGAGCTTTCACCGCCAACGATAGCGACGGTTTTTGTGTAGTCACCGCGCACTTGTGGGTGCAGTGCTGACCAATGGGCAATAGGGTCTTGGGTAATAGTAAGCGTATCGAACTCAGGCTGTGCTGACGTGGCAACAACCTGCATGGTTAGTGCTGTCTGCTGCTGTATTTGAGTGTCTAACGTTTGGGTATGTACGAGTGGATGGTTGTCTGCCAAAAACAGCACAGTCTCGGCAGGCAAGGTCAATGTGTCGAGCAAGCGTTGCAATTGAGTATTGCTGGTCGCTGTGTCAAAGCTGGCATTAGCAAAATGCTCATGACAAGGCAGTTCGCTCTCCTCGGTGGTATGAATCTGGATAAATGGCAAATCTGCACAAGCCATCTGTAGCCAGCGCGCTTTGTCCTGCAAGGTGATGTCAAAGTCTGGATGTGGAGAAGGGTTTGCCATAATGACAATATGCAAGGTTTTTGCCTTATCTGACGCCTCTAATATGCTGCGCATGTGTCCCAAATGCAGTGGCTCAAATTGTCCAATCATCAATCCAGTGTCGTACATAGTTATTCTCATCCTAGGCTTATCTGGCTGTATTATTATCGATGTGATTAATAAATCATTTTATTTAAGTTGGTTAACAGCATGGTATAAAGGTTCGAGGGGATTTGCAGGTAGGTTATTGTAAATATGACTTGAATTTTGTCCTTTTTAAATAGGCTTTTTCATGCTTACGCATAGGATTTGTACATCATATTTTTAGATAATAATAAGACGTCTAAAAGTGAGGCACATGTTTGATTTGGTTTAGAAATATTAGAAGCTCATAAAAGGTATGGTAAGATTTGAGAAACAAACCTGTTGCTGAAACATTTTGAAATACTTATTTAAAATCAGGGGTTTATGAGTCTATATGATAGGTTGAAGCAAGTTTGAGTATCATAAACTCACAAAGGACTTCTATACCATCAACAGATAAATAAAAAATGATTGATATAATTATTCATAAGTTGATTAGATTAACTATTTTCAAGATTCGACATAAAGCCTAAATGGGCAAAATTAAAAAAATATAAGTCATAAAATATAATTTATAGAGAGGTATTTGGTTTGGCTAAGTTAGCAAAATTACATCGTTCTCAGAACCACAAAATGATTGCTGGTGTCATGGGCGGTATCGCAGAATATGCAGGTTGGTCACCAACTTGGGTGAGATTATTGTTTGTGATTATCTCATCGCTTAGTGCAGCCGTACCAGGGATTTTGATCTATATTGTATTGTGGATCATCATGCCAAAGGCCAGCAACCAATCTTATCAGTAATAAAGATTTGTTAATAAGCATAGCCTGTTATAGACAACGCAAAACCAGTTAGACAGTACGACCAATTGATAAGCAAAAAAGTAGTACCAAAGCAGTACCAAGGTGAGATTCCTAAAAAACAAAAAGCCTGACTCATCAGGATACCAGCGATAGACTTTTCCTCCTGCCCAAATGCTCACGCATTTGGGTATTTTTTTGTTTGCGACTTTCAATGCTTTTCATTTTTTGGCAAATACAGCCAATTAATCGATATTTATCTTCCGAATGCAAATTTAGTTGACGTAAATATGGATAAAACAGTCAATTTTTAGTAAGGTGAGCAGGCAAATAGAGTCGTTGCCAAATAGGCGATACGAGTGCTATCAACGGTTTATTTAATCATACTCATTCCACAGTGGCTTTACTATGAAAACCCAAACTATGACATCCGAAGCGACAACCCCAATGATACAAGACAAAGATCCTCAAGCGATGACCTTTCAAGATTTAATCCTAACCTTACAAAATTTTTGGGCTGATAAAGGCTGTGTTGTTTTGCAGCCCTATGACATGGAAGTCGGTGCCGGTACTTTTCATACTGCAACGTTTTTGCGCTCACTAGGCCCTGAGCGCTGGAATGCCGCTTATGTGCAGCCATCACGTCGCCCAACCGATGGTCGCTATGGTGATAACCCAAACCGCTTGCAACATTATTATCAGTTTCAAGTGGTACTTAAGCCCAATCCACCTAATATTCAAGAGCTGTATCTAGACTCACTAAGGGCCATTGGTATTGATCCGCTAGTGCATGATGTGCGTTTTGTTGAAGACAACTGGGAGTCGCCAACGCTTGGTGCGTGGGGTCTTGGTTGGGAGATTTGGCTGAACGGCATGGAAGTGACTCAGTTTACCTATTTTCAGCAAGTCGGCGGTATTGAGTGTTTCCCAGTCACAGGTGAGATTACTTACGGTCTTGAGCGTCTAGCGATGTATGTGCAAGGCGTCGATAGCGTTTATGATTTGGTCTGGGCAGATGGTGAGTTTGGCCGTGTCACCTATGGCGATGTCTTTCATCAAAACGAAGTAGAGCAGTCGACCTATAACTTTGAGCATGCTGATGTGCCTATGATGGGCCAGATGTTTGATTTTTATGAGCAGCAGGCAGATAAGTTGGTCGATGCAGGCTTGCCATTACCTGCCTATGAGATGGTATTAAAAGCGTCACATGCCTTTAACTTACTGGATGCTCGCGGTGCCATTTCAGTCACAGAGCGTCAGCGCTTTATATTGCGTGTGCGTACACTGGCACGTAAGGTTGCGTTTGGTTATGTCGAAGCTCGTGCTAAGTTAGGCTTCCCATTGGCTGATGAAGCGCACCGCGCCGAAGCTCTTGAGAAGTATTTGCCAAAAGAAGATGCAGCAACAGCAGACAGCTTAGCCAAAGAAACCACTGACAACAATCAACCGACGAACAAGCAATAGGAGCATCCCATGAGTACTATTCTATTTGAACTGGGGTGTGAAGAGCTACCTCCAAAGAGCCTGAAACCATTACGCGATGCGCTGCAAGCCAGCGTCACTGAGCAATTGTCTGAAGCTGAGATTACCTTTGATAGCATCAAAGCCTTTGCGGCGCCGCGTCGTTTGGCGATTCAAATTGAAGGCATTAGCGATAAGCAGCCTGACCGCACTGAGCAAAAACGCGGACCAGCTATCAAAGCGGCATTTGATAGCGATGGCAATCCAACCCGCGCGGCGATGGGTTTTGCCAAAGGCTTAGGTATTGAAGCGAGCGAGCTTACGACCATTAACACCGATAAAGGTGACTATGTCGGCTATGAGCAAACGATCAGTGGTCAAGCGACTACCGAGCTACTGCCAGCTATTTTTCAAACGGCGCTAGATAGCCTACCAATTGCCAAACGTATGCGTTCAGGTGCCAGTCGTAATGAGTTTGTCCGTCCAGTCCAGTGGGTAGTATTGATGCAGGATGACGCTGTCATTGACGCAACTATTCAAGGGCATCAAACAGGCTCCCAAACTCGTGGCCACCGTTTCCACAGTCCTGACTATCATAATATCAATCATGCCAATGACTATGAGCAGCTACTAGATGGTCTAAAAGTCGTGGCAGATTTTGATAAGCGTCAAATGCTGATCAAAAACCAAGTTAAAGCATTGGCAGATGAAGTCAATTCTGATGCTATCGTACCGCAAGAGTTGTTGGACGAAGTCACCGCATTGGTTGATTTCCCCATTGCGCTACGAGCAAGCTTTGAGGCGCGCTTTTTACAAGTGCCGCAAGAAGCGCTTATCTCGACCATGCAAGCAGATCAAAAGTATTTTTGCTTAACTGATAAAGCGGGTAAGTTGCAACCTTACTTTATCTTTATTACCAATATTGAATCAAAAGACCCCAATCAGATTATCGAAGGTAACGAGAAAGTCGTGCGTCCGCGTTTGGCTGATGCCGAGTTTTTCTTTTTACAAGATCAAAAACAGCCCCTGTTTGCGCTCACAGAAAGCTTAAAAACTCGCATATTCCAAGACAAATTGGGTACGATTTGGGAGAAGTCTGAGCGTATTGCCAAGCTTGCCGCATTCATCGCCACGTTGATGCAGCAGCAGGGTCACGATATCAATGTCGATGACACCGTACGTGCGGGTATTTTGTCTAAAGCAGATTTGGCCAGCTCGCTCGTTGGTGAATATCCTGAATTGCAAGGGATCGCGGGCACGTATTATGCGCGTTTGAATGATGAGCCTGAAGCAGTTGCAGCAAGCTTAGAAGAGCAATATCTGCCCAAGTTTAGTGGTGATGTATTGCCACAGACACCGATTGGCATCTGTTTAGCATTAGCTGATCGCCTAGATACGCTCGTTGGTATTTTTGCGATTGACCAAGCGCCAACGGGGTCAAAAGATCCGTTTAGCTTACGTCGTTCTGCCATTGGTATTTTGCGCATTTTGATTGAGAAGCAGTTACCGATTAATCTGGTGGCATTGATTGAGCAAGCGATTAAAGGCTATAGTGATGCTGAGGGTAGCAAAATTGCCAAAATGGGCGATACCTTTACCCAAGTCATGGCGTTTTTAAACTCGCGCTATCGTGCAATGTATACCGAGCAAGGCGTCAGCGTTGATACAATTCAGGCAGTGCAAGCGATTAACCCGCATATGCCGCTTGATTTTGATCAGCGTATTCGCGCGGTGCAAGCATTCAGCACGCTGTCACAAGCGTCAATGCTCGCTGATTCAAACAAGCGTGTTGCCAATATATTGGCCAAGTCAGAAGTGAGCGTTGCTGATACGGTTGATGAGACGCTACTGTCTGAGCCTGCTGAGCAAAATTTATATGCAAATGTTAAGCAAGCACAGACAAGGGTACAACCATTGCTGGAGCAAGCGGACTATACGCAAGTATTGCAGACGCTGGCGAGCTTAGATGAGCCGTTGACACAGTTTTTTGATAATGTCATGGTCAACAGCGACGACGCGGCGCTCAAAAATAACCGCTTGGCATTATTGAAGCAAGTTCGAGCGTTATTTTTGACGGTGGCTGATATCAGTGAGTTACAGTTGTAATTCTTTAAAAATGACATATTAATCATTAAGCGGTACATCAAAAAAACTGGTCCTTTGTGGCCAGTTTTTTTGGTGTAAGCGATGCCAATAAACGCCTCATAAAAGTGGTAAATCGCGAAACTCGCTATAGGTTCTATGATTATACTGTCATCCTTATTGATGGTTACGTTATACTGTTAGGACGTTTTGCAGACGGGTCAATCACATGATTGTCGTTACCTGCAAACGTTTATTCATCGTCAAAGGAGCACTGCCGTGTTTGCCGTTATTATCATCATTCTCGTTATCTGGGCTTCAATGTGGGCGTTCTACAAATTTATGTACCCACGTCCTCCCAAGAGTATGATGCCAAAAGAAGGTGATGTGATCACGCCGCGTCAGTGTAACTTTTGTGGTAACAGCTTGGCTGAATATCGTGGCGTCCTTGAAACCAAGCCGATAATGGCTGCCGCTAGTGATAATCCTATCGACGCCAACCAAGAATTATTCTTTTGCAATTATGAGCATCAAGCGGATTTTCATGCTGGCAAAATTTACGACCCTCATGCGTAGAGGATTCGATTGTGAGTCAGATGATGGTATAAGTACAAAAAAAGCGCTTAGCTGTCGTGAGCTAGGCGCTTATCTGTTAGAGACTGACTATTTGCTTATAAACTGACTGTCCGCTTATAAGATGGATTGGGCGTCTTTTAGGATTTTATCCAGCAAAGCGTCAGATCGGCTGCTTTCTTGCAAACGATCTTCATCATCGCGTTGATTGGCATGAATTTTTTCATATAAGTTTAAGCAGCATAATACCAATAGATTTTCTTGACTGAGACTTGGCGCATCTTTTCTAAGCTCTTGAGCATAGTCATTGATATAAAAAACCGCTGAGCGCAGCTCTTCTTGTTCATGTACAGGACAATAGATAGGGTAGGTAACCCCTGCAATCGAAATATCAACTTTTTTGATTTGAGGCTCAGGGGTGTTATTAGTATTGGGTTTAGATTGGGCTGCAACGGTTGTAGCGCCAGCTCCAGTTGCTGCGCCTTTTTGTGATTTTGGGTCAGTGGAGCGTGTTTGGTTGGCGGCTAGCTTTTCTTCTAAAGACTTGGGGTGGTTATTGGTCATGATAAATCCTACAATGTCTGGTCAATAAAGTGAGTAATATAAGATATTACTAGGATGAATGGACTGGCTAACCTTCTGCTTGGTCAATGCGTGTTAAGCGTTTTAAAACGACTTGCGTTCGCTCAGCGGCCAATTGATTTTTCTTTTGTAAGTCATTATTTTGCTGTTTAATATCGTGATATTGCTGTTTTAATTCTTTATTATGCTGCTGTAGATCATTGTTTTGTTGTTTTAACTGGCTGATTTGTTTTTGCAGCTTGTCTTGCTCTTCACCAATCATATGATGTGCTTCTGCAAGGTTTTGATAGCGCTTGTCGAGATCATTCAATTGTTTTTTGGCACCATCACGTTCTGTATGGCTCGTATTGAGCTTGTTTTGTAGTGCAGTCAGCTCTTGGGTATTGGTGACGGGGTTTTGTTTGAGGCTGCTAAGTTCAGCACTGACAAGCTGATACTGCTTTTTGATGTCGAGTATCGTTTTTTCTAATAATTTAAGTTGATCATACATAGTCAGTTTTTATCCTTAACAAGTAAACGTGGATGAATTTTGTTCTCTGCGTTTAATAATGCCATAGGTGACCGCATAATATCTATATCAACAAAGTAATTACACGTATTAGGCTTGGCCTTTTTATATTTATTAGCCGTGCTCTGGTCAGTGACAGGGTACGGCATCTATTTTCTGTTTTTTAAGCAATAACTACTCATTAGGATATCTATTATGAATGACAATATTTCTGGCTGGAACACTTGGCTTGCCGCTTTTGACGATTGGACTGATGTGTCTATCAGTGAGGTACATGGCTTGATGACGGGGCTGATGACGGCTTGTAACGCACCTGACGAAGCAACTTGGGCGAAGGTATTTGAGGAGCTGAGCTTTGCACCACTACCAGAGGCTGCATTGACATTGCTAGCGGAAGAAGCGGAGGACACGGTGTTTCAGTTAAAAGACAAAGATGATGCTTATTCTTACATGCCGCTCATACCAGATGATGAACATGATTTATACGAGCGTGTGATAGCATTGAAACAGTGGGCAAACGGTTTTATGACGGGTTTTGGCATTACTGATTGTAGCCTCACGAGTGAGGAAAATGAGATGCTGTCCGATTTGGCAAAAATTGGTGCCATTCGCCTTGAGGACGACGAAGATTTTGAAGGTGGCGAAGAGTCTTACTTGTACCTTTATGAGTTTGCACGTATGGTACCTGTAAGCTTTGCGACGCGTAAGCGCAAACCTGTCAAAGATATCGCGCTGATTGCTGGACTCTCTATTAATGCCAAAACAGCCAAAGAACTGCAAGCAGAAGGCAAACGACCAAAACCGATGCCACCCGTGCTTGACGTGATGAATCAGAATAATCCATCATAAGACGAATCTGATACCTCATAGTTTTTAAGAAATAGCTCTTAAGAATCGTAATAGGGATATTTTATGAATACAAATAATAGTAATGACAACAGTCACACGCCGTCTGATACGGTTTACCCTGAACAAAGCCTTGACTGGCTGACGCGGCTTATCGCCTTCGATACGGTCAGTCGACATTCCAACTTAGCATTGATTGAAGACGTGCAAGCGTACTGTGAGCAGTTGGGTCTGACGGTAGATTTGACTTTTAATGAAGCCAAAAATAAAGCCAATCTATTTGTGACTGTACCCGCTGGTGAAAACGCTGACATCGTGAATAACGGTTTGGTGCTCTCAGGTCATACTGATGTCGTGCCTGTCGATGGTCAAGACTGGACGTCAGAGCCGTTTACCGCGACGATACGTGGTGACAAGTTATATGGACGCGGTGCGTGTGATATGAAAGGTTTTATCGCGTGTGCGCTAACGATGTTGCCACAAGCAGTACAGTTATCCAATAGCGGTCAGCTGCGTCGTCCCTTGCATTTGGCCCTGTCGTTCGATGAAGAGGTAGGCTGTTTGGGTGCGCCATTGATTTTGGCAGACCTAAAAGCACGTGGTATCACCCCTGATTACTGTATCGTCGGTGAGCCGACCAATATGGCGATGGTTGTCGCGCACAAAGGTATCGCAGTATATCGTTGCCGTGTCCATGGCAAGTCAGCGCATTCTTCATTGATTGCACAAGGTGTCAATGCGATCAGCTATGCTAGCAGACTGGTTGGCTATGTTGATACGCTTGCCGAAGAGCTGAGCGCTCGTGATGACAATGATGCATTGTTTACGGTGCCTTATTCTACCTTATCAGTAGGTACTATACATGGCGGCACAGCCACCAATATCGTGCCCAATCTTTGCGAGTTCACCTTTGACTACCGCAACCTGCCCCACATGACGCAAGACGATATACTGGCGCCTATTCAAGCAAAAGTCGCTGAGCTAAATGCCCAAATGCAAGCACGTGCGCCTGAGACGGGTATTGAGCTGATGCAAGAAGAGAGCGTTCCAGCAATGACGGATAGCGATAGCGCTGAGCTACAGTCATTGATAGCGGCGCTGACAGGGGATAACGAGCGTCATAAAGTCGCTTACGCAACGGAAGGTGGTCAGTTTACCAATGCAGGCATCCCAACGATCATCTGCGGCCCTGGTAGTATTGAGCAGGCACACAAAGCGGATGAATATGTTGAACTGATCGAAATCGAACGTTGTGACGGCTTTTTGCAAAAACTATTAGACAGTTGTACCGTCAAGTAGTCTATAAAACTGCCAAACATATGTATATAATATAAGTAAGTATAAAAATACCGTCTTCATGGCGGTATTTCTTTTTTTGGCGATATGGCTGTCTGTATAAGAACCATTTATATATAACAAAGTAGGGATTAGCTGATGTCTTGGCATCTGTTTGCAGTATTTTTCGCAAGTACATTTTTGATTTCCGCGACCCCAGGTCCCAATATGCTACTGGCATTCCAGTACGGCATGAACTATGGCGTGAAGCGGACGTTATGGACGCTGGCAGGTTTGAGCCTTGGTCTATTTGTATTACTGCTATCGACATTATTGGGGCTGGATGTGATCAGCCGTCAATCGCCTTGGCTACTCACAATTATCAAAGCGGTAGGCGCGGCATACTTGGTGTATTTGGGAATTAGTTCATGGCGCGATGCAGGTGATGGTAGCTTGATGAGCGATGCTAAAGAATTAAGTGCAGAGGTTGAAGCCGATTATGCTGCTGCTGAGGGTAGGACTGATACACCGCAGCCGCGCTCGCTGTCTAGTGCAGCGGTCAAGGCAGAGCCTAGTAACCTTATTCTGTTTCGTACGGGTGTTTGGGTATCCTTATCCAATCCAAAAGCGATCTTATTCTTTGCGGCCTTTTTTCCTAAGTTTATTAATTTTAGTGCGCCGCTATGGCCGCAATATATCTTATTGACCATTGGGCTATTCATGAGTGAAACCATTTGGCAGATCGTATATACCTTAGGTGGTAAAAAGTTGGCAAGCTGGCTTGATGTCGGTAATCGCTTAGCATGGCTCAATCGTGGTTGCGGCATTATCTTTATCATAATTGCAGCGGCTTTGTTTGCTGAAGTAATCAATAGTTTTATGGTATAAAAAGTTATTAGTTATTATTTGAAATAATTACTCTATTAAATTATTAGTCTCGGGTATTGCATTTTTTTGTTATTTAAAAATTAATAGTTGACAATATTTTTTAAATCGTTATTATTATCTCACTGATTTATAGTCTTGCTATAAATTTTTAATAAACTGCTACTGTCGCCCTGACATTAGCCACAACCTATGGAGGAATCATCGTGTCCTATATAACTGTTAAGACGTTTTTAAAGACTGAATGTATGAAAAGCATGACAACAATGAAGACTTCGAAAAGGTTTGGCTAAATTTATATATAGCTATTGAGTGATATTCTATCTATTCATATCAATGAATAGCCTCCTATATGTACTCGCTCCATCCTTCTTCTACATCTACTTTGTCAAAATAACGATGCGATAGTGCTAAGTAGTTTCACACTTGCTGTTATCTGTTTATCCAACATTCTGCTGTATCTTTATTACCAAAAAATTATTTACGCTAATATTTAGCGATTGTCTACCTGTGCGCATAATATCTATGTTCTCATTTTTGGTATGAAAGGCTCTTCTTTAAAACGTTCATAATAAAGCAGCCATAAATTTTTATTGATTTTTAATTAATAAAAATACGATTTTTTATTGCCTATTATTTCTTAGATAATAATTTTTTCTTATTAAACATTATGTTTAATCGAGACAGATAAGTAATGTCTAAAAAATATAAATAGGCAAATTAAAAAATACATGGCTTTAAAATAAAAGAATGGAAATAAAAATAATGAGCATTCAATTAACGTTAAATAAAAGTGGCAAACATGGCGTGCCTGTCAAAATCTACACCTCGGATGTCGAACAAGGCGCGATGCAGCAATTACGCAACTTGGCGCAGCTGGAGTTTATACACTCGCACATTGCGGTGATGCCTGATGTACACGTGGGTAAAGGCGCGACCGTTGGCAGCGTGATTCCAACTAAGTCAGCCGTGATACCTGCGGCAGTCGGTGTGGATATCGGCTGCGGTATGAACGCGGTACGCTTATCACTCACGGCAAGCGATTTGCCTGATAGCTTAAGGTCATTACGCTTGGTAGTAGAGCAACAAGTGCCTGTGGGTTTCAACATGCACAAGCAAATCCAAGCGAAAAACTCCACACTTGACCCATTAGGCAAACGCCTAAAGCCAATTACCGATAAGCATCCGGGCTTGCTTAAAATGCTTAAAGGTTTTGAGCAGACATGGGCCAAGCAGCTCGGCACGCTGGGCGGTGGCAATCATTTCATTGAGCTGTGCTTGGATGAAAACCAAGATGTCTGGGTGATGCTGCATTCTGGTAGTCGCGGCATTGGTAATTGTATCGGGCGCTATTTTATCAATCTGGCCAAAAAAGAGCGTCAATCGCGCTTTGGTCATGTGCCCGATCGTGATTTGTCGTATTTTGCCCAAGGGTCTGACAGCTTTGCTGATTATGTTGAGGCGGTCGGCTGGGCGCAGGATTACGCGCTAGAGAATCGCCGCGAGATGATGCGTTTGGTCATTAAGGCGCTGCAATCGCCGCAAGCAGGATTACCACGATTTCAGCTGACCAAAGAAGCTATCAATTGCCATCATAACTATGTCAATGAAGAGGTGCATTTTGGCGAGCAGGTTTACGTGACGCGTAAAGGCGCAATCAGTGCTTATGCCGGTGAGCTTGGCATTATCCCCGGCTCTATGGGTGCAAAATCTTTTATCGTCCGTGGTCTAGGCGCGTCAGAGTCGTTTTGTTCTTGCTCACATGGGGCAGGGCGGCAGATGAGCCGTGGTAAAGCGATACGCGCGTTCACCATTGATGAGCTAAAAGCGCAAACCGATGGTGTCGAATGTCGTAAAGACAAAGGCGTTATCGATGAGATACCCGGCGCGTACAAAGACATTGATGAAGTGATGGCTAATCAAAAAGACTTGGTTGAAGTGGTGCATACGCTAAAACAAGTTATTTGTATTAAGGGCTAATACCAAGCCTGCAAATCCTCTTAGCGTCGTCAAACTTGCTTAATGTGCTGGATGTACAATTTGCGCTCGTTTTCCTCGCTAAGATGATTTTCGGCATTGGTATCTCAGAAAATAAAAAACAGGTAACAATATGAGCTTAAAACAAACGTTAAAAAAGGCCAAACAAATTGAACGACAGTTAGACAATCAGACTGAAGCAGGTGCACAACACTCGCTAGGCACTGTCAAACCGCGCAATTATTTGGCGCTTGATCCGCTGTTAAGAAAAGGCGGTATCCATGAAAAAGAAGATATTGATATCGTCCGAAAAAAACGTCGTCGTGAGACCAAGCAGCAGTTACGGAAGACAGATTGGTTGTCAGAATAAAGATAAATAATGGTTTGAAAAAGTCGCTTGATACTAACCATGGGCGGCTTTTCCTTCATTTAAATAGTTATAATGGCAAATATCACTCAACCAATAAAACCAAATATATAAAAAGTATTAAAAAAACGTAAAGTAGGATTTTATGAGACTGCTTAATAAAGTGGCACTGGTCACGGGTGCAGCACAAGGCATTGGCAAGGCGATTGCCGAACTTTTTCTCAAAGAAGGCGCCACCGTCATATTCAGTGATATTAATGATGAAAAAGGCCAGTGCGCTTGTGATGAGATCAATATCACCCGTCAACAATGGCGTGAGTCAAAGCCCGCAGAATACATACATCTGGATGTCTCAAGCGAAGATGATTGGAAAAATGCGGCGGAGTATATTACACAGCACTATCATCGCTTAGATATTTTGGTCAATAATGCGGGCATTACTGGATTTTTAGAAACTTCAGGCGCGCATGATCCTGAACACTTGGACATGGCAAGTTGGCATAAGGTGCATCAAGTCAATCTCGATGGCGTGGCATTAGGTTGCAAAACGGCCATCGCATTGATGAAAAATCGCCCAACGCAGAAAGGCAGTAACGCAAGTATCGTTAATATCTCCTCACGATCAGGTATGGTCGGTATTCCATTAGCCACCGCTTATGCGTCAAGCAAGGCTGGAGTTCGAAACCACAGCAAATCCGTCGCCTTATACTGTGCACAAAATAGCTACGGTATTCGCTGCAACTCCATTCACCCTGCTGCTATCTATACCCCGATGTGGGATGCAATGTTGGGCGAGGGCGACGCACGAGAAGAGGCCATCAAAGCGATCAGCAAAGATATCCCGCTCGGTTACATGGGGGACGTTATGGATGTGGCTTATGCCGCGCTCTATTTGGCAAGTGATGAGTCAAAATATGTGACAGGCACTGAGCTGACAATTGATGGTGGTATTTTGGCAGGTAGTACGGCTGCTCCGACCCAATAAGATTGATGCAGTATGGTTTGTAAACCTTAACAAAAAAAGGCCGCTCACAATGATGGTGAACGGCTTTTTTTATTTGCTTAGAATGGTCTTTCAATGATTACGCTAATACTTCGATCAGCTCGCCTTTTACCATATGCGGGCTGACAAAATCGGTGACGCGCACGCTGACAATTTTACCAAGTAACTCATTCATTTTGTCTTCGTCATAAGGGAACATGACCGTACGCGTATTATCCGCTGTACCGATTAGGCAGTCAGGGTGACGATTAGCAATTTGTTCAACCAAGACGCGAGTCGTGGTGCCGACCATCTCATGCGTTTTGGCAAGCGTTGAGTCGACAATGACTTTTTGGAACTCAGCCAAACGCGCTTTTTTGGTGGTGAAGCTCACATCATCCGGCAGCTCTGCCGCTGGCGTGCCCGGACGCTTAGAGTAGATAAAGCTGTATGAGTGATCGAAGTTCAATTCTTTTGCCAAGTTCAACGTATCTTGGAAGTCTTGTTCCGTCTCGCCTGGGAAACCAATGATAAAGTCGCTCGACAAATGAATATTTGGACGAATGGCTTTCAATTTATTGATCTGATCGATATAAACATCAATGGTGTGGTTGCGCTTCATCGCCGCTAAGATTGCGTTTGAGCCACTCTGAACAGGTAGATGCAAATGCGATACCAGCTCTGGCAGCTGGGCATAAGCGTCAATGATGTCGTCGGTGAATTCAAGCGGGTGGCTGGTGGTATAACGAATACGCTCAACACCATCGACGTGCGAGACATAATGCAACAGCTCAGCGAAACGGCAAATACTGCCATCGTCTTTTTCGCCGCGATAGCCATTGACGTTCTGACCCAATAGGTTGATTTCACGGATACCTTGAGCAGCAAGGCTGTCAATCTCAGCCAAGACGTCATCAAGCGGACGCGACAATTCTTCACCGCGGGTATAAGGCACCACACAAAACGAGCAGTATTTTGAGCAGCCTTCCATGATGGAAACAAAGGCCTTATAACCTTCTACTCTTGGCTCTGGCAAAAAGTCGAATTTTTCGATGCTTGGGAAAGACACATCAATCGTGCCAATACGGTTCTTTGGCGAGATATTACGCTGCTCATTGGATTGGTCGTACAACTCTGGTAGGCGATGTAGGGTTTGTGGACCAAAAACCATATCGACATAAGGCGCGCGTTTTTGAATATTGTCGCCTTCTTGCGATGCCACGCAGCCACCAACACCAATCACAAGATCAGGGCGCTTTTCTTTAAGTTTGCGCCAGCGACCCAATTCTGAAAAGACTTTTTCTTGTGCTTTTTCACGAATAGAGCAGGTATTCATCAACAGAACGTCGGCTTCATCAATGTTGTGCGTCACTTCCATGCCGTGCGAGTCACCAAGCACATCAAGCATTTTACCAGAGTCATAAACATTCATCTGGCAACCTTGAGTCGTCACAAAGACTTTTTTGGTGGTCGTTTGCGTGACAGGCGATTGGGCTGAACTTGCTTCTTTGAGTGCAGTGGCAGCTGGCGCAGCAGCAGTTGTGTTAGCAACAGCGGCGTCATTAATGCGGGGATTAAATACAGTAACACTCATAAGGGTAAGTCCATAATTAACTAAAATATAGCGAGATGACGGATTAACAAGTGGCGTATTTTATCACAACCCTCTACCAATGTGAAAAATTAGCGTGCGCAATTGGCCATCAATGTGATTGATTAATGATAACAGTATCAATTGTTTACTGACCTTTATAACGCTTCTGGCAAAAATCGTCTCCGCTATCACTTCTATGTTACACCGCGCTATCGTATTTATTAACAAAAGGTAAAGGTGATGGTTGCAAGTGCAACGAGTATAGTATGATGAGTATCATCACCATAGCGGTATCTGGCAAATCACCGTTTACACATTGTAGAGATATAATAAAGAGAGACAATATGACGAAGTTGCACGTTGCTTATGGCATCAAGGATAGAGAATTTACCCATCAAAAGGATCGTTCAAAGCGTCTCAACGTAAGTACATTGCGTTTCAGCGCACTGAGCTTGGCAACCGCAATGAGCACACTCGGATTGTCACAGGTGGCTTGTGCAGAGCTGACATGGGGTGATGAAGAAACCTACCAACCAGAAACCAGTTATCAATCAGAAAGCTATCAGCAAAATACTGGATATCAACAAGACAATGGCGTGAGCTCATTCACAGCCGCAGCGATTGCAGCCGATCGTGGTGATGTTAATGCGCTCTATGGTTATGAACAACAAATGAGTGGTGGTTTGTTTGCCATGTATCCGACGTACTGGCGCATGAACCAAGACCTCAATTCGCAAAGCTCAGCTGCCGTTTCGCAGTTTGTGCGTCAATACCCAGATACAGTGATGGCAGAAAAACTGGTTGCTGATTTTGCCGAGACCAAAGCGGGATCCAATGACTATGCTTCGGTACGTCAAGTGGCCAATTTGATCACCAATGCTGATGCCAGTGAGCGCTGTGCTGTGGGGCTTGGGTTCAATAATGGCGGTGATACCATGCGCGCTATGGCTGCTAAGTCAGAAGTGTGGCTTACCACCAAAAAGCAGCCCGCTCTATGCGACCAGTTGGCCATGGAGATGAATAATAACGCACTGATTAGCAATCAAGATAGAGCCGCTCGTCTTAAGCGTATGCTGCGTATCGGCAAGACAGGGGACATCATGGCATTGTCATCGCGCCTTGGTACGCCAATTGCTTACTCGGCATTGAGTGAAATTCAACTGAACCCATCGTCTTATTTTAGCCGTTTTGGTCGCGAACCTGCTAGCCAAGCCAACCAGTATTTATATCTCTATGCGCTTGGGCGTTTGGCTGACAAGTCTTATCGTGAAGCCGCGATGCAATTGGATTTTGATATCAAACAAGACAATCAGCGTTCGGCCAGACTGTTGAATGATGACACGCGCCGTTATGCTTATCGCATCATTGGTGTCAAGCGTATGAATTATAATACCGATGATGGCTTTAATGTTGAGGCGGTTGATTGGTTCCGTAATAGCTTGGACGAAGACTTTAACTTTGAAGAAGCAGAAGACTACGCTCAGGCCGCGATTCGTTTTAGTCGCTGGGATGATGTGGTCGAAGCCATATCTAAAATGGATGCTGAAACGCAAAAACAAAGTCAATGGCAATATTGGCTCGCCCGTGCTTATGAGCAATCAAGCAATAGTAGCAAACGCAATACTGCCAAAAAGATGTATCAGAACATCGCAAAAGGCAATGATTACTATGGGCTAATGGCAAAAGATAAGATCGGCCAACGTTTTGATGCCAGTCGCTTGGGCGGTAATAACTTACCAAACGTCAGCCCTGCCGACCGTGCGCGTGTTATGCAAGATGCGCACTTTGCTCGTGCTTTTGCCTTGTATAATGCTGACGTTAGCCGCGCCTATGCCAATCGTGAATGGAACTGGGCGGTGAAGCAGGCACGAGACAAGCGTGATGACAACTTATTGATTGCGGCGGCTCGTCAAGCCTATGATATGGGCTGGCTTGACCGTGCAATTTATGCCATTGATAACACGAATAGCGTTGATAGCTTGGCCTTGTCTCACCCGATGCCGCATCAAGATGCAGTCGTGCGTTATAGCCAGTCTGCGGGTATTGATCCAGCATGGGCTTATGGCATCATGCGCCAAGAGAGTCGTTTTGTGACCTCAGCGCGCTCAAACGTCGGTGCTAGTGGTCTGATGCAAGTCATGCCTGACACAGCAAAATATATTGCTCGCAATTTGGGTGAAACGTATAGTGCCAGTCGCGCCAATAGTGGTGACACCAACATCCGTTATGGTACGTGGTATATGGGTGATATTTTTGGTAAGTTGAGCCGTCAACCTGTATTGGCGACGGCAGGCTATAATGCAGGACCCAATAATGCCAAGCGCTGGCAGCCTGAGTATGGCTCATTGGCTGCGGATCAATACGTTGAGACGATTGCGTTCCCTGAAACTCGCAATTACGTAAAGCATGTGATGGAGAATGCCACTATTTATAGCAGTCTCTTGGGTAATGGTCAGCCCATTAGTCAGCGCATGGGTACGGTGCCTGCTTCGTATTAACACGCTCATACCTTGTTAAAGTAGCTTTGTATCAATCAAAAAATCCATCAACGAGCGTTCGTTGATGGATTCTTTATGTGTACACATAAACGTTTAATATGCGCTGATAAATAGGATACTGGACTTGATGGAACAGTTTAAATAATTTATACCTTCTCCCATATTTAGCGACTGTTTACGTTTCTGCTATAGAATAAAAAAAACGGTTTGTTACCATTGCATCAATCTATACCCATAAAAGGGTAGCCGTATTTTTTGTTAGCTATAAGCTTGGTGTATATGCATTGATAGTGTAGATGCTATGACCTAAGCGATAGTCTTTGTCTTATCATTGCTAGATGCCTTCAGCCCTTATGATCAAAAAATATTTTAATCTGTGCACAGTATCAAAAATCGGTCTTCGTTCATCTACTCAGATGCAGGCACATTCGCCAATAGATAAGACAAAAAACCAAGACCAGCTGATAGCGCAATCTACCTTTGAACGCATCAGTCAATATCATAAGCAGGTGATAAATAAGCGGATACTTGGCAACCTTCAGACGACGGCAAGTATTGGCGTATTTTTTATACTACAAGGTATGATGCTTCTGCCAGCACAAGCGGCTAGCGCAGTAAAAACAGGACAGCGTGTGTTGATGATTGAAATGACGCCCGCCCTTTGTAGTATTCAGCCGACACGCGCTCGCATGCGTCAGTGTCTTGAAGGATATTCACTCAATGTGTCCGGTCTAGATATGGGTTATGGAGAGCGTTGCGGGCGGGGTAGTGAGCCTCGTCTGACGCCATTACAGTTAAAAGTAGTCAATCGTGTGATGCCTGATACCACCGTACGCAGCCAAGCATGGCAACGTTATGGTGTTTGTAGTCCACTTAGTGCCAGCAGTTATTTTCGCCAAATAACCAACTATGCAGGTGCGCTAAAACTGCCTTCTGAGTTGAACACTGGCAACAGTTATACCGTTTCTAAATCGCGCTTTATCAGTCAAATGACTCGCCTCAATAGTGGTATGTCCGCTGCTAGCATTGACTTGATTTGCCAGGCAGGTAGTCGCCGCCAGTTAACCTTGACCGATATTCATGTTTGCTACGATGGCAATGACTTTGGTACGTGTCAAAATGTGGTGGACAACTGCGGTAGCAAGTTTGTTATTTCAGGTGGCAAATAGTTTTATCAATGTGATTATAATCTTGCCATTCTCAATATTTTTTTGACTGTCTTCTCTTATGTTTCTTGGTATATATCCGAATTTTGTAGTCAATTCTAAATAAAAAAGCACAATAATAATGGACTGCCAATGATATATTTTTGTAGTCTCTGTCTGCGAAGGCATAGTAAACAAGAAAACATGATGCTGGTAGCACTGTATTTACTTTATATTGGATTGACTATATATCAAGCAACATTACCCTCATAAAGGGCTTTTTCTACTCTTCTTTCTAGCCCTTTGGCGCCAACTCTTTGATTGATATCATATTCTTCTCGTATATATTGTAACAATATAATCAGTGGTAGGTCTCTGATTGTCTCTAGACGATTTGCTGAACGAAGTGCTACACTAGCTCTCGGTTTATGGCTGCCACTATGCAGCAAACAAGTCGATGTCTAAAGTGATAATCGCACATTCTATAATCATAATTAGGGAGTATTCCATGTCAATGAAACAGCCTTTACGTGTTGCCGTCACTGGTGCCGCTGGTAATATCAGCTACGCGATGCTATTTCGTATTGCATCTGGCGAGATGCTAGGTAAAGATCAGCCAGTTATTTTGCAATTGCTTGAAATCACACCAGCTCTTGACGCCCTAAAGGGTGTGGTTATGGAATTGGAAGATTGTGCTTTCCCATTGTTGGCAGGTGTTGTTCAAACTGATGATGCGACTGTTGCATTCAAAGATATCGATTATGCATTGCTTGTTGGCGCACGTCCTCGTGGCCCAGGTATGGAGCGTAAAGATTTGCTAGAAGCCAACGCTGCAATCTTCTCAGCTCAAGGTAAAGCATTGAATGATGTGGCAAGCCGCGACGTAAAAGTATTGGTGGTGGGTAACCCTGCAAACACCAACGCATTAATCGCTCAGCGCAATGCACCAGATCTTGATCCACGTAATTTCACGGCAATGACTCGCTTGGATCATAACCGTGCAATGGCTCAATTGGCTGAAAAAACCGACAGCACTGTCAACGATGTTAAAAAAATGACAATCTGGGGCAACCACTCATCTACTCAGTATCCAGACTTAACTGCTTGTACGGTTAACGGAAAGCCTGCACTGGATCTAGTGGATCGCGACTGGTACGAAAACACTTATATCCCAGACGTACAACAGCGCGGTGCAGCAATTATTAAAGCCCGTGGTGCGTCATCTGCCGCTTCTGCTGCTAACGCTGCTATCGCACATATGCGTACGTGGGCACTAGGTACTGATGAAAATGATTGGGTATCTATGGGCGTTTACTCAAACGGCGAATATGGTATCGCGGAAGGTTTGATTTATTCATTCCCTTGCACTTGTAGCAATGGTGATTGGTCTATCGTAGATGGCGTTGATGTGTCATCAGATTTCTCAAAAGAGAAAATGAAAGCCACTGAGCAAGAGCTTAGCGAAGAGCGTGATGCCGTAGCACACCTACTTCCATAAGTAGATAACGCGTAACAAATATAAAAAGCCCTCTGACATCTGAGGGCTTTTTTACGTTTGTTTGATGCACAGCGACTGATATTTTCAGGGCTATAAAGATTTTTGTATTGAACACAATTGATAACCTTAAATGAACGTTGGTTAACAGCTTTTAAGACAAAGCTTGCTACAATCAATGAGGTCATTTTAATAATAAGCACTGTTAACCCTGTGCCATCTAAGGAGAAAGATATGTTGGGTGAACCTGAATATAGTATGAACGAATTGTTTGCACAATTAGGATTGGAAAGCTCTGACGAGGCTATTGATAGCTTTATCGAAAAAAACCAATTAGCAAAAGAAGAAGAATTGATAGAGTCGACCATTTGGAATGACAATCAACGCGCTTTTTTAAAGGAAGAGTGGAATAAAGATGCTGCATGGGTAGAGACTATCGATGAGTTGAACGTACGTATGCACCCAGACGTCTAAAACCAATCGATCAGTCAGTTATTAAAAAACCCACACGCTATCTAAGCGGTGGGTTTTTTAATGGATATAAGATAAATGCTTATTATAAATTGGTTCAAGAGTTATTTAAGCAGCGTTATTGCTGTGAGCGCCATTTAAGTAAATCGACCACATCTTGCTGGATACCCGCTTTGAGTGCATCGAGGCCATCATAGTGGCGCTCGCCATGTAAATAATGGAGGAAGCGTACCTGCAAAGTCAAGCCATATAAGTCTGCTTGTAACTCTGGGAAATGCACTTCAAGACGCCAGTTAAGCGCTTTGTCGACAGAAGGTCTGGTACCAATATTGGCGGTACCAAATAAGCTGTTTGGGCGTAATCCAGCAACGCCTGTTTTACCGGTATCCGCTGATATGATTAAGCCATCAGGAATTACTTGTCCTTTGTCATCAAGGCTGACAACATCGACAGCAAAGATACCATGCAAAGCAGGTTTTATACGGTCAAGCTCAATATTGGCAGTAGGGAAGTTCATGGTACGACCTATTTTATCGCCACCAACGACCAGTCCTGTAATGCTATATTCGCGCCCCAACAAGGCATTGGCCGCCTTTAAATCACCTGCCAACAACAGATCACGAACACGAGTAGAGCTAATACGCGCCGCTTTGCCATCGACATCCGTGATCGTATGTAAGTTAGTCACATGCAAGCCATAATCGCGTAAAAACTGGCTGTCACCTGTTCGATCATGACCGAAGCGAAAATCATCGCCCAATACCAGTGCTTTAACGTTCAAACGCAGTGCCAAAATATCGGCAAACGCTTGCGCGGATAGCGAGCGAAAGTCAGTATCAAAGCCTGCTACGATTAAGGTTTCTACCCCGTATTCTGCGAGCAATGCTTGCTTTTCTGCAAGGCTGGTTAGGCGGGCAGGTGCTGTGTGCGGGGCAAAAAATTCGCGCGGTTGTGGCTCAAATATCATGACTGCTGCGCCAAGATTTTGCGCATCGGCAATGTCACGAATTTGGTTTAGCATCGCTTGGTGACCAAGATGAACACCATCGAAGTTGCCGATAGTAAGTACGCAGGGCGCAAGGTCTACTGGGCTAGTATTTGCAGGCAAAACACTTGGCGACGCAATCAGTTGCTCAAGAAAATAGGTGTTCATAAATTTTCAGCTATGATAGATAAGACCAGATAAAAAACACAATCAGACCAAGTAATACAACCGGACTAAGTATTGATGTGTCTAAAGCCAGCCATTATAAAGTAAAATGACCATACTAACATCCCATAGTCTATTTACCAGATAAGTATGAGAATATCACTCTCATGGTCTCAAAATAATGAGTCGCTCTTGTGATGACTGTGAGGATAAATTAGCCGTATTTAGTAAGTAATGATAAATAATGCCATTCATTCTGGAGATATTATGTCCAATGTTGCTTTGAGCACTCAACCTTCTAAATTATCAATGGATAAGCCAAACGAGCCTTTTGTCGTCCAGCGCGCAAGTAAAGACGATTTAGCAGAAATCTTAGCTGTCTATAATCAAAGTATTGCTGGCAAACAAGCCACCGCTAATCTTGAACCAGTGACTTGTGAAGAGCGTATGCAGTGGTTTGAAGAGCATTTAAACAGTGCAACGCGTCCTATTTATATCGTTAGAGCTGAGACAAAAGACAGTGATAACATAGGCTCCAAAACACTATCACCCATCGTTGCTTGGGGAAGTTTTAGCGATCTTTATGCTCGTACGGCTTATCATATCAGCACCGAAATCAGTATTTACTTAAATAAAGCAAATCATGGTCAAGGGCTGGGTAGTGCGTTGACAAGTTGGATGCTCACACAAGCGCCAAGCCTTGGTATTCATAATGTTGTTGCCTTGATATTTGCTCATAATCAACCAAGCTTAGGACTGTTTCGAAAACTTGGTTTTGAGCAATGGGGATACATGCCAAAGGTTTGCGACATGCAAGGCTTCATCGCCGATGTGGTTATGCTTGGCAAGGCCGTAGAGTCAATTACGGAAACCGCAAACACTGTTATGCTAGATACAGCAGTGCCAGAAGCTATAACTTCAGCGAATACAATTTTAGATACGGTGACAGTCGCTAAGGCAATGTCAGACACAAATAGCGAAACCATTTAGCCCAAAATCTTCCACTGACCATCAATTTTTTGTAACTCATAAGTTAAGGGGGCAGGTTCACTTTGTCCCTTTAGCATCAGCTCACCTACGATGGTGGCACGAGTCTTATCTTCATTATAAGTAGTATCAGTAATGGTAACCCCCTCGACTGTTTGCTCAAAAGCCGATTGGGTCTTGGCAAGCTCTTCTTCAAAGTTTGCCATATCTACTTTGTAGTATCCTGCAGATTTCTTTATATCACCTTGATACAAGCTGTCTAGTGCTTGCTTGACGGTATCCTCTGGTGTACCCGTTTGAGTCGGATTGGTGACCAAACTTTTTTGCTTATTAGTAGCGGTCAACGGCTGAGTACCCTCAGACATAGTTTGCTCTGTCGCGTTATTGGCGACTGACTCACTGTCTGCCGTACCCTTACCAATCTCATCCGTTTGGGTAGTACTTGCTTCTGAGGTATCAGTAGATGAAGCGTCATCGGCAGCGCTCACTGCACCTGACTTGTCTGTTTCAGCATTGTCGTTATTGCTACAACCACTTAGAAGTAATCCAGTGCTTAAAATGCCAGTCGCACATAGCATTGGCAGTCGTTGTAAAGCAAATGGTTTCATTGTCATATCGAACCTCAAATGTTAGTTATACATCAATACTCGATTATGACAATTATTTACCTGATAAGGTGTCAATTCTCATACTAAGCTTGTTTTGGTTTCGTAATTTAGTTGATCTATTCGCTATTAGCCGTGTTTGAGATGGCGCGGACGGAAACCTGTCGATAACAATACCACCCCATAAACCAGCGCACCCACCGCACACATTATGATGAGCGCTGCGATACGTCGCCATTGGGCATCATCAGTTGGAAAGAAGGGCAGCATGACATAGAGTACAGCGACCATGGCACTCGTTGAGATGGCAAACTGCGTAAATAGTTTTTTCCAATGAGGACCGAAGCGAAAGATTCCGCGTTTGTGCAAGAAGTAATACAGTAAGCCTGCGTTGACAAACGACGCCCCTGTGGTTGCCAATGCCAAACCGCCATGTAAAGGCATCTCTAAAAAGTAAAAAATACCGATAAAGATGACACTAAAAATCATATTGGCAAAAACAGAGATGATGCCGATTTTGACAGGCGTTCTGGTATCTTGACGCGCAAAAAAGGCAGGCGCAAAGATTTTTATCAGCATAAATCCTAGAATGCCACCTGCCATACTGCGTAATGCCAATGAACTCATTTGTGCATCACGTAAAGTAAACTCACCCCGCAAGAATAAGGCTTGCATCAGCACATCTGATAGGATAAATAGCGCCGCCGAGGCAGGCACACCCACCAATATGATTAAGCGCGCCGCCCAATCAATGGTTTTCTTAAAGCTGACATCGTCTTTTTGAGCCTCACTTTTGGACAGACTTGGCAAAATAACGGTACCAATGGCCACACCAATCAAACCCAATGGTAACTCACTCATGCGCTCAGCTGCATAGAGCCAAGAAACCGAGCCGCCAATCATCAATGACGCAAAAATCGTATTTAGCATTAAATTGATTTGAGTGACAGAGACACCAAAGATAGCAGGCAGCATAAGCTTTAGGATACGGCGAACGCCTTCATGCTGAAAATCCACCTTTGGCGCAACCAGCAGTTTTTGTTGCCATAGCTGCGGTAGTTGGATCAATAGTTGGAGCAAACCTGCAATAGCCACAGCATAGCCAAGCGCCATAATGGGGATATCAAACATAGGGGCGAAAATGAGCGCGCCACCAATCATACATAAGTTCAATAGCACAGGCGCAAACGCTGGAGCGGCAAAACGCCCATAGCTTTGCAAGATACCGCTTGCAAACGCGGTCATAGAAATAAATAGTAAGTAAGGAAAGGTTAAGCGTAGCAATTCAGCGGTAATAGCGAACTTATCAGGCTGGTCGGCAAAGCCTGGGGCAAACAAAGTCACCACCCAAGGCGCGATCAGAATGACCACCACAGTCAGCATGGAGAGAATCAGTAGCAGCGCACCCGACGTACGACTGACCAAAATCTGTACCTGCTGTAAGTTGTATTTTTCTTTATATTCTGAGAGGACAGGAACGAAAGCTTGGCTAAAAGCGCCTTCTGCAAACAGACGTCGCAAAAAATTGGGTATCTTGAAGGCAACCAAAAAGGCATCCATCAGACCACCCGCGCCAAAGACACCTAGCAATACGACATCGCGTACCAGACCTAAAATACGAGACAGCATGGTCATGCTACTGACCACCATGGTTGAACGAAATAACCGACTTTTTGCCATGAGAACCTATCTTGCTAAGTTGTGTACAGGGTTGTGTAAGAGGGGATGTGCTGAGTTGCTGTGTAAAAAAACTGACGAATTATAGCATTTTCACAATCGAGATAAATGGATTGGGTGTGGAAATGATTAACGCCCAGTTTGGGATTTATTCATTCGAGTTTTTGGCTATCAAATCACGCAGCCGTGTCCATTCAAAATAATCACCAGGATCTGTTTTGCGTCCTGGTGCGATATCGCTATGACCGGTCAGGTGTCGCCGTGTTTTAGGGTAGGCTTGATATATCGCCAAAATAATCTGGGCAAGCATCTCATATTGTGCATTGGTAAAGGACACAAAATCTGACCCTTCAAGTTCAATACCGATGCTATAATTATTACATTCAGGTCGACCAAGATAGCTTGATCTACCCGCATGCCATGCTCGTTCTTCAAAGCTTACAAACTGAGTGATTGTCCCATCACGCTCAATAAATAGATGAGCCGATACTTCTGCGCCTTGAATGGTTTGAAAATAAGGGTGAGCGGTCCAGTCTAATTGATTGGTAAACAAAGCCTTGACGTAATGCATGCCGTTGGCATCGCACGCCCCAAACTCATTGGGCGGCAAACTGATATTATGAATAACAATGGTATCAATGCTCATCTCTGCTGGTCTGTTGTTGTGGTTCGGTGAGGCAAGCCAAGTGGCCGCTGATAATCGACCAGCGCTAATTGTCATTGGTGATGTTAAGGACATAACGTTCTCTTTTAATAAGTAGTAAAAAAATACCGTATTGATGCTTTTATTTGATGGAGTTGGATAAGAGGCTCAGCAGGATCTAGCGGTTAAAATGGTCAAGCTTGAAGCGGTTTGCAAAATAGCTATATTAGTGATTTGTTCAAGCAAGCCATTCAAAAAACACAGTTATCCAACCCCCTAATTGCGCAAGCAGCGTGTGAATCATAACGTGCGAGGTTTTACCCCATGTCTATAAAACCTATCTCTTCGTCGGTAAATTGTACCTTAACCAAAATTGGTCAGCGAGCACGTTTGCCAGTTGCTATCGCAGGGATTTTGCTTTCTGCCCAATCGCAAGCTTTTTTACCGACGCCGTTATCAATAGTGACCACAGGGGAGCTGGCGGACAACTCTACCTCAGAGTCAGTAACCGCACCGCAAAAAAATGTAATGGCTGCAACGGCTATGGCTCCGTTGTCTAGCAACGTTCAGACAGACGCTCAAAAGTCACTCACTAGCGCAGCAGAATCATTGTTAACTATGTGGCGTGCGCAGGTGAAAACAGACAATCTGGAACAGCATACAACATGGCGACGTTTATTGTATTTTTATGATGATCAAAATCGTGCGCTTGCCAAAAAGAAAACAGAGAGCTTGATTGATGACCCAAGCTTCTTTTTAAGTGCGCGTGGTCAGCAAGATTCAGGGGCAGAATTAGATGCCATGCTGGTCGCGCTTGCACAAGAATTGACCCTGTCTTCTACTATTAATATTAATGAGAAGCAAGCTAACACCCAAGCCAACCGCTCCATCTCGTGTCGTTTTCCCGCACGAGTCGCTTGGTTAAAAAATGTATTAGCCATTGATGAAGCAAGCTTACCGGCTAAATGTCCAGAGCTGGACGAATGGACACAGAAACTTGCCCCCCAGCAGCTGTCGATTATGTTTGCGCAAGAGTATTTGGACAATCCCACCTCAGCTTTTGCTCATACCTTACTGCGTATTGATTCAAAAGAAAGTGTGGCTGATCCAAGTCAAATCCATCATGCTTATGCGCTCAATTATACGGTGGGCGGCAACCCAGCAGACAGTTTTCCAGTATATGCAGTAAAATCTATGATCGGCGGCTATGACAGTATCATCGAAATAGATCCTTATCCTGAAAGATTTTCCAAATATATACAAGATGACGAGCGTGATGCTTGGACATATCAGTTAAACCTGACACCAAGTGAGGTGCAGCAAATCATCAGGCATGTTTGGGAAACCAAAGATTTGGAGCTGCCATATTATTTCGCTACCGATAATTGTGCGTCTGAGATTTTACGTCTTATCGATGTGGTACGACCGCAGCAACATTTATTGAGTCAACTGCCTTATGTGGTCGTTCCATCAGATGTGGTGCAATTATTAAATAAAGAAAGTCTACTCGGCAGTACCAATTATACCCCTGCCGATAGCACGTTACGTCAAGCCCAGCTCAATGAAGTTAAGCACCAGCGTGATCAACTGGGTTATCACAATAGTGCAAAACAAACGCTCAATGAGATTAAATCAGCTCAGCTCAATCCAGTGTCAAGTATGTCCGGTGATCAGCAGACATTGCTACCGCGTTCCATTGCAGTATCGGACAACAACCCAATAGACAGACATCCGTTGCAACTTGGTTATGTGGGTATGGGGCAACGCGGTGATAATAACTATATCGATATTGGTGTGCGGGCAGGCTATCATGATAGCCTCGATCGTCCATCAGGTTTTCCGCAGTTTTTTGATTTAGAAGGCGCTGCTGCCACCTTGCGCTTATACGATCAAGACGACAACGCGTCAAATCGTAACGCCCAGCCAAATAGTGTCGTCTTACAGAACCTTACTCTGATTCGAGGCCGTTCTTTTAATCCTATCAATTCTGCTAAGAAAGGTAAGACATGGGGCGCTGCGATAGAGGCGACACGTGTCAACGATGGCTCACAAGAAGATGGCACAGATCATTTGGTGGCGAGTGTGGGTTATGAGTCCGGTTGGTCTTGGGCATTTGGTACACCAAAAGCAAATACAGGTGAGATGCCACCGCAGCTTTGCTATACCTTCTTATCAGGAACCGCGCAAACAGGGCGAGGTCTTAATAACGGCTTTCGCGTTGGTACAGGTATCAATGCTGGATGCCGCTACCAGATTAACAATCAGTTACGTGCGCAGGCTGAATTGCAACTGCCATATTGGTATCATGGCAGCAGCGATGAAGCTGACGTTCGTGGTCATTACTGGCAACCGATATCGACGTTGGGCTTACAGTACGATATTGATAAAAAGCAAGCATTACGTCTGAATGCCAACTATGAATGGCAAGATCGCGTCGCTGCCAATGACGATGTACAACTCTCGTATATACGATACTTTTAGACAGTCAGCTTTTATAGCCGATACTACATAAAGTTGATACACGATATTATGACGCGAGACTGGTACAAATTTTTCTTGCTTGCTATGCCTGCGCAGACAGGGGCTACAAAAAAATTATCCCAGTCTCGCTGATTCTCTTCTACGTGGATTTGACTATAGATATTTGGCAAAGATAAGGACGCGTTATGAGCACTCAAAACTTTCTGATTATTGGTCAAGGTGACATTGGCTTACCAGTGACCAATGAACTGGCTAAAAATAATGAATGCGTCACTGGGCTGGCACGTGGTGAGCGTCATCAGTATGATTTGAGCGATAAAGCAATGTTCATACAAGCCAACGCAGCAACGCTTACGGCTGAGCAATTACAAGGTTTTACGCATATTGCGATTATTGTGACGCCTGATGAGTACTCTACCAGTGGCTATCACAAGAGCTATTTGGCTATCAATCAGCATTTAGCACAACTTAGCGAGACACTTACTGAGCTTGAGCGCCTTGTTTTTATCTCGTCAACGGGCGTTTACGGACAAGATAATGGCGAATGGATTGATGAACATACAGTACCCATGACGCCTGAGCGTGACGCGTCAAAAGTTATTCTACAAGCAGAACAAGTATTGCAACAAGGTTTTGGAAATAAAGCGATTATCATTCGTCCCAGCGGTATTTATGGACGCGCGCGTCTCATGCGTTTGCGTAAGGCCAAAGAGTCACAAAAAGAGCCAGTAGCAGCAGAACACTGGAGCAATCGTATTATGGATCGTGATTTGGTCACTATTATTACCAATGTGTTGACGTGCGATGTACCAAAACCTATTTATCTCGCCACTGATTATAGGCCAGTCACGACGTTTGAGCTGACCACTTGGCTCAGCAAACAGGTGGATGAAATACCGCCTACTATCGATAAGACAAAAACAGCCGTCACAGGAAAACGCTTACACAGCAACATTCCATTAGCGTGGCTGGACTATCCTGATTGGCAAGTCGGATACTGTGATATTTTGCGTCATCAAGCATAAAGTAAGTTCGAATTTGGCATAATACGGGCGATTGACTTGCCCCGTTTTAAATTTTATTTTTAGAGAGATTTCATGACTCAGCCTTCTACGTCTGACAACCGCGTGCCTCATGCTGACTTTCTTGCAGAAGGCAGTAAGCGTGCAGAAGGTGATGCTGAGCAGTTGTATGGCTTATCCGATCATAGCTCGCCTGCGATTGTACATCCTAATTTTGATCCCGCTCAGTCACCCGTTGATCCTGCCAGACCGTTAACAGATATCCCAGAACCAACGCGCCGACTCAATGAGCAGTTACGTAGGCTTTATGGACATTCGGTACGGTTTTATCAGCCTAGTGAAGATAGCCTATCAAAGTGGGGATTGATTGCCTCAGAAGCGTTGTCTGAGCATTTATCACTATTGGAGGCTGCGCAACTTATCGCCTTGCCAGCCAGTTTTTATCAAAATCACAGTGAGCAGCCACTGTTATCGCCTCTACATGACATGACCTTGTTGGATATGTCCGACATACAGCAAGCAATTCGGTCGTATCCAAAACTACACCGTTATGGGTTTGGCTCTGCTGACAGTGGCAAAATGACTGATCCAAACAATAATAATGAAGTTAAAGGGTCTTCAGCCTCGCTGCGAGCACTGACCAAACGCTATAATCCAGATGAGCTGCTCAATAGCCTTTATGCAGATGATTGGCAAGTCATTTTACAGCCGCAAGTATTTGAGACGGGTGAGGGCAGTTTGGCGACTGACATTATGGCTTGTAGCGCTGCCGTCCATGCTTTAAAGCAATGTGGTACGCGTAAAACTATCAATGACCGTTATAGCGCCGCACAACTGTGTCAACATATACGCAGTTATGTACTTAGCCAAATCACGCTTGAACCTGCGCAGCGTCATGCGTACCGCCAAATAAGAATTTTTGCAGGACACGTTATTGTTGCGGCCTATCATTTGGGCTGGGAGATACAAGTCAGTGCGGATGGTCAATGCTATTTCAATGTGTCATCGCGCAATGGCTTATTGACTCGTTATCCCAATATGCAAGATTATGACATCAATGGTTGGTCAAGCTGATGAGTAATGCGTACAATAATGCAAATTTTTCGACCTTCTTTTTGTTAATAGGAATGCCTAATGCCTAACACTCAACACGCTTCAAACCCAGATTTTTCTTCTCATGCTTTTATTCAGCTGGCTTTAGACAATCAAGTTTTGAAATTTGGTGAATTTGTACTCAAATCTGGCCGTATCAGCCCGTACTTTTTTAATGCAGGTTTGCTTGCCACAGGTGAGATGTTGTCATTGTTGGCGCGCGGCTATGCGGATGCTTTGGCTGAGCAAATAAAAAATGAGGGTACCAACGAGCAAGAGCTGGTTATTTTTGGGGCAGCGTACAAAGGTATTCCCTTCGTGGCAGCAACGGCACAAGCACTATGGCTACATCATGGTATCAATGCCAAGTGGGGTTATAACCGTAAAGAAGCCAAAACCCATGGTGAAGGGGGTAATTTGGTCGGTGCTGATGTCAGTGGCAAAGCCGTCTGGGTGCTAGATGACGTGATTACCGCAGGCACTGCTATGCGTGAAGTGGTTGAGATTTTAGAGCAGGCAGGTGCAAGCGTTGCAGGTATTATCGTCGCACTGGATCGTAAAGAAAAAGGTCAGGCTGAGCATTCGGCGATTCAAGAACTTGCCACAACATTACAAGTGCCTGTGCGTGCTCTTGTTGATATCGATGATTTGATCAGTTATTTGGCAGACGAAAATAGCCAGCATAAAGATGCGACCCAACTTGCAAAAATGCAGCATTATCGTGAACAGTACGGCGTATAGTTTGTTGTAGAACGTTTTTATAGGCGACGGCCAGAAGCTGGCAAAGCCATAGTGCTAACTAAGTCGCCTATGGTTGTCTATTTATCATACAACGTAAGTGAGCCTTACCATGAATCAAGAAAATCAAAAAAAATCCTTAAAAATCCTTATTATCATGGATCCAATCGAGCGGGTTAATTATAAAAAAGACACCAGCTTAGCAATGATGTGGGCCGCTCAAGATCGTGGTCATAGTCTGGGTTATTGTCAGATTCATGATTTGTGGTTGAATCGTGGCGAGCTGATGGTGGATACGCAGCCTGTCACTGTCAGACGTGATCCGCAGGATTTTTATACACTAGGCGATAAGTCAACGGGTCTGGTCAGCGACTATGACGTGATTTTGATGCGCAAAGATCCACCGTTTGATATGCGCTTCATTTATGCCACCTATATGCTGGATCATGCCAAGGCGGCAGGCGTACTTGTGGTCAATGACCCACAAGCAATTCGAGATTGTAATGAGAAGTTGTTTGCGACGTGGTTTAGCGATTATATGAGCCCAACGATTGTGACCAGCAAGCAGGCGCATATTCGCCAGTTTATTACTGAGCAACAAGACGTGATTGTTAAGCCATTAGATGGTATGGGCGGTACAGGTATCTTCCGCTTGACGGCCGATAGCCCCAATATCGGCGTGACGCTTGAGATGCTAACGGAACTTGAAACCTTACCAATCATGGCACAGCGTTATTTGCCAGAGATTAAAGAAGGCGATAAGCGGGTATTAATCGTCGATGGCGTCGTGGTAGATTATAGCTTGGCTCGTATTCCAACCAAAGGTGAGACGCGTGGTAATCTCGCTGCTGGTGGTAGCGGTGTTGCCATGCCTTTGACTGATATCGAGCGCCAAGTGGCAGAAGTGGTGGCACCTATTGTAAAAGAAAAAGGGTTGATGTTCGTCGGTTTGGATTTAATCGGTGGCCGAATTACTGAGATCAATGTTACCAGTCCGACGTGTGTGCGTGAGATTGACGATCAGTGCGGCACTGACATTGCAACAGACTTTGTCATGGCAATCGAAAATAAACTGGCAGTTTGAGCCAAGCAGCAATGATAGCGTAATTTATTGCTAAGGGACGTGCACAATGCTTAAAGATGGTTGTGCTAAGATATTTGGTTATGACGCTCTATTTCAAACGACCCCTTATTTTACACATTATTGGGGCGATATTTCTGTCAGTCTTAGAGATTGTTAAGGCTGATTAATCAAAGCCAAGTCGCGATTGTTCACGGCTTGGATTTTTGTTGTCAACCATGCATAAAGTGCTGTATATCAGCCGATGATTTACTCTATACTATGCGAGTTTTTGTGGGGCCCTTATTGGTCGAGATGTTAGAAAAATAAGGGACAATAAGTTATTCATATTAATAAAAAAAAGATAGGCAGGCGTTCATGAAGACACCGCACATATTAATGATGGCTGCTGGTACAGGCGGACACGTGTTTCCAGCGTTGGCCGTGAGTGAAGAGCTCGTCAAACGCGGTGCGGTCATCCATTGGCTTGGAACGCCGCATGGGATGGAAAATGGTCTGGTTGAACCGACAGGTTATCGCTTTCATGCTATCGATATGCAAGGGCTGCGCGGTAAAGGTGTTGGGCGCTTATTAAAACTGCCAATGACATTGTTATCAGCCACGATGGCGACGGTCAGAATCATTCGCAGCAATCAGATTGACGTGGTTGTTGGCTTTGGCGGTTACGTGACAGCCCCTGGTGGTATTGCGGCTCGACTCACAAAGACGCCACTGATTATCCATGAACAAAACGCCATTGCTGGCATGAGTAATCGCTACTTATCAAAAATCGCCACCAAAGTATTGCAGGCATTTGAGCATACCTTTGCTCATAGTGAATTGGACTCAAAAGTTGAGACAGTTGGCAACCCTGTGCGTAATACCATTACGGGCGTTAATGAGCCTAGCGTTCGTTATGATGTGAATGACACATCGCCCCTAAAACTCTTAGTCGTTGGTGGTTCGCTTGGTGCTCAAGCATTGAACAATACTGTACCAAAGGCGCTGGCTTTGATAGAGCGTCCTTTTGAAGTGCGCCATCAGTGTGGACGTAATAATGAGACCGCGACACAAGCCGCTTATGATGCGCAGGATTTGGGTCAGCATAAGTGCGTGGTCCAGCCTTTTATCAATGACATGGCCGCTGCTTATAATTGGGCCGATATGATTGTTTGCAGAGCAGGGGCATTGACCGTTACTGAAATCCAAAACGTCGGTATTGCTGCTATCTTTGTTCCCCTGCCACACGCCGTTGATGATCATCAAACCGCGAATGCGCGCACATTGACGATGCATGATGCTGCGATTTTGTTACCGCAATCTGAGCTAACGCCGCAGCGTTTGAGCGATGAGCTGAGTCAACTGAATCGTCATACCTGTTTGGAGATGGCAAAAAAAGGTCATGCTCTTGCCAATCGTCATGCCAGTAAGCACGTTGCTGATATTATTTGGCAAACCCTATAGCTGGGATATTTTGCCATTCATGGGGATCATAACCCGTTATTTTAATTGATTAAATTTTATTCGCCTTTAACTCATTTGTCTTCAATAAAGAGAACCCTTATGTCTACCTCTGCAAAAGCTCTACCCAAGCGTTTGATTGAAATACCAGAAATGCGCCGCATTCAGCATTTGCATTTTATTGGTATTGGCGGTTCGGGTATGTGCGGTATTGCTGAGGTAATGAATAATCAGGGTTATCAAGTGAGTGGCTCTGACATTAGTGAGAGCTTGGTGACTAGGCGTCTTGCGCAAATCGGTATCAAGATATCCATCGGTCACGATTCTAAAAACATTGCCAATGCCGATGTCATCGTTGTGTCGTCAGCAATCGATCGTAGCAATCCTGAAGTAAAAGCAGCACTTGAAGCGCGTCTACCAGTCGTACGCCGTGCAGATATGCTTGGCGAATTGATGCGCTATCGCCATGGTATTGCGGTTGCCGGCGCGCATGGTAAAACCACCACAACCAGCTTGCTGACCACGATGATGGCAGAAGGAAAGCTTGACCCAACGTACGTGATTGGCGGTAAATTGAATGCTTCTGGCAAAAATGCTGCGCTTGGTAGTAGCCGTTTTTTGGTGGCAGAAGCCGATGAGTCGGATGCGTCTTTCTTATCATTGCGTCCGATGGCAGCGATTGTGACCAACATCGATCAAGATCATATGGAAACCTATGGCAACAGCTTCAATAAATTAAAAGCTGCCTATATTCAGTTTTTACACAATATGCCATTTTATGGTTTGGCTGTGGTCTGCGGTGATGATCCTGATTTATATGCCATGATTGATGATATCGGTCGTCCTGTCCTCACTTTTGGTCTAGAACCATTTAACGACGTACAGGCAGTCGATTTGGTAACAGAGGGCACTAAGACACACTTTACCGTATTGCGCCGTGATCGCGATCCTCTACGTTTGACGCTCAACATTCCTGGTACGCATAATGTCTACAATGCGCTTGCTGCGATTACCATGGCGACTGATGAAGGCGTAGATGATGAAGCTATCAAACGCGCTCTGCAAAAATTCCAAGGAGTTGGACGCCGTTTTGAGCAACATGCTTGTGTGGACATAGATGATGGCAATGTCTTATTGATTGATGATTATGGTCATCATCCAAAAGAAGTGGATGCAACCATCAAAGCGGCACGTCAAAGTTTCCCTGACCGTCGATTGGTCATGTTGTTCCAACCCCATCGTTACAGCCGTACACGTGACTGTTATGACGATTTTGTCGAAGTCCTATCAAGCGTTGATGAGCTGCTTTTATTAGAAGTATATTCGGCTGGTGAAAGTCCAATTATAGGGGCGGATACCAAGTCATTGGCACGTAGTATTCGCTTGCGCGGGGAAGTGGAGCCGACGATTATAGATAAAGATAATCTGGCACCTGTGATGCAGCGTTTATTAAAATCCAACGACATGCTTATTACCCAAGGTGCTGGTAATATAGGACAGATAGCCATCGATTTGGCTGCTAACAATCTTTATATCTAATAAGCTAAAAGACTTTTAGGAATTATCACCATGACAACGAATAACGCGCAAGAAAATGTAAACCTTGATAATCAAGCCAATAATAATACAGACGTGCATCCCGCTCTAAACACTGCCAACCACAATGATAAGAATACGAGCCAGTTTGGCAAAGTGGCCGTGGTCTATGGTGGTAGTAGCAATGAGCGCAGCGTGTCTTTGGACAGTGGTGCAGCAGTATTGCAATCCCTACAAAACCAAGGAATTGACGCGACACATTTTGATCCTAAGGATCAAGATATCACTGAATTACGTGCGTATGATCGCGTTTTTAATGTGTTGCATGGTCGGGGCGGTGAAGATGGCTTGCTACAAGGCGTGTTGCAGTGGTTTGATATTCCGCAAACCGGTTCAGGTATTTTAGCCTCTGCGTTAGGTATGGATAAAGTACGTACCAAACAGCTCTGGCAAGGATGTGGCCTATCGACTGCACCGTTTTCGTTATTGACCGCGGATACTGACTGGCAGCAAGTGGTTAACACGCTTGGATTGCCCCTCATTATTAAGCCTGTACATGAAGGTTCTAGTATTGGTATGACCAAAGTCAATCACCTTGACGAGCTTCCTGCTGCCTATGCAACCGCAGTACAGTGCGGTGATGCCGTGATGGCAGAGCGCTGGATTACGGGACGAGAGTTCACGATTGTCATTATTGATGACGAAGCTTACCCGGTCATTCGTCTTGAACCTGCTGATATCACAAACTTCTATGATTTTGATGCCAAGTATAACCGTAACGATACCAGTTACTATATTCCATGCGGATTGAATGAAGCGGATGAGAAACACCTACAAGCTTTGAGTCTTGCAGCTTTTCGTGCTGTTGATGCAAAAGGCTGGGGACGTATTGACGCCATGCAAGATGAAGCAGGGAACTTTTGGTTACTTGAAATCAATACGGTACCAGGCATGACCAGTCACAGCTTGGTTCCGATGGCAGCCAAAGCTCGTGGCATGGATTTCGATACTTTATGCTGGCATATTTTGGCGCAAACACTGTAGTGAGTGTTTAAATTAAATGGTTTGCTGTATTAAAAAGCGTTTTATTGAGTCTTTTTTATTAAAAAAGAGGCTCAATAGATGGGCTTAAAAAAGAAAAATTACCATGAAGGGTACAGTCATATGCTTTGTCGTACATCCAAATACAAGGGTTTGCAGTACTTAAATGTGTCGCTAGAGCTGCTATAACACAGCTTCGTGTAAACTTGTGTAAATTCACCGTCACTACGCAGTGTTTGGCTATTGTTTAACCATAAAATACGTTAATATTGTAATTATGGGTCTATTTTAGTGATATTTATGTTTTATATGAATACTGTTTATAAGTTATTCATACATTGAGAAAAATGTTACGTTTGAATCCGTATAACGGTATCATTTATGCCGATTTTATCAAGGATTTTGATAACATATTGAATCAACAGACTGCTGCAAAAAAGACGGCATATTTATATTAACAACCTGCATAATCAATTTATGCAATTTATAGAGGCAAAGGTCGTTATGGCTCAAACTGTCAACGAAGTAACTGACTTGATGAGTGATAAAACCCGTCGTCCAACATCTAAGCTGCAAGTACCAACCGCACTGAAATACTTTTTTATGGTATTGGTGCTGGGACTGCTTGTATTGATTCTGATGATGGGCGGGAAAGCATTACGTGATGCGCCTCCTGCTGCTATTTATGTTAGTAATAAAGGTTTGACAAGTGCAGAGTACCAATCATTGCAACAAGTCATGGATCAGCAAGAGGTCAGTAGTTTTTTCACCTCTGATTTACAGGCTTTAAGAGACATTGCAACAGGTTTGGCTTGGGTTGATCAAGTCAGCGTTTCTCGCGATTGGCAGCGTGGTATCGTGATTACTGCACTACCTAAGCAAGCAGTAGCCAATTTTGGTACAGAACGTTTGGTTGATGCAAAAGGGGTTGTTTTTATCCCCGCAGATGACAAAGATCTGACACAAGAACAGTTTGCCACTTTACAGGGTGAACTGACACAAGCTCCAGTTATCATGCAGCAAATGCAACAAGTTAACGATTGGTATGCACCGCTTGGTATTCAAGTAGACGATATTATCTTGTCACCAAGAATGACATGGCTGATTCGATTTGATAATGGACTGCGTGTTATTGTTGATAATGAAAATACCGCCCAAAAACTACTGAATCTAAGCCAACTGCTTGGCAATCAATTAAAGAGCCGTCGCGATGAAATACAGTCTGTCGATTTACGCTATAAGAATGGTTTTACCATTGCTTGGAATATGAATCAGCCGCAGACGGACAAATTACCATAGTAGATAGTAGACAGCAAAAATCAGGTATGTAGCAAAGCAAAGGCGCATTTTGATTTGAGCAAATTTTATAGCATGTCGTTTTATAGCAAGTAGTATTGAACAAACAACATCATAGCGTGTTGATAGCGCTTTTTTTAATGATTTAATGGGAACGTCATTCAGTTTCCTGTTTAGCGATAATTTGTCTGGTAACATGAAAAATACTGAAAATCTAGTTGTTGTCCATTTGAGTGCCACGGCAGTTTATGTCGTTATCGGCAATGTTGTCTCTGCAAAAGACATTCGTATTTTAGGCGTAGGGCAGGTTAAAAACAGCGATTTTTATCAGGGTCAAATAAAACATCGTGAACGACTGCAAGGCGCTATCAAGCAAGCAATACAAGAAGCAGAAGATACTGCCAACTGCCGTGTACATAGCGTGTGGTTGACACTTGCTGCGCCTGAATTGTCTAGTAAAAATAGCGCAGGAGAGGTTCGCGTAGAGGATGAAGTTGTCCGTGCCAAGGATATGGTACAAGCATTATCCAATGCCAAGTCTCGTGATTTACCATCAGATTATTATCTCATGCATTGCTGTCAGCAAGGCATCTACGTCGATGACCAAGACTTTATGGTCGATGATGCAATTGAGATGATGGCACACAATATCACTGTGATGTATCACTTAATGATGATGCCAGTGTCTAGTCGTCAGAATATCCAAAAATTACTACAAAGCTGCGATGTTGGCATTGATCATATTGTATTTGATGCAGTGACAAGTGCTGAGTATAGCTTGATGAGCGATGAGCGCTTGCAAGGCGTCTGTTTGGTTGATATCGGTGCCAGCACTACCAGCATCTGTGTGTATAAAGAAAACAAGCTGATTTTTACGCATTGTATCGCCACAGGCAGTCATGAAGTGACAATGGATATTTCAGCAGACTTCGGTATCTCAATGATTGAGGCAGAAAAGCTTAAAAAGACTCATGGGACAGTCGATGTCAATAGCGTCGATCCAAGCTCATTTTTTCTTTTCAAGCCACAAGGTTCAAACGATGAGATCAACATTGGTGTCTATAACTTAGCCCGTATTATTGAAGCACGTTATGTCCAGATATTTACTGAAGTGGCTCGTCAATTGCATGACGCTGACCTGATAGGATATATTGATAAAGGTATTGTATTATCTGGCGGCGGTAGCATGATTAAAGGGATGGTTCCCTTTGCCAAAAAGCTGCTCAAAATGCCAGTGGTATTGACCAATACTCATCCTGCAATCAGTGCTTACAATCATTTTGATAACGATGAATCCTTTAAACAGCTTAATATTCAAGTAAATGATCGCGCTTATCAGACTGCATTTGGTACACTACTCTATAGTCAAAGCGAGCAGTTCCGCCGCAGTGAAAAAAGTGAGCCTGAAGCGATCCAGAAAAACCGAGTAACAGGGGTTTTTCAAAGTGCAGGACAACGCTTTGCGAGCGTACTGAAAAAAATATTGTAGTCGTGTTTTAAATGTTTAGAAGATTGACCCCTTGCAAAATGCATTGAAATAATCTGATCTAAAGATGATGTAATATTGAAAGTAATGCCTTGATCGGTGATGACATATTTTGTCTAAACTGTATGGTTTAATCCATAGCCCTGTTTTATTTAAATACATTTATATATATAGTGTGTCGATAGCGCAACTCATGAGTGCGTTACCACGTATCGACCATTACGCTATTTGCAACTGGAGAATCTTTTTTATGTCAAAATACACCATGCCAGATGATAACCAGCTTCAAAATAACGGCCAAGCGAGCTTCACTGTATTCGGTGTGGGTGGTGGTGGCGGTAATGCGGTTGAGCATATGGTACAACAAGGAATTAGGGGTGTAACCTTTGTCTGTGCTAATACGGATAAACAAGCGCTTGATCGTTTAACTGCGCCGCACAAATTACAACTTGGTGCAAAAACAAATCGTGGTCTAGGGGCAGGGGCAAACCCAGAAGTAGGACGTGAAGCGGCAGAGAGCGAAGAAGAAGCCATCCGTGCCTTACTTGAGCATTCAGATATGGTATTCATCACCGCAGGTATGGGTGGTGGTACAGGTACGGGTGCGGCGCCAGTGGTTGCTCGTATTGCTAAAGAAATGGAAGTTTTGACTGTTGCAGTAGTGACCACACCTTTCAAATTTGAAGGCGGCAAACGTATCAAAGCGGCCAAAGCGGGTATTGAGCAGTTGACCAACTTTGTGGATTCTATCATTACGATTCCAAATGATAAATTGATGAGTGTCTACGGCAACATCTCTATGCAAGACGCTTTCAAAAAAGCAGATGATGTATTGTTGCATGCCGTTCAGGGTATTGCTGAAACCATCGCTAGCGAAGGTATGATTAACATCGATTTTAATGATATTCGTACGGCGATGACAGCAAAAGGTCACGCCATGATGGGTATTGGCCGTGCCAGCGGTGATGATCGCGCGCGTCAAGCGACCGAAAAAGCCATCAGATCACCACTACTCGATGATCTACGTTTAGAAAATGCCAAAGGTCTATTGGTTAATGTGATTTCGTCTGAATCGTTGTCTTTGGATGAGATGAGTAAAATCAGTGCAATAGTCGAAGAAATCACTGACATCGATGATGCCCATATTTTCTACGGCTCTGTGATTGATGAAAAAATGGGAGATGATTTGCATGTAACTGTTATTGCCACAGGCCTAACGTTAGACGAAAATGCAGGTCAAGAGCCAGAAGTGGTCGAGCAACCAGTTCCATCGGTTAATAGTACCCAGCCTGTCGATCCTAATGTACATACCAGTGCGTTAAATAGCCAAAAACAATCGCAAGCCCAATTGTATCAAGACAGTGCGGCACGTTCGAGTGCTCCTCAAGAGCAACCTAAAACCAAAACCAACAGTATTCAAGATTATCTAAAGCGTCAACAGAATAAGTAACGCTTATAAAGACACTGAATATATTGAACTAAAAAGCCAGTGCTGAGTCACTGGCTTTTTTATGCCCATAAATAGTAGATGTCATAAAAATTGTCATCAAATAGACATATTTGATGTTTTTTTTGCACAAAATGTTTCAAAAAATCAGATATTTCTAAAAAGAAATTCCAATGCTAGGCCTTATAAATTATGAATATATATGACGATAAGTGTTATCAATCAAGGAGATAAGCAAATTAAAGAGTATTAGCTATAGCGAACTGGGGGCAGGTAATGATACACTATGGCAATTGTAACAAAATATGTGAGAAGACAGCCATGAACCAAAGAACCCTAAAAACTGCGATTGCTGTTACAGGTACAGGTCTCCATAGTGGTCAGCCTGTTGACTTAGAGTTTTATCCGCAGCCAGTGGATACTGGTATTGTTTTCGAGCGCTCTGATATCGAAGGCAGTCAGCCAATCCCAGCCAGTGCCTTTTTGGTGCAAGATACCATGATGTCGTCAAATCTTGTATTTGGTGGCACTCGTGTTGGCACCGTTGAGCATCTTTTGAGCGCGATTGCTGGACTTGGCATAGATAACCTGTTGATTCGTGTTTCTGCCTCAGAAATACCCATCATGGACGGTAGCGCAGCACCTTTTGTTGGATTGCTCCTTGAAGCAGGATTGTGTGAGCAAGAAGCGGCTAAAAAATTCATTAGAATTGTTCGACCTGTACGTGTGAAAGTCGATGATAAATGGGCAGAACTGCGTCCTTATGACGGCTTTGAGCTAAATTTTGAAATCGATTTTGATCATCCGGCTATCGATAAAAACTTCCAGCACGCGCAACTGCAGTTTTCTACACAAAACTTCATTGAACAATTAAGCTCAGCACGTACCTTTGGTTTTTTGCGTGATATTGAGGCAATGCGCCAAAACAACTTAGCGTTAGGCGGTAGCATGGATAATGCAATCGTCATCGACGAAGCAAATGTCTTGAATGAAGAAGGCTTACGCTTTAATGATGAGTTTGTCCGTCACAAAATTCTAGATGCTTTGGGAGATTTATATTTAATCGGTTATCCAATTTTGGGTCGCTTTAATGCTTATAAGTCTGGTCATGCGCTAAATAATTTGTTAGTACGTGAAATATTATCTGACCGTGATAATTTTGAAATTGTAACTTTTGATGACAATGTAACTTGTCCTATCAAGTATTTACCTTTAGAAGATTTAGCTGTTGAAGGATGAATACAGGAATATACACGAAGTATCGAAACATTTACGCAATATTACATGATCGGTCTATAATTACATTCTTATAATATTCTATATTTTGAATATAAAGATTTAATTATTTTAAAAATTCTACTTCAGGGTAGAGAATACAAAAGCTACAGATAGTTTTTAAATCATCCATTAGTCATATTCATAATTTGAATGCGACTAATGGATGATTTTTTTTGTTGGTGACATTACAAAACCCCAGCGTTATTCGCCAGTTTTTACGAATTTATTTACATAACTTTACATTAAGAAGCCATGATTTTTAATCATTTATCAAACGCAAAAGGGCGTTTTTGAGATTTTTATCAGTGGTGACATGCTCTGCGGCCTGTGATATAGTCCGCTTTGTGTTTTGGCTAAGGGCCTGATTTTCATTGATTTCAAGAGTTTCTGATTTGATCGTTGATAATGACGATAATCGTTGAATTGAATGATGATGAGCTGAATTTTTAGCAATTACGACGCGAATTTGTTTGAGTTGTTTAAATGTAATTGATTGCTCTGTTAACACTCGCAAATAAGCACTCTGTAAATAGCGGATATGATTAGCAGCTGTTACAGAGCCAACACTGAGTACGAGTTGCTCAGAAGTGAATCCTACCACCCAACAGGTATTTAGGATCTCTTCAGGTAGACAATCTACCAGTAGCTCTTTTATCTCAGCGGTCATTTTTGTATATAGCCGCATATTGTCAGCAAGGGTTTGGGGTAGCGCACTACCAGCAAAAGCTTGATGATCAATAAGCTTAGCAAGCCGATTAGGTTGTTTTTTTGACATCGCAATGACTCATCTAATGGGTGACAACGTCGATAGACATGCTAAAAGCAGTATATAACAAACGATTTGTGAGATATTGGACTAGCCCGAGGTAATAAGCGCTAGTCACTATAGAAAAAAGAGTGGGCTGTTGTAACAAGGATTTTATCATGTTTATTTTGTGATTATATCCTCTAAATTAATTGATGCTTTGTCATGGATGACGAGCGGTCTTGTATTAACAATAGGTAGTAAATTTATGAAACAAGCTTTATTGCTTTTGTCAGTATTGGGAATGGGTATAGCACAGACAAGTGGTGCTGTCGAAACCACCTTTCAACCGAATAATACCTTGAGTCATACCATCACAAATATTTCTACTTCTGCGAACTATGGTTCTAGTCGTAACATCTATAGCACTAACAGCGGTGCTCACGTATATAGTAACGATGAGATCAGCCAAGCTATCGATAACTTGAGTGCCCATGCTAAGCAAAAAGAATATCAGCTTGCATCCTTAACCAGTCGTTTGTCTTATGAGCAGCGCCAGCAACAAGCCAGCCGTGTCCCTGATAGTAACTCTGCCCCTGCTATCGCAGCAGCAAGTGCCGCACGAGTAGCACTGTCTAGAAGTTCTGGTTACTGTGCACGCTACGTACGTAAAGCCCTACAAGCAGCCGGTTACGAATTTACCCCTAATCCATCCGCTTACCAGTACGCCTCACGCGGCACTCTGGCCCAAGCAGGCTTCACTAAGATCAGTAACGATATGCAACCCCAGGTTGGTGATGTCGTTGTCTTTAACCGCACTTCAAGCCGTCCTCATGGTCATATCCAAATTTTTGATGGCAATACATGGGTGTCTGACTTCCGTCAAAACAGCATCAACCCTTATAGTGGCTCTCATAGTTATACTACATGGCGCGATTCGCAGTACGTTGACGATGCGTCAGACCGTGGTATCTACCTTGCTATGGCGGATAAATAGTCAGTTAAATTGCTCTTTAAGTCGACCAGTTTCTCCAGGCCTAGTAATGTTTTAACATTACTGGGCTTTTTTTTGTTTGAATCAGCGCTGTGCGCTAGAGATAAAGTTGAAGAAGGGTTCTGTATTGATTGATAAAAAAGCAATCAGAAAGCAAAATAGAACTACCCTTCAAATTTAGACCAGTGATGAGCGTTATGAAAATCAGGTGGTGAGGCATGGCATGGGGCAAAATACAGCGCAGTCTCATTAAACTTTAGAATGACGCAGGGATGTATGTACTCAATCACAGTGTTATTAAATGCATATTGTTGCTTGGGTAATGGGTTCAAAAGTATGCCAAAACATCGTTCATAACGTGTCAGGGTAGAAGCTCGCGAGGATTTAATAGATAAAGAGTTATAAGTTGGTGAGCGCTGCAAAGACTCATTAGCCCAGTGAATGCCTACGCGTTCTTGTTTATCTATATGATACAAAGGGGAAGGTGGCAACGTTGAAGGATTGCGATAACTGTCAAACTGATATAGCGCATAACGCCCATCTGGACTGGCGTTGATTTCGACATAGGACGCTGCATTTTTTGGGTAGCCAGCTTCATCTTTGACTGGGCTGCCTTTAATAAAACACTCAAGGCACGTTTCCTCCCACAGGTAATCAGAAAAGCCCACTTGTTTTGTCTGCCAAGTCGGCCAATCAAGTTTGGCAGCCAAAGATGGTGTGGGTACGTCGATGTAATACGTGAGTTGTAAATGCAAGGTTGGTTGGGGCACAATTTTGGCAGTTACTTGAATGTGAATACGACTGAGTTCGTCCGCAGTCACCCCAATCTTTTGGGCATCATCTACTATGGTGTCAGTGGCAATACAAAGGGTGAAGGTTTGGCTCATAATTTACTCATACTCATAGACACATATGATAAAAGCCGCGAGCATCAAGCAGCGCGGCTTTTAGGGACTATCGTAATCGTTTGAACAGTTCAGCGATTACAGCATAACATTTCTCAAACTAATATTGTCGTCACGAATTACTGCGCGTGACGTGCCAAATTAGACAGTTTTGGGTTGGCTTGCGGGTTTTTACGCAATAACAATGCCATACGACCGATTGAGTGAATCAAAGTTGCATTGGCAGCGGCAGCTAGCTCTGCGCCAATGACATCACGTTCTTCTTTAGTACCGGCTGGTAGTTTTACTTTAATGAGTTCATGATCTGATAAAGCACGATCAATTTCCTCTGCGATAGTCGGGGTAACACCTTTATTGCCAATCATAACAATAGGTTTAAGCTCGTGACCAATGCCTCGTAGGCGTTTGATGGTAGCGTTATCGAGTTCCATAGAATTTCCAAAGGTTGGTAAAAAATAAAAGATGGTGCTATTGGGCACAATTAGTGACTATTATAGATAATCTGAGGGCATCTTGCATGATATCAGCAGGATTTTGCACGATTTTACGTGATGAAAATGTTAAACTGAATATTTGGTCACATTATAAACGCTATGCTCGGATAAAGCAGTGTTTTCCACAATAGAATTTAACCATTTTAAAACCATCAAACAAATTCATTGCTCAATGGATAGTATATCTAAAATAATTGAGCGGATATCTTATATAGTTAATGTGAAAAGTCGTTTTTGACCAATACAGTATTTAGTTATTACTCAATAATTAATTAACACAGAATGATATTGGTAAAGCAAGAGGAGCAGGTATTTTGGCCACGCGTATTGAAAATAAAAAACTGTCAAAGAGTAGTAGTGCTTGGATGAAGGAGCATATTGACGATCATTATGTGCAAAAGGCTCAAAAAGATGGTTACCGCGCTCGCGCCGCCTACAAATTGTTAGAGATTAATGAAAAAACCAATTTGATCAAAAAGGGCATGACGGTGGTAGATTTGGGGAGCGCACCTGGTAGTTGGTCACAAGTCGCCAGCCAGTTGGTGGGCGAAAAAGGCGTTTTGATTGCTTCTGATATTTTACCCATGGATGCACTGGCCGATGTGATATTTATCCAAGGAGATTTTCGAGAAGCTGACGTATTTGACACGATTATGGCTGAAGTTGGTGATAGGCAAGTCGATGTGGTATTGTCAGATATGGCACCCAATACCGCAGGCAATAGCGCTATCGATCAGCCGCGAATGATGTACTTATGTGAATTGGCTGTGGAGTTTGCTTTGGCAACCTTACCACAAGGTGGCGCACTTATTATGAAAGTGTTTCAAGGTGAGGGGATGCAAGAATTACGCAAGCAAATGCAAAATGATTTTAGTAAAATTCGTAGTATCAAACCAGGTGCTTCTCGCCCTCGTTCAAAAGAGATGTTTTGGATTGCTATCAAATAGTTTTAAATTCAATAGGTTGTTATCAAAAACCGCCGAAAAATGCGTTACCACACATAGACATTATCGATGTCTAAATCCGCTACAATCGTTAACTGAATAAAATAAAAACTTGCTTGAATTATTCAGGCGAGCACCACATATCATGGTATATTAACTTTGTTTCAAACATATGTTTTAGGCAAAGTCGTCTGATAATAAGCGCTTAATACGCTTATCTATGATAGATTTATATAGCATGGATTCTGATAACTTGTTAAGACAGGTCGAATACGACATCACAGTCGCACAAGATATATGTTCTGATATTTTTATTAAAGATAAGTAATACGTTTATAGACGTCACGTGTTTAGTAAACACACCAATAAGTAAGGGATGGGAATAACTAGTGAGCGACATGGTAAAAAATACCTTATTGTGGCTGGTGGTAATCGGCGTTTTGGTGCTGGTATTCAGTGGTTTTGATCAATCATCTGAGCCAGATAGCCTTAACTACTCTGAGTTTGTGACCGCTGTGTCAGAAAACCAAGTAGCCAGTGTGGAAATCGATGGCGAGCAGATCACCGGCGAGAAGAAAAATGGTTCATCTTTTGAGACCATTAGACCAGCTGTGACCGACGATCAGTTGATGCCAATGCTACGTGAGAATCAAGTCGAGGTTCAAGGAACGGCACCGAAGCGTCAAAGCGTGTTAATGCAGTTACTGATAGCAAGTTTCCCAATTCTTTTGATTATTGGTTTGTTCTTATTCTTCATGCGTAACATGCAAGGCGGCGCTGGCGGTAAAGGCGGCGGCCCTATGAGCTTTGGTAAGTCAAAAGCCAAAATGTTGACTGAAGATCAAATCAAGGTCAATTTTGGAGACGTTGCTGGCTGTGAAGAAGCCAAAGAAGAAGTGGTTGAAGTAGTCGACTTCTTACGTGATCCGGACAAATTTACCAAGCTTGGTGCGACTATTCCGCGTGGTATTTTGATGGTAGGCCCACCGGGTACTGGTAAGACATTGCTAGCAAGAGCCATTGCTGGTGAAGCCAAAGTACCGTTCTTTTCGATTTCAGGCTCTGATTTTGTCGAGATGTTCGTGGGTGTAGGTGCTTCGCGTGTACGCGACATGTTTGAACAAGCGAAGAAAAGTGCCCCTTGTATCATTTTCATCGATGAGATTGATGCAGTTGGTCGTCATCGTGGTTCTGGTACAGGCGGTGGTAATGATGAGCGTGAGCAAACTTTGAACCAGTTATTGGTTGAGATGGACGGTTTTGAAGGCAATGAGGGCGTTATTATTATTGCTGCAACAAACCGTGCAGATGTACTTGATAAAGCCCTATTACGTCCAGGTCGTTTTGATCGTCAAGTACAAGTAGGTTTGCCAGATATCAAAGGCCGTGAGCAAATCTTAAAGGTGCATTTGAGAAAGTTGCCAAATACTATTGGTGTTGATGCAGGGTCTCTTGCCCGCGGTACACCGGGTTTCAGCGGGGCGCAACTTGCTAACCTTGTGAATGAGGCGGCGCTATTTGCTGCTCGTCGTAACAAGGTCAGTGTCGATATGAATGACTTTGAAGATGCAAAAGACAAGCTGTATATGGGCCCTGAGCGTAAATCTATGGTGATCCGCGAAGAAGAACGCCGTGCAACCGCTTATCATGAAGCAGGTCATGCATTGGTTGCGGAGTTATTACCAGGAACGGATCCTGTGCATAAAGTTACGATTATGCCGCGCGGTTTTGCTCTTGGTGTTACATGGCAATTGCCAGAACATGACCAAACCAGTATGTATAAATCAAAAATGCTGAGCGACATTGCTATTTTGTTTGGTGGTCGTATTGCAGAAGAAGTCTTTATTCATCAGATGTCTACTGGCGCTTCTAATGACTTTGAACGAGCAACTAAAATGGCACGTGCCATGGTCACTAAGTATGGTATGTCAGATGCGCTTGGTATTATGGTGTATGAAGACGATGACAGCTCGCAAGGTTACTTTGGTGGTAGCCGTACGATTTCAGAGGCTACTCAACAAAAGGTAGATGATGAAGTACGCCGTATGCTAGAAGAGCAGTACGACATCGCGCGTGAATTGATTGAAGGCAATCAAGAAAAAATGCACGCGATGGTTGATGCTTTGATGAAATGGGAAACCATTGATCGCGATCAGCTTCAAGATATCTTGGCAGGTGAAGAGCCTCGTCCACCAAGAGTGTATCAACATAACGAAGTGAACTTGTCAAAAAACGATATTAAAACGTCTGGTTCAACGCCACCACCGTTGCCAGCGATGTAAATTGCAATTGATAAATAACTCATAAAAAAGCCCTTTATTATAAAGGGCTTTTTTATTGACATCATTTTATGAAGGGTTTAGGACAGAGTAAGATTTACTGGTATCATTGACATAGAAACTATTTACCAAAATATATCTATAATGGATTGATAATGTCCCTATTTGAATCATTACCAAAGTATGAAATATCTGGCCGTAATAAAACGCTAGATTTGTCTCAGCCGCATGTGATGGGCATACTTAATGTCACGCCAGACTCATTTTCAGATGGTGGCCAGTTCACTTCTGTTAATAAAGCAGTGGCTCATTGTCAGCAGATGCTGCAAGAAGGTGCGACTATCATCGATATTGGCGGCGAATCTACCCGTCCAAATGCGAGTATCGTGGCTACTAACGATGAGATACAGCGTGTGGTGCCAGTGGTTCAAGCCATTAGACAATATTGTGGTGACGAGGTTTGGATATCTATCGATACCAGTAATCCAGCAGTAATGCAGGCAGCATTCGATGCTGGTGCAGACATTTGGAATGATGTGAGGGCGCTTAGGCGTGAGGGCGCCATAGCATTAGCTGTCAAGCTCGACATACCCGTCATGCTCATGCATATGCGCGGTGAGCCAACTACCATGAATGATCTTGCGCAATATACAGAGGTGGTCAAAGAAGTAACCGCAGAGCTGAGTGCACGTATTGAGCAAGTCACTGGTCTTGGTGTTAAACGTGAAAACATCATTATCGATCCAGGCTTTGGCTTTGCTAAGGATTACGAGCATCATTGTGCACTGTTAAAGCACCTTAATGAATTACAAGCATTGGAATTGCCTATGATGTTTGGTATTTCACGTAAGCGCTTTCTAGCGGAGGTATTGACCAAAGGTGGCGCGGCGTCGATGGTAACGACACAAGCAGTAGAGCGTGATGCTGTTGGCACTGCGGCAGGAATTTTTGCGATACAGCAAGGTGCCTGTATTGTCCGCACCCACAATGTGTCTATGATGCAGCAAGCCGTGGCATTGTGGACACAGCTGGCTGCATATCATCAGCATTAATCTTAATTTTTGGTGGTAGATGCAGTGAACAGAGGTAGCAAGTGTTTGCTTTAACCATGGTCTCTCGCCAAATTTATAATCTGACCTTGAGAACTATATTCTATTTACTTTAAAAATGAGACGGTGCGACTAAGATAAATGTTACGCTGTCCTCGTGTCAGCAGGATGTAAGGAAAATTTATACTAGTCGCTCGTTCTCCTCAACATATCGGTTTTATGTCAAACTGGCTATAATGTCCTATCAATTTCTAGTGTTCTATTACAGTCATTACCAATCATAATCTGAATAAACGAGACTCCTCTATGACCATACCTTCTCAACCAGAACCCACCAATGAACAACGCCGTATTATTTACCAAGCACGTCGCGGATTAAAAGAGTTGGATTTTTATATTGATCCTTATGTAAAAGAGCTATACCTAACAGCAGAGCCAGCTGAACAAGAAATATTTGCACAGATGCTAACGCATGAAGACCCTGACCTGTTGGATTATTTTACTAATCAAAATCGTCCAGAAGATGATGCCATGTGGGCATTGGTAAATAAGATTAAAACTTGGCGTCATACCAAAGACTTAATGTAGTTCTATGTCTTTGGTAGTAAATCGCGGTGTACTAGTGCTAGATTGGCAGTCACAAGTGCTTAGCTAGCTTATTGGCTTAACCTTTTATCAGCCCTTAATTATGAATTCAACACCTTCTTTACGTATTGATACAGCCATTCAGCCAACCAGCTCGTTGCGTTTTCTGCTATATGGTGGGTTAGGCAGTATAATGGGACTGCTAGCATGGCTTGCTCCTTTATTCTTATGGCAGTATGTACTTTTATTGATTGTGGTCACAGTAGTGACAGTCTATTTAGCCTTCTCACGTCCGATACCCTTACATTTTAGTCAGCCGCCGCTTAGCCACCGTCTGGACAAACACTGGCAGTTACTTATCAGAACCAGTCGCGGTGATGAGCTGTGGCAAGCGCAACTGGTCGCTATCCATGGTTGTCGATGGGCCGTAAGCCTTGAGTTCATTATCGTAGAGCCTTATAGACGCCCGCTAGCAATCACTGTATTTCGCGATCAAGTAAGCGTCAATCAATGGCGTGAGCTGGGTGTTTTAGCCAATATAAGTACTAATAAAACCTAACGCTCAACTCTTCTATCACTTTAAAACTTACTTCCCCCTTGCGTGAGCTTACGAAGCCCTACATGTCATAACAAAATACCTATCTTGAAGTTAAAATAGATTTGTTATATTGCATACAGCAGATGAATCAATACGATAGCTACCGTTTAGGCAGCTATGGATGAGAGATTGATATCTTAAAATATAATGATGGTTTCTCTGTAACAAATACTAGAATAAACAAAGGAGTAGAAGATGAGCTTATTAGGGAATTTAGTGAGCCAAGTTGCCCGTAGTGCAATGAACCCAGAAGATGCACAGCGTAATCCAGTCAACCAACATACCAGCGCGCGTCGTACTGGAGGTCTTGGCGATATCTTGGGTAGTGTGTTAGGAGGTAGCACTCAAACAGGTGGGTACAATCCTCGACAGTATGACCGCCAACCTGACAATGGCTTTGGTTTGGATGACATTATAGGTAGTATCACTGGCAGTAATCAGCGTGGTAGCACGAGCTCAGGTGCAGGTGGTCTGGGAGATATTTTAGGCAGTGTATTGGGCGGTCAGCGTAATAAAGGCAGCTTTGGTGGTAAAGGGATGCTCATTGCTATGCTAATGCCAATGGTACTCAATTGGATCAAAAATAACGGCGGTGTGAGCGGTGCCTTGTCAAAAATCACTGGCATGGGATATGACAAGCAAGCGCACTCTTGGATGAGTAATCAAGAAGACAATGACAATCTCGATCCAAATGAAGTCAGCCGCTTCTTTGATGAAAGCGAAATTCAACAAGTGGCTGCTCATACGGGTGCTAATGAGACAGAAGTACGTCAAGGTCTTGCCGAATTGCTCCCTGAGGTGATGAATCAATTAACCCCTAATGGAAACTTGGATAACGAAGCGGAAGCGAACGACGAAATTAATCAGATTATGAGCCAACTGTCTAACCGATTAACGACCTTAAAGTAGTTTTTATCAAATAAGCACAAGTACTAAAGCAAGCCTGCATTGACAAGCATCGATAGCTGATTAAATATAAACTAAGTGCATAGATGGTTATTAATTTTAATAAGTGTCTGTTAGAAGCGTTCATCTAATGATTCTAACGTATAATTGAGCGCCTCAAAACAGACATCAGTATTGAATCCTCTGTATTGCAAAAACCGTAGCTGACGTGCTTTGTCTTTTTGTTCAACTGGTATGTCATTGCCGTACTTCTTAGTACGCGCTATGACTGCCAATTTTAGCCAATCAACGCCATCAACCAAGTTATCTTCACTATCATCGACAAACTCACTAAACTCATCAGATTCGCTATTTGCCATATCGATCAGCTCATCGATATTACTGGGCAAGGCAATTTTTTTGCGATAGAACTCTTGTTTGATGCGACCACGCCCTCGACCTTTACGAATATTTTCACGTATGAGCATTAGGGTGGTGCGATAATCACTTTGGTAGCCTTTCTCCTCAAACTCATCGAGGAGCGCATCGATTTTTTCTGGGTCTTGTTCTTTATCAATCAGCTTTTGCTTGAGTTCAGCTTTGCCATATTCACGGCGTGACAGATAATAAAATGCCAACCAACGTAAACGACTTTCAGCTTTAACGGCATCGATGTCTGCTTGGCGTTGTTCAGGCGTACGCAAGTAAGCTTTGAGAGCGGCGGGTAAGTTGTCGGCTTGACTGCTGGTGTCGGCATCATGAATCATGGATGGCGTAGGAGCATGTAGATTGTCTACTGAATGCGACGCTTCGCCAGTATCGAGGTTAGGCTTTTTTTCGTCAGAGTGATGGACGTTGTGCTTAACCTCTGCCAGCATCTCTTTGATACTTTGGGCTTCAGGTGGCTGATAAGCAGGCACATCGCTCGACTCTGCTACGAAGTGAGCAGCTGGATGAAAACGTTTTTTACGTTTCTTAGAATGGGGTGTTTTTTTGATAGTATGAGAAAGATCATCAGCTGACTCCAGCTTAATTCTAGAACTGTTAGTCAAAGAATCACTTTTGTCTCTCTTGTTTGCATACGTAGGCCGTTTATCAGAAGCACTGACTTTCTTAGGTGCGTTTTTATCAACGCGCTCAGAAGACTTTTTGCGCTTGGCATCAACAGCACTCGCTGAATCGGTGTCCGACTCAGCGAGTATTTCGGCTAGTGTTTTGATTTTCATAATGGGTAATAACTATTGATAGTAGTGAGTTATCAAAAGGTTATTGGACAGGCTCAGGAGTAAAATCTTCACTGGTTTCAGTGTCATCCACGGCCTTACTATCTTTTTTGGTGCCAAGCTTTTCGTCACGAATTTTATCTTCAATTTCTTTGGCAATGGCAGGGTTTTCTTTCAAAAATAGTACAGAGTTGGCTTTACCTTGACCGATTTTTTCGTCGCCATAGCTATACCAAGATCCTGCTTTACCTACTGCCCCAATCTCAACACCTAAGTCAATAACTTCAGCCAAGTGGTTGGTACCTTCGCCATAGGTAATTTCAAATTCTGCCTGACGGAATGGAGGTGCCATTTTATTTTTGATGACCTTAACACGCGTTTGGTTACCAATAATTTCATCGCCGTTTTTGACCGCACCGATACGGCGTATGTCCATACGTACTGACGCATAGAATTTGAGCGCATTACCACCGGTGGTGGTTTCAGGACTACCGAACATAACACCAATTTTCATACGAATCTGGTTAATAAATACAACCATACAGTTAGAGCGTTTGGCATTACCTGTAATTTTGCGTAGGGCTTGGCTCATAAGACGCGCTTGTAGACCCATGTGCGAATCACCCATCTCGCCTTCAATCTCTGCACGTGGCGTCAAAGCGGCAACCGAGTCAATAACAATCATGTCGATGGCACCTGAGCGCACGAGCATATCAGTAATCTCAAGTGCTTGTTCACCATTATCAGGCTGTGACAGCAATAAATCGTCTGTATTCACGCCTAATTTGCGCGCATAAACAGGATCAAGTGCATGCTCGGCATCGATGAAGGCACAAGTACCGCCTTGCTTTTGACACTCTGCAATAGCCTGTAATGTCATGGTAGTTTTACCAGAACTTTCAGGCCCATAAATTTCAACGATACGGCCTTTTGGCAGACCACCAATACCAAGCGCGATATCCAAACCAAGGGAGCCTGTGGAGACTACATCAGCGTCAAGAATGGCTGAGTCATCACCAAGGTGCATAATGGTATTTTTACCGAACTGCTTCTCAATTTGACCTAATGCCGCTTTAAGGGCTTTGGCTTTATTGTCGTCCATACTGGATTCCTTGTTTGCAATAATTAATTTGGAATTATCAATTTCTATGCTATAAATATAAGATTCATACTATTAAATATAATGCTTCAATAGAATAATGGTTAGCCCAGTGTTAGAAATAGGCCATACTTAGCTAAGGCAAGTGGATAATGACATCAATACCGTAGTTAACAATATCAGATATTTCGCTCTACTATACAGCAAAATTAAATTTTGATAAAAGTAAAACTAAGTTCATTAATAAGGGTTAACACTTATTTATCATCCTATTGAATAGATGAGGTAATTATAACAAAATCCAAGGTGGTAGTAGGGTATCAGGGCATGTTAAACGACATCAGCTGTCGTATAGTGTGTGACTGAGATTTTATAGAAAATTGCTATTAGAACATCGATGGTTTTGGAACTTAGAATGGTATGACTTGTCAACAGTTTTATGAGTTGTCCACAATAAATATAATGCTTTTATTTGCTCACTGTGAAACATCCCCTTATGGACTAATATTTTTTAAGAATGTTAAAAATAATTTTTTATGACTATATATGAGATATAAATAATTGATTTTAAAAGATTTTTAAATTGTACAAAAAATGAACGATTTTACCTAGTCCTTTATGTTACCTAGCAGAAATCTTGTCAAGTAGCGACTTATACACAGGGTTATCCACAGCTTATGGGGAGAACTCATGAAGCCCTTATAGCATCAATGTTTGCGCCGATGGCAAATATTGAATAGCGTGTACGTAGCCTATATTGCGCGCTTGTAAAGGCGTGTGTTTGCTCATAATTTGACGAATTTTTTCTATGTTTCACATATGACAATTTGATGAATTTTTTTAGCCAAAAATATCTACGCCCCATAAATCAAAGGGTGGCGTTGTCAAAATACCTCATTATGCTGCAAAAGATAGTAAATTAATCATCGATAAGTACAAAAAAGCGGCTAAGTCACTTAGCCGCTAAATAAATTTGGGTCAAAAACACTTTATCTATATTAGTCTTTGATATAAATCAAATCCCATACGCCATGTCCACGATCTAAACCACGACGCTCAAATTTTGTCATTGGACGAAAGTCAGGACGCTTGGTGAAATTGCCTGCACCTGCTTGATTGGTCAAACCTTCAAAACCATCTAAAACGTCAACCATCCAAAAAGCATAATGTTCCCAATCGGTTGCAGTATGGAACCATCCGCCTTGTTTTAAACTGTGTGTCACGATAGACATACGTTCTGGGCTGACGAAACGGCGCTTATAATGACGCTTTTTTTGCCATGGATCAGGGAAATAAAGCTGGATACGATCAATATGGTTTTCGGGTAATTGCTTTAGTAACTGGATGGCATCACCATTGATGATTTTGACATTGGTTAAGCCTTGAGTACCAGCCATATAGGCGCATTTACCAATACCTGGCTCATGCACTTCGATGCCGACAAAATTGCGCGTCGGTTCAGCGGCTGCCATCTCAATGAATGAATCGCCTAAGCCAAAGCCAATCTCTAAGGTAAGGGGGGCATCGCTGCCATTTGGGCTATCAGCAAATAGCGAGCGTAAATCATCGATACCTGCTAAGTTGCCATCGCCAAAGCTATTGTTGACCAAGTACGCTGCAAACTCTGGAGCAGTTAGTGCCAGTTCAGCGTTCTTATTCATGTGTGTGCGTCGCTTCATGAAGGTGTTGACAATACGCAAGTGCTTGTCAGAGGTTGGTTCTGCGTCAGTATCGGCACTGGCATCAATATCGATAGACTCGTTAGCGTTATTAAGGGGTGGCTCATCAGCTGGATGGCTCATGGCGTTATCATTGATATCAGAATGTGGACTCATAGTATTAATAAGGCTTATTTAGGTGGGTAAGATACGCTCATTATAAGTGAAATCTATACAAGTGTGAACGTACAATCCTATTGTAGCGTGTTTGCTGTCAAACTGTCGGGTTTCTCCTTGCTATACACAGGTTGGTGCGTTGTCATATAATCATTGTTGTTAGAGTATTTTTCTAAAAGCTAATAGAGCATACCGCCATGCTATTTATTGAGACGGACTCGCCACCCCCTTTTTATCAAGAACAATTGACGCCTAAAAAACGTCAGCAATTGGATCAATGGTTTATTGGTCATCGTAGTCAGCACTATTATCTTAAGCGCTTTGAACAATTTGATCGGCAAGGGTATCTATCACCAAAATGGCATTGGGCAGCATTTTTTGTGACGTTTCCTTGGCTGCTCTATCGTAAGCGTTATATGGATGCCATCGTATACAGTGTAGCAGGGTGGTCATTCATACAGCTTAATATTGCCATTGTGTTGGTCATGTTTGAGTTTGTGGCGATGGATTTTATTCCAGACGCTTATCAATTGGCAACACGGATAAGCATTGCCGCACTGATTTGGTTGTTTTGGTCGTTTATGGTGGCACGATGGACGGATGCCTATTATTATCGCATGGCGCGACGTGAGATTGCAGATGCGCTCAATGACCATCCGCGAGATGAAGCCATGCAACAAGCGCATTTGCGCCGAGAGGGCGGCGTCAGTTTATTTGGTTTGGGACTGGGTTTTGGGCTTTTCGCATTTGCGTTAATAGTGATCAAGGTGCAGTTTTTGCCTCTAATTGCTAAGCCAAAAGCAAATGCGGTACTGTTTGATGCTTATGATACGGTCAAAACTGCCCAAAATCGCGTGGCACTCATATATCAACAAACTGGTGAATGTCCGGTTGATCTGCCTATGACGATGGGAAGCCAACAAATCCGCATTGACATAGACACCAATGCCGCAGGTGTTGCAAAAACAGATTGCGCTGTCATTGCAACGGTCCAAAACATGACATTCCCGATACGTTACTTAAATGATCAAACGCTGATCTTTTATCATCTACCTGATAGTGATGATTGGCGCTGCATGAGCTCACTCAGTCAAAGGCAAGCCCCTGATAGTTGCAGTGCTGACTAAAAGATTCTGGTCATCAATGCTTAGAATCGGTAGCAATGTCATTGTCACTATCCGCGGGTGTCGCTTGACTCTTTAACGCGTCATAAAACTCGCTCAAATCCATCTTACGAGCTTTATCAATGTCTTCATCAAACAAACTCTCAAGCTCTGCAATTGCTGATTGTGCTGACTCAATCATACTAGCCTCATCGTCGTAGATGGCTTGCTGGCGCTCAATCAAATCATCGTCATAATCACGGAAGGTTTTTACGGTTTCTCGTGCTTTTTCTGGTGAGATACCAAGCAGTTGTAGTGATTCTCGCGACATGTCTAGAGACGATAGATAGGTCTCACGCCAAATGTGACGTACGCCAACCTCACGCAAACGATAATAATGCTGACGGTCACGCGCGCGTGCTAATACAATAATCTTGGGATAATTCTTGCGTAAGTATTGAGCCGTTGTGATAGAACGCTCTAGATCATCAATAGCAAGAATAAAGAGGCGGGCTTTTTTGATCCCTGCTGCGCGCAATATTTCTGGATTTTTTGGGTCACCATAATAGACTTGGTTACCGAATTTACGGACAAAATCTACACGGTTTGCTGAGCGTTCAATCGCGGTAAACTCGATGTTATGCATGCGCAGTACACGACCAATAATCTGACCGACTCGTCCAAAACCAGCAATGATAACCTGATGCTCATGATCTGGAATGGCATCGTACTCTCGGCTTGGTTTACTCTTGGCAAATAAAGGCTCACCAATTTTTTCTAACAATAAAAATGCCAGTGGCGTGAGCGCCATAGAAATGGTGACGATAAGGTTGAGCGTATTGGCAAGCTCTGGTCGTAAAACATTTTGGGCAGTGGCAACACTGAATAAAACAAAGGCAAATTCACCACCTTGAGCCAAAGTCACACCTAGCCTGATACTGGTCGGCCATCGATTGCCCAACACTTTAGCAATCGCGGCAATGACACCAAACTTGATGACCATCAGTCCTAGAGCGCAGCCAATAATAAAGAGAGGTTGTGACAAAATGAGTTTGACGTCGGTTAACATACCAACCGACATGAAAAACAGACCCAATAATAGCCCTTTGAACGGTTCGATACTGGCTTCTAGCTCATGACGATACTCTGAATCCGCTAGCAATACCCCTGTCAAAAATGCGCCTAATGCCATCGACAGACCAATCTGTCCCATCAAAATAGACACGCCCATTACGATGAACAATGCGACCGCTGTCAGTAGTTCTGAGGCACCGCTTGAGGCGACAAATTTAAAAAACGGTCGAATGATATAACGGCTGGCAAAGATGAGTCCGGCAAAAACGGCAAAAACCTTACCAAAATAAATCAAATCATAACTTTGTTCACGTACGCCTGATAAGAACGGAATGACAGCCAACAGTGGAATGACAGCGATATCTTGAAATAATAAAATTGTAAATGCTTCACGGCCATGCGTGCTTGAGAGTTGCTGTTTTTCGGTCAATATCTGAAGTACAAACGCAGTAGAAGAAAGGGCGAGGCCAAAACCGACGATAAAAGCAGTGTCCAGTTGTAAGCCAAAAAACTGATGCAAAAGCCCCATCAATAACGTGCCAGTAAGACCGACCTGTAGACCACCCAGCACAAATATAGAGCGGCGCAATGCCCAAAGCCTCGACGGCTGAAGTTCAAGGCCAATGATAAATAACAGCATGACCACGCCAAACTCAGAAAAGTGCAACAGACTCTCAGCGTCGCCCGCGACATCTAAAGCACTTGGTCCTAATATCAACCCTGTGATGAGGTAGCCTAGCACGGTCGCTATACCGAAGCGTTTGCCAAGGGGTACAAAGAGCAGCGCTGCGCCCAAGAAAATCGTAGCTTGTAACATTAAATTTGGTGAGCCGGCGGCGGCAGCGAGCATTTTGTATCCTTAAGGGTGACGATAAAATAAACAATATAGAATGATAAAACGTAAGCCGATGGTACGATAAGCCACCGACTTGCGTTATTTTTTACGGTAAATTTTCCAAATGCCATTATCCGCAAGTGGATTGCTATAAGCATCATTACGGCGCTTACGCGGCGTCTGCCGACTATCTACGATTTTAAAATCAGGTAGGGCGTGTACGATAAGCCCTGTGCGATAAAAGCGCACGCGTTCTGGCTCCAACATCTCACCTTTACTATCACGGCAAAAAACATACGCACGCAAATCGATAAACTCACGATGTGCAACCAAACGTGCCTCATCGTCATTATCAAACACAGCAGCCATACGCGCGATTTCATCAGCCGTATAATCCCCGCATTTGTCAGTGAGTGCCCCTACAGAACCGAAGCTTTTGGATTCTTTGGCACGTGTTTTGGTCAGATGTAGGCGTTGAACATGATAAATAAACTGCGGTATTTCAAGGCTGGCAGGTAATGGCAGATAATCAGGTGGTAGGTTTGCCGCAGGATAAAAAGCCACTGCGCGTTCTAGTAGAGGTTGCCAATCGTGTTGGTAGGCCTGAACTTCGGCTAAATTGCCTTCATAAATAGGCATGTCGCGGATTTGACGCAAAATATCAGGTGGAAATTGCTCATTACGAAAACGGGCAATGTCTTCTTGTAGCGTTGACAGCAAAACCTTGGCGTGTTTTTTACCATCCTTTGATGTAGGGTCTTCGATATGGTCTGGGGCGACAAAGGGCGCTGAGCGTTTAGACATAATAGAAGGTCACCGTGGTGATGAATAAAGCGTTTAAGCCTTAAGTATACAGAATTTATATAAAAAATATGACAATAAGACCAGTTTTTTCAGCGTTTTTATCTACTATCGCAATGATAAAACTCAATATAACGGGCGCTTAATTAAGATGGCATCTTTTGCAAATTTGCTCTGTTTATTTCAATGATGATGACCCATATGACTGTCCATCGCTTCTGTACGCTCTGAGATATTACAAACCAGTGCACTGCTATGCGCTTGAGTTTGCGGATGTGACGAGCTCTCAACCTGAATGGTGGCATGATGAATATCAAGGGCAAGTAATCTTTGCTCAAGATTGGCAATCAATATACTTGAGTCATGAATACTCATGTCCCCATCGACAGTCACATGACAGGATAAAGCGTTTAAACCACTAGTAATGCTCCAAACATGCAGGTCATGGACTTCTTTTACCTGCGGGTGTTGTTGTAGTGTTTGCTCAATCTCGACTAAAGATATATGAGACGGCGTACCTTCCATGAGAATATGGACGGAGTTACGTACGACACGATAGCCACTGACCAATATAAGAACGGCGACGATCACTGAGGCGAGGGCATCCGCCCAGACCCAGCCAAACCCCATCATCAATAGAGCAGCAATGATAGCAGCAACCGAACCCATCAGGTCACTCAATACATGTAGATAAGCACTGTGCATATTGAGATTGACGGCTTCTTTTTTGTTTGATGATTGAGTGTCTTCTTTACCATGACTGTGTGTATGATCGCTGTCATTATGTTGACTTCGATGCATGAGCCACGCCACCAAAATATTGATCAGCATGCCGACTATCGCCACAATCAACATGCCTTGAGTTGCGATTTCCGGCGGAGAATTAAAGCGTTTGATGGCTTCATAAAAAATCATTAAAGCAATGACAATCAACGTTGCCCCATTTACCGTCGCAACTAAAATCTCAAAGCGTTTATAGCCAAAAGTTTTTTGATGAGTGGCCGATTTTTCTCCGATTTTAAAAGCCATCAAGGTGACGCCAAGTGCGATGGCATCACTCAGCATGTGACCTGCATCAGACAATAACGCTAAGCTTCCTGTCAGCCAGCCACCAATCGCCTCGATGAACATATAGCTTGTGATGATGATAAAGCTAAAAAGCAAGGTTTTCTGATAACCTCTCGTATCTCGCGCTGCGACTGCTTGTGTAGAGTGTGGCTCATGCTCATGACTGTCTTGTTTGCCGTATCCATCATGTGCATCACCAGAGTGCGGCCCATGTGTATGAGCAGCATTTTGATGAGAAGGATGATTGGAAGTAGAGTTTGACTTCTTTGGCGTCATAGCAACACTCAAATTTGAAAGAGTTAAAGGGTCTGTACTGACTTCTTACCGTATAGCGATGTGGCTTTAAGCAGCAGCCGACAGTGTGACTATGAATTTAACATAGCTTGAGATGAGAGGTTGTAGTGACGACGTAAAACTCACATCACCAGCCTATAGGATCAATATCTAAAGTCAGCTTAAGGTATTTGGCACTGGGTAGCGCGGTTGCCAGTTGCCACCACTGATTTAGGACACGGTGTAATTGTTGTCGATCCTTGGCCAATAGGAGCAATTGCGCATGGTAGCGACTGTTCTTTTTACTCATTGGGGCATCGATAGGGCCAAGCACAGCCAGATTGTGAGCAGTTGGCAAGATATCAATGGCATCCTTTAGTGCTTTAGTGGTAGCCGCCATTGTTTTGCCTTCACAGCGGATAAGCGCGGCATAGCTATAAGGAGGCAGACCCATCATTTTACGTTCTTGTAGCAATTCACGAGCAAATGACAGATAACCGTCTTTGACCAGTTTTAATAATAGCTCATTATCGGGTTGTAAGGTTTGAATCAGTACACGTCCCGCTTTGTCACCGCGTCCAGCGCGTCCCGCTACCTGAACCATCAGTTGGGCAGTGTGCTCAGGTGAGCGAAAATCTGCTGATAAAAACCCGCGATCGGCATTAGGCAAGCAAACAAGAGTGACATTGGGAAAGTGATGACCTTTGGCGACCATTTGTGTGCCGACTAAGATAGCAGGCTTGCCTTCATTGATACGTTGATAGATGTTTTCCCAGCTGTTCTTTAACCGTGTGGTGTCACGATCAATTTGAATAATGGGATAAAGGTCTTTACTGGTTTGTGGATTGGCAAAGATGGCATGTAGGTTTTCGCTCAGTCTGGTGGTTCCCATACCTTTAGCATCTAGGTTTTGACTGCCGCAATCAGGACAGACAGCAGGGATATAAGCTTGCCAATCACAGTGATGGCACTTTAAATAAGAATGGCTATGCTGAGCTTGATTGTTGTAATGAACCGTCAAATGAGCATCACAACGAGGACAGTCCGCTTGCCAACCGCAGGCTTTACAGAGCAAAACAGGCGCATAGCCACGGCGGTTTAAAAAGATCAATACTTGATCGCCTGCCTCTAGCGTTTGGCGTATTGCGCCAATAAGTGTGTCGGTCAAACCAGTATCATAACGCGCACCATCGTCAGTGGTTTGCTGATGAGTGCTTTGTAGTCGAGCATCAATAAGCTGCATCGTTGCAGGATTGGCATTACCAGGTCGAGTCAGCAGTTGGTACTCTACCAGCTTACCTTCATCGACCAATTTTAGATGTTCAAGAGAAGGCGTGGCTGTACCAAGTACGACAGGTATGTTGTGTTGAAAGCCACGATATAGGGCAACATCAGCGGCATGATAACGCAATGTGTCTTGCTGCTTATATGATCCATCATGTGCTTCATCAACGACAATGAGTCCCAGATTTGCAAAATGATATAGTAGAGCCGATCGTGTACCAATGATGATCTGTGCATGACCAGTACGGCAGTCTTGCCATCCTTGTAAACGGTGGGTGTTGTTCATGCCTGAATGGAGTAAGACAATATGCGCTGCAAATCGACTGGCAAAGCGCGCGCGCGTCTGCGGCGTCAAACCGATCTCTGGCACAAGAATCAAAACCTGCTTCCCAGCTTCTAATACCGCTTGCATTGCTTGCAAATAGACTTCCGTCTTACCACTGCCTGTAATGCCATTTAACAAAATACCTGTGTAGCGCTTGGCTTCATGGGCTGCAATAATGGCATCAACGGCACGCTGTTGCTCTGCATTCAGATCTAGGGGCATTTTTGCTAATTTGACAGGAGAAGGGGCTTGTTTTGACTCAATATAACGTTCGATAAGTCCTTTGTCTTCGAGTGTCTTTAAGAACTCTCTTTGCATTCCTTCTAACAACAAAATATCTTCACTGGCACCACGTTCACCATGGAGCTTGAGCATATCAAATTGCTGTTTTTGCTTTTTGGCATTGGCACGGAAATCATCATCCGTCACATGAGGCAAAATCCGCCAATGGGTGATCAGAAGATCTAAAGGCTTACCTTGGCGCACCAAGCTTGGCAAAATGACGGCTAACACATCCCCTAATGGATAATGGTAATAGCGCGCCAGCCAATTGGCCAGCTTTAGCATACTATCGTCTAAAATAGGGTCGACATCCAAGCACTTATTGATGGGTTTTAATTTGTTCAGAGGGACGCTACTATCTGCCTCAGAAATATGAGCAATGACAATACCGATCAAGGTTTGACGACCAAATGACACTTCAACGCGCGTACCAATTTTTGGTATCGACGCATTTGGCAACGCGCTCATATCTGCTGGTAGACGATAGTCAAATACCCGATAAAGGGGAACGGGCAGCGCAACTTGTACCAACATAAAATATACCCATCGCCTTTAGGCAGTTAAATTTTAGACAATCAAATCATGATCAAAAGGGATAATAGCAATAAGCCCAAATAGTGATATTTGGGCTTACGTTGAAAAAGATAGCACAATTTTGAGTACTTGAGCATTTATACGATAGCGATAGCCGTATTAGTCAATGTATAGAATGGACTCAATCTCAACCACGCCACCTTTTGGCAGTGCAGCTACCTGCACCGCAGCACGGGCTGGATATGGCTCGCTTAGATTGGCAACAAACACTTCATTTAGAGCCGCAAAGTCGTTCAAATCGGTTAATGACACATTAAACTTGACCACATCATTCAAGCTACCGCCAGCAGCTTCGCAGATGGCTTTGATGTTTTCAAAAACTTGCTCAGCTTGTGCCTTAAAGCCCTCTCTTAATTCCATCGTCTCAGGGTCAAAACCGAGCTGTCCTGAGATATAGACGGTTTTGTCAACTTTTACGGCTTGTGAATAAGTACCAACGGCGGCAGGGGCTTTGTCTGTTTGAATGGTTTGACGAGTCATGTGATGTCCTTTTTATAACTTTTGGGTTTATAGCTTTTGGTTAACAATTTCTAAATTTATAGTTCTCGAGCTTATAGCTTTCTAGTCTGATGTATAGCGTATTGCATGTCTAAAGACGACACTATAAATAAAAACACGCCTGTCGTCTATTTGTTAGTAAACAAAACAGTTTATCACTGTTTTAGGTCTTTCCAAATGGCGCTGATTTTATTGATCAATGCCATTAGATGGTCAATAAAGCCAATCTTACCTGCTCACTACAATTGGTACAGACGGATGATATTTGGGAAGCCAAGTAAGGAGCGCAGTTCACGAATACCTTGTGCTAAGTGATTGCGGCTACGTACAATGATGTGAACGATAGTATCACTACTACGCACGTCGATGGTTTCAACACCAATATTCAACTGACGTAAATGATAAATAACTTCCGTAATTTGTTCGTCGCTTAGAGAAATAGACAATTTCAAATACGCAGGAAAGCGAATCTTTCCTGTATTTTTTATATCATGCTCGCCAGGGTCACCTTGCTTGACGGCGTTGTCATTACGCCAGCGCAGTTGAATGACTTGATAAGGGTTGTCTTTACGAATGTCATCAATCGAAAAACACTTATGTCGGTGCACGACCAATCCATGACGTGATAAATGACCAACGATAGGATCACCATAAATGGGATGACAACAATTGGCAAAATCAAGCTCAACGCCAGACGCATTGACGATCAATTGCTGAGGCTGAGTCATGTCTTCGTTTTGTTCTTTTGCCTGTAAGTCATTGACTTCATCACTAAATAGGCGCGTCACCACCAATTGTGGCAGCAAAGTACCAGAGCTGATTTGTTCAAACAAAGCGTCCTTTTCTGTCAGGCCGCGCCATTCCGTCAGGTTTTTCCAGTCATTCTCTGTTAAGTCGTCGAGACTTTTTTGGTAGGTCTTAAGGGCGCGATCCAATGCTTGCTGACCATGATGTCGCTTATTGGCGGTAGATAGATCTTTAAACCACCGCAAAATCTCTTCACGCGCTTTGTTGGTGACCACAAAGCCAAGCCATTCCGCTTTTGGTTCTGAGTGACTGTTTACCTCAATTTCAATGAGCTGTCCGTTTTTGACCACCGTGCCCAGTTTTGCTGCTTTGTCATCGATGTTAGCACCGACTGCCACATTACCAACCATGGGGCCAACGGCGTAAGCAAAATCTAGTGCGGTTGCGCCTTGCGGTAACTCATAGGCACGACCTTGCGGACTGTAACAGATGATTTTACTAGAATGCAGATAATCCATTAGCTCGTTGATAGTAGAGACAGCCGCTGAAAAATCAGGACTGTTTTCATGCAAATTGTCTTCATCGACCAAGTCTTTCATATTGCGTAATGAGGCTTGAATCACTGACTGGCTGATATCGGACGCGTGCTCTGCCCCAATAACCCCAAGTCTGGCAGCGTTTTGCATTTGCTTGGTCAAGATGGTGACTTTTACAACATCATTGTCGCGCTCATAAATCAAGGTAAGCGATTGACTACCGCCTGGTAGCGGTCTGCGAATATTGTCAGCGATGTGGCTGTCAGCAATTTGATATTTTTTAATCAGATAGTAAGCCAGCTTGTCACAGGATTCGATATTATCAAGGACAATCTCAAACGCATAATGACGCAGTAAGGAGTTAATCTCACCGCGATTGCGGAAAAATTGACGGTAGATGACCACGCGATTGTCTAAGACTTTGACCAGTCCATTCAGCTCTAAATTGGTAAGAACAATATTTAAGTAGCGATGAATGGCTTCTTTTTGAAAATTACGTCCCAGCCCATGTTGTAAAAGCTTGTCGGAGATTTTGTTATACATATCAGAGTTAAGATTGCGATAACAAAGCACTTCGATATAATCAGCAATGTCATTGAGACCCATCAGTCGTGCAAAAGGCACATAAAAGTCCAAGGTTTCTTGAGCCGTCGTACGCTGCTTTTCAGGACGCACGGCATCAAGCGTGGACATATTATGCAATCGATCAGCAAGCTTAATAATCAAGACACGAGGATCGGCCAATGTGGCAGTCAGAATCTTATGGAAAGTCGCGGCCTTGTTCTGTTGCTTATTGTGCGCCGAGGATTTGAGCTTGGTCACCCCATCGACCAATCTTGCCACAGCCTTGCCATAGCGCTCTTTGAGCTGCTCGTCGCTCACATCAGTATCTTCGACAGTATCATGCAAGATTGCTGCGATAATCGTATCTCGATCTAGACGAAAACCGGCCAAGATTTCAGCCACCGCAATAGGGTGAGTGATATAAGGCTCTCCTGATTTGCGCTTGTCTTTAATATGCGCAACATCACCGAACTCGCACGCATCAATAATATCACGCCGTTCAGCAGCAGTGAGATAACCTACTGAGCGCAGTAAGTTATATTGAGCTTCATCTACCAGATGATGACTGAGTTTGGGTAAGGTTTGACTCATAAAGCAACAATCCTATTTCCATTATCTATTTGCCTAACTGTTTATCGAAAGAATAAACTATCAATATAAACAGGGACTTAATTGAATGCTGACTACTAAACAGAAGCCTAATGAAAAAGCTGAAGACAGTTAGACCATTCTCTAATTAATCGCAAATCGTATTCAAAGTCAACTGATAAGCGAGTAGGGACGATAAAAACGTAAAAATTCTGCCTCAAAGGTTTATTTTGAGGTATAAATGGCAATTACAACCGTTAAAACAATATCGTTACAACCAAAAAACCACAGCCTGTGCTGTGGTCTCTATCGTCACCGTGTATTGATCTATAAAACGATCGTTCGCTTTATGACATTATACAATGGACGTTATCAATGCGCTTTATTAGAAGCTATGATCGCCTGACAATGCCAAATCCAGTGAACTGGTTGCAAAGTGATGCTCTGGCTGATTTAAAATATCACGTGTGATTTTGCCGGCAGCAATTTCACGCAAAGCCAATACGGTAGGCTTGTCATTATCGACATTAACCAATGGTTCGGCGATACCTTTAGCCAATTGACGCGCGCGTTTGCTTGCCACCAAAATCAACTCAAAGCGATTATCAACATTATCTAAGCAATCTTCAATCGTCACTCGTGCCATAAATAGCTACCTCGGTTGTTTTTACCAGTCACGGACATGCGCCGCCACTCAATAAAAATAATAACAAAAATATAAAAAAGGAATAGCTAGACATTATAGCATTTTTTGCTCAGTCGCGTAGTTGCTTTTTATATTCACTTGCCAAATGAGTCATAAATGGTAAACCATATTTGGTTTATTCGGCTGCTTCATCGCTGAGCAGGCTAGCAATGGTGCGATGATAGCGCTGCTGTTGGCGCTTAAGGGTTTGTCTATCCGCCACGATAATGGCTTTCAGTTCAGCTAAGGCCACCTCAAAGTTATCATTGATAACCACATAATCGGCATTTACGTATTGTGCCATTTCAGTGACTGCGCCAGCAAGGCGTTGCTCGATTACTTCTACGCTATCTTGTCCGCGAGTTGAGAGACGTTGACGTAGTGTCGTCAGGCTAGGCGGTAAAATAAAAACCATGATGGCATCGGCAAACATGTTTCTGATCTGCGTCGCCCCTTGCCAATCAATCTCCAAAATCACATCAATGCCTGCGGCAAGCTGGGTGCGGACGCTTTGCTCAGATGTGCCGTAATAATTGCCAAATACCTCAGCATGCTCCAAGAATTGGCCTGCATTGATACCGTTGGTGAAGCTGTCGACATCAGTGAAATGATAGTGCTGACCATCAATCTCGCCAGGACGCGGTGCGCGAGTGGTATGTGAAACACTGACGGTCAAGTCATTGGTGGTGGCAAGCAGTTGTTTTACCAATGAGGTCTTGCCTGTACCCGAGGCAGCGGTGATAATAAATAATGAACCTGTCATACAATATGTCCTAGTAAACAGCTAAAAAATGTCCTAGCGAAGGGCGAGAGGCTGGTAAAAATAAAAAACGCCATCATGTATGGCGATAAGAATTAAAATCGATGCGTTATTATAAAGTGCTTTTGTGACTTTTATTTTAATAAAGCCGACCTGATCAACCCAGTATCCCTATACTGACTTTTGACGATAGAGTATGGGTATTTTCAAAGGCAATAAAAGCAAATTATGATAAAGTAGAGCATTGCTTTTATTCCAACTTTTACATTGAAGCGGTTTAAAATACGCTTTAACTATAAATTATCTAATGATAGGCCTGTTTATGCAAATTTATCTTGCCAACCCTCGTGGATTTTGTGCTGGTGTGGATCGTGCGATTGCGATTGTGAATGAAGCATTGACGCGTTTTGAGCCACCCATTTATGTTCGCCATGAGGTAGTACATAATAAATTTGTTGTCTCTGATTTGGCAAATCGCGGTGCCGTATTTGTGGAAGAGCTTGACGAAGTACCAGATGGGTCAATTGTTATTTTTTCGGCGCATGGCGTGTCAAAAGCCGTTGAAGATGAGGCGGAGCGTCGCGATTTGACAGTATTTGATGCCACTTGTCCGCTAGTCACCAAAGTGCATATTGAGGTTGCAAAGTTTGCGCAAGAAGGTATGGATGCGGTACTGATTGGCCATGCTGGACATCCTGAAGTTGAAGGCACGATGGGCCGCTTTAACCGTCGCCACGGTGGCCAGATTCATCTGGTCGAAAATGAAAGCGATGTCGAAGCACTCAGCGTACAAAATCCTGAGCGCTTAGCGTTTGTTACCCAAACCACGTTGTCGATGGACGACACAGCGCGCGTTATCGATGCTTTACGTGGTAAGTTTCCTAGTATTCAAGGGCCGCGCAAAGACGATATTTGTTATGCCACCCAAAACCGCCAAGATGCGGTAAAAGATTTGGCCAGTCGCTGCGAAGTGGTCTTGGTGGTGGGTTCACCAAACTCTTCAAACTCCAATCGTCTGCGTGAGTTGGCTGAGCGTATGAATTGCCAAGCTTACTTAATTGACAATGCTAGTGAGATGAATAGCAGCTGGTTGGATGGTGTACAAAGTGTTGGTGTGACCGCTGGGGCTTCAGCGCCTGAGGTGCTTATTCAAGAAGTCCTACAGCAGCTGCAAGATTGGGGTGGCGATTTGCCAAGTGAGTTGTCAGGTATCGAAGAAAACGTAATATTTAGCTTACCAAAGGCGCTACGTATTCCTGTTACGCAGGTAGGTAAATAAGGTAAAAGCCTACGTGCGTTAGCGTCTGAGTATCAATCATTTGATAATTTTTGATGCGCCTTGATTAAAAGTCACCTGCTATGGATAAGGTAGAATGAAAAAACAAAAAACCAAGTTTGTATTGGCTGAAGCCACTCTTGAAGAGGTGAACAAACAGTTAAAAATAAATATGTTTGTTATTGTCCTAGTTGCCTTGATACTTCTCCTAAATATCGCAAATTTTATGCAAAATTATAGTGTTTTCTATGGCTTGCTCGTTGTGATTATGATTTTTTTCTTATTCATTATTATAAAAAGTCGCCAGATTCTTGAGATGAGAAAAAAAGCGCTAACGAGAGTTGAGTAGACTGGCCTCTCAAACGTAAATAGTCAGTCCAGTACAGCAAACAAAACGTCTGATTTTTATGGATAAAAAATGACGATACTTTTCCCAATAATAGATTTTCATGTCATTGAATAGCGAAGATACATGAGAAAGCTTTGGTACAAGAACAAGGATGATCATGCCAGCTTATTACACTTTTATTAAACGTGAACAGCAAGAAGACGGCGTCAGTGTGGCGCATTACCAGCCAACCAAGCATGCGCAGGGCGCCTGGAATGAGCATGAACAGCACATGGCGCCAGCGACTGGGGTACTCACTGCTGAACTAAATGGCTATGCGCCGCAAGACAATATGCGTATCGCTCGCGTTAGTCTTGATATCTTAGGCCTGATACCGCTTGATGACTTTACCATTACCACGCGCTGTATTCGACCTGGCAAAACCATTGAATTGATTGAAGCGGTTATGAGTAGTCGCGGCCGTGATGCGATCATCGCACGAGCATGGCGATTGATGACGCAAGACACCAGTGAGATTGCCGGACTTGAAGATCAACCAGCAAAATATAAACCTGAAGCGTTGCCAGTTTGGGAAGATATGAAAGGTTGGCCGGGCGGCTTTATTGAGAGCGTACGTCTGGTGGCGACAGAGGATCGTCGTCCCGGACGCGGTATGATATGGATCACCAATGATGTCGAGATGGTCGATGGTGTGCCCACGGATGATTTGGTGCATCTATTAGGTATGGTCGATACGGCCAATGGTGTCGTACCACGGCTTGGTCTTGGCTTATCTAAGTTAGAATGGATGTTTCCCAATACGGATTTGCAAATTCATATGCACCGTAAACCTCAAGGTCGCTGGCTTGGTATCGAGGCTGTGCAGCAATATGGCGATGATGGTATTGGATTGACCAGTGCCATACTGCACGACACGCAAGGTCCGTTTGGTCGTAGCGAGCAAATCCTGACCATTCGCCCGATGCCGCGCTAAACATTCTATGGTTTTAAAAAACGGGACGATATGATGCGATTAGTTAATTATACAAATGAATGAAAATGGGCTTTAATAGCAGCTAACAAGATGATATTAATCGATAGAGAGGTTGCTATGAAAAAACATACTCATTTTTCAAAAAAATTGACCGCTATCTGGGAATTATTGATTAAGGTTTATTCAGAATAGTGTTTAGCGTCATCGTTCTTAGTATCTGCGCTTGAATGTTCATCTTTTGAATGGTTCTATGAGAAAAGTACTCATCTAAGAAAAGCACTGCCTTGACAAATACGGGCGGTGTTTTTTTATGGGATAAAGCTTCTGTGCTTGAATTTTTTCTCAATGCCCCTATTAGTATAGACAGTTTAACGGTATCACATACGGCAGGTTCTCTAACATTATGAGAGCATCTTTAGTGAGTGTATCGTTATCTGATAATAGGTCTTTCATAGAATTTAAAGGAGTTTTTATGAGTGAAGCAACTCAAGCTGAAGGTCTGAATCCAGAATTAAAAAAACACACGTTTGAAGCGGAAGTGGCGCAGTTGCTGCATTTGGTGACACATTCACTATATTCTAATGCGGATATTTTCGTCCGTGAGCTCGTCTCTAACGCCTCTGATGCCTGTGATAAATTGCGTTTTGAAGCCACCAACGACGATAGCCTATATGAAAACGACGGTGAGCTGCGCATACGTATTGCCATTGATGAGGACGCTAAGACGATCACCTTTACCGATAACGGTATTGGTATGAATGAAGCGGATGCCATCGAAAACTTGGGTACGATTGCAAAATCAGGCACTAAAGCATTTTTGGACAAATTGTCTGAATCACAAAAACAAGACGGTCAGTTGATTGGACAGTTTGGTGTTGGTTTTTACTCAGGATTTATCGTGGCTGATACCATCAGCGTTGAATCACGTAAAGCGGGCGAGCCTGCGGATAAAGGCGTGCGCTGGGTATCAGATGGGACAGGTAGCTTTACGGTTGAGACGATTACCAAAGATACGCGCGGTACAGCGATTACTTTGCATCTAAAAGAAGAATACTCTGAGGGCGAAGATAACTACTTAGATCGCAGCAAAATTAAACGTTTGGTGAATAAGTACTCTGACCATATCAGCTTGCCCATTCAGATGCGTAAAGAAGTTTGGCAAGAAGATGTAAAAGAAGACGAGAACGACGACACGCCAGCTGGCGGTGAGATGGTACTGACTGACGAGTGGGAAACCATTAACAAAGCCAGTGCATTATGGACTCGCTCAAGCTCTGAGATTGAAGATGATGAGTATGTCGATTTCTACAAAAACATCACTTATGACATGGATGAGCCACTTGCTTGGACGCATAACCGTGTCGAAGGCCGCGTTCAGTACACGCAATTATTGTATATCCCGAAAAAAGCGCCAGTTGATTTGTATACTCGTGAGCAGCAGCATGGCTTGAAGCTGTACGTCAAACGTGTGTTTATCATGGACGAAGCTGAGCAGCTGTTACCGATGTATCTACGCTTTGTGAAAGGCGTCATCGATTCAGCAGACTTGCCATTAAACGTGAGTCGTGAGCTGCTACAAGAGTCGCGCGATGTCAAATCGATTCGTGATGGTAATGCGCGCCGTATTTTGACCTTGCTATCAAGTTTGGCCAATAGCGAAGACAGCGACAAACAAGAAAAATTTGCGCAGTTCTACGCAGAGTTTGGTGATGTGATCAAAGAAGGTCTTGGCGAAGACATGGGCAATCAAGAGCGTATTGCCAAACTGCTTCGCTATGCGACCAGCACACAAGACGGTCTTGAGACCAGCTTTGAAGACTATAAAGCGCGTATGAAGGAAGGCCAAAAAGCCATCTATTATCTAACGGCTGATAATTTGGCAGCAGCAAAAAACAGCCCGCAACTTGAGTTGTTTAAGAAAAAAGGCATCGAAGTTATTTTGATGACCAGCCGTGTTGATGAATGGGCAATGAATTTCTTAACTTCATTCGATGAAACACCGCTACAGAACATTGCCAAAGGCGCGGTAGATTTGGGCGACTTGCAAGACGAAGCTGAAAAAGCAGAAGCTGAAAAAGCCCAAGAAACATTAAAGCCTGTGGTTGATAAGCTAAAAACGGCTTTAGGCAGCCGTGCTAAAGATGTGAAAGTATCAACACGTCTGGTAGATAGCCCAGCTTGTTTGGTGGTTGGAGAAGGTGAGTTGTCACCGCAAATGATCCAGATGCTTAAGCAAATGGGGCAGGATGTACCAGCAAGCAAACCAACGCTTGAAGTGAATCCTGATCACCCACTGATTAAAAAGCTAGAAAGCAGCGAGCAGTTTGATGATCTCGCTCAAGTCATCTTCGATCAAGCTTTATTAGCAGATGGCGGTCAGTTAGAAGATCCAGCCGCTTATCTAAAGCGCGTTAATGAGCTATTGATGAGATAATGTCTGGTAATTGAGGTAAAAGGAGGTCTTGTCTGCAAGGCCTCCTTTTTTATTGAGATTTATGGCCATATTTGAATGAATTTTACAAATCATCCTTATCCTCTTGACCGACAATCCGTTACAATCGCGATAGATTAGCGAGCTAAAATAAAAGTTTGTGTTGTTCGCTATTTGTCACTATTTCCTAGTGAATTCAATATGAAATTAATGTCTACCAACTATGCAAAAGTTATCAATCAATAACTTTATAAAGTGGCTATATTAAAGGCATTTATAATTGACTCACTGTATCTTCTTGACTGGCTAGAGGTCTAAGTCTTTGTCACTTGCGTCGTTAAAAACCGTATCACTTCAGCGTTTTTCGCTCAATTTCGCTGCCAATATTATTGCAACGTTGTGGATGCTGGTCGGGTCGACACGGGCGTTCTCTTGGGTAAAACCCACCTTTATTCAGTTTGCGGTGTTTGCCCTATTGGCACTTGGCAGCAATGTGCTTTTTTCGTGGTTGGCAGCTGAAAGCGGTAGTCTCTTTAATGAGCAAGGGTTGGTCAGTTATCTGATCTGGCCGATGATTATTCTATTGGGCGGTATCATTTTGGCACGCCGCGCAGGCAATCAGTCGCTGGTTTTTGTGCCAGTGATTTTGTGGCTGGTTGCGGATACTTTATCAGCACTTTTACAGAGCCTAATGCAGCTCTTGGGCAGTTATGGCTGGTTACCCAATTGGAGTTACTCGTTTTTACCTATTTTGTTTTTGGTGCTGTTTTTATGGCAAACGCTTGCCTTATTATGGATTTTTTCTCGTCGCTTACGTATACCGTGGTGGGAGCGAATCATTGTACTGGTAGGCGCTGTTGCGCTCTTGACGATTTGGCAGCGCAATGTCGCTGATCAGCCTATATTTAAACAGACGCCGGTGACACCTGTCTTAGAAGAAGCGGCGTTTTATGAGCAGCCCCGACTACTACAACAAGCATTAAACAGTATTGATGCGGGCGTATTGGGCAGAACCGATTGGTACTTTATGGGCGTTGCAGGCTTCTCTGAACAAGATGTTTTTCGTTCTGAGATCAATAAAGTGCGGGAATTGTTTGATGTGCGTTTTGGTACCAGTGGCCATTCGTTGGCGTTGATCAATAACACTTATAGTTGGTTGGATGAGCCAATCGCAACCAAGACCAGTATTTTACGCGGCTTAAAAAAAATTGGTCAGCAGATGAATGCAGATGAAGACGTGTTGTTTCTCACTTTATCTTCACATGGTAATCAAGACATCATTCAACTGGCCAACCCGCCACTTGTGATGGAGAACCTAGACGCTGCATGGCTGCGTGAGGCGCTTGATGACTCTGGCATTCGTTGGCGCGTGATTGTCGTATCTGCCTGTTACTCAGGCTCGTTCATTGATGAGTTGGCGTCTCCAACCACTGTGGTGATTACGGCATCAGCCGCTGATAGACCGTCATTTGGTTGTACCAACACCGCTGAGATGACGTATTTTGGGCAAGCGTTCTTTGCTGAGAGTCTACGCAGCAACACCAGTTTTGAAGCTGCATTTAAGGACGCAAGAGTACGTGTACATGAGCGTGAGGAAGTGATGGGGTTTGAACCATCAGAGCCGCAGATGGCTGTTGGTAGTCTGATGGAAACAGCGCTGCCTGCCTTCGAGCAAGTGTTATTTGATAAAACAAGACCACCTGTGGCAAGCGTGATTAGTAATGAGGCAGCTACGCTTAATGTATTGCCTAAAAGCGCTTCTTCTCAGTCAGCGGATACGGTGGTAGCTACAGCTGACAAATGATTCAATAATTTCTAAAATATTAACGTTGTCGGTATTATCTTATAAGTGCTTCTTATAAGTCATTGTGTATTTTACTTTGGATAAAAAGGATGTCACTCATGAAAAAATCTTATAGTCATCGCCTGTCTGCCAATAGCCAACTCACACAACAAAGTGTGAATCGCTGCTTTAATGGTGAACAGCATTATTATAGTCATCAATCAACTGCTACCAAGACAACGATGACGTTCAGTATTTATTTGCCTGATGAAGCACTCACAGGCCAGCGCTGTCCTGCTATTTTATATTTGTCAGGTCTGACGTGTAATGCTGATAACGTCACTCACAAAGCGCATTTTCAACAAAGATGTAGCGAGCTTGGCATGATCTTTATTGCACCTGATACCTCTCCGCGTAGCTTGTCAGTCTCAGACGATGCGAACAGTGCCGAAGTGCCTAATGATGAACGCTATTTTGTTGGTCAAGGTGCTGGGTATTATGTCGATGCGACACAGCTACCTTGGTCAGACCATTTCAACATGGAAAGTTATATCGTTGAAGAGCTGTATGATTTATTACGTTCAGAGTTTCCCATTGATACGATTGGCATCACAGGGCACTCAATGGGTGGTCATGGGGCACTATTACTAGGATTTAAGTTTCCGAGCAAATTTGTTAGCGTGTCAGCGCTATCGCCTGTCTGTGCTGCTAGTGAGTCAGCTTGGGGACAAGCAGCTTATACCGAATACTTTGGTGATGATAAGTCATTATGGGCGCAAGCGGATGCTTCAAAGATGATTGAAAAAGTCGGTCGGCAGTATGCGAGTATCTTGGTCGATCAAGGGGCAGCTGATAACTTTTTAGCAGAAGGTCAATTGAAAACATCTACGCTACAAGATGCTTGCGAAAAAGCCAAGCAACCCTTAACTCTGCGTTATCAAGGTGGTCATGACCACAGTTATTATTTTATTCAAACTGTGATCAACGACCATATCGATCATCATTGGCGTATGGCGCAGCTTCGCTAGAGCTTCAGTGAAGTCTTAATATGATGTTTTTTTTGTTGTATCGTTTGATTTAAAAAAGGTAAGTCTTATGGCAAGTTATCAAGATTTGGCCGCAGTCGGTTTAAAAGATCAGTCATCAGATTCTAGTGCTCCTGAATCTACGCTCGCTACCATGCAGGCGGATATGGACGCAGCTTTGAAAGACAAACAGCATACCAGCATGGGTGCTGATACTCATTCCAGCGAGAAGGTAGCAAGCTCAGTACAATCAAGTGATATGATTGAGCAGTCAACCAATAAGTATGGGGATAGAGTGCTGGATGAGGTTCAAGTCTCACGAGTGATAGAGATGGCGTGGGAAGACAGAACGCCGTTTGGCGCCATTGAGCATAGCTATGGTCTTAGTGAGCCTGATGTGATTAAGCTCATGCGCCAAGAGCTCAAGCCGTCGTCCTTTCGCTTGTGGCGTCAACGAGTGAGTAACCGTGCGACCAAGCACGAGGCAAAGCGCTCTTTTGACGTTGGTCGTGCTTATTGTAAGACCCAATATAAGCCACGCTAGTCATTTAAGCATAAAATGGTTCGTATTTTTGATATGATTTTAATATCAAAAGCACTTACGTCCGTTATAACATTTTCTATATTTCGCTCGTCTTTTATTTAAACATGAATTAGGTAGCTCCTTATGATCAGTTCTTCTAAACCTTATCTTATCGCACCCTCCATACTGTCAGCCGATTTTGCACGGTTGGGCGAAGAAGTTGAAAAAGTACTGGAGTCGGGCGCTGATGTGATTCATTTCGATGTCATGGACAACCATTACGTGCCGAACCTGACGTTTGGTAGTATGATTTGTAAAGCACTACGTGATTACGGCGTTGATGCGCCTATTGATGTGCATCTTATGGTCTCGCCTGTTGATAGCATGATTGAGCAGTTCTTAGAAGCAGGCGCGAGCATTATTACCTTTCATCCAGAAGCCAGTATGCATGTTGATCGCTCTTTACAGCTGATTAAAGATGGTGGGGCAGAATGTGGTTTGGTGCTCAATCCAGCAACGCCATTACATCATTTGGATCACGTGATGGATAAGGTCGATCAAATCCTACTCATGAGCGTCAATCCTGGCTATGGTGGGCAGTCATTTATCGAGAGCACTTTGGATAAAGTTCGACAAGTTCGTCAACGTATTGTGACTAGCGGTAGAGAGATTAGATTGGAAGTCGATGGTGGCATCAAAGCCAGTAATATTCGTGCGGTTGCTGAAGCAGGTGCGGATATGTTTGTCGCTGGTTCTGCAATCTTCAATCAAGAAGATTATAAAGCGGCTATCGATGCGATGCGTGAAGAGTTGGCGCTGGTTAGAGACGGCCAGTAACGTCCATATGGTTAACATGGGCAGTATCGCTGGTCATTGGCACGATGGTAAGTTATGTATAAAGGTAAACTATGGACACCAAAACCCCCGCTCACTCGTCTGTAAGCTCTGAGACAATGAGAGAGACTAAGCCGCCTCGTAGTCTCGTGCCAAAAGGGATTACGATTGGATTGGCTGTTTTTGCGCTTGTGCTCAGTCTGGCAGGCTATGGTTTTCGCTTAATGATTGGCGATGACGTTGGGGTAGTATTGCGTCATGCAGCCGTAATTGTACCTACCTTTGTGATTGGCATACCATTGTTTTTTTGGCTTGGTTCACGAATGGTCAACAAGGTCAAAGGCCTACATATTGAGACCAGAAATGCGCTGACGCTTGGCTGGTTGACTGCTTGTGTGGCTATGCTGTGGTTGATGGGGAGTTATAGTTAACGCCACGAGTCGCAAAAACAATGTTCATGCATAACTATAGCGTTGCGATCTTTTTATAAACCATTTTTTATAGTTTTTTTTAATCATTGAGCCATGCCTGACAAGTATGGCTGGAATTTTATATGAGAATCGTACCAACTAGTATTGCCAACATCATTTATCCAAAAGACTTACCTAACGGCTTGTTTACTAGTTTGATCATAGCTTGCCTATTCATGGGCTTAGCATCGCTGCGTCATGGTACAAGTTTTCAAGACTGGCTAAATGTGATTGAAAATTGGCTCCTCATGCTACTGATATTTCCTACTGCTACTGCCACCGTGGCATTACCCTTCAAATATCGTGATCCAACCTTTGAGTTAAAGTTGACATATTATCTTGGCATGTTTGTCGCATTTTTATTCACGATAGCCAAACTAAGATACTGGCGTTAAGTTCAAATATCCTCGCAAATCTACCATTTAGAGAGCAGACTTGTATGACAACCCTTGAAATCCAAAGTCAAAGCGTCCATTGTATGAGTAAGACAGTTTTACCCGCGTTACTAAAAGACGAAAGATTTAAGACGAAAGCTTTGTTGAATGGATTTTTTGTAGTGAATAGCTTCTTTGCAATGACCAGTTCGTTTACAAGTATCAGACGGGACAATAAGGAACAAATGAATGCCATACGATATCGATAATGATATAGAAGTAGACAACGAGAATACCGATCAATTCGCAGGATTTGCTAAAGAAACCACCCTTGAGCTGGTAGAAGCTGAGGATGGTAAGTTGCTGTTGCGTGATGCTGAACAAGATGAGGCACCGCTGATGACTATTGATTTTTCCGACAAGCTCAAAGAGCTACTTGGTAGCGATACGCAAGCCATTGGTCAACATATGATTCATGCGGCGATTCAGGTCATCATGCAAAAACAGATGAGTAAATGGCACGCTCACGTCTATGATAAAGAGCCAACACACTACAGCTGATCTTTAGTTTATTAGCAAGCTGAAGATAGCTAAACATACAAGCATAAAAAAAGGGTTTATCGATTGATAAACCCTTTTTTTGTTCAAATAACTTTTTTATAGAAAGTATTTATAGAAATGCCTTCTACAAATGATGGCAGTTATTTGATTTTAGCTTCTTTAAAGATCACATGCTGGCGTACTTTTGGATCAAATTTTTTGATTTCCATTTTGCCAGGCATAGTGCGCTTGTTTTTAGTAGTGGTGTAGTAATACCCAGTACCCGCTGTTGATACTAATTTGATTTTATCTCTCATGATAGCTTTCCTGTAAATGAGGGGTCTTAAAACGATAGGTATGCGTCTCAAGTAATAAGTTGCTACTCATGTGGTAGCAGAAAAGCAGCTTTAATAACGAAAATTATCATTATTTATAAGCTGCTAATAGTCACTTAAACTTTTTGACCTTGTGCGCGTAGATCCGCTAACACTTTATCGATACCTAGTTTGTCAATGATGCGCATACCTTTGGTAGACACACGTAGACGTACAAAACGATTTTCAGACTCTACCCAAAAACGATGGTTGTGTAGGTTTGGTAGAAAGCGACGACGGGTTTTGTTGTTTGCGTGCGAAACATTATTACCCACCATAGGGCGCTTTCCAGTCACTTGGCAAACTCGAGACATGGCGAACTCCTAATCTATGAGGTATGAGTTTTTCTCATACCAGTCTGGGCAAGTTGCACGTTTTTGCGGCATGGACACAGCAAGCGGCAGCTTTGCACCAAACAAAACTATATGAAGGTTGAGCTGATATGACTGTTATCTAAAGGCAAATAACAGGCTAACCAATTCAGAAAATTTTAAAGCCGACATTTATACCATAAAACAGATGAATACTCAAATATTTTTATAATTACTGCCGATCTAAAGGATGGCTATTATACCCTGAAATAACCGCTCTATGTTGTTGATTGTTTAATAGTAACCATTAATTTTTAGTTGTAAGTTATAACAAAAGTCAGTAAAGTTGCTGTTATATATTTAATACAATCTGTTAATACATCCAGCAGCAATGTAAACCTATGTATCATTACCAGTCTGTTCTGATTCTGCGTAATGGTTTTTGCCTATTTACACTAAAAATTACTGCTCATGCGGAGTCTAAAAATGTCATATAGCTCATTACCTGCTTCCAAGCTGTTTCAGCTGACTGCACTAACCTTATCACTTGCTTTGGCTGGATGCGGCGGTGGCGATGGTACTGATACGATCGCGCCCGAGCCTGATACTGGTGTAACTCAACCTGGGACAGGGAATGGCGGTTCTACTATTGATACTCTCAATATAGCGACTAGTAATCTGGTTGATATAAATAGTAATCCAGTTACTTCAATCGGTTTAGATGGTGCTTACTATGAGGTTTTAATAACTAACGAAAAAAATGAACCTATCGCAGGGGCTAAAGTGAGCTTTGCTATTGATGCTACAGGGGTGGTGTTATCACAAACCACATCAGGCTCGGTACTAACAGATAGTGAAGGTTTCGCTCGTATATTCTTAAAGCCAACTGGAACTGAAGTATCAGGAGCTTATACTATTTCTGCGACCGCGACCTTTGCAGGTAATACGGCAACTGTAGATAAAACTTTTTCAGTTCAATCGACCAAGGTTAGTCTAAGTGCGTTTTCTGTTGAGAGTGCCAATCTATCATCAGGTGCTCAGACTGCATTGTCTTTGATTGTCTCTGATGCAGAAGGAAATACATTGAATGGTGTGTCAGTTAATCTTAATGCGAGTTGTGGACAGATTCCAGCACAAATAACTTCTGATGCTAATGGTATGGTAGAGGTGGTTTATAAGTCGATTAACGATGATGATACGCTCTGTAGTGGTCCTGTGACAATATCTGCAAGCGTAGGTAGTTCAGTACGATCTACCAATATTACTGTGCAAGCTCCTGAGGCAACCTCAATTGTATATACTTCTAATCCATTAACACTTGGCATTGCAAATAGTGGCTCTTCTGCGACAGGAGAGGTTGAATTTACGGTTTATTCTAATAAAACGCCTCTTGCCAATGCCGATGTGGTTTTATCCTTGGAAAAATCACCACTGGGTCTATCCTTTGGCGTATTGGGTAATCGTTCTGACATTCCTGCTAGAACTGATGAAAATGGTAATGTGTCTGTCAATATTTATCCTGGTTCTACACCAGGGCCTGTGGAAATTAAAGCTTCGCTTTCTCGAGATGGTCGTATCAATGCATTATCTAAAGGTATATCGATCGCTAGCTCGCGTGTGACGCAAGATGGTTTAAGTATCTCACAAGGCAAAAACGTTTTAGATTGGAGTATGGATGGCGACAGCACTAACATCACTATTAGAATGGTAGATCGCAATGGGAACTCAGTACCAGATGGTACAGTGGTCAATTTAACGGCTGAAGGTGGTAAAGTCTCTCCTGCTAGCTGTACCACTACTGATGGCGTTTGTGATGTGACTTTCTCAACTCAAAACCCAAGACCAGGTGATGGACGTGTTAGTATTTTAGCTGTAGCAGAAGGCGAAAAAGCTTATATTGATAACAATGCTAACAACGCATGGGATGAGGGAGTAGATACCTTTGTTCATAATATTGGTGATACCTTCCGTGATGACAATGAAAATGGTACATTTGAAGCTGGTGAATTTACGTATCCACTGACTACACAAGCAAGCGGTATGTGTGAAAACAATTTAGATCGATTTATACAACTTAAATTTCCAACATACAGTCAATCAAAAAAAGACAGTTTTGAGCAGAGTTTTATTTCAAATTTTGTATCGCCAAATAAAGCCAATACTTGTAACTCAGGATTGGATGCTATTGTACGTTATCAAACCATTCAGCTATTATCTGACGGTAGTAATGCGCGTTTTACCTTATTAAACAATCTAGGTAATATGCTAACGACACAAGTGATCAGCAGCTCAGCAACGATGGTTAATGTTCGTACGAACAGCGGTGGTTTCTATGATCTAAATCCAATGCCTTCTGGTACGACTATTGCTGCAACCGCTGTTGACAGAACAGATAGTAATGATAAAAGTTGTACAGTAGAGCAGGTTGGAGGTTTCAGTAAAGTACCTGCTTTGGTGAACACAGGCGCTCTCGGCCAAAACTTAGGAACCATCAGCAACTATACGTTGGATGGTTGTGCAGCAGGGGATTACTTTAGAATCTCTGCTACTGCACCGAACAGTAATGTCACGACTAAGACTTATATTATTCAATAAGTTCACATAGTAACCTTAACCAGTCAGTAGCAAAACCCCCAACCCCACGTTGGGGGTTTTTGATTATCATGTCAAATAACTAAATCAATCTAAATAACCAAAAACAACCAACACGCTCAGCAAAACATTGCAAAAAAGATTAAAATAATCGGTTTACTACGCTGATAATAGTTTTTCAGCGATCAGTCATCATTTTTAATTGGGCGTATTATGTCAGACACTATCAAGACGGTTCCCTCATCGGATATCGAGTCAAACACCATCTCGAGTGCTTCACCTACCACTGATGCGAGCGATACGGCGACACTGTTGATCAAATGCAAAGATCAAGCGGGTATCGTACAAGCGGTTTCTGAGTTTATTCATCGCTATGGTGCGAATATTATTACGCTTGATCAGTATTCAACGGCGCATGAGGGCGGTCAGTACTTTATGCGTTTGGAATTTGCTTTGGCAGGATTGAGCGAGATTATTGACAATTTTGAGGTCAGCTTTGGACATACGGTTGCCAAACGCCACAACATGGATTGGCGTCTTCATAACAATGCGATTAAGACCAAAGTGGGTATTTTGGTGTCCAAGTTCGATCATGCATTGCTAGATTTACTATGGCGTCATCAGCGCGGTTTGCTGGATTGCGAGATTACTTGTGTGGTGAGTAACCATCCTGATTTACGTCAAGCAGTCAAAAATTTTGGTATCACATTTCACCATGTGGCTGTCAATAAAAACAATAAAGAGCAGGCAGAAGAGCAGATTCATAAACTGATGGAAGGTAATGATTTGCTTGTATTAGCGCGTTATATGCAAATACTGTCACCTGATTTTGTGAAGCGTTGGCCGATGCAGGTGATCAATATTCATCATTCCTTCTTGCCAGCTTTTGTGGGGGCAGATCCTTATCGTCAAGCGTATGACAAAGGCGTGAAGCTGATTGGGGCGACCGCGCATTATGTTACCGCTGAGCTTGATCAAGGGCCTATCATTGAGCAAGACGTCCACCGCGTGACGCATCGTCAAGGGGTGACAGAATTGCGAGCCATTGGTCGTGATATCGAGCGCAACGTATTGGCGCGTGCTGTGAACTGGCATGTGCAAAATCGAGTGATTGTCGCTGGTAATAAGACGGTGGTTTTTAATTAAAGAAGCACTTTAGTAAAAGAAGATCTATAAGATCTCATCTAATTGTTGAGTATTATCCCAGCGGCAGTCAATTGCATCTCATGCAATTGACTGTCGCTTTTTTATTGGCCAACGCCTAGCAATAGCTCTAACACAAACTTGCTACCGACGAACCCAATCGCCAATAAAATAAACGCATAAATGGTGATATTAGCTGCACGCTTGCCACGCCAGCCCGCCCGCCAATTGCCAACCAGTAGCGTACCGAACAATAACCAAGACAACAGGCTAAAGACAGTCTTGTGTACGATGTGCTGCGCCATCAGATCGTCTACATAAATAAAACCAATGCCCAATGCAATACTCAGTAAAACAAACCCTACCAAGAGCATATCAAATAATAAACCCTCCATACTTTGCAGGGATGGCAGTTTATTGACCCAAAATCGATGAATGGTATGATGCTTGAGCTCGCGTATTTGTAGGCGCAAAAACAGCGCTTGTATTGCTGCCATGAGCAGAACACAGTAAGCCGCGAAAGACAGTAATATATGGGCTTCTAGCCCTGCACTGATATTGATTATTGGTTGATAGGGCGCGCGTCCAATGTAGCCAATGGTCATACCTAGAAGTGCTGTTGGTGCCGCTAAGATACCCAAGCTGATAATGGGTCGGTACAGAGAAAACAAGACGTAAAAGAACAAAAAAAACAAACTGATCAGGCTGATGACGTTGAATAAATTAAAATTCAAACCATAAAGCGTAACAACGTAGGGATAGAGCAGCAGCGCATGTGCGACCATACCGACCATCAGTAACCCCAAACCAATGCCTTTACGAACAGGTTTGTCCTGAGTCAGCGCCCAACCAAGGTAAACACTGACTAAGATATAAGCTAGACTAGCAAGTAAGAATGCAAAGTGCACAGATATAAAGCCTCATCTCATATTGAGCGCACAATGGCTGCTCAATGCAATGCGAAAGTGGTATTATCGGAATGATTAGAATAATTGTCCAATTTATCATAAAATGGGGATCAATTGAGTACCATCTTATGACGTATTCCTTATAAATGCTGAGCGACGTCCATCTGAACCCAGCCCAGTAGGCGATAGTGACCGCTCAAATGCTCAAGCCTTTGACAAAACGATGGTAATTTTTAGATCATCTTAATGCTATAGTGTTGATAATAGACTGTTTTTTATAATGTCGTATCTAGAAACCCAATCTAAAATATTATGATGCATGCCCTTATATTATTGGTAAGCCATTTGATTGGTTTTACTAAAATCGATTTCAACAAAGAATTATTTTAACTGATTTTAACTGAGAGTTATTTATGTTTGATACCTTAACAGAACGTTTATCGTCGAGTCTCCGCAATATCGTGGGCACTGGACAACTGACTGAAGACAATATCAAAGACACCTTGCGTGAAGTACGTATGGCATTGTTAGAAGCTGACGTGGCGTTACCTGTCACGCGTGACTTTGTTAAGCGTGTCAAAGAGCAAGCGCTTGGTGCAGAGGTGTTAAAAGAGCTGGCACCAGGACAAGCGTTTGTCAAAATTGTCCATGACGAGCTGACCGAAATGATGGGCAGCGCCAACCAGCAGTTAGAGATGACGGGTAAACCCCCTGTCGTCTATCTACTGGCAGGTTTGCAAGGGGCTGGTAAAACGACCACCGCTGGTAAATTGGCAAAATTCTTACAAGAACGTCATAAGAAAAAAGTCATGTTGGTATCTGCGGACGTCTATCGCCCAGCCGCTATTAAGCAGCTTGAGCAAGTCGCCGGTCAGGTGAATGCCAAGTTTGTGAATTCAAGCACGGATGAAAATCCAATCGATATTGCCAAGCGTGCTATCGAAGAAGCTAAAATCCAGTATCAAGATATTTTGATTATCGATACGGCAGGTCGCTTGCATATCGATGACAACATGATGGATGAGATCAAAGCGCTAACGGCGGCGGTCAATCCTTCTGAAACCTTGTTTGTCGTCGATGCCATGACTGGTCAAGATGCAGCCAATACTGCCAAAGCGTTCAATGATGCCTTGCCATTGACTGGTGTTATCTTAACCAAGACTGACGGCGATGCTCGCGGCGGTGCAGCACTTTCTGTGCGCGCCATCACAGGTAAGCCAATCAAATTCTTGGGTCGCGGCGAAAAGTTGGATGCCTTAGAGCTGTTCCATCCTGAGCGTATTGCCCAGCGTATTCTTGGTATGGGTGATGTACTGAGTTTGGTCGAAGAAGTTGAACAAAAAATCGACCGTGATAAAGCCGAAAAAATGGCGAAAAAGATGCAGAAGGGTGGTGATTTTGACCTTGAAGATCTATTGACCCAGTTCCAGCAAATGAAGAGCATGGGCGGTATGGCAGGTTTCTTAGATAAAATGCCAGGTATGGGCGGCTCTGATATGCAAAAAGCGGTCGAAGATGCCAAACCAGAAGAAAAAGTGCGTGAAATGGAAGCGTTGATTAATTCTATGACGCCATTTGAGCGTAAGAACCCTGATAAAATCAATCCAAGCCGGAAGCGCCGTATTGCTGCGGGTTCAGGTCGTGAGATTCAAGACGTCAATCGTTTGCTCAAGCAGCACAAGCAAATGGCAAAAATGATGAAGATGATCTCAAAACCTGAAGGCATCAGTAAAATGATGAAGTCTATGCAAGGATTAATGGGCGGCGGCAGCGCTGGCGGCGGTGGCGGTCCTCTATTTGGTGGCGGTCAGCAAGGCGGCGCTAAAGATGTGAATCCAGAGCAAATGGCAAAACAAATGGGACTTGACCCTAACAATATGCCAAGCACTGAAGAGATGCAAAAGCAAATCCAGGACATGCAAAACCAAGCACCCAAGAAGTTTAAAACCCGTTTTTAATCCTTTAATGGGTAATATCTGCATTTAAGTCTTTTGATCCTTATTTCTAATAAAAACCTCAAAGCGGAGACCGTTTTGAGGTTTTTTTACGTTTGTCTAATTTGAAAAGGTTCTCATGGATAAAGTATGAAAAAAGTAGAAAGTGATAAAAATAGCCTGCCCTAAATGCTATGATAGGCGCTGTTTTACCCTGTCAGTATTTTTGCAGTAAAGCAATTCACAATGAGTATAAATAATTAGCAATAGCTGACAAACCCATTTAGAACGCCAAAAGTAAAAGCCGAGGTTGTGATGTTTTTAGCAATGGATACCGTGTTCGATCAGTGCTCGGTCGCAGTTTTAGATTCGAATGGTCACGTACTGGCGAGTCATACCGAAACGGGCAAACGCCAACAAACCCAGCAAATCCTTCCTATGATTGATGCTGCGCTATCAGAAGCTCAGGTAAAGCTTGCCGATATCACTGCCCTTATATTTAACCGAGGACCTGGTGCCTTTAGTGGTATACGTATCAATACCGCCGTGGTGCAAGCGTTGTCGGTAGCGCATGATATTCCTTGCGTGGGCGTCTCAAGTTTACAAGCGATAGCGCAGCGAGCCTATCAGCAATATGGATTGAGCGAGGTATATAGCGCTCTTGATGCGCGTATGCAGCAGGTTTATTTTGGTCACTATAAAATAGATGACAACAGCCAAACAAGCCAAGCTGTCATGCAACCTGTGCCCATTGACGCTAGCGACAGCAATGAGCAACTACTCGATTATGACAGTCAGACAGCACTTAATCTGCCTATCGTTGGCAACGGCTCGATGCTACTAAACGCTCAGAGCGAACAGATATGTCATGAAGAGGTCTGGCCAGATGCAGTGGTTATAGGTCAGCTGGGTATTGCTCAATTTATTATTTCGGGTGGTACGGATGCAGCCAATGCACTGCCCAAGTATTTGCGCAATCAAGCATGGAAAACGTTAAAAGAGCAAGGCAAGGCTTAATCATTGTCATTGCCCCTCAAAAATATTAGAACATACTAAAAACTATACTGAACCATCGGTATATCTTTGTCTAGGAAAGCCATCGTGGATATTATTTTATTAATTCAAGCTGTCATCATGGGTATCGTTGAAGGTATCACTGAGTTTTTACCCATCTCAAGTACCGGTTATTTGATTCTATCAGCAGATGTGATGGGCTTTTGGACCAAAGAAAAAGTGGATCTGTTTGTCGTCGTGGTACAGCTTGGTGCTATTTTGGCAGTGATATATGACTATTGGGGCAGACTGTGGCAAGCGTTGATGGGCCTCATAACAGGTAAAGCAGAAGGCATGGCCAATCCAAGACAGCTTGGGCTGAGCTTAATTGTAGCGACGATTCCTGTTATGATCGTAGGCTTTACCTTTGCTGATGAGATCAAAGCCTATTTGTTCAATCCGATTGTGGTTGCCATCATGCTCATTATTGGGGGGCTATTGATATTTTATGTTGAGAAACGACCTAAAGAAATCATTGCGCAAGAAGCGGAAGATGTCAGTTTAAAAACAGCGCTGCTTATCGGTTTGTTTCAATGTATTGCCTTAATACCAGGCACGTCGCGCTCAGGTTCCACTATTATTGGTGCTCTATGGCTTGGCGTATCGCGCAAGGCATCCGCAGAATTTTCTTTCTTTTTGGGTATACCTGTCATTGTGGGTGCCGCGCTACTCGACTTACTCAAACACGGCGACGTGCTGAGCAGTAGTGAGGATTGGACAGTGTTAGCAATAGGAACGATAGTGTCTTTTGTGGTCGCACTATTATGTATTCGCTTATTGGTCGCCTGGGTGAGTCGCCGTGATTTTACCATCTTTGCGTGGTTGCGCATTATCACGGGTGTTATCGTCTTAATCGCCGCTTGGGGATTTGGGTATCAAATGACAGGTTAGGTTGTCAGTGTCTTATTTTTCTATGATTCATGTGAAATAGAGTTGATGTATGAATCGTAAATCGTAGCCATATGGATAACAACGTGCTACTGGTATGAATTTTCTTTGCTCATGATGTGTCTTGCACATCAGAAGTAATGAAAATTGACGCCAGTGGCACTGTTTTTTTGAGTGTTTTTATTGTCCGTCGAAAAAGAGGTGGCTATCATGACCAATTTACAACCAGAATCACGCGTCTTTATGTGCTGTCAACTCGTCTACGCCAACGAATCGCAGCAAATACAGATTGAAAATCTCAAAGCCCTGATAGCAGAACACAAATTACCCATCGTTTTGGAGACGGAGCCGTCCATAGAAAAACTGACTCAAAAACGTCGTCAGCAATTGAGTCAGACGTCGACTCAGCCCATACTAATACTGGATGATAAAAACGCATTGTCATGGCTCAGTAATGGGCTAAGCGTGGCACCTGAGTGGGATAAGTTACAAAGGCGTGTGGTAAGCGCGGGTCGCAAATCAGAATTATTGTTGCAAGCTGCCAAAATCACCTCGGATAGCAAGGTCATCGATGCTACTGCTGGTTTTGGACACGACAGCTTGATATTGGCCAGTACGGGTGCGCAAGTAGTGATGCTTGAGCAGCAACCATTGATGGCGTTGCTACTGTTAGTAGAGCAGCAGCGCATGAGTGCGGTAGCAAATTGGCAAAAACTTATGTCACGTTTGCAGATTATACATACCGATGCCCTCAGTTATTTTGCAAGTGTGAACAGCGTGCCCATCTCTGAGAGTAATCGGGCAGTCGATGTGGTATATTTAGATCCTATGTTTCCAGAAGACAGCTATCAAGATAGCAAGACAGGAAAGGGTGCTAAAGTTGGCAAACACATGCAAGCCTTGCATCAACTGGCGCGTCCACCCACTTCAGATGAGGAGCAGCAATTGCTACAAAGTGCGCTTGCTGTGGTCAGTCATCATGAGCAACCATCGGGTCGAGTGGTAGTCAAGCGTCCCCAGTTTGCGCCGCAACTTGCTCACCAAGCGCCAAGTGAGTGTTGGCACAACGAAGCGGTGCGTTTTGATGGCTATTTTGTCTCATAGCCATTTTGTATAATGGCGGTTTTGCTTTAACACAATAAATGGATGTATTGGATACGCCTACGTTAATTTAGGAGTAAAAAATGTCAGCGCTGATTATTTGGGTGATGGGTGCCGTTTTATTGGTCATCAATATTATGCTGCGTACTCGAATTCTTCGGCTAGAAGCGCGTCTAAAAGCGCTGAGTAATCCGCAAGAGCAACTGGCATTTTTGCGTCAACAAGCCGCCAAAAAAGAAAAAATTGCCGCCATCAAATCATTGCGCAGACAATATCCTGAAATATCACTGATAGAAGCAAATCGCTTATGGCAGAAAATATAGGGACCAGCACACAATGATACAAGATTCTTCATCTATGACGCTCACCGATAAGCTCTACGCTTATATGCAGCTGACACGTTTTGATAAACCTGTCGGTATTGAGCTATTGCTGTGGCCAACGCTATGGGGAGTCATGCTAGCGGCAATGGGTAAAGCGCAGCAGCAAGCGATGCCAGCAGGTCTACCCACGCTTAAAATCTTTATATTATTTGCACTGGGTGCAGTATTTATGCGAGCAGCAGGCTGCGCCATCAATGATTTTGCTGATCGCAAAGTTGATGGTCATGTGACCCGCACAAAAAATCGACCATTGGCCGATGGTCGTTTGTCCGCAAAAGAAGCCATTGCTGCCTTTTTGGTATTGGTTATCCTAAGCGTCAGTCTGTTGTTATTTTTGCCTATTGAAGTGTTCTATTGGTCGTTTGGTGCCATTATACTGGCCTTTATTTATCCCTTTATGAAACGCTATACCCAGTTGCCACAAGTATTTTTGGCAGCGGCGTTTGGGTGGGCGATACCGATGGCATATGTGGCGGTACAAGGCACACCAGATATTTGGTGCTGGTTATTATTCTTTGCTTATATGTGCTGGACAGTGGCGTATGACACTCAATATGCAATGGCTGACCGCGATGATGATTTAAAAATCGGTATCAAATCGACAGCGATATTGTTTGGTCGTTATGATGTGATTATCATTTCTATCTTACAGATGTTGTTCTTACTCATCATGGGCGCAGTACTGTGGCATTACTTTGAGCCAACCAGCTTGAGTATGATTCCGATATTTGGCTTGGGATTGATAGCGATGATGTTTGCTAAGCAAAATAGTGCTTGTGCCAGTCGCCAGCCCATCCCATGCTTCAAGGCATTTTTGGCCAATATTTGGGTAGGGCGTTATGCCTTTGCCATTATCGCTATTGCCTGCATGTGGACCACGTTTAATGGATAGGTTCTCAAAGCTAAAGAGGACAAGAGCGCCGCGCGCAGGCATGTCTACTGCTGATTATGAGGCGAAATTGGCGGCGCAAGGACTGACACGTCAACAAGTCATCGCAACTGAACGTAAACTGGCAAAGTTTGCCAATATCATGGATTCGCTAATACGAGTCCCTTTTACCAAGCAAGGAATAGGGGCTGATTCTGCGCTTTCTACCATTCCATTGGCAGGTGACTTGGCAGGATTGGTGTTGACCAGTTATGCGTTTATATTGGGTCGGCAGCTGGGTGTGCCTGCACACAAAATGACCCCTGCTGTTAGGTTAGCCCTTATTGATATGGTTGTTGGCATTGTGCCTGGCATTGGCACGCTATTAGACATCTTCATTCGCCCTAGTCGTAAGACCTTGGACATCGTCCATCAACATTTACAAGATGAGTATGGTATTACGGATGTGATGCATATGGATCGACCGTTTTTGCATCAGTCGTTAGAAGACAAACAGCAGCAAGCTGGCTTTTGGCGCAATCCACTCGTTGCTTGGCTATACTTGCATATCCCCGATATTCTTGGGCTCATATTTATTGTAATAATCGGCTGGGGTCTGTGGGCTGGTATCAGCTGGCTTGTGGGTTTGTTTGGAACCACCACTGGATTTGGTTAATCGTAGTTGAAATATGGTCGGTTCATTCTATCCAATATCATAGTAAAGGCAGCCACGTTACCGACGTGTGCTGCTTTTTTACATAATAGCTGGACTGGATAAGCGTTGGTATCAAGGCGTTTTATTCCTATCATTCCGCAACAACTTCAGCATCAGCACTGACAGCATCAAAACTTGTGATTTTATTGTTTTGAATGAGATCAATTGTGCCACCACCTGCATGACTGACCAGCTGAGTATTGCCATCGCTTGAGCGATAGGTAGGATTGTTGCCTTGACCTTCAGGTGCTGTGAGTGTCATTTTTGGTTTGTTTGGCAGGGTAACAATGGCATTGAGCAAGCCTGCTGCTGACGTCTCAAATACGACAGATAATGACTCTCCTGCAGCACTTTTATAACGCACGTCAGTAATCTGGGCGCCTTTGATTGCTTGTTCAGGACTTGGTGCTGCGCTTGCATTCGTTGATGAAGCATCCGTAGCCTCAAGATTGTCTTCTAACTGGGTTAGGCTGACATCGCGCTCTGGGTCTGCTGACGAAGCAGTATCCTCATTTGCATTATCATCGTTAGGATCAGCGACATTGATATTGGTCGTCACAGGTGTTGTCTGGTCTGTTGTTTCTACTGGCGTCTCTTCAGCTGCTTCAGGCTCTGGCGTTTTTTGGCAGGCTGTGAGGATTAGTGCACTTAAAAAAACCGCAGGCACTATTTGATAGTAACGTTTGAGTTTTGAAGTATTGGAAGCGTGAATCTTCATGATAATGTGTTGTCCATTGAGTGCTTTAGAAAATAATGAGATAAATGGCGTTTGGTCATCTGTTGAATCTGGGTATATCTTATTAGGTATTGATGGTAACGATGAGTCTTCGCTGGCCGCCATCGTGTCTATGCTCGCATAAATAAACACCTTGCCACATGCCTAAACCCAACCTGCCATTGATAAGCGGTACTGTTAAACTGACGCCAAGCATCATACTTTTGAAATGGGCAGGTAAGTCGTCTGAGCCTTCTAATGTATGGCGATACTCTGGTTGATCGGCTGGCGCGATTTTGTGTAGCCAGTCCTCGGTATCCAGTCTGACATCAGGATCCGCATTTTCATTGATAGCAAGGCTGGCTGAGGTGTGCTGTAAAAATAGATGTACCAAACCAGCACAAGAAGCATCAGGTATTAGCGTGTCAATTCCTTGTTCAATTATTGGTGTAATGATATGAATACCGCGTGTATGGGCAGGCAAAGTAAGGGTGGTTTGATGGTAGGGCATGTAGCTTCTCATTATTATCAACGGCTTTACAATGAATACTACAAGATAGTCACCGCGGTTGAAAGCGATGACTCAACTCAATCTAAACGAGTGGCGTCTGCAAACGGGTACGGGTTGGCGAAAGCCGTGCAAGCATGGCCTCTGATAAAGGGGCAAACGTGCCTGTCATCATATCTACCAGTGCATCGGCACATATGGGTGCCAAAGCATAACCTTTCGCGCCCATCGCGCTCATGACCCACATCCGTTTGCTGTCGTTCAATCGTCCGACAATGGGATGATAATCAGGCGTTTGCGTACGAACGCCCGCGCGCCCTTGCCACAAACTGGTATCCGTTGGAATGATAGCGCTCATCTCAGGAATAGCGGTAACGAGCTTGTCGCGGCTAATCTGGTGCTCTTCATGACGAATTTGAGTATCGGTATCATTGCGTATAAAGCTGGCGCCCAATAAAAATTGAGGCTGGTGAGCTGCCCCATTATTGAAGGAATTGTCGCTTGTTTGCGCGGTAAATAATGTACAGTAACCACTGTATTTGAGCGGTATTTTGGGTAAATCAGCGAGTTGTTCTGCCGTAGGCGTAAACCAAGAGAGCTGCCCACGAATCTTGCGGCAATCAAAAATACGCTCATCAATATCATGACTCTCAAAAGCGGCGCAAATCACGACATTATCGGCGTTGATAGTAAGGGCAGACTTGTTTTTGTCTACGCCACGAATCGAGACCTGAGTTTCTGTTTCATCAATACTGTCGACATGCAACTGCTGAAAACGGATAAGCGGATGCAGCAATATAATCTGCTTTAAGGTTTGTGGATTGACCAAGCCTGCGTGTGGTAAATACAAGTTTGTCGCCAAATCCTGTTCTTTTAAGCCACTGAGATTGCGTGCCTCCTCAGGTGATAACGTTGTTGCCATATCGTTAGGATAATCAGCGATTTGTTCTATGCCGATATTGGCTTTCATGAGCAAATCCAGAGTGCCCGTCGATTCAATGATTGGCGATATGTTTGCTACTTTGGCCATGTCATTAAACTGTCGGTATACTCTACTGCTATAGAGATAACAGATAGTGTGCAGATGCTCATCGACATGATGAATAGGCGTCATTTTGGGCGCAAGTAAGGCACGAGGGTTGCCTGATGCGCCTGCTAAAGGTGCAGATTTATCTACTAGCGTGACTTGAATGCCGCGATTGGCCAGCGACCAAGCGGCGAATAATCCTGAGACACCAGCCCCAATGACAACGATGTGGGACTCAGATAGAATGGCGCGATCACTACTATCAACTCCTATGGCATCAGAAGCTATATCTGGTTTGCTTCTATTATTCTCTGAGCAGGTAGCATTTGTCATGACTGCTGTGAGCATTTCACGCTTTCGACCAAACCCTTTAACCTTGCTAATCTCAAAACCAGATGCACGTAGGGCGCGCTTGACCACGCCTGCACAGCTATAAGTTGCAGCAGTTGTGCTTGGGCGCGACAAACGTTGCACTTGCGCAAAGATATTCTTAGCCCATAGCGTGCTGTTACACGAAGGAGCAAAGCCATCCAAAAACCAAGCATCCACAAAAGGCGCAGGCTCGCTTGATTTGTCTAAAAATAGCTTGGTCAAGCTAGAAGCGGCATCGCCAAACCACAGATCAACCGTTAAATTATCAGCGAAAAAATTCAGACGATGACAGCCTGCGACAAGAGGCGGATAAGCGTCTAAAAATGGCGTAATCAGTTCTGTCAGCTCAGGCGCGCGCTGTGCCCATAGAGCAAGTATTTTTGCCAGGTCTGTAAGCGGTATTGGGTGTTTTTCAGTGGTGATAAAGTGCAATCGAGCAGTGGCTAAATGCGGGTGCATGCGGCGTAACTGACGCCAAAGCAGCCAAGTTGCCAACAAATTCAGCCCTGTCCCAAAACCCAGTTCGGCAATCGTAAAGCTTTGCTGCGGCGCAAGCTTTGATAATCGTTCTGGTAATTGGTTGTGCGTTAAAAATACGTGACGTGTTTCTGCCAGACCATCGGCGTGCGAGAAGTACACATCCCCAAACTCACCTGATACAGGTACCTTATTGCCCGTATCATCCGTTTGCCAGTCGATATTGGCTGGCGTAATGACGCTCAATGTTTCATCGGTTTGAGTAGTAGGCATGGCAAGTTTCTTAGCGGTATGAGGCGTTAAAAAAGAAGAGTACGTTTTATAAAGTGGTAGGTTTTCGCGTGTCGGTTGTTTTATGAAAAGCGATCCATATCACCAGCAATCTACATCACTAACAATCAGGACTACCAACGGTCACGGCGTATAAACACCAACCAAGAGATAAAAATACCAACCAATAAGCTGATCAAAACAGTAAAGGCACCATATAAAAACAGTTGTCCTTTGCTCTCATAAACCAAAACATTGGCCTGAGTTTGCAGGTCATTCACTTCGCGCTGAAGCTGGGCATTGCGGCTTAAAAGCGCTTGGTTGGCATCAGAAAGTGATTGGGTAGACGGCTGTAGCTGTGCGGCTAACAACGTATTACTAGTACCAGCCACCGTATTAGCAGTTGTTGCTTGTTGTTCAGCTGGTACTGGCGTCGTTGATGCTGAAGTTGGCGCAGTGGCGTCAACAGCGTTCGTCGTCGGAGCAGCATTGACTGATACGGCCATAAATAGCATGACGCTTGTCATACCAGTTTTATAAACAGTAAGATAAGCGCGAGGGTTTAGTAGCCATTGACTCACGACGCCGCTACCTTTGCTGATGACGCATTATCAGTCGCATCATGGGGTGCTGGCAGGGTTTGCACAAACGGCTTAACATCGACATGACTATATACGCCATCACGTAAGTAAGGCTCAGCGCCTGCCCATTTTTTTGCGGCCTCAAGCGACTCAAAGTCGGCGATGATTAGGCTGCCTGACATCTCGCTTTTACCATGCTCAATGGGTGTTGGGCCAGCAATAATAAGGCGCTGCTCGCGACCCAATGCTTGCAAACGCTCGACATGCTCGGCACGTGTTATTTGACGCTGCGCACTACTGTTTGCAACGTCATGACCAATAATGGCAAATAAGGCCATAGTATTTCCTCAGTAGATAATGAAAGTAACGCGCCATTTCTTTTAGTAATATTTGCAATCAATATTCGTGATTAATCATTGTCACTTTTAGAATTTAGAAATAACGAATTATTATAAGATAATAATTATTTGGTGGTCTTATCAGTCAATGCTGGGTTGAGGTGTTTTTTCAATACCAAAAATTGGGCAATGACAAACACCAGCATAATGGGAACCCAGCCATAGGTTTTGAAGTTAATCCACGCCTCATCAGACATCATAAATGCTGTGATATAATGCAATACGCCCATAAAGGCGAAAAATACAGCCCAAGCAACGGTCAGCTTTTTCCAGCCACTTAAGGTGAGTGTAAACACTTCTTTCATTGCAAGCTGCATCAAAGGTTTGTTGATAGCTGCACTGACGAAGAGGGTAAAAGCGAAAATGCCGTTAATGATGGGTGATTTCCAACGCAGATAGATATCGTCGCGCAAGAGCAACGTACCACCGCAGAACAAAATGGTGAGTAGCAAGACAACCCATTGCTGCTTATCGAATTTGCCTTTTTGGCGCACAAAATGGATAGCATAGATGACAATAGTGGCGATAAGTAATGCACCAGCTGCCGCTAAAATACCGCTATGACGAGCGGCAATGAAAAAAGCAATTAAAGGAATGAAGTCTAGTAAGGCTTTCATAACAGATAGGATGTCCAACAAAAACGTATGGGGTAGTTTACACGTCTACTGCGCCAAAAAAAAGCAATCAACACTATAATCATCTTATATGCTGTGCCTTAGCCGCCTATCATGTACTTTAATGATAATATATTCATTATTAACATCTATTTAGATTGACACTATCTTCAAAATTTTAAGGCCAGCTTTATGAAAATCGATTTACATTGTCACAGTACTTGCTCTGATGGTACCTATGCACCAGCAGAAGTGGTACAGCGTGCCCACGCAGCTGGCGTCAATGTATTGGCATTGACTGACCATGATACGCTAGCAGGTATTGATGAGGCGAGCGAGACGGCAAAAGCCTGCAACATACAGCTTATCAACGGCGTTGAAATAAGCTGTGAGCATACACTGATTGGTGGTTATGGTAAAAATAAATCCACCAATAAAATCATCCATGTGCTTGGGCTTGATTTTACCGATCGCGAAAAAATGCATCAAACTTTGCAGCAGCTGCAAGATAGCCGAGCATCGCGTGGACAGAAGATGACAGAGAAGCTCAGTGCACTATTGGCGGTCGATTATAATGAGCTGTGGCAAGCGATACTCGATAAAGCAGGTGGCAATCCACAAGCGGTAGGTCGTGCTCATATCGGTCAAGTACTCTTCGAACACGGTCATGTCAAAACAGTGCAAAAGGCTTTTGATAAGTATTTGGCTGATAATAAATCTGCCTATGTCGCTATCGAAGCACTGACCATGGAGCATGGTATTGAATTGATACATGCGTGTGGTGGAAAAGCTGTGCTGGCGCATCCAACGCGTTATCAACTTTCAGCGACCAGAGTACGTAAGCTTATTGAAGAGTTTGCGCAGCTTGGCGGTGATGGTTGTGAGTTACCCGCCAGTAGTGAGCCTGTCAGTACCCGCAAAATGGTCGATCGTAGTATCGCTGAACATAACTTAGTTGCCTCTATTGGTAGTGACTTTCATGGAAGCAACATGCCATGGCGACGGTTGGGTGATGTGCCAAAACTTAACCCAGAACAGCAGGGTATCTGGCAGTCGTTCGCCGCCTTGTCTTAGCCAAAGCGATAGCACGACAGGCTGTTTTTATTCCCAAACGTCGCATCCTTTAACGCAGGCTGTCATGCATTGGCGCACCCATCAATCAAATGAAGAGTTGGCTTAAATCTATATAAGTCTTATTCTTAATCTACAGTATTAATCGTAGGTTGTTTTTCACGGTCCGCGGTATCCTTTATGGCTATATCAATATCTCATCTAGGCTACAAAAAACTCTCGCGAGTGATTTTTGAGTGGCAAGCTGCTGATAGGGCGTCGCTACTGGCACTGTTTGTCTTAATGGAAGTCTTTTCACATTGGCTTTGGTGTTTGTTTGGTGGCAGCGCGATGTTTATGTGTCTTCTGTGGACATGGATCTGCTTTATCCTTCATGGATCGGGGTGACCCTGACAGGTCTCTTCTTTTTTTGGATGGCAAGCCGTTGGTCACCCTTAAGAAAAGACGGCCATTCGCTACATAAATGGCAAGCTGTTTTGGTAGCGGTCTACAGTATTTATATTGCTGTGGTTATTTTAGTCATGGGTCATAGTAGCTTGGTGTCAGGCGTATCACTGGTTGGCGGAGCGATGCTTGCGATGATGCTCATACGCCGGCGCTATGTATGGAAAGCGTTTTTAGGTCATATCGTCTTGATTGTGGTATTTACTGTTTTTCCTTACTTTGGATTTGTATTGCCCACGTTGCGTCAGACAGCCACTAACGCTAATGCGTTTCCTGTCGTGACCTATACTTATATGGGCTATAGCGCAGTCACGTCAGTTGAAAGTAATATTTATAATTCTATTTTGCAAAACAGTAAGTTAAGCTGGGACGCGTTGAGTCAATTGCGTTTTTCTTCTGCATTTTTTTGGCGTGCCACTCACCTTTATATGGCATTGCCCAAAGCTATTTTTATTGTTTATACCTTTCGTACCTTACTGCTGATATTGGATGCCAGTAAAAAAGAGATACTGCAGCATGCCAATCAAGATGAGCTGACACAGCTCCAAAGTCGCCGCTATGGTTTGATACAAATGAAAGAAGCCTTGATCGCTATAGAAGATCAGCAAGACTTTAGCGTCATTTTATTGGATTTAGATTGGTTTAAAGAAATCAATGATAAGTATGGCCACGAAGTGGGTGACCGTGTTTTAGCGGAAGTGGCACAAGCACTATTGCAGTCATTAGATGAGGAAACGATTATTAGCCGTTATGGCGGTGAAGAGTTTTTGATTGTGTTACCCGATACAAAACATGACAGCGCAATGATTATAGCTGAACAGCTACGGCTGAGCATTGCTAAGCGCGTCATCATGATTCAGTACGATATGGCTTTTAGTGTGACTGCCAGCTTTGGTGTATACACGCTAGCTCACGATGAGCACCAACGTATCAAGCGATTATATGAAGCAAAAGTTCGAAGAGAAGAGAAAAATCCATTTATAAAATCACAGAAAGCCAAGTCGAGCATGAGCAAAACAAATGACAGCAAGACGCCAATCAAGCAGCTTCCTGACGATATTTGTCAGCGTCTCATTTGTGCAGCAGACAAGGCACTCTATGAAGCCAAAGATCGTGGTCGCAACCAAGTGGTCAGTGCCAATGAGATGTGTGCCGCAAAAGAAGGAGTAACAACCTCTTTATATGGCACATAATCCGACACTATATAGAGTCGATTCTAAATAGAACAGATATCTTGTATGCTAATGCTGCTGTCTCTTCGTAGACAGATACTGCAAAATTTCTCGTTTAAAGAGAAGCATTCCAGTCACGCTGACTCGCTTTTATATTGAACTCATTACACAATAGCCTTGATGATTTTTAGGTGGTTAGTTGCTGTACCACGCTTGCTAAAACGCTGGTTGCAAAGCTACCGGTCGTCAGCGTAAAACTCAGAACCAAGGTCTCCTCGTCATCCCAGCGCCAAGATAGTGCCTCGATAGGCAATCGCAGCGCGCGTCGTTGCGCCTTTACCTCGCGTTTATCTAAGCCTATTGCCAGTTGCAATAGTAGTGGATTGTTTTGGACAGTGCTGTTTTCGATAATAGCTGCTGCTGCGCTGACCTTATTATTATCCGTACCCCACAAGACGCCCGTTGGATGAATATCACCGCTGTTAAGACGGGCACGTAACGTGTCATCTACCTCTTCGCTAGTAAATATTGACCCTGACCCATCTAAGTTAAATACTTCACCTGCTAGACCTGCGTTCCAACTGCCATCACGGACTCGCGCTGCCAATATCTCATTAAATATCAAGCTACGCGCGGCAGACAGCTCCATCGTGTTCTGCTCACGTGGTACGCGCTTGCGTTTGCTCTTTTTCGGTTGCGGCATAGCGTCGCGTGGTGGACGCGCAAACAGTGCCAACGCCTCTCTCACGTTATTACCTTCACGACCGAAACGCTGCGGCCCAAAGTAATTGGGAACGCCAGTTTCGCTAATAGTTTTTAAATGCTGTTCGAGATGCTGCTTAGCAAGGTGTGTTTGCTCAGACGTATTCTCCAAACCTGCTTCATATCGAACGTTGCGTAACGTAATAATAAATTCATTGGCTTTATGTGTGCCGCGGTTCAGTTTTTTATTGTGCCAATGCTGAGCGAGAATGGTGACTGATTCATTGTCGCCGATATCTATAGGGGCAAATTCAGTCGTGGGCAGCTGCTTTTTTGGTATTCGTAGGCTAAACCACTGCGTTGTCACCGCATGACGGTCTTTGAGCCCTGAATAGCCCACATCACGTAATGGAATGTCAGCCCACTCTGACAATAGTTTGGCCAGATAAGCGGTATTTACGCCAGATTTTTGAATGTGTAGCCACAAATGCTCACCATTATTCGTAAATTCTAACGGCAATATCTCATTGACGATAAAGTCTGTGGCGTGGGTTTTGTAGCTCGCTTGGGCTAACGGTGGTTTGACTGGCTGCGGTAATTGTGCGGTGTCGGTGGCAGCTGTGATATTTATATTTGAGACATCCATATTTGAGCTATTGGATGCAGCCTCTGGGAAAGTGGAGGGAGAGTTGGTTGTCACGTGTGTGGTGTCATCTTGAGAAATCATAATAAGGTCTTTTAATTTGAGTATGTTTTTATTGGATTATATGTTTTGAGAGAGTGAGTAAACCGCGACATATTACGTTTTGCAACGCAGCAAGTATACAAAAAAACATGGTTGACTTGCGGATATTGTTATTATCGATAACGATACTGTTTTGGATTTGAAGGTGGCTCATTTGACACGACCGTCCTTAACATAGGCTTATCGATTATAACTATAACCATTAAGGAAAAACCATGAGCACGACAACGATTCCGACAGTCACCATCAGTAAAGCCGACATCCCAAATGGTGGGATGAAGTCTTACAAACAAGATGACGATAGTATCATTTTAATCACTCATAACGAGAATGAGTTTAGCGCGTTTGACGGTAAATGTCCGCATGCAGGTGCAGACTTAGGTGACGGGCTACGCTGCGGCAATCGTGTGGTGTGCCCATGGCATCATGGTACTTTTGACAGTCGAGATGGCACGCTACTCGAGCCAGTAGCGATGGAAGGCCTGACTCAGTATAAGCTAACAGAGAATAGCGACAATTTGATTGTAGACACCTCATCAATAATAAACAAGCAAATCAATAATGACCAATTGACCGACACCCAGACTATTATTGTGGGCAGTGGCGGTGCTGGATTTATGACAGCGGATCAATTACGTAAAATGGGCTATGGCGGTAAAATTACGGTAATTAGTGCTGATGACACCGCACCTTATAATCGTCCTTTATTATCCAAAGCGTTTTTGGCAGGCAAGATGGGTGAAGACAAGCTCCTGTTGGGCGGTGCGGATTGGGCCAGCAAAAATAATATTGAGCTGCGTTTAAATCAAGTCGTCAGTGAGGTATTGCCGAATGAGTGCAGCATCGTGATGACAGACAATGACGGCAATAGCGAGCAACAGACGGGTGACTTTCTAGTAGTAGCGACAGGCGCAGAACCTAAGAAACCTGCCTTTAAAGGGGCGGAGCTTGACGGCGTATATACCCTGCGCAGTATGGATGACGCAAAGACCATCAAAACTGCTAGTGATGGCAAGCATGTGGTGATCGTTGGGACAGGATTTATCGGCATGGAGACGGCTTCGGCATTGATACAAGCAGGTAATGCCGCTTCTGTCACCATCGTGGGCCGCAGTCGCCGCGTGATGGGTAACATTGTCTCTGAAGCGGTCAGCAATGCTTTAATCAATCTGCACGAGGAAAAAGGCGTTAAATTTGCGTTTGGCGCTGGGGTTGAGACGATTGATGATGATAGTGGCTCAGTCAGTGGTGTCACGTTATCAGATGGTAGTACGCTTACAGCCGATATCGTCATCCTAGGTACTGGAGTCTCGCCACGTACTGAGCTGTTGGATGCGGTTAATGCGCCTGATGGCGTACAAGTTGATGGTCATTTGCAATTGCGTGATGGCGTCTATGCGTTAGGGGATATCGCTAAAGCGCCCACTCAGATGGGACGTATGCGTATTGAGCATTGGCGCGTGGCATTGCAGCATGGCTTGGTAACGGCAGCTGTGATATTGAACGATGAGACTGTCGACTCACTCGAAGGTCGCATTCCTTTCTTTTGGACGGCGCAATATGGCAAAAGCCTACGCTATAGTGGTCATGCGGCAACGCCAGACAAAGGTATCTTACTGGGCGCACCGAATGATCTTGATTACATCGAATACTATTTTGATGATGAAGGCGCGGACACACGCGCCAGTGCAGCAAGCTCACTTGGACGTGATAAAGAATTGGTTGCTTTCTCTGAGCTGCTCCGCCGTGGTCATGCACCCACGCGCGCACAAATCAATGCTGGATTCGATATCATTGAGCAAGCGAATGCCTTGTTGTCCTAGTATTTGACAGACAATGTATATTACTATGAAGGCTGACCTGATAACTTAGGTCAGCCTTTTTAATAAGTAAAGAATAAAGGGATAAAAATAATATGAATAAAGACACTGTGTTTTTGCGTCAAGCAAAAGCAGATGATATCGACGCTCTTGAGACATTGCTTAATCGCTGTTACCGGCAGACAGAAGGCTGGACCAATGAAGCTGATTTAATTGGCGGCATTCGCATTACCCCCAATGAGCTGGCAAGCACCATTACTAATCCCAAACACTATCTTTTTGTGTATCCAAAGACGACGACAGGCGAGCGGGATGCAGAGGAAACAGGGGAGCTGCTTGGCTGCATTGCAGTAGATATGAAAGTCGATGACCAATCCAATAAAAGCGCCTATATCGGTATGTTTGCCGTCCATCCTGAGCTGCAAGGACAGGGCGTTGGCCATCAAATATTGCAAGCGGCAGAGACATTTGCAGAGCGCCATTTGCAGTCGGGCACGCAATTGACGCATGAAAACCCCGCGCGTCTGACCATGTCTATCTTGAGTCATCGCCCTGAGCTATTGGCTTATTATCAGCGCCGTGGCTACAAGCTTAATGGTCATAAAATGCCGTTTCCTAATGATGGCAATAACGGCGAGCCAAAGCGTCAAGATTTAGAGTTATTAGAATTAGAAAAAATGGTGAGCGAGTCATCCTATCGCTGATGTTCTATAAAAGACACATATTACTGGGATATATTTTACGCACTCCCTGTCACCGAAGGCACAGCAAGCAAGAAAAATGTATATCAGTAGCACATTGTCATGTGTGTTTTTATATAAAACAGGTTATATCTTTATCGACCCCAAAAATACCCAAAGGTCATAAATAACCCAATACTCAGTAAAATAAATGCCACGATGATTAAGCGCTTGAACCAGTTAAACGCTGGCAAGCGCGTGGCATTGTCATCCGACATGAGGTAGGCAAACAGAAACAACAAGCTTGCTGCCAGCGTCATGATACCAAGGCCAATCGGCAATATAAAAAGGTAGACCTGCCACACAATTATCTCTCAACCGTCATTGTTAAACGCATCATAGCAGTAATAGGATTGCGCTGTCAGTATAGTCACGCCACTATAAAATGTTATGGCATTTGCCTCATAACACTTTCAAATTGAATCGACGATACGAGTAGTTTTTAAACCTGTCCTCAAACTAAAAAACGGGCAAGACTGCAAGCCAAACAAATAGCTTGAAATTAGATTGGGTTTTGAGCGTTAATTATATATAGTTCAATTAACTTTATAACCATAGTGAAAGTGACGTGAAGCAGGTAAAAAAACTGACCGTGATAGCGTTATTGATTTCACTATCTACGGCATGTTCGAGTCCGCCTTCTGAAAGTATCGTTGAGGGGCTCATCATCGCTCAATATAAGCAAGGCGATCAGATAGTGAGTGAGGCTGTGGCAAATGCAGGCAATGATAAAACAGCAATAGCCATGAGCAGTATGATGGCGCGCATGATGCCAAAACTTGAACGCATCGAAAATATCAATTGTGATACGACAGAAGGCTGGAACACGTATATGTGTACAGCCGATATCACACAGACGATTGCTGGTACTAGCCGAATCGATAAGACACGCTTTAAATTGTCTAAAGTAAATGGTGAGTGGGCCTTGGAGGATTAATAATATACTCGTGTGATCTGTCGCTTTTTAATTTTCTTATATTGTTAAGGATATCTATGACTCTCTCTTTTATCCCTAAAAAATTATTTAAGGCATCCGCTTTACCAGCCGCATTTCTTTTTTTACCTTGTCTAATCTGTCCTGCCGTGGCGCAAACGTATCAAATCCAAGGTTTTTCGGATGATTATGATGCCGTTATTAAGCCTATAAACGATGAAGACAGCGAAGCAAATAGTGTCATCAATATTATCGATACCAAGACCAAAAAAATCTTAATAAGCCAACCTGCCGACATTGACATAGATTATGAGCTAGATAACAGTCAAGAGCGTCAGCTGGGTAAAAAAATCAGTGCCAATATTGTCAGTATCCCGTACGGAGAACACAGCGTATTGATTTATGAGGATTTTAACTTTGATGGGCAAAAAGACTTGGCACTGAGAGATGGGCGCAATGGGTGCTACGGTGGGCCTTCTTATCAAGTGTATTTAAAGAAAGGCGCTACATTTGCTCATAGCGAAGCCTTTACCGAATTGGCACAAGGATATTGCGGGTTTTTTGACGTTGATAAAGACAGCCAAACCTTGAGTACCATGACCAAAAGTGGGGCGGCGTGGCATCAATATTCAAAGTATAAAGTGATCAATAATAAACCCGTAGCTGTCCATATCATTGAGGAAAAGTATAACGATAGAGGATTGGTTTCTATCACTGAACAAACAAAAGTAAATGGCAAAATGCTGGTAGAGAACTATGAAATGCTACCACCGACTGATCACTCAGAAGAAAATGAGATATCTTCTTTTGTTTACAGGTTTGATTTGGAAAACGGTAAAAAAATGGTGCTAGACAGCAGTCATAGTAATGACACTGACGGCGAGCAGTTGTTTTATGTGTTTGCAGACAAACGCGGTAGAGTTGAGCTGTTTTATAATGGTCGGTTCGACTATGATGCATCAACGCAAACGCTTAGTTTTATCAACAAGCCCGTGCGTTATCAAATCAACCAAAAAGGCATCACAGTAAAACAGTCTAATAAAACCACTTTGTTAAAATCGCAGCCTAGAAGTCAGCATGGCAGCTTGGACAATCTTGCTCAGTTTAAGAACGTCAGAGTTCGATAAGCGTAATCGAGTAGATGACAGCCATTCTGCCATTTATACAATCGCACGGCGTCTATAAAATAACAGTCCAGGAATAGACAAGCCAAGCACCAAACCAGACGTCACAAACAATGCCTCAAACAAATACACCATCATTTGACTAAATAACTCGTCCGAAAAACCAAAATAGCCAATCTGCACCATACTGACCATTGCCTTATAAGCGGCAATACCAGGCATCATACAGATGACGCTGGGTGAGATGAGTGCTTTGGGCGGTAGGGTATATTTCTTAGAAAAATACACGCCCAAGAAGCTGGCAAGCATCGCCCCAAAAAAGCTGGCAATCACCAGATGGACATGCTGATAAACAAGCGCTGTTTTTAACCCAAACCCAAAAGCCGTCATGAGCAAACACGGCAAAATATAGCGTTTGGGAACGCTAAACATCAGCGTCCAACCAAGCGTAATGATACAGGCAAGCACAACCGTCTCAATGAACCACATCTCAAAACCCCCAGTGCTGTATGCGCAGTAATACCAGCGCCATCACGATGCCAACGCACGCTGACAAGGTTAGCATATAGGTAAACACCGCACGACCAATACCAATATTGACATAGCCTTTTAAAATATCTGAGAAAGAGTTGATCAAAGGAAAGCTCGGTATCAGTAGCAATACGCTAGAAGCCACGGCAATGTCAGCATTATTGCCAATATCAAAATAATAGGTCGTCGCGCCAATGAGCGAGGCGATAAAAGCGGTCACAATGACGGTGATAAAGGGGTTAAAGTGGTGTTTGGCCAGATAGATACGGGTGAACATCGCCACCATACCCGCTATAAAGGTCACCGCCGTAATCGACCAACTACCGCCATTTAAATAAGCAAACGCGGCACAAGAGGCGCCAACAAAGATGCTCACCAGCCACGTTGGATACACAGTTTTATCCAACTCATCAAACGCAAGGGTCGTGCGGTCAATCAAGTCGGTATTATCTACGGTGGCTTCGGTTTTATTGATGATTTGCTGGATTTGCACCAATAAATTTACATTTATGCTTTGGTTGATCGTGTCTCTGGTGGTAGTGATACAACGTTCATCACAGATGGTGGTCAGGGTAATGGCGTTGAAGTTCAGCGAACATTCGACGCTATTCATACCCAAGGCAAGCCCCAAGCGTTTGGATAAGTCCACCACCACGGCAGACTCAGCGCCATACTGCATGAGGAGTAAGCCGCAGCGTACGCATAGTCGAGTAATGCGCTGCTGCTTGACGTAGCTGATAGAGGTCATGGGTGAGATACGCAAATTGGTTGGCGATTGATACGCTATTATAAAGGGTATGCATGCTGACGCGCAGACAATATCAGACATTACTGAATATTATATTGGCTGCTATTATAAGCTTTTTTGGTAAGGAGCTTAAAATGCATATCGCTATTTTGACATTGACGTTTTCATTGCCCGGCTGTGGCTCACTAAAAGAAAAGCGCCAACGTATGGGCGGCTTGCATGCGCGCTTTGGCAATACGCCAAGCGTCGCCGTCTGTGAAAGCGGCGGCCGCGCGCGCCATGACGCCAGCGAATGGACGTTTGTGATCGTCGGATTGTCCAAACGTGAGGTTGAGTCGCAGTGTAGTCAAATTGAAGAGAAGCTAGAACGGATAGTGGATGCGCGGGTGATGAATGTGGAGAGGGAGTTTATTTAGGAAGTGGCATTTATAGAAAACTAACACCTAATCTGCCATTTTAATCACGACCAAGTTATGCCCCGTGACCATGATGTGACTACTTTTGATCTATTGGCATCACCTGAGCCTAATAAAAAATACATTTCTGAAATAACATAAGAAAATATCGATAAATTATGTTGAGTTTTAAGAAAATAATCTGTATTGTATCGTAACAAAATTTATACATTATAGTTCAAGTAAAGAGATCGCATTAGACGTTTATAGCTTATAAATCAAGCGTCAAGCTAGTAATGAGTTATGTAGTCTAAGATTTGATTTCTCTATGATAAACCACAATGGCATTAAAATTTTGTCAGTCAGGTCAACTTTATTATTAGAGAAATATTATGCTAAAAAAAATCGCTTTTTTAACCATGACTTCAGTCCTATTTGCTGGTTGTGCTTCTATTCCTACAGAACAAGCGCAAGTATCTGATTTATTAAAGCAGGTTCAACCGCCTGCGAACGATAAAGCAGGATTGTATATTTATCGTTCTAACAGTGTCGTGGGTGCCAGTTTGAAGAAAGACGTTTGGATTGATGATGAGTGTGTGGGTGAGACAGCGCGCGGAACATTTTTTCATCAAGAAGTGCAAGGAAATACGACACATAAAGTCTCTACTGAGTCCGAATTTTCTCCAAACGATTTGATGGTAAATACTACTGCGGGTCAAAACTATTTTATTAAGCAATACATTAAGCCAGGTGTGTTTGTCGGCGGGGCTGGACTAAAATTGGTTTCAGAAGCTGAAGGTAAAGAAGCGATATCAGAGCTTAAGCTAGGCGTAAAAGGTAAATGTAGCAAATAATAGGCTTTATTCTATTATGAGCTAAACTATCATAAGTCATTGTTAACGTCTCAAAAAAGCATCAGCTTAATTGCTGATGCTTTTTTAATGGTTCAAAACAAAATAGCTTTTTAATTTGACTGACTATTACTGTTAATCCACTCACTAATATGAGGCAACTGATTCTCCAAATCTTGTTTTAAGTGAGGCGCATTGCTATTTGTCCACGTCTCATCACACCAATCACAACTACTGTATAAATTGCCAAGCCAACAAGGGTAGTATGCAACGTTATTAGGTAAATGTCTCGGAGCGTTCATGAAACCATAATCAATATTGTTAATCACTCTACAGATATCTAGAGGAGTAATTTCATCATTTAAATATCTTTTAATTAAATTGATCAGGTATTTAGCCGCTAATATTTCCGCACTCAATGATTGCGGTGAAAAATCTGGTTCAGCTGCTACAGTTAGTCTAAAAAGAATATCTTCAAAATGGTGTTTAGGTGCATAAAAAATTTCAAACACTTCCTCAGGAATATGGTCGTTATTTTTAACGAATGTATCAGCCCATTGAGTAATTGACTCTATGTCTGTTTTGTCATACCAACACTGTACTAATATTTCTTGATGAGATTTTATAGGGTTGCTCAGCATATGATTCACTAATATAAATTATTAACTACAACGACTCCATGTAAATCTGAAACCAAGGCGATACCAAATCGAGGTTCAGCACAAATATCCATAGCTCTATCAAGATACTCAATACAGCCAAATACACTTTCCTTGAAGACTAGATTTGTATTCTTATCTTTGTAATAGTAGAACTGACCTTGCGTGCTACAGAGGTCATCTTCCTGCCAATAGGTAAATAACTTTTCACAGGTATCCAACAATATGTTTCCAAAGGTTGTTCTACTAGAATCATATTTATTCCATGATTTTTGAGTGTCAACGACTGCATGCCTTGTCATTGGAATTTCTGAATAATCGGTACTTTGTAGCTCATCAATCCAAAAATTGAAATTATTTGTCTCCAATAAAGAAGATACGTTTTTGAGAATAATAATAAACTCACCAATCAATATTGATTTGTCACTACTGAGAGCGCTAATAACAGCCAATTTATTTCTTTCTAAATGTGTATTGAAATTCATAAGACTATAGACTCATTGTTAATTATTTGAATCGCGACAGTTTAGGAAAGCTCGTTATCTATAGCTGCTGTGCTAAGTTAGGCTCACTCTCTTTTATGATGCATAAGCATTAGCCATACGGCACCAATTTTTCCATACCAACATTCTACTAATATTTCTTGATGAGATTTCATGATGTTACTCAGAATAATGATGCTCTAGTCTAGGTAATACTATGCTCATAAGTAATTTGAGCCTATAAATATTCTAAAACAATCATACTAAACTAGAAATATGTTTAATCAATCAATTATACTTAAGGATTAATAGAGACATAAAGGATCGTCATGACCATCACCACCATCCAGCTATTTACTTTCATCATTGCTGTATTCATATTTATCATGACGCCGGGTCCTGGTGTATTTGCCACGATTGCCAAAGCCATGACACAAGGCTCTTGGGCGGCGCTGCCCTTAATTATTGGCCTTGCCGCAGGGGATACTATTTATATGGTATTCTCAGCTTATGGACTGAGCGCATTGGCAAGCAATTTCAATACCTTGTTTACTATCGTTAAGTTTGTAGGGGCAGGTTATTTATTTTACTTGGCGTACAAGATGTGGACGACGGTACCAAGTGAAATTATCACTGGAAATATCACGTTAAAGAATAAGAATGAAGGATTAAAAAGTGTGATGTCAGGCTTTTTGGTGTCCATTAGCAATCCAAAGGTTATTTTATTCTACATCAGCTTGTTACCGAGCTTTTTTCCAGTAACTAGCCTGACAGGGGTAGATATTACGATTCTATGTCTGGTGATTTTTGGCTGCGCCATTATTGCCATGATGATGTATGCGTTTATGGCGAGTTACGCGCAAAAACGTCTAAAAAGCCCTAAAGCCCGTCAGAAATTTAACCGAGTAGGGTCTTCATTTATGGGATTGGCTGGTACATGGTTGATAGCGAAGGGTTAAGTTTATAATACAAGGGTGGATAAATAGCTCATTAGCCAGTCGTTTGCCCAAATTGATAAAAGCTGCTAAAACTCGTGAGCAAGTTTTGAAAGCAATTGCGGTTTTGAAAGTTAGTTACAGTGAGGTGTAGAGTGGTGTTGAGGTGCGATACTTAGTGAGATAATCGTACATAATATTGAATTATTGGATTTTCTTTATCATCCTAGCCTGCGGCCTAAAATTGATAAACTTATCTCCTCGTTAATTGAGAGAGTTGACCATGCCTCTTATCTTTTTTGAGTTTGGACTCGAAATGGTAATACCAGTTCCACATAAATTTGGGTAAAAATCCGCTTTCATCTCTAACCTTATTCATCATAATAAATATTCTAACTTTGGCTTCATCACAAATATACAGCGGTGATCTGGTTCTTATAGCAACTAAGTCTCTTAAAATGACTGTGTAATCGGTTCCAAATGATTGAAAGTAAAATGATAATATCTCATTATCTTGATCAGACAAATGTCCTTTATAAAAAGTATACTTTCCAGCGTAAAGGAGGTCTTCGTTTGCAACATATAAACCCGCAAGCTTCTCACAGATGAAAGGATGACCGTAATATAGTCCCATATATCCTTGAAGCCTATTAATGGCTGTATCAATATTATTGTCACAAATAATTTTGCTAATACGATCTCTCATTGCGATTTCATTCATCCCGTGTGTCCTTTACCGTAAGATATTTAGATTTCTTACTTCTACCAAGCTAATTTTTAAGCACATATAGGAGCTAGAATAGCACTATGAGCGAAAAAAGATTTAAGGAAAACGAAGAAAATAGGCTGTCTATTAGTACGCCTACCAATGGTGATTCCACACTGGTGTATTGTCCGAAATGTCGATCTAAAGCTGTTATTACCTTACACAATGATGAGGCTCGGTTGAGTTGCAGTGTAGTCAAATCTATATTGTTAATTTTGATTAACAAAATTTTTTACTAAAATATAGAAATGGTTATAAGAATTATTAAAGGCAATGGATGTATTTAGTTGTTACTATGCGAGATGTACTCTACATTTACATATTATTTGATGTGAATAAGTCAAAGATTCCGGAGGTTGTCGGTATCATTCAGCCATATTTTTATGGGGGCTACTAAATGAGATGAGCTTTCCTCTATACTTTCTTGTAATATTTCTACTACCAATTGCCTTATTTCATCTTTTCTCTCAGCAAGTAGTGGGTGAGATATAATAGATTTGATGAAAGGTTTACGATACCTATGATTATTATCGATATTTAACCAAATAACTTTTTCTAATATGGATTTATCAATTGATAGTAGAGTTGTTTTATCATCATCATTCCAACCGCCACGTTCATAATGTCGTAAAAATATTTCAGCAATAGTATCAAAGCTAACATTATTAGTACGATGATTGTTTATGGCTTCGGCAGTAAAATCATAAAAGCGATCGTAAGGCTCTTTACCAAATGAATACCAGTCATCAATAGATAGCTGTGATTTAGAAGCACTTATTTTGCCCTGAATAAATAGTTTAATATGGCTTTCCAGTCGATCAGATAGATCAGATTTATTAGAAGCTTTAAGTACATCACAGTAGAAACTCAAATTGTTTAAATCTTCTACTTCAAATCTACTACAAGCCATGTAATAAAGCTCCTCTGGGAATTTAGGGTTTATTCTAAAGTCGGGATAATCATCCATTAACTGCTTATGTAGTGTATTAATTTTTGAATTATTATTTTCAATATCATCTTTTTTTGCAACTTTTGCAGTGAGCTCTGAATTAAACTCTAGGTCTCTTAATAATGAAGTTATGATCCTCTCTCTTTCTGAAATAATGAAGTTATTATAGAAAGGCTTCAGCGTTTCTTTAATTGATTGAGACTTTCTTGCTTGATTTAAAGATAATTGGTCAATACTATCTGACAAATCCTCATGCGACATTTCTGCAACAGCGAACTCATCAGAATGAATAATATTATTTTCATCAAAAATTTTGACAAAAATGTCAAAGCTTGTATAACCATTCTTATCCAAGAAATAGGGCATATCATGTGCAAGCATAATAATAAGAAGTGACTCAAGCACCTTTTCTTTGGTTGCAAAGGATAAATTATGTTCTGGTCTAGTAGTAATAATTAAGAACATTTTTTGAACACGTTTATAGAATCGTATGTTTTTAACTTGTAGTTCTTGATAAAACTTCTTATATATTGGGAAAAGCTGCTCATCATCAATGAGTTTTTGAATGATATTCAAAGACTCATTTAAAATTAATACTTCATCAAAAACTTTTTCTTTGTGTTTGTCAAAATAATTTCTATCTTCTGATTCTTCATCATGTAATATTACCACAACTTGGCACTTACGCTCATTTTTAAGGTAATTTACTAAGCCCATAACTTCTGACATAGGTAAGCTGTCAGATTTTCTCTCAATATCATCTAAGCAAACCAAAGTATTTTTAAGATGAGACATTATTATGTTAGTAACAAGCTTATTACTAATATTCATTCCAAAACGCATATCGCCATTGGAACCACTCGTACTGCCCCCACCTATGAAACCAAGAAATTTTTTAGCATATTTTGAAACGTCGACATTTAGAGCTGAGTTATCAATAGCAGATGTTTGTACTTCCATAGCTATCGCTAACTTCAAACTGTCCAAAGAGTCTAGACCAAATAACGATATATAAGCATATCTCTTAGCGATAAAATCTTCTTCAATATTTTCGAAATTTTTTTTCTTCTGATTTATAAAATTATTTTTATTGTCTTCGTAAAATTCTTCCCAAAGACGTGTTTTACCAACTCCCCATTCACCAGATAATACTAGTGCAAGAGGGATATTATTTCTAATTGTCTCTAAAAGCTTTTCTTTAATATTTGCTACATTTGCCATCGTTCATCGCCTTACAGATGTTCTTAGAGTAAAAATTATATTAACACTAAAATCAAACCCCTAAATAACAAAAAAAGGCCACTCCCGAAAGAGTAGCCTTTTATCAATTACTAACCAACTTGTCTTAGCTGACGTCCTTCAACCCTTGCTCCAGCATTGGCTTTAAGAACTCACCCGTATATGAGCCTTTCACTTCTGCCACTTCCTCAGGTGTGCCTTCAGCGATGATGAGTCCGCCACCTTTACCGCCTTCAGGGCCAAGATCAATCACCCAATCTGCCGTTTTGATGACATCGAGGTTATGCTCGATGACCACGATGGTATTGCCCTTATCGCGTAGGGTATGCAGGATATGCAGCAGCTTATAGATATCATGGAAGTGCAAGCCGGTGGTTGGCTCATCTAAGATATAGAGCGTCTGTCCCGTATCGCGCTTGGCAAGCTCACGTGCCAGTTTGACCCGCTGCGCTTCACCGCCAGAGAGCGTGGGTGCTGACTGACCCAAACGAATATAACCAAGACCGACATCCATCAACGCCTGCAGACGACGATAGATCGCAGGTATCGCTGAGAAGAACTCGACCGCATCTTCCACGGTCATCTCTAACACTTCTGCGATGCTTTTGCCCTTATAGTGGATCTCAAGCGTCTCACGGTTATAGCGTTTGCCTTCACAGGTATCGCATGGCACATACATATCTGGTAAGAAATGCATTTCAACCTTGATCAGACCATCACCTTGGCACATCTCACAGCGACCGCCTTTGACATTGAAGCTAAAGCGACCGGGCTTGTAGCCACGAGCGCGCGCTTCTTGCGTCTGGGCAAACATCTCACGCACAGGGGTAAATACGCCTGTATACGTCGCTGGGTTTGAGCGCGGCGTACGACCGATGGGGCTTTGATCGATATCGACCATTTTGTCCAAATGCTCAAGACCGCTGATGCTTTCATGCTTGTCTGCGATAAGCGTCGACGCATTGTTTAACTGCGTCGCTGCCAATGGCATAAGCGTACGGTTAATCAGGGTCGATTTACCTGAACCGGAGACACCCGTCACACAAGTCATGACACCAACGGGGATGGTCAAATCGACATCATGCAAGTTATTGCCTGATGCGCCTTTTAGCTCGATGGTCATTGGTATTTTTTTGGCTTTGGCCTTACCTTTGACTTCGACGTCCATCGTTTTGGCTTTATGACGAACAGCTGGAATCTCGATGCGCTTTTTGCCAGACATGTATTGTCCAGTGAGCGATTCTTTATTTGCCATGATGTCATCGACCGTACCTTGAGCGATCACATGACCACCGTGTACGCCTGCGCCGATACCGATGTCGATCACGTGATCGGCTTGGCGAATAGCATCTTCGTCATGCTCAACAACCAGTACGGTATTGCCCAGATCACGTAAGCGTGTGAGGGTCTTTAGCAGGCGATCATTGTCACGTTGATGTAGACCGATGGATGGTTCATCAAGTACATACATGACACCCATGAGACCTGCACCGATTTGGCTCGCAAGTCTAATACGCTGTGCTTCACCGCCCGATAGCGTTTCGGCAGAGCGTGCTAAGGTGAGATAATCCAGACCAACGCTCACGAGGAAGTTTAAACGCTCGTTAATCTCTTTAAAGATTTTTTCTGCGACTTCGCCTTTGTGACCACCAATTTTTAGCGTTTTATAATAGTCCGCAGAGTCGCCAATAGAGAGCTTAACGATATCAGCGATGGTTTGGTCATCGACACGCACATTGCGTGAAATCTCGTTTAAACGCGCACCATCACAGACATTACAGGTGGTATCAGCCAGATACTTGGCCAGTTCATCACGCACAAGGTTACTTTGCGTTTTAGCATAACGACGCTCTAGATAAGGAAGCACGCCTTCGAACGGCACGGTCTTATTCGTCTTACGACCGCGCTCATCGGTAAAGTTAAAGGTCAGCTTTTCTTTGCCAGAGCCATGCATGATGATGTCTTGATGCTTTTTGCTGAGGTCTTGCCATGGCATATCCATATCGATTTTGAAATGCTGACAGACCGTGCTCAGCAAACCAAAATAATAGGCATGACGCTTGTCCCAACCATTGATTGCACCTTGGTTAAGTGACTTTTCATGGTGAGTGATGAGCTTTTCAGCCGCGAAGTATTGACGTTTACCAAGACCATCACAGCTTGGACACGCACCGTATGGGTTGTTAAAACTGAACATACGTGGTTCAAGCTCAGGTACCGCACGATCACAGATAGGGCATGAATGCTTGGCTGACATGACTTGATTGTCGTCACCGCCTTCTTTTGGATTACCATCCATAAAGTGTAGCGTGACCAGTCCTTGACCCAAACGCAGCGCCGTCTCTAAGCTCTCCGCGACACGGTTGCCCAAGTCATCACGGACTTTAAAGCGATCGACCACCACTTCGATGGTGTGTTTTTTCTTTTTATCAAGGGTCGGTAGCTCATCGGTGTCATAGACATCACCATCGACGCGCACACGCACAAAGCCTTGTCCAATCAGCTGTTCAAGTAACACGGTATGCTCACCTTTACGCTCGCGAATCACGGGTGCCAAGATCATAATCTTGGTGTCATCTGGTAGCGCCATGACTTGATCGACCATCTCGGTGACCGACTGCGCGACCATCGGCTCGCCGTGCTCAGGGCAGTAGGGCGTACCAATACGGGCGTATAGTAGACGCAGATAGTCGTAAATCTCGGTAATTGTACCGACGGTCGAGCGTGGGTTATGGTTGGTCGATTTTTGCTCAATAGCGATTGCAGGAGATAACCCTTCGATACTATCGACCTCAGGCTTTTCCATTTGCGAGAGGAATTGGCGCGCATAAGCGGACAAACTCTCGACATAACGACGTTGCCCTTCAGCATAAAGCGTATCAAATGCTAGTGAAGATTTGCCTGAACCAGATAGGCCAGTGATTACTACAAATTTGTCGCGAGGAATGTCTAAGTCGATATTTTTTAGATTGTGGGTGCGTGCACCACGTATTGCGATATGGTCATGTGCCATCGTTTATAGGTTTCCTATTTGCTAAAATGGTATGTAAAAAGCTGTCGAAAATATAAAAGGGTCAATGAAGATACATTCATTGATGAATCAAAAGCATGAATGGTTGTTTTTATTTTAATTTTACTAAGCGAATTTAAATCAAATACGGGTTAAGTAACAGGAGGTGTTTGTTATAGATTTAAACAAACATTGTCATTTTATCGGGGTATTTGTCATGGGCAGTATTTGGCAATAATGCTTACGACGCCTTACTTTATGGTCATGATGGGTGCATTATTCAAGGTGTGATGACGCACCAAAGGTACTTGGTAACAAAATTATTCTGTTACGTTTATGGTTTGGCATAAGGCTAACCGCGGGGGTGGCATTGTGCATGGTACAAAGACAAAAGTCTCGGCAACATGACGTTGAATACCTTATACTAGGGAGCTTGATTTTTAGGGTAATGCCTTGATAAAGCAGCAGTGCCAGTGTTAAACCAGCAATGTTAAGCCCGCAGTGTTAAACCAGCAATGATCAATCAGTGAGGCAAGTATGAATAGCGTAGAAAAGCGAGCAATCCTCGGGGTCGGCGGTATTTTTGCCTTGCGGATGATTGGCTTGTTTATGATTGTGCCCGTGTTTTCTGTTTATGGTAATAATTATGCGCACGCCACACCGTTTTTGATTGGCTTAGCAGTTGGTATTTATGGTCTAGGACAAGCGATTTTTCAGATACCAATGAGTCTGGCCGCTGACAAATTTCCGCGTAAACCTATTATATTTTTGGGATTAATCTTGTTCGCTGTCGGCGGCATGATTGCGGCAAACGCGACGGATATCTATGAAGTGATTATCGGTCGAGCGCTGGCAGGTAGTGGCGCGGTCTCTGCTGTGTTAATGGCGCTATTGGCAGATGTGACACGTGAAGAGATGCGTACCAAAGCAATGGCGACAATGGGTTTGACCATTGGAACGTCCATCATGCTTGCTTTTGCTTTTGGCCCTTTATTGGTCGGTACGCTTGGTATCTCAGGATTGTTTTGGCTGACGGCAGGTTTTGCTGTTTTAGCTATGCTGCTATTGCTGATGGTGCCCACACCTTTACGTGTACTCAAGCATAATCTGGACAACAAATCGATTCGCGAGCAGTTAGCGACCGTCCTGAAAGTAGGGGATTTGAATCGCTTACACATTGGTGTCTTTGCACTACATCTAACGATGACCGCCATATTCGTCATACTACCGCACCAGCTCAAAGATGTTATGGGTTTGTCGGTGAGTCAGCAAGGCATGGTTTATTTGCCGCTCTTGTTTGTTGGTTTTGCAGTTGCGATTCCCTTTATCATCATTGCCGAAAAGAAACGTAAAATGCGCCAAGTCTTTTTGAGCGCCATTGCCGTAATGACCGCCGCCTTGGCATTTCTTGCCTTTGGTAGTCAGGTTGGTGTTGGTATTATTTTTGGATTGCTACTGTATTTTATGGGGTTTAATCTGCTTGAGGCCACGATTCCTTCGTGGATCTCTAAGCGTGCACCAGTCGCCAATAAAGCCACCGCGATGGGGCTTAACTCATCGAGTCAGTTTTTAGGTGCGTTCGTTGGCGGTGCGATGGGCGGGCTGCTATTGAATCAGTCTAATTTGCTGGCATGGGGGCTGTTGGCACTTGTCATGGGCATCGCATTGCTGCTGATTATACCCATTGCTCAGCCACCTTATTTATCAAGTACGACAGTCACAATTCCCAAAAATATCAATATCCAAGATTGGTCACGTCAAATGCTGGCAGTAGAGGGCGTGGATGAGCTGGTCGTGATGGCAAAAGAACAGGTCGCTTATCTAAAGTTAGATAAGACCCAAATAACAGATGAGTCACGACAGGCGCTATCGCATTTGGCACAAAGTCCGCTAGATATTTAATATGCTATATAGGCAATTTATCTTATGGGCAATACATTACATTGGGACTATATATTAAATCTGCCAGTAATAAAGATGTCATGCTCAATCGCTCAGTCATGAAAAAATTTGGCATAGAGTTGGCAGTGTGACTCTAAGTATGCATCGCAAGAATCCTGACACAAAATAACGTAGCCATTGAGATTCTACTTAAAAATGATAAAGGTTGATGGTGTTCATTAATCGCTTAAAATGGCAAAATAGTGACACTCCTATTTTTTAGCCTTTAAATATAATGATACTTGTGTCTAAGCGACATAGAATGTCGTCTTCAGCTGACAGACTGTAGATATTTGAACAAAAATTGGTTAAAGTAATGTCATATCATTAATAGGGTTTGCGGATTCTATTAAATAATATTTGAGTAAATTATTCATAAATAAAAGGACGGTATCATGCGCGGAGTTAATAAAGTTATCATCATCGGTAACCTTGGAGCAGATCCTGAGGCACGTCAATTTAATAATGGCGGTAGCGTGACCAATATCTCGGTTGCAACGTCAGAGCAATGGACAGACAAACAAAGTGGCGAAAAAAGAGAAGCGACAGAATGGCATCGCATCTCACTGTTTAATCGTTTAGGCGAAATCGCCGCACAGTATTTGCGTAAAGGCAGTAAAGTCTATATCGAAGGCAGTTTGCGTACCCGTAAATACCAAGATCAAAACGGCCAAGATCGTTATATTACCGAAATTCGTGCTGAGCAAATGCAGATGTTAGACGGTCAAAGTGGCGGTCAAGACAATAGCAATTTCGGTGGTCAGAGCTCAAATGGCTATGGAAACCAAGGCGGTCAAAGCAACCAAAACAGCTTTGGTCAACAAGCCAATAATCAGCAAGGCGGCTACAATCAAGCGGTTGGTATGGGTCAAGGTGGACAAAATAACTTTAATAACCAAAATGCGCCAGCTCAGCAAAACCAGTTTAACCAACCAGCTCAGCAGCGTCCTGCACAGTCGAAGCCTACAGCGATGCCAGATGGTCCTGTAGATGACGATATTCCGTTCTGATGATGATAAGAGATAGAATGTAAAATATATGTTCTAGAAAACCCGCCACTAGCGGGTTTTCTTTTATCTATTTAGAGAGAATAAGACTCTGCTATTGCAGAGTTTTTTAATGCCTAATAATAAACAATACAAAAAGACTTATCTTTAAAAGAACATTAAAAGAAGTAAATTTATGTATTTATTAAAGCGACTAATTTTTAAGACATTTGTTTAATTTAATATGATTGACTATCGTTTACATAATATACGTAATTAATATTCATAAAATGTATGACAGTATCAAAAGATAGAAAAGTATTTTATATTATAAAAATGATAAATATTGCATCATTATTTTTAATAAATTTTGTCTTGAAATTTGTTAAAGATACCTTTCATACGCTATATCAACCGTCTATTCCATTGGTTTTGATTAATACTAGTAGTTTATTAAAAGTGGTTGTTATAATCCTTATAAATGAAGATATTAGAAAACATACAGACAGTTATTTTTCTAAAAATATTTTTTAGGATTAATTAGAATACACGGCTTTACTGTTTACTGCTAGAAACGTAAAAATTATTGGGCGAGAGGTTTACGATAAAGCGATACTCTCTTTATCGTTATAGGTAGGGATGAGGTATGAATAGTCATGATGTGTTTGTGAAGACGGACTTGGGAAGAGATGAAATAAAATCTCAAGGTATGGGAACAGTACCGCGAGAAGCAAGAACATTACTCATTATGATTGATGGTAAACGAGATTATCAAAGCTACCTCGATGCACTTGATCAACGCAAGATGTTTGCAGACTTTGGAGGTATAACTTCGTTACTTGAGCTGCTATTAACGCTTGAATATATTGAGATAGTCAGTGCCAATAGCATATCAATAACTACTCAAGCTCAATCAACAAACCTATCTTCTGATATGAAAACCGAGTCTGCCATTGACCGTACTTTCAACCATAAACCTCCCAAACGAATGAAAGCCATTGGCAGTATTTTTAAAACCAAATTATCTGCCGCCAGATATGAAAACATAAAATCAGATTTGGCGGTTTATATAGAAAAAAATGCTTCTGCAGCAGAGGCTTGGGGCTATCTACTCTTGCTAGAGCAATGTGTCAATAACTCGCAACTGCTGATTTTAGCACGAGAAATACAACGTAAAAACCATGGCGATCTATCGCTTGGCATGACCGATTTTATAGAGCGTATTGAGCAATGATATAAGATTTGTTTCAATCTCAGCGCCACAGTATATTTAGCAAATTTCATGATAACCATAAGCGGCCAAAAGGCACTTTATAATCAAAAATGAGAGTTGCTATCCTTGGTTTAATTAAGGTTTTTTTTACAGATTTATGTTTATTTATAAGAAAATATTATTTATACGTAGAGAAATATTTTGATTACCAACTATCATTTATAAAGTATATTTAATTGACTTATGTTCGCTTTTTTTTATTTTTTATAATATGACAATGATAGCTGTCTATTGATTTATCATAATATTTTGTTTATATTGACGAGCATTATAAAAATGATAACTAATAATTTTTTTATATATTTAATATTGTAGTGGTTTATTCATTCTTTTATAAATGAGTGAATAATTATTTTTCAGCGCTTAATGGGTATTAATATATCTATTAAGTTGATCTTTATTTTATCTTACAATTGGATTTATTATGAGCAAGAATAACGTAATCGATTTAGACAACCTAAACGTAGATGAACTACGCGCCATCACTGAAAACGCTCAGCAACTTATTGCTAAGAAGCAACACCAGCGTTTGTATGATGCTTATATGCAGTTCGAGAAAATTTCAGAAGACAGTAATGCGACTATCGAAGAGATTTTGAAAGCTGGCGAAAAACTAGAGAAAAAACGCAGTATCAAATATCGTAACGCAGATAATAACGAAGAAACGTGGACAGGACGTGGCCGTAAGCCAACTTGGTTGGTTGAAGCGTTAACAGCAGGTCGTGACCTTGAAGATTTTGCAGTGTAATAGACAGTATTTATGTTATCCCTTAGATGACCATCTGTTTAATCCTAAATAAAAAATGTATAGCAATGATAGTGTACTGCCAACCATATATGTTCGTAGGCTCTGTCTGTTAGTGCACGGCAAGCTAGAAAATATGATGTCGGCAGCCCTGTATTGCTTTTATATTGGATTAACTATAGATGACGCTCTTTATGAAATTGATTGACTCAATATATGAGTGACCAATAAACGTTATAGTACTAAGTGATAGTGTTTATAGCAGACGAAGCCAGTATTTTTATTGCCAGTATTTTGGCAAAAAAGATACTGGCTTTTTTTCTGTCATCTGTATGCCATTGTTTGTTATGATAATGACGTTTTCGTCTCATAGAAGAGTTATGCCACTGTGCCCCAAGTTTCTGCATCGTCTCATAAGCGTCCTCGCAAGCTATGGTGGCTGGTTGGGTTTATACTGTTTGCGCTGTTTGCCATATTGCAGATGCCAGCATCGTGGCTACTAGAAAAGTATGCGCCTGATACGCCTTATGTACAGCACGTATCTGGTAACTTATGGCAAGGCTCAGCCATTTGGCAAATACCTGTGTCAGCGATACCGCTCACAGGGACGGCAGAGTGGTCATGGCAGCCATGGTATCTATTATTAGGTAAGCTTGGGGCTGATGTTGATATTCAAGCAGACCAAACCCGCTTAAACGGACAAGTAAAAATAGGGCTCAACTCGTGGCAAGTTGACAATATGAGCGGTAAAATCGCACCTGAAACACTAGCCAGTGTAGTGGATTGGCAGCTGCCTAATACACCCATTCAGGTCAATAACGTATCATTGCAACGTCAGTCTGGCTCAAGTGCAGCAGACAATGAGTCTAATAAGACACAAGCTGGATTTACTCAAGCAGATGGTCAGCTAACATGGGTTGGCGGTGAAGTTGGCTATCCGAGCGGTGGTAAGGTTTTTTATATTACCATGCCAGTGATGCGAGCTGAGCTGAGTGCAGAGCAAAAAAACAATCAAAACCTGCTGCATATCAATTTGCTCAACAATCAAGATAAGCGTTTGGGTGACTTGTATATTGATGGCGATATGATGTTAGATGTGAGTTTGACCCAGCGTCTGTTAGAAAACATGCCTGAATATAAAGGGCAAGCACCGCAAGATGCATCAGTCGTTAGCGTACGCCAGCCATTGTCGGCTGGATTGGGGATGCCCTAAATGATGAATGTGTCTGCGAACCTCAAACCTATTATTAAAACCCTCAATCGCTTCTCAGGTTGGCTGCTATTATTGACCATCATCTGGTTGTGCTGGACAGCAGCGCGATTATTGTGGTTGTTATTAGCGCCGCCATTGGCGCCCGCACTGCCGTTAGCGACCTTACAAAACACATCTAGCGCCAACACCGATTCTGGTAGCGTATTTGCTATTTTTGCTGAGCCTGATCCCATTGCTGCTGCCGTACAACCACCACCCAATATCGGTTTGAAAGGGGTATTGCTGGCCATACCAGAGAGTTTGTCTTCAGCGATGCTGGATGTCAATGGTGAAGTAAAGAACTATCGCATTGGTGATCGCTTAAAAGACAGTGACTATACCTTGATTGCAGTTGACTGGAATGAGATTGTCATTGCCGATGCTAATGAAAAACAAACCGTCATTCAGATGCCAGAAGCCATGCCATTAGACCAAAGCGATATGATAGCAGGCGGTATTAGCAATCAGCGTTTGCCAAATAACATGTTGCCTACCACGCCTCAGCCTACAGAAACTATGCCGCCGCAAACTCCCGAAACAGGTGAGACAACCAGTCCGCAATCTGCGATAGAAGAAGCTGTTACGGCATTACAGGATAATCCTGCCAGTTATCTGAGCAGAATGGGTGTCATGGCCTCGGGTGAAAGCTATCAAGTGACGGCAGCGATGCCTGCTAAATTGCGTAATCGCCTAGGGCTTGAGCCGGGCGATCAGGTATTAACGGTCAATGGTCAAAACGTGGGCAACAATCCTACGCAGGATGCTGGTGTGCTCCAACAGATACAGCAATCGGGTGAGGCGCAGATAGAAGTGCGACGGGGCGAGCAAGTAATTACGATTCGTCAGCAGTTTTAGAAAAATGCAATGAGATTAAGTGTCCTATTTAAAAGAAACAAGACGTTGATTAATGCTATTGTAAGCCACCTGCCAATGGATTATTTTTAGTACACAATAAGGTTAGTAACTCCTAAGCGACATCATTTTAGGTAAACATAAATATGGTAAGTTCTCGTAATTTTTCAGTCACGCCTTTGCACCATATCTTACAGCGTTTGATGCGCCTGTGTCGTCCACTTTGCATCGCAGTGCCACTCTGGGCTGCTGGTACTGGCCTTGCAAGTGCTGAAAGCTGGAAGGTCAACTTACAAGATGCCGATATCAAAGCTTTTATCAATGAAGTTGCGACCATCACCGACCAGAACTTTGTGCTTGATCCACGTATCAATGGTAATGTGACAGTGATCTCTAACAAAGCCTTATCACGTGATGAGATTTATCAGCTGTTTTTGAGTGTGATGCAAGTAAATGGAGTGGCCGCAATTGATTCGGGTACGACCATCAAGCTGGTACCAGACAATGTCGCCAAACAATCTGGCGTGGCTGTGGATTTGCGTGGCAATAGTGTGGGTGAGACGCTAGCAACACGCGTTATTTATTTGACCAACACACAAGCAGCAGAAGTGCTGGGTGTTATTCGACCATTAATGCCACAGTCTGCCCATGCAGCTGCCGTACCTGGCGTCAATGCTTTGGTCTTGTCCGATCGTGCTGACAGTCTCAACCAATTGACAGCGCTTATTCGCGATTTAGACAGCAACGTCAATGACAGTTTGCGCGTGATACCACTGCGCCATGTCGATGCCGAGCGCATGATGGACTTAATCAGCTCGCTGGTGATGACGACGGGTGGTGGACAAGCACAGGGCGGTAGCAACCAGCTTAAAGTCATTGCTGATGCGTCAAGTGACCGACTGTTGGTTAAAGGCAGTCCTGAGATGATTGCTAAAGTACAAGAAATGGTCAATCAGTTGGATACCACACCCTCAAGGCGCTTGAGTGGTTTACGAGTTTTCCGATTAAAGTACGCCAGTGCGTCTCATATTGCAGACATGCTACGCGGGTTACTTGCTAACCAATCCATCAATAGTGCTGGTGCAACTTCTTCATTAGAATCAGCATCCTTGAATGATACGCCTAGCACAGGCGCTGCATTAGCTGGCGAGACGAGTGGTATCAATACCAGTGCGGCCGCCTCAATCGCTGCTAGTCCAAGCTCAAGTGGCGGCAGTGGGTCAGATGTGGGTGGTCGCCCCTTTAGCATCATCGCGGATGAAACTCAAAACGCGGTCATCGTTAATGCAGCACCTGAGCTGATGTTTGAAATTGAAGACGCTGTCAACCAGCTAGACAATCGCCGTGCCCAAGTGTTGATTCAAGCTGCTATCGTAGAAGTGTCTGGTGATGATGCGACTCAGCTTGGAGTACAGTGGGCGCTTGGCAACGCTAATAGTGGTTATGGTGTGGTTAACTTCAACAATGTGGGCGCAAGTGCTGCTTCACTAGCTGCTGCAGCCTTAGGTGGCAGTACAGCGGGTATTAGTGCAGCCGCAAGCTCTATAGCGGGTGCTTTGATTGGGATTGGCGATAGCAGAAAAGACAGCAGTGGCAATACCCAATTTTATGGGGCTATCTTACAAGCGCTGGATTCCTCAACCAGTGCTAACCTGTTGTCTATGCCCTCAATTTTGACATTGGACAATGAAAAGGCGAGTATCTTAGTTGGTCAAAACGTGCCGTTTGTAACAGGTTCTTTTACTACCAGCGGCAATAACTCAAACAATCCTTTCCAGACCATTGATCGCCAAGACATTGGTATCAACCTCAACGTTATTCCACACATTGGTGACAATGGTACGGTACGCTTGGAAGTCTCTCAAGAGGTTTCGTCAGTGGTACCAGGCAGCACAGGCAACGCCAGTGGTTTGATTACCAACAAGAGCCTCATCAATACAACCATCTTAGCCGATGATCAACAGACCATTGCGCTGGGAGGACTGATGCGTGATAACACCACCACACGTCAGCAAAAAGTACCAGGCTTGGGTAATGTACCAGTCATCGGTCGATTGTTTCGATCAGACAATGATTCCACCCAAAAGAGCAATTTGATCATATTTTTACAGCCAACCATTCTTCGTGATGGCGGTGCGGTCGCTAGCGTTACCGAACGTAAGTTCAATCAGATGCGCGTCTTACAACTAGTCATTGATAAGAACGGTACCATCAAGCAATTACCGTTGAGCGGTACGGAAGGATGGAATGGTGATGTCAGTGCAGATTATGAGTTAATGCCACTGAATCCGCTTATTCCCAAGCGAGACCAAACACCGCGAGCAGCGCCTCAAGGGTTCACTAAGGTAGATGCGCCAAGCACGGGCATAACGACCTATCCTCTAAATAGATAAACATGCACCATACGGTTTTTCATGACACGTATATAAAATAACAATGTCTTCATTTTATCTCTCAAATGTACGGCTTATTTGACCCATGTCATTCCGTACATTAGCTTGCGTATTCATAACATAGAAAAACATAGTGAATCTTATATCTTAGTATACTAAATATTATTTAAATACTTAGTATAAATAGCTATGGATAAAGTTTATGGCTTATGATAAATATATAAAGGCTTAGATAATGAAGAATAGAAAGGTAAAAAAGTGGGTGTTGCTAATGAGTACTGCGGCAGCGTTATTGTTTATCCCAAGACGCAGTAGTCAGAAGGCTAGTACAAAGCCTTATAGTAAAACTACTGAAAGGAAAAACGATAAAAAAATTGCCGAACATGATTAAATACTTACGATATACTAATAAAAATGAGTGATTGCTCATTTTTAACTGTACAAATATATTGTTTTTATAATTAAGTAGATGGTTGTATGTAATTCTTTTGTTTGATGTTTTAAAAAATAAATAATTAGATGTTGGATTAAAAAATAAAAATTTGGAGTCTATGAATGACGTCTGTAGATTTTTCTACTATGTCTAAAGTGAACCAATCTAGTATCTATCCATTAATCGATACGCATACACACTTTGATGCGCCAGTATTTGATGACGATAGGGCGGTACTCATACAAAAAGCTTATGAAAATGGCGTCCAGCATTTGGTATTAGTTGGTTACTTGCATCGGCATTTTGGACGTATGTACAAGATTAGACAACGCTATAGTAAGCAGTCGAACAATAAAGCGCATTTCAAAGTGCCATCACTGCCTTCTGTGGAGCAAGACGTTAATCAAGAAGAAGCAAATACCAATATTTATGTTGCTTTGGGCTTGCATCCTTTTTATATTGAGCAGCATAGCGATGCCCACCTTGAAGATATGGCAAAAATAATTGCCAACAATCGCCCAATCGCGATTGGAGAAATTGGGCTAGACACATTTACCGCTGCCATGAAAGTACCAGAAGTGTTTGCTAAACAAGAACGGTTTTTTAAGACGCAATTAGACATTGCAGTAGTACATCAGTTACCAGTCATGCTGCATATTCGTAAGGCCCACGCAGAAGCATTGGCGATATTGAAGGCGCATGATTATGACGCGCACAAGCTTGGCGGCATTGCTCACAGTTTTAGTGGCGGTGTACAAGAGGCAATAGCATTTGTAAAGCTTGGCTTTAAGCTTGGTGTGACAGGTCAGATTACCAACCCCAATGCTAAAAAACTGCGCTTAGCGATTCAAGCCGCCGTTAAAGAATATGGCATTGAGTGTCTGGTGATTGAGACAGATTGTCCAGATATGATACCAGTTATGTGCCGGACGACGCCAGAAGACTCATCAGTGCTTGGGCAAGATATAGAGCAAAAAGACAGTATGGCACCTGTACATAATAGAAATGTACCAAGCAATCTACCATGGGTATTAAACAGCCTGAGCGAGTTGTTGGAAGTTTCCTCTGATGTACTCGCTGAGCAGTTATGGTATAACAGTTGCGCGGCTTTACAAACCACATGGAATTATCCAAAATGAGTAGTAGTCCCATTGGTGGTTGTCATCAATTGTTAAAGTAATTGTAAAGAACAGCTACGCTAATATAAGAGAGTATATAATTGGTATGAATGAAACACGACAATTTGAGCCATCACTGACAGAGTCTGTCGTTAGTGAAAATACTATTATAGAAGAAGTTGGTGAAGCCAATCATGATCAATATGATCGTCGTTTTCAGGGAACAAAAACGCTTTATGGACAGTCATCAGTTGATGTCTTTGCCGCCTCCCACGTTTATATTATTGGTGTAGGTGGCGTTGGTACTTGGGCGGCAGAAGCCTTGGCGCGAACGGCAGTGGGTACGATTACTCTCATTGATTTGGATGTATTGGTCGCCTCAAACGTTAATCGACAGCTGCCAGCCTTGGACAGTACTTTTGGTCAAAGTAAAATTGCAGCAATGGCGTCGCGTATGCGTGAGATCAATCCTAAAGTCACGTTGAATTTAATAGATGATTTTTTGACAGCAGATAATGTAGAGGCGTTATTGCCAAGCCGTCAAGATGCAAAATTAGCTGCTGCTCAGGGTAAGCCTATTGTGGTACTGGACTGTGTAGACGATATGAATGCTAAGCTTGCTATCGCTCTTCATTGCCGTTTTAATAAGCTCAAACTGGTTTGTGCAGGCGGGGCAGGTGGCAAGATTGACCCTAGTCAAATCAGAGTTAGCGATTTGCGTGAGAGTTACCAAGATCCATTACTGGCCAAACTACGCAATAAGCTCCGTCACGAAAAAGGTATCAATAGTACGCTCAAAGAAAAATTCGGTATCAAATGTGTTTATTCCACAGAGCCTCCTCGTGTGGATAAAAGCTGTCAAACAGGTGGGCTGCACTGCGGTGGTTACGGTTCAGCCGTCGTTGTGACATCGGTGGTGGCCATGATAATGGTAAGCGAAGCATTACAGTTGCTGATAACGCAGGCAAACATAAAAATGGGTGTCTGATATTACTTAAGGGAGTCTATCTTGTCTATAATTAACTCACCTAAATACAGTTACCCAGTGGCGGTAGATGAGGCAGAGCGTATCAACAAGCTGAAAAAATACCAAGTGCTCAATGACAATGATGAGCCGGCATTTAGGCGCCTTATTGATCTTGCAGGGCTGTTTTTTGATATGCCCATCATTACTATCGCCTTTATGGATGAGGAAACGCAGTATCTAAAATCAGCTAAAGGGCTTGGGAATCTTTGCCGAACACCGCGTGAATTATCTATTTGTAACTATACGGTGTTGTCTGATGAGGTTTTTATTGTGCCAGACTTGGCTGAAGACAGTCGTTTTACCCAAAACCCATTGGTGACAGAACCGCCTTATTTACGGTTTTATGCTGGCGCACCCATTATTTTGCATGAAGATGATATTATCTATCGTTTGGGCTCTTTATGTGTGATGGATACGAAGCCTAATTATAGCTTTAACGAACAACAGGCAAAGATATTGGCTCAATTTGCAATGATAGCTGCAGATGCCTTGCAACTACAGGACAAGCAACGTGATGCCAAACGTGCCAATGAGATGAAATCAGATTTCTTGGCCAATATGAGCCATGAAATCCGTACACCGATGAACGGTATTATCGGTATGGTAGAAATGCTAGGGGACACGGATCTTAGCAGTGAACAGCAGGAATATATCAATAATATCAAAGTGTCTAATGAACACTTGATGTCCATTATTAACGGCATCCTAGACTTATCAAAGGTCGAGTCTGGAAAAATGACCATTGATTCTATTCCCATCAATTTATCAGCTTTATGCAATGAAGTTGTCAGTCTCTTTGCGATCAAAGCACGTCAACGCGGATTGGTGTTAGATTATCATTACACCGAGTCGTTATCGCCTTATATAAAAGGCGATCCTGTTCGTCTGAAACAAATTTTGGCGAATCTGGTTAATAACGCGATCAAGTTTACGCGTGAAGGCGGGCGAGTGAGTATCGACGTTAAGCATTTGCCAAACTGCCATTACAAAGATACAGATACGAGTTCTGGCGACGTCATGACACTGTGTATTGAAGTCAGAGACACAGGCGTCGGTATTAAAGCGGATTCGTTAGAGGCGATATTTGATGCCTATGATCAAGCAAATAAGTTCACACATCGTCTTTATGGTGGAACAGGTCTCGGACTCTCTGTCTGTAAGTCTTTAGTCGGCTTGATGGGTGGTTACATCGACGTAGATAGTGAAGTTGGTGTGGGTACTACGTTTAGTGTCTTTCTTCCTTTAACGACCATAAGTGCAAACCAATATGAGACGTGGCAAGCGTCAAATGATTTCACTCTGATTGAGCCCAGTCATGAGCGGGCTGGTCATATTTTATTGGTCGAAGATGATACGGTGAATGCTATTATCGCCAAAAAAGCTTTGACCAATAGCGGGCATACGGTCACACATGTCACGGATGGGCAGCAAGCCATTGATATGTTTTCTCTATTCCCTAACCGTTACGATGTGATTTTGATGGATCACCATATGCCTATCTTGGATGGTGTACAGGCCACCATCAAACTGCATGAGCTGTATGATCCTAAATCCTTGCCGCCTATCATTGCATTGACGGCCAATGCGATGGATGGTGAACGCGAAAAGTACTTAAAGGTCGGTATGCAAGATTACTGTACCAAACCTTTTAAACAGGAACAGCTTAATGCGCTGGTCCAGTATTGGCTCATCCAAAAACAGCTAGACGAAGACGAAGAATAACGCGTTTTAACATTGGCTAATAATGAGAGCTGCAACCATATATCATGAAATGACTTTGGTGAGTTTTATTTTAGTGCCTTCTAGGAAGTATTTATAGACACAGCAGTGATAGTCATAATGACAAAGACAAAAAAGCTGAACCGCTTTATATGGGGTTCAGCTTTTTTATGGAAGAATAGATAATGGTAGTTGTGCAGAAAGTCATGGTTTTGGAGCAGTGCTCTTGAAACGTACTTTTAAAATAACACTCTCAAAACCATGTTTTGGCCACTATCTGTTCTTTTGTAGATATTAAGCTTTATAGAAGATGGGCTTTATAAATACTTAGTTAACGCGAGTTTGGTAGTCGCCAGTACGGGTATCAACACGCACCACTTCGCCTTGTTGCACAAACAATGGTACACGTACCACAGCACCAGTTTCTAACTTAGCAGGTTTACCGCCACCGCCTGAGGTATCACCGCGTACACCAGGATCGGTTTCAGTGATTTGTAGCTCAACAAAGTTAGGCGGTGTGACTGACAAAGGCGCGCCATTAAACAACGTAATGGTGCATAAAGCATTACTGTTCTCTTTTAGCCATTGCGGGGCATCGCCGATTGCGCTTTTATCCGCTTGGATTTGCTCAAAGCTTTCAGGGTGCATAAAATGCCAAAACTCACCATCGTTATATAGATAGTTCATTTCCGTATCCATCACATCAGCAGCTTCTAAGCTGTCACCTGATTTAAACGTTTGCTCCAACACTTTACCACTACGAAGATTACGCAACTTGACGCGGTTAAAGGCTTGGCCTTTACCAGGTTTGACAAACTCGTTTTCAAGAATGGCGCACGGATTGCCATCGAGCATAACTTTTAGACCAGCTTTAAATTCATTAGTAGAAAAACTTGCCACAAGAGACTCCTAGGGGTTGTAAATATGATGATAAGTAGCGCTTACTGTACAAAAAGCTGCTGTTACGCCAAGTGCTTAAAGGGTAACGGGTATACTTTGATAGGGTACACCTTAAGGGCGTATAATACCGCCTTTTAGGCACAGATAGTAGGCTGTCATGATAAACCATTTAATCACACAAAAAAACTGGCAAACGCAATTATCCGAAGCCATTACTTCCATAGACGAGCTATTGCATATTTTAAAGCTCGAGTCATTACGTGCAGATGTCTATGTGCCTAAGCATTTTGAGCTGCGCGTGCCACGTGATTTTGTCGCAAAAATGACTGTGGGTGATCGCAATGACCCTTTATTAAAACAAGTATTGCCAGACAAGCAGGAGCAAATCCAAGTAACAGGCTATGTGGCTGACCCATTAAGTGAAAATACACAAAACCCAGTCAAAGGTATGCTCCACAAATACCAGTCTAGGGTGTTATTGACCATTACGGGTGCTTGTGCCATTCATTGCCGCTATTGCTTTCGCCAACATTTTGACTATAGTGCCAATATGCCCACAGCGGATGCAAAAGAAAACATCGTTAACTATATCACGGCGCATCCTGACATTAATGAGGTAATCTTGAGTGGTGGAGATCCATTAAACGTCACAAACAGGCGTTTGTTCGCTTGGTTAGATACGCTAGAGTCCATACCGCAATTGACTACCATTCGGCTACATACTCGCTTACCGTTGGTGATTCCAGCTCGCCTAGATGAAGCATTACTAGAGAGACTGTCTCAAAGTCGCTGCCATATTGTGATGGTGATTCATTGTAACCATGCCAATGAAATTGATGCATTCACCTCAGCGCAGCTACAACGTGCTCGTAGCGCGGGAATCACGTTATTGAATCAAGCTGTCTTGCTGGCAGGGATTAATGATAGTCTCGACGTACAAAAAAAATTAAGTCAACGTTTGTTTTCTGCAGGTGTTTTGCCTTATTATCTGCATGTATTAGACAAAGTTGCTGGCGCGGCTCATTTTGATAGTGATGAGCAGACGGCAGTTGAGCTTTACTGGTCGCTATTAGCAGCGCTGCCAGGTTATCTGGTACCAAAACTGGTCAGAGAGCTACCAAATAGACGTTTTAAGGTGCCAATTGATATTTACAGTAAATCGTAATATAAACACGGTAGTTTATGAAAAAACGCATAAAAAAATAATGATTGTGGTAGCGTAGGAGAGTCGTTGTTTTCTAATGCATTTTCTATATTAACTATCAGTTTTATGAAGGTTGGCTGGCAAATATTTTTGATGGTTTTAACATAGGATGTTTGGGGACTGGTCAGATATAGATACTCATTTTAGCCAGCCAAAATCAGCTTGGTTTTTGAACAGTAAAATAGTGTTAGGCATTGGATGACATGCAGATGTTGTCTGCGCTCCTATTGAGGTTTGATTAAAATCTGTCTTATTTTGTGGAAAAAATAAGGCCATACCCTAGTTCTTAGGAATACCGATGATAACTTTGTCAACGTTTCAAGAATATCTGTCTTCTAAAAAGTCCCTTTCTCAAGCGCAGCCACCTTCTATGAGTCGATCGGCCAATGGTCAAGAGCACTATTTGCTCAAACTATTGGCAACCTTGCCTTCTCAAACGCCTGAACAGCAAGCAGAACAGCTAGAAAAGATACTCACCGTATTACGTGAGGTCAATATCAAGGAGCAGCAACGTCTCAAACTGTTAGCGCAAGTGATAGATGCCTCAGATCAACTCGTTGCCACGTTAAGACAACACTATATTTATGAGACTGGCGCGCTAAATGACGTGCAGTTGTCTCATATGGCTCAGGTAAAGTCGTTATATTATCTCATTATTATGGCTTACGACAGAGTGATACATTATAAGCAGACATTGCTACAAAGCCGGAAAAAGCCTCCGAGCAAAGTCTGGAAACGCTATTTCAAAGTGAGTAATGATTCGTCGGTACTACTGGCTACGGCAATTTATCAGACGTTGTTAATGTACCAAAAATTACTGAGCGAAGAGGTCACTTGTTATCAAAAACCATCGCCTTACTTGTGGTACAAAATCAATCGGTTATATGCTCTTGCTCATCAGCGGCACGTGTTGACTGTCAATCATATTGAAACTACAAGTAGCCTACGAGCCAGTAATATACACCAATTGTATTGTCAAATTTGTCTTCACAGTTTATTGAATCTGCGTGCCATGCAACGCCAGACCGTTTTACTTGTCCAGCGCCTATTGCCTGAATGGAGCAAATATATTGTTGCCACGATAGAGCCAAAAACTGAGACACGAGTATTCGTTGATTTAGATAGTGACAAACCGCCCGCTTATTTGACGGCCAACTCTGATATCAACCCGTATGAAGATCATCATCATTGCTTGTTTATAGAGCTTGGCCCATTGCTCGCGTATTTTGAAGCACGTGTACAGTCTTTAATTGTAGAGGATAGTGAAGGCGCTGAATGCTATTTGTTAAACAAACTATCGATGACAATGAGGTATCGATATCTGCAAACACCGCTCACACCAGCGACCAAACATGCTATCAAACAAGAGGTGGTACTAATCACAGGCTTTAATAATATTCATTATCGCGTGAGTGGTTCACAAAGTTTTGCCAACTTGATTGCTGTGAATGATTTGCCAGAGGAGCAGCGACCCCGCTATGAGACAGGCAAGCACAAGCGGGGCGGCGATGAAACTGTTATCCATGAGATTTTAAGTAATAGTGACACGGCTTTATTTCGCAGATTGCAATTGGTATCCCCATCAGATCATTCGCAGGCGACGAATACAGAAACCATATTAAATAAAGACACCATATCAAACGATAGTAAAGCTGTGATGGATAGTGACATTGCTCTGACCAAAGCATTACTCAATCAAGAAGGCCCTGATCTAAGCGTTGTTCACCAGAAATTGACGACAACAGCCCCTTTATTAGTATCTACTCTGAGTCTTTTTTTAATCTGCCGTCCTGACATAAGCGAGTCGACTGATTGGTCGATAGGAGTGGCACAATGGTTGCATCTTGAGGATAAAAACCCAGAGGTTGAGTGGCAAGTGCTTGGGCATGCAGTGGTAGCTTGCGGTGTACGTTTGGAAGGTCGAGACAATCGCAGTCAACACTTTGTACCAGCGTTTATCCTTGGTGGGGATGAACGGCTGCAAACGGCAGCTACGCTAATAGTGCCAACTGCCTATTTCCAGTCAAATGATAGAGTAACGATGCGTATCAACAATAAACAAACGCCTCTACGCTTGGAAAAAAGAGTATTATTCACGGATGAATTTAGCCAGTATGAGATAGTAAAAATATGACTGGCTTCTTTTACTATAAAAATAGAGACCCGGATATGTATAGAAACTATGACCTATATTTTTTAAATAGTTTGACTAAACAATGCAGCGGGTAAGTTAACCTGCAACCCATTAGATTATTGTCTATAATGACGATAATGATCACCCTAATCTATGCGATACCTTTGGCTCATGAGCCTGACATTTTGACTTGAACAAAAAAAATATCAGAATCACAAAAGCCGCTAAGCCCATTCTTGATAGTACGCTCTATATGATTGTATTTTTGGAAAAGGTGTATGGTATCTAATGTCCGATATGAAAATAACATCACAAGATTCAAAAGGCTTCTTTATGCGCACTCAATCCATCTTAAATCTATTAGTCATCGATGATGACCAGCTTTATGCTGAACGCCTCGTCAGTTTACTGGAGGGGTATTATGACACCGTAAATTTGGGGTTTTTGGATGACAAAGAGGAGTTTTTGAAGGCGTTGCGGCAGCCTTGGGACACTTTGGTATTCGGTAAGGCTTACGATATGAGCTTTACCGATGCGGTAGGCATCATTCAAGAGCAAGGCGTGGATCTGCCCATGATTTGTCTACTGACCGAAGAGATGTCAGCGACAGCCAATAACGAGCAAGGTTTGCCTAGTATTATCAGTGGCATCATGGTGAAGGCGCTGCGAGCTGATCAAGAAATGGCCGTAGTGATGTCTATTTGTTTGCAGCACGACAATTTACGCAGTCGCCGCGAACTCAAAAATTTACGGCATGTCATCTCTGAAGCGGAGCAACGCGCCAATGTATTGATTAAAAACTCTAAAAGTGCGGTTGCTTATATCGATCAAGGGGTTCATATTTTCGCTAACGACCCTTATCTTCAGCTTTTCGGCTTTAACTCAATGAGCGAGGCCATCGGTGTGCCCATTATTGATTTGATTGCAGGCGGCAATAACGTTAAAGGTTTTAAGCAATTCTTACGTCAATTTGATAAAGGCAGTCGACAAGAAGTAGAGTTTAATTTTGAAAGTATACGTACAGATGGTAGCACCTTTGAAGCAAAGTTGCAGCTCGCGGCAGCGACTTTGGAGGGAGAGCCTGTGACTCAGGTTATCATCCAACAAAACCACAGTAATAGTGCAGAAGTGGCTAAGCGTTTAGCGGCAGCTGAACGTCAGGACAGCTTGACTGGGATTGATAACCGTCGCGGTTTTGAAGAGCAAATAGAAATCGTATACCAGCAGGCGCAGCAAGGATTACTGACCGCAGCGCTATTATATGTGCAGCTGGATAATGTCGGTAAAATTAGTAGCAGTTTGGGTCTGCAAGGTATCGATGCAACCGTCAAACAGGTGGCTTATACCTTAGATGAGATGGTATCAGATGGATATGTGAGTCGTTTTAGCGATACCGCTTTTACTATATTGGTAGAGAATAAAACAACGTCAGAGTTAGAAAAGCTGGCAGAAAATATCGGTTCTCGAATTGGTGGTATGTTGATTGAAGTAGATAAGCGTACGATCAGTACTACCGTCAGTATTGGTATTACCAAAATAGAAAGAAATACCGCAGAACCTGCTGTCTTACTAGAACGCGCGATACATGCCATTAGCCAAATCATGATAGAAACCTCCAATCATGGTGGTAAGTATCATCTGTACGATCCAAGTGAGCATGCCAACAGTGATGATCATGCCCTTGCCGAATCGTTGATTGATGCCATTGCCAACAATCGCTTTGAGCTGTCGTTCCAGCCGATATACGACATTAATCATGATCGCAGCGACTTTTTTGAAGTATACCTACGTCTGCCATTAGCAGATGCAGACAATACAGTATTGACCCCTGATCAATTTATGGCTGTTGCCAAATCGCACAACTTGCTCGAAAAAATAGATCGATGGGTATTGATCAATGCTTGCAAAAAAATCAATGATATTCGTAAAGTCAGTCCTCAAGCCAGATTGCTTATACAATTGACCAATGCCTCTTTAGTCGATAAAAAGTTACCGGATATTGTAAGTCAACTTATAAAAGCAGTAGGTGGTGCCTCTGGCATGCTGACCATACAGTTTGGTGAAAACGATATTTCAGACCATTTGACCTTAGCAAAACATCAATTTATCGCTCTAAATCAAATGGGTTGTCAGATTGGCATCAATAATTTTGGTTCTTCTGCCAAATCGGTAGAAATTATCAGCTTTGTGCAGCCTGATATGGTACGTTTGGCTCATAACTATGTAGAGGGTATTGAATCAGCAGAAAACCTAGAAGCGGTCAAATCTCTTATCAGTCGTACCAATGAAGCTAAGGTCGATGTACTCATGCCTTATATTGAAGACGCAGCGACGATGTCTGTCGCATGGAGTGTCGGTGCACGCTATCTACAAGGCTACTACTTAGAAGAGCCAAGCACCACGATCAAGCTTGCGAGCTAATAGTTTTTATGGCCGTATGGTCTTAGATTAGCGTTGTCTATAGACATTTTTTATTGATATGAATGCCTAGAGACAGTGCTATTTGTTTATAGGCTGCTATGGTCGACTTGATGCTTTATATTTATTCTAACGTTGCAGCTGATAGTATCTAGTATCTATCGTAGCTGACACTCATCACCCAAAGATTGTTAAAAATGCCTATCTCTAGTAAATGTTACATAAGCGGTCTTTTTTCTGCCATTTTATTACTGACTGCCTGTGATCATACCCCGCCTGACCATCGCGCCCCTGTCACGTTATCTGTGTATACCAAAGGCGATGCTCATAAAGGGGCCACCATTTATAAAGAAGCTTGTGGCCAATGTCATCAGCTCAATGCGGGTCTCAACAAAAAAGGTCCGCAGCTGATGAATATATACGGCGCGCCAGCTGCTCAACTAAAAGACTATACTTACAGCGAAGGGTTGGCGCAGTCAGGTTGGGTATGGAATGCAGAAACACTAGATCCCTATATTGCCGACGCCCAAAAAGCAATGCCAAATTCAAAAATGCTCTCAGATCCTATGCCAGATATCAAAGAGCGTACTGATTTGATCGCGTATTTATCGACGCTTCGTGCCGCAGAACCAGTAGAAGACAGTAAAAACAATCCCTGATTTACCATACTATCCCTATAAAAATGAGCCAGTACATTACTATGACCCATTCAGAGACCGACTATCTTCACAACCAGCAGAAAATTGCACAGATGATGATACAGTTAAACCAAATTGTATTGGATAAGCCGCAAGCGGTCAAACTGGCGCTCAGCGGCATATTGGCAGGTGGGCACATACTATTGCAAGACTTGCCAGGTATGGGAAAGACGACTCTGGCGCAAGGGTTGGCGCAACTGTTGGGATTGAGTTTTAGTCGAGTGCAGTTCACCAACGATATGTTGCCAGCAGATATTTTAGGGATGAGTATCTACGATCAAAGTAAGCAAAAATTCGAGTTTCGACCAGGGCCTATTTTTACGCAACTGTTGCTTGCGGATGAAGTCAATCGCTCTAGTCCAAAAACACAAAGCGCACTGTTAGAGGCAATGGAGGAGCGGCAAGTCACGCAAGACGGGCAAACTTATTTCTTACCGCAGCCATTTTTTGTGATTGCAACGCAAAACCCTTTACAGCAAGCAGGCGTGTACCCTTTACCAGAGTCGCAGCTTGATCGGTTTTTGTTGTGCTTATCACTGGGGTATCCTTCTCCTACAGCAGAGCGCGAGCTATTAAAAGGTCAGGATCGCCGTGAGCTGTTAAAAGATTTGGCTGCTATGCTTGATACAGAGACTGTAATATTGGCTCAGCAAGGGGTCAAACAAGTTTATGTTGCTGATGTGGTTTTAGACTATCTACAGCGTTTGGTGGCAAAAACTCGAGCAAGCCAAGAGTATCATGGGTTATCCCCACGCGGAGTCTTGTCGTTACAGCGCGCCGCTCAAGCCCATGCGTATGTCTCTGGTCATATGGAGATAACACCTGAAGACATTCAAGCAGTATTCGCCGCAGTCACTGATCATCGTTTGGGTCAGCGTTTTATACCAGCTCATGTCACAGGTGGTGGACAAGCGCCCTTGACTATCGCTCAACGCATCTTGGCAGAAGTGCCTGTTGTTGTCTAAAACGCTATTTAGCAAAAATGCTTATTTAAAATGCTTGCTACATGCTCGTAACTCTTTTAATTCTATGATGAGGATAGGGCAACTATGCGTCTTTTGCCAAAAGCCTTAACGGCTCCTATCAGGTCGATATTACGCCGTTGGTTTGACGCGCGGGCACCCAAAAGTGACAGCGCAACGCTCAACTTGCGTAATATCTATATCTTTTTCAGCCGTGAAGGGTTGTTGTTTGCAGTCTTATTGATCATCACCTTTATTGCTGGTATCAACTATGGCAATAATTTGGTACTAGGACTCTGCTTTTATCTTGTCAGCATTTGGCTGATCAGTTTTCATGTGACGTTTGCTCATATCTCAGGATTAAAAGTGGTGCTGTCAGAAGTGACGATGACCCAAGCGGGTACGCCTGCTTGGGTCACATTGCAACTGCGTAGTGATAGTAGGCAACCAAGAAGACAGCTCTTATTTGGTTTTGAGCAATCCGATAAAAAAACCATAAAATCTTTGGATAAAAAAAGCCAAAATAACCACGAGGACCAGCATTCTGTACTAGTCACTCAGCTTCAAGGCGAGCAAACCATTCGTCTGCCTGTTCAGACCGATGCTCGCGGTATGCTTGAACTGCCACGATTGACCATCAAAACCGTATATCCACTAGGTATCATGCGCGCATGGTCTTATGTGTATTTTGCCCGCACCGCTTGGGTGTATCCGAAGCCAGAGGTGTTTGATTGGCAAACGTACTATTCAGAGGCAAGCCTAGAAGACTTGCCAACAGGTGGGCAATATCGACAAGGTCAAGATGAGTTTGAGCGTCTCGATAACTACCGAGAAGGCGAGTCGCTTGCGCGCGTGTCTTGGGGGCATGTTGCGCGCGGTCAAGGTATGTTTACCAAGCACTTTTCTGATCCTGTCGGTCATGAGCAAACCTTGGACTATATGGATATGCCAGCTGCACACCATGAACAAAAGCTGTCACAGCTGGCCTATGGCGCGATGGCACTGGGTCAATTGGGCGTGCCATTTAGAATGCGCTTACCCCATGATGCGCCCTCGGTAACTCCGCTTGGTGAAGGCAATAATTTTGCGCAAACGTGCTTACTCAGATTGGCGAAAGCACCATGACAAATTCTCAGCCCCTAACTAAGCGCTCCGTGGTTCACCCATCTACTGATAGCGCAAACGCTGCCAGTTTTGAGCATTTGGCCGTAGGTCGGCATATCGTTACTCAAAGTAATCTTGTCGATAGCAATAGATGGTACCGCAAACTATTGGCGTTACCAGCCTATTATTGGGTACTACTGGCTCAGATAATCGTGGTGTTGCCTCATGCCGCACACTTGCCGTTGTGGCTAATAGGCTTTGCCATCGTTAGTATTGTGGCTCAGTTGCCAAGAGTGAAGGGACGATTTAAGGAGAGACGCCATCTAAAGCGGATCTACCAAGGCATGCAAATGCTGGGTTTCTTGCTGGGATTGGCAGGGTTGTGGCTGACTTACAATACTGCATTTGGACTGGATATGGGGGTGGCATTTTTAGTGCTGTGCCTAGTCAGTAAGCTTTGGGAGTTATATAAGCGCCGCGATGCCTATGTATTATTGAACCTGTCCTTGTTTGTCCTTGCTGCGCTGTTTTTGATGGATCAAGGGTTGGTAACAACGCTAGAAGTGGTTATTGGCGTGATTGTCGTGTTATTGGCATTCATTGCGCTCAATGATGATGGTAATACTCGCGGTGACGGTCGTCTGCGTACGCTTGGCGTCTTGGGTATTGGGGCATTGCCATTGTTGGTTGTGCTGTTTTTATTTTTTCCGCGGCTGCCACCTTTGTGGTCAGTGCAGCTATCAAGTGGACAGGCGACCACTGGCGTGTCTGACAGTATGTCGCCGGGTGATTTTGCCAGTTTAGGACAATCCACTGAACTCGCTTTTCGAGTAGAGTTTGCGGATAGTCGTCCACCGCAGCAAGCGCTGTATTGGCGAGGATTGGTGTTTAGTGATTTTGATGGGGTTACGTGGCGTCCAAGCTTAGAGCAAAGGCAATGGCGAGCGTCACCGCAAATGCCAACTTGGATTGAAAATGCCTTTGCCACTGTGCCCGAAACCGCAAAACAGTCACCGATAAATTATACGGTGGTTTTAGAGCCTACTCAGCAAAACTGGCTATTCGGGCTTGATTATCCCTTTACTCAGCGGCAAGACGTCAGTGTGACATCAAATTTTACCTTACGAAAGGATGAGCCCGTCACTCAGCAGCTACGTTATGAGGCTTTACAGTTCACGCCAATGCAGATCGATCCTATTTTGCCTGATGAGCTGCGGCAACTCAATCTTGCCTTGCCAGCTGAGGGGAATCCCAAAGCGCGTGCATTGGCTAAGCAGTTGCTTGCACAGTCGGGGTCAGATCCTATTCGTTATATGAATGCTATCGAGCGCTGGATCAATCAAACCGAATTTCGCTATACGCTATCACCGCCCCGATTGAATAATGATCGCATTGATGAGTTTTTATTTGACACTAAAGCAGGGTTTTGTGAGCATTATTCCTCAAGTTTTACCTTCATGTTGCGAGCAGCAGGTATCCCAGCGCGTGTGGTGGCGGGCTATCAGGGTGGCGAGCTGAGCCGCGGTGGTAATGTCTGGGAAGTACGCCAAAAAGATGCTCACGCGTGGACTGAAGTCTGGCTTGAAGACCAAGGTTGGGTAAGGGTTGATCCGACAAGCTTTGTCGCGCCTGAACGCGTAGAGCAGGGGATGAATGCGATCACAGAGTCACGCGGCGCGGCAATGTTTGGTGATGGCGCTGGTGCTCAAATCAGTTATCAGCAATATCAGATGTTACAAGCCTTACGGCGTTTATCGGATCAGGCCAGTTACTATTGGCAAAAAGACGTGGTGGGTTATGATCAAGATAAGCAAGCCAATTCGCTATTAAAATGGTTCAATATTCGCTCAGTCATGGGGCAGATTATTTGGTTGGCAACCAGCGCTATTATAGTGATGGTGGTTTTGATACTACTGATTTGGCAGCGCCGCCGTAGACGCTGGCATCCAGCAGACAGGCCATTGGCACAGCTCTCCAAGCGTTTGAGCAAACGCGATCAGTTGCTGGCACGAGCAGAGGATGAAGGGATGCTGTCTTGGCTTGATCGTGTAGCGGTAACGATGGATGGTCAACAGAAGCAGACACATTCTCAGAGTGACACTGAGCGCCATCATCAGCCGACAAATAAAGCGCATACAGACACGCTACAAACCAAAATCACGTCCATTAAACAGGATTATCGACAGCTGCGCTATGGGCGATTGAGTACAGTGGATCATCGTGATGCTGAATACCAACACACACTGGCGCAGTTAAAAAAGAACGTGCGAGAATTGCTTTAACGGTTTGACAATAAAAGAGGTGTGACATGACAATATATGTGGACTTTGTATGTATAGAGTTTAGAGGCCATAAATGGTGTCATATGCTGGCCGATTCTTTACAAGAATTGCATGAGTTTGCAGCATTGATTGACGTGGATAAGCGTCTGTTTCATCGTAACGCCAGCTATCCTCATTATGATGTGACGGTACAAATGCGAGAAACCGCCATCGAGTACGGCGCGCAGCCTGCCGATAGAAGAAAAATCATTGAATGCGCAAAGAAGCTAAAAATAGAATTACATAGTCATGCAACTTAATGGCGTTTTAAGCCAAATGTACTGCTAAATAATCTACGAGCAGTCTGATTTTTGGTGATAGATGACGGTTGTGCGGATAAATGGCCCAGATATTTTCTTCAGGCTCTCTATAACCGTCCAATATACTGACCAGCTCGCCTGATGCTAAGTATTTTTGTACATAATAGTCAGGCAATTGCACAAGACCTAAATTTTTTAACGCTGCATCTACCAAGCCATGACCGCTGTTGTAGTGCACAGTTCCTGTCACCTGTAGATTTTTTTCTTGGCCTTTTTCAACAAAATGCCAATGGTCGCGTGTACCCAAGAGACAATTATGCTGACCCAGATCCTTTAATGCGCGTGGCACACCATATTGGTTAAGATAAGCAGGGGTGGCGCAAACAAAGTTGGTACGACGACTGAGTTTTTTTGCCATCATCATCGAATCGCTTAATTTGCCAATCCGAATAGCCAAATCATAACCGCCCTCAACCAAGTCTATTTTTTGATTGCTCAAAAAAGCCGTCACTTCGATATCAGGATACTGCACCATAAAATCATTGAGTAGCGGGACTATTTGTTGTTCGCCATAAGTCATAGGGGCAGTCAGTTTGACTCGGCCTTGAGGTTTGGATTGTAAGCTACTGACCGCTTGCTCCGCCGCATCTAAGCCATCGAGTACACCGCGGCAATGCTGATAAAACACACGCCCTTCTTCTGAGAGAGAAACCTTGCGCGTCGTGCGATACAGCAGTTTGATATTTAGTCGCTTCTCCAAAGCACTGATCTGTCGGCTGACTTGCGCGGTGGATATTCCAAGCTCTTTTGCCGCGCGCGTAAAGCTTTCGTACTCTGCAACATAAACAAATTCGCTAATACCATCCCAGCGCATGATTATTACCCGTGTGTAAAAGATATTTGCAAATATAGCATATTGTTATCATTACAGAAAAAACTATAATGGTCATCACTATGGTAAAGAAAACAAATCCATCGTCTCGCGGCTTGCCTACACTGGGTGAGCAAGATAAGCTAGTGGAATGGTCATTTGAACATAAAATCGATACATTGATAGTTAAAAGCGATGATAATCACAGGTGACTGATACAAATGTTACGTGCTTGCTGCTCATCTAGAGGCAGCGCAACATGCATTCCAATCGCCCTTAAAGTAAATCGGCTATTCCCCATAACAACAATCCATTAAAAAGAGAATATGCATATGTCAGATAAATTTATCAAATCTAAAGCCGCCATTGCATGGGGGCCAAAGCAGCCATTGTCTATTGAAGAAGTGGATGTCATGCTACCCAAAAAAGGCGAAGTGTTGGTCAAAATTGTGGCGAGTGGCGTTTGCCATACCGACGCTTTTACCTTATCTGGTGAAGATCCAGAAGGCGTTTTTCCAGCAATTTTAGGTCACGAAGGTGGCGGCATTGTTGAGCAAATCGGCGAAGGCGTGACCAGCGTTCAAGTGGGCGACCACGTTATTCCTTTATACACAGCAGAATGCGGCGTTTGTAAAATGTGTCGTTCAGGTAAAACCAACCTGTGCTCCGCAGTGCGCGAAACCCAAGGCAAAGGTCTCATGCCAGACGGTACCACGCGTTTTTATAAAGATGGTGAGCCAATTTACCATTACATGGGCTGCTCAACTTTCTCTGAATATACCGTTTTACCAGAGATTTCTTTGGCCAAAGTCAACAAAGAAGCCCCGCTAGAAGAGGTTTGCTTGCTTGGTTGCGGTGTGACCACAGGTATGGGTGCGGTCATGAATACGGCCAAAGTCGAAGAGGGTGCAACGGTGGCTATCTTCGGTCTGGGCGGTATTGGACTGTCAGCCATCATTGGTGCTGAGATGGCAAAAGCCAGCCGTATCATTGCTATTGATATTAATGAAAGCAAGTTTGAGCTGGCCAAAAAACTGGGCGCAACAGACTGCATCAATCCCAAGGACTACGACAAGCCAATTCAAGAAGTCATCGTTGAATTAACCGATGGCGGTGTTGATTATTCTTTCGAATGTATCGGTAACGTCGATGTCATGCGCTCAGCGCTTGAGTGCTGTCACAAAGGATGGGGTGAGTCGGTCATTATCGGTGTGGCAGGTGCGGGACAAGAAATCTCTACTCGTCCGTTCCAGTTGGTTACCGGTCGCGTCTGGAGAGGCTCTGCATTTGGCGGCGTGAAAGGTCGTTCAGAATTGCCCGGCTATGTTGAGCGTTATTTGGCAGGTGAAATCCCACTGCAAGATTTTATCACGCATACCATGCCATTAGAAGGTATCAATGATGCGTTTGACTTGATGCACAAAGGCGAAAGCATTCGTTCTGTGGTTCATTTTTCAGAGTGAAATATAGCTGACATATTAGAACCATACATTAAAAATGCTACGCCAATAGTGGGGTAGCATTTTTTTTGAACGGTATTTTTTTGAAAGATATTTTGAACGACTTTTTTAACACTTAGAAAATTGCTAGGCTAAAATAACGTTAATATAGCCAGTCCCATATAATATAGATACGTCGATTGACACGCATTACTGGAACAAGTTTTCCTTGCTTGCTGTGCCTTCGCAGACAGAGGCGACGAAAAATTTATCTCAGTAGCGCTGTATTTATTTTATAGTGGATTGACTATAACAATCAAATAAGTAGACCAATTAATCATGCTTTGCACTAATAATTTTGTCAGTTAACGTTATCAGATCTGATGCCACAAAATTAGGCTCTGGCACATTGGCTGCTGGCAGCATGGCATTATGTGGTCTGGTAACAAAGGCGGAATGACAACCTGCTGCTTGCGCGCCGATGGTATCCCAAAGATGACAGGCGACCAGACACAAATCGGATAAGTCCACTGCCAACGTATCGGCAACCAATTGATAGGTTTCAGGTGCAGGCTTGAACTTGCTGACGGCTTCAACACTAAAATGATGCTCAAAAAAATCGCTCAACCCTGCTTTTTCTAGTGGCGTGGGTGACGCGCTGCTCGGAGAGTTGGTTAAAGTCACCAATCGAAATCCAGCCTCACGTAAGCGAGTGAGTGCTGGTATCGCATCAGCATGAGCAGGCATGTTGCTCATACGCTCTTTGAATTCAGCAATATCGCTTTCTGTCAGCGTTATCTGATAAATACCAGCAATCATACGTAATGCGCCAACCCCAAGCTCGTTAAAAGGCGTGTAAAGACCAGACAACGTCATGGTTTGTGAATACAGCACCAATTGTGCGAACCATTCTCTAAAAATAGCTTGATCATCAAAAAGACGAGTGAATAAAGGGGTCAGAGTAGTGATGTCGAGCAGTGTCTCGTTAACATCGAATACAAGAATATTTGGACTGTGAGTCGAAGACATAAACAAGCCTTTTTATTTGAAACAATGGATTAGTCAGACATAGTAGCCAATTGCTCTAAAATACTGACGTAATTATTAACGCCTTGAGCACCGCTAACCAGATGACGCTCATTAAAGATAATCGCTGGCACGCTTTGAATGCCTTGCTGTTGCCAATGCTGCTCTTCTGCGCGCACTTCTTTGGCAAAAAACTGACCTTCTAACACTGCCAGTGCCTCACTACGATCAAGTCCTGTTTCTGCTGCAATGTCAGCAAGTACATTGATATCAGAGATATTTCTATTATGAGTAAAATGCGCCTCAAACAGTGCCTGTTTTAACTCGTGCATACGTCCTTGCTGATCGGCCCAATGCAAAAGCTGATGCAGGTTAAATGTATTGTGCATGCGCGTGTCGTCATTGAAATCAAACTCAAAGCCAACTTCTCTTCCAGCTGCTGTCATTCTCTCGCGGCTGGCGTCAGACTCTTCTTTAGTAGAGCCATACTTTTCAATAATATGCTCACGTAGATTTTGCCCCTCGCTTGGCATGTTTGAATTAAGCTCAAACGGATGCCAGTGAATGCTATAAGCGGTATTTGTTTGTTTTAGGGCTTCTGCCAGCTGGCGATAGCCAATGACGCACCAAGGGCAGACAACATCTGAGACGATGTCTATACGTAAGGGTTTTTCTGACGGTTTCATAATGCCTCACAGGATTTGTTTTTTATTCTATTTTAGATGGGTATTTTATCGTTACTTTAAACAGTCATCGTTTGATGCTTGAAGTGAGATAAAAACTATAACTCATACTAGGAGAATGTGAGAGCGATTGCAATGTAGGCTAAGTGACGACTTCAGTTACCTACTGTAACTTTGGTAACGAGTCCAATGGTAAGACCACTTAGTTAAGTATGAGTAGTGATTGCATTCAAATTTTAAGAGTCACGCATTTTGGTTATTTGGTTATAAGGTACCGTGAATCAAATAATGTATGGTCAAATTAAAAACGAAGATGTAAGCCTCTGAAGGTGATTCTGGATTAAAAACTACACTCTAATGACTACAAAGTCAGAACAAAATAACTCGTCTGTTCAGTCATAATAAATTCATTAATACGGTTGTGAAAAGCGTTTATAGCCATTCTTTTATGTTTACCTGCCAGCGAGAAGCCAGCATGACTACCTTAACACTAACAATAAATAAGCGAGATTATCAATTCGATAATCTCGACACACGAACAACATTGCTCGATGTCTGTCGCCAACATTTACAAATTACCGGACCAAAAAAAGGCTGTGATCACGGTCAATGTGGTGCTTGTACTATGCTCATCAATGGACAACGAGTCAATTCTTGCTTGACGCTTGCAGTGATGCATGAAGGTGATGAGATCACGACGATTGAAGGTATCGGGATGCCCGAATCTTTGTCGGCATTACAACAAGCTTTTACTGACAATGACGCCTTTCAGTGCGGCTATTGCACACCAGGGCAGATTTGTTCAGCAACGGCCTTGATAGAAGAAGTGAAGCAAAATTGGCCAAGCTATGTGACAGCCGATTTAAAAAATCCTGACGGGCTGCTCGTACAAGAGATCGCAGAGCGCATGAGTGGCAATATTTGTCGCTGTTCTGCTTATCCCAATATTATTAAAGCCATCTCACAAGTGCTTGAGAGCGAAGTTGCAGAAAAGTCTGTCACAGACGTATCTACAACGGATACAAAAAAGGGATCACAAGTCACGGGTATTTGGTCACCACCACCGAGCCAGACGCAGCTTGGTAATGCCTCAAACCCTCAGCAAGCAGCCAACACACAAGGAGGTCGCTCATGAGACGTTTTGAATATAGCCGTGCAAATGCACCTGAGCAAGCTGCTATGTCAGCGAGTGCCAAAGACGCTTCGTTTATCGCAGGTGGCACCAATTTATTAGATTTGATGAAGCTTGAAATTGAGACACCTACCAAACTTGTAGATGTGACACGCCTAACGTTAAAGCAAGTAGAAACTACCGAGGAAGGTGGACTACGCATTGGTACGCTAGTGACCAATAGTGATTTGGCAGGTCATCCTGACGTGATTGCCAATTATCCTGTCTTGTCACGAGCTATTTTGGCTGGCGCCACAGGACAGTTACGCAACAAGGCGACCACAGGCGGTAATTTCTTACAGCGCACGCGCTGTTATTATTTTTATCAGACAGACAGCCCTTGTAATAAGCGTGAACCCGGCACAGGTTGCCCAGCCATCAACGGCGAGAACCGTGCCCTTGCTATCTTAGGTACTAGTGACGCTTGTATCGCTCAGCACCCATCTGACATGGCAGTGGCTATGCGTCTACTTGATGCAAAGATTGAGACAGTCAAAGCAGATGGCAGCACACGCATCATTCCTGTTAGCGAGTTTTACTGTCTACCAAAAGACACACCGCATATCGAAAATGTCTTAGAGAGTGGCGAGCTTATCACGCATGTCGTATTGCCAGCACCTATCAAGGGTATGCATACCTATGACAAGGTACGTGATCGTGCCTCTTATGCATTTGCGTTAGTATCATGCGCTGCTGTCATAGACGTTGGTGACAATGGTCATTTAAATACTGTACGTTTGGCTTTCGGTGGCATCGGTACTAAACCATGGCGCAACGAAGCTGTTGAGGCCTTATTGATAGATACAGATGGTAATGATGAGATCATAAAACAGGCCGCCGACTTGCTATTGCAAGAAGCGAGAGGCAATGGGCAAAACGATTTTAAAATACCACTGACACGTCGTTTATTAAAGCAAGTCATTCAGCGTGCACTAGCTGGCGAAGGAGCATAATCATGTCATTACTAGACTCAGTACTTCCATCAGAACCTACTAAAAAAATGACGATGAATGAGCCAGTTGACTCTTCGTTTGCTAATACAACAAACAACGTGGTGGGCAAGCCAATCAATCGGGTTGATGGCCCATTAAAAGTGAGCGGTCAAGCACCTTATTCAGCAGAAATTTATCGTGACAATCAAGCTTATGGTGTTTTGGTGAGTGCCAAAATCGCTAAAGGTCAGGTTGAAAGTATCGATAGCAGTGCTTTAGACGACATCCCTGGTATTATTAAAGTAGTCACTGATCCTAAGCATTTTTTGCGCAATCCGCAGCAAGGGACAGCAACCAAAGCCCCAACTAAAGGTGCTATTGAGATTTTTTATCATGGTCAGCCAATCGCCGTTGTGGTTGCTGAGACGTTTGAGGCCGCAACAGAAGGCGCTCAAGCCATCCGTGTGACTTACAAAGATGAGACTGAACAGGCGGCTTTAGATTTTGCTAAGGAGTTATCCAATGCTCATGAAGTAAATGAAAAAGAAGGGTCAGACAAAAATGCCGTGAATGGGGACCCACAGCAAGGTTTGGCAGATTCGCCCGTGACCATCGAGCGTTTTTATCATACCCCAAACCAAACCAGCTCTGCGATGGAGCCTCATGCGACATTAGCGTATTGGGAAGAGGACAAACTGATTCTTTATACGTCTAATCAGATGGTTGCCTCTTGTAAGCAACAAATCATGGATGCCTTAGATTTGAATAAAGATCAGGTGCAAATGATTGCTCATTACGTTGGTGGCGGTTTTGGTAGTAAGTTAGGTATTGCTCCTGAGTCCATTGCTGCTGCTATTGCCGCCAAAGAATTGGATCGTCCAGTATTGGTTTGTATGACTCGTCCGCAAGTCATGGAAGCAACGGTCAAGCGTTCAAACACCCGTCAGCGCATTGCCATTGGCTGTGATGAGCAAGGGGTTATCAATACATTGATTCATGACTCAATCAGTAGCAACTTACCTGATGAAGGGTTTTTTGAGCCTTCTGCTTTATCGACCCATTATTTGTACCGCGGCGAAAACCGCCAAGTCAATTATCAACAAGTCGATATGAACCAACTGCTTTCAGGCTCTATGCGTGCGCCTGGTGAGGCCGTCGGAATGATTGCGCTTGAATGTGCCATGGATGAGCTTGCCACGCAGTTGGATATTGACCCAATTGAGCTACGCCGCCGCAATGAGCCCGAAAAAGACCCCAGTCAAGATATTCCGTTTTCGACACGTCAACTGATCGCTTGTATGGAGCAAGGCGCTGAACAATTTGGCTGGAGCGAGCGTAATGCTAAGCCTGCCAGTCAGTTAGAGGGTGATTGGTGGATAGGTACAGGCATGGCCGCATCTTCTCGCGGCAACTCGCTACAGCAATCAGAAGCGCGCGCAACGCTACAAGTGGATGAATCAAAAGAGCTTGGTGTTAAAGCTGTGATTGAAACAGACATGACGGATATTGGTACAGGTTCTTACACGGTGTTCTCGCAAGTAGCCGCCGACTTATTGGGACTGCCTATTGACCACATCGAAATGAAATTGGGTGATAGTGAGCTGCCACCAGCGTCTGGGTCGGGCGGTAGTTTCGGTGCAGCAAGTTCTGGTAGTAGTATTTATCTTGCCTGTGAGCAGCTTCGCGACATGATAGCCGCAAAAGTTGGTCTTTATGCGGATACGATTCAGCTTGATAACGGTCAGATCAAGCAGGTCGGCACGCATAAGCCGAGCAAGACAGACACCGCGATTGAGACAGTCAAAGGACAAGCAGAAAGTATAAAAGACAAAATCTCTGAAAAGACAGGGTTTGCGCTACCAAAGTCAGATACCAGTAAGTATGATTTTGACGGCTCGAAATCTTATGCTTTAGCAAAAGTAATCGCTGACTATGATGAACAAAAGCTGAGCGCAAAAGGCCAAATCAAACCGGGTAAAAACGGCAAAAGTCATCGTCAGGCGTCTTTTGGTGCTAACTTTGCAGAAGTGGCCGTACACAAGGTCACAGGTGAGATTCGCGTTAAGCGCATGACAGGCGCCTTTGCCGCAGGTCGTATTCTTAACCACAATACCGCCACATCACAATGTTATGGCGGTATGGTATTTGGTATTGGTTCAGCTTTGATGGAAGAGGTTATCCATGACAAGCGCGATGGTCGTTTGTGTAATCATGACCTCGCCGAGTACCACGTACCAGTCAATGCGGATGTACCGCAATTGGACGTCATCTTAGTGGAAGAAGACGATCCATATACCAACCCAATGCACATTAAGGGTATCGGTGAGACCGCTATTTCAGGTGCGGCTGCTGCGATTGCTAATGCTGTCTACAATGCAGTTGGCGTTAGAGTATATGACTTTCCGATTACGCTCGATAAGTTACTTTATGAGATGCCAGAGTAGTTTTTTATACGTTTAAACAAAAACCCGCTTTATTGGCGGGTTTTTACAACTTAAATATTGATCAAAGAAGATCAGATAAGAGGCATTATGAATCAAATTGCTGACATTCTTAAGCTGGCAGGTGAGGCTCAGCAGCAAAATATCGATGCGGTATTGGCAACGGTAGTACACACCGAAGGCTCGGCGTATCGCCGTGCTGGTGCGATGATGCTGATTTGTGAGGATGGACGTTCTGTTGGGATGATCAGCGGTGGTTGTTTGGAGCCACATATTATCAAACGGGCATTTTGGCTCACACGCCATGGTGCCAACGTCCAAGTTTATCAAACAGGCGAAGACATTGATTATACAGACAATGGCGAAGCCAAAGAAGCAACACAAAACGCTCACGTAGCAAACGATAAGTTTTTAGGCGACAACCCCGATAGCGCATCTGATGATTGGGAAGATGATATCAACGAGCTAGATGAGATGAATTTTGGACTAGGCTGTAATGGTCGGGTTCATGTCTTGTTCGAGCGCTTAGCAAGTGCAAAATCATTGTTAGAAATGATTGCTCAGGTTCGACGTACTCAAGAGCCTGTCACTATTGCGACTTTGATTCGCTCAGATGCGCGTGAGTCACAAAATTCTGGACTCACCATCGGTATGCGCATCCATTTAGACACACATCAATATTCTAAAGATGAGACGATGCATAGTTTTGGCGGGCATTCAGCCATTACTGGCCTTGATGCATCAGGTCTATCGCCCACTATGGCTGAGGCACTCGCAGCGTCTAATCTGCTTGGCAAAAAAGCAGAAAAAGTAACTTTAAGCGACAATGACGTGACAACAGAGTGGCTCGTACAACGGTTGGCGCCACAAATACGTTTGCTCGTTTGCGGAGCGGGTAATGATGTGATGCCGCTAGTGACCATGGCAAAGCTGCAAGATTGGCATGTCACGATTATAGACAGTCGTGCGCAATATGCGACCCGTATGCGCTTTCCTCAGGCAGATGTTGTCATGCATTTACCATTAGAAAAAACGGCTAAACTACTTGCACTGAGTAAGAATGCGGCCGTTGCTCTGATGTCGCATAGCCTGAGCCAAGACCGCGCCCGCTTAGACGTATTGCTAGAGCATTCCGAGCAATATAAGTATTTGGGACAGTTGGGGCCGAGCTATCGTACCGAGCGCCTAATTAACGAGATTAGCGCGACCAAAGCGGATCCTCAAACGTTGGTCAATGGGATTCGCAAGATACATTATCCCATTGGCTATAAATTAGGAGGAGATGGCCCTGAAGCATTGGCGCTTGGTATTTTGGCACAGATCAATGCTGTGATGCATGAGCAACTGCCGCCGCAAGGTTTTTCAGATTTCAATCTTGCTGGCGATAATCGTTTGAATACTGACTTTTCAAACACGCTTGTCAAAAGCGCTGAGACTGTGATGAGTCCGGTATGAGCAGTTGCATAAATGATGCGGCACCGCATATACAAAAGACTTCAGCTCACGCCATTATTGTGTTGGCAAGTGGGCTCAGTCAGCGCTTAGGTCAAGCGAAACAATTGCTGAATAAAAATGGCGACGCGCTTATTGAGGTTATGCTCAAACTGGCAGTGACCACACAGCCACGAGTTATTATCGTCATTGTTCCTGATTATAATGCGATAACGGATGCCGTTGCTGATTTGGCTGCACAATACCCTATTATTCAAATGGTTGTGAATCCACAGCCCGAGACGGGAATGGCGCACAGTTTGTATCTGGGTATTGAGGCATTAACTGACGTAAGCTTGCCAGATGAGCGAGTATTAATCATGGGCGTCGATCAGATATTGCTCGATGAGTCGCATCTGACGGCACTGCTGGCAGGTTCTCAAGTAGTGGTGGCAAGCGAGTATCATAGCTGGACGTATGCAGATAAAATGTATTTGGACGATCATTCTGTAGCCAATTCATCAGCAAAACGTATCATCGGATTGCCATTAATCATAAATGATGGTCTGCTTAGACAATGGCAATCAGCCTTGACAGGTGACAAAGGGCTACGCCATTTAATCAGAGCGCTGCCACCGAGTAAGATAAGTACAGTGACCAATGACCAGCTCAGTTATGATATTGATACGCCTGAGCAACTGGCGTATGCTCAGCAAAAAGGCTGGTTAGATAAACAACTTTAACCGAATCAAAATAGTACCAATCTTAAGAGATAAAAATGTCTCGTACGATAGAAACAGATCGTCTATATCTTAGACAGTGGCAAGCAAGTGATTTTGCAATATTTGCTAAAATAAATGCTGATTCTGAGGTGATGCAATACTTTCCCAAGGTGTTATCAACGACTACAAGCAATACCATTGCCAAAAAATGTCAACAACTGATTGAAGACAAAGGCTGGGGATTGTGGGCGGTCAGTTTAAAAAACGGTATAGGAAAAGGTGATGATTTTATTGGTATGGTTGGTCTAAATGAGGTACATGCTGAGATGTCGTTTGCGCCTGCTGTCGAAATCGCTTGGCGCCTTCACAAAGACTATTGGGGTCAAGGCTACGCGACTGAAGCCGCGCGTGCAGCATTAGATTTTGCTTTTACTGAGCTGGCACTTGATAACGTTGTCTCGTTTACCGCTGTTATTAATAAGCGCTCGCAACTCATTATGCAGCGTATTGGCATGATCAACATGCAGGACAATTTTTACCATCCTATGCTTGATGCTAAGCATCGACTTGCTGAGCATGTGCTATACAAAATAACTCGGCAGCAGTGGCAAAATATGGTTAATCTTTGATGCTATTTATTGAAAGTTTTTACTCTAATTAACCTGTATTGTCCCGCGAAAATGTCAAAATATGCCCTTTAAATGGCAACTCAAGATACGTCGTATTTTCAGGTTTGACATGGTGATTACTAAAACCAAACTCGGTCATTTTATGGGTCAGCTTGTTTTTACGGCCACGACCGGGGTCAACGACGATGACTTCACATTTTGGCAGCGCATGACGTTCGATAAACTCAGCCAAGATATCAATATGTTGATCTTCATACAGTAAGTCGCTACCGATAATGATATCGAACTTGCCAAGATGACTATTGTCTTCTGCCCAATCCAAGCGCTCAAAGTTGATTTCTTTATTACTATTTAGTGCGGTGTTGCGATCAAGGAAGTACTCAACCGTTGGATGATAATCGGTCGCTGTGATGTCCGCATGTCGATGATTGAGGAGGAGACTGGATAACGCCATGCCGCAGCCTACCTCTAATATACGTTTGCCCGCAATATCATAATCGAGCATATGATTGGCAAGTACCAAACTAGATGGCCAAATGACCCCAAACATCGGCCAAGAGGCAGAGCAGATACCTAAGTTTAATGCCTCATCATCAGGATCACTAAATTGTTGATTATCACGCAATGTACAAATATGAATGTCGGTGTTGCCAATTTCAATCGTTTGATAACGCACGCGCACAGTGGTCAGCGAAGTCATAAACTGTCCTAAAACATAAGCAAGAATGCAAGGTTTGGCAAAGGTTGCCACTTTCGATGAGGGTGGTCGGTAGGAATGTGGTTTGAATCGTTGAAATGTTGGATAGAAAAAAATAAGTTTAAATAGTCGATACAGTATGACTTAACCTTTGCTAAGCGTTTGTTAATTTTCAGCGTCTTCTTATTACTAAGCAAACTGCTTTACTAAGCAGAAGGCTTTACTAAGAAAACTGCTATGCAAAGATTGATTATCACAGTCAAAGCACGAGTAACGCAGGATATCTTTCAATGGACCGCGGGTAGGTTGAAAGAGAAGAGTGTATCTATTTAATGACGGAACGCATTCATAACCCAAGAGAAATCCCTAAACGACGAATGGCCAGAGCCAACATCCAAATCCTATAATAGAGTTAATTAACAAACCTTAAGCCAGATGTTTTTAATGCCCATACCAATTCTACGAAGGCGCGACTGTTGGTTAAAGGTTCGCCATCAATAATAAGTACGTAGCCTGCGCCATCAATCCATAAAAACACAAAGCTGGTTTCAGGAATAAGTAAATCAACTTGCTGAAAAAACGAAATGGCTTGGCTTTCTACTGCCCAGCCGCGTTGTTTTTGCCGCAGTATGAAGCCTGAAAAGTCAGCAGCGGCCACGCTTAGCATGTCCGCTTCTTCTTGACTATAACCAATGCGTGCCAAGCAAAATCCTTCGTCAGACCCGATGGCAGCACGACGTTTGCCTGATAAGCTGGCAACCACATAGGGCAAAAATTGATCCAGTGGCAAATTGGGGGCAGGTAAAAGAAGGGATAACTTTTCAATCAAACCTTGCTCTATAAACCGCTGTAACCACGTATCAGAATAGCGCTCAAGCCAATCTGCGGCAAGTAAGGTCTGGGGAGAAGACAGCAGGTTTTGTAATGACAGCTGCTCATCAGTGGGGTCACGTTGTGAAAATGCCTCAAAAATACCCGCTGGTGTCAGAGTCAGATAAGTTTTATCAGCATTTAAGTAAGAAGACATAGTGGCTACCATTGTGATAAAAGTGAGAGATAACAAATAAATTAGGGTTTAACCGTTTGATCAAGGTGCTGCTGACAGTGGTTCCAGCGCTCATCAAATTGCCAGTCGCTTTTTCCCAAACGAAACCAAACCAGAGAGAAAGCCAAGCGATCATGGCGTGCGATGCAATGAGCAAAGAATTCATTTTCGATTTGTTCTATCGTGCCCCAATCTTTTTGGTCTCGCGCTTGCATGAGCTCGCTTGTGATATCTTTGGATATTTCTTTGGCGTCGTCGCTGCTGATGCGTAATCGCTGTTTTTGGTCATTAAGCGAAGGCGAGACCAAAACACTCCAGCGGGTCGCTAGCATGCTATTGCGTTGAATATATCTTTTTTTATCAATACAATCGCGAAACCCTTGCTTGGCCTCAGGGATTAAACGATCTTTGATACGGGTAAAAAGATTATTTACGTCATAAGGAATGTCATACCAGCAGCCATAAAAAAAGTCAGCAACCGCCCCTTGTAGCGGTTCTTTTTCGGTCAAGAGTAGTGCGGCATTGATACGTTGTTCATGAAAATGACGGTTATTGGGTGCCAAAAATACTTTACGCGAGTACAAGCGAAACACGCGGTGTATTTCTTTCTCATTTTCTTTGATCAGATCGATATCAGACATCTTAGAACCCTCTAAATCATAGCTACTGTGACCATTTGGGTGGGGGTGAGTACAGTAGACTATGATTCAACGTAGAAAAAACTTATCCATGAATGGCTAGTCGAGCAAGGTTTGCATCAAGTCGATCATAAATTCGCCATCTTCTTCGCTCATGGCCTCAAACCCTTCAGGCATACCAAGCTCAGACAAAGCTCCTTTGCCATCATCATCGTTGTGCAAATTAAGAATGGCATCAATAAAAATCTGTGTATCGGGAAACCCTTCTTTGATGAGCAGCACATGGCTGATATCAGCCAGATCACTTTCAATCAGTACTGATAGCTGAGCTTTGGTTAAGCGTGAAAAGCTATGAAAAACCTCTGCCAAGAAAAAAGCGGCTTGAGCCTCTCCTTTAATCACCTTACGTGCAGCTGCTTGATAGGTTTCGGTAATGTCCCAACTCAGATCAGCCTCTTCAAGATCCACGGCCTCTAATAATCGTAAGCCGATTAATTTGACATCGCGATTGTCTGCCATGGCGATAGTAGTGCCCGCCTGAATGTCTTCTAAGCGACTGATATCACTATTGGCAGCCGAGGCAATGACCATCTCATCAGATTTGCCGATGGGTCGAGCGATGGCGCGATACCCTTGCTCACGAATCAAAGTGGCTGCGTCAAAAGGATTGGCATAAATAATCTGAATGTCACCTGCCTCGATGATTTGTGTTTGTTCAGCGTGTGACGCTGGTATATTCAGATGCATATTGAGATTGGCACGTTTTTGTATCAAGGTGTTGAACATGTGCCAGCCTGCAAAACGTTCAGGCGAGAAATCAGGGGCGATTAACATATTGTGTGTCGTCATGATTTAACCTTCCTCGTTTTGTTTCATTTGGGCATACTGAGTCATCGCCGCGTCAATTTTGCTGCGTGATGGCTTGCGGCGTACTGAGGTGTAGCCGACGGTTTCACCGCGACGAATGTTCGGCACGACCGTTGCATAGACCCAATAGTGACTGCCATCTTTACATAAGTTTTTGACATAGCCATGCCATTTTTGTCCAGAAGCCGCAGTCTGCCATAGGTCTGTATAAGCCGCTTTTGGCATGTCAGGATGACGCAAAATGTAGTGCTGCTGACCGATTAATTCATCAATATCGTAACCGCTAATTTCAACAAAGGCATCGTTGACGTGCGTGATGACACCGTTTAAATCCGTACGCGATACAATCAGCTTGCCATCAGGATAGGCACGTTCGACGCCAGTGTCATAGACCGTGCGCGAGTGGCCATCATAATAAGTCAAGGTAACCTGCTCAGCAGGCATGTCAGGCTTGTGTGCATCAGGGATGGGAGCGCCCATAGTATATCCTTCAGTTATCGTTATGTTCATCATGATTAAAAAACCAATCTGCTAAGGTATTTATCAATAAAAGTCTAAAAACACTTGTCAGATAAGTTTTGCCAGAGCCTCAGAGGCGCGCTTGATGTCCAAGAATATCAAGCCGAGCTTCGCATTTGGTTTTGCCATGATGGTGAGTACCGCCTCCTCTCCCGATGATGTCATGATCACGTAACCCTTTTCCCCTTGGATCATAATACGGTCAATACTGCCGCGTGCCAACTCTCGACCAGCACGATCACCCAGTGACAGTAAAGCCGCTGACATAGCGCCAACGCGGTCTTCGTCAACGCCAGTTGGCAGTGCTGAGGCAATCATAAGGCCATCGTTAGAAATTAGGGCAGATGCTTCAACATCCGCTGATGAACTGTTTAAATCTTCCAAAATTTGCTGAAACGAATCTGTACGCATATCGCTTTCTCTGTACCGGTTGTCTGTTTGTATTTATAAAATAATAGCGTTAGCCAAAAATACCCTTGTTTTAATAAAGGTATTGTAATTCCTTACTGTTTATATTGATATAGTGATTTTCAATTTAATTTAAAATTTTTGATATTTTTTACCGCTTATCTTTGATTTTTACCTTTTGGTCTATTGTTTATAAGAGAAAACGGAGACAAGACTGAGAAAAAATGAGTGATATTAGGCGGGTTTAGATTGTTGTAGGACACGTACTTACTTTGCTTACTAACGACTCTTTGGCAATGGCGCTTGCTCAGAATAAAATCGATGCGTGAGTCATGATACGTTACTGGTCTAAATTCGGCGTTAGTTTTGAAGCAAATCAGCTATGACTTAAAAAATGCACGGTTTTGTACCAATAAAAAGCCCCAATCATGGAGTGATCGGGGCTTTTGAGTGATGATGGTCAATTCAATTCAATTCAATTCAATTCAAAAGACAGACAGGGCTACCAACGTCATATTTTCTTGCTTACTATGCGGTCGCAGACAGAGGCTAAAAAATATTGTGTATAACACAATATTAATTATAGGTTTTCGCGCCATTCACCTTGAGACATGATGCCTGCAATAGGGTTGAGTCCTATTTGATACGCCAAATCAGCAGGGCGGGTGATGTCCCATAGTACCAAATCGGCATCACAGCCAACCTCTATCCGACCTTTTTTATCTAATCCTAATGCCCGTGCTGCATGAGTGGTGGCACCTGCCAAGACTTCTTCAGGGGTGAGATAAAACAGGGTACAGCCCATATTCATCGCCAATAACAATGATGTCAATGGTGAAGTGCCAGGATTGCAGTCAGTTGAAATGGCCATAGGTACGTGGTGTTTTCGCAAGGCAGCAATCGGTGGCAGCTTGGTGTCGCGTAGGGTATAAAACGCCCCTGGTAACAGTACGGCTACCGTATTACTGGCCGCCATTTTTTTGATATCGTCTTCTGACAGATGCTCTAAATGGTCACTGGATAATCCCTGATACTCCGCTACCAATGCGCTACCACCTATGTCTGACAGCTGCTCAGAGTGGAGTTTGACGGGCAAATCTAACGAGCGTGCAACTTCAAACACTTGCTTGATCTGATCGCTACTAAAAGCAATATTTTCACAGAACCCATCAACTGCATCGACCAATCCTTCTGCATGCAAGATTGGCAGCCATTCGCAGACTTGCTCAATATAGTCGTCTGCACGGTCTTTATACTCAGGCGGTAAGGCATGAGCGGCCAGATAAGTCGTACTCACATGAATACCGTGCTTTTCACCAAGCTGGCGCGCCACCGTCAGCATTTTGCGTTCAGTATCCAAATCCAAGCCATAGCCGGACTTGATTTCGATACTGGTGACGCCTTCTTTAATGAGCGCCAGCAGACGTTTTTCACTTTGAGCAAATAGTGCTTCAATACTGGCATCGCGGGTGGCGCTCACGGTCGCGACAATACCGCCACCTTGTGCAGCGATGTCTTGATAACTGGCACCGTGCAGACGGGCTTCAAACTCATTGCTGCGGTTGCCACCATAGACAATGTGAGTGTGGCAGTCGATAAGCCCTGGGGTTAGCCATTTGCCGTTGGCGTCTGTGATTTGGTTCTCTTGATAATGAAGCAGATGAGTGGCGATTTGCTCATGCGACCCAATCCAAGCAATTTTGCCACTTTTTATACCAATAGCTGCGTTCTCTAACTGACCGTATGGGAAGCTATCAGTATCCTCGTTTTTATCAAGATTAAAACCATAGTGCGCTGAAAACGTCGCAAGATTGGCGTTGGTAATAAGGTGATCAAACGAGGTCATAGTAGATTCGTCGAGTGTCTTCTCTTTAAAGTTTTCTGATCCATTCATAATATGCTCCTGATAATTGGGAGGCGAGTGACCTTTGTAAGACCTAGCTGATGAGTAAATGCTGTTCAATAATGGTCGCCAGCAATCGAGCAGCGACCTTACAGCTACGATTATCGATATCAAAGGTGGGGTTGATTTCAGCAAGGTCTGCTACTTTTACTTTGCCCGATGCCATAATACGTTTGACAGCGCGCTCAACAAAGCTGAGCTCAATACCATAAGCGGCTGGTGCACTGACGCCAGGGACAACGCTTGATGGCAGACAGTCCATATCAATAGTCATATAGACCACATCGACTTTACTCATAAACGTATCAATTTGCTGGGCGAGGCTATCCCATGTCTGCTGATGACAGTCTTCATCACTGATAATATGCACGCCTAATTGTTCAGCGCGATCAAAGAGGGCAGCGGTATTCGAAAATCGGCTGACACCGATACAGCAATAGTGAAAGGCTTGATCGTGAGCGTCAAGATGCTCGGCAATTTGACGAAAGGGCGTGCCAGACGTTGCCACATCAGACTGGCGAATATCAAGGTGCGCATCAAAGTTGATAATACCGATAGTCGGCGTTGCAGTCGTATCAGCCTCATTATTTGTAGCGCTATTATTACGGTTATGCGTATTTGCTAATGCCTGCCACAATCCCAAAAAGCTGCCATAAGCAATGGCATGACCACCGCCAAGCCCAATCGGCAAGCCGCCTTGCTCAATAATGTGACTGACGTTATCGGCATATTTGATTTGGGCTTGCTCAAGCGTACTCTCGGCAAAGCCATCGTTATCATGACAATGAATGTTACCCGCATCACCCAGTAAGGATGGCAGTTGATCCTTAAAACGTTGCTGCAAGGCAGAGATGACAGGCAGCGCAGCAAATGCCTGGCGAATCAAAGGCGGCGCAGCTCGTGCACCCACACGCCCTTGATTGCGTCTGACACCTTGGTCGCACGCAAAGCCAACCAGCCCAATATATTGAGCCTCATAAGGCTGGGCGAGCTGATACCAATAACGGGCGCGGTCAGTCTCAAACGGCTCTGCGCGTCCTGTCCATCGGTTCATATCGGCGATAGTGTGGCTAACCGCTGCAATGGTCATCAAAGACCTCCTTTTTCAATATAAACTTAACGACGCTTTATTTTGATTCGTACCAATTGCTGCGCAGTGCTTGCCAATGCTCAGCAAGTGTACCGTTCAGTACTAACTCTTTTGCCGCTTCGATATCAGGCGCAAGATAGCGATCTTTATCATAGAATGTCACTTGTTCGCGTAGCTTTTGATGCGCCGTTGTCAACATCTCTGAGGTCTCAAGTCCACGATGGAAGTCGATACCTTGACCAGCAGCCAATAGCTCAATACCAATGATGGTTGCGGTGTTATGAGCCATCTCATACAGGCGGCGTGCGCAATAAGTCGCCATCGAGACATGATCTTCTTGATTGGCAGAGGTCGGGATACTATCAACACTGCCTGGATGAGCAATAGATTTATTCTCTGAGGCAAGCGCCGCTGCGGTAACGTGCGCAATCATAAAGCCAGAATTCACCCCAGCGTTATCTACCAAGAATGGTGGCAAGCCACCTGATAAAGTCGCGTCAATCAGCAAGGCAACACGGCGTTCAGACATCGAGCCAATCTCGGCAATTGCCAAGGCCAGAATATCAGCAGCAAAGGCGACGGGTTCAGCATGGAAGTTACCACCAGAGATAGCGACCGGACCGTCTTCGTTATTAAAAATAAGTGGATTGTCGGTTACCGCATTAGATTCAATTAATAAGGTTTTACCCGCTTGATTGATGATATCAAGACACGCGCCCATGACTTGCGGCTGACAGCGTAAGCAGTAAGGGTCTTGTACTCTATCGTCCTGCTCGCCATCATGCGAGGCACGAATTGCACTGCCTTTGATAAGCTCGCGGTGTGCTTTAGCGATTTCGATTTGACCGTGATGACCACGTACGTCATGGATACGAGCATCAAACGGCGCATCCGAGCCTTTTGCCGCATCGATAGACAGTGATCCGACGATAGTCGCTGTTTCAAGCAAATCACGCGCTAAGAAATAACCACGTAATGCCAGCGCCGTGGACACTTGCGTACCATTGATTAGAGCAAGGCCTTCCTTGGCAGCCAATGTGATTGGCTCAAGTCCATTCTGAGCCAATGCGTCAGCAGCAAGAACCTTTTTACCATCAACATAGACATGACCTTCACCCATCATCGCAAGCGTCATATGTGACAAGGGAGCCAAATCACCAGACGCGCCAACGGAACCTTTGGCAGGGATGTTCGGCGTGATTTGATGATTGATTAAGGCAAGTAAGCTATCAACCACCTCGCGACGTACGCCAGACACGCCTTGTGCTAAGCTGGCAACTTTCATTACCATGATGAGACGAACCACGTTGTCTGGCAACGCGTCACCTGTACCTACTGAGTGAGAGATGATTAGGTTACGCTGAAGCAGCTCAAGTTGATCGTCACTGATACGTGTCTTCGCTAGTAGACCAAAACCCGTGTTGATGCCGTAAGCGCTTTTGTCACGGGCAATGATGGTACGAACGTCTTCGTGTGACGCATCTATCGCTGCATAAGCGCTGTCGGGTAAAGTCAAAACAACAGGACGATCGTAGATATCGCGTAGCATCTCAAAGCTAAGCTGGCGAGGGTGTAGGGTTAGTTGTTTGATAGCAGTCATGAGGATAATCCTAATTTTATAAGGGATATTAATAATATTTTTTATTGATAAAAAGTTTATAGCAAATACAGTTTGGAAAAATATCAGTGTCACTGGGATAAACGTTATAAAGCTTCTGACGTGCAAAGCGCACAGCCAGCGAAGAAAACTGGCCTAGTACAACGCTATTTTTAACCAATCCAGTTCATATACATGGCCAGCTGTCCAAAGGCCGCAGCCAATAGAATGCTAAGAACCACGCGTTCAAACCAAATGATGACCATCTTGCCCACAGAGAGGGGAATCTCGGTCGCCAGCACACACGGAATCATAGCGGAAAAAAACAGCACACTACTAATGGAGATAACGCCAGCCACATAACGAGTCAGCATGTCAGCCTCACTCAGCAATAGAGCAGGCAAGAACATTTCCGCCAATCCCGCTGACATACCTTTGGCAGCGACAAGCGGCTCTGGTAAGCCGCAAAGCCATGTAAATGGATAGAGTAACAACCCTAGGGCATCAAACACTGGCGTATACTTTGCCAATAATAGACCCGTCAAACCGACCGCAATAATAGAAGGCACGATGGCTGCTGCCATGATCAATCCATCACGAAAGTTGGACCATAAGATATGCTTAAGGTCGGTTGCGCGACGAGACGTGGATAGACCCAAATCAAACGCTGCTGCTAAACGTTTGCCTCGTTCGTGATTGTGGTCTGGACGGTCAACGGTGTCATCAAAAAGACTGATGGGTGGAATACGAGCGGTAATGGCCGTGACGATAAACGTAATCACTAGGGTTGACCAAAAAAACAGATTCCAAAATTCCATCAGACCGAGTGTTTTTGCCACAATCACCATAAACGCGGCGGATACCGTAGAAAAACCCGTCGCAATAATAATGGCTTCACGTGCGGAATACTGCTTTTGTAGATACACGCGATTGGTGATCAGTAGACCAATCGAATAGCTGCCCACAAAAGACGCCACCGCATCAATGGCAGATGCGCCAGGCGTTTTCCAGATAGGCTTCATAATAGGTTGCATCAATACACCCACCATCTCAAGCAAACCAAAACCGACCAAGAATGCCAAAATTAAGGCGCCAAGTGGCACAATCATACCGACAGGTAAGGCCAGTTTTTCAAATAAAAACGGCAACATATCGGCTTCCATCATAAAGGCAGGTGCTGTACCTGTGATGTACATCACTGCCAAAATCAGACCTATAATCTTAAATAGCGTCAAAATTTTATGCGTAATATTTTTACGCCATGAGCCATCTATAAAGGGTTTACTAACGCCAAAAACCATCAGTAAGAACAGCAAGGTGACAGATAAGGTATGCTGCTGAGTGACAAGGTAAGTCGCGCCATGATCAAACAAAATCGTGCTTTTTTCGCCAATGGTAAAGGGCACAAAAAACATCACAAGCCCAATGGTACTAAATACAATAAGCTGTATCAGTGCCAATGACTTGGACAACAGTTTTTCAGGTGGAGCCGTCGTCCCATCATTGAGGTGGGCAGCCGTATTTTGTTCAATCATGTTATCCTCCTTGATAAAATGTGTTGGATGCTTTATTTGATCATCATTTGATCATTGGTAGGTTGAGACCATAATCTTTTGCCGTTTTAATCGCCAACTCATAGCCTGCATCGGCATGACGCATGACACCTGAGCCGCAGTCATTGACCAGTACACGTGACAAGCGTTTGGCAGCGGCATCTGTACCATCAGCGACGATGACCATACCTGAATGCTGCGAGTAACCCATGCCGACGCCGCCGCCATGATGCAGTGATACCCATGTGGCACCGCCTGCGACATTAAGCATGCCATTTAGAAGTGCCCAGTCAGAGACCGCGTCTGAGCCATCTTTCATGCTTTCGGTTTCGCGGTTTGGACTGGCAACAGAACCCGTGTCCAAATGGTCACGACCAATGACGATAGGGCCTTTTAGCTCACCGTTTTTGACCATCTCATTAAATGCCAAACCTGCTTTGTCACGCTCGCCCAGACCCAACCAGCAGATACGGGCAGGCAAGCCTTGGAACTGAATACGCTCTTTTGCCATATCAAGCCAGCGATGGATATGCTGGTTTTCAGGGAACAATTCTTTAATTTTTTGATCCGTTTTATAGATGTCTTCTGGGTCACCAGATAGTGCCACCCAGCGGAATGGGCCTTTGCCTTGGCAAAACAGCGGACGAATATAAGCGGGAACAAAACCGGGAAAATCAAAGGCGTTTTGAACCCCTTCATCAAACGCTACCTGACGGATGTTGTTACCGTAATCGGTCGCTGGGATATCCATCGCTTGCAAGTCTAAAATCGCTTGGACGTGTACCGCACAAGATTCAGCTGCCGCTTTGGTCAGTGCTGCATGTTGCTCTGGATCTTCTTGAGCTGCCTTCCATTCTTCGACCGTCCAGCCACTTGGTAGGTAGCCATTGATTAGATCATGCGCTGAAGTTTGGTCTGTCACTAAGTCAGGTTTGATTTCACCAGCACGAGCGCGCTTAACCATTTCAGGCAAGATGTCTGCGGCATTACCGAGTAGGGCGATTGAGACGGCTTCTCCCGCCGCCGTATGCTGTTTGATTAATTCATAAGCATGGTCAAGATCGTCTGCTTGCTTGTCGACATAACCCGTACGCAAGCGGAAATCGATACTTGACTGCTGACATTCGATGTTTAATGACGTTGCGCCTGCAAAGGTTGCCGCTAATGGCTGTGCGCCACCCATACCACCAAGTCCCGCAGTCAAAATCCAACGTCCTTTCCAGCTCCCATCATAGTGCTGACGACCTGCTTCGACAAAGGTCTCATATGTTCCTTGGACGATGCCTTGTGTACCAATATAAATCCAGCTGCCTGCTGTCATCTGACCGTACATAAATAAGTCTTTGCGATCAAGCTCATTGAAGTGCTCCCACGTCGCCCAGCGCGGTACAAGGTTAGAGTTCGCAATCAAGACACGTGGTGCATTTTCATGAGTCTGAAAAACGCCGACGGGTTTGCCAGATTGCACTAGCAACGTCTCATCATCTTCTAACGCTTTCAGTGATTCTAAGATTTGATCATAGCTTTCCCAATTACGAGCAGCACGTCCAATACCACCGTATACCACAAGGCTTTTTGGGTTTTCAGCGACATCAGGATGCAAGTTGTTTTGTAGCATGCGATACGGCGCTTCGGTCAGCCAGCTTTTACAATGAAGAGTACTGCCAGTAGGGGCGGCAATATCACGATTTTCATCACGGCGGGTAAATTCGTTGTTTTTTACTTGTGCGTTTTCGCTGATTCCATTATCGGTTGTCATGATCATTCCTTGTGTTATCAATACAGTTTTATTAATGCAGGTTTTGAGTGCGATTATTTTAGGTTACTCATAAGTTGTATATACAAATTATCAAAGATGCTTTTTTCATGCAAGCAGTTTTTTACAAAAATCGGAATTAATGAAAAAAAGCGCATAACTGATAGAGTGATATGAATAAGAGCTTGGATGATTGTCATGATATTATGGTGCTACTCTTATTAGCGGAACTGACGGTTAAAGACAGATATGACAAAAACGATTCCGGCGTATCAGCGGATTAAAAATGCGATATTAGACAATATTCACTCTGGCAAATGGCAAGCAGGCAATGCAATCTCTACAGAAATGGCACTGGCTGAGGAGTTTGGTGTCTCACGGATGACGGTCAACCGTGCGCTCAAAGAACTGAGCGAAGAGCGGGTGTTGGAGCGCAGGCAAGGCTCAGGGACGTTTGTCGCCCAGCAGCAGTTCAATCATACCTTTGTAGAAGTACGCAATATCGCTCAGGATTTAAAATCCGCCAATCGCGATTATGAAGCGAAAGTGGTGAGCAAGCGGCCCATTACCGCCAATATGTTAGATGATGAGCTGCGCCGTAAGTTTGGAATTGAAACAGCAGAAACGTCTGCTCACAGCGAAAATAACGACGTGACGAATAGCGCTAATGCAATTGTATTGTATGAGGTAAAGATTATTCACTTTGCCGATGGTCAGCCCATACAATTTGAGGAGCGCTGGGTCGATGCCAAAAAAGTCCCTGAGTTTATTGAGCAGGATTTTAGTGTGGTCAATACCAGTGATTATCTGATTGCCAAAAGCCCACTAGAGCGCGGTAGCTATACCATCCGCGCATTGGCAGCACCAGAAGAGATTGCAAATTTTTTAAAAATCGCACCGCAGTCACCAACGCTGGTATTGCGCCGCCAGACCTACTCAGCGGGTCAAGTCGTCACTTTCGTGAAGATGTGGCATGCTGGCGATCGTTACCAGTTTTCAGGCGAGCTTTGATAAATCGACGCCTACTCACTATTTTTGTACGTTTATTCTTACTCAAGTGCGCTACTATATGAGCAGATTGCGGTCTAAGCGGTCGTTATAGGCTCAAAATTTGCTATAAAATCGTCTAAACGTTTAAAATAATGTAGAAACAGTATTGAAAAATATACTGAGAACCCTTAAATCGGGCAACCAAAGCAAAATAATACGATTCAGATGCGTATGGTGATATCTGTCTGCATAGGGTTTAGATTATTTGCTGGCATTATGACATTGATATAACAGTCTCGACTCATCCATTTACTCTTATAAGGACGTCTTATGAAACGTCGTACTCTCTTAGCCCTTGCCGCTAGTACAGTCCTACTTGCCGCTTGTGGTCAGTCAACGACTACTGAAACTGATACCAAAGCGACGGACAGTACCGCGACAGGCGGTTCTGATTTGCTGCAACGTATCAATAATGGTGGCACCATTAACGTCGGTACAGAGGGCACCTATCCTCCATTTACGTATCATGATGAGAGCGGTAAGCTCACAGGTTATGATGTAGAAGTGACACGTGCTGTCGCTGATAAATTGGGCGTCAATGTTGAGTTTAAAGAAACCCAATGGGATGCGATGCTGGCAGGTTTGGACTCAAAACGGTTTGATATGGTGGCCAACCAAGTTAGCTTGACCACGCCAGAGCGTCAAGCGAAGTATGACAAAACTACCGCTTATAGCTGGTCAGGTGCGGTTGTCTTGGCACCGACTGATGACAACCGTTATAGCTCTTGGGAAGGTCTAAAAGGTCTACGTACCGCTCAGTCGCTCAGCAGTAACTACGGCGAGTTGGCACAGCGTTATGGCGCAGAAATCGTCCCTGTCGATGGCATGGCGCAAGCCGTCCAGTTGGTCAAACAAGACCGTGCTGACTTTACAATGAATGATAATTTGGCAGTATTGGATTATCTGAAGAAATTCCCAGATTCAGGTCTTGAGATTAAGCTAACTGCGCCTGCTAGTGAGCAAACTGGCTCAGGTTTGGTGCTGATCAAAGGTGATGAAGCTGTAGTAGCAAAATTGGATGAAGCGATGGCAGAATTACAGGCTGATGGTACGCTGACCAAATTGAGCGAAGAATTCTTTGGTGCTGATATAAGTAAACAAAAATAATGCTAGGATCTATAATGTCAGTGTCGTGGTTAGCTGAATTATTGGCGTTATTGCCATTTATGAGCCCTGATCGGGCACAAATTGTCATCTCGTCTTTTTGGCCGATGCTCAAAGGTGGTATCTATTATTCGATACCACTGGCATTGATCTCATTTACGATTGGTATGATCATTGCGCTGACAGTGGCCCTGATTCGTATCGTGCCACGTGCTGGCTGGTTTCATCAGATCATTTATAGGCTTGCTCGTATCTATGTGTCTGCCATTCGCGGGACACCGATGCTGGTGCAGCTGTTTATTATTTTCTATGGATTGCCAAGCGTTGGGGTTAAGCTTGATCCTTTTCCCTCCGCTATTATTGCCTTTTCGCTGAATATTGGTGCCTATGCCTCAGAGACGGTACGTGCATCGATTTTGTCGATTCCAAAAGGGCAGTGGGAAGCAGGTTCGACAGTTGGACTCACGTACCTGCAAACATTTCGTCATGTCATTTTGCCGCAAGCGCTTCGGGTATCCGTACCGCCACTATCCAATACATTTATCAGTTTGGTGAAAGACACCTCGCTTGCCTCATTGGTCTTGGTGACAGAGCTGTTCAAACAAGCACAGATTATCACCGCCCGTAACTATGAATTCATGCTGGTGTATACCGAAGCGGCGATTATTTATTGGGGTATTTGTCTGTTTCTCACCTTTATCCAAGGCAAGCTTGAAACCAGACTGGATCGTTATGTGGCGAAGTAAAAGCCTATAAACGCTACGAGTATATTTGTCATCACGTGTTATTGCGATTAGCAAGGCAGCTATCAGTACAACAGGAATTTTCATGATCAAAGTCACTAATATTCATAAAGCCTTTGGTAGCAATCAGGTGCTAAAGGGCATCGATTTAACTATTAATAAAGGCAAGGTGGTCGTCATATTAGGGCCTTCAGGATCAGGGAAGACCACTTTTTTGCGCTGTCTTAATGCGCTTGAGATTCCTGATTCAGGAGTGATTGCCTTTGATGATGGTAGCCTGACCGTTGACTTTGCGACTAAGCCTAAAAAAAATACTTTGCTAGCGTTACAACGTAAGTCAGGTATGGTGTTTCAGTCTTATAACTTGTTTCCTCATAAGACGGCGCTTGAGAATCTGATGCTTGGGCCGACGGTGGTACAAGGCCAAAACAAGGCACAAGCGCGTGAAAAGGCGCTGGTGTTGCTGGACAAAGTCGGTCTGTCAGATAAAGCCGATCTTTATCCATTTCAGTTGTCTGGTGGTCAGCAGCAGCGTGTTGGTATCGCCCGTGCATTGGCCATTGAGCCTTCATTATTATTGTTTGATGAGCCAACCTCAGCGCTGGATCCAGAGCTGGTACAGGATGTGCTTGAAAGTATGAAGCAGCTGGCCTCTGAAGGGTGGACGATGGTTGTGGTGACACACGAAATCAACTTTGCTCGTGATGTGGCAGATCATGTGGTCTTGATCGAAGATGGGGTAGTGGTCGAAGAAGGCAGTGCTAAGCAGTTATTTGAGGATTCAATGCATCCACGTACGCAAGCGTTCTTGCAGCGTATTGAGCAGTAAGACTTTTGTGATGTAACGTACTCAGTTGTAAAAAAATCATCAGTCGTTTGGCTGGTGATTTTTTTGTCTATCATTTGAGCTTAATGGTTATAGTAGGAAGCAAATAGACAACTATAACAGTACTATTCTTTTGTTTTTTCCACAATTGAAATGTTCATAGTGATCATTAGTGAGGACGTGAAGATCAAACAGTAGGCTGACGGTCTCCTTGTTTCGACTTGATAAAATAATCACAATGTACTGTATGGTTTACCTATCTAGTAGATTCATTACTCTCTATCTCAATGCCTAACATCCATAACAAGTCTTGTTTGAGCAAGCTCATCAAGATATTGGTCTATAATTTGAGTATTTTCTCTATCCAAATGGGCATCCCATTCATCAAGCATGACAACTATACTTTGGTCGTCCTCTCTAATTTCTTGAATTTGTTTGATGAGTTGTTGTCCTGTTGAGCCTTTATGGGTTTGATCTGTTTTGTAATTGAAATACAAATTGTGCTTGGCAGGCAAATAGTACGCTCGTTCTTGGTAGTGGTCTTTTAGTTTGAGTAACATACAAGACTTACCAACACCATTACTACCAATCAGTGTTACCCTCCCTTTCTTTGGCAACTGTGTTGAATCAAAAATCTCTCCTGTTTGCTTCACACGTATTTGGTCTACCTGAATGTAGGTATCTAAATCCACATTGGTAGGTTGTAAAACCGCCAAAATACCATCTAGCATCGTTTTAATAACGCCGATACTGGTATGGTAGCCAATCAAGGCATAGCACATTTGCAATAGCTGAATTTGTCTTGGCAGCGTGGCAATTAGCACCGCCATCGTCGCGGCATCATTCCAATTTTTATTAAAAATAAAGCCGGTGATCACAAAAACAGGCAGCATGAGTATGATCATGCCTAAGCTTGAATTAATGTGCTGAATGGATGTGGATTTGACGCTATTATTCTTTGCGGTCGCAAAGCTTTTTTGAACGATATTATTATAGAGTGTGTAATTATGCTTGTTGAAAATAACGACGTTATCCCAACTGTCAAAGAGTTTAGCGGTTAAGCTCAACCGTGATTGCTGATCTGTTTTGGCAGCGGTTTTTAAAGTATGTCGTCTGAAATGTACAAACATAGAAGCAACAACAATACCTACTGCATAACTAAGCAGTAATGTACCATCTAAAAACCAAGCAATAACGAGCACGTTAAATAAGACATTAAGAACCAACGCTGAAATGTCAAAGATACTATCAATGACGGTCTCAAGCGTGTAGTTACTCTCCTGAGCAAGTGTTGTCATTGCCGTACTCTGTAATTCATCGCTGGATAACAAATAGGTTTTACCTAAAAAAACAGTGTGGAAGGTATCATTGTATAGTTTATGAGCATCGTACTTAGCGCGCTCCGTATTGGTAACACAGAAATACGCAGGCACATAAACGACCACCAAAGAGGCGGCAAATAGCAGCATATAGGGAAGTAAAGGCCCATTGTCAGCGAAACTTTGTGCCAGTCGAGCAATAAAATACGTTGAGGACGCGACAATGATTTGCTGAATTACTAAGAAAAATAATGCTATACGCAGATACTTGTTTGAGATAATTTTATAAATCAAGATTTTTCGATATCCCTTAAAATTTACACACATAAATCTAGCAAATAACAGCTGCTTGCTGACGTATAATCTTATGATTAACTTTCAGATTTTTTGTGACTATATCTCGCTTCATACACAGATTTTGCTAACTGTAATTTCGTTTTCGTACTTGCCAGTAGGTCCGTAACCACCTTCAGAGCCGATCACTCCGACCACGCAAGTTTCAAACAACTTATAATAGCCATCTTGACCAATTTTATTAGAGTCTTTCATTAAAAGCTGTTCAGGATCTGATACATAGTAGACTTTACCGTTCGTATCCAACTCATGTATTTCAAAGCCTCTCTTAAAAATTCCACGCATTTCTACTTCTTCTGGAGTTTGCTTTACGATGGCTTCTGATGGATTTTCTTTCACCTCATGAACGCTGTTAGACTCTTTATTGCTGCAACCTATACTCATAAATATAAGTGCCGCCAATCCTGCTACTACCAATCTGAGGTTAGACATTTAGCTTTTCCTATAGAAGATATCTATAAATAGACTTTTTATAGAGCGCAAACAAAAAATTTGGTTATAAATATAACTCTTTTTTAATAGACTATTATCGACTAAAATAAGTAATTCTACAATATAATTAACACTTTGTAATAGTGAAGCTTTATTTGAGCATTGAGCATCTTAGTAAGGGCTTGGCTTTCTATGATAAATGACTAACAGTCAGGCTAGATTCATGGTTAGATATTTGGAATGTTAATACTAGCCAACCTACTAATCACGCAATAATTCCTATATAAGGATAAATATAATGAAAATTGAAATACGTCATGCTGAGCCAGAAGACGCAGACACGTTGCAAGCCATTTATACTGATGAGGCCTTATATACAAATACTTTGCAGTTACCCATGCCCTCCAAGACCCTATGGCGCAAGCGCCTGACTGATATACCTGACAATGTGTACATGTTAGTGGCTGAAATTGAGGGTGAAGTGGTGGGAAGTCTCGGGCTTCAGATTATGACATCAAAGCGTCAACGCCATGTCGCAAGCTTTGGGGTCAGTGTAAAAACGGCAGCACAAGGCAAAGGTGTCGGCAGAACGCTTATAAACGCAGCGCTGGATTTGGCTGATAATTGGTTGGATATCAGACGTATTGAAATTACCACTTATACCGATAACACCGGAGCTATTGGTTTATATGAGAGCTTGGGCTTTGTGATAGAAGGTGAAATGGTGGATTATGCTTATCGCAACGGCGAGTATGTCAATGCTTATCAGATGGCAAGAATTCGAAAAACTAAAAACGGATAGTATTGATAAATATTATTTCTAAAATAGCTTACTTCGGTATTATCCATAAATGTAAAAAGCTCCCATAAAAAAAGATTTATCCTAACAGTTAACTATGGAGTGCCACATATTTTTTATACGTAAGGCGAACCAAAGCGATGTATCAGATATTGCTCATATACATTTTGACAGTTGGAATGCTACGTATTCGAACCTTTTACCTAAAACATATAGAGACAAAGAAAATAATTTGTCTCAAAAAATGCAAATGTGGCAGAAGGTGCTACCTAGAGCTGATGTGAATACATGGGTAGCATTTGATGCTAAAAATGCTACTGTAGGGTTTATTTCTTATTTCAAGAAAGATCACAAGTGTGAAATAACCACTCTGTACCTTCTGCCGCAATACCAAAATTTAGGGATAGGCACTCAGTTAATGAACTCAGCCCTCATTAATGTTTCTCAATGTAATAGCTGCTCTAGTCTATTCTTATGGGTGTTAAAAACCAATCTATCTGCGATCAGTTTTTATGAGAAATTTGGTTTTGAATCTGATGGGCAGTGTGATGTAGAGCTATACGAGGACGACAAAATAATAGATATTAGAATGGTAAAATCACTTTAGTATCTATAAGTCTATTCTCAAGATTAGGATGCGCTCTAATCAATCCACAAAAACCACGCTTGCTTTCGGCTGTCATTCTGCTGAATGAAGCAGACTTTTTCGGCCTGCGTTCTCGGTTGATGCTGCGTATTGGCACCGCAGTCCTTTGAGCGCTGTTTGATCCACTGAATTTGCTCTTGCTTCAAGTCAGATTCCATACGCTCGCCATATAACCGCCTGACTTCATTTCGCGTTATTTGATAGCTTTTATTTAACGCTTTATCGGACGCATTATATTTACTATTAATAAGGGCAGTTTGCGACGTTAGTGGTAGATAGGTCGAGTTTTCTTTATAAGTGACGGAACTATCATCTAGCGTCCACTCATTGCCTGCATATATTTTTTGATCGATAGGGTCTATAAAGCCTTTGATCCCATTACCTTCGAATTGATAACCCTGAAAACCACATGGGGTTACGCCGTCTTTACATAAGCTATGCTTGGTCTTGGCAGCGTAAAATTTGACGCTATAGGGCGACTTATCGATACTCTTATCGTATGGCTTTATATGCCATAAGCGCTGCAAATCTGGCGCGACTAGTAGCATGCCATCGCACGTCACACTGCCTTCTTCGCAGTCTTCATAAAGGTTTAAGCGTTGTCCCTGTACGTCTATGCCTAATACAAAGTTTGCTTCTATGGGTGCGATCGATACAGGCACGAGCGCTGTACTAAAAGACGCGGCTAATAATAGGCCGACACCGATGCTAGCCTGTTTTAATAAGCGAAATCTACAAGTGTGAAAGACACGCATCATGAGCTTATAGCTGCTGTAAAAAATTCGTGAGCAAACGCTTGGCACCCTCGGTCGCAAAGGATTCAGGATGAAATTGCACGCCTTGAATCGGGTAGTCCTTGTGCTGTAGACCCATAATCTCATCACCAGCCAATGCCGATTCACTCAAGCTTAGCGCAGCATGATTATCATTGGCGACAACAGCAGTGACTGTCAAACACTCTGGTAAGGTATTTGCTTGTACCATGAGTGAGTGATAACGCATGATTTCAAGCTCTTGTGGCAAGCCTTGATAGATACCAGTATCATCATGGCGAATCGATGAGACCTTGCCATGCATCGGTAGGCTGGCACGAACCACGTCACCACCAAACACATGGGCGATACCCTGCATCCCTAAGCAAACGCCTAACAATGGCGTTGTCTTGCCCATGACTTCGATCACCTCACTACATACACCAAAATAAGCAGGATCGTCTGGCGCGCCAGGACCAGGTGAGATAATGATTCGATCCAATCTCATTGCTTGCACATCGGCTAGGGTAATCTCGTTATTGCGTTTGACGATGACGTTTGCCGCTTGACTGTCATCCATGGTTTGTAAAATCTCGCCAATGTATTGATACAGATTAAAGGTAAACGAGTCGTAGTTGTCGATAATTAAAACATTCATGGGTCATAAACTCTTTGATAAAAATAGGGATAATTACGGTTGCATAAAGCTGTCTAAGACCACCTTCATCGCGGACAGTTTACGCTGAATCTCTAAATACTCATCGGCTGGATTGGAGTCGTAGACATTGCCGCCGCAGGTTTGCGCGTAGGCAGACTTTCCATTGATAAACAGACTGCGAATAGGAATGGCAAAAATGCAGTCACCGTTAAAATTGAATGAGCCTAATGCTCCGCCATAAGCGCCGCGACCGTCTGGTTCCAGCTCATTGATCACTTTGATGGCCTCAATTTTTGGCGCGCCTGATAAAGTGCCCGCAGGAAAATTGCTGGCAAGCGCACTGAACATATCTTCATTTGGATGTAAGATACCAACGATTTCAGAGGAGATATGCTGTACGTGCGAGAAGCGCTTGATGTCCATCAAACTGCGCACTTTTACCGTGCCAAATTGTGCCACGCGGCCAATATCATTGCGATGCAAGTCGACCAGCATATTGTGCTCAGCAATTTCTTTGGCATCATTGAGCAAGGCGCGGGCAAGTTTGCGATCTTCGATCACATCGACGCCGCGTTTGGCGGTGCCCGCTAGAGGATAGGTTTCCATCTCACCCTGACGCAAGCGGAACAATAATTCAGGGGATGCTCCAATAATACATTGCTGAGCAAATTTCATAAAGTACATGTGCGGCGAGGGATTGACAGCGCGCAGTTTTTCATAAATTGGCATCTTGTCGCCAGCGATACGATACTTAGATTTAAAGCCCACTTCACACTGAAAGATACGCCCAGAGACGATGTCTTCTTTAACTTGCATGACTGCTTTTGCATGGTCTTCTTGACTCATGCCGTCACCCAAGAATTCGACGCTGGGCGGCTTATAACTTGGTATGGGTGCATCAAGTAGGTTTTTGATTTGCTCAATGCGATTGTCTTGTTGCGTGGTCGGATAGTAAAAATAGAAAATCTCGCCCGTCATTTTATCCAGCGTCAGACCGTCCAAATATACCCCAAATTTAAACGGCTCAAAGTCCTCGCTCGACTTAGCATTGAGACTTGGCTCAAAGAAATTCACACAGTCATAGCCCAAATAGCCGACCAGACCGCCGCTTTGATCGCGCGCAATCACGTGCTGCGGGGTGATTTTACGCAGCAACTCATAAGGATTGTCCGTTTGGTAATGCGTGGTTTGAGCCGTTTTATTGTCAGTAATGGCAAGCGTGGTACGATCGATAGCCGCAATGGTCATAATCGGATCAAAACCAATGGCATGATGGCGAGAGATATGACTGTCTTCGCCCAGTGACTCAAGCAAGTAGCAGGTATCAAACTCGCGCTCAATACGTTTGAATAGCGCAAAAAAATCGATATCTTGCGTCAGCTTTATGCGCTGCGGCTTACTAGGAATATCAATCAGTGCTGGCTGTACAGGTGTAGCATGAAAAGAGCTCATAACGACTTCCGAAATAGTTCAAATTGATAATAAACAACAATGAAATAAATAAAACAAGAGAAACGGGGAGAGTATGGTTTAGCCCCTTACTGACCTTGTCTGTGTGTGGCTAATAAAGCACTGACATCATGGTGTTGAATGGCTTTGGCCCCTCGTGAGACGGTCGCAATACCAACGCCCAATTGCTCAGAAATATCACGCTGAGTCACGCCGCGTTCAAGCAAGTCAAAAATACGAACACGATTCGCAATCTCATGCTGCTCTTTTTCCGTCAGCAGCGCTGCCAATAAGGCTTCGATATCAGACTTATCGTGACAAGTGGCTAGATGGGTCAGAAGGCTCTGATAGGGGTCAGTATTCATAATATTGGGTCTTAATAAAAAAGAATCACTATCTTGTATCAGTATTCTAGTACGATAGTACAAAAAACGCAAGTGATACGCAAGCTTGCGTACGATGCCACCAATGAATGAAAAAGTGTTTTGGTAGTAACTAAATAAGCAAGGGTGTTAATAACAGCAAGGTGGTCAGTGTTTGGATTTAACGCCTAGCCCTTTACACCGTATCGACAATCACAGGACGCCCTTGATAATTGAGCACGGTCACATCAACGTTGTAGAGCGCCTTCATGGTTTTTTTGGTCAGAACATCGACGGGCTTGCCAACCGCCATCACTTCACCGGATTTCATCGTCACGACCGTGTCTGCAAACTGCGCCGCTTGATTGATATCATGAAGCACAATCACGACCGTTTTTTGTTGGCTATGACTGACTTCTCGTAGCTCACGCATCAAACGGCCAGCATGATACATGTCCAAGTTATTGAGCGGTTCATCAAGCAATAAGTAAGGCGTATCTTGGCAGACAATCATCGCAATCAGTACCCGTTGGCGCTGACCACCTGACAAGGTAGATAAAAAACGATCAGCCAAAGCGCTCAGCTCAAAGCGCTCGATGATTTCTTGTACCTTTTGCTGGTCGTTAGCAGTCGGTTGCCCTTGGTGATAAGGATAGCGCCCGAACATCAATAGCTCATGCACACGCAATCGCCCTTGTACCTGATTTTCTTGTCCAAGCATCGCCACCGTTTTAGACAGTGTTCTTGCGTGGCAAGTGGCAATGTCGTGTTCGCCAAAGCAGACTTGTCCTGACTGTAGAGGTTGCAAGCGTGACATAACAGAAAATAAAGTAGATTTACCCGCGCCATTGGGGCCAATCAATGCGATGACTTGTGCGCTTGGCAGAGACAATGTCACATCATTTAAGATTTGCTGTTTGCCAATATGGTACGAGATATTATCTATTTTAATCATAGGGAGTCTTGTTTTAGCGAATAGTAAAATTTTACGTTGATAAAGGGTTTGCCAGTACTAATGACATGGTTTTTTGGCGATTGGTATTGGCGACTGTGATGGTGGCTATTTTTAATGAAGCTGCTTTTAACGATGTTTGGTCATAAAAATTAATAGCAAAAACACCAGACCGCCTGCGAGCTCAATGACAACCGACAGTACGCCTGCCATACCCAGTATTTGCTCAAATATGGTTTGACCAAGCACCAAACAAATCATCGCAACTAAGCTCACCAATATTAAGCGCTCACTATGATACATATTACGAGCAATACGGTTGGTAAGCGCACAAACCAACAAACCAAAAAAGGTCACTGGTCCGACGAGAGCAGTAGCCGTAGCGACCAATACTGCAATGACGGTAAGTAGCCCAAATGCCAGACGCTGATAGTTAATACCAAGATTGGTGGCTTGTGCTTTGCCTAGCATCAGTACATCGCACTGATAGCGCCAACGCCAAACAAATACGCCCGTGATGACGCAGATAACCACGCTGATACCAAGCAGCTGTGGATTGACGGTATTAAATTGCGCGTAGCTGGCTGACTGCACGACGACGAAATCATCAGGATTAATCAGCCGTGCTATCAAGGCTGACAAACTACGAAACAATACACCAAAGATAACGCCTACCAATATCAGTCGCGTCAAATCTTGGCTGGTTTTTGAAAATAACAACTGGAACAACAACATGGATGCGCCAAACATGAGGAAAATCTCAAGCATGAATTTGGCAATAGGATCAATATTGGTAAAGCTGATGGCGCCCAAGAAAAAAACCAACACGCTTTGCAGCAACACATATAGAGAGTCAAAACCCAATAGAGAAGGCGTCAAAATAGGATTGTGTGTCAAAGTTTGAAATAGAAGAGTTGATACACCAATCGCGTATCCCACCACCATCAATGCCAGCAGTTTTTTACCGCGCAGGGGTAGGGCAAAATCCCAGTAGCCATTGACGTTAAGGGTCGAAAATAACGTTATCGCAATCACTAATAGGATAGAGGCGACGGACTTTGGATGATCGACTATTAACGCCCAAAACCGCGCAAGGTATTTTTGCCAAGTGTGAAAAGCGCCATGATGCTGGTCTGTGTCGCTTTTTTGTGGAGCACTAGGCGTAGACGATGAAAACATGGATAAATCCTATAATGTCACGCTTATCTCATCAGACAACAGGACAATGACAGTCATAAAATAAGTAAGAAGACCTCAAATAAGGTTTGGATATAAGAGTAGTGGCTATGCAGTATCGAACGAGTCAGGTATCACAATCTCTGATAAACGATTCATTTGCTGAGTGCTGCAAAAAACATAGCTATTGCTTAGCAGGGGCACGCAGTAGCAACCATAAGAACAGCACTGTACCGACCACACCAAAAACCGTGGCGACAGGTACTTCAAATGGGTAACGAATCGAGCGTCCAATAATATCGCATAATAGAACGGCTGAGGCTCCCAATAAGGCAACTGTGGGCAAACTGCGACGTAACTTATCGCCCATCAATCGGCTCACAATGTTGGGTACGACCAATCCAATAAAAGGAATCATGCCAACGGTCACCACGACCACTGCACTCATCATGGCCACCATACCGACGCCAAGCCAAGTGACTTGACGTTTGCTAATGCCTAGGTTCAACGCGATGTTGTCACCCAATCCGACGATGGTTAGTTTATCAGCGATAATATAAGCAAGAACGCACAATCCACCAGTCAGCCATAGCAACTCATAACGACCTGCCAAAACACCTGAAAAATCCCCAAACTGCCAAACGCTGAGCATCTGTAATGTCTCGGTTTGGTAGGCAATGAAGGTTGTCACAGCCTCAATGATACCGCCAAAAACAATGCCAATAAGTGGAATCATCAAAAAATCAGTGGGCGGGATGCGGTGAATGAGCGCCATAAAAACCATCATGCCAATGACTGCTGAAAAAGTAGCCACGCCCATTTTTATGACGAGGGCGCTTGCTGGGAATAATAGACTGACTATTAATAACCCAAGGGCTGCACTTTGGGTGGCACCGACCATAGAAGGCTCAACGAAGCGATTTTTTAGTACCACTTGGATGATCATCCCAGACACTGCCATTGCAATCCCAGTCAAGATGATAGCAACGGTACGCGGTATACGGCTCACAAGCAGCAGCGAGCTATCAGAATTGGCGCTCTGATCGACTAAGCTGTGAAAAATACCTGACCACGAAAAGTCTGCCACACCGATAGATAAGCTCAATAACACCAAAAGCCCCATAAGAATGAGGCTACCCATGTTGATTAACCAAGGGGGAAGGGCGGCACGTCGAGGTTCAATACTTGAGTGTTTGTCAGCTGTCCTCTGCCAGCTGGATGAATCTGCTGACAATGAGGAGCTGGGTTTCACGCTGGTATGAGCACGATGTGAAAATAACGACATAGTGGCAACTGGCTTAGAAAATGAAAGGTTTTAACAAAAAAGTAGAGCCGCTGCTCAAACGATAATAGAGCTTACTTAGCCGCTGCAAACGCGTTTTTAATCGTGGTCAAATCTTTTATCCACTGGTAGTAACCACCAAAAGCAAGATAAGAGTCTGGGCTTAGATAGACCACTTGGTTTTTACGCCAAGCGTTGGTTTGGGCAACCAATGGATTGTCCAATACGGCTTTGGCGCCAGCGCCATCCTCACCAATAGCAGCGCTACGATCGAGGACAAACAACCAATCTGGATTGGCTTTTTGTAAATACTCAAACGAGACAGGCTGACCGTGAGGGGCATCAGCGATTTGATTGTCTGTCATAGGTACACCAAGGACAGAGTGAATAAAGCCATAGCGTGACTTATCACCAAAAGCAGACATTTTATTGCCATTGACCATGATCACCAAGCCCTTGCCTTTATCTTGGGTTACGGTTTTGGTCTCTTCGATCAAAGTATCGATATCTCCTTGCAGTTTTGCCGCTTCGTCGCTCTTACCGAATAGAGCGCCCAAATCATGCAAGCGCTGCTTACTTGAGTCATAGATATTTGCTGTATCAATCGTCATGTCTAGCGTTGGCGCAATACTCGATAACTCTTCATATTTTTCTGCCATACGTGAGCCAACTAAGATGGCTTGTGGCTTCATCGCATTTAACGCCTCAAGATCTGGCTCAAATACAGTACCGACCGTTTTTGGTTCAGGCTGAGTTTTTGCATGTAAGTTATCCAATCTCAAGTTGCCTGGCATACCATCAACGGCCACATCAAGCGCGGCCAAATCTTGTAGCAAACTCATGTCGTAAACGACAAACGGAGAAGGGTTTATCGCCAAATCAACTTTTCCTTTGACGGTGTCTACTGAGATAGTTTGAGCAGAAACAGCGTCATTATTGGCGATATTCGAGGCGGCATCAGCAGTCGGGTTTTCAGTGTTGGCCTCTGCGGGTTCAGAATCATTAGATTCAGGTGAACTACAGCCTGTCACACTAAGTGTAGCTATGAATGCTGTGATAACCACAGTCAGTAATGGGCGTTTGAGTAAAGGGTATGATGAGCGATTAGACAATGAGGTAAAAGACATAGGTAACTCGGTATATCGGATAGGGAGGCAACATAGAAATAACGTATTTGCCAATGAAAAATAAAAGAATCTGCTTGTTATAAGATCAAGATAAAAGGGATTAAGAAGCAGAATCTTAGCGGCTGCTGGCTTTATTATGGATGTTGCTAGGGGCAGCCAATCAGTGGCTATGATAGATTAATTGAGAGTCATTATCAATAATAATGATAATGATTTTTATTAGCACTACGGATGTATCCTTTTTATGTTATTGTTAAATAGAAAGTTTTGATGAAGCATCGGGTTGTAAAATCTTACTGTTCTCTTGATACATCGAGTCCATATTGAGTCTTAACAACGGTTTTAAGTAAATTATGATAATTTATTATTGATAATAATTATCGTTTGCATTATTATCTACACCATTATATTTTGGTTAATTAATATTAGGGTGTTATGAGTTCAACGGATTTAGCAGCGCCATCACGTAAACTGTTATTCGCAGCTATCATTATAGTTGTGGCGTTGCATGTGTTGACGGTAATCGCATTAGCGGCTATCAAAACGCCTGAATTAAAAGTTGAAAACAAAAACGAGGCATCACCTATCGAGATAGAGCTCGTATCGCTACCAGCTGAAACGGCGACACCAGTGGCAGAAGTAAAGACGGTTGCGCCCAAAGAGGAACCGAGACCTCCAGTTGTAGAGCAACCGCAGCCAAAATCCAAGCCCGTTGTGCAACCTAAGCCAAAAACCCCAGCAAAGCCGGTAGTGACGGAAACGAAGGTTCAGCCTAAAGTAACACCTAAAGAACCAGTAAAAAAACAAGAAACTAAAGAAAAGCCAAAAGAACCATTGATAGATCCCAAGATAGCTGAAGCCGCTGCGAATGAGCAACGTAAACTCATCGCGGCACAAGCAGAAAGGGCCGCTCAACAAGCGCAGGCGCAAGCTGCTCGCGAAGCCCAAGCAAATCGTGACGCGCAAGCGCAAGCTGCCCGTGAGGCTCAAGCCCAAGCTGCGAGAGATGCGCAGGCTGCTAGAGCTGCGGCAGAGGCAAAAGCTGCAAAAGAAGCAGCCGCGCGTGCACAGGCCGAAGCCGCGGCTAAAGCTGCCGCTGCGGCCAGTAACACACCAGTGAACTTTACTGCGACCAATGCCGATTGGGCGTCTGCACCAAACTTCAGCTTCCCTGATCGTGCTGCCCGTAGAGCCAGTTCAGGTGATGTGTTAGAAGTGGTCTTAGTATTAAGAGTGAATAAGCAGGGCGGTATTGATAGTGTTAGTTTGGCTAAGTCATCAGGTAATACGCTGCTAGACAAAGAAGCCCAGCGCCAAGTACGTTCTGGTAAATTTAAACCATTTACTAATAAGAGTGGTGCACCAGTTGTGGGTAATGTCACGCTACCGATTGCTTATAAAGTACCGTAAATACAAAACCATACTCACAGCCACTATAGGTGTGGGTAAAATATATGCAGTAAGCCAAGCGCAAAAATACTCAAGTAATAGCAATGAAATAACAAATCAAGGAGTCTGACATGGACTTTATGCAATACTGGCAATATAGCGACATGGTGACAAAAAGCCTGTTCTTTGTGCTCTTAGTCCTGTCCATCGTTTCGTGGGTCACCGGTATCATTCGTGTGCTACAAAGTCGTAAATTGGCGACGAGTGTGGCAGATGATTTGAGTCAGCAAATCCAGCCAACACAAGCAAACCTAGCAGATTCAGATGCGGCGACACGTCGTTTGGTTACTGAACAGACCTTGCTCAAGCATATTGGTCGTTATCGTTTTGCTAGCGAGCGTGGGTTGCCTATTCTTGGAACCACCGCGGCTATTGCGCCATTTATCGGCTTATTCGGTACCGTATGGGGTATTTTCCACGCATTGCATAATATTGGTATGAGCGGACAGGCAGGATTGGGTCAAGTGGCAGCACCAGTTGGTGAAGCACTTATTATGACGGGGCTTGGTATCGCAGTTGCCATTCCAGCAGTGGTGTTCTATAACCTTGCTGTACGTATCAACCGCCGTGTGATGTACCATGCCAATGATAGAGCACATGATCTATTGGCAAGCTCTGCTCGAATGGTAGACAACGCACAGACCTCGATTGATACCAAACCTGCTGTAAGTCAAACGCCAAGCACAAGAGAGTCTCAGGCAAGCGCTGAAAATATCCAGCAGACCAGTCATTATCGCAGCTCAGCATCATCACAGCCTTAATAATGAGTAACCAGTAGGGCTGTTAGTTAAGAAAAAACAAATCCAGCGCACAAGGGCTGGCTGTATTGAGAATAACCAAACGTATTGAGAATAATTATGGCATTTCAATTGGGTGATGATGACGTTCAAAGTATGAATGAGATGAACCTCATTCCACTTATCGATATCATGCTGGTATTGATGATTATCTTTTTGTTGACGGCTACTGTGCTAAATCCGACAGTACCATTAGACTTGCCAAAAACCAGTGCGATGGTGAATGATACGCCACCAGAAGCCATTCAAATTAGCATCGATAAAGACGCAGGGATATTCTGGGATAGTGATCCGATCAGTATGGAAGAGCTTGAGACACGACTGCAACAGCAAAGCGCGGCAGGCAAAGACCCTTCTGTACAGTTACGGGCTGACAAAGAAAGTAAATATGACACGGTCGCTCAAGTACTGGCTGCAACCAGTCAGGCTGGACTCACGAAGGTTGCCTTTGTTAACGAATAGAGTTTACTAAGCGTATGGGTGGCAAGGCATCGTATCTAACGGGACAGATGCTGTCCTAGATTTTATAGGATTAAAGCTTTTATACCAATAAGCCGACCAGCATTACCAGTAAGCTTATCAATAGAAAAACTACTAGAATAACAAGAAGAAAAATTAGAATAATAACTCTCTCCTTCCACCTCGCTTGGGTAACCTTGTGAGGTTTCCTTTATTGTAGCGCACGGCAATGGGTTCGTCGCTTTACACTACCAGCCATAGCCAAATGGGCGATAGCCATAACCAAAATGACCGGGCCCATAACCGAAGGGATAAGGTGAGCGCAGATAGTCAAGGTCGCGCTGACGAATATAATAGTAACGCCCTTGAGAATACGCCTCTTCTAGCTTTTCGATACCTTCAAGAGGACAAACAGGTTGCCAGTCGTAGCCTTCGCGCCCGAGCTTATAAGCATTCAGCTCGGTACAGTAACTTTTTAGACCCTGCTGACGTCCTTGTTCCCACTGTATACGATTGGGCGCTGCACCGCCGACGCTTGCACAGCTATTGGCATAATGTCCAAAATAAGCACCTGAGCGCCCTCGCAAGCCATCTGCATAACCAACTTCTTGCCAGTTACTGTCTTGGCATTGCTGCGGTGTCAAGCTTTGGGTCGTCGCACAACCTGATAAAGTCAATACAGCAGTGCCCATAAAAGATAGGGTAATGCCAGAGGTAACGGTGAGTTTATTGAGCAATTTGCTTGCAAAACCAGCAGTCGATGAGTTTTGTTTAATAATATAATTCATAATAAACCTGCGCGCGTTTAAAATTATGGTTTATCATAGCACCTTTTGCTAACAACAACTTTTTATATCTGGTTATCATGTTTGTTTTTGGATGGTCTAAGTGTTTGATATGACAATACAAATATCAGTCAGCATATAGGTGATAGAGCAGATTTTTCACTGATTACGCAGAGAGGTTGCTTGATTTTTAATGGTTAGCGCTCATTATAAACCTCTACACACCGCTCATTTATCTACCCACCGCTCTGTGTACATATAGCGGTATCAGCTGAGTAGCTGTATTTTTAGCATTAATTTTATCTAGTAAAAAGGCCAGAGCATCATGGGAACATTGATTGGCGTTATCATTGTACTATTCGTCTTAGGGAGTATGATGGCGCTCAAACCTAACGGTATCGATCAGCGTTTGGATAAGCTGCGTATGACAGCGCGTCGTTTGCAGCTGAACCCAAAGCTGGTTGCCTGTCCTGATTGGATAAAAGGTCGTGACAATGAATATGGGCGCGGCATGATGGGTCAATACTGCTTAGTATTAGAAAACACGCAGTTGCCGCACACACGCTATCAAGTGATTGATGGACAATGGCGTCCAGACAGCAGTTTTGTCGATACAACGAAAGACGACATCAAGCTCAATATTCCAAGTGCGATCCGTTCGACTCAAAGCAGTCCAGATACAGCGGTTAAGAAGACCAATTTTAGCTTGGATAAAGTACCACTAGACTTACCAGTGAGTATCGAGCCTTTCGTCAAAGGACTATTAACCAAGGCAAATAGCATCATTATTTATTGGGAAGACATTGCTTACGTACGCCCATCGACCAATCCAAAATATCAGCAAAAAGCGATTGAGTCCGATTTATTGGTACTAAAAACAAACCTCGAAAAATGGGCATTACAGATGCAAAAAACCACGGCAAAGTAGTAAATGGTTTTTTAATCTCCATTTAAAGACAATAAGCAAGTACATCTTGCAAACGCTGAGTTCATTTATTGTTGACAGCTGAACGTTTAGCAGTGTAACGTCTTTATAACTCTATTTTTACTCTATGGTTATTGTTTGTGTTATAACCATTTTCATAAGCAGCTAATTCCTACAACAATTAATGGGCAATTATAAATTGCCACGCTGCTGAATTTATCCTTACTTTTAATTTACTTATATTATGGTGTCGTCACATATGGCAAAAACCACAACCAAAAAAAGTTCAGCATCTACCGCTGACAGCCCAAAAGGCAAGTCTTTGGTGATTGTAGAATCACCAGCCAAGGCAAAAACGATTAATAAATATCTTGGTGATGACTTTATTGTACGCTCAAGCATTGGTCACGTTCGTGATTTGCCAGTGGGTGCCAGTAAAAGCGCCAAAAAACCAGCGGCGTCTAAAAAAGATGAAAGCCTGAGCAAAGAAGAAAAAGCGCAACAGGCATTGGTACGCCGCATGGGTATTGACCCAGAGCATGATTGGGCAGCCGTCTACGAGGTGCTACCAAACAAGACCAAGGTGATTAAAGAGCTAAAAGCGCTCGCCAAAGACGCTGACCAAATCTATCTTGCAACGGATATGGATAGAGAAGGAGAGGCAATCGCTTGGCATCTAAAAGAAGTCATTGGCGGCCCTGATAGCAAATATCAGCGGGTTGTCTTTAATGAAATTACCAAATCTGCGATTCAAAATGCCTTTAAACAACCGTCAAAGCTCGATATCGATCGCGTTAATGCACAGCAAGCGCGTCGGTTCTTAGATCGAGTGGTTGGCTTTATGGTATCGCCGCTCTTATGGCAAAAAATTGCTCGAGGTCTGTCGGCAGGCCGCGTACAGTCAGTTGCCATGCGTCTGGTGGTTGAGCGTGAGCATGAAATCCGTGCCTTTATTCCAGAAGAGTATTGGCAGATTCACGCAGACACGCATGTGGCCAATAGCAAAAAAGCAGCCGAAGAAATTGGCATTCGCTTAGAGGCAACCAAACAAGCTGGCAAGCCGCTTAAATTGGTCAATAAAGAACAGACAGATAAAATATTAGACGTTCTAAAAGCCAGTGATTTTATTGTCAAAGAGCGTGAAGAAAAACCCACGCAGTCACGTCCAAGCGCGCCATTTATTACCTCGACTTTGCAACAAGCAGCCAGTACACGTTTGGGATTCTCTGTCAAAAAGACCATGATATTGGCGCAGCGTTTGTATGAAGCTGGTCACATCACTTATATGCGTACTGACTCGACATTTTTATCGGGTGATGCGCTCGCCGCCGTGCGTGGTTATATTGAGGACAGCTATGGCACAAAGTATGTGCCAGAAAAGCCCAATTTTTATGGTAATAAACAAGGCGCACAAGAGGCGCATGAAGCCATTCGTCCTTCTAATGTCAATATGAAGTCAACTCAGTTAAAAGGGGTTGAGCGTGATGCCATTCGTTTGTATGAGCTGATTTGGCGTCAGTTTGTGGCTTGTCAGATGCTACCAGCAAAATATCTGTCAGTGAATTTGTTTGTTGGTGCAAATGACGTTGATTTAAAAGCTCGCGGCCGTACCCTAGTGTTTGATGGTTATACCAAAGTTATGCCACCAGCTAAGACTGACGATACGTTGTTGCCTGATGTCAAAAAAGGCGATCACTTAACGCTTGATAAGCTTGATCCAAGCCAACATTTCACCAAGCCACCACCGCGTTATACGGAAGCAAGCTTGGTCAAAGAGCTTGAGAAAAAAGGTATCGGTCGTCCATCGACTTATGCTTCTATTATTTCAACCATTCAAGACCGCGGTTATGTGAAGCTTGAGAATAAGCGTTTATTTGCCGAAAAAATGGGTGATATCGTCACCGATAGATTGACGGCCAGCTTCCCAGACTTGATGGATTATACCTTTACGGCCGCGTTAGAAGACAAGCTCGATCATGTAGCAGAGGGTGACCAAGATTGGAAAGACGTGCTGGATAACTTCTATGGGGAGTTTAAAACAACCCTTGAGCACGCCAAAGAAAAAGACGGCATGCGTCCGAATGATCCGACCGACGTACCAGATGTACACTGCGATATTTGTGATCGTCCGATGCAGTTGCGTACTGGCTCAACAGGGGTATTTTTAGGGTGTACTGGCTATAACTTACCACCAAAAGAGCGTTGTAAAGGCACTAAGAATTTGATGCCAGTCGAGGCTTTTGCCAATCTTGATGAAAGCGACGCTGCCGATGAAACAGCTGAAGTCAAAGACTTAATGGAGAAAAAGCGTTGCCCGAAATGCGGTACGGCAATGAATGGTTATATTGTCGATGGTGGTCTCAAGCTGCACGTCTGTGGTAATAATCCTGATTGTGACGGCTATATCTTAGAGGAAGGTAAGTTTGAAGTGCCAGGGTCTGATGCACCAACGATCGATTGTAATAAGTGTGATGGACAGATGGAGCTAAAAACAGGACGTTTCGGGCCTTATTTTGCTTGTCAAAAATGTGACAACACACGCAAAGTACTAAAAACAGGCGAAGCTGCACCGCCGCGTATGGATCCGATTCATCTGCCAGAATTAAAATCAACCAAGCATGATGATTATTTTATCTTGCGTGAAGGCGCTGCTGGTATGTTCTTAGCGGCGTCTAAATTTCCAAAGGTTCGAGAAACACGTCCACCGAAGCTTGCCGAGCTAAGAGAAATCAAAGATAAAATGGAAGATAAGTTCCAATATTTGTTCGAAGGGCCAGATGAAGATCCTGAAGGCAATCCAACGATTTTGCGCTGGTCTCGTAAGAAAAAAGAGCAATATATTGGTTCTGAGAAAAACGGTAAAGCCACGCGTTGGGGTGTTTACTGGCGCAAAGGTGAGTGGGTAGAAGAATGATTTCTACCCAAATAATGAGCAATGATGCTGATTAACGTATCAAAGCGACCAATAGCAGTGATTCAAAATTTCCCATAAAAAAACCTCTTAGCATACTAAGAGGTTTTTTTTGTCTAAAATATAAATAAAGATTAGGCTTTTTCGATAATACCACAAGCGACACGGTCGCCAGCATTACCAGCAGGCTGGCTCTTATAATCATCGGCATTGGCATGAACGATAAAGGCTAAACGGTTAACGCTATACTTACCTGTTTCAGCTGCTGAGATTTTTTTATTTACATAATTGATAGTAGCAACACCATCTTCATTGGCTGTCAAGTTTGGTAAGTCACCAGCATGGCCATTCATGTCATCTGGATTTGAGTGGGGCTTGTTGTCTGGATTGAAGTGACCACCTGCTGCTTTACCCATATCTGCGCAGCTACCCGTTTCATGAATATGCAAAGCAACGGTCTTGCCTGGCTGTAAGTTCATAAGCTTACCATATACCTGAACGCCACCATCGACTGGGCGCAGGAACATTTGTCCTACTTCTTTTCCTTTACCATCTACGGTTTTAATCGTTGATTTTAGAGCAGGCTGATTCAATGGATTACCTGTCTGCATTTGGTTTTCAACAGTTTGACAACCTGTCATTGCTAACGCTGAACCACATAGTAGCGCACTTGCAAGCATCGTCTTATTCATTGTTATCTCCATTTATATTTAATCATTATGATGAATACATTTAACTAAATTCGTATTAGCTATCGTTTTATCTGAAATATTCAAAGATTGCTTAATTTCTTGATTAGTATAGCTAAGGATAAGAAGTAGATATTCATCAAAAGCGCAACAATCAGTTAATAAATGTAAGTAACGTATGGGTTTGAACAGTCTGTAAAGCGATGTCAGATAAGAGCAAATACTATCGTGTATTACTATACTGATTCTACGAAAGGCATTTTAATATGATGCATAAAAAAAGCCGCCCATCATTGTGATGAACGGCTTCTATTTCTTAAGAATTGACTGTCAAATACTCAATTAGTTATGTAGCGCTTTGGCTGAGGTTTTATCGACCGTTACTTTGGCAGGTTTAAGTGGTTTTGGCATGCTGACCAAAGCAACTTTTAATATCTCATCAATCGTTGCCACAGGTTGAATGGTCAAACCCGCTTTTACATTGTCAGGAATATCAGCCAAATCACGCTCGTTTTCTGCTGGAATCAAGACATGCTTGATGCCCCCACGATGCGCGGCAAGTAACTTCTCTTTAAGACCACCGATACGTAGGATTTTACCACGTAAGGTAATCTCACCTGTCATCGCGATGTCTGGACGAATAGCGATTCCCGTTAAGGCAGAGACCAGCGCTGTCGTCAACGCGCCACCAGCAGATGGGCCGTCTTTTGGTGTCGCACCTTCTGGCATGTGGACATGGACATCTTTCGTTTTAAACGTCTCATAATCAATACCAAGGAGATCACCGCGAGCACGAACCACACTCATGGCAGCACGAATAGACTCTTTCATCACGTCACCAAGTGAGCCTGTAAAGCTAAGCTCACCTTTACCTTGCATAGCAACTGCTTCGATGGTCAATAATTCGCCACCAACTTGTGTCCATGCCAGACCAGTGATACGACCAATCTCTGGCTCTTCTTCTGCCAGACCATAGTCATACTGATGCACGCCTAAATAGTCATCGATGTTTTTGTCATCGACCACGACCAGCTGACGCTCTGCTTTTTTCGGAGCGCGGGCACCATGAGTCTCAACCGAACCGCGCACCACTTTACGGCAGATTTTATTGACTTCACGCTCAAGGTTACGCACACCAGCTTCACGTGTATAGCTACGTACGATACTGTGCAGAGCGGCTTCAACAATCTCAATTTCACCTTCTTTGAGACCATTTTGCTTAATCGCTTTTGGTACTAGGTATTTCTGGGCGATATTAACTTTTTCTTCTTCGGTATAACCCGGCAAGCGAATCACTTCCATACGGTCAAGCAGTGCAGGTGGGATATCCATGCTATTGGCTGTGCAGATAAACATCACTTGTGACAGATCCAAGTCCATGTCTAAGTAATGGTCGTTGAACGTGTCGTTTTGTGATGGATCTAATACTTCAAGTAGCGCTGATGCTGGATCGCCACGGAAGTCTTGCGCCATCTTGTCTACTTCATCAAGCAAAAACAACGGGTTTTTGACTTCCACTTTCGCCAATGACTGAACGATCTTACCTGGCATCGCACCGATATAGGTACGGCGATGACCACGAATCTCGGCCTCATCACGCACGCCGCCAAGCGCCATACGTACAAACTTGCGACCTGTGGCACGAGCAATCGATTCACCCAGCGAGGTTTTACCAACACCTGGAGGGCCGACGAGACAAAGAATCGGACCACGCAGTTTTTTCACGCGTGATTGTACCGCGAGGTACTCTAAGATGCGGTCTTTGACATCTTGCAAGCCATAATGATCTTCGTCTAAGACGGTCTTAGCTTTGTCCAAATTGATCGAGACTTTGGTCGTCGCATTCCACGGCGTGTCCAAAATCCATTCAATATAGTTGCGCACTACCGACGACTCACTTGATGCAGGCGGCATCATTTTAAGCTTTTTAAGCTCTTGATCTGCTTTTTTGCGCACATCTTCTGGCAAGTCAGCGTCTTCTAAGCGCTGCTCGAGCTCAGCCACGTCATCTTCGCCATCGAACGCACCGTCATTCATGTCTGACAGCTCGTTTTTGATGGCTTTCATCTTCTCGTTCAAGAAGTACTCGCGCTGATTGTCTTCCATCTGCTGACGGACGGCATCTTGAATATCTTGTTCGATATTTTGCTCAGCACTTTGCTTGACCAAATATTCAGTCAAGGTATTGATGTGCGTTTTAATATCGTCTTCTTCTAAGAAAGACTGTTTGATATCAAGATCCATTGAGACACGGGTTGAGATGAAGTAGACCAATTCAAGCAAATCTTCAATACGCTTTGCCACACGCGTCAGCTCACGGGCATTACGCAGGCGCGTATCCGCATAGCTTTCAAACAGGGTGGTCAGCGCTTGTATGGTATTTTTTTGCTGTCTTTCATCCATACTGACATCGAGATCAGCACGGGTAAATCTTGCCATCAATAGCTCATCGTGGTTTTCGATGTTATCGACGCGCGCACGATACTGACCTTCAATCAATACTTTGATGCAGTTTTCGTCGCTATCATGCGGCATGGTGCTGACAATGCGACAAACCGTACCGTATTGGTATAGGTTCTCTTGATCGATGTCTTCAGTTAGTGAGTCTTTTTGAGCAACGACCAATACTTTATTACCGTATTCGGCCTGTGCCAATTCAACCGCTTTGACTGACGGCGCGCGGCCTACAAATAAGGCGATTTGCATGTGCGGATAGACGACGACATCTCGCAGGGCAAGTAACGGTAAATAATCTTCCGTCTTGCTGTCGTTGTCACTGTCGTCAAGATTATTATTTTTGACAGTAGCAGATGCCGATTCTGACGTAGTATCAGATGAGGCGTCTTGCTCGTTATCTTGTGCAACAGTAGATGAAACGTCGACATCGATGTCGATATTGTCTTGTGCTATTTTATGTTCACTCATAGATTCTTCCTCGTTCACCAGACTTGTAAAGTCAAGTTCGTGGTTCATGTTAGATAAATGGTGCTCGCAAAAAAAATTGCAAGTCTTATGAGCAAAGTGACCAGCTTATCTCTTTAAAATAATCCTATTTGAGTGATTATCGTTGTGCGTATCATCGTCAGTTTTATCGATGATATATCAAAGCCACGGCAAGTAAATCATTAATATAGTTGAATTATCATAAAGCTGATGTGCTGGACGCATCAGTGGGTATCTTGATTGTCACAAACGTTTTTATCTACTCATTGAATAGAGAATAAATGCTACAAAAAATGTATAGCAGCAGTGCAAGGCCTTTTTAGCAGGTTGCATGCGGCGCGGCCTAACCGATAACTATCGGGTTCTATACATAGGTTTTGTAGGCAAAATAAGGTAAACTGACGCGCGTCTAAAACAGGGCTTTTAACGCAAAATGTGTTTGAGCGCTTTTTAGACAACAAACCCTATTTATAAATGCTACGACATTTGTAGGTCGCAATCAGATCAGATATAAAAAGGCGCAACATATGGCAATCAATGCGGTACTGCTGGCAGTCATCATCATGCTAGGACTGTCACTTTCGCGGGTGCACGTGGTGCTCAGCTTACTAATTGGGGCATTGGCAGGTGGTCTACTGGCGGGTCTTGGCATTACCGATACTTTGGGTGCCTTTCAAGAAGGTATTCGCAATGGCGCAGAAATTGCACTTTCATACGCATTGTTAGGGGCTTTTGCGGTCGCGATTGCACACTCTGGATTGCCGCAGTCCTTAGCAGGAGCCGTCATAAAGCGCATTGATGCAGGCGGTACTAGTAGTATGATTAAGTATGTGCTGTTCGCAGGTCTCATCACCATGAGCTGCTTTAGCCAAAACTTAATCCCCATTCATATCGCCTTTATTCCATTGCTTGTACCGCCATTATTGCTTGCCTTTAATCGCATGCACATTGATAGACGTCTGATTGCTTGTTTATTGACCTTCGGTCTTGTGACCACTTATATGTTTATTCCGTATGGTTTTGGCGATATTTATCTCAATCAGATCATGCTAAAAAACGTGGGTGAAGCAGGCATTGATATTGCCAATATTTCTGTGGTCAAGGCAATGGCCATTCCAGCCTTGGGTATGTTGCTTGGTTTGTTGACAGCGGTCTTTATTAGTTATCGTAAGCCGCGCGAGTATCAGCAAGTAGCAATAGACAAACAAGCACACGATGCCGTAGTAGAGGGCGATGCGCTTAGTAAAACGGCTGCTGATGCGCAAACACAAAGTAAATTAAAGACGCTCGTCGCACTGGCTGCGATTATTACCGCGTTTGTGGTACAGCTATATACTGATTCGCTACTTTTAGGCTCAATGTTTGGCTTTGGCGTGTTTATGGCGACCGGCGTGGTGAAATGGCGTGATGCTGATGGCGTCTTTAATGACGGTATCAAGCTGATGGCGATGATTGGCTTTATTATGATTACTGCGCAGGGTTTTGCAGAAGTGATGAAAGCCACTGAGCAAATTCAGCCATTGGTCGATGGGGCGGCGTCCTTGTTCGCTGGTAATAAAGCGATGGCTGCGTTTATTATGCTATTGATTGGCTTAATCGTGACCATGGGTATCGGTTCGTCATTCTCGACCATTCCTATTTTGGCCGCGATTTATGTACCGCTCTGCGTCTCTTTAGGCTTTTCGCCATTGGCAACTGTGGCGATTATCGGTACGGCTGGTGCGCTGGGTGATGCCGGTTCGCCTGCGTCAGATTCGACATTGGGGCCAACCTCTGGTCTAAATATCGATGGCCAACACGACCATATTAAAGACAGTGTGGTGCCGACATTCTTGCATTACAATCTGCCATTACTGGCGTTTGGTTGGATTGCGGCGATGGTGTTGTAAGGTTTTAGCTATTGCTTGAAAAGCGCTCGCATAATAAAAGTGCCTCTGCTTGCCATAAAAGTAGAGGCACTTTTTTATGGACTGAGGTTTTACTTTTTAAGTATCAGATCTAGCAGTAGCAAACACGCCAAGCCAAAACAGATAAAAAAGAAAGCCAAAAACGAAGCCACCAGCCATAAAATGAGCCATAACAAGGCTTCAGGTGCATGTATCAGCATTAAGCCAAAAAAGAACAGCGGCAGTGTAGTGACAGTAAACATGCACACAAACTTCCAGTAGCTTTTAATGTACACATCAAGTGCCAGCAGCGCGCCCCCATGTAAGCACATCACTACCAGTAAGCTGATGACCAAGCCAAAGTTATATCCTTCCTGCTGGGATGGCTCTAACACCATTGGATTTGGAGTATTACCTGCCATGATGATTTTGATAGCAGCAGCGACCCACAACAGGAAGAATATCATGCGTACAGGTTCACTGCGTAAGTAATGTCGCGCAGTCTTGATAGACAGGTGAGATAGGTTCATAGGTCACTTATGGCTTATCAATATTTGGGAAGTGAGTTATTTGTCTAAGTCGTTATTCAAATCTTCATCAAAATCTTTTAGTTCCCTGCTCAGTCCTTGCAAAAACGCATCACTGTCTGCTAGCAACGCACTTAAGCGTTCTTCATTAACGAGCCGTGTCATTTCATCAGCGCTAAAGGGCTGCTCTTGACTGTAGTAACGTATCTCTCTAGCGTCCTCATTGCCTAACGTTTGCAAATACTTATCCACACTGTCTGCACTGGAATTAGCAGCGCTAGAATTTTTTTCAAACTTTTTATTATCTTTCATCAAAACCACCTTATGCCGCTTGACGTAATGAGGCCATCTAACGGCACATCCCACGGCTGACGTTGTAACGCTTCAACCACCTGAAAATCATAACACCAACCAATTTTTAACGGTTTCTTGACCCCTGACCGATAGCTGTTACCAAGTGTCGTATCATAGAATCCACCGCCCATGCCCATGCGGTTGCCGCGTTTATCGACCGCGACTAACGGGCAAATAATCACGTCTAGTTCTGACGCCCATAGCAGTCGACGATGATGATTTTGTTTCATGCCGAGCTGATGAATGCGAGTGGGGACATTGATTAGTTTTGAGTGGTAAACAGGCACAAAACGCAACCGTTTATCCTCATTGCCGAGCGAACCCACCACAGGTAAATAAGATAAATAGCCTAAGCGTTGACACCAATCCAGCAGTGGCTGAGTAGGTAGCTCACCAAAGCCATCATAATACAGCCCAATACGTGCACGCTCTGGCAAACGCTGTTGCAGCTTAGATAGATGTAAACTTGCAGACTGAGCAAATTGTCTACGTGCGCCGTCGCTTAACTGGCGACGCTGGTGAGTGAAGTGCCGTCTGGGCGGATTACTTAGCGTAGGTTCTTGTGAGTTAAGCATTTTTGGCTCAGTGGGTATGGTTTCAGAGTGCATAAGTAGACTATCCAATGAGATATTAGATTGATGAGGGCCGCTTTTAGACAATCGTGTTTAGTCATTGACCAAGGCGATTTGTGAATATTCAACACGTCCTAGTCATGCTATCATAACGCCACTTTATATCGTATTTTCCTTTATGTGCAGCGGATGTTGCATTTTTTAGAGCAGTCATAAAACAACAAACCATCAAAGAGGGTAGTTATGTCGACACAGAATCAGGCAACTCGTACCGAAAAGGACACCATGGGCAACGTAGAAGTCCCAGCTGATGCCTATTGGGGCGCGCAAACACAGCGTAGCCGCGAAAACTTCAAAATCGGTGGCGAGACTTTGCCGCGTCCGATGATTGAAGCGATGGCATTGGTCAAAAAAGCCGCTGCGATTACCAATGCAAGCCTAGAGCGTATCGAAGGCGATAAGCGTGATCTCATCGTACAAGCCGCTGACGAAATCATCAACGGTGGTCTGGTCGATCAGTTCCCATTGGTCGTATGGCAGACAGGTTCTGGCACCCAGTCAAACATGAACATGAACGAAGTGCTTGCCAACCGTGCTAATGAAATCGCTGGTTCTGAGCGCGGCAGCTACACGCCAATTCACCCAAATGACCATGTCAACCATGCACAGTCTACCAACGACAGCTTCCCAACGGCGATTCGTGTGGCGGCTGCGCGTCAGATCAACAGCTTATTGATCCCAGCGGTACAAGCATTGCGCGAAACCCTTGATAAAAAAGCAAAAGAATTTGATAGCATCGTAAAAATCGGTCGTACGCATTTACAAGACGCGACGCCTTTGACCCTAGGCCAAGAGTTCAGTGGCTATGTGAGCCAACTTGACCACTCATTGACTCGTATCGACAACGCACTACAAGGCCTATATGAACTGCCACTAGGCGGTACTGCGGTCGGTACTGGTCTAAACGCTCATCCTGACTATGCCGTAAAAGCAGCTGAGCAATTATCAACCTTGACTGGCTTGCCATTCGTTACGTCACCGAACAAGTTTGAAGCATTAGCGGCTCGTGATGCCGAAGTATTTGCATCAGGCGCACTCAAAACACTAGCCGCTAGCTTAAACAAAATCGCGAACGACGTACGTTGGTTGGCATCAGGCCCTCGTTGTGGTCTTGGCGAGTTGACGATTCCTGAAAATGAGCCAGGCTCTTCTATCATGCCAGGTAAAGTAAACCCAACGCAGTCAGAAGCAATGACCATGGTTGTCGCTCAGGTCATGGGTAACGACACGACTATCAGCATGGCTGGCGCGTCAGGTAACTTTGAGCTAAACGTGTATAAGCCAGTGATCGCGTTTAACTTGTTGCAATCTATCAAACTGCTTGGCGATGCGTGCAACAGCTTCAACGAAAATTGTGCCGTTGGTATTGAGCCAGTAAAAGACAAAATCGATGACTTCTTGCACAACTCATTAATGCTAGTCACGTCATTGAACCGTCATGTTGGTTATGAAAATGCAGCGAAAATCGCTAAGACGGCTTATAAAGAAAACAAAACTTTGAAGCAAGTGGCGGTTGAGTTAGAGCTATTAACTGAAGCGCAGTTTGATGAGTGGGTCATTCCTGCTGATATGGTACATCCTAAGTAAGCTATCTAATAGTTTTTTAGAATAGTAAAAAGACCTTGTCATGTGGCAAGGTCTTTTTTTTGGTCGACGTTCTTGAAACGTTGAATTAGTAATAAAAAGGTGTAGAAATAGTGTAACCTTTTAATTGTAAAAGCTGAGTCGTTAGGTTTCTTTAAGCATTCAAATTCTAATAGATCTTAGAAAATCTGTTCATATTAAGGCGATTTTAAATTTAACCTGCAACAACAATGATTAGATTGATCAACAGAAGCAGTATATAAAACGTGATAAGTAGCCAAGATTCTTTATAAACACGTAACATTATTCTACGTGCTGAATTTGGCATAGGAGTAAAAGTTTTATATATAGGTTTGCCTTGATCGTCATATTCAGGGGGAGGTTCATATCCTTTTACCTTCAAGTTTTTTTCAGCTAGCTCTCTGATAGTAGGATTAGACAATAACTTTCCGAAAATATGATGATCAAGCTTAACATTTTGAACTTTAAGTTCTACAGTTATGATATTCAAACATGTAGCAATACTTGGGTCTAGCCTTTTTAACTTTTTACGATAACGTCTAGGACTCATACAAAATGATTTATAGTAAATTATTTCTGCTTTTTCAATTATCCTCACCTGTTCAAGCATAAAACGTTGGCTGTAATCTAGTTTTTGTCTTAACATAATATTTGATTTAAACCTAAGTAACATGCTCATAATAAACTGTAAATATAGTTCTAGAATATTTAACAAACTAATTAAAATTATTTTTTTATTTATAGTAGCTAAAGTAGATAATACAAATAAATATGATCCATATAAAGGCTGAAATTGTAAGAACATCTATATCAATTACAAAAGTTATATCAAGATTATGAAATAATTTTTGTTGTAAAATTAAGGATAGTTTTGAACAGCTTAAAATAACTGACTATGTTGAAATAGCTTGCTAAAAAAGACCTTGTCATATGATAAGGTCTTTCTTACATCAAAAGCGAAACTATAATTAAAACTTATAAAACAAACCAAGCATATTTGCATCCGTATATGAGTTTACCATTGAGCTATCATCCTACTCATTTGGTAAAGAGCTCAAGCTTTCTCCTTGTCTTGCGGTAATATTTTTTTATGCTTATGAATTTTTGATGGAGAGGATAGGGCAAAGACACAGCTTTTACGCAAAGTATGAGTGGTTAGATAGGTATATTGAAGCTATTAGATCAAACAACTATTGCTTCAATATAATAAGTAAGGATAACTCATGCGCCTTGATTACACCTGTCCCAACCCGCCAATACTCTCTAAAATAGCTCTGTACGTGTGGCTGTTATCCCTATGTTTACCTGCGCTACATTACGACGGTGAGACCTATTTTGGTTATGAGACTTTAGTAATGGGTGTGCTGTTTGGTTGGATGGGTTTGGTATTTCAAGCTTATAGTAATCTCACGTTCTTGCTAGCGATATACCTGACGTTTCGCCATAAAAATCCGATTGAGCTTGCCGCTTTCACTTTTATTCTGGGGTTGTCCACTTTTTTTCTCACAACCATAGTAGCAACAGGCGATAAGGGTGTTCATGATTCAGAAATCGAACTAAAAGTTTGGGGCGTTGGATGTTGGATTGGCTCATACACATTATTATTTATAAGTACGGTTTGGCGTTTCTATTCAGAGCGAACATCGAATAAGATACGACAAAAAAGCCAGCAGAGCGTTTAAATAGACATAGCCGATCCATTTTAAAAGAAGTGCCGCTCTACTGGAATGAATTTTTCGAAGCCTCTGTCACGCTTGCGAACAGCCAGTGAGAAAAATTGAATCCAGTAGAACATGATAACTATATGTACCGCTTTTGTTTTGGATTTACCATAACATCTCATCTCAAACCAAAAAAAGCCGAGCAAAATGCTCAGCCTTTTCATATTAAAACTATCAAAAACTCTAGAACTTATATAACAAACCAAGCGTCGTCGTTGCATCCGTACGTGAGTTGACCATTGGGCTATCATATTGCTCATTGGGCAAATAACTCAAGCTTTGATTGGCAAATCCTGCCCATTTATCATTGAAGTCATAGTTGGCGCTGATATTGATATACGGGTTTAGGCTGTTATTAGACTTATATGGTTCAACGCCTGATTTTGCTGACTCAGCCTCGGTCACGCCATAGTAGTAATTGTTGTAATCTTCATCGAAGTACTCAAAACCAAAGCTTGGATAGATGGTGAGCTTATCTGCGCTGATTCTGGCAAGATATGACAGGCGAGCAGTGTTACCACCACTACGATCCAAAACGTCCGTTGCTATTTGGGCACGGAAAGCACCGATAGGCGTACGGCGCTGATAGCTCACACCAGCCGCCGCTGAGATTTTACGCTCGTCCAATTCTGCCAATTTGCCACTCGCATCATCAGGATCAAAGCTGCTGCCAGACGGTTGCGCATAGACAGACAATTGATTGGTACCATCATTGATAATATATGCGCCCGCTTGCGCCCCGCGTGCGTAGACTCTGTTGTTGTCATAAAATACGCCTGGTAACACTCTCACGTCAGTACTGTCGTCTAAATCATAGGCAGACTTGACGGCCATGACATTGACACCAACGCTCAACACAGCATCTTTGTCAGTCGGCAAGTTTTTATCAAGGAAAGGAATGGCACTAGAAACGCTAGCCACACTGAATAATGCAGTAGCGGTTAACACGCTGAGTGAGGCGCGCGTATAGATATTGGGTCGCGCTGCAAGTTTAAACATAATCAAGTCTCGTGATTGAGTGGGAATGGTCGAATAGTACCACTAAGCAGAAATAATGGGGTAGGGTAAGTTAAATGAGTATGCGGTTTTTATAACATTTGAGCAATGATAAATAAGTATGACCGTTTACTCAATGGTTTTTAATACTTCTACGATTTGATAATGGATATCTTGCCACCACCAGACAAAGCCGACACTGATTAATAGCATGACGATCCATGGGAGTAGTGTCCAGAGTAAGGAAGGTTTTGTTTGGAGTTTGTGGCTAACAATGGGATCGTGAGCCGTATTGAGAGTCTTATTCACATTGCTAGTATCATGAGCATCAAACTCAGTGCTGTGATGAGACGAATAAGAAGCGTCAACATCAGAGGAGTGATTAACCTCATAAGTTTGATAAGTGTTTTGGGCGTCAGTTTGATACGGGCTTGGTTCGTGTATTGGGTAGGGAGATTGAGGTATGGGTCTATTTTGCTGTGCAATGATCATACGTTGGCGATAGGCAACGGCAAACGCCAATGCAATCATTAAGCCTGTCACGGCACCACCGATGTGACCTGCATTATCAATGCCAGGTACAGCAAAGCCATAGACAAGGTTGATACCCATAATAATGAGTAAGCTTCTCAAATTGAGCATCAGACCATTGACCGATATCTTAAAAAATGCCGCCACCAATAAAGCGGCGCCAATACCCATAATACCGCCAGATGCTCCAGCCGACAGTCCCGCTTGCCCAGTGCCCTCCAAAATACCTTGCCATGTCACATAACTGTTGAGTAAGTTGCCACCGATGGCTGCCAACAAAAACAATGCCAAAAATTTGGCGGAACCAAACATCGGCTCAGCGATCTGTCCAAAAAAATACATCGCAAAGCCATTAAACAATAAATGCATCAAACCAATATGCAAAAACGCACTGCTGACCAAGCGCCATGGCTCATCACCCATGGTAAAAGGCAGGGCATTAGCGCCCCACTTTATGAGCATTTCAGTTGATGGATTATTGGCATCCGCGCCCGTCAGGACTTGTATGACAAATAGCCCGATAAAGCTAATCAATAATAAAGTAGTGACAGGCGCTGTTTTTAGTAATTGTTGAATGGTCATAAAAGCTAAAATTTAGTAAAGATTGTAGGATAAGTATAAAGGGTCTGGTCAGAAGATGTTATCTATTAGCAAGCATGTTATCTACATTCAAAGTTTGCTCGTTCTCTAAGGATAATTTGTCTTAAGCTTCTCGTAAGTACCCTTAACCAAGATATTGTCCGTGACGGTATTGATATCGGTATGACCACAAAACGCCATGGATATGTCACATTCTTTGTAGATGATTTCAAGCGCACGGCGCACGCCATCTTCACCATAAGCGCCAAGTCCGTAGAGAAAAGCACGACCGATCATGGTGCCTTTAGCGCCTAGAGATAGGGCTTTTAACACATCTTGACCAGAGCGCACACCACTATCGAGCCATACTTCTATATTGCTGTTTTCGGCATGAACCGCTTGTACGATGTCTGCAAGGGCAGAGATAGAGGAGAGCGCTCCATCTAATTGACGACCACCATGGTTTGAGACCACCAATGCATCCGCGCCGCTGCGTGCTGCCATGATGGCATCTTCAGGCTCCATAATACCTTTGATAATTAGCTTACCGCCCCACATATCTTTGATACGAGCCACATCGTCCCAGCTAAGCGCTGGATCAAACTGCTCTGCTGTCCAAGCCGACAGCGAAGACAGATCCTCAACGTCTTTTGCATGACCAACGATATTGCCAAATGTGCGCCTTTTAGTGCCAAGCATATTGAGACACCATTCAGGCTTGGTCATCAGATTCAGGATATTGGTCAGCGTCGGTTTAGGCGGCGCAGAGAGACCATTTTTGATATCTTTATGCCGTTGTCCAAGTACTTGTAAGTCGGCAGTTAGGATGAGGGCAGAGCAATTTGCTTCCTTAGCACGGCGGATCAAATTGGCCATAAACGCCTGATCACGCATCACATACAGCTGAAACCAAAACGGCTTACTGGTATGGGTTGCGATATCTTCGATAGAGCAGATACTCATGGTAGATAAAGAGAAGGGCACGCCAAACTTCTCTGCTGCCTGTGCGGCTTTGATTTCGCCATCCGCCCACATCATGCCTGTAAACCCAGTCGGTGCAATGGCAACCGGCATTTTGACCCGCTCACCGATCATGGTCGTTTCTAGACTGCGATTTTCCATATTGACCAACACGCGCTGGCGCAGCTTAATCCGATCAAAGTCGCTTTCATTATTGCGATAGGTGGTCTCAGTCCATGAGCCTGAATCCACATAATCATAAAACATACGCGGCACTTTGCGTTCAGCAACCTGACGTAAGTCTTCGATGTCTGTTACTTTTTCTAGATTTTTCATAGGTATTTCACCTCGGCGTTTTATCACTCATTTTTTATGATGCTGTTAGCAGTTGTTGTAAATCCATGACCGAAAAAGGATAGTCTAAGCGTTTGGATGACGTCAAAATAACAGGAATACTCGTGGCAAAGACCATCATTAACGTTTCATCAAAGTCGGCAATATCGATATAGTTATAGTCAATCGGCTGTACGGCTTGAAACTGATGAATAAGTTGCTCAGCAATATCGCACAAATGACAACCTGCCGTACCTAATAGCCACCATTTATCGACGTTTTCTGGTGTGCCAAGATGAGGGTTTTGGGCGATAATACGTGCTCGTAGTGCCGTTATATGGTTATCATGTGCAGTATCAATCGGCATATCTATTCTCTTATCTTCTGACTTGTCACAAAGCATTTTTGCTAAAAAAATCAATTAAAAAACATGAATACGGTTTACCCTTTATGACATGATAAAGAAACGGGGTAAATAATGACAGCGATTGTGAGATTAGGTAAGATGACCTGCGGTTTTTGTTTACTGATTTATGATTGTTATCTTATCGCTTATTATTGATAGCGCTCTTTTATCGACGATGTTCTGATATGAAGAGTGACTTATTATTGGTGATGGCTTACTTTATCTTATTGCGTTTTATCTTATTATTTTTTTAATCATTTGGGTATCTCACATGGCAAGTTTTAGCAAATTTATCAAACGACTATTATTGGCATTGATAATGATAGTGGTCGCGTTCCATGTGTTGGTTGCTGGACTACTGTTGATTTGGAAGACCCAGCCTATTAATAATAGTATGTTTATGCTGACTCACCGCTTAACTGGGGGTACGGTCACCCAAACGTGGGCAGAGTACGACGCCATCGCAAAATCTGCCAAACAAGCGGCGATAGTGAGTGAAGATTCGACATTTAGCCAGCATAATGGTTTTGATTTCAAAGGCATTGAAGCGGCACGTAAGAAAAACGAAGAGACAGGGAAAATGTCTGCTGGCGGCTCAACCATCACTCAGCAGCTCGCAAAAAACCTCTTTTTGACTTCTCATCGTTCATACGTTCGTAAGGGTGAAGAGGCCGTGATTACTTTGATGCTCGAAACGTTTTGGGATAAACAGCGCATCTTAACCGCTTATCTCAATGTGGCAGAGTTTGGCAATGGCATCTACGGGATTGAAGCTGCCGCTCAGCACTACTTTAATAAGTCTGCTGCCAACCTAAATCGCGATGAATCTGCTTTGCTGATTGCGATGCTGACCAATCCAAAATATTATCAAGACAATCAAGGTGATAGACGTCTACGTAACAAACAGCGTATTATCAAAAAACGTATGAAAAACGCAGTCTTGCCGCAGTCGGATTGATTGTTTAGTTGTACTCGTCTTGAATAGGATGGATTGTGAGCCGCAACGGTATGTTTTGTCATCAATAACGGCTATAAAAAAGGGTAATGCAACCACACCAAAAAGCAACAACGCATAAAAACAGTGCAAAAAATGATGGCGTATTGATAACGTAAAAGGAGTAGTGACGTGACAGATGTGTACGATCAGAAGAATGAGGATGTGAATAACGCTATCAGGACTAATGAGACAATGAACATAAATGATGCTACTGACGTAAATAGTGATATTGATACAGAAAGGCGTGGTAAAGAATTGGTTGAGGTCGAGTGGCAACGCTCAGAAGATGGCAGCTATTCACCCAGCAGCTATATCAATCGCGACTTGTCATTATTACAGTTCCATTTGCGTGTCTTGGCACAGGCCGCCAGTCCACACCATCCGCTGCTTGAGCGTTTATTTTTCTTAATGATTTTTTCCTCAAATATCGATGAGTTTTTTGAGATTCGTGTGGCGGGTATCATGCAAAAGTTTAGCATGGGGGATGTGTCGACCAGCGCTCATGGTATGCGTCCTAGCGAGTTGCTCAATGAAATCTCTACCATTACTCACGACGCCATCGATGAGCAATATCGTATTCTTAACGAGGATATTTTGCCCGCCCTTGCGCTCGAAGACATCCGTTACCTAAAGCGTGATGAGCTCAATGCTGAGCAGTCCGCTTGGATGAAGCGTTACTTCATAGAGCAAGTATCGCCTGTATTGACACCGATTAGCATTGATCCTGCGCACCCGTTTCCGCGTCTGGTTAATAAAAGCTTAAACTTCATCGCAACCTTGGAAGGTAAAGACGCTTTTGGTCGTGATATTAATCTGGCCATTGTGCCAGCACCGCGCAGTCTGCCGCGCGTAATTCGTTTGCCGGACGAATTGACAGGTGGTAAAGAGCATCATGTGATGTTGTCGGCCATTATTCACGAACACATCGGTGACTTATTTCCTGGCATGAGCGTAACAGGCTGCCATCAGTTCAGACTGACACGCAATGCTGACTTGGATTTGGCTGATGATGTCGAGGACATCGCCAAAGCGCTAGAGGGCGAACTAGAGAACCGTCGTTTTGGGGACAAGGTACGTTTGGAAGTCACCACTGATTGCCCCGTACACATCAGTGACTACTTACTTAATGAGTTCGAGTTGCATGACAATCAATTGTACCGAGTCAATGGCCCTGTTAATTTAACACGCTTATTATTTGATTTTAATATTCCCGCCCTGCGTTATCAGCCTTTTACTCATGTCGTGCCAAAAGAATTCCGCCGTGAGATGGACAAGCTGGACAAGGCGACAAGTATGTTTGCAGCCATGCGCAAAAGCGATGTGCTCGTACATCATCCGTTTCATGCGTTTTCGCCCATTATCAATTTGCTATGGCAAGCAGCAAGCGATCCAAAAGTGCTCGCCATCAAGCAAACGCTGTATCGCTCAGGCACCAATTCAGAAATTGTTAAAGCATTGGCTGCCGCCGCTCGTAACGGTAAAGAAGTGACGGCTGTCATCGAGCTACGTGCGCGCTTCGATGAGGCGTCAAATATTGCTGTGGCAAACTATTTACAAGAAGCGGGCGCAATAGTGGTGTATGGTATTGTCGGCTACAAGACGCATGCCAAGCTGATGCTTATTGTGCGCCGTGAAGATGACCGTATTCGCCGTTATGTGCATTTAGGTACAGGTAATTATCATGCTGCCAATGCCAAGGTGTATACCGATTATGGGTTATTTAGCGCAGATCCTGATATCTCAGAAGACATACACAAAATTTTCCAAGAGCTGACAGGGATGGGTAAACCTGCCAACCTCAAAAAGCTGCTGCATGCTCCCTTTACATTGCACGAAAAACTCATGAGCTTTATTGATGATGAAATTGCGCATGCACAGGCTGGCAAACGCGCGCATATTATCATCAAAGCCAACGCCTTAACTGAGCGTCGATTGATGGGTAAGCTATATGATGCGTCACAAGCAGGAGTCAAGATTGAGCTGATTTTACGCTCTATGTGTTGCTTACGTCCGCAAGTCAAAGGCTTGTCCGAAAACATCACAGTGCGCTCTGTGATTGGTCGCTTTTTAGAGCATACGCGTATCTATTATTTTTATAATAATGGAGAGGAGCGCTTATATTGCGGTAGCGCTGATTGGATGGATCGTAACTTGTTCCACCGAGTAGAAGTGGCGTTTCCAATTGAAAATAAAAAGTTGTTTAAGCAAGTATATGAAGATGGTTTGCTCAATTACCTACAAGACAACACACAAGCGTGGGAATTAAATGGCAATGGCGTCTGGCGACAGATACAGCCTGCTGCTGGCGAGACGCCGCACACAGCGCAAGCGTATTTGCTCAAAACCATTAATAGTGTAGAAGAGCCGACCACTTATACTCAGTAATAATGATATCATTTGAGATAGAGAGTAAAGGTAATGATTAAATAATCACCTTTAGTATTCAATTTAACCGAGCATTGATATTGTCAACGCTCGGTTTTTTATTTTTATGAAAATATAAATTATCAGAGTTACAAACTGTCTTGTAACCTCACATTTATTCACACATTGATACGGCAGCACACTGGTAGCAACCCTCATATTATTCCTATACTAAACAGGATAAGCAGTAGGCTTATTAGAGTCGTATTCATCTATGACCTATGATTCAAAAGTGTAATAGAACTACCGCTATAGTTTAAAAATATATAAAAATCAAAAGTTTAATAATAACGACAATAGGAACAGATTATGAGTAATACTAACAATGATAGCTCGGACATCAATAAAGCAGCAGCGCAAGCAGACAGTCAGAAAATTGCGGACAATCTTGAAGAAAGTAAAGAAGTAAACACACCTGAGCCATTAAGTGAGGAAGAGCAAACCTCATTTATTGAAGATGACTTACGTACGGACAAATAGCTTAGATGGTTTTATATTGAATGATTTTATTCCCAATATAACTATTTAATGAACGTTTGAGTTATCAGCCTGAGGAGCAAGTGATGTTAACTAATAGTCATCCAAATGATGAAGAAGCTGTGCCAGTTAGAGATCCAGCGGCAGCGCATATCAATAATGCCAAAGACAGCTATGAAGGTCGAAAGTATCAGCCAAATATTGATGGACCTGAGCAAGATTCACAAGAAACAGATGAAATCTACGTGGATCCTCGTAAAGAAGAAGACTTGCCTGCTGGTGGCAAAAATGTTGCCGATTTGAATGCGTATGACTTAAGTCAAAAAGGTAATGAATAACAACAGCATATGATAAATCGTAAAATGTGCAAGCATTTTCGCCATGTGGACAAACCAATTTAATAATAATGATAAGGATACAATAATGGAAACCAAAGACCCAGCGTTAACCAAATCTCGAATTACAGAAACCGATGCGCATCATACAGAAGCTGAAAGTCGCACAATGGATACGCACCCTATTAATCATGATGAGATCGAAAAAAATATCACTGGAAACAAAGGCACAGATACTTTTACAGAAGATGTGGTTGATTCAGAACATGTCAATGATAATGACAATCCAGCACGCCAGCCTGATCGTCGTGATCAAGAGAGTAATGGCTTTGATGACAACATCAACGAAGATACTGTTGGTAGTGAAGCCCCTGATAGTTATAGCGTTAATGACATGAATCGTTATGCCAATATTGACAACGCTCAGACACGTGTACTGAACCCTGATCAAAAGAACAGCAACAGATAATGCAGGATGGCATTTCGGTAAGAAGCCATATCAATATGGAATACATACTAAGGAATGAAGATGAGCTTACCCGATGATGATAAACAACAAACGAATACTGGTTATCAGTTAAAAGATACAGGTGACAACAATGGTATCGTTCCTGATGATGCGTTGCAAAAAGTAAATCCCGCAGCGGCTGAAAGAGCTACTGAAGATCATGACCCGCACCATATTGCCAAAAATAATAAACAGTATGACAGCTCACTAATGGAAAGTGACAAATAACCGCGTACTATCAGCTAGGGCGTCTGTCTTCTAGTATTATCCATGTTATATACATTAATATATAAAGGTATAGTCACTGTTCCGAATACATCATTCGGAACAGTGACTATACCTTTTTTAACTGCACTAGTAATAAGCGAGCTGAGTGTGAGTTAGACAGGCTCGCCACTGTGAAAACGTAACTCAGTATCGGGGCTGGATATCAATTCAGCTTCTACTTCTTTAAAGAAAGCCACGCGCTCATCGATGCTGTCTTCTGACAGTGATTGCGCCAGTGCCAGATAATCCTCAAAATGGCGACTTTCTGACTTTAATAAATAGCGATAGTATTTTGCCAACCGCTCATCATTGATCACTTCTGCTAATGCTGCAAACCGCTCGCACGAACGCGCTTCAATAAATGCGCCGATAATGAGCACATCTATCATCGCTGCTGGCTCGTAAGTGCGCTTGTGTTTTAGCATGCCTTTGGCGTATCGCCCAGCACTGAGATACTCCCAGTCTTGTCCTCGATCATTCATGATACCAAGCACTTGCTCATAATGTAGCATCTCTTCTCTGATCAATTGCGCCAGCTTACACTGCAAGTCATAAGAGAACTCATAGCGGAACATCATATTCATTGCGGTACCAGCCGCCTTTTTTTCACAGTTGGCATGATCTTGTATGATCAAAGGCAAATTTGCAATCGCTGCATCAACCCAAGACTGCGTGGTTCTAGCGCCCAAAAAGTCGTAAACAAAAGACAAATCTACTTTGATGGGCGTGCGCAGTGTTGCGATATCAACGCTATCTTCTGCTACATTATTGCTGGTATCAACTGTGTCATTCATACCATTGTTAGTGACGTCGACAGGGTCAGGCCTTACATTTTTGATTTCTTTATTCATAGTATTGGTCATAGTTGAATGTGTTATGTCGTAATCGGGTGCAAATATTGAGCAAAGTATATTCTATTAGAACTTAGCTAACGATGATGATTTGCTTTACATCTATGTATCCATTTTCGACCGAAGAGTACGGGTAAAACGCTTTAGGACAGATGATGCATAGAGTATCATTAATATACAACCCCAATATTTACTTGGTGAATGGTGTTTTCTTGTTTATTTCTTTATTTGATAGTAGGATGAGATTTTGCTCTATTGTACTTAATTTTATTAACGACGTACTTTGATTGCCAGTCATATAAACTGATTAATAGGATTGAGTAGCAGTTACGTAATAAATGATGGGACATATTATAGCAATTGCCCCTACGATATAAAGCAGCAGACAGCAGGATGAGATCTGCTTATATCTATTTGAGTCAGAGCAATAGGTGCCATCTAAACTAAGGAGCACTGCCAAATCATCAAATATTTAATAGGGTAGTAGCCATTCGTATTAATACACTTCATGAATAGATAAGGATAACAACATGAGTCAGTCTTCTAACGCCAATCGTGTTCAAAAAGGCATTCTTGCCATCGACCAGCAGCTATATGACTTTATTGAAAACGAAGTACTGCCAAAAGTCGGTGTTGATTCAGAGAGTTATTGGTCAGGTTTTGAGAAAGTTATCAAAGAGTTTACGCCACGTAATAAGGCTTTGTTAGAAACCCGCGACAAAATCCAAGCACAGATTGATCAGTGGCATCTACAACACCCTGCCAAAGATGGTCAAATCGATTATCCTGCTTATAAAACGTTCTTGCAAGATATTGGGTACTTACTGCCAGAAGGCGATGATTTTGCGGTTAGTACAGAAAACGTTGATGACGAAATCGCACATATTGCAGGACCTCAGTTGGTCGTACCAGTACGTAATGCTCGCTATGCACTAAATGCCACCAATGCACGCTGGGGCAGCTTATATGATGCCTTATATGGTACAGACGTTATCAGCAATGATAATGGTCAAGAAGCGAAGGGCAGCTATAATCCAACTCGCGGTGCGGCTGTCGTCGCTTACGCCAAGCAATTTTTAGATGACAATTTTGCTTTAGCCACGGGCTCATATACGGATGTGACAGGTTTTAAAGTGGTTGATGGTCAGCTTGAAGTGACTCAAGGTGATGGTCGTACGACATTAAAAGATACTAGCAAGTTTGTCGGTTTTGTCGGTGACGCTGAACAGCCTACTGGTGTACTACTAAAAAATAATGGCTTGCATGTGGAGATTCAGATCGATGCCAGCCATCCGGTCGGCAAAGATGACCCTGCTCACATCAATGATGTACTCCTTGAGTCAGCGATTACCGCTATTCAAGATTGTGAAGACTCTGTTGCTGCGGTCGATGCAGAGGAGAAAGTAGAGGTATATCGCAACTGGTTTGGTTTGATGAATGGTGATTTGCAAGAGACCTTTGAAAAAGGCGGCAAGACGCGCACGCGTAAGCAAAATCCTGATCGTGAATACAATACACCAGATGGTGGCAAGCTTATCTTGCCAGGACGCTCATTGCTATTGATACGCAACGTCGGTCATTTAATGCAAAACCCGGCTATTTTGGTCGATTTGGGTAATGGCTTAGAGGAGATCTTCGAAGGCCTAATGGATGGTATTATTACTCCACTATTGTCGCTCAATGATCTTAATGGTAGAAACGAATTATCGAATTCGCGTAAGGGCTCCATGTACATCGTTAAACCAAAAATGCATGGTCCTGAAGAAGTCAAAATGGCCAATGATTTTTTTAATGCCTCAGAGGATTTGTTAGGCTTAAAACGTCACAGTCTTAAAATTGGAATTATGGATGAAGAGCGCCGCATGACGGTAAATCTAAAAGAAGCCATTCGCCAAGCAAAAGAGCGCGTAATTTTCATCAATACAGGCTTTTTGGACCGTACAGGTGATGAGATGCATACCAGCATGAATGCAGGTCCATTTGTGCCAAAAGGGGAGATGAAATCACAAGCTTGGCAACCCGCCTATGAGCAGTGGAACGTCGACATTGGTCTAGAAACAGGTCTACAAGGACATGCCCAGATTGGTAAAGGCATGTGGGCAAAACCTGATGAGATGAGAGAGATGATGGAGACCAAAATGGCGCATCCTCAATCGGGTGCTACGACGGCTTGGGTGCCATCACCCACAGGCGCCACCTTACATAGTATTCATTATCACCAAGTAAATGTCGCAGACGTACAGGATCGTTTAAAGTCTCGCGCACGCGCAAGTTTGGATGATATCTTGACCATTCCATTGGCCAAAGACAACAATTGGACAGTAGAGCAAAAACAACAAGAGCTTGACAACAATGCGCAAGGGATTTTGGGTTACGTTGTACGCTGGGTCAATCAAGGGGTTGGATGCTCTAAAGTGCCCGATATCGATGATGTGGGTCTAATGGAAGACAGAGCGACTCTACGCATATCAAGCCAGCACATCGCTAACTGGCTGCATCATGGCGTGGTCAATGAGCAGCAGGTGATGGAGACAATGAAGCGCATGGCCAAAGTCGTTGATGAGCAAAACGCAGGCGATGATGATTATCAACCGATGGCAGACAATTTTGATGGCTCTTATGCTTTCAAAGCCGCTTGTGATTTGATATTTAAAGGACGCGAGCAACCCAGTGGTTACACTGAGCCATTATTGCATAAAGCCCGTCTCGATTTGAAGGCAAACTGCTAAGCTTATTTTTCTTTATTACCCATCGTAAATAGAATATATCGCTTTTGTTAGCACTATTTATTCATGAATAAATAGTGCGTTATTCGCGATGGTAAAAGTATATTCGTTAAAGTGGTTTCAATTTATTAGTAATAATATTAATCAATAAAACCCTTATCTAGTTGACTAGATAGGGATTTTTTTTGGCGCCTTAGCTATTGAGCAACAAATTTTTGGTGAATAATTTATAAGTTTAAAAAGAGAAAAAATATGTTGCAAATTATGTCAAAGTTGTTATGCTTGTACTCGAAGTATGAGTTTGGTAACGGATGTTACGCAATAGACCGATAAAGACCTTAGTTTACATGGCAGTTACGTATTTTAATCATAGTTATGTAAGTCATGGTTTTTTCATCTTACTGTAATATAACTTCGCCACACTTGTTTCTGACTAATCTCGGTAGCCAGTTACACATTATATCTTTGAGGATTTGTGACGATACCATTGTGAGCACCAGCTAATAATAGCTCGCTTATTACTAAAATTGTAAAGTGGAGATACCCCATGAAAAAACTACTTTTAGCTACAACAGTTGCTGCCCTATCTGTATCTGCAGCCAACGCAGCTCCAACTGTCTATGGTAAAGCATTCTTAGCTGCTGACTATGTGAACGCTGACTTTGATTCACGTGTTGTTGGTGGAGATGATTTTGATGAAGACACAGTAGAAATCAACTCTCATGCTTCACGTGTGGGTTTTAAGGGTTCTGAAGCTTTGACTGCTAATACTGATGTTATTTATCAGTTGGAATATGGCACGCGTGTTGATGGTGACAAAGATGGTTTCACTAACCGTGATACGTATCTTGGTTTAGCCAACAAGCAGTATGGTGAGTTTCGCGTTGGTAAAAACCAATCTAGCTTAGACAAAATTAACAATGTTGTTGTTAACCAAGGTTACTGGGATAACCTAGGTAATAACGATACAGAAAGTGAAGTTGTTGACGCGTTAAATATGGCGGATAGTAACCGTATCCCAAGTTCAGTTCTTTGGACGTCACCAAAGTATGATGGTCTACCATTACAAATGTTTGCAATGTACAACTCTGATGATGATGACTACAATAATAATTCTGGCTTTGGTGTTGCTGCAATGTTTGATCAAGGCACAGGCTTCACTGCTGGTGTAGCATATGACAAAGATCAAAACATCGACGGTGATATCATCCGTGGTACTGCTAGTGTTGATCTAGGCAAATACATCGCAGCCCCTGTAACACTTGGTGCTCTATATCAAGTTGCTGATTATGACTATGCACGCGATACTAAGAAAGAAAAAGGTTTGGTTGTTAGCGCTATCATGGGCCTAACTAACTTTGCTCGTCCAGCGAACGTATATGCACAGTACAACAAAACTGACAACTTAAATGGCTGGGATGGTTCAGACTCAGATCAGATCGTTGTTGGTGGTCAGTACTTCTTTAAAGACAACATCATTGCTCATGCCTATGCTGGTGTAAACAGTGCTGATGATCTTAAGACACTTAATACAGACAGTGGTATGGTAGTTACTAGAGGCGATGCCGAAGTAGTTGTCGTTGGTACTGGTCTAGAATACAAATTCTAATCTAATCATTAGAATCTGATTATAAAAACTCATCCTTCGGGGTGAGTTTTTTTTTGATATTATCCAACAAGTTTTGCTAGATATAACAGGGCGATTGAAAAACGCATCTTAAGATTTTTAGCATTATAGAATTAGATATTATAAGACAAAGGTATTTTGATGAAGCGCTTATTTTTAATGACAGGCATGACAATATTGCCTTTAGCTACCGTACATGCTGCACCTGAGATATACGGCAAAGCTTTTTTGACCACTGATTATAGCGATATTGGCGTCAATAATAATGGTCGACAAAATCGTTTTGAGCGTACTGATAGCGACTTTGTACAGATCAACTCAAATTTCTCACGATTGGGTATTCGCGGATCTGAAGCACTGACCGATGACACAGAAATAATCTATCGTTTAGAGTACGGTACTCAGATTGATGGCTCTGGTGATAGCGCTTTTAACAGTCGAGACACGTATCTGGGCGTTAAGAATAAAAACATTGGTGAGCTGCGTGTTGGACGTAATACGTCAGTACTAGGCTATGCTTATGATCCGATGGTGGCACGCGCCTACTGGGATAACTTGGGTAAAACCACGCTTGATTCAAATAATACTGTCTCAGCGCTTAACATGCTCGATTATACTCGTAAAAACAATTCTATCGTATGGATTGCACCGAAATTTGAAACCGTTCCTGTTGACCTAGTGATGCAGTATGCCACCAATGAAAACAGTGATGATCGCGGTGCTGGTTTTGGTGCTTATGCAAAATACTCGTCGAATAAAGGTATTACCACTGGACTTGCTTTTAGTCGAGACATTGAGGCAAACGGTAGTATCAATGCACTGGATTTTGCCACCGATAAAAACGTTGACGGACAAGTTAACTACGGCGGCGATGTTATTCGCGGTACGATGACGTTGGATATTGATCATTATATTGATATGAAAGCACCTATAACACTTGGCGCCGTTTATCAACAAGCTGATTATGATTTTGAAGAGGCGAGCATAGAAAAAGGGTTAATTGTCAGTGCTAATATGCATTTAAAGCAGTTTGCTCATCCGGCCTCAGTTTATCTTCAGTACAATCAAACTGATAATTTAAATGGTATTGGTAATAATGAGTCCAAACAGATGGTGCTCGGCGGTGAGTATGAATTTAAAGACAATATCATTGCCCACGCTTATATTGGTCAAAACTCAACTGACTATACCAACCCTATGGATGAGACACGTGAAGTGGCCGATATCAAGGTAGTGGCCGCAGGCGGCGGACTAGAGTATTTGTTTTAATAAATTTTTTATTTAAAGTGAGTCACTATATTTAGATGGTTATCGATTGAATTGAGGACGTGCTCTAATTAGGACAATTTTAATAAATACGAATTAAGTGCGAAGAGTTTAAAAGAGTTTTTGTTTTGCCCTATATTTTATGGCGTATTTTTAGTAAAATCCTTCTTTACCAATTACCGACAGAATACTATGACCAAGTTTATATTTGTGACCGGTGGGGTAGTGTCCTCACTAGGAAAAGGTATCACCGCAGCCTCTCTTGCAGCGGTCTTAGAAGCCCGTGGCGTGACCGTCACAATGACCAAAATGGATCCGTATATTAACGTCGATCCAGGGACGATGAGTCCGTTTCAGCATGGCGAAGTGTTTGTCACCGAAGATGGTGCAGAGACGGATTTAGATTTGGGCTATTACGAGCGCTTTTTACGTCATTCAAAAATGAGTAAGAGCAACAACTTCACCAGTGGTCGTATCTACCAAAACGTTCTCAATAAAGAGCGCCGTGGCGAATATTTGGGTGGCACGGTACAAGTTATCCCTCACATTACTGATGAGATTAAAAATAAAATCTTGGCAAGTGGCGTGGGCTACGATATTGCTATCATTGAGATTGGTGGTACCGTTGGTGACATCGAGTCTTTACCTTTTATGGAAGCCGTGCGTCAGATGCAAGTAGAGCTTGGTCGTAATAGAGCCATGCTTATGCATCTAACGCTGGTTCCTTATATTGCGAGTGCAGGCGAAACCAAAACCAAACCAACGCAGCATTCAGTAAAAGAGCTGCGTTCTATTGGCTTGCAGCCTGACATCTTGATCTGCCGCTCTGATCACCATATCTCACAAGACAACCGTCGTAAGATTGCTCTATTCACCAACGTTGAAGAGCGTGCGGTCATCATGTGTGAAGATGCGCAGAGTATTTATCAAATACCGCGTACCCTCCATGAGCAAGACCTTGATGATCTTATCTGTGAGCGTTTTGGTCTTAATGTGCCAGAAGCGGATTTGAGCGATTGGGACAAAGTTGTCGAAGCCCAGCTCAACCCTGAAGAAACCGTGACTGTGGCAATGGTTGGCAAATACGTCGAGCTACCTGATGCTTATAAATCGATCAATGAAGCGTTGCTACATGCGGGTATCACGCACAAGCTTGATGTAAAAATTGACTATATTGATGCTGAGCTTTTAGAAAGCGATGATAGTCTGTTTGCTCGTTTGAGCCAAGCTGATGCAATCTTAGTGCCTGGTGGTTTTGGTGAGCGTGGTACCAATGGTAAAATAAAAGCCATTACTTATGCCCGTGAAAACAAGGTTCCGTATTTGGGTATCTGCCTTGGTATGCAGTTGGCTGTGATCGAGTACGCTCGTAATGTGCTTAACATTGATGCCAATTCTTCTGAGTTTGATCGCAAAACCGCAGAGCCTATTATCGGTTTGATCACTGAATGGTTGGATGAGCGCGGTGAACTACAGATTCGCAGCGATGATTCTGATCTTGGTGGTACCATGCGTCTGGGCGCACAGCAAGCCGAATTGGTTTCTGGCAGTAAGCTGAGTCAAATCTATGGCGCAAGCAATATCACTGAGCGTCATCGTCATCGTTATGAGATGAACAACCGCTATATAGAGCCACTAGAGCAATCAGGGATGACGATTTCAGGCTATTCTGCCAAGCAGCATTTGGTAGAGTCTGTAGAAATCTCTGAGCATCCATGGTTTATCGCGGTACAATTCCATCCAGAATTTACCAGCTCACCACGCGGTGGTCATCCGTTGTTTAATAGCTTTGCAAAAGCAGCAAAAAATTTCAGCGATACTAAGTAATTGTTAAATATAAACAACTCTTAGAACTGTATTGCTCTATTGGTTTTAAAAAAGACGGATCTTCGGATCGGTCTTTTTTTTGTGCTTATATTTTTGTGTTTGTGTTTGTGTTTGTGTTTGTGTTTGTGTTTGTGTCTGGGTAAAAGGTTCTAATTTTAGAGCAGCAATTACTGCGAATCTTAGGTAATTACGCTTGTATACTTTTTTTAACGGCGCTATCGGTTACAATGTGGGATAGAAAGTTTGATAACAATAATGAGGAAGCTTTTTAATGGAAAATTTATTAACAGCACAATCACATATTGATCTGAGCACACCCGACAACAAAACCATCCATATTGGCAACGATCAGCCGTTTGTATTATTTGGCGGCATGAATGTATTGGAATCAAAAGAACTTGCGTTTGAGATTGCTGAACAATACGTCGAGATATGTAAGCGCTTGGGTATTGGCTACGTGTTTAAAGCCAGTTTTGATAAAGCCAATCGCTCAAGTTTACATTCTTATCGTGGTCCTGGACTCGAACAGGGTATAGATTGGTTGGGTCAAATCAAAGAAAAATTCCAAGTACCCATCATCACAGATGTGCATGAGCCTCATCAAGCCGCACCAGTCGCTGAGGTGGCGGATATCATTCAGCTTCCAGCGTTTTTGTCACGTCAGACAGATCTGGTACATGCGATGGCTAAGACCGATGCGATTATTAATATCAAAAAAGCGCAGTTTTTAGCCCCTCATGAGATGCGTCATATTGTCAATAAATGCCTTGAAGGCGGTAACGACAAGCTCATACTTTGTGAGCGTGGCAGTGCTTTTGGTTATAACAATCTGGTCGTGGATATGCTGGGCTTTGATACGATGAAGCAGATGGATATACCAGTGTTTTTTGATGTGACGCATAGCTTGCAGCAGCCAGGCGCACGTAGCGATAGCGCGGGTGGTCGCCGCGAGCAAATCACAACATTGGCACGTGCAGGTATGGCTACAGGATTGGCGGGGCTGTTTTTAGAAGCGCATCCGAACCCAGAAGTTGCGAAATGTGATGGTCCTTGTGCGTTGAGAATGAACCAGTTAGAGCCGTTTTTACGTCAGCTTAAGCAGATTGATGACTTGGTTAAAGGTTTTGAGGTTCTCGATACGCATTGATGAGGTAGGAGATAACACCATGGCAATCAAAACTGCGCAGGTAAGTATTGAAAACATTGATGATGCCAACGGATTAGATAGTGTGATGACAGCCCTAAAAAATATCTCGGGCGTTACGGACATTGAGCTGGATACGGCAAGTCACACGGCTCATGTACGCTATGAGGATACAGATACGAGCATCCATGCTTTGACGGCTGCTATTAGTATGGTGGATTACGTCACTCAGCCATTCCCAATTGATGCACCGCAAAACCCACACTATCATGATTGAGCTTTGTAGTTACTAACAATACTGATTTAGTAGTATTGATAATTTAGTAGTGTTAATAAACAGGTAAAAGATAAGATTATTCACCAATAAAAATAAGGAGCCTACTATGGCAGACCAAACACGCATTATTAAAATCGAAGGTATGACTTGTGGTGGCTGTGTTGCAAGCGTTCACCATGCTACCGCAGATATTGATGGTTTGAATGATATCAGCATTGAGCTTGCTGACAATCAAGCTACAGTCACCTTTGATGACAGTAAGACAAGTGCAGAAGCCATTGCTGCGGCTATCGATGACGCAGGCTTTGATGCGACCGTTGCCAATTCATAAGTTTTTTCCTTTATTTAACAACCAGCTGTCATGGCTGGTTTTTTAGTGATTAAAAATTGGCACTGACTGTTTACTTTTTTAAGACGAACTGACTATAAGCGGTTCTGACAAAACCGATAGCTTGAGAATGTAATAGCTGTTTGATTTAAATCTCTCCACCCATTGTTGTTTTTATGGCTTATACCTTTGCGTAAACGCCATGACGAGTCCTATTTATGAATGATTCCCATACTGATAACCATCACACCTACGACGTCGATACCGATATTCAATCCAATACAACGCTCACACCAAAGCGTGCCCATCTACAACTTGCGATTGAAGGTATGACATGTCAGGCATGCGCCTCACGTATCGAAAAAGTCTTGAACAAAAAGCCTTCAATACATGAGGTTAATGTAAATTTTGCAGGCGAGACGGCCAATGTGGACTATGATCCTGCGCAGACGACGCCAGAGCAGATTACAGAATGGGTGAACAAAACGGGTTTTGTTGCCAATTTGCAGGCAGCTGACAGTCTTTTTTCACAAACCGATGAAGATACAGCCACGCAGTATCCATGGCGTTTGATTGGATTATGGATTTGCTTGCTGCCGTTTTTAGTCGGTATGGCTGGCATGCTGACAGGTCAGGGAATGGCTTGGATGCCTGCTATTTGGCTTCAGTTTGTTTTAGCCACGATTGTACAGTTTGGTTTTGCCTTACCGTTTTATAAGAGTGCATGGGCCTCAATCAAAGGCGGTCTTGCCAATATGGATGTGTTGGTCGTCATTGGCACAGTGACCATTTGGGCGTATTCAACTTACCTGTGGCTCACTCATGGTGATGGCAGCTTAAACAGCTTATTGCAAAGCAATCAGATGGTTGGTCATGGTACTGACCATGGCCCTGCTGTTTATTTTGAAGCAGGTGTGATGGTTATTGCCTTTGTGCGAACGGGTAAATATTTAGAAGAGCGTACCAAAAAGCACAGTTTAAACAGCATTGATTTGTTATTGTCATTAACGCCAGATGAGGTCGAGCGCCAACAGCCCAATGGTGAGTTTCATTCTGTTGCCCTCAGAGACATTCAAATAGGAGATATTCTACGCGTCAAGCAAGGCAGCCGCGTGGCCACTGATGGGACAGTTATCGATGGGAGTGGCTGGTGTGAGGAAAGTCACTTAACTGGTGAATCGGTACCACTCAAAAAAGATGTGGGTGATGAGCTGCTGGCAGGAGCATTGCTGGAAAATGGTAGTTTGCTGTATCGCGTCAGTGCCAAAGGCAGTGATACCAAATTGGGCGATATGGTACAAGCATTGAGTGAAGCCCAAGGCTCAAAAGCCAATCTGGCACGTCTTGCGGATAAAGTAACGGCCATTTTTGTGCCTGTCGTGATCGCCATTGCTTTAGTCACTTTTGGATTGACATGGTGGCTGACAGGAATGATAGATACGGCCTTGATGCATGCCGTATCGGTCTTGGTTATTGCTTGTCCTTGTGCATTAGGGCTGGCAACACCAGCCGCGATTATGGCTGGTATGGGTGTCGCCGCGCGTCATGGTGTCTGGTTTAAAGATGCTCAAAGTCTAGAAGCCGCTGGCAATGTCGATACGGTGGTGCTTGACAAAACTGGCACCTTGACGATGGGTAAACCTACGATTGTCGATCAAGTAATGGTCGATAAATCATTAGCCACTGACGATGTCTTACAAATTGCAGCAAGCGTTGAGGCTCACGCGAGCCATCCGCTAGCAACCGCACTCATCAATGCAGCTGCCAAACGTGATTTGCCATTACTGCCTGTGAGTGACATCAATGTCATAAAAGGGGCTGGTATTCAAGCACAGATCGATGGGCTTGGAGTGATTAAAGTGGGTACAGCAGAGTTTGCAAGTCTCACGCTACCCAAGTTTATGCCAAAAGCATGGCAAGTTGCCAGTACAGTGGCAGTCAGTATCAACGATGAACCACTTGGTGCCTTTGCATTGGCTGATGATTTAAAAGCCGATACGCCGCAAGCCATTACTGCATTACAAAATGCTGGTCTTCAGGTGATTTTGATGAGCGGTGACAAGCAATCTGTCGTTGATCATGTCGCAGGGCAGCTCGGTATCGAACAAGCATATGGTAAAATGAGTCCACGTGACAAAGCTGGTCAAATTGCGCGATTACAAACCGCTGGTCATAAAGTGGCTATGGCGGGCGATGGGGTAAATGATGCACCTGCAATGGCAACTGCAGATGCCAGCTTTGCTATGTTCGAAGGGACAGATGTGGCGCAGCACAGTGCTTCTGCTCGGTTGATGGGTGAGTCGCTCATGCATATTGATGCGGCGCAAAAAATCGCGCAAGCAACGCTACGCAATATCAAACAAAACCTATTTTTTGCTTTCATTTATAACTGTCTGGGCATTCCACTTGCCGCATTTGGATTCTTAAATCCGATGATTGCAGCGGCTGCGATGGCACTTAGCTCCATCTCAGTACTGATGAATGCACTACGGTTGACACGGTTTAAAACCAAGGTAGCGCTCGACAATACAGTCTCTGCTACGCATACTAAGACGACTCCTCCCAAAACAGTCTGATGACGATGCTTTTTTTAACAACAGGTTATATCGAAGCCAGACTATCACAGCAGACAGTTAGGTTTGGCTAAGATGCCTATATTTAAAATTAGGGCTGCAAGTCAGTGTAAGATAAGGGAAGTTTGATAAAAAATATGCTATGATGCCAAGCAATATAGCTGGCTGTCATTGTACTAAACAGCGTTTAAATGCTGTTTGAGCTGACCGATTTTGCCAATGCAAAAGGCAGTTTTAGATATAGGTACCATAGGGCAGTTTGCTTTATCTTTTTTGTATTCTAGTTGCCGTTATTTATCCCATAAACTTGGCATGACCAAAGGAATTAACAGACATTATGTACGCTGAAGAAACCAACAACGTCACCGCAATTAAAGACATTCGCGCTCGTGAGATTTTAGACTCGCGCGGTAACCCAACGATTGAAGCTGATGTTATTTTAGCTGACGGTACCATTGGTCGTGCTGCTGCTCCAAGTGGGGCATCTACAGGCTCACGTGAGGCTTTAGAGCTGCGTGATGGCGATCAAACTCGTTACATGGGTAAGGGCGTTAAAAAAGCCGTTGCCAACGTCAATAGCCAGATTCGTAGTGCATTGATGGACAAAGATGTGACCGAGCAGCAAGCCATCGATGATGCCATGATTGCATTAGACGGCACAGAAAATAAAGACAGCCTTGGCGCTAATGCTATGTTGGCAGTGTCTTTAGCGACTGCCAAAGCTGCTGCAAAATCACAGAGCTTGCCGCTGCATCAATATATTGCCAATCTGCGCAATCAGACGTCGCTCACGATGCCTGTACCAATGATGAACATCCTAAACGGTGGCGAGCACGCAGATAATACGGTTGATATTCAAGAGTTTATGATTGAGCCTGTAGGCTTCACGAACTTTTCAGAAGCACTACGAGCTGGTACAGAAATTTTCCATAGCTTAAAATCCGTTTTGAAGTCTCAAGGCTTAAATACAGCCGTTGGTGATGAAGGCGGTTTTGCTCCAAACTTACGTAGTAATGAAGAAGCCATCACAGTTATTTTGCAAGCGATTGAGCAGGTTGGCTATAAAGCAGGTGAAGATATTCATCTTGCCCTAGACTGTGCAGCCAGTGAGTTCTATAAAAACGGTCAGTATGTTTTGGCAGGCGAAGGCAATAAAGCGTTTGATAGTCAAGGTTTCTCAGACTATCTAGTAGGATTGGCACGTCAATATCCTATTATTTCTATCGAAGACGGTCTTGATGAGTCAGATTGGGATGGCTGGAAGTATTTGACCGAACAGATTGGTGATAAAGTCCAGTTGGTCGGTGACGATTTGTTTGTGACCAATCCTACAATCTTGCAAGAAGGCATTGATAAGCACATTGCCAATGCGATTTTGATTAAATTCAATCAGATTGGTACCTTATCAGAGACGCTAGATGCGATCTATCTGGCGAAGAAAAATGGCTACGCAACCATCATCTCGCACCGCTCAGGTGAAACGGAAGACAGCACCATCGCAGATTTAGCAGTTGGTACGGCGGCTGGTCAAATCAAAACAGGTTCATTATGCCGCTCAGATCGCGTGGCAAAATACAATCAGTTGTTACGTATTGAGCAGCAAGTACGTGCAAGCTATCGTGGCCGTGAAGAGTTTATCGGTCTACGTGGTTAAGAAGCAAGTTTATAGCTAATACTAGGCGATATATCCTTATTGATATGAGAATATATCGTTTAGCAAATTCAGCTAAAAATAAGCTTGGCTTATTTTTATTTTACAAATTTTCTGTCGTTTGGCGTGATCACATGAAATACTTTAGCCAATTTATGTTAATTGCTTTAGCGGTTGCAGTGCTTTTAGGACTGCAATATCAGTATTGGCTGGGTGAGAATGGGCGATCTGGACATAATGAATTGTTAGCTCAGATTGAGGAGCAGCAGCATTTAAATGATAACCAAGTCGCTGCCAATAATTTATTACGTACGGATGTCTACGACCTTAAAAATGGTCTTGAGGCAGTCGAAGAGCATGCTCGCTTGGACTTGGGCTTGATTAAACCAAATGAGACGTTTGTTCAGGTATCTACTGCACCAACGACACATACGCGCTATTAATCTGCCAATATATGATAGGGCACTCTATTTTTACTCACCTCTCTTTTTAATCATACTTGGGCCACAGCCTTAACTATTCTCTTATGAATCATCTTCCTCGCACCTATGCCATGATTGTCGCTGCTGGCCGTGGCAGTCGTTTTGGCGCACCTATTGCCAAACAATATACTCAATTGCAAGATCAGACGTTGTTAGAGCTTAGTGTGGCAAGGCTTGCAAGTAGTCAGTATATTGATCAGTGTTTATTGGTGGTGGCAGAGGATGATAGTACGGCATCAACGCTCAACTTTGCCATACCTGTTTCTTATACTATTGGTGGTGCCGAGCGCTGGCAATCGGTTCAAGCGGGAGTGGAAGCGATTAGTGACATAGGGGCTGATGATTCAGATTTGATACTGATTCACGATGCCGCACGTCCAGCCGTACCTAGACATGATATTGATCAAGTCATTAAAGCTGCAATGTCAGAGCCTTATGGTGCTATTTTAGCAACACCAGTAGCGGATACGTTAAAGACCTCGCATACCAAGTCTGAGACTACAGACAAGCTGTTAGATAACAATCATCAGCACTATTATGCCAAGCGTACTATAGATAGAAGCGGCATGTGGCAAGCAAAAACGCCGCAAGTATTTCGACTGGGAACTCTTAAAAGAGTCTTGAATTATGTGGCTGAGCATCAACTGACTATTACAGATGAAGCCAGTGCTTTTGAGTATTTAGAGTTGCCCATCCGTCTGGTTACTGGCAGTCGCCAAAACATTAAGCTTACTTATCCCGACGATGCACTATTATTGTCAGCTATCCTTACCGCTCAGTTTGACCCGCCCTAACGTACTTCGAATAACAGCAGACTTCTATTATCCCAAATTGTTCAAATCGACGCGGTTTGAATCTATGTCGAACCCTGTCTACTCAAGCATTGGGTTTTAAGTGATGGCTTTTTATTACCATTCTTAGCAAATAGTGTTTGCTCACACGGTTAATAACTGTCAAAATCAATCATGTGTTTTTATGAAATAATGTTTACTAATAACACTTAACAATTTTATATAATCATGAGTTGCTTTGATGACTAAATTAGCCTATGATGTAACCAACTTAATACAATTAATATAAACATTTATAAAATCAATAATATAACAAACCAGTTTGATACATTCAAAGGTTTAGTTTCTATGTTTTTTCTAAAGTTATTATAGTTGTCTTAGCTACATTTACCTAATATATAGGGGAAGCTGATTGTCAACATTCAATGATTCTACAAGTCCAGTAACGCCAGATCTCTGCCAGCTTGTATATCTGAGCCATATTACTTCGACTGGCCTATCAAATGCCAGCACGCTTAATGACATTGCAGAAGTCGCTATTGAGCGAAATACAATAGAAAATATTACTGGTATTCTTTGCTACGGCAATGGTTACTTCTTACAGTGTGTAGAGGGTTCTGAACAAGCCTTGACCAATCTTAAAAATCGTTTGCTATTGGATGATCGCCATAGAGATTTGAAGATACTGGATTTTTCAGCAATCACTGAGCGTCGTTTCTCTGGTTGGTCTCTACGTTCTATCACGCTCGAGCGTTGGATGATAAATGAGCCTAAACTTAAATCGTTTATGCCATTTAAGCCTGACAGCTGGGATTCTAATGAATACAAGGAATTCTTAAATATTTTGAAAGATTATTACGATGAACAGTTAGAAAACGGTGATATTGATACTCAGCCTATCAAATACAGTACGTTAGGTCTAACTCTAGGTAAGGTAGTAGGGCAACACCAAGCATTCTTATTGATTCAAGCCATTTTGGGTGGATTGATTATACTGGCGCTTATTTGGCTGATGCTATAAAAAAGAATGTGACTACTTCCACAAGAAAACAGTATGTAATCATAAGAGCCAGCATTTAATGTTGGCTTTTTTGATGGTGGTTATAACGATGATAATAGAGGCCTCAATATAAAGCTAGGCGTCGTAATGGTATTTAATACTGGTAATCAATTATTCTATGCACAGAATTGTTAAAACTAAGTTTTGAGCGCGCAATTATAAAATTGATAAGCATAAAAAAGCCCGCATCACGGTATATTGTAATGCGGGCTTTTGATGGTACGCTTATTAGTCTGATTTGATGCTTGATAGCAATTTTGCTAATAAGTGACGCCGAATAGTGGCGTCCCCAGGGGGATTCGAACCCCCGTTACCGCCGTGAAAGGGCGGTGTCCTAGGCCTCTAGACGATGGGGACTAGTAACAACACTTCAACTGCTTTCACCATTTATGCTGAAGTGGTGCGTATTCTAATAGCCTCTGCGTTTTCTGTCAAGACTTTTTTTTCGCCTTTTTGCAATTAAATATCTTTTTTGAGTGCGCGACGAGGATGTAGGTCTTTACGCTTTAAATGATACCGAATCCATAAAGAAGTACAAGTACTGATAGTCAACGCGAGCAACATATAACCGATGATGGTTCCCCATAACTTAAATTGTGGATCCATGATAACGTCCCTCCCATTAAGTCTGCCTATTTGCCTTCGCTCAAACCAGTGCTGCCAACTTAGACCTCTATAAAATGATTAAGTATTACAAATAGCATTATTATGTGCGGTTAGCAATATATGATGTGTGAGAAGGACTCATTCATCTTCGTTATCTGCTGATGGTTCTTTGGCAGGCTCAGCATGCATCATGTTCGATAGCATGGGATAGTGATTGAGAATGTAGCAGAACAGCTCAGCTGTCTTTTGCGTGTCATATAGCGCCGAATGGGCATCTTTGCCATCAAACTCAAGTCCTGCCGCTTTACAAGCGCGTGCTAACACCGTCTGACCAAATGCCAGTGCCGATAAGGTAACGGTATCAAACACTGAAAAATTATGAAAAGGGTTATGGCTTTTACTATTGGTACGTAGTACTGCGGCATTCAAAAAAGACAAGTCAAAGTGCGCATTGTGACCGATTAGGACGCATTGACGGCAATCTTCAGTGCGGCGCACGTCTTTTAAGCCTTTAAAGATACGGCGAAGAGCTGTTTTTTCATCTTCGGCAATCGCTTTACGCATTGGATTGGTCGGGTCGATACCTGTAAAGGCAAGGGCGCTTGGTTCTAAGTTTGCGCCTTCAAACGGCTCGATATGAGCATTAAACGCATCGCCTGGATAAAACACGCCTTCCTCATTTAATAAGATAGGAATACAGGCAATTTCTAATAACGCATCGGTTTGTGCATTAAAACCTGCCGTCTCTACATCAACCACGACTGGCAAAAACTTGCGAAAACGGTCTTTTAAGCGCAGTGGGGCTTGTTCTTCTGACGCAGTATCTTCAGTAGCAATGTTTGAGTCGTTATCAGGTGTGTTCGTTAAGTGGTTTGTTGAATGGGTATTAGGTACGGCGGCATCATTTTGAATGGTCATATCAGGTTAGATCGCTTTTATCAGTCGTACTGTTATATGGAATAAACAAAAAGGCATCCTACGACAAAAGCTTTGTCCCTTTATATAAGGATTTCACTCTTATCGTAGGATAAAGTAAAAATATTTGACGAGATCAGCTTTACGCTTTGATAGACCAAGGCAACGTTTCACCAGCCATGAGTGGCGTGAGTGAACCACCGTCAAAATAAGGATAGCTGGTGGGTACTTGCATCGGCGTGTTGATAAGCGTTATTTTGCTCTCATTAAGGGGTAGGCCATAAAACTGCGCCCCAAAACGACTGGCAAAGCCTTCTAGCTTGTCTATCTTGCCCACACTATCAAAAGCCGTGGCATATAATGGTAAAGCAGTCTCAGCGCTGTAACAGCCAGCACAGCCGCAAGCAGCTTCTTTCTTGTCGGTAGCATGTGGCGCAGAGTCGGTACCCAAGAAGAATTTTGGATTACCACTTGTGGCCACATCCAACAGGACTTTTTGATGACTTTCACGCTTTAAGATAGGTAAGCAATAAAAGTGTGGTTTGATGCCACCAACCAGCATGTGGTTGCGGTTAAACATCAAGTGCTGCGGCGTGATAGTAGCAGCAATATGATTGCCTTGAGCCAATACAAAGTCCGCTGCATCACTTGTGGTAATATGTTCCATGACGATTTTTAATGTGGGGAATTTGGCAATAATTTGTCCCAACACTTCATCCAAAAAGCGCTTCTCACGATCAAAAATATCCACATGATCTTGCGTTACTTCGCCATGAAGTAACAAGGGCAGATTATATTTTTCTAACGCTTCAAAGACATCAACACAGGCGTTGATGTTGGTCACGCCATCAGATGAGTTGGTGGTGGCACCAGCAGGATACAGCTTGACTGCCTGAACGATGCCAGACTTAGCGGCTACTTCGATATCTTGTGCCGTCGTATTGTCTGTCAAATACAACGTCATGCGTGGATCAAATGCTGCTTTTCGCTCAGCACTCAGGCCACTGGCTTGTAAATGCTCCAAGATGCGAGTGCGATAGGCAAGCGCCTCATCAGCGTTCTTCACTGGTGGTACTAGATTTGGCATACAAATCACACGATTAAAGCTACCTGCTGCGTGTGGTACAGTAGTACGCAACGCTTTGCCATCACGCAGGTGAATATGCCAATCGTCTGGCTGGAGGAGGGTCAACTCTCTAATCGAATCAGTCATAATGTCGTCGCGCTCTATATCGTCATATATGGAAGTAAAAGGGAGGAAGTACGGTAGCGCTATCATAACAGATTTGCCTACTTGACTAAATATGCGACCAAATATACCTACATAATTCACTGAGTTGTCTTTTTTGTTTCTTTATGACGTAGGGTTTTGGCAGCGCCGCCCAAAATGTAATCCTTAGAATTTAAACCAAAAGCGAGTGCCTAATGGCAGTTAGACTTTTGCCTATAGTAAATATGATGTACACTGAGCGAGTAATTCATCTTTTGATTCAACCTTAGCGCTTTCCCTAACGCTATATTCTCATAATAGGAGTTGTTCATGGCTCAGCTTGATCCAAAAAATATTGATAAAATCGTATTGGCATATTCAGGTGGCCTTGATACCTCAATCATCGCTAAATGGCTACAAGAAACTTATGATGCCGAAGTGATCACCTTTACTGCTGATATCGGTCAAGGCGAAGAAGTTGAGCCTGCCCGTGCCAAAGCTCAAGCAATGGGTATCAAGCACATCCACATTGAAGATTTGCGCGAAGAGTTTGCCCGCGACTATGTATTCCCGATGTTCCGTGCCAATGCTATCTATGAAGGTGAGTACTTACTCGGTACGTCTATCGCTCGTCCACTAATCGCTAAGCGTTTGGTTGAGATTGCCAAAGAACACAATGCCGATGCCATCAGTCATGGCGCGACTGGTAAAGGTAATGACCAAGTTCGTTTTGAGCTAGGTGCTGTCGCTTTGTCACCAGACGTGGTAACGATTGCTCCTTGGCGTGAGTGGGACTTATCAAGCCGTGAAAGCTTGATGCAATATGCCAAAGAGCATGATATCGCTATTGATTATGCAGGTAATAAGAAAAAATCGCCTTATTCAATGGATGCCAACTTGCTACATATCTCTTATGAAGGTGGCGTTCTAGAAGAACCGTACACTGAAGCAGAAGAAGATATGTGGCGCTGGTCTGTCAGTCCAGAAGAAGCGCCTGATGAAGCGCAATATTTAGAACTAGAATACAAGAAAGGTGACATCGTTGCTATCGATGGCGAAGCGCTAAAGCCTTATGAAGTCATGATTAAGCTGAATGAAATCGGCGGTAAACATGGTATCGGCCGTTTAGATATCGTTGAAAACCGTTATGTTGGTATGAAGTCACGTGGTTGCTACGAGACGCCAGCTGGCACGATTATGCTAAAAGCGCATCGCGGTATCGAGTCTCTAACGCTTGATCGCGAAGCCGCCCATCTAAAAGATGAGCTCATGCCACGCTATGCAAAAATCATCTACAATGGCTATTGGTTCAGCCCTGAGCGTATGATGCTACAGGCATTGATTGACAAATCACAAGAATACGTCAACGGTACCGTACGTGTAAAGTTATACAAAGGTGCTGTGAGCGTCGTCGGTCGTAAGTCAGATGATTCGTTATTTGACGAAAAAATTGCAACTTTCGAAGATGATGCAGGTGCTTACGATCAAAAAGACGCAGAAGGTTTTATCCGTCTAAATGGTCTGCGTTTGGCTATCGAAGCTAGCCGTGGTCGCGATTTGTCTAAATAAACTTTATGATAGTTGAATAGATGTTAAGCCATAAAAAACAGAGGTGCTATTTATAGTGCCTCTGTTTTTTTATGGGTCATAAATGGTTAGTAAAATGGGTTTTCATTTCGTTTCTGTAGTCGCTGCCTTTTCATTTTTCTGCTGCTGTCTCTTCAGCGCCAGATTCATCATCTACTCTAACAATGGCTACATCTTGCTGCTGACGCTCATCAGCGATATCTTGTTCTAGTATTTCTTCGGTGGCGAGCACGACGCCATTAGACTTTTGCGATTGATATTTGAGCGTAGCGAGCGCCCCCAGTACACCAATGACAAGTATAATAATAAGAATCACTGGGTTTTTCCAAAGTGGCGTTGGAGCATCGTACTCAATCGGTTTTTCACTGATTGTCGCAGGAGTGTTGTCGCTGTTGCCACCGATCAATCCCAAGCTGACTAGAGGAGGTTTGGGCGGGTTCACAGGCTCAGAATTCACGCGCAGTCGGTTACGACTGAGGTAGATATCAGATATTTTTGCCAACTGTAATAACCAACGTTGATGCGGCAAGGCAATCGCTGGCATGTCTGCAAATACCAGCATGTCATTATGGCGTCCTTGCTGTAAATTATCCGGTGAGCGGCCAATGGCTTTTAGATAATTGCCTGTTGCCATCTGCATGTCTTGTACTGGCTCCTGATTGTCAGGTTTGAATGAGGTCAGCTCATACCAATATGGGTCAAAAGTAGGCGGTGTATCTAATAGCTGCTCAGCATTTAGAAGAGATTGATCAGAGGCGTTTTGTCCTGTGTCCAAGTTGCTCTCTGATGGTGTGGGTTGTTCTATACTATCAGGACTTACGGCTACCGAATCGTCTGATGCCAAATTTGGCTGACTCACATCAAAACGTTTGGCTGACAAAAACTGTGGCTGTAAGGCAAACCACTTATTAATCTCATCGTGATCCAATTGACTATATTCTGTCAAGATAGCCAATTCACGTAGTACGATTACACATAAGGAAGTCAGTAAAATTTGAACTTGCGGTATTTTTGCATCGATTTTTGAGGCAATATATTCGCTGGCTTTGACCATGCGTTCATTGTCATGAAATATGGCATCGGCGGCGTCTTGACGATGGTATAACGTCGCATTGATGGTCGCAAAATTCATAGAATTGTACTGCCGCAGTTCTTTGACCGCTGAGCGACCAAAGAGTTTTTTACTGACAGCTTGCCCTTTATGATGCTGTTGATAAACAAGTAGGGCGCTTACGATAGCCTGCAAACTGGCATCCATGGCTAGTCGAGCTTGAGGCAGTGAAAGCTGCGCTACATCTGCCAGTAGTGACAGCATGGGCTTGGTATCTTGATATAGAAAATCATACATCGACACACGTGTCGGTGAAATAGTCGTCATAATCTGCTAGCATCAAAAAGTGTGCCCCTATCTTACGGTGCCAAAAGCCTTGTTACAATCCCTCAATAATAGAAATTTTTACAGTTTTTTATCAAAAATGTCTTAAATCATACGCTTAATAACCACCGGACGTGTTTATGAATCATCAAAATCTTGATAGACAATTAATCATCAATATTGCTGAGCAAACATTGACAGTCTATCAGCAACAAAAAGAAGTACTAAAATATCCAGTCTCTACGGCCAAAAATGGAATTGGTAGTCAGGAGGATAGTGGTTGTACGCCGCTTGGCCAGCATATCGTTGCAGAAAAGATAGGGGGTGACTCTCCGATAAGCGCTGTGTTCATTGGTCGTGTACCTACGGGTGAGAGATATGATGCAGCGCTTGGCGAGCTATATCCTAAGCGTGATTGGATACTAAGCCGTATTTTATGGCTGAGTGGTCTTGATGAAGGTATCAATAAAGGCAGTAACGCTCAAGGTGTCTGTGATACTTATCAGCGTTACATTTATATTCATGGAACGCCAGATACCGAACCGATGGGTGTACCACTCTCACATGGCTGCGTGCGTATGCGCAATGAGGACATCGTCGAGCTGTTTGAACAGGTAGAAGAAGGCATGCCTGTGACGATCGTGGCAGATTAAACCGAGTTTCAATCGGTAAAGATTGAGCAGCAAATAGCACTTAAAAAAGACAGCCTTTGTAAAAGAAGCTGTCTTTTTATAACATGGTTTATTTATCTATATTTACCAAAACTTTTTGCTATCTTTTAGTTTTGCTAAACGTTTTTCAGCACGTTGATGGTTTTTTTCTAAGGCAGCTACTAACCAACCTGCGCCATATAATGCATTGCTGTCCGATGCGGACTTTAGCTGATAACGTTGCTGATATTGTGTATAAGCCTGATATTTATTCAAAGCTTTTTGTGCTTTTATAAGGTTCTTTAGCCAAAGCTTGGTTTTCTTTTTAGACGATTTCTTATGAAAGACGGGTACAGAGAACTCACTCATATAACGTAGTGTTTTTAGTTGATGGTATAATTTATATTGAGAATGCGCTTCATTACTGCTTTTTGCTTCATCGTCTTTTATCTCCAAGCTTTCTGTCTCCAAGCTTTCTGACTCTAAGCTTTGGTTATCGCTGACCTCGGCCTCATTATCGTCTCTATCATCACGTTTTTTCTCAACGTTGAGCAGCTCTTTGTATTGCTGAGACAAGATTTTAGCCAATTTATCGATAGCCATTTTATTGTTTTGAGGTTCCAGTTTTGGATCGCTCATGGTGAAGGCGATCAGCTCTAGCAATATCAACTGAAAGTCATTGGCTTTTACGGCATCTATTGGTTTGATTTTGAGCGCTTCAATGTCTGTCATCCAGTTGGTTGTAGGCGCGCCAAGTTCTTGCAACTTGGGTTCAAGGTGCTCTGCTAGATACGTCAGCTCACGATAATCATCAAGTAGGGTCAAGGTTTGAGTTAGAATCGGCTGCCAATCAGGATTGATCTCATCAGAAAAGCTTGCAAATGCTGTTATTGCCGTCAGCAAACGGTCGATACCAATATAAAACTGCAAGACGTGCTCATGGTCAGTACTACCGGCGACGATGGCACTGCTGTTGGGTAAAATTTGGAGCAGACAGTTATGGACAGCTGCGCGTACAAAGGCAGGTAGGCTGGTTTTTCGACTGACGTTTAGCTCATTAAGGTTTGTGCCAACCGCCTGACTATGAGATTGACCTTTAATAAGCAGTCCACCGCGCTCAGCTTTGGTCACGGTAGAGAGGCTGAGCTTATAACGTTTGCACCATGCTTTGGCTGTCGTAAATAAAAAGTCTAAATCACCTGATATAAGCTCGAACTCAATTTCTTGAATGGCTTCTCGTTGGGTGTCGTCCTCACCATGGATGATTTCTCCTTTGTCATAGGCAACTTCGATACAGTTATCTGCACTATCCTCAATATCATCACTGATCTTTTCTGTTAGAAATCGTGTGGTGCGCTCGACATTGGTGACATACCGTTGTGTCAACTCTTTGAGTTTAAAGCCGTCAAAAGCAGCGGCAGCTGGCGTGTCTTTATAAATGCTTAAATCAGGCATGAGCGCATCATTATCAATCATTACTTGTACCTGCTCATTATCTAATATGGCATTGTGCTCTAAACGTGCTGCAATACCATCACCGCCAGCTTTTAGGGTTTGTACCCAAGCATCACCTTCTTTGCGAATACGTAAACCAATACCTGCTTTGGCCAATTGCTGGTCAAGGGTGTCGTAATAATGTGCTGCCATTTGCGTCAGCTTTGAGGATTTGACTTGTACTTGGCGCATCAGCCCTTTTAGCCGTGATTCTGGCACCAAAAATTTCAGCTCTATCTCTTGCATAATGGCTCCTAATAATTCTAAATAATGATTGTTAGTCTACCACTCTATGATTTTTTAAACCGCAACAAAAAAGCCGCTCTATCTTAAGTAGAGCGGCTTTTTTTGTAACGTAGGACTATAAATATTGGTGATTAGAACTGGTTCATGGTGTTTTTGCCGCCGCCAGCTTTCAAAGCGTTATCGCCTGAGAAAATCTCTTTGTGATCATCGCCAAGGTCAGAACCAGCCATTGCTTGGTGCTTAACACAAGCGATGCCTTCGCGGATTTCTTTACGTTGTACGCCGGCTGCATAAGCAAGCATGCCTTCTTCACCGAAGTAGCCTTTAGCAAGTTCATGAACGCTAAGTGCAGTGGTGTGGTAAGTCGGTAGCGTGATTAAGTGATGGAATACACCTGCTTCACGTGACGCATCACGTTGGAAGTTCTTAGCGGCAACGTCCGCTGCTGCATCAAGCTCTGTACCGTCATAATCAGCACTCATCAAGTCAGCTTTATTATATGCTGAGATGTCTTTACCTTCTTCTTCCCACTGTGCAATGACTTGCTTACGGAAGTTAAGCGTCCAGTTGAATGATGGGCTGTTGTTGTATACAAGCTTCGCTTTAGGCTGTTGCTCTTTAATACGGTCAACCATCATTTTGATGTGTTCTACGTCTGGCGTTGGTGTTTCGATCCATAGTAGATCCGCGCCGTTTTCTAGCGCAGTGACACAGTCAAGTACAACGCGGTCGATATTTGTCTCTTCACGGAACTGGTATAAGCCGTTCGGTAGGCGAACTGGGCGTACGAGTTTGCCATTGTGCTTAAGTAAGCTATCATTTTCTTTGGCATCTTCAAGTGTGACTTCTTCCATTTCAATAAAATCGATGTACTTAGAAGCAAGGTCGCCTGGCTCATTTGATACTGGGATTTTTTGTGTGAGTGACGCGCCTTCCGAGTCAGTACGAGCAACGATCACACCGTCTTCAACACCAAGCTCTAAGAAAGCATAACGGATAGCGTTAATTTTTGAGATAAAATCTTCGTGCGGTACGGTGACTTTACCAGCCTGATGACCACACTGCTTAGCGTCGGATACTTGGTTTTCAACTTGAATGGCACAGGCACCAGCTTCGATCATTTGCTTGGTCAATAGGTAAGTGGCTTCTTCGTTACCAAAACCTGCATCGATATCCGCAATGATTGGCACCACATGCGAATCAAAGTTTTCGATTTTTTCTAAGATAGCCGAGGTGTCTTGACCCGCTTCTTCAGCCGCATTTAGCTCACGGAAATAATCGTTCAGTACTTTGGCATCTGCTTGACGTAGGAACGTGTAGATTTCTTCGATTAGCTTAGGAACTGATGTTTTTTCGTGCATTGATTGGTCAGGTAGTGGGCCGAACTCAGAGCGTAGCGCCGCGACCATCCAACCTGATAGATAGATGTAAGTTTTGGCTGTAGTACCAAAGTATTTTTTCTTAGCATACATGGTTTGCTGTGCCACAAAACCATGCCATGCCCCTAAAGACTGGGTGTATTGAGACGTGTCATTGTCATAATCTTCCATGTCTTGACGCATGATCTTTGCAGTATATTTGGCGATATCCAAACCAGTTTTAAAACGGTTTTGCGACATCATACGTGCTGCATCAGTTTCACTGATATTCTGCCAGTTACCGTGCTTTTGCTTCAATTCACGTACTAAGTCGATCGCTGATTTATATGCAGTTGACATCTGTAGTCTCCTTGGTGGGGTATGAAAAACAAATAAATTAAGTGCTAAAATAGTGACAATTGGGTATGACTAAAAAATCCAGTTTTACTAAAAAGTATATATTTAGACTTGATACGAACGGTATTGACCTCTCATCGGAGCCAGCGTAACCATAAACCATTGGTCAACGTCTTATTTACACTAAACAAACCTGTAGGCTAATACAAGAAAATTACTGAACTCAGCAGTTAAAAATAATTTTTGAGGTATAAAAGACAACTGGTTTGTTCACGTAATTCAAGGCATTTGCGCTATTTATCGCTCCATGAGGACATAACTGACTGTAAGAGGTGGTACAATAACTACGTTAAGTTGCTGGTCATAAATGCCTTGACCAATGATACTTTTAGTGAAAAAGCAAACAATATTTTATTTACAGTAAGTATCCTAATATCTTGAAAGATTGTCTCAGTCAGTAAAATAGTATCGGTACGTACACCCAAGTTTTATCGTCTGTGTCACAAATCATCCATGAGACTCACTATAACTGTGTCACCAAGATTTATCTAATTTATGATTATTATCTTTAGTATTTTATTTAGTTATAATGTATTTAAAACAGTATCTTACAGTAGGTAATTTGAGTTATAATTGACAAACATTGCATGAATTTGATTAAAAAATATCAAAATATCGCTGTTGTAAACGATAAACACCCAAAATAGCACCAAAAATACCAAGATTTTGACGGTATTTATCCAAAGGCTAAGAGACATATATATGAATTTGCAGCGGGTAGATTTAAACCTATTGGTACATTTAGATGTGTTGCTACGAGAAAAAAACGTCACTCGGGCAGCTGAGCAGCTTGGAATTACTCAACCTGCGATGAGTAATATATTACGTCGTCTTCGAAAGCTGTTTAATGACCCATTACTGGTGCGCTCCTCAGAAGGCATGACGCCGACGGAACGCGCCTTAGAATTGCAGCCTCGTATTCGTGAGATACTCGCTGACTTAACACAAGTGTTAGAGCCGCGCACAGAGTTTCGTCCTTATAGCACCTCACGTGTCTTTCGCATTATGACGTCAGATTATGCAGAAGCGACGTTGGTACCCAAATTGGTCAAGGCACTGCGTTCTGAAGCGCCTAACGTTATTTTAGACTTTTTGACGCCATCAGATGTCTCTTATCGCGATATGGAGCAGGGGCGCGTGGATTTGGCGATCAATCGCTTTAACGAAATCCCGCAAAGTTTTCATCAAGTATTGGTATGGCGTGATACTTTTAGTTGTTTGCTATCTTCTGAAAGCCCTTATGCCAATCGTTTTAATTTGAAGAACTATCTAAAAGCCCAGCATGTGTGGGTATCCAAAACAGGTATGGGCGTCGGTTTTGGCGTCAATCCAGAAAAGTCTGGTGGTCTTGGCTCTATCGATCAAGCGCTCCAGCGCTTGGGCCAAAAACGTCAAATTAGTGTTTTTACTCGTCATTATCAGATGCCAGCGATGCTTGCAGCCAACAAAGATTTGATCGCAACCTTGCCGACTCGTGTGGCAAGAATGCAGGCCAATAATGACAGTATCATGATGGAAGAGCCGCCGTTTTTTATTCCTGAATTTGAGCTAACCATGGCATGGTCACCGTTATTACAGCACCATCCTGCGCATCGCTGGTTACGTCAGCTCATCATGCATGTAGCGCGTCAGGTGGTTGCAGAAGAAGAAAACCCGCCCCAAGACATTCCTGTAACCAATCATTTATTTTAATGAGACGGTGTTCTTGGGATAACGTGCGCTTTCCTCAGGTACTTCTACTTTCCTATTAAATGAAAAACCAGCGATTAAGCTGGTTTTTTATTGTTCAATTTTTGTCGAAAAATACATACGTTTGAGACGTAGTTAATAAGACAGTCACATTATTAACATCTTACGCACACTTCTTCATAACTTGTAAAACTACTGCTCGCACAGTTTGTTATGATGATTGCACTTTAAGAAAAAAGATACGTACAAGGCTTATTGTTAAGCATAGCAACATTATCTGTCTTTGTAGAAAGACACATAAATTATCACTCGATACTATATTTCTTAAATAATAAAGCTAAAAACAAAACAATTTAATTAATAACAATTCCCAATAATAAGGACAAAAGTCATGGCAGATATTACTACGGTAAACCCAGCAACGGGAAAAAATATCAAAGAATACAACTACATGAGTAAAGATGAGATCAACAAGATTGTTGATGCCTCGCATGAAGCATTTTTAGAATGGCGCAAAACCAGCCATGAAGAGCGTGCGAAAGTGATCAACTCTATTGGCGATACTTTGATGAAGTATAAAGAAGAGTTGTCTAAACTGATGACTGAAGAACGTGGTAAGCTTTATAGTCAGAGCCTACAAGAAGTAGATTTGTGTAAAGGTATTTGTGACTATACAGCAGAGAACGGTATTGCTGCATTAGCAGATGATGAACGCGATATCGAGAATATGAAAAAAGGTATCGTTACCTATCAGCCTATTGGTGTGATCTATGGTATGCAGCCATGGAACTTCCCAGCGTACCAAGTATTCCGTTATACCATCGCCAACCTGATGGCCGGTAATAGTATTTTGCTTAAGCACGCAGCAAACGTGACTGGCTCAGGTCTTTTAATTGAAAAAATATTCCACGAATCTGATTTACCAAATGATCTATTCCGTACTATTTTGATCGATCACGATCAATCAGAAGAGTTGATTGGTCATGATAAAGTACGCGGTGTGACGCTAACTGGTAGTGATGGTGCAGGTAGTATCGTCGGTCAGCAAGCGGCAAAAGCCATCAAAAAAGTGGTTCTAGAGTTGGGTTCAAACGATGCGTTTATCGTCCTAGAAGATGCTGATTTGGATGTTGCAGTAGAAACCTGTGCCCAAGCACGCTTGGTCAACAATGGTGAAACTTGTGTTGCTGCGAAGCGTTTCATTGTGGTTGATAGTGTGTATGATGAATTCCGTGAGCGTATCGTCGAGAAGTTCGAGAATGTCAAAACTGGCGACCCAATGGATAAAGGGTCAAATATTGGCCCGTTAGCGCGCAAAGACTTGCAAGAAAAATTGCACGAGCAAGTAGAAGAAAGCGTCAATAAAGGTGCGACTATCGCTGTTGGCGGTAAACTACCAGAAGGTAAAAGCAGCTTCTATCCAGCGACTATCTTAGAGAATGTCGAAAAAGGTCAGCCAGCTTATGATGACGAGTTGTTTGGGCCAGTAGCGTCACTAATACGTGCCAAAGATCAAGATGATGCCTTACGTATTGCTAATGACAGCCGTTATGGTTTAGGTGGCGCAATATTCTCTAAAGATGAAGAAAAAGCAATCCGCCTAGCTCGTGAAGAGTTTGACACAGGTATGGTCTATATCAATGGTTACGGTCTTGCAAACCCAGCCTTACCATTTGGCGGTGTTAAAGACTCAGGTCATGGCCGTGAGCATGGTGGCTTTGGTATCAAAGAATTTGTCAATATTAAAGCATTACATGTATTTGATGGTAAATAATATCTGCAAAGGCAGTGCTAATTTTTAATAAATACTGCTGATTAACTTAGATATCAAAAAGCCCAGTCGTAAGTGACTGGGCTTTTCTTGTTTAACTGTCTTTAAATAATAATTTGTTATCTTATTATCACATCAACTGTCTAAATACAGCTTCAAAGGCAGAGCAGGCAAAAAACTGTTGGTCTGACTGTTTGCACCGTCGTCATTCAATGGCAATACACCTTTTGCCAATAATAAAATGGTCCAAGGCAGCAGTTGATGCTCAAGCTTTTGTACACGCTTTTGCAAATCCGTAGCCGTATTTTTTTGATCCAAAGATAGAATAGCTTGGGTTAAAACGGCTCCAGCATCAAGCTCAGCCGTTACCACATGAATACTACAGCCATGGTGACGCTCACCTGCTTGTATGACGCGTTGATGCGTGTCAAGACCCTTATAGGCAGGCAGTAGAGAAGGATGCAAATTGATCATCGGTGCTGGTGAGCTATTGATAAATGAGGCACTCAGTACCCGCATAAAACCTGCCAACACAATGAGGTCTGGTTGCCATGCTTGAAGCTGCTCACTGGCATGACGCTCAAAGGTTTTGATACCCATGCGCTTGCCGTTAGCTACGTGTGATAGCACGGCTACAGGAATAGCAGCAGCATTGGCACGTGTGATGGCATAAGCGTCATCACGATTGCTAATGACACCGACTATCTCAACGGGCAGTGCACCTGCCTGTATGGCATCAATCAAAACTTGCAGATTACTGCCACTACCAGATACCAAAACCGCCACTCGTAGTGGTTTGGTAGTCTGGGCTTGGTTCGTATTAACGGACATTAACGGTATACCACCGCGTCCACGTCACGTTTGACCATTTCGCCCAATTGCCAAGCGTTTTCACCAGCATCGTTTAGCGTTTTGATTGCGATGTCAGCTTTGTCTTTAGGAACCACGATGACAAAACCAACACCACAGTTGAAGGTGCGGTACATCTCACTCTGTTCAATATTGCCTTGGGTTTGTAGCCAAGTAAATAACTCTGAGAACTGCCAGCTATTGGTATCGATACTGGCGGCCAAATTCTCTGGTAGCACGCGAGGTAAATTATCGGTCAGACCACCACCTGTGATGTGAGACATCGCATGAAGCGCTGAGCTACCAAGGGTGTCTTGTAAGGCTTTAACGGCTTTCACATAGATGCGAGTAGGGGCCATTAGAGCGTCTTGGATAGGTTGACCATCTAACTGCTCATCGCTGCTGGTCACATCAACACCGCTCACTTCGATGACCTTACGAACCAACGAGTAACCGTTAGAGTGTGCGCCACTTGAAGCAAGCGCAATCAGTACATCACCTTCAGCGACATTTTCACCCGTGATCACTTCGCTTTCTTCAACCACACCCACACAGAATCCGGCCAAGTCGTAATCTTCATCTTGATACATGCCTGGCATCTCAGCCGTTTCGCCACCGATTAGCGCACAGTTTGATAGTTTACAGCCTTCACCAATACCAGTGACCACAGTAGCAGCAGTATCGACATCAAGCTTGCCTGTTGCATAATAGTCTAAAAAGAATAATGGCTCAGCGCCGCATACCAATAAATCGTTGACGCACATTGCGACCAAGTCGATACCGATGGTGTCGTGACGATTCAGCTGCAAGGCCAATTTGAGCTTAGTGCCAACACCGTCAGTACCCGATACTAATAAAGGCGACGTGTAACCAGTTGGAATGCGACAAAGTGCGCCAAAGCCGCCAAGTCCGCCCACAACCTCAGGACGAGAGGTGGCTTTTGCCACTGATTTAATACGTTGAACCAGCGCATCGCCAGCATCAATATCAACGCCAGCATCTTTGTAGCTTAAAGAAGGCTTGTTACTCATGGTCATCTCACAATTTTATAGGGGAATGAAGGTCAGTCGGTAGAAAAGCGAATCGGTCGTGTTAATTTTGCTGATAGTGCGCGCATTATACCCAAAAATGCCCCTCACTCGCAAAGCAACTTGCCGATATTTGGCTGATTTTCACGAGGATTTGCGATAAGTCATCAATTAGGCATCAAGAAACAAAAAAATGACGGATTTTTTTTTGGACTCTGCGATAATGGAACGCTAAATTTATTGTCAATAACGGCTCATTATTATACTGGTGTTACTCAATAGATATACGATCTACTCAATCACGCCGATGTCTTAAATTAGCCCAGTCATAGGATTGCTTATCATGATAAACCAACCAATAGATCCCTTTTTTCGGCGTTTATTTATTGTCGTTGGTCTGGTTGTCGCTATTTATTTACTGTATTTGATGCTACCGGTCATTATGCCGTTTGTTGTGGCTTTTGTACTTGCTTATTTATTCAATCCGCTAGTGAGGCGTTTGTCAAAGTACCTCAAGCGTTGGGTAGCGATTATTATTGTGTACTCTACCATTACCTTTGGGATGGCATTGCTATTGTGGTGGTTAATCCCAACATTGTGGTATCAGTTGCAAGCTGCGTGGGATTATCTGCCCAAGGTGCTGAATTGGTACAATCAAGTAGTACGCGAATGGTTTGTGACTAATACGCCCATGCGTTTGCCAAGACTTGAGTCCAAAGAATTCTCCGAAACTTTGCTAGATTATATGCAAACGAATTATAAATTTTCGGATGCCAGCACCTTAATGAGTCAAGTCATTGCGTCAAGTATGATCTTTATTAACAACGCAGGCCTCATTGTGCTCGTGCCAATTTTGACTTTCTATTTCTTATTTAATTGGGACAAACGCTTGCACACTTGGAAAATGGCACTTCCTGCTTCTCATTGTGAAAGAATCATTCATATTGCCCAAGAATGTGATCAAGCGCTGATGGCTTTTATCAAAGGTCAGTTATTGGTGATGGTACTACTAGGAGCTATTTATGCGGTACAGTTACAGCTGATAGGGCTTGAGCTTGGGTTAATTATCGGTATGGTTGCAGGTATCGCAAGCTTTGTGCCTTACTTAGGTTTTGGTATTGGCTTTATCGCTGCCATCATCGCCTGTCTATTCCAGTTTGGACTAGATTGGACCTATTTGTCATTGGTGGTCGGTGCATTTTTAGTTGGACAAGCAGCAGAAGGCTATATTTTACAGCCATTGTTGTTGGGCGATAAGATCGGTTTATCACCATTGTGGGTTATTTTTGCTGTGCTGGCAGGAGCAAGCCTATTGGGCTTCGTCGGTATGTTGATTGCATTGCCAGTCTCTGCTGTGCTTAATGTATTGTTCCGTCATTTGTACGCTTACTACCGCTCAACCGATTTTTATAGAGGCCGTAAACAACTGGTTTTGTTCAAAAAAGAGTAGGTAGCTCAGTAGTTAGCCAATTGGGTCATGGAGTCCAAATGGTTAATGAAAAATTAAGAAAGCTGCGCCCATTCCACCTTAATCTGTAAAAGACTTGTCAGTCATTTTGCAAATATGTTATATATAGGCGCAGTATTGATGGTATAAGTGGCTATTGAGCATATCGTGCATAAGCGTTATTTTAGTAAATATGCTTGCGGTTTACACTCAAAAAAAGACGATTGATACACGCTATTAATCGGTAGCAAGTCATTTGTATTATATAGTCACTATTAAATAGTATCAGCGCAGTACATGTCTTTAGAATGATACTTTATCCCTTTTTTTATTATATTGCATTACGCAAAACGAGTTGATGATTCATGGCAGAAGCACAGCTAAGTCTCAATCTGGACATTAAGCATGATGCAAGTTTAAGCGACTTTGCTGGGCCAGGTTGGATGTCGATTATTGATGCAGTACGGCAACTCCACGTCGGCCTGATCGGTCAGCTATATCTGTTTGGCAGTCCTGCCACGGGTAAATCTCATCTGCTGTCTGCTATTTGTGAGTCGTTTATTGAGATGGACAAGTCGGCGATTTGTTTGTCGCTCAATGAGCTGATTCATACAGATGTACATGTGCTTTCTTCTTTAGAGAACTTCGATCTGATTGCAATCGATGATTTAGAGGTGCTTGAGCAAAGCAGTCAGTGGCAAGAAGCCTTGTTTCACCTGATCAATCGCAGCCGTGAAGGGCAGCGTCAGTTGCTGTTTGCGGCCAATACGCCTGCTGGTGATTTGCCCTTTCAGCTAAGAGATTTGATGACTCGTTTGGCACAAGCGCCTACGTTTAAAGTCCCGAATGGTCATGATCTTGCTGACCGTCAAGCCTTATTACAGTCTATTTTACGCCGTCGTGGCTGGCAGTTTGATGATCGAATTATTGATCATTTGCTGACGGAAGGACCTCATCGTATTGGGGCCATGATGGAAGTACTTAACTATATTCAGCCTATGTTTTCTAACCTTGGGCGTAGTAACATATCCAAAGCAGTCATCAGCGATGCTCTACGTACTATTGATGAGCAGACGCTAGCTGCTGAGCTTGCTGATATTGCACAAGAAACACAAGTAGATAATGACGCAGCTGGTCAAGAGCAGCATACAATGCCTCTCGATTTTTAGTATTAAGAACACCCATTTTTTCTATCCAAAACGCTTTTACTATTAATGGAACCCCTTATGAAACCCAATGCTTCTTTGCTAAAAAAAATGACTCTCAGTACGTTACTTGTTGCTGCTGCGTCCGTTCCTATGCTGTCACAGGCAGCGGTAACTTTGTCGGTTGATGACCATATCAAAGTCACTGCCATCAATGGACAGGAGTTACAGCAGAGTATTTTTCAGCCATTAACCAAAGAGTTTACGCTTGAGCCAGGTCGTCATGCAATTACCGCCAAATACGATCGTTTATATGATTTGCGCCGTGATGAACATGACTACTTACGTTCTGGGAATGTCAGTGTCGTCGCAGAATTGGCGGACAATCAAAACTATCGTCTGGTTATGCTAAATCAGCCAGAAGAGTATCAAGCAGCCAGAGAATATGCCAAACAACCGACGCTAGCGATACAGCAAAATGGTACAGTAATCGCAAGTCAACAAGCGATGGCTGGCAGTCAGGGCAGTTTATTTGCAGGGTTGGGTAAAGCGTTGGGCGGCGTGTTTGATGGAACAGGTGATGCTGAAATGCAGAACCAGCGTGCTATTGCTGCGATCAGTCCAGCAACGACAAACACTCAAACCAATATGAATGCTGGAGCAGGTACTTCTATCACTCAAACCACAAACATGAACGCATCTACGGATAAGCTGGATCAATTTATGCAAATTTGGTTACAAGCAACGCCAGCTGAGCGTGAAAAAATGCGCCAATGGGTACAAAAGTAACGCGTTATTTTTATCAAGTTTGAGACCAAAAAAAAGCACCTATTAAGGTGCTTTTTTCTTGTGCTATATATTTTTAGTACCATAAATTCTTTGATGCTATGAACATAAAGGCACTATTTGAGCGAGTTATTAGTTGAGCGAATGATTAGCCCAAAAATGCATTGTACATCCATACATGCTTCTCTTGTAGCTGCACATATTCGTCTACCAAATCTGCTGTACCTTGATCTTCTGCTTCTTGCGCTGCCGCTGATACGTCACGTTGTTCTTCGATCAGTGTTTGTAAGCCAGTCACAATACCTTTTACACAAGTCTTGCCATCTTTAACGTTTTTATCTTCTTTGATGGTGGTGTGCTGAGCAAAGTCACTATACGCATGTAGTGGCGTGCCACCTAGCGTCAAGATACGCTCTGCAATCTCATCAATCTGCAATTGCAGCTCAGTGTATAGCTCTTCAAACTTAGGATGTAGTGAAAAGAAATGCTCGCCTTTCACGTTCCAATGATAACCGCGCACATTGATATAAAACGTATGATAGCTCGATAATAGACCATTTAGCTTTGTGATCACGCCGCTCATGTCAACTTTTTCTAGACCAATTTGGTTTGTGTCGTTATTAGTATGACTCATAGTATTATCCTTATAGTGTGAGTGTTGATATAAAAAGTTAGAGAAGGTTAAAAGTGTAGCAACTTGCCTATCTTATTACTATAGGTTCTTAACGTATCAAATTTAATAGGTTAATGCTTTTCAAACTTGAATATCGTCTAATACCTATTACAATTAATAAAGATCTCGTCTGCCTTCTCTCGATGGTTATCATAATAACAAATGACTATCTATAAGTTAAATTCAATGAATTTAATAATGCGATTGGTTTTACAAATTTATATGCGTTAAGAATGGCACTCTACACGACCATGCATTCAAGCGATAAATTATACTTGTTAATCGTGATATCCCCTTTATGGATTATTAGACCAGCGATAAAGGGGAGGTTTGTATTAAGCTGGCGGTTTTAAGTTTTCAGGATTTAAACCTTTGACAGCGACCACTTCTTGTAAGTGTTGACGCACTGTGTCAATCGGGAATTTTTGTGCTTGCAAGCGCTTTGGTAAAATCTGGCTACCTTGCTGACCTTTCATCTCAAACATCATAAAAATATAGTCGTCTGTCTCATCCCAGCTTTTGATAGCGGTCCAAGGAATAACGGCTTGCTGAGTAGAACCAGCTCGCATCTGCATACCGCGCATCTGACTTTTCATCATTTCAGGCTGATTGCTTGGCATTGCCATCACCAAGCCATGTTTTTGCACACCCAATTTCATTTGGCGCATCTCATCTGGCATTTCTTGATCGGCTACTTGTTTCTCAAACTCTCTTTTGACATACCATTTAAAGCCAAGCGTACGAACCAACAGATAAATCACGACTGCCACTATCATCAGCCAAAAAATAATGGTGGAATAGCCAGTGACAAAAACAAGGCCTACAGCCGCTAATATCACAACGATTGCTATGATGATCCATTCTTTTTTCTTGATGCTTTTTAGACCAAAAGAAGGGCTGGCACTGGCAAAAAGCTCGTACTGTGCTTGGTGAAATTCAGCCTCGGTGATGTTTAAGGCGACAGGTTGCAGCGTATAAGGGTACAAGGCCATAAAGGTTTCTCAAATACTTGTATGAAAAGCGTTGGGTTTAAATCGTCAAATGACAGCAGTAATGCGATATTTGACCAGATGTCGAAAAATAGTATGCGCTTATCTTACCGAAAAGCGCTCCTAAATGAAACAGATAAGCCATGCTCTTCACCGATAGAAGGCACATTATTGCCATTAATCGAGCCAGACGGTGCAAATTGAGAATAATTGTAGGTAGTAGTATGACTTATCGTCGAAATAGGTTTGCTAGAAATCAAATATATGAGGCCAAGCAGCGTATTTGGAAAACGCGCAAAATTTGACCAAAACATGGTCAAATCTGCTAGGTCTTGGTATGATAGCGTCTGCCTTATGGTTTGATAAAAATAGTTTGATAAAAAATAGGGCAGCATGACAAGATAGTTATTGAGTTATCAAGCGTAGTCATATCTATGAGCTGACCAATAATTATACCAATAATGTTTCAACTTCTTATTCACTTTTAGTGTGACAGGCAACGATTATGATTGATCCAAAACTCTTACGCGGCGATTTAAGCGATTTACAGCAACAACTGGCCACTCGTGGCTATACGCTTGATATGGAGTTTTGGCAGTCGATTGAGTCCGAGCGTAAATCGTTGCAAGTCAAAACAGAAGAATTGCAATCACGCCGTAACGCTGGTGCTAAGCAAGTCGGTGCTCTCAAAAAATCAGGCGAAGATGCCAGTGAGCTATTGGCTGAGATGCAAAGCGTTAGCGGTGAGATCAAAGCTGCTGAAGACGAGCTACGCACCTTACAAGAGCGACTGACTCAAGCGGCGCTACAGATTCCAAATATTCCAGCGGCAGATGTACCAGTGGGTACGTCAGAAGACGATAACGTAGAAGTACGCAAGTGGGGCACACCGCGTACGTTTGATTTTGAGATTCAAGATCATACCCATATCGGTGAGACGCTTGGTATGCTCGACTTTGAGGCCGCAACCAAACTGACAGGAAGCCGCTTTAACGTGCTAAAAGGTCAATTGGCGCAATTGCATCGCGCACTGATTCAATTTATGCTCAACACCCATACCATGAAATACGGCTATCTTGAGACTTATGTGCCTTATATCGTCAATAGCGATAGTCTAAAAGGGACGGGTCAGTTGCCTAAATTTGAAGATGATTTGTTTAAGCTGAGCAATCACACGAATAATGATGAGATGGATTTTTATTTGATTCCAACCGCTGAAGTGCCAATGACTAATTTGGTACGCGGCGAGCGTTTGGATATCAAAGAGCTACCGCTAAAATTTACCGCGCATACGCCATGTTTCCGTAGTGAAGCGGGCTCACACGGGCGTGATACTCGTGGCTTGATTCGTCAGCATCAATTTGAAAAAGTAGAAATGGTCAACGTTGGCACCGCAGAGCAATCTGATGACTTGCTAGAAGCGATGACAGGACAGGCCGAATATATCTTGCAGCAGCTTGAGTTGCCATACCGTACGGTACAACTATGTACGGGTGATATGGGGTTTGCCGCACAAAAAACCTATGACATCGAAGTATGGCTACCAAGCCAAGACACGTACCGCGAAATCTCTAGCTGCTCTAACTGCGGTGACTTCCAAGCGCGCCGTATGGGTACGCGTGTCAAAGATGGCAAGCAGACCAGCTTGGCTCATACTCTAAACGGTTCGGGTTTAGCGGTTGGCCGTACGCTGCTAGCAGTGATGGAAAATCATCAAAATGCTGACGGTAGCATCACGATTCCAGAAGTATTACGTCCGTTTATGGGCGGTGCTGAGCGTATTGAAATTTGAGGGTAATGACGTTATGAATACTTTGTCTATAGTTGATAAATTGAATTACTCACAATATCTCATCTATGGTCAAAGTAGTGGCGACAGCTTGTTAGGCTTTGAAATGGATGCCAATATATTTTTCTGTTGTAAGGAAAACAATGTTGGCTGTGATTTTATTTATCAGGAACGTCATGATGACGCGAACTGCATGCTTACGTTGTATTGTAAATTTGCAAATAATATAAGCTATCAGCAAATCGCAGATTATTTAGAGGAGAGATGGCTTCAGTATGTGTGTTATCGAGAATTTGAGAAACATTATATTGAGGTCGTTAACGACCAATTGATTTTTTATTATGTGACCCGATCAAGTCATGGACTAGGAGTAACAGGGAAAATTGTTGCTACTTAGTTTATAATGAGCCACCTATTTAGATATCTAAGCAAATTCAGTTCAATAACCTTTTTCATTCAAATAAACTTTCCTTTAATATTAGGACACGCTATGCCCACCCCAATTAACGAACGTAAACTAGCCAATGCCATCCGTGTACTGTCGTTTGACGCGGTTCAAAAAGCCAACTCTGGACATCCGGGTGCGCCAATGGGTATGGCTGATATTGCCGAAGTTTTGTGGCGCAAATTTTTGAAGCACAATCCAGCTGATCCTAATTGGCACAACCGTGATCGCTTTGTACTGTCAAACGGTCATGGCTCGATGCTTATCTACTCATTGTTACATTTATCAGGTTATGATGTGAGCGTTGATGACCTAAAAGGTTTCCGTCAGCTGCATTCAAAAACCCCTGGTCATCCTGAACTTGGTTACACGCCTGGTGTCGAGACGACGACTGGTCCACTAGGACAAGGTATTGCTAATGCGGTTGGTTTTGCAATCGCAGAGAAGACACTCGCCGCACAGTTCAACCGTGACGGTCATAATATCGTCGATCATCATACCTATGCGTTCCTCGGCGATGGTTGCTTGATGGAAGGTATCAGTCATGAAGTGTGCTCGCTCGCTGGCACGTTAGGTCTTGGCAAGTTAGTCTTCTTCTATGACGACAATGGCATCTCAATCGATGGTAATGTCGAAGGCTGGTTCACTGATGATACCGAGGCGCGCTTTAAGTCATATGGCTGGCAAGTTATCAAAGTTGACGGTCATGATACTGATGCGATCACGCAAGCAACTGAGCAAGCGATTGCAGAGACTACTAAGCCAAGCCTCATCATTTGCAAAACCACGATCGGTGCTGGTAGCCCGAACAAGCAAGGTCTAGCGGCCAGTCATGGCGCACCACTCGGTGATGACGAAATCGCCTTGACCCGTGATGCACTATCTTGGAAGCATGCTCCATTTGAATTAGATGACGAAATCTATGAAGCGTGGGATGCCAAAGCCAAAGGCGATGTACAGCAAAAGAACTGGGACGCGGACTTTGAAGCGTACAAAAAAGCCTATCCAGAGATTGCAGCAGAATTGTCACGTCGTCTAAATGGCGAGTTGCCTGCTGATTTTGCTAGCCAAGCACAAGCGTATATCCAGCAAACGCAAGAAGCGGGCGGCGATGTCGCTAGTCGTAAAGCGAGTCAAAACGCGATCAACAGCTTACAGCCGTTATTGCCAGAACTATTGGGCGGCTCAGCAGATTTAGCTGGTTCTAACCTTACGCTATTCAAAGGCGCTAAAGGCATTGAGAAAGACGCTGATGGTAACTACATCTATTACGGCGTGCGCGAGTTCGGTATGACCGCGATTGCCAATGGTATTGCATTGCATGGTGGCTTTATCCCTTACGTAGCGACTTTCCTCATGTTTATGGAATACGCACGTAACGCCGTACGCATGGGCGCACTGATGAAACAGCGCGTCATCCATGTCTATACGCATGACTCTATCGGTCTGGGCGAAGATGGCCCAACGCATCAGCCAGTTGAGCAATTGACTAGTCTACGTACCACTCCAAATCTACGTACATGGCGTCCATGTGATGCGACCGAGTCTGCAAGTGCTTGGGTAGAAGCAATCAAATCAGAAAATAACCCATCAGCGTTGATTTTTAGCCGTCAGAGCTTGCCGCATCAAGCACGTGATAGCGAGCAAGTAGCGAATATCACCAAAGGTGGTTATGTACTGGCGAAAGAGCAGGGCGAGCTACAAGCCATCATCATCGCGACAGGTTCAGAAGTTGGCCTAGCGATGGAAGCGTACGAAACATTGAGCGCAAATGGTGTTGGCATCCGTGTGGTGTCTATGCCGTGTGCTGAGATTTTCGTCGAGCAAGATGCTAGCTATCGCGAAGCTGTATTGCCAGCCAATATTCGTGCTCGCGTCGCAGTAGAAGCCGCGCATGTAGATTACTGGTATAAGTTCGTTGGTCTAGATGGCAAAGTCATCGGCATGACGACTTATGGCGAATCTGCTCCTGCTAGCGACTTGTATAAAGAGTTCGGTATCACGACTGATGCTGTGGTTGAAGCGGTGAATAGCTTGGTGTAATTAACCTAACTTAGTTAGTATTTAAAAAATAGAGCTACTGGAGAAATCTGGTGGCTTTTTTATTATTCGTAACAAAGTAAAAGATTGATTAATGTATATAGAAATAGTTAACATGCTTAAAAATATGTATTAGATTAGTAAAAAAAGTTTACAATACATAATTAATCATGCATGGCTTATTGCAAAGCATGAATGCTAAATTAACTTTATCCAATGAGCCTATACATGTCGACTAATTACACTATCAAGAAACTAAGCTCTGCCATTGCTATTACTCTTTTTGCCACTTCATTGACGGCTTGTGGAGGAGGCTCTGACTCTGGTGGTCAGAGTAATAACAACCCTGATAAACCCCCTGTTAATACCCCTAGTGATAAATGTAAAGAAGTTACCGCTAGCAATTCAGGACAAGCAGATTTGGACAAAGATGGAATCATTGACGACTGTGATCCAGATATTGATGGTGATGGTGTTGAAAATGAGAAAGATGCAAAACCGCTAGATGCTACTGTTGCTGGTGTCAGCACTCTTTCATATCGAGGTAACGGTTATGCCTACGTAGATGCAACGGAAAATTTTTACTTCAATGCTAAAAAACAACTTATTGAAAAAGAATACTTGTCTTACAACAACGCTGGAAGGAATAACAGATCAGAAAAATTTACTTATGATAATAAAGGTCGTTTGATTCGTCTTGAAAGTACTCGTGGTATTGATAAACAAACTGATAGGATTGAAGTATGGGTATACAACAAAAAAGATCAGTTGATTGAATATCAGACTAACGATGATGGGGATAGTATATTTGAAGCAGTAACTACTTATCGATATAACTTAAACGGTGATATAGCACAAATAACGAAGAGTGATACAAGTGATACAAGCAATTCAAGTTATTTTTATAATTCGACAAGTACATTTATTTATAATAGTTTAAATCAATTAGAGCAAATCGAGACTGATGAATATAACAACGGTAGTATAGATAGAATCAGATATATAACTCTCAATGCAAATAATTACATAGCCAAGTCTGATTTATATTATCTAGAAGGTAATGATGTTACTAACAGCGAAGTCAAAACATTGGATAGGACTTTTGAATACAGCTATGACAACCAAGGTAATGTTCTTAAAGTCGATACAGGAGACGGAGATTCAATAACTTATACATACAATAGCCAAAACAATATTGTTAGAAAGATCACTAATTCTGGATCGTCTGTTATCGATATTGAAGTCTCTTATAATAAAGCTGGCTTAGCGACCAGTTCTAAGGAAACATTTAAAGGATTTATAGCTAATGTTCAAAATGTCACTAATATAGCCGAATATAATAATTCTGGTCTTTTAACTAAAACTCTAGTAGATGTCAGTCAAAATGGAAATATTAATCAGGAAATCACATATAGTTACCAAGGCCGTGTACCATTCAAATTCAACGTAGCACCATTTTTCGATCTTGGGCAGTCCTCTAGCAGAATGCCTACCGCTACCACTATTCTAAATAAAGTAAATATGGGTTACACAGCAGATGCGGTTAAAGATTTTTACTATTACTGATTAAATATTTGAGCTTATTGTGATTATAAAGAATCTAGCTTGGTTTATTTTTTAAACTAAAAATTGTTTGTAAGACAGCACATGTAAGATAGACTGAACACATTCAGTCTATCTTTTTTTTGGATAAAACTATGAGTGTGGCTCTATATCTCGACTTAGTAAGTTATGAAGGGAAAAGTGTTTATCAAGAAGTGTTGGTTGCACATATTGAGGATATTAGACGCATAATAAAAGACTGTGAGTCTTTAAAAAAGTATGATGCCAGTTTAACCAAATTATTATCTGTAGATGTAGAAGAACCTATAAAGAAGATAGAAGGTAGTCTATTTAAATCTGTACTTACTAAGTTGAGTATTAAAAACAATAATCTTAACTTCGCTTTAATAAAACAGTACATAGACGAATGCAATGGGTTTGGCGCTCATGAGGTACTCTCTCCAAATCGATTTGAGAAACTGAGTTTTAAACTATGGGATTTATTTGCTTTAAGCGTCTGTAATGACCATCTATTGTGGTTATTGAATCAAGGAAAATTGACAGTAGCTGAGTATCGTTCTTTTTTTACAGATATAGGGATGCAAGTGTCATCTATAGCCCAACCTTACTATCATCCCTTTTACCATGAAATACATTATGTTGATGACGTAGTAAGAGTAGGTGAGCATGATCAAATAATTATCAAGGAGCAGCTTTATCCGACTATTATGTTTGGTGAATTACAGTTTTCGAGGGGTGGAGTCAGTGTCTACAATCATCCATGCGTAGATAAATACTTGGCTGAAAAAAGCGATATGTATTTCACCAATCATAGAAATAACCGATTATGTCATGACTTGTCTCATGGTTGGGGACATAATTCGCGCTGGCGAACAGACTTTGTCAGAAATTACGAGACAGAGAAAGAATGGAAATTCAACGTAGATGGAGAAGTAGATCTTTCAAGTGCTGAAAGCTATAAACAGCATTATCAGCAATATAATGATGAAATACCAGTATCGGTACCAGCTGCGAAAGAGTTATTGGTTAATCGGTGTTTTATCCATAAAAATAGTATTCCACAAGAAATACAATCAGACTTATTTCCTTATGATTGGCATATAGACATTGCTAAAGATAATTTTAATTATGTGCAATGGAAGAAGAAACATTTATTAGACAGGTAGTCATCGGTAGCTAACTATTAAACGACATAAACTAAAATTCAATATTTTCTAAGACGATAAAATCATGACAAGTTGCACGACTTCTATTAACTCGCAAAAGGCATTCCTTACGTCTAATCAACCGACTATTGAGACAGTAAGCGTGCTCTTAACGTTAGATGATTTTTTCTCCGATAGGTCAGAACAGGTGAATCCTGATAAGTTAGATGATTTGACCAGACATCAGGACTTTATATATGAAAGAGAGCTTCGTAACTGTAACCTTGATTATTCGCTAAATAGTCTCAAGCGAATTGATGAGTGGTTGCTAACGGTTAAAAAAAGACTGCCTGACTTTACAGAACATCGAATTTTCTCTTCAGAATATCCCCTAAATAATAACTCAATTATTGAGATATTGAGCTATTATTTAGGGGAGGTCATTGGACGAGCTCGTAGAGAAGCCCCAGTTTGGTACTCTGATGCAAGCGATCATTTTATAGGGGATCAGGCCGCACTGGCTGAAAACATGTTTGTCGAGTTTGATAGTGATATCCAAGATTTGTGTGATTTTTTCGTTCCTAAGCAAGTGATTTACCAAGCATTGATAATAGCTAGTGATGATGGGGTATTACAAGACCAAACAATTTGGCAAAGTGTGCTGGAGCTAGTTCCATCTACTATATTAAGCAATACAGATTTCAATCAGCCTTTGCCACCCGTACCCACTATGGAGTTGAAGTTTGACAGGGAGGTTGAATTTGCTAATTTAGATCGAGCGGATTTAGTTTACTTACAGATGATGCCTCCAAAATGGATGAAAGACGACGTCTTGTATGAACAAATGAATCAATTGGCTAAGCTATATAAAACAGGCAAAGTGGTATGGGCTCATGTCGTCCAAGCAAATAAAATGCTATGGTCTTTTGATCAGGCATATTCTTGTCCTGCTGAAGTGTTATACGATCCAACAGGGCGAACACCAGTTTATTATCTAGCAGAAATTGCACATAAACTTTATACTTTTAAAAATACTATTCCTGATACGGATGATATAGAAATATCAAAGTATGCCGAGCACATAACTGACGAGCATACTAGAATGCTTGGTTTTGACATCCCTAATACCATCACGCTTTTACCACTAAAGTCTACCAGTATATTCGTTTGGCGATTACATTTACCCAATGGTATTTTACAAAGCTCATTCCCTATTTTAATCAGTGATGAAACAGCTGAGGTTACTGTACTTCCTGCCAAGTTTTGGGAGCAAGCTTATTACGATCAATGGATTCAAGACAGTTATTTCGAAGAAGATATGTATTATGGCGTACGAAAACTTTATGAGAGTGACAATCCTTGGAAAAAATATGAGAAGCACGTTCGACCACAAGTGACTGAGCTTATTGATGACATTCCAAGCTTAGCTAATGAAGTCACCTTTAGCAGCTATAAGCCTACTTCAACCGATATGGACTTCGTTACAGAATCGATTCAACAGAATTTTGCAGAAGCAAAACAAGAAAGTACAAGCTTCATGAAAATTGTCATTGGCGTAATCATATTTATAAATATCTTATATGGACTTAAATCTTTTGTTGAGTAGATGTCAACCTAGTGAGACATTATTTGAGAAATTCACTATATCCCTAAAATCCACTTTTAAAGGTTTCCTAGGCGAGACCGTCATCAATGTTGCCATGTGGCTAAAGCTTGAAAAAGATGTTTACCACCGATTAAACGGTATTACCTTGCCATTAGCCAATGGTGGTAGTACGCAAATCGATCACGTCATCGTTTCCGTATACGGCATCTTTGTCATCGAAACCAAAAACTATAAAGGCTGGATATATGGTAGCGAAAACCAAAGACAGTGGACGCAATCATTCCCAAATGGAAGCAAGTTCAAATTCCAAAATCCGCTACGCCAAAACTACTTGCATATTAAGACGCTTGCAGATTTATTAGGATTGGAGCTGAGCTATTTTCATTCGATGATTGGATTTATCGGTGAGTGCGAGCTAAAAACCCGCGATGAGTTGCCTGAACACGTATTGACCAGTGGCATGGTCTCTTATGTAAAGAAAAAACAAGATAAGCTACTCACTGAAGACGAGGTCGCATCCATTGTCGAGCAGATTGAAAGTAATAGATTTAGTAAATCGTGGCGCACCAATCGGCAGCACAAAGCTTATCTAAAAGATAAGCATAGCAACCCAAGCAAGAATGCTGATAATCCTACACCTGAGCCTATAGTAAAAGAAACTGTTGATAGAACTATCCTAAAAAGTAGAGAAGTGCAGCGCTGGTCTGGTCTGGTCAGACTGAGATTGAATCTAGCGAGTTACCGACTGATAGTCTGAATACTCAGCAGACAATCACCCCACATACCAGTATGTCGCATGATATTGCAGATAAACTATTTCTCACACCATTTGAGATTGTAGAATTTGAGCCACAGATGGAAGTATCTACAATACTCGAGGTTTCAGATAATACAGCTGATCTGGTCCAAATACCAACTTGTCCGAAATGTAGAGGCGAGATGATTAAGCGGGTAGCCAAAACAGGTGCGCGTCAAGGCCAGTCCTTTTATGGGTGTACGCAGTTTCCTAGATGTCGCGGTGTGGTGAATGTTATTGCGCTGTGAACAGGCTACTATTTACAGATCTATCATCTAATCAATAGAAAACATCAAGCAAACCCACTCAACCGAGTAGAACAATCAATCAACCAATCTGCCACCGCTCTGACTCTTGCCGAGCGTCTTACGTCTGGGTGCATGACCAAATAGAGGGGATACGATTGAGCCAGTGGAATAGGGGAGTGTGTATCTAACTGCTCAGGTTGTAATGTCTCAGCCGCCGCGTAATTGTCCACTGAGGAATGAGTTTCCAAGTCGGTTAAGGTCGATCTGTTAATAGGATCAACCGCTACCAGTTCTGTGTGTTGACAAGCTAAAAAGTCAGGTAATAGCGCAAATCCTATTTTTTGACGCGCCGCGTGACACGCCATATATAAGTCATTGGTACTAAACGCAATCGTATAGTCTTGCTGCTGCATAAACGCTTGCGACCAAGCCAGCACTCTGGCGTTGGCTTGAAACTCTATGAGTTGCCATTGCTCAGATTCGGTGTCTTTGAGGTATTTATCATGGGCATAAAATCGATAAGTCGATGAACCCAATGTGCGAATAACCAAGTCCTCTTGGGTGGGACGGCGTGTGCGTATGGCGATATCAGCTTCTCGTTGATGTAAATTGCTCATACTGACATCGCCGCTCAAAGCCAATACGATATCTGGGAAGCGCTGGCGAAAGTCAGCTAAAGCAGGCATGAGCACCTCATTTGCCCATACAGGCGGTGCGGATACCACGACTTTGCCTTGTAGAGCGTTCTGATCAATCGCCATTCTTTGAAAAGTGACCATCTCTTTTTTGACTTCTAAAGCTTGATGGTAGAGCCGCTCGCCCTCGATAGTTATCACGTAGCGTTTGCCCAGCCGATCAAAGAGGTTGACGTCCAATGTTTTCTCAAGATGGTCAATACGCCGAGCCACCGTACTGTGCTGCACATTCATTGCTTCAGCACACGCGGTCAATGTTTGTTTTTCTACCAAGCAAACAAAGTAAGCCAAATCGTCCCAGTACATAGTTACTCTCTTATTTTAATATTGTTAACATGACATAAAGTTGATAAAAGTGCTAATGGAGGCGATTGGTAAGTATTTTTTTGCTTGCTGTTCGCATAGCGTGACAGAGGCGGCAAAAAACACTTACCAGTCAGTGTCAGACAGGTTTTACAATAGTCTCTTATATTATCAAATTATGTTGTGCATATTTGCACAGTCGATGTGTGAGCGTCGTCTGTTTATCTACCATATCTTTCATTAGACTGTATATAACTCGTTGGCAACCTTGAAAGTGCCACGATTTATGCAATTCATAATATAGTCAGTCCTACATAAAAGAGGATCACCTATTATCACGCACTACTAAAACAAATTTTTCTTGCTTGCTGTGCCTTTGCAGACAGCGGCGACGTAAAATTTATCTCAGTAGCGCTGTATTGATTTTATAGGGGATCAACTATAGCGAGAAAATATATGCAAACAAAATCAAATACCCAAACGCTTGATCAATTTGTCACTCATGTCTTCACAGGGGAATATGAGCAAGCCATGGCGCTGTGTGACTCAGACGTAAAATTTGTGGTCTTTCGAGAAGAGACCGACAGCCAAGTGCCGATTTATGGAACGCATACTGGTCGAGCAGAAGGTACTGAGTTCTTTAAAAATCTGGCGCAACTGTTCGAATTTGGCAGTTTTGAGATGGAAGATTCTATCGCAAGCGATGATTACATTGTTAGGTTTGGCGAATTGGCTCACACAGTCAAACGTACTGGCGACGTGTTTAACAGTCTTTGGACGATGATTGTACGCTTCAATGAGGCAGGTAAGATTTGCTTATATCGTATGCATGAAGACACCGCTGCGCTGGAAGCGGCGATGCACGTTGTAAGATAAAGGCTTTTATAAATGAAAAAAGAGTATATAAAAAGGTGGGTTGAAGCCACTATAGTCAGATCAATATAAAAAAATATAGCGTGACTAGGATAAGTTTTTCGTCGCCTCTGTCAGCGCAGACACAGCAAGCAAGAAAAACTTTTACCAGTTACGTATTATAATGTCACGTAGTCGTTTTATTGAGTATCGATTATATAAAACAAAAACCGCCATCATGGCGGTTTTTTTATCTATTAAACGATTAAAAAATTTTAACCATGTATCTCTTCTAAACGCAAACAAGCCACCAGTCGCCCGTCCCATTCTCGAAGCTGTGGCTCTACTTCGCTGCATTGCGGTTTTGCATAAGGGCAGCGCTTATGTAAGGCGCAACCACTTGGCGGGTTCAATGGGCTTGGCAGCTCACCTTGCAGTGTCAGATCTTTTTTCTGACCATTTACTGTGGGAGCCGCTGCTAATAATGCCATCGTATAAGGGTGTTTTGGCGCATTGTAAATGGCTTCTTTTGGCCCATGTTCGACCGCTTGCCCTAAGTACATCACCATCACATCGTCTGCCACATGGCGTACGACGGATAAGTTGTGTGAGATAAAGACATACGCTGTATGGTACTCGTCCTGCAAGTCCATAAATAGATTCAATACTTGCGCTTGAATGGACACATCGAGCGCGGAGGTCGGTTCATCAGCGACGACAATTTTTGGATTAAGCATCATGGCGCGAGCGAGGGCAATCCGCTGGCGCTGACCACCCGAAAACATGTGCGGATAGCGTCCAGCATGCTCAGGACGTAAACCCACATTTCTCATCATCTCATTGATTTTGTCGCGCTTATCTTCTTTTGACAGCTTGGTATGAATATCCAACGGCTCTGTCAATTGATAGCCAATCGTATGGCGCGGATTCAAGCTACCATAAGGGTTTTGAAAGACCATTTGAATCTCAGTACGCAAATCTTTTAGCGCTTTTCTGCTATAGCCTGTCGTCCCTTCATCGTTGATAAACAGCTCACCATCACTTGGTTGTTCGATGAGCGTTAGCTGGCGGGCAAGCGTCGATTTGCCGCAGCCTGATTCACCAACGACCGCCAGTGTTTTGCCAGCGCGTAGCTCAAATGAGATACCGTTTAAGGCTTTGACATACGCTTTTGCTTTGCCCAAACCTTGAGATACAGGATAGTGCTTGCGTAGATTGTCTGCTTTTAAGACCACTTTATCACTCATGCTTGGGACTCCAAATTAGCAGGGTCAAAGGGAGAGGTACCAGCAGATATGCTTGGTAAATCAGTATGAATACAGCGCACCTTGCCATTTGGCGTGTCTAAAATTGGTGGTGGCACATCACACGCAGGCTCTTTGTAGGGGCAGCGCGGAGACAGCAAACAACCCGTTGGACGATCATATTGGCTTGGTACCACCCCTGGTAAGCTATGTAATCTGTCTTGACCGATAGCCAGTTCAGGGATGGCTTGTAGCAATGCTTCGGTATAAGGATGGGCAGGGTGTTGGAAGATTTCGGGCACCGTACTGGTTTCAACCACTTGTCCGGCATACATGACCGCAACATCACGCGAGTTTTGCGCGACGAGGCCCAAATCGTGGGTGATTAGTACCATCGCCATTTGTTTTTCGCGTTGCAATCGACCAAGCAAGTCCATGATTTGCGCTTGCACGGTGACATCGAGCGCGGTAGTCGGCTCATCGGCGATAAGCAGCTTAGGCTCGCAAGCAAGCGCCATCGCAATCATAACGCGCTGGCTCATACCGCCTGAGAGTTGATGCGGATAGACCTTGAGTCGGTTTTTGGCATCGGGCATCTCAACCAATTCTAGCAGCTCTAATATGCGTGTTTGTACTGCCGAGCCTCGTAAACCAAGGTGCTTACGTAGGACTTCGCCCAGCTGCATCTCAACCGTAAAGCTTGGATTGAGGCACGACATGGCGTTTTGAAAGATCATCGAGATGTCTTTACCAATAATGCCGCGGCGCTCTTTTGGGGCCATAGCGAGCATGTCCTTATTATCGAACATCACGCGTTTGGCACGGACATTGGCATAAGGTGGCAACAGTCCCATCAACGCCATCATGGTGACGGATTTGCCTGAGCCAGATTCACCTACTATCGCGATGACCTCGCCTTGAGTGATGGATAAAGAGACATCATCTACCGCGCGAAAAGCACGCGACCCTTCACCAAAAGTGACCGAAAGATTTTCGATATCTAGTAATAATGGCGCCTCTTTTACTAACGATCCGTTCATAGAAGTATTGGTATGGTTTAAAGGTTCAGTCATTTTAGGTCACCTGCTTTAATTTGGGGTCTAGCGCATCGCGTAGGCCATCACCAGTCAGGTTGATTGATAAGGCGGCTAAGAAGATAGCGACACCTGGCCAAATAGCGAGCCAAACGTTACTTTGAATATACTGACGTGCTGTACCTAGCATGGCACCCCATTCAGCATCGGGCGGCTGTACGCCAAATCCTAGGAAACCAATCGCACCTGCTTCTAAAATCGCTGATGAAAAAATCATCGTTGCTTGTACGATTAGTGGCGCCATACAGTTGGGTAAAATCGTCACAAACAAAAGTCTGAGCACGCCAGCACCCATCACTTGTGAGGCAATAAAGTACTCGCGTTGCAGCTCTACCATGGCGGTAGCCCGAGTGAGACGAATGAACGGTGGCGTACAGACTAGAGCAATGGTGATGATGGTATTGGTCATCGATGGCCCTAAGATTGCCGCAATGATAATCGCCAATAGCAAACTGGGATAGGACATCAAAATATCATTGACCAACATGACGGCTTTGCCCCAAACTTTGGGCCAAAATGCCGCACTCAGTCCTAACGAGATACCAACCAGCATAGCAAGGGTCGTCGCGCTCAGACCGATGAATAAAGAATAACGTGCGCCATACATCACGCGAGACAAAGTATCGCGGCCCGCATCATCAGTACCCAGCCAAAACATAGTATCGCCGCCACTTAAAAACGCAGGAGGCAATTGTTCTTGACCAGTAAACAACTCATAAGGATCATGAGGAGCAAGGGCGGGTGCAAATATGGCAATGATGACCATCAATGCCAATACAATAAATCCAATAACGGCGCCTTTGTTTCGGCAAAATGTCGATAAAAATAACTGCCAAGATGAAGGCGGTGTGGCTGCCACAAGGTTGGCATCAGAGGGAAGAGTAGAAGACTTCATGAGCAGTTCCTATAGTGGCGAACGCGTTGAAAGTGGCTAGAATCTTATTCCTAAACAGGAGATAGATTTTGCTAAAAACTCTAAATACCACTCAAAAGCCAATCGTCACTATTTAAAATATGAGTATTTATCAATGTTAGATTAAGAAGTATGGCGAATACGTGGATTGATTAGGCCATACAAAATATCAATAAATAAGCTAACCAAAATCAAGGCAGTGGCAACCAATAAGATCCCGTTTTGTACGATTGGATAATCACGTGTGAAAAATCCATCAAGCAACCAATTACCAACGCCTGGCCAGCTAAAGATGGTCTCAGTGATAATAGCGCCAGCAAGCAAGGTTGCCATTTGTAAGCCAACGACCGTCACTACCGTAATCAATGCATTACGCATCACATGTATCAAAATCACACGACGTGGTGACAAGCCTTTGGCTCGAGCCGTACGCACATAGTCCTCATCCAATACTTCCAGCATCGCAGAGCGTGTCATCCGCGCAATCATGGCGAGTGGAATGGTCGATAAAGCAATGGAGGGCAAAATAAAATGTTTGACCACGTCCCAAAATGCACCCGGTTCTCCCGAAGTTAGCGAGCCTAATAACCATGAGCCATATAAAGGTTGCACGTCTAAAAACTGAGCGACAGAGATGACGCCAGCGACAGGTAGTAGGCCAAGATAATGGGCAAAAATACCCGTCAGGATAGGACCCAATAAATAAATGGGCATGGAGTAGCCAGCGAGAGCGCCTGACATCAGCGTGTAATCAATCCAAGTACCGCGGCGCAGTGCGGCAAAAATACCCAAACTGATACCAACGACACTCGCAATGATGATCGCACACAGCGCCAACTCTAATGTTGGTACAAAATGGGCAAAAAAGTCTTGTAAGACTGGGGCACGCGTACGAAAGGACGCACCAAAGTCGCCGGTTAAGATGCCGCTCAAGTAGTCCCAATATTGGACGATGAGCGGTTTGTCCAATCCCAGTCTTTCCAAAGCGCGAGCATGTAGCTCTGGATCAACCATACGTTCACCCATCATAATCTCAACAGCATCGCCAGGGACGAGACGTATTAGAGTAAAGGTTGAGAGGGTTAAGCCTAGATAGACAGGAATGAGGATGGCAATTCGACGCAAAATATAAAGTAGCATAAGCCGCTCGACAGTTGTGGTTCGATGATTAGAGAGGTAGCAGTGATAAGAATGCCCATGACAGGGTATTTAATGTATGTTGATGCGGTTGGAACAAAAGATTTGATCCAACCGACTGTCAATTAAACAATAAAGCCTGTCTTATTGGGCTTAGCGGAGTGCGCTATTCAACCTTCACGCCATCGAAGCGTACGGCACCAAGCGGGCTGATTTTGAAATCCACAACGTTTGGTGCAGTGAATACGGTTACGACCGAATGCGCCATTGTCGTCCAAGGAAGTTGCTCTTTGAATATTTGCTGAGCTTGTACGTAATCATCCACCCGTTCATCTTGATTAGTGACCTGACGCGCTTTTATGACTAGATTGTCAAAGTCTTTGTTACACCAGCGTGAGTAGTTATTGCCACCGACAGCGTCACAAGACAGTAACGAGCCCAACCAGTTATCAGGGTCACCATTATCGCCGGTCCAACCTGCCAAGATCACATCAGGCTCGCCTTTTGCCGCGCGTTTTAGGTATTCGCCCCACTCATAAGTGACCAGCTTGGCATTGACGCCAATCTTCGCCCAATCTGCTTGCAGCATTTCTGCCATGAGCTTGGCATTGGGGTTGTAAGGACGTTGAACAGGCATATACCATAGATTGATAGACATATTGTCGGCGCCAGCTTCTTTGATCAACGCTTTTGCTTTTTCGACATCATAAGGCGCATCTTTAAGCGACTTGTCGTAGCCCCACTGCGTTGGTGGCATAGGGTTGGTGGCTTTGATACCTTCGCTTTGATAAACGGCATTGATGATCGCGTCTTTATTAATCGCCATATCTAATGCCTGACGAACTCTAAGATCGCTCAGCTTTGGTTTTTCGACGTTGTAGCCCACATAGCCGACGTTAAAACCTGGTTGATCAAGAACCGTGGCCTTACCCGATTTTTTGACTGATTCAATCTCGGCAGGTTTTGGATATGCAGATACATGACATTCGCCCGCTTGAACTTTTTGCGCACGAACGGCTGAATCTTTGGTGATAACAAATACGAGGTTATCGATGTAGATGTTGTCTTTATCCCAATAATCTGGGTTTTTGGTATAACGAATTTGCGCGTCTTTTTGATACGACGTAAAGACGAAAGGACCAGTACCGACTGGTTTGTTATTGATATCAGGCTCATTACCAGAAGCCATCAATTGGTCTGCATATTCAGCAGAATTGATATAAGCAAACGGCATCGCTAAGTTCTGTAAAAATGGCGCGTTGGTCTCGCTGAGCGTGACTTTTACCGTGTAATCGTCAACTTTTTCAATGTTGGAGATGATATCTGGTAGTCCCATGCCAACCGAATAGGGGAACTCAGCAGGGTAGGCTTTGTTAAATTCAAACTCTGGGTTGGTGAGACGTTCTAGGGTAAAAATAAGGTCGTCTGCGTTAAAATCGCGGCTTGGGGTAAAGTAATCTGTTTTACCGAACTTGACGCCTTTTCGAAGATTAAAGGTGTAAGTCTTACCGTCTTCGCTAATATCCCAGCTTTCCGCCAGTCCTGGCTGAATCTCAGTACCATCTCTTTTGAATTGCACCAAACCGTTATAGATAGGATAAGCGCTCGCATCAAAATCAGTACCAGCAGTATATTGCGCTGGATCGAAACCAGCAGGGCTGCCTTCTGAGCAATAAAGTAGGGTTTTGGCAGCTTTGGCATCTGAGCTGGCAGCAGAGTCGTCAGTGGTTTTATTATCGCCACTACAGGCACTCATGCCTAAGATAAGTGTCGCTAACATGGTTAGTTTGAAGAGTGATTTTTGCATTCTTACATCCTATGTAATGATAAGTAGTTGCCCATATACCTACATGCTCGTATTCGAACCACGAATACCATCGGTGAGCTTTTAAATCCTTTAAAGCCCTCATTTATATGATGTTTTTAATATAAAAAATAAAAAACAAATTAGGATTTTTACCTCGCAAATTACGAGTAAAAAACACATAAATATAAACAAGTGGTCTGAATATACTCCTTTAAATAGGAGTAGCGCAAGGGGTATATAAAAAAGTTTTGATACATATATGAAATAGTTTTGATAGAAAGCTGTGACTTTTCAGGACACCTAAAATTGCTGAAACAATTGTGATTAAAGCGTTTGCTTGGCTATATTTTGTACAATTGAATCACTCAATATGACTGGATTGTATTTCAAAAATATTTACTATTTTTTAATAATAATGCAAGGGGATGGGGAGAATAGATAAGCTGGCACGCAGAGGTATTGGTGCTAATGAACGTGGACATCACCAATAAGAAAAAGGGCTGACATAAGCCCAGTCTGATGGTCTTTAAGACTACACGGCACAAATCTCTGAGCGTACAATGAAGCGTTTGCCTTCAGGGATTTCTAGCGAGAAGCTTGCGCCGCGTCCATTGACCACATCAATGGTCAAATCCGTGTGTTGCCAGAGTTGATATTGCGCTTTACCCATATAAAATGGGCAGCCAGCCAGATCGCCGACTAAAATATCTTGTCCGCCTACTTTGAATTCGCCCAATGGATAACACATAGGAGAGCTACCATCACAGCAACCACCTGATTGATGGAACATAAGCTCACCATGTTTGGACTTGAGTAGATCAATTAATTCTTTGCAGGCTTCTGTCGCTGTCACTTTCATGATGATTTCCTTATCGTTAAAAGCATGATCGTTAAGAGCATAGAATAGGGGATGAATACAAAAAGCCGCATCATTCTCGCTCACGCTGCATATAGCCTGTGATTGAATAGGATGCGGCTCATTACTTCATTTAAGTGTAAATAAAACTCTATTTAGCTAACAGTCTTAATTATTAATACTCATTAAGCGTCGTTACCTTGCTAAGCCGCGCTAAAGACCAAAAACAATAAGCGCTTCTTAATCGCAGTGCTTAACCTGTATGGCAAGCTAGGGCTTATCGACTCTCATCAAAAGTTGAGCTTTGCTCTAAAAGAAGCCCATCTTTTTCGGACTATAAGAAACCAACATATTTTTGGTTTGTTGGTAATGATCGAGCATCATCAGATGGTTTTCGCGACCAATACCAGATTGCTTATAACCCCCAAAAGCGGCATGCGATGGATAAATGTGATAACAGTTGGTCCATACGCGGCCTGCTTGGATACCACGCCCGAAACGATATGCCTTATGAACGCTACGTGTCCAAACACCAGCGCCTAGACCATATAAGGTGTCATTGGCAATTTTCATCGCTTCTTCGTCATCTTTAAAGGTAGTGACAGCAAGTACAGGGCCAAAAATCTCTTCTTGGAACACGCGCATGTCGTTGGTGCCTTCAAAGATGGTCGGCTTAACATAATAACCGTCTGATAAGTCGCCATCATGCTTGGCTTGATCGCCGCCAACCAAGACTTTTGCGCCTTCTTTTTTACCAATATCAAGATAAGAGAGAATTTTTTCTAACTGATCTGAGCTGGCCTGCGCCCCAATCATCGTGTCTGTATCTAGTGGATTACCCATTTTGATGGCTTCGACACGAGCGATACAGCGTTTGATAAATTCGTCATAGATGCTTTCATGTACCAGCGCACGAGACGGACACGTACAGACTTCGCCTTGGTTCAGCGCAAACATCACTAGACCTTCGACCGCTTTATCTAAGAAGTCATCGTCTTCATCCATCACATCGGCAAAGAAGATATTGGGGCTTTTGCCGCCCAGCTCTAGCGTCACAGGAATGATGTTTTCGCTCGCGTATTGCATGATGAGGCGACCAGTTGTGGTCTCACCAGTGAAAGCAACTTTATTGATACGTGGATTAGACGCCAGTGGTTTACCAGCCTCGACCCCAAAACCGTTGACGATATTAAGGACGCCTTTTGGTAACAGGTCAGCGATACCGATGGTTTCCAACATATATAAAACAGAAGCAGGCGTTTGTTCAGCAGGCTTCATTACAATACAATTACCTGCCGCAAGCGCTGGCGCGATTTTCCAGACAGCCATCAAGATAGGGAAGTTCCATGGGATGATTTGACCAACAACGCCAAGCGGTTCATGGAAGTGATAAGCAACCGTGTCTTCATCGATTTGGCTAATACCGCCTTCTTGTGCGCGAATGGCACTGGCAAAATAGCGGAACTGATCGATGGCTAGTGGAATGTCTGCCATTAGAGTCTCACGCACAGGTTTGCCGTTTTCATAACATTCAGCGATAGCGATGGCTTCTAAGTTAGCTTCCATACGGTCAGCGATTTTAAGCAATAGATTGGCACGATCCGTGACGCTGGTTTTGCCCCACGCATCTTTGGCAGCATGGGCCGCATCTAATGCTTTTTCGATATCGGCTTCTTTTGAGCGGGCAACTTGGCAAATAGTCTTGCCATCAATAGGACTAGGATTGTCAAAGTACTCACCATCGACAGGCGGGGTCCACTCACCATTGATAAAATTGTCATATTTTTTGCGGAATTGGACAGGACTGTTTTCAGTGTTGGGATAGGCGTATAACATTAACGACTCCTTGTTGTGTGTTATGGTTATTGGATAACAAATATTTGGTTTTCCTAACCAAGTATGACTCTATCGTACTGAGCTTTTGTGCAGAGGAATAATGACTTTTTATAATGATATATTTCGTATCACATAACTTCTGGTTATGTGGTGTATGATTGTGAAAGTGGTTCGCAAAACGGGTGTAGCTGTTATAATCATGGCAGCTTTTTTTGCTTATCGTTAATATTCAATAAAATGGATACACGTCATTGCAACGCGTGACTGCTACAAATTTTTCTTGCTTGCTGTGCCTATGCAGACAGAGACTACAAAAATTTATACTAGCCTCGCTGACACTTTTTATATTGACCTGATCACATATTATTTTTCTCGTACTATTTTTATTATTATTACTCATCTAATTGGTTTGGATATATGCGTCAATCTTCTGCTCTTGATATCTTAAAAACAGGTCAAAATGTCTTTTTAACGGGCTCAGCAGGCTCAGGTAAAACCTATACCCTCAATCAATACATTGATTATCTGCGTGCGCGCCGCGTACCCGTTGCTGTGACTGCCAGTACAGGTATTGCCGCCACTCATATGAGCGGTACGACGATTCATAGCTGGTCGGGTATTGGTATCAAAGATGAGTTGTCTGATCGTGATTTGAGCAATCTATCGCGCAAACAGTTTTTGGCTGATCGACTAAAAGATACGGCTGTGTTGATTATCGATGAGATATCGATGCTGCATGCCAAGCAGCTCAACTTGGTGAGCCAAGTGCTCAAATATGTACGCAAAAATGACAAGGCGTTTGGTGGCATTCAAGTCGTAGTAGCAGGCGACTTTTTTCAGTTGCCACCAATCGGTAGCAAGGGCGAGACCAACCGTGAGAAGTTCGCCTTTATGTCAGAGGCATGGCTTGATGCCAAGTTCCATATTTGCTACTTAAGTGAGCAGCATAGACAAGTCAGTGAGGCGGCTAATGGCGGTCTGGATTTGGATGATATTTTGAATCAAATCCGCCGTCAAGAAGTCACTTTTGAGGCCATCGCTGCGCTAGAAGCCACCTTTGATCAAGACGTCGATATCAAGCGCACCCGCCTTTATACGCACAATCTGAATGTTAACAAAATCAATGATAAAGAGCTTGCCGCGCTTGATGGTGACATGATGCGCTTTGAGGCGACATCGACTGGTGATAGTAAACTGGTTGAGACATTGAAAAAAACGGTACGGACTCAGGACGAGTTGATTCTGAAAGTTGGTTCTAAGGTCATGTTTATCAAAAATAATACCGAGCTTGGTGTCTCTAATGGCACGATGGGTGAGCTGATAGGATTCGCTGCCGTCAAGATAGATGACAGTAAAGACAGTAGTGATGCGTTAATTGAAGAGGATGATACAGACGAGGATGAAGAGACGTCTAAGCAAACAAAAGGTAAAACCAAAAAAGAGAAAGACAGTGATAAAAATTCGTCAAAAACAAAAAAACCAACGACGCAAAAAATGCCTGTGGTCAGGCTAAACTCAGGACGTGAAGTAGTCGCGGAGCCTGAAGAGTGGATCATTGAAGATGAAACAGGCGAGGTGTTGGCAAGCTATGAGCAAGTGCCGTTATGCTTGGCATGGGCAATTACCATTCATAAGTCGCAAGGGATGACGTTAGAGGCGGCTGAGATTGATTTGTCCCGTACGTTTGAGCTTGGGCAGGGTTATGTGGCGTTGTCACGGCTAAAGTCGCTGGCAGGGCTACAGCTGCTTGGTATGAATGACATGAGCTTGCAACTTGACCCATTAGCGCGCGGGGCAGATAGACGATTTTTGGTCTTGTCTGACGAAGCTGATGCCAATTATGCGATGCTTGATGAAGAGAGTATGACGCAGGCGCATGAAAAATTCATTCTCAAATCAGGCGGTACGCTGAGTAAATCAATCATCGATGCCTATGCCAATCTACAAAAAAAGCGCCGCGAGCAACTACAAGCGCAGCAAGACAAAAAACAAAAGCTGGGCAATCAAGTCTCTGATAAGTCAGACAGTACGCTGTTAGCCACCCGCATATTGCTAGAAGAAAGTCTGTCTATCGCTGAGATTTCTCAAGCGCGTCAGCTGTCTCAGTCTACCATTATGCGCCATATTGCTGAGCTGAGATCTCAAGACTCAAGCTTGTTGTGTGATCATCTGCGCCCAGACGATGAAGTGATGACAGCGGTTGGCAACGCGTATATCGCGATTAAGGTGGCCAATAATCCAAATGATTTTAATGACGACGGCAGCATCAAACTGCGTCCGATATTTGATCATCTTAAACAAAGCATCGATTACAACACCATTCGCTTGGCGCTGATCTTTATTACGCCATAATGGCTGATAAGTTTTTCAATGCGTTTGTTACCTATTAAAAAATCTTGGTGAAAACCGTATTGGTGGATGCATGAGGGCGCTTCGTCTGTCGCGCTCCGTGCCTATGCTTTTTTCTTATTTTTATTTAAAGCGATCATTTGTTATGCCTGATTTTTCTCGTGCCAACTATCAATTGACGTCCGATCCAGTCGCCGCTTTATTTCGTGCTACAGGTGAGCACACACAGCCATTAAGAGTCGCTATCAACGGTTTTGGGCGTATAGGACGCAATGTATTACGCGCATTGTTAGAGCGTTTTGAGGTGCTGGGTCGCGCCATCCATGTGGTTGCTATCAATGACTTGGGGCCGGCCGATATTTTATTGCATTTGCTAAAATTTGACAGTACGCACGGGCGCTTAAGTCGATTGGGCGTCAGTGCCGAGATTGTAGAAACTCACACCAATGATGATGATAAAACCCAGCTTTGCCTGACTAAGAATAATCTGACCTATTGTATTACCATGCTCTCAGAGCCTAATCCCAAGCGTCTACCGTGGCAGGCGCTTGGCGTCGATGTAGTGCTAGAGTGTACAGGGCATTTTCGCTCTTATGAGCAAGCGCATCTACATATTGAGGCTGGGGCACACCAAGTCATTATTGGTGCCGCGCCTTTTGACGATGTAGATGCTTGTATTGTCATGGGTGTGAACGCCGAAGAGTTGACACGCGCTCTACCGATTATCTCCAGCGTTTCTTGTACCACTCAGGCGCTAGTACCACTGATTGATACGCTCGATAAGGCATTTGGGGTAAGGTCAGCAATGATGACCGAGATTCATGCAGTCACAGCCGATCAAACGGTTTTAGATCAAGCGCATCGTGATCCTAGACGCGCACGTGCGTCTGGCTATAATATTATTCCAACCACGTCTAGCAGTATCGCAGCCACAGAACGCGTACTACCAGCAATGATAGGCAAAATAAACGGTCATTCGATACGCGTACCGACCATCGATGTTGCTGCCATTGATGTGACGTTTGTGTTTGAGCAAGCGGATGTCAGTATTGAAACCGTGGGCGAGGTGCTCAAATCTGCTAGCCAAGCGTATTTACTCGATATCATGGCGTATACCGATGAGCCATTGGTTTCTAGCGATTTTATTCATCAAACCGAATCACTTATCATCGATGGACAGCAGCTGATGCGAGTGGGCGATCAATATAAGGTGTTTGCTTGGTACGATAATGAATGGGGCTATGCTAATAGACTGCTGGATATGTGCCTGCATCTGGCTTCAAACAAGTAATATGTGAGCGATTATGAAGTATTAGAAAATTATTTTCATTTTTTTAGAATATAGGCTTGCATTATAAAATGATCTGTATATAATGATGCACCAATGGAGACGTGGCAGAGCGGTTGAATGCACCGGTCTTGAAAACCGGCAAGGGTTCATAGCCCTTCGAGAGTTCGAATCTCTCCGTCTCCGCCAAATTCGAAAAGTCCCCAATCAGTGATGATTGGGGACTTTTTTTATGCGTATATAAAAAAGTCTCACCTTAAGGTCAGTTTTATTTATATTGAACTGACTATACCAACGGTTACTTCACAAGTGACTGAGAAAATTCGATGGTTTCACCATCTTCTAATATAAGAATGCCTTCACTAATCTCAATGGTCATGTCTTTCGAGTTTTTAATAGCCCGCATGACATTGATGTCCTCAATACTACTTTCAATGACTATTTTTCCAGACTGTTCTGGTTGAATGGGCGGTTCGAACTCAATCAATGGGACATTAAAGTTTTTGCCTTTTTTTAATTTCGCGTCTTGCATAGTCAGCGTACCCTTAAAGCTTTGGATAGCGACCTTACCGTGGTTTGATAGCATAAACTGTAGCTTTACTTGGTTCAAACTATCGCTATCACTGCTTTTTACAGGGAGTAGAGCAACTGGATACTTTAGAGCCGGGTTAGTGGCTTGCTGATGCGTCACGATAGGGCTTTTTTTTCCCGTTGGATTATTAGGATGCAAACGCTCATATTCACGCTGCTGTATGAGCGCCTTTTCAATAGTAGTACGCGGCATCGCGCCTGACTCATAAGCTTCGCTCAGTTTCATGCGCAGCATATATCGGCTCAGCAACTGCTGGTCAGACTCCGGAAGCTGCTCTAAGGTCGCCCCCAATTTTTTTTGCCACTGATCTGAGTCAGTTGGTATGGTTTGTTTGGTCGGATCTGTTTTTGGCTGCGAGCAGCCAGGAGCGATTGCTAGTATCGATAAAGTCATCGTTAATAACAAAGCTTTGTTGAAACGCTGATATGAATTCATTATCGTACACCTCCTAGTAAATGCCCATCAATAGTGACGACTGTTTTCTTAATATACCGTGTTTGATCGCTTGTTTTGTTTAATTATGGCTAAATACTGTAGGAAACTTAATGCAGATATGAAAGACAGCGAGCGCACTATTGGCGAAAAATAAGTATTAAAAAAGCGCTTTTATAAAAAGCGCCTATAAAAGAGTATTCGATATCTTGATGCACCAAAAAAAAGACTGAACGCCTTTCGGAAAGTTCAGTCTTTTTACAATGATGGTCTGCTATATGTTTTCTAGTCGTTGTCTTGCAGCTCAGATAAAGGATGCGTGATGTTATTATTGTGCGTGTCTACGATAGCCTGATCAATGATGTGCTGACTCACACCGCGCTTGCGTAGCGTCTCGATAAAGACTTCATCGTGTGCCAAGGTGTAATCCTGATGGTCACGATCAAGACCTTGGCGGATGTATAGGCGAATAAGCCCTTGAATACGTTTAAAGCCCAATTCTGTCGACGTTGATTCTAATAAGGCAATCATCTCTTCAGACAGGCGAATACTGATCGGACGCATGATTTTTTGCGGATGATCAGAAAACTTATTTTTTACACGTACAGGTATCATAATAAACCATTACTTTTAGTGAGTAGGAGTAAAGCACTCAGACAAAAAACAAACCAATCAAAACTAACCTTACCATACAACAAAAATGCTCAAAAGAACACCACAGCTACGCGAATATTATGAGCAGTCATTACAAAATGGTAGCAATAAAAAAACCCTCATCATTAAGTGATGAAGGTTTTTAGTATATGGCTCTCCAACCTGGGCTCGAACCAGGGACACACGGATTAACAGTCCGTTGCTCTACCAACTGAGCTATTGGAGAATAAGCTGTCATAACAGTAAACAGTTTAAGCTTTATAAAAGCCTAATCGCTTGGCTTGTTTGCGTTATGTGGGGCACATTTTAGCCAAGTCGTCATAGGCTGTCAACCTTATTATGCTATTAATTATGAATAATATCGAAATTTATCAAAAATAGTCTTTTGACCTTTATTTGGCGTCTCATTTGGGATGAATTATATCCCGCATATTTATCTAAGCATCCCTTTATTCGTGCGGATTTGAAGCACATCATCCATGCCAATTTTTTATAAAAAGTCGCTCGATAATGTCCGTTTTACTTTCCTGTATCTAAGTCAAAACAGATAAGCAGTTGATATTTTTAAGTTTTAAAACAGTTTCTAGACGACTAAATAGCAAGAAATGCCATATTTACCCTTCACATTACGGAATTCTTGCTATAGAATACCGACCGTATGGTTTCTTTTGATAGAAACTTAATCACTGATGCTCAATTTGAGACGGGTATTTTTAATATGAGTCCAACGACTATTGCTTATGTCTATCTTGCCGCTGCCATTACTTGTGAAGTGATTGGCACGACTTTTCTGGCGAAGTCAGAACAGTTCACACGTTTGGTACCAACGCTCATTATGTTTGTGCTTTATGCGCTCTCTTTTTATGCATTGACGCAAACGCTAAAGGTGATACCGCTTGGCATTGCTTATGCATTGTGGGGTGGGTTGGGAATTGTCTTAACTTCGCTTGTCAGCGTGATTCTCTTTAAGCAAAGTCTTGATGCGGCAGCAGTGATCGGCATTGCTATGATTGTTGGTGGCGTCGTAGTAATGAATTTATTGTCTAATTCTGTGGTGCATTGATATGAATATAGAAACGGAAAATGCTCATAAACGTAAAAAACAACCAGAAGTGGTTCGACGTGCCTTACTAGATCAGGCAGCACGCATTACGTTAGAGCAAGGGTTGTCCAAAGTGACATTTCAAGCGGTCGCTGATGCCACTGGCGTGACTAAAGGTGGCGTCATGCATCACTTCACTACCAAAAATGCACTGGTGCTTGAGGTATTTAATGATGCCATGGCTAAGTTTGAAGCAGAAGTAGATGCAGCGATGGCTAACGATCCTGTGCCTTACGGCTCTTTTACTCGCGCCTATATAGATGCCACTATCAGCTTAGGCGAGAAAGGGCAAGAAGAGTTCGATAATCAAGCAACATTGTATGTGCTCATGCTGGGCGACAGTGAGCTTCGGGCATTATGGGCCAAATGGGCAAATGAGCAATTAAAAAAGCATGAAGCCACAGACAATACTGAAACCTTATGTATGGTGCGGCTAGTCGCTGATGGTATTTGGCTCTCTGATTTTTCGGGCATTAATATATCGGAAAAACAGTCATTACGTGACCGCTTAATCAAAATGACGCAGCGTGATTTTGATCAATAAGAGTAGAGCGATCAATCAGCGTAAAACACGACAATTTTATTTTAATATGCAAACAAAGGCGAACTATTTGGTTTGAGTGATTAGTTAATTAATAACGCTCACCAGTCGTCGTAAGGAGAACGTACTCATGACAGATTCAATCAACGTAACAGACATCATTGATTTACAGCAAACACAAACTGCCTATATTAACGGTCAATATCTGCCTGTTGATACAGCGCTCACCACGTTTGAAGACATCAATCCAGCGACTGGTGAAGTATTAGCAACCATTCAGCAAACCACCAACGAGCAGATTGATGACGCAGTAAAAGCGGCACATAAAGGCCAAAAAATCTGGGCGGCAATGACGACTGTTGAACGTGGTCGTATTCTCGCAAAAGCCGTTGAGATATTGCGTGCGCGCAATGATGTGCTGGCATTGCTCGAAACAAAAGACACTGGCAAAGCGTACTCTGAGACAAAGTATGTCGATATCATGACTGGTGCCGATGTTGTTGAATATTATGCTGGCCTTGCGCCGATGATAGAGGGTCGTCAGATTCCATTACGTGATAGCAGTTTTGTTTACACGCGCCGTGAGCCACTGGGTGTGGTCGCGGGTATTGGTGCATGGAACTATCCGATTCAGATCGCGATGTGGAAGGCCGCTCCAGCATTAGCCGCTGGTAACGCCATGATTTTTAAGCCATCAGAAGTCACGCCGTTGACTGCCTTAAAACTGGCAGAGATTTTGACAGAAGCGGGACTGCCAGATGGTGTGTTCAATGTCGTGCAAGGCAACTATGAAGTTGGCGAAGCACTCACTCAGCACCCTGATATTGCCAAAGTATCATTCACAGGCGGCGTACCGACGGGCAAAAAGGTCATGTCAAGCGCGGCCTCATCGTCTCTAAAAGATGTAACGTTAGAGCTTGGTGGTAAATCGCCATTGATTATATTTGATGATGCCGATATCGATATGGCGGCTGACATTGCGATGATGGCGAACTTTTATAGCAGTGGTCAAGTATGTACCAATGGCACCCGCGTATTTGTACCAAAAGCGCTACAAACCAAGTTTGAGCAAGCCATCTTAACGCGTGTTAACCGTATTAAGTTAGGCAATCCGCTGGATGAGAACATCAACATGGGACCCTTGGTCAGCTTCCCGCATATGGAGCGCGTACTTGGCTATATCGAGCAAGGCAAAGCGGGTGGTGCTCGTCTATTAGTGGGCGGTGAGAAAGTCACGACTGGCTCGCTAGCTGATGGCGCATTTGTCGAACCGACTGTATTTACAGATTGCAGCGATGATATGACCATCGTCCGTGAGGAAATCTTTGGTCCAGTCATGTCAATATTGACCTACGAGACCGAAGAAGAGGTCATTCGCCGCGCTAATGACACCGAGTACGGTCTGGCAGCAGGTGTGGTGACCACTGATCTAAACCGCGCGCATCGTGTTATCGCTCAAATCGAAGCAGGTATTTGCTGGTTGAACACGTGGGGCGAGTCAGCGGCACAGATGCCAGTCGGTGGCTATAAGCACTCAGGTATTGGCCGCGAAAATGGCGTTGAGGCGCTTGAGCATTATACTCAGACCAAATCTATCCAAGTAGAATTGGGCGCTTTTGAGTCCGTATTTTAAGCGTTTTATTGAAAAGAATACTTAGACGTAGGGTTTTTTATTGAGGCACGTGTGCCTTTTTATTCAATCCTACTGATAGTAAATGACGTATTTTTCAATACTGACCTTTTTTAAGATTATGGAGTATTTTATGACAGCAACCACACCTGAGTATGATTATATTATCGTCGGTGCCGGTTCCGCAGGCAATGTACTGGCCACACGTTTGACCGAAGATGCCAACATTAAAGTATTGCTACTAGAGGCGGGTCGTCCAGATTATCGATTGGATTTTCGTACCCAAATGCCAGCGGCGCTTGCCATGCCTTTGCAAGGCACGACCTATAACTGGGGTTATAAAACCGATCCTGAGCCTTATATGAACAACCGTGTCATGGACTGTGGTCGCGGTAAAGGGCTTGGTGGCTCATCACTCATCAACGGTATGTGCTATATCCGCGGCAATGCGCTGGATTATGATGATTGGGCAAAAATCAAAGGTCTAGAAGATTGGACGTATTTAGATTGCCTACCGTATTTTAAAAAGTCAGAAAACCGCGACGTTGGCGAAAATGATTACCACGGTGCGGGCGGCCCTGTCGAGATGACCACATCAAAACCTGGGGTCAATCCGCTGTTCCAAGCCATGATTGAAGCAGGTGTACAAGCAGGCTATCCGCGTACTGAAGATTTGAACGGCTATCAGCAAGAAGGTTTTGGTCCGATGGATCGCTTCGTGACGCCTAATGGTCGCCGTGCATCGACTGCTCGCGGTTATCTGGATACTGCCAAACCGCGTAGCAATATCACGATTTTGACGGGTGCATTGACGGATGTCATCTTATTCGATGGTAAGCGTGCTGTCGGTGTCAAAGTTGAGCATCAAGGTCAGACCAAAAGCTTTTATGCCGCTCGCGAAGTTATTGTCTCATCTGGTGCCATTGCTTCGCCGCAATTGTTGCAGCGTTCAGGCATTGGCCCTGGTCAATGGTTAAAAGACTTGGGCGTGTCAGAAATCCTAGACTTGCCAGGAGTGGGTAATAATCTTCAAGACCATCTTGAGCTATATATGCAGTACGAATGTAAGCTGCCAGTCTCAATTGCGCCTGCCAATAAATGGTGGAACAAACCTGCCATCGGTGCGGAGTGGTTATTCAATGGTACAGGCCTTGGGGCTTCCAACCAGTTCGAAGGTGGCGGCTTTATCCGTACGGATGAGAAATTTACGCACCCAAATATTCAGTATCATTTCTTGCCACTTGCCGTGCGTTACGATGGTCGTAGTGCCAGTGATTCGCACAGTTTTCAAGCCCATGTCGGTTCATTGCGCTCGCCAAGTCGTGGTCGCGTCAAGCTGACCTCAAAAGATCCAAGTGCGCATCCAAGTATTTTGTTTAACTATATGTCTCATGATCAAGATTGGCAGGAGTTCCGTGCGGCCATGCGTATTACCCGCGAGATTATGCATCAGCCTGCGCTTGACCCTTACCGTGGTCGCGCGATCTCACCAACCGAAGACTTGGTGACCGATCAGCAGCTAGATGACTATGTGCGCGAACATGGTGAGACGGCATACCATCCGTCGTGTACGTGTGCGATGGGTGAAGATAACGATTCGGTTGTCAATGGTGAAGGTTTGGTACACGGTGTTGATGGCTTACGTGTCGTTGATGCTTCCATTATGCCCAATATCATCAGCGGTAATCTGAATGCCACCACCATCATGTTGGCAGAAAAAATCGCTGATAAGATGAAAGGCGTGCAATTGCCGCGTTCGACAGCAGATTATTATGTTGCCAATGGCGCACCATTACGAGCTGAGCCGATGCGCGAATACAGCTCTATCGTGTAAAAAACCATGATGTAAAAATCTATTTTTAAAGGGCTGTAAAGATTGTCAGCCAAATAGTGAGATAAGACAAATGTAATAAGAAGACCTTTTCGAACAAAGGTCTTTTTTATCAGCGCTGACCTAGCTCATGTATTAAATGAATTGGAATTAATATGGTTGGCGTTGTCTCGGTTATTTGTATAACCGTTTCCTATTTATTGGTACTGCTTTGTGCGTCATGCAGCCAGAAGGTTATGACGGACAAAGCACTATCACACAGTGTCTAATTTACTTATTGAGGTCGTTTATGTACAGCTCGCCATCAGAAGATGCGACAAAACCGTTAACCCTAAATAAAGTCGTGTTTTTAGGCTCCGCTATTATTTCTATTTTATTAATAGTTTGGACGATTGCTTTTCCAGACTATAGTGAGACCTTGCTCAGCTCAGGTATGACATTAGTATCAGCGAATTTTGGTTGGTACTACATGCTGGTTGTGGCTGCTTACAGCATATTTGCATTGTTCGTTGGTTTTTCTAAATATGGTGATATCAAGCTTGGTCAAGACCATGAAAAGGCTCAGTTTCCCTTTTTAGCGTGGGCTGCCATGCTGTTTTCAGCAGGTATCGGCATTGATTTACTGTTTTTTGGTGCATCTGAACCCTTGATGCATTATTTGACACCGCATGCCGGACTTGAGCCAGCTAGTTCAGAGTCCATGCGTCAAGCGCTTGCACAAACCTTTTTACATTGGGGTTTACATGGCTGGGGTATTTATGCCCTCATCGGTATGGCGTTAGCATATTTTGCTTATCGTAAAAACATGCCGCTTGCGCTGCGTTCACCTTTGACACCCATATTTGGCGAGCGCTTGATTAAAGGCTGGCTTGGTGATGGTATCGATACCTTTGGTGTGGTGTGTACATTGATGGGTATTGCGACCAGTCTGGGTATTGGTGTTTTGCAAGCCAATGCTGGATTGACCCATGTGTTCGGTATCGAATCTAGCAAAACTGTTCAAGCCTTGATCATTGTAGGCGTCGTGGTTGCTGCTGCGATTTCTGCAATGACAGGGGTCGAAAAGGGCGTACGCCGCTTATCTGAATTCAACATGCTGTCTTCGATATTGTTACTGCTTGCCATATTATTTATGGGCAATACCGTCTACTTACTCAATGCATTCACCCAAAATATCGGTCAGTATTTTCAAACAATCGTTGCAAAAACGTTTGACGTTTATGCTTATGATGGTGCTGCTGGTGCCGAATGGAAATCAGCATGGACCATATTTTTCTGGGCATGGTGGGTAGCTTGGGCACCGTTTGTAGGCTTATTTATTGCCCGTATCAGCCGTGGTCGCACCTTACGTGAATTCGTGTTTGGCGTAATGTTTATACCACTTGGCTTTATTTTTGCGTGGTTCTCTATCTTTGGAAACTCAGCGATAGATTTGGTTGCCAATGGCGCCACTGAGCTTGGTGAAACCGCGGTCAATGATGCCGCGATGGGTATGTTTGCACTGTTTGAATATTTTCCGTACAGCACTGCTTTATCATTTGCTGGGGTTATTATCGGCTTGGTGTTCTTTGTGACGTCAGCTGACTCAGGCGCTTTAGTCTTGGCAAATCTAAGCTCAAAAGGCATGACCAATGATACGGATGCGCCTGTTTGGTTGCGCTTGTTCTGGGCGGCAGCAACAGGTCTTATCACCTTAGGCTTATTGTTCGCTGGTGGCTTTGCGTCATTGCAGTCAGTCTCTGTGATTGCTGGTCTACCATTCTCATTGATCCTTGTGCTTTATATGATGTCGATGTGGAAGTCATTGAAAGAAGAGGGTAATAAACGCAAAGCCAGTACGATTGGCACTGCCAATGTCCTCGACAGTGGTAAAGGTTGGAAGGCTCGCTTGCAGCGTATTGTGAGCTTCCCTAACCACAAACAGGTCGAAAAATTCTTGAAAACGGTGGTAATGCCAGCGATGACAGAGGTGGAAAAAGAATTCGCAGCAGGTGGACTTAAGACAGCTTTAGATATTCGTAATCTTGACAGTATCGGTCAAGATATAGATGCAGGCATAGGTCAGGACAGTGGCCAAATAGACGGTCTAAAATTGCGAGTCGGTCATGGTGACGAAGATGACTTTATTTATGAGGTCAATTTGATCAAAGCTGAACGCCCGAACTTTACCTTAAATACGTCAAACAAGCAGGCAGAATTTTATTACCGTGCTGAGGTATTCTTAAGTGAAGGTTCGCAAGAGTATGATTTGGTTGGCTATACAAAGGAGCAAGTATTGGTTGATATCCTAAACCAGTATGAGCGTCATTTGCAGTACTTACATCTTGAGCGTTAATGCTCTGCTCAGTTGAGCTATCGATGTATGTACAGTAGGTTTAAGCTGTATTATGTACAAACAACAACCCCATAAGCTGCTTTGGCTTATGGGGTTTGTTTTTGATAACAGATAAAGAGGATATGACGTAAAATAAAGAGAGGCCGTCAATACACGTCAAGGACGTAAGCCAATTAAAGCCAAAAGATAAGGACAAAATTGTGACAACATTAAAATATATTGCTCATTATTCTGAGCAAATACAGACGCAAGCGGCGCTGCTCATCAGCGATGGTAGACTGGGTGAGTATCTAGAAAAAAAGTACCCCAATCAGCACGAAGTAAAAAGTGATAAAGCGCTATATCAGCATATCAATGAGATAAAAAATCAGTATATGCGTAACGTTGGTCCTTTGTCCAATGTCAGTTATAGCAGTAAATTAGCCGTGCTGAAACATGCGCTAGGGATTCATGCCACTCAGTCTCGAGTACAAGGCAGTAAGCTCAAATCACACAATAGCATCACGGTGGCGAGCCTATTTAAGGAAGCGCCGCCTGAGTTTTTACGGATGATTATTGTCCATGAATTGGCGCATTTTAAAGAGCATGATCATAACAAAGCCTTTTATCAATTATGTTGCCACATGGAACCTGACTATCATCAGTTTGAGTTAGACACGCGCTTATGGTTGCATTGGCGAGAGCAATAAATCCTATTAGGATAAGTGTAGTTGTTCATCCTAAAACCCTTGCCTCGATAGCTCGATATCACGCGACTTTTCTTTACGTAGGATCTGTCTGCTTATAATGTTAATAGCTCATGCTATGAATAACCTATCATTAATAAACAGTATCTCTGAGCTTCTCTCTTTTATCAAATATGTCGACATACCACCTATTAATAAATATTAATGGGTTTTTGTCGTTGCACCTATTCCTAATATCTTCTTTTTAAGTATAAATTCATAACAGAGTGTGTTAAACCACGCGTATAAATCTTTAAATACGTGTAGCAAGCAACATCATCGTTGATTCTACATTATTAGCATATGAACTGGTGGTTGTCTGATAAGCCTGAGAAGAAAGACAGGAATACTCATCATTTAGATTTCATAGTATCAATAAATGAATAACATTTTGCTTGTATTGGCAAAATGCTCCCTGTCGGGTGCCATAGATGAAGTATAGAAAATACGTATTTAATAGAGGAAGGAGACAGCAGTTATCGATAAATCCATAAGAAATATTATGTTTATCAAAAGGTTAATTGTTATTCAAGTTTGATATTCAATCAATATTTTCTCAACTAAAATAGATATGAAATTTTCTTCTAAAAATGATATTGCGAATGAATATTGTTCATCTAAAATTCGAAAAAATGAACCAATTTAATTTAAGAAATTTATTTAAAGTGATGTTATGGAACTATCTATTTTATTAATTAAAAAAATTTTTCTATTGAAAAAATATTTGTTTTCTATTTTATAGGATTTACGACGAAAGGCGTAAATGGTGGTATGAGCGGTATTGAGTGTTTCTGTGAGGATATATTATAGTCGGGCTGGTATAACTATCGTTATTTAATATTTTTAGATTGTTTCAGAGTTTATTTCTTATATAAATTGTGAAACTTCTAATTTTTTTATTTGAGTTAATTTTTTATATAAAACCTAAAGTTTCTTTTCCTGCTTTATTAGCTATAGGTTTTTTTACCACAATCCAGCGCCCTTAATTTTCATAGGATGAGAAAGTATGAATCGTAGCTATAAAGTTATTTGGAATCAATCACTAAACTGTTTTATGGCCGTTGCAGAATATGCAAAAAGCCGTGGTAAATCATCTAGTCATGTTGTTAGTTCTACCTCTACTGCATCGGCTGCCATATCATCAGGGGCACGATTATTGCGCTTGAGTAGCCTGACGGTGGCATTGGCCGCGACAGGTATGACGCTATCATCGCAAGTGTTTGCTGAGACAGGTACTTTGGGTGGGTCAAGCAGTCAAGCTTCTAGTACTGCCATTTCACCGACAACCGCACAATGTGGCCCGCTGACTGAGGCTACCATTGCTGGCACCGCAACAAATAGTACGGCCATTGGTTGTGGTACTACAATTACAAGTGCTCCTGACTCAGTCGCTATAGGTAGACAAAATACGGTAACTGCCACTAATAATAGTGGTCAACAAATCAATGAAAGAAGAGGTGGGACGGACCCTCGCCTGTATCCTACTGGTGCAACTAGCTACCTAGGTACAGCCGTTGCTATTGGCAACACCAATTCAGTAGGTGCTGCAGGTGGGGTAGCACTTGGTAATAATAACCAAGTAACGGGTGGTTTTCATGGCATTGCACTTGGTCAGGGCAACCTTACTAGTGGAGGTTATGCAGTAGGATTAGGTGTTGGAAACCTATCAAGTGGGGTTTCTTCAGTAGCTGTGGGTACTGCGAATGAAGCAACTGGCAATACAGCAATAGCACTAGGACGTCAGACATATTCTAGAGCAGATTCTGGTATTGCAGCAGGTAACATCGCGACAGTCGAAGCTGGTGCAACCAATGGTATTGCACTCGGTACTAGTGCCAATGTGGCAGCAGCTGGTGTAAATAGTGTCGCAGTAGGTGCAAACGCCAATGCCACTATTACTAACTCTGTCGCATTAGGTTCAGGCTCGACGACAACCGCACCATCAGGTAATTCATTTTTGACCAATGTAGCAGCCGTACCTGCAAACGGTGTCGTTTCAGTTGGTAGTGCTACGGCTAATAGACGCATTCAAAACGTCGCAGGTGGTTCTGCTGCGACCGATGCGGTAAACGTAGCTCAGTTAACCCAGCAAAACACGTTGACCAACAAGCAGGGCACGGATACAGCCGCCGCTCTTGGCGGTAACTCTACTTATACCGCAGCGACAGGTGCAGTCAGTGCACCATCATATAGCTTAAACAATGGTACTGTGACGGCTACCAACGTGGGCGCTGCACTAAGCAGTATTGATGGTCGTACAATAAATAATACGGCAAATATTGCAACCAACGCGACCAATATCACAGGCTTACAGAGTCAAACCTTTAGACTGCGTGCAAATACAGATCCAGCAACGGCAGTCGGTTCAAATGATACCGTTACTTTCCTTGATGGCAGCAACGTTAACATCACTCGTACTGGCAACAACGTCACTATCGGTACCTCATTGACTCCAACATTTACAACCGTCACCTCTACTGGTGCAATGAATGCAGGTGGCGCTTTAACAGTCACTGGTGCTTCTAACTTAAATGGCGGTGCTAATTTAAACAATAATAAGATTACTGGTCTTGCTAAAGGCACGAATGCTACTGACGCTGTGAACTTCTCGCAATTGGCTGAGAGCGAACTGACCAGCTCAGTAGTAGCTGGTAATAACACTAGTGTGAGCAGTGCTACCACAGGCAATAACACAGCGTACACCGTTAATGCTAAAAAGAGCACCGTATCAGCAGGATCTACAGCAGTAGCCGTCACCCCAGGTACTGAAGCTAATGATACTACTAACTATGCAGTAGATCTAAGCACCGCGACCAAAGCTAGTCTTGTCAGAGCAGATACAGCGGTACAGACTGTTAGCTCTAATGATTCTAATTTAACAGCAGTCAAGACAGGCAATAATGTCGCGTTTGACTTTGCTGATGCGCCAGTCTTCACAGGTCAAGTTAAAGCCAATGGTTTTGATGCCAGTGGTGCTAAGATTGTCAACGTAGCTGATGGTACTGCTGCAACTGATGCGGCAACCTTCGGTCAGCTAACGACAGCCAATACTAAGACAGATGCGTTAGGTACTAGCACAGCAGCTAATTTAGGTGGCGACGCGGCTTATAATGCAACTACAGGTGCAGTCAGTGCGCCAGCTTATAGTTTAAATAATGGTACTGTCACCGCTAACACGGTGGGCGGTGCTTTGACCAATCTTGATGGTCGTACGACGACCAATACGACCAATATTGCAACCAACACAGCTGATATTGCTAAAGGCTTTAACATCAAGGCTGGCAGCAGCGCTGTAGATAATGTCAAACTTGGTGAAACGGTTGGCTTCACCAATACAGACAATAACTTGGTAATCACCAATAACGGTACTGACAATACAGTTAACTATAATTTGGCTCAGAACCTTAATCTAGGTGCAACTGGTAGCCTGCTTACAGGCAACACTAGAGTAAACAATGCAGGTATCACAGTAACAGGCGGCACTAACGATACGGTACTTCTTAGTAGAAACGGTCTTAATAACGGTAACAATGTCATCACTAATGTGGCCAATGGTGTAGCAGCAACTGATGCAGCAACTTTTGGACAATTAAGCACGACCAATATCAACGTTGCAACAAATACTAGTAACATTGCAAATGTTCGAGCACAAGCAAACCGAGGCTTTAACATTAGTGCTGACAACAGTGATTTGGTCAATAATGAAACGGTAGATAACGTTCAATTGGGTGAAACCGTTAACTTTACCAATACCGATGGCAACTTAGTTGCAACCGTATCAA
>NZ_FUKN01000002.1 GCF_900163785.1 Psychrobacter sp. JB385
TTGATACGGTTGCAACTAAGTTGCCATCGGTATTGATAAAGTCAACGGTTTCACCCAATTGAACGTTATCTACCGTTTCATTATTGACCAAATCACTGTTGTCAGCACTAATATTAAAGCCTCGGTTTGCTTGTGCTTGAACGTTTGCAATGTTACTAGTATTGGTAGTCGTACGACCATCCAAGTTATTTAGTGCATCGCCAACATTGTTAGCAGTAACGTTGGTTCCTGTGTTACTACCATCATCCAATGTGTAGTTAGGAGCACTTACTGTGCCAGTCGCTGCCGTATACGTTGCGCCACCACCTAGGTTAGCTGCTGTGCTATTTCCTAGCGCATCAGTCTTAGCATCGGCAGCACCGTTGGCGGCTTGTAGCTGACCGAAGGTTGCAACGTCATTTGCTGCTACGCCATCAGCCACGTTAGAGATGGTGCTGTTACCTGCATTGATACCAGCTGCGGTAATGCTTGGGCCAGTTGCAGCGCCCAGATCGTTGGTAAAGCTTAAGCCAGTTTGGTTCACAACTGTGCTGTTGCCATCAACGTCAGTCGCTGTCAGGCCATTGGCACCGTAGTTGCTAGTGTTGGTGCCATCAGTGACATTGGTGCCTGTTGCTGAGGTTTTAGTCAAATTAGTACCATTTCTCATGGTATTTTCAGCAGCTGTACTAAAATTAGTATTACCAGCAGAGTCGAACATACCGCTGAATGATGCTGTGTTTACATTAGCATTACCTATATTATTAGATATTATATTACTTCCAGCTGTACTTTGATTGTAGTTACCAGCATTGGCAAGAGTCATACTTTCAGCATCATAGTTACCCGTACTACCAAAACCATTAGTAGCTCTCAAGCCATTCGCACCATAGTTAGCAGTGTTGGTGCCATCAGTCACGTTGGTGCCTGTCGCTGTCACAGCAGTAATGTTAGTACCGTCATCAATTCTAACACCAGCATTGTTGGTCACGGTGTTGCCTGTAGTCACACTGCCATTGACTCCAAGGTTCTGACCCCGGATCGGCGACGGAATGCGCTGAGGAAAATGAGATCGTCACCCGGATCCACGCTGACGCCGTTGAGAAGACCGGCGGCTTGTTCGTGGT
>NZ_FUKN01000005.1 GCF_900163785.1 Psychrobacter sp. JB385
CATCAGCGTCTGCATCAGCATCAGCATCGGCATCAGCATCAGCATCAGCATCAGCATCAGCATCGGCATCGGCGTCAGCATCGGCATCTGCGTCTGCGTCTGCATCAGCGTCTGCATCAGCGTCGGCATCAGCATCAGCATCAGCATCAGCATCGGCATCGGCATCAGCGTCTGCATCGGCATCAGCGTCTGCATCGGCGTCAGCATCTGCATCGGCATCAGCATCAGCGTCTGCATCAGCATCAGCATCGGCGTCAGCATCAGCATCAGCATCAGCGTCTGCATCGGCATCTGCATCGCTGTCATCGTTATCATTATCGTCATTAGAGAAGGCAGCGGCAGCAAGGCCTATGCCTGCAAGACCTGCTAACCAAGGCAACGCATTAAAAGCGCCAGATTCTGCAGCCCCTATCCACCAAGGCGAAACCTGCGCATCTCCGCCCAATGATTGTCCTTGTATTTCACCTGCTTCCAATTCAGTAACATAATCAGTAACTTCACCAGTATCAGGAACATAGTAGTAATAACTACCATCTTCTGCGACCCCGATAAGCGCACTCTCAGTAGCGTCGTAGAATCCCTCAATAATCAGGTCAGGATCAACACTATCACTTTCAAAAGAGATCTGAAGATCTTGACCGATACGTTTAGTGATAATGTTATTTGGGGCGTAACCCGTCGACTCATCAAGAAACTCGTAGTTAATTTTATCGGTAGCTTGGATCACCGTAGGAGTACCGTCTTGTGTCACGACTGTATGTTCAGCAACGGTTGCGGTTTGGCCGTTTACCTTAATATTTATAGTGCTCATAACATCATCCTTAATTAATTCTAAATAAAATAAATATCGACTTAGAATAAAGCGTTAATTCAGTTGCCTTTTTCACTAACAGTGGCGACAACTCGACGGTTGTTTTGACGTCCTTCTTCAGTACTATTGGTATCAATTGGCATCGCCTCTCCGTACCCTACGGCACGTAAACGTGAAGGCGGCATACCATATTTATCTACTAAAATGTTTTTCACTGTATCTGCACGCTTCTGAGAAAGCTGTAAGTTATAGCTTTCAGAACCACGATTATCTGTATGACCTTCCACAGTAATATTGGTTCTTGGATAAGACTGGATAAAACTGGCCATGCCACCTAGCACAGCACTATTGTCGTTTTTCAAGTTCGCACTATCAAAATCAAATAACACACTGAACTGTTTTAATTCACTCGTATCTACTGGAGTATTTACTGTAGGTTTCTTAATTGGCTCTGTTGGTAGATTTTTATTTGATAAAGGCTGACTGGGTATCGTTTGACTTGTCATGCTACAGTCTGATGGCATACGACTGATTTGATGTGTCTGACGATTCGCTTGGCTCAATGATAATAAAGCGTCATTGACTGATACTTGCTGCAGAACAGGTTTTCCCATTGCTGCTAGGCTAACTTTTATATAAGTTGTTTTTTGAGGAAGGAATTGAAAACTTTCTGAATAAGAAACAATGTCGCCATTTTCTTTTAAGACCGACGCATTGATGATTTGTACGTTATCACAAATTATTTTTTCTGAGTAATGAGCGTTGTTTAGACTGGTTTGAAAAACATTGCCCCGCCCAATACCTATATTGATATTCTTTTTACTCTTATCATGGATATCACGAAAAAAAACAACTCTACGCTCATTTTCTTTTAGATCATTATCATTAGGCACACGAAATAATCCACCACTTTTTTCCCACCCAACTTGATTGACTCGCTGGGTATTCGCAGAGGAGAATTGCATTTTATCATTTGGTACAGTTTGACAGCCTACCAAACTTACCAATGTAAAAAATGTCGTCATTAATAGTGCATATTTACCATCCATGGCTTCTCATCCTAATAAAAGTCTAGTTTATGGGCATTTATTCTTATCTCATCCAATGTATTTTAAAAAAATATTTTCAGATAATACTTATAAAAAATATTGTAATATTTTTGTATCCTATTTTTTATAAATATAAACTGATTAAATTTTATTATATTCACATCAATAAATAATGCAATTTTAAAATATTAAAAATAAATGCTTAGTTCTTATATATAAATTGAGTAGATACTAGGATTATTAAGGCCTAAGGAACAAAAGAACTTATGTAAGGTAAATTGTAAAGAAACATTAAGACTACATTTCATATACTGAAGTCTTTAAATTATAATAAGTAAATAATCATAATAAACTTGCTTTTATTAGATAAACTTAATTATGTAGGAATATTAATACATTACGAATAATTTTTTACAATAAAGAAGCTTAATCCTATAGCTAAAGCAGTCGTCTACTATAATGTCTATACTTATGCCTTACCTTTCTGATACACCTAGAAGCACGATCTGCTCATTCAGTCATTGATAAAAGTTCTGAATGCTTCCAACTTGTTGAGTAGATTGACCATCCAATTGCGTATTAATCTATGTAAAACAAAGATAGAGAAAAAGAATATTGGTGATTAAACTGATTATCATCTCAACGAGATTAAAAAATCTATCATCGAAAAAATTATCTATCCAAATATTAGGACGCCCCTAAATTAATGACCTTGAAGCTAATGTAAGTTACTAGTCATGTTTAAAATAGATGTATTTATCACAATGGAAACGATAGGGCTTGAGGTATATGCGCGAAAACTATATCTTTTCTTAGATTTGCAAAAGCTATAGCGTAGTTAGAATAACTGTCTTGAGCGCCTTAATTTATAGGGTTTATCTCGTAGCAAATAAAAAAATTATATCGATATTTCTTATTTCTATAACGTCTTTCCTCTTAGACTTATGGTAGGAAAAAATATGGATTTAAAGTTACCGAAAGCCAGTCATTGACCGCTTTTTCTAATAATAGTTACATTTAAAAAAATAAGAAGCTCTGACTAACTACTCAGATACAGATTTCAAAAATCGTAATATTTTGTCTATATAATACTAAGCAAGTAACTGCCCTATTTAACTAAAATCAACGATCATAAATAGTTGGTTATTTAGTGTTAGCCATTAAAAAAGGCTACTGCATATCTACCACCAAAAAACGATGAAAGATACAGTAGCCTTTTTATAAGAACATAATTTTTTATAAGAATATATCTATACTTATTGTCGATCCTATTGATTTACATCATGCCAATATTAGCGCACTAAAATGATAGGAGACAAGGTGCTAGCAATAATTTCTGTTGTGGTGCTGCCCAAAAATAACTGCTGTAACTTTGAGTGCCCATAAGCACCCAACACCATCATATCAATGTCATTATCCATCTGAAATTCTAACAAGCCATTCACAGCATCAGAAGCGGTGACATGGTGAGCCCCTACGGCATAGCCAGCGGCTTCTAGTTGCGCGCCTGCCGCACTTAGACTCTGTTTGGCAGCATCATTGTGATTGCCCACCATGACGATATGACCTTGCATTCCCTTTAATACAGGGCTTCTTGCAACCATCCAAACGGCTTTGATGGCGGTTTTGCTACCATCAAAGGCAATCATATAAGAGCGTGGCTCTTTAAACGCTTCTGAACAAATTAAGATAGGCACCTCTGAAGCACGAGCAACCGTCTCTATTTGACTACCGATATTAATACGGCTGTTCTTATGGTCTTCGCCGCGTCGGCCCATGACGATGGCGCGGTTTTCAGCTTTGAAGTGCTCGATGGCAGGCAGTAATTTGCCATGTCGCTGATAAAGACGAACATCAACGTGTGCAAACTTCTCTTGAATATGACTTCTTGCGTCTTCTACCAACGCATTGCTATAACTGTTTTCTATTTTTGCTCTTTGCTCATCCAGTTGGGTCAACTCTTCTAATAAAAACTGGCGGCTATTGATGCCGATTGCCCCTGATAAGTCTCGTCTGGTAGAGACAGGAACATTGCTAACATGCATCAACCCAACGGGTAAATTCAGTTTGCTTGCATACCATGCTGCATAGTCACAAACCGATTCAGTCACTGCGGAGCCGTCAATACAAGCCAAAATGTGCTGTGAGGTTGTCATAATTCATCCTTAAATATGGTTGGTTAATCCTATGTCACTTTTTAGGTTGTTTTAGTTTATGACCAATTTATTTCGTACGATCAAAGCGCCTCCCTCATACGCTCTATAAAATACATTTGTTTGTTAACTTGATATCTTATTTGATAATAACCAATTTAGGCTACTTCATCCAGTCATGTATGTGTGATTGTGGCACCCTATTTGGCTTGTCTCTATGACAGCTAAACTTGTCTATTGACCATTTAAGTTTGATTTATCAATCCCATTTTGTCTTCCCCTAACAACATGCCATAACAAAGTTTGCTACAATGTGTTTTTTAATATTTATCATTCGATCATCAAGATTGAAGCATCGTTATTTAGGGGATAAAGAGATGGCAAAAAATGCCCTACAAGCTCAGTTATTAAAAGCAGGATTGGTGGACAGCAAAAAAGCCAAAAAAATCAGCAAGCAAACTGAGCATGCCAAGCGTACTGGCGACTCAGAAAGCATCGAGACAAAAAAAGCGTTGGCAGACGCACAGGCAAAAAAGCTAGAAAAAGATCAAAAGCTCAATCAAGAAAAGCAGCGGGTTTTAGAAGAGAAGATGCTCAAAGCCAATATCGTACAAATGATTAAGCAGCATCAAATCACCGACACAAGCGGTGAGGTCAGCTATCAGTTTGTAGATCATGCTAAGGTGAAGAAAATTGCAATCACTCAAAAGCTCTATGACCAAATTGTGGCTGGTCATGTGGTCATTGCACGATTAGAAGACAGCTATGCACTACTGCCTCGTCCACTGGCAGATCGCATAAATACAAAGATGGAAGGCTTTATTGTGGTCTCTAACGATACTTCAGAAGAAGCGTTGGCAGACGATGATCCTTATGCCGCTTATGTGATTCCAGATGATTTGATGTGGTAAAAGTCTCCTCCGATATACAACATCAAAAAAACCCTTTATTGAATAATCGATAAAGGGTTTTTCTATATCTACAGCATTGACTACTAATCGATATTTTTAATGTGTTAATGTGTGAGCAATACGTGTTTGCTTTTTTGATAGGCAGATAAGCCATCATTACCAAGCTCACGACCAATCCCGCTTTGCTTAAACCCGCCCCATCCTGCTTGTGGTAATACAATTTGTTGCTCATTAATCCAAATATGACCTGCTTGAATTTGTAGCGCCATCTTGAGAGCAGCCGTCTCATCAGCGCTGACAATGGTTGCAGCCAAGGCAAATTTACTGTCATTGGCTAAGTGAATCGCATCCAGATCCTCTGTAAACGTTTTACTGACTAAGACGGGACCAAAGATCTCTTCTGTCCACAGCTGACTGGTCACGGGCACATTGTGATAGATGGTTGGCGTGACAAAATACCCTGCTCGCGCCAATACTTTGCCACCCGTTAGGCACTCTAAATTTTCAGTCATGGCAATATCGAAGTATCTTTTTACTTGATTGAGCTGCTGTTCACTGACCAGCGGCCCCATTTGCGTGTCTGTATCAAAACCATCACCGATGGACAAGGCTTCTGTTTTTATCTTTAACGTTTTAAATAACGCGTCGGCAATATCTTGATGAACAAGCAATCTAGACGTCGCCGAACAGATCTGACCTGCGTTGGTAAAGATACCACTGATGATTAAATCGCAAGCATACTCAATGTCCGCATCCGCGCAGACAATGATGGCAGACTTACCGCCCAGCTCTAAGCTGATATCTTTGATACCTTTTGCTGCTTGGCTCATGACCTTTTCACCCACCGCATTACTGCCTGTAAAAGACACTTTGTCAATCATGGGATGACTGGTCATGCCAGCGCCCACCGCTGCCGCTCCCGGTAAAATATTCACCACGCCTTTTGGCAGATTAATAGCAGACAGTATGTTGCCCAGCATCAGCTCTGGTAATAGTGTCACCTCAGATGGTTTTAATACCAAGGTGCAGCCTGCCGCCAGTGCAGGTGCCAGTTTCCAAGCGGTAGTGACCATAGGGAAATTCCAAGGCACAATCAAGGCACAAACCCCAACAGGGGCATACGTTTTTAATAAGCGAATACCTGTTTCATTGGTCTCGACCTCAGCCCAAGTCTCTTGCTTGATAATGAGCTGAGCATAATAGCGATAACAAGCAATGGCATCGCTGACGTCTATCTTTGCCTCTTCAATCGGCTTACCGTTATTTAACACGGACAAACCCACCAAGGTATCAAACTGCTCTGTCATCGTGTCTGCAATGGCCTTTAGGTAATGCGCACGCTCACTTACGCTTGTCTGTGACCAACTGGCATAGGCGGTAGCAGCAGCGTTGGCAGCAGACTCTACATGTTCTTCGCTACACAAACGAGTGGTGGCAATCACCTCTCCTGAATTGGGATCATACAATGCATGTTCGCTATCAAAATCTGTATCAGATGCTTCAATAGTCACCCAAGCACCGTCTATATATGCTGCATTTAGGACAACATCGTCACGAACGGTTTGCGTTGCCATTTCTCTTGTTAGAGCGTTTGTGTCTGTTGTTTTCATATCATCGATTGCCTTATGTTATGTCATATTCAACCAGCTGGGTTGTGTAGACTATTTATACTTGTGCTGCTCATGTTCAAAGCGTTGATTGACCTAGAGCGTGTCATCATTTAGATGGCGAGTATTAAAATGAGAAAAATTGAAGCAAAACAAGGAAAAAATGACAGAGAATATAGGTATATTCACGGAGTTTTTGACGATGTTTGGCAAAATTTAGCCATTTTAAGGCCGCTAAATCATTAAATGTGCTAATTGATGACATGCCCTAATACAACAGATGCGCAACTGAGGTAATCACGACCAAACTGATAAGCGTCCGCAGCATAAAAATCCCAAACAGCTCCAATATATTAAGCTTGATATTTGATTTTAAAATAAGCGCGCCCACTTCAGACATATAGATAATCTGAGTGATAGAAGCAGCACCAACGATAAACCTTGTCATTTCACTCTCGATACTTTTGCCCACCAGTGCTGGCAGATACATATCAGCAAAACCCATAATCATCGCAGGCGCCGCTTTTGTGGCCTCTGGAATTTGCAACCATTCAAGCAAAGGCACAAGCGGCGTGGCTAACCAATTAAAGACAGGAGTGTATTCTGCTAACCCAAGACCAATCGTACCGATAGCGAAAACCACTGGAATCAGCCCAAAATAAATATCAAATAAGTTTTTGGTGCTACTTTTGAATACTTGACCAAGCCTTGGCATAGACTGCGCACGAGTCACAGCACGATTGACCGCCCATTGATACGTGGTGTAATGCGCTGGTGTCTCTTCGTCCAGCATACTTTTGCCAGAATGGTACGTATCAGGCTTCGATGATAGTGGTGGTATACGCGGCATAATAATGGCAGCGATAAACCCAGTGAGTGCAATGGTCAAATAAAAATAGACGAAGTTATTGTCCACGCCGATGGTCTTTGCCACCACATAAGTAAACGCGATCGAGGTGACGGAGAATGTCGTTGCGATAATTGCCGCTTCGCGTTGACTATAATAGCTTTTATCATACTGCTGCATCGTCACTAGCAAGCCAATGGACGCGGCACCAAACCAAGAGGACATGGCATCCACTGCCGAACGCCCGGGCAGATTAAAGAGCTTAACAAAAAGCTTACTCGATAGCGTACCCAAAAACTCCATCAAACCAAAGTCAGTCAAAAACGGCAATAACAAAATGGCAAAAAAGAACAAAGGAATCAAAATAGGAATCAAATCTTCAAAAATCACACCGCCAGTATTACGGCTAATGATAAATTCAGGGCCGACTTGTAAAAAAATCATCCAAACAAAAGCCATCCCCAAAATCCGCGTCACCAACCAAAACCAATTCACATCAAAAAGGTTTTTGACCAAACTGCCTTCACGTAAATTGGGCTTTAATACCTTTACTGCCAACGCCCCTATACAAGAGGTCGTCACAAGCGCCATGACCACATAAACGACATAGCCACCCAGCAATGCTTGCAGAGTATCTGTTAATACGCCCAATAAAATCGTGACTTTGCCATCCCACTGAAACGGTATAATAAATAAAGCAATACCGAATGCAGAAAACAGTAAAAACTTCCATAGTGATGCACGCCATTGCTTTTCACTTAGCGACTCTGAATCGACAGCATCTTTCTCTAAAATCGACTGTTGCGACTTATCCATATAGTTTGTCATTCAATTCCTCCTTGATAGGCGACCATCGCCAATTTATCCATCTTGCTGCCTGACCACTATCTAACGTTACTACTACTTAAAGATTGCTCCCAAAACCTATCATCTCATTAGGTAAAACACGCAAAATCCTTGCCCATTTCCGTCAGGAACGCATCCGATTCATCAATCTCATAAATAATCGGCTGCTTACCTTTGGTGTCTGTCTTCAGCGCATCCAGTAATTGCTGCTTATCTGTGATTCTGCGATATCCTGCCCCAAACCCTGCGGCTAATGACTCAAAGTTTGGCGTCTTAATATTGACCCCGATCAGTGGCAATCCGCCCTCTTCCATATATCGTCGAATCTCGCCATAACCTTGGTTATTCCATAATAAGACAATCAATGGCAGCTCAAGCTCTGCCGCACAGATGAGCTCAGCAATGGTAAATTGAATACCGCCATCACCAATCAGGCTGACAACGGGCACCTTTGATCCAATCATTGCCCCAATGGCAGCTGGCAAGCCATAACCTAAGGTGCCAAACCCTGTCGATGAGTTGAACCATCTACGAGTCGAGAGCGCCTCAAAGCCAAGATTGCCACTATAAACAGGCTGGGTTGAGTCGCCGACGAAGATGACGTCTTCTACTTCATCTCGAATCAGCTGAAGCAGTGCATTTTGACCAGCGAAGTCTGGGGTTATCTCTTTCAAAAGTGCTTGTTTTGCGTTGTTTACTCGTGACAATGCCTTATGATCCAGTGCTTGATGATCGAATGCCTGTCCTTTTAGACGCGCACACAAACCACTGATGGCCAATTGTGCATCGCCCAATACGGCGATATCTGCTCTAAATGGACGCTGTAACTGGGCAGCGTCACAGTCGATACGTATCAGTGTGCCATTGATACGAAACCCACCATTAAAAAACACGTCGTAATCGGTTTCGCCAAGCTCAGTGCCGATTGCCAATACCCAATCAGCCTCAGTAATCACAGCACGACCTGCTGCTAATGACTGATTGCTGCCCAGACTTAATCGATGACGGGGTGGCAACAAACCTTTGGCATTGATGGTTAAAAACGTGGGCGCGTCTATCAGCTCGGCCAGTTTTTGTGCGTCCTGATCGACATCGACGCAGCCACCACCGTAGAGCAACACTGGGTTTTTCGCTGTTTTTAATGATTCGATAATCAGATCTAATTGCGCAGGATTTGGCAGTGGTCTCATGATCTGTGGTAAGGATACGTGGTCTGCTGACGTATTCGAGCGTGGCGGTTTTTCGACGTGACTGGCATCAGCAGTGATGACATCGATGGGTAGCTGGATATGGACTGGCCCTGGACGTGCGCCGTTAAATAATGCAAAGGCTTCGGCTATGACTTTGGGTAATGATTCAGGCTGCCAGATGGTTTTGCTTGTGAGCGCGACCTTACTCACCATACCTTGCTGATCGTGCAGCTCATGCAAATGCCCTTCACCACTGCCTGTGTCTTTTACTTTATTCACACTAGAGATGATGAGCATCGGTATTGAATCCGCCAAGGCTTGTGCCATTGCCGTCATGATATTGGTCATACCAGGGCCTGTGATGATAAAACACACGCCGATCTTGCCAGAGGCGCGGTAATAACCATCCGCCATAAACCCAGCCCCTTGCTCATGACGCGGTGTTATGTGGCGAATCTTAGTATTAGGTAGACCGCGATACAGCTCGACTGTGTGCACACCTGGTATGCCAAATACAGTCTCGACTCCGTAGTATTCTAACCACTGGACGAGCAGCTCACCGCAGGTCAAAGACGAGCGCGTAGATGATAGCGAAGGCGATTTTATAGAGTGCGTCATGAGTCAGTCATCCTAAAAATTTTAATAGTGTTCAAATAACTTGTTTAGCGTCATAGCTGAACGACAATTTATCTACTTATAAAAGGTCATTTACTGCCTTTATCACAAGGTACGATTAATAAACGGCTTTAACCTTATCGTCATAGCGCACGCCCGGTAATATACATAGCATCTCAAACAGTAAATTTGCTGCCAGCACCGAGGTGTTTCCAAAAGGATCATAAGGCGGTGATACTTCCACCAAATCGCCGCCCACCACATCAAGACCACGCATACCGCGAATGATTTCGATGCCTTGAGTGGAGGTAAGGCCACCGATTTCGGCAGTTCCAGTACCAGGGGCAAACGCGGGATCAATACCATCGATATCGAAACTTAAATAAACAGGACCGTCACCTAGTTTTTCGCGTACTTCTGCCATCAAGGGCGCAAGCGATTTGTACCAGCACTCTTCAGCCGGTACAACTCGGAACCCTTGCTGCGTTGACCAATCAAACTCTTCGGCACTATAACCTGTACCGCGTAAGCCAATCTGTACTACGCGATTGCCGTCAATGAGATTTTCTTCAACAGCGCGGCGAAACGGTGTGCCGTGGGCAATTTTTTCACCAAACATATCATCGTTGATATCAGCATGGGCATCGATATGTACCATGCCAACTGGGCCATGCTTTTTTGCAAGCGCCCGCAAGATAGGCAGTGCAATGGTATGATCGCCGCCTAGTGTCAGCGGGACAGCACCATGCTTGACGATTTTTTCAGAATAGAATTTTTCGATGATATCGACGCTTTTTAGGAGGTTAAACGTATTGATAGGCACATCGCCGATATCAGCGACTTGTAAGGATTCAAAGGGCGCAGCACGCGTGGCTACGTTATAAGGACGAATCATGCGTGATTCATCGCGAATCTGTCTTGGGCCCAATCTAGCCCCGCTACGATTTGACGCGCCGATATCTAGAGGGACACCCACAAAAGCAACATCTAGTCCTTCTGCATCCGCTTGCGTTGGCAGGCGCATCATGGAGGCGAAGCCGCCAAATCTTGGCATATCATTGCCGCTCAGTGGTTGATTAAATTTCATAAATCACATCCTTGTTCAGGTTTTCGAAATAGACGATCTTTCGAGATAGACAATTTGTTGTATGTCTCGACAATACCTAAATAATAGAAGGTAGACCATGGTAAAATTCAGAAGTAAACTTCTGATTTTTCGTAGTAAATCGGATTTAACCGTTATTATTAGAAGTTTATGCAACCAAATAAGCTGTGATAAGGCGCTATTATCAATGCTAGATGAACTCATAAAAATAGACATCAAAACCCTGCGTAGCTTTATGGCCATCGTAGAATGTCAAGGAGTAACGGCCGCTCAAACGCGTTTGAATGTGACGCCCTCAGTGATTAGTGGTCATTTAACACACCTAGAAGATCGTTTAGGTATGACACTCTGTCATCGTGGTCGAGGAGGATTCAAGCTGACAGAAGATGGCGCGGCCGTCTACGAAGCTTGCTTGAGCTTCACTGAAGCGGTTGCCAGCTTTCAGCATCAATTACACTATATTCGGCAATTAGATTCTGTCCGTGGCGGTCACATTCGACTGTGTTTGACGGATCAAATGCCCACGTTTTTTTATGATGCACTCAGGCAATGCCTTGCTGGTAGCTATCGCACCAATCCATTGATACATTTTTCTATTGATGTGCAAAGCCCAGAAAACATGCTGGATAAGCTGTTGGGCAATGAGAGTGATATTGGGGTAGGATATTTTGGCAGTTTTCCGCCGTTACTGACTTTTCAGCCAGCTTTTATCGAAAAACAAGTCGTTTGCTGCGGTCACACGCATCGCTTATTTTATGAGTCAGATACGCTAACCTTTCACGAGTTGGAACAAGACTATCCATGGATCAAAAGAGGCTATGTGACTGATCACAGTATCAATCACATTCGCCCTAAGACGTTGAGTGCCACCACTTACCATATGGAGGCAACCGCGCAGCTGATTCTTGCAGGTCACCATGTTGGCTACCTACCGCATGATTTGGCAACGCGTTATGAAGAGATGGGCTTGATGAAAATCTTGCTGCCCAGTGAAGCAAGTTATGATGTCAAGCATCACTGGGCCTATCGAGAAAACCTGCACAAACAAGTCGCAGATTTTTTGAGTAAAATGATACATCTATTATAAACAGTTGTTATACCGTTGCTGGTAATTCCGTATGCTTAAGACCAATGGTTCTTAGCTTGCCTTTATCATCGACCTCCTTGATGACCAACGCCCACTCTTCACTGATTGCCACGGTATCACCTGAGACTGGCGCGGTACCCAAACTCCCTTTGACATACTCAGCGACGGTTTGATCCCACATACTTTTTTGAAACGTTTCATCCTCTTGCTCGGCATGATTCGCCTGCGATTTTAAGCTTTCTACAAGCGTCTCAGACTCCATGATGTCAGTGAAGAATGGCAAATCGCCAAGTTTGACACTGGGTGATAACAACCAATCGCCATAAAAATCATCAATGACTTTTCGATCAAGCGTTGTGTCATTAAAAATATTGGCAATTTTACTGGCATGATTACCGCGCATCGCATACCACACGCTATCACCAAACTTCAACTTCGTGTCTTCATTGACGACAACGATTTCTTGTTTACGCAACAAGGCAAACACGCTGATCTCGTCAGGGCTGATTCGACGCGAGACATCCATTGGATGACGACCAATCGCAAATGCTCCTGATTGAACCTCAAACTCATAAAGCGTAATACTTGCCTTATCTGATACCCACACCTCAAGCTCTTCTTTTGGATCCTTATTGGTTGGAATACGCACTCTGAAGAGATTGGCCATAAAAGGAATGGTCATGCCTTGTAAAATCAAGGACAACACTACCACCCCAAAGGCAATATCAAACAGCATAAAGGCATTATCTATTCCTGCCATGACAGGCAAAATAGCAAGGGTAATAGGCACCGCACCGCGCAAACCAACCCAAGAGATAAAACCAATTTCTCTGTCTTTAAACTTAAAAGGTTTGACACTTGTATAAACAGCAATCGGACGCGCAACCAAAATCATAAAGGCGGCAATTGCCACTGAATAATGCCAGACATTCAGGACATTGGACGGCGTCGCCAACAGACCTAACACCACAAAAAGCACTGCTTGCGACAACCATGCAAAGCTGTCCATCACTCGCATGACATGCTCTGTTGAGCGTACTTTGTGATTGCCAATCAGCACGCCTGTCAAATAAACCGCCAAAAACCCACTACCGCCAAGCAGATTGGTTGCGGCAAAGACCGCCAAACCTGCAGACAGTATCAAGATGGCATACATTCCTTCTGCCAAATGCAGTTTGGGCAATAAGCGCGCCAACAGATAACCGAATAGCAAACCCATCGCTAAACCGAAACCTAATTGTTGTAACAACAGTATTAAAAAGCCGACAGCCGTCTGACCTGCAGGATCGACATTTAGAGCAATTAAACCTGTGACTAACAGAATCGCCAACGGATCGTTGGCACCAGATTCTAATTCAAGCGTGGCTTGAACACGGTCATTGAGCTTAACACCGCCATTACGTAACAAAGAAAAAACTGCTGCCGCATCGGTTGAGCCTACGATGGCTGCCATCAAAAGACCAAATCGCCAATCAACATCGAGCAGCCAAGTGACAAATACCCCCAATACTACGACCGTTACCAGTACGCCCCACGTTGCTAGGGTAATCGCAGGCTTGAGACCGACGCGAAACGATTTAAAAGAAGTACGCAAACCACCATCTAGCAAAATACATGCTAAAGCCGCTTGTCCAACAAAATTGGCAAGTCCATACTGGGAAAACTCTATACCCAAGATGCCTTGCTCGCCCGCCAACATCCCTACTATTAAAAATAACAGTAATAGGGGTACGCCCAACCTTGCTGATAAAGTGCTTGCCATGATACTGGCAAAAATCAACAATGCCCCTACGAGATATAGGATATTTAAGGTATCCATTTTTTTAAGCCCTATTTTTATACATTATATTGCGTTGAATTATTACAATCAGGTCTGCTTTATTTTACGACTGATCATTTTCGCGTCTTAATACCAAGATGACAGTAGGGTTTGTATCCCACTATCAAAAATTTTATTATTATTTTGGAGTGTCCTTAAGAATAACACTTGCAACCAGATTTTGAGAAATTATCTATCTCAGATTCATACTTTCTTTTGCTCTGTTTGGTGCGCTGTGATTCAGCACTGACTCTGCGCTAATCAAAATACAAATTAATGCCACTGTTTAATAGCATGGTATTGATTGCCATCAAGTTAAGATTGAATATATTGCCACGTCATTACCAAAATCGCGGCAGCGATGATCCAAGCAATAACCCCTAGCATTAATGCTTTGTATAAGCTGATGTAGTTAATCCCCACAAAGACCACAAGCGTATAAACAAGATGCGGTATGACTCCCAATATACTAAAGATCAACGCAACCTTTAAATCAGCTTGGCTACGCTCAGTACCAACGATAAAGTGACTGATCAAAGCAAAGGTGGGGAAAAGCGGCGCAAGTGCTGCCAAATAAAAAAAGCGGGTTTGTGCAAATAGTTGAATCACCAATACCATCACAGCACCAATAAGCATTTTTAGCCAAATCATAATGGGTCATCTCCTGTTAAATGCCAAAGGCTAAAATATCCGAACTGCCATGATACTAAAGTATGCAAACTGACATAAGAGGCATATCGACTTAGTTGACCCGCATTGTAAAAATAATCAAAAACCCCCATCTGGTCTTCTAGCCAAATGGGGGTTTTGTTTTACAATTAAAGCGATTATCAGTGTTTAATCGGCTTTTGGTTTTAGCGCTGCGCTGATATCAGCCAGCAGTGGCGGGATATCGTGCTTATCTGCCATCACTTCTATCATAACCAGTTTGTCCGTGGTTTCAGAGGCTTTTATGAGAGCAGATTTTAACTCGCCAGCCGTTTCTACCTTTAGCATCAAGCTGTTGTCTTCTGTGGCACCAAAGGCTTGTGGGATTAGCTGCCAATTACATTTTGGAATGTCATTGTAGTGCTGGTTTTCACCATGGATCGCTCGTTCAACGGTATAGCCGTCATTATTTACCAGTACAATAACTGGATTGATACGCTCTTGAATCATCACAGCGATTTCTTGCACAGTTAATAGGGCTGAGCCATCACCAATCAGTAGAACGCTACGTTTATCTGGTGAGGCAATAGCAGCACCCAAGCTGGCAGGCAACGTGTAACCAATTGAGCCCCACATTGGCTGACCATAAGAGGTTACGCCTTCTGGCAAGCGCACATCGCTAATACCAAAATACGCTGTGCCTTGCTCAGAGAATACCAAGTTATTATGATCTAAACGCTCAGCAATAATATGCCAAAGATCATCTTGGCGAATAGGTTCATCGTCTTTGCCATTCTGCTCATGCGGTTTGACTGGCTCACAGAAGGATTTTGGTACGATATTGATGCCAGAGGTCATCACTTCATGCACAGCTTGCAAGGCGTCTTTTAAAGCAATGGGTGCAAAATTTTGACCACTGATAGAGGCGCGCTCATAATGCAGATCCACCACCACATTTTCATCAATGTCTTGGCTAAATCCTGCCGTGGTCGTATCGGTATATTGCACACCAATTTTGATCAAACACTCACAGTTTTCTACAGCGTCCTTAACGATGGGACGGGATGCCACCCCAGCATATGTTCCTGCCCAACGATCGCTGTTTTCATCCAATAGCGTCTTGCCCCACGACAGCGTTGTATAAGGAATATCAGTATCCGCAATCAGTGCTTTTAGCTGGTTTTGCAATCCCAAACGATGCACCATCAAATCTGCCATGAGTGTCGTGGTTTTGTTTGGTAAAAATTCTATCAGCGCTTTTTTAAAATCTGATAAAGCCGCTTGACTGGTGATGTCTTCTTGGCTGTCATCAAGTTTGGTCGTTGGTGGATAAATGGGCTGACGCGCCACATCAGGCGATAGTAATAAATAACCTGGACGATGCTTTTTGAGTATCACACGAATCACGCGGTCAATCTCTGAGGCCGCGTTTTCTGGTGTAATATGCGCCCGCGCGACCGTCACAGGCTCCACCATTTTGATAAAATGGTTAAATATGCCGTCACCCAAGGTATGATGGATGCGGCTTTTTGAATCTTGCAATGCTGTATTGGGTGCACCTACCACGTGCAATACAGGAGCATACTCAGCAAAGGAACCAGCGGTGGCATTGATAGCGGACAGCTCCCCTACCCCAAAAGTGGTTACCATCGCAGCAAACCCGCGCTCACGTGCGTAGCCATCAGCCGCATAACCTGCATTGAGCTCATTGGTGTTACCCACCCAGCGCAGCTTGTCAGAGGCGACAATGTTATCTAAAAAAGTTAGGTTAAAATCACCAGGGACACCGAATATTTCAGTCGCACCCGCTTCCGCGATACGATCAAACAGATAATCAGCGATGGTATATTGTTGGCTCATTCCTTTATCCTTATGACTCATTATTATAGGGGTCGATATTGTTTATATAATTGAAGTGAATTATAAAAGGCATTCCAGCTTATTTATTTCCATCAAAGCTTTTGGAATACATAATATAATAAACTGTTATAACATATATCAAGCCTTGGATGACATGCTTGTTTTACTAAGTTTATTTTTTTTCGTCATAAGTGTTGACACATAAAAAAAACTGCGTATAATACCTCGTCATCATCTAGACGATAGATTGTTTATCAGATGATTTAGCGGGAATAGCTCAGTGGTAGAGCATAACCTTGCCAAGGTTGGGGTCGAGAGTTCGAATCTCTTTTCCCGCTCCAAATATGGCTTGAAAAAGCACTAAAAGCCTCACTACTTATCAAGTAGCGAGGCTTTTTTTTATCTAATTTTTAAGGGGTGTTCAGTTTCCTGCATGAGTTAGGGCAACTCACGCAGGAAGTTTTTTCATATACCACTTATCGTGTTGGTGTTACTCGCCAGATGGTATTAGACAGATCATCAGCGACAATGAGTGCTCCTTTCGGATCAACAGTCACCCCCACTGGTCGACCAAAAGTCTTGTCATTTTCACCCTGAAAGCCCGTAACAAAGTCAATCGGATCTCCAGCGGGTTTGCCATTACTAAATGGCACAAAGACAACATTGTAACCCGCTGGGTCTGAACGGTTCCAACTACCATGCTGACCAATGAATGCCCCTTCTGTGAATTTGCCACCCATGGTTGCCGTTGAGAACGCTAGGCCTAAAGGCGCTTTGTGCGATCCAAGGCTATAGTCTGGAGCAATTGCAGCAGCGACCATATCAGGTTGCTGCGGTTTAACTCGCGTATCGACATTTTGTCCCCAATAGCTGTAAGGCCAACCATAAAACTTACCTTCCTGAACCGAGGTCAAGTAATCGGGTACCAGTCGTGGGCCAAGCTCATCACGCTCGTTGATGACCGCCCATAACTGGTCAGTGCCAGGCAGGATAGCCAACGCCGTTGGATTACGCAGTCCTGTTGCGTATGGCCTGTGAGCGCCAGTCTTGGCATCAATCTCCCAAACTCTAGCGCGATCCGCCTCTACATCCAATCCGTTTTCAGTAATGTTACTATTGGAACCAATGCCCACGTACAGGAATCTACCATCTGGGCTGGCCGTCATTGCCTTAGTCCAGTGATGATTGACCATGCTAGGCAGGTCGGTGAGTTTGCGTGGCGCCCCACTAGCAGTCGTCTGACCCGTCTGATAATCGAACTGTACCACCGCATCCTGATTGGCGACGTACAGTTGATTACCGATTAGCGCAAGACCATAAGGCGCGTTTAAATTCTCAGCAAATACAGAACGTGTCTCGTAAGTACCATCACCATCCTTGTCACGCAGCAGAGTCAGACGATTACCGCTTTTGACCGAAGTCGTCCCCTTTCCTTTAAGATAACCTGCAATGAAGTCCTTGGGACGCAGCTTGGGCGCGTTACCGCCCTTGCCCTCAGCTACTAGAATGTCACCATTAGGCAAGATCAGCGTCTGCCGCGGAATCTGCAAATCAGTGGCAATGGCTTCGATTTTGTAGCCTGACGGTACGACAGGTCTATGATCACCCCAACCTGCGGGCTTAGCAATTTTCAAGGTGGGTACTAGGCCACGTTGCGCTTCAGGCAAAGTCGGATTGGCACCCAACTGTTCTGCATCGCTTACATTATTTTCGCCACATGCACTTAAAAGAGCAGCGACTAAAGCGATCGATAAAAGATTGAGTGGTTTCATCTTGCACCTCCAACACGCCAGCTAGCAAGGCCAATCCAAGTGGCAATACAGGCTAAGACAACAGTGATAACAGATAGAATCAGCCCGGTCGGCATGCTGGCCCAGACATCCTTTGCATGAATGAACGAGTTGATGATACCCAGCACGAAGGTCGCCAGCAGCAACAGAAAATAGATAATTGGTTTACCCATACGATCATCAGCGCGAACCAGAGAAAAAATTGAGCCTAGCCAAGCTAAGCCATTGAACACTAACGCACCTATCAGCATCCAAGAAGCGAAGTTCTTCCATTGCAGCTCATAGCTTGACCAATAGGCATAATCGTTGAGTAAGACTCCAATAAACAGAGGCACCATTCCAGCCAAAAAAAACGCATACAACGGGTGCAGCGTTGTGCCGGAGTGGCGGGCATCAGCACGAATCATGGCAGTTTCCTTATTTCTTATAAACGAGGATCGATTGACCACAATTGCTTTATCGGTTCGAACCACGCTTGAGGGAATATAAATTCTACGAAATAAAAACGTACCTTAAAACTTATCCAAGCCAATAGCACTCTTTAGCCTTTTTTCAAACTGCTTCCTGAAAATCAGTCATTTATTAGCTCTTAGGTCTGTCATTGGTTTTTAGGCCAGTTATTAGTTCCTAGATAGGTACCAAATATAGTGAGCGCTTCTGAAGACCCTGTAAAGTTAAACTTGGTAAGCTAATAGCTCGATGGTGAGGTTATTATGTACAGAAAACGTGTATAGCTTCTATCTTGCATTTAAATTAGCAACCATTAAAAAGACAAAGATAGCGAACCAAAACGGTACTATTTTTGCCACTGTAAATTAGCGCTGCGTAACGGCGCAAACGTGATCTGATTGGGAAAATAAAACCAGTCAAGGAAGCTTATTGTCCTACTATTTTAAACCCTAAGCGCTGATTTTGAGAGTTATTACTCAAGTATCTACAGTTGCAAAATCCCTCCCACACCCACCTTCGAAAGTATTAAATTACTTGACCAACACCATCAAATTGCAAAAAAAATCCAAACAACGTAACTTGTTTGGATTTTTTGTAGCATCTCTAAAAATAGAGCTTACACATTTGACGAGCATATACTAACCTATGGTTTTGAAGACCGCTTCGTCCCTCGGCCTTTTGCAGGACGCTTGCCATTTGTAGTAGGCCTACCATTGCCACCAGTCTTTTTACCATTACCAAAAGGACGACCAGCACTCCCTTTAGACCCTGCTGGTTTTTTAGCACCGTCATTGGGACGTTTGCCACCTGTCTTTGCTGCTCCCTTAGATTTTGCCGAGCCTTTTGATTTTGAAGAGTTGTCATTGTGAGTATTTTTTCGGGGAGCATGACGAGATTTCTTCCCTGGATTGCCGACATCAGAAGAAGAATCTTCCACAGCTTTTAGCAGGACAGACAACTCTTTTGGCGTCAGGTCACGCCAATCTCCAACTGGGAGACCTTTAAGGCTGACATTCATAATCCGCGTACGCTCAAGCTTGACAACTTCGTAACCAAAGTGCTCACACATACGCCTGATTTGACGGTTCAAACCTTGCACTAGCGTGATGTTAAATACGGTGGGCGCCACCTTAGTCACTGGGCACTTTTTTGTCATCTTGCCAAGCATGGGCACGCCGCCTGCCAAACCTTCAATAAAACTATCCGTGATCGGCTTATTCACCGTCACCAAGTATTCTTTTTCATGATTATTGCCAGCACGCAGTACCTTATTTACCAAGTCGCCATTGTTGGTCAAAAAAATCAAACCTTGGGAGTCTTTATCCAAGCGACCAATCGGAAAGATACGTACGCCATGTCTCACAAAATCAACGATGTTGTTTCTCTCAGAGCTTTCTGTCGTGCTCACAATACCCACGGGTTTATTTAGTGCAATAAAAACAAAATCATCGGCCTCGCGTGGCTCAATAAGCTGTCCATTCACTTTTACCGCATCTCCAGCCACCACTTGCGCGCCTACTTGAGCACGCTTGCCATTGATGTACACATTGCCTTGTTCGATAAAGCGATCAGCATCGCGGCGAGAACAAATACCGCTCTCGCTGATGTATTTATTTAAACGAGTCGAGGAATTGTTAAACATAAAACACCGTTTTTACCTTATAAAAAGCTTGTTTTGCTAAAAAAAAGCCTGAATTAAATGGATTATTAGCAACAAAATGGCTCACACTAGATGGGAAGTTTAGCCCCTATTTTTGAAAGAAATGCGCATCAAATTAAAAATATACTCACAATTGCATGAATTAGTATGGCGTCAAAAGCCATTATTTATGACGTCAAAGATTCAAAAAACGCATTTCAACTCAAAAATCTTCACCAGTTTGGATTTGGCACTATTCCGCATCATCTAATAACTTGTTCAGCGCTTCCACCATGGCATCATCTATGATGTTGTTTTCTACATAGCTTACGATCTCATCCATGGTCGTTAGATCCATTTCACGAATACCTAAGCTCGTGAGCTGCGCATTAATAGACGTTAAGCTGTCATTATCTTCAGAACTCTCTAATAGATTCTCTTCGAATCTGGCTCTGACGAACCAATACATTTTTTCTAATACTGTTTCTTTTTTGGTCAACGTAGAATAACCATCGCCATAAATGAACAAATTAAAATGATAAGGTATTTCTACCTCATTAATAAAAAAGGTACGCTGACATTCTAACGTATAGGCTTGAAGCTCTTCATTCTGAGCCTCTTCGCCCTCTGCATGATCTTCATCATATTCAATCGACTCTTCTATCAACCCGCCAAATAGCTGATAACCACCTACTTTGATTTTGTGATTATAAATGATACTCGCATCTGCGATCGCATCAAAAATCACAGCGCTAACATCCAAGGTATGATTGTCAATATCATAAAAGGCTTTTAGCGCTGGCAAAAACTCAGTCAGCCTATCTTCAGGAACTTCAATCAGAAATTGCTGCTCATATATTTTGACCATATCCTCAGGTGCGTAAGTGTTGGCCGTATTAGTCTCGTTTCTGCCTGTCGGCTGTAGTGGTAAAAAATTATATGGATTGCTATCGGTCATTTGATACTGCCTTTTTATATGATGAGCTTATGAGCGTATTGTCTCTTATTCAGACACTTTTGGATATACCGTTATCAAAACACAAGGATAATATCTCTCATTTAATGACTAGTCGCTGAGTATATTTACATTTGGAGTATGACGTTTAAGAAGTAGGACGAAACCTAAAGATAAATGACAAAAATTTTCGTCAGCGCTTTTGCGAGATGTTTTATGATTAATCAGTGTTTTATTGATGATAAAACGCTACCCTGAAAAAGTTATCGCTGCCTGCTTTAACCAAGTAGTCGCCTTACCTAAAGGACGATCTTTATGCCATATCACATCTAAGGGGACTAAAAAGTCATGGTTATCAAACGCCAAAGCAGGTGCAACCAGTGAGCCTCTGTTTAATGCACTAGCAACCGCACTTTTTGGCAGCAAAGCCCAACCCAAATTACGCTGTAACAGATCGATCGCCACAGATTGGGTCTGAATCCACCAAACATCAGCTGCCATACGGAATCGTATTTTTTCATTGTTATCATGGCAGCTTGCAACCACGATTTGTCTATAGCGTTTGAGGTCTTCCCAACTGACTTGCCCGCGGGTCAATTCATGAGTCGGTGCACAGACAACCTTGAACGGTATTGATCTAAGCGTATGAAAGTTCAATGCAGACAGTATGTCATCTTGGCTCAAAGTAATGCCCAAATCCACTTTTTGCTCTAATACCAAACGACTGATGTCTTCCATAAGCGGAAATAAAACCTCAAGCTCCACAGTAGGAAAAGTCTTTGAGAATCTATCCAGTATATCAGTCAGCCACTCAGATGGATAAAGCTCATCAACAGCCAAAACCAATCGGGCTTCAATCCCTTCTCCCAAGTTCTTTGCTACGCCGCGAAAATACTCACAGCGCTCAAGGATCAATCTTGCTTCAGCATATAACCTCTCTCCCTCTGGCGTCAAAACAGGATAACGGCCACTACGTACAAATAGCGTATTGTCTAAATCGACTTCTAAATTTGCCACGGCTGCGCTGATTGATGATTGGGCTTTGCCAAGACGACGACCAGCACCAGAAAACGATCCTGTCTCTACGGTGACGACAAACGCTTGAATTTGATCTAATGAAAGATTCATCTATCGGAAAATCCTATACTTAGTAACTTTTATATTAAAGCACATCAGATAGAATACCACCTCAAAAAAATCTCACACAAACCATAATTTTGATACATCACCTTTTGCCAAATGAGCAATACCATGCAACTTTCTGATCATTTTACTTATAAACAGCTTTTGAAATATGCGCTCCCTGCGATTGTCATGTTGGTTTTTACCTCTATCTATATGGTGGTAGATGGATTTTTTGTGTCCAATTATGTGGGAAAAACTGCTTTTGCCGCGGTCAATTTCATCATGCCAGTGATCATGATTTTTGGGTTTGTCGGTTTTATGTTTGGCAGTGGTGGCAGTGCCTTAATTGGCAAAACCATGGGAGAAGGAGCACCTGAAAAAGCCAACCAAATATTCTCATTATTGGTTTATACCTCAATCGGTATGGGCGTAGTTTTAAGTATTTTTGGGGTCATATTTATTCGCCACATTGCCTCAGCACTGGGGGCTGAAGGACAGATGCTCGAAGACTGCGTGACTTATGGGCGCATCATTTTGATGGTTCTACCCGCTACTATTTTGCAGTTTGAGTTCAATATGCTGTTTGCAGCGGCAGGCAAGCCTATGGTGGGTATGTTCGTCATTATTGCGGCTGGCATTACGAATATCGCTCTTGATTGGGTATTGATCATTGAGTTCTCACTGGGGCTTGAGGGCGCTGCTGCTGCCACAGCCATCAGTCAATTGGTCGCCGCTATCGTTCCGCTCATTTATTTTGGCCGTCAAAACAACAGTCTGTTACGACTCACCAAAACCAGTTTTGATATACAAGCGTTACTCAAAACGTGCAGTAATGGCGTCTCTGAGCTGGTGACGACCTTGTCGATGTCTATCGTGAGTATGCTCTACAACATGCAGCTACTCAAAATCTCAGGCGAAAATGGCGTCGCAGCTTATGGTGTACTGATGTACGTCTCTATGATATTTCTCACTATTTTTATCGGTTATTCAATGGGGACGGCACCCATTATTAGCTACCACTTTGGTGCCAAAAACCATACGGAGTTAAAAAGTCTGCTCAGAAAAGGGCTAACCATTGTGACGGTTTTTGCGATCGTTATGTTTGGCACAGCGCAGTTGTTTGCGCCTTTATTGTCGAAACTGTTCGTCGGCTACGATCCTGAGCTGATGGCAATGACAGAACGTGCGTTTGAGCTTTACTCATTCTCCTTTTTATTTGCAGGATTTGCCATCTTTGGCTCAGCGTTTTTCACCGCACTCAATGATGGTTTAGTCTCAGGTACTATTTCATTTTTGCGTACCTTGGTGTTTGAGGTGGGGGCAGTATTGACGTTTCCTATATTGTGGGGCGTGGATGGTATTTGGCTGTCAGTAGTGATTGCAGAGATGCTGGCTGTCATTGTGTTTTTATTATTTCTCAAGGCCAACCGCAATAAATATCAGTACTAACCGTATTTAATTAGTATTAAGCGAAATAATAATGCACAAAAAAAAGCGACGGTACATAAGCTTTTGTATCGCCGCTTTTGATAGATTCAATTTTTATCAAGGGTCTAATAATCAGACCCAACCTGCTTCTAAAAGGTTCTCGGTATTACTGATTTTAAATTCATGATATAAGTTAAAAAATGTCATTGGGTCTTCAACATTATCAAGCAATTCGCGTTTGTTAAGCGCCACAAACATGGCTAGCGCATAAGCGGCGCAGTGAATTCTTTTTTTAGGATTGAACTCAAGATCCGTAAAAGCCTGATACTGCATCACTTCTTCATGCAGCTGAGGATTTTGTTTTAGAGCATTTACATACAGCCAATCATAAAACGTGGTTAATGGCTCGACACTCCATTCCATACCAAGATAATTATAGCCAATCAGTTCACCCGAGGTCATTAAGCGCTCGTCCTTTCTGGCCTGTCTTGGTGGAGCACTGAGCAAGTCAGTATAAGGGCCACCGTCCTCAAAAATCATACTGCTTTGAAAGGCATTTTCAACACTGTACTGACTACCATCCTCATTTGTAAGCTTCAAGCTCAAAGGACTTAGCAGAAAACTTAACTTGTTGCCAGACTTACTGGACAGCTCTAAAACATGACTGAAGCCGTATTTTTTGCGGATAACTTGATGCATATCATTGATAGATTTTTTCTTTTGTCTACTCGCGAATCCCACATGCCGCTCAAACCTCACCATGTCCGTTTTTACCAAGTTGTCACTGTTGACGCGAGGCATGAATACCGGTCTGTGTTCTACAGCATCTGATGTTGGTTGCGTAGGGTTCCGTCTTTGTTCCATAGCGATGTGCCTTATATCAATAATCTTGCATAAATGTTCTTTTTTTAACAGGTTTGCTTCACTGTATTTTGCATCTTTATAATGCAATGCTCTATTGCCACTGCCCTTATGAGATGCTGGTGAATGCTACTGTATATTTCTGAATAACGCCATCGAATAACGTTTTTTCCTACCCATGTTTATATTCAATACTCCCATTATCTCAACCCTATCACTCAGGGTTGGAGGGAAAAATAACAACCTCATCTTCCTCTTGCCATGGTTGAAACTTGACCATGGCTTGCAAAAATAAGGGATGCGCTAACCAATCTTGTAGCCATTGTTGCAATTTTGGATACGGCAAATCATAAAAAGTATCGCGATCCACATGGGCGAATTGGCGCACAAAGGGCATGATACCGATATCGGCAACGGTCACACTATCGCCTAATAAGTAGCGACTTTTAGTCAGCCGCGCTTCTAATACCTGTAAAAACACTTCTCCGCGCTGCCGATACTCAGTTTGGGTCATTTCAGTGTGGCGATCGGCATACTTGTAGCGATCCAGCCAATATTTGAACTCATTGTCATTTTGCGCGATCAGAGCCTCAGCTTGCGACAAGACAGCTGTGTCCAATAGTCCCTGCGGATCATTTTGCTCAAGCGCCCACATCATGATCTCTCGGCTTTCTTCGATGACAGTACCATCTATTAGCTGTAAGACAGGAACCGTACCTTTTGGACTGATTGCTAGCATCTGCGTCGGTTTGTTTTTTAGCGTTATCTCTCGCAGCTCGACAGACAGCTCGGCAAATAAAAGACCAAGACGCGCACGCATGGCATAAGGACAACGGCGGAATGAGTATAGGCGATGAAGGGATAATGTCATAGATATTTTACGCAGTTAGATGAGCACCCAAAGTCATTGGTGCTAGTGATTATGAGATATTATTCTGAGCTTGGTTATATATCCAAGCCGATAGGAGAATGCAGCCAATCAGACAAATACTGTCGAAAGCTGCATCAATGTTGACAAAAAATAGTGTTAGATGACGCCCAAACCACTTAATAACAATTGACTACCCGCGAATACGAGCAAAATGCCAAAAGCACGTTTTAGCATCAATGCAGGCAGTTGATGGGCAAGTTTCGCACCAATTTTTGCTGTGATAAAGCTGGCAACCGAAATACAGAAAAAACCAGTGATATGCACGAATCCTATCGTACCCTCAGGCAGATTGGTCATGTCTTTACCAAACCACGCAAAACCTGCTGCGCCTGCCAAGGCTATCGGCAAACCACATGCGGCGGCTGTCCCTACCGACTGCTTCATGGACAAACCTGCCCAATTCAAGAACGGAACCGTTAAGCTACCACCGCCAATACCAAAGATAGACGAAGCCAAACCAATACCTGTACCTGCACCAAACTGAACGCTTGGCGGCGTTAAAGGTTTTTTTGGCTGCTCCTTATTCGAAAAGAAGAGCATTTTTAGGGCAATCGTTAAGGCACCAACCCCAATGATGGCTTGTAAAGAGTCGCCATCAATCGCATCAGCGACGCCCGCACCCACAAGACTACCGATAACCAAGCCCAATGCCATATTGCGCCAGATATCCCAGCGTACACCGCCGCGTTTATTATGGGCTGTCAAGGAGCTGATCGAGGTCACAACAATGGTGGCAAGAGACGTCCCAACGGCTAGATGAGTCACCACTTCAGGCGAAAACTGGTAAGAGGTAAAAATCCATACCAAGACGGGCACGATAACCATGCCCCCGCCCACTCCGAACAAACCTGCACAAAGACCAGCAAATGCTCCTGCAATAACAAACCATACATATAACAACATCGAACCTGCCTTTTATTTACCCATCTTTGGTGGTGCTTATTTTTGACTTCGCTTACATCAATTTGCTTGCGTCTATTTATTTTTTGCTACCCATTCTAACAAGCCATCAACATGGCGAAAGTCATCCCAGCTTCGACAAGGCAGATGCGGCATCAAATTATTTATCATCTTAGACAATGCATTGCCAGGACCCATCTCGATAATCATACTGGGCTGATACTCTTGAATGGTTTCCATACACGTATACCAGTCCAACGAATGATCAATTTGACTTGAAAGAATCTGTAGACCTTGCTTGGCAGTGTAGTATTTTATACCCTCAGTCGCGCTAATAATAGGGGTTTGCATCACTGGCATGGTCATTGCGTCAGTATATGCTCGGAATTTCTCGGCAGCGGCTTGCATCATTTTGGTATGAGAAGGAACAGAGACGTTAAGTAACTTGGTATTTCGTGCGCCGAGCGTTTGCGCCAGTTGTTCCGCCTGACTCAGATTTTCATTGTGCCCAGCAATGATGAATTGGTCTTCACCAATTTTAATAGACAAGTAGGTATGGGTTTCTAAAAGTAATTTTTCAAGTTCGCTACTGTGTAGCCCTTGTACCGATAATAAACCACTAGACGCCGAGACGTCTTCTTCCATGAGCTTGGCCCTTTGCTGAACCAGTGTCAATCCTGCCTCAAAATCCAGCTCTGCACTACAGCAGAACGCATTGATTTCGCCCAAGGAATAGCCAGCAAAAGCAATGGGTTTTTCAATCATCTGGCGCAGCTTCTGCCAACGATGATACTGCAAGGTATAAATAAAGGGCTGCGCAATCTCGTTGTTGAATATTGTCTCGCCAGCAAAAGCACTATCAATCTCGTTTGCGAATAGATCTGGCATCATATCTTTTAGCAATGCTTGCTCGTGTTCGCTGGTGTCATTTAACACCTCTTCTATGTGCCGCTGACCTTGTAGACCTTGCCCACTAAACAGAAGGATTAAACTCATTTTCGACCTTATAAAAGAAAATCGTAACCGCCAACAAATCTGCACTGCCGCCTGGGCTAAGGTTACGGTGAATGAAATAGTCATTGATCGTACTGACTGCTTGACGCCATTTAGGTTGATGGACGCCCCCTGCTTGTAAGAACTGTGTTGCCATGGTCTGGGCATTGGTCAAGTCAGCCATGCCGCCGCGCCAGACCAGATTGGTGTCCGATAAAGACGCTATTAATGTCATTAAGGTTTGCATGGCGGCTTTTTCAAAGTCTTGAGTACGATAAAGCGTCTCATAAAAACAAGGCAATGCTGTGTTTTGAATGATTTGAAAACCCGTTGCGACCATTTCTATCGCGCCTGTCACGCCATATTTTTTATACATTTGCTGCCCATGGCTGTCAGCTTTGCGCTCTAGCCGATGCGTCAAGTCATACTGCCAGCTTTCGACGATTTGTGCACAAATATTTTGCGTGGTCAGTGTTTGGTTGTCTTGTAGACATTTACCAATCGCGGCGCTAGCAAAGCCCAAATTAAAGATAGCGCCTTTGTGCGTATTTATATTGTTGGTCGCTTGGCGCATCTTTATTTCTTGCTCGATGCCTGCTTTTTTTATATCGTCAAAATCTTTGTTGTCATGACCATAGGCGCTGAGGGTCGCAAAATACCCGCGCAGCGATTGGATACTGGCGATAAACGTACCATAATCCATATCTGCATGGCTACCATTGCCTGAAGGGCAAACCAATCCCGGTTTGTTTTCAAGGTTGATCTCTTCATATAACGCATCAAGCGCAAAATCATCGATTTGCTGCCAAATGACCTGTTTAGAAAATAAGACGTCGCTTGTGGGCGTCGATAAAACGTTCACACTCATCTGTATTCCATCCTAGTAATACGTCTATTGTTTGTAGCTCAACCTCATGAAGCGTTTTGATAACCACGGTCGGTATATCAGACACCAAGGCTTGACTAAGCTCATTAAATGACACGTCTTTCTGTCCATGCAATCTGACTTCCCCATCGACTCGCAAGTTCGCTACGGATAAGGCAAATTGCTTAAAGGTTTCAATTTTTATTAATAGTTCTGCTAGCCTATCCATCTCATGAACAATGATTAAAATATCAAGATCTGATGTGGGCGTGACAAAAGGCAGATTGGTAAAGTATTGATTGGCAAAAGAGCCGTACACATAAGCATTGGCTTTCAAATCACAACACTGTCTGACAAAAGACCGCGTCTGTTCTTGAAGGTTTTTAGGAAGGCTGGATATCGTCGTCTCAAGTGCTAATGGTAAAGTAGTGATTTGAGGCGGCGCAGACAACTCAAGCGCAAGTCTATATTTGCAGTGGTTTTCTATGTGGCTGGTGGCGACTTTTGAGACGTGCGGTGTGTTTTGCCGACAGACTGTGAAAGGCTGTTTGGCTTCAATCATGTGGTTAATGGCTTGAATGACAGATAAAGGCACAGAAGCATTTAACAAGGTAAATGCTTCTTTTGGTTGTAAGTAGACTAAGTCATGACGATGCATGCAAACCACCTATTTGTCTATTTATTCAGCCATTTCTTTAGCTATCTATTTATTGGCCTACAGTTAATCCAACATAAAAATGGTATAGAAAGCAATCATGTTCTACTGGTATAAATTTTCCTTGCTGGCTGTTCGCAAGCGTGACAGAGGCTTCGTAAAATTTACTCCAGTAGAACTTTACTCTTTTTAAATTGGATTAAATATATCCAATAGACGGATTAATTTAAGCACTTAAAACCTTATCAACCACTTCATTGCACAGTAGACGACCCTCTCTTTCTTTGGCGACCTGACGACGATTGTCCGTCAAAAAATCCTGAATATGCGTCTGTTGCGATTCAATGGCATTTTCTACCAACTGCTCATCAAGATTGACCCATATCTCATCCACTGCGCCCATTTTATAGAAATTTTCTACACCAGGGGCAAAGATTGCCGAGGTCTTGGACAAAGACTGAAGCTTGTCTAGTGGTATCTTGGTCACTCTTGACATGGCGTTGAGATCCATGACTTTGACTTGGCTCGACTGAAGAGCAAAGATTTGGTTCGCCATCAGACCATAAGATAAGAAGCCACCACTGACCGCCTCGCCCAAAATAATGGCCAAGTTAGGATGCTCACTGCGTCTGAGCAAATCGACACACGCCGCCAAATGCGCAAACGTTCTGTTTAGACACAGCAGCTCATCGGCGCGAGAAGAATCCTGCCCTTGGGTATCAACAATAAAGACAATCGGTGTTTTTTTGCCTTGAGCAATGACGTCCAAGACCTCATTGGCGAGTCTGATGGCGATGGCTTGGTTAATGGCTGCTGAATCCACCGTCCCGATAATCTCGACCTTACCTATTTTGGTTTTGGCACTGCCGCGTATGACCCAATTATCGATTTGATACTCAAGCTCATTGGGAAACAATTCGGCTAAAATAGTTTGTGTTTGCATCATATTATCCTTGTTTAATGGCTCTAATTTGCTTGGCGCTCAGCATAGAAATAGATTCAGGATTTTTTATATTCATGGCTTCCCAAATGGCGATACTGTCTTTTTCACCAAACCATTGATCATATTGTTGTTGCAAGCCATCCTGTTGTTGCTGCAAATAGGCCAAATCTATAGTGGCAACTGGTAGACCAATACTATCCGCCACGGCTTGCGTAATCTCATCGATATCGTCTTCGACCAACACTTGCACATGGTCAAGCAGATAACGAGTCTTACCGCCCGTCACTCGCCACACTAGCGCGCGGTCTTTAGAGTCAAACTCTTCCACGCCTTTTAGGGTTTCAATCACTTCAGGCCCTGACAGTGCCAAGCGTCCCTCTTCCGTCATGATAATGTGCGTACTCAAGCAAGAACAAATACCCATCCCACCAAATGCGCCATTCGTACCGCCGATAACAGTAATAATAGGTATGCCTGCATTACGAACCTTAAGCATCGCGCGCATAATCTCAGAGATGGTAATCAAGCCTGCATTGGCTTCATGCAAACGCACGCCACCAGAATCTACCAAAAACACCACCGCTTTTGGCTGCTCTTCAAGCGCTTTGAGTAGCATGCCAACGATTTTTGCGCCATGCATCTCGCCCACAGCGCCGCCCATAAAGCGACCTTCTTGAGCGATGACATAAACGGCATCTTCTTTGATGGTTGCCTTACCGATGATGACCCCATCATCAAAACTGCCCGTAATATCTAATGAAGCAAGATTGGGACTGGTCGGCACGCTGCCGGGTTTGAGAATTTCTACAAAACTGCCGTTATCGACGATACTGGCAATGCGATTACGAGCAGTCTTTTCATAGAAACTTTTTTGAATGTGTGAATTTTCTTGGTGTGAGTCTTTATTATTGGAATTACTCATGTGCTTCCCCCTCTAAAATGTTAATCGCTTGGCTCAGGCGCAGGCTCACGACCGCAGGCGTTGCACCCATATCGTTGATTTCAAACTGTAAGCCGCCCACCGCATAACGATTGACAAATTCTTGGATAACGGCTTCCCAAATATGATCAAAACCTGCGACTGAAGTGTTGATCATAAACTTGCTTTGCTCATTGTCGTCCAATGCTGAGACCAATATCTCTAGATTGCCTGAGCCAACCACACCGCAAATAACGTCTTTTGTGGTCACATCAAAGGGTTCTGATTTAAATGTATAATTAATTAAGTTCATAGTTGTATCCTTAGCAGTTTTGTTCGCCTTTTTTAAAACCTGATTACCAGTTTCTAAAACGACTTGGCGGCGCATAAGTGCCGTTAGACCATCTGACCAAATCCTTGACCGATTTTGCTGCCAACAAGTCTCTATTTGCTTTTGAGATATCGATGCCAAAGTCTTCTGGACGCTGGATGATGCCGCGCGCGCGTAATTCTTTTACTTTTTCATGATCGCGCTCCATACCGATCGCGGTATAGCCTGCAACCCCCCGAATCGCTTGCTCTCGCTCCTCTGGTGTGCGGCACAGCAATAAGTTGGCGATACCTTCTTCGGTCACAATGTGGGTCACATCATCGCCATAAATCATGATAGGCGGAAAATCACTGCCCATTTTTTCTTGTAATTGCCACGCATCAAGCTCTTCGACAAAGACAGGATTCATGTTTTCACGGAAGGTTTCGACCAGCTGTACCACAAGCTTACGACCTTTAATCACGCGTCCGTCAGTCGCTTCTTGTCCCGCTTTTAGATAGCCGTAGCTCGAATGTCTACGTCCGTGCGGGTCTGAGCCCATGTTTGGCGCACCACCAAACCCAGCAATGCGGTCAACAGTCGCCGTCGAGCTATTGCCTTGCAAGTCAATTTGCAGGGTAGAACCAATGAATAAATCACAAGCGTATAAGCCTGCTGTTTGGCTAAAGGCTCGGTTAGAGCGCATACTGCCATCACTGCCTGTAAAAAAGACATCTGGACGCTGCTGAATATAGTCATCCATACCCACTTCTGAGCCAAAGCTATGAATACTTTCAACAAAGCCACTCTCAATCGCAGGAATCATCGTTGGATGCGGATTGAGCGCCCAGTTCGTGCATATTTTGCCTTTTAAGTTTAACTCTTCAGCATAAGTGGGCAGCAACAGCTCGATAGCAGCGGTATTAAAACCAATACCGTGATTAAGACGCTTAATCTGATACGGTGCATAAATGCCTTTAATCACCATCATGGCCATTAAAATCTGTACATCAGTAATCTGAGCAGGATCACGCGTAAACAGCGGCTCAATGTAGTTGGGTCTAGGCGCTACAATGACAAAATCCACCCAATCTGCGGGAATATCAACGCGCGGCACGTCATCTACCAACTCATTGACCTGTGCGATGACGATACCGCTTTTGAATGCGGTGGACTCTACAATAGCAGGCGTATCTTCGGTATTTGAGCCAGTGTACAGATTGCCATTGGCATCTGCTGAATGGGCTGTGATTAGGCAGACGTTTGGCGTCAAATCAATAAAATATCTGCCGTATAATTCAAGATACGTATGAATTGAGCCAATGTGAATCTGCTGTTTTTGAACCAATTTTGCCAATCGTAAGGCTTGCGGGCCTGCAAAAGAAAAATCGACTTTGCTGGCAATCCCTTTTTCAAATATGTCGATGTGACTGGGTAAGGCCAATACCGATTGCAAAATATGCAAGTTGTTCAGGACATCAGGATTACATTGAGAGAGACATTCGGACAAAAAGTCAGCTTGTTTTTGATTGTTACCTTCTATACAGACTTTGTCTTCACGAGCAATGACGGTTTCGAGCAGCTCAACCACTCTATCATTTGGGACCAGTTTTTTTAATCCCTTTTCGGCCGCCGCATGAATCTTTGCCAGCCGTTTGGTTTTTTGTGTGTCCCATGTGGTTTCGTTTATGGTCGTGTTCATAAGATTCCCTTTTTCTATTTATCAAAAACTGGTTATCAAAAGTCGAGCTATTAAAAATTTGGTTATTAAAAGACTATTTATTAAAAGAAGGCATTTAGCGTTAAAAAGAATATAGACGGTCCTAATAAAGCACCGAGTCCTGTGTAAAAAGTAGCGACCAAAGCACCATATGGTACCAATCGTACATCTGTACCTGCCAATCCAGCTGCCACGCCACTAGTCGTTCCTACCAAACCACCAAAAATCATGGCTGAGCGAGGGCTTTTGAGATACATGAATCGAGCAAGCAGAGGGGTTGCAATCATAAAAAATACGGCCTTGATCAAACCAATGGCAATAGATAAAGCGATCACATCAGAGCTTGCTCCAATTGCCGTCCCTGTAATAGGTCCTACAATATAAGTCATCGCGCCTGCACCAATGGTGGTCATAGAGACAGCATCTTTATACCCTAACGACCAGGCGACACCAGCCCCTACCACAAATGGTATGACGCAACCTAATATCAAGGCAACAATACCAATCTTTCCAGCATTTTTTATCTCTTTTACATCGACTTCAAAAGCGGTTGATGAGATAGCAAGATCACGAAGCATCGATCCCCCTAACAGAGCAAAACCAGAAAAAATTGCTATGTCAGAGATACCCTTTTCACCGCCAGTATATAAACCAGCAAAATAGGCGGCAACTAACCCAAGCGTAATGGCAATAGCAGAGGCTTGCAGTTTATTGTTAGTGAGGTACTTTGATAATAATTGGGAGAAAAGCATCACAAGACCTGTGATTGCAAGTGCCGTGACAAAGGCATTTTTAGTGAGCGTCTCTATAATTAAGTCCATTTAATTACTCCATTGCGCTATTAAATTAGTGGTTTTAGTTCTCTTATGACATGATAATAATACTGATGAAACACTCATAATTGTTCACGAGGTTCTTCAGTCTCATCCCAAGTAAAGGTATCGTAATCATTTCCGATGTTATTGAGTAAGCGTACGACCAAGATAGTTGCAATAAGCGCAATAACAGAGACAACTGCTGCTACCATGCCACCAGACAATGCAGCGACCACGTTTTGACCCGCCGCCATAGCAACAACGATAGGGATATACATCCCTGCCCAATATAGAACACCGAATTGAGTCGCCTTAGGAAGGTAGCCTCTTTTGGCAAGCATCTCTTTACCAACAATGAGTAGAATCATTGCGATAGCGACACCACCAATATTGGCATCAACGCCTAATAATTTTCCTAACAGTCCACCAAGAAAAACGCCGAGAAGATAACTAACTGCTAATAAAGCAGTGCCATATATGATCATAATAATCGTCCTTGATTATAGTTACAGAGTCTCTATCAACAATCCGTTTGAGATAGAGGTCGCATTAGATAAGAGCGAGCGGCAAGCAGAGGTAAAAACGGTCTTTTATTCCTGTAACGTCACAAATCGTGATAAAACTTGTCCGTTTAAAAGACTGCTTATTTCCGCTGACTTGCTATAATCTAAAACAATTTATTGAAAAGCGCAACGAAATTGTATTTATTATCTATGTATTTTGTATACAAAAAGGGTTTTTATGAGTTTAATCGATGATCTGCCTCTATTTTTGCAAATCAGTAAAAAAATAGAAGATGATATTATTTACGGGCATTTTCCGCCTGGTACAAAACTGAATGAAGCAGATTTGTGTGAGAGATATGGGGTATCAAGAACCCCGATTCGCGAGGCATTGAAGCTGTTGTCTTCTGAAGGATTGGTAGAGATTCGTCCGCGCAGAGGCGCCATTGTCCCTACTCTAGATGTCGTGACGCTTTGTGAGATGTTTGAGGTCATGGCGCAGCTTGAGGGCATGTGTGGCAGATTGGCTGCAAGAAGAATCAGTGAATCAGAAAAAGCAGAGCTTTTAGCGTTGCACAATCTTTGCGAAGAGTACTTGTTAGAAGACAATTCCGAGGATTACTATGAAGCCAATCGTAAGTTTCATTTTTTTCTCTATCGGCTCAGTCATAACGGATTTTTGATAGAGCAAGCGATTAACTTGCACAATCGACTCCACCCTTATAGACGGCTACAATTGCGGGTGAGCAATCGGATGCGACATTCTTTTAAAGAACATCAAGACATCTTGGATGCTATCATCAATCATGATGAAGAGTTGGCTGAAACCATATTAAAAGCCCACGTCTCAGTGCAGGGACATAAATTCACAGATTTGATCGCAACCATGAATCTCAATGAGAGTGAGCAAAACCAATAATAAGCACAGAGCTGATAATAAAAGCAAAGCTGATGACAAAAGTAGGTATTAGATTCAATGGCCATTGACACTATTGAACTTGTTGCCATCCCAAGGTCGCTTCATACTCATCTTGATGGGCAAACAACGGATGCTTTTTGGCTTCGCTTAAGCTGAGCACAGGAGTGACGCACACATCAGTATTTGCAAATACGCGTTGCCAATGAGCAAACGTTTGACTGGCAAATGTTTCTGCCATTATCTTGATGGCTGATTGACTCTTGTCAGTATTTGGCATAACACCAAGTTGCCAGTGGCTGTTTTTGAGTTCGGTTAATTCCAGCACCTCGCACAGCCCTTGCCAAAACTTTAGCTCCAGCGACCCCACTGCCATATAACGATGATCGGCTGTTTGGTACAAACGATAGCAAGGTAGTACCCCGCCTACAAGGTCGTGTTGCGGCATGGGCCACTTACCTGAAATGCTTTGGATAAATGCGCCAGTTGCCTTTGTCATGACCAAATGCTGGTATAAGCTGTGAGTCATACTGATGGCAATATGGCGACCTTTGCCAGTACGCTGCGCGGCAAATACAGCAGCAAGTATGGCAATAACGGCAGTATCGCTGCCACCTGCCAAGTCCGCAAACTGAACATTCGGCATCGCCTGCTCGCCTTGCGCCGTCTTTAACTGGTCAAGGACACCGCTCATGGCCATAAAGTTAATATCATGACCCGCATTATGTGCCCAGTTATGATTGATGCTGTTCTTAGTGTTTGCAGTCCCATATGTTACGCCGTACCCTGTAATCGATACAATCACCAATTTAGGATTAATCGCGTGAAGCGTTGAGGCGTCTAGTCCCATACCTTTTAGCACCTCAGGTCGAAAACTATCCAACATGACATCTGCTTGTTTCAAGTGTGCCTTAATAAGATCAATGTCTTTAGCGTCACGAAAGTCATATTGTTTAATGGTTTTGCCATGATTTAAAGCCTCAAACATTTTACCAAAAGCCCTAGCCGGATCACCACTTTTGGGTTCAATCTTGATAATATCTGCACCCAAATCTGCCAATAGACGTGTGGCAAACGGTCCCGGTAGATTACGAGTCAGATCGATCACTCGCAACCCTTGTAGACAGTCCGCCATTTGATCATGATTTGATAAATGCGCATCAGTCATCAGAGAACGCCTCGTCTTTGGCTGCCATATCTAACAAAATTTGAGCTGGCTCAAACCGTTCGCCGTATTTTGCCGCAAGCTCGCGACTACGTTTGATGAATTCATTGACGCCCATCGCATTGATAAACTGTAGCGTGCCCCCGTGCTGCGGTGCGAATCCCCAACCAAAGATAGACCCTATATTGGTATCGGCAACTGAGCGCACAACATTTTCTTCATAGCATTTGGCAGATTCATTGGCTTGAATAAACATCAAACGATCCACCAAATCTTGCTGCGAGGTTTGCTCTGACTTTGGTGGATATAGATTTATCAGCTCAGGCCATAGATGCTTATCACCGTCTTCTGGATAATCATAAAACCCTTTGCCATTTTTCTTGCCCTCGCGCCCATGGTCATTGACCAGCGTCTTTAGTATCTCGTAAGAAGGGCGCACAGCAACGGACTTGCCTTCGGCTGCCATATCTACCTGTTGTTGCTCGCTGACATGCAACGCCAAGCTCAATGACACTTCATCTTGTAATGCTAAGGGCGGCATCGGCATGCCTGTTTTTAGTCCAGCGACTTCGATGCTACGCGGATGCACACCCTCTCCTAGCATTGCGATACCCTCTGATACATAGGTGCCAAATACCCGCGAGGTATAAAATCCATGACTATCATTGACGACGATAGGCGTTTTACCTATTTGCACAACATAGTCGAAAGCTTTGGCCAATGTCGCATCGTCGGTTTGCTCGCCCATGATAATCTCAACGAGCGGCATCTTATCTACTGGCGAGAAGAAATGCAGACCGATAAACTGGTTTGGTCGCGTGCTGACTTTTGCTAGCCCAGTAATCGGTAGCGTTGAGGTATTAGATGCATAGATGGCCGTGTTTGAAATCACCGCTTCACTTTGCTGGGTACACTTGGCTTTGATTTCTCGGTTTTCAAATACCGCTTCGATGATGAGAGCACTATCAGCTAAATCATCGTAAGAGACGGTTGGTGTGATGCGTTCTAGGAGAGCTTGCTTTTTCTCTTCGGTAGCGCGCTTTCCGCTGATGGCTTTATCCAAAATATTGGCAGAATACGCTTTGCCTTTTTCAGCATTGACAATATCCGTGTCCAATAGCACGACGTCTATACCTGCTTTGGCAGTGACATAAGCAATTCCTGCGCCCATCATACCAGCCCCCAAAATACCAACTTTTCTGGTTTGGGTCTGCTCAAATCCTTGAGGCCGAGACTGACCTTTTTTGATACTATTTAGCTGAGTCCATAAGGTGTTGATCATGTTCTTTGATTCAGTCGACATCACGCAAGCGGCAAAATAACGCGACTCAATCTCAAGCCCTGTATCAATGTCTACGAGGCACCCTTCAAACACACAAGACATAATATGAGTAATCGCTGGATAGTTGCCATGTGACTTTTGATTGGCCATGGCTGGGGCGATAGAGAATATAGGCACTATCTTTGGATGCTTGCTATCGCCGCCAGGAATTTTAAAACCTTTCTTATCCCACGGCTGCTGAGCACTTGGATTATTTCGAATCCAGTCTTTAGCCTGTACCAGCATGTCTGCTTTATCAGTGGCCGTTGCATCAATAAGTCCAATATCTTTTGCCGCAGATGGTCGTAATTCTTTACCTTGAGTCATCAGCTCCAGTGCTGCTTGAATACCGACCAATCGAGGCAAACGCTGAGTACCGCCGCCGCCAGGTAATAAGCCCAGTTTCACCTCAGGCAAACCAAGCTTGGTCTTAGGCATGTCAATGGCAATACGACAATGACAGGCCAGTGCCAACTCTAAACCACCGCCTAGTGCGGTTCCTGTCATAGCAGCGACCACAGGTTTACCTGACATTTCAAGCTTACGCAAACTACCTTTTAATTCTTCAGTCAGTGCAAATGCTTGCTCGGCTGTTTTTATCTGGTTCAATTGATCGATATCTGCGCCAACCACAAAGGTTTCTTTGGCCGATGTGAGAATTAAGCCTTTGGCTGCATCATCATTGATAAAACTATCGACTATCGTGGCGAATGCCTCCGTAAAGCCATCACCAATGACATTCATTTTGCGTTTACTTTGGTCAATCGTGACAGTGACGATACCATCGTCATCACGCTGAGCAGAGAAATTTTCTAGTGCGTTAATTGCTGTTACGCAATCTGCTGTCTGGTTATTTGTCATCATTTCTATCCCTTAAATGATTCTTTATATATTGCGTTTTAGTCTAATTGGTTTTCAGGTCTATTTTAGAAAAAAGTTAAACACGCTCGATAATAGTGGCAATTCCCATACCACCGCCCACGCATAGCGTAATCATTGCGGTCTGTAGATCACGTCGTTCTAACTCATCAAGGACAGTCGTCATTAGCATCGCGCCAGTTGCCCCAAGCGGATGACCCATAGCGATTGCACCACCATTGACATTGACAATATCAAGCGAGATGCCAAAATCATCAGCGGTATTCATCGGCACAGCAGCGAAGGCTTCGTTAATTTCCCAAAGGTCTATATCAGAAGCTTGCATGCCTGCTTTATTAAGGGCCTTTTGGCAAGCGGGTGTCGGACCTGTCAGCATAATGGCAGGCTCTGAGCCAATGACTGAGGCCATCGTGATTTTGGCGCGTGGTTTTAGCCCTGCTTTTTGACCAGCCACCGCGCTACCAACCAAACAAATAGCAGCGCCGTCGACGATGCCTGAAGAGTTACCTGCATGATGTACATGATTGACGGTTTCAATCGTCGTATATCTATCCAAAATAACGCTATCGAAGCCCATTTTGCCTGGCATAATAAAAGAAGGTTTAAGACCCGCTAAAGTCTCGACATTGGTATTAGGGCGGATAGTTTCATCTTTATCCAACAGCATCATACCGTTGAGATCGGTGACAGGGACGACAGATTTGTCGTAATAACCGTGCTCCCAAGCCTGTGCAGCGCGGCGATGCGACTCAGTGGCAAAGGCATCGACATCACTACGACTAAAGCCTTTGAGCGTTGCAATGGTATCTGCACCGACACCTTGCGGTACGAAATGCGTCGCTTCATTGACTCGCGGATCCATGTACCAAGCACCGCCATCAGAGCCCATCGGCACGCGGCTCATAGACTCAACGCCGCCCGCCACGACCATATCCTCCATTCCTGACATGACTTTGGCAGCCGCCAGATTGATAGATTCCAGACCAGAGGCACAAAAACGAGACAAGGTAAGACCTGCCACACTTTGTGCCCAACCAGCGTCAATAACGGCAATGCGGGCAATATCAGAGCCTTGCTCGCCCACTGGGGTCACGCAGCCAAGCACCACATCATCGACCAAACTGGTATCCAAGTTGTGACGCTGCTCCATCTCTTTTAACAAAGTGCGTGTTAGCCAAATTGGTGACGCTTGATACAAGGAGCCGTCCTTTTTACCTTTGCCACGTGGCGTGCGGATCGCATCATAAATATAAGCAGTCTCAGTCATAAAAAATCCTTTTTTTATTTTTCGAATAAACAATAATTATTGTAGTCTTATAATATAAGCGTCTACATAAAGCGTGAAGCCAACTCTTTCATAATCTCATTGGTGCCGCCATAGATTTTTTGCACGCGCGCATCAGCATATAAGCGGGCGATAGGATACTCGGTCATATAGCCATAGCCACCAAACAGCTGCACGCATTCATCGATGACTTCGCATTGTTTTTCGGTGACCCAGTATTTGATCAATGAGGCATGCGGTACAGACAGTTTGCCATCTAACATTGCATCTACTGCCACATCACACATGGTGCTGGCAGCAAGATAATCGGCATAGCATTCAGCCATTTTAAAACGCGTGTTTTGAAACTTCCAAATAGGTTTGCCAAAGGCTTCACGGCCCTTTACATAATCTAGTGTTAGATTGATAGCAAGCTTCATCGAGCCAACCCCAGATAACGCAATAATTAAACGCTCACGCGGCAACTCCTGCATCATTTGGATAAACCCCATGCCTTCTACCGTACCCAGTAGATTTTTTTGTGGCACACGTACATTGCTAAAGAACAGTTCTGAGGTATCCTGCGATGTTAAACCAATTTTATCCAGATTGCGTCCACGCTCAAACCCTTCTACGTTGTCCGTTTCTACGATGATAAGTGAGACACCTTGTGCGCCTTGTTCACGGTCTGTTTTGCATGCTAATAGGATAAGATTGGCGTGCTGACCATTGGTAATAAAAGTCTTAGAACCATTGATAATGTAGTCATCACCGTCTTTTACTGCATAGGTTTTGATGTTTTGTAGGTCGGATCCAGTGCCAGGCTCGGTCATGGCGATAGCTCCGATATATTCACCTGTTGCCATTTTGGGTAGCCACGCTTGTTTTTGTTCTTCAGTACCATGGGCTAAAATATAAGGCGCGACAATACCTGAATGCACCATACCCCCAAATCCTGACTGATTGGCCTCGGTTTGAGCGTAGATGAGCGCGGCTTCATGACCAAAATCGCCACCACCGCCGCCATACTCGCTTGGTATTGCCGCACACAAAAACCCCATCTCGCCTGCTTCTTCCCACGCAGCACGATCGATCATGCCGTTTTTGCGCCACTCCTCATCCTTTGGCTCCCACGATTGAAACATTTTCAAGGCGCTGTCGTGCACCATCTGATGTTCTTCGGTCATCCAGTTTGGGGTGAATTTTTCGATACTCATGATGTCTATCCTTGACAAGGTGGAGTGAATAACAACTATATAGACAAGTCTATATAAATCCGCTACATCGTCATCCTCGCTAAGCATACTAATGTATAACTTGCACTCGGTTTCCTTGTATCGAAATTATATTGAATTGACTATAGCTAAGTCATTTTAAAAAATTACGGTAATTTATATTACCGTTATAGATATACTATAAATTCTTTGTACTTATTAATATATGAGTCTTATACTAGGCTACGAAAAACTACTTCGCAATCCATTAAATAAAAATGGTAATTCAAATTACTCATTAATTTAATGATGAGAATTAGTCAGCAATTTATTCAATTGGTAGGACGTATCAAATAGCCAATACTTTAAGAAGCAATGAATATGAAAACCTTTACTCAGTCAGATAGCCTCACGCAAATTCGATCTTTAGCCCCACTATCCGATATGCGGCCCGCAACTTTGGATAAAATTGAACAGGCCGTTCGTAAAGTCTTTGCAGGACTTGATGCGAATGAGGTGACGATGGCGCAGATTGCAAAGTCTGCAAACGTCTCTTTGCAAACGCTCTACAAGTATTTCGGAGACAAGCAAACGCTGTTTTATACCATTATGGATATCGTGCTCGGCAGATTAGCGGCTCGGATTATGGATCATTTGCAAGGGATTGATAGCGTACAAGATCGTCTACGTAAGACGCTGTGGGTCTGCTTTGATTTTGTAGACTCGCATCCAGATGCGGTGATGGTGCTGTCTTCTGTCTCAGCCTCGCGGATACGTAATATCGCAATCTATGAAAACAAAGAGTTAATTGGCGCGTTTTTGGCGGTATTAGAAGACGGGCAAAATCGTGGGGTACTCAACGACACTGTTCCCTTGCATATACTTTTTGATGTGTTTATGGGCTTTATCAGTCGTCTTGGCTTAATGCATACCATTCGCCAGACAGAGACGCCTATTAATGCAGAATTTGATGCGCTATTTGTGATTTTATGGCGCGCTATTTCTAAACCTGAAACATAAGACAAAAAATCTAATATCAAAAACTAAAAGGCCCCACGATAAAGTGAGGCCTTTTTGACTTAACATATCTGTATTTATAAGATTTTATCAAAATTTATAGCATAACCGAATCAGTCTTTCATACTGTTGAAACCATTAAACGCTACTCGATTTTGGCAATCCATATTCTAAGCTATCCACCACTTTATTATTCTGCTCAGTCATCAGCTCATAGCCTTTGATGATGCCGTCAAAAGGCAAATTACCTTCATAACGCTGATAGTGCTCACAGATACTTTCTTTCACAACCACATGGCGCTCTGCTTCTTCTAATTCGGCAAATCCATCTGGGAGACGTATATGAGCCAAACGTGCAGCATTACCACGCGCCATCCAATTGGCATCATTGAATTCAAACTCAACCTGCGCTCGTAAGCTATATTTGGGCACAGGATTGGCAGAATGTATCAAATCATATTTAATCTGAGCGATGTCTTCTGCAAACGGCTCATAAGGGATTTGAAGCACCGAAAACAGCGTTGCCAAAAACTCATCGGCTGTAAAATACTTATCACTATAGCTACCATCAAGTCCCAAGTATTTGCTAGACAGTACATGACGCAGTCGATCACATGCCGGTATCGTATGCTTCAACGGATAATGCATGGCTTTGATAATATCTTGCGAGCGCAGTTTCAGCGTATCTATTTGAGCGATGGCATAGTGTGCAAGAAGATGACGTGGCTGATAACGACGAGTATATGGGGATTGATTGACAGTGTAATTCATAGTATTAAACACCTTTGGCTCCTGTAACTCCGACGAAAAAGTATGAAATAAGCCCAAATAGGCAAATAAATTGGCACAAATGAGGTGTCGGAGTACAGGCTCATGCGCTTTACCAGAATTGTTTTATATCGTGCTGGAAGTTGCAAGGTTTGTACGTTTTCATTAAATGATAATAATGAGTGGCAATACAAAACTGTTAAACCCACGATGGATGCTGCACTGATGATAGCATATTAGCCAATAAAAAATAAATACTGAGATAAGGGCTGTTTTTAAAATTCATACAATTGGCCATTTAAGATAAAAGAAACCCACCCGAAATAGCAAAAAACTACTTTAACTTATGCTTTTGACTTGGTATCTTCCCCTCCACTCTTATATTCCCTAATATTTTTACACCGCTTTTTGGCTTATTTTGCTGTATTAGCCCCTTCTTTGTATTGGATCTTATGAAAAATAACATTGAGACGAGCGCAAACGCTCGCCGCACTCAGTATTTTCAAGTATTTTTAATGGGCGTTAGCGCATTTATCATGAATACCACAGAATTCGTTCCTGTCGCATTATTAAGTGACATTGCACAAGATTTCTCGATCACCACGGCAGAAACGGGCTGGATGTTGACACTCTACGCTTGGATTGTCGCGGCGATGTCACTGCCACTGATGTTGATGACCAGTCGATTTGAGCGCAAGCGTTTGCTTTTGGGCTTGTTTGCGGTGTTCATTGTCAGTCACGTCCTCTCTGTGTTTGCTTGGAGTTTTAATGTCTTGCTAATCAGCCGCGTTGGTATCGCGCTATCTCATGCAATATTTTGGTCAATCACGGCAGCGATTGCCATACGTGTGGCACCCGAAGGCAAAAAAGCGATGGCGCTTAGTGTGCTGGCAACTGGTACCTCATTGGCGATGGTACTGGGTGTGCCTTTAGGACGAGTGATTGGTCAATGGTTTGGCTGGCGCGCGACCTTCGGTGGTATTGGTGTGATTGCGCTCATCGTTTTTATTCTCCAAGCAAGGCTTTTACCAACCCTACCAAGTATGTTTGAAGGATCTTTTAGAAAAATCCCAGAATTGCTCAAAAACCCATTATTGGTCTGCTTGTATTTGCTTATCTTACTCGTTTTTACGGCACACTACACCGCTTACTCTTATATCGAACCGTTTATGCGTCAGGTCGGATCCATCAGTGAGAATTTAGCCACTTTTGTCCTGCTACTGTTCGGTGCTGCTGGTATTTTAGGCAGTTGGATATTTAGTCGCTGGGGAGATCGTTTAAATACTCAGTTAATGCTGATGTCGACGATACTGATGCTCGGCTCGATGCTTGTGCTCTTGCTTGCCGTCACCTCAGTGTGGGCGCTTAGTTTGATTGCGTTGCTTTGGGGTGCTTCGCTGATGTTGCTTATCATCACCATGCAAGCCAAAGTCATCATGGTGGATGTGAATGCGCAAGACATGCTGATGTCGATGTTCTCAGGTATTATCAATTTAGGTATCGGTGCGGGCGCATTATTCGGTGGTTATGCAGTGACGCACATTTCTATATCCAGCGTGGGCTACGTTGGGGCAGCGATTGCTAGCATCGCGCTACTATTGATGTTATTTATGATAAAGCGCTTCCCTGAGCTGAGTAAAAGACTTGGCTAAGTGCCACACGTAGTTAATCCACTGTAGAATAAATAGACTACATTTAGTAGTCCACTTTGCCGCGCAAGGCTTTGGTCTTGCCGCGCTGGGTCTTTTGATCCACGCGTTTGCGCTTGGCATTTCTGCTCGGTTTGGTGGGTTTGCGGGTTTTATTCACATGAGTGGCTTGTATGATAAAGCTCTGCAAGCGCTCAAACGCATCTATTTTATTGCGCTCTTGCGTACGAAACTGCTGGGCTTTGATGATCAGAACCCCGTCTTTGGTGATTCGGCTGTCCTTACTGTCCAGCAAACGCTGTTTTTGAGCGTCGCTCAAACTTGAACCAAGGATATCAAAGCGCAGATGAATCGCAGACGAAACTTTATTGACATTTTGCCCGCCTGCGCCTTGCGCACGCATGGCACTTATGTCCACGTCATTATCATTTAAGCTAATAGTATTACTGATAAAAATCATAGAGTTCTTTTATAAATCGTAATATATGTGGTTTTTGATAGATCTATAGTCGATCCATTTTGAAAGCGATGCAGTAAGACTGGGATGAATTTTTTGCAGCCTCTGTGTTAGCAGCACGCAAAGAAAATTTGTACCAGTCTCACGTGACTATCAACGTACTAATTTAACTTCGAACTGATCGTAGGTGGCTGATGATAAAGCATTATTCTTTTATCTGCCACTGGTTCAATAACTGACGGCAGCGCTCAATGACTGGTGCATCGACCATCTCGCCATCTATTTCAAATACCGCCTGACCGCTTCGCTCATATTCTTCAATCACACGCTTAGCAAACTCAAGCGCCTTGTCGGTCGGCTGCAAGGCTTGCTGCACACTAGCCACTTGCTTGGGATGGATACATAACATTCCTGACATGCCCATTTGTGACCACAATTGTACTCGGGCGCGTAGTCCTACTTCATTATTAAAGTCAGGATAAATGGTATCGATAGGCGGCGCTAGCTTGTGTACCTTTGAGACTACAATAAACTGATAACGAATTTGATTGGCAATAAGGTCGGCTGAAGGCGTGCCAACTTGTACTTGCAGATCATTATACAGATCCAAAAACCCATAGCTAAAAGCGACCAAGCCTACTGCTTTTGCCATACTATCGATTTGGTATAACCCAACAGCACTCTCTATCAAAGCAATTACAGGTAGACCTGTCAGCTGATATACGCTTTCGATATCTTCGGCGCGCTCAGCCTTAGCCAATAGCACTCCAGCCAAGTTAGGCATTTCTTGACAAAGCACTGTGTCTTTAAAAAACTCTTCGCTACCTGCTTGATTGATACGCAGCCAAATGGGCTGATAAGTTTGCTTTGAATTTTGCTCATCGTAGTAGTTTTTTAATGCGTCTCGAGCCGCTGCTTTGTCTTGCTTGGCAACGGCATCTTCCAAATCTACGATGACGGCATCTGCGCCACTAACAAAGGCCTTCTCTACTCTGTCGATGCGAGTCGCTGGCACGAATAACCATGTCTTATTGTGAGCAATGCTATTTATTTTATGATTAGTCAATGAGTCCACGATTCACTCCTTTTAATTATTTGGACTTATTATGCCACGGTGCAGCCTGTTCTTGCTTCCCACTAGCAGCCAATTCAATGGCAAAGTACGCAGAATAGCTATGCACTTCATTAAAAATACAATCCAAAAAACCGCATGAAAGTGATTCTCATGCGGTTCTTAATAATCACGCTATTTTTAACTCGCAGTCTCTTGGCTGATCAAGCCAACATACCACCGTCGACAACGATAGTCGCACCTGTGGTATAGCTTGATGCATCCGACACGAGATACAATACCGTACCAGCCATTTCATCAGGCTCAGCTACGCGCCCTAGCGGAATCGAGTGTAGTGCCATTTTCAATACTTTATCATTGGTCGTCAGAGCTGAGGCAAACTTGGTATCCGTCAGACCTGGCAATAACGCATTCACACGGATATTGAGTGGGCCACATTCTTTGGCAAAGGCTTTAGTCATGCTAATAACCGCCGCTTTGGTGATTGAGTAAATACCTTGCTTATCGCCTGCCACTAATCCATTGACCGATGCGGTATTCAAAATCACACCGCCGCCTTGTTCTTTCATCATTTTGCCAGCGGCTGTCGACATAAAGAAGTAACCACGAATGTTTACCTCAACCGTTTTATCAAAAGCGGCTAAATCCGTATCTAGAATATGGCCATAATATGGGTTGGCTGCAGCATTATTGACCAAGATATCAATTTGACCAAACTCACTTTTGATGTGTTCAAAAACCGCGTCAATTTGCTCCATGTCTCCCACATGACAAGCAAAGGCGCTGGCTTTATGACCGTCAGCTTTGATGCTATCTGCGACTTCTTGGCAGGCATCAATTTTACGGCTAGAGACAATCACGTGTGCCCCTCTTGAGGCCAATAAACGGGCAATAGACTCACCAATACCTCGACTGGCACCTGTCACTAGGGCAACCTTACCGGTTAAATCAAATAAATCCTTCATCGTTATTCCTTATGTTTTTAAATACTATATACGTAAGCGTAAAAGTCAATATTATGCCAACATGCCACCATCTAAGGTAAATGCGTGACCATTCATAAAGCTGCTCTCATCACTAGCCAACCATGCAATCGCAGCAGACACCTCGTCCACCTCGCCCAAACGGCGTAACGGGCTGGCCTTAACGGTTGCTTGCTGCGCGCGTTCGTTCATCGTTGCCATGGTATTACGCACCATTGGTGTATCAATAAAACTTGGACATACCGCGTTAAAACGAATATTGGCACGTGCATATTCATGGGCCGCAGATTTGGTCAATCCCATTACGCCATGTTTGGCGGCACTGTAAGCCGATAACATGGGCGCAGAACGCAGACCGGCAATAGACGCTACGTTAATCACATGACCACCGCCATTCGGTATCATACAATTGACAGCAGCACGCATACAGTGCCAGACCCCTTTTAGGTTCACAGCGATATTACGGTCAAAGTCATCATCACTTAGCTCATGCATAGGCGAAGGTTTATGGTCGATACCTGCGTTGTTTACCACCACATCTATGCCACCTAATGTCTCCATCGCGAAGTCAAACAATGCACGCACTTCATCACCGCTGGTCACATTTACCTTTCTAAAAGTGATGCTATTGCCAGCATCTTGACCTTGTTTGGCAACCGCTTCACCTATTTCTTCGGCCATATCACCAATGACGACTTTTGCGCCGCGACTGGCTAGTAGTAATGCACTTGCTGCACCAATACCTGATGCCCCGCCAGTGATCAAAATACGTTTACCCGTTACATCTGATGCAATTCCGTTTGTATTCAGTGTCATGATTTATTCCTCTACCTTAAGTACCAGTTTGCCGAAGTTTTCACCTTTAAAGAGCATCATAAGCGTATCAGGAAAGGTCTCAATACCTTCAACGATATGGTCTTTTACTTTGATGTCACCTGATTGAATCCAGCCAGCAATCTCTTTCATGGCGATTGGATATTCTTTAATATTATCGAACACCACAATACCTTCCATACGAGCACGATTGACCAATAGCGATAAATAGTTCGATGGGCCTTTTACCGCTGTCGTGTTGTTATACTGACTAATAGCACCGCAGATAACGATGCGTGCACGTAGATTAATTTGAGTCAGCACGTCATTTAAAATATCACCGCCAACGTTATCGAAATAGACATCAACGCCATTTGGACAGGTTTTCTTCAGTGCTTTTTTCACGTCTTCGTTTTTATAATCGATCGTCGCATCAAACCCAAGCTCATCGACTAAGAATTTGCATTTCTCGCTACCGCCTGCGATACCAACGACGCGGCAGCCTTTGATTTTGGCAATCTGACCGACCAAGCTACCAACAGCACCTGCAGCACCTGATACCACGACGGTCTCGCCTGCTTTTGGCTGACCTGTTTTTAACAGACCAAAATACCCTGTCATGCCCGGCATCCCAAGTACGCCCAAATAGTAAGGTAGCGGTGCAAGATTTGGATCAACTTTATGCAATCCTGTGCCATCACTGACCGCATGTGATTGCACGCCATCGTGACCTGCAACATAATCCCCAACGGCGAATTTCTCATGCTTACTTTCAATCACTTCACCCACCGTACCAGCGCGCATGACGTCACCAATTTTTACTGGTGCGATATAAGATTTGGCATCGTTTAGCCAGCCGCGCATCGCAGGATCGATAGAGATATAATCAACTCTAATCAGTAATTGACCATCGGTAATAGTCGGTATTTCTGTCTCAGTATAATCCCAAGTTTCAGCACTTGGTTCGCCGACTGGTCTTGCTTTTAGTCGCCACTGCTTATTTATGGTTGTCATTATTCTTTCCTTAGAATTGTTCTTAGAACCAGTCCGCTTGCATATCAGTGCAAACGGAATTGTTATTGTTTAAAATGGCAATATCACGGTTAATTAATGGTAGTTCCCAATCGATGAAGTACTTCGCCGCTTGTATCTTGCCTTTATAGAAATTCTGCTGTTCCACATCTTGCGTTGTACTTAGTAGTTGTTCGGCTTTACTTGCTTGGCGAATCCAAATCCAGCTCAGCACAATTGAAGCAAAAATATTCATCAGCGCCTGCGCATTGCCCGTGAGCGTGATGGCTTCTTCTTTCTGCAACACTTTGCTTAGATGCACCAATACTTCATGCAAATGACCCATATAAGGTGTTAATTTACCCGCCAGTGCCGCACTCTCAGGCGTAGTAATATTTTCTAGATCTTGAGTGATTTCACGTTTTAGTATCTGAATACCAAGACCACCCTTTTGCCACAATTTACGAAATGACAAATCTAGTGCCTGTACGCCATTTGTGCCTTCATGAATGGGGTTAAGACGATTGTCACGCCAAAACTGCTCAGCATGATATTCACGCGTATAACCGGCACCGCCCAATACTTGAATACCCAAATCATTGGCTTTTGGCCCATATTCAGACGGCCATGCTTTTAGCACTGGCGTTAGCAAATCTAATAGCTCTGTCAGCTCGTTTTTTAGGGTTTCGTCTTCACAGGTATTGATACGGTCAATTAGGTTTGAGCCGTATAAGCACAGGGAGATCCCGCCCTCAGAGTAGGCTTTTTGTGCCAATAGCATACGCTTTACGTCACCATGCTGAATAATGGCAGTCGCATCATCTTCAGGTTTGTTGTTTGGCGCAATGCGACCTTGTGTTCTGTCTTTTGCGTAATCGAGCGAATACTGATAGCCACGATAGCCAATCATCGCCGCACCAAAACCAACCGCAATGCGTGCCTCATTCATCATTTTGAACATATAACGCAGACCAAAATGCTCATCACCGATCAAATAACCATGACAATCGCCCGCGTCACCGAAGCTCAATGCCGTGGAAGTCGCACCTCTATAACCAAGTTTGTGAATCAGACCAGTCAGATGTACATCGTTACGCTCGCCAACAGACATATCATCGTTCAAGCGATACTTAGGTACGGCAAATAAAGAGATGCCTTTTACCCCACTAGGGCCACCGGGAATCTTGGCCAATACCAGATGGACAATATTGTCAGACAGTTCATGATCCCCTGCTGAGATATAAATCTTGCTGCCTTTGACACGATAGGAGCCATCGTCTTGTTTAACTGCGGTGGTTTTGATGTCGGCAAGTGATGAACCAGCGTGCGGCTCTGTCAGCGCCATGGTTCCAGTAAACCCACCTGTCAGCATGCGCGGCATAAACGCCGCTTTGATATCCTCATTCGCAAAGTGAGAGATGACATTGATTGCTGCTGTCGTCAAAAATGGATAGGCCGTCGTTGATGGGTTAGCAGCCATAAAATAGCCTGCCACAGCTGTCATAACCGTTTCGGGCAGTTGCATGCCGCCATCTTCAAAACTATAACGACCTGCAATAAAGCCCGACTCGCGAAACGCATCAAAAGCGACTTTGACATCGCTGATCATGCTGACCTTTTTACCATCGAACTGCGGTTCGTTCTTATCTGCCAAGTGATTGTGCGGCAAAAATAAATCCGTCGCGATCTTGTTTGCCGTATCTAATACCGCATCGAAAGTCTCACGGCTGTGTTCTGAAAATTTCGAATGCTCAGTGAGGGTTTGTGTTCCCAATACATCGTACAGCTGGAACGGTAATTCAAAGTCGTTGATAAGGGTGTCTGCTGCCATAGTCGTCTCTTTTAGTAAAGTTCAAATATCGTCAATCATGAAAATCCGTTTATCTTACTGCCATCTGTAATGGCTTTATCTCTTCTATTTACTGCATCATTGAGAAGGCAAAATAAAGGGCATAAATGCTTATCAATTGATATTAAGCTAATTTAGCGCTTTGCCGTATTGTCATTTATGACATAATCATGGTCAAATGAGACAAAATTTTAAGAAAAATTCATCAAAAACACCCTATTTTTGACAAACGTACCTAAAGACACGAAAGACTTATGCCTTATTTCAAACCGTTTAAAGTAATCATTCTTGGCTTCGATGGTGTGCTTGGTAGTGTGCTCGCTGGCGCCTTAGATCTGTTTTCATTTACAGGGGTCAGCTGGCAGCGATTTTTAGATGAGGACGTAGAGCCACGATTTAAGGTACAGATCGCAAGCTTGGGTGGCGGTGCTATCAGATGTAGTAATCGCTTAATGGTTCATGCCCATTGTGATATTCAAGACGTGACAGAGTGTGACTTATTGCTAGTACCTACCATTGGCGATTCTATTGATAAGGTATTGAAGCAAAACAGTGAGCTGCTCCCGCATTTAAAGCGACTGGCCAATACCAACGCTGATATTGCGAGCAACTGTAGCGGGGCTTTTTTTCTGGCGGAGGCAGGGTTGTTAGATCATAAAGTCGCCACCACCCATTGGGGCTATGCCAATAAATTTAAGGCAGACTTTCCACTGGTGGACTTACAAGAGAACCAGTTTGTTACTCATTCAAGTAACGATGCTGGCAATATATTTTGTGCGGCAGGCGGTAGTGCTTTTTATGACTTAGGATTGTTATTAATAGAGCGCTACTGCGGGCGGGAGATCTCGACACAAGTAGCAAAAACTCAGATTATTGACAGCAAACGAGGTAATCAGAATAGCTATACCAACGTGACTTTGCACAAGCCGCATTCCGATCAGTTGGTCAAACAAGTTCAAGAATTTATCGAACAAAACTTCCAGCAGCCAATACAAGTCAGTAGTTTGGCTGCTATGGTCAATATTACCCCACGCACCTTGAACAGACGCTTTCAAGCCAGCGTGGCGATGCGACCCGTTGAATATATTCAGGCTGTCAGAATTGAGCAAGCCAAGCGCTTATTAGAATCGGGCGATGTGACGATAAAATCGCTGGCGGATCAAGTGGGTTATGAGGACATCTCGTCATTCACACGCTTGTTCAAACGTACTACCGAGTTGACGCCTAAGGAGTACCAAGACAAGTTTTCACGGTTAGCGATTTAATGACTTAATAATATAGTGAATGTAGTATAAAAACGAGTCAGTGGGACTGGAGCAAATTTTTCTTAGCCTCTGCCTGCGAAGGCACAGCAAGCAAGCAAGCAAGCAAGCAAGCAAAATGTACTTCAGTTCAGCGTTGAAATGTAGCGTCTCTGTTCTATTTTGAATCGACTATAGTATTGTTTAGCTCTTAAGCCTTCTGCCACAACCCTTCGACATGAATCGTATCGGCTTCAATCGTGGGATAATCAGTAAATGACAATTGATAGCCGCCCACTGTGTTAGGAGTCAGCTGACAAGTCGCTCCAAGCGGAAAGCTGTGTTTTTTGCCAATATGACCAAAACGCATCCCACTATAAATGGGCAGTCCTGTCAATTTGTGCAACTGACGGACCACAGTAGCGACATCATAACGCTTATCGTAGCTGTCCTCGCCCGAACCAGACAATGCGCCAAATACAATCGCTTGCTGACCCTTAAACATGCCCGCTAAGTACAAGTCATATAACATGCGCTCAATGCGATAAGCCTGCTCGCCCACATCTTCCAAAAACACAATACCGCCCTTAATGCGCGGCAAATACTCACTGCCAGCCAGCGCTGAGACCACACTCAGGTTGCCACCCCAAATGGTGCCGCGCACTGCCTTCGGTTCACCTATTGTCAGAATACTGGGTAACTGCGGGCTGGTTAAAGACGCATCCTTGATGCTGATCGTCAGATTAGGGTTGCTCAAGGCATTGGCAAATTGTTGGCACGTTACTTGATCGGTATTGATTTTGCCAAACTCACTATAAAGCATGGGAGCCGCAAGTGAGCTCATCCCCCCTTTTGCCAATAGTGCACATTGAATAGCGGTCACATCACTAAACCCTGCGAGTATCGTGCCGCGTTCTTTCATAATACGCCCAAGCGTTGACCAATCAACCATCGGTAATAAACGCATCGCGCCATAGCCACCACGTACGCCCAATAGCAATTTAGGGGCCGCTATGGCACCAGTCGCGATATTTTGAAGATCACTGGCGCGTTGCGCGTCCGTACCTGCAAAGCGCAAATATTGTCGACTGGTGATGGTAGGATTACTTATTTTAAACCCCGCACAAGCCACACGATCCAGCGCCAATTGATTGCGCTCATCACTGCCGCCCACATTGGAGCTGGCAAAAAGCTGCGTTTCGATAGTGGGCGTAATACAGTTTATGGTGAGAGATGTCTGCGATGACGCATCATTTTGCACCAATGGCAGATCATCTTTGGTCAGTGACGTGCTGTTATCTTTGTCCGCTGTATTGGCAGCCAGAACTTGAGAGATGCTTTGAGTGGCTAACAATCCTGTGCCCGCACTTACTCCCAATTGCCGCAAAAACTGCCTGCGATTCAGTCCAGTTTTTGCATTCGTCACTGAAGCGGATTTTTGGCTATTGGCAGCGGTAGCGTCCTGTGTCCACGGTGTCTTTGAGACCATATCTTGCGACTTCCTTCTTACTTTTGTCTGAGTTGTTATTTTCATCAGCTATAAAAGACAAGATTATAACGTGCCTGCTCATAGATATGGTTGCCCAACCCTTGCCCGTATTTACTTTTTCGCTACTGTGCCGATAATGATGCTTGAATTGTCATATCCAACATAAAAAAGGCCGCTCTTGACGTAAACTTCATAACGCTTAAATAGCAAAAAAGCCAAGATCGATAACCTAGTATCGGTCGTGGCTTTTTATTGGTTATTTATCATATTCAATTGATTGTGCGTTATTAACTGCCTACGATTAACTGCCTACAAATATCAATCAGGCACATCATAACTGGCTTTTTCGGGATTGAGACCGAATGAGCAGACAAAGGTAGCAACGAGACTATTCACAATAATGAAAGGCAGATCAATGGTGGCGTGTCCCAGCGCATAGCGACCGATGAGCCATGATACAATCAGCATAACGATAAAAAACAGACCCAAACACGCCAAAATCGTCGGATGTTTTAGATTGTAAGGCTGGTCGGGTTTGGGTTTTTTGTCCAAAACATAGGTTCTTATTGCCCAACCTGCTGCATAAGAAAACCCGCCCAACACCACATAACTAAAAAAATTCATATTGCCTGACTCTGATGACGGTTTATAACAAACGATGATTGATGTTTAACAAGGCTTAATTGCCAATTATTCACACACTTTCATTCACATTATCGACGATAATATCGGCATGAGGATTGGCCAAAATATCGGTATTAACCTCATCACACTCAACGCGATAGATCGTATTGGCACCGCGATAGATATAAGATAAATACTCACTGTCTAACAATGGGTCGATGTTGGCGTACGCAGATTTGACATGAGCCAGTACCAGTACTCTATCAGGACGCCCAAGCACGGCATCGACATTGTTTGGGTCAATAGAAAAGAATTTTGAGACATCACGGTTTTCAATCACTTCTAATGGCTCAGGATTGTCCCAAACACGCTTGGCACTGGCAGGCTCTTTCATTTGCATCACCCAAGCCCCATCTTGTTGGCTGACTTTTATTTGGGCAGGCTCATCATTACTTACTGTATAACAGCCTTCAAAAATAGACAAATCGACTGCCTCAGCCACCTGTGTCTCGGTTTGTTTACTATTATCATTACAAGCTGTCAAAAATAACGCGCTGCTCACCGCCAAGCTAACGATAAGGTGCGTCAATCTGTTTGAAACAACGTTTGTGCCTAAGGACATAATCGGATTATCCTGCATTCATGCGTTAAGAGCGTGTGTTGAGAGCATTACTATTGAAGCGCATTGCTATTAAACAGTACAGTAACTAAAGCATTGTGGCACAAACAAACATACTGCCATTTATGGTGACTGTTTTTGTCCAAAACTTCCATTTTCATAGGAAGATTTTAGTAGCTGGCGCTATTTTAACAGAAAACCAGCAGGTTACTATTATCCTTTGACTTCCTCCCCGCCCTCGAAGGACGGGGATTCCTACTAAAGACGGTCAAGCCCGACCGCGAGTATGTTTTTAGCTCCATTAACGTCGCGTTGATGGACAGTTTGACAAGAACTGCAAAACCATACTCTGACACCAAGATCTGCTCTACCTTTCGGACTGTCTTGGCGTGAGCCGCAACACGAGCAGGTTTGGGTTGTGTACGCTTCATTTACTTCAATATAGTGACAACCTGCATTCTTGCATTTGTAATCCAGTTGCCGCTTAATTTCAAACCAACCAGCGTCATAGACGGATTTGGCTAGATTTGTTGACGTGAATGATTTTGATTTTATCTTTCCAACAACGATTAAATTATTGGCTTTGACTAATGTATTGGTAAATTTATGAATTAGGTCTTGGCGGGTGTTTTTAATCTTGGCGTGAATGGCTCTGACTCGCTTTTTATGCTTAGCGCGTTGGGCGATTGCTAGCTTTTCAGCGTACTTATGAGTCAGCTTAGTGGTCAAAACATCACCATCACTGGTGACTGCTGACTCTTTACAGCCCAAATCAATACCAACTTGACCAGTACCACAAACGGTTTTTGGAAACTCTTTAACGGTGATACAGGCGTACCAGTTACCACGAGAATCTTGCACTAGCTCACACGTATTGATGCTGTAGAGCGCTAGATTATAGCTGTCCCACAAATCAATGATCAGCTTTTGACCTTTGGCTAAGCTGAGTTGCAGGGTGGTTTTCAAGCTTTTCTTACCTGATTGACGGGTTGCCAAGTGTTTGATAGCCGTCTTTTTAAAAGGAATCCACCCTAAGTTTCTACGTTTGGCTTTTGGGTTGTTGGTACGCCAATTGAGTTTGTCTTTTTTAAACTGTTTACGAGACTTAGCGTGGGTTTCAGTGATGGCTTGTAAGGTTTGGCTGTGCAGGTTCAGGTATTCACCTGCGCCTTTGATGTAAGCAGCTAGATCGTAGGCTGAGAAGAAGTGACCTGTACGCTGCAAGTGTTTAAAACTCAACTCATTGACGTAATTCCAGACAAAATTAACCGCACCAGCCAATATATTTAGCTGACCTGCGTGTTTGTCTTTGATGCGTAGTTTGAGTGTTTTCATGAGCTAAGTATGGTTGTGTGTTATATTAAAATCAACAGCCATTAACAGCTATGCGACAGCTGCTGACGCCTGATATCCACGCCCATCGACGTGACGTGGTTTTACGGCGCTAGGTGATAAATTGCCATACAATAGGGTATCTATGAGTTCGCGATTTTGTACATGACGACTGCCCATATCAGCGATAGATTTGTTATACTCAAACCCAGCATCTAGATGGGTCGTTATGGTCATCCTCACCGTAGCACCGCTTTTCTTTCTCTCCCTTATTCAGCACTTATCAGGTCAATATATTTTTATGTCAGACAATCGCAACACACCTTCATTGAACCCACATAGCGCGATGAACCCATTGGCTGCCAAAGCGAATACCACTGTGGCCTATACCGATGGCGCCTGTAAAGGCAACCCTGGTGCTGGCGGCTGGGGTGCCCATCTTATTTTTAGTGATGGACGTACGCAGGATCTATACGGTGGTGATAAAGAGACCACCAATAATCGTATGGAATTGATGGGTGCCATACAAGCACTGATGCACAGTCCTCTTGAGCACAGACTTGAGATTTGGACCGACTCAAGTTATGTCCAAAAAGGGATTACAGAATGGATTGAGGGCTGGAAAAAAAGAGGCTGGAAAACAGCCGGCAAAAAGCCTGTGGCCAATCAGGACCTGTGGCAACAATTGGATGCGTTGACTCAAAAACGTGATGTTGATTGGCACTGGGTGAAAGGTCATGCTGGACATGCTGGCAACGAAAAAGCGGATGAGTTAGCCAACCTAGGCGTTACCTCCAGTAGCGACCATTCATCAGCCCTGCACACACAAGATTTATCTAAAAAAAAAGTGCCTTTAACGACTGACGAGACATCAACGGCTTCTGGGCACGATTGGCTAAGTTTTGACCCGCTAGGTCTTGATATGAGCGACGATGAGCTTGATGACGAACTTGATAATGAGTCACTAGAAAGTCATAACAATGACAATAACATGATGGCTAAAGACGCTATAATAGACACAAATCGTTATGAGGCACACACTCATACACCGTCTCATACGACCAAACCAATGAGTACTATAGATATGCCAGAAGCCCATGTACCAATGAATGTAACAACATCTGTACCAATGACCGATACAATGAATGAAGACAAGCTGCCAGAGATAGCGGATGATGGTGTCAAATTCGATGGTGATACCAGTCGTGCCAATCCACACTTTAAGCCACTACTGCCTGAGCCAAAGCACCGTCATGAATTTGATCGTCAATTGATTATGGATACCGAGACCACAGGACTTGATGCGCTAAAAGGCGATCGTGTCATCGAAGTCGGTATCGTTGAGATGGTTGGTCGTAAATTTACTGGCGAAAAACTGCATGTCTATATCAATCCACAGCGCGGCATGGATGAAGAAGTCATTCGCATTCATGGTATCTCTGAAGCATTTTTGGCGGATAAGCCAACCTTTGATCAAGTAGCAAAATCGCTATATGACTTTATGGATGGGGCAGAAATCATCGCTCATAATGCCTCGTTTGATATGAACTTCTTAAATATGGAGTTTGCCAAAGTTGGTCTCAATGACTTTGCCGAGCGGGTGCGAGTGACTGACTCTTTGGCCATGGCAAAACAGCAGTATCCGGGGCAAAAAAACACCCTGGATGCTTTGGTAAGGCGCTTAGATGTTGGTAAGCAAGATCGTACTTTTCACGGTGCTTTACTTGACTCAGAGATTTTGGCTGAAGTATATTTAGCGATGACAGGTGGGCAGGTCACGCTCGCCATTGAAGAAGATACACAAACTGAGGGCGGACAAACTGCCCATGCCAACTTTGCCGATCTAGCCGCTTTATTACTGGCGTCAAGTACAGACGAAGACGCAAACCAACAATGGTACACCTCGCTTTCAGAGGACTACCCTGAGCTTAAAGCCAATATGTAGTTATTAATCGTCATCGTTTTTGACATTGCCAATGCTACAGTACAGTATTCATGATTACAGTCAGCGTTAAAACAGCACCCATACCTACTTTTAGCATTATCTAACCCATCGCCATTCTCATCAGTACATTATGGAAAAATAACTATGGACCAGTCTGCGCAAATGAAGTTAACCGCTCCCACGCTTAGTATTACTGATTTCAATTTACCCTCACTACATTTGCTGCATGATGAGATTGTCGTAACGCTAAAAGATGCCGAAATTCATCTGGGCGAGTTCAATGACGATGACAGTCAGGCACCTTTACTACTAGATTCTATTGTTGTCCTAAAGCAACTATCCTATATTTTTAAACTGATCTCTTTGGTCGGTGCCGAAGTCTTAAATACCGCAATTGTCAATGGATTACAGCGCCTTTATGACAATGGTGACAATAACGACATTCATTTGATTATGGATCTATCAGAAGCCATTATGACCCTAGAGCGTTATGTCGAATTTGTGCTATTGACGGAGTCGGTAGAGCCTATTTTATTATTGCCAGTGATCAACAAACTGAACGCTCATAGTCACCAAAACCTTATTTCAGCGGACTATTTTTCTGCTTTTGGTAGCAGTAGTGTCATCATTGCCAACCCTGAAAGCAATTTTCAGCCACTCAAAGAGCTGGATGTGAACAACGAACTACTGACCTCCGCTTATCGTAGCGGGCTTAGTGTGGTTTTGCTCAATCAAAATGGCAATGTCAGCCCAGATGAGCAACAAAAAATCGATGCCATGAGTGCGGCCTGTGCACTGATCGCCTCAAAGACCGATAGTTTATTTTGGCAAGCAGCCAATGCCGCTGTCACGGATATCGCCACTCTATTGCCGCTAACCTTGAGTCAAAAACATATCTTTATTTATTTGGAACAACAATTCCAAAGCTATCTGCCAGTGATGGATAGACGTTTTGCTGATTTGGTCAGCTTTGCATGTCAGCGTGACACGACTGAGGCGCAGCAACTGCGTGAACTGTACGCTGACAACCAGTTGGAAGGGCCTCAGATTGAACAGATGAAGCGCTTCTTATTTGGGCCAAATCGTGCGCTGACCGATACTTTGAATACCATTATTCAGACCCAAATCAACACAATCAAAGAAGATGTAGACAGCTACGCACGCGGTGACTCCATCAATCCTGCTGACATGCAGACAGCGCAGATCATTGACGAGCTCACTACCTTGAGCTCAGCACTACGTTTGCTTGGCCTCACAAATGCTGCCAGCAGTCTGAGTACCGCAGCACAAGCGGTCAAGCATTGGCGAGCGCCTGCACCTGAAGACTTTGATCATTTATTATTGGCATTGATGCATGCAGAAAACGCCACCATCGCAATGGCAGAGACACACACGCCAGGGGCTATTTATTTACCATTGAACAACCCTCATATCTCACTGCACCAGCTCAATACTGCCAATGATACCTTGATTCAAGAAAGTCGCACTGCGATTGCCAGTGCCGAACAAGCCATCACTGATTATTTGGACGAGCCAGAGCGAGATTTACTGAATATTCAAAACGTACCCGAAATGATGCGCCAAGTATCAGGAGCTGTACGCTTTTTGCAACTGCCGACTCCTGCCAGCATGCTCAGTCAATTGGCTAATTATATTGAGCAACGCATCGAAAGTGGACAACGCATAGACGATGATACCCTGTCCTATATTGCTGATATTATTATGGCCGTTGATTATCATTTAGAAGGGTTTGAACACAATCGTCCTGTCAGTAAACAGGCGCTCAATGTGGGTCAACAAAGCTTAAGTGCGTTACTGGCGGCTTAATGACGATACGGTTTGATCGTGATGACCATCGTTATGTGCATGATGTTTCATTACGATAGAATTCTCTACATTTTTATTACTTCAAACAGGTTTGTATGTCATGTACTACAAACTTGTTTTTAATGCTTTGGAATGTCGTATATGACCCATGCTTTTGTATTTCGTGATGACACGCTTTTATGTCGTCAAACATCTGATGGCTGGTGGCCATTGCAGGTTCAATTACCGCAGTCTACTCCACAATCAGAAGATGGCGAGCGTTCACCAACCTATCAAGTGGGTCGAGTCGCGCTACTTGAGAGCCTAGCACCCAGTCATTGGTTGTCTGATAGTTTGCCAAAGAGCTCCGTTGAGTCTGGACATCAAGCGATTGAGACTGATAGTGTTGACACTTTCACAGCACAAAGCACCAATGCCGTTACTGATACCTACGCTCTAGCGCACAATATGGTATTGCCAGCGATTACCGACCATAGCGGATACGATTTTTTGCCTTATCGACAGCTGATTACCCAGCTGCCTATCGCATTATCTACGCAAATCAGTCAAGCCATACAGCTACTGCGTTGGCAACAAGATACGCAGTTTTGTAGTCGCTGTGCCACACCTGCTGTTCATACCAAAACAGATGAACGCGCAATGGTTTGTCCTGTGTGCCAGTTGCGCCAGTATCCTCGTGTCCAGCCATGTGTCATCACCGCGATCACTCGTCCCAACCCAACAACAGGTGAGATGCAAATTTTACTGGCTCAGCATCGACGCCATGGTGTACAAAAGCAACCGGCGATGTATGGTTTGATTGCCGGCTTCGTCGAAGTGGGTGAAAGTCTAGAGCATGCTGTGGTACGCGAAGTTGCAGAAGAGGTCAACATCAGTGTGACCGACATACGCTACGTAAGCAGTCAGCCTTGGCCATTTCCTTCTAACTTGATGCTGGGTTTTAGAGCCACTTATGCAGAGGGCGACATTGTTATTCAAGAAGAAGAGCTGACCCACGCGGATTTTTTTGATATCTCAAACCTGCCCCAAATTCCTTTTAAGGGCAGTATTGCTTATGAATTGATTGCACTCGTCGCTCATGAGCAGGGCCTGAGCTTATAAGGGTTTGGTTTGTCTATCTTACTTAGACAGTCGCTTTACGGTTTGCCAAACGTGCCTGCTGCCATTTGAACAATCTGGGTATTAATAGTCCAGCAATGACAATCATCATGCCAACCAATTGTAAAACAGTGACTTGTTGACCGTAAGCGAATGCGGTCAGCGCTGCAAAAACAGGCACAAAATTAAAGAACAAAGACGCATTGGCAGCACCCAATTGCTTCACGCCAGAAATCCATAACAGGTAACCACCAACCGTGCCAAAGACCCCAATAAATATCAAATCAACAAGCACGCCTCGACTGATTACTAGGCTTTCTTGTATTGGGTGTACCTCTGCACTAAACAGTACCATCAGCGAGATGACGCCTAGACCCGACAGCATACCCACCAAGGTATAAGGAATCATTGGCATCCAGCGACTAATGCCTTGGGTCAGATAAGTATAAAGACTCCAGCACAACATGCCCAAAAAGATCATTTGATCGCCGTGATTAAACTCAAAACCCAACAGTTTGGTAAATGCGCCATCGGTCAGTACCAGTAGCACGCCAGAGAGACAAACCACCAAACTAAACAGCGCGCCCTTGGTAGGAAATTGACGCTGCGCCACAGAACCAATCAATGACGTGACCAGCGGGCTGAGTGCCATGATTAACGCACCATTATTGGCATTGGTCTGAGCCAAGCCTGTGAACAGACCCAGATTCAAACCACCAACACCGATGATGGACACACCAATTGCCCATGCCCATTGTTTTGGCGTGAGAGTCGGCATTGGCATGTGCTTGTATTTTGCATAAAAATACAGACATATAGCGGCAATACTAAAGCGCCACATGACTAAGGTTAAGGCATTGACCTCGCCCAAAGCATGTTTGCCAACAGGAAAGCTTGCCCCCCAAAAAAACGTGCACAATAACAGACATAGTACGGCATTGGTATTCGCGGAACGGCTCATATTACATCCAAAAAACTTGCGAAAAGATAACCACCAGTGTATATATTTTAAATACGGTATAAACAAGCAATAACGAGAGCATAGATTCCGAATATGAAATTTAACTACTCCCTCGATGACATGCGCAGCTTTTGCGCGGTTGTCCGTTACGGCAGCTTTCGTCAAGCCTCTGTCATGCTAGATATGCCACTATCCACATTGAGCCGCCGTGTTGCCAAATTAGAATCCGATCTGGCACTCAGACTGCTCAATCGTGATGCGCACCGCGTGCAGCTAACCCATGCAGGACAACAGTATTACAAAAGTAGCGCCCATCTGTTTGACGAGTTAGAAAACGTCGCGGTTTGCTTATTACAAGATAAAAATCAAGCCAAAGGTACGATTAGAGTCAGTGCTCCTGTCAACTTTGGTAGCGATATTTTGGCACCCTATTTCAATGCCTTTTTAAAGCGATATCCAGATATCCATTTGGATTTACGACTATCCAATCAAACCATTGATATAGAAGCACAGGCCATTGATATCGCTTTTCGCATTGGTGAGCACAGTGCTGATCACTGGATTGGACGACAGCTGACCAATATTCGCTTTATGATTTGTGCCTCAAGTATTACCGATATCTCTGCTATTCATGTGCCCAATGATTTGGCGGGTTACCCTACCGTATTGTGCACGCCTATGTCGACTTGGCATCTGCAACATCGCACGACAGGTGAGGTGCACACGCATCAGCCAACGCACAATGTTCGTTTAAAGGTCGATAACATCAGCTTGCTGACAAAGGCTATTGCGGATGGTATCGGGTTGGGTTTTATTCCCGATTATGATGCTGAGCCTTTGATTGCATCAGGACATTTGCAGCAAGTATTGCCTGATTGGCACAACCAACCTAGAGGCTGTCAGATGCTCTACCGCGACCGTGATAACATGCCTTATCGTATGCATTTATTGATCAATTTTATGCTCAAGTGCTTTGATAAGTAGTCGCTTCGCTAATGATTGTTTTCTTATGCTGATGATCTGTGCCACATTTAAACCAAATACTGCATGCTGTCACCGCTATTTTTTAACGCTTACCTCATAGCCTTAGTATTTGACTATACTGTTTTGGGGCTGCAAATGTGTTAATCTTTCGCGGCAAAAGAGCAGTCACTCCTCGGTTTGTTGCCATAGAACATATAGCGTCTATACACAAACTTGTGATATGCCGATAAAATGCTCAATTAATAGCCTCTTATAAATAGCCCTTTATAATAGTCACTTGTCTGTCTCTTTATTAATAGAGATAGAAGACGACCTTTGATAATGACCGATATTAAGGCCTGCAATACCATGTCCCAAACCGACACCCATTCTCAAGATACGCCACAAACTCGCTTGGCAGACCTGCCTATCTTGTTTACGTCATTGCATATTGATACCTTGCCCGCTGACGTACAAACAAAAATCTCACGTATTGATGCTTGTTTACCGCAAACCCAATGTGGTCTTTGTGAACATCCAGATGGCTGTTTGCCCTACGCGGCTGCCATCGTTTTAGAGGACGAGCCACACAACAAATGCGTACCTGGTGGGCAGCCCGTTACTGATGCCATCGCACAGATTCTGTATCCTGATACTCATAAAATACCCCTCATAGCCGCTCCCTCTCAATGGCCAATAGACACTGCCTCTGGAAGACCTACCGAGGTGCGCGCAGTGATTCGTGAGGACGATTGTATTGGCTGCACCAAGTGTATTCCCGCTTGTCCCGTGGATGCTATCGTTGGTACAGGCAAACACATGCATACCATCTTTACTGACCTCTGTACTGGCTGCGAGCTATGTATTGCGCCTTGCCCCGTTGATTGTATTGACTTGGTCACAATAGAGCGCGAGGTTTCTGTCTCTGAACGAGAAGTCGAGCAAGAAGATTTGAGGCTGCGCTATCACACGCATTTAAGACGAGTGACCGAACAGCTTGCAGATAGCAGCAATAGCAGACCAGTCGTCAGTATGGTAGAGGCCAAACTGAACAATGTAGCGAGCCAATCTCTCAATATCAGTGAGTCTCAAGCGAAAAACACCATTGCCGCGGCCAAGTTGCGTACTAAGATTAAGAAACTGGAAAAACAACTGAGCGTTCGTGCCAATGAGCAAAAGCAAGCTGAGCTTGAAGCACTACAGGCCGAGCTTTTACAGTTCTAATCATTTGATACACAATACGCGCTGCTCAATTGCTATAAAATGACCAAAATAAGAGATTGACTCATTCATTGCCCAATAACATTCATTAATAAAATATTATGAGTAAAACTGTCAAACATAAAACAGCCGATACACCACCATCAAGAAGAATGCCCAATCGTGATGTGCGTCCATTCTTTGAAAAACTGGCGGCGACGATCGACGAACCCGTTACTGAACTCAACTATGCCAGCAATTTTGAATTATTGATTGCCGTCATATTGTCTGCACAGGCAACGGATGTGAGTGTCAATATTGCCACCCAGCAATTGTATCCAGTCGCGAATACACCTGAAGCGATATTGGCATTGGGTGAAGAGGGTTTAAAGGCGTATATTAAAAATATCGGTTTGTACAATGCTAAAGCCAAAAACGTCATCAAAACCTGCCGCGATTTGATTGAGAAGTTTGATAGTACCGTGCCTGACAATCGTAAAGACTTAGAGTCGCTGGCGGGCGTTGGGCGTAAAACAGCCAATGTGGTTTTAAACACGGCCTTTGGTCAACCAACGATGGCGGTCGATACGCATATCTTTCGCGTTGGCAATCGTACGGGGCTTGCCACAGGCAAAAATGTATTGATTGTTGAAGAAAAACTGGTTGAGCGTATTCCAGACGACTTCATCGTTGATGCGCATCATTATCTTATTTTACACGGTCGCTATACCTGTCAAGCGCGCACACCAAAATGCGGCGCCTGCCCTGTTTATATTGAGTGTATGTTTAAAGACAAAGCTGCATTTTTGGAACTGTAGGGGTTTGACCTATCCGTTTCAAACCACAACGACGAATTGTACGCCTACCTCTAGTCGATGCTAAATAAAACAGCTATATTACATGTCAACACTGAACTAGAATGAGTTTTTCTTGCTTGCTGTGCCTTTGCAGACAGAGGCTGCGAAAAATTCATTCTAATTACACTGTATCGATTTTATACTAAACTCAGTATATCATCGTTACTTTGATAAATTACCATGGCATTTATGTCAATAAATAAAGCAAAAATTGTGGATACCAGTTGCCATGGATGGCTACTTATCGTTATAAAAATCATTGTCATATTAAGGAAAATCAAATGAATACGATTACTGCACTGCTGTTTGACGACTTTGAAACCTTGGATTTGTTTGGGCCGATTGAGATGTTTGGAAGTATGCCTGAGCATTATCGCATTCAATTTGCCTCGATGACCGGTGGTATTATTCGCAGCAAGCATGGCGTTGCTATGCAAACAACTGCCGTCGCAGAATTAGAGGATCAGACTGATATTTTATTGGTACCAGGTGGGATGGGTACTAGGCAATTGGTACATAATAAGCCTTTCTTGCAGATCCTCACAGCGCTTGTCGAACAAGCGGATTGGGTGCTTAGCGTCTGTACTGGTAGCGCTTTGTTGGCAAAGGCTGGGGTTTTGGATGGCAAGCGCGCCACCTCTAACAAGCTGTCATGGCAATGGGTAATATTGCAATCTGAGCAAGTCAACTGGATAAAACAAGCACGCTGGGTAGTCGATGATAAATTCTATACGTCATCAGGTGTGAGTGCTGGCATGGACATGGCACTTGGTTTTATTGCTGACAGACACGATGTAGAGATTGCACGTCACATTGCTATCTATACCGAATATCGTTGGCAAGAAAATAGTGATATCGATGACTTTTATCGCCCTTGATCCAGGCTCGGTTACCTCATAATACCATCCATCGCTAGAGTTTTGCCTCGATACACGTTAAAATACGCTAATTTTTTGATTCTTTTTCACCTTTTATTTTTCTATACATTTAATAATGACTGAGTGCGTAAACTACAGTCCCTGCAATTAAGCGATCCCATTATGCGTGAATACAACTTATTTACCTCAGAATCTGTGAGTGAAGGCCATCCTGATAAAATGGCTGACCAAATATCAGACGCTATCCTTGATGCTATCTTGAGTGAAGACCTACATGCACGTGTGGCCTGCGAGACATTGGTCAAAACGGGTGCAGTGATATTAGCAGGCGAAATTACTACAACTGCCAATATCGATTTGGAACGTCTGGTCCGTGATACTGTGAATGGCATCGGTTATCATCATTCAGATTTGGGCTTTGATGGCGAGACTTGTGCCGTTATCAATATGCTTGGTAAGCAATCTCCCGAAATTGCTCAAGGGGTTGATCGCAGTGATCCTGAAGAACAAGGCGCAGGTGACCAAGGTTTGATGTTTGGTTATGCCAGTAACGAAACTGACGTCTTAATGCCCGCTCCTATCGAATTCGCTCATCGCTTAATGGAGCGTCAGTCTGAGCTACGCCGTGCAGGAGAGCTACCGTGGTTACGTCCAGATGCCAAAGCGCAAGTCACCCTAAAATATGATGGCAATAAGCCTGTCGCCGTTGATGCCGTTGTTTTATCAACCCAGCATGATCCCAGCATATCGCAGCATGATTTACAAGAAGCAGTGATGGAATCTATCATTAAGCACGTATTACCAGCTGAGCTACTACATGCGGGTACACGTTATCACATCAATCCAACTGGCAAATTCGTCATCGGTGGCCCTGTTGGTGATGCAGGATTGACAGGTCGTAAAATCATTGTTGATACTTACGGTGGTATGGCGCGTCATGGCGGCGGTGCATTCAGTGGTAAGGACCCTTCAAAAGTAGATCGTAGCGCGGCATATGCAGTGCGTTATGTGGCAAAGAACATCGTAGCAGCAGGACTGGCTGAGCGCTGTGAAATCCAAGTCAGCTATGCGATTGGTGTCGCTGAACCGACTTCTATTTCTGTCAATACTTTTGGCACCAATAAAATCAGCAATGATGAGATCATTCGTCTGATTCGTACGCATTTTGACTTGCGTCCTTATGGCATTACTCGCATGCTCAATCTATTACAGCCAATGTATCAGCAAACCGCGACTTTTGGTCATTTCGGTCGTTTGGGCTCAGAAACCGCCTTCACGTGGGAAAAAACAGACAAAGCTGAGATCTTAAAAGCAGACGCTGGTTTATAGAAATCTTATTTTATATCGTTTATAAACCATTTTTATAAACTCAACATTCTGACACTTATTAGGAGTCGCTTATGTCGCAAGACAACAACACTCAAGACAACAATGTTGATGCAAACATTGAGATTACCCCTGAAATGCAGGCATTTTACCAGCGCGCGGATGCCATCATTGGTGTTGCAAATAGCCAATTGGGGCCAGAAGCACATTCTGGACAAGTGGGTGCATCTTTATTGTATGCAGCCGCACGCTATAGCGCATCAGTTGCCTCTATCGGTTTTATTAAGGGCGACGACTTTGCCAAAGAAAAAGACGATATCGTTGAATTTTATGTCAAACAATATCGTCAAATGTTAAGCGATAACTTAACCGATTATGCGCAAAACTTTGATAAATACGTGCAAATCAACAAAGACGATAAGCCAGCTGAATAAAGTCAGCTCGCTTATTTAATATTTTGATAACAGTAATATTCATATCAAAGCCCAAGCTGTCTGACAAGCTTGGGCTTTTTTATTGATACTTTTAACCTCATTAGCCTCGATATATTTTAAAATGATACCCTATAGATGGTCGCTTATAAATGCGCTACTATCAATACGACAGCAGAACGTCAGTAATAAAATCCCTATCTTCATCTTATAAGGACATACCATGATGATCAATTTGCTTAAATCTTCTTTACTTGGTTTAACCCTGACAATGGCACTGACAAATTGTAGTTACTTACCGAGTCCAGACAAGACCAATACCACACCTACTCAGCCAGCCAAGACCGGCAATACACTACCGCAAGGCAGCCTCACTCAATGTCCGCCTTCTAATGCGAGTGCTGGAGATACTATGTGTACCATGCAGTATGATCCCGTCTGTGTAAAAACCAAAGTCGGTTCAGTAATCAGTTATCGTACAGCGGGCAATGCTTGCTCTGCTTGCAATATGCCTGAAGCGGTAGGTTATGTAAAAGGTGAATGTAAATAATACCGCGCTCAAGGGTTTAAAATCATGCTCAGACAACTGAGTGCTTTAAAAAAAATTATTGGCCATACAAACATAAAAAATCCTAAAACACTCATGTGTCTTAGGATTTTTTTTCAATAACCATCATATGATAGATATTTTACTCGCGAACTACTCGTCCTTTATAATCTTAGGCGGGCCTTTTAATAAGTGCTCGTCGGCAAATTCGTTGGCTGAGTTATGATCGGCAGACTCTTCAGTAATAAAGTGCTGCTGAGCCCGATAAAGTATCAGTCGGTCTCGACCCAAACCACGATGCAACGCATACATCATCAAAAATATGACCAAAGCAAACGGCAGTCCCGCAACGATGGCTGCTGCCTGTAAAGCGCCCAATCCGCCAGCGGCTAACAAAATAGCAGCAATCAAACCTTCTGTAATCGCCCAAAACAAACGCTGAATCTTAGGTGGGTTGGTATCACCACCAGCAGTCAACATATCAATCACAAAACTTGCCGAATCTGATGACGTAACGAACCACAAGATAATCATCACGACGATAAGTAGCGTAATCGGTTTAGTAAATGGATAATACTCAACCAATCTAAAAATGGCACTGCCCATATCTTGTTGTACCGCTTCTACCAATCCTGGATTGGCAAGGGCTGGATCAAGCGCTGCAAGCATTTCCATGTGGATAGCCACACCACCAAAGGTTGTAAACCAGAAAAACAAAAGTACCATTGGAATTAATAGGACACCCAGTACAAACTCACGAATCGTACGACCACGGCTGATACGAGCAATAAACACCCCTACAAATGGTGCCCAACTTACCCACCATGCCCAGTAGAACATGGTCCAACTGCTTTGCCAGTCTGTATTACTATAAGACTCACCCCATGTTGCTAAAGGTATTAAATCAACTACGTAATTTCCGATATTTTCAAGAAAGCTATCAAGAATAAATAAGGTTGGCCCTAAAATCACCATAAAGGCCAAAAGTATACCTGTGAAACCCATATTAATATCGCTTAAGCGCTTGATACCTTTATCAAGACCAAGCATCAAAGACCCACAGGCAAGTGCAGTCACAAAGGCGATAGTAATAAACTGTACTGTCAAGTTGTTGGGAATACCAAATAAATTCTCTAGACCTGAGTTGATCTGCATAACACCCAGACCCAAAGAAGTCACTACCCCAAACATCGTACCGAACACCGCCAAGATATCAACCGTATGACCCCAGCGACCGTAAATTTTTTCGCCTAATATGGGATATAGGGTTGAGCGAATGGAGAGCGGTAAACCACGACGAAAATGGAAGTAAGCCAACGACAACGCTACAATGGTATAAATGGCCCAAGCATGTAAACCCCAATGCAAAAATGAGATACTCATTGCTTGCTTGGCCGCATCTATCGTTTCTGGCTCGCCAAGTGGCGGTGCCATGTAGTGATACAACGGCTCAGCAGTGCCCCAATATACCAATCCAATACCAATGCCAGCCGAGAACAACATGCCAATCCATGAGAATAGACTGTATTCTGGCTTCTCTGTTTGTTGACCTAAACGTATATCACCGTACCGACTCGCTGCAAGGTAAATACAAAAGATCAGCGCCAAGTTCATCAAAATGGTGAACATCCAGCCGAACTTGTCAGTGATAAAATTTTGTAAGAAAGTAAATAGTGTTCCTGCTGTTTCGGTGAAAAAAGCACCAAAAATAATAAACCCTACGATAAGTAATGCCGAAGTAATAAACACAGGTTTACTAACTCGGGGGAATGGGCCTAATCTGCCAACCTTTACATGATCCATTATTTATTAGCCTCGATTTTTTAGAAAGGCCACCTTAACAAGGTCGCTCATAATTATCAAATCTAATTCAAATACTTACAATTTCGTTACTAATAGACATACTATAAAATTATGCTGCATATCCGTATGCAATTTTACAAAAAATAGACAAACTTGGTAGTAATATCTACGTCAGTTTGCCTATTAATTTTTGTGCTTAGAGCTGGTTTTTGATCCAATAAAATAAACCTCGGGCGAGAAACATCTTACTCTGGTATCAATTGCAGCAGCTTACTGTCACTTTCGTCTTCTAGTACCCACACTTGCCCATCTACAGTCAGCACACTACGAATACGCTCACCCATATCATAACGATAACGCTCAGAAGCAGTATTATCATTGTCAACATCCACTACAACTAAAGCCTTTGATGATAAGCCACCAACTAGGAAATCTCCTTGCCATGCTGGGAAATCGTTTTTCATACCAGCCGTATAAAGACTCATTGATGAGGGCGAAATAACAGGTGTCCATGTGACTTTAGGCGCTTCAAACTCAGGACGAGTATCATGATCGGGAATAGGCGTACCAGAATAGTTGCGTCCATTAGACACAATCGGCCAACCATAGTTCTTACCTTTTTCAATTAAGTTAAATTCATCACCGTCCTTTGGACCCATCTCGCTTATCCATAACTTGCCATTTTCATCGAACCTCATTGCCAGTACATTACGATTGCCTATTGTCCAGAACTGAGAGGCAATTTTATTGCTATCATTGACAAATGGATTGTCTTTTGGCACCGAGCCATCAGGATGTAGTCTGATGATTTTGCCCAAGTTCATACTCATGTCTTGCGCTGGGTCTTTTTTCTGACGCTCTCCTGAGCTGATATACAAATACTGTCCATCAGGTGAAAATAGCAAGCGATGACTGTAATGACCTTGCCCAGTTACTTTTGGTATTTGTTGCCAAATTGGGGTGATATTTTGTAGACTTGGCGTGGCCGTATTCAATCCTGACAGTTTGGCCTTTATAACCTTGGCCCCAAAGTTATTGCTGTCAGTGCCCGTACCTGCTTCTGCATAGCTGATATAGACGTTGTTGGAGGTCGCAAAATCTGGCGCAAGTACAATGTCTCCCAATCCACCTTGTCCGCCATAAGCAACACTAGGTACACCCGACACTTCTGTCTTAGCCCCTGTAACGGTATCTACAATAAACAACTCACCTGTCTTTTGTGTGACCAAAAACTTGAGGGATGTATTATTCGATTTGGGCAGTGCTACCATTGCCCACGGCTCATCAAAGGTAGCTACGGCCTTAGTCGTAAAAGCAGGCTTTTTGGCACTCATTGACGACTCTGTAGTAGAGGCTTTTGCTTGTTTGTCTGATGTGGCATTAACTGCTGGCTCACTTGAGCAGGCAGCGGTGCTAAATAGTAGTGCTGATATGATGATTGGCAGGGTTAACGGTGTACTAATATACCTTGTATTGATTGTCGTCATCTTTTACTCTCCGTCCGTGTTAAGTTGGTGTCGTTAGAGCTTAAATTATTTATAGCACAGTCATCGTGTTAAAAAAGTAAAATAATACCAATACACAACGTAAAAACCCCTTACTCGCCATTGCAAGTAAGGGGTTGGTTTATATTTATAAAAACGTTATTCAGCGTTTACTGTTAGCTCATTCTCAGTTTATCAAAAACCAGCTTATCATCGGCGCCGACATCGACTTTGATAATATCACCAGCGACAAAATCACCTGCCAGCAGCTTCAATGACAATGGGTTTTCAATCTCTTGCTGAATCGCACGTTTTAGTGGACGCGCGCCGTAAACAGGATCATAACCCACAGCAACCAGCTTATTCATCGCATCTGCTGAGAGTTCAATATCCATTTCACGCTCATACAAACGCTTGCGCAATCGATCTAACTGGATATCAGCGATACCTGCCATTTGTGACATACCAAGTGGATGAAAGACCACAATCTCATCAATGCGGTTGACAAATTCAGGACGGAAATGCTGTCCCACAGACTCCATCACTTCAGCTTTGATATCCTCATAGCTTTCGCCAACCATTTCTTGAATCTTATGCGACCCTAGATTACTGGTCATGATGATAACCGTATTTTTAAAGTCAACTACTCGACCTTGAGAATCTGTCAAACGCCCATCATCCAAAACTTGTAGCAAGATATTGAACACATCAGGATGCGCTTTTTCAACTTCATCAAACAAGATGACGCTATAAGGCTTTCGGCGTACCGCTTCCGTTAATGCACCGCCCTCTTCGTAACCGACGTATCCTGGAGGTGCACCCACCAAACGACTGACACTATGCTTCTCCATATATTCGCTCATGTCGATACGGACAATTGCATCTTCACTATCGAACAAGAAGTTCGCAAGCGATTTGGTCAGCTCCGTCTTACCAACACCCGTTGGCCCTAAGAACAAGAAGGAACCTGACGGACGATTCGGGTCGGACAATCCTGCTCGACTACGACGTACAGCATTAGCGACTGCTTCGACCGCTTCATCTTGACCGATCACACGCTCATGGAGTTTTTCTTCCATGGCGAGCATTTTGTCACGTTCGCCCTGCATCATTTTACTGACTGGGATACCAGTCGCTGCTGCAACCACTTCCGCAATCTCATTGTCTGTGACTTTATTGCGCAGCAGTTTTACCCCATTGCCTTCACCAGTCTGCTCTTTTTGCTCAGCTAAATCAGACTCATGGATACGTCGCTCTAGCTGCGGAATGGTCTCGTATTGCAGCTTGCTCATGGTTTCATAGTCACTTTCGCGACTGGCTTTGTCATAAGCAATACGTGCTTTATCCAGCTCATCTTTTAACTGCTGGCTGCCTTTGACTAATGCCTTTTCTGCTTGCCAAATCTCGTTGAGGTCAGCGTATTCTTTTTCAAGCTCATCAATTTGTACATCCAGTACTTTGCGCTCGGCTTGCGCGCCCGCGTCTTCTTCGTTTTTCAATACTTCACGTTGCATTTTTAGCTGAATCAGGCGACTATCAAGCTTGCCTAATGACTCAGGTTTGCTATCCATCTCCATACGCAAGCGACTGGCAGCTTCGTCAATCAAGTCAATCGCTTTATCAGGCAATTTGCGATCAGTGATGTAACGATGACTCATACGAGCGGCAGCAATGATTGCGCTGTCTTGAATATCGACGCCATGATGCAGCTCATAACGCTCTTTTAGGCCACGCAATATGGCAATGGTATCCTCAACCGTTGGCTCATCGACCAGCACTTTTTGGAAACGACGTTCAAGCGCGGCATCTTTTTCAATAAATTGGCGATACTCATCAAGCGTTGTCGCGCCAACACAGTGTAGCTCACCACGCGCTAATGCTGGTTTGAGCATGTTACCTGCATCCATTGCGCCTTCTGATTTACCAGCGCCGACCATGGTATGCAGCTCATCGATAAACAAGATAACGTTGCCCTCTTGCTTAGCCAAGTCGCTCAATACGCTTTTGAGACGCTCTTCAAACTCACCGCGGAATTTTGCCCCTGCAATGAGTGCACCTAAGTCTAGCGATAGTACTTCTTTACGACGTAATCCCTCAGGCACGTCACCATTGATAATTTTTTGTGCTAAGCCCTCGACGATTGCCGTTTTACCAACACCTGGCTCCCCGATCAGTACAGGATTGTTTTTGGTACGACGTGAAAGCACTTGAATGGTGCGGCGAATCTCTTCATCACGGCCAATCACTGGATCAAGCTTACCAAGCTCCGCCTGTTCAGTTAGGTTGATCGTATATTTATTGAGTGCATCACGCTGATCTTCGGCATTTTGATTGTTCACCGTGTCATCACCGCGCAATTGCTCAATGACTACCTTTAACTTGCTTGCCGTCACGCCAGCACTTTCAAATATCTTCTTGGTTTCGCCTTGTTCGGCAAGCGCCAACATGACCCATTCTGTCGCAATAAAATCGTCGCCTTCTTTTTGTGCTTGGCGATCGGCTAAATTTAGAATTTTGACGGAATTTGGGTTTAAATTGACATCACCGGTCGGCTCTGAAATCGTTGCTTGCTTATCCAATGCCTTTGCCACACCATTTTTTAACGCAGGAATAGAAGCGCCTGCTTGTTGGCAAATCGACAGATTAGATTCATCTTGCAGCAATACTGCCAACAAATGGACGGGATCAATGCCTGTATGATCGCGTCCTAACGCTAGACTTTGGGCTTCTTGAATTGCCGATTGCAGTTTTTGGGTAAATTTTTCGAACCTCATGTTTGTGTCCTTTTATAATTAGTATTTTTCATTGATTGACAAAAAATAAGATACCGAAACTGTGGTGGTAACCACCAATTTTATCAGGTATCAATTATTGTCAGTTATCATCTATATAGGGTATATCATGCCAGATTTCAACTCATATATATGAGTTGTCAACCATAAATAATGACTTATTGGTAACATCAAAATTTTGATTTTGATAAAAAACCTTACTAATTGTGATGATATCATCATAAAGACTTAATAGGCACATAAAGCCAATATTTCAAGAGAGCAGACAAAGAATAATAAAAAGCGTCGTTCAACTGATATCGTAAGTACCAGTAAGAGAAGGGTTTGGTGGTTTGTTTTAAAACCAAGAGGTCATTATTCAACAATTTCGATAGGTGTTCCGACATTTACCGCCGCCATAATCTCATCCATCTCTTCATTCGTCACTGCAATACACCCTTCGGTCCAGTCGCGTTTTTGATTCAGCCAAGCCAGATGACCAAAGCCATTCATCTGTCCATGAATCATAATATCGCCGCCCGCATCAACACCCAATGACTGCGCACGTGCCTTATCAGCAGCGTTAGGATAGCTGACATGAATAGAGCGATGGGCAATAGAATTTTCGTTTTTATAGTCCAATGTGTAGCTACCAACAGGGGTGCGATTGTCCCCTTCTTGCTGCTTGTGACCAATAGGATTACCACCAAGCGCAATGTGATAAGACTTAATCACTGTATCGCCACTCAGTAACTGTAAACGACGCTCTGATTTGTCAACAAAGACTTTATCGATGATAGTCGTATTAGGAATGGAGGATTGTTGTGTTGAGTAACTCTTGATATAAATGACAGCACTGGCGCTCACAACTGTAGCAAGGCCAAGTCCTATCGCGACAAACAACCAGTTTGAATATTTACCAGCAGGTGTGTGAAAAAATGACATAGACTTTGACCCTTATAACCAATACTAGATAGCAATGAATCATAATATATCAAAGCACTATGCCAAGTTTTATGCAAAAGTGATGAATCAGATAGCTAGAGCTACTGCTTTCTGTTTAAAGACGTGATGTAGCATCACACCATGCGAATCGCGCCGTCTAAACGAATGACCTCGCCATTTAGATACGCATTATCGATGATGTGGGTGACCAGTTTGGCAAATTCCGTTGGATTGCCCAAACGTTTTGGATAAGGCACGCCTGCCTCCAACTGTTCACGCGCTTTTTCAGGAATGCTCTGCATCATTGGCGTGGCAAAAACGCCAGGGGCAATGGTCATCACACGAATGCCATGACGCGCAAGCTCACGCGCGAGCGGTAGAGTCAAACCCACTACGCCTGCTTTTGATGATGAGTAACTGGCTTGTCCTACTTGACCATCAAAGGCTGCGATAGATGCCGTATTGATAATAATACCTTGATCCGCATTGTTTTTTTCAGTATTGCCTTCTGCCGTCATTGTCGCCTCACTGGCGACGCGCTTGGCAATACTGGCAGCAACCAGACGCGCCACATTGAATGAACCCACAAGATTAATATTGACCCCGCGACTAAAGGACTCAAGATCGGCTGGATTATTATCACGATCCAGCAATTTTTGTACAACAGCGATGCCAGCGCAGTTAACGGAGCCTTGTAAACCGCCAAACGCTTTTTCAGCCATATCGACAGCCGCTTGCACATCATCGCCACTGGTTATGTCGCACGGTACAAACCGTGCTTGATCACCTAGCTCATTGATTAAAGCATGTCCTGCCGATTCGTTGAGATCGGCAATCACGACATTACCGCCTTGAGCGATAATAGCGCGAACCACTGCTTCGCCCAAACCTGATGCCCCGCCCGTCACCAAAAAGCTGTTTTTTTCAATGTGCATGACTACTCCTTCTTATAATCATTTTTAATGTATTTTCTTAAATAGGCTTTTGAGCCGCGGATAAACTACGTAGCAAGAACCGCTGAATTTTGCCACTTGGTGTCTTCGGTAAAGATGACACAAATTCCACTTCGCGTGGATAGGCATGAGTTGATAAGCGCTTACGTACCAAGTTTTGAATCTCCTTGGCAATCTCATCCCTTCCTTCAATACCGTCTTTTAATACCACATAAGATTTGATGGTATGACCGCGCACCTCATCGGGTATACCAACAGCTGCTGATTCGGCAACGGCTTCATGCTCTAAGACTGTGTTTTCAACATCCGTTGGCCCTACGCGATACCCTGCGGTGATAATGATGTCATCATCACGCCCTGAAAACCAATAACTGCCATCGCTATGACGCTCAACCACATCGCCCGTCAAATAGTAATCATCAGCGAACGCTTGTTTTTCATTCCAGCTATAACCATGGAAATAAAACGCGGGTGATTGGCTCACCACGACGGCTAACTGCCCTTGCTCGCCATCAGGCAATACGTTCATATCGTCATCTAATACAACGAGCGTATGCCCTGGCAGTGCCATTCCCATTGAGCCAACTGGAGACTCATGTTCCAATGCATGATGCGCACAGCACGTCATTCCCGTCTCTGTTTGACCATACTGATCACAAACCTTACAGTTCAAATAAGTCTCAACCCAATTAACCACTTCCGTATTGAGGGTCTCGCCTGCCGAGTTGGCACAGCGCAGTGATAATTTAGCTTTAGTATTGTTACGAGCGTCTTCATTAACATTATCAAACACACCACTCGACTTCATCATGCGAAATGCCGTTGGTGAAGAGGCCAGATTGGTGATCTTATGACGCATCATAAAGTCACGAGTATTGGTAGCATCAAAGCCAGCTTCATTAAAGTGAGTAGTCACACCCAGCAACAAAGGCCCCGTAATGGCATAGTACAAGCCATAAGCCCAGCCTGGATCTGCCATATTCCAATAATTATCATCGTCACGTAAGTCGATGGCATAGCGCATGTACAAATAAAAAGCAGGAAGCGCAGTCAATGAGACGCTGACACCTTTGGACTTGCCGACTGTGCCTGAGGTAAACATCTGTAAAAATGGCGCATTAATATCCAATAATACAGGTTCTAACGTTTCTGGTTGTATCGCCATCATTTTGGCATAGCGATCATCATCCCATTGCTGATCATCGGCTTGTATATCACTTTCGCTACCGACCAATACCATTTTGGTTTGGTCAGCCAAGTCTTCAAATTTGCTGCGGTTATCGATATTGGTAAAGACAACTTTGGTGCCTGCTTTATCCATTCGATATTTGATTGAATCATAACCAAAAGCGGTAAATAGCGGCTGGTATACGGCGCCTATTCGCCATGTGGCTAACACAATAGTCAGTAGCTCAGGTGTGCGAGGCAACATGGTTGCGACTTGATCGCCTACCTTGACACCATAAGACTGCAATAGGTTGGCAACTTGTGCGCTTGCTTTATCAAGCTCAGCAAACGTCATTTTGGTCACTTTGCCTGCGGTATCTTCATGCACCAGTGCGGTCATATCACCACGACCATCGCGCACGTGACGACCACAGCATGCCATATAGGCGTTTAAACGATCGTCTAAATGCTCACCAAAAATCTCTGTCAGCAACGCGTCCATGCTAAAGTTATGATAATAATCATTGTAGTTTTTAGTATTTGTATCAGTGTTCGAAGACTCGGTTTTTGAAGACTCGGCGTTTACAGACAATGCGTCTGAAAGTGGGTGACTGACAGACGACGTATTTGAGGAAAGGGTATTCATAAGCTAATCCTTTAGCAATAATAAGTAACGGGTAAAACAATAGAGGCTATGGTTGAAACGGTTATATCCTATGACCGTTTCAAACCTTGTTGTTTCATATACTCTATTATTAACGCATTTTTATACTTATTTCAATACATACCGTATCATTTTTATTTCATAGTTTTCCTATAAACCGATAAAGCTTTTGTACGCCAAGCAGGCGTCATTAGAGTACAGATATCAGCGACCTTTCTTTTTTCAATTATTCATTAAATATCATTACTCAAAAACCCCAATAACGCCTTTTCTTCACAGCTTTGATGCTTTTTGGTATGTCCACAGCGTGCTTGCTTATAGGACTCAAAAAATTGCCCCGCTAAAAACCGCTGGATAATAATAGGATTGATATAAGAAGATCGGCAAACCGCAGGCGTATTACCCAGCTCTTCTGCGACCATTTTCACCATATCAGTGACTAGCTTTTGGCGCTCGGCACTGTCAGGTGCGCTGGCTAATATGGCTTTGCCGTCAGAGGTTTGTAACTCGTCATATAAATGACTGGCTGCAAGGACACTTGCCATCCATGTGCGGAAGTCTTTTGCGCTATACATATTGCCACTCTTACCATCGGTGCAAGTATGTGTTCGCAGATACTCATTGATATCACTACTGTCAACAACTTGCTTGTCGCCATTTTCATCCAGATACTTAAAAATCTGATAACCCGGTAGCTCAGAGCACGCTTGTACAATCTCAATCAAACGCTCATCTTGTAGCTCAATATGATGCTCCTTGGCACTTTTACCGACAAAATCAAATGCCAGACCTGTGTCAGTTTGACTGACGTGCTTGCTACGCAGTGTACTTAAACCATAGCTTTTATTCAGCTTAGCATAGCGACTATTACCGATACGAATGAGCGTGGTTTCTAACAGCTTGACCACAGCTGCCAAGACATTGGCTCGTGACAATGGTGTGGCCTCCAAATCCTGTTCGACTTGGGCGCGCAGGTTTGGCAAGGCCTGTGCAAAACCAATCATGGCATCAAACTTTGCTTGGTCGCGCACGCGATCCCACTCAGGGTGATACAGATATTGTTTGCGTGCTTTTTCGTCGCGGCCTGTCGATTGTAGATGGCCTTTTTCATCTTGGCATATCCACACCTCCGACCACATAGGCGGAATCACCAACGCATCAAAGCGTTTACGTAGTGCTTTGTCTTTGACTGTTTTTCCAGTTGCGTCGCGATAGGTAAAGCCGCGTCCCCATCGTCTGCGCCCATAACCAGGCTCATTGTCACTGACATAGCGTAAGTTTGCCAACTGAGCCAAATGCTCATAGTCATGGCGCACATCTTGTGTGGGGTTTTGCTGATTTTCTTTGTCCATGAGAAGACTCGTCTGATAAATGAATCGTTTTAGCATAATGAACTATGATAATTTTTGCTGTTTATTTGCCAAGGACAAAGTGTAATCCTGTGTAAAACTAAATGGATACAAGGGTTCTATAAAATTGACTTTTAAGGCATAATCTAATGTAAATTAGAACTTAAGTTGAATAAAATACGATGAAAAACACTTCTATAAAAATAGCGCCCCTTTCTCAAACAGATTACAGCTTGTGGCTCGTGTTATGGCAACGCTATCTGAGCTTCTATAAAACGACATTGCCTATTCATACCACAGAGGCGACATGGGACAACCTACTCAATCAAGACGTCGCTATTTATGGGTTTGGGGCATGGATAGACGACACCTTGGTTGGTATCACTCATGTCGTATTACACCCCAATACATGGAATACTTCTGACTGTTGTTACTTAGAAGATTTATACGTGAGTGACAATGCGCGCGGACAAGGGGCTGGACGGGCTTTGATTGAGTACGTCTATAACTTTGCGGCTCAAAAAAACTGCAATCGGGTCTACTGGACGACGCAAGAAAGCAACAGCGCGGCACGTAAGCTCTACGATGCCATCGCCACTCAAACTGACATGGTGCAATACCGTAAAAATTTATGAAAATTCTATTTTAAGACAATCATTAATACACAAAAAACGCCAAGCATGACACTTGGCGTTTTCTATAAATATGCTTGTGATTTAAATAGCGTTATTTACCATAAACGCATAAATAAGCCGTTTCTACCTCAACTTTGACATTGAAGCTTTTGTTGGCTTCAACCGTGAATTGCTCGCCAGCACTGAAGGTTTGCCATTCATCGCTCTCTGGTAACTTTACGGTCAATGCACCGCTCACCACACTCATGGTTTCAAACTCGCTGGTTCCAAACTCATACTCACCCACTTCCATCACACCAACGGTAGCAGGCTTGGTTGCTGTTTGAAAAGCAATGGATGTCACTTTGTCATCAAAATAATTATTTACGCTTGGCATAATCTTCCTTAATTGCATGTTAGTTGATATTTGAATTGTATTTTACAGACCTGCTTTTAGACTGGCTTCAATAAATTGATCGAGATCACCATCTAGTACCGCGCCCGTGTTGAAGGTTTCTACACCTGTACGCAAGTCTTTAATACGTGAGTCATCGAGTACATAAGAGCGGATTTGACTGCCCCAACCAACGTCAGACTTGTTGTCTTCGACCGCTTGTTGTTTTTCCATACGCTTTTGCATTTCAAGCTCATAAAGCTTGGCGCGTAGCATTTTCATGGCAGTGGCTTTATTGCCGTGCTGACTACGCTCATTCTGACAGGTCACCACCACGCCGCTTGGCTCATGAGTGATACGTACGGCAGAATCAGTCGTGTTGACGTGCTGACCACCCGCGCCAGATGAGCGATAGGTATCGATACGCAAGTCAGCAGGATTGATATCAATCTCGACATTGTCATCGATTTCGGGTGACACAAATACCGCGGCAAACGACGTATGACGACCATTGTTACTATCAAATGGTGACTTACGTACCAAACGATGGACGCCAATCTCAGTACGCAGCCAACCAAAGGCATAATCGCCTTTGATCTCGATCGTCGCTGATTTAATCCCAGCCACGCTGCCTGCCGAAACTTCGATCACATCAACCTTAAAGCCATGCGCTTCCGCCCAGCGCGTGTACATACGCAGTAGCATTTCTGCCCAATCTTGTGCTTCTGTACCACCACTACCCGACTGGATATCTAAGTAGCAATTGTTTGGATCCATCTCGCCACTGAACATACGGCGAAACTCTAAGTCAGCCACGCGTGCTTCAGCACTATCCAGCTCGCTTTGCACATCGGCAAGCAGCGACTCATCTTCTGCTTCGACCGCCAACTCTAGCATGGCGGACGCATCCTCTAGCGTAGTTTCAAGTGAGACTACCACGTCGATGACGCCATCAAGATGACTTTTTTCTTTGTTAATCTTGGTCGCACGCTCTGGATCGTTCCAAAGTTCTGGATTTTCCAGCTCTAAATTGACTTCTTCTAAGCGTTCTTGCTTACCATCGAAGTCAAAGATACCTCCGCAAATCCTGTCCACGCTCGGATAAATCTTTGATTTGTTCTTGATACGGATTGATTTCCATAAAGGTTCCTGTCTTTATAATAGTAGTGAATAAATATCTGACCAGTAGAATACCAGTCTAATCAATTCAACTTAGAAAGAATATAGGGTTGCTGGGAGGAATTTTTCGAAGCCTCTGTTGGCAACGCCACAGCCAGCGAGAAAAATTTATACCAGCATAATACTTTTTCTGTGTCACACTTTTATTTTGAATCGATTGTATTTTAAAGCAGATTAAGGCCAAATGTGTGGCTAATTATTTATCACTTATCCCAAAAAGTTAAAGCGACCAATCCTCTACCGCCCAGCGATGTGCCAGCGCATGCGCATGTAGCGTGTCATCAGGTGATACGCAGATCGCCACGTCCGCCCACTCAAGTAGTGGAATATCATTTTTAGAGTCTGAATACGCATAAGTCTTATTGAACTCGATACCCGCTGCTTGCTGCTTATCAAGCCATTTATTGAGATGATAAATCTTCCCTTCTTGAAAATTGGGCTTATCCGTCAATTTGCCTGTATAGCGCTCATCTTTAATCTCAAGTGGTGTCGATAATACATGACTGTCTTCAATACCAAAACGTTTGGCAATCGCAGAGACGACAAAATCATTGGTTGCAGAAATAATCACCACATCATGACCTTGCTCTATATGCTGACATAAGACCTCCATCGCTTTGGGGCGAATGTGAGGCTCGATTTCACTTTTGATATAGTCTTCTCGTAGCTCATGCAGCCTATCTATTGGTAAGCTACTCAAGAACTGCGCGACAAACTCATTATACTCCGTCGCATCCAGCGTACCTTCGATATAATCTTGATAAAACTTCTGATTGGCCGTGCGATATTCTGCTTCGTCAACAAGATTGTGTTTGACGATATACTCGCCCCATAGATAGTCGCTATCTACATCGAGCAACGTATGATCTAAATCAAACAATGCCAGTTCTTTTTGAGCGCGCTGTGACTGATTTGCCTGCATGATATGGCCTTATGATGGTGTGTTGAAAACATAATATTTACTATAAATAATATAGCGCTTTAAAATAAAAAGTTTGGTCAGTAAAATTTTAAGAAAATTACGATGCCCTCAGTAAAAGCATGGTAATTTATTTTGTCTAGCGTGTTAATAAAAAGACTGGAAATCTCTATGAAATCGTCAAATCCTAAAACTGACCTCTCCAAAAGACCTCGTCGTCCTGCACGCTCGATCAGAGAGATCAGACAGCGTCAATCGGGCACCAGTCATCAGTCACTTTCAGAACGGCTTACCCATGCACTTTTGAACAGTTTGATGTATGGGTTTGGCGGCTTATTGATTGATCTGGGCATTGTGGTCATCCGCTCAGTATTCGGTATTGGTAACGGTCAGATTTTTTGGTTATTTACCCCTTTTATGCTGATACTTGGGGCTATAATGGGTTTCATCGTTGGCAAATCTGCTGGTGCTGAAAGCGTCAATGCCTTAAGTATCGACGAGACTACCAATGATAACGCTTACTTGAATGACTATTCCGTACGGCACGATATTTTTCGCGGACTCATCATTGGTATCATCATTTTTGCCATTATCTGGCTGGTAATGATGCTTATGACTTAATGGCTACTACTTACTTATTACTTAGCCTGACCATTTAATCTGGCATGGTGATTTCTTTTAAACCAGTTTTAAAACTTTGGCAATGCTCAGCATAGTGTAGCGCTGATAGTTTTAGCATGGCTGCTTGCTCATCGGTCAGCGTTTTCACGACTTTTGCAGGCGCACCCATCACCAGTGAGTTATCTGGAATCTCCTGTCCTTCTGTAACCAACGCTTTAGCGCCAATGAGACAGTTTTTACCAATTTTGGCGTTATTCAATACCACTGCGCCTATACCAATCAAGCTATTATCACCAACTTCACAGCCATGCAGCATGGCTAAATGACCAACAGTAACATAGTCACCAATCTTGATTTCAATACCAGCATCAGTATGAAGCACACTATTTTCTTGTATATTGCTATAGTCACCAATATGAATTTGACCAACGTCTCCACGAATTATTGCACCAAACCAAATACTAGCCTGATGGCCCAAATATACATCGCCCATTACTTGTGCTGAGTCTGCTACCCAACCGTTGAACGGTACGGCAAACTCAGGTACTTTATCTAAATATTGATAAATCATAACGACTCCTTGTTATTTTTACTGTTCTTTGTACTTATCTTGAATGGCAAATAATAGTGCTTATCACTGCTTGATATCTTAAAATTTACTTATGTCCGCACAATTAATCGCGACTATATCAATATGGCGAACAGCGCTGCCTATTGTGGCAAAGCCATTCATTAAAATCCAGCGCTATTAATGCCGCTAGAATCGTGATACTTGGTATAGAGATGGTATTTATATAGATAGCTTATCAAGTTTGCTTAGGCTATTTATTCTAAATAGCGATACGACCTCTTATATGTGAATGCTTTCGTAAGTAATGATTGGCTTATAACTCGTTACTAAAGCCATCTTACAGTGGAGTTCGCTCACAAATAACGCTGTATCCTATATTTAATATAGATACAAGATTTATGTTTATCACGTAGATTATAAAATCGACTGGCTATTTGTACATATATTGTATATAATGCGCAAAATCTGTGCCTAAGCGAGCGGACATGATGCAAGTTACCTATTCACTATCTAGTGGGTTTTGTAGTTTTCATCAATAATGTCTTCTCGCTTTTTTGTGGAAAATTTTTGTGTATCTTCCTTTTTTTTCTTTATCTGACAATCTTCAGGTACCGTAAATAAAGGGATACGGAGCAAATCCTTAACCAACAAAACATGATGGCACTCACCAATAATAGCGGAGGCAATCCTTGAATTCATCGGTAGAAACACAAGCAATTTTGGCACTAGCAGACGGTACAATTTTTCGCGGTGTCAGTATCGGCAGCCTAGGTCATCGTGTTGGTGAAGTGGTATTTAATACCGCCATGACAGGGTATCAAGAAATTCTAACCGATCCAAGTTATGCACGACAGCTGGTGACCTTGACGTATCCGCATATCGGTAATACAGGCACCAACGCCGAGGACACCGAATCTGGCAATGGCCACAAAGTATGGGCAGACGGTCTTATCATCCGTGACGCCACCATGGCAACCTCTAACTTCCGTAACTCAGAATCACTTAGCGACTACCTACAGCGTAATAATACCGTCGCTATCGCTGAAATTGACACACGTCAATTGACACGTCTATTACGTGATAAAGGCGCTCAGAACGGTTGTATCATGACCGCATCAAACGGTGAGACGATCACCCAAGACGACGAGCAAAAAGCGATTGAGCTAGCAAAAGGGTTTGCAGGCTTAAAAGGTATGGACTTGGCAAAAGAATGCTGCACGACACAAAGCTTTGAGTGGACAGCGGGCACATGGGATCTGTCAGACACCTTACTCAACCGCGATGTCAAAGGCAGCTTTGATAGCGGTACGGGCGGCTTTTTTAAGCAGTTGGGTACGCATATCGACACTAAATACAATGTCGTCGCTTATGACTTCGGTAGCAAAACCAATATCCTACGTATGCTCGTCGACCGCGGTTGTCACGTGACCGTCGTACCAGCACAAACGCCTATCGCAGACGTGCTCGCGATGAATCCAGATGGTATTTTCTTATCAAATGGCCCTGGTGATCCAGCAGCTTGTGATTATGCCATCGATGCAGTGCGTCACATTATTGAAGAAACAGACGTACCAACCTTTGGTATTTGCTTAGGCCATCAGCTAATCGGTCTTGCTAGCGGCGCCAATACGATCAAAATGAAAACGGGCCACCATGGTGCTAACCATCCAGTACAAGATATAGCGACTGGCACAGTGATGATCACCAGTCAAAACCATGGTTTTGCGGTTGATGAAGACACGCTACCTGACAACGTTAAATCGACGCATCGCTCACTGTTTGATGGTACTAACCAAGGTATTGAGCTGACCAATAAGCCAGTCTTTAGCTTCCAAGGTCATCCAGAAGCAAGTCCTGGTCCACATGACTGCGCGCCATTGTTTGATAAGTTTGCTGAGATGATGGCAGCGGCTAAAACTGCTCAAGCTTAAACAATGATTAGAACTATATAGCAAGTCAATGCTTGAATCGCTAAAAGCGGTTTGAGCAGTACTGCAACAAAGCATTGTAAGTATAAAACGCCATAAGCGTTATTAAAAATAAAGATTACTTAAAATATCACCCAAACGAAGGTAGCTCTAACTATGCCAAAACGTACCGACATAAAAAGCATTCTTATCATTGGCGCAGGCCCCATCGTTATCGGCCAAGCGTGTGAGTTTGACTATTCAGGCGCACAGGCGTGTAAAGCACTAAAAGAAGAAGGCTACCGTGTCATCTTGGTTAACTCAAACCCAGCGACCATCATGACCGACCCTGTCATGGCTGATGCGACCTATATCGAGCCGATCACGTGGCAGACGGTTGAGCAAATCATTGCCAAAGAGCGTCCTGATGCCATCTTACCAACCATGGGCGGACAGACCGCCCTAAACTGCGCGCTAGATCTAGATAAGCATGGCGTACTGACTAAGTACGACTGCGAGCTGATTGGCGCGACCAAAGACTCGATTGAGATGGCAGAAGATCGCGACTTATTTGACAAAGCGATGAAACGTATCGGTCTTGAGTGCCCACGCGCTGAAACCGCTGAAACGATGGAAGAAGCCTTTGCCACTCAAGAAAAAATGGGTTATCCGTGTATTATTCGTCCCTCATTCACCATGGGCGGTTCAGGCGGCGGTATCGCGTATAACCGCGATGAGTTCATCGAGATTTGTGAGCGTGGTTTTGATCTATCACCAAACCATCAGCTACTCATCGATGAGTCACTCATCGGTTGGAAAGAGTACGAGATGGAAGTGGTTCGTGACAAAAACGATAACTGCATCATCATCTGTGCCATCGAAAACTTTGACCCAATGGGCGTACATACAGGCGACTCAATAACCGTAGCCCCTGCACAGACATTGACGGATAAAGAATACCAAATCATGCGTAACGCATCGCTCGCGGTACTGCGTGAGATCGGTGTAGAAACAGGCGGCTCAAACGTACAGTTCGGTATCAACCCTGATACTGGCCGCATGGTCGTTATCGAAATGAACCCACGTGTGTCACGCTCCTCTGCCCTAGCCTCAAAAGCGACTGGTTTCCCGATTGCCAAAATCGCAGCAAAACTGGCAATCGGTTATACGCTAGATGAATTGCAAAACGACATCACGGGTGGCAAAACGCCAGCGAGCTTTGAACCTGCGCTTGATTATGTCGTGACCAAGATCCCTCGTTTTAACTTTGAAAAATTCCCACAAGCAGACAACATCCTATCGACTCAGATGAAATCGGTCGGCGAAGTCATGGCGATTGGTCGTAACTTCCAAGAGTCGATGCAAAAAGCCTTGCGCGGTATGGAAACTGGCGCGGATGGTTTCGATGAGCAAATTGACTTATCAAAAGTCAGTGCTGAAAAGGCTCGTAGCGAGATTATCAATCGCCTAACGATTCCAACCCCTGATCGCATCTACTATATCGCTGATGCCTTCCGCGTTGGTATGAGTGTCGATGAGGTGTTCAACTTCACCAAGATTGACCCATGGTTCTTGGTACAGATCGAAGACATCGTCAAAACCGAAGCTACCGTGAAATCACTCGGCTTTGGTGGTTTGACTGAGAAAAACCTGCGTAGCTTCAAGCGTAAAGGTTTGTCAGATTTGCGTTTGGCTAAATTGCTAGGCGTGTCACAAAAGCAACTACGTAAGAAACGTTGGGATTTGAACGTTTACCCAGTATACAAGCGTGTTGATACTTGTGCCGCAGAGTTTGCTACCAGCACCGCTTATATGTACTCAACCTACGATAGCGAATGTGAAGCCAACCCAACTGACAAGAAAAAGATCATGGTCATCGGTGGCGGTCCTAACCGTATTGGCCAAGGCATTGAGTTTGATTACTGCTGTGTGCATGCAGCGCTTGCCATGCGTGAAGATGGTTTTGAAACCATCATGGTCAACTGTAACCCTGAAACGGTTTCAACCGATTATGACACTTCTGACCGTCTATACTTTGAGCCAATCACGTTAGAAGACGTGCTAGAGATCGTTCGTATCGAAAACCCTGATGGCGTGATTGTACAATTCGGTGGTCAAACACCATTGAAACTGGCGCGCGCTCTAGAGTCAGCAGGCGTTAAAATCATCGGTACGAGTCCTGATGCGATCGACCGCGCTGAAGACCGTGAGCGCTTCCAGCACATGATTCAGCAGCTAAACCTAGTACAACCTTCAAACGCTCTAGCAACGAGTTTAGAAGATGGCTTGGTTAAAGCTAAAGACGTGGGCTATCCACTGGTTGTACGTCCATCATATGTCCTTGGTGGCCGCGCGATGGAAATCGTCTACAACGAAGATGAGCTCAGACATTACCTGCGTACTGCAGTACAAGCCTCAAACGAAGCGCCTGTCCTACTAGATCGCTTCTTAGATGATGCCATCGAAGTTGATGTTGACTGTGTATGTGACGGTACTGATGTTGTCATCGGCGGTATCATGCAGCATATCGAACAGGCTGGCGTCCACTCAGGTGACTCAGCATGTTCGCTACCGCCTTACTCACTATCTAAAGAGCTATGTGATGTCATGCGCGCGCAAACGGTCGCGATGGCGAAAGAGCTTGGCGTTGTCGGTCTGATGAACGTTCAGTTCGCGGTCAAAGGCGAAACCGTATATATCCTAGAAGTGAACCCACGTGCTGCCCGTACCGTACCGTTTGTCTCTAAGTGTATCGGTACTTCGTTAGCGCAGGTTGCGGCTCGCTGTATGGCTGGTACTTCGCTTAAAGACCAAGGCTTTACCACTGAGATTGTTCCAGCATTTTATGCGGTCAAAGAAGCAGTATTCCCATTTGCTAAATTCCCAGGTGTTGACCCAATCTTGAGTCCTGAGATGAAATCAACGGGCGAAGTCATGGGTGTGGGCAAAACCTTTGGCGAAGCATTTTACAAAGCCATCATCGGTAGTAACGAACGTCTGCCAGGCTTGCCTACTGAAGGCGAAACCAAAACCGTCTTTATCTCCGTTCGTGACAGTGACAAAGCGCAAATCGCCCCGATCGCCCGTCAGCTTGCAGATTTCGGTTTTAATATCGTCTCGACCACTGGCACGCAAAAAGTACTGAGCGAAGCTGGTATTGAATGCAAGCAAATCAATAAGGTTACCGAAGGTCGCCCGCATATCGTTGACGCCTTGAAAAATGGCAAAATTGACCTTATTATTAATACGACTGAAGGCAAGCAGGCGCAAGAGGATTCATTCTCTATTCGTCGCAGTGCCTTACAAGGTAAAGTCTTCTATGTCACCACGTTAGGAGCAGCAGACGCGGTTTGTAAATCTTATGCGATTGACTTGCCATTTGAAGTCTATAAGTTACAAGATTTGCATGAACAAGCAAAGACTATTGACGTGACTGAATAATTTCAGTAGATTAAGCATAACCGCTAAGCTTATACAAAAGCTTAGCCAAGACTTGTTATTGATTATTCTATGACAATCGTACGTTAAAAAAACAATATCTTTAAAGAGTCAAACCTACAAAAGCATAGTGGCTAAACTGCGACTATGCTTTTTATTACGTAAGGTTCAGTGTGCTTGGTACTGTCAGCTTGCTTGGTGCTAAGAGTGAATGTGCTCATACCTACCGCCCATTTACGAACGACGCCATCTGAACCCCACTCTTTTTATATTTCATACTCATTGCAACAACATTGACACCATCTCCTTATGAGGTGGTGTGGTGTTATTGGTTTAAGGAAAAAACATGCAACGTTATCCCATGACTCCGCAAGGACATGCGGCTTTAGAAGCCGAATTAAAACAGTTAAAAAGTGTCGATCGTCCACGCATCACCGCATCAATTGCTGAAGCACGCGAACACGGCGATTTGAAAGAAAACGCTGAGTATCATGCCGCTCGTGAACAGCAGGGCTTTTGTGAAGCGCGCATCCGTGATATCGAAGCCAAACTTGGTGGCGCACAAGTCATCGATCCTTCAACATTGCCAAAAGAAGGTCGTATCGTGTTTGGCGTCAGCGTCGTGATCGAAAATATGGACACTGAGGAAGAAAAACAGTACAAAATCGTCGGCGATGATGAAGCTGATTTTAAAGCAGGCAAAATCTCAGTCAACTCACCGATTGCCCGTGGTCTTATCGGTAAATTCGAAGGCGATGAAGTGCGTATCGAGACCCCAAAAGGTGTGGTTGAATACGAAGTGATGAAAGTCATCTACGACTAATTCTGTGCTTATCGTGCCTTTATAAAAACATCCTTTGATAAAAGTTCTGTATTAAAGCGGACAAAATAGCAAATTATCTGGATGATAGATGATAGGCAAGTCAGATCACGTAGACCATCGTTATTTATACAATAGCAGTTACACAATGCTGCTTTTCTACTCAATTTGTTTTGGCGCATAATTGCTTGAGTATGGATGGTTAAGCCGTTTGACACAGTTAAATTGGCATGGCCTCTGATCAAAAATAATGATGGCTTGATAGTGAATGTTGACTATCGTCAGTACCGAAACCCTTGTTATTTGGCATACTTTGCTGTGTCATTTAACAAGGGTTTTTCTTGTCTATACATTATTTATTGCTGTTTCATTGACCATTATTTTAAAGGAGCTTTTTATGAGTATAAATCGTAATACGTCATTAACCACAGTAGTCTCGGCCTTTACGGTAGGTACTGTATTGACAGCATCACTGGCACATGCTGCGCCTGAAATCGCCATTAGCTCGCCTGTTGGTGATAGCACGACAGTCGTTGAACAATACTCAGATGGTAAGACGGCAACCATCACTGCGACACCAAACGGTATCACGATGCAAGATGGCATGCCTTATGCCGTCACTCAAGTGACAACGGTTCCTCGGTATGTTGTCCGTCAAGCTGGCAATAACAATGTGGTTGTGACTCAAGGTAGCACCACGGTTACCAGCGTACCTGTTAGTAACCAAGTGACCAATACTGTCTCCAACGTCGATGTAATCACCACGCCTGTCAGTACCGTGACACAAGTTATGCCTGTCACAACAGCGACGCCGTTGCCAGTGACGAGCCAGGTAACCACAACGTCATTAGATGCTCTCCAACTTACCCCAACTTTTAGTACGCCTGATATCGTTAATGCCCAAACCAAGGTCATGAAAATCTTAAAAAACAGTGCTGGTCGTGAAGTAGCGGTACCTGCCAATCACATCGCTCCAGGAGATGTGATTGAATACCATACCACTTATACCAATACCACCGCTCAGCCAGTCAATGATATTAATGCGATGGTCTCTCTACCAACTGGCGTAAGATTGGTGTCATTGAATAGCTCAATACCTACGCTTGCAACCACTGGCGGCGGTAACTATCAAACCATTCAACAAGTTGGTAACACGACCGTTATTCAAGAGAACTATTCTGGTCTTAAATGGAACTTAGTAAATTTGAATCCCAATGCTGCTCAAACTGTGGTGATACGTGCCAAAGTTCAATAAGATCTACTAGATAAAACCAGCTCTAGAATATCAAAAAATGACTCAGTAACACTCATTATAAAAGGCTTTGTTCGCTAGATTGATTAATAGCGGGCAACGCCTTTTTTATTATGTGATGGTTATTTATTAGCAAACGTCCTTTTGCTATAGTGCTGTTCATTCAAAACAAATATTTGGTCGTTATTCATATGCATAGATTTACCTATTTCTATTCATTGGCTTTTATCATTTGCAGCGGTATTTTGAGTTCTACGGCTTGGAGTAAATCTGCTGAAACAGCATTTGACAATAGCTTTTATATATCAAAGATTTGTACGGCATGCATGAGTAAAGACGATCATGAATATTGCGATGATGGTTATATTCTTAAAAGCGAAACGATAGCTAGCGGTCAAACAAAAGAGACTGTTTTAATGAATGGAATCGGTGGTTACGGGTGGAATCATATTTCTATCAATAAGATTGATGCCGATACTTATCATGTTTACGTTGGTTGTGGCAGTCCTTGCGGTGCTAATATGATATTTGGTCGTGGCGGTAAAGAGCAAGACTTTGGCCTATACTTTGATCTTGATGCCAAAAGTCGATATACGGTTGAATACGATGATGGCAAAAAACTATGGGCTATGGGTTGCGCGTCATTTCTTCTCTGACAGTGAGATAATATTGCCTTCAACTTACGGTAGCAGTAAATCTGCAATACAGCCAAAATTTAGCGTTGAATTTGATAAAAAAGGAGATCTTATCATCACAAACCTTATGAACAATCACGATATTAAACACCTACCTAACCCCTGCAAAAATGACTAAATTTTAAAAGACTCTGTTTTTTCAAGCGACACTGAATGTCGTATTGTTTTTATAATTTTCCTACAAATACAATAACTTAACACCATATTTGCTAAAATAGTCTTTCATTAATACATTGGTAAATACCCACTTATGGCAGCTATCAATTACGAAAGACTACAGGGCAAACTCAATATTTTAGCAGATGCCGCTAAGTATGATGTCTCTTGTTCCTCCTCCGCTGGTACACGCAAAAACCAAGGTGGTGGGCTTGGTGATGCCTCAGCAACGGGTATTTGCCACAGTTACACCGAAGATGGTCGCTGCGTTAGCCTGCTAAAAATCCTTTTGACCAATCATTGTATCTATGACTGTGCTTACTGTACTTCACGCAAAAGCAATGACACACCGCGTGCGGCTTTTAGTGTCGAAGAAGTCGTTGATCTGACCATGCAATTTTATCGCCGTAATTATATTGAGGGACTGTTTCTCAGCTCAGGTATCTTCAAAAGCGGCGATTATACGATGGAGCGACTAGTCGAAGTAGCCAAACTCTTGCGTACTCGCGAGCGTTTTAACGGTTATATTCATCTAAAAACCATTCCGGGCGCGTCAAAAGAGTTGCTCCTTGAAGCAGGCTTATACGCCGATCGCTTGAGCGTCAATATTGAAATTCCGACCAAATCAGGACTGGCTCTGCTCGCACCAGAAAAATCACATGAGCAATTAAAAGCACCGATGGAAACGGTAAAAGAAGAGATTATTACTATTCGTGAAAGCCGTAAAACCCATAAAAAAGCGCCTAAATTTACACCAGCAGGTCAGACCAGTCAGATGATTGTCGGTGCCAGTAATGAGACAGACTTGCAAGTGATTCAACTATCCAGCCACTTTTATAAAACCTATGATCTAAAGCGTGTTTACTATTCCGGTTACGTGCCGATGCTCTCTGACAATCGCCTACCAGCGATTGGCACGCCTGTGCCGATGGTACGAGAGAATCGTCTTTATCAAGCAGATTGGTTAATGCGCTTTTATGGGTTTGGCGCGCACGAAATTGTCGAGCCAGAGTCGCCATTTTTGGACTTAGATTGTGACCCAAAACTGGCATGGGCGATACGTCATCGTGAGCATTTCCCTGTCAATATTCAAACCGCGAGTTATGAGATGATTGTACGGATACCCGGCATCGGCACCAAAACAGCCAAAAAAATCGTCAAGGCACGTAAGTTCAATCAACTGACGTTATATCATTTAAAAAAGATGGGCGCTGCGGTCAATCGTGCCAAATACTTTATTGCAACCACGGGCAAAAACGAGCATCTGGCACATTTGACGCGAGATAACTTTCGCCAATACGTATTGGCGCAAACGCAGACCAAGTTTAAAGATCAGCGTAGCGGTCAGCTGGTGTTGTTTTAAATATCATAAGATCACTCTAAAACCCCATATATGGCCAACGCTACTGGTAATATTTTTTGTAGCCTCTGTCACGCTATGCGAACAGCAAGCTAGAAAAATATTGCCAGTAGCACCTGTGACCATACTCTGTATTTTAAATACGCTATCAAAATGTCGCTTTTAAGATAAGCGACAATATCCCTACCGTCATTTTAGGATAAAAAATGTCGCAACTTACTCTCGATACCTCTTATCCTGTCGGTCAGTTAACACCCAGTATCATACTCTATGAGCCAAGTTTTGAGGGGTGGCTGAGCGCTGTTTTTTATGTCTACGAGCACAGATTACAGCACGAACCAGCACTGCAACTGTTTGCTCAAGATGACTATGCGCCCTCTTTGATTGCTCAGGCAGTGAGCGTTCATAAGGACGAAGACAAAGCGGAGCGCGTATTAATCAAGTTAAACAAGCTTTTGGGTCGTTCAGGTATGCGCAATGTTCTATGGGGATTTTTGTCTGAAAAAAACAATATCGGCACAACGTTGTTTCATGTGATTAAATACGCCATTGACTACCCCAATCGTCAAATCATGCAAGATTTGGGCAATTTAGAAGTGCTGGAATTGGTACAAACCGTCAAATCCGTAGGCCGTGAAAAGCATCGTATGGAAGCCTTCGTGCGTTTTGAGCACACCACCGATGATATTTACTTTGCGCGCGTGAAACCTGATTTCAATGTTTTACCTTTGATTGGTGAGCATTTTCGTCAGCGTTACCAAGATCAGCACTGGGCCATTTACGATCTAACACGTGGCTATGGCATTTATTATGACAAAAGCAACAGCACGCGTTCTCATCCCGCTGAGCTGCAAACCATCACTGACCTCGATGATGCCGTATTACGCAATCCTGCCAGCATTCATAGTGATGATGAGCAGCGTTACCAGAAATTTTGGCAAGGGTACTTTACCAACGTTAATATTAAAGAGCGTAAAAACCCGCGTTTGCATAAGCAGTATTTACCGCAGCGCTATTGGAAATACTTAAGTGAAAAACAGGTCATACCCAATGCTGAACATTTAATAAAACGCCGCTAGTGGTTTCACAAGTTTTACCAAATTTATCCTCTCTTTTTCATGTGACTCATCGTTTGACCTTATCTTTTGTCTTGATGGTTGAGTTTTGGCTATTTTTAACTGACAATAGCAGCTTCATATTATTAACCAGTGACCCACGCTATTATGAAGATTATGCGCTTACTGTCGTCTCTTAAGCATGATGAATCCGAGCGCGGTATTTTTCATCTTGGGCGCGCATTGGTAAAAAATGGGCACACCTCCATCATTGTCTCAAGCGCAGAGGAAGACAATGATTTGGTCAGACGTCTCAAACGTGATGGCAACCTCTATCATCAATTGCATATGAATAAGAAATCTTGGTTATCTTTGTTACAAGTTGCCCCGCTACGACGATTGATCGAAAAGTACAACCCTGATGTCATTCATGTACATTCACGTACCCCCGCATGGATATTGCACTTGGCCCTGCGCCGTGCTCGCGTCAAGCGCATGCCAAAATTGGTATCGACCATGTATGGCTTCTATCCTATTAATAAGTACTCACAAGCGTTATTGAATGTTGACACAATCATCACGGTCTCTGATAGTGTGACCAATTACTTAAAGAAAGGTTTGCGTCTTGAAGACGCTGACCCTAAAACCATCAAGCGGATTTACCGCGGCGTCGATACGCGCCGCTACCCTTATCGGCACAACCCTTCTGTATACTGGCTCAGACATACCTTTGCTGAATACCCTGAGCTTGAGCATAAAAAATGGCTGGTGTTTCCTACCATTATTGGTCATGAATACGGTCAAGAGTGGTTGATTGACATCTTAGGTAATTTACAAGAACAGTTCCCTAATATTCATGCCATCATCATGGATGACGACTATAGAGAGAATGACGTCTTCCATCAAGACTTTCGTCAGCGTACCAACACGTTAGGTTTGGCTGAGCGTATCACGTATGTAGGCAGAAAACGCAATGACATGCGCGAATGGCTGTCAGCGGCCAATATCGTGATGGCGCTTGCCAACGAGCCTGAGTCAATTGGCATCAATGCACTACAAGCCATTCACCTAGGAACGCCTGTGATTGGTTGGGATCAAGCAGCTTTCAGTGAAATATTACAACCGCTGTATCCGCAAGGCTTAGTCAAAAAATACAATGCCAACGCGCTTTGTAAGGCGGTGAGAAACCAACTAGAAAGCGTGACGCGTCCTGAAATGACCAATAAATTTACCATGCGTGAGATGATTGAAGAAACGCTCGCCGTCTATCAAGGGCTTCATGATGCAGCAATAGCCAAGGAACAGGCCGAAATCGATGCTGCTGCCGATCGAAAGCTCAAAAGACGTTTGAAAAAATCCTCTCAAGCTACCCGAGAGTCTACGGTTAGCGATGTTTCGTTCGATCAACGAGCGCTGAATCTCAATCGCAAAAATACCAATGTAAAACTGCTACAAGAAACACCTAAAGTAGCAGAAACCACAAAAGCGATCACAGATGCCGAAACCATTCAAGAAGATAAGGATTTATAAATCCGTATCGTCAATGAGCATAGATTTTAGGCGAAAGACTCTTAATCACTCTATATCTATCATAATGCGTGTAGTAAAAATAATACCCATCTACTAAACCCCATCGTTCCTTCGATGTATTTTTAATAAATGAAATCGCGCATTAAGCGACCTTTATAGATCAGTAAATAGTAATGCTACAGTAGCGCAAACCACGCATCATTGACTAAATGACTGTCTAAATCAAAGCGGACATATATTCCCTCACTGTCCTTGGTTGCATACCAATGCTCATCACCTAGACCAATATTTATCTGAAAAAACTTCTCATTTATAATGTTGCCTACGGTATAGATAGATCCTTCCGAAAAAAAATCATTACCACTGGTACATCTCAATTGATCTCCACTTTTGATCATATTTTGTCCTCCATGACAATAAGAAAGTAGATAAAAATGAATAATTTGACTTTATAGCTTACAAATGTCAATAAATAAAAAATTGAATTATGTAATTTTTTATTTTTTCATCCTCTAGTTAATTATTTTTGAGCATAGAAAGTAACTGCCTGTATTGGTTAAGGATTTAGGAATGGGAAATTTATGAGCGGTGTCTGCCTATTTTTTGGTTAGAACAAAAACTCTGTCCTTTAACAATCTATGTCAGGGCTCTAATTTATGCTCATCTACTATCAAGCTATTTATTTTCTCTTTAAGCTATTTATGTGCTTTTTAAAAGCAACAAAAAAGCCTAACGCTTGACGTTAGGCTTTTTTATGATTGAACCGACTTATTTAGATACATAAAGCTATTTTTTATATGGATTGTCTTTTAACCATTGCTGATTAACAATTTTGAGCTCATGTAACTCATGATCCATAATTTCTTTGCTTTTACCAGGATTTTTCATTGAAGCATAACCATACAGTGCGCCGCCAAGAACTGTCCAACCAAGGAATATCCACCATTCAATAGCCACGAGTGCGGATGGCATACCTGGCAGATAGAGCGCTAACATACCAAGACTGAGCAGAATAGTAATCACACCAACCAATTTACCTGCGGGTACTCTAAACGGGCGTACCATGTTAGGCTCACGGTAACGCAGTACCAAGAACGATAATGCCACGCAAGTGTAAGCGATAACAATACCAAACCCGCCCGCATCAACAATCCACACCAGCATCTTGCGACCAAACAATGGCGCTAATGTCGCCAAACCACCAATCAATAAGATCGCATTCACTGGGGTGTTATACTTAGGATGTAGCTTGCACAAGAACTGCGGCAACATGTGCGTTTTACCCATGGCGTACAATAAGCGACTACCACCGATAAGAAACGCATTCCAGCTTGATAAAATCCCCAATACACCGCCAATAACCAGCAACGTACCCGCCCATTTACCATTCCAAGCATTGGTCATCGCATCCGCAGTTGCCAATGTTGAGTCTTGCGCTTGTAATAGTGGTAATGTTTTACCCACACTCCAAGCGACCGCTACGTACCAAAGTACGGCGATGATGATAGAGACAATCAAAAATTTGCCGATATTTGGACGTGTTAGGTTGATTTCTTCTGCCGCTTGCGGAATCACGTCAAAACCAACGAATAAAAACGGTACCATTACCATGACGGTCATGATGCCACCCATACCACCAATAAAGGATGGGGCTTGTACTGAATTAGATGTTTCAGGATTGAACAATACGGCACCAATGAACAGCAATATACCCACGAGGAAAATACCCACGACTGCCAATTTTTGGAACCAAGCACTGACTTCCATACCACGAATGTTGAGCCATGTGACAATCACTGAACCGATCATCCCGACAGCGACCCACGTGGCATACACATCCCAGCCAGCGATATTCCAAAGATACCCTTGACTATAATTGGGCACGATATATTCGACGACGGTAGGCAGTGCCACCGCTTCAAAGGCCACCACGGAAAAATAACCGAACAAAATACTCCACGAACAGATAAAGGAGACATTCACCCCCAATGCACGGTGCGTATATGTGTGCTCACCCCCTGTGATGGGCATGGATGCTGCCAGCTCTGCATACGCCACGCCAATCAAGATAACCACAAGACCGCCGATCAAAAAGGCGCTGACTGCGCCCCATATACCTGCCGAGATAATCCAGCCACCCGCCAGTACAACCCAGCCCCAACCGACCATAGCACCAAACGCTAACGCGATGATATCGAACACACCCAACGTTTTCTTTAATTCAGACATAACCTACTCCTTGTCTGTGTGTCATCCGTGTGAACCTGTGACAGTTACACTATTTCTATTTAGTGGGATAGCACCTATCTTATTTACCGTATAGACCTTTTGCCTAAAAACCGTCGTTCACTATTTATTTAACTTTTAAACAGACAGCAAAAACGGCGCCTTGACTTGCAAGGCGCCGTTCAAAAACACACTCTAAATGAGTGACATGAGAGCAACCTTGCTGTTGTATTAACAATAGCCTTGAACGCCTGTTCATTATTGGCTAAAGGGGGTCCATTACACAGTAAATAACGATAAATGCTCTATACCTATCAAGTAAGTATTGGATTACGCCGTTAAGATGCCTTTGATGATATCCAAACCTTCTTGTAGGACGTCATCTTCAACCGTTAACGGAACCATCACACGAATCGCGTTGCCATACATACCACAAGATGCCAATAGCAAACCTTGTTCAAATGATTTTGCTTTGAGATTGGCAGTTGCCTCAGTATCAGGTTTGCCTTCACTGTCTACTAAGTCAAACGCTAACATAGCGCCTTTATGACGAATATTACCAATGCTGCTCAGATTAAGACCTTTTAAGAACGACTCAATTTTGTCACCAATCTCAATACTGCGCGCCAATAAGTTCTCTTCTTCAATCACTTCTATTACAGCAAGTGCTGCCACACAAGCAAGTGGATTACCTGAGTAAGTGCCGCCTAAGCCGCCTACTTGCGGCGCATCCATAATATCCGCACGACCAATCACGGCAGAGATCGGATAACCACCTGCCAAACTCTTGGCACAAGTCATAAGATCTGGCTCAACACCCAATTGCTCACTAGCAAATAATGTACCGGTTCTCGCAAAACCACACTGCACTTCATCAAAAATAAGTACTATGCCATGCTCATCACAGATATCGCGTAATGCCTTGGCAAATGATGGGGTCACTTGGTGAAAACCACCTTCTCCTTGAACTGGCTCAACGATCATCGCAGCTACTTCACTAGGATCGATGTCCGCTTGGAAAATCATCTCAAGACTGTGCAAAGCTTGCGCTTCGGTGACATTCAACTCTTCAGCTGGGAATAGCGCATGGAACACAGGTCCTGGCATCGGGCCAAAGTTCTTTTTGTATGGCAGTACTTTGCCTGTCAGACTCATACACATGAGCGTACGACCATGCCAGCCACCAACAAAAGAGATAACACCTGGACGACCTGTTTTTGCACGGGCAATCTTGATGCAGTTTTCAACAGCTTCAGCACCCGTCGTCAAAAAGAATGCCTTGGTATCGCCACTGATCGGGGCTTTTTCGCACAGCTTTTCAGCCAAGTCCACATAGCACTCATAGTTGATCATTTGTGCCGCAGTATGAGTGAACTTATCCAATTGCTCATGCACGCGCTGAGTGATTTTTGGATGACTATGACCAGTGTTAAGAACCGATATGCCACCGACGAAGTCGATATAACGCTTACCTTCTACATCCCAAATTTCTGAGTTTTTCGCTTTTTCTGCAAAAATAGGAAAAGCAACGCCAAGTCCAGTTGGTAAAACGGCTTTGCGACGCTCGAGTAATGATTGATTGGTAATTGTCATAAAAATATCCTTTTCTTTATCTTTGGTATAAACAATCTCAGTTAGATAAACTAAAACCTGAGGACTCAAGATTGCATCATAAAATGAGTGGTAAAACGTTTAGGCAAATCATTAGCTGACGTCAGAACACCAGTATTTGATAACCACATAGTCTTCAATGCCGTACTTTGAACCTTCACGGCCAAAGCCTGACTGCTTCACGCCACCAAATGGCGCAACTTCTGTAGAGATAAGGCCTGTGTTATGACCAACGATACCGTACTCAAGACCTTCGGTCACACGCCACGAGCGTGCATAGCCACCACTATAGAAGTAAGCGGCCAAGCCATAGATGGTGTCATTGGCAGCACGAATGACTTCTTCTTCATCTTTAAAAGTAAAGATAGTCGCGATAGGGCCAAAGATTTCCTCAGAGGCAATGTCCATCTCGCTCTTGATATCAGTGATGACTGTAGGATTGTAGGTCAGCTCTGACGCTTCGTTTACGCTACCGCCTGTGACCAACGTTGCGCCTTTATCTAGCGCGTCTTTAAGCAGCGCTTGTACTTTATTTAGCGCTTTTTTATTGATCAATGGGCCAATATCCACGCCTTCTTCCATGCCATTACCGACATTCAGCTCGGCTACTTTTTTGACAAATATGTCTAAAAAAGCGTCTTTGATACTGTCTTGCACATAGACACGGTTGGCACAAACACAAGTTTGACCCGCATTGCGATATTTAGAAGCGATCAAACCTTCAGCTGCTTTTTCGAGATCAGCATCATCAAAAACGATGAATGGCGCATTGCCGCCAAGCTCTAATGAAAGCTTTTTGATGGTTGGTGCACACTGAGCCATCAAGGTACGACCGACTTCAGTAGATCCTGTGAACGACAGCTTATGAATACGCGCATCACCTGTTAAGATATCGCCAATAGTAGAAGATTTACCAGTTACAACTTGGATCACGCCTGCTGGAATACCTGCTTGCTCGGCCAATGCCCCTAATGCTAAAGCAGAGAATGGCGTTTCGGTTGCAGGTTTGACAATAATGGTACAACCAGCTGCTAATGCGGGAGCGACTTTACGAGTGATCATCGCGGCTGGGAAGTTCCAAGGCGTAATCGCGGCGCAAACGCCAATTGGCTGCTTTAAAATAACGTGGCGCAGTTGTGATTTATTGGCAGGAATGACATCGCCATAAACACGCTTGCCTTCTTCGGCAAACCAGCGAATAAAGCTGTTGGCATAGCCAACTTCGCCACGAGACTCGGTTAAAGGCTTGCCTTGTTCGGCGGTCATGATGATGGCGAGGTCTTCTTTATTGGCATCAATGAGGTCTGCCCATTTCTGCATGAGTTCTGCACGCTCTTGTGCTGTCTTGGCAGCCCAAACACTTTGCACGTCATGAGCATAAGCAACCGATTCATTGACATCTTCAGTCGTGAGGCTTGGCACAGTACCAATAACATCACCGTTAAAAGGGTTGGTTACGTCGATGGTGGCTTGGTCGCTTGCGCCATGCCAACTGTCTTTAATGAAACACTGCTGTTTCAGTAGTGCTGGGTTTGATAGCTGTAGCGTATGCTGTGACATATAAACGCTCCTTGTAATTGGGAATAACAGATTTATCAAAATAAAAGCATAGCGATAAATAAAAATTTAGATATAAAATACGGGTTGATAACACTTTATATGTTCAATATACTGAACACTAATTCTATATACGAGACATTATTATAGGAATGATAGTCAGTTATTTGCAACCCCTAAAATCATTTCTATGAATATTTATCTTATTAATTTGTTATCTTATTAATTTTACTCACTTTTATGGGTTATTTATGAGCGTCACTTCCGTTCCTGCACTAGACAAGACTTTCCAGATTCTAGATTTGATTACTGATAGCCTTCAACCTTTAACGGCTGCCCATATCTCTAAAGAATTGGATCTTCCTCGTAGCTCAACGCATAATATTTTGCAGAGCTTGCTGGCCAAGCATGTGATCTACAAGGATACCGAGAACCGTTTTCATTTGGGGTCTTATCTGATGTATTGGGCGGGCAAGTACGAACAGCAGCAAGGCGTCATACAGTTATTCAAAGAACTTATCGTGCAGTACCCTACCCTCCTACAGCATACTGTGACGCTGTCTAAGCTGGACTTGGGAGAAGTGGTATTTTTGGCGTGTCATGAAGCGCCTGCCCCGCTTGGATTTACTTTTCGCGCTGGTGTCCGCGTACCTGCCGTGTTTTCTTCAACAGGTAAAGCGATGCTTTCAACGCTATCTATGGAAAACATAAAATCCATGTACGCGACAGGCTTTCCTACGCCTATGACACCGCGCGGTGTGAAAAACTTTACTGATTTAGAAGCGGAATTAGCGGATATTCAAAACAGCCGAATATCTCTCGATGATGGACAGTTGCGCGAGGGAATGTATTGTTTAGGCACGTATATTCGTAACGCTTCGGGTAATGTTATTGCCGGTATGGCAGTCAGTTTTTTGCAAGGAGAGTACGAGCTAAAACGAGCGGAAGTCAGTGCGGTATTGATTGAGCTGGCCAAACAAATGGAGCAGCGTTTGGGGTTTTGCTCTAATGAGGCGAAGTGATGTGATAGCCTCTCACTATATGGGTCGTGTCGCTCATGACCCATATAGTGATGTCAAAGGTAAATTGATTTTGAGAAACCTAAACAATACCATCCGCTTTTAGCTTAGCAATCGTCTCGCTGTCATAACCTAAATCCGCAAGTGTGCTATCAGTATGCTCACTAAGACGCGGTGGCGGTATACGATAAGAGACTGGCGATGCGGACAATTTAATGGGGCTACCAAGCGCTTTTACGGGACTATCAAATGCTGCAAAATCAATAATCATTTCACGCGCCTGCGCTTGCGGCATCGCCAATGCTTCAGCGACATTGTGTATCGCTCCGCATGGAACGCCCGCTTGATCCAAAACGGCCAACCAATGTGCACGCGGCTTTTCGGCAAATCGTTTGGCAAGTGCGTCGCATAACACATCTCGATGAGCCACGCGATCGGGATTGGTTATAAAACGGCTGTCTGTGTACCAATCAACACCAAGCACATCGCAAAGCCTAGCAAACTGACTGTCATTGCCGCAAGCTAAGACAAAATGCGCCTCCTTGTCGGCTGCAAAGACTTGATAAGGAACGATACTCGGATGTTGATTGCCAAGTCTTGGTGGTATCTTGCCCGATGCCAAATGATTCATACCCACATTGGCTAGCATTGCCAGCGCACTGTCTAATAACGCCACATCTACCTGCTGCCCAAGCCCTGTATTTTGGCGAGCCAATAATGCCGCTTGAATACCAATCGTTAGCTGCAAGCCTGCAAATAAATCAACGACGGCCACACCAACTTTGTGTGGCTCCCCGTCACTAGGGCCTGTGATACTCATCAATCCTGACAGACCTTGAATAATATAATCATAGCCGGGTCGCGCCGCATCTGGCCCTGTCTGCCCAAATCCTGTCAAAGACGCATAAATCAAACGCGGGTTGGCTTGCTTGAGACTGTCATAATCCAAGCCGTATTTTTTCAAACCACCCACTTTAAAGTTCTCTACCACAATATCACTCTCAGCGATGAGCTGTTTGATGATGGTTTGCCCTGCTGGCGCGGTGATATCTACAGTCAGTGATTTTTTATTGCGATTGATGGTGGCGTAATAAGCAGAGGTATCATCACTAAAGGTTGGTGGTGCCCAGTGCCGCGTTTCGTCCCCTATCTTGGGACGCTCAACCTTGATGACGTCTGCGCCCAAATCTGCAAGTATTTGGGTACAAGAAGGGCCCGCCAGTACTCTTGATAAGTCGAGCACTTTGATACCATGCAACGCGCCTTTTGGTACGTCACCGCTTTCACTGGTACTGTCATTAATATCTGCATTGATATTTGCATTAATATCTTCATTGGTATTGCCGTCGGGTTTGACGATAGGATCAGTGCTTTTAGACGAGAATGGCGTGGATATGGCGACAGTCATAATAATCCCTTATTTTTTAACGTATTCTTTGGTGCTTTAACATGCAATGATTATGGATAATCACTAAAAAACGTACGTTACTGTCTATAAATACTATTTGGTGAATCAGACAGTGACGTACGCTATAAGATAAAACTGTACTAACAGTGATTACCTAGACGAGATTAATAAAATGCCTGAATGCCAGTTTGTGCACGACCTAGGATCAGCGCATGAATATCGTGCGTACCTTCATAAGTATTAACAGCTTCTAGATTCATCACATGGCGAATGATATGGAATTCATCAGAGATACCATTACCACCATGCATATCGCGGGCGATACGAGCGATATCAAGCGCTTTACCGCAGTTATTACGCTTAATGAGTGAAATCATCTCAGGTGCCGCATTGTGCTCATCCATCAAGCGACCAACACGCAGCGCCGCTTGTAGACCCAAAGCAATCTCAGTCTGCATGTTGGCAAGCTTCAATTGCACCAGCTGCGTTGCTGCTAGCGGACGACCAAACTGTTTGCGATCTAGCGTGTACTGACGAGCAGCTTTCCAACAAAATTCTGCAGCGCCCATTGAGCCCCAAGCGATACCATAACGGGCTTTATTCAAGCAGCCAAACGGCCCTTTTAGACCACGGATATCTGGGAAAGCATTGGCTTCAGGGACGAATACTTTGTCCATGACAATCTCACCAGTGACCGAGGCGCGTAGTGAGAACTTACCTTCAATCTTCGGTGCAGATAGCCCTTTCATACCTTTTTCTAAGACAAAACCACGAATCTCGCCAGCATCGTCTTTTGCCCATACCACAAACACATCCGCGATAGGACTGTTGGTGATCCACATTTTGTTACCTGTCAGCTCATAGCCGCCGTCAACCGCACGCGCACGCGTCGACATCGATGAAGGGTCTGATCCTGAATCTGGCTCTGTCAAACCAAAGCAACCGACATATTCACCTGTGGCAAGTTTTGGTAAGTATTTCTCCTTTTGCTCTTCTGTGCCGTATGCCCAAATAGGATGCATCACAAGGCTTGACTGCACGCTCATCGCTGAGCGGTAACCTGAGTCCACTGCTTCAACTTCTTTGGCAATCAGACCATAAGCCACACTCGATAGACCAGCACAACCATAACCCTCAATCGTCACGCCAAGCAAACCCATTTCACCCATTTGGCGCATGATATTACGATCAAAGTGTTCGTTACGATTGGCTTCCACGATATTTGGCATCAGCTCTTTTTGAAAAAACTGACGAGCGCTGTCAGTGACCATACGCTCTTCTTCTGTCAACTGATCACGCAATAAAAAAGGATCTTCCCAATCAAAACGTGGGCTGGTCGATGTTGCCATGTGTCTCTCCTTGATATCAGTCTTCCTGACTGACGAGTAATGATTAATGAGCCGTTTAACTTAACAAGTCATTGACTTCGTGATTCCGCTATGCGAAACTTAGTTTCACAATATAATTCTATTTAAGCAAAGTTTCACTGTGCTGTAAACCTTTATCAAAGAAATATGAGTATAAAATGACAAACTCTCTATCGAATATCCCACCATTACTCGATCGAATGGATAGCGCTCTTTACCAAAACAAAGAAGACAATGACCGACAATTTGTGACAGCGCTGGGTCGCGGGTTGATGTTATTGACGGCTTTTGAGCATCAGGAGTTGCTTAGTCATCAGCAATTATGCCAAATGACCAAACTACCCAAAGCGACCATCACGCGACTTATCCATACCCTTACCATACTTGGATTTTTACGCATTACAGAGCATGGGCATTACCAGCTGGGTAGTAGTGCGATGAGACTCAGCGCAACTGCTTGGAGCCGTCATGATATGGTTGCCGCAGCAGAACCATTGCTACGCCAGTTTGCCCGCGAAAATGAAGTATCGGTGAATTTGGCCACAGAGACGGGAGGAGAAATGCGCTATCATGCCTGCTGTCGTAGTCCCGCGCGGCTCTCAGTCAACTTACAAGTTGGCTCAGCAGTGCCTGTAGCGTACACCGCGATTGGACGCGCTTTTTATGCAGCAAGCTCATCAGCCAGACAAGACATCATTCTAAAAAACATACGAGATAATGTGTCTGAAGCAGCGTACGCCCCTGCAAGAGCCGCTTTGGATCAAGCTGTAGAACACTATAGTAAATATGGGTATACGGTCTCTGATGGGGAGTTTTCTACTGATATATTGGCCGTCGCCGTCGGGGTGTTTGATGTCGCCACTGGACAATATGTTTATTCATTAAATGCCAGTGTGCCAAGTGCTAACTGGGATATGGATGAGTATGCGTCTATGATTGTGCCTAAATTACAGGCGTTGGCGAATCGGATTGGGAGTGGGGTTTAGCGGTTGGCTAGGTCGATTGACCCGTCAAAGTATGTACGTTTCAGCCTATGATCAGATTAATATTTTGTTGACATAAGCTTAAATGAAGAAGTTTTCACTAGAAAAAATAATAATCCGTTTTGATCTTGAGTCTTGATTGTAAAAATAAAGTCAGCGCATATCGGTAGTTTGATAGTTTATTATCATTCCAAAAAGCGCTGGTCATTCTCTCGATACCATGCCCATGCTTTATCCAACTCTTCTTGTGGACAGTTAAAGTTATCTGCATATTTTTGATAGAGTAGGATTTGATAATATGAAAAATCAAAAAATCGGTATAAAACACCTGTGTCTATATAGTCTTGATAACACCATCCTTTATTGTAATAGTCCGTCATAAACACTGGGTCTTCAGTCATTCGACTGGCAAACTTGTCTCGGTACGCATCCTTATTTTCTTCACTGAAAAAGCTATAAAAATCCTCTCTATGACTGGTAAGATTAACATAGAGTACTTTTAATGGATCAAAATGCTTAAAGATTATAGGGTATAGCGGGAAACCTATATCGCTTGTTTCTTCTTCGTCATAGTCTAAAGCATTCATAATTCTTTTAGAGGTTTCATACATGACGCTGATAACCAACAGCCTACCCTGTAAAAAAGAGTTTAACAGTCCAATCTTAAAAACGTTATCTACGCCTTCATCTTTAGGATCAGTGATGGTTATCGCTTGATAGGCATAAATATCACCTTCGTCAGGAAAAACATCAAGCTCAATGTCCTCTTTATTGGGTAAGTAAATATTATGATAGTTATACTCATTGAATGGGTAACTTGGACCGCTGTTGCCCAAAAAAAATGCCTCACAGAACATCCTAAGCGTCCCCGATATATAAGTAAAATTCTCATCTATAACAAGTTTATCTTGTAAAGATTTCGGCAACGATTCTTTGTCAATTTGACTGGCACGGATGTTAAACCCTCGATCAATAAAGTATTCAATAAATGGGGCTAAGCTGTATTCTTTATCACCATCAAGCTTAGCAACTATTTCAATAGGGTCATCACTCATACTAAACTCAAAAAATTATAATATATTATCTCGAAACTTGCGCCAAAACCTCATTCCAATGCCCTTTTAACGGCTGTTTTTCAACATATAACCATCTGATAATCGCCAGTTGCAAACGTACATAATTTGGATTCATCGTTATAGGAAATCTATTTTCTTCTTTCTGGCGATCAGTTTTCCAATATGGAGAGCGAATAACATCAAATACCTCGTCAAACATTGCATTAATCTCAGCACCTACCTCTGCGCCAGACTGCTGCTCAATCAATAGTTTATTGAGCTGCTTTGTCCAATTATATAAGTTTTCAGTGTATCGAAATGACTTTCTAACGCTAAGGTGCGCTTTTGCGTCTTTTAATTGCCCTGCTATCATAAGATGCCAAACGCTAGATAAATACTTACTTTCATTAACACCCTCCCAAAGCCTGCCCTTGTATGTTTTTAAATAATTTAATAATGCCTTACTGAAACATGCTAACTCATCCATATCTATACCTTCATTATCCAATAGCGATTCAAGCAAGAGCTTATCGATTGATATACTTGAATGATACAATTCTGTGTATAGATCCTCACCATTCCAGCGTTCAGTCTCACTTTGGGGTAAAGCCAATATAGTATTAGCGATATCTAAAGAAACTTGCAGATAAGCAGTAGATACTTGTTCATCAAATTTAGTAAATATTAAGTATATAGCTTCTTCAAGATAATGCCTGACAGAGAAGCTTGGCATAGTCGTTGATGATATCTCCTCAACTACAAATGTTTTACTAAAAGATTTTTTTCTTTGTAATAAAAATTAGATTCAGGAATTATTCTAGTTCTTAACTCTTTTTCCCATTCGTTAAATCTATTGTCATGAGAGAATTTCTTCACCCCGACTTTCTTTAAAAAGCTAAACATACTTTTTCCTTTTTAATCATATCTTTAAATTTAAGGCAAAATCTCTGGCAGCTCTATTATTCACTTAATTGACATACCCATTGTATTATTTGTCACACCAATTTTAGATGTTGATAGCTTTGTCCTAGAGCTTACATAGAGTTCAATTTCAAACAAGTGAAAACCAACATTACTTGGTTTAGAGCCTGTATCTTTACCAATTTTTGTCGTAGTAATGCCAGCTATTTTTTGATGTTTATGGTCTTTAAGATTAATCGTTTCAGTTGCTAAATTGACAGGGATTTTTTCTTACTACGCTTTAATCAATACTTGATTCTTGATCCAACTCATCAAATCTCAGCCCAAACTTCATCAAATATTTACGCAGTCTATCGCTATCATTCGGGCTTTTTAGCTTATCGCGTGAGTTGGCATACAGATAACGCCCTGCCGCTGCTTGGTTTTTGTGCTGGAGACAAACTTCAATGACGTAAGCCAATTGCACGGCGTCAAATGGGTCAATGTCCGTTAAGGTTTGCTCATCGAGATAAATACTGAGTAGTGCCCAACTTGCTTGCTCGATGAATTGATTATTGAACGCTAAGTCAGATTTTTTATTACTTAGGCTATTTATAATTTCGTTATTAACGTGGTTTGTGACACTTAAACTATTGGATAAGCCCCAAAGATGTGTTAAGCGTTCAATCTCCGCTTGCACGTCATCTACCCGTATCACTTTGCTCTCAGCCAACGTGGTCAAACGAGTCATACTAGCAGTCAAATCACGAAAGTTTCCTTGCCATGTGGCATCTGCACTCGTAGCAAAAGTTTCATAAAGCGCTCTTGCTTCAGACGTAAATCGATACTGCTGCTGTTGCTCGCTGCCCAAACGCGCCAATTCATAATCGATATTGGCTGGCAAATCTTCCAACCTGTCCTTTAATGACGGTAAAAAAAATGTCCATGTGTTGAGTCGTGCAAACAAGTCCGCGCGAAATGTCCCATCAGCAACTGCTTGACGCAAGTCCTTATTCGTCCCCGCCATCAGTTGAAACGACACGCTAATCGGCGTATCACTACCGAGCGGATAAAAACGCTGCTCCTCTAATGCAGTCAGTAGCATCGCTTGCTCGTCCAGTCCCAACTCACCGATTTCATCTAAAAATAACAAACCACCATCGGCGGACTTCAACAGCCCTTCCCGACTCGATGCCGCACCTGTGAACGCACCTTTCACATGACCGAATAACACACTCATTGCCGTATCACCGCGCAAGGTCGCGCAGTTGACTTCGATGAATTTATCAAGCGTGTACTTATTTTGCGCTGTACTGCTCGCCTTGGCTTTTTTTAGCGCATAAATTTGACCTGCCAGCTGCGACTTGCCTGCGCCTGTTGCACCCATCAGCAATATGGGTGCCGTCGAGTGCGTGGCGACTTTTTCAATATCAGATATTAATTGTTGATAAGCGGCATTTTGGGTGACCAAATTGGCTTGCAAGGTTTGCCAATGCTGCTGTTTTTCGGCCTCAAAACGTTCGCGCAGTTCATCATAACGAGAGACATCCAAGTCAATCACTTGATAGCGCCCTTGTGGATCGGTTTGGTCGGGTCTTGGACAAGGCGACGTCTGAATCAGATCCGCTGGGATAAAACCCGCTTCTACCAATAGGAACCAGCAAATCTGCGCCACGTGCGTGCCCGTGGTCAGATGCAGCAAATAGTCCGTACTATCTTGAAAATCAAACGCTGTTACAAAGTCATACAACTCAGCATAAACCTCGGCAAAATCCCACGGACTCGATAGCGCCACGTGATGACCAATGATTTGAGTCTGCGGACTGACTTGCGCTACGTCATCGACGATGATCTTAAATAAGCGCTTATCACGTGTGCTATATAAGATATGCAGCTCATCGACAAGCAACTCATCGTGTAGCCCAAGACTTACAGTTGGACGCCAGCGTTGCCAACGGGTTTCGCTAAAACCATTATCTAAGGTGGTGCCGAGAAAGCCGATAACGGCTGTTTTGTTTGGTTGCTGGTTAGTCATCATAGTTATTCATTTGGATTTAATGGTTGATTAATAATATATTAAATTCTATTTTTATATAATTTTTTCTATGAATTATTTTTTAAAATTTTTTATGTATAATTCTGAAAAAATAATTAAATCATAAATATCAAATACTTATGAACATAAAAATGATAAATTCACAAACTGGCACGCTCTTCGCATTATATAAGTATAAGAAAATAAATTATTTTATGAAGCAAATATTTTAAATAGTAAGGAATTACTCATGCAACCAACGACCCACAATATTATTCAAGACGGTGGTACACCGATCAGACTTTGGACAAAGGGCGTGCCTGTCGATCCAAAAGCGCACGACCAGCTGATCAAAGCCTCAAAAATGCCGTTTATTTATAAGTGGCTCGCTGTGATGCCTGATGTCCATGTCGGTATCGGCGCGACCATCGGTACGGTGCTGCCGACCAAGGAAGCGATTATCCCAGCGGCAGTCGGTGTCGATATTGGCTGCGGTATGATGGCAGTGCAAACGACGCTGACCACTGACGACTTGCCTGATAATTTGCGCGGTCTGCGTACAGAGCTGGAAAAAGCCATTCCACACGGTCGCAGCAAGATACGCGGTCGCGGGTCGCGTCGTGATGTCGGCGCATGGACCAATCCTGATAATTCGGTCAAGGATGGCTGGGGTACATTGGTAGACGACTTTAACTACATTACCCAAAAGCATCCTAAGCTTAAAAATACCAATAACTTGACGCATTTGGGGACGCTTGGCACGGGTAACCATTTTGTAGAAGTGTGCTTGGACGAGACCAATCAGGTGTGGATCATGCTGCATTCAGGTTCGCGCGGCGTAGGCAATGCCATCGGTCGCTACTTTATCGAGCTGGCGCGTGAGGACATGCGCAAATGGTTTATTAATCTGCCTGATAAGGATTTGGCCTACTTTGCCGAAGGGACTGAACACTTTGATGACTACTGGTTTGCCGTGGGCTGGGCGCAGCGTTTTGCCTTTAAAAACCGCGAAATCATGATGGAAAAAGCCATCAAAGCACTGCGTCAAGTTGTGACAAAACCTTTTGATGCAGCCGTAAAAGCGGTCAACTGCCACCACAACTACGTAGCAAAAGAAGAGCACTACGGCGAGGAAGTCTTTGTCACACGTAAAGGCGCGGTGCGGGCGCGCGTTGGTGAATACGGTATCATTCCAGGGTCAATGGGCGCAAAATCCTTTATCGTGCGCGGTAAAGGCAATGAAGAATCGTTTTGCTCTTGCTCGCATGGTGCAGGTCGTGTGATGTCACGTACCGAGGCGAAAAAAGTCTTTACTACCGCCGATCAAATCGCCCAAACCGAAGGCGTAGAATGTCGTAAAGATGCAGACGTGATTGACGAAATCCCAGCGGCGTACAAAAACATTGAAGACGTGATGAGTGCGCAAAGCGACTTGGTGGAAGTGGTACATACCTTGCGGCAGGTGGTGTGTGTGAAGGGGTGAGTTATAGAAGGACAATCATGAAAAACAAATACGAAAAAATGACGACTCCACTACTTCATCCTCGTAAAGAAGAGTATCTATGCGCAGAATATTACGACTTGTATTGGGGACTGGCATGCGCTGAGTTTAAGTTTACACAAGGCACTGATACCTACTTCTTTTATAGTTTATCGATTTCTGTAGAACACATATTACTATTTTTGCTTTATCTAGACTTACCAAATCCGTGTCCGACTGTAAAACGTTTTGAGCAATTTTATACCAATTTTGATGAAGCATTTGACGACTGGTATGAAATTGAAAACAAGCCATTATTTGTTGAAAACTTAAAACAAGTAACAGTAGAAAATTACATTAATCTCAGAAGACAAAGAACTGAATTTAATGATAGAGATATACAGATTTTTGAAATCATGGATTTAGCTAAAAGCTTAGTATGGCTAGTTGAAGATAGTACTGACAATTCATTACTTCTGCGCTACGACTAATAAAAAGGATAAAAACATGTACTATGAACTGGAAAGCGTTAATAAAAGGTCTAGGAGACCTTTTTAGGCTCATAAAAGCCAAGTGGTGCTTGGCTGATAAAAAATATGGGCATGTTGGCAGACAGGTGAGCGAGGATTAGCAAGTGTCTGGGAGACAGTTGCCCGAGTGCAAGACGAAGCATAAGCGAAGTTGCCACCGCACAAAACTTATTGTTATTTGCGGTCTAGGTAAAACTAGGTGCAGTAGGAAATCATAACTGGGTTTGATAGTAAGGTTAGAAGTGCTTTGCTGGCTCTGAAAACGGTTCACCCATTGCATCAGGCCAATATCATTCTCGGCTGTTCGACTAAAAACGGCAGTTATTGCATTGATGCGGGTTCGACTCCCGCCATGTTCACCATATTTAAAGTTATAAAGAGAATAAAAAAAATGAAAACTATCACGAAGGATATCCAGCCATATAGCAAACTACCTGAAGGCGAGTTTATTAGCTTATCTAGAGATTACGCGGGTCAATTATTGATATTGATGTCTATCAACTCGACAGATAACCGTGAAGACCTCAACAATACTAACTCTTTCAAAAAAACGCTAAATCGACAACAGACATATCAGATCTTTCAGACAATAGACGATAGTAGTGCATTATCACTATGTGCAGAGGTTACAGCAGAAGTTGATTTTCATAACGTGCAACGCTTTACCAATGGTGATCTTTTACTGGTCAATAGACTCTCTCAATATAGAAATGAAAATGACTATGATAAAAATGGCTATATCTATACTGTTGATGGTAGATTAAAGCAACAGCTTCTACTGGGTGACGGTGTTGCAGATGTTCAAACCACAGAACATGATATCATTTGGGTCAGTTATTTTTACCAAGGCACATTGGGTCGCTACAGTTCCCACTGGTATGACCTTTTAGGATCAACAGGATTGGTTGCATGGAATACTGATGGTGAAAAAGTATATGAGTTTGAACCTTCGGATGGTTTATATGCTATAGAAGACTGTTATGCATTAAATGTAGTATTTGATACTGCTACTTATGCTTACTACTTTTACAATGATGATAACGACTGCGGCGAGTTTGACTTAGTACAGATTCAAAACCAAAAAATTACCAATTATTGGCATGTGCCTGTTTCTGGCAGTAGTGCTTTTATGGTTGATGGTAATAATGCCGTGTTTGACGGTGGTTATGAGCATAGAATGCTATTTTATGTGGTTGAATTACAGAAAGCACATCAAGCGCGAATTATTCAAAAAGTCATTTTTCAATATGACGGAGAGAACATACTGAAGATGGGAGAAGGCTTTTCTTATCCATGGGCACGTGGTGACAGCTTTGTAGTGATTAAAAATAGGTACTTATTTGTAATACCGTTTGCTGAGTTTTTCAGCTAATTACTTCAGTTTAAATTTTAAAAATAGATATTACTATCGACATATATCAGCATCAACAATTATAAGGAACAACAATGAAACTCGCAGAAGCCCTACTTATCCGTAGCGACATGCAAAAAAAGCTGGCACAAATCAAAGGACGTATTCGCAGCAATGTAAAAGTCCAAGAAGGCGATACGCCAAACGAAGACCCAAATGCCCTAATGGTCGATGCCAGCCAAATCATTACCGAGCTGAGCATGTTGATTGAGCGTATTCATCGCACTAATGCCGTCGCTCAGACCAATGACGGTCAATCGATGCTGACGTTACTAATCGAACGTGATACGTTAGAGATGCGTCATAAGCTGTTGATAGAGGCGATTGAAGCCACCGATACCGAGGTTGATCGTTATAGCCCTCGCGAGATTAAGTGGCATGTCATGGTCTCAGTCGCAGGTCTGCAAAAGCAAGCTGATGATATCGCCATGAAACTTCGCAAGATTAACCTTGTCATTCAAGCCAATAACTGGCAGATTGACCTTGTTGAATAACAATGTCGCGCAATAAATATTGGACCAATAATACCAAATTCTCTGCGAGCTTAGTATAAGTCAGCAGACTCCCCTTTTGGAACCGACTGGGCGAGTGTCAGACCCCAAACCGCCACAGCAGGGGGTTGAAAACATACTGTAGTGGCTGCTACGCGTTGCGGGCAAACGCATTTTTCACAACTTATGCCCCGTACTCGTCACTTGGCACAATGCACCATTTAGACCTTACCACCAGACACTGACAGTCGGTTTCAATCTTATTATTCATGCTTCTCGTAATTCACGGGCGGCATTTTATTATGCTCTCGTTAAGTCTATTGTGCTCACGTATGAAGCGTCTTGAGACAATAGTTATATAAGCAATTAAGAAAACCATCATGCCAACCATTACAAAAACCCAAACTCTAAAAATCGACGGTAGCACAGGCGAAGGCGGCGGACAAATCATCCGCAGCGCGCTGTCGTTATCGATGCTCACTGGTACGCCAATTGAGATCATCAATATCCGCGCAGGACGCGCCAAACCTGGATTGATGCGACAGCATTTAGTTTGTGTACAAGCCTCGCAAGCCATATCGGATGCAATAGTAACGGGCGCACAGTTGGGCAGTACGTCATTTAATTTCACGCCTAATACCATTCAATCAGGCGATTATATCTTTGATATTGGTTCGGCAGGGAGTACCAGTCTGGTACTACAAACGCTATTGCCTGCCCTGCTTTTTGCTAATACGAGTGTAGTTTCACCATCCACCGTTACTATTAAAGGCGGTACACACAATCCCCTTGCACCAACCACAGATTTTTTAAATCAAGCATTTGTTCCAGCTCTTGCTAAGCTTGGCATGCATGTGAATATTGAACGACAAAAAGTAGGGTTTGCGCCCATCGGTGGCGGTTTCATTAAGGCGACCATTACGCCTTTTTTATGCCGTGCTAATACGCCATCATTTACACTTATCGAACGTGTCGATTTGGTTAACATCGCCTTGGTCGCAAGCGTGCTCAATTTGGATTACGACATTTGCAAACGTGAGCTTGCCAGCGCACAAGCGTCATTGATCGAATCAGGCATCGATGAGACACTGATAACCACTCATAGTCATAAGTTGCAAGGCATGGGCGAAGGCAATACCTGTTATGCGCAGGTGACCCATCAAGTTGGTGAGCCGTCAGCTCAACCTTATCACCAAGAACAGTATCACCAAGAAGTGTTTACCTTGCTCGGTGAAAAGCGCAGCTCAGCAGAAAATATGGGCAATCGCCTAGCAGGCTTGGTTAAGCGCTATTTGTTGAGTACTAATGCACTCGTTGATGAATACTTAACGGATCAGCTTCTCTTACCTTTAGCTTTGTCTGGTGGCGGTAAATTTAGCGCCCGTATGATTAGTGCTCACACCATGACTCAAGCATGGCTGATTGAGCAATTTTTACCTGTTGAGATTCAATTTGACGTAGTAGATGACGATAAGACATTGGTCAAAGTCATCGCTTAAACACTGTCAGGCTTAAAGTCGGCATTAGCACACTGTTACTCAATTACTGCGATACGGTGATATCATGTGTGTATGATATAAGCGATAAATTTAAGTCCCTTATACGCGTTCGGTGATAGGAATAGCGCTTTTTTACGTCTATCTTTATATTATCTCCGTTTTTTACTATTTACGTATTGTTGTTGAGTATTATCATGCCTGAGTCTCGTACCAATCTGAACCCTGAACCCAAAACCAGCTCTCCTTATTGGGTCGGTTTATTACTGCGCTATAGCACTTTTGGCGCGGCAATTTTTCTTCTACTAGCTGGTCTTTTACTGACCAATTGGTGGCTGATTGTGATTGGTGGGTTTGGGGTGGCACTAGGCATTTATGACTTGGTTCAATCCAAGCATTCTGTTTTAACCAATTATCCCGTTGCTGGTCATATTCGTTATGTTTTGGAGGATTTTCGCCCTGAGATTCGCCAATATTTATTAGAAGACGATAAAGAACAAGTACCGTTTTCGCGCCAGCAACGCGCGCTTGTCTATCAACGTGCTAAGAATGTCAGCGACACCAATGCTTTTGGTACGCTAGACAATTTATACACGCATGGTAAAGAGTGGTTTTTGCAATCAGCTGTCAGCCAGCCTCTAGAAAACAAGGACTTTCGTATCATGGTTGGCGGTGAGCGTTGTCAGCAGCCACATGATATGTCAGTCTTTAATATCTCAGCGATGAGCTTTGGCAGCTTGTCAGGTAACGCCATTATGGCGCTCAATCAAGGCGCGAAAATTGGTGGATTCACCCATGATACTGGCGAAGGTGCCATCAGTCCCTATCATCGCAAGTTTGGCGGTGATTTGATTTGGGAGCTGGGTACAGGATATTTTGGTTGCCGTGACGACAATGGTAACTTTGACCCAAAATCCTTTGCCGAAAAAGCAGCTGATCCACAAGTCAAGATGATCGAAATCAAGATGTCACAAGGTGCCAAACCGGGTAAAGGTGGTGTACTACCTTCTAGTAAAATCACTCAAGAGATTGCAGATACTCGTCAAGTACCACTCGGACAAGACTGTATTTCGCCTTCTTCGCACACGGCCTTTAGCACCCCGCGTGAGCTTGTCGCCTTTTGGCAGCAGTTACGTGACTTGTCGGGCGGTAAGCCAGTTGGCTTTAAGCTATGTGTGGGTCAACCTTGGCAGTTCATGGCGATTGTCAAAGCCATGATAGAAACGGACAACTACCCTGACTTTATCGTTATTGATGGCGCAGAAGGCGGTACTGGCGCAGCCCCCGTTGAGTTTATGGATAATGTCGGCATGCCTATGGTTGAAGGGTTTTTGCTCGTTCACAATACGTTAGTTGGTGCTGGCATACGTGACAAAATCAAACTTGGCGTGAGCGGTAAAATCGTCTCTGGCTTTGATATCGCTCGTATGATTGCGCTGGGCGCAGACTGGTGTAACTCCGCGCGCGGCTTTATGTTCGCAGTGGGCTGTATTCAGTCGCGCTCTTGTCATACCAATACCTGCCCAACAGGCGTTGCCACTCAAGATCCGTATCGCCAAAAGGCGCTCGATGTACCAAGTAAAGCTGAGCGTGTTGCAAGTTTTCATAAAAACACGCTAAAATCGCTTGCCAGTATCGTCGGCGCAGTCGGTCTACAGCATCCAAGCCAGTTGCAGCCTTATCATATCGCCCGCCGTTTGGATGATGGACAGATCAAGCTATTATCAAAGTATTTTTATTTTACCGACAAAGACGCCCTACTCGACCATAGCGCGCGTGCAGATGTCTTCAACCAAATGTGGGTCATGGCAAGTCCTGATAGCTTCTTAGCCAATAATGATGCGCTCATTGCTTACAATAAAGACTCACGAGACAAGGGTAAAGAAACCAGTGCACCGACAGAGCGAAGCATTGCCACTGGTAACTTCGAAAATATCGTCGATGGTGGCAGACTGATTGGCAATGTCAATAATACCTTTCGAGAGTATCCACCCAGTCAGGACTAAACAATGATGGCAAAACAGTGATCGAGAAGTAATGACGTGACGATGATAAAACGTTATTACTGATTGCTTATTTATCCTACCTATTAAAAAAGATGTTTTATTGATGCCAAGTTTCACCTTTACCTCATCTCGTTCTACTTTGTCTTTGGCTGTCCTTGCACTACTCTCATTCAGTATTAGTGCTTGCCAGCAGACGAGTACTGATGCCCCAAACAGTGATACAAAAAACTGGTCATGTGAGTCACAAGATGCGCCATTCGCCTATGACGCTTGTCATATTCAAGCTGATGCTTTAACCAGCGGCGATTACTCATTGCAGTTGTTTTGGCAACAGCCAGATAGTACGCAGCCTTTGCTTACTTTTGACACATTACTGACAACCTTATCAGCCAACCAAACGCTTAGCTTTGCTACCAATGCGGGTATGTATAACGAAAAATTTGCACCGATTGGCTACACTGTTATTGAAGGCGAAGAAAAGCGTGCCTTAAACCTCAAAGAAGGCGGCGGCAATTTTCATTTACTGCCGAATGGTGTGCTGTGGTGGGACAAAGCAGGCAATGTTCAAATCACAGAAAGCCATGCCTTTGATGAGCAGCTTAAGAGCGCCGAAGCAAAGCCGTGGTATGCGACGCAATCTGGCCCAATGCTGGTCATTAATGATGACATACATCCACAATTTGACCCTAATAGCACCTCACTCAAAATTCGCAATGGTGTAGGCATTTGCAGCGATGGTAGTATCCAATTCGTTAACACCAAAGCGCCTGTTACGTTTTATCAGTTTGCAACGCTATTCAAAGACGAGCTGCATTGCTCCAATGCCCTATTTTTAGATGGCGGTATTGCCTCAGCACTGTACGCGCCTAGTATTGATGAAGAGGACAAAAAAGAGATGGGCGTGATGATTGGCGTGGTAGCGCGGAACGACTAATGGCGTTTAAACTCAAAAAAGCACTTAACATGATTTCTGTTAAGTGCTTTTTTATTGGTGCAAATATTTGATTGATACTAGCGGGCGAGATAGTCGGTCATCTCTTCTACGCCATGCAAGGTCATGGGATACATTTTATTATCGAACAGTTTTTTTATTTCGATGATGGTTTGGGTATATTGCCAATAACTTGGCGTCTCAGGATTGAGCCACGCCACTTTATCAAAATGATCAAGTACACGCTTTAGCCAGACGATACCTGCTTCATGATTCATATACTCAACGCTACCGCCCACCGTCATCAGCTCATAAGGCGACATTGAAGCATCCCCAACGAAGATAATACGATACTCTCGGCCGTATTTATTGAGCAGCTCATACGTTGGCATCGGTGCACTATGACGACGATTGTTGTCCTTCCACACATAATCATACAGACAGTTGTGAAAGTAAAAAAACTCTAGGGTTTTAAACTCGTTTTTTGCCGCAGAAAACAGCTTCTCAAGCGCTTCAACATGGATATCCATACTCCCGCCCACATCAAATAGCATCAATACTTTGACGCGATTACGACGCTCAGCTTGCATGTGAATATCAAGCACGCCTTTTTTGGCAGTGCGCTTAATGGTTTCGTGAATATCCAATTCATCCGCGCTGCCTGTCCGCGCAAATTGACGCAGGTTGCGCAGCGCCATTTGAATCTGGCGCGTACCAAGCTGATTGTCATCATCAAGATTGCGATATTTGCGCTGCTCCCACACCTTTGCCGCACTGCGTTTACGAGATTCACCGCCAACGCGCACGCCTTCTGGATGATCGCCATAAGCACCAAATGGTGAGGTGCCACCTGTACCTACCCACTTACTCCCACCTTGATGACGCGCTTTTTGCTCTTTTAGGCGCTCTTCTAATGCTTTCATTAGCTCCTCTAATGAGCCGTATTTTCTTAGTAGTCTGCGCTGCTCTTCGGTTAGGTTTTTTGGATCTAGCTTTAGATCAAGCCATTCTTTTGGGATGTCTGTCAGCTTAGCCAGCAGCTCATCCATATCAAGACTGTCTACCCCGTCAAAATAATCCGCCATCGCTCGATCAAATTTATCAAAATGACGCTCGTCTTTGACCATACACAGCCGAATCAGCCGATACATATCCTCACGGCTCGCAAAGGTAGACAATGCTGAGTTTTCAGGATGGGGCTGCATCATCAGCCCTTTGTCTAAAGCGGCATTGAGATCAAGCAGCTCACGCGTACTGACTGGTACGCCGTAAGTACGTAGGGTGTAGAATAGTTTGATAAACATAAGAGTCGCATCACTTATTGGCGAATATGGTGACAAATCAAAAATTTTTTAGGGCTTAACGACGCATCATATTGGCAAAGCGCTGCAACAAGCTCACATCGGCTTCGTTTTTTAGGAGCGCACCATACAACGGTGGAATAGATTTTTCACCGCGCAAGTTTTCTTCTAGCTCTGCTTGTGCCATATCGTCTGCAAGCAATAACGTTAGCCAATCGACCAATTCTGACGTAGAAGGGGGCTTTTTAAGACCTTGGATATTACGCAGCTTATAAAAGATATCCAATGCGTCATTGACCAGTTTTTCTTGTATATTGGGGAAATGCACCTCAATGATTTGGCGCATGGTTTGCTCTTCTGGGAAATCAATATAATGAAAGAAACAGCGACGTAAAAAGGCATCTGGCAGCTCTTTTTCATTGTTTGAGGTAATGATGACCACAGGACGCTGCTCAGCCGTAATGGTCTCGCCCGTCTCATAAACATAAAATGACATCTTATCGAGCTCATGCAGCAAGTCATTTGGAAACTCAATATCTGCTTTATCGATCTCATCAATGAGTAGTACACTACGCTCAGTGCTGGTAAAAGCGTCCCACAGTTTGCCGGGCTTGATGTAATTGCCAATCTCATAAACCTTGTCATCGCCCAACTGCGAATCACGCAGACGCGATACCGCATCATATTCATATAGACCTTGCTCGGCTTTGGTCGTCGACTTGATGTGCCAAGTAATCAAAGGCATCCCTAAACTCTCAGCCACTTCTTCTGCCAATAACGTCTTACCCGTACCCGGCTCACCCTTGATAAGTAGAGGTTTTTGTAACGTCATGGCCGCATTCACTGCTAACTGCAAATCATCCGTAGCAATATAACTTTGCGTACCTGTGAAGCTTTTTTTGGTGTGATCAGTCGTCATAATCAAATCTCAGTTATTGTTATATAGTCGATACTGCATAAAATAAATACAAAACATCATAAGGCGAAGCTTAGATAAATTTTTCTTGCTTGCTCTGCTGTTGCAGACAGAGGTGACAACAAATGTATCCAAATCTCGCTGTCTATTTTTTATATTGAGCTGACTATAGATTAAAAGATATAAAGTAAATCTGTGGAGAATAAATAATGATTTAGAGTAGCACAGCCCTGTCCATTGCCAAAATACTCGTGCGTTCGCAATTATTGTAAATGAAGTCTAATATTGACGGTGATCAGCGGCTCTGTTTTCATCACTCAATAAACATGCTCCCACAAAAAAAGACACGATGCGTGTCTTTTTGTTTATATCATCAAGCCTTACTTGAGCACTTATGTTGGAACGGTCAATATTTAGCCTACTATATTGATTTATCGCTTATAATCGATATTTGATTATTTATCTGACGCACTGTCTTTTTTTAAGCTAATATCTGTGTCAGATTTTGCCGTTACAGGCATTGTATCAGTGCTCTTAGGCTGCTCTGTCAAGGTAGCGCCTTCTGTTAAATAATTGCCTGTGGTCAATTGCATCGTCGCTTGCGTATCTTCTGCCGTACGACTGCGAGCTTTGTCCAAACTGGACTCAAATGCCCCGCGAATCAGCTGCCAAATAAACCCAACAAATAAGCCCACCACCAGTACTACCAATATCGGCAGCATACTGGTGATTGCGCCAGTGGGGTCTTTCATCATAATGGCATAAACCACACCAATACTGGCTGGTGCAATCACGCTAGGATCACCAATCGCCGTGCCAGGTGCCAACAATACCGCAAACAGTATCATCCAACTCATACCGCCCAATGGCTTTGGCAGCATACGAGCGACCAACAACCACAGTACCAACACGATAATGACACCGCCAAGATACGCATACATGGGTAAATCAGCGGGCGGTACGTCTTTTACCAGCTGTCCCCACCAAATAGCAATTTCGCCGAGAATGTCACTGATGGCTTCTAATGGTAAGCTGTGTACGATATTTTTTAACCAGTCCATGCGCGTTTTATTACCTGCATTTATAAATGGTGCCACACGTTTTTGCGTTTAGCCATATATGACATACTCTGCTCTACTATCAATAAATACTATCAGTAAATACCATTAGTAAAATCGAATATATCACCAGCCTGCACCCTTAATAGAGCGCTAGTTTATCACGACTTTCTACCCAAATGCATGTGACCGTATGTTTCATAGACGTTTTAGAACCTACTTTCGAATAGTCTGCTAACGTATGAAAACCCCATTAATCGTAAATGTTGTCTTGTGCTTCTCGCGCCCGAAGCTCTGCTTGGCGACGCATCACGTCTTGTGGTGGCATCTGCACAAAATACCCTTGCGACTGTAATTTTGCTACTACTTCTTCTTTGTTCACACGAGCAAGGGACGGACGAGTCGCCAAATCCAAGTGCATCACAAACTGGCTACGTCCTAGGCTTGCACGAAAATCTTTTGGCAACACACCCAGCCAATCCTTCAGCTCTTCCGTGTCGTCTGGATAATCAGGACGCGCAATATAGACGTACATGTCATCGTGTTTGGGGAATTTATAAATATCGCAATGCATAAAAATGACCTATCAGAAACTATCGTCATAGGTTAGCATATTTTGGGCAATGACCAGTAGTTGCTTTCGGTATTTGCACTGCGGCGCATCATACCGAACCCCTTTAAAACGGGCGAGTTACGACGGCATACAGCATTTACTTGAGAGACAGATTTTGACAAATAATCGGTACAAAAATCAGCGTTTTTTAAAATTATCTATTTTAATGCCACGGATGACTTGTAAAAGCGCTGTGAACCTTTCATAATAAAAGCGTTTTTCAGGAGAGAGTTTGTGGCTCAGTTATACGATAAAAATATCTCGTATCAACCGCATTGGTAATACGATTCATATAACGACCCCATGACCACCGAAGGCGCATCTACCCTGCCAATCGCTCAGGTAAAAGGACTGAAAAACACATGTCATTATTGTTTGGTCAAATGTCGCCAACCGCGCATAACGTCTACAAACAACAGGCATAACAAATCTGGAGAGTGGTAAGCGCCGACGACGCCTTACCCACCGAAGGGGAGAAAACGCGACATCCGCGCATTTGGGTTTAAAAAGCTCATACTTCAAAACCGCGATGATGGTTCGTGTTGAAAATCTCAGGTCACAGGACAGATAGGGCTTTTGCTTAAACAGGCGTTCAGCGTCTGTTTGGCTGACGGCTTCATCTTTATTTTCTGTACCACCCTTTGATGTGATACTTGCACCCTGCACTATTGCCTCTCATTACTATGATAATGCGCATCAGCCACCGTACTTATAATCGAGTACGACTGATGTACACATAAGGATTTGTTATGACCGATATTCAAAACGACAATTCTCAGAACGTTCAAACTCAGGCACCACAACGCACCCCTCTTTATCAGTCTCACGTCGATAGTGAAGGCAAGATGGTGGATTTTTCTGGTTGGGAACTGCCTATTCATTATGGTTCACAGATTGAAGAGCATGACGCTGTCCGTACCGATGCAGGTATGTTTGATGTCTCCCATATGGTTGTCACCGATATCAAAGGCGCGAACACCAAAGCATGGCTACAAAAACTACTGGCCAATGACGTCGATAAATTAAAAACGACGGGGAAAGCACTTTATTCTGGCATGCTCAATGAGGAAGGCGGTGTTATCGATGATTTGATCGTTTATCTTATGAATGATGATGCGGCTGAATATCGTATTGTTTCAAATGCGGCGACACGTGACAAAGACATGGCGCAGTTTCATAAAGTCGCTGAAGGCTTTGACCTTACCATCACTGAGCGTCCAGAGCTTGCCATGCTCGCCGTTCAAGGCCCCAATGCCATCGAAAAACTGGCACAAGCCAAACCAAGCTGGGCTGATACTTTAGCAGGCCTAAAACCTTTTGTTGGTGCTGACTTAACAGACATCGAAGGCACTGATTGGTTCGTCGCACGTACGGGCTATACAGGCGAAGATGGCGTCGAAGTCATTATGCATGGCGATGATGCACCAGCATTTTTTGAGCAATTAAAAGCCAATGGCATCAAACCTGCCGGTCTTGGTGCACGTGACACGCTACGTATGGAAGCGGGCATGAATTTATACGGTCATGATATGGACGAAACCATCACTCCTTATGAATGCAACATGGGTTGGACGCTTGCGCTAAAAGATGATCGTGATTTTGTGGGTCGCGCGGCCTTGGTCAGCAAGCGTCAGCAGTCAAAAGACGACAATACCGCGATGAAACAAGTTGGCTTACTACTGACCACTCGCGGCGTCTTGCGTGAAGGCATGACGGTGACTATCAATCAAGGCACAGAAAACGAGCAAACCGGTATCATCACCAGTGGCACCTTCTCCCCTAGTCTAAAAAACTCCATTGCCATTGCTCGTGTGCCTGCCAGCGTATCTGATGACGATAGCGTACAAGTCGATCTACGCGGCAAAGGTAAATTCGTTGATGTACGCGTTCTAAAGCTGCCGTTTGTTCGTAATGGCAAACAGCAATTTGACTCATAAGCATCATAAACCCTATTATTAGCCTGCATTAGCTAGTGTTCACTATTTTTGTTAATTACCCTCTATCATTTAGGAGAGAGACCATGAGCAATATCCCAGCAGAATTGAAGTATATCGCCAGCCACGAATGGCTACGCTTAGAAGACGACGGCACCATCACCGTTGGTATCACTGACCATGCACAAGACTTGTTGGGTGATGTGGTGTTTGTTGAATTACCAGAGGTTGGTGACATCATTGCTGTTGATGATGAAATCTCAGTGGTTGAATCTGTCAAAGCCGCTTCTGACGTTTATGCGCCCATTTCAGGTGAAGTGGTTGAAATCAATGAAGCCTTAGAAGACGATCCTGAAATCATCAACTCTGATCCGTATGGTGCTGGTTGGTTCTTCCGTATTAAGCCTGACAACATCGCTGATTATGAAGCACTAATGACAGCCGATGAGTACGAAAACGAGCTGTAATATCTACTTTATGTGCTGATCTAAGGCGGTACTTATCAAGTATCGCTCTTATGAAGCAGTAAACAGCTCTTGATACGATATTTTACTATGATAGATACTGGCGATGGCTGGTATCTATATGTTTTATTTAAAAAGTGATTGTTCAACGTATTACTGTCAATAACTACCCCGCTTATTCGTATTGATCACTTGTCGCACTATATGATTGCAGATTTGCAGAATTCTTAAGAAGCTGCCATCGATAATGACTCAAGTTAAGCACCCAATCCCCAGTCTGGATCCTAATATGAACCCCAATACTGACCATCAAGACAGCATTGCTACGCCTAGCCACACGCCGCAATTACAAGCGTTTCGTGAAGTGGTTGAGTCGCGCCGTTCAGTACGTCGCTTTACGGACACACCAATACCTGATGACGTATTAGCAGACTGTCTGCGTCTGGCTATGCTAGCGCCAAACTCTAGCAACTTACAGCCGTGGGAGTTTTATGTTATTGATAGTACTGATAGCCGTAAGCAGGCCGTAAAAAACTGCATGAATCAAAATGCAGCAAAAACATCAGCTCGCCTCATCGCTGTCGTGGCTCGAACCGATATTTGGCACGATCATGCCAAGCAAATATTGCGTGAATATCCTGATAAACCTGTGCCAAAAAAGGTGAAAGACTACTATACCAAAGTGGTATCGATGGATTTTTTACGAGGTCCAGCCAATGTCGTATCTGCCGCAAAATGGGGTGCAACTCAGGTCGTTCGACGCGTAAAAGGCCCGATTAAATCACCTTATTATACCTTTGAAGACACCAAAAACTGGGCCACCAACAATACAGCACTGGCAGCGCAAAACCTTATGTTAGCGCTACGTGCACATGGATTTGACAGCTGTGCTATGGGCGGCTTTGATGAGCCAGCCATGAAGAAGCTATTGGATCTGAGCGACGAGCAACATCTTATTATGATGATTGGTGCTGGTGAGCGTGCCGATAATGGTGTCTACAATACCCAATTTCGTTTTGATCAAGACCAATTCGTGCACTATGTATAGTGTATGAGACCGTGATTTTTAGTTACTTTATTTATTACTCCCTTAACCAAGGACTGTCATGACTATCTCTCAAAACCCTACGTTTGATACCTTTCAAGGATTATTCAACGAAGCTGAATTTGTCTATCGCCACTTAGGCTCAAATGACACCAAACAAGCTGATTTGCTAAGCGCGGTTGGCTACAAAGACATGGAAAGCTTCATCAACGACACCGTTCCTGAGCCAGTACGTTTGCACAAAGCATTGGATCTGCCTGTGGCAATGAGTGAACATGCAGCGCTTGCCAAACTGCGGACGATGGCGGACGACATTACCGTTAATAAGAGCTATATTGGTCAAGGCTACTCACCTGTACGTATGCCTGCGGTCATTCAGCGCAACGTACTTGAAAATCCAGGTTGGTACACCGCTTATACCCCTTATCAAGCGGAAATCGCTCAAGGTCGCTTAGAAGCCCTACTCAATTTCCAGCAAGTATGTATTGATTTGACAGGTCTTGAGATGGCTGGCGCATCCTTACTGGACGAAGCCACGGCAGCAGCAGAAGCCATGGCGATGTCAAAGCGTGTGAGCAAAAGCAAATCAACACAGTTTTTCGTTGATGAGCGCGTATATCCACAAACGCTAGATGTTATCAATACTCGCGCCAAATACTTTGGTTGGGACGTAGTGGTTGGTGATTTTGACACTGCCAAATCAGGCGATTATTTTGGTGCGCTATTCCAGTATGTGGGCGCTGAAGGCGACGTGAAAGATCTGACAGATGTCATCGCAGCAGTCAAAGAAAACAAAACGTATGTCAGCGTCGTCAGTGACATCATGAGCTTGGTATTACTAAAATCACCAGCCGATATGGGTGCAGACGTGGCGCTTGGTAGCACGCAGCGCTTTGGTATTCCAATGGGCTTTGGTGGTCCACACGCCGCTTATTTTGCTTTTTCAGATAAAGCCAAGCGCTCTGCCCCTGGCCGTATCATTGGTGTGTCAAAAGATGCTCAAGGCAATACAGCGCTACGTATGGCTCTACAGACGCGTGAACAGCATATCCGCCGCGAAAAAGCCAACTCAAACATCTGTACCTCACAAGTATTACTTGCCAACTTAGCGGGCATGTATGCGGTTTATCATGGTCCAGAAGGGGTTAAGCGTATTGCGACTCGCATCCATGCGTTTGCCACTGCTTTTGCGACAGTAATTAAAGAAGCGAATGATAGCAGCCTAAATGTGGTACATGATCAGTTCTTTGATACGGTTGTTGTGGATTGTGGTTCAGAGAAACTAGCCACACAGATTTTTGAAAATGCCGACAATCTTGGTTACAACCTATGGCGCTTGGGCGAGCAAAAACTGGCGGTTGCTTTTAGTGAAACCAGTGATCAGCAAGACTTTAAGGTGTTGACGCAGTTATTTGTCAGTAAAGCTCACGACTTGCCTGAAACGGCTAGCGTGTCTCTTGATAGCGAACATTTACGCACGGATGATATCTTGACTCATCCAGTCTTTAACTCGCATCACACTGAGCACGAAATGCTGCGCTACTTAAAATCGCTTGAAGACAAAGATTTGGCGATGAATCGCAGTATGATTTCACTCGGTAGCTGTACCATGAAGCTCAATGCGACCAGTGAGATGCTACCGATCACGTGGCCTGAGTTTGCCAATGTGCATCCTTTTGCACCGCGCGATCAAGTCACTGGTTATATCGCAATGATTGATAGCTTACAAGACCAGCTAAAAGCCATCACAGGTTTTGATGATGTGTCTATGCAGCCTAACTCTGGTGCCTCTGGTGAATATGCAGGTCTGCTCGCTATTCGTCGTTATCATGAGTCATTGGGCGAAACCAACCGTGATGTTTGCTTGATTCCGATGTCAGCACACGGCACTAACCCTGCTACTGCAATGATGATGGGCATGCAAGTGGTCGTGGTAAAAACCGATGACAATGGCAACGTTGATATCGATGACTTAACCGCCAAATGTGAAGAGCACAGCGAGCGTTTGGGCGCATTAATGATCACTTACCCATCGACTCATGGGGTATTTGAAGAAGGCATCCGTCATATTTGCGACCTAATTCATAAACATGGCGGCCAAGTCTATATGGATGGTGCCAATATGAATGCTCAGGTTGGCATGATGCAACCTGCAGATGTTGGTGCCGATGTGCTACACATGAACTTACACAAGACTTTCTGTATCCCGCATGGTGGCGGTGGTCCAGGTATGGGCCCTATTGGTATGAAAGCACACTTAGCACCTTTTATGGCCAACCATACCCTAAGCCCTGTACACAATGCGCAAAAAGATTGCTCAGCCGTATCAGCAGCCCCTTATGGTTCAGCCAGCATTTTACCTATCTCATGGATGTATATCGCTATGATGGGACGTGATGGCTTACTAAAAGCGACCGAGCTAGCATTGTTAAATGCCAACTACGTAGCAGCTGAGTTAAAAGGTCACTACCCTGTCCTATATACCGGCAAAAACGGCCGCGTTGCTCACGAATGTATCATCGATATTCGTCCGTTAAAAGAAGAAACTGGCATCACCGAAAGCGATATTGCTAAGCGCTTGATGGATTATGGTTTCCACTCACCAACGATGAGTTTCCCAGTTGCTGGTACGCTTATGATTGAGCCAACCGAGTCTGAGTCTAAAGAAGAATTAGATCGCTTTATTAGCGCGCTAAAATCTATCAAAGCCGAAGCCATGAAAGCCAAAGCGGGCGAAGACAACTGGACGCTAGAAGATAATCCATTGGTCAATGCACCGCATACCGCCGCTATGATTACTGGTGAAGAATGGACGCACCCATACAGCCGTGAGACTGCTGCGTTCCCACTACCTTATATCCGTGCCAATAAATTCTGGCCGAGTGTGGCACGCGTCGATGATGCGTACGGTGACAAGAACCTTATGTGCTCTTGCCCAAGTATCGAAAACTATATGTAATGATCATTTTCGATAACTGCCCATTTATTTTATAAAAAACCGCCAAATCAATCGCTGATTTGGCGGTTTTATTTTATGCGTGCATTGTTAAATTTTTACATTATTAATGAGACTTAACCACCTAACCAACCTTTATTCAAACCACAGTCTATCCAGTTAAGCTTTATATTTTCACCTGTCAGGATTCCTTTAGGATAAGTAAACGACCCGCCACCAAGATAAAGCTCATCGCCGATCTTGTAGGACTTGCCTTCAAATAATAAAATTTCTTTATCCGCGTTCCACGAAAAGGAAGTATCCGCTAATACTAATAAAAGAGTATTGTCCTGTGTCATTACTTCTTCATTATCTCTAGTTAAAGCAAGACAGTTATTAAATTTTGTCAAGTATCCAGCTGTCATCGCTACAAATCGACCATCAGTTTTAGCTGGAGACCAAGTCGCAATTTGCAGAGTTGGCTTAGCTGGCATAGGTTCGCTTACTACTGTCATTTGTGGCATATCTACTTGAACAATTGGTGGTTTCTCCACTCTATAAGTGGTACAACCTGACAGCGAAAAAATAGCTAACATTGAGATTAAAAAATTCAGATAATTTGACAACTCTTACCCCTAAAGCGCTAATATAAGCAGACTGCTGATTCGCTCATTATGATGAACAAGCGTTGATAAACGTTATAATATTATTCACTTGGACACCGTTATGCAACAAAAAGACATGGAACAAAAAACGCCTACACGAAAAAACCTTGTGATTTTGATACATGGTCTACATCAAACGACTTGGATGATGCGTCCATTAGCAAAGCGTTTACAAGCGCAAGGCTTTGCCACCCATCAATACCGCTATCGCAGCATGCGCGACAGTATCAAAACCAACAGCCATCGACTACATGAGTGGCTGAGCGCCAACCACCATCCCGATCAGCCAATAGATTTGGTCGGTCATAGCTTGGGTGGATTGATTATTCGTGATTTTTTGGCCAATTATCCTGAGTGGCAAATTGGACGCTGCGTCACGCTTGGCACGCCGCACGTGGGTAGTGTTTGCGCCGATTACGTATGGCGCCTGAGTCCTTTGATTGTAGGACGTTCTTATATCGATGCACTCGATGGTACAGCGACGTCCTGTCCTAAGCATATCCATCTGGGCGTGATTGCAGGCGATAAACCGCGCGGATTGGGTCAACCTTTTTTGCAATATCATAATCGCAAACTGAACAGAGAAGGCGAATCAGCAGCTACAGAAAACTGTGCTCATGATGGCACTGTCTATGTCAGCGAAACACGACTTGAATGCGCCAACGACCACATCACCCTTCCCGTCACCCACACAGGCATGCTGGTCGACAAAGAAGTGGCTCGACAAGTGATTTACTTTTTGGAAAATGGTGAATTTGAACACTAGAGCGTGTTATGCAGCATACTTGGCTGACAACGACTTCTTTTTATCTAATGCCCATACCTTGCTTCAACTCGGTTTTATGCTTTTCAATGACTGGAATTAACGTATTTACAACCCAGTCATTGCGCCAGCCTTTTAGTCCTTGCGGTAGCTCACTAATGTCTTGATCAAAAGCAACCACTTCGTACAACTGACTAAGCCACTTTTTACGCATTAATACACTGGCAGGGACGCCAATACTACGGGCGTGATCGTCAATCGCTTGCTGCACTGCTTTTGATAAAACTTTGTTTTTTGAGCGATAAGGCGGCAATAAACAGGCTGGATGCTCAGCAGGTGGTAGACTTCTCGCCTCTCTTACTATCTTGAGTAACTCTTCACCATATAGACGCAGCATACTGCGGTGCATCGTGGTTTTATGCGCAAGCTCTCGCATACTGTTCGGCTTTTCCGTGACAATCTCACGCACCGCTTGTTTTTTTATGACAAAAGTACGTGGCTGATTGGTCGAACGTGCCAGTCCCTCTCGCCAAGTAGCAATCGCTTTTAGGATGGCCATTTGCTCTGAGGTATAGCGATAGTCTGCCATCGATAGATACATGGCATCATCTTCAACACGCTGTGCCTCATATAGGTCACTGGCATAAAGCTGACAGTCAGCCCACACATAATCATAAAGACCTTGCGCTTTTAGCTTGTCCTCAATCTGCAAATACAACGCTGGCAAAAACCGCACATCATCAATGGCATACTGCTTTTGCTCATCTGATAGCGGACGCTGCAACCAATCTGATTGACTTTGTTCTTTATCGATATGTATCTCTAACTGATCCGCCAACGCCTGCTGATAACCCATTTGCAATTGCCCCGTCAAATAAGACAGCGCAATCTGCGTATCAAAAATATTGGTCAATGGTGGACAACCAGATAAAAGGTAAAAGATACCCAAGTCTTCACCGCACGCATGCCAAATAGCGACATCAACATCACTTAGTGCTTGCCAAAGCTCAGCCAATTGCAGCTGCGGCGCATCCAGCAAATAGATATGATCGCCCGTATTTAACTGCACCAGTGCCAAGCGTGGGTAATAGGTATCACGCTTAATAAACTCTGTATCGAGCGCCACGCGACCACAAGTAGCCAATGCTTCGATGACCTCATCCAATTGATGCTGCTCATGCACCCAAGTGACGACGGCATTATTAGCAGTCTCTAATAATGTATCGATGTCTATGGCTGAGGATAAAGAGACTGAATGGCTCGCTAAAGCATCCTCAGTCGCGAGATCATTGGTAGCATTTTGTTGAGGGTTTGAAACGTTCACAGCATGATTGGACACGGGCAGATACCTGCATAAATAAAAGAAAATAAAACACTCAATAGTATTTTAATAAAATAGGATAAAGAATAACGTCATTATAACCGTAGTGAGCTATAAAATAAGCCTGATTTATTTTATAGAATACTTAGGTTTTATAAAAAGGAGCGGTTCTGCATGGCTTGACCCAGCGTCATACTATCTAAGTATTCAAGCTCACCGCCCATCGGCACGCCTTGTGCTAGGCGGGTAATTTTATTGACGTGGCGTCCGACAGCTTCGCTGATGAAATGCGCCGTGGTTTGTCCTTCGACAGTGGTACCCGTTGCCAATATCAGCTCTTCAACTGGTTCTTGCTTGACCCGCCAAACCAATTGATCAATGTTTAAGTCATCCGCACTGATGCCATCGATGGGTGATAGATGACCGCCCAACACAAAATAACGCCCACGATAGCCTGCGGTTTGCTCAATTGCCATGACATCGGCTGCCGTTTCGACCACGCACAGCAAACTATCATCACGTCTAGGGTCTTGGCAGAGTGGACACACCGCTTCATCGCTAAAACTATGACAACGCTGACATTCTACGATGTCACGCATTGCCTCGTCTAAGGCATGAGCCAGTGCCATTCCTTGGGGGCGTTTTTTGGTGAGCAAATGCAGCGCCATACGTTGGGCACTCTTTTGACCCACACCCGGCAACACACGTAGCTGTTTGACCAGCAAATCAAATTTGGCTGTCAGCAAAGTTACTTCCTTTATTTGTAAACCATAGCTATAAAAATGGGGTCGTATCATGTCGATAACAACCCCATTTTGTCTTTAGCATGAAGTATTTAATGCTTAAAACATGCCTTGCATACCTGGTGGCAGACCCATACCTGAGGTCGCGCCAGCCATGGTTTCTTCGTATAGCTCATCGGCTTGACGAACTGCATCATTGATAGCGGCCGCGATCAAATCTTCGATCATGTCTGGCTCATCTTCTAGCAAGCTTGGATCAATGCTCAGACGCTTAACCACATGACGACCAGTCATAGTGACCTTTACCAGACCACTGCCTGCTTCTGCTTGCACTTCTTTGTTGGCCAGTTCTTTTTTGGCGTTTTCTACGTTGGCTTCTACTTTCTTTTGCATCGTTTGGGCTTGTTGCATCAATGCTTGAATGTTCATAACTGCCTCTTTCTTTTATAGTAATAAGTAATATAGTCGGTTCAATATAAAAAAATACAGTGGAACTAGCGCAAATCTTTTGTAGCCTTTGTTTATCGTCTCCGTCAGCGAAGACACAGCAAGCAAAAAATTGTCTCAGTCACACACTATAATGCTCGGTATGTATTTTGGTTAATATTGACTATAACGTAACGTGCATGCGCTGACAGTGATTATACCGTTATCTTTATAAACTGTCTAAACCACACGCCAAATCTTTGATAATATCTTCTACGTCTTCTAAGCCCACTGACAGACGAATCAAACCATCATTGACGCCAGCCTCTGCACGCTCTTGCGCTGTAAGACGAAAGTGCGTGGTTGTTGCTGGATGGGTGATTGTGGTTTTGGCATCGCCTAAATTATTGGTGATAGAGACCATTTGTGTGGAATCAATCACATGCCACGCAGCGGCCTTTGGATCACGGCTATCAGAGGCCTTTACTTCAAACCCCATGATAGCACCATAGCCATCTTTCATATGATGCTGGCGGGTTGCAAGCTCATGAGCTGGATGATCGCTAAGACCAGAAAAATGCACTTTACTGACATTGGGATGATTGACCAAAAACGTCGCCACTTGATTGGCGTTGGCGCAATGGGCGTTCATACGCAATTTGAGTGTCTCAAGACCTTTGGTAAAGACCCAAGCATTAAAGGGACTCATGCTAATACCGCCTGAGCGCACTACTGTAAACGCTTCTTGCATCAATTTGTCGCTACCAACCAAAGCGCCGCCAAGCACGCGACCTTGTCCATCCAAATATTTGGTTGCAGAATGAATAACCACATCAGCACCCAAGTCTAGCGGGCGTTGTAGCGCTGGCGTCGCAAAACAATTATCCACGACCAATAGTATGTCATTGGCTTTACATAGCTCACTCAAATAACCGATGTCACAAATCTGAGCTAGCGGATTGCTTGGGCTTTCACAATAGATCACTTTGGTGTTGGGCTGGACGGCCTTTGCCCATGCGTCATTATCGAAGCAATCAACGTAGCTTACCTCAACGCCATACTTGGCCATATAGTTATTAAATAGTCCGATAGATGAGCCAAAGAGCTGATTGGCTGCCAGTAGATGATCGCCCGCTTTTAGGTACGCCAAGCACATGGTCAAAATCGCACCCATACCCGACGCTGTCGCTACGGCGCGCTCACCATTTTCGAGCGCGGCAAGACGGCGCTCAAAGGTACGAACGCTTGGATTGGTATGGCGTGAATAGACATTACCTGTTTTGGTACCATCAAAATGTGCTGCGGCATCAGCCGCGGATTGGTAGACATAAGAGCTGGTGGTAAAAATAGGTTCTGAGTGTTCGCCTTCATCCGTGCGATGTTGCCCTGCTCGTACAGCAATGGTTTGCATGCCATAATCAAGCCCTAAATCTAAGGCATCATTGCGCCAGTTTGGATCTAATGGGTTCACATTGCTCTCATCATAGGTTTGCGACTGACTCATAAATATTCCATTGCTTTGATTGGTATTGATTTAATTAATAGTAAAAGAACTGCTTATTTTTTGATTATTGGCTAGCACAGCAAGATTATCATATCATGTTAGCTTATTTTAAATAGTAAGCTCGTAAATGAGTCGCTGAATCTTATAAAAATAACGTATTTATAATAGGCAGAGATAACGACAGCTGGTAAGCTTAGCAGCGATTTGAGTTTTGCCTTGGGTGATATTATCATACGCCTCATATTCAGTGCTATCATCTATAAAAACCGATAGCAAACGCAAGCCCATTTTCTAAAAGAAACGCTTCATTATACAAAGGTTCACTAAGGTAATTCATTTATGTCCATGTTTAGTATAGAACCTAATAACCTAGCTCTGAGTCTCATACTTGGACTTAGCTTAAGCCTTAGTGGATGCCAAATTTTGCCAAAGCAACCGCATTTACCTGAAAGCGTTGCGTTATCGGCACGCGTCGACGCCTTATATCAACAAGAAGACAGCCAAAATAGCGTACAGGATACAGGCGACAATACCAATTTGGTTGCCGCTATTAGTGAGCAGAACAATATCCATCCCGAGTTGTCAGGCTATCATCCTATCGTAACAGGTGCGAATGCCTTTGCGTCTCGCAGCATCTTAACGGAGATGGCCACACGTAATATCGATGCACAGTATTATATTTGGCATAACGATCAATCAGGGCAGTTATTGTTAAAAGATCTGTGGAGAGCTGCCGAGCGTGGGGTAATTGTACGCTTGTTATTGGATGATTTTAATAACAATGCCGAATTTGATCAGCATCTTTTGCGTTTTGCCAGTCATCCCAATATTGCAGTACGTATCATCAACCCTTTGGTGCATCGTAAGCTTCAGACATTGAATTATGTCACGGGTTTACCACGTATCAATCGCCGTATGCATAACAAAAGCATGACCTTTGATAAGCAAATCACCATCATTGGGGGACGCAATATCGGCAATGAATATCTGAGTAATGATCAAAACAGTCAGTTTGCAGACTTGGATGTATTGCTGATTGGTAAGGTAGTTGGCGATATTGACAACAGCTTTGCCAGTTATTGGTCTTCACCGCTGTCGTTCGATATCGAAACATTAGTCAAACCTGATAATGATGTCCCATCTGGTTTCTTAGAAGCCTTAGATAAGCTTGGGCCAGAAGATAAGGATGATGATCGTAGTGATGTGACGGTCTATAAGACGGCCATCGAAGAATCTACCATCGATGAAGACTTGCTTAATAAGCGTGTGCCCTTTCGTTGGACAGACATGCAGTTTTTGAGTGATGATGTAGGCAAACTATCTAAAACCGTCTCATCTGAGACCAATTTGGTGCATCAATTACGCACTTTGCTTGGTAGCCCTACCAAACAATTAACCATTATTTCCTCCTACTTTGTTCCAACCAAAGATGGGGTTGATACATTGGTAAAACTGGCTGAGTCTGGGATTGATATTAAAATTTTGACCAACTCCTTTGATGCCACTGATGTGACTGCGGTTCATTCTGGCTATATACAATGGCGTCCTGTTCTTTTGAAGGCAGGCGTTAGAATCTATGAGCTAAAATCAACCGCTTCTGAAGAAAAGCGCGAAAACAAATTGTGGAAAGCGCGCAGCCAGTCCTCAACCAGCTTGCATGCAAAAACGTTTGCGGTTGACGACTACCAAGTTTTCATCGGCTCTTACAATGTTGATCCGCGCTCTGCCAATATCAATACAGAAATGGGCGTCATCATCAATGACGACCAGCTGGCAAAACAATTACATGGTGCGTTGAGTGATGATTTGTTGAATCAAGCTTATGAGGTTAAGTTACTCGACAACGGCAAACTACAATGGCACACAATGGAAAATGATAAAAAAGTGGTTTACGATTCAGAACCACGCGTTGATGTGAGTGATCATATTTGGCTGACTATTATGTCATGGTTGCCTATTGATTGGCTGTTATAAGTATCATACTAAAAAGTGACGGTATTCAAAAAGCGTATGTGTTGATACTGAAACGCTCATAACATTAAGTATTAAGCGTTTTTGGATCATACACGTTTCATGAGACTGCTTACTTTTCAATTCTCTTTTGCTCAACACTTTATCTTTTCGGCAAGTCATTATTTTTATACTGATGCGCCGTTTTTTATTATGGTCAGTTATTTTGATAGTAACTGGCTTGATGAGCACTTATATATGTGGATACGCGACCTACTATGCCTTCTCGTTCTCAATATGCCCTTATGTCTGCTAAAGATAAAAACATTGTCTTATTAGTATGTTTTAGCAGCGCAGTCGCGTTTTTCGATTTTTTGATTTATTTGTATATCGCTGATGTTGTGGCGGCAACCTTTTTTCCTGTCAGTGTCAACCCTACTATTACAAAAATTCAAGGGCTTGGACTCTTTGCTATTGGCTATTTGGCAAGACCACTTGGCGGTCTTGTTTTTGGGCGTTATGGTGACATCATGGGTCGAAAGCCAGTATTGCTGATCAGTATGTTAGTGACCGTAATCAGCTTATCCGCTATGGCAATGCTACCTACTTATGCCCAATGGGGGTTATTAGCACCAGCCTTATTCATTATATTACGACTGATACAAGGTATTGCTTTTGGACTTTATGTTCCTCTTGCTTGGGTTTTTGTGGCAGAACATGTCCCGCGCCAGTACTCATCGGTAGCCTGTAGCTATGTCACTGCCAGTTTTTATGTAGGGGTTTTATTTTCCAACGCCTTCTTTATTTGGCTAACCAACAGTATGACACCTGATCAATTGGCCGATTACGGGTGGCGTTTGCCTTTCCTAACTGGCGCTATTTTGAGTCTCTTACCTCTGCTAGCATGGCGCTGGATAGATGAGTCACCGTTCTTTGTCGAAATGAAAAGATCAAAACCTGATAACTATATTGCAAAACCGTTCCGTCTTCTTTTTAAACATTGCAAACACTCCATATTTATTGGCATGGTTCTTACAATTATTATATCGAGCATTACCACCGTTATCGTGCTTTTATTACCTGATTTGATTGAATTACGCTTTGCTTTAGACAGTGATTTGTTTGGATTTTCACACAGCCTAGGAATCATCTTTATGGTTCTTGGTTGTATATTCTATGGCCTGATATCAAACCAACAGAACTTTGGTAAAGTTTTGGCGATTGGTTCTGCTTTATTGATTATTCAGATGTTTTTGTTCTTTTATCATTTGCAAGCCAGTGGTGACTACATTCTCATCATGTATTCTCTCTTAGGTTTTGCTGCTGGTATCGTAGGTATGGTTCCAGCGATTCTTGTTCGGTTGTTTCCAACCAATGTACGCCTAACGGGAATGGCTTTTTGTTATAATATGGCTTACGGTATCGTCGGCGTACTGGTTCCGTTCGGACTTGGCTACGCAACGTTATACGTCAGTTTTTCGCCCGCGCTCTACATCGCGTTCGTCGGTTTTATTGGTATTATTATGGGTATCTACTTTTATAACTTACCCGAATTCAAAAAAATTGATGAGATTATCTGATAAATATCTGAGTGATATATCTCTAGCCAGTGAACGTACATTATTTTATATATCAATTTAGTATAAGGGGTTGTTTATTGCATACCCCTTGCGCATTTATTTACCATAAAAACGCAAACAGTAAGACTCAAACATTTCATTATTAAGGCTGTACAACCATGGTTGATATGACCAACAAAAGACTCTCAGTTGCACCCATGATCGATTGGACGACGACAGATTACCGTTACTTTGCGCGACTGTTTAACCCGCACACGTACCTATATACCGAGATGATCAGTACGGGTGCATTGATACATGGCAATCGCGCGCGTCACTTGCGTTTTGATGCGCTTGAGCATCCTTTAGTGCTGCAACTTGGTGGAGCAGATACGACTGAGATGACTCAGTGCGCAGTATTTGCTCAGCAATATGGTTATGATGAAGTCAACATCAACGTTGGTTGTCCCTCTGACCGTGTACAGCACAACAAAATTGGGGCATGTCTTATGGCAGAGCCTCATACCGTTGCAGACTTGGTCAAACACATGCAGGCGGCTGTCGATATTCCTGTGACCGTGAAGCATCGCATTGGTATTGATGATTTTGATAGTTATGAGTTTATGGCAGACTTTGTTCAAAAAGTCGCTGATGCTGACTGTACACGTTTTATCGTGCATGCGAGAACCGCTTGGTTACAAGGCCTTAGCCCAAAACAAAATCGCGAGATACCGCCACTGCGTTACGATGACGTCTATCGCCTCAAACAAGATTTCCCTGAACTTGATATTGAAATCAACGGTGGTATCGAGACAATCAGCGATATTGACATGCATTTACAGCATCTAGACGGCGTTATGATTGGACGCGCTTTTTATCATAATCCTTATTTATTAGCAGAAGCCAATGGCTTGTGGGGAGATGCTGTTCCTAAACGCTCACAGATTTTAAAGCAACTATATCCCTATTTGGAACAACAGATTGCTAAAGGTGAAGCACTGCCAACGATGACTCGGCACTATTTGGGGTTATTTCAAGGATTAACAGGCGCTCGTAAATGGCGACAAGCCTTAAGTGGTAAGCCGCAACTAACGCTTGACGAGGTTAAACGAGCAGCTGATGAGGTTTTGTTATTGAACCCTGATGCCTAGACAATATTAGAAAAGCCATATTTCTAGTAGCTTATTTAGTAGCTTAGTATCTATGTCGTTTATGCTGTTTGAGCAATATATTGTCCCATTGCCACGCCATTGTTGATCATGTGCATCAACATAGGCAGCAGCAACGAACCTGATTTGACACGAGCATAGCAAAAGAGAAGTGCTAGCACCACGATAGTACTGATCTCGTAGATACCATACTGTACGTGAATCACCGCAAAGATCAAGCTGGTCACGAGACTTGCCACAATTGCTCCATGATGTCTCGATTGAGATGTCGCAAATTGTTCTGAGAGCGCAGACCATAGTATGCCGCGAAAAACCAATTCTTCATATAATGGCGCAACAATCACCATTGCAAAGACCAGTAGCCAAATTGAGCTGACTGATTGGTATAAAGGATCGACAAATACCAATGGTGTTTCATCCAAAAAATACGTCAACACTTGACTACCAATCATAAAGAGTATTAATAACCCAAGCATCTTCATGCCTGTCGAAAAAGCAAATGGCTTCAATGCTAAATACTGACGACTGTTCCCGCCCCGCAAGCGAATAATCAAGACGCTAATCGCTATCAATAATACACAGCCAATAATGATTGAATAACTGCTCACTGTGCCATCGTTACCACCAAAAAAGAATATATCAGCGATGGTTGAGCTTTTAGTAGAGGGTAATACGAACTTACCAGCAGCGTACACTCCCAGCAATTGGCTGATAAAAAAAGCGAGCACCATGCCTATGGTCAACAGACAAGCTCCTAAGCGAGAAAACAAAGGCGTCTGCTTAGATAAAGGTGTGAAACTGTCTGAATCAATAGCATTTTTTGGCATAAAGTCGTTACTCAAAAGGACAGTCCATCAGTCCAAATCTATAATAAAACGCATAATGAGTGGCAATTACTCTTTAATCTGTAGCTGTTTCTCAATCAATGCTAGTACCTGCAATGCCACTGATTTTGGATGCTCAAGCGGAAACATGTGACCACCAGCGTGGGTTTCATAAGGAATACCCAATCGTGATTTGACTTGCTGTGGAAAGCGACGTTTTAAAAAAATACTGTCTTGACCGATAATCAAGGTAACAGGCACTTTGGGGCCGCGATTCGGTGCCAACCAATACCAAGAAGGATTGGTACGGAATACTTCCACTTCATTAGCTTTAGGAATGGCCAATGTAACCTTACCATCCGCGCGCTCATGCAAGCCATGATCGATATAGCCTTGGAAGCTACGCTCATCAAAGTTTTTGAAAAACGCTTTATTTCGCATTTTTTCATATGCGTCTGCTCGGCTATCCCAAACATCACGGCGATGCTTGGACACGCCTGCTGGTGACAGCTTATCCATCAAACGGTTATTCATGAGTGGCAATCTATCAGCCGTCTTTGCCAAATGCCACAGCAAACTGACTTTGCCATATATCCAAGGCGGATCCATGAGTACCGCTTGGCTAAAGCGCTCAGGCGCTTTATATAATGCTTGCAGAGTACACATAGCACCAAGTGAATGACCCACGCCCACTACTTGCGTAACGCTGTGCTTATTGCAGGTATGTTTTACACTATCGATAATCTGTTGTGTCAGGCTGCGCCAATGGTCATCAACTGGATAATCGGGGGTCACGCCCAACATCGCAATATATTCAATCGTAAAAAACTCAGTCAGTGGTTCAAAAAACGGTGCGTAGACCGCACTTGGCATGCCATTGGCATGAGCAAAATGGATGACTGGTTTGTTTGTTATCTTAGATACAGGTAGCGCTTCAAAAGTATTTAAATCAATTTCATCACTCATAATAGGCACTCATTAGATCATTATGAATAGGTCACACATTTTTATGATGATTGTCCTCTGTCAGTCTTTGCCCAAAGTCTGACAAGGTTATCAATTTTTGTGTTTGTTTTTACCTACAATTAAGGCTGAGCATAGTTCTATGCTCAGCCTTAACAATCATACACAGTAAATCTAAAATATTAAATGCTTAACGCATTTTTGCATTACCTTCTTCTTGCGGTAAAAAACCATCAAGACTCATGCTAGAGCCAATACCTGCACCCAGTTGTACGGCAAAACGATCCATAAACATTTGGAAGGGATCGGTTGGACTGTAATTAATGATAGTATCAAGATCCAATTGTTTACTAAGACTTGTGATACTACCTGTTTTGTCTGCCAAACCTAGCTCAATAGATTGCTCACCTGTCCAAAACAGTCCTGAAAACAGTTTGTTTTGCTCAGGGTTTTTCAAGCGATCACCGCGACCTTCTTTCACAGCATTGATGAAATGCTTGTGCGTATTGGCAAGCACACCTTCGACATGTTTTTCTTCGTAGTCAGTCAATGGACGCGACAAGCTCAAGATGTCTTTGTACTCACCCGCTGTGATAGTACGATCTTCTACGCCGACTTTGTCCATTAAACCTTTGACATTGTAGCTTGGCATAATGACACCGATAGAACCAACCAAGCTCGATGGATTGACATAGATCTCATCTGCGGCAGAGGCGATATAATAAGCACCTGAAGCACCAATATCACCGATAACGGCATAAAGTTTTTTATCTGGGTACTCTTTACGCAGATCCATCATGGTCTGCCAAATTTCATCAGACTGTACCGGTGAGCCACCAGGTGAGTTAATATCTAACGCCACCGCTTTAGAGTTAGGGTTTTCAAAAGCGTCTCTCAATGCCTCATTGACATCGTAAGCGTTGGCTACGTCATCGTTACTGATCACACCTTGCAGCTCAACCACTGCCAAATGCGGCTGGCTCGTATCAACCCCATCTAGACCCGTTGTTGCTGTACTACAACTACGGCTCAGCATCAAGAATATCAGCAATAAATAACCAAAGGTCAATAGTTTAAAAAAGATACTCCAGCGTCGAGCACGTCGCTGCTCAACCACGCTAGCCAACAATGTATTTTCCAGCACTCGCCACTCTTGACCACTCGGCGGTCTTTGCTGCTGCATGGGTACGGGCTGGTTCGCCGAATTATCAGGACGTTTGTTAGGGTCTGGTGGCCAGTTGGGCATATAACTTCCTAAGTCAGAAACAATCTAAAACAATAAAAAAGATAACATAAAAAAGTATCAAATAAGAGCGAACGCTCACATTGCGTACTTTTGAAGTATCGCTGTCATCTATATTAACAAGCTGCTAAGTATGGTGGTATTTCATTTATGGTTCAATAGTATAACTGTGAAATATCACGATATTGTAACATCCCTCTTATGAGCCCTATTTTTGAGATGATTCATTGCCAATCTCACCTAACGGTAATGCTGCCTCTAATCCTTTCTCATCATAAGTTATGATTGCATCTACTCCTTGATGCTTCAGTATTTCGGTCGTTATCTGTGACTCACTATGTCCAAGCCAAGTGGTATTGGATGAGTTTTGATTATTAAAAGCATCAGCGGAACACAATAACGACCACATTTGCCAGACGTGCTGGTGCGTATCAGTATTTAATATAAGGCGTGATGATGAATCATCTATTTGCTGAACAGTAGAATGATCGTTCGATATGCGCGTTTGAATAGTAGAAGGCAAGGATTTGAGAGGCTGAGAGGCATCATATTTTAATATTTGTATGGGCAAACTGGTATCAAGCGCTATCGTACAATCCCAAACACTGGCATCGCCTACCTTACTCCAACCCGTTAGTGCTTGAATGGTTAACTCTCCGTTTGGTAGTTGCCATGTCTTCCCTTGTTCGCAGGGCTGAGTATTCACACCTAACTTACCCTCAGAATGATTAATGGTCTGATATGCTTGCTGCAAACTGCCCCAACGATCAGAGCGACCAGCTTGCCAATATTGACCAATAGGAATACGCGCAGCCAACTGGGCAACTGACATAGGCAAGACTTCAGACTGTCTGATATCAGGCGTAGTATGCTTGTCATCAATATTAAGTGTGGTCGTCAATCCAGCATCGCCACTCTGCACTATGATGCCTTCTAGCGCATCGACAGATAGACTGCCTAATTGCTGCTCTATTATCTCAGATAGCTTATCAGATGTTAATTTGCTTGGCATTGTTCGTAGGTCGGTAGGCCTATGATGTGCTAAAAATAGCCAATTTGTATTTTTATTCTTACTTGCACGTTCATTACTTCCATTGGAATACTGCAACAAGGCAGCGCTCACATAACGGTCACCCGTTGGCAAAATATACAATGTCGGTATCGTTTTTGGTGACTGCTGATTGGCATACACTGTCATCATCAATAATGTCAGAGGAGGCAGTGCCAGCCAGCGACTGACAAACCCTCGTGGTAATAGCCAAGGCACCAGACTTAATAGCACCATGAGCACTATTGCGGTATTTACAGGTGTGTATAACCACGCTTTTGACAATGAAGGTAGCGACGTTAGCCAAATAATAAGCTCATGCAAATGAGCCACGATGGTAATGACGAGCGTCCAAATACTGTCTGCTATAGTAGGTGATAACAGATAACAAAGCCCTGCTAATAAATTAAGCGGTACAATCACCCACCCAAACAGTCCGATTGCAAATAGATTTATGATAAGCCCCCACAACGACGCTTTACCAAATAAGAGCAAAGTGATGGGTAATAAAGTAATAAATAACCAAAACTGTAGTTTAAATAGACGTTTACTTGTGCCCCACATACGCTTAGAAAAAGCATTCTTTAAACCGACGTTATGGGTTGTATCAGATTGTGTATATCTGTTTGAGGTATCATCGTATTTGAGTAGTAGTGCCACAGCAATAAAAGACAACCAATATCCTGCTTGCCATAATACATAAGGGTCATGCCATGCCATCAACACGGCCAACGCAAATAAGACACGTATCGTACTGATAGGTCGCAATGTCAAACGTACCAACCCCAATGCTAATAGCATCCACGCCGTACGCGCAGCTGGTACATCAAAACCTGTGAATAATGCATACACAAACGCTGCACCCACCATCACCCCCCAGCGCAGCTGCCAACGCGGGACAGCGCGATACATCATCGGGTATAGTCGATCAAAGAGGAATACCGCGCATGCTGACAACATAATTGCCAAAAACAAAATATGTGTGCCAGATATGGCAAGCAAATGCGAGATACCAGCGAGTTGATACAGATCTTTGGTATCTCGATTGATTAGGCTACGATCACCCGTTAACAAACTCAAAGTAACCGCTCTTGCTTGCTGATCAATCACACTCAGTTCTGACCAGTTCTCATAAAAATGCTGTCGTAAATACCACCGTCCTTGGTCAATTCGTGTGCGAAAGTTATGGAGATAGGCGTTATCAGAAGATACGGACGCTGAGTTGACCTCAGGCACAGTCACGGTGCCAGTCGCCAATATGTTTGCCACGCCATCAACATGTCGCGCTTTTAGCCAACGATAACCATCAAACCCTGAGGGATTATTGATGGTTTGCTCAGCAGTCGCAAGTGGTGCTAATGCCAAACTCATGAATAGCTGATCGCCTGGCTTTAAATGATTCAACCTTGTTAACTGACTGTCATTAGAGGGTTTGCCAAGTGAAGATTTGGATGGGTTTTTTGGATACGCGTTGAGCAATATACGATAGGTAGCGTTTTTACTACTATATTCGTGAGCAGGATTGTGAGTTGAAGTGTTATTGCTTAGGCTATTTTTATTATCAATGACATACTTGTCTGTTATTTTATTTAAATCTTGAGTACTTAAATCAGCAACCAATGGCGAGATTTGACTGATGATGGCAACCTGTCGATAGCCGCTCGTAGCAGAGGCATCATAAACACTATCGCTTACCCCTTCAATCGTGACCAAGGCTTGCACACGCACAGGTTCGACCACTTCCGTGGCCTTTGCCTGCTGATAACTACTTATTGCTTGTAAGGCGCTGCCAATCACAAGCCCAGTTGCCAGCATAACGGCTAAAGTGTAAGTAATAATACAGAAAAATCGTGTAGAACGACGAGGTAAAATATGAGAAGACGTCTGAGAAGATTCTAGGTGATTTGCTGACGGTGTCGTAAATTGAAGAACAATGACCAAAATGATCGATAATATCGTTAAGAATAAAAATAAACTAACATTATTAGTGAGGCCCAACAAAGATGAATCGAGCGACATCGGTATACTGCCTGCAACTGCCAACACACCTATCATCACAATAAGAATCAAACCAACGATCAACCAATACACCCATGCTCCTTGCGTAATAATAAAGGTAAACGATGCAATTACCTATGAACATTTATTATCAAAAAAATGCGTCGATACGGTCTAGACTCAAACCGACCATAACTACTACCTCATGTAATAGCATTTCTATTTATATTGCCCTATACTGATTATACATATTGCGATAATACCTATCTGACACTATCATCTAATATGTTCTTATCCCCACTTCTTACTAATGACATTACTTTATATCAGCCCATCAATAAGATTGATCGGACTGTCGTTAATGATTAAAGGCGATCCCGTGCCCCAAAAACGTCTAAAAGACTTGCTGCCTACACCAGAGAAAATCCTAGAAAGTCGCACGCTAAAATTATTTGCACCCCATCTGGCAGACCCAAGATTATGGCAATTTAACCGCCATAGTTTGAATAAGGCCGTCTATATTGGCGTACTCAGTGCTTTTTTTCCATTGCCAGGACAGATGCTGTTGGCTTTGATTGGCTCATTAATTTTCCGAGCTAATGTACCTATGGCGCTAGGCTTAACTTGGATCACCAATCCGCTCACCACCCTACCCGTCTTTTATGCAAGTTATTATGTAGGAGCCAAGATTCTTGATGTGCCGATGATTAGTCTACGGCTGATCGGGCGTATGATTGCTGACTTTAGCTTATGGATACTATCGAATGGCGACAATCCTTTTGTGACCTATCGCGGCACCGTCTCACTTGCGGCTTTTTGTATCGGGGTCATTGTTTTAGCGATTATCACAAGTCTTATTTGCGGATTAGCATTTAAAGCAATTTGGCGCTACAAAACTGTCATTAGCTGGCAAAAACGGCAACACAAACCAACGGATAAGTCACCCAAACCTTGATAGTATCTCATTAATATTAAATTGGTAGAAGAGCATACAACTCAGGGCGATCAAAGCCTGCCTCTTAGGAGCGATACTGATATATGATCAAGTACCACTCACTATGAACAGTAGAGCCGTTTTGTGTTTCAATCACTCTTCGTCTTGGCTGTTTTCCATTGCTACTTGAATTTCATCAGCAAGATTTGCATTCATCACAAAAACGTCAATCACTTCGTCATTTTTGAGGAGTGTGTAGCGTTTACCCGTTGCGCTGTCCTGTGCTTTTAGATCAAAATCAGCCCCAGCCAGAGTAATGGCATCAAAAACAGGCGTTAAAATCTCCACCTGTGATTTTCTATCAAACGTATCAAACAGCGTTGTATCCATATAAGGTTTTAATGGCTCGTTGCCTTCTTCAGCGCTGCCGAAAGCTTCAATTGGATCGTCATTTTCGTTCATTGTATTTATCCTTATTCCATTAACAGAAATGGTAAGTGACTAATCACTTCTCCATTCTTTTATGATTTCTTATTGCTGATTTTACCTTGCTGCGTTTAATATTGTTCCCAATGACCATTACGTAGCAGAAGTTGTCGATCTGCCAATGCCGCCAGATTACGATCATGTGTGACCATGAGTAAGGCCGTTTGCATGGTATTTTGCAATTCTGATAACAGTCCAAAAACGCTCTGAGCATTATCATAATCTAAGTTACCTGTCGGCTCATCTGCCAAAATAAGCGAGGGCTTGGTCACGAGGGCACGGGCAATAGCAACGCGCTGACGTTCACCCCCTGACAGCTCACCTGGTCGATGCGCCAAGCGATGCTCAAGACCCACACTCTCGAGGATATCAATTGCCTGTTGACGCGCTTCATTTATCGACACTTTTGGACGCATTAATAAAGGCATAGCAACGTTTTCAACAGCTGTAAATTCCGCCAATAGATGGTGAAACTGATAAATGAATCCTAAATACTTGTTACGCATGGCACCGCGCTCAGTTTCATTCATACTATTTAGCAATTGACCATGCAGCCAGACTTCGCCGCTGGTTGGTGTATCAAGACCACCAAGTAAGTGTAGTAGAGTACTTTTACCCGAACCGCTGGTGCCAACGATAGCGATGCGTTCGCCAGGGTGAACAGTCAAATCAAGACCAGTCAATACTTGCGTACTCACTGCCCCTTCATCGTATATCTTATTGATATCTTTTGCCTCTAAAATGGCAGACATGACGCTTCCTTTATTCTATTTATACTGAGGTTGATGCCTCATCAAGTTTAATTAGTCTCTAGCAACCCAAGTTTTCCTCAAAACATGCTTATATTTTAAGGGAGATTATTCATATCTTAGGCTGCTAATGTCTCTAATTACTCATAACGTAGGGTTTGTGCTGGCTGAATTTTAGCCGCTCGGCGTGCTGGATAGATGGTTGCTAAGAAGCTCAAAATAAACGAAGCGCCTGTGATCAACACAACATCTAACAAACGTAACTGCGATGGCAAATAGTTAACGAAATAAGCATCAAATAAATTCAGACCAAAGGTTTGATTAATGAAGCCCAAAATATCGCTCACGGTGAGCGCAAATATTACACCCAATATCGTGCCGGCAATCGTACCAATGACACCAATAACAACCCCTTGCACCATGAAGACCTGCGTAATCAAACGAGGAGAAGCACCAAAGGTTTTTAAAATCGCAATGTCTGCTTTTTTATCAGTGACGAGCATGACTAGACTGGACACGATATTAAAGGCTGCAACCAAAATAATTAAGAATAACAGCAGACCTACCATGGCTTTTTCCATCTGAATGGCGCCAAATAGATTGCCGTGAGTTTGCGTCCAATTATTAGGATATAAGCGTTCAGGCGCGATCGCAGCTGCTTTTTCTGACGCCATTGGCGCATTGAAGATATTATTAAGCTTCATACGCACGCCTTGTGCGCCAGCAGGGAGACGTAATAGTTTTGCAGCATCATTCATCGGAATAAACGCCATCAAACTATCAACTTCAGGACTGATCGTATAAATACCTGTCAAGGTAAACCGTTTGAAGCGCGGTATGACGCCCGCAGGCGAAGGCGAGGCTTCTGGTAGCACCAGTGTGACCTTATCACCAAGACGCAGCCCTAATGACTGCACCATCTCCTCACCCAGCACGATGCTAAAATCGCCACTTTGCAAGGTATCGATACTGCCTTCAATCATGTGATCATTGATGATCGAAACCTTTTTCTCGTATTCAGGATCGACACCTGTGACCATGATGCCAGCCACCTGACCATTTGAGGTCAGCATGCCCTGCAACTGAATAAAAGGAGCTACGGCTGCCACTTCTGGATCTTCTTTGATTTTATCAGCCAATTGCTGCCAATCACCGATGATTTCGGTTGAGACGACAGTTGCTTGTGGCACCATACCCAAGATGCGGGTTTTGAGCTCACGATCAAACCCATTCATAACTGACAGCACCGTAATCAATACAGCCACTCCCAGCGTCAAACCAATCATCGAGATGAGCGATATAAAGGAGATAAAACGGTTACTGCGCTCTGCTCGGGTGTATCGTAAGCCGATAAATAACGCTAAAGGACGAAACATATTCAAACTCTTTATCTTATCTACGTGCGACTTTATATTTGTTATAAAATGAGCTACATCAAATGCACCATGCGCTTGCATTTGTCATACTCACATATAAATCGAACACAAAAACAGGGTTTAAGACAGCTCAAAGACAGCTATCAAAAGGGAGCTAGTTTGACACAATTTGGCTGAGATGTGCCACTCATTAGCGAAAATTGAGTATATTTTCTGATAAAAATTTGGGTTTTGTTACTATTTTTAATGAGGGACTTGCTATTACTTGCGTCAATACCTATATATTGTATGCTAAGGACAATTGTCATTAACCATTTATTGCTGTTTGTTGACTCTATGCTGATGATGACGTTGCTGACTATCATAAATCAATATCGTTAAGTATTGTATGGTACATGCGCAACAGCAGTTTTGGGTTCAAACTTCACGCTGACTTAATTTTGAGTATTTTCATGACTATTAATTACCAATATAAAAATATCCAAACCCCTACCAAAATCACTTTAACCGATGAGCAATCTGCAGGTCATGCTGATCATTGGCGTATCTTAACCGATGACATGAGTCATGACGTGCCAGAATGGCTACAAAAAATGATTGAAAAAGCAGCAATGCCCAAAGGGCTCAATAGTAACGTGAGCGCTCAAGACAGCTGTTTGTTGCTATCTGAAAACCAACCTTGCCACATCAACCAAGTACTGGCAATGAAAAACGGTAAGCCTGAATGCTTCATTAATGCCTACCCTTGTGTTGATAGCCCTTATGGACTGAATTGCAAAATTGAGCGCGTTATTGCCAATGACAGCTCGCACGATGCTGTTTTACGTTTACGTACGGCTGATGGTAGTATCATTTATGCTTTTGACCAGCTCTACACAACCAATCGCCATCTGTATCAGCGCGATACGTCTTATTTTGTGAACTTGAGTGCTTGGGCGCACGAAATCAAACCAAGCGAACAAAACGAGGTGATTATGGTCGAAGATCAAGAATCGATCCGTTATCATCGTGCATTTAATGATATTGTGGCGGCCAACGATGGTCAAATTCCAGACGATCTGCAAGCGCAAATCAGCGAATGGAAACCTGAGACAGAAGCACAAATGGCACCAGTAGAAATCAACTTAGGTCATATGTGCGCTTATCTATTTGGAGATACTTTAGGCCAAGAAGATGAAGCATGGTGTCAAGGTCAAGTACTGGGCAAACAAAATACCGTCTTTAATGATAAATCCATCATTTTATTTGATGTGGTGGTATTGCGTGAACAAGATGCAGATCCGTTTGTGATGCGCATTGGTGCACTGGATACTAAAGAGACAGCGGCTATTGAAGTCAATGACTATGTACAAGCAAACGTGTGGTTACAAGCGGCTATCTATAAAGAAAATCAACAGAATACCGCCCAGCAGTCAAAAGCCAGTTAATTTAAGTAAGAAAAATATTTGAATCTTTGCTGAATCAACAAAAAGCCCCTAATATCTATTAGGGGCTTTTTGTTGGTATTTTTAAATAAGTCTAAAAATACTAAGCCATTGTCGTCGCTGACTTAATGCGACTATATAACTCTTTTTGCTCCGCGCTTGGACGCGCTGTCTGTACTGCCATCAGCTGTGACATATCGCCTTCGACACGAATCTTACCACTCATGAATGCACCCATGATTTGATTGGTATCAAAATCAGTAATAATAGATTGTAGAATATCACGATCAAGCAATAAGGTCGTTGTTGCCGAATCATTCAAACCGCGATGTAATAAGCCATTTGTAAAGTTGGCTTCAATATCTTGCTCAGCGTCAGATACCTTTAAATTGACGATCATATTGGCAAGTGCCGGTGGCAAGTTAAGCTCACCTGCTTCATTCCCCATTTGCTCTACTTGCTCAAACCATTCATTTGTTAAAAATACAGCCATGTTATTTCCTTAATTAGTATTATGTGGCACGGAGTCGTTTTGCTCTCACCCCATTGAATATCGAATTCTAAGATAGAACGGATAATAGCGACGTAGGTAAGCGCTAGCATCATTCTTTTCTGCCTCATTATAAGGGGCGACTTGATGATAAGTAAAACCTATTTACATCGCTGAGACTGCAATTGTTACAAAAATATTGCTCGTATTTTTGGGCTTACTAGGTCACGCTTACTATTTTTTGGTTCGAACATATCCCTAGAATAGGGACATATTTGTGCATAAAATGGGTAGAAAACCCAGTAGTAACAGGTTGATTGCTAAGATTTTTACTAAAGAGTTTGTATTTTGCCGTATAGTCCTGATGATATTTCATTAAGATTGCGTTACAATACCCTTAAACAGAGTCGGGAGTTTTAACTAAACATTACATAAACCTGTTTTTTTGTTAGCCGCCGCTAGTACACGTCTATTGCCATGTGTTTTTTATAAGCATTAATGTCTGTCTTTATTAATACAGATTTTGACAATAATGAAGATAAACATTCAACCTCATTAGAGGTCAAATGTTAAAAACGGCGCATCGTCTTATTTGCACCAACAACCTATTAACAATCCTACTATCGATTAGCACTGAGTGTTTCGATCTTCTCTTCTTATTTTATTAGTACTGGCTAATATAAGAGAATGCTTAAATCGATGGTTAATAGCGTTAAAGCAATAAGTGAATCAAAAAGCAGCATATCCCGCAATCATTATCTGCCTATAAATTTTTATAGCGCAGAGAATGCGGTGCCTTAGTTAATTCTGTTGATAATTCGGGCTGTAAAGGAATCATCCAATGAGTTTACAAAACACAGCAGTCGCCCCAGTGGACCGTGAGTACGAAATTACTGTCATAAGATTTTTTACGACAATGGCCGTGGTTTGGGGCATCGTCGGCATGAGTATTGGGGTGTTCATTGCTTCGCAGTTAGTATGGCCAGCACTTAACTTTGATATTCCATGGCTGACCTTTAGTCGTCTAAGACCGCTACATACCAATGCGGTCATTTTTGCGTTCGGTGGTTCTGCCCTGTTCGCAACGTCTTACTATATTGTTCAGCGTACTTGTAAGACAAGATTATTTGCTCCTTATCTGGCTTGGTTTACCTTTTGGGGCTGGCAAGCGGTTATTGTATCAGCCGTTATTACGCTTCCTTTAGGTCTGACTTCGTCTAAAGAATATGCAGAACTTGAGTGGCCAATCGATATTTTGATTGCTTTGGTATGGATATCTTATGCCATTGTCTTCTTCGGCACTCTTATCAAACGTAAAACCTCACATATTTATGTGGCTAACTGGTTCTTTGCCGCTTTTATTATTACGATTGCACTGCTGCATATTGTAAACAGCATGGCGATTCCTGTTAGTGCATTTAAGTCTTACTCGATATTTAGTGGTGCGACCGATGCTATGGTACAGTGGTGGTACGGGCATAATGCGGTTGGTTTTTACTTGACGGCAGCCTTCCTTGGGATGATGTATTATTTTGTCCCAGTACAGATTGGTCGTCCTATTTATTCTTATCGTTTGTCTATTGTTCACTTTTGGGCATTGATTGCTTCATACATGTGGGCAGGTGGTCACCATTTACATTATTCAGCCCTACCAGATTGGACTCAATCGCTAGCGATGGTGTTCTCTATTATTCTATTCGCACCTTCATGGGGTGGTATGATTAATGGCGTATTAACACTATCAGGTAGCTGGGATAAGCTGCGTACCGATCCCATCATTCGCTTTATGATTGTGGCTTTGTCATTTTATGCGATGTCGACGTTTGAAGGCCCAATGATGTCAATTAAAACTGTCAATGCGTTATCACATAACACGGATTGGACGATTGGTCATGTTCACTCAGGTGCGCTTGGCTGGGTTGGTATGATTACTATTGGTTCGTTATACGTCTTGTTACCACGTATCTACAATAAGCCAAAAATGTACTCTATTAGCTTAATTACCACGCATTTTTGGTTGGCAACTGCAGGTACTATCTTCTATATCGTATCTATGTGGATTTCAGGTATTGGGCAAGGCATGATGTGGCTTGCAACGAATCCTGATGGTACTTTGGTATACAGTTTCGTTGATACCGTTGAGTTCTCACATTTTCCATATATGGGGCGTGCTTTTGGTGGCTTCCTATACGTATCGGGTATGTTTGTGATGGCATATAACTGCTACAAAACGATCAAGATGCCAGAAGGTAAGCCTGTGGACATCGCAGATCCAACTGATCATGAACCTAGTGTCGATGCAACCTCGACAGCTGCTAACGTATAAGGAGCGATCATGGCTGGTACACCGCATGAAATTATTGAAAAAAATACAGGCTTGTTGGTCATCGGTATCGTCATTGCTATTAGCTTTGCAACGCTAGTTGAAATCGTGCCGTTGATTTATGATTATAAAGGTCCTGAAGAAGGTGGGGTGAACGCTCCCCTTCCCTCTATGGAGCCTTGGACTGCATTAGAATTTGAAGGTCGTGACATCTATATTCGTGAAGGCTGTCACGTCTGTCATACGCAGATGGTTCGTCCACTACGTGCTGAAGTTGAACGTTATGGACCTTACTCGCGTGCTGCTGAATCAACTTGGGATCACCCGTTCTTATGGGGTTCAAAGCGTACTGGACCTGATCTAGCGCGTGTTGGTGGTCGCTACTCAGAAGACTGGCAAAAGCAGCATTTGATTGATCCCCGTTCGCTAGTACCTGAGTCAGTTATGCCAGGTTTTCCATGGCTTGCGACCAACGAAGTAAATGGCGCAAACGTTCAAACTAAAATGCGTCTATTCCGTGATCGCTTTGGTGTGCCTTATACGGAAGAAGATATCGAAGGGGCTCCTGATGCTGTCCTTGGCGCCACTGAGCTTGATGCTTTGGTTGCCTATTTACAGCAGCTAGGTACCGCGATGGAAGGACAGCGCTAATGGGTATTGGTGAATTACAAACAATTGCGACCGTTTCTGCCTTTATTGCTTTCGTGGGTATTGCATGGTGGGCGTATTCGCCAAAAAACAAAAAACGTTTCGAAGAAGATGCACAACTTGCGCTTGATGACAAAGATGTAAAAGCTTTGTCTGAAGAGCAGCGCAATAAGGATGAACGATGACATTTTTTTGGAGTTCTTGGATTACCTTACTAAGTTTCGCATGTTGGGCATTTATCCTCGGCATCTTACTGATGGTATTGAAATACAAGCCAAAGCTAGACGACGACGGTACAACAGGTCATGCTTATGATGGTATTAAAGAATATGACAAACCATTACCAAAATGGTGGTTAGTAATATTTTTTGGTTCTATCGCTTGGGGCGTTGTATATTGGGTATTTTTCCCAGCAATGGTTCCAGCAAAATGGGAAGGTCTTGCCACCGTAGAAGTGGATGGCGAAACTGTGCCATGGACGTCTAAGAATGAGCTATACAGCGATCTTGAACGCAACAATAAAGTATTTACTGATAACTTTGAAAAGAACATCTTAGCGCAAGCGGATGCCAGCGCGGCAACGTCTACATTGACTGAACTTGCTGAGCTACAGTCAGAAAGAAGCCATAGTGAAAACCCACCTGCAGATTTGCAGACGAAGATTGATGGAAAGGTTGCAGAACTTGCGCCTTACGTTGAAAAATTGTCTGAAAATCCAAACGCTTTAAAAGTGGGTAGTCGCTTATTCTTACAGAACTGCTCAGTATGTCATGGTTCAAATGCTAAGGGTGCCGTGGGCTACCCTAACTTGACGGATAATGACTGGTTGTACGGTGGCGCCCCTGAAAATATCTTGACGACACTACACAATGGTCGCGTCGGTGGTATGGCAGCATGGCGTGATCAGATCGGTGAAGATGGCGTACGTGCAGCAGCTGAATATGTTTTATCCATCTCTGGTAATCAGCAAAATTATGAGCTAGATCAAACAATGGTTGCTCAAGGTAAGGCAATATTTAATCAGCCGACCAATTGTGTGCTTTGTCATGGTAATGATGCCAAAGGTATGATTTCAACTGGCGCACCAGATCTGACGGATAATATCTGGTTATATGGTGGCGATCGTGAGACTATTCGTGAGACCTTACGTTATGGTCGTGCGGGCGTTATGCCTCAATGGCAAACCAAATTAGGTAATGAGCGTATTATGCTTCTTGCTGCGTATGTTTACTCTTTATCAGATAAAACCGCTCAACCAGCTGCTGCTCAACCAGCCGTTGCTAATGCTGCTGCTCAGCCTACAGTAACTAAAACAGCGGCGGCTAATTGATATTTCTGAGTCAGTTTCAGTTGTTTAATTAAAATGGACAAGCTTGAATAAAGGGAGAACTGTCACAGCAGTTCTCCCTTTATTTATTTTTCTCTACTAGAATATTTATTCTTATAGATTGAGCTCTTAAAATGATTTCTCAATGCACAGTTATTCTTACATATTGGGCAGTCATTTTACGACCATTACCCCATTTAAAGTAGGGATAATGTTAAAATAACACTATTTTAGACCGACCTGTAAGCTACTGATCTTCATCGTCATCACTAATTTTTATTAAGCCATTTATTCGCAATCGATTTTTGAGTAGTGGATTTGAATTGGGTTTCTGTTTTATCCACCACTTACTGACATGGATAACATCGCACATTCATACATCTGATGAGTACAGGTGTTTGTTCATCCTGCCAGCAAACTGATTCTTTTTTAAAAGAGGCACGTTTATGTCAGCACAACACTCTAATAAAATTCCTGTGCAACAAGTAGATCTTGACGCGACTAAGCATCGTGTTCATCCTAGGTTTGTGAAAGGTTTTTATCAGAATATTCGGGTCGTCACCATGTATGCGCTTCTGGCTGCTTTCTTGCTTTTGCCATGGCTGCGCTACAATGATCGGCAAGCAATATGGTTTGATGTGCCTTCACAGCATTACTATATTTTTGGCATGACCTTTTTGACTCAGGATTTTTATTTCATTGCCATATTTGCAATCATTGCAGCTTTCGCTTTATTTGTGGTGACCGTTTATGCAGGCCGCGTTTGGTGTGGCTATGCGTGTCCACAAACGATTTGGACACACCTATATCAATATGTTGAAAAATGGGTCATTGGCGATCGCAATAAGAGACTCAAGTTTGATAGCGCACCAATGAGTGCGACAAAATTTTTTAAGCGCTCTTTGGTGTATGTTATTTGGTTGGTGTTTTCAGTGATTACAGCTGCCACCTTTGTCAGCTATGTTGCTGGAACAGATTATCTGTATCAGAGCTGGCAAACCATTGGTATCCTACCTATCCCAGATTGGCCGACATGGATTTGGGTCTCAATGTTTATCTTCACATTTGCCACCTATGCCAATGCAGGTTACATGCGTGAGCAAATGTGTATTCAGATCTGCCCTTATGGTCGCTTCCAAAGCGTGATGTTCGATAAAGACACCTTAATTGTGTCTTATGACTATGAGCGCGGTGAGCCTCGCGGTACGCGCAAAAAAGGCACAAATCCTGAAGATTTAGGCGACTGTATTGAATGTCAGATGTGTGTTCAGGTCTGCCCAACAGGTATCGATATACGAGATGGCTTACAGGTTGGGTGTATACAATGTGCCGCCTGCATTGATGCTTGTAATGACATTATGGATAAAGTTGGTTATCCACGTGGGTTGATTCGCTATACCACAGAGCGTCAATTAGTGGAAAAAGAACCCAGCCGAGTGCTGCGTCCGCGATTGTTTGCTTATTTGGCATTATTGGGGATATTGTGTGGTGGCATTATCTATGCGCTAACCGATCGGGTTCCATTGGAGATTGATATTCGTCGCGACCGTAATCAGCTGTCTTCTGTAAACACACAAGGCATGATCGAAAACAGCTATATTGTTAAACTGACAAATAAGACACAGGATGCTCATAACTATAAAATCACGCTTGCTCCACAAGAGGGTTTGAGTTTAGAGTTGCGATTTAATGATGTACCATTAGAGGCGGGTGAAAGCTTTGATATGCCTGTCAGTATTTATGGTGATCCTGATGTTATTGAGTTTGGTCAAACCCCAATTACTCTAAATGTGACCAGCGAAGATGGTCAGTACAAAGTCAGCAAGCAAAACGTGTTTACCACTCAAGGCCAGTAATTTTAAATATAAGCTATTGAGGTTCTTATATATCCTCCATTCATCCAAAATAAATGGAGGACTGATTTATCATTAACTGGCAGCATATTGCCGTCAGATTATCCGTTGATACAGTTAATAGGTATGTTATGTCTACTCCAATATCGAACTTTAAACATCAGGATTCTCAGCCATGGTATAAAAACTACATGGTTGTCATCTTTGTCATTGGCATGCCAGCATTTGTGGTAGTCGCTTGCATTTGGTTTGTTTATTACTCGTACCAGATTCGTGATAGTGTGGTACGTGACGATTGGTATATGGATGGCAAGACGCTTTATCAGGATGTATCACGCGATAAGCTTACTTACGATTTAGATCTGCATGGTAAAATGCAGTTTGCAGACAATGGCAATGTGGTTTTTTATTTGGATTATCCTAAACAAAGCTTACAATCCGGTAAATTGTTGGACGGGACACCGCTCGTGTATCCAAAAGAGCTGGCGCTATCTATCTCGCATGCCACTGATATTAAAAAAGATCGCGATGTGGTGTTACAGCATGAGGAAGGTAACAAATACAGCGCACAAGTCGATATTGATCCTGTCAAAGCCAAATACTACTTACAAGTCAGTCACGATGGTAAGGAAGACTGGCGTATGCAAGATGTGGCCAAACTGCCTCGCTCGGAGGTGAGTTTTAGCCCGCTACCTGTTTTTGCAAAAAGCTGATTTTATTTATCGTGCGCCATAGCACTATAAAAAAGCCAGCCATTGATCGAAAATGGCTGGCTTTTTATGCTCTTTAGTATTTTATAATAATAAAAGTATCATCTTATAATACAGGATTGATTGTAGGTATTTTTTGCATAGTACGATTGTGCTCTGCTGCTTTTTCTGTACCTGTCGAGGGTTGGCTGTCACTGTTGTTAATATTGTCACTTGCGAACTTCGGGTTAAATGTCTGTGTTTTTGGCGACACTGGCAAGCCTATCTCAGCCAAACTATCGGTCTGCCCTGCTTGAATGTTATCCCCTTCAAAAACGCGCTCGTTGTCATCACGCTCAAGACTCAAGCGCTCAAAGTCAAATAACTCACGATCCGCAAGCTGGGACGGTGCTACGTTTTGCATGGCCTTAAAGATAGAAGCCAAACGCTGCGGATGGGCATTATCCCATTCTCTCAACATATCATTGATAATGGCACGCTGTAGATTGGTCTGGCTACCACACAGGTTACAAGGAATGATTGGGAATTCCTTTAACTTGGCATACTCAATGATGTCTTTTTCTTCAACATACGCCAGCGGACGGATCAACAGGTTTTGCTTATCATCACTGAGTAGTTTAGGCGGCATCGACTTGAGCGCGCCACCATGAAACAAATTCAAAAAGAAAGTAGCGAGCATGTCATCGCGATGATGACCCAAGGCGATTTTGGTGGCACCGATTTGTTTGGCAAAACCATATAATGAGCCACGACGCAGACGCGAACATGCTGAGCAATAAGTTTTGCCTTCTGGTACCACGCTTTTTACGATGCTATAAGTGTCTTTTTCTAAGATATAGTGGGCAATACCTTGCTCATTTAAATACGCAGGCAAGATATCCTCAGGATAGCCAGGTTGTTTTTGGTCAAGGTTGACAGCGACGATATCAAAGCTAATCGGTGCAATACGCTTCAATAGCAGTAAAATATCGAGCAACGTATAACTGTCTTTTCCACCTGAGACACAAACCATCACCACATCGCCATCTTCAATCATATTGAAATCACGAATTGCCCAAGAGACTTGTCTACGTAGCTTTTTCTGTAATTTGCGAAACTGATCAGACTCAGGAGAGCTTGTCTGCTCGTCCGTCAAAGCTTCTTCACTCATATCGTCAGCTGTATCATCATAGTTCACGCTATCAGTCTCAGTTATCGTGTCATGATTATCTAAGCCAGTATCATCAAGCTCAGGCGTGATTTGTGGCGTAAACAAGGTCGCTGCGGTCATAAATTACTCAATATCTTTACAATGATGGTTTTGCTGTCAGACCATTTGCTACAAAGCGGTGCCATAATGCCATTAGCAAAAAAGGAATTAGCAAGGAGGTTTTGAAAGCAGCGATTATAACAAATATTGTTAATGGTTTGAAAATATGACATTAAATTATCAAGTTAAATACCACATCGCCTTGATCGTTTGATGCACAAAAGCTATATCGCTATCTAATGTTTTATCGCTTTGTCTTTTTTTGAGAGAACCGACACAACCAAGACAATCCACGCATTTTATATTTGATACTATTTTTATCATAGTCTCATGGTTCTGTAATGAGGGTATTTTTGCTAAAATACCCGTTTTCGTAAACCAATAATAGATACCACTATGACAAACGCTACTATGCAGGATACCCCTACCAATCCAATTTCTGATACCAACGTATCTGACCTTCATAAGCGTCAGAACGCTGTTGTCCTACTATCAGGCGGACTTGATTCAGTCACTTGTTTGTATTGGGCTAAGGCGCGTTATGCCTCTGTCACTGCGGTCAGCTTCAATTATGGCCAGCGTCACAATAGCGAGCTTGTAGCAGCAAAAGCCATCGCAGAAGCCGCTGAGGTTAATCATAGAATAATCGATATTGATATTGCTCAGCTGGGTGGCTCTTCACTGACCGATCACAGCATGATCGTACCTGATGGCGACGCCGATAAATTCCCTAATAAAAATCACGATGAGATCGATAACGACGCCATACCTAATACTTATGTACCAGCGCGTAATACTATCTTTTTATCTTATGCATTGGCAGTTGCTGAAGTCACGGATGCCAATCATATTGTCATTGGCGTAAGCTCAGTCGACTACTCTGGGTATCCCGATTGCCGTCCAGAATACATTGCCGCCTTCGAGCACATGGCAAATCTTGCCACCAAAGCGGGCGTCACTGGTCACCACTTGTCTATTCAAACGCCTCTACAGCAGTTGTCAAAGGCTCAAACCATCGAGCTTGGTTTGTCGTTAGGGGTTGATTATGGTCAAACGATCTCTTGTTACCGCGCAGATGCCAATGGTCTTGCGTGCGGTGTCTGTGACAGCTGTGCGTTACGCCGTCAAGGATTCGCCCAAGCAGGTGTTGCTGATCCCACTCATTATCAAGCGTGATGCCGATTAAAATAGCAGTTATGCTTAAAGGCTGATAGTAAACATTAGCGAAACATTTACTTGCATTAACACAGCAAGCTGCCGTTGTATTTTAATCGCTATACTTGCTATGGTATGAGCGCTTGCATGTACCAATATTTACTCATCATGCAATGAAGCATTCACATACGAGTGACCTGACTCTCATTTGAGTACAAGATTTAAGAAATTGACACCACCTTTAAGAGGACGTTTATGAAGTTTTTGCCGATGTTACCCCTAGCCCTAGCGGCCATGTTTGTGATTCCACAAGCAAACGCTGCTGATATTAAACAAAATAATATCAATACTTGCGTTAATGGTGCGGTCAAATACAAAGTCGCTGATAAAGGCAATGCGACCAAACTGTGTAGCTGTACGATTGGCGTCCGAAGCAATATGACTATCGGTCAGATGTGGGAAATCGAAAGCTACGCGCAAGACAAAAAAGACCCTTCAAACTTGCCTTATGTGAAAAAAATGCAAAAAGACTTACAGCAATGCACAGTTGGCTTGGATTTAAAAGAGCCACAAAAACCTGCTTAACCCATCATGGGACTGATATACAAAAGACTGGCTATTGCCAGTCTTTTTTGTTGCCAATACAGCAGCAAAGTGTAAAACTCATCCTTAATTGCTGCAAATCTGCCTATAATAAGATATCTATAAATAGAGCATATACACACAAAACCAAAAAGGAATCTACAATGGCAAAGCCAACCACAGAAAACATCACGTTACCAACCTTCCCTGTCACCATGGTACGAGAATTGGATGGGCACTTTATTCATGATGAGATTAGTCTGAAAGAAATGGTCGCCAATACCAATAAAGGCCTCATTCTTTATTTTTACCCTAAAGACAATACGCCAGGCTGTACCACGCAGGCGACAGAGTTTACAGCTCAACTGAACAAGTTTGATGATTTGGGCTATGACATTATTGGTGTATCTCGTGACAGCGTAGAATCACATGAAAAATTTATTGCCAAGCAAAACTTACAAATCGCACTTATCAGTGATACTGATGAAAAGCTGTGCCAATACTTTGATGTGATTAAAGAAAAAAATATGTATGGCAACATCACATTAGGACTGGTCCGTTCGACCTTTGTTTTTGATACCGAAGGGAAGCTTACTCATGCTCAGCGTAACCTACGTGCTCAAGGCTACACCGAGCGTTTGCGTGAGACCTTGAGCGCCTCATCGTCAAACTAAGCGCGTAACTGATAAAAAAGTTATGAAATGACTGACAACAAGCGTTATGATAAAAATCTAAAATCAAATAATAAATACATTCCTTACTAATAAAACACTACTTGAGAATAATATGAATAAACAGTCTAGCGTTTCTGATAAGGCTTCATCCAAAGTCACTCGTAAGGTATCTGTGGCTATTATTGGCGCTGGTACGGCTGGTCAAAACGCCTTTCGTCAAGCCAGTAAAATGTTCGACGATGTCGTCATTATCAATGAAGGATTCTGGACAACCACCTGTATCGCTGTCGGTTGTATGCCTAGTAAGCTGCTGATTGCAGCCGCTGATCGTGCGCACGATGCTAACCATTCTACAGAGTTTGGTATCCATACCACCACCCAGATAGATGGCAAGCAAGTCATGCAGCGCGTGCGTGATGAGCGCAGTCATTTTGCCAGTTATATCAAAAAACAAGTAGACAGTTGGCCAGATGATAAAAAAATTGCAGGCCATGCGCATATCAACGAGCAGGGTTTGATTGAAGTCAACGATGAATTGATTGAGGCCAGTCAAATTATCGTTGCAACAGGCAGCTCACCGTTTATTCCAGAGGGCTGGGCTGATAAGCTTGGCGATGCCCTTCTAACCTCTGATAGCGTGTTTGAGCTGACAGATTTACCAAAATCACTGGCAGTCATCGGTGCAGGCTCAATAGGACTTGAACTCGCACAAGCGTTCAATCGTTTGGGCGTAGACGTTACTTTATTCAATCGAGAGAAACGCGTGGCTGGTCTTAAAGATGATGACATCAATAACAAAGCCATTGATTGCTTAAGTAGCGAATTGACCATGCATTTGGGTAGCAAAATTAAGGATCTTGGTCACAATGCTACTGAAAATGAAGGGGCTGCTGCATTTATTAATTATGAAGACAGTGCTGGTGAGTCACAGCAATGGCAAGGCGAGTATGTACTGGTCGCAACAGGGCGTCGCAACAATATAAAACAGCTGGGTGTTGAACATTTAGGCGTTGAGCTTGATGACAAAAACCGTCCTAAAAATCTGAGCAAAAAAACCGGTCAAATTGGCGACTTAAATGTCTATGTCGTTGGTGATGCCAATGCTCATATCCCATTACTACATGTTGCAAGCGATGAAGGGTATAGTGCAGGCAGTATGGTCTGTAAAAACAATGAAGACGCTTATATTCGTCCTCCTGCAATACCTTTCTCTATTGTTTTTTGCTCTCCACAAATCGTTAACGTTGGCAAATCACTTCCTGAAATCCAGCAAGATTCAGAGCTAGAGTACGTCGTGGGTAGCGTCAGATTTGATAATCAAGGTCGCAGTCGCGTCATGGGTGTCAACTGTGGTCTATTACATATTTACGGATGTAAAAAAACTGATAGAGTATTAGGAGCAAGCATGGTTGGGCCTGATGCTGAGTATATTGGGCATATCTTAGCCACAGCAATTACCAATAATTTGAGTGTCAAAGATATGTTAAATACGCCTTTTTACCATCCTACGATACTAGAAGGGCTAAGAACCGCATTACGAGATGTTCAGCATAAAATGGAAATTCCCTATCAGTTCCATGACACCCAAGAAAACACCTTTTAATAATTAGGTTAACCATAAGAAAATCGATACATTGAGCATTAGATGTATTCAGTCGTAATAGTCACTCAAGTTACCTGCTGAACACGCTAACGTCATTCACACGCCGCATGGACCAAAAAATGCAAATTGCTAGTATTAAGGACTTTTTTGAAGAGATTGTTCATGATCTCCATACTAGCCTTTACCTTGGACTTGGCGGCTCGATAGAAGAAGAAACGTTTGATTGGAAATCACAAGCAGTTGAGCTGACCAGTACTGGTATAAAAATCCTGATATTGCTTGCCATATTGGGATTTTTTTATTGGCTCACAGTTTATATGGTTAAGCAAAGCAGAACAAAGATTCGGCTCAATGAGCGACGTACCAAAATTGTGCGCTCAGTACTACGCTACATTTGGATTGTCGCCAGCTTCATTGCAATCATGAGTCAAATGAACTTTAGACCAGAAACAGTTGAAGCCACAGCAAAAGCCAGTACGTGGGCGGGTATTTATTACGTGCTTTGGGCCACGTCAGGACAAGTTATTCATAGAGTGTTGCAGCACTATGGGCTCAATGCTTCCATAGAACAGCTACTCAAAAATATTTTGTCTGTGCTGCTTTTGGTACTTGGGCTTGCCAGCGTCATGGCGCAGTTCGGCTTCGATATTGTTTCATTGGTTGCAGGTTTGGGTATTGTCGGATTGGCAGTAGGTTTTGCAGCACAGTCCACGCTTGCCAACTTTATCGCAGGTATCACTATTTTACTTGAGCAGTCGTTTCAGGTTGGCGATTGGATCCATATCAATGATAATGAAGGTCGCGTGGTACTGATTGCTTTGCGTACGACCCACATTTTGACTCGCGACAATATCACTGTCATTATTCCAAACTCCAATGTTGCCTCATCTGAGGTCATTAATTTGACCTCAAAAAACTTTATACGTTTTGATATTCGTGTCCGTATCGCTTTTGAAGACGATATTGCCACAGCACGTAAAGAGATTCTACAAGTACTCACTGATACTGAGGTGATACTCAGTCGCCCTGAACATTCAGCCACTGTGGCAGAAATTGGCGAATATGGCGTGTTTTTTATCGTCCGTTTTTGGGTAAAGCCTGCCGCTGTCGCCCGTATGCCCATAATCAAAGAAAACTTAAGAGAAGATATCAAACGTGCTTTTGATACTGTGGGCGTTTCTACTCCCTACCCGCATATGCGTTTGCTGATGCCAAACGAATCTGATTACCCTGTTTCCACCAAATCTTTTATGGCGACGACGCCAGTAGCTTCAGAAGGCGTACCACTGACAAAAAACGATCCTTGATATTATCAATACGTATTAAATTTTTGGCAGTCAATTATACTTCTCTTAAAACCTCTTTTTAAACATAGCCACTTTAAACCATCCTACCGCGAATTATGGTAAAATTAACGGTTAAACCGCCCATTTTATTATTTGCATTTTTTGTCAATTTAGCTCACAGGTATCCGTATGACCGTAACAACCGCACCCGCCTCTTTAGCTGCTTCTCCATCGGAGTTGTCGCTGGATCTTATTATCACTTGTGCCGATGGGCTTGAGGCACCGCTACAGACTGAGCTGACAAGTTTTGGTATTGTGAGCGATATTAAAAGCACAGGGCGTCTGGCGGTCACTGGCACCTTACGTGATTTATATACTATTTGTCTTTGGTCACGCGTTGCGTCTCGAGTATTGATGCTCATCAAACGTAGAAACATCAATGCAGAATATGATGTGGCTGAGCAGATCTATGGTTTGGCAAAGTCCGTCAATTGGACTGAGCAATTTGGCTTAGAACAAACGTTTGCGATTCGTCTGTCTGTTGATAAACGCGTGGCTGTCAGCCAGCAGTTTGCGATGCTGCGTATCAAAGATGCCGTTGCAGACACTTTCAATGAAGTTTATGACAGTCGTCCTAATGTCGATAGTAAAAATCCAGATTTTTCTATTTTTGCAACGGTAAACGACAAACAAGCCGAGCTGTATTTAGATTTATCAGGAACCAGTTTACATCGCCGTGGTTATCGCGTGGCTATGACAGAAGCGCCATTAAAAGAAAACTTGGCAGCTGCCCTGCTCTATAGCGCTGGTTGGCATAAGAAAAACGACGCAGGCAATGCGCCTTTTTATGATGCGCTTGTCGATCCGATGTGTGGTTCTGGCACCTTCCTTATCGAAGCGCTACTCATGCACTGTGATTATGCCGTAGGTATTGATAAAGCGGCCAATCAATTTGGTTTTTATGAGTGGCAGCATCATGATGATGCGTTATGGCAAGAGATGATCGCAGATGCGCAGATGCGCTTTCGTGAAGCATTAGAGATTGCGAATGAGCAACCAGATACCCTACCTTTAATCTTGGGATTTGATGCAGATAGCGGCGCGATTGTGGCAACTGAAAAAAACCTTATCGCCGCAGGATTGCAAGATTTGTTACCCCTACTCGACATTGAACAGCGTGCGCTTGATCAACTTGGTAGCGCCCTAAAACCGCTCGTGGATGATGGTCGATTGAGTAATCCTTTAATCATTACCAACCCGCCTTATGGTGAGCGTTTGGGTGACGAAGAGATGATTAAGCCGCTATATCACGCATTGGGCTTGATTTTGCAAGACAGTTTTGCGGCTAGTGATATCAATCCGATGGTTGGCATATTGGCGTCCAATGTCGAACAAGTCGATATACTGCCTATTAAAGAACCAAAAACCTTGCGTTGCCACAACGGTGCAATCACAGTTTACTTCCGTTATGGGACGTTAATCGCTGGGCAAACAGGCAATCTTGTGAGTCGCTTTGAGAAACATGAGATTGAAGTAGAAGAAGGACAGGATTTTGTCAATCGATTGCAAAAAAATCTTGCCAAACTCAAGAAACTGGCTAAAAAAGACAACGTCAGCAATTTTCGTGTCTATGATGCTGATTTGCCTGATTTCAAAGTTGCTATCGATCTGTACGGTGATTATGCGCATGTACAAGAGTATGCGCCGCCCAAAACGATTCCACCAGAAACGGCTAAAAAACGCTTCAATCTAGCACTGATGGGTATCCGTGAAGTGTTTGATATCAATCGTGAGCAAGTCTTTATCAAAACACGCTCGCGCCAGTCTGGTAATGATCAGTACAGCAAGCAAAATACCACAGAAAAGCGTGGTAAGTTTCATGTCGCCCGCGAAGATGGTGCTTATTTTTATGTCAACTTTACCGATTATCTCGATACGGGTTTGTTCATCGATCACCGTAATATGCGTGCGCGTATCAAAGACAATAGCCGCGGCAAATCTGTCTTAAATCTGTTTGCTTATACTTGTACGGCGAGCGTGCATGCAGCGCTTGCTGGTGCCAAAAAAGTCACGAGCGTTGATTTGTCACAGAACTATCTAGATTGGGGCAAACAAAACTTTGTACTCAACGGTTTAGATGTCAGTCGCAACAAATACCAATTCGTTGCTGCCGATATTTTTGAGTGGATCAAAGACAATACCGAGCAGTTTGATATTATCTTTATTGATCCGCCGACTTTTTCAAACTCGAAGAAATTCCAAGGCACTTTTGATGTACAGCGTGATCATGCGGCCCTTATCAATCGTGCAATGAACCGTTTAACCTCTGATGGTGTCTTGTATTTCTCTAATAACTTTACGCGCTTTGAGTTGGATGAGCAGTTGACCCAGCGTTACGATATTGTCGATATCACACAAAAAACGATCGGGTTTGATTTTAATATCAAAAAACCGATTCATCAAAGCTTTGAGATTCGCCATCGCCAAAGTCTATAAGTTAGTATTTATAAATAGAACAATTCATCGCGGCAGCATAACTACCTGAAACTTAGGTTTTTTGCCCAATGTATATGAAACATAACAATGACCCAATCCGCTTTGATTGGGTCATTTTTTGTTGCTATGATAGAGCGTCATTAAGCGATGGTCTCACGCCATTTTTGGTCAGACATTGCTTTTTTTATGATTATAGGTGCATCTGCACTTCTCATTAACTCTAATAATAAGGACAATCTCATGGCTTTATCACTGAATAAAGGCGGTAATTTATCGCTGACAAAAACTGACCCAAATTTGACCAAACTGCTTATCGGTCTTGGCTGGGATGAGCGTGCCACTTCTGGCGCTGAGTTCGATCTCGATGCGAGTGTCTTTTTGCTAAATAATGCAGGCAAAGTGCGCGGCGACCATGACTTTATCTTTTATAACCAGCTAAAATCTGATAATGGCGCGGTCGAGCACACAGGTGATAATCGTACGGGCGAAGGCGATGGTGATGATGAAGTTATCAAAGTAAATTTGACTCAAGTGCCTGCTGATATCGATAAAATTGTGGTCACTGTCACCATCCATGACGCCGCTACTCGTAATCAGAACTTCGGACAAGTCGCTAACGCTTTTATCCGTGTGGTCAATGAAGACACAGGCACTGAAGTCGTACGTTTTGACTTAGCAGAAGATTACTCTGTTGAGACCGCCATGGTATTTGGTGAAGTATATCGTCACAATGGCGAATGGAAATTCCGTGCCGTCGGTCAAGGATATTCAGGCGGTCTGCAAGCCATGTGTCAGCAGTATGGTGTTGATATCTAAACAAGGATTCCACCTTGAAATATAAAACATGTCTAGTTGCAAAATAGTCACAATTATTGATAGCCAAATGGTCAATAATACTTTATGTTTCATCTGAATTTATACATAAAAAGTGGTTAGTGATAACCACTTTTTTATGGCGTGTTTATACTAGACTGACCTTAGCTTTACGCAACCAGACAGGATGTGTCATGAGACATTTTTATTTAGATTTTATCTTCACAGTGATCGCTCTAGCGATAGCTGCATGGTGGGGATATTCACATGGCGGTATGGGTGGCCTAATAACTACCCTATCCATTACCGCTATTTTGGCCGTTATGGAGATCTCATTATCATTTGATAATGCGGTGGTCAATGCCTCAGTCCTTAAGGGCTGGGACGAATTTTGGAAAAAGATATTTTTAACTGTTGGTATTTTGATTGCTGTATTTGGTATGCGCTTGGTGTTCCCTATTGTCATCGTTGCCGTGACTGCCGATCTTGGCATGATGCAAGTGATTGATTTGGCATTGAACAATCCTGCCGAATACTCTGCCAGATTGATGGCACATCACGCTGAAATTTCAGCCTTTGGTGGTATTTTCTTACTATTAGTATTCTTAAACTTTATCTTTGATGACAAAGAGGTCCATTGGTTTGACTGGCTTGAGAGCCGTTTGGTCAAGCTAGGCAAGGTCGATGCCATGAGCGTATTCGTTGCCCTTATTGTCCTAATGATTTCAGTATCTTGGGCGAGCGATGAACAAGCTTCTGCTGTACTAATCGCAGGCGTTTGGGGCATTTTAGTATATCTGGGCGTGCAAGTAATCTCTGGTATGCTTGAGGGCGATCTTGAAGAAGAGCTAGACGCTCAAGGCAACAGTACTGGTGCTGCCACTAGCGCTATCATGAAAGGCGGTATTATCGGTTTCTTATACTTAGAAGTCCTTGATGCTTCATTCAGTTTTGATGGGGTGATCGGTGCATTTGCCATTACTAATGACGTCATCGTGATTATGCTTGGTCTAGCCATTGGTGCAATGTTTGTGCGTTCAATGACTATCTTCTTAGTAGATAAAGGCACACTTGATGAATTTATCTATCTTGAGCATGGGGCACATTACGCCATTGGTGCCCTTGCAGTTATCATGTTGCTGTCAGTGAAATTCCACGTGCCTGAGCTGATTACTGGTCTTATCGGTATTGCCTTTATTGGTTTTGCACTATGGGCATCGCTCAAGCATCGTAAGCTCGAAAGAGCCAAAGAAGCACCTTTGAATTAACACGTCTTATCAATATCATATGTTGTACATAAGCAGATCATATCATTAGGTATGGTCTGCTTTTTTTGTATAGCGCTACTCTTTCACGGTGCTAATTTTTAAGATATCGATGTTATCAAGCCATTTTCGCTCAACCTGCAAATTTTTCCTCCTTGTAACCCTTTATTCGGTTAAAATCGCTGCTTTATGAGTACAATCCTTTTTAACACTCCCTTCACCAACAGAAATACGGCTATACAACTTATATGCAACAGATTCTTGATGATATCGCCGCACAGATGGCACTTGAAACCGATCGTGGAAAAGTAGCAGATTATATCCCGCAACTGGCCCATGTCGATCCAAACCAGTTTGGTATTGCAGTAGCAACCCCTGACGGACAGATGTATACAGCAGGTAATGCAAGCACGCTGTTTTCGATCCAAAGTATCTCTAAGATATTTACTCTAACCATCGGTCTTGGCAAGTTGGGCGATGGACTTTGGACACACGTTGGCCGTGAACCCTCAGGTGACCCCTTTAACTCAATCGTCATGCTAGAACATGAAACTGGCAGGCCACGCAATCCCTTTATCAATGCTGGTGCGATTGCGGTGGTAGATGCGATCATGATGGGTCACGAACCCAGAGAAGTATTGGGTGAGATTTTGCAGTTTGTGCATTTTATTACGGACGATGAATCCATCCGTTTTGACCACAGAGTGGCAGCGTCTGAGATGGAGCACAAAGATCGTAATGCATCGCTTGCCCACTTTATGAAATCCTTTGGTCGCCTCAAGCACGATGTGGATAAGGTGTTGGGTACCTACTTTCATCAGTGCTCAATTGCGATGAGTTGCCAGCAGTTAGCCAGCGCTGGTCTCTATTTGGTTTCTAACGGGGTTGATAAGCACTCAGGAGTACGTGTGATCAACGAGCACCGAGCAAGAAGGATTAACTCACTAATGATGATGTGCGGACATTATGATGGCTCTGGTGAATTTGCCTATCGCGTCGGTTTACCTGGTAAAAGTGGCGTTGGTGGCGGTATTTTAACCATAGCCCCTGGTAAGGGCTCTATTGCTGTCTGGTCGCCAGGGCTTGATCATATTGGAAACTCCAAACTTGGATTAAAAGCGTTAGAGCTGTTCGTAGAAAAAACGGGCTGGTCAGTTTTTTCTGATTAACAATATTTGAGCCAAGTATTCTATGATCGTTTAACCTTAACCAATATAAAGAGCATGTTAAAAAGTATCAGAAATAACCGTCAATTATGTCTCTTAGTAAACATATAGTAAGCGCACAAAATACGCCTTGCTTAGTCAGCAAACGCTTAGTATAGTAAAGCGTAGTGATATGTAGAGCATGGCATACAGCTAGAGGTATTTGCCACTTTTACTCATAAACAAATCATTTTTATTTTACTTTTTCTATCACTTAATCCACTTAATTATTAATCTAAAGGATCTTTGTATGGCTATCAGTTTAACAAAAGGCGGCAACGTAAACTTATCAAAAGAAGCGCCAGGTTTAACCAATATTACAGTTGGTCTTGGATGGGATCCACGTGCCACTGACGGGCAAGAGTTTGACTTAGATGCGATTGGTTTTTTGGTTAACGAAGCAGGCAAAGTACGCAACGATCAAGATTTCATTTTCTTTAACAACCTAAAATCAGACAATGGCGCTGTTGAACATACGGGCGACAACCGTACTGGTGAAGGTGATGGCGATGACGAAAAAATCAAAATCAATCTTGCTAGCATCCCATCTGATGTCAGCAAAGTGGCAATCTGCGCCATCATCTATGAAGGTCAAGGCCGCAACCAAAACTTTGGTCAAGTAGGTGATGCTTATATTCGTGTCGTCAACGACAACGGCGCCGCTGAAATTGCCCGTTATGACCTATCAGAAGACGGTAGCACCGAAACGGCAATGATATTTGGCGAGTTGTATCGTCACAATGGCGATTGGAAATTCCGTGCCGTTGGTCAAGGTTTCAGCGGTGGTCTTGGACCATTAGCGTCTTCTTATGGTGTGAACGTGTAACGTTTACCAGCATCATTATTTGCTCATTTAGTTGGTGCAATCAGATTTTGATTGGATCAAAGATAGGCCATCAAGTGTACTTTTTTATGCATTTGATGGCTTTTTTAGAATATCGGCATACAAAATCATGTGTCGTTAGCATACATTTTTAAGATATTAGAACAAGGACTTGCAAACCATGGCCGCAACATTCAGCTTAATTGGAACCATTGAACCTTTTTTACATTGCAATCTCAAAAAAGGCGACTCAATCTATTGTGAAGCCAATGCAATGGTAATGATGGAATCAAACCTTGAGCTTAAAGGCAAATTGCAAGGCGGTTTTATGCAGTCACTAATGCGCCGGTTTGCAAACGATGAGTCCCTATTTCAGCAGCAGATCGAAGCGGTCAATGGCGAAGGAGATTGTCTACTCGCGCCAACGCTGGATGGCGACATGCAGATTATTGATGTCGGCGCGCAGCAGTACACGCTGAGTGATGGCGCTTTTGTTGCGGCACAGACAGGCGTCGATATCAGAGCCAATATTCAGCGTAACTTGGGTGGTGCCGTGTTTGGTGATACTGGTGGTTTTATGGTCATGCAAACACAAGGACAAGGTCAAGTGGTCGTCTCAGGTTTTGGTTCGTTGTTTGAGATTGAGGTAACCCCAGACAAGGACGTTATCATCGATAATGGTCATGTGGTGTGCTGGGACTCAAACCTTGATTATAAGCTCTCTGTGTCGACCAGCAAGAAAAAAGGCATCATGAGCAATATTATCAACTCTGTTACCAGCGGCGAAGGCATGGTATTGAACTTTTCTGGTACAGGTAAAGTCATTATCTGCTCGCGCAATCGCGACAGTTACCAAGGCTGGTTACAAAGCGTCTTAGGCACAAGCTCGGGTGGACGTGGTGGGAATAGCGGATTTTTAAACAATATTTTATAGCGCTTTACCCTATAAAAAAACAATACTACCTAAGACAAAAATACGTAAAAACGAATGTCATTTAACAGTTTATTCATAATTATTATAAGGATTATCTCATGGCGATTAATTTACAAAAAGGTCAAAAAATATCTCTCAGCAAAGAAGCTGGTGGCGATCTTACACAGGTAAAGCTGGGGTTAGGTTGGGACGTTGCCCAAGCTCCACAAGATAAAAAAAGTGGGTTTTTGGGAAAATTATTCGGTGGTGGCAGCGGTGGTGACTCTATCGACTTGGATGCTTCATGCATTATGTTTGACGCAAACAAACAGGCGGTCGATGCGATTTGGTTCAGTCAGCTTACCTCAAAAGATGGCAGTATCGTGCATACTGGCGACAACCGTACTGGTGATGGCGAAGGCGATGACGAAGTCATTAATGTTGACCTCTCAAAAGTCCCTGCCAATGTGGTGTCACTTGTCTTTACGGTCAATAGCTTTACAGGTCAAACCTTTGAGACCGTCGAAAATGCGTTTTGCCGTATCGTTAATGCCAATAACAACAGCGAAGTAGCGCGTTATAATTTGTCGGCACAAGGTGGTCATACTGCCATGGTGATGGCAAAAGTCTATCGCCATAACAACGAATGGAAAATGCATGCCATTGGTGAAACCGCTTCTGGTCGTACCTTCCATGACCTCATGCCTGCCATCACACCGCACGCTTAATTATTTTGCTAAACACATCTTATAGTGCTACACGTTATCAGCCCCTCTATTTATAATAAAGGGGCTGATTTTTCATAGTCTACTGTGTTGTTTTATTTACTGCCACGCTTCCAGCTAAAACCCCAGTTAAAGGCTTTATCCATTTCTTGATGGCCTTTAAAGTATTGATTGATACGCTCAACATTGATACTGCCTTGTTGATTGACCAAACGTGCAATGGCACACATCGGCAAATTACTGGTACCTTCTGTTAGGCGAGTCTCAATCGGTGGTTGCTCTGGTACATGTATCGTCACTACCCCATCGGTTTGTGCCCAATTTGGCGCGCCTTCATAGATAAAGGCAAAGATAAATACCTCCTCAATCTGCGACCACTGCTGACCATTGATATCGAGCCACTCTCCTCCACTGATTTGTCCTGTCCTGTCATCGGCGCGCAAACAAACGTAAGGCGCTGACTGCAAACTACCAAAACGATTGCCCAACGCTTGAATCAGTGTTTTCTCACCGCTCTTTAGGTGGATCATTGCCCCAACATCAAGATCGATACCGCCGGCCTTATGCTGTTTGAAAAGATCGCCAAGCAATCCTTTTTTGGGTGATTGTTTATCAGTGTTTGGACGTTGGTTCCAGTTTAGATTGACAGAAATTTTACCAAAGTCATCGCGCTTTTTAAGATTGATACTAGATTGATTTTTGGTGAGCGTGATTTTACTCAAATTGATTGAAGGATTGGATGGAACCGGTGGCGGTGTGCTCGCTTGAGAAGCACTACTTGCTTTTTGCGTGTTGATTGGACGTTGTATATTGATAGGTTGTGACTGATTTTGGTTTTGAGACTGATTTTGGGATTGAGCTGGTGCTTCATCCGCAATCTCAACGCCAAAATGCTCAGACAAAGGCTTTAGACCACCTTCAAACCCTTGAGCGATAAAACGAAACTTCCAACTGCCCTGCCTACGATAACATTCCGCCAAAATAATGGCTTTTTCGTTACGCCCAGCTGCACTTAATTGGCAAGTCATCAGTACTTGACTACCTTGCAACACCTGAATATCCACATCGCCGACTTGGGCTAAGGTTTGCTCACTAGAGAATGCAAAGGCTATTTTTTCGATGCTTGCAGGCTGAGTAGGCAAATTGATATCAAAAAATCCATCACTGTCATGCCCACGAAAGCTAACGCTGCCATCATCGCTACGCTTCTGTCCATAAAATATCATGTCGCCATCACCGCGAACTTTACCACTGGTAGTGAGGCGATACGCAGCGCAATCAATCGCATTTTGACTTAATATACGAATACTAATGTTGTCAGTTGGCAAAGGCGCATTGGCACCTGCAACCAATGTTTGAGAGTGAGTTTGGCTCATTACATATCCTTTAAATGATTTATTAGGCGTCGTGGTTATTATGCCAGCTATCCGCCTTTAGTAGTATGGATATATCCTTATTTTGATCAGTAGCATTGTCTCATAACGTGTTAAAAATATTCAAAAAATAGCTATGAAAAAATACTCACTACTATCGTGTTAGGAGTATTTATAACGTCTAGCATTTGTATATAATATACGCTGCTATCGGCAGTATGGCGCATACCCTATTTGGTCTGACTGACATTGCTGATAGTGTTGCGATGACGACACTGAGTTATCCAATGACCGTTTACATTTATGACAAGAGAGAATTATGGATAACCCTATTCACGATAGCCATCATACCCCATCGATAGCGGCTTGGTTAGCTGAAGGTCAATCTAGCCAGCGCGATATGTTAGCCAGCCTACAAGTATTAAAAGATCAGTCCATTACGCCGTTTACCATCATCGCCTCACACCGTCATAATAGACCTGAGATTTTCGAATTCGCTGATACAGTATATTATGAGCCGTATGACACCACTGCCAAGACTGACACTACCAATATCGACAAAAAATCTGATGCCGAACCAGTCATGCCGCGTTGGCAGTTTGTCTTAGAACATGCACGTCTAAACCATGCCAAAGTAGTGCTCACTGGACGTAATAATATCTCATATGAAACGCACCGTAAGGAATTTGACGCAGCGGGTATTCGTTTATTAACAGGTGCAACCAGCGTCGATGCCTTAAAAACAATCGATGATAAGTTCGCCTTTATGCAACAGTGTCATCAGTATGATATCCCTGTCGCTCACGCTTGGCGCTTTGACAATATTGCAGAGCTCAAGGCCTTACTCGCCGAACATGATCATCAGCCACTATGCATCAAGCCCGTCACAGGTATCTTTGCTCAAGGATTTTGGCAGTTAGATTCAGGACAAGAGATAGGCAAGCAATATGATAGCTTTGAGCACTTGTATTTTACTGAAGAAAAAAGAATCAGTACGGCTCAGTTTATCAATGCTTATACACACAGTCTAATGTTAGAAGAGCGCCCTATTCCGATGTTACTGATGCCTTATTTACCTGGGCAAGAGTACTCAATCGATGTGGTATGCGAATATGGCGAAGTCTTGGCTGCGGTCACACGCTATAAAACAGGAAAAATTCAGCACATCGGTTATGAGCAATCGGTCATGGATGTTGTCATTCCACTAATCAAAGCTTTCGGCTGTGACGGTATCGTCAGTGTGCAAACCAAAGCTGATGAGCATGGCCAGCATCGTGTACTTGAAATCAATAGCCGCCCGTCTGGTGGTATTGGTTATACCGCCCATAGCGGTGTGGATTTGACACAAATTGGTTTTGGTTATTGGATGGGTCTGACCGAAAAACCAAAGCTTGCAGATATTGCGCAACAGATAATACCCTGCCAAGTGCGTACGGTCATGACAGGCGTAAAAATTGAAGAAAGCACTACTGAGTAAATAACTGGCTGCGCTACGATTGGCAAAGCGCTAATGTTAAAAAAAGCGTATCGCTGTATAAAATTAAAAGCCTCAAGGAACATGAATGTCAAATAAGCAACACAGTACGACTATTACTTTGCCGCGAGGCACGCTTGACTTAACTTATCAGATCAACGCTGCCGTAAGTAGCCACGGCTCAAATAAGCAAGGATTGGACAATTGTAATCATTACCAGTTAGAAGACTTGCTTGGTTTTGCCCAGCGCATCAATCCCAAACGGGCGTTTTTGTTTGTCTCAAAAGTATTGGGTCGTCATATCCCTGTTGCTCCCAGCACTATGCGTCATGCTTTTACCGAGCTTGCCAATCTAGTGCCTAATCAGTTGCCTCAGCCTATATTGGTCATTGGCATGGCTGAAACCGCCGTTGGCTTATCAGCTGGCGTACATCAAGCGCTACAAACGCGTTATCCAACTGCTTTGCTGTTAAATTCTACCCGTCATGCGCAGCACACTGCTGACAGTGCTGAATCACTGCTGACGACGTTTAGTGAAGACCACAGCCATGCCAGCCAGCATTTAATTTATCAAAGTGCCGACACCGTCACTCAAGATCAATTGCTCACCAGCAAAACTCTTATCATGGTCGATGATGAAGCATCAACAGGCAATACGTGTGTCAATGTTGTCACTGCTTTACGTAACGCAGGACTAACGCAGTTAGAACAAGTGCATCTCACCACGTTGGTTGATTGGTCATTGGATAAAGATAAGACAGACGATAGCGCGATACCTGAGCAAATGGCGGCTCGCTTGGCAGGTGTTGATTTCCATCGTCATCACTTGCTTTCTGGGGCTTGGCAGTGGACAGATGCACCTAATCCTGAGCCAATTATCATGCCATCAGTCGATACAACTGAGGCTGGCAGTCAAGCGTTGGGTCATACGGGCGGTTGGGGCCGTTTTCCAACGATAGACAGCACAGATGGCTTTAATAACTATCTGTCAAGATTTCAGACGTCTTTTGCCAAATTCAGTGCTCAAGATGACTTCGCGGCTACTCAATTGCCCAAAAAAATCTTGGTGCTGGGGAGCAATGAGTTTGTTTGGCTGCCTTTTTTATTGGCAGAATGGCTTGAAACGCACATGCAAAGACAACAGGCTAACACCGAGTTTCAGGTTAACTTTAGTGCGTTGACACGCTCACCGATTGCGCTTGGTGGCGCCATTACCACTATGTTGAGCTTTAATGATAATTACGGGCTTGGCATGACCAACTTTGCTTATAATGTTGATCCAAAAGAATGGGACTTGATTGTCTTATGCGTAGAAACCTCAGAAGACAGTGTTGATGAGCTATGGAAAGATTTAGATAACGTACTCGTGGTAGGTGTTGATAGTGGGCATAACTGAGTTTCTACATAATATCAAAATAGCTTTAGGATTTAGTGACAATATTTTGTCTATCATCGCGCTTGTATTTGCAGTCATTTTTTTATTAGCAAGGGTCTTTAATTATCTTATCAATCGTATCGATACCAAAGATGACAAGCAATTTGAAGTACTATGTAAAATCATCGATGATGACAAATTTGGTGAACGATTAAGCAATCAACCATTTCTTATTAAGCAGCTTTTTTATAAGCGATTTTATGTACTCAAAGGCTATAAGGTTGAAGAAATAGAGTTTTTAATGTCTCAAAGCCGCTTAGAAATCGATCTGTATGACCTTAGTGACTTAAAATCAAGTAACATCCTAAAATTTGAAGACGGAAGATATAGCAAAAGCCTTAATATTCTGACAGATTATTGGGTGCATAATTTTCGAAAATTCATTGCTCTCGTTACTATAGGCTTTTTATTGTGGATAGTAATTATGGCAGCTTTCTTCGTGTCATTTCTAGAGACTAAGCTTTTATTTTATTTTGCGCTAATACCAATTTTTGCATTAGAAATATACTTACTAATGAAAATTGATGGGGTAAAAGCCTATTTAAGAACAAAAGATGTTATCGATAGTGTTTTATATCAAAGCGAATTATTTAAAAATAATCAAGGCACAAATGACCCATGACCACACCATTTTTTCAAGCAAATTCAAACATTACTAAGCCTTACTCTCTCATGGATTTGGACGATACTTTATTCCAAACTCAGCGTAAAATCGACGCATGGAATGTGCCTACTGCTGAGCCAGAATATTTGGTCTGTGCCACAGTCAATAAACAAGGTGAACCGCTAAGTTTTATGAGTCAGCGCCAAGCAATCTTCTTTAATTGGCTACTCAATAGCACTGACCTAATCGTAGTGACGGCGCGTGATCGCAGCGAAATTCAGCGTGTAAAGCTGCCCTTTAGTAGCTGGCAAGTATTGACTCATGGCGCAATTATCTTAATGGCTGATGGAGCACTGCTAAGTGATTGGCAGCAGCAGATGCATAAAGCACTTGCACCCATGCAAGAAAAATTGCACCAGCTTACCGATTTGATTAATAGCCCATCTAATAACCCTTTTGATGGCTTAGTGTTGACACCGCATACTGATGGCTTCTGTCATGGTACGAGCAACAATGATGATGCGAATTTGACTGTTTATTTGGCCATTAAACATGCGCAAAAAGACCATCAAGTACTAGCAGATTTAGCAAAGCAGCTACCTACGCTGATACCAGATTTTGACGCTCATTTTTATGTACATGTGAATGCGAATAATTTGGCGATATTGCCGCATGCCGTTCATAAGCGTCATGCCGTAAAGTTTCTATTAGACAACCATTTAGACAAAAAGCGTCCAAGCTTTGGCTTTGGTGACAGCTTAGCAGATTTGCCGTTTCTGCAATTGCTTGACTGGTACGGCATGCCCAATCATGGTCAGCTACATGAACAATGCCCTGCTCATTAGCCCTGTTTGATCCCAATCGCGCAACCTCATTGTCATCACTACGAGTGTGAATATTTCCCTTATGATTTCAAATAATAAAAACACGAAAAGAGCCGATTTAGCAAACTATGGCTCAGGTAGCTATCTTGCCAGCGATGTGACGGTACTGCTCGATATTGTCGCTAAAGATGCTGTTGCTGATGTACCTGTCAGCCAAAAAGAAGCCCTTATCCAAAATGGGCAACGCCATTATTCAGATATGCTGACGCTAGAGCAAGCACCAAGTGTCACGCACGAACAGCTCTACATTCAAGCACTAGAACAAGGAGCTGCGAGAACCGCAACTGATATTGCAAACCTGGCCTATACCTTACATCGTATTTTTCAGCCAACCGTCAGCGAAGAGCAGCCATTGGTCTTGGTCAGTTTAGTGCGAGCAGGCTTGCCGATTGGGGTGCTATTGCAAAGAGCCCTTGCCGATACGCAGAGCAGCTACGCGTTGCCAAGTGTACATTATGGCATTAGTATCATACGCGATCGTGGTCTTGATCCACTTGCTCTACAAATGCTATTGGACGCTTATCCAGACTCTCCTATCGTGTTCGTCGATGGCTGGACAGGTAAAGGGGCGATTTATCAAGAGCTCACCCGCAGTCTTGAGACCTTTAGCGACGCCAATCACCCTAACTTTACCAGTATTTTCCATCAAGGTGCTGAGGTGATTCCGTTATTGACCTTGGCTGACCCTGCGGGTGTTGCTTGGCTGGCTGCCAGTGAGGAAGACTGGTTGATACCCTCAGGGCTGCTAAACAGTACCGTATCAGGACTCATATCGCGCAGTTTATACACCGAGCCTCAATTAGGGCTTCACCGCAGTGTTTTTTATGACAATTTGGTTGAAGCAGATCAAAGCTTGGCTTTTATTGAGCGTATCAACACCGTACGCCACAGTTTATCTATAGCGCCGCAGTATTTATCAACGTTCAAGCAGCCACGCTACCAGACGGCCAACCTAATTGACAAACTGGCAGCCGATTATGGCATTACCAATCGCAACCGTATCAAGCCGACGATTGCAGAGGCGACACGAGCAATACTGCGCCGTGACCCCGAGCGTATATTACTGGCAACTGCCGAACACCCTGATACCACATTGCTGCGACACTTATGCAAGCAACGCAATATCATTGTCAGTGTATTAGGTGATAAAATACTGCCTTATCAAGCCATTACCCTTATTAAGCAGCGTACCAAAGATCATTGATGCCGACTGTCTATATATCTGTGTAAAAGACCTTAAGAACTGGATTGATACCATTCATAGTTTCTACCTTACCTTTATACCCATTCACTATTTACGATGCCGATTATGCCAAATACGTTAAACAATGAGTCAAACACTTATAGCTATACCCAGTCTTACGCGCATTTGGTGACTGAGCGTCATGCAATGGTCAGACCGCATACCCATCATCCTTATCAGCTTGGTGCCAGTCTTTATATGCCTGCAACGCGCCAAGACATTTGGCAAGTCATCACGCGTGAAAAACTGCCAACGATTAATAGCATTATCATTTGCCTAGAAGATGCAGTCAGTCATAATGATGTCGAATTGGCACTCGAACGCTTGCAAGTATTGCTCCAGACATGGACCACGCATATAGACAGTATTAATAATCCATCAAAACAAAATAACCTTCAATCAAAGCAGCAAGCGCAACATCCGACTCGGCCACTGGTATTTATTCGTCCACGTAATCCGGCCATGCTGCAACAGCTGGCTGATTATGCCAATATCGACCTGATTGATGGTTTTGTCATGCCAAAAGTCGATATGTGTAGCTTGTCCAATTGGCGCATGGCTTGTCAGAACCTGAGCGCCGATCAATTGCTCATGCCAACCCTTGAAACCGCTGCACTTTTTGATCCGCATCATAACCAAGAGCTGGCCATTGCGTTCAAAGAAGCGTTCAACCAGCCCGTTTTTGCACTGCGTATCGGTGGTAATGATTTATTTGCCACGCTGCGCCTGCGTCGTCCAAAAAACAGCATCGTTTATGATACCCCTATCGGCACCCTTGCTTATCAGTTACTTGGCTGCTTTGTGCCGCATGGTTTTTATTTGACAGCGCCGGTGTTTGAGTATTTGGATCAGCCAACGCTGTTTATGCAAGAGCTGACTCATGATGTCAGTTTGGGATTGGTCGGTAAGACCGTTATTCATCCAAGCCAAATTGCATTGGTACAGCAAGCGTATCGCGTACCGTCGAGCGTTTTAGATGAGGCGCAAGCAATACTTCATAGTGAGGCCAAGGCTGTGTTCAAATACAACAACACCATGCTTGAACCTGCCACCCATCGTGCTTGGGCAACTGAGATCGTAAATCGCGCTGAAGTGTTTGGCAAAGTAGACGACGGTAGTATCGACTATATTTCAGGCCTCTAGCCGTTACCTACTGACACATCTAATGATATAAAAAGACCACTATCACATAAAGATAGTGGTCTTTTTTATCAAAATAATATCAATCACCCTCTTAAATATCTTCTATCAAAGTGCCGCATCATCCAATCGATTTGCTTGATCCTTGCAATATTATCGTATGACCGAAATTTTGAATAACGATACATATTGAGATTGTCGTACGAAATACCTGTGCTCATTTATCGTATTTAACCGATGCTGGAATGTGTCTTAAGCGCTCACAAAACCGACTTTCATCATCATAGCAAGCTGCTATAGTAATGAGCACTGAGCGTCTTTTTGTCATTAATTTTCGTCTGTTAGCTTCAAATCATTATGTTAAAAAATCATTAAAAATAAGGAAATATAGGATGTCACACTCTCTTGTCGAGTATCAAAGCGAAAATCACATCGCTACTATCACCATGAACGATCCCAAAACCCTGAATGCGTTTAGCACCCCATTAAAAAACGCGATGATGGAAGCACTTAACAAAGCTGATGAGGACGCAGAGATACGCGTCATCATACTACAGGGTGCAAACAATAATTTCTCTAGTGGTGGTCACATTGGTGAAATGCTTGAAAACGGTATGGAATCTGAAGCCTTGGTTGCTAAACTTGATTTTATGCTGAGAGAAGTGGCAGAGATTAGCCTGAAGCTGCGCAATATCCACAAACCAATTATCGCAAAACTAGAAGGCGCAGTGGCAGGTGCTGGTATGAACTTAGCACTGACTTGTGACTTTCGTATCGCCAGCGAGAATGCGAAGTTTGTTCAAGCGTTTGTCAATATTGGTCTCATTCCAGATGCAGGCGGTATCTACTTATTGAATCAATTGATTGGCGCGGCAAAGACGACTGAATTGGTTATGCTCGGTGATAAGCTCAAAGCCGATGATATGGCGCGATTAAATGTGGTCAATACGGTTGTCAGTGCTGATGCGATAGATGCAAGCGTTCACGCACTAGCCACGCGCTTGAGCAATCTACCTGGCAAGGCATTGGCCTCTATGAAACACATGATCAATGTACATGCATTTGGCGGATTGAACGAAGCGCTCGACATGGAAGTTGAACAACAAAACATGATGGCAGTGACAGAGGATTTCAAAGAAGGGATTACTGCTTTCATGGAGAAGCGCAAACCCGTGTATCGAGGCAAGTAACATCATAAAAAAGGCTGCTCATAAGGCGGCCTTTTTTATCGTTTTTAATATGATTGCTCAAGAGTTTTCTACTTGAGAAGACAGTGGTTTATATTCATAAGGTAAGGTAAATATCTTGTCAAAAATTAAAGTAAACGTAAAAGTATAGACTAAGAAAAATAGCAGTAGCGCTACTTCCATCATAAAGGCTTTTACCAAACCAACATCGTACCAAATCATGTAGAGTGGCAAGCAAATCAACACCAGCCCACCTTCAAAACCAAACGCATGAGCACTGCGTATCCACAGAGTACGATTTACAATGCGGCGGCGACGCTCCCATGCTTCAAAAGCAGTGTTATATATAAAGTTCCAAATAACGGCTGCCAGAGAGACCATCATCGCGACAGGCAACGATTCTGACGCATCGCTGTTGCTGAGTTGCATTAATACAAAGGTAGACAAGATGATTGCGACAATCTCGAACACAACCACATAGACAATGCGGCGTTTGAGTGGGGATAAGAAGATCATTAACCAAGACTCCAAAGCACCTGTATTTAAACAGCAAAGTGCGTATCAAAGTATCGGTCCGTCCCGAGTTAGAAAAGATAAAGGAAGTGCAGAGCCACGGTTTCCGCCTGCACTTGTATTATACACAAGATAACTGGGAAAATCAGTTAGTACATTTATACAGACGTAAACAGATTTATCAAAAGCCGACCTTATCCTAGGCCAGACTATTTTGCTGGTGGGCCCCATTGATTGGATTCAGGCTTAGTATCATTAGCACAAAATACAAGAAACACAATGCCGCCTATCAGTGGTATTAAGGATATTAAAAACCACCATCCTGAGCGACCCGTATCATGTAACCTACGAATACCAACAGCAATACTGGGTAAAGCAATACCAAGCGCTACAACTATATATACAGGCCCTGTTTCTGCGTCAAAAATAATTGCATCTATTATCATCGCAAAAATTGCCAAGATCATATATACCAAAGAAAAATACCAAAACTCTTTACGGCGTGCCCGACCAGAGAAATTGACATAGTTTCTTATGCACTTTTTGAACCAATCAATGATTCCATAGTTTTCTTCAGCATTGTGATTGCCCGTAGTCATATTTTTTGGTAATGGTGGCGGGGTCGTTTTATCAAGCTTAATATTATTTTCCATAGGGCTTATTATCTCAGGCGTGAAAAGTAGAAATCGTCATTGCAAATTATCAACAATTAGCTTTGATTATAGATACTCAATAAAAGTTTGTAAATGAATACTAGTTTTCTTAGAGTCATCAATAAAAAACCCCGCATCATGACGATACGGGGTTTTCTTATTTTTAAGTATAAAGCTCTTAATTTTAAAAGCTTATGTACTCAAGATTAGCTCAACTGAGCAACATTGATCTTGTCTGCTTCTTCCGTATAGTCTTCCATACGGTCGAAGTTCATGTATTGATACACTTCATCGCCCATGCTGTTTAGCATGCCAGCGTACTGCTGATACTCATCGTTAGTCGGCAGTTTACCAAGTACCGCTGCAACTGCTGCAAGCTCTGCAGAAGCCAGATATACGTTAGCGCCTTGACCCAGACGGTTCGGAAAGTTACGAGTTGAGGTCGATACCGCAGTAGATTTTGGTGCGATACGTGCTTGGTTACCCATACATAGTGAACAACCTGGCATTTCAGTACGAGCGCCGGCTTGAGCGTAGATGTTGTAGTAACCTTCTTCCATCAACTGGCGTGCATCCATCTTGGTCGGTGGTGCAATCCATAGACGAGTCTTGAGGCTACCTGCTGGTACGTCTTGTAGCAATTTACCAGCGGCGCGGAAGTGACCAATGTTGGTCATACATGAACCAATGAATACTTCATCAATGGTATCACCGGCCACGTCTGCCAAAGTCTTGGCATCATCTGGATCGTTCGGGCAGCAAAGGATAGGCTCTTTGATCTCGCTCATATCGATAGTGATGTCGATAGCATATTCAGCATCATCATCAGCACGCATGAGGCTTGGGTTAGCCAACCACTCTTGCATTTGCTCAACACGGCGGCTGATCGTACGTGCATCGCCATAGCCTTCTGAAATCATCCACTTAAGCAGCGTGATGTTTGAGTTTAGGTACTCAGTCACTGATGCTTCAGATAAAGTGATGGTACAGCCAGCCGCACTACGCTCAGCTGAGGCATCAGATAATTCAAACGCCTGCTCAGCGGTCAAATCTTCTAGACCTTCGATTTCAAGAATACGGCCGTTGAACTCGTTGATTTTGCCTTTCTTATCAACGGTCAAGTAGCCTTCTTTGATCGCTTGATAAGGGATCGCATGTACTAGGTCACGCAAGGTGATACCAGGCTGACGCTCACCGACAAAGCGGACGCGAACAGACTCAGGCATATCAAGCGGCATCACACCAGTCGCAGCTGCGAAAGCAACCAAGCCAGAACCTGCTGGGAACGAGATACCCATTGGGAAACGAGTATGCGAGTCACCACCAGTACCAACAGTATCTGGAAGTAGCATACGGTTCAACCATGAGTGAATGATACCATCACCTGGACGTAAGCTAACGCCGCCACGGTTCATGATAAAGTCAGGTAATGTGTGCTGAGTCTCAACGTCAACTGGCTTTGGATAAGCCGCCGTATGACAGAATGACTGCATTACTAGGTCTGCTTGGAAACCCAAACATGCCAAGTCTTTTAGCTCGTCACGGGTCATTGGGCCAGTCGTATCCTGAGAGCCAACGGTGGTCATCTTAGGCTCACAGTACATACCTGGACGTACGCCTTCTAGGCCACACGCTTTACCAACCATTTTCTGTGCTAGCGTAAAACCTTTACCAGTATCAGCTGGCTCTTCTGGCTTAGCAAACACGTCTGAGTGACCAAGGCCCATGTACTCACGCGCACGGTTGGTCAAACCACGACCAACGATCAATGGGATACGGCCGCCAGCACGCACTTCATCAAGCAAAGTTGGCGAACTCAAGTTAAAAGTAGATAGTACTTCATCAGAGTCATGCTTCGTGATTTTGCCTTCGTATGGATAGATGTCAAACACATCGCCCATATTTAGGTTATCAACCGCAACTTTTTCGATTGGCAATGCGCCAGAATCTTCCATCGTGTTGAAGAAAATCGGAGCGATGTTGTTACCTAGTACTAGACCGCCGCCACGTTTGTTTGGCACGTTAGGAATGTCTTCGCCCATGAGCCACAATACTGAGTTGGTGGCAGACTTACGGCTAGAACCCGTACCAACCACGTCACCAACATAAGCTAATGGATGGCCTTTTTCTTTCAATGCTTCGATTTGCTTCATTGGACCAACAACGCCCTCTTCGTCAGCATTGATGCCGTCGCGAGAGTTTTTGTGCATGGCTAATGAATGCAATGGGATATCAGGACGGCTCCATGCGTCTTGCGCAGGTGACAAATCATCCGTATTGGTTTCGCCAGTCACTTTGAACGTGGTATATGTCGTTTTTTCTGGCACAGCATTACGGCTTAAGAACCATTCTGCATCTGCCCAAGATTGAACGACTTCTTTGGCAATAGTATTGCCCGCTTCAGCTTTTTCAGTCACGTCATTGAACGCGTCAAATACCAATAGCGTTTTCTTCAATGCGTCAGCTGCGTCTTGTGCGACTTCGCTGTCGTCTAGTGCCGCAACCAATGGCTGCACGTTATAGCCACCTTGCATCGTACCTAAAATTTGAACCGCTTTTTGCTTGCTGATCAATGGTGATGAGGTCTCACCTTTTAAGATAGCTGCCAAAAATGCCGCTTTCACGTAAGCTGCTTGGTCAACACCAGCAGGGATACGGTTTTCTAGCAAGTTCATCAAAAATGCATCTTCGCCCGCTGGCGGGTTCTTTAGTAATTCAACCAACTCTGCTACTTGTTTTTCGTTCAATGGTAGCGGAACCGTTCCTAGCTCAGCACGTTCTTCGACATGTTTACGATAAGCTTCTAACACAATAATCGTCCTCGTCAGTTGGGAATTAGTACATGACGTGGGTAGTCAACATGACAGCCTGCGCCCATGTACCGTATGGAATAATGAGTCGTGCAATCATAGCTTAAAATGCTCAAAATGTTAATGGCTGAGCTTTGAAAAGGCGCATAATGGGGCCATATTGGACATTTAGCAGAAAAATAGTAGTATCAAAAATATGATTGTCTGCTTTTTTAAAATGAGCATTTTTCGAATTTGACTCTGGTCAAACAGTTTTTATCACTGATTGCTTGATTTATACCAAAGTAAATACCATATGATAGATATCGTTTTTTATCACATACTGCTTTGATAAAAATATGATTTTGCTAAAATAGCGCAGCAATATCCATTTTATTAGCGCAAGGATGCCACATGAACGACAACAGGGATACTGATCTAGATACGAGTATAAACACTACCACCTATTATGAAAATGGTCTAAAGGTTCGTACCGAAGTGATGGGTGAAGCGCATGTCAAACGCTCGCTTGATGCGGCTACAGGATTTACTCAGCCACTGCAAGACTGGATCATTGAACACGCTTGGGGCAGCACGTGGCAAGATGACTCAGTGTTACCGCGCAAATATCGCTCACTGATTACCATTGCCTTTTTAATTGCGCAAAAAAGTCCAAACGAGTTAAAAGGACATATCCGCGGTGCCATCAACAATGGCGCTAGTGTCGCTGAGATTCGAGAAGTCCTAATGCATAGCTTGCTATACTGCGGTGCGCCTGCCACTCAAGAGGCGTTTCGTGCTGCCATAGAAGCACTGAATGAGTTGAATATCGATATTGATATCTAAAACTAGGCTTTGTGGTAGCGTCATAGTACTCTTAGTCGCATAATGGTTTTGATAGCCGATAGCCTTAATGGCCAGTATTTTTGCAAACGTAGTCGTTTTAAACACAGAATAATCTTAATCGCATTGATTAAAAATCCGTCTTCAAATTTCTGTTATAATAGCTCAACTCAGAAACCATGCTAATAATTCCATAAACCCTTATTCTATAAAGGGTTAAGAGATAAATTTATTATGACAACTGCCGTACAAACCCATGTCCCTGCCGCCAAGGCCAAACCTAAAAAGGCTATCCAAGGCGAAAAACTGCGTGGCTATGATAAAGTTGCGCGTATCCCAATTAAAGTGATTCCAACCGTTGAGGCTAAGAAAAAGCCTGATTGGATTCGGGTAAAAATGTCCTCACCTGCTGAAGTTGCTCGTATCAAGGCAACATTGCGTGAGCAAAAGCTTTATACCGTCTGTGAAGAAGCGGCATGCCCTAACTTGCCACAGTGCTTCGCTGATGGTACGGCGACCTTTATGATTATGGGTGATATCTGTACACGTCGCTGCCCGTTCTGTGATGTCGGTCATGGTCGCCCTAATGAGCTAGATAAAGATGAGCCACGTCATACCGCTGAGACAATCCAAGGTCTACAGCTTAAATATGCCGTAATCACCTCTGTCGATCGTGATGATCTTAAAGACGGCGGAGCTGGACACTTTGTCGAAGTGCTTAACGAATCAAGAGCGCTAAGCCCAAACTGCTTAATTGAAATCCTAGTACCCGATTTCCGTGGTCGTATGGATATTGCGTTGGATTTATTGACAGAGACCGCGCCAGATGTGTTTAACCACAACATCGAAACCGTGCCTCGTCTATACAAAGCCTTCCGTCCAGGTTCTGACTATCAGCATTCACTCGACTTGCTTAAGCTTTATAAAGAGCGTCGTCCTGATATCGCGACCAAATGCGGCTTTATGGTTGGTCTTGGCGAGACAGAAGAAGAGATCTATGCCCTACTCGATGATCTAAAAGCGCATGACGTAGACATGATCACGATTGGTCAGTATCTACAGCCTAGTAAGAACCATGCCCCTGTTGACCGTTATGTCCATCCAGATGAGTTCCAACGCTATATGGACTACGGCAAAAAGATCGGCTTCTTTAGCATTTGGGCAGGCCCAATGGTACGTTCAAGCTACTTTGCCGATCGTCAATACTATGGCGAAGATTGCCCAGCCCCTATTCGTAGCAAAAAAGCCTTAGAAGCGGAAGGCAAACTTGGTTGCTGATAATGGCTCGATAATTAATAACCAAGTATAGATAAACGAAAAAGGGTGAATAACAGATATCTGCTATTCACCCTTTTTTTGGTTTAAAAATCTATGAATATTAGCTACTACACACTCACCGTTGGTGTCGGTGCTTTACTTGTCTTCATATTCCATGCAGCAATACCAAGAACGATCACGCCGCCCGCAATACCTGTGGTAATTTCAGGATAAATGAGTAACAACGCACCAATAGCTAAGATAACGCGAGTCACCGGATTCATGTCTCCCTTAAAATAGCCTTCCAGTGCGGAGCTTAAGGCAATGACACCCATGACTGACGTTACAACAACCGTAATGATATCCACGATCGGCGGCAGTGGGAAATCTTTGGCCGTAACTGCCAGACCTGTTGGATCTATCATAAGCATTGTTGGGTTATAAATAAACATAAAGGGCACAATAAATCCTGCCAGCGCCAGTTTGAGCGATAAAAACCCAGTTTTCATCGGATCGCCACCGGATATACCAGCACCAGCAAAGGCCGCCAAACACACAGGCGGTGTAATGTTAGCAAAAATACCGAAGTAAAATACAAACATGTGCGCTGACAAAATCGGAATATCAAAACCGGCCAAGGCTGGAGCAGCCATTGTCGCAGTAATAATATAGGCAGGAATAGAGGGCAGCCCCATCCCTAAGACCATAGATGCTAGCATCGTTAGAATAAGCGTAAAGAACAACGACCCTGCGCCAAGTGTGACGATAGAAGATGTCATTACCGTACCAAAGCTGGTCAAACTCACGACCCCAATGATAATACCCACGACCGCACAAGCCGCCATTACCGCGAGCGACTGGCGCGCGCCATCTTCTAGTGCACCCAAAATATCAGAAAAACTCATGCGCGTTTCAGCACGTAACATACTGATGACCACGGTAAAGCCAATGGTATAAGCGGCTGCATATCCCACGGGTACGTTTCTGATTAATAAGAAAATCAAGAAGACAATCGGTAATAGCATATGACCGCGTGCTTTTAACACTTCTTTTACCGCAGGCAAGCTCTCTTTGGCGATACCTTTTAAGTCACGACGCCCAGCGCGGAAATGCACCTGCGCAATAACGCCCAAGTAGTACAATATCGCAGGCAACAAGGCTGCCAAGGCTATCGTGCTATACGGCAGACCTGTAGTCTCCGCCATAATAAAGGCACTGGCTCCCATGATTGGTGGCAATATCTGTCCACCAACCGAGGCACTGGCCTCAACCGCGCCCGCGAAATCTTTGTGATAACCGACTTTTTTCATTAACGGAATGGTAAAGGCACCCGTACTGACCACATTCGATAGCGCTGACCCATTAATACTACCCATAAAGCCACTAGAGATGACCGCGACTTTTGCAGGTCCTCCTTTTTTGTGACCGGCGATAGCGAGTGCCAAATCGTTAAACAGCTGTCCCATTCCTGAGCGTGCTAAAAACGCACCAAAGAGAATGAACAAAAAGATAAAGGTCACTGACGCGCCAATCGCAACAGAATATAGACCTTCCGTTTTTAGGAATAATTGACCAAAAATATCACCCATGTCATAAGGGCGAGTCAATAGTCTGTCTGGCATAAAGTCCATGTGACTCACAAACGGATACGCCAAAAATATAGCGGCCAATATCGGTAAAATCCAACCAGTGATACGGCGACTGCCCTCTAATACGCAGATGACGGTAATCAAAGAGAATATGACATCAGTCATATTTGCCATGCCGCCACGTGAGGTAACAATATCTTGATACTCGTAAATCAGGTAGCTCATACCGGACAAAGACAATAAAAACCAAATCCAGTCATACCAAGCCACTCGTTTGCGGCTGCTTTTTTTACTGGCGGGAAAAATCAAAAAGATAAGTGCAAAACCAACGCCCACGTGTACAGAACGCTGTAGCAATGCTGGCATCGGGTTAAAGGTGATATACAAATGAAAAAGCGAATAAAGTATACAAATACCAGCGATAAAATACTTTACTGGTCCTTGAGTGATATGACGCGTGATTGACTCTCGATCGTATTTTTCTAATATGGCTTTATTGTGGGCTTGCACCTCAAGTTCAGCGTCGACATTAGTATGAGAGTCGGTGTTGGAATGTATGGGCAAATCATTATTGTGATCCGTCACTTGGGAGTTCATGACACAAGTCCTTTTCAAATCTATCAATTAAACCATACGTCTTAGGCATGATCACCACTTCAGAATAGTCTGGCACCCATTGATGAATCAAAAAACGATGGCCACCGTAATCAATCTCACCTTTGGTCAGTCTAGATACTACCCAGTTAAGGTTAGGCAGCTTTTCATCAATTTGATAACCCAGATAGCCAGGTTTTTGTACGGGAGCGAGTTTTTCGGTAGAAGGCGTGCCTGCCCCGAAAGCCTCAAAATAAGTGGTGGTCAGGAGCAACTCATCGTCCATACGTTGATATTGCTCTTCCCACCATTGCTTTTCTACAGAATGTATCCAGCGCAGCTCAAAATTAGGGTCGGTAAAATAACAAACCTTGTCCTCATTACCCTCTAGCCCTGCGACTCGCACTTCAACAACAGATTGATGAGCAAAGCCCATCGATAGGGTAAAAAAGATCAGTGCCGCAATGCCTACTGCGCCACTGACTAGCCACAACTGCTTATTTGGCAGCTTGTTCATCATAGTACTTTTTGGCGCCAGGGTGGATAGGAGCAACCATACCTTCACTAGCCGTCTCTAGACTGATATCATTGGCCGCTTGGTGCGCTGTTTTTAGACCATCCAAATTATCGAATAGTGTTTTGGTCAACTTATAGCCATCTGCTTCTGATAAATCAGAGTTGACCAATAAAGCATTCATGATGGCAGCGGTTGGAATGGCTGCATCGTTGCCATAAGTACCAGCAGGAATCTCAAAAGTTTTAAAGTAAGGTTTTGACTGAATGATTTCTTTGAGCTTGTCTTGATTGATGGTGACCAATTGCAAGTCTAAGCCTTGCTCTAGCTCCATAAGTGAGGAGTTTGGAAGGCCACTACTAAAGAACGCCGCTTCGATTTTGCCCGCTTTCATACCATCGGCTGCTTCAGAAAAGCCCAAGTAATCAACAGTGATATCATCATAGGTGATACCGAAACCTTCTAATAGAGTGCGCGCATTTACTTCTGTGCCAGAGCCTTGATCGCCTACTGCAATACGCTTGCCTTTTAGGTCTTCGATATTTTTGATACCTGATTTTTTGGTAGTGACGATTTGCACCACATTAGGATATAAGACAGCCAGCTGTTGAATATTGGTGATTGGCTTATCAAAGTTGTTTTTGCCTTCTACTGCGTCTGTCACAACATCACTCAGTGCCAACGCCATGTCGACTTTGCCTTGAGTCAATAGATTGACGTTTTCAACTGAAGCGCCCGTGGTTTGCGTTTTTGAGTTCACTCCAAAAGTCTTCACATAGACCTCTGATAATGAAGTACCAATAATATTGTATGGGCCAGATGCGCCGCCTGTCGCAATAGTAAGAAACTTAGTATCAAGCTTATTTTCGTCCGTAGCACTACTATCTGCTGCTGCGCTTTCGCTGTTCTCTGAGCTTGGAGATGAGCACGCTGTCAGACCTAAAATGGCACTTAGCATGGCTGATAAAAGTAATGGGGATTTTAGAGAATTGAGCATTGAATTCATCCTTGAAGATAATCAGTTTAATAAATCTAATTGCATTACTACTGCAATTAACGCATTACAGAGCTGTAATAGTATAGTAATCTTTCTGATAAATAAACCGTACGTTCTATGGTCAACCACTCTCAATAAGCCTTATTGATTTGGCTATCACAAAGAAACATAACAAACTTATCCAAATATTATTCTATACGGCACTTTATGAATATATCGTTCTGCTAAGCGAAACAAAGTTTCATTTGTTAAACTATTTAAGCAAAATTAAGAAACATTGTAAACCTTTATCCTTGTCTAAAAAGAGATAAGGCGCTATTTAAAAGGTCTTTAGTGAGTCTAATCGCTATAAACTTAACGCTCAATTGTGCGCATCAGTCCGTCAATTTATCAATACAATGAGACTATCAAGTGTTGGGGTTTACCAATCTGGTAACATACGCATAGATTTTGAATGACATAAAAGCAGCCAAAGTAAGAAAAAAGGATAAAAAATGTCAGACGATTACCAGTGTTACGTACAATCATTGAGGATGAGACGTATAATAGGCTGATATTTTTGACACACTTTTTTAAAATCATTTTCTAGATGATTTGCTAAAATTCGAAACCATTTGATTAAAATTAAAAGACAGTCATACCCTTTAAGGAGATCTATATGCTTAGCCACCCTGATACCAGTCATGATCACATTCTGTCCTCTGATAACATCCATTACTTACATCACAGTTTTTTTGAACCAAGCAATCAAGACACAACGATAAAAGCCACCTTATTGATTGTACATGGCATGGCAGAGCACAGTGGTCGCTACACAGATTTTGCGCAGTTTTTGGCAGATAACGGTATCGCTGTCGCCACTTATGATCAGCTTGGTCACGGCCAGACCGTTAAAACAGAAGCAGACTTAGGTTTTTTTGGCGAGGAGCATCCAGTACAGTCGTTATTGAAAGATGTCATTGTTATGGCAGATAGTCTAAAGTCTCGCCACCCTAACGTCCCGCATTTTGTGATGGGTCATTCTATGGGCTCATTCATTGTACGCAACGTGCTCAAGCATCATGCCCACAATTTTGCGGGTGCCATCCTGATGGGAACCGCCGATACCAATCCATTGACCAAAGTGTTACTGCCTATCAATCGACTACTGGCACGAGTCGCTCCCAGACAACCAAATAAAGTGTTGGGGGCAGCCATGAATAAGGTGCTCAACTTCAGACTTGATCATCACGCACCTTCTTCGCCATTTGCTTGGTTGAGTGAGAACCCAGCCAATGTTGCCGCTTATGAAGCCGATCCATTGAGCGGTTTTGACTTTACTAATAACGGCTTTATGACTTTGTTTTCCCTGATGGAGACAGGCTTAAATAAACGCTGGTCTACCACGATTGCCAAAAACTTCCCAATGCTATTTATCAGTGGGGAAGAAGATCCAATCGGTGATATGGGTAAAGGTATTCGTAAGATTGTGACGCGCTTAAACAAACAAAATTTTAGCACTGTGGATATTCAGCTCTATGCCAACATGCGCCATGAGCCATTGCATGAAACAGACAATCAGAGTGTTTATGAAGATATTTTGGAGTGGTTAGACGGTAATATCTCTAATCACTAAAGCAGACACGCAAGTTTACCCTCAACGCGTTTGCTAAAAGTCGCTAAATTAGCGACAATATGACAAGCAAATTTTCCGTTCAAGTCATACGTTTTATTTCATTATAATACTTATTTAATAATAGTTACTTGTACTACTCTTTCATCAACATTAGGAACCTTTATGTCATTACAACAAACCATCGAACAAGCTTTTGAAAATCGCAACGAATACAGCCCAAGCACCATGCCACAGGACGTTCGTGAAGCGGTCGAGCAAGTGCTGGAGCAATTAGATAACGGTACATTGCGCGTTGCAGAAAAAAAAGATGGCGAATGGGTCGTAAACCAATGGGCGAAAAAGGCTGTGTTATTGTCTTTCCGTCTCAATGACAACTATGTGCAAGCCGCTGGCGAACATGTACAGTTTTATGACAAAGTACCGACTAAGTTTGCAGATTGGACCGAAGCTCAGTTTAAAGAAGCTGGCGTCCGTGTTGTACCACCAGCCGTTGCACGCAAAGGTTCATATATCGCAGCTGGCGCTGTACTCATGCCATCATACGTCAATATTGGCGCTTACGTCGATCAAGGCGCTATGGTAGACACTTGGGCGACTGTGGGTTCATGCGCCCAAATCGGTAAAAATGTTCATTTATCAGGTGGTGTTGGTATCGGTGGTGTATTAGAGCCATTACAGGCCAACCCAACTATTATCGAAGATAACTGCTTTATTGGTGCTCGCTCTGAAATCGTTGAAGGCGTGATCGTAGAAGAAGGCGCTGTCATCTCTATGGGTGTCTATATCGGTCAATCTACGCGTATTTATGATCGCGAAACTGGCGAGATTCATCGTGGTCGTGTACCAGCCGGTTCTGTTGTCGTACCAGGTAGCTTGCCATCAGAAGATGGCACACACAGCTTATATGCTGCGATTATCGTGAAAAAAGTAGACGCACAAACGCGTGCAAAAACGGCTGTAAATGAGTTATTGCGTTTAGACTAAACTTAATAACTGACTCATTTCATGACAGTTTTTATCAAAGGTGCTTAGAGCTTTCTAAGCACCTTTATACTGTCAGTAACCGAATAAAAAACATCCTTCGATATGAGGTCTTAGAAAGGTATGCAGATCTAAAATGATTGATGGATCATAATACCAATTAAGACATTTGTGAATTCTCTATTCAAAATATGTTACTCTTCGCAAACAACGGTTTACTGATTAATATCAGCGTATAATACAGCGACAAAAGTGGTGACTCTACTCCCATTTTTTCATCCTTAATTTTTTCATTCTTATTCCTATACTGTGCCTCTTTATGTCAATCTTACGTAATGCCACCATCCCTGTCACAGATCCTGAAGCGGGTCTACGTTTGACAGAAATATTTTACTCCTTACAAGGTGAAGCGCTGACCTCAGGCTTACCAACGATATTTGTGCGCCTGACTGGCTGTCCATTACGCTGTGTCTATTGTGATACCGAATATGCCTTTACGGGCGGTGAACGTCATTCATTGGATACGATCATATCGATGATCAAAAGCCACCCATGTAAACGCATTTGCTTGACTGGCGGTGAACCTCTCGCTCAACCCAACGCGATTGAGTTGATGAAGCGTCTACTGAATGAAGACTATGAGATATCGCTTGAAACGGCTGGCGCTTTGACAGTAGAAAACGTCCCACCTGCCGTCAGTAAAGTGATGGATCTCAAAACGCCAAGCTCAGGTGAAGTTGATAAAAACTTGTGGTCAAATCTCGACTATTTGACTCAGCATGATCAAATCAAATTCGTCATTATGAACCGCACAGACTATGAGTGGGCAAATGCCAAACTGGCTGAGCATAATCTCAGTGAGCGGGTTGGTACGGTTTGGTTTTCTCCTATGTTCAATGTGGGAGAGGACGTTAATGAAGATATCGGTCCTGATGTACCCGTATTGGCACGCGAATTGGCAGAATGGATATTGGCTGATGCTCTGCCTGTGCGCTTTCAGTTACAACTACACAAAATCATTTGGGCAGACGCCAAAGGCAAATAAACAATCGACGTAAACGATCTTATTACATAGTACGCCAAGGATGAAGGTATCGGCATGATCAAACTAATTTTATTGGGCTTATTAGCGGGCGCATTTTTTAGCTCAACCTTTATTTTAAACGAGTTAATGAGCGCGGCTGGTGGACATTGGTTTTGGTCAGCCAGTATGCGCTATGTGTTTATGTTGCTGATTGTCACAGCCATCATTGCGATTCAGCATGGCACCGGCCGTATCAAAGAACTCATGGCTATTTTTTGTCAGCATTGGGTGTTTTGGTGCATTACAGGCAGTATTGGTTTTGGGGTCTTTTATACAGGTATTTGCTATGCAGCCGATCACGTTGCAGGTTGGGTTGTTGCCGCAACCTTTATGTTCACTGTCGTGACAAGCTTGATAGTATTGGTGGCGTTTGGACAGCGCTTTGATAAAAAATTCATTGCCTATGCGCTACTGGTATTCGTGGGTGTGGCTATGGTCAATATCAGTGAAGGCATGCATGCGGCTTCTACCTTGGATACCAATGCGGCACCAATGAAAGACATGCTGCTGTATGGTGCCTTACCAGCGCTGATTGCTGCCTTTAGTTATCCTATTGGTAATCAGCTGGTTTGGCAGGTGTCTTATAACAATCGTAAGCAGCGTGCTGACTTATTATCGAGCCAAGACAGTCGTATCCCACAAAACGACAAGAGTGAGGACACAAACGCTTTAATTACAGAAGCGCCTGTCTTATCAGTGGATGCGAGTCACACGGCAGACGCCATCTTAAACGTCAATCATGCCCGCGCCCCTGCTTCTGCCTCATTTTTGCAAGCTCTTATTGCGCGCATACCAGCTATCGAAACCAACTTGCTACAAAACGCCTTTAACAAAGTATGGCTAATGACACTCGGAAGTTTGCCATTTTGGCTGCTATTAGGTCTTATTATTCGTCCTGATATGCCAGATACGTCGCAGTTATTTAACACGTTGCTTGTCGCTTTGTTAGCAGGCGTTGGGGCTACCAGTATCTTCTTGTATGCACGTGAAAAAGCAGAAACGTCTAGTGAGGTCGCTGGCGTGGATGCGACACAAGCCAGTGAAGTCATATTTGCTTTGATTGGCGGGATGCTGTTGCTGAATAATTCTATGCCACCAGCAATGGGTTTATTGGGTATTGGCTTGATTATCGTTGGATTGATTCTGTTTGCCAAAGATGGTTAATGCCCCTCCAATACAAAACGTTTTTTAAAATTTTGGTTTAAATTCGGCTTAAGGCAACTGTCCTTAAGCTATTTTTATGGTCACTACTTGGTACTACAACCATGGGCAATGCTTTAATTTTTCCAGATATTTTATTATATTTATTAGACATGGTTGGCGTGATCGCTTGCGCCATCGCAGGCACATTGCTGGCTCAGCATAAAGGTTTAGACATTTCTGGCTGTATATTGGTATCAATGGTCAATGCCATTGGCGGCGGTACGCTACGCGATATGGCGCTAGATCGTCATCCCTTGTTTTGGATGACCGATCTTAACTATGTGATTGTCATTACTGCGACATCCCTTATTTTACAAATATTCTTCCATCTGTATCATAAGATTGATAATGCGCTTAAGCTTTTTGATGCGATTGGACTGGCTGCTTTTAGTGTGATTGGTTTTAAGATCGCCTTAACCCAAGGTATGTCTCCCCTTGTCGCTATCATGATGGGCGTCTGGACAGCCATTATTGGTGGGATGCTACGTGATATTATCTGTAATGAGATACCGCTAGTATTACAGCGTGAGATTTATATCACAGCCAGTATCGCAGGATCTGTAACGTATTTATGCCTACAGTATCTCGGCGTCAGCGCTGGTATCAATGAATTTATTATGCTGTTTGTCATTTTTGCGGTACGTATGCTAGCACTGAAGTTCGACTGGCATTTGCCGTCTATTCGCTTAGTTGCTTAGTTGCTTAGTTGCTTAGTTGCTTAGTATGAACTTTTAACGTGAGTGATTTGATGCAAATATGGTAGTGTTGACGCATCAGTTTTGGTTCAACGTATCCAATATTGATTATCCTCTAAACTTAGTGAGACTTGCTCATGCTGGCAATCGCATTGGATCCTGCAACGCTAATCACCACTTTTGACCCCGGTTCTTTGATATATCTCTTTGATATGATCGGTATTGTGGCTTGCAGTATTTCAGGCACCATACTGGCCAAACATAAAAAATTCGATGTGTTCGGCTGTCTCTTGGTATCTATTGTGACGGCGATTGGTGGTGGAACTGTCCGCGATGTCATCTTAAACCGTCATCCATTATTTTGGATGGTAGATATGAGCTATCTGACAGTCATCACTATCTCTCCATTAGTGATGCAAATATTTTTTCATCCCAATTCTAAACGCGTCAATAAATTCCTTAGACTGTCCGATACGATCGGGTTATCTGCTTTTACACTCATTGGTATCAAAGTCGCTGACAGTATGGGAACCAATGTGCCTGTTGCTCTACTGCTGGGCGTGATTACCATCATCGTTGGTGGCATCATTCGCGATATGATCTGCAATGAGATTCCACTTGTGCTTCAGCAAGAGATTTATATCACTGCGGCATTGACTGGCGGTATTCTCTACTTTGCCCTGCACAATCTTGGCGTACGAGATTGGATCACAGATATTGCCACGATGAGTACGATTTTTACTTTACGTATGCTGGCGATACGCTATGACTGGCAGTTTCCAACACTTGAATGGAAATATTAAAGGAGTTAATGGCTAATACAGTCCGTATCTCAAGTCGTTTTTACTATCGCTAAGTCTTTGACCATCAATTGTAAGCTTTGCTTGCCATTCCATTCATTGATGTCCAATTGAAACAGCAAATGAACGTGTTCGGCACGGTAATCCCAAAGGCTACTATCAAAATTAAAATAAATGGCCTCAATCGGGTACTGCACATCAGGATATCGTAGTGATAATTTAAGATGCTTGTCTTTTAATATCTTAAAATTCAGTACTTCAAACACACCGTCAAATATTGGCGGCGCAAAACCATGACCCCAAATGCTAGCATCGGCCAAATGCTCAGCAAACCATAAGCTAAAATCACTTGCCTGCAACGGCCCATCACTGAATTTCTGTTCTGCAAAAACCTCATCCTCTATCTGTGCCATGACGTCATTAAATGCTGCCTCAAATGCGTCGAAGTTACGACGTTTAAGCGTCAAGCCTGCGGCCATTGCATGTCCACCGAAGTGACTGATGAGATCAGGATGACGCTCAGCGACTTGCTCAATCGCATCACGAATATGTACACCAGCGATAGAACGTGCTGAGCCTTTGATGGCATCGTCTTCGCCCGTCCGCTGCGTATCTGCTGGTGCAAAAACAATACTAGGTAGGTAATGACTTTCTTTTAAGCGTCCAGCCACAATGCCAATCACGCCTTGGTGCCAGTCGTCCTGATATAAAACAATACTGCGTTTGTGCGTGTTGATAGTTTCTATTTTGGGCGCACACTGTACAATTACATCATCGCTTTCGTTATTTTCAATAGCAGCGTCGTCACTAGTATCGTCGTCACTAACATCATTACTATCAGTTTCAGTTAATGCCTGCACAATACTATCTGCTTGTGCTCGCATCTCCCATTCTACCTGACGACGAGTACGATTTAACTGTTCAAGCTCCTGAGCCAAACGCTGCGCGGTAGGCCAATCTTCGGTCAATAAACATTCGATACCGATACGCATATTGTCCATACGTCCAGCGGCGTTGATACGCGGACCTAAGACAAAGCCGAAGTCTTGTGCCTGTAATTTCTTAGGGTCGCGCCCTGCTTGCTCTAATAAAGCCAAGATACCTAAGCAGCAGCGACCTTGGCGAATAGCAGCCAGACCGTGATGTACTAAGATACGGTTGTTTTTATCGAGCACGCCAACATCGGCGATCGTGCCGAGCGCCACTAAGTCTAGATACTGGCTAACTTGTACAGTAGACTTACCCTCTGCACGGCGTAACTTAGCCAGACGTCCAAGTACATAAAAAGCCACGCCTACTCCTACCAGCGCTTTACTGGCAAAACCACAACCAAGCTGATTTGGATTGACCACCGCTTGTGCTGGCGGTGTTTCTTTAGTAGTTAGATGATGATCAGTGATAATAACGGTGATGCCATCTGCTTGCGCGCGCGCCACACCTTCATGGCTGGAGATCCCGTTATCCACCGTCACTATCATATCTGGCTGATAAGTCTTGATACCCAACTCAACGATTTCTGGCGTTAGACCATAACCATACTTAAAACGATCAGGCACTAAAAAATCAACCACAGCACCCATTTTGGTGAGTGCGCGCATCATCAGTGCTGTACTGGTTGCGCCATCACAATCAAAGTCACCAACGATTAAGATGCGTTGACCTTTGTCAATTGCTTCATCTAATAGACGGACTGCTTCTATGACACCGTGCAACTTCTCAGCAGGTAACAATCCAGATAGCCCAATATCAAGTTCTGAAGGATCGGTGATACCGCGACCTGCATATAAGCGAGCAAGCGTTGATGATTGAGCAGCAAGGGGTTGCAATGCGAGCGGTAACTCGTCGATGCGAGTATGAGTATAACGAGGGGTTAAATTTAGCATTTGCCTATTCTACTGGCTTTAGCAAAGGCTCACAATCATAATTTTTATCGTGCTCGCATATGTTTCTTATTTTGAAGCACGAGTTTTGAAGCGCGAGACTATATATCATAATAAAGTGCTTATTTTAATGAATATGTCAAAAAACCTGCGATCGCTCTACCTAAAAATCTTTATGCTTACAAAAACGGTGCATAGTTGCTGTATTTTTCTGCATTTTGCTACAAAGCAATGATTGTATACGGCTTATAAATCCATAGAATGGTAGCCATCTGCACAACTTGTTATTTATTTTTTAATTTTATATTTATAAGGATATCCTATGAAAACCACACCACTTGCTGAAAAACTACCAGATACTATTGATCCAAACTTAGATCTTGAACAAGTAAAAAAAGAATGTCAGAAATTGGTGAAGAAGCGCGCTAAAATATCTGCGGGTGTAGCCATCGTCCCTGTCCCGTTTTTTGACGTTGCAGTTGATGCGGGTATGCTTACGCAGATGTTGCCAGAAATCAGTGAGCGTTTTGGTTTGATTGAAGGACGTCAATCAGCAATCGATTTGCAGTCTAGAGCTGTACATTGGAGTGCATTAAAAGACCGCACGGTAGACTTTGCTGGACTGATGGCGACCCGCGGTATTGTGAAAAAAACCATCCAAGGCTTTGGTGGTCGTATCGCAGCCAAGCAAGTCACCAAGTTTGTTCCTCTTGGTGGACAGTTAGTGGCAGCAACAATGGGTTATACTATCTTTAAAAAAATCGCAAACGATCATATCAATGAGTGCTATAAACTGGCCAAAAACATTCAACAAAAACAACACAGTAAGAATGTCTAAATCATAGCGTTTGCTCAATGAAACTTAACCAGCTAAGGTATATTGTCTTAGCTGGTTTTTTAGGTTCTGACCAATAGTCATGTCATGTTCTAAACACAAATGTACAGATAGGAAGGTCTCTTATCTTATAAGTGTCAAATAACTATTATAAAATATGCAATAATCATAGACTAAGATCAGCTATTTATAGTTATACATACGTGTTTTCGCTGTTATATCAATCAAAACCTTAGAGGATTTATCCATGAAAAAACGCTTTGCTTCAACCATTTTGCTTGCCACCTTCGCTTTGGCTGGATGTGCAACGACAGATGGCACCAATAATAGTGCAGGCAATGCTATCGGTACAGCAAACGAAATTGGTATGAATGTTTTTAAATCAGCAATCGACAATCAATGCCGTAGTCAAATTGAAAAACAAAGCGCTTGGCGCATTGCTAGCGTTGCTATGACTGACACACAACAAGAAGCGGTAAAAAGCAATGTCTGTGGCTGCGTGAGCGAACAAGCACCGCAGCAAGTCACACTGGTTGAACTTGGTAACGCTGCGATAGATTCGCAATATCGCACACAGCTGGTGGCAAAAGTCGTCGCAAAATCCTTACAGAGTTGCTATGCAAGCTTCACTAAATAAGCATATCGAATAAAGATATACGTCCATAAAAAAGGAGCCTTATGTAGAGGCTCCTTTTTTATTTCCAAGTCTGTCATATAATCAACATTTTGTATTTAAAACTCACTCATATTGGACAGCTTAGATATTGAAAAATTTAAGTGTTGGAAGGTTTAGATGGTAAAGATGCAGGAGCAGGCAATACTTTATTGCGGCGGAAGTATTTAGAAGATCCATCAATCACTTTGTCTACTTCTTTTATCAAATCTGAAATTACATCGTCGTAGACACCATGATATAACTCAGTCTCAAAGGCAGTGAATGGGTGCTTGCGTGATGCTGACCCTACCTCAGTAATCCCATGTTTGGTATAAAAAATATCCACTCGTCCATCGCTGTTGAGAACACAGTTTAGCAAACCATCTGACAGTTCCATCTGTATACGCTCAGGCATAAAAATATAATCATCTACATCAATGAGCTTTTTTTCTACTTCTCTTTTAAAAAATGATTTGATATCAAACATAGAGCTTTCCTTCACTTAAAATTTATAGAATACGTTAGCACGCCTGACTTTGTTATCGTCGTCCAGCATTTATCCATCTGCTTTTTAGGTCATGCCTTATCTATACATCATATAAGATATATGAATATATTTTAAGGTGCGGTATGTAAAACTGCGTTTGATGTTAGTAAAAATGAAGTCGTCTTAATCTTGGTCTTTGAACGTAGCAAAATCTGGCCTATATACATCTTGCTTAAATGCGATGGTGGGATTTTCACTGTTTGCTTGATAAAAAAATGAGCTGCAGACGATGCAACTCATTTTTTAGCTAATCAGCAATATCAGAACAGCCTATCAGATTAAATGCGCTTTTAGCTCCAGCACCTTATCGCGTGTTTTTGCCGCTTCCTCAAACTTCAAATCACGTGACATCTGCTGCATTTGCTTCTCTAAACGTTTAATCTCTTTGGCAAGCAAATCTGGACTACGCAAGATATTGATATCCACATCAGGCAAATTACTCTTAATTGGAATCACTTGATTGTCATTAGCATCCAAGCTCTCGCCCGTATCAATCTTATCCGTAATACTACGGCGTGCGCCTTTTGGCGTGATATTGTGCTCAAGGTTAAACGCAATCTGCTTATCACGGCGACGGTCGGTCTCGTCTATCGCCTTTTGCATGCTTGGGGTAATGCGATCGGCATACAAAATGGCTTTACCATTCAAGTGACGCGCTGCTCGACCAATCGTCTGGATAAGTGAACGCTCAGAACGCAAAAAGCCTTCTTTATCAGCATCGAATATAGCAACCAGTGACACTTCAGGCATATCCAAACCTTCACGTAAAAGGTTAATACCAACCAAGACATCGTGCACACCAGTACGCAGCTCGTGGATAATCTGCATACGCTCCACCGTATCGATGTCCGAATGCAAATAAGCCACCTTAACATCGTATTCTTTGAGATAACTGGTCAAATCCTCTGACATACGTTTGGTGAGTGTCGTAATCAAGACACGCTCATCTTTTTCGCGGCGCTTGGTAATCTCTGACAATACGTCATCCACTTGCGTCAAAACAGGACGAATCTCAATCTCTGGATCAATCAGACCCGTTGGACGTACGACCTGCTCCACTACCTGCTCACTATGTTCTAGCTCATACAATGCTGGTGTCGCACTCACATAGATGGTTTTGGGTTTGATACGCTCCCACTCTTCAAACTTCATCGGGCGGTTGTTCATCGCACTTGGCAAACGAAAGCCATAATTGACCAAGTTCTCTTTACGCGATCTATCCCCTTTATACATCGCACCAATCTGTGAGACAGTGACATGCGATTCATCAAGGAACAGTAACGCGTCTTCTGGAATATAATCAAACAAGGTCGGCGGCGCCTCCCCTGATGGACGACCAGAGAGATGCTGCGAGTAGTTTTCGATACCATTACAGTAGCCAAGCTGCTGAATCATCTCAAGATCATATTGCGTGCGTTCCTTGAGGCGCTGCGCTTCAATCAGCTTATTGTTTTCACGGAAGTACTCCAAACGCGGCTCCAGCTCCTCACGAATGGTATGGCTGGCCGCTTCTAACTTATTGCGCGGCGTCACATAGTGTGATTTTGGATAAATGGTAATACGTGGCACGCTGCGTACAGTTTTGCCCGTTAACGGATCAAACCACGTGATTTTCTCCACTTCATTGTCAAACAAATGCACGCGTACCGCCAACTGCTCAGACTCAGCAGGATAGATGTCTAACAGCTCACCACGCAAACGATACGTACCACGGCCAAAATCTAACTCATTACGGGTGTATTGCATTTCAACCAAGCGCTTAATCGTCGCCGTACGGTCTATCTGATCACCAACCACTACGTGCAGTAGCATTTTTAGATAGCTTTCTGGATCACCCAAACCATAAATACAAGACACTGAAGCAACAATGATCGCATCACGACGCTCTAATAAAGCGCGCGTAGCGGACAGACGCATCTGATCAATGTGATCGTTAATGGCGCTGTCTTTTTCGATAAAGGTATCGCTGGCAGCGACATACGCTTCTGGCTGATAATAGTCATAATAACTGACAAAATACTCAACCGCGTTATTAGGAAAAAACGATTTGAACTCGCCATACAACTGTGCAGCAAGCGTTTTGTTGTGCGCCATGATAATCGTCGGACGCTGGGTTTCGGAGATGACTTTGGCCATCGTATAAGTTTTACCAGAGCCGGTCACACCAAGCAGCAACTGCTCATCCATGCCAGCATTGATACCACTTACAAGCTTTTTAATTGCTTGTGGCTGATCGCCTGCTGGCTCAAAATCTGTCACCATCTCAAAGGCACGACTTGATATTTGCGTCCCTGACGCATTGACACCACTAATTTCAGCTTCGCCTTGTAGCTGAGTGGCCAATTGGTTTAACTGACGCGATGAGCGCGGTTCAGGCATTCTCATAAGTGCTTTCTTCTTATTAAAGTTTATAACAATATGGGGTTTGAGCAGCGGTTTTTAAAGGCGTTTCGAAGGATAGTCACAAGGCTTACCTTATAAGCACACTCTCATTCCACTACAAAAAATTTAAGTGTATAAAGATACTATTTATTGAGAAACAAACCTTTTACCGTTGTAAAAAACGCACATAGAATGGGATAAATTTACAAAGAATTTCATGATTAACAAACCCATTACACGACCACCTAACAAAGCATAACGCTTGAGGGTTTCATCTTTTGCAGAAGCTGCTATTATCGACAATGAATTAACAAGCAGTCGTTAAGTACCATATTAATAACAAAATATTAATTAGAAAATTCAAACTTAATAAAACTAAGAGAACGGAGAAAATTATGAGAGAACGTTTCGCAAGTGGCATTTCAGACGATACTGCCAAAAAAATGATTGAGCTATTGAATGCAAATTTGGCCAACGTTATTGACCTAACTTTAGACGGTAAGCAATGCCATTGGAACCTACAGGGCACTGGCTTTATTGGTGTGCATCAGTTATTAGACGACACAGCAGATCGCATTCGTGAAGTATCAGACATGATTGCTGAGCGTATTGTAATCTTGGGTGGTCAGCCAAACGGTCTAGCCAGCCGAGTAGCCAAAGACTCTATTTTAGACGACTATCCAACCGATATTACTGAAGTAGATCAGCATGTCCGTGAAATCACCAGCCGCTATAAAAAAGTAGCTGAAACTTTACGTAAAGCTATCGATACTGCAGGCGATGCAGGTGATGAAGATACTGCCGATTTATTAACAGAAGCTAGCCGCATCATCGATAAAGATGCATGGTTCATCGGTGCAAACGCGCCAAAGAACTAAGTTTCTAAGTATTTAACCAACTACTGCTAAGATGATTTAGAAAACAAGAAAAAAGGTCGCTCTATTGAGTGACCTTTTTTTGTGCGCGCTTTTTATCTCACTTTCAGTTTTGACAATATCTACAAGAGTTACCTACCAGTCTTATTTTTCGCTTGTCAAAGCTTTAAGGTCTGCTGCCATCTTTGGTATCACCTCTTGCATTTTTTTCATGGTTGATTCCATAATAATGGGCATAATTTGCGCCATATAATCTTTCATCATTGCTGGCTGCTTGTCGATAATACTCTGACCAACCTCTGTACTATAGAATTCAATCTGTGCATCAACTTCTTTTTGGTCAAAATGTTTTTTGGCAGACTGCATATACATATTAACTATTTGTTTATTGATACCTTCTACATTGTCCCGTTTGGTCATCTCTTTACTATACTTAAGGATGATCTCATCAAAACGTTTGCGCTGCGCCGCATTCAATTCGTTGTTAGGCATTGAGGCCAACATCGTTTTCATCATTTCTTCTGTCATCTCATTGTCACTAGACATATCATTCATTGTCTCTACAATCTTCGTAACTTTGATTAACTTCATTAAAGAAGCATCTGTTGGTACAGCTGCTTGTGCAGACAGCGTTGGAACCACCATTGCAGTCATGGCACTTACGCTCAATGTGATGGCAAAAGCAGAACTTTTTAGTAGTGATGTCATAGAGTCATTACCTAGTTACGAGTAGTTGTATGTTATTGAGTTAAGTCGTCGTTTTCTAACACTAAAACTGCTGCATTAGGCACGGATAAAGTCAAGATCGCCTCTTGAAATAGGGAGTTAGCCCGAAACTGGTTTTCTATGTCTTCAAATTTTTGGGCAAGCTCTTTTTCTTTTTGGTTACCAGCAATATCTACAGCTGCCACCATAAATATTTTTTTGGGCCCTACCCATTCTAAATGTAGATACGACACACTGTCTATGTCTGGATGAGTGAGTAACTCATTTAGGGCATAATCGTGTATTTTTTTAGACACTTTATAACCGACCAAGAAGTCTCGGTTACGACTGATTAAGAAGATAGCCACTGCACCCAATAACAATCCGACAATGATAGAACCTAATGCATCCCAAAACGGCTCGCCTGTGTAGGCATGCATACCCATCGCTGCTGCTGCAATGATCAAACCTGTCACCGCCGCCAAATCCTCAAAAAACACCCCACGCAACGTTGGGTTTGAAGTACTAACCACATAACCGATAGCGCTCACATTCATGGCTTGACCATGTTTTTTGCTTTGCAAGTATGCTTGGACGAGCGAAAACCCTTCTAATAAAAAAGCGACCGCCAACACAATAAATCCGATGGTATAGTTAGTCTCACTCTCCGCTGCATTCCACTCGGTGATACCCGTATAAATGGAGACGATAGAGCCTGCCATGAATACCCCAAAAGCTGCAATCATCGACCAGACGTACGACTCCTTACCATAACCCAAAGGATGACTCACATCAGCAGGTTTTACTGCCTTTTTTTCGGCCACAATCAATAAGGTACCATTGCCTGCATCTGCCCAAGAATGCGCAGATTCTGCAATCATAGAAGCGGAACCTGTCATAAATGCGGCTATTGTTTTTGCAATGGCAATAATGACGTTTGCCCCAACGGCAATCAATACAGTAATCAATGAACTAGAATGCTGCTGGTCGTTATAGTCCGCCATGGAACCGTTGCTGATTTTACTAGTACCGCGTACACCGCGCGATATTGGTTGAACGGGCGCAGAACGGTGTGAATTGTTTTTTGATGATCTTACACTCATAGCAGTCTCAATAAGGTAACCAATGGCTTACCATGGTTTTTACAATGTCTTTATTTTAGTCATGCCTAGTCAGGCTATCTTAAAAATCCAAATTGAGGATAACCTATTCCCACATATAGTATCAGTGGTTTTTTGGTGTTAGTGGCTCATGATTAAACTTGTATAAAAATTGCGATTTAACGATGAGATAGCGCGTTACTTTGAGTGTTCCTCATCATCGTAAGTCAGCTCCCCGACCATGTTTTCTAAGTCGCAGCTTGGGCGATGTGAGCTTTCCATGCGCAAACTTTTACGCTCTAAAGCTGCATCAGCACGGCACTGCTGCATTTTATCTTTAATAATAAGCGGAGGCACAGTCGTAGGCTTACCTTTGTCATCAATTGCTACCATCGTAAAATAGCAGCTGTTGGTATGGCGTACCGTACGAGCACGTACATCTTCCGCTTCGACTCGGATACCAATTTCCATTGAAGTATTGCCCACATGATTGACGCTGGCAGCAAATGTCACAAGCTCACCCACATAAATGGGTTCACGGAACATAACTTGGTCGACAGACAATGTCACGACGTAACTACCACTATAACGGCTGGCACACGCATAGGCGACCTGATCAAGCATTTTGAGCAAATCACCACCATGTACATTGCCAATAAAATTTGCCATGTCAGGCGTCATGAGAATCGACATATATAGTTCATGGTTCAACGGCGCTTTTTTAGCAGTCGAGCTGGTATTATATTGCGGCATAACGTTCCTTACGATTGTCTAAGACTTATTTATTTAAAACTTGTTTAAAACTTATTTGTTTCAGGCAGTACTTGTACCATAGCAGACAGCATAGCGCAGATAGCTACCTATTGGCTAATGGTCTGGGTTACATAAATCCGTATTTTTATAATGGTTTCAATCAGCTTAACCAGTGAAAACGATAGGCAAGCCAAGCAACGATAGCACTGACTGAACCAGTCAAAAAGCCACCCCAAACAAAATCCACCAGTGCGGTATCTAATGTAAAACCTTTATACAGTGCCAAATTGGTAAAATCATATGTCCCGTAGGCCATAAGACCAATCAATCCACCCAATAAGAAAATATGACCAATCGAAGCACCTGCTTTGATTTGTGGGTATAAAATTAATACGCAAAGCGCCAGTATATAAAACATATAAAACACGCCAGCAGCGACCATATTGGGTTCATCAGCCAATAAATGACCAATACGCGACTCATAAAAAGCCCCTTTCATGGTCGTGAGCCAAACGGCATCAACGCCCAAGAAGATGACGACAGCAGCAAGATAGATAAATACATAAGCCATATCAACGTCCTTTTATTTAAAGTATGTGAATCGCTGCCTACACGGCAACGATCATAATGACAACTGTCTTATCAACCGTTAGAGCTATCAAGAGCAGGCAAATCAGCAAAGTGCATCATATCGATATTATCCGGCTTAACTGCCGTCAATTGTACCACGCCAATTGTCCGCTCTAAAAACCCGCCTTCGCAATAACAAAAGTAAAAATTCCACAAGCGAATAAAGGCATCGTCATAACCCAACGCTTCGATTTCTGTACGCTGATCCATAAAAGCAGCGCGCCAGTCGCGTAACGTATACGCGTAATCAAAGCCGTAATCGTGCAGCTGTTTGATAACCATGTCCGTCTGCTCAGCGAACTGATTGTTGAGCTCTTGGTTGGAGAGTAAACACCCCCCTGGGAAAATATGTGTCTGTATAAAATCCACTGATTCTAGATAATCTTGGTAATTTTGGTCGTTAAAGGTAATTGCTTGCAATACCATCAACCCTGTTGGCTTAAGCAAACTGTTACACTTGGCAAAAAAAGTTGGTAGATACTCATGTCCAACCGCTTCAATCATCTCAATGCTGACCAACTTGTCGTATTGCCCAGTCAACTCACGATAGTCTTGCTTAAGTAAGGTGATTTTATCTGATAGTCCTGCTGCTCGTACTCGGCGCTGCGCCTCATCATACTGTGCGTCAGAGATGGTGGTTGTGGTGATTTGGCAGCCGTAATGTTTGGCTGCATAAATGGCGAAACCGCCCCACCCTGTGCCAATTTCTATCACATGATCCTCAGCAGTCAGTTGTAATCGTTGGCAAATAAGTGCCAATTTATGCTGCTGTGCATCAGCCAGTGTTACGTCAGGCGTGCGATACACAGCTGACGAATACATCATCGTCTCGTCTAAAAAACGCTGATACATATCATTGCCCAAGTCATAGTGAGCAAGAATGTTTGATTTGGCACCAGATTGATCATTGCTGCGTAGTTGATGCTTGGCTTTTTCAAACGCCTTACTCACACCAGCGAAGCGATTTTCTAACTTATTTAACACGGCTAAGTTGCGAGCTGCCAATCGAATCAGTCCAGTCAAATCATCCGTATCCCACTCAGCGTTGATATAGCTGTCTGCTAATGCAATAGAACCACCGAATAATAATTGACGATAGACGGCACTGTCGTGAATCGTTAGCGTGACGTGTAGTGCATGACGGCCGACAGCCGAGCTGCTTGCCGTACTGGTTGCTACGTTACCGAAGCTACTTTTGGTCGGTGCTTTTTTACCAAACGCTTCGATCAAAGTCAGACTACCGAACTGCATATGTGTTAATGCTCGAAAGATAAGCTTTCTTGCCAATTGATTGACCCCATCATTGACAGGTTGCAGAATAGCACTCTCTTTTACTACTTTATTCACCCGTTCAGATAACTTTTCTAATGCTGAAGTAGGTGCGCGGTCGGTCGGTCGTGCTGGCATCGTATGCAAATCCTTGTCTAAGCTATTTTATGTATGAGTCTTATGATTAAAATATTGTCTAAATATTCAGACAGCAATTAACTTCTTTAATATTGCTTCTTAAGCGGTTACTTTTTAGCATTTGTTCTGCTTTGTTTGCTATTTGCCAATTTTTCATCGTAGTTGACATAAGGCACTTTTTTGATCGCATAGAGTTTGAACGCATGCCAATAAATACGCCCTAAAGACGTTATGTTCATCAGCGGATTTTGTTTTAAGCTTGTGCGTACCGTCTCATCTGTCATTGGTACACCTGATATCTTGATACCTGTTTTTAGCACCTCACCGCGCTCATCACTGATATCAATTGCAATGCGAACGTGTAGACCCGAATCTAATTGCGTCTTTATTCCCTCTTTTTTAGCAGGCTTTACCGTAACCTGCCAACAATACAGCTGATCGATCGGATTAAAAGGTGACACATGAAAGTCTTTATCATGACAAAACTCAGTGTTTTCACCTTCTAATAAAAACCCATAACAGTGGCGTTTGTCCCATGGTGTATTAGAGACCTCGGCCAATAAGTGAGTGGGCATTTGCTGCTCATCAAAACCCAAATAAAAATTGACAGGGCTAAAATACAAGCCAGCATTACGGCAAACCACAAGTCCAAGCATATCCCCTACTGGTGCGCTACCAGCATAAATAGTAAACGCTTGGGTGAGACGCTGATGCAATGCGTGATAGTGATTTGAATCATCATTAATATCACTATCACTTAGGCTATTGATATCTTTTAAATAATCATTGGGACAAAACTGCTGCAATGCTTTTTTGCTTACTGAAAATAATGGCAGTTTTTTTGCTCGCAAATTCTTTAGCAGTCGCTGCTTTAAAGAGGATTTACCTGATGGCTGTTTTTTCAAAGCTTGATGCTGATTAAAAATGGGCACACCTATCTCAGGCAATTCCTCTCCCCTGACCAATGCACTGATATTCACGCCCCAATAGCGATAAAGATAGGCAAATTTATGCGCACTTGGCAGTAGTCGACTGTGCCAAGTTGTCCCTTCAAACAATTGATGTGACAAAGTGGTAGTGCCTTCAGAAGCTTTATGGTTTTTTGGAACATCAGAACACTGAAAGGGGGTGGTCATATATATTCTCTTCTGTCACAGGCCATTTTTACGAATATTTCTTACCAAGCATTTTTGTCATCATTTGGGTTTACGGCGTCCAAATAACCATTTTTTCTTAGTTGCATGAGCATCAGTGGCTGAGATTTGTAAGCGCTCTGCGTAGTCAACCAATTCTTGATTGGTCGTTGCGATAGCGACCTCGCGCTTATTTAGTTTACGCAACCTTGTATCCGCTTTTATCGGTAAGTCTTTATAACGAAATGGGGTATTCGTACTATCCGCATCAGGCAAGTGCGTCGGGTCAACTTCTTCTCTTATATCGATATCATAGCCAAGTGATTGGCATACTTGTAGACCACTGCGTACGCCATCTTCGTGAAACCCATTAAACCAATAAGCCCCGCAGAAATGCGTGTGTAATCCATTGCCAGAGATACTCGACCATCTGTTTTGAGCGGCAATAGCGGCCTTATCAAATACAGGATGACTATAATCAATGCGCTTAATCACTTGCTTGTCATCGATATCATAATTGAGAGTCACCAGATAATTGTGCTTTTTGGTCAGGCGCTGCAAGATATTCATATGGTACGTGAGCACAGGTTTGACTGGTATTTTACTATTGCTCGTATTGGAGTCGTCACTTACTTCTGTACCCAAGTCATTCTCGTCTATCAGGTAGTTCCAGCTTGCCCAAGCCAACGGTTTTTTGGGTAAGACGCTGGTGTCGGTATGAAGTATGGCTGTATTGTCAGTAAAACGAAAATGACTCAGGACGTCCGTTTCATCCATACTGGCATCTTTGAGAATTTTGAGCGCAGTATCAGAATGACAAGCAAAAATGACTTCATCGAATACCAAATTTTCGCTGCGACTCTTTGAGTCACCTGTAGTCTGGACTGTCAATACCACTTGATCATGCTCACGTACCACAGATTGTACTGGGCTGTTTACTCGCACCTTGCCGCCTGCTTTAATAAAGCGTGGAATCAGCTTATTGACATACTGCTTTGAGCCACCCTTGATCGTAAACCATTGCGGACGATTGACCACATCTAGCAAACCGTGATTATCAAAGAACTGTGCAAAAAATACCAATGGGAAATCTTGCACTTCATCCAAACTGGTTGACCAAATAGCAGAAACCATTGGCAATAGATAGTTGTCTAAAAACAACTCACCGTAGCGTTTTTGAGCAAGATAACCGCCAAGCGTTTGCTCGGTAAAGCTACTAACGTCTTGTCCTTGTACACGCGCCGCTTCATAATCTTGACGAAGCTGCTTGATGTGCTTATTAAACTGTAAAACATCTTTGATAAACTGCCAAAACTTTGGGTTCAATACATTCTTACGCTGCGACAATAACGTATTTAGCGTATGACCATTGTACTCAAAATGACGTGCTGTATTTTTTACTGAAAAGCTCATGTCCGTCGCTTGAAACGGTACTTTTAAATCGTACAATAGACGAAAAAAATTCGGATAAGTGCGCTCATTAAAAACAATAAACCCTGTGTCTATTGCGCTGGTTTCTGTGTTACTGGCTTTTGACTTTTTGCCATCTTGTAACGACACATCAATGGTATTTACATGACCACCGATGTAATCATTGGCTTCAAACACAGTCACATCATGTTCTTCGATTAGATAATGCGCACAAGTCAGCCCTGACACGCCCGAACCAATAATGGCGATACGCTTTCTAGGTTGGAGCTGATCATCGTTTTTTATCGTTTTGGTATTTTGCTTCGCTGTCTTTGAGTTACGTGCTTGCTTTAAGCGATGCGACAACATAAAGGCATTCCTATCCGTGTGATTGAGTAATTTTTACTTATTAAACTGCCTATCTAGCAATCATCATGTACTATTTTTTATTGATTTTTTCACTGACTTGCTGCCAAACCAAATCTGGTAATGTGCCTAGCGCTTTTAATGGTAAGGTCAGCTTTTTAGGAAATTCGATGACTTCATGACCGCTCTCAATACCATCACGAATGGCTTGACTCGCTTGCTTTGTGGTTTGAATAAATGGCATTGGAAAATCGTTCTGTTTGGTCATCGGCGTTTCAACAAAACCAGGCACCACAAGACTGACTGCAACATCATGGGGAGCCAGACTGATTTGTAAGGTTTTCATTAAATAATGAACGGCAGCCTTTGAGCTTCCATAGGCTTCTGCGCGGGCAAAAGGTACGTAGGCAGAGGCTGAGCCAATACCAACCAAACGACCTTTTGACTCAATCAGCTTAGGTAATACGCCCTCAATGGCATGCGATAACGTACCTAGGTTCACTGACATGACTTTCATAAATTTGGCACTATCAAAGTTTGGCATATCCAGATATTCACACATGCCTGCCCCGCAAATGGCTAAATCCACTCTGCCAATTTTGCCAAAAGCTTCAATCACTTCTTCTTGATTCATCAAATCCAACTCAATAGTTTCGGCTCCCAATGACTTAAGTTCAGCCAATGCATCGTCGTCACGACCAACCGCATAAACGTGATGGTTTTCTGATAAATAGTCTTTAGCCAGTTGATTACCAATACCAGAGGTTGCTCCAGTGATGAGAATGTGCTGTTTTTCAGTAGATGCTGTCATAATAAGCGCCCTTTTCATTATAATTTTAGTCAGATATTTGCCATTGTCTCAATCGTTAAGTAGCTTTTTCACCTACTCATTACTGACTGCAATATTCAAAATATTGGTCAAATATTTTTAAGCTTTTATTCATCTTATTTAATATATCTAAATAATGATAGCGTAAGAGAATGGATTTATTGTTGTGGTTTCGAAATTGTGTCATATAGTCATGTCAAATCTTACGTATTCTATCTATCATCACTGTAGTTTTTTTACCCATGTATTTATGTTCGTGTACTCGTCATCTTCTGTTACCGCCAATATAAGACAGTGCAATGACAGCATGCTACAATCTCTACTGCTACACCCAAAGCGCCTGTGATTGTCAATGGTCATTAAGCATGGCTTTTACAATAAATTAAAAAGCGCTATCCCTAATAATAGATTTACCCACTCCAATATAAAAAGGATCTCTCATGAGCGAGTTACAACTGTCTGACCGCGTTAATAGCATCAAGCCATCACCGACTCTAGCGATTACGAATAAAGCCAAAGAACTAAAAGCGGCTGGTAAAGATATTATTGGTCTAGGCGCTGGTGAACCAGATTTTGATACGCCAGAACATATCAAAAAAGCAGCAATTGATGCAATCAACAATGGTTTTACCAAATACACTGCTGTCGATGGAACGCCAGAGCTCAAGAAGGCTATCATTGAGAAGTTTAAGCGCGACAATGACATCAGCTACGAGCCTAACGAAATCCTAGTATCAGTCGGTGGTAAGCAATCGTTTTTCAACCTTGCGCAAGCTTTCATCAATCCAGGCGATGAAGTCATTATTCCAGCACCATACTGGGTCAGCTATCCCGATATGGTTATCATCGCAGAAGGCGTGCCTGTCATTGTTAAATGTCCTGCTGAGCAAGACTTCAAAATCACGCCTGAGCAACTAGAAGACGCCATTACTGACAAAACCAAAATGCTGGTATTAAACAGTCCTTCCAACCCGACTGGTATGATTTATACGCTAGATGAGCTAAAAGCCATCGCTAAAGTACTGAAAAAGCATCCACACGTGTATGTGGCATCAGATGATATGTACGAGCATATCCGCTGGACGGGTGATAAGTTCTACAATATCTTGAATGCAGCGCCTGAGCTTAAAGATCGCGCCATTATCTTAAATGGTGTTTCAAAAGCATATGCAATGACAGGCTGGCGTATTGGCTATGCAGGCGGCCCTGCTAAGCTGATTGGTGCAATGAAAAAAGTACAATCACAGTCAACCTCGTGCCCAACCTCTATCAGCCAAGTGGCGGCAGAAGTCGCAATCAGTGGCGATCAAAGTGTATTAGAGCCAATGGTAGCGGCGTTTGAGAAGCGTTGCGATTTGGTTGTAGATGGTTTAAATGCCATCAAAGGTATTACTTGCCTACGTCCTGACGGCGCATTTTACGTCTACCCAGAAATCAAACCTCTGATCAAAGCAGCTGGTCTATCGTCATGCACTGAATTTTCAGAATGGTTATTAGATAAAGTGGGTGTGGCGGTTGTACCGGGTGATGCCTTCGGTCTTGGTGGTTACATGCGTATCTCTTACGCAACCGATGAAGCCACATTAAAAGATGCTTTATCTCGTATCGAAAAAGCGGTTGCTGATTTAGACGTTGCCGAATAATTCTTAGCCAGTTATTTGTTTTAAAAATATGTTGATAAGTAAAGACGCCACATGCGCTCTATGTGGCGTCTTTTTTGTACGTGTTTTAAGATTTTTGGATAAAAATCTCATATTACGTCATTAAAATAACAATTTTGATTAATTATGCAAAAAAACGCTTGACGTATTTTTTATCTTTGCTAGAATACGCCCCACTTAGCAAGAACTCGTTAGAGACTTCTAAGGCTCGTTGTCAGACAGTAAATGTCTACAGCCTATTCTCCAATAGCTCAGTTGGTAGAGCAACGGACTGTTAATCCGTGTGTCCCTGGTTCGAGCCCAGGTTGGAGAGCCACATTCTAGTAGTAAATTATTGAGTCATCTTTGATTCGATTATGGCATTTGCCAAGACCCTCATCACTTTGATGAGGGTTTTTTTATGGTTTAAGCATTTTACCTTTGACACTATTTTGCATAGCCATTAGGGTAAGAAAATCGAGATATGCGCCTGCTCTTTGTTTTCTTGAATCACATGATCGTATGCTGACAGTTGATTGTCAGAGAAGCTATTAGTAAGCTGCCACATGGTGGCAAATATTGCACTCAACAATACGGCAATCACAGCAAGAATAACCCATAGTGGTGTTTCACTCGTAAGCGTATGTTTGATTTGATCAGGTATTGCCCAAAATGGTGAAAACTCGTTCTTATTGCCCCGCAAGTGCTCAATTTCATCACCCAAACGCGAGATAAGATAGCGGATTTTTTCGGGGGCTTCTAGGCGATACTTGCCTTGGAAACCAAGTAGCATAGCATAGTGATAAATTTCTAGCGCAGGGAGACGTTTCTCACCTTGCTCACGCAACCTATCTAAACGCTCAAAAAACTCATTACCAGCAATTTGTGAGCCAAACAAATCAAGCTGTAAAGGGTTGAGCTCCCATGTATCTTTGAGGGTCTGAAACTCAGGCTCTTGCGACGTCATAATTGTCTCATCAACCAAAGCACAATAAGCGTATTTTGCTTCATGAATGTCTTCTGACAAAAACCCTTTTTTGCGAGCATCATTCTCAAATTTATCTAAAAACGCATATATTTTTTGGCGAAATTCATAGGGCTTGGTACTAAAGTAATGATTGCGTAATAAGAACACCAAGTAAAAGCCATCATACATGATATCGACCAGCGACTGGCTGCTGATACGTTTATCAAGACCAGTTGCTGAAACTTTTGAGGCGACTTCACCTGAATCTAGTAAAGAAGGTGCCGCACCCATTGAGTTATTCCCTGACATGACTGTTCCTAATGCAAATTGTTTGAAATGCTGATTATTTGAAATATTGATGAATATAAAGGTATTAAAAACTGCTTAGCCGTGAAAGATCTTTACCAGCAGAGATGGCAAGCGACACGTCACCTACAGAAGCGGCCCTTTCATACACCTATCGTCAAAAAACTTTAACAACTTATTGTACGATGGCCATTAGCTCGATTTTTAGGTCATCAAAGCCATTCGGTACATAAATACAGAGAGATTCTGACTTTATCATCTCTTCGTACAGCTCACCTACTGGCTCAATCGTAAAGTAGCTAAATCCTGGTCTGACAGGTATCGCACTAGGTACTTGAGTCACATGTGTAACAGGCGAACCTGGTAACGCTGACAACACACGTTTTTCGACAGAGTCAGGCGTTGCCACCTTAAAACGCCGCGGTACGATATCAATTAATTCATGCATCGGTAATGAGGAACTAACAGACAGATACAGCTGTGAGCCACGTGTGACTTTATCACTACTCAGATCCCCTATATAGTAAGACGGTTTATTCTGACGCAATGGAATCGATATAAAATTACTGGCGATGACGGTGTTGAGCAATTCACGAATGATTAAAACAATACTGCTAAACGCTTCATGTGCATTATCATGATGATAAGCAGGCAAATCCCCTACTTTATATAATGAGCTAAAAGTGGCTAATTGACTGGCGACATTTAATAGCGCTTCATAAAGACGTTCTGGGTGTAAGCTGGCGTTGTTATATAAATGGCTCAATTGCGAGTAGGCTGTATTGAGCGTATGGAGCAGCCAAAAAGAGGCAATATCTGATGAGCGAAATTCTAGTAAGTCATTGTTGGACTGTCGATGATGGTCATACAGTGAGGTAGATTTGGTATTAATCATCGTCATCAAACGATAGACTTGACCCACGAGCGCAAGATTACTTTTGATATGAACACTCGGTACAATATAATCGTCATCTACCTGATACAGACCTTGAGTGGTCCGCACAAGCTTTGTGACCAATAGAGATACGGTGTCTCGACTGGGAGCCTGTGATGAATGACTCAACTGTAGACTTGGCGACAATTTAATGACATCGATAACGGCTTCAGCTGCTTGACTAAATAAATCTTGAGCTTCGACCGTACTTTTCACATAGCGGGCTGGATTGTCGCTGTGCTCAGCCTGTATATTACTACCACCACTATGAACTATCTCCAAGCTTAGAAATACAAAAATCTCATCGCTATTATCTTGATGGTTTAAGGTAATGGCTTTTGGTAAGGCGTCTGTACGAGGTGCTTGATATATTGTGCCATCTGGCAACACAGCATAGATGCTTTGAAAACTTAATATATTACTCTCTAAGAGTTGTTTATCAATCTGAACATCAGATATGCCATAAGCATACGGATGCATTAGCGTCATACTTAATGTTCGCTGTGCATTATGATAGGTGTCTTGAAGTTGAAAATGTTGAGGACGCAAAAACAGACCCTCACCCCATAGTACTCTGTGTTTACTCAAGACCGTCTCCTACAAACAGCTGACTAATGGCTGCTGATAATATTTAAGTTTGGTTGTAAATGCTGGCACCAGCTTTGTATCTATACCTTCTATGATAGTCACATCACACGCACCCACACCAAGTGTCAGTGGCACATCCGTAGTCAAACTGGCTATTGGGATAAGAAACTGAGAGCGTTTTTTGGTATGTCTTAATCCTACTTTCACTGCAATAAATTGTGTATCAGGTGGCATGGTCAATGTCAGACTGACGTCACGATTGGGAATAATACTGATCTCTTTTGCAGCCAGCGTCTCAGTTTCACTAAACTGACTTTCCTCTTCCAAAAACGCAACATATGCGGTACTTGCTGTCCCTTGCTTTGTACGTCCAGCGTTGGCATTGGCGGTAGGTTTGATAGTCAAAGCAAACTGTTGGCGCTTTAGTCGCTCTTGTAATGCCTGCTGCTCATCTCTCATCATTTCAAGTTGCTGCTGCTGACGCTCGACGTGCGCTCTTAGATTCTCTAAATCGCTATCGACCCTGCCTGCGCTACTGTCAGTCATAGTTTTAACATCGTTATTTATCAGAGAATCGCCCGCCTTGGCTGATTTTTTACTATTTATTTGACTCACTTGGTCGGTGCTACACCCCATTAAGACACTGCTGAATAAACAACTTATGGCGATCAAAGTCATGGGTAAAGTCTTACATATGTCCATTTTTTATATTTACCTTAAAATATTATTGTTATTATTGACTGGTTAATATTTCTGCCATTTCTGGACGACCGAGCACACCTTTTTTACGCAGCTCAACATGCCCCAAATCCATCATACGCCAGTCACCGCCCCACACAAGTCCAGCAGATTTGGCCACTTTACCATATAATTTATAACCCTGCATTGCCCAAGGATCCTTTTCACTAATGACAATCTTGCCATTCCTAATAAAAGCACTATCGGCTGCAAGACCAAACTGATGATAACTTTTGTATGATCCTGCTTTGGTTACATGAGAGCCTTTTTTAAGCAGTTTTGCCTGTCTTGCAGGACTTCGATAGCCTTCTAAAAGCACCATGTCATATCCATACTGATCACTCATAACCTTATATACCGTCAACAACCGTTGTACAAAATCTGAATTCATCTTTTTCCAGTTACGGTCAGCATTTTTGATATTGATATGGCCGCTATGTAAGTGTGAAGCCAGCATATCACCCGAATAGCCATTGGTATGATCTTGTGTATGTAGTTCAGACAAATCAGGTTCGGATAATATGAGTGGCCTATTATCCTCAGGCATATTCGTCTGGGTTTCTGGCCAATACCCTTCTTCTGTTTTGCTGGCTTGGTAACTGGCAATCTCAGCGTCGAGTTCAGCGAATAATTCTTCCGGCGGCGGCGGCGGCGGTCGTAGACGCTCGCCTATTAGTAATTGGCTAATCTGTGAGTTGGCTGTGCTATACGGTGTGTCTTGTACATGATACACCTCTAGAGAGTTATTCGTGATCAAGGCATAGCATAGTCCAGCAGTTGTCACAATTATCAGTAATGACAATACTGACACCAATGGGATTCGAGCAATATTCGGACGCGACAGAAAATTTTTCAATCGTTTGATATAAGAACGGAACAATTTGATTGCTGGTCGCTTCAATCGACGCTTGGTTTTAAAAACCTGTAATCGTTGCAAGAAAAGAACGGTTTTATGATATGAGCGTGTATATAACTGTCTATCAAAAAGCAGGCTCACTATAATGATAGAAACAACTATAAAGGTAGATACCAGCACATAAATCATAAGTAAAAGTTAGTAACCACAGTCATAAGCGTTAAATTTTAGAACATACGTCCGTCATTTTATTCAACGAGTATTATATAGATAAATAATGCGTTTTTAAAAATATTTGACTTAATTTTACTAATTTATCAATAACTTTTTAACCAAAACACCCGATAACCGCCCTTCAATGAACTAAAAATCTCAAATCACACCTAATATCCTTAAAAATCTGTCATTTTCATAAAATTATTTTGATACGGCGGTCTAAACCCAACTTTCTTTTAGACGTAAATTTGACAATGATAGAATAAAGTTCTCTTTTTTGTTGGCAAGCGCTGAGTAGATATCCTAGAATACCTCCTATAAAATTTTGCCATGTAGCTGTCGCTATGAAATAACCCAACAAAAAAGGAGTTTCAATAAGTGAGCGTAAAAAAAGTACTGTCATATGGACGCTTTTCTTTGACGCTTTGCTTAGCGTTGTATCTTGTGTTGGTGTGGCTTTATTTTAAAGACAATGCGCAACAACTTACTCCAGCGGGGTTACTACTGTGGTTCGTTATTATTCCTTTACTGCTGCTTGGCTCTATTCTGACGCTTCTATGGTGGCAAAAAAAACAAGAGAAAAATGAAAATAATCGGTCAGATAGCGATGTAAACACATCCAATGAAGACAACGAAACCACTATGCCTGAGACTCATCCGCTATTTGTTTATAGTCGCGTCTGCTTGCCCGAAGGAAACTGTTGGTCTGAGGTGATTGACAACAACGAAGATTTGACCGTATTGAGTGAAGAGCTCACAGACGCCTACGGGCTACCACTATTAGTCAAACCAATTACGAGGCTCACCGAAGCCGCCTTTTTACCAAAAGTGTATGGTTCAAGCTTAGATTGGGATGATGAGACATTCGAAGAAGAAGCTACCCATACACAACATCTAGCATCGCCAAACAGTACAACCTTACGCTTATATGCACTGGTTCATGAGCTGCTTAATTTGAGTGATGACATATTATCCAACCTTGCTCAGCATGTTTACCAATACCATTCTGAAGACAAGGAGCAGTCTAATTCAGCCATTAATGTTCATCCTGAATGGCAACAGCATTATTTGGTTGGTGCTAGTGAGCAAAATACTGATGAGACCTTATCTACTACTCATTCATTACCGCCGAAACTCTCTATTTATTTGTGTCTACCTAGCAGCGCCGATGCACCTTTTCTGACCACGGCAGTCAAAAACCAGCTAACAGAATATCTTATCCCAGAGACAGCCTTCTCGATTACGTCTATCGTCACTGATGATGACAGCCATGCAGTAGATAGCACGCCAACTTGCAATATCACTGCGTTTATCCATGAGCATGTAATGACATTGTCGCAGTCAGATGATCCTGAGCTGTGTTTGGTTTTGGTTGCAGACTCACAAATTAATGAGGAATGGTTAGATGATCATCCGATTACCAGCCACGATACAACTGCTGTTCCTACTGAGGCTGGTACGCTACTCATATTTTTTAATCAAGCTGCACAGAATGTCATCGATATTGATGACAAAGCCAGCGTATTGTTGACCGAGTTTGGTCCCTCTAATGATCAAAATGAAGAGAGCAACAATCGTCACTACCTTATGCATTTAACCGCCATTAAAAACCTGTTAATAAGAAATGCTATGTCACTCTCCTCAACCAACTCCGCAGAAAAAGAGGAGATTAAAAAACCTTCTGACAAGCAAACTGATACAAAAAACAAAACTAATGTTTCTCTTAAAGATATGAGCGTCACTGCTATTTCAGACATTAATCCACTAATACAATCTTACGATGTATCAGTATACTTAAATTTTCTTGAATCATTTATAGCACAGGAAGCTCTAGTAAAAGAACAACATTTAGGGCATTATATGCCACTAAATAGCTGGTTGAAATCTTTTATCAGCGTATCACTATTTGTTGATTTGGCTAATGATAGCAAACAAGAGTTAGAAAAAACGTTTTTGATTACTCAACATAAGAAAAGTACGCTGCTCTGGTTAGCTGATGTTTCTGATTCATAATTTTTACTGAGCTCTATTGTTGGAAATACTCATTTCATTATTTTAAGACCACACTAGGTAGCACGCATGTTTTCAAGGTTTTTTCATCTTATTTACAACCCAAGAGTATTGGTCATTTTGGGCATTATCGTCGCTCTAGTGTTGCTATATGACTACGTCTCTCTTAAGACATTTTTTATCATTATCAGTATGCTCATTACCTGTATGGTATTAGGAGCACTTGCTTATCATGTATGGAAAAAGCGCAAAGCCGCTTCAAATGAACTTAGTGACCTGGTACTGGTTGAAAAAAATAACGACAGCCAAGTGGATAACCATCACTTAGCAAAAGATGAAAACGCCCAAGAAGTACAAGCATTACGTCAGCAAATGCAAGACGCCATCAAAACCATTCGTAAGTCAAAGATTGGCGATCAGACGGGTAAGGCGGCATTATATGAGCTGCCGTGGTATATGGTCATTGGTAATCCAGCCGCTGGTAAAAGCTCAGCTGTCTTACATTCTAGTTTGAAATTTCCGTTTATGGAAAAAACCAATCAGCTTTCAGTAAAGGGGGTTGGCGGTACACGCAACTGTGACTGGTTTTTTTCAACCGAAGGCATTTTGCTCGATACGGCAGGACGATACTCTGTCTATGAAGAAGACCGTTCAGAATGGCTATCTTTTTTAAATTTGCTCAAAAAAAACCGACCTAAAGCGCCAATTAACGGCATTATTATCGCTGTTAGTATCGCTGAACTTACTAAGAATGATCCAAGCTATGCGTTAAATCTGGCCAAAAACTTACGCAGCCGAGTCCAAGATTTGACCGAACAATTAGAGGTTTATGCCCCTGTTTATGTGGTATTTACCAAGATGGATTTGATTTCAGGTTTCCGTGATTTCTTCAATGATTATGAACAAGAAGAACGCAGTCAAGTATGGGGCGCAACCATTCCCTATCCTGAAGACCCTGAAAATATCAATATTACCGATGTATTTGAAGAGCATTTTGGGGTATTGGTCAACGGCTTAAAGGATTTGAGTACAACGAAGCTGTCTTTGCGTCATCAGCGTACCGTATCACCAAGTCTAATGACGTTTCCTATCGAGTTTCAATCTTTGCGTCCGATGATACGCACGCTTATGCATGCTTTATTTGAAGACAACCCTTTTCAATTTAAGCCCATACTGCGTGGATTTTATTTTACTAGTGCCTTACAAGATGGCCAAGTTAGCAGCCAGATGACGCAGCAAATGGTACAAAACTATGATTTACACCCGCCAGCAGTACCCATAAACACTCAGCAAGAAACCAATGATAAGCCCTATTTTTTACAAGACTTGTTTTCAAAAGTTATCTTAAAAGATAAGCATTTGGTTAAGCAGCACAAAAACCGTAACAGACGCAGTTATCGCGCATTTGCAACGCTAGGGGCAGTGATTGTTTTATGCATGACAGTTGGTCTATGGACATGGTCATACACTAACAATAAACAGCTGACTGAACGCGTCGCGGCGGACCTACAACAAGTGGCTGAACAACAAAAAAATGCTAATGGTGATCTAAAATCTCAGCTTGAGTCACTGAGTATCTTACAAAGTCGTATTGAGCAGCTTGAAGGTTATGAGGAGGACAAACCTTTATCGTTAAGCTTTGGTCTCTATCAAGGGGATAAGCTTAAACAAAAACTGCTGACAGAATATTATAACGGCGTCAATATCATTGTCTTAACACCTACCACGCAAAACATAGAAAGATTTTTGACAGAGGTCAACACCAATGCCACGCAGTTAGAAGTGCGCACAGACGAATCCAGTCCTGATGAAAACTCTGAAACTGCCACGAATGACGCTTACATTCAGTCTGATCCTACTGATGTTGAAGATGCTTACAATGCGCTTAAAGCGTATCTCATGCTCGGCAACCATAATAATTTGGAAACCAGTCACTTAAGCGATCAGATGACCAGATTTTGGCGTAACTGGCTTGAAGCCAATCGTGCTGATATGCCCCATGACAAAATGATTCGCCAAGCCGAGCGTATCTTAAGTTTTACATTAGCGCATATCGATGATCCCAGTTTTCCCCTTATCCAAAACGACTTAGGACTGGTAGATAAAACTCGCCAGAATTTATCCAAAGTCAGTAAAGGCCAGCCTGCTCGTGAGCGTGTTTATTCTGAAATTAAGATGCGTTCTTCTGCTCGATTCCCATCAGTGACAGTCGCTCAAATCACTCAAAATACTACTAATGAAGCACTATTGGGCAGCTACGTCATTTCAGGTACGTTTACCAAACAAGCGTGGGAGTCTTTTGTCAGCGATGAGATTGATAAAGCCGCCACCACACGAGTGGTAGCAGACGATTGGGTACTAGCGACCAGTAGCCAAGACGATTTAACGTTGACTGGTAGTCCTGAACAAATCCGGCAGTATTTGGTCAGTCGCTATAAACAAGAATACATCAGTGAATGGAAACGCTTTTTGTCGCAGGTTTATGTTCGCGATAGTAAAAGCTTTGCTGACCATGCTGTCTTATTAAATCAGTTGTCTAATGCCACAGAATCACCCTTAAAGACTCTGTTTGAAACAGTGGACCGTCAAACTCAATGGGACAATAAAACGGCCAATCAAACCTCAAATACCAGCAGTCAGTCTCGTCGCTCATTTATCGATTGGTTCAAACAAACCATATTGCGTCAAAGTCCTGCTGAATTAAGACAAGCTGAAGCGGCGTTGAATAATAGCAGCGGGTCTAGCAACGCCACCTCTACTACTCCCACCACTTCGGGCGTAATCGCTCAAGAGTTCTCCTCTATACATGCTTTAGTGACGCCAAGAGAGGACAATCAAGACTTGTCGTTATTAGACAATTATATTTCAAGCTTAGGAAATATCAGAACGCGCTTTAACAATATTGCTCGTAGTAATGACATTGGTCCTGATGCGTTATTGTTTGCGTCACAGACCCTTAGCCCTGAAGGCTCAGAGCTAACAAAGTCTTTACAGATACTAGATGAGCAAATATTGAGCCAAGCCAACTCTGATATGAAGCAAATCGTGCGCCCTTTATTAAGTGAGCCCTTAACTCGCTCATTTAATATGCTACTAACCCCCACTAAAACGGAGATCAATAAGGTCTGGAAAGCGCAAGTACGTAAGCCTTTCCTCGATAATTTAGAGAAAAAATACCCGTTCACTGCCAATGCCAATTTGGAAGCAACACCGGCAGAGATTGGTCAGTTTTTTGGTGAAGATGGTTATGTCGCACGGTTCGTCAATGAGACATTGTCACCCTTTATCATTCGTCGTGGCGATCAAATCTCAAGTAAGATTTGGAATGGTGCTGGCTTGGGTCTGAATCCACAATTTGTCGCGGATTTTGGTCGCTACTTCGTTAACTATACTGGCAGTAATAATGCTAGCGCCTCTGGTTCAGGTAGCAGCACTAGTGCCTCCAATCAAACGACCTTTCAGATTATGCCGTTACCCGTCAGTGGTTTGACAGAATACACCATTGTAGTGGATGGTCAGCAGCTACGTTATCGCATGGGTACACAAGCGTGGACCACCTTTGTATGGCCAAACCCAAGCAGCCAACCTGGTGCCAGTATCAGAGCCAAGGATTATGATGGAAGGGATTTCACTATCTTTGAGGAAGCCGGTAGCTTTGGCGTAGAACGTCTGATTAATAGCGCCCGTCGCACTGAGCTGGGCGATAACATATTTGAGATGGCATGGTCAGGTGATGGTGTATCGATATCTGTACGTTTTAGGATCATTAGTGGCAGTAGCAATACGGCAAGCCAAGGGCGCTCTACCAATCCATTTACAGGTATGAAACTGCCAGATGAGGTTATTGCACTTGGTGTCACGCGTACAGCAAAACCCATTACTGATAGTAGTAATGCAGCAAATAACAGCATTGCGACTGTCGCTAATGGTTCAACAGCCAGTCCAATCGCTCAAACCCGTACAACCAGTACGACGCCTTCGACACCAGCAGGCCAATTAAATGTCACTGATAATGCGACTGATGATAGTCCTGCGCCAGCGAATGATTCTGCCAATGAGAACGCAAACGTAGCTGAGCAGGAGGCACCAACACCATGATCCCTGACTTTTTACCTTTAATATATTTTGGCAAACTGCCTGCTCGTGGAGATTTTATAAGGGCGCGCGCTCACATCGATGTGACCAATGCCATCGATGAATGGGTCAGTCAGGCCCTTGCTATTTCGGACAAAATATTCAATGAGCACCTGATAGATACGGCAAATACCAATAACCCTACCTTTTTAAACTTTAGTCATGTCGATACAAGATTGAATGAAGTGATTACTGGTGTTTTGGTTCCCAGTCACGATAGCGGCAACAGAAACTATCCGCTGATCGGTTTTGGAGTGCAGCACATTGATAAACCAAAAAACTGGATGAACTATCTGCCCGCTAAGTCATCGAGTCTTTGGAATGATACCTACGAAACCTTGAGTATGGCAAAGTCAAAAACTGACAGCACTCAGGTTATGGACTATCTGAATCGTAGCCAACTGTCTATTGATAATAGTGCCAGCACTTATTACTACGATTTTATCAACACCACCACGTTGCACGATATTGCCATCCTGATGGACATTGATAAATCGCAGCTGATACAGCAAATTATTGCTACAGGCTTATTGTTTTTACCGACTTTTACCAAAGGTTTTAGCGGACTGAATAAAACCATCTGCTGGTCGCTTCCGCCTGCTCAAGACAGTGCAATATATATGGCCACCTTTTGGCACGATCTCATTAATGGTTTTTATCAGCCACATCAGCTTTATCTAAACACTTACATATACCGAACTACCCACGGCTATCGTTTACTCTTGAATTTTAGCAAACCCGATGGACGCATACTGGAGCAAATCTCAACAGATGAGGCACTTTATCCTGAGGATTGGGTGGTTCTTGCCAACAGTGATTGGACACAAAGCTATATTGATGAAGACATTGGTTTGACTCGTTTTAACAAAATATTATTACAAGACAGCCTCTATTTGTACGATACAAGGCAACTGTTCAAAAAAACCTTTTTGGCACAGTAGTTTCATCTCATTCTATAAGTGTTTATCCATTACTCATTGCGCCATATGCTGCATTCAATCACTGCTTACTTATATTAAGAAAAAGGTACTTTAATGAAAGTCCTCACTAAAATGACCCAAAATAAGCTCGCAAACTACACAACACATTTACTGTTGGCTACGGTTATCACTCTTCCTATCAGCGCCATGGTCTTTGCAGCCAGTAATAATGCAAATGAGACAAACAGCGCAAAAAATGTGCCCGTGGTTATCAAAGGGGTAGTCGCTACTAGTTCAGATAAGCAGCAATTGCTCGAAAAATTAAAAGCACAGTACCCTGACAAGTCTATTAGAGATGAGATCGAAGTACGTTCAAATATTAGTATACCAACCAACTGGCAACAAATAGCAACCGCCATCATTGATAGTGACATCTCTGATATTCGCCAAGGTCGTGTCGATATTCATGGCACTACCATTAGTTTACATGGAAAAGTAAACAGCCTTGAACAAAAGCAAGCGATTCAAAATCGTATTCATACACGCTTGACTGACCTCTATCAATTAGAAAATCAGTTGGTTGTGGTAGAAGGTGAACAGCGTCTTATAGATGAGACCTTAGGTAATCGAATTGTTGAGTTTGAATTTGGTAGCGCAAACCTAACGCCCTTAGGTCTGGGCATCCTAGATGATATGGCAGATGCGTTGCGTCGTATTGAGGACAAGCCGGTTCTTATTACTGGTCATACTGACAATGTCGGTAACTCTACCTCTAACTTGGCGCTATCAAACGAACGTGCCGAAGCAGTCAAACAATACCTAATAGGTCGTAATATTGATGCAAGTCGTCTCAGTACCACTGGTAAAGGAGATTCTAATCCTATCGCCAGTAATGATAACGAAGAAGGACGCACTCGTAACCGCCGTATCGAATTTGTTCTCGATGAATAATGACATTGCATACAACGATCATATTAGATAGACACGCCTGTTTATAATGCCACGGCTCAAAAAATAGAGACATGACTATGTTACGCTTGACCAACACTGTCCTCCCCATGCAGCCAGATAGGCTTTATGCCAGCGAAGGAAGCACTCAAGCGCCCTATCCAAGCGCTCAACAAGACATAAATGAGCATCAAGCATGGTTGCATAAGCTCATTCAAGGGTCTTGTGAAAAAAGTATTATCAATCGATTAAACCCCCATAGTGATTGCCAGTATCAGCAGCATGGTATCGATACTTATGTGCTACAGGTCTATATTCATGAGCGTCATCACCCGCCCTTTACGTCATTTACTCATTTGATTGGGAGTCGTTTAACCTTAAGCTTTGATACGCCTAGTGGTTTAAGCCATCGCCATTTATATATAACAGCGATGCAACAATTGGATCATGATGGCAGCTATGGTTATTACCGTCTACTCGCACAGCCTATCACTTATCGTTTGCACCAACATCTGCGTAGTCACATAGATACGGACTTGTCTGTACAAGCAATGATAACCGAGCGCATTGCCGCGCTAGATATAGAAATAGTCGATGACAGCGAGAGTGGCAGTGGTGCGAATTGGACGCCAGCGCGTATGACTCAGTGGCAAATTAGTGATTGGACGCATATTTGTGAACGGCTCACGCGTCAAGGATTGACTGCTTACTTGCGTCATGCGCAAACTGACGAACATCATCCGCCAACGCTCATTATTACCTCAGCTCACCCAAGTGATGGTGATGACGTCAGTTTAAACATCGGTGCCCTACGTTATCAACAAGTCTTACATGACCGCGTCCATGCACCCGTTTTAGCACTGAGCCAGCAAGTTACTACTCAACCCAGCTCGGTGACGATGCAGCGTTTCAATAGCGCAAATGTCGCACACCCCACCCAGTCTGCTGACGTTGTTACCAATATGGACAATGGCGAAGAGGAGAGCCAAACCACTAGTAACACGCTCACCTTAGACACGCCTGCTGCTTTTGCCCCCGTATCAGATACGGAAACTATTGATGAGGCAGCTATTGTCGCAAACAGTCATCAAAGCCTTTATAGCGTCTATCATGCATTGTCTCATGCCACCGATTTGAACGTGGCAGATACCTTTACACTGGTCGATCACAGCACACTTAATCAACACTACCGCGCCACCCACATTGTTCATTTGGCGCGCAACAACCTGGCGCATGTGACAGGCTTGACTAATAGTACCCGTCATCATGAACGTCATGCTTCAACGCTAGAATCTGGCAGTCACTTGACTCAATTGCGTCTGATTACCGCAGATACTCCATGGGTCAGTAGCTTTTATAGCAGGCGCGCGCTCCCGCCGATGACAGGCATCACTGAGACTCAAAGTGATGGTGACAGCCGCAATCATATGACACCTACCAAGAGCTACCTACTTGACCATACTGCTCAGCCTATCAATCGATTAGAAGCACAAGCAGGGGCCAACTATGGTACACACTTTACGCACAGAGCCAATGACCAAACCCTCATGCAATCTATTGGTGATAACGAGCACTTAATCAACACCGGTAGCTTACTATCACAAAGTCGCCCTAGCCTATTTGTCACAGCCGAAGAACAAGCCATAGAGAGCGGCTATCGCAACACAGACAATGGCCTCACAGAGTGGGTCACCGATCACCGCACAGAACAGGCTTACTCACAATTAAAAGTAGACAGTGCTAACGTCTCTGCCAGTCTAAAAATGGGCATCATCAATCCAGCAAAAGAAGGTGCCAAACGTCAAGGTATTAATGCCACCACTAACGCCCAAGTCAACATCAAATCTGGCGAAGCGTTAGTTCTATCCACCCAGCCACAAACCCACGCGCAGTCAGAACGACACAACTATCAGCACCATACTCCGACGTTGACGCAAACATCATTAGGCGGTCAGCATTTAGCAGAGCGTTTAACACAGTTGGCAACGGGCTTGGATAGATCGGTCAATGATCACAGTGTCATCAAAACGCAGCTTGAATCAATCGCTAAAGAACAAAGCACCAAAACCCATCAACAAACGCCTTACACCCTCATTGATAGCGCAGCAGATAGTAGCTACGTCAGTGAAGACCTACTAATCCAACGGTCGATGGGTGAGATGATCAGCACTACCCAGCAAGATATGACAATCAGTAGTGGCGACAGTCATAATCAAGTCAGTAGTGAGTCTCTCAATATCATAGCCGATGGTCAGTTTAGTATGACCAATGCCAAAGATAATATTACCCTCTCCGCGCACACAGGAAAGCTTGAAGCAACTGCTAAGCAAGATGTAAACATTGCCTCCTCCACCAAAGAGGTCGAAGTGGTAGCGACTAATAAGATTACGCTAACAGCGGGCGGTGCCAGTATTACGCTTGATGGTGCTGATATTACTATTGCAGCGAAGCAGTTTACGGAGAGGGGTGGTAAGCATAGTAAGGCTGGTGGTGGAACGGATGGGTTGGGGTTGGAAGGATTACCAAGCAAAATGCTAGAAACAGATAATAATTTGAGAATTATATATGACGAAGGATTCGTCATTGTTGACGAAGACACTCAACAACCTATACAAAACTGCCATTATCGAATCACAAAACCTGATGGAAGTATTGAGACAGGAATAACAGATGATAAAGGCAGAACAAAAGTAATAGAAAGTTATTCAGTTGAAGAACTTAAAATAGAGGTGAAATTCTAATGACTGATAATTGGCAGGAACTTGGAAAATCTTCAACTAGTCCCAGAAGTAGTACGAATAGAGCTGTTGTAAGTACAAGAGTACCAAAAAAAGAAAATATCATATTTATTGGTTCCGAGTTCGAATACAATAATTTTTGGTTAAAGAATATGTTTATTGCCGCTGCTTATCCCTTTGTTAAAAATAGAAATAAATTTAGACAATGTGACAAAGTCACTATCGCTTATGTCGACTATGGCTATACTCGTTTAGAAAAGCTAGCAATTGAAGGTTTAAAAAATGAAATTAGCTTTACTACAAACATAAGGTTCGTCGCTTTGAAAACCAAGTCTGAAGCTATTAACGTATTAAACGAAGATAGGGGTAATTATAAAATTCAGGACTTAGCTTTTTTTTGTCATGGGTTGAATGGAAAAATCACCTTAAACTATAGTGGAAGGCCTAATATCGATTTAACAAGTTCAGATATAAATAGAATTAATAACAATAATTTTTTAAGCTCAGCTATAGCTAATTCATACGCCTGTAGAACAGGCATGTCGGATAGTTTAACGCTTAGAACTCAAGGATCGTTTAATAGTATCAATGAAGCAGATTCTAGTAATAGTTTTGCTCAGCTATTTGCAAACAAACATAATATTGATTTTTATGCATTTTATAAACGCACTTTATATAGTAATATTTTAAATCCCAAAAGTGATGCTAATAAAATATCTGAAGACCTTAGAAATAAAAGAGCAACGAATAAAGATAATATTATTTCTATATTAGAAAACTATGAAGCGTTAACCCATACAGATTTAGGAGAAAGTTATAAAAATATATGGGGATTGGCTCCAAGAGGCGCAGTAGCTGAAGGAACAAATGGCTATTCATTATGGCGAAAAGGTGGTGGACTAAGAATGCCGATTGCTGCAGAGACCCCCACAGGTTTGCCAACATCAATGACTAAATTCACTCCTAAATGAGATATATGAAAAGAGATTCTTTAAAATATACTATGGTCACACTAGTATCTTTGTTAATACTAATTTTTACTTACCTTTACATGGTGAAATCGATGAATGCATTTAATTCTCAAAAATTCAGCCAAGCTGATTTTATACATATTCAAGAAGATTTGACTAATCAATATATACTATACAAAGAAAGTGTCAAAAAAAAACCTAGTACTCAAACCACAATAAAATTCCATAATATTATTCCACCGAGTGCGTCTAATATCGAAATATATTCTCATAAAATCTCTAACTACCTATATGTCGGTCCCTATGAATCCACTCTTAGTTTTCCTATAGACGATATATTATTTGAGGACAATGGGATTGATTCTTTGGTTATATCGATAGTAGATGAAGAAGATCGCATCTCTCATACTATAGAACAGGAGAAGACTTCCGAGTTTTGGAGAAAAGGTAGAACCACTCATCTCTGGTTTCTACCTTTTAGAACGTACGATGAAGAGACAGGTACAAGTATAGGATATACAGTGTCACTCAGCTAAACTTTAGATTAAACATATGCTGTCTATTTAACTTGCCAGTTTTAATAAAACTCCTATTTATTCAATATTAGTTGAACGAAGCGCTCACCTTCTATTCATTATACTTTGACAACCAATCTTGCATTTGCTCAATTTCAGACTGCTGAGCGTCGATTATCGCTTGTGCCAGTTTGCGCATCTCCTCATTTTTGCCATATTTAAGCTCTATATCTGCCATATTAACTGCTCCAACATGATGTGACAACATACCACGAGCAAAGGCTCTATCGGGATTGGTATCAGCATTAGCAGCCATCATTTCACTATGCATCGCCTCCATACCATCAGCGTATGCCTTTTGCACGGCATCTGTATCAGCCGTTGGCTCAGTAGCATCAGGATTACTAGCTAGCCACTCCTGCATTTGCTCGATTTCTGCTTTTTGAGTATCAATGACGTTTTGTGCCAGTTGTAGCATCTCTTTATCGGTACCATATTTGAGCTGAACCTCTGCCATATCAACTGCGCCAATATGATGACCAAGCATTCCCCGAGCAAATGCAGCATCTGGATCATTGTATTTCATACCAGCCATCATCTCATTGTGCATATGAGTCATTGAATCATTATATGCTTGTTGCATATCTGTTATCGTATCATCTGACATGGCATGTCCAGCATGAGCATCTATTGAAGGAGTGCCTGCTACTGTATTTTGGTCAGACGCGACTGCTGTCTTCTCAGTCACGTTTGCATCTTCATGGACAGGTTGGCAAGCGCTGAGTACCAATGTAGCACTCATGATAGTCATAAGAACAGAAAGGCGTAATTGTTTTATATTTTTCATGTTGTACCCTTAATCACTAAAGCGATCACTACAATTTAATTATCGTATTGCCTATAAAGATTAGCAAACCATTGGAATCCAGCTATTTAAAAAAGTAATAAGTATTAGTTATAAACCAACTTTTCCAAATAGTTTATTCTAATTCTTCTACTAGCGTTTGCCTCTCTTTAATTTCGCGTTTTTGCGCTTCGATAATAGCTTCAGCGAGTTGCCGCACGTGCGAATCTTCTATATCTGGTCATCTTTCTAAAAAATGATAACCCATCCCGATTTAAGCAAAATAGAAGAAGTGCCCGTTTTATATCATTTGAAAGAACAACGTTACTGATTATGACCATTGTTCTGGTTTAATTTATCAAATGCTCTTTTAACGTGTACCAGACTCGTCAATTTAATAAGTGGCTTAATGATAAGCTGCGCACTTCCTACGATGAATAACCAAGTACCATCTTGAGTCAATGACTCATTCAAAAAGAAAAAGCTGCCAATTAAAAACCAAATAGCGATTAATAAATCATTAAATGCGCCTAAAGCCTCATATCGGCGCTGTATGACGATATGTTCCTGACCGATATCCATCCCCCATTTCCTACTTTCACTCACAACTTGCTCCTTAGTCATATATCACTTGATGAGTCGCACAGATATATCAACTAGGCAGTATGCTTGTCAACGTCACGTTACAGGAAACCGACTGGAGAAAGGTCGCATAAATTATGGTATAGAGGACAATATGGATAATTAAAATCAAGAAAAAGAATTAAAAGTTGTAAAAAACTTTGGAAAACTTTCTTGATATAGATGAAATATTGAAGATAATAAAGAGATATGTTTTAAATTTTTGATATTTAGATTAGAAATAAAAACTACAGACACAAAAAAACCTCAAACAAAGTTATGTTTGAGGCGAAACTTGCTTAAACTTAACAGTTTAAATTTGTTTTCTGCTTACTACAGAATATGGCGCAGCGGACGGGACTCGAACCCGCGACCCCCGGCGTGACAGGCCGGTATTCTAACCAACTGAACTACCGCTGCTTAGGTCGTTTTAGCTTCTTTAACCACTTGCTAATAAGTGGTGGGTGATGACGGATTCGAACCGCCGACATTCTGCGTGTAAGGCAGACGCTCTACCAACTGAGCTAATCACCCTGAGCGAGGAGTAAACGAAGCACTGCTTCGTCCGAGCGCAAGAGAATTTACATTTTCGTAAATTCTAGAAGCTCAGTACCCAATATAAGGTATAACTTCTACTGCAAGAGAAACTCTTTAAAAATAATTTCTGTATTGCTTCATTAGCATAAGCTGTCACACTTAAGCTAACTTAATCAGCTAGGGTTAATTAAGTCCCCTTGCTGTGGGTGTGTATTATATAGATTTACGCATGGCTGTCAAACGCTATTTTCTACTTTTTTAAATATTTTGCACATTTTTATCAGTATTTATAGCAAGCATCTGTTTTTATTGGTTTTATATTTTCATATAAAACTAACTATTTTTATCTTGTGTTATTATTTGCCAGCTAATGCTTGTTCGATATCGGCTTTGATTGCGTCAGGCTTAGTGGTTGGCGCATAGCGATCAATGACTTGGCCGTTACTATCGACTAAAAACTTAGTAAAGTTCCATTTGATGCCATCGGTTAGTAAGCCACCTTTTTGATCTTTGAGCCATTTAAAGATTGGATGCGCCTCTGCCCCATTCACATCCACTTTCGCCATCATTGGAAAGCTGACGCCATAATTCTTTTGACAAAAAGCACCAATTTCTTCATTACTACCTGGATCTTGGCTACCGAATTGATTACAAGGAAAACCCACGACTACCAATCCCTGCTCTTTGTATTGTTGGTACAGGGCTTCTAGTCCTTCAAATTGCGGCGTAAAGCCACACTTGCTGGCGGTATTCACAATTAGCAATACCTTACCCTTATAGTCCGAAAATGCTTGCGACGTTCCATCCATACTCTCGGCGGTAAAATCATAGATTGTGCTCATCATTTATCCTTAAATTGATTAATGGGTAATGCCGTTTGATTGGCAGTGCTATTTTTTAATAATATACAGCGCCAATAATTAAAAAGGAAGCAACACGTGCTTCCTTTCTTTGTTCTTGCAGCGGTCTGACCTCAAAGCAGCTCTCAAACCATAGCTGGTATCAAATCTACTTTTCAGATTTGTCCAAGTCGATAGCCACTGAGTTAATGCAGTAGCGCATACCAGTCGTCTCACGTGGTCCATCAGGGAACACATGGCCCAAATGAGCGCCGCAGTTGCTGCAAGTCACTTCTGTACGAGTCATGCCCAGTGAGTTATCAACATGCTCGTCTATAGCGCTGTTATCGACGCCTTGGTCGAAACTTGGCCAACCGCAACCCGCATCAAACTTACTGCTTGAATCAAACAGACTGGCACCGCAACCTTTACAGCGATAGACGCCGTCATCAGTCGCATCATTATAAACACCTGTAAACGGGCGCTCTGTACCTTTTTCACGCATGACGTGATACTCATCAGCACTTAAACGCGCTTTCCAGTCAGCATCGGTCAATTGGCTGATTTCTTCTTTGCTTAATTGATTGTCTTGCATAATGTATCCTTATTTGAATATTTATTATCTGCTTTACTGCGTTTAATCTGCTATCAAAGCATTATCGTTCTATTAAACGATAACCTCTATCTTTTGGTTATCTATTCAATATTCAAGTCATGTCGTACAAGAATGACACTGATATCAAGTAATAGTAGGGCTTGGAATGAGATTCTTAAGTCTATTAATGCAAGTTATTCTTGCAATTTATATAATTTTTAAAATAACTTGCACGCAGGCTTGCGTTATCACAATTTATGCAATAATATCTTGCATTAATACGGCGTTAAAGCGATAGATTTTATCCCTCTAAACAGCTCGTTATCATGAATCAATTGATTAAATGCACTGAGGTAATTATGATCGATGACAACAGCAATAGTACACAGGCGACACGTCTAGTACAGTTGCGCCGCGACAAAGGTTTTACTGCTGAACAATTGGCGCAAGCAATGACAGCCGCAGGTGCCAAAGTCAGCCGTGGTGCCATCTCTAATTGGGAGCGTGGTACAAATGGCATTGTCTCATCCAAATTACCAACCCTTGCACGTATTTTAGGATGTAACGAAGGCTACCTATTACGCGGGGAACATCAGAATGATGCCAACGATAGTGCAACATCTACCGATAGTCAGTCACAACAGAATAAAAATCTGGATAGCGCGATGACAGCAAGCGTGCAAACCGATAATAAGAATAAAATTGTAGCAAATCCATCAGCATCAACTTCTGACACTCGTCAACATTTACCAAACAATGCAATGAATGGTCATTCTATGAACACAATTAAAAAATCCGATAAATTACAAAACGTTTGCTATGACATTCGCGGTCCCCTATTACAAACTGCTAATAGAATGGAGGCTGAAGGCAAACGCATTTTAAAGCTTAACGTCGGCAACCCTGCACCTTTTGGTCTACAAGCGCCTCATGAAATTTTGCAAGATGTGGCTATGAATTTGTCTGAAGCAACGGGATACTCAGATTCACAAGGTATTTTTTCAGCCCGTAAAGCGGTATTGCAATATTATCAATCAAAGGGATTGTTATCAGCAGTCGATGTGCGCGATGTTTATCTTGGCAATGGCGTCTCTGAGCTGATTGTCATGACCATGCAGGCGTTGATGAACGATGGTGACGAAGTATTGATTCCAATGCCTGATTATCCTCTATGGACTGCAGCGGCCAACCTATCTGGCGGTACAGCGGTGCATTATCGCTGTAATGAAGAAGACAACTGGCAACCTGACATCGAAGACATAAAATCTAAAATCACCAGTAAAACAAAAGGCATTGTGGTGATTAACCCTAATAACCCAACAGGTGCGTTATATAGTGACGACTTACTCAAGCAAATCATTGAGGTCGCTAAAGCATATGACTTGATCATCATGGCCGATGAGATTTACGATCGCATTCTCTATGACGACACCGTACACACACCGATGAGCACTTTGACTGACGATGTACTGGTTCTGTCATATAACGGCCTGTCAAAATCACATCGTATTGCTGGGTTTCGTGCTGGCTGGATGATGGTGTCAGGTCGCAAGCAACATGCTGCTGACTTCATTGAAGGCTTGGATATGCTGGCATCTATGCGTTTGTGCTCCAACGTCCAAGGGCAGTATGCCATCCAAACAGCGATGGGCGGCTATCAAAGCATGAAAGATTTGACCTCAAAAACTGGTCGTCTATACAAGCAGCGGGAGCTTGCGGTATCGCGACTCAATGCGATTAAAGGTATTTCTTGCACTATGCCACAAGGCGCATTTTATTGTTTCCCCAAGATCGATCCTGAGGTTTATCCTATCGAAGATGATATGGCATTTATGATGGATTTACTTATCGAGGAAAACGTATTAATGGTGCAAGGTACAGGGTTTAATTGGGACAAGCCTGATCATTTTCGCCTAGTGTTCTTGCCAAATTTGAATGATTTAGAAAATGCAATGGATCGCCTAGATCGCTTTTTTGCCAAAAAACGTCAGCAGTTCGGCACAGCGTAACCCTAAAGTCGATATAAAAACGCCTAGCGATAAAAGAGCGCTAGGCGTTTTTTTTGATAAGGGATTAATCGCTTACCATCATAAGACTTATATTGATAAAAGTTATTTTAGAAGATATTGCTCAATACCAGATAACTGACAGCAGACATGATGGCTGCTGCAGGAAGCGTAATGATCCATGCCAAGCCAATTGGCTTCATAAGCGCCCAGTTCGTATCTTTATTGACAATACCAATCCCAAGTACGGCTCCAACCAGCGTATGCGTGCTCGATACAGGTAGACCCATGGTAGAGGCACCCATCACGACCGCTGCCGCCGCAAGCTCAGCAGAAAAACCAGAAGCCGGATGCATTTTTGCCAAGTTTGTACCGACCGTTTGAATCACTTCTTTACCAATGAACCAAAGACCCACGATAAGCGCCACACCAAATGTCAACATCACAGCAGGTGGGACAGCAGCTTCTGTAGCAATACTATTGGTACGAATGACATCCATGATGGCTGCAAAAGGACCCACGGCATTAGCAATATCGTTCGATCCATGACTAAAGGCAAAAGCAGAAGCGGTAAAGACTTGCATCCAGCTAAACATAATAAACGTTGCTTTGGTCAAATCTTCTTTATGCTTACCGCGAATACTCTTGGTATAAATAAAGGTTGCCAACCATACGAGCGCTGCGATCATACCCATGATTAAAAAGCCTTGCAGCGTCGTCATACCGCTATTGACGTTTTTGAGACCTTTGAACACGACCAAAGACGTCATCACCGCACCGCCAGCCGCTGCAATAATTGGCACCCATTGCTTAAGTGCTTTTAGCGTATCAAGGCTACCGCGCTCGTTTTCGATTTCATATAACTGCTTGTAGTAGTCGGTTTCCAAATCTTCAACAACGCAATCATCATCTTTATAGATTTCTTGATCACGCAGCATCGCTGACGTATAAGCCAATTGCTCTGACTCAGTGAGACCGTCTAAAAACTCTTTATGATTTTGCTTGAGGGTCTTTTTATCCCCCTTGAGCACGGCAATGTGTGCTTCTGTTCTATCATTGTATTCAATGATATTTTTCTTGATTTGCCCATATAAAAGGTAAGAAAAAACGCCACCTAATAAAGGAGACAACACCCAAGAAATAGCAATCGTCCCAACGGTGCCCCAATCTACTGTAGATAGGGCCATATCAGTACCACCCAAGGTGATACCTAATACGATCGAGCTACCGATAACGCCACCAATAATGGCGTGAGTGGTTGAAACAGGCAACCCTTTTTTGGTGGCAAACAACAACCAAAATGCCGCAGCGATAAGTGCTGACAGCATGACGTAAATAAACTGGTTGGGTGATACTGATAACCCATCCAAATCGACAATGCCGCTTCGAATGGTGTCAGTCACTTCACCACCTGCCAGTACGGCACCAGAGACTTCAAATATCGCTGCGATACCCAAGGCTTGCGGAATCGTCAATGTTCCTGCACCCACAGAGGTACCAAAGGAGTTAGCGACATCATTACCACCAATATTGAATGCCATAAAGACACCAAAAGCGGTCGCAACAATAAAAAGCGTCATTTGTTGATGCATTGTGTAATCTAGACCCCACCACAAAAAGTAGGCGGTCATCGCAATCAGTAAAATGGCAAAAAATAGATTTATTCTCATAGAGCCAACCGATTTTGTTGGTTCTGTAGAACTGTTGCTAATACCCATACGTTAATACGTCCTGCGTAAGCTGATTGAAATTATATGCGGTTGATGACATCACGCTGTATATACAGCGATTATATTTACTTTCAATATTCGATCTACTTATCTCTTTTTTTAAAACAAAAAACGAGATAAATTCAGAATCTCATCATCCAATATGTCACAAAGCCGCAAGTAGTGTTGCCAAATCATCTGATTACAGCATCTTGCGGCTTAGATATTTCGTAGTGATATTATTGTAATGATGCTAATGATACGGTCATTGTGTCCTTTGCAATATTGACCAACACAGTTAGATCAACCGTATCTAGCGATAAGAACATTCTGTTTAATAAGAGTCTTTCATGTCTAACAGAAGTCATAACGCGCCTATTATATTAAATATAAGCGCATAATGCATGATGATATTGCGAGATTTGTAACTATCCATGCGTTGTATAGATAATTTCTTCGTTTAATACTCAATTATACCCTTTTTGTGTGGCCTGTTTCGAGGGCAAAAGCCTGACTATCACGTATACGTAGCGATAAAATCTCAGTCATAATATAGATATTAACCAGTTATAGGCCATAGGCTGCTGATAGCTGTTTTATTGCGTGATCTAGAACCTCTAAACGCGCTTGACGTTTGTCATTGGTGGCGACAACGCACCATGGGGCATCAGCGGTGTCAGTACGTGCCAGCATGTCAGCGGCAGATTGAACATAGTCTGACCATTTATCACGATTTCGCCAATCATCCTCTGTTAATTTAAATTGTTTGTGCGGTGTCTCTTTACGGGCTTCAAAACGCTTTAGTTGCTCTTTTTTATCAATAGCAAGCCAATACTTGATAACGATCGTACCCACTGCTGTAAGGTCTGCCTCAAAGCGATTGATTTCATCATAGGCGCGTTGCCATTCCTTTTCAGTAGCGAACCCTTCGACGCGTTCAACCAACACGCGCCCATACCAAGTACGATCAAAGATGGCAATACGACTGATACGATCCGTTTGCTGATTGGGCAATTTTGTCCAAAACCGCCATAGATAAGGATGCTCTGCTTCATATAACATTGGCGCACCAATATTGTAGATTTGATATTCACGTGGATCGAGGGGAGCGACCAATCTCTTGATGGCACCACCCTTGCCCGCTGCATCCATGCCTTCAAACGCAAAAACCACCTGATGCCCATTACGAGCGCGAAGCAGTTCTGCAAGACGCGTTTGTTTCGCTATTAACGCTTTTTGATAGTCAGCTTTGTCTATTTTTGAATTTTCGATGTCTTTTAAATACGTCGGTATTTTGACTGGTTCAAATTTTTCTGATTCAAACGCTGACTCAGGTGTTTTATGAGATTTTGACTTGTGATTCTTTGATTTTTTGGATGAGGATTTTGTCTCATTTTTTGTTGTCATTGGCTGACTACTGGTTAGCGCATTTTGCATTGCTTGGAGTACTTCATGACAAAAATGATTGGCCGCTTGCGATTTATCTTTGCCATCTATAATAATCCAATCATCCTGCTGTCGTAGCAGCGTTACGGCTACCGCGTTAAATGTCTCGATGACTTTTTTGCTGTGCCAATCAATTTGATACAAAAACTGTGGATCTGCTTCTGTATCGTTTAGGCGTGCTTGTAGCGTTTCAACATCGACGTGAAACCAACATTTCAGTAATTTGGTATGATTGGCTACTAGGTCTTTTTCAAAGGTTTTCAGTTTGACAAGTTGCTGCTGAAAATAGGCTTGCCAACCTGCTTTTTCATGTTCGTTATCTTCTGAGCTGTCATCCGTATTTTTACTTTCTGCTATAGCCATACGCATGGTGTTATAAAGTAAATCTGCATACCAGTTACCAAAGTACACCATCACATCACCATGACGCGGCATCATCTTAATATGTGCCTGCCAAATCGGTTGATGCGCTAATGGGCAGCCGCCAACGGTTGCCTCCACCTTAAGTAACCTTGGATCTACCCACTCTCGCAGCTGTTTGACGGCGCCTCCCTTGCCCGCCTGCTCCATACCATTAACCAGTACCAATACTCCCGTTGGTTCATTGGTGGTGGTTGGCGCTCGTTGCCGCGTTGCTCGCAAAGCATATTGAGCAGTGATTAAGGCCAATCTAAGGGCATCTTCGTCCATAGAGAATTGGCTCAAAGGGTTTGGCATTAAACGCTCTTCTATAACATCTTCGCTAAACTGAGCACTGACTGCTTGCGGTATATTAGCTTCAGTCTTATTATTCTTTTGGCTCATAACTACAATCCCTTTATAATTGAAAGCGGTTCAGCCAATCATAGCACTCACTTCATTCAGTAAATAACGCGGCTATGTAACAGTTTGGTATTTGTATTCTGTATGGTTTTCTTTTAAGGTGAACACAATCTTAGAGGCGTGCTTTAATAGACAACGATAAGCATAAAAATAACCATCATATGATTGCCACTTTTTTATTTATCTTTAATTTTACGTAGGTTTACTTGTCATGGCAGCTTTAGCCGATTTACAGCAGCATTTGGCCCGTTTTTGGGCCCTTTCTTATCATCAAGACGTGGCATTGAATACCAAACTCGATGAGGTACAAGCTTGGCAACGTGCTCGTATTCAGCACACTCATCAAGCCCTCTTTGAGCAACCACAAAACCAGCTGATGGCAGATTATTTTTTAACCCAATTGTATGGCGGTGATGAGTTTAAACTACTGGCCAAGCAATTAGAGCGCATTGTTCCTAAAGCACAAAAAGTTGAACGTTTAGCACCAGCGGCGGCCTTAGAAACAGGCAGTATGGCGATACAAGCTGCTATTTTAGCGATAGAGTTGGACTTGCATTTGGCCGAGTGGCTATTGAGTCAAGATTTGGCCGTCAATGAAGACAATATGCTGGCCGCTTATCGTGCTGTCGATGAAGCAGACGCTCGACGTGTGCAAATTGGGCATTTAAAAGAAGTTTGTTATCGCACAGATAAGTATATTAATTCTTTTATGCTGCAAAAAGCATTTGCTCTAGCGAAAGGTACTGCCTACCGTTATAACTATCATCCTTTATATGATTTTATTAACGCTGGGTTTGTCGCGATGCGTCCACTAGACAGTGTTGGCGGATTCATTGAACCGTTTTGTGAGCGCGAGCTTGAAATCATTGACCAAGTGCATGATACGGATAATGGCGGTAAGCCTTTGTCGTTTGGTGTATCATAGGGTTCATAACTCGCTAAGCCGACCATTACATTATAACTTTTATAAGAAATCTGCATAAAAACAACCGACATAAAATACCGTCACAATACTGAATAAAGGACAATGCCATGACCGATACTACCAATAACAATAATCCCTCTAATGACCAGACACCGTCTACCAATGGTCATCTCCAAGACAAACTGGTCAAAGACAGCATTGCTCATAACCAAAGTATCAGTGCACAAGCTCAAGCAAGACAATCTGCTTTACCTACTAAAGCTTCTGAAACGGTGAAAAAAGACAGCGCTCACCCTGTCGATACCAATGATTTTACCAAAGTCCAAGATTTACCAACTGGAGCGCCGCAAGGCCAACAAACCACTATGCCAAATAATAATACAAGCAATGACAGTTTAAATAATTCTGTAAATAATACCGTCAACAGCAGCGTCAATGCCCAAATTCCTAAGCAAACACTGTTTAATCAGCGTGATGACATCAATAACCCGCATACACCTGACACCGATGGCAATGAAGAGACGCATTTCGGTTATAAAACCGTCAATAAGGCAGAAAAACAAGCCCGTGTGGCTGACGTCTTTACCTCTGTTGCCAAAAAATACGACATTATGAATGACTTGATGTCGTTTGGTATTCACCGTCTATGGAAACGCTACGCGATCAGCTTATCGGGTGTGCGTTCTGGTCAGCATGTGCTTGACATCGCTGGCGGTACAGGTGACTTAGCCAAAGTCTTTAGCCGTGAGGTGGGTCGAAACGGGCACGTTGTATTATCAGATATCAATGCTGCAATGCTAGAAGTGGGTCGTGAGCGCTTGATTAATGCTGGCTGTAACAATGTAGATTTTGTTCTAGCAAACGCGGAAACCTTAGCGCCTTTTGATGATGAGAGTTTTGATTTGGTCACCATCAGCTTTGGTCTACGCAACGTCACCGACAAAGATGCGGCTTTAAAAGCCATGTATCGTGTACTCAAACCAGGCGGTCGATTATTGATTTTAGAATTCTCAAAACCTGTGTTTGAGCCACTGTCGAAAGCATATGATTTGTACTCATTTACCGCATTGCCAATGATGGGTAAGATCATTGCCAATGACTCTGAGAGTTATCAGTATTTGGCTGAATCCATCCGTATGCATCCTGATCAGCAGACGTTGAAACAGATGATGCAACAGGCTGGATTTGAGAACTGTGATTATCATAATCTAACCGCTGGTATTGTCGCTGTACATCGTGGTTTTAAAGCATAAGGCTTATATACCGACGGTAGAGTAAAACTGATAATCTCAGTTGGTTGTGATCACTAATTTTATAAACGATGCGTCTTTTTCAGGCGCTCAACCAAAAATGCGAGAGCCTTATGCTAACTGTCCTACTTTTGGCTGGTGCCGAAAAGCTAATTAACTTTGCTATTGCAAGTGACGAGATTACCAAAGCTGGCTTGGCACCACTTGCAGGAAAAGTGCTACGACTAAATATGGCTATGCCTGAGATTGAATTGGATATTCTGTTTAGTGATGAGCGACTGCGGTTCGAGCCTGTAACAACAGAAAGCGTCTTTGAGCCCAGTGGTCACATGAATGAGCGTCAAAAAGCCAATATGGAGCGCGCTCGCATTGGTCATAGTCATCCTGACTGTGTTATCAGCGTTGACAATCCAGCGCAGCTGCTGAATCTGATGCGCGGTGCTGAAGGCAATTTACCGATTGCTGGTGACTATAAGGTCTTGATGCAGCTCAAACAATTGGTGGCAGGCTTCGACCCAGATGTCGCCGCTCAATTAGAGCCTTTTATTGGCAAACCAATGGCCAGTCAGTTACATCTACTGATATCGCAGCTCAAAGGCAGCTGGCGTCATAGTGCCAAACGCGCTTTTGATGATGTGAGTGATTGGGCCAATGATGTTGCAGGTAACCGTGCAGCCGACCCCACTGAGGTGGCAGAAGTAAACGACCTTAAGCAGCAACTGCTAAAGCTGCGTTCTGACATTGAGCGTGAAGAAGCCAGATTGGCTGCCATCAAAAATGAGCAGGCTCAATGGATGAATAACCAATAATTAAATATTGTTTATAAATAAGTACAGCTTCGTTCTGTTTTCGACTTTCTTTAGAGTACCTATATCACATGCTATTATCTCATCGCGCACGCTTGCTAGAGCTTTGGCGTATTGCCGCAACTTACCGTATTGACACGCATCTCTCTGTAGAAGAAGCGCCGCAGCTGCAACCTGTTGCACGGTTAATTCGCTTGCACCCAGCCGCTTGGGGTAAAAAACATCAACCCAATGCCATAAAATTTGCGCTTGAAGACATGGGTACGCTGTTTTTAAAGCTGGGGCAGCTTCTCTCTACGCGTCGTGATTTAGTACCGCCCGAAATCATTGCACAGCTGGTGCAGCTACAAGACAAGGTCAAACCATTTGACTCTAATGTCGCGATTGCACAAATACAGGATCCCAAACATGGGCTTGGTCAAAGTATCGGCACGTTGTTTGCCCGTTTTGATGTCAAACCCTTAGCGGCCGCTTCAATCGCTCAAGTACACACCGCCGCTTTACACGATGGGCGTGAAGTGGTCATTAAGGTGGTGCGTCCTGATATTCGTGCGACCATCATTGATGACTTCGAGCTATTGCGTGAGCTTGCCAATTGGGCATCTGCTCGTATTGAAGCGGCACGAGCAATACACATCATCGATATTGTCGAAGATTATCGTCAAGTCATGCTAAATGAACTAGATTTGACACTTGAAGCAGACAATACCACGCAAATGCGCAATAACTTTTTAGGCTCGGCATTGATGTATGTGCCAGAAGTCTATGATGCGGCCAAAAATGTGATCGTTATGGAACGTATTCAAGGCGTTCCTATCTCACAAGTAGAGGTGTTTGATAAGCTTGGCTATGACCGTGCCGCCCTAGCAGAAAAAGGCTTAACCATATTTTTTACTCAGGTCTTTCGCGATAATTTCTTTCATGCCGACATGCATCCAGGCAATGTCTTCGTAGAGACGCCCCCTGTAAAAACACTCAGTAATAATATGGCTACGCTAGACTTAGGTCATGAGCCGCGCTATATCGGACTTGACTGCGCCATTATGGGCACCTTGTCAAAAGACGATCAATTGATCGTAGCGCGTATGCTACTGGCAGTCATGAATAACAACTTTACGGCAATGGTCGACATTGTTAGCCGTGCTGGCTGGATACCGCCCAATACCGATAAGCACGCCTTGATGCGCGATATGAAACGCACAGTCGGTCCAATGCTACAAAAATCCATTAATGACATCGATTTTGCGGGTGTATTGATGCAGATTTTGGACATTGCACGTCGCCATCATATGAGTATTCCACCGCAATTAATGCTACTCCTTAAAACCTTGGTTCATGTCGAAGGACTTGGGCGCGACCTCTATCCCGATCTTGATATTTGGTCCCTTGCCAAACCTATTTTAAGCAGCTGGATTAAAGAACAACTAGACCCTATGCGTAACTTGCAACAGCTAAGAGCACAGCTGCCAGAGCTTTTGTTATCCACCACTGATATTCCTAAATTACTCGATCAAGGATTACAAAGTCTGGCCTCACAAGGCTCACGTCAAGACAGTCAACTGCGAGAAATACAGCAAATACGAGCTGATATGCTAAACGACCGCCGCCGTGACTGGATAACACTGGCAGGATTTGCCGTGTTTATTGCTATTGCAACACAAGTTGGATGGTTTGCACCGCTCTTTTATTTATTGGCACTCTTGATGGTGGTTTGGCGTATTCTAGCTTAATGTATTAATACTATTTATGGCTATGGTCTTTTACCCTATGCCGACAATCATTCATCACAACCGTGCTTTATCAAGATAGCATTCGTGAACCGTTTTAGACTTCACAGTATTGCAGAATAACTATTCACTCAGTCTAAGTGGGAGTTTTGCACTCCCATTTGCTTGTCTTGCAAACAAAAGATAAAGTAGGTGCTCACTCCGCTTTATGTTTTGTTTATTTCGCTAAAAATACCTTTTAAAGGTAGGAGCCAGTTATGTCTTCTCTGCCAGACTCTCTTCTAAACGACACTATAAAACCAGATTATAGCGCCGCGATTGCTGATTTAAAAATCCGTTTCGGTCAAAAGCTCAGTACCAACACAGCGGTATGTGAGCAGCACGGTCACACCATGACATGGCTTGCCAATCAGCCACCTGACGCTGTATTAACCGTACAGGATAAACACGACGTTGCTGCTGCGGTAGAGATTTGCAATCAATATCATATGCCAGTGATTGCCTTTGGTATTGGCTCGTCTTTAGAAGGTCAATTGAATGCTCCTTTTGGTGGACTGTGTATCGATATGCACACCATGGATGCTATTTTGCAGGTCAATAATGAGGATTTGACCGTTACTGTACAGCCAGGTGTGACGCGTGAACAATTGAATCATTACTTACGTGATACTGGACTGTTTTTTCCGATAGACCCTGGTGCCAATGCCAGTATTGGCGGCATGGTTGCGACTCGCGCGTCAGGCACCAATGCTGTACGGTATGGCACCATGAAAGACGTGGTACTTGCTTTAGAAGTGGTTACAGCAAATGGTGACATTGTGCGAACAGGGACACGTGCCAAAAAATCAGCGGCGGGTTATGACTTGACGCGCTTAATGATAGGCTCAGAAGGCACGCTTGGGATTGTCACAGAGGTTACGCTCAAACTCTTTGGCATTAGCGAGTGTATTGGTAGCGGCATTTGTCATTTCCCAACCATTGAAGACGCCTGCCAAGCCGTGATGCTCACCATCCAAATGTGTTTGCCTATTGCCCGTATTGAGCTGCTTGATGCTATGCAAATCAAAGCTTGTAATCAATATGCCAATCTAGATCTGACTGAAACCCCAACGTTATTTGTAGAGTTTCATGGCACCGAAGCAAGTGTCCAAGAGCAAGCGCAAATGTTTACCGATATCATCGAGGAGTTTGGTGGAAAAGATTTTTCTTGGGACACCAATGAAGCTGAGCGCAAACGTCTTTGGCAAGCCCGCCATAATGCTTATCATGCCAGTTCTGCATTGAGACCTGAAGCCAGTGCCCTATCTACTGATGCTTGCGTACCCATTTCACGTCTGGCTGAGTGCGTTAGTGAGACAGCAAAAGACATTGAAGCATCTGGTATGATTGGGCCTATCGTGGGGCACGTCGGTGATGGTAATTTTCATGTTCTGCTGTTGGTCGATACCAATAACCCTACAGAAATAGCCACAGCTGAAGATATCATAGGCCGACTCGCCAAGCGGGCTATTGAGATGGATGGCACCTGTACGGGTGAACATGGCATTGGTCAAGGCAAACAAAAATATATGCAGCAAGAGCATGGCAATGCATTGGTGCTAATGCAAGCAATTAAGACGGCCCTTGATCCCAATAATATCTTAAATCCAGGTAAAATTTGGCCACACCCTATCTCTGATTCTACCCCTGCCTAAATATATCTTTTAGCAAAAAAATGCGCGTACCTTTAATAAAAGTACACGCATTTTTTATTTGTCTTATTATCACTACAGCATAGAAACCTATAGTTTGGCACTATGACTCTATAACATCTGATCGATAGCCAATTGGGTCAACACACGACCGCGTGCCGTACGCAGTACGTAGCCTTGTTGAATAAGGTAGGGTTCAATCACATCTTCTAATGTACCACGGTCTTCCGCCATGGCTGCTGCGACTGCTTCAACACCTGCAGGTCCCCCATCAAAACGCTCGTGTAATATTTCGATATAACGTCTGTCTAAATGATCAAGACCACGTCTATCAACCGCTAGCATATCTAGCGCACTACCCGCTATCGCCCCATTGATGCTACCATCGCCTTTAACCTCGGCATAATCGCGTACACGGCGCAACAGGCGATTGGCAATCCTTGGCGTACCACGAGCACGACGCGCAATCTCAACCGCACCGTCTTCGCTCATAGGCACACGCATCAGTCGAGCTGCTCGGCTGACAATCGTTGTCAGATCAGCAATATTATAAAACTCAAGACGCTGAACGATACCAAAGCGATCACGTAAAGGCGATGTCAATAACCCTGCCCTTGTCGTTGCTGCAACCAAGGTAAAAGGAGGCAAATCAAGCTTGATAGAGCGTGCAGCAGGCCCTTCACCAATCATGATATCAAGTTGAAAATCTTCCATGGCTGGATAAAGTATCTCTTCAATCACCGAACTCAAACGGTGAATCTCATCGATAAATAACACATCGCCTGCTTCTAGATTGGTCAACATCGCGGCCAAATCACCTGGTCGCTCAAGAACAGGGCCTGAAGTTGAACGCAGGTTCCCCCCCATTTCACGAGCGATAATATTGGCAAGCGTCGTTTTACCCAAGCCTGGTGGACCAAAAATTAACGTATGATCCAGCGCCTCATCACGACCTCGTGCAGCGCCAATAAAAACTTCCATTTGCTCACGTACAACCGGCTGACCAATATATTCCGCCAATAATGCTGGGCGAATATTGGCGTCTGGAGCATCACTGGCTCCTTCTAGCGGATTAATTAAACGATCTTGCATCATAAGTTTTATCATTATATTAAAAAAATTAAGTACCAAATAGCATAACCAAAGGCTACGAATAAGTCATGCAAAACATCATAAAACCTTTACCAGAACGAAAATAAGCGACATCTAATGTCGCTTATTGGTTTGGTACTTACTGATAATGCTATACCCGATTTACTTTAAGAAGAATGTAGCAATGCTGATATAAATTTTTTGATGCCTCTGGAGTACAAAGCGTACAGCAAGCAAGGAGCATTTATACAGCAAGGCACAATCTCTATTTAATATCTTCTATATTGAATAGGCGTATCAGAATGGGTAAAAAAACATTTAAAAGCCAGACAGTTGTTTCAGTGTGGCTTTTAAAAGCCCTTGAGTATCAGCGAACACATCGCCATTACTTTTTGCCGCTTTGATGGCTTGTTGAGCTTCTCTTTCTTTATATCCCAAACTAATCAATGCGCCTTCTACCTCAGCGACAATACTGCCTTCATGAGACATCGCGACAGGCTGATGCACAAACTCTAAAGAGGTATTATCAACTTCAATATTTTTAAGTTTGTCTTTGAGCTCAATAAGTAAACGCTGTGCCGTTTTTTTACCGATACCTGGGATACGAGTCAAGGCTGTCTCTGACTCTTGTTCCACATGCATTTTGAGTTCAGCTGCGGACATTGCAGAGAGCATTGCCAGCGCCATTTTTGCTCCGACCCCATTGATTTTAATTAACTGACGAAAAACATCGCGCTCTTTACGATCAATAAAACCAAACAGCAGCTGCGCATCCTCACGAACGTGAAAATGCGTCCAAATACTGGCCTGTTCATTGAGATGCAACTGGCAAAATGATGGCAATGGCAATTCGATATCATAACCCACACCAGAGGTCGTCATGATACAGGCCGTTGGTGCCATTAAGTATTGCACCTGTCCAGTAATCAGTCCAATCATTACTACTACCTCTTATAAGGGTTATTATAACTACGCCATGAGCTGTTATTTAATAAACAAACAGCTATTATCAGCATACATTATTGATAAAAATTAACCATGCCTTCAAGGCTGATTGGGCGAATCTTATGGGCTTGACCTGCTGAACCAAACGCCTCAAAACGATTGGTGCAGATATCAGACATCGCGACCATAGACGCTTTGAAGTATTTACGTGGATCGAACTCGCTTGGATTTTCTGCTAGGAATTTACGAATAGCACCAGTTGACGCCAAACGCAAATCGGTATCGATGTTTACCTTACGTACGCCGTGTTTAATTGCTTCTACGATTTGCTCGACAGGTACGCCATAAGTTTCGCCGATAGCACCGCCATTCTCATTAATTACTTTTAGCCACTCTTGCGGCACTGATGATGAGCCATGCATCACAAGGTGGGTATTAGGAATACGGGCATGGATTTCTTTTACGCGCTCAATAGATAAGATATCGCCTGTCGGTGGACGCGTGAACTTATAAGCACCATGACTAGTACCGATCGCAATGGCTAATGCATCGACATTGGTGTCTTTTACAAATTGCTCAGCTTCATCAGCACTGGTCAACAGTTGATCGTGCTCCAATACGCCTTCTGCGCCAGAGCCATCTTCTTCGCCTGCCATACCTGTTTCAAGACTTCCCAGACAGCCAATCTCACCTTCTACAGAAACGCCACAAGCATGTGCCATCTTCACCACTTCACGGGTAACACTGGCATTATAATTATAATCCATTGGTGTTTTGCCGTCTTCGCCAAGCGAGCCGTCCATCATCACTGATGAAAAACCAAGTTGGATTGAACGTTGGCAAATAGCAGGAGACATACCGTGATCTTGATGCATGACCACTGGTATATGTGGCCACTCTTCGATAGCAGCGATAATCAGATGGCGCAAAAATGCAGATCCTGCGTAATTACGGGCACCAGCACTGGCTTGGACAATGACAGGTGAGTCACAAGCATCCGCAGCCATCATGATTGCACGCATCTGCTCTAAATTATTGACATTAAAGGCAGGAACACCATAGTTGTGTTCAGCAGCATGATCTAGAAGTTGACGTAAGGATATTAAAGCCATAAAACGCTCTCTGATTAAATTTTGAATAATGGGTTAAAAATAGCTTTTAAAACAACAGCTTTTGGAATGGAACCTGAGAATCACTAGCCCGAAACCTTTCACGTGATAACCGTTAATGCGCAATAAGTCACGCACAGTTATGCTTCGTTTTTGGGATAAGCTATAAGGGGTTATTAGTGCGCGACAATTATAGCAAAAAATACGCAGTCTTCGTAGCCGTTGCCACACTATTTGTTTGACTGTCTATTTGCAGATGTATTTTTTACCGTATAAACCTTTTACTTAATAATAATAAGTAAAACTAAACATTTGGCAATGCAAAAAGCCTTGGTAATCACCAAGGCTTTTCTAGTATTTTGAGGGCTTATAAGGAAATGAACGACCTTCATTGTGCTCTAGCAAATCATGGATCTGCGACTTGCTTGGTCATTCATTAAATACTTAGTACTGCTGCTCTGCTTCTACTGCATTTTCACTGGCTTTATTCTCAACAGCAGATGCGCCATCGGCAACCACTTCAGCAGTATTGGCAACAGCTTCATTTGCGCCTACCACAACCGCTTCACCAGTATTTGCTAGTGCATCGGTAGCATTAGCACCAGCAGTTTCAGCGCCTGCAGCAACTTCAGTACCTGCATCTTGTGCAGCCACTTCAGCTTCAGCAGCCGTCTCTTTAGTTTCAGCAGCAGCAGCGTCAGCGTTTGCAGCGGTATCATCGCCAGCAGACTCAACAGCAGCTTCAGCATTGTCTTCTGTTTGTTGGCTACAAGCAGTAACTGCGAAAGTACCAGCCAATACGCTAGCAAGTAACAAATGACGTTTTAACATAATAAACCTCTCATCAATAAAGCATGTCAAAATACATGGTTGCGCTATTTTATAGAGCACCTATAAGACATGCAATCACAATTTTCATTATAGAAACAAATAATTACTACTTAATAATAATCAATGACAAGCCACTTCTAAAACATTGACTCATCAGTTTTAAAATCAGCCTGTCACACATTATTTTTATAGCCTAACTTAGATACTTCTCATCAACTGTACATCTAATGTTAATGAATGAAGAAATGCGTTAAAGAATTATCCCGTGATTTGCAATGCTGCTACGGCTGGAAGTACTTTGCCTTCTACAAATTCTAGAAAAGCACCACCACCTGTAGACATGTAACTTACTCCGTCGGCTACCTGATATTTATCGATGGCAGCCAAAGTGTCACCGCCGCCCGCAATGGAGAAGGCTGCACTGTCTTTTACCGCTGAGGCCAGAATTCGCGTACCATTGCCAAAAGCATCTACTTCAAAGACACCGACTGGCCCATTCCACAAAATGGTTTTTGCATTAATGACAGCCTCAGCAAGCTGAGCGGCGCTTTCTGGTGCGATATCCAATATCATGTCATTATCGCCAATCATATCGACAGACTTGATAGTAGCGGTTGCTTTTTGTAAAGAGCCAGTGAAATCATCAAAATTAATTTCATTTTTGTCGGCGACGACCACGTACTCTGGCAATAAAATGTCAGTTTTGGTCATAATTTCACGAGCAGTATCAACCAAATCTGCTTCATAGAGAGAAGCACCAACCCCATGACCTTGAGCGGCTAAGAAAGTATTGGCAATGCCGCCACCAACGATAATCTGTGAGCAAACTTCTGCCAAACTGTGCAAAACTTCTAGCTTTGTAGATACTTTTGATCCACCAACGATAGCAAGCATCGGTTGCGCAGGTGTTTCAAGCGCTAGGCTCAACGCATCAAGCTCAGCTGCCAGTAATGGGCCTGCGCAGACAGTTTTGTCAGCTTGGCGCATGGCTTGAGTGATACCTTCCGTTGACGCTTGCGCACGGTGCGCTGTACCAAAAGCATCCATGACAAATACATCGCACAAGTCGGCATATTTTTTGGCCAAAGTGGCATCGTTCTTCTTTTCACCTGTATTAAAGCGTACGTTTTCTAGCAGTACGACTTCGCCAGCTTTAATAGACACGCCTTGCGTTAGATAATCGCGATTAAAACTGACGGGCGTCGATAACTGTGCTCCAAGTTTGTCCGTTAAATAATCTGCTACGGGTGCCAATGAATAAATCGTTTCAGGCGTGCCTTCCGTTGGACGTCCTAAATGCGAGCAAACAACAACAGCAGCGCCTTTTTCTAATGCCAATTTGATGGTAGGCAAACTTGCTTGCAGGCGTGCATCACTCGTGACTTTACCATCTTTAATAGGTACATTTAGGTCTTCTCGAATCAACACCACTTTATCCGTTAAGCTCAGCTCACTCATACGCAAAAAATTCATTACCTGCTCCTATTACATCAATCTATCGATTAATCTGTCTATTGAAAAACTAAAGTGACTATCACTACTAAAGTCGTTTTGTGAAAGGTGCTCATCAGCGCTTACTTATCACACTCATATTACTCGCTGATCTCGCGAATTCTGTAGACTCTATCAACTCGTCTTGAAAAGTTTTATCGCTCATATCTATGCTTATATCACCCCTTTGCGAAAAGCGCTGATATTAAAGGCGCTGAACCAGCAAGAATTGGCGGCGATGTATTCTACCAGTTTTCTGTCAAGAGCCATAAAAAAACGTACGACAAACTGCAGCCTCATTAGTTTTCGCACACTTTTTTATGCAAGTTATCCAGACAAAAACGTCATGAAAGGTTAACCTTGTCTTTAATCATCAGTAACATTTCGTGGTGGTACTTGCGAATGAAGCCCTTTATGATAAGCGAGTCAATAATAACAATAACCCATTAGGAGAGTACTATGAGCATTGACTTAGACCATGCCAAACAAAGCTTATTAACATTAAAAGAAGAGTATGAGACGCGAATTGATAAAATTGAAGATCACATTCAAAACCCACAAGATGACCTTAATGAACATTGGGAAGATCAAGCCATCTCTTATCGTCAAAACGATATGCGTCAAAATCTCAAAAGCGAGGCACAACAAAGCTTAATTTATGTCGAAAACGCTTTGAGCCGTATTGAAAACGGTACTTATGGTGAATGCGAAGTATGCGGAGAGCCAATCGAAGAACAACGTTTGGAAGCTTTGCCATATGCTACTTTATGCATGGAGCATGCCGCGTAAGCTTAAATTATCATACAGCAGGCGTTTTCCAATCTGAAAATGCCTGCTCCCATTGCTGACAACGATTAGCAATTTGCGTCACGGGCAAATCCATTATATCTCCTACGACTGCCACATAAGTGATTGGCAGACCTGCCAGCGCTGACACATTCTCTGCTGTAAGACCGCCTATAACGCATATCCCTACATTCTGCTGACAGCCATCCACCAGCTGCTGACGAGAAATAACATTTGCGTTTGGTTTGGTGGTAGAGGCAAATATTGCTCCCATTGCTGCATAAGTCGCACCATCGTTTCGCGCTTCTTTAACAAGATCTACGTCACCATGACAAGTACGACCAATGACTTGATTCGGAGCCAATTGCCGTTTGGCATCTTCAATATTGCCATCTTGCTGACCAAGATGTACCCCAACGCCAAGGGTTGCCGCCAACTCAATATCATCATTGATCACGACTGCGACGTTATAAGCGCGAGCCAAATCAACAATTTTAGAAGCTTCTTCATAGAGCCTCAATTTGCCATCTGGCAATGCCAATACCTGTTTGCGCCGAACTTGTAGTAATGCAATAAGACCTGTTGCCAGCGCTACTTCTAACTTCTGATAGAGAAGTTCAAACTCATCATCATTGGTCAGTAGATACAGCTTTGGCACAGTAAGCGTGATTTGAGTCATATAATGCATCCTTAATCTTGGCACAATAAAAAAGCCGTTATATCCTATAACAGCCTTTTTATTAACGTTGAGTCTGTGAACTTATACAGTACGGCGAGTCGCTAAACTATTTAGGATATTTTTGGCATCGCCCCAACGCGTGGCTGAGCTGTTCGCCCCTAAAATCACGATAATCGCTGGACGATTATTCACACGTGTTTCCATAACGACGCAACGACCGGCTTCGTTGATAAAGCCTGTTTTTGAGATACCAATCGGGTAATCGCCAGCACGAACCAGCATACTAGTATTATTAGCTTTATAGGTACGGTTGCCATTAGAGTAATTCGATACAAAGAAGTCATAACTCTTAGTGGTAGAGAAGCGACGAATGACATCATAATTACCAGCAGCACGTACCATTTTGACCAAATCATTCGATGAAGCCACATTACGCTTATCAAGACCAGTTGGATCACCAAAAAAAGCGGTAGTCATACCCAAGTCTTGCGCTTTACGGTTCATAGCCCGTATAAAGGCGTTATAGCCACCTGGGTAGTGACGTGCCAACGTTTTGGCAGCTGGGTTTTCTGATTTCATCAATGCCATTAATAGTATTTCGGCACGATTCATACGATCGCCTGCTTTAAGATTCGAGCTGGCTCGCTTAGGGCCTACAAAATCTTCTGGATCAAGCGTGATCTCTTCACGCATATCAAGACCAGCATCTAACACTACCATAGCAGTCATTAATTTAGAAATACTCGCAATCGGACGTGCAATGTCAGCATCTTTTTCATAAATCGATTCACCCGTTTCAGCATCGATTACAGCCACACTACGCGAATCAGTACTGATCGGAATCATGTCGCTACTTCCGAATGCACCGCGGTACGTGGTGTTATAGCGATTGCTGGTATTGAAACTATTACTATTGCTGGCAAAATTATTGCTATTAGCATTGGTGAGATTGGTCGTGCCATAGCCATTATCGACTTTCTTGATAGCAGAGCCGTTGGATTTATACATGATGTTGCGTGCTTCAGACAAGCTATCTGCCCCGCCCCAACTCATACGAGCACTAGAGCCAGTATCAGTGCTACCATTAATAGTAAGTGCGGCTTGTGCAACACTGCCCAAACTCAATGAAATCATAGCAGCGATTAGCTGCTGTTTGGTTAATGGTAGTTGCTTCATTATGCCTCCTGCTTCCGTTACCACGTCAGTGACATACTTTCTGACGCCTAGAACGTACGTAGCGTTTATGGATGTGTTTGTAAGTACTCGTATAGAGTTTTGGTATTTTTAGTGTATCATGGTTTGAATTGATGTCTAATCTTCAAAGCCAATTTAGTAATTTATTTTGAACTAATTCAAACTTTGCTACAACTACTTTATATTATAGAAACATTGCTTCACATTTCAGCAATATATGCCCATTTTAACCGCTATAATCATTCACTTTCTGTTATGTTAAAGAATGATATCTTTATAATCTATTAACATTACTTCACGTTTTCAAAAATTGAAACAATCATTTGGATGACATAAATTTATCTATCATTCAGTATGTGTAACAACCTTGACTCTGACAAATAATATTCACTCTGACAAACAATAAAAGGCACAGTTATGATTAAAGTATTGGTAGTAGATGATCATGATTTGGTAAGAATGGGTATTAGCCGCATGTTGTCAGATAGTGCCGATATCGAAGTTGTAGGCGAAGCCGATAGTGGTGATATGGCCATCAAACTTGCCAAGCAATTGCTTCCTGATGTGATTTTGCTGGATGTTAATATGCCCAATATTGGTGGTCTTGAAGCAACCAAACGTTTGATTCAACTTGATTTGGGACTTAAAATATTGGCCGTGAGCAGTATGGCAGCTCAGCCATACCCTTCTATGCTCATCAAAGCGGGTGTTAATGGCTATATCACGAAAGGCACACCTTTAGATGAGATGATTAGAGCTGTCAAAAAGGTGTATAATGGCGGACGCTATTTTAGCCAAGATGTCGCTGAACAATTGGCAGATGTTTTATTGTCGGATAATGCAAACTCACCTTTTGACTTACTCAGTGATCGTGAAAAACAAGTCGCAATGATGGTGGTCAATTGTCAAAGTCCGCAGCAAATCGCCGATCAACTGTTTGTCAGTGTAAAAACCATCAATACTTATCGCTATCGTATCTATGAAAAAGTTGGCGTTGATAGCGATGTTAAATTGACGCATTTGGCCATTCGCCATGGTTTGATTCAACCTTAGCTTCCTCAATAATTCTCTTAGCCACTCTTCTATAACGGTTCAATTATGAAACCTGTTACTGATATCGTCTCGACTGTCCTCCAGTACTTACATCGTGATGATACGCTGCCTCTTCCGCAATTGCGCAAATTGGGGCTGATTTATAGCAGTTATCGCTTTATTGTCAGCGTGTTTTTTATGTTGATGGTATACATCAATGCGCGCGCTGATAATAGCGCATTATTACCAAGCTTCTTGCAGCAAACGGTACTCAGTTTTTATGTGTTACTGAGCCTAATCTTGCTGGGTTTGTTTTATGTTGTGTCCAAAAAAATGCGGCGTCAACTAGCCTTCGGTCTGGTATTAGACGTCGTTATTTTAAGCTTACTGCTTTATACCGCTGGTGCACCTGATTTACAGTTGACCATGTTATACATGGTTGTTGTAGCCGCCAGCTTTATGCTACTACACAGCTCGCAAGCACTCATCATCACGCTATTGGCTATTATCTTTGTTATTTATCAGCAGTTTTTTTATGCCATCGCCAATAGTATGAGCTTGGCCAATCTGAGCGACGCCCTACTCATGTCGGCCAGCTTTTTGGCAGTCGGCATTTTGAGCTGGTCTCTCTCACAGCGCTTGGTACAACTTGAAAAAGTAGCCGCCAGTCATGCCAAAGAAGTGGAACGACTCAATGTCATCAATCAAGAAGTCATCACACAAATGGTAAACGGCGTCATTGTCATTGACAATCAACGTATTGTTTTAGCCAATCTTGCTGCACATCAGCTGCTTAGTATGGCTCACAATCCAAATAGCCAAGACCTCTCTATGGCTATCAATGATACACAAAATGACAAACGCCATGCGCTTCTCAATAACTTTCAGCAAGCGCTTAGTAAACAACACACACAACTACTTAAAGCTTGCTTGTCAGTAGCCAATGGTCAATCACGCAGCTTTACCTATGATTTGCCCGCAATAGCAAATGCGTCCGTGTTTGGTAAGCTACGTGTACAAATTACGCCTTTAAAAGACGACAGCAAACTCGTCATCTTAGAAGATTTGCGCCGAGAGCATGCCAGCGCGCAACAGCTAAAACTGGCTTCTTTGGGTCAGCTAACGGCCAGTATTGCTCATGAAATCAGAAACCCGTTGGCTGCTATATCTCAAGCCAGTCAGCTGCTAATGGAAGATATGGCTGAGTTCGATGCCAATAATAATCAAGAGAACAGCCCCTCTTATCTTGATATGGCAGGCAATCACGAGCTTTACAAAATGATATTTTCGCAAACGAAGCGTGTGAACCGTATTATCGAAGATGTCTTAAAACTGTCTCGCCAACAAAAAGCCAATCAGCAATCCATTGTATTGGCTGAATGGCTACCCATATTTTTGGAAAATTATTTCAAAGGTCATGATGTTTTTTTGCACGTAAAAACCCAGCCTATTATCTCGTTTGATACACATCAGCTTGAGCAAATTTTAATCAATTTAATCAACAATGGGCTGCGTCACAGTAGCTATGCGCATCCTCATGCCTATGTAGAGATTGAGATTTATTGTGTGGATAACGATGTTATAATTGATACATTGGACGGTGGCACTGGCGTGAAAGCCGAAGAGTTACCGCATTTGTTCAATCCATTTTTTACCACGGATCAAAAGGGGACAGGATTGGGGCTCTATTTATCACAAGCATTTTGTGAGGCCAACCAAGCCCGTCTGCTCTACGTTCCTGAGCACGAGAAAACCTGCTTTCGCTTAATAGCGCCTGCTGTCAACTCCGATACTCATGTATGAATGGTTAAAAGCAGTATCAATACAAGTGTTTTGTAAGTAAGAAATTTTCTTCATATCAGATACTTTATCCAAATGGTATGTCGATTGTTAACATTTAATAGCTATTGAATACAATGAGATGATGTATGACAACTACCGCACTAGTCGTTGATGATGAAGTGGATTTGTGCCGATTAATGCAAATAACATTGACCAAAATGGGTATCAAAAGCGATGTGGCTTATACGTTGGCGCAGGCAAGATCGTATTGGCAAGAAAACAATTACGATTTTTGTTTGACTGATTTAAAACTACCTGATGGATCGGGGTTAGAACTGGTAAAAGAAATTAGCAACAGCTCTAGCAGTCCTATTGCGGTTATCACTGCCCATGGCAGTATGGATCTTGCCATAGAAGCATTGAAGCTTGGCGCATTTGATTTTGTTAATAAACCGCTTGAGTTACCACGCCTACGTCAACTGGTAGAAAGCGCTCTAAAGGTTATCCATCAGGACAATGAGGCAAATGCCACGCCAGAATCTTCGCCTGAACAAAAACTGTTGGACACTCGACTGATCGGTAATTCTGCCGTGATGACCCCTTTAAAAAACACCATATTAAAGCTGGCACGCTCACAAGCGCCTGTATTTTTATCAGGCGAGTCAGGTACGGGTAAAGAAGTGGTTGCCCGATTGATTCATGATATCAGTCCGCGTAGAGATGGCAGTTTTGTACCAGTGAATTGTGGCGCGATACCGTCAGAATTGATGGAGTCAGAATTTTTTGGTCACAAAAAAGGCAGCTTTACAGGTGCTGTGGCGGACAAACAGGGTCTGTTCCAACAAGCCAATGGTGGCACATTGTTTTTGGATGAAGTCGCAGATTTGCCACTTGCCATGCAAGTCAAGTTATTACGTGCTATTCAAGAAAAAACCGTGAGAGCCATTGGGGACACAAAAGAGATACCCGTTGATATTCGTATACTCTCTGCCACTCACAAAAACTTGAGTCAACTTGTACAAGAGGGTGCGTTTAGACAAGATTTGTATTATCGCATCAACGTGATTGAATTAAAGCTGCCGACACTGAATGCTCGCCGTGATGACATACCTGTCTTAGCAGAGCATTTTTTAGGAATGATTGCTCATGAATGGCAATTGGAAACGCCGCCCTCGCTGACAACTGAGGCGCACGCGCGGTTGCAACATCATAATTTTGCTGGAAACGTCCGTGAACTGCGCAATGTGCTAGAGCGTGCAGTGACTCTGGCAGAAACTTCTCTGATTGATATCAGTCACTTAGGCCTTCCCGATCTAGAAGACAGTATGGGTTATCAGTCGCCCGCCTCTCAAACTCGTCACGATCATTCTGATGGTGGGACGCACCTTAATCAACAAGCCAATGCGCCTATTATCACCCAACCAATAGAGAATAACAGAGGCGCTATTCGCTCTACAGATAAGCGCATAAACCCTGAGCAAACGACGACCAACCTACATCCGTACCGTACCAATACTCAACATTATCCTTCAATGGTACAGCGTCAAGCCAATCATCAAACAGAAGTATTGAGTGATGCGAGTCTCCGTCACGATGTCGAGACGGTTACTCAAGCATCACGTCAATCTGAGGTGAGCGAAAAGGCAAACGTGAATGAGCTGGCTGAGGGTCAATTGCCTCTTGAAGGGTTGGAGCACTACCTACAAGAGCAAGAAAAACAGCTGATTATTACCGCATTAAAACAAGCTGGCTGGAATAAAACTCAGGCAGCCAAGTTACTAGGAACCACTTTTCGATCTTTACGTTATCGCATGAAAAAGCTAGAAATTGCTGAAGACGAAGTGGACGAATAGTATTCTATATCAATGATTTAAAGAGAATCAGTAGCGTTATAGCTACTAATTCTCTTTAGTCACATCTCATTCCACTACGTTGACTTCTGAGACAGGCTTTCGGATAAACCGGATGCCTGTGTCAAGCACACGCGCTTTTAGCAAATCCAGCGCTTGTTGTTCCCAAGTACTCTCACTACCTGATAACGTCACATCTGGTTTGACACCAATCCCATCAATCTTACCACCTGCTGCGGTCATATAGTTGGCGACAGTCAGCTTGACAGCTTGTTCATCATTAAGCGGTACGACTGACTGTACAGAGCCTTTTCCATAGCTGACTTCTCCCACAATCGTGGCGCGCTTTTGTGCCTGCAAGCTGCTAGCCAGCACTTCTGCTGCGGATGCTGAATAGCGATTCTGCAACACCACCATGGGTAAGCGTTTGAGTATCGCATCGCCCTTAGTAGACAACACACGAGAGCCTTCTTGACGGGCTTGTACTTGTACCACGTCAGTATCTTCCATAAATAAACTGGCGACATTTATCGCTGAGGTCAACACGCCACCTGGATTGTCGCGCATATCGAGCAGAATACCAGTGACAGGAGCATCTAGGTTGATTAAACCTTCCAATAACTTCTCGCGACTGTTGTTCTGAAAGGCAGGTAATTTAATCATCGCAATACCATCGACAAGCTCTGTTTCAATAATTTGAGGATGGCTATGGTTACGCTGCAATGTCGTAGTATGTTTGCGGCGACCCGCTTTTGAGGTGACAATATCGACTTGTGTCCCAGCGATGCCAGTCAATAGCTGCTCAACGTCATTGCTCTCTTTATCTTCATCCAGCTTGAACTCTCCGACTTGATGCAGATAATCACCAACAGCAATCCCTTTTTTATCAGCGGGTGAATCATCGACAACCTCTGTGATGACCCAATACCCTACTTCTGGTTGGTAATCAACCTTGATGCCAATGTCACCCACATCACCTTCTGTAAACGCCCGAAGATTTTCGTAAGCCTCAGCATCCAAAAACTCAGCATGACTGTCAAGCTTTGTGAGCATACCGCTCATTGCATTGTTGAACAACTCTTCATCATTAACCGCATCGACATACTCACGGCGCACCAAATCCACGACCGCCACAAAAGTTTTGAGCGTCTCTGGAGAAATAGCATTTAAGGAGACTTGAGCAACCTCAGATGGAATATTCGTATCAATGTCACTGGTATCATCCATTAACGCCGTTTCATCTGGCACGCTGTCTATTGAATCGTCATAATCGTCTGCAGCATCTAACATATCAGCAATGCTTGATAAATCATCCCCATTATCTTCGGCTGCTATCTCATCAGCGTTTAAGCTGATGAGTTGTAAATTTGCCGTAGGATTATTATTAGGCTGGTTCACAGGCACGGTCGCGGCTTGTGTGGATACAGCAGCCCCTAGCCCAAACACACCTACTGTTAAAGCTCGCTTAAAAGCAGTAGTCACTACAGATGCCTTCTTCGCAGGTTTACGCAATTGCTTAGACCTAGATGCGCGAATAAAATAGATGGGATGCATAAGAAAACTCATTTAGATAGTAAAGTGTACAAAACAGTTATAAAGTAGAGAACGGCTATGAGTAAAAAACAATGAATGTTTGCTTGTAAGATAGCATCAAGGGCAGCTCTAAACTAGAGCAGTATTGCAAGTGCTCACAATTCTAATAACAAGTGTCACCCATATTAACCATACTAAGTTCGCCAATGATGGTGATAGTGCTCACTTTTCTCGTGGTTTTCATCGTCAACACTATTAAAATCGATTCAGGTTTATAAAAAAAGGAAAGGATAATTCATACCCTTTCCTTCTTTACGCTAATCACAGTAAGTAGAACTGACTTATGATATTGGCACTAGCAGACTTTCACCAGTCATTTCAGCTGGTGCATCCATATTCATTAATGACAAAATAGTCGGGGCAATATCGCTCAGTTTACCGTCATTACGTACCTGTAGTTTTTGCTCACCCACATAAATCAGTGGGACATGTTCAGTAGTATGCTGAGTATGTACTTGTCCACTTTCGTAATCTTGCATTTGCTCACAATTGCCATGATCAGCAGTAATGAGTAGATCACCACCAGCGGCTTGTACTGCTGCTGCCACGCGACCAACACAAACATCTAAGGCTTCTACAGCTTGAACCGCTGCATCAAAGACGCCAGTATGCCCTACCATATCACCATTGGCATAGTTCACAACCAGCACATCGTATTTACCCGACTCAATAGCAGCGACCAATTTATCGGTTACTTCAGGCGCGCTCATCTCAGGCTGTAGATCATACGTCGCGACATCTGGAGAAGGCACTAAAATACGGGTCTCACCTTGGTACTCTTCTTCTCGACCGCCGCTGAAGAAAAACGTCACGTGAGCGTACTTTTCAGTTTCAGCAATACGCAATTGGGTTTTACCCTGATCTTGCAGATATTCGCCAAGTGTGTTTTTTAAAGACGTTGGATAATAGGCGATACTCGTTTTTGGATTGTCAGCCAATACATCAGAGTATTTCGTCAACATCACAAATGCGGCAAGTTTGGGCTGCTTTTGACGGGCAAAACCCGAGAATTCATGATCGGGTAATACAAAGGCTTGCGCAAGCTCACGTGCACGATCAGCGCGGAAGTTCATAAAGATAAGCGCGTCATTGTCATCGATGGTATAAGGTACCTCATCGCGCCCTATTACTATAGTAGGACTGATAAACTCGTCTGTTTCACGGGCTTTATAGGCGGCTTGTACCGCACCATCCGCTCTAGTTGCCAGACGATCGGCCTTACCTTCTGTCAGCAGCTCATATGCTTTTTGTACTCGATCCCAGCGATTGTCACGATCCATCGCGTAATAGCGTCCAATAATGGTCGCAATTTGTACTCGTCCGCCTTCATAATGCGCATTGAGTTTATCAATATATGCACGTAAACGATCAACATACTTATCAGCAGACTTTGGTGGCGTATCGCGTCCATCTAAAAAGCAATGAACAAAAACGTTTTTGGCACCATGTACTAAGGCTGAATGACACATAGCCTCAATGTGATCTTGATGTGAATGCACCCCACCATCCGATAACAATCCCATAATGTGCACATTACCGCCAAGCTCATTGGCTGCTTTTACTGCACTCACCAACGCTTCGTTTTTATAAAAATCCCGATTGGTAAGCTCGCTTGATATACGGGTAGAGTCTTGATAAAGGACACGACCAGCGCCCAAATTCATATGTCCCACTTCTGAATTACCAAACTGACCATCTGGCAATCCCACGTCCTCTCCTGACGCCGATATCAAGCCATGCGGATACTTTTGATAAATTTTATCCAAATTAGGCATATTGGCAGCTGCAATCGCATTATCTTTATCGTCTTCACGATGTCCAAAACCATCTAGTATCATTAAAACGCGAGGTACTTTTTTTTGTTTCTCGCCATCTTGCCCATTAATAGGTGTGGTTTGATTTTCGTCGATAAGTTCTGATTGTTGCTGATGGTTGGTCATGGACTACCGCTCCTCAAGTGAATGAACGCTTACAATACTTTATTAGGAATTACTGTATTGGGAATTAAAAAGTGCTGTATTGGGAATTTGAAAGTCCCTATCTTAACACACATCTCAAAATAGCTGAAAAATCAACCCCTATGTCCGTTAAATAACCTGTCTGACTTCCTATACTTTTGTTGCTTGAATAGTGTTGTAAAACTTTCTGTCAACCATACGCACTGCTAACGCCTCGTATCAATCTGTAAATCAGGCTTGCAATCGCTTAGGCCATTGGTTAAGATAATTATATTCTGAAGTGTTGGCTAGTAGATGTTTATTCCCTGAGCCGATAATGCTTTACCAGGATGTGGTACCTATCGCCTCATTGTGTATGCCTGCACTGCTTGCAGTGTATCAGGAAGCCTGCCGAGGTGATGACGCATCCGCCCTGAACTTCACGGTTCATGGGTCACCATTTTACGGCGGCACTTCGGTTGTTCTATTCGGTTCGTTCTTAATTTTTTTATGAATGCCTATTTGTAGAAAATTAATAACCACCAAACAAAAACCCCTTTCGTTTATAGCGAAAGGGGTTTTTTTATGCCAATTTTTTATTTAGAATTTGTCATACTGCTACTATTCATCATTAGCAGACTTTGTGATTTTCTTCACATCTTTTGGGATGTTCTTCGCTGTACCATCGACGGTTGTATTTTGTTTAAATACATCACCAAATGGATTCTGCTGCTGACCAAATGGACTTTGTTTGTTCATACCATTTGCACCGCCGAATGGGTTTTGACCTCCCATATTACCGAATGGATTTTGACCACCGCCCATCTGGCCACCCATCTGCTTGGCCATCATCTCCATCATTTTTTGCTGATTGTTCATCACATAGTTATTGGCCACGTCTTTTAGTTTCTTTTGTACCGGTGGTAAGACAACCAATAGAGCAAGAATGTCACTCAGCACACCTGGAATCAGTAACAAAATACCTGCCGCTGCCATTGCCACACTTTTCATCATGGTGGATTCTTGTGGACGCATTGCAGGATTCATCATGCCGCCAGCTTTCATCTGCTGCGCCATTGGATTAAGAGATGCCATGCCTTTACGAATCAGTGAAATACCGATGACAGCAGCGATAATGAACCATATGAAAACCCACCAGCCGCTTATAAATTGTGCAAGTAAATACCACAATAGCATCTCGATAATAAACCAAACGATGGCAATACCAACTATCTGACCCATAAAGTGTCGTCCTATAAAATAAAAACCAATAAATTAAGCGCCATACAAATTAAAATGGCTCACATATGATGTATATGGGGATTGATTGCTATACTATCAAACTTACGGCTTATTTTTAAGCCATAAAACAAAATGTAAGTAAGACGGAAGACTATGGCAATTATTATCGGTATTGATCCAGGTTCACGCATGACAGGTTATGGCATCGTTCAACAAACTGGCGATAAACTCACCTATATTGATGCAGGCACCATTCGTACAGACACCAAAGAGATGCCTGAGCGCCTTAAGCGCATTTTTAATGGCTTGACGCGTATCACTCAGCATCATTTAAAATATGCAGATGAGCCAATTTATACAGCCATAGAGCAAGTGTTTATGGCAGAAAACCCTGATTCGGCACTGAAGCTTGGACAGGCACGAGGTGCTGCTATTGCAGCCATGGTCGCTTTAGATTTAGAAGTGTCAGAGTATACGGCGCGCCAAATTAAGCAAGCTGTGTGCGGCTATGGCGCGGCTGCCAAAGAGCAGGTACAAGAAATGGTTTGCCGCATACTCTCTTTGGAGGTTGTGCCACAGCAGGATGCAGCCGATGGTCTTGCCTGCGCGATCTGTCACGCGCATTCTAGTCATTCAATGAATAAGTTGATACTCAATAGTGCGATGCGTGGACGCGGGGCTTCTAAGAAAAAAGGCCGCTGGCGCTTGACTGAAGAAGATCTCGGTAATCTTCGATAAAATCCTGTCGCCATAAAAAACGCGCTCCTAGGCGCGTTTTTTTAATTTTATAAATGTAAGAGCTAATGTACTCTCTACTCAGCAACTGAACTTTCAATCACAGCGTCCAATACATACGCATATGCCGAGCTTGGTGCTTCTAGATCACTGTCGCTTGCTGGGATATTCGCGTCCGCGTCTACAGTATAACGCTGTATGCGTAGGACTTCGTCATGCTTACCATCCGGATGATAACCGTCAATCACGCCAGCAAATGGCACCCACTTCCCTTCACGACTCTTAATCCCTTGATTGTCATAGGTAATGGGTTTGACTTGTAAGCACATATCAGCAGCAGTGTCATTACAAGATATCTTCTTAGCATTCACGGCCCAAAACACCGTCTCACCTTTACTATTATATTTGGCTTGATCCGTGAGTTGGCCTTCCCAAACCAACGTGGTTTCTTCTTTTGTAAGTTGGGTCAATACTGTCTGCTCTTCTTGAGAGGCATCATTTTTTGTGATTACTATTTGACTATCGCCTTCCATCAGATCAATCAAGCTATTCTCTGCCGCATTCAAATCAGGACATAGCATCTTAGTACTCATACTGTCATCAACACTTAAGACCGATCCTTGTAATTGATAATTGGCGCTAATTGTATTACAACCGACACTATAATTTAGGGTGTCCTGACCTTGGTACTGATTGAAAGACAGTCTTACTTCATCTTTAACCGCTGCCAGCTCGTTTAATGGTTGGGACTTTTTACCCATGACAGATATAAGCGTCCATCGATGATCTGATAGAGTGGAGATCATTGTTTGTTCAGCACTTTTATGGTCTGTCATAGGCTTATCAGTCGTTTCATTTGCATCAAGTGCTTCGGCCTCATTATCCAATTCATTGTCGACCGCTTTGGCATTTTCTGTCTTCTCTTTTTCGTTAGGTGACGTAGAGTTTTGGCACGCGCCTAACGCCAAACTTGCTACCAACATACTTGGTAATATTCCCAATTTAAAAGACAGTGTCCTAAAAGATAATGTCATAACAGTCATGCCTTACAATGGCCCTTTTTACAATGTAAACGCTTTATCGCTCATTAAGCGCTTTATAGTTCAAAAAAATGTTATACACATTTTTTTGAGGCGAAAGAATTTAATCACTATATCGTTGGTGATTTTTGTCATTGTAACAAAATGTTTGATTTTATAAACTCATGGTAATGATTCTCTTTATTTTTACTGGCACTATTGTCTATACGGACAAGTTCAGTAAACCAAGAATCACTACCATGGTGGGAAGATGCGACTTATAAATAAGTCCAAGTCAGTGACTATTTTGGCTTATTTAGTTTCATCTGTGGGTTTTGCTTTTGACATGGCTGCAATACTAAAACGGTCATTCATTTTTTGATAAAAACGCGCAAGATTTTCACCTTGAGCACTAGGGTCTACTTTGAGTAATTTGCCAAAGTCTAACCCAAGGTACAAAACGATGTCAGCAAAACTTAGTTGCTCCCCTACTAAGTACTCACGGCCTTCTAAAACCGTTTCAAAATAAGCCAACGCTTTATTTGAGCGCGCAATGGAGGGCGCAACAAACTCTGGCACTTGCTCAACGCGCTGTGCTTTGGAGGGATGACTGTGTTGAAACGCGAGCATATAGTTATACAAAACTTCAAATTCAGCAATGCGGCGCATTGAACATACCTGTGCGCGCTGTACCACATCGTTGCCCATCACGGAACGCTCACCATAGACGCGGTCAAGGTACTCGCAAACCGCCTGCGAATCATTGAGTATCGTATTGTCGTCTAACTTTAATACTGGCACCGTCTGCATAGGATTTATTTTAGTAAAGGCTTCTGACATCTGATCATTATTAGCAAAATCAATGTCTACCACATCGATGTCATCCATGTCATCAACATCAATGCCTTTTGATGCCAATAAGATAAGGGCTTTGCGCGGATTGGGTGCTGTACGAGTGATGTATAATTTTTTCATGAAAAACTCCTTGTAAAGTAGAATAAAAAAGCAACTTAGAACGATTAAATTTTATAGTTTATATAGAGCATGGATAATTTTTGATGAGAACCTTAATATTATAAGTATCAAACTTACCACTCAATGCATTCATAGACGAGCTAATAAACGGTCAAGTTAGTAAGAGATGCTGTTTTGTTTAGATAAAATCCACTGCTCTCGTCATCATAGCAAAACCTTACTACCACTTGTTATATGAATAGTAAAAAGCCCCATAACATTACGTTATAGGGCTCCATATTTTTAGTAAATACTCATGGACACTTAAATTATTTATTAGGCGCTGGTGTTGTACGTAGATAAGGCTTGATCTCTTTATGGCCTTTTGGATACTTAGCGGCGATGTCTTCGTTTTTGACGCTTGGTGGAATGATCACATCATCGCCATCTTTCCAATCTACTGGCGTTGCGATGTTGTACTCATCAGACAATTGCAGTGCATCAATAACGCGAATGATTTCATCAAAGTTACGGCCACAGCTAGCAGGATAGGTCAGCGTTAGACGAACTTTTTTGTTTGGATCAATGATAAAGACACTACGTACGGTATGTGTACTGTCCGCATTTGGGTGCATCATGTCGTACAATTCAGCCACTTCTTTATTAGGATCAGCGATAATTGGGAAATTCATCTCAGTACCTTGAGTCTCACCGATGTCACTCGCCCATGCCTTATGGTCTTCTAGACTATCGACAGAGATACAGATCGGTTTAACATTGCGCTTTTGGAACTCACCATTCAGTGCGGCTGCACGACCAAGCTCAGTAGTACATACTGGCGTAAAATCTGCTGGATGTGAGAAAAAAACCACCCAATGATCGCCTGCCCACTCATGAAAATTGATATCACCTTCTGTGGTAGTAGCGTCAAAATTGGGTGCGGTATCGCCTAAACGTAAATGTGCCATGCTTTATTCCTTAGCTATGTTGATGAACGCTTGTATCGACTCATTGGCCTCGCGCTCTATTATTATCATCGATGTGCTCGTCATAAAAACTATAGAGCACATCCGTAAAAACTGACTTTATCTTAACAAACTGGTTATGAATGTCTTGTGACGGATTGTAATGCGGTTATTCCATTTACCTCTAAGCTGATAGCTAATACTTCGACCGCTTACTAAACCACCATCCCCGCATCCCATAAGCAAAACTCACCAAACTTGCCCTTTTTACTCGTACCGCCAGCCACACGTCCAGCATCAGTCAATACCAATTCACCATCTTGCGCTTCTAAGTAACCGGCTGCAAGCAACTTATCATTCAACTCTTGGGTCTTGAGACCTAACTCCTTAGCAAGCTTGGCGGTGGTCAGTTTAGAATAATTAGGTGTGGCATCTGTTGTAGACGTGACGGTTGCGTTGGTAGTAGCGCTCATTATTTTGGTGCTAGGTTCAGGGTGATTCTCAGACTCACTCACTTTTTCTAGCGACATTCTGACTTCATCACTGATACGAATAATACGCTGGGCTTCTTCGTAAGTATCGGCATAAAGCTTGGCGTCATCATTGCGATAGATCAGTACACCCATTTCATTGTTATTGACTTGGCTAAACTCATAAAGATTCAAACTGGTGATAATACATTCGTTTTCATTCAGGTAGCATTTCGCATGTAAGTTTTTGCAAAAACTGGTACGGATAAACGTTAGGTTTTTTAGCCAGTTTATTTCTTCAGGATGTAAGTCATTTTTGCCATAGACAATACGGATATCTATTTTCAAACGATTGCGGTCTTCTAGCAGCTCTTTAATACGTTCATTAAGCTTGAGATAGGGACTGATAATAATCAATCTGTCAGACGCATTTTTAATCAATTCTTCTAAATGGTAAGTCGTCCCACTGCTGTTCAAAAACTTTGCCATGCTTATTTCCTTAAAGATTACTGTCAATAACTTTATCATTGTCCACAAAAAAGCCCATTCCTAGCGTACTAGAAACGGGCTGATTTGCAAACTACTAATGTTCAGTATTTTCTTAAAATAGATTCTAAACTATCTGCTGCATTAAGCAGGTTTATAACTGTCACGTAAGCTCACGATTTGGTTAAAGACTGGCTTATCACTAGTATGCTCTACAGCGTCAGAGATAAAATATCCTTCACGCTCAAACTGAAAACGCGTGCCAGCGTCAGCATTGGCCAGTGATGGCTCAACCACAGCTTGTAGCTCAGTCAATGAGTTCGGATTGAGTGCTTGGTGCAAATCGCTCACGCTACTTGGGTCTTCGGCGCTAAATAATTGCTCATACATACGTACGGTTGCAGGCACGCCTTGGCTCGCTGATACCCAATGAATGACGCCTTTAACCTTGCGCCCTTCAGGGTTGTTCCCTAGCGTTGCAGAGTCGATTGTCGCTTTTAGCTCAACGACATTGCCATTTTCATCAGTGATATGCTCAGTGACCGCTAACACATAGGTATTACGCAGACGAATTTTTGGTTTCTCTGGTGACAAACGCTTATAACCTGCTGGCGGTTCGATCTCGTAATCGCCTTGGTCAATATATAAAGTTTCAGTGAAAGGGATTTCACGTTCGCCCATATCGACGTTAGGGTGGTTTGGCTGAGTCAACCATAAGGTCTGCGCAGCCTCATCGAAGCGTGCATTGACGCTTTCAGCTTTTTGCGACTCCCACTCGCTGACTGCTTCTACAAAGTTCGTAATCGTCACTTTTAATGGTTTTAGTACCGCCATTCCGCGTGCTGTCGTGGTTTCTAGCGACTGACGCACACTGAACTCTAACGAGCGAAAGTCAACGACACTATCAGATTTGGTCACACCAACACGATCACAAAAATCACGTAGGCCTTCTGGTGTATAACCACGACGACGCATGCCAGCAATGGTCGGCATACGTGGATCATCCCAACCGCTCACGATGCCTTCATCGACCAATTGTTTTAGCTTACGCTTACTGGTCATTGTATGATCGACGTTTAGGCGGCTAAACTCGTACTGATGCGGCGGCACATCAAAGCCGATTTTTTCAATGACCCAATCATAGAATGGACGATGGTCTTCAAACTCTAGCGTACACAATGAATGGGTAATACCTTCGATGGCATCAGAGAGCGGATGCGCAAAATCATACATCGGATAGATGCACCATTTATCGCCCGTTTGATGATGCTCTTGGTGCATGACACGGTAGATAACTGGGTCACGTAGATTCATGTTTGGGCTTGCCATATCTATTTTGGCACGCAGTACCGCTTTTCCTTCCGCATACTTGCCCGCTTTCATATCATTAAAAAGTGCTAGGTTGTCTTCGACGCTCGCATCACGCTGTGGAGATGGCTTGCCTGCCTCATTGAATGAGCCACGGTTATCGCGAATCTGCTCAGGCGACTGCAAGTCTACATACGCATCGCCTTGTTCAATCAGTTGCACAGCCCACGCATACAACTGATCAAAATAGCTTGATGCATGATACGCCTCACCTGCCCATTCAAAACCAAGCCATTTCACATCATTTTCAATATTATCGATAAAGTCTTGTTTTTCTGCGGTTGGGTTAGTGTCATCAAAACGCAGGTTACACACCCCGCCAAACTCCTCTGCCACACCGAAGTTTAGGCAGATAGATTTTACATGCCCAAGGTGCAAATAGCCATTTGGCTCAGGCGGAAAGCGAGTCACGATTTGCTGGTATTTTTGCGCATTGATATCGTCACGAATGATATTACGAATAAAGTCGTTTTTTTGTGCAGAGTTACTTGAGTGCTCACTCATGGGGTATTGCTCCTAACGCAAATTGTCAATTCATGACACGCGCCATCACGCATCATGGAAAAGTCGAACCAAATTTTTGGTATAAAGGGAATAAAATCGTTATAAAAATTTGAGCCACAAAAACAGTGGGTTATAAAACCATACCATTTGACTCATATCATTCAAACTGCTTAGAAATGGATAAAGTTGCGTTATTCTATCAGCTTTTGCAAACGCATTAACAGCCTGATACATGACACAGCATAAAAAAGCCGTTAGACTACCCATGACTTTTTATTAACCAACTTTTTAACCACCACTTGACAGCGTTATTTAAGGCGCTGCAATTAAAAAAGGAATATCTTATGGTAGACATGCCACCAGTAGTAGAACTTGACACTAATATGGGTGCAATCGTTATCGAACTCAATGAAGAAAAAGCGCCAAAGACCGTAGAAAACTTTTTAAACTATGTAAAATCTGGTCAATATGACGGTACGATTTTCCATCGCATCATTGATGGTTTCATGATTCAAGGCGGCGGAATGGACGCAGAGATGAATGAAAAACCAACCAACGCGCCTATCGAAAACGAAGCGGACAATGGCCTAAAGAATGATAAAGGCACTATCGCAATGGCTCGTACCCAAGATCCGCATTCAGCGACTAGCCAGTTCTTTATCAATGTAAAAGACAATGATTTCCTAAACCACACTGGCAAAAACATGCAAGGTTGGGGTTACACTGTATTTGGTAAAGTCACCAGCGGTATGGATGTGATTGAAAAAATGAAAGGCGTACCAACTGGTCGTTTCGGTATGCATGCTGATGTGCCAAAAGAGCCAGTTGTTATTAACTCAGCGACCATCATTACTCAGTAATCGTTATTCAGTTACCGCAAATTAGTAACTGCAAACTGACAAGCATTATTCAATAAACTTCATTGGGTAATGCTTGTTATATGATAAGGATAAAGATAAATGCAACGTTTTAATCATTTAATCACGACCCGCCCTCATCAAGTGCGGCAAGTATTGATTAGCGACTTGCATTTATCGCCTCAGGAGCCTGCCTTAGTGCAGGCTTTTTTAGCGCTGCTCGATGACTGTCTTGCTCTGCCTGCCCTCAAACGTTTATTCATTTTGGGTGATTGGTTTGAGGTATGGCTGGGTGATGATGTGTATTTGTCATTATCGGATGAAGCGCGTCAAACGCATTGGTTGACACCGCTGATTATTAAGTTAAAAAAACTGCGTATAGAGGGTTGCGAGATTCTCGTCATGCATGGCAATCGTGATTTTTTATTGGGTCAGCCGTTTTGTAATTTATTTGGTGGCGAGTTGATTGAAGAGCCTTATAACTCAACAGTCGGACAGCAAAATTATCGCTTAGAACATGGCGATGCCTTATGCACCGATGATAAAAAATATCAATTTTTTCGCAAAATAATGCGCAACCGTCTGATACAGTGGTATTTGCTCAATAAACCCTTAGAAAAACGCTTGGCAATCGCTGATAAAATGCGTAAAAACAGTCAAAGAAACAACGCCAATAAAGCGGCTTATATCATGGATGTCAATGATGATGCAGTTGCTACCGTCATGACGAATAATGATGCCTTGCTACATGGGCATACCCACAGACCTGCTATCCATCCAATCGCTAACGATAAGAAACGGTATGTACTTGGTGATTGGCGTCTGCTTGATAAAGACAAACGTCAACCAACAGTCAGTGCCGTGATTGGTACGGTAACTGCATCAGAAGATTCAAACGATGACGCTCAATTTGATCTGATTGAATTCAATTTTAAGATCGTTTAATAGCGTATGTTTGATCTAACATAATTCGGTTCGATAGAATTTGCGTCAACAAAAAGGGTCTATCACTGATGCGATAGACCCTTTTTTTATTGTTCAAGCTTCTCTTATATTGTGTGCAATGTGCTTTTAGAACGCTGCATTGCAGTTAAGAAGTGGGACTGGTGCAAATCTTTGTAGCCTCTGTCGGCAAAGCCACCGCAAGCAAGAAAAACTGTATCCGTTGCACTTCGTTATTAACACATCTTTGGTCTTAAGGCATCAATTTGAAGAAATGCTGACGATAATGTTTCAATTCACGAATAGAGTCACGGATATCGTCTAGTGCTAAATGGCTGCCACCTTTCTCAAAACTTCTTAAGATATCAGGGCGCCAGCGGAAACAAAGCTCTTTGATGGAAGACACGTCCAGATTACGATAGTGAAAGAATTTCTCAAGCTCTGGCATTTGACGCGCCATAAAGCGGCGATCTTGGCAGATTGAGTTACCACACATGGGCGATTTACCACTATCAACCCATTTGTTTAAAAACTTAAGCGTTTCAGCTTCTGCTTCTGCTAGCGTTACAGTACTGCGGCGTACACGATCGACCAACCCCGACTGACCATGCTGCTTGGTATTCCAATCATCCATCTTATTTAAGACTTGATCCGACACCTTAATCGCAAAAACAGGGCCTTCAGCAAGGACATTCAAATCCTCATCAGTCACAACGGTAGCAATCTCGATAATCTCATCATTTAAGGTATCAAGTCCGGTCATCTCTAGGTCAATCCATACCAACCCTTTTTTGCCTTGATTTTTGATTTTAATCTTATTGGGATGGTCGCCGGTGGTCATAAAATATCCTATGTTCAATGAAGTTTGAGACAAAATTACTCAGCGCCTACGGGTTTAGAATAAGTAAAACATTACAAAACCACTATCAGTCATAGGCGCTTTAGGCTGTATGTTAGCAAATTTTCACGCTACACTTAGCAATATTTTTTTAATAGGTCAAAACCCATGGCATTAATCCGGCAGCGTAAACTCACCAAACAACAGATTCGTCGTATCGATAAGCAACAGCTGGCAAGTCAAGACAGCATCGATGACAGTTTGATGGATGGTGTGGTCATGGCGCATTACGGCAAACAGCTAGAAGTCCAAGTGACCAGCTTGCCTGCCGTGATACCTGTGCAGCCAGAGATTGCGCCTGATGATCCAGAGCCGTTCTGGCAGACTCTTGAATTGGGCGATATCTGGCGCTGCCATGTGCGCACCAACTTGCCCATGCTTGCGGCAGGCGACCACGTACGCTGGAGCGCGGATTCTAATACGGGTTTTGGGCGTATTGAGGCGGTTAAACCACGAACCTCTCTTGTCTCCCGTCCCGATCGTTATCATAAGCTTAAGCCGGTTGCTGCCAATGTCGATATTCTCGCCATTGTATTTGCGCCCCTGCCAGCTGCCGCTCCTACGCTCATCGATCGCTACTTGGTCGTTTGCCATCATGCTGGCGTCAAGCCATTACTGGTATTAAACAAAGCCGATCTACTGGCACAAGAAAATGGCGTCGATACCAATGAGCTACTGGCGCAATATGCCGCCCTTGGTTATGAGAGCGTCCTTACCTCTGTTGATTGTCCTGAGAATATTGCTGATAATGATGAGCAAATAGGCCTTGATGAATTAAAGTGCTACATAGACAAAAAGCTGGTTATCTTTGCTGGGCAATCGGGCGTCGGTAAGAGTAGTTTGATTAATGCGCTATTGCCTGACTCAGGTCAAAGCGTCAATGTCATCTCTGAAAACTCTCAACTTGGACAACATACGACAACGACCAGCCGCTTGCTGCCGTTCAATCCAGACGACTTAACCCAAGGCGGCATCGTTGATACACCTGGTATTCGTGAATATGGTATTTGGCATTTGACCCCTGATGACATCATTTCAGGCTTCGTTGAGCTTGCACCACTGGCAGGCGACTGCCAATTCCGTGACTGTCGCCATACCCATAACAGTAAAGGCTGTGCTCTGTGGCAAGCAGTGGCTGATGGTACAGTCTTGCAGCGCCGTGTTGAAAACCTTGTGACCCTCAGAGAAGAGGCGGATACCAAGCCTTATTAAGCGCTGTCTTATTGATTGATACCTTATTATAGGCGATTCACTTTAAAACTATTACAGTGCTACTGGGATAAATTGTTTGTAGCCTCTGTCACGCTTGCGAACAGCAAGCAAGAATAATTTATCTCAGTAGCACGTGGCTATTAGCGCATCAACTTTCTTTGGAACTGAATAAAGCTGGTGTGCCTATCAAAATTATAGGTGCAACATTACGGGTAAAAAACAACGGGATCATCGCCCGTTTACTATAGACGACCTTATCGGTATAATAGCGCCTTGTTCAATTCATTAGGCTGTCTTATCGGCTTAATAGAACACTTATTTTTTTGGAGGTATGGTTTGGATCGTGCGCTGGAATTTGTGGGCAACCACCCGTTTTTATTTGGTATATTGGCCGTACTTGCGATACTGTTTTTTGCCATTGAAAACAAACGTAGCGGCAGAAAGATATCACCCAACACGCTTGGTATGATGGTCAACTCTCAAAACGCGCAGATCATTGATATTCGCGATAAAAAGAAGTTTGCCACAGGATATATTCAAGGCAGTCGCAACATACCTTTTTCTGAGCTAAAAGATCGTGTCAGTGAGATTCGTGCGATTGAGCAGCCAGTCATTATTATCTGTGATATGGGTGTGCAAGCAGGCGCTGCGATTCAGATGATTGGTAAAGACAACGTTTATCGCTTAGACGGTGGTGTTGGTGGCTGGCAAGGTGCTGGTATGCCGTTGGTTGGGCCAAAGGATGTATCGCCTAAAAACAAAGGCAAAGCCAAGCCAAGTTTGCATAAATAATTTGAGCAGAGCATCGAATGCGTATCTTGTAGCGATTTATTGTTTGATAGCTATTTGACTACTGGCTAATGAAGATTTGATTGTTAACTAATAATCGCGTAAAAAAGACACCTCTTAGCAAGGTGTCTTTTTTTATGTGGCATTTGTGCTACTGTTCAACCTTTTATATGGGCGTAACTTGAATTTATCAGGCTTATCCCCACTTTAATACTGAGTATCACTAAACCAAACTGACGGTAACGGCTTATAATAATTTTATCCAATGATTGTTTATAACAACAAGGTTACCTCATAAACTTATAAATAAGGATTTATCATGACTGTATCTGTTAAAGTCTATACGACCCCTATCTGCCCATACTGCTCTAATGCCAAGCAATTGTTACAATCTAAAGGCGTTAACTACGAAGAGATTGGTATGCACGATATGAGTAGTGAAGAGCGCCAAGCATTGATGAAAAAAACCAATAACTATCGCACGGTTCCTCAAATCTTTGTTGGTGAAACTTTTGTTGGTGGCTTTGATGAGTTGAATCAAATGAACCAGCAAGGTAAGCTTGACGAACTATTAGCGGGTTAATCGACCAGTTTTCTTTATTGTCTGTTTTTACTAAGATAGAAACAGACAGATTATGAATCGAAGATAAGGCTAAAAAATATCGGGACACACTCTCGATATATATTACAATGTCGTGTTATAAAACAACAGATTGACCCATTATTTGATTTAACTTTAGAGGAATTATCATGGCTGACGCACAACCACAATTGGCATTAGAACGCATTTACGTAAAAGATATGTCACTTGAAGTACCAGGCGCTGAAGTATTCACCAAAGAGTGGAACCCAGAGCTTGATATCAATCTTTCTAGCAATGCTGAAAAACTTGATGACGATCATTATCAAATCATTTTGACAGTGAGCGTTACCGCTAAAAATGCTGATGAAGCGGCATTTATTGCTGAAGTTCATCAAGCGGGGATTTTCTTATTAAAAGACATTCCTGAAGATCAAATCGGTCAAATCTTGGGTGCATACTGCCCTAACGTGTTGTTCCCTTATGCTCGTGAAGTCATCAGCGACATCGTGACACGTGGTAGCTTCCCGCAATTACTACTTGCACCTGTGAACTTCGATCAAGCGTACGCACAAAGTCAGCAGCAAGCTCAAGTAGATGCTGAAGGTAATGCTTAAGTCTTGATATGCTAATGTATTGATTTTAGCATCTAGACATTCGATAAAAAGCCGCATACCTATTTGGGTAAGCGGCTTTTTTGCATTTATGATCTTAATTATTATAATGCTATAAGTTGTCTAAATGTAAGACTAATTCTTCCTGCCTGACTATTGCTTTTAGGAATAGAATGTAACCATTCTTGTTGAGTCTTATCGTTCATATATAGTAAAGACCCATGACTAAGACAAATACTTTCTATAATATCTGTAGCATGTTTATGTTTAAATAGTATCTCTCGAGCTACTCCCAACGATAATATAGCAACGCCCGTTCCTTTAACTAACTGACTTAGATCATCAGAATGAAAACCCATTTTACTATCGCCATCTAGATAATAATTTAATAAGCAGTTATTCGCCCTATATCCAGTTTTTTCTGCTACGGCAAGAGTCAGCTCTTGAATAATATCTGGCATTTGCTTTTCTTCATAGTACATCCCTGAATAATGATAAGGAACCCCAAAGCTTTCAGTATATCTAGAAGCCATTTGTTTATTCCATATCACCGTCTCTCTTAATAGTAAGAAGATCTCAGAAGCGAAATCCATATTTATCAGATTAGGATAAAATATTACATCTAATTCAGGTGTATTCATGACTATGCCTTATCTTTTCAAAGTATCCGTATATGATAATATTTTTCCTACTTTATCTAGTACTATGTAAATATTCATTAAAAATAACTATTTTTAAATAAAAAAACCCCGACTGTATAAAGTCGAGGTCTCATTTTTATGACAAACGGTACATCGTAAGATATTAGCCTTTTAATGCAGACAAAATCTGCTGCTTAACGTCATCGATACCTTGCGTACCATCAAACTTATTGTATTTAGGCGCGTCATTGCCTTCTTCAGCTTTTTCTTGGTAAAAACCAACCAAAGCTGATGTTTGCTCATGATAAGTAGCCAAGCGATCACGAATCGTCGACTCTTTATCATCTTCACGCTGAATCAAGGCTTCACCAGTGACATCGTCAATCCCTTCTTGCTTAGGTGGATTGTGATGAATGTGATAAACACGGCCTGAATTTGGATGCTGGCGACGACCAGATAAGCGGTTCACAATTTCATCATCAGGAACACTGATTTCAACCACATGGTTAATCGCGACATCTGCATCTGCAAGCGCTTGAGCTTGCGGGATAGTACGCGGGAAACCATCAAAAATACAACCGTTGGCGCAGTCAGGCTTAGCGATACGTTCTTTCACTAGGTTAATAATAAGGTCATCAGAAACCAAACCGCCAGCATTCATGATATCTTTGGCTTGTATGCCAAGCTCACTGCCTTCTTTGATCGCTGCGCGCAGCATATCGCCAGTTGAGATTTGTGGGATATCAAATTCTTTAGAAATAAACTGGGCTTGAGTGCCTTTACCAGCGCCTGGTGGACCTAGCAAAATAATACGCATCATTATGCGACTCTCCTTAATAGATAGGATTTCGGGATTGATAAAACTTTGGGATTGGTTGATTGCAGAACCACCTTACCTTGTGACTCTACAAACCTCAAGTATTTTCACGATTGCTGTGATAAGTTGCTATGACTTATCTGTTCATATAACGTTGTTGCACGCTAGTATAACGTGCAACAACGCACTCACAATGTGTATTAACAGCAGACATATTATGGTATTTGCTGATTAATTTCCACATTGACTTGATCTTGATCAGCACTAATCACAACAGGATTACCTGATAGATCGCCTGATTCGGCGCTTGCCGTACCGCTATGACTGATACGGGCAATAACAGCTAGCTGCACTTTATCAGATCTGGCCGCTTGCAAGGTGCGCTCTGGCATCATGGCATCAAGATCGCTTAGGCTAATAACTGCTTCACCTTGCTTGATAACGCTGATGGGTAGACGCTTAGCAGCAAATGGTGGCCCACCTTTTACATCACGTATCGCAACAAACAGTACGTCATCACCTTTCACGAGTGGCAGCAAGCTTGGGTTGATTCTCACTGTTACCTCAATACCTTCAGAGGCTTGCTGCTGCTGTGCGCTCACGTTGGCGCTCAATTCATCTAAACTTTGTAGTGCTTGAGAATGGTCACCCGGTTTGGCGGCAATATTACCACGCAAGCGTCTAATCCAGCCTTGTGCTTGCTCAAAGTTACTACTGCGCGCCTCCCCCATTGCCATGAGCATTTGCGCGCCTTCATGATTTGGGTTCTTAGCCAGTACATCTTGCAATACTCGGCGACTATTGGCATCTAACTGGCCTTTATTGGCAAAGAAGCTAATCTGAGCATAAGTCGTGGCAATCTCTTCATTGTCAGGCGATAAACGATACGCGCGCGATAAAGACTCTATCGCTGAATCAGTTGCTTCTAATGATAAGAACAGCTCCGACAAACGCATCCAGCGATTGGGGTCGTCAGCGTGACGATAGACATTGGTCTGCATGGCACTAATAAGCTGTGTACCATCTTCAATGGCCCAAGCGGGTGGTTGATCGATTTTACCCGTCAATAAATCATCGGCAACTTGACCCACTTTGTCCTCGCTTGCCCAAAGATCAAATACAGGCGTACGATCGCTGATCATGAGATAGGCCATGGCTGTCAGAACAGGCACCCAAACTATAATAATTAATCGGCTTTTAATACCAGGTGCCACCATGGGCGTGACTTCGCGCTGAGCGTCCAAAAGCTGACGCTCAAGCTCAAGCTTCTGGTTTTGGTAATGGTTGTCGTCAATGACACCACTGTCTTTATCTGTTTTGAGTTCTGCAAGACGCTCGCGAAACACCGCAACATTGATGTCCAATAATTGATTGTCCACAGGTTTTTGCTGCGCACGTGAGGCTCTTAACCACGGTATGATGGCAATGACCGCAAGTACTAGAGCGATAAGTAAGCTTAAAGCAATAAATAAGCCAACAGTAGAGAATAAGGTCATTTTTTGTCCTCAAGGCTTGTGATATCGTGATCCTCTTTTTTATCAATATCAGTACGTGATAAGAGGCAGTCAAGTTGGGCTCTTTCAGCAGCGGACAGAGCAGCCGCGCTACTTTCTACCTTTATTCCGTTCTCTCCACTGGCCACCCGTTGACGCCGCTTGCTTTGCCAAAACCATCCTACCAATAAAATCACAAGCAGTAATGGGGGGAAAAACCACAAAACCCATGTTGATGGACGTACAGGCGGTTTATAGCTGATAAAATCACCATAACGCTCTTGCATATAAGCACGAATCTCACCATCACTACGACCATCTTTTACCATATCATAGGTCTTTTGCTTTAAATCTTGGGCAATGGGTGCATCAGAACCTGCAAGGTTTTGATTTTGGCATTTTGGGCAGCGCAGCTCTTCGATAAGACCACGGTATTGAGCCTCTTGTTGCTCAGAGTCAAAATCGTAGACATCAATTGCAGCATAGCTTGTGGCACTCAGCAGGCACGCTAAGATCAAGCTTGCCAGCTGTATGATAATAGGCTTTATGTTGGCTTTCACTTACACACCTCCCCAATCTGCTTCGAATCTGGGCTAACATTGTTACTATTGGCATCATTGAGCACCATCAGGCAAGGCGCAATTCGATCTTGCCAGTTGCTCTCATTAATCTCACCAATAATATGCTGACGAATAATCCCTTCGCCATCGACAACGAACGTTTCAGGTGCTCCTGTCAAACCCAAATCTAAAGCAAACTGCCCCGACAAATCTTGAATCGACATCGAAAACGGATCGCCACCTCGGTTCAGATATCCTAAGGCATCACCAATCTCATCTTTGTAGTTAATGCCCACCAAATTGACACCGCGTTCTTCTAACTGCATCAAAAAAGGATGTTCAATCACACAAGTGGGACACCAAGAGCCCCATATATTCATTAAAAAAGGGGTATCAGGCAGATTCTCATTGGTCATGATACGACTGGTATCAGACAATAAAGGAAGCTCAAACGTTGGTACTGGACGCTCAAGCGCCGTATTGGTCACAATATCGGTCGGCTGACCTAAGCGCATATACAGCATGACAATCAGACCAATAAAGACGATAAATGGAATCAAAAACCATAATCTAAGCTGCTTTTTGTTCATGGTTTTAGGGTTGTTTACCTTATTGTGATTAGAGGAATTGTTTGATGTGCTCATCTTAATTGCCTCCCATCTTTGTCACAGGTGTATCAGATTCAGCGGCGGAACGAGCGCCAGAGCCCTCAGGCATGAGCTGCATTGGCGTTTTGGTTTTTTTAATACGATAACGGTTATCAATAATACTTAGTAGCGCACCGAATGCCATAATAAGCGCACCTAGCCATATCCAACGAATTAGCGGTTTGACATAAATACGGAACGCCCATTCATTACTGTTTTCGGCAATAGGCTCACCAAGCGCTACATATACGTCACGCAACAGAGTGGCGTCAATCGCGGCCTCTGTCATCGGCATCATACTGATAATAAAATTGCGTTTTTCAGGATATAAGGTCGTTACCTCTTGACCATCTTTGCTAATGACCACTTCCGCTTGTGTGGCATCAAAGTTACTGCCTTTGACTTCGCGGAAACCTTTGACGACAAAATCATAGCCCTGAACATGAACACTATCATTGGGTGCCAATGCCACATCACGCTCAATACTCAACGTAGTCGTAAAGGCAACACCAATAACAGCAATAATCACCCCGATATGCGCTATCTGTTGACCCCAGTAGCTTAGACGTAATTGACGCAAACCTGTCAGACGACTGGATGCATTTTTGGTCTTATCTCTAAGATCGACGACCATCCATAATAGTACCCAAAAGCTGATTGCTAGTGTCACACCAATATTGAGCATCTCTGATGGGCTGACAAAATAAGCAATAATCGCTGCTAATACCAGACTGCTTACCGCAATGATCATGCCAGCGCCTAGAAGTGGGCGGCTGTCTTTTTTCCAGCGAATATTAGACCCCATGCCCATCGCTATCAATAACAGCCACGTAAGAGGCACAAATAACGCATTAAAGTAAGGAGGACCAACAGATACCTGACCCAAATTAAAAGAGTCAGCGATAATAGGATATAGCGTACCAAGTAAAACAACCAAGGTCGAAATCAGAAGAATGACGTTGTTAATGACCAAAAAAGACTCACGTGAAATCAGCTGGTATTGACTTTCAACGGTCAAACGCCAGCCACGTATGGCAAACATCAACAGGCCACCCCCGATGATCACACCAAGGATCACTAGAATGACTAGACCACGCGTTGGGTCGGCAGCGAACGAGTGTACAGAGGTAATAACGCCTGAGCGTACTAAGAAAGTGCCAAGCAAACTCAGTGCAAAAGCAAAAATCGCCAGCATGATGGTCCATGCCTTAAATACACCGCGTTTTTCAGTAACTGCCAGCGAATGTAGCAGCGCTGTACCTGCCAACCATGGCATCAAAGAAGCATTTTCTACTGGATCCCAGAACCACCAGCCGCCCCAGCCAAGCTCATAATAAGCCCACCACGAACCAAGCGCGATACCAACCGTCAAAAAGCCCCACGCAGCCAATGCCCATGGGCGCGACCAGCGAGTCCAGACCGCATCCAAACGCCCTTCCCATAATGCTGCCATACAAAAAGCAAATGGCACCACTAAACCCACATAACCCATATAAAGCATGGGCGGATGAATGATCAAACCGAAGTCTTGCAATACAGGATTTAAGTCTGCCCCATCAACAGGCAAATTGGGCAACGTGCGCTCAAATGGTGAGGATGTAAAGATAAGCATCGCAAGCATCATTGCCTGCACGCCAGCCAATATAACCAATACTCGTGCACGCATGGATAATGGTAGACCACGGCTAAAATAAGACACCAAGGCGCACCAAGTCGCCATGATAGTCATCCAAAGCAGCAATGATCCTTCATGCCCACCCCAAGTCGCCGATAATTTGTAGTACCAAGGCAATAAGGTATTGGAATGTTGAGTGACATAGACTAGGCTAAAGTCATTGTAATAAAAACCTGCCATCAGCGCAGCAAACGAGGTAATCATGGCAGCAAACTGTGCCCATGCAAGACTTGGCGCAAGACGTTGCCAAGCAACGTGATCACGCATGACACCAATAGTCGGTAACACCACCTGCAAAATCGCCAACATAAAGGCGGCTAGCAAGGCAAAATAACCCAATTCTGTGATTAACATACGGTCTAACCCTGTTTACCTTAGTACGGTCATTGTTTATTTTAGGGATTAATGGTTTGGAACAGTCAGACTGTTCAATATTTGCCACTACTGTTGACGATGGCCACAGCAGTATCAGGGACTTACAGCAAGGTACATTAGCGTTAACTTGTCACGTTTTTGTATCCACTCTGTATTTGATGTGTGTAATAAATAAAAAACTGATTGATTATTGCATGGATGGAAAAAACACCAAGACCAAATGCAGCCAACCCGCCAAGAAGCCTGTCAAACCGCCCAGAATAATCAGAGTCATCTCATCTTCACGGAACGCTGGACGTAATAGGTTTTGAAACTCATTCGGGGTCAGTGCACGTATTCGATCACGGAACAGACCAAATATCTTACTGGCACGGCTTTCGTTCAGTTCAGGATCACTTAATGGCACCATGGTTGCAATGATAGATTTATCAATAATGGTATTTTTTAATTGACCATATTCGCGGCGACCCAGCCCCACGCGCAATGTGGTACTGATGACTGGCGACTCTAGTACCTTATACAGATGCGATTTCATCAATTCCCGCGTTTGAGCAGCACGCTCACCATACATCATCTCATTCATGATATTTTCAAGTGTGACCAAATCCTTAACGACAATCTCAGCAAAAACTTCAGAGACTTCTTCTTGCCGCTTCATAAAACCGCCTTGTAAACGATACTGTGCGATATGCGGCACCTGAGGCTTAATAAATGGAAAATGGCGTTGGGCAGTAAAAAGCTTTAAATAAGGAATAAAACGTGGCTCGACTGGATTAAACACCATCCAAATCGCGATCCAATTGGTCAAAAAGCCCCAAATCGCGGCAAAAAACGGCACCGTCCAATGCTGTGGTACCAATAAAAAGATGAACATCTGGATGATACCGAAAACCAAACCAATCAAAGCACTGATATGCCAAATGAAATTGATCTCTTTTTGACCCACTTTCAAGAACATATTTACCATCAAACGACGATCACTCTCCATCGTATTGACGATCATCTTACGCATATCAACCAAATCTTCGACATGATAAGTCAGATCAGTCACCAAGGACTGCATGATATTGGGCAATTCTTGATGCGCTTGCGCGTAGACACGACGCTTTAGGGCATAAGGCAGATTGCCCCACAAGGCTGGCGAATGATCCAGCATGATCTCATCAATCAATACCTCAAGATTTTCATCAACGGTATTAGTGATGAAGACCGCCATTTGCTCAGGCTCCATTGCTTGAAAAAACTCATCAAGCGACCCAAGTTTCGATAGTGTCTGATCAACGATGACACCCGATATTTTACCAGCCTTACGCGGGACGATACCCTGCCAGCCAATACCCGGCAACCCAAAAAGTGGGAAATTTGGAATACGGATACCCCAAAACTTGATGGGATAGAACAGCATTTTGAGCGCCATCCATACATGTATCCACGTAACAAATGCCGTCACTGGAGGGATGGTTAACATGGCAAAAAACTCTGGGTGCTCAGCTATCGTCTGCCACAATGAAGTTGCATCCATGACTTAATCTTGCCTCTGACAGGTTGATTGTCATTGCTAATAAACTCTCTTTAGCAAATTAGAACGTGTCAACAAACACGCTCCGCCCATAATGGTGTCTATAAAATAAAAAAACGACTATAAATAAATCGCCTGATTTTAGCATACTTGCTACCCATTAGCACAGGTAGACCCTAGCCAAGTTGTGACTAGAGATGACAAGCGTTATTACTTATCTCTACTAGTAAAGTGTTCAGCTGGTCTATCCTCATCGAAACCAATGACAGTGACAAAATAAGCGGGCAAATACTGCGCCCTGTTATTTGTTCTGCTATAATCCGCGCATAAATGCCAATACCTATTTCTCTACTTTTCTGCTTCTGAATTAATGCATTGTCATTGCAAATAAGATCAGTCTATGTGATTGAAATCCTTCGCATTATCCTTTATGCTCACCGCACCTCGGTTCATAAACCCGCTCATGTATCTCTTTTATTGAATCACTGACTGTTTGGGCTTTTACCTTATATGAAAAAACCACTAACTCCCAACACTGAACAGACCAATAGTGTTTTTACCTCTCGTATTATCATCCTTGGGATTTTAATATTTGTAGGTTTGGGTGGCTTGATCATGCGCTATGGTTATTTGCAAGTCTACGCCCACGATAAATACACCACTCAGGCAGACAACAACCGTATCAAACTGATATCTGCGCCGCCCAGCCGCGGTTATATTTATGATCGTAACGGCATCATATTGGCAGACAATCAGCCTGTCTTTACAGCCATGCTAAGCCCTGACGAAGTCGATAACCCAGAGCGCACGCTCCATTTGCTTGCGCCTATTTTTGATCTGACAGATAAAGACATTACTGATATTTTGGCACGCATCAGCAAAAGTAAAAATGATCCTGTCACCATTAAAATCGACTTAACTGAAGCACAGCTGGCACAGTTTAGTGAGCGTAAGCCTTTTTTTCGCGGCGTCACTATTCAAAGCAAGCTGACACGCTCTTATCCTTATGATGAGCTGTTTGCACACGTCATTGGTTATGTGGGCCGTATCAATGACAAAGAAAGCAAACGCATTGATAAAGACAAATACGCGGGTACTGATTTGATTGGTAAGATTGGTATCGAAAATTATTATGAAGACGTTCTATTGGGCCAGCCGGGTTATCAATCGGTAGAGACCGATGCGCACGGCAATATTTTAAGGCAATTGGATACTAAGCCGCCTGTCTCTGGTAACGACATCACTTTGAGTTTGGATTACGGTTTACAAACCGTGGCACAGCAACAACTAGATGGACGTCGTGGTGCGATTGTTGCCATTGACCCCAAAAATGGCGATGTACTGGCATTTGTCAGTAACCCAAGCTATGACCCCAATCCTTTTATTTCAGGCATCTCTTTTAAAGACTACGGCGCTCTGCAAGAAGATCCTGACGAGCCCTTATACAACCGAGCATTACAAGGTATGTATCCGCCTGGCTCAACCATTAAACCTTTTGAAGGCTTGGGCGGTATCCATTATGGTTTACGTAATTGGGACACCACCATCTACGATCCAGGCTATTTTAGCTTGCCAGGAGATTCGCATCGGTTCCGCGATTGGAAACGCGGCGGTCACGGTACAGTGGATCTGAAAAAATCGATCGTCATGTCAGTTGATACTTATTATTATAAATTGGCGTACGAGATGGGCATCCAACGCCTTCATGATTGGATGGTGCGGTTTGGCTTTGGTGACCAGACTGGTATCGACTTACCCAACGAAAAAGCGGGAATCATGCCATCGCCCAAATGGAAAAAAGACACTTATGATAAAGGGTGGCTGCCAGGTGAAACCATCTCAGTCAGTATTGGACAAGGTTATTTTTTGGCCACGCCGCTACAAATTGCCAATGCAACTGCTATGACGGCAAACAAGGGTTATCACATCACCCCTCACCTGTTAAAAAGCAGCGATGGGGCAGCAAAAGTCAATGTCATCACCAAGCCTGATGGCAAAATTGACTACAATGGTAAGCCTTCTGACTGGGTACGCATGCACGAGGCTATGGAAGCAACTGTTAAGGGCGGTACGGCACGTCGCGCTTACAATCCAAAGTACCGTATCGCGGGTAAATCTGGAACCGCGCAAGTCAAATCCATTGCTCAAGGCAAGCGCTATAATAAAGCTGCGCTGGATTCGCGTCATTGGGATCACGCTTGGTTCAATGGCTTTGCGCCTGTAGACGATCCTCAGATTGCCCTAGCTGTATTGGTCGAAAACGGTGGCGGCGGTGGTGCCGTGGCTGCCCCTATCGGTCGTGAGCTTTTTGATTATTGGGTATTACAACGTAAGACCAATCCTATTTTGCCACCAACTGCCGATGAGCTTCGTGCTATCAAACGCCAAAAGGCAATAGACAAAGCGGCGCGTGATGCCATTCGTGATAAAGAAGCAAAAGCGCTAGAAGAAAAAGAAGCCCTAGCAGCGGCTGCATCAGAATCTGAGTAAAAAGACGGTGACAGAGACCTATTATGACCAAACCTTCAAACGGCCGTGAGCCAAAAAAACACACTAAAGCCAAAAAAAATACAGCAGCAGGCGATGTGCGTATCATTGGCGGTCAGTTTAAACGTCGCATCGTCCACTTCGTCGAAGCTGAAGGTTTGCGTCCAACGCCAGATCGGTTGCGTGAGACACTGTTTAATTGGCTATTGGCTGACATTCATGGGGCTTATGTGCTTGATTCCTGCGCTGGTAGCGGTGTGCTAGGATTTGAAGCATTATCAAGAGGTGCGGCTCACTCTACTTTTATCGAAGTCAACCCAGCGCAAAGTCACCTGCTGCGTCAAAGTGCTGATCAACTAAGACTTGATGCCACCGCTTATCAAATCATTCAGGGCACTGCGGAACAAGTCTTAACCCAAAGCCAATTGGTTCACCGTCGTTTTGATGTGGTTTTCATTGATCCCCCTTACGCGCAGGATTTGTGGCAACCTATTTTGATGGCACTGATCACCCAGTCTCTCATCAATACCGATACCTTGATTTATCTGGAAGCCGATAAAGCATTAGAAGATCAATTGATACAGTTGGCAAATACTCTTAATGAAAGCATGACTGCGCCGCACCAAACAACGCTAAAAACAATTGGCTTCGACTGTTTAAAACAAACCAAAGTTGGACAAGTTGTCGCTGGACTTTATCGTCTATCATCGTCATAATTGTGTAGTATTTGTTAAAAATGTCTAAAACTGCTTAAAAACTGGCCCAACGCTGCAGTTTAATGTATATAAGGCAAAAATAAACCCCAATGCAGCTTGCAAGCGTAGGCGCTACTGCTTATAATGTGCAGTCTGTTTTTTGAGAGCCCCGTTCCCAGCTAAACTCTCAACGAATTCTAATTTTAAGGTTTTATCATGAAAACACTTAGTGCAAAACCAGCTGAAGTGACCCATGACTGGTATGTCGTAGATGCTGACGGCAAAACCCTTGGTCGCTTGGCTACTCAAATCGCTAGTCGCTTACGTGGCAAGCATAAGACGTCTTATACTCCACACGTAGATACTGGTGACTTCATTGTTGTCATCAATGCAGAAAAAATCGCGGTAACGGGTAAAAAAGCACAAGACAAAAAGTATTATCGTCACACTGGTTACCCAGGCGGTATTAAAGAAACCAACTTCACAAAGCTGATTGCACATAAGCCTGAAGATGTTCTACACAAAGCAGTCAAGGGTATGCTTCCAAAGGGCCCTCTTGGCTATGCAATGATCAAGAAGCTAAAGCTATATGCGGGTACTGAACATCCACATACTGCACAGCAACCTAAAGAACTAGACATCTAAGGATATACTTATGGAACGCAATTACGGAACTGGTCGCCGCAAGACGTCTACTGCTCGTGTATTTTTATCAAAAGGTACTGGCAGCATCGTTGTTAACGGTAAGCCACTTGACGAATACTTCAGCCGTGAAACTTCACGCATGGTTGTTCGCCAACCTCTAGAACTACTAGACTCTGCTAACTCATACGATTTGTATGTCACTGTTGCAGGCGGTGGTATTAGTGGTCAAGCGGGTGCAATTCGCCACGGTATTACACGTGCATTGATCGAAGCTGACGAAACTTTGAAGCCTGCCCTAAAAGCAGCTGGTTTTGTTACTCGTGACTCACGTCAAGTTGAACGTAAGAAATTGGGTCTACGTAAAGCACGTAAACGTCCACAATTCTCAAAACGTTAATCAAAGCTCTCGCTTATTTTCTTGTTTCTATTGGCTTTTTCTCGGAGCCACAGTATCGAATTTAAATAAGCGTGTAGATTTGCAAAACCTTATAAGCTGGTCACAGCTTGTAAGGTTTTTTTATGTCTGTATACGGCTCTCTGAGTGATAATAGGTTTTTATAGCATTGACTTACAACTTAAACCATTATCTTTCTTATCAATTAATCAACGTTAGCCATGTGCAACAGATCCCCGTTGTCGATTTTTACTTGCAAAGCGCTTGACGCTACCCCATCATAATATTAAATTTTATCATCAGCTTCCATACCAGAAGATAGTTACAACTCGATGCCATAAACTGTGCCCCAAAAGGACATTATGAAAGCGCCTGAACAATACGACCCCAGTAAGCAACCTCCAAACCCTACCCCAGCGCCAAGTGTGCAGCCGTCCAACAAATCGACTGCTATCCCTGCTGGCACCCCAACGATTAAGCAAACACAAAAACGTACCGCGCACGCAGATAAAAAACCATTTCAATGGCAATTTTTATTGCCAAAATACTGGGGTATTTGGTTGTTATTTTTGATGATGCTACCGATGATATATTTGCCATTGCGCTGGCAGTTTTGGTTGGGTCGTAAGCTTGGTAGTTTCATTTATAAAGCTGCTGGCTCACGTCGCCGTGATACGTTGATCAATCTAAAGCTTGCCTTTCCAGAAAAGCCTGAAGCTGAGCGTGAATTAATGGCCAAGCAAGTATTTGTCAATCAAGGTATCGGTGTGTTCGAGACCTTATGCGCATGGTTTCGTCCAGATGTTTTTACCAGAACGGTGTCTATCTCTGGACTACAACACCTCGTCAACGCTCAAAAAGACAATCGACCGATTATCTTATTAGGCGCTCATTACACGATGCTTGATTTGGGCGGCTTATTATGTGCCCAGTTTTTTCCTGTTGATTGCATGTACCGTACGCAAAACAATCCTTTATTGGACTGGTTTATTTATAATGGCCGTACCAATATATTCGGTAAGCAAATCTCCAGCCGTGATATGCGAAGCTTAGTTACATCTATCAAAGCAGGACACGTCATTTGGTACTCTCCTGACCAAGACTATGGCCTAAAACAGGGAGTCATGGCACCCTTTTTTGGCGTACCCGCTGCCACAATTACTGCATCACGGCGCATGGCCAAGCTAGGTAATAAGGAGCACCCACCTGCTGTTATGGCATTGCACACTTATCGTCAAACACCAGACAACCTACCACGTGGTAAGCGTCCCCACTATCATTTAACGATTACGCCAGAGTTAGAAAACTATCCAAGTCGTGATGAGGTCGCTGATGCTACTCGAGTCAATGAAGTTTTAGAAGGGCTGATTCGTATTGACCCTACTCAGTGGATGTGGTTTCATCGTCGCTTTAAGCATGGGCCGAATGGTCGTACGGATATTTACAAATGAGCAGACGATGATTGCTAAGAAAACGGCTTGAAAAATTTGCTATACTTTGCGATTAGTATTTTGACCCTTTGATCATGCATTTATAATAATTTGATAAACAAAATAATGGATTTCACATGAGTAATAACAGCACTCCTAATGATCAGACTTCTGACCACTTAATCGAAGCCAAGCGTATCTTAACGGGTATCAAACCAACTGGCATTCCACATTTGGGTAATTATGTTGGTGCGATTCGTCCTGCCATCCAGTCTATTCAAAACAGCGATAGCGACGCTTTTTTCTTCTTAGCGGATTATCACAGCATTATTGGTTGTCATGATCCAGCGATCATCCACGAGTCAACCAAAGCGATTGCTGCTACTTGGATTGCTTGTGGTCTCGATCCTGAGCGTGTGACCTTTTATCGTCAGTCAGATGTGCCTGAGATTTTGGAGTTGTCATGGATTTTGAGCTCCTCATGTGCCAAAGGACTTATGAACCGCGCTCATGCCTACAAAGCAGCGGTCGATGCTAATATGGAAAAAGAAGACGTTGATCCTGACCAAGGGATTAACATGGGGTTGTTTGGCTACCCTGTATTGATGGCTGCTGATATTTTGATGTTTAATGCCACGCATGTACCTGTTGGCCGTGACCAAATTCAGCACATTGAAATGGCGCGTGATATAGCAGGTACATTTAATCATCGTTATAAGCCATTGTTCACTGAGCCTGAGGCGTTGGTCGACGACAACACGCCGCTACTCACAGGTCTCGATGGACGCAAAATGAGCAAAAGCTATAACAACGTGATTCCGTTGTTTGGCGAGTTTAATAGCCAAGCCGATCCTGAAAAAATGATGCGTAAGGCCATCATGCGTATTGTGACCAACTCACAATTGACAGAAGAGCCAAAAGACCCAGATGCGTCAGCTATTTTTGAGATTTATAAAGCGTTTGCCACGCCTGAAGAAATTGCCAATTTGCGTGCGCAATACGCAGCAGGTATTGGCTGGGGCGATGCCAAAGAGCAGTTGTTCCAACAAATCAATAACGAGATTGCTCCATTCCGCGCGCGCTATCAAGAACTCATGGCCAATCCAAAAGAGCTAGAAGAGATTTTACAAATGGGTGCAGAAAAAGCGCGTCGTCATAGCCGTAAGCAGCTAGATAAGACGCGCCGTGCCATTGGTATTCGTCCGCTTGCTAAGCTTAAGTAAATGATTTCTTATCGTTCATGATGCCGACATTTAATCCAAGCCATTTTTTATCTTACTGTCAGTCTTTATACGAGGCGGACAGTACGTATGACTCTGAACAATCCAATCGGCTGGATCGTCATCGCCATGTCGAATCAGATGCGGCCCAGTTTTTGGCCAATATTGCCACGATCAGACAGCCCAAAAAGGTACTAGAGACTGGTACCTCAACTGGGTTTTCAACTTTGTGGCTGGCGTATGGTCTGCGGCATCAGGCTGAATGTGACTTTATATCGCTAGACATCGACAAAAACCGCAGTGAAGCTGCTCACCAACATCTGCAAAATACGGGGCTGTCTGCGTCTGTTCGACTCATCGTGCAAGATGCCTTGATTTGTTTGAATGACAATACAGACGTCTTTGACTTGGTTTTTTTGGATGCAGAGCGGCAATACTATCTTGATTATATCGAAGGTCTGTATAAGGCATTGGACGTCGGTAGTGTACTAATCGTCGATAATGTCATCTCTCATCGCGATGAGGTGAGCGATTTCTTGGCAGCCTTTATCAACAACCCTCGTTATCTTTGTCACACGCTAGATATTGGTGCTGGATTATTTATGGCAGTATGTCAGGAACCTTAAGACTTATGGATACATCCAACACGACTGCGCTGCGCATCTATCAGACACCCGTACAACACCTTCCAGATGACCTCTATGTACCACCACAAGCATTTGCTATTTGGTTAGAGCAATTTGCAGGTCCATTGGACTTCTTATTGTATCTGGTCAAAAAGAATAACGTTGATTTGACTCAGCTGCCGATATTACCCATCACTGAGCAATATCTGGCTTATATCAGTGAGCTGGATACAGCCCATTTTGAATTGGCAGGTGATTATTTGCTGATGGCTTCAACACTCATCGCCATCAAAACTGAGCTATTATTACCCAAGCCAGAGACGCCTACTGATGAGCGCGACCCGAAAGCCGAATTGATTGAACGTCTAGAAGAGTACGCGCAGATTAAGGCGGCCAGTCAGCGTTTGGATAACTTAGTGCGTCTAGAGCGAGATGTGTTTTTGGCGATGGTCAGTATGCCAAGTCAAGATGTGATGAGTACTGAATTGCCAAGTTACTCTCCTACCTTGCTGATTGATAGCCTATTCAAAATGCAGCTGCAACCCGACTATCAAATGCATACCATCAAAGTTGATACCGTACCGCTTGCTGACCGTATTGCCAGTATCAGTCGACAGCTCAGTATGGGAAGTGCCCGCTCCTTTTACGACCTATTAGATAAGTCACAAGGCAAGGTTGGTGTGGTGGTCAGTTTTGTCGCTGTACTTGAATTGATGAAGCGACAGCTTATTGGTGTGGTAAGTAATGATACAGACAATAGCCCCACTTCAAGGGATGTTGTTGATAACCATCAAGCTGATACAAATGCTAAATTTGAAAATTTAACCTTTCAATGGCTGGTATAACGTAACGAGCCTAATATAAATAATCAGTGAGGTTGCTATGACTGATAACATAATAGTAAAAAAGAGTACCTAGCGAATGGCAGATGTTGATCACCCAAAGTACGAAAATAAGGCTCAAAAGCCAATGTCTATCTCTGTGACTGTATCGTCTGAGAAAAGTAAAAGCCTAGAAGAGATAAGCCGACATATTGAAGTACTACTGCATGCTTCAGAAGCGCCGCTCACTGCTGGTGCGTTGAAGAAATATCTGTCTGTGTCTACAAAAGAATTAACAGACGCTTTGGGATTATTACAAGAACGGCTAGACACTGGTGTATTAAGATTGCATGAGACTGCTAGTGGGTATCGCTTGCAAATTGCTGACAGCTACAGTTCCCTTATACAGCGCGTTTTTCCGCAGCGTCAAGAACGTCTTAGCCAAGCCCTACTCGAGACGTTAAGCGTTATTGCTTATAAGCAGCCGGTGACACGCAGCGATATCGAGCATGTACGCGGGGTTACTTTATCCAGCAATATATTGAGGCAGTTATTTGATAAAGGCTGGATCGTCGAAAAGGGCCACAAAGACACGCTCGGTCGCCCAGCGCTACTGCATACTACTGCTCAATTTTTAGATGCTTTTGGATTGACGCACTTGGACGAGCTACCGCCGATGCCAGATATGGAAGCCATTCAAGCAATGCAATAGTGTCAGCACTTTTTGAAAATACATCATTACACCCTGACAAAATTACTCCAAACAATTTTTATGTCCCAAAAAAAGGACAGACCCAAGAAGGCCTGTCCTTTTTTATGATGCTTGTCTCAATGAATCATAAGAAACATTGAAGTTGATCACCTTTAATATCTAGTGATTATTGATTGATAACATCAACACCCTTTGGTGGTGTAAATTTAAACTGGCTGCTATTGATGCTTGGGTTCAATTTAATATTGCTAAATTTAATCGATGTAGTCTGACCTAAAGTATCGTTCAGTACCATCATCACAGGCTTACCACCGCTAAAGCTGATAGATAAGCTCTTGAAGCTCGCGTCACCTGATTTTGGATACAGCACATAGTAGTTCTTATTATCGTACGGCTGAGTGATCTTGAAATTTTTGTCAATTTTACTTGGATCACCTGACAGCAATAGTGCTGGTGTATTGCCAACTTGACTATCGACGTTTTGCTTGGTCGCTTGCTCCAAGTCTTTGTCATATATCCACATAGAATTGCCGTTAGCAACGATCAATTGCTCTGATGGCGATTTCGTTTCCCAGCGAAAATTGTTTGGACGTTGTACATTCATCGTGCCCGAAAAAGTACCGCTGCTAGCGCCTTTGGTCGTTTGACTAAAATTGGCCGTCATACTCTTTGTATTGGTTAGCAATTTATTCAAACGTTTGGCAGCAGTTAAGTTGTCAGCAGGTGCCGCTGTCGCAGACTGAGTCAACGCCATCATAGGCGCTGCCACACCAAGCGATGTCATCAATACCCCTGTTAAAGCGCCGCTCATTATCTTTTGTTTTAAAGTTGTCTGTTTAACTGATTGCTTACTTAATAAAGTCATCGTGAATCCTCTCTCAAAATACGTAATTACTTAAAAATAAAATATTTTAATAAAATTTTTGTTTTCTATAATGGTTTAGATGACCAACAAAATGCTGGTAGTCATAAACGATGGAGACAGTGTGCCAGTTTTTTTATTACGCGCCTAGTCATGATTTGCAATCATTACTACGCCTGCCATACACACTTGTAACCAGTATAGTTACACTATGCTAAACGCTACAGCACATGCTTTTACACTATTTTATCGCTTTTCTTACCAAAAAATATAAACATCATTCAATAAAAAAAGCCCCTACTACCACATGGCAATAGGAGCTTTTAGTCACTTCAATGATCCACTCTATAAGTAAATCAAATGAAATGTGCAATTATACGCTTTCAACCGTTACATAACGACGGTTAAATTTACCTTTGGTCGCAAACTTTACAACACCGTCATTCAGTGCAAATAAAGTGTGGTCACGACCCATGCCAACGCCTTCGCCTGCGTGGAATTCAGTACCACGTTGACGAACGATGATGTTACCAGCAGTGATGGCTTGGCCACCAAAGATTTTTACGCCTAGCATTTTTGGGTTTGAATCACGACCGTTACGAGTCGAACCGGCAGCTTTTTTATGTGCCATGAGAAAATCTCCTTGTTAATGTGACTTATCGCTAATGCGACAACTCTTAAGCATTTAGTGCGCTGTTTAGCAATGATAGCTAAATAAGTAATTAGGCATTAATGGCTTTGATTTTTAACAAGGTGTACCATTGGCGGTGACCTTGCTCTTTGTGATAATGCTTACGACGGTTGTGCTTGATGATACGGATTTTTTCGCCGCGACCATGCTCAACAACTTCAACTTCTACGCTAGCGCCATCAACAACAGGCTGACCGATTTTGACGTTTTCGCCGTCAACAACCATCAACACGTCTTCAAATTTGATTGTTTCGCCTTTTTCTGCTTTTAGTAGTTCAACTTTCAAAAGCTCATCGACAACTACACGGTGCTGTTTACCACCAGTTTTGATTACTGCGTACATTGTATGACTCCGTTTAACCCGTGTGCCGTGGCTGATATCATACCAACGCTTTTACGACGAACACGACAGGGAAAAATTAAAGGCAAGATTTTACGTCTTTTTGCTTAGAAAAGCAAGTAGCGTAGCTTGTCTTTGTAATGTAATGACACTAAAAATTCTATCTCATCTGACGATATACAACACTGTTTGTAAGCACAGCAAAACTGCTATCCAATACAAGCGTACGTCATACCACCACAATTAATAGTGCCACATGCCTAAAGACGGCTATTATAGCTTATATAATCAGTTACTTATAGCCTTTTGTACTTTTATTACGTCAGCGTATATTCATAAGATATATAATAAATTTATCCTAACTAACTGAGTCCATTTTAGTGACTCAGAGCCATTTTTCTTGGATAATTAGTCTCATTTTGATAAAAATTTATTACGCCATTATTAGCGTGCTTTAACCGACAATTTGGATACCGAGCTATGTTATTATAGGTAAAACGTTGCCTTAACTACACATAGAACCAAGGCTATAAACACTCTCTTTATTCTTATTAATATGACTATTTATTATGACCAGCACCTCTATAACCAGCGACTCTATAAGTAACACCCTTTCCAATCCTCAATCGACACTTAGCTATGCTGATATCCAAAACATTGTGGCCGATGATTTTGAGATTATGGACAAGCAAGTATTTGGTAGCCTAAATTCGAAAGTTCAATTAGTGATGAGTGTTTCTCAGCATGTTATCGATGCTGGTGGCAAGCGCATGCGTCCGCTGATTACTTTGCTATGCGCTCGTATGTTCGATGATGCACCGTCAGAAAAAGCCATGCATTTGGCGGCGATTACTGAGATGCTGCACACGGCTACTTTGGTTCATGACGATGTGATTGATGAATCAGGACAGCGCCGTGGTAAGCCAACAGCCAATGCGACATGGAACAATGCCACTGCGGTACTGGTCGGCGATTATTTGATTGCTCGCGCATTTAATCTGTTGGTTGGTTTTCAAAGCTTGCCTTTATTACAGATTTTCTCAGATGGTACTTGTGATATCGCTGAGGGTGAAGTGTTACAGCTACAACATCAACACAATCCTGCTGCAACGGAAGAAGACTATTTACGGATTATCGATGGCAAAACGTCACGTCTGTTTATGATGGCCACCCAAGGCGCTGCTATTTTGCAAGATAAAACAGAGTATCTGCAAGCTTTAGGTGACTTTGGTCAACACTTTGGCAATGCGTTTCAAATCATTGATGATGTCCTTGATTACAGCGGTGACAGCGTATTGATGGGTAAAAACTTGGGTGATGATTTGGCAGAAGGCAAGCCAACCCTACCCACTATTAAGGCGCTTGAGTTGCTAAAAAACAGCAATGCCGAAGGCTACGATCAATTACGCATCGCTGTACAAACAGGCAAAACGCCAAATGCAGAACAGCTTATCGAATTGGTACGTCATTCAGGCTCGCTGGATTACTGTAAGCAACGAGCGCTCGAAGAAACCAGATTGGCGCAACAAGCCTTGGCAACCTTACCCGACAATCACTATCGCAAAGGTCTCTATCAGCTGACTGAATTGGCGAGTGCCCGCTTATTGTAGACTTGTCTGCTTTGACTGTGAGCAGTAATAGCATGGTAAATGTCGTCTCTCAAGCACAGCCATTACGCTATTATTGCTCCAATCAAAATTAAGGGTTGCCAAAATTATTTTTTTGTTTACAAAGCTGATTTATAGGGGTTTTAAGACCTTAATGCCCGTGCGGTTTTGCTGTTTTCACAAAATTTTACATTAGGTTTCAATTGAAGATTGTATACCTTCTGAATAGCTGTTAGTAAAGCCAGTGCTTGCGATAGCGATATTTTATTCGCCTCAAAACCCCTTCCTTGTCATTTTTTGTCTCAAATTTTATATTCAATTACTTGACTGTGGGGTTACCCCTATAGTTTATAATTACTCATTAAATTTATAGGTTGAATCTGTAGTTTAGCTACACTTTCAGCGTTACAAAGTCTTACGCCAATACCAAACATATATATCTATTGCACGGCTTAGTAGGAAACTTCTGACTATCAAGTGTCATTGAAGATTAATTGAGCAAAGATAGTATAAATGCTTGGGGTAAATACTAATTTTAATATTCGATACGCTAAGATTTATTGATAATTTTTTTATACTGTCATTATTTATTTCACACATATTGCCGAGGACATTGATGAAGCACTCTACTCTTGCGCTTGTAATAGCATCTATACTATCTGGAGCTGTACTTATCGGCTGTGGCAAAAACGAGGACGCTGCTGGTGAACAAGCCGCACAGCAGCAAATGCCGCCTGCGGTTGTCAACGTGCAGACTGTCACTTTAGAAACCGTACCTCAAGTGCAGACCTTTTCTGGACGTACGGCAGCTTACCAAACGGCTGACGTTCGCCCACAGGTCAATGGTGTCATTGACGAAGTTCTGTTTCGTGAAGGAAGTAACGTTAAAAAGGGCCAACCACTTTATCGTATCAATACCGATAATTATGCGTCTTCTATCGCCAGTGGTCAGGCAGCGGTGCAGCAGGCTCAAGCCAACTTACTGACAGCACAGGCAACTAGAGATAATGCTAAAGCTGAGCTTGCGAGTCGTCAGGCATCATTAGCACAAGCTCGAAATGATCTACAGCGTCTTCAAGGCTTGGTAAGTATTGATGCAATCTCAAAGCAACAATACGATCAGGCGCAAACGCAAGTACGCACCGCACAAGCGGCGGAACAAAGTGCGGTGGCCGCTGTGGGACAGGCACAAGCAGGTATTGAAAATGCGAGAGCTGGTATTCAAACAGCTGAAGCCAACTTGGCTGCCAGCAATTTGGATCTTAACCGTACTATCGTACGTGCGCCGCTCACTGGTCGCACCGATCGCTCTAGCGTGACTGCTGGGACATTGGTAAGCGCAGGTCAGGCTGATCCGCTGGTCACTATTTCACGTTTAGATCCTATTTATGTTGATATCAGTCAGTCCTCTTCTGAGCTGTTGAAACTACGCCAGCAAATATCTGAAGGTAAGGCACAACCAGGTATGAACTCGGTTGAGTTGGTACTAGAAGACGGCTCAGTGTATCCAGTACGCGGTAAGCTTGCTTTGTCTGAAGCAAAAGTTGATGAGTCAACAGGCGCTGTGACCTTGCGTGCCATCTTCCCGAACAGCAATAACTTGTTGTTGCCAGGCATGTATGTGACTGCGCGTTTGACACAAAGCGTCATCAATAATGCTGTATTGGTTCAGCAAAGTGCGGTTATGCGTACGCCTAAAGGGGAAACGCAAGTTTATATCGCCGATCAAAACAACAAAATCCAAGTGCGTCCAGTGACAATCGATGGTACCTATAATGGACAATGGGTGGTAACGGATGGCTTGCAAGCAGGTGATAAGGTCGTTGTCATTGGTGGCAGTAAAGTCAAACCTGAACAAGAAGTGGTCGTAAAACCGTTAGAAAATGCCAATCCAGCACCATCTACACAAAACGCTGCAACCGCCAAAACGCCGCAACAAGCTGCAAAGACCGTGGATAAGAAACCAGCTGGCAATGATAATTCTAGCGAAAAACAAACAGAAGCCGCTGCTCAATAATTCCATTCAAAGATAGGAAGACTTAGGGATATACTATGTCACGTTTTTTTATTAATCGCCCTATTTTTGCATGGGTACTGGCTATCTTGGTCATGCTCATCGGGGTGATATCGGTTATTAATCTACCGATTGAACAGTATCCACGTATTGCGCCACCGACTATTTCAGTCAGTGCAAGCTATCCTGGTGCTAACGCACAAACCGTCGAAAACTCAGTTGTACAGATTATTGAACAACGTATGAAAGGTCTCGACGGCCTTATGTACATGTCGTCATCAAGCTCATCGAATGGTAGTGCTTCGGTCACATTGACCTTTGAAAACGGCACAGATTCTGATACAGCACAGGTACAAGTACAGAATAAGCTACAAGCCGCTATGAGCTCACTCCCTGAATCAGTACAGCGTCAGGGCGTCAACGTCAATAAATCTTCTAGCAGCTTTTTGATGGTACAGGCTTTCGTCTCTGAAGACGGTAGCATGGACCGCAGTGATATTGCCGATTATGTTAACTCAAATGTCGTTGATCAAATCAGCCGTGTCGAAGGCGTGGGTGAAGTACAGGTGTTTGGCTCGACTTATGCCATGCGTATCTGGTTAGACCCTGCTCGCCTGCGTAGCTATAACATGGTGCCATCTGATGTGGTTACAGCAGTACGTGCGCAGAACGCGCAAGTCTCTGCAGGCCAGCTAGGTCAAGCACCAGCTGATACTGACCAACAGGTTATCAACGCCACCGTGACGGTTCAAAGCTATCTGCAAACGCCTGAAGAATTCAGAGACATTTTACTGAAAACCGATGTCTCTGGCGCACAAGTGCGTTTGGGTGATGTTGCCGATGTTGAAATCGGTAGTGAGAACTATAGCGTCATCTCGCTATATAACGGTCAAGAAGCAGCGGGTATTGGTATTTCATTGGCGGGCGGTGCAAACGCACTTGAAACTCGTGAAGCTGTCGGCGCGCGTATGGCAGAGCTGGAAGCAAACTTCCCAGCTGGTCTAGTATCTGTTGTTCCATATGACACAACGCCATTTGTTCGTTTATCTATCGAACAAGTTGTGATGACGCTACTTGAAGCCATTGTGCTTGTATTTATCGTCATGTTCATTTTTCTACAGAACTGGCGTGCAACGATTATTCCGACTCTCGCTGTACCTGTCGTTTTACTTGGTACTTTTGCCGTACTTTATGTGGCTGGCTTCAGTATTAACGTACTCACCATGTTTGCAATGGTACTCTCCATCGGTCTACTGGTCGATGATGCCATCGTCGTCGTTGAAAACGTCGAGCGTATCATGGAAGAAGACCCCCATATCTCTGTCATAGATGCCACCACGCAGTCGATGGGTGAGATCAGTAAAATCGTTATCGGTATCGCGTTGATTCTATCCGCTGTATTTGTACCGATGGCCTTCTTTGGTGGTTCAACGGGGGTGATTTATCGTCAGTTCTCTATCACCCTAATCACCAGCATGGTGTTATCAGCATTAGTGGCACTTATCTTTACCCCTGCCCTCTGTGTGACGTTGCTCAAACGTAGCAAAAGTCATGAAAAAGGCAATAGTGAAGAACAAAAAGGATTCTTTGGTTGGTTCAACCGTGGCTTCTTTAAACTTAGCCGCTCATATGAAAACTTTGTTGGTAAAAGTATCCGTTTTAAATGGTTATATCTGATCGGCTATGCAGCCATCATCGGTATCATGGCTGTCGTCTTCTTGCGTATTCCAGGCTCGTTTTTACCAGAAGAAGATCAGGGTATTATGTTCACCTTGGTTCAGCTTCCTGCTGGCTCTACGCTGAATGAGACGCAGGACGTATTAGATAAAGTCAGTGACTACTATGAAACGCAAGAGACCGATAATATCGCATCCGTCTTTACGATTGCAGGGTTTAGTTTTGCGGGTCAAGGGCAAAACATGGGACTGGCTTTCGTACGTTTGTCAGATTGGGAAAACCGTTCTGGGGCAGAAAACACCGCGCAAAGTGTCGCGGGCCGTGCCATGGGTTACTTTGCTACCCAGCTAAACGAGGCGCAAGTATTTGCAATTGTACCACCAGCCATTACCGAGCTTGGTAACGCCAGTGGTTTTGATTTGATGATTCAGGACACAAGCAACCTTGGACATGAAGGCTTACTAGAAGCACGTAACATGCTACTAGGTATGGCCGCGCAAAATGATCAAGTTGCAGGCGTACGTCCGAACGGTCAAGAAGATGCGCCGCAGTTAAAAGTGAACATCAACCAAGAGCAAGCGGCCGCTTATGGCTTGTCATTGGCCAATATCAATAGCGTTATCTCTACCGCTTGGGGTTCAAGTTACATCAATGATTTCGTTGATCGTGGACGTATCAAACGCGTTTATGTTCAAGGTGAACCAAGTAGCCGTACCAACCCTGATGATATCGGCAAATGGTATGTACGTAATGATGGCGGTGATATGATCTCATTTGACGCATTCTCCAGCAGCGAATGGGAATCTGGCTCACCACGTCTTACCCGTTACAACAGTCTGCCATCAATGAACATTCAAGGTAGCGCAGCACCAGGCTTAAGTACTGGTGAAGCGATGAGTGCGATGGAGACTATGATTCAAGATTTACCTGAAGGTGTGGGTTATGAGTGGACGGGTATGTCACTTGAAGAGCAAAAATCAGGCGCCCAGGCGCCAATGCTATATGCCCTTTCAATCCTAGTGGTATTCTTATGTCTGGCTGCTCTGTATGAGAGTTGGTCGATTCCGTTCTCAGTCCTATTGGTTATCCCTCTTGGGGTATTGGGTGCCGTGATATTTACGCTACTTCGCGGGTTTAGTAATGATATTTACTTGCAAGTGGGTCTGCTCACGGTGGTTGGTCTATCCGCGAAAAACGCCATCTTGATTATTGAGTTTGCCAAAGAGCACCAAGAGGAAGGCTATAGTCTTACCGAGGCGGTAATGACAGCAGCGCGTCAACGTTTGCGTCCTATTATTATGACCTCACTTGCCTTTGGACTGGGTGTTGTGCCATTATTCATCGCCACAGGTCCTGGTTCAGGCAGTCAAAATGCCATTGGTACTAGTGTACTTGGTGGGGTTGTTTCCGCTACCTTCTTGGGTATATTCTTTATCCCTATGTTCTATATTTGGGTACGTAGCCTGTTCCCGCATAAATATGAGAACAATAAGCCAAACGATAGAGACGGAGGCAATGGTACGCCTGATCCACATAACCCAACGCCTTCTGAGAGTTATCAGCCTGTAAGTTTTGGAGATAATACACAATGAGTGCCCAAAAAACATTTACCATCAACTCAGTCGCGGTAACGGAAGTTCCTACCGCGACTCAGCCCGCTTTATCACGGATCCGCAGAAACAGCAGTCGTTTATTGGGTTTAACCGCCTTAGCAATGAGTATGGCTGCTTGTAATACTATCCCAAAAGCTGATACGCGCCCTGTCCTAGCAGAGCCGAATATTCCAATTGGACAAACTTATGGTGCGTTCGATAAAGAAACGACGAGTACGGCTGAGCAGCCCAGTATTGCCAGCCAGCGTTGGCAGAATTTTTATAGTGACGATCGTCTAAAAGGTCTGATTGCGTTAGGTCTTGAAAACAACAAAGACTTTGAAAGTGCGCGTTTGGCCATCGAAAAAGCGCGAGCACAATATCAGATTACTGATATCAATGATTTGCCAAGTATTGATGGTTCGGCAGGCTATACTCGCCAGCGTCAAAGAAGCGTTACCAGTGACGGCTATAGCGTCAATCTTGGCTTGGCAAACTATGAGCTTGATTTTTGGGGCAAAATCTCTAGCCTAAAAGATCAAGCGTTACAAAGCTTTTTGGCCACAACAGCGGCTAAAGATGCGACTCAAATCAGTCTTATTAGTAATATTGCGCAAAGTTATGCCAATCTAAGTTACAGCTTGGCTCAGCTAAAACTGGCAGAAGCAACGGTTGAAAGCCGTGAGCAATCATTGTTTATTGCTGGCAAACGCTTTGAGGCAGGTATTGATCCAAAACTGCCTTCTTTGCAAGCCAGTGCATCATTGGAGACCGCCAAACTTGCCGTGTTACGTGCGCAAAGCAGTATTTTGACATCACGCAACGCGCTACAGTTTTTGGTTGGCGGGCCCATTCCGACCAACTTGATCCCAACGCCTGCCGTCAGCAATATTACCAGTCAGCAAATATTCAATGCTGGCTTGCCAAGTGAGTTGCTACGCTATCGTCCTGATGTATTACAAGCGGAATATAACTTGAAAGCAGCTGGCGCCAATCTTGAAGTTGCCCGAGCGTCTTATTTCCCTTCTATCAGTTTGGCGAGCAATATCGGTGTCAGTAGTGGTAGTTTGGATGACTTGTTCAAAAGCGGCTCAGTTGGTTGGTCATTTGGCCCAAGCATTAGTGTGCCTATCTTTGATGCTGGTCGTTTGGATGCCAACTATGATGTGGCCAAGATTGAACGTGAACAAACGCTGACAAACTATGAAAGCTCGATTCAAACGGCTTTCCGTGAAGTGTCAGATGTATTGGCGACGCGTGCCACACTTGGTGAACAGCTAGAGTCTCAATATCGCCTGCAAGATAACTTTGAGCAGACATATCAAATCGCTGATGCACGCTTTAAAGCGGGTATTGATAATTATCTAGACGTGCTCGATGCGCAGCGTTCGTTGTTCTCAACGCAGCAAGGTATTTTAGATTTGGAATTACAAAAAATCGTTAGCCAAATCGAGCTGTATCAAGTGTTGGGTGGCGGTGCCAATCTAGACGTACCAACGATCATACCAGTACCGCAGCATACCAATTTGGCTCAGGTGCTGACGTTGCCAACCAACACCAATAAAGCAAAAGCCGTCAATGCTATTGATGCCGCTGGCTCAGCACGTGTCGCATCACCGCAAGAAGCGGCTAACATCAAACAAGCGCAAGGCGAAAAAGTCACTACCTTTAAACCTACTGCGGTTGTCGATGTCAATGATGACGGTAAAAAAGAGACAGCTGTAGGCGTGGTGACTAGACAAACCGTTCAGAATGAAGACAACGTTGAGCAAGTACCTGTCACACAAATTACTGAATAATATCCACCATCGCTTACTCTTATAGCGTTAATATATCTTTATATTAACCATTGATAAGCACAATTAGCCCTACCGACTTGGTGGGGTTTTTTGCTTTTGTCATCTGCTATTGGGTATAGTAGTGGCACTATAATATACGCACCGTAAAATGAAATAGCGCTTACTGAATGGTTTAAATGCAGCCGTTTATGTAAGACCATCGTTTTAGTATCACGATAGCAGTGACTGATAATTAAATAAGGAAAAATCATGACTTATACTTTTAATCGCCAATTTCCTGAAACTCGCTTACGTCGCTTGCGTTATAACGACAATGTTCGAGCGATGATTCGTGAAGTTGAGCTACATCCCAAGCATTTTATTGCCCCTGTTTTTGTATTAGAAGGCACCAATCAGCGCGAAACCATTGCAAGCATGCCAGGAGTTGAGCGCTTATCCATCGATTTGCTCATTGACTATGCCAAGGAATTGTTGGCAGAAGGTGTGACGACAATTGATATCTTCCCTGTCGTTGATAGCTCACTAAAAACCCCTGATGGCAAGGCAGCTTATGATGAAGACGGGCTTGCTGCACGCGCGGTCAAAGCTGTCAAAGACGCTGTACCAGAAATGGTCGTCATGACTGATGTGGCATTAGATCCGTATACGTCACATGGTCAAGATGGCTTACTTGATGACAGTGGTTATGTCGTCAATGATGCAACCGTTGAAGTGTTGGTCAAGCAAGCGTTGGTACATGCTCGTGCTGGTGCTGATATTATCTCTCCTAGCGATATGATGGATGGTCGCATCAAAGCCATGCGTCATGCCTTTGAAGCAGAAGGCTTTGCCAATACTGCCATTATGGCCTACTCAGCCAAATATGCTTCTGCTTACTATGGTCCATTCCGTGATGCCGTTGGTAGTGCTGGCAATCTAAAAGGCGGACATAAGAAACAGTACCAAATGGACTTTGGTAATCGTGCTGAGGCCTTACATGAAGTGGCAATGGATATCAATGAAGGTGCTGACATGGTCATGATCAAGCCAGGTCAGCCATATTTAGACCTCATCCGCGAAGTAAAAAACACCTTTGGTATACCGACATTCGCTTATCAAGTCTCTGGTGAATATGCCATGCACATGGCTGCCATTCAAAATGGTTGGCTAAGCGACGCTGTTATTTTGGAGTCTTTGATCGGTTTCCGCCGTGCGGGTGCTGACGGTATCTTGACGTATTTTGCCTTAGAGGCGGCCCGTCAGCTAAACAATGCTTAATATCAATTAAAATGCCTTTTACATCGTAAAACACCCCAGCTACTTCATAGTCGCTGGGGTGTTTTTTATTGAAATTCTATTTATGCTGAGCCGTTTTTGCTCACATGTATAAAGCAAACATGTCTATAGCTGATCACGATGATGTGCTGTCGTAAAATCAATAGCAGGGCCAATAGGGATAATACGGGTAGGATTGATATTGGCATGGCTGGTGTAATAGTGCGTCTTGATATGCGTCATATTGACTGTCTCTGCCACACCTGATACTTGATACAACTCACGCAGATATCCCCAAAGGTTTGGATAGTCAACGATACGGCGTATATTGCACTTAAAATGCCCAACATAAACGGCATCAAAACGCACCAATGTGGTAAATAAACGCCAGTCAGCTTCTGTTATCGTCTTACCCATCAAATAACGACGCTCTGCTAAACGTGCCTCTAGTGTGTCTAGCGCATCAAACAGCTCTGTTACTGGCTCTTCATAGGCCTCTTGGGTGGTTGCAAATCCTGCTTTATACACACCATTGTTTACTGCAGAATAGACGAACGCATTGATATCATCGATTCCTGCCAATAGCTCTGATGGTAAAAAATCGCCTTCCGCTGCCCCAACTTCGTCAAAGGCTGAGTTAAACATACGAATGATTTCGGCTGACTCGTTACTTACGATAGTATTGGTTTGCTTGTCCCACAGCACAGGAACTGTCACGCGGCCTGTATAATCTGACTTGGCGGTCGTATAAATCTCATATAAATAATCGGCGTCAAATAACGGATCAGCAATGACACCCTCGCCTTCTGCAAACGTCCATCCTTTGTCGCCCATAAACGGGTGCACCACAGACATCGAAATCATGTCCTCTAACCCTTTTAGTTTGCGGTAAATGGTGGTTCGATGTGCCCAAGGACAAGCCAAAGACACATATAAATGATAGCGGTTGGCTTCGGCTTTAAAGCCACTTTTTCCTGAAGGCCCTGCGCTACCATCGACAGTTACCCAATTTCGAAAACCTGAATCTTCACGTTTAAAGCTCCCACCATTGGCATCTGTGTCATACCATTTGTCCTGCCATTGACCATCGACTAGTAAGCCCATTTTGTTCTCCTATATGTTTTAATTTTATTTAGTGAATGTGTTTTTATCACTCTTTGATACCCACGGTAGCACTTCTACCTGCTGCTGCCACTCAAGTGTGCTGTTGCTCGCAACATTGTATCAAAATCAGGTCGTGGCTATTGTTTTAGTAAGTACGCACGTAATAAAAAGGCTTTTTTCTTAGTATTTTGATGATAAATGGATATTGGTATAAAAAAGACTTGCAAAGTCTGAAAAACTTGCTAAAATGCTCAACCTAAATAGGCGTATAGCTCAGTTGGTTAGAGCGCTACCTTGACATGGTAGAGGTCAGCAGTTCGAATCTGCTTATGCCTACCAAATTTAGAAAGCCCCGATCTCACGATTGGGGCTTTTTTTTGTCCGTAAAATATGGGGGGTGTGAGAATAGAAGCTCTACGTTGATTTAAACTCTCTTTTTCAAGCTCTTAACAAACATTATGAAAAAACTTGTGTACCCAAATTGTGCCTAAGTTGCGCCTTCTCTCTGTTTTGCCTTTCCTTTAAAACAACACTTTCGACCGCTACCCTAATTTTCCTAAAACCGACTTGAAATTCATTTACTCTTCTTTATCCAGCGACTTGTTAGGCACATTGTCCATATCGTCTGTTACCGTTATGGGAATGATGCCAGCGTTAAATCAAGTGCTAGCAGACAACATACCCAAAGACATGATTGCTCCCGTTGGCCTAACAATCGATTCATACGATAATGCATAGGATAAAACTATCCACGCACCATATATGTCTGAAGTTAGTGAGTAGCGAAAAGAGCAGTATGGAGTGAACGATGTTGAACTGGCAGTCCTTAGATGGGTGGCATTTCGAGTAAAGCTCTCATCTTACAAAACTAAATCGATAATTAATCGACTTTCACCCCCTCATCAGCTTTAGTAAAGCCCGACTGCATAGTACCATTGGTTATGTCTCACCTTTTGAGTTTGAAAAGCGGTATTATGGTAATTTAACCCTGTCAGGCATTGCCGCCTGACTCAAGTAAACCAGTCTCTGATATAATCGGAGCAGTTCAGCCCCACGAGATCGTCAGCCCGCCAGCCCCATACCCTTAGGGAGTTCAAACATGATCCTGAAACTTAACGTCACACTCCATTATCGACTCTCAGAGCAGATGGACCTTTTGCTTCAGATCGAAGCCGCCGATCTTGTAGACCAGCGAGTGCGTTCGGCCGAGATTTGGACATCAGACGTTGCGCATTTTTCACGGATCACTGCCGATGATGGCATAGGAGAGCGAATTTGGATCCACGCCGAAGGGGATTTTAGCTGCACTTACCTCGCAGAAATTGACGTTGACCGCCCTACCTTGGATATATCAGCACTGCCCCAAACGCCTCTTCATCTTTTGCCTGGAGAGACGATCAAGCATTTGATGCCATCTCGCTATTGCCCATCAGACCAATTTCAAGCATTCGTAGAAGCCGAGTTTGGCAATCTCTCTGGTGGCGCACGGATTGCTGCGATGCGCGATTGGATCGAGTCAGCGCTTAGCTATGTGCCTGGATCGAGCCACACACAGACTACCGCGCTCGACAGCTTTATTCAACGTCAAGGCGTATGTCGCGACTTTGCGCACGTTCTTGTGACACTATCGCGTGCATCGTCGATACCGGCTAGGTTCGCAAGCGTTTATGCACCTGATGTGACGCCACAAGACTTTCATGCTGTGGCCGAGGTTTTTCTTGCGGGAAGCTGGCACCTCATTGATCCGACTGGCATGGCAGATGCCAACACAATGGCTCGCATTGGTGTTGGCGCTGACGCGTCCAGTGTTGCGTTCTTAACCGCGTTCGGCTCTGTGGACTTGATCAACCAATCAGTATCCGTAACCAGACAGGCTTAGAGTGCAGATCAGATACATATGTGCCTACATTTAAGACAATGACCATCGCCATAATAGGCGGAAGACGGTCATTGGCTTGTTCAATCGGTTGCGCACGCTTCACGTTCTTTAGCCTGCGGATTAAGAACATGGTAAGTATGCCATGTTGCGTATACAAGAATAAACAAGACTAAGGTCTACTACAATTAGATCACACACGTGACCCTCTAGCTCTATTAAGAGAATCCTTAAAAAACAAAGAGAGTCTTAATTCTAAAAAATTAAGACTCTCTTTGAGATGTACCATAAAGACAATAAGATAGACGTTTCTTATATTTTTACTACATATCGGCCTACGGATTTTCCTTCTAACATCAATACGTAAGTGGTTTTAATATCTTCTAGACCAATCTCACTAGTGATACTATCTAACGTCGCTATTTTGAACTCACTAGCCAGCTTGTCCCATGCTGCTTGCTTCTTCTCAAGCTTACATTCGACCGAATCGATACCGATTAGTCTTACGCCCCTCAAAATAAATGGAAATACATTAGTATTGAGTTCATGTGATGCTGTGAGGCCGCAGCAAGTAGCAACCCCATCGTATTTTATATATTTCAAGGCATTGGCTAAAATATCACCGCCTACCGTATCCACAACCCCTGCATATCTCTCAGCCATCATAGGCTTTTTAGCATTCTCATTAAAAGTGTCTCTGAGAATAACTTCTGACGCACCAATCTGTTTAAGATAATCAATTTGTTCCTCTTTTCCTGATACGGCAACAACGGTAAAGCCAATTTTTTTCAGTATAGAAACCGCTATAGAGCCTACGCCACCAGTCGCACCAGTGACTAAAATCTCACCGTCTTCTGGCTTTAGACCATTGTCTAATAACTCATTGATACTTAAAGCTGCCGTTAATCCCGCAGTACCGAAAGTCATGATTTCTTTGTCAGTGATCGTATCTGGGATTCTCGCAACCCATGAAGTTGGGACTTTAACAAATTCTGAATGACCACCATCCGTATTCATACCTAAGTCATAGCCTGTAACCAGTACCTTGTCTCCAACGGCGAAGATATCGGATGTCGTTTCGTGCACCACTCCGGCTACATCAATGCCAGTGATATGAGGAAATTTTCTAGTTACTCCAGGATTACCGATGGAGCTTAAAGCATCTTTATAATTTAATGAAGAATAAGTTGTCTTTATGATGACTTCATTTTTATTGCATTCTGGAACAGGAACTTCTTGTATCGCGCTAGAAAATTCTCTTTCAGCTACTTTCTCTACTAAAAAGGCTTTCATATTCACTCCTTGTACATGCTTAGAGTTATAACCTCAGTATTTTTGGCAAGGAGATTCTTTGCCTTTAGTTACCTCAGTTAGGTATTAGCATTTCAATAATATGTTTTAAGTTTAATATAATTTCATATATCGATATAAAAGTTATCGTTATGAAAAATAACATAATCGATTTATGATAACAAGATATGTGTGTACAAGCCTTTAAATCGCTTCAACAATGAAAGGTTGGGAGCACCATATTGCGTATGGTACTGCCAACCTTTTTTATTATTCTATGCGTTATAGAAGCGATGATGTCTTGATTGAGAGTTAATACACTGCTGTATTTTACAAATTACTTCTCTATTCATAATTCATAATTTTGATTAAAAATGATGGACAACTCATCAGCAGCCTCTTGCATCAGCGGCAAATAGCTGAGTAATTCATCCATACTTTTTCTGACGGTGGGACCATGGGTAAACAGCGTGGCAAATGCTTGTTGCTCGCCATTAGGAATCATGACCGCACAAGCTACCATTCCTGGAATAAACTCCTCGTTGTCTATACCCACTTTGGTCTCGCGTGTTTTTATAATCGTTTGCATCAGTTGCTGTTTATCTGTCTGAGTATTGGTCGTGAGCGCATGTATCGACATCTTCTCAACGATACGCTCACATTTATCATCCGACAGCTGCGCCAGTAATAACTTACCACTGGCACTGGCCCAAACAGGTACATGAGAGCCCGACGGTAAAAATATTTGTAGTGGCCAATCCGACATAACGCGATCGACATACACCACATCCAAGTCTTGTAAAATCGCAATGCCAACTGTCTCCCCTATTTTCGCTGATAGCTCATTTAGTATCGCCAGCCGCTCATTTTTGAAATCACTGTTTTGTAATAAGTTCATCGCAAGCTTGTAAGTGCGCTTTCCGCAAGTGACTTTTCCTGGCAGATCTAATTGGATAAACCCAAGGCTCTGCAGCTGATCCAGTAATCGATACATACTGGGTACGGGTACCTCTAATGTTTCTGATAAATCACTGACACTCATCGGTCTTTGGGAGCTTGCCAGCACTTCTACGATCTGCAAAACACGCTCCACGCTTGATCCTTTCTTCTTCTTAGCCTCACTCATTACTTACTCCAAACTTTTAGCTGACGCTCAGCAAATAAATTTATTCATTATAGCGATAAAATTTATGCTTTTGCGTCTTGTCATCATAAACATATTCTGTTACCTTTCACATAACGAGAAAATATTTATCGTTATGTGAAATTTTATTGTTAGGCATGATTTATTTTGTCGGCTCTTCTTACGGCGGATAAACGGCCTATCAAGCTAATAATGGAAGTTATTAATACAAGGATGAGTAACTATGTCGCACAGTATCCTTCTGCCAAGAACGATGGAAATTGGCCGCGATGCTTGCCAAAAGCTACCGCAGATATTAAAGAGTTTGGGTATCAAAAACCCCCTGATTATCACTGACGATATGATGGTTAAGCTTGGCTATGTCGATAATATTCAAGGCATTTTAAAAGAAGCGCAAATCAGCGCGGATGTGTTCTCGGACACTGTGCCAGAGCCTACTGAAATGTCTATCAGCGCTGGCGTCTCTCAAGTCAAAGCGAAAGACTATGATGGTCTTATCGCGCTAGGCGGTGGCAGCCCTATCGATAGCGCTAAGGCCATTTCTATCTTGGGCAGATTTGGTGGCGATATGCGTGACTATAAGTTCCCGCGTCAAGTCGATGAAACGGGCCTACCTATTATTGCCATACCAACTACTGCGGGTACTGGCTCAGAAGTTACCCGTTTTACCATCATTACAGATGATCTCAACAACGAAAAACTATTGTGCGTGGGTATGGGATTCATGCCTATAGCAGCGATTATCGATTTTAGCCTGACGCTCAGTGTACCGCCGCGTACTACCGCAGACACGGGCATTGATGCGATGACGCATGCCATCGAGGCGTACATCAGCCCCAAACGCAATGCCTATAGCGATCAGCAAGCATTGGCGGCTCTACGTCTGATTGGACCTAATATCCAAACGGCTTATCACAATGGTAAAGACGAAGCAGCCCGCGAGGCGATGATGCTCGGCTCTACCTTAGCTGGTATCGCTTTTTGTAACTCCTCAGTTGCGCTTGTACACGGTATGAGCCGCCCGATTGGTGCGTTTTTCCATGTACCGCACGGCCTCTCAAATGCCATGCTGCTGCCAACCATTACTGAATTTGGCATCTCAAGCGCGCCCGATCGTTATGCTGACTGCGCGCGTGCATTAGGCGTTGCTGATTCTAGTGATACAGATGATGACGCCAATGTCCGCTTGATCGATTTTCTCAAAAACTTAAACAAAGAATTGCACGTTCCCACACTCGCGGAATTTGGTGTGCAGCGTGCCGACTTTGACAAGCTTGTCAACACGATGTGTGAGCAAGCATTTGCATCGGGTTCTCCTAACAATAACCCTCGCATACCCAATCTTGAAGAAATGATTCAGCTTTATACCATGCTGTGGGATGACAATAGTACAGATCACGCATAGCGCTCTGTACTATCAAAATCGCCTTCATTTACTTATCAATTCACCAATAACAAACATGTTTAAAGGACATAAACTATGCAAACTATCGGACACTTTATTAACGGTAGCTTAGTCAACAATGACAGCCAAACTCAAGACGTCTACAACCCTTCAACGGGTGAAGTCAGTAAAAAAGTTGCGTTAGGTGGCGAAAAAACCATCGGCGAAGCAGTCGCTGCGGCCAAAGCGGCATTTCCGGCATGGAGCAAAACCTCGCCACTAAAACGTGCGCGCGTCATGTTTAAATTCAAAGAGTTGCTTGAGCAAAATGCAGACGAGATTTGCCGCCTAATCGGTGAAGAGCACGGTAAGATCGTTCATGACGCTGCAGGTGAATTGCAACGTGGTATCGAAAACGTTGAATATGCGTGCGCTGCACCTGAGCTACTAAAAGGTGAGCACAGCCGTAACGTCAGCACCAATATCGACTCTTGGAGTGAATTTCATCCACTAGGTGTTGTCGCTGGCATCACCCCGTTTAACTTCCCTGCGATGGTGCCACTATGGATGTTCCCGATGGCAATCGTTTGTGGTAACACCTTTATTCTAAAGCCATCTGAGCGCGATCCAAGCTCTACCCTATTTATTGCACAGCTACTACATGAAGCAGGGCTTCCAGAAGGGGTTATCAACGTCGTCAATGGCGGCAAAGATGCTGTTGATGCTATTTTGCATCATCCAGATGTTAAAGCAGTCAGCTTTGTAGGCTCTACCCCTATCGCTGAATATATCTACACGACCGCAGCGGCGCAAGGCAAGCGTTGCCAAGCATTAGGCGGCGCAAAAAACCACGCGATCGTTATGCCAGATGCAGATTTGGATAATGTTGTAACCTCACTGCTAGGCGCAGCGTTTGGTTCATCAGGTGAACGCTGCATGGCGTTATCTGTTGCCGTCGCCGTTGGTGATGAAACCGCTGACAAAATGATTGCGGCGTTAAAGCCTGCTATCGAAGAGCTCAAGTTCGGTGTGCATTCAGAGAAAAACAACGACTTTGGCCCTGTCATTACCAAAGCGCACAAATCTAAAGTTGTCGAGCACATTAAGAGTGCTGCCGATCAAGGTGCAACCCTAGTTACGGATGGCTCTGACGTTCAGCCAGAAGGTTATGAAGAAGGATTCTTTGTTGGTCCAACATTGATTGACCATGTTACTAAAGACATGGACAGCTACAAATCCGAGATTTTTGGTCCAGTACTGCAAGTCATGCGCGTAGAAACCATGGCTGAAGCACTGCAACTTATCAATGACCATGAATATGGTAATGGTACGTGTATCTATACTCGCGATGGTGAAGCGGCTCGTCACTTTATCGACAACATTGAAGTCGGTATGGTTGGCGTCAATATCCCGCTACCAGTACCCGTAGCATCACAGAGCTTTGGTGGTTGGAAGCGTTCACTGTTTAGTGATTTGGCGATGTACGGACCAGACGGCGTTAGATTCTTCACTCGCCGCAAAACCATCACTCAGCGCTGGCCTAGCACGGCAGTGAGAGATGAAAAACAGTTCTCTATGCCAACTTAATCCTCTTGTCTGTTGAGTGCTGGGTTATTGGTGTCCTCAAAAATAGCAAATAATTTGTAAATCACTGGTGCTTGCTTTTTATCTACCTCACCGGTGGATAGATAGCGAGCACTTTAGCGATACAGTTTGGCGGCCGCTCATCTCTATGCTATCGCCGCCAAGCAAACACTTATTTTTATCGTTCTCATTTTTACTAGCTCTAATTTTTAATAGCAATCGCATAATAAAATTCTAAGGATGGATGACTATGCAAGAAACTCGTGAATTGCCACTCAAAGGTGTCAAAGTAATCGATTTTGGTCAATATATTGCTGGTCCTGCTGTAGGTATGATGCTTGGTGACCTAGGCGCTACTGTGGTTCACATAGACCCACCGTCAGGTCCAAAATGGCAAAGCCCTGCCAACGCCATATTAAATCGCAATAAATTGATGCTCAAACTCGATCTCAAAACAGAGGAAGGCTTAGCACAGGCCCGCCAACTCATTTTGAAAAGCGACATCGTCATCGAAGGTTTTCGCCCAGGCAAAATGGCAGAAATGGGACTCGATTTGGTCGCGTTACGTGCAGAACGTCCGCAGCTGATCACCTTGTCTATCCCTGGATTTGCGTCAAATGATGAGCTACGCCGTGAGCTACGTGCTTACGAAAGTATCGTTTCAGCAAGCTCGGGCGTATTTACCGACATGGGTTTGAACCGTGTCCTCATGGGCATCAACCCATCGTTCTCACCCCTACCACTACCTTCAGCTTATGGTGCCATGTTGGCTGGCTCTTCAGTTGTGTTTGCCCTACAAGCCCGTGAAAATACTGGCCTTGGTGATGCGATTGAAGTGCCGCTTGCCGCTGCTGTTATGGAAGGGCTCTGCTACAACTCAATAGAAGTTGAAGACATGCCTGAGCGTTATTTAACCCAGCGCGAAGTTGAAATTCAACGCCGCCGCGTTGAAGGCATCCCAATGAATATGAACTACGAAGATCTGCAAGAACTGCTCGATCCTTTTTACCGCAGCTATATGTGTAAAGATGGTCGCATGTTTTATGTGGTATGCCCAAGCCACAAACATCATGCCAAGCGCTGCTTAGAAGTGCTTGGATTGTACGATGAATTGGTGGCAGAAGGCCTGACGGAGGAAGATGACACGTATCTACCCTCTAGTGAGTGGACCTCCGATACCTCGCTTGGCGTTTACCCCATGCCAAAGTACTGGGCAGATCATATCGCTGCAAAAATGAAAGACGCCTTTTTACTACGTACCTCTAAAGAATGGCAAAAAATCTTTGGTAAACGCGGAATCCCTGGCGCGCCGCAGCGTTGGCTACAAGAGTGGATCCGCGATGATCATGCAGAAACGGCAGGTCTGATGATTGAGGTCGATGATCCTACTTATGGCAAGATGATTCAGCCAGGCCCAATTGTGTGGCTAGAAGAATGTGGTGAGCTTATGTTAGAACCCAAGCCGCCTAAGCCGAGTACCTTTGATGAGGCCTTAGCAAAGTTCCAGAACTTTAGAACCAAATTGCCTTCAGTCAACGAAACCGGTGAAAAGCGTGGTTGGTTAGACGGCGTTCGCGTCCTTGATCTTTGTAATGTGATTGCAGGACCACATTCGGCCGCTTACTTGGCACGATTTGGCGCAGAGGTCATCAAACTGGATTCTGCCACTCCACTGTACGACAGCTGGAACACCGTTATTTATGGTCTTTCTCAAATGACGGGCAAACGCTCTATCCTTGCTGATATTGGCAAAGGCGAAGGCCGCGAGCTGTTTGAAAAATTGGTCAAGTCGGTTGATGTGATCGTCTGGAATGCCACCGATACACAGATTAAGAAAATGGGATTAGATGCTGAAGGCCTAAAAGCCTTAAATCCTGAAGCCATCTTCTGTAAGTTAGACTGCTTCAGTGGCGTACGTAAAGGTCCCTGTAGCGACTTCATTGGTTATGACGATGTGGTACAGGCTTGCACGGGTATCATGCTGCGCTGCGGCGGTGCAATGGACACGCCTGAAGAGCATGCTCACGTCGGTACCATCGACGTTATGTGCGGTTTTGGCGGTGCGATGAGTATTGGTGTGGCCCTTTATCAAAAATTCCGTACTGGACGTATCGGGCGCGGACGGACATCACTGGTTGCCAATAGTGCCTTGCTACAGATTCCTTATTGCTATGACTTTGCAAAACGTGGGCTGTTTGATGAGCCATCAGGCCGCGAAACCAATGGTCATGATGAATTAACGCGCTTTTACTATACCTCCTCAGGTAACTATGTATTGTTAAACGCGCATGAAGTTGACGTAGACAACTTCGAGAGAGTCGAGGGCTTAGAAGGTTTTAGCCAATTAGCAAAAAGTGACCGTGCCTCATTCTTGTCTAACGCATTCCAGAAGATACCTGCTCACGAGTGGGTAGATCGTTTGCAAGCCGCGGATATTGCTGCCGTTATCTGTGCTGATATCAATGCGCTACGCGCAGAATATAGCCGACTAGCAGATGACACGCCAGGTATTGATCGTGGCAGTTACTCATTCTCAACCTATGAGGACCACCCAAGTGGTCACAAAGTCACCCAGCTTGACCCCTATGCCATTCGTCCAACGCATAGCAAGATATACGCGCTTTCTCGGCCCGAAAAGTTCGGTCATTCAACGCGTCAAATCATGAAAGAGCTTGGTTATAGCGAGTCACAAATTGAGGAAAGTATCGCAAGCGGTTATGTAAGCGATAGCTGGAGTCAAGAATACTTACCAAGTTAACCACAAATTTAATGAACCATTTAAATCAGGAAGTGTCATTGTTTGGTGCCACGTTTAGCGCCGTTGGGTTTGTGCATAGGCCAAATAATGACCTTCTTTGAATGATATGGATTAGGCGACCAGAAGGATTACGGAACCTAAGACGCATTTCAACGAGAAGCATACTATCTAAAGGATTAGATATGAAATTCAACCGTAGAAAACCTTTAACCAAATTACCCATCAAAGTCGCCACAAAAGGCTTTTACGAAGGGTTTAATAAAGACGTTACGATTACTGCAAAAATTTTACTCGGCTTGCTTATTCTTTGGGCAGTGATTTTCCCTGAAAGCTCGCTTGCCATACTAGGCACTATCAACAGTTTCTTGCTCAGTAACTTCTCGACATGGTATATCTTATCGGTGACCTTTTTCTTACTTGTTGCCATGTTCCTAGCCTTCATTCCGCGTTATGGCAAGCTTGTCTTAGGAGACAAAGGGGACAAACCTGAGTTTTCTAATTTCTCATGGTTTGCGATGATTTTTGGTGCCGGTATCGGTGTGGGCATGCTGACCTTTGCCACCGCAGAGCCAATGTATCACTTTGGTAATAACCCTGAAGTTATTCAAGGTATGGCAACAGGCTATGGTGCTGATAACGTGCGATACGCGTATAAATGGGCCTTTCTCCATTGGGGATTTAGCGCATGGATTTGCTATTCTTTAGTCGGTCTTTCGATGGCTTATTTTTCTTTTCGACGCAAACTGCCGCTTACTATTCGCTCAGGGCTTGCGCCAATCTTTGGCAAAAAGCTGTCTGGTAGGCTTGGTGATGCTATTGACATTGTCGCTGTCATTGCAACGCTTTTGGGCGTCGCACAAACATTAGGGTTTGGTGTTGAGCAGTTTGTTTCTAGCATGTACCGTGTTGGCATGGGCGACTGGCTCCTCAACGCTGAAGGAAAATCATCCGCGGCCGCGATTATTGTTGCATTGATTGTCATCGTTGGGGTCGCTACCGTCTCTGCATTGTCAGGGCTTGGTAAAGGGGTCAAATGGCTGTCTAATCTCAACATGTGGCTCAGCTTTATTCTGTTTACCTTTTTCTTAATCTTTGGTTCGACATTCTTTGGTTTGCAATCTTTCTTCTTAGGTTTGTTTGACTATGTGGTTGCACTTCCTGCCCTGCTAATAACGATTTGGCAGCCAGATGGTACGACTGTCGGTGATACGTTGTCCACATGGCAAAAAGACTGGTCTGTGTTCTATTGGGCGTGGTGGATCGCCTTTGGTCCTTTCGTCGGGGTGTTCTTTGCCCGTATTTCACGTGGTCGTAGCATTCGTGTTTATCTATTCGGTACGGTCATCCTACCTGCACTGATGTGTTTTATTTGGTTTTCAGTCGTGGGCGGTACCGCAATCGATTTAACATTAGGTGGTACTGATGCTATCTCAAGCGTCGGTCAAGAGTCTCAGTTGCTGGCAATGCTTGATGTGATGCTATCTCCTAATGCAGCTTGGGCAATGGCTATTTTAGTTCTGGTCTTACTATTAACTTACTTAGTCACCACGCTAGATTCGGCCATTTTGGTTATCAACACTATCAACTCAGGTGGTAATGAAGGTCCAAAAGGTCGTCCACACATTATCTTTTGGGGTGTTATATTAGCATTGGTTGTTGGGGTCCTATTGATCAGTGGTGGCTTGGGCGCAATCAAAACGGCAATGGTGATTGGTGCACTGCCTTTCAGTTTCGTCATGGTACTTATGGGAATAGCCCTTATAAAAGCAGTTCTCTATGACACCACTCATCCTGAAGTCGATACGGTAGATTTAGTGGAGGAAAAGAGTTGAGATTGAAACGCTAATGGTCAGGCGCATAAAACACGTGCTACGCGATGTTTCGTGTAGGTTGCACTTCTAAGTTATAGGTCGTCGTAGCAGTTTTATCACTAAAACTATAGGTCGATGTTAATAGTAAAAAACCACCTTGATAGGTGGTTTTTTATTTGCTAATTTTTATTCAGGCATACGGCAATGAGTGTTCAGCAGGCTCTATTTACAATCTTCTCTTTCAAGGCCAGATTCACAGTGGAATATCATTAAAAAATCATATGAGCACATAACGCAATAATCGGTAATGAGATAACCGTTCTTAATAGGAAAATCACCAATAGCTGGAAGAAACTAACAGGTATTTTTGTTCCTAGAATCAATCCGCCAACTTCTGACATATAGATCAATTGAGAGACTGATAAGCAAGCGATGACAAATCGCGTTAACTCTGACTCTATTGAAGAGCCGATAATAGCCGGTAGGAACATATCTGCAAAACCCACCATGATCGTTTTAGACATTTCTGCGGCAAACGGTATATTCAATAGCTCTAAGAATGGAATAAATGGCATACCTAAATAATCAAATACAGGTGTCTTTTCTGCCACAATCAACCCCAACGTCCCGATTGCCATGACGATAGGTAGTATTCCTATCCACATGTCCAAGATATTTTTTAACCCATCGTTCAAAAAAGTCAAAAAACTGGGGCTCTTGTCTGCTTTTTGAACGGCTTTGTGTAAGCCATAGTTGAATAGCGTTCTTCCTTCGGGAATCGCTTCGCAATCCACCTCATCGTTCTTTGTGATATATGTATCTTCAATTTTAGACAAAGGGAATAACTTTGGTACGATGAGCGCACAAACAATACCACATAACGCAACCACGCCAATCATGTTGATAAAGTAACTTTCTAGCTTGACCTGAGAAATAACAACCAAGCAAAAGGTAACCGAAACCGCTGAAAAACTGGTCGCAATTACGGCTGCTTCTCTTTTGGTATAAAATCCACTTTGCAACTGCTTATCCGTTAGTAATACGCCAATAGTGCCGTCACCTAACCATGATGCCAAGCAATCGACAGAGGATCTGCCCGGTAAACCAAACAACGGTCTCATGACTTTGGTGCATAAAACCCCAACAAATTCTAATAAGCCAAAATCAAGCAATAACGGCAGCAATAACCCTGCTAAAAAGAATACAATAAACAATATGGGCATGAGCTCATATAACAATAAACCACCAATACTGTCTGAATATATGGTCTCAAACCCAAATTGAAAATAGGTAACGACGACAAAAAACGCACCAAGTAGTCTAAGCATTAGCCAAGATGTTTTGACGTTCAGTAAGTTATTCAAAAAGTGATTGTTTAAAATCAATGCAGGTTTCATGATTTTGGTATATAAGCTACCAACCACCGTAATCATAATTGAGATGACAACAAGCAATGGCAAGAAGTCACTCATGTAACCCTGTATATAATCCTTTAACACAGCGATAGGAATGGTAAATCCGTCTGAGTAGCTGACAAACTTACCATCTACATAGGGAATGGGAAATACAAAGACGATCAACCCTATCATAGAGGGTATAAAGAATTTTAAAAACTGTTTGATATTGATACTGGTATTAGCACTGCTAGCATCTTGATTTGCAGTGCTGGCTTTAATAATGTCCATATTATTTTTACCTTTCGTCCCTTTTTGACTAACCTAAAAATTTATGTGATATTTTTTAGGCTAAATATCCTTTAACTCATTCTTGATATTTCATACTAGTAATTATTTAAAAGAGAGTGTGTGACCTCTTCTAAAATTTTAAATATTCTCGTTGAGTCATCTTTTGAATTGTTATATAAAGGATTGATTTCTGCCATTTCCCAGCAACATACTTTTTCATTTTTAATGAGCTCTATATTGAGCTGCATGGCTTGCTCATAAGATAGACCATTCATTGCAGGCGTACCGGTTCCTGGAACGTATAAAGGATCAACACTATCAACATCAAACGACACATAAATATGATCGCAATACTCTAGTTTTTTAAAGATTTCGGCTACTGTGGCGCTGATGCCTTTTTTGGTTATTTCAGCCACGCTGTATAGAGGAATTTTATGTCTTTTGATTAATTCCATTTCCTCTTCTTGATAATCTCTAACCGCACAAAACACCACGTTTTCTGGCTTAATTGATGGCTCGTTGGACGCCATAAATTTTAGTCGCTCCCAATATTCTTTTTCTGCATCAGAGAGCTCGTTGCGTTTACATTCCAAGTTATCGATTGCACAGGCCATTGCCAAAGGCATGCCGTGCATATTCCCTGATCCACTGGTGTATGGTGAATGAAAATCAGCATGCGCGTCTATATACACCACACCGATCTCAGCATCAGGGTGCGCCATTTTGAGACCATGCATGGTTCCTGCACAGCTAGAATGATCGCCTGCGATAACAATAGGAAATTGATTCTCCTCTCTTATCTCTTTTATTTTATGTGCCAATTTAGAGATAACAGGCTCAATCACATCAGCGTATTTTGCATGTTTAAATGGCGATTCTTCTTCATGGATATATTCATTTTTGATACTGTCAAGTTGCAGTTTTTCATAGTAGTCTGCATTCATCTCTTTTGATGACGCGCGCAATGCATCAATTCCTAGTGACGCGCCTTTTTTATGCCCTGCGACATCTGAATACACTTCTACTATTCGCACATTTTTCATTAGATCATTCATTATTTCGTCTCCATTAAATAAAACAATTTTTTATCATTTGAATTTATTTTTTTCTCACTACTTAGCTATAGTCAGTCCTGAATAAGAAAGATATATCCCGTATCACACGCTACTGAAACAAATTTTTCTGGCTTGCTGTGCCTTCGCAGACAGAGGCGGCGCAAAATTTATTTCAGCAGCGCCTATTTACTTTATAGTGGATCAAATACTTTATAACGGCTCAAACCTACAACCCCCACTTACGCCATAGACTCAGCTTCATGCGTCACCGTACTATGATCTTTACTATGAGCTTTCACCACCGAATAGAGGTTTTTAGGGTCTTGTTGATGAGGGATCAAATCAAGCAGCTCATAGGCGTCCTGTTTTTTGATCAAATCACGCAAAAACACTAGAGCCGTAAAGTCTTCTGAGGCAAAACCGACACCATCAAATACCACTAAGTTGTTCTCGTTGGTGCGTATGTCTTTCTCACCTTTCACAATGCGGTGAAACTCCGTCACAGGAAAGTCTTGAGAGAGCTGCTGAATATCGCCTTCGATACGGGTTTGTGGTTCAAACTCTACAATGACATGATCGGCTCTTAGCAGAATGTCGGCGTCCAGCTCAGTTTTGCCAGGGCAATCACCACCGATGGCATTGATATAGACGCCTTTTTTGATCATATCATCACGCAGGATGGTGGCGTTTTTCTTATCAGCGGTACAGGTGGTGATGATATCAGCCCCGTCAACCGCTTCTTCTACGGTTTTGCAGATGATAATATCTAGGCCTGAATCGGCAAGGTTATGCGCCACTTTTTCAGATGCAGCTGGGTCGACATCATATAAACGCACTTTGGAGATACCAACCACTGCCTTCATACCCATCGCCTGAAACTCTCCTTGCGCACCATTACCAATGAGTGCCAAAGTCTCAGCATTTTTAGGCGCACAGTGTTTGGCAACCAGTGCCGAGGTTGCCGCCGTGCGTAGTGCCGTTAAAATACACATTTCTGTCAGCAAGATGGGATAGCCTGTATCAACATCAGACAACACGCCAAAAGCTGCTACCGTCTGTAAATCACGCTTGGTATTGATGGGATGGCCATTGACATATTTACACGCAAACATGTCACCATCGCTGACAGGCATGAGCTCTATGACACCGTCTTTGGAATGCGAAGCAAAACGACTGGATTTTTCAAATTGATCCCAACGAAGATAATCCTGCTCTAACGCATCTACCAATTCTTTTATAGTCTGTTCGATACCATGATTACTGATGATTTCAGCCATCGCCTGTACGCTAACAAATGGCACACCCTGCTTTTGTGACACAATAAATTTAGACATTAGTTTTGCTCCCTTCCATGAATATTGTTTGTTGAATCGACAATTAATATGCTACCAACTATAAATGTCAGTTAAAATGTCAATAACTTATTAAATATTGATGTATTTTTGACATATTGATAAGTATTACTTAGCATAATGTCAAAACTAATGGAGGAGGCACTTTTATGGCGTACTACACCTATGACTCTTTAGATAGCGAGCTGATATCTGAACTTCGACAAGATGGCCGCGCAACCATCTCAATTCTTGCAAAAAAACTTAAAGTTTCACGTGCCACTGTCCAGAACAGATTAGACAGATTGATTCATAACGGCGCTATTTTAGGCTTTACGATTCGCGTGCATGAAGCGCTAGATAAAGAAACCGTCAAAGCGATGATGATGATTGAAGTAACAGGAAAGTCTACGTCACAAGTGATTAGGAAGCTGCGTGGCATCCCGCAATTGATTAAGCTCCATACGACCAATGGCGCGTGGGACTTGGTAGCAGAAATACACACGACAAGTTTGAGAGAGTTTGATGAAGTGCTGCGTCAAGTAAGAGAGATTGACGGTATTCTGAACAGCGAAACGAGTGTTCTGCTGTCGAGTTTGTGATGTCACTATATCTCTAATGAGGACTAGACCCTTAAAAACATTCGGTTTTTCACTCTACATATTTTCATGCATCTACATTGATATAATAGAAAGTATTATCAGTAGTTCTAATCTGTTTGTGCCTACCAAATTTAGCAAGCCTCAATTTAACGATTGGGGCTTTTTTATGCCTATGACATAAAAACTGTAGCGAAAATTTCTGTTTACATACTCTGATCATTTAGATGATTCCTCAGCCCATTGTGACCGCTATGCCTATTGTATAAGCGCTTCACCAATTTATAGAGACCACAAGATACCGTGAAAAGTAAATCAACTTGCTTGTATTAGTGTTGCCTTTTTTAGAACACAAAAGGTCATCCGTTGTAGTTCTTCTTAATGTTCGATTGGTTACAATAAAACTGAAAGAAGATACAAAAACAAAGGAATGGGTATGAGTAAAAACACTATAGGTATCATCGGATTGGGCCGTATGGGTAACGGGATGGCTCAGTCTTTACTTCGCGAAGGTTTTAATGTGTTCGGTACGGACATAGGAGAAACCCAACGCCAAGCTGCCAAGGAAATCGGTGTCAATGTCGTTACAGATATCAAAGCGCTATGTGCTGAATCTAGCGTCATCATTCTATCTTTGCCTATGGCAAAGCATGTCCAAGCAGTGATTAAAGGCAAAGACGGCATCATCGACCATGCTCAGCCCAACACCTTAATTATTGACACCTCCACCTCAGAACCAGAAGTAACGCGAGCACTGTCGACGGAGCTGGATCAGCTAGGCCATCAGTTATTGGACTGCCCTGTCAGCGGCGGTCCAGCAGGTGCCGAAGCCGGTACTATGGTCATGGTTGTCGGCGGTGAACACAGCGCCCTTGAACGCGCCCAGCTGTATCTGGATGCTTTAAGCTCAAAAGTGGTCTACATGGGCAAGTCTGGCAATGGACATGCCGCCAAACTCATTAATAACCTCCTGTGTGCCGCCCATCTTGTAACCACCGCTGAAGCAGTCGCTCTGGGTACTAAGGCAGGACTGAATCCTGAAGACCTTATTGCTGGTTTGAATGCGGGTTCAGGTCGTAGTGCAATCAGTGAAGTAAACTTCCCTCGCTGGATTCTGAGTGACAATTTTGATTCTGGTTTTACGATGGCGCTGATGCGTAAGGATGTGCGTCTGGCAAAAAACATGATCGGAGAGATGGGGCTAGAATTGCCTTTGGCGCAGCAGGTAGCCGATATTTGGGCGCAGAGTGAAGCAAACATACCTGATCAAGATGACTTTAACTGTATTGTAAAAAATGCTGGCTTGGGAGAATAGATGATGAGCTTTAACGTAGAAAAAAATGGTGAGCAGCAAGTTGAAGCACTTCTTCATGAACTATTAGGTACTTCAGAGTTTGGCAGCTGGGTTGATGGAGAATTGATTGCAGGTCATGGAGACAACATCGATCTGACTAACCCAGCAACTGGTCAGGTGTTTTTAAGCTATCGTGATGCGGGAAAAGATATTGTCGCTAATGCAGCCGCTGCTGCCATCAAAGCTCAAAAAGCATGGTGGTCAATGACGGCCAGTGCCAGAGGTCAGTTGATGTGGCAGTGCAGTATGAAAATACGCGAAGCCGCAGAATCTCTAGCACGCCTAGAGTGTATCTCTGCCGGTAAGCCTATTCGTGATTGCCGAGTTGAGGTGACAAAAGTTGCCGAGATGTTTGAATACTATGCTGGCTGGTGTGACAAGATTATGGGACAAGTTATCCCTGTGCCAACCACTCACTTAAACTACACTCGTCATGAGCCGTATGGTGTCGTCACGCAAATCACCCCTTGGAACGCACCCATATTTACCGGAGGTTGGCAAATCGCGCCTGCTATCTGTGCAGGAAATGCCGTCTTACTAAAGCCGTCTGAGTTAACCCCACTCAGCACAACCGCACTCGTCAACATTCTTGAGCAAGCAGGTATCCCGCGTGGTTTGGTCAATGTCATTAATGGATTGGGACACACCACGGCATCTGCTGCCATTGCGCATCCAGCCACCAAAAAAGTGGTTTTTGTTGGCTCACCAAAGACTGGTGCGCTCATTGCTTCGGCATCTGCGCAACGTGTCATTCCTTGCGTGCTAGAGCTGGGCGGAAAATCAGCCAATATTATTTTCCCAGATGCCGATCTTGACCGTGCGGTCGTGGGTGCGCAAGCTGCCGTGTTTTCTGCTGCTGGACAGAGCTGTGTATCGGGTTCGCGGTTATTGGTCCATCGTGATGTTTATCAAGAAGTCGTGGAGCGTGTAGCTTCAGCAGCCGGTAAGTTGCCCATGGGTTTGCCTTGGTATGAAGGCACGATGGTGGGTCCGATTAATAATCAAAAACAGTTTAACCACGTACACTCGTTAGTGTCGGACGGCATTGCCGAAGGGGCAGTTGTTGCCGCAGGTGGCAAGGCAGGTGCTATTTGTGGCGGCGAAAATGGGTATTTTTATCAGCCAACTGTTTTAGCCAATGTAAAAAATGACATGCGAGTCGCACAAGAAGAGATTTTTGGACCTGTCGTTTCTGTTATTTCATTCGATGAAGAAGAAGAGGCAGTCGCGATAGCAAACGACAGTCGGTTTGGTTTAGCGGGTGCTGTTTGGACGGCTGATGTCGGCCGCGCGCATCGGATGGCCGCGCAAGTAAATGCCGGAACATTCTGGGTAAATAGCTATAAATCAATCAACGTCATGTCGCCATTTGGTGGCTTCGGTGAGAGTGGCTATGGCCGATCGAGTGGCTACGAAGGTTTGCTCGAATATACACAGACCAAAAGTGTCTGGGTCGAAACCGCAAAAGATTCTGCTATCCAATTTGGCTACTCAATCCAGTAATACGCAAGGAGAACATACATGTTAATTAACGAAACCCTACTAGGTGAAGTAAAGCAGTGGCGTCAGCAGATTCATAGTCAACCAGAGCTTGGTTTTAAAGAGTTTAAGACCTCATCATTTATTGTTGATAAATTGCAGTCCTTTGGGATTGAAGTGCATCAAGGATTAGGCGGTACAGGGGTCGTCGGTGTTCTAAAGAACGGCTCAGGTCCTACTATCGGTATACGAGCGGACATCGACGCGCTACCAATAAAAGAGCAAAACGATATTGCGCATAAATCCACTCATGACAACTGTATGCATGCCTGCGGTCATGATGGTCACACGTCCGTTCTGCTTGGTACAGCAAAGCATTTAAGCCAACATAAAAACTTTAGCGGCACCATTTATTTTATCTTTCAACCTGCTGAAGAAGTCTTAGGCGGTGCTAAGGCGATGATTGACGATGGGTTGTTTGATAAATTCCCTATGGATGCCGTCTACGGGTTACATAATTGGCCAGGCCTACCTGTGGGAGAGATTGCGGTCAACAATGGGCCGATGATGGCGTCGTTTGATACCTTTGAGATTACGTTAACGGGTAAAGGCACTCACGCAGCGATGCCACATCTAGGCGCTGATCCTATAGCAGCAGGCGCGGCATTGATTACCAACATTCAATCGATTGTCTCTCGTCGAATATCTCCCCTCAAATCAGGTGTCATTAGCGTCACGCAGATGAACAGTGGTGACACAACCAACGTCATCCCTGATTACGCTATTTTAAAAGGAACGGTTCGTAGCTTTGATATGGACGTACGCCAGTCCATGCAAGACATGCTCACAGAAATGGTGACAGTATTACCGCCTTTATACGGGGTCACAGGCGAGATGGATTACCATATTCGCTATCCAGTCACCACTAATGACAGCCAAGCCTATCTTGAAATCAAAGAAGCTGCTACTAACGCGCTCGGTGCTGATAAGGTCAATACTGATGTAGAGCCGTCCATGGCTTCTGAAGATTTTTCATTTATGAGTCAAGTCGTCAAAGGCGCTTATTTTTGGTTAGGTGTTGATGGTAGTACCCCCTCCAAACCATTACACAATGCCGCTTATGACTTTAATGACGATGCTATCGAGACCGGTATCAAAGTATGGGTGTCTTTAGTGGAGTCTCAACTACCAAAGATGTCTGCATAAACTGAGTCTGTATAAACTAATAAGCAGTAACAACACGTAGAAACCGTTATGTAGAAACTATAAATTGCAAAGGGAGTTGCTATGAATAATACCAGTGTGCTACCAAGTACAATGACCAAGTACTTATTTGATTGGAAGCTACATTTATTAGTGATTGTTGCATCACTACTTGCAGAATGGATCGGGATTATCAAGATTCCCATTGGTATTGGCACGCTAGTCTTACTGCCTTTGCTGTATGCATTTATATTTACGCTATTGTTAAACCCCAACGTCATACCGTCAATGACAGCGGTTATCTCAAGAGACCGAGCAAAATTTGCAAGCTATGCGGTCCTCTTAAGTATCATGCCTTTTATTGCAAAGTTTGGTGTTGGTGTCGGTCCTAAAGTAGAAGAAATAATAGCCGCAGGCCCCGCCCTTTTACTACAAGAATTGGGCAACATAACGACTGCGCTTATTGCATTACCTGTGGCTGTATTGGTGTTTGGTATGGGTAGAGAGGCTATTGGTGCTACTCACTCAATTGCTCGTGAACCGAATATTGCGCTCATTGCTGATAAGTATGGACTCCAGAGTCCTGAAGGTATCGGTGTCATGGGTGTCTACGTGATGGGTACGTTGTTTGGTGCCATCTATTTTTCACTGATGGCGGGTATTATTGCCTCTATGGGTATCATGGATATTCGTGCATTGGCGATGGCTTGTGGTATTGGTAGTGGCAGTATGATGGGTGCTTGTTCAGCAGCGCTCGCGGAAACCGTGCCTGCACAAGCGGAGACTATTACCGCCTTTGCGGCGACCTCCAACCTTTTGACTTATGCGACAGGGCTATTTGTTAGTTTATTTATTGCACTGCCATTCACAGAGTTTTTATATAAAGTCACGAGCAAGTTTAAGAAGAAAAATGACACTACTGCTGCGACGCAAACAGATCCTGATCTAAAAATACCAGAGCAATCTATTTTGTCAGTCAAGCAGTCTTTATCTCTGTTGGCAGTTATCTGTATCGTGCTATTACTCAGCAACTGGGTAGGCCAAGGCGTTGATCCCATCTCTGCACTACCTGCTATGTTGATACTGTTCGGGTGCTGTATCGTTGGTGTCTTACTAAAGGAAATCATTCCGGTCAATGTCCCCGCTATCGCTTGGATATCCATTGTGGCTATTTTGATATCTCTGCCACAGTTTCCGATGAGTGAGTATGTCTTAGTAGAGACAGATAAATTAGGCGTATTACAGCTTATTACGCCTGTCCTTGCCTATGCTGGGTTTGCCATCTCTCAGATGGAAGTGAATTTGTTTAAAAAGTTTGGGTTTAAAATTGCCGTGGTTGCCTTGCTCACCTTTACCGGCACTTTCTTGGGTTCTGCCATAGTCGCCCAAGCCTTGCTGTAAAAGGTATCCATCTGTATTGGTCTCATGAGTCACGGCACTGACAAGTCGTCGGTGCTTGGCCTGATGGGAATGTATATTTGAAAAACATTAAAAGCGCTACGCTACTGCTCATATTAATTTTTACCGCCTCTGTCTGCGCACACGCAGCAAGCCACAATATTGATATGAGCAGTGCATGATATATCGATATTAATTTTCATTGACTATAGCCCTCCTATAACTCTTTCATCCATAACTTCAAATGCTGTAGCAGTTCATGCGAGCCTTGGGATAGATGACGACCGAGCCGCGTGATGAGATGCGCTTCACCGCTTGCCAGTAGCGTATTGTCTATAGGAATTGCAATCAGATGTCCGTCTTCGACTTCTTGCGACACAACAAAATACGGTAGAAAGGTAAACCCCATATTTGAGCGCGCGAAATTCTTTAGCACATTGAATGAGTCAGTAGTTAAGATGGGATTAAATCGAATCTTTTGCTGAAATTCCGCCATCGCCACTAACTGACGTACGCCAAAACGACTCTCAGCCAGTCCCACTGAGTATTCTAAAAGCTCCTCCAATTGCATCGGTGTATCTCGATCGGCTAATGGGTGGTCAGGCGAGACAATCACATACATTGGCTGAGCACTGACAACCTGTGAGCGGATGCGCGGATGACTGCTAGAATGAAACACTAGCCCAATATGCGCTTCGTCCTCCTCAACCTGACGAATCACTTCGTTTGATCCGCTCGTACTGATTGATAGCGTGAGCGCCGGATATGAACGGGAAAACTCAGATAATGGGCCCAGCATCAAATCTGCAATAAAGCCATCGCCCACAGCTAGCTTTATATGCCCCCGCTGCAACCCCACCAACGCCTGTAATTTGGAAACACAAGCTTCTTCAGCAGAGAGGGATTCTCGGTAAAACTGTAAAAGGATAGCACCAGCTTCTGTCGGCGTTACCCCTTTGCGGTGCCGTTCAATAAGCGTGCTCGCTAATTCTTCTTCTAACAGAGATATTTGTCGACTGATGGCCGAGGGAGCAATATTGAGCTTATCTGCCGCCGCCCGTATCGTACCCATCGTGACTGCTTCATAAAGATAAGATAATCGCTTGCCATTAATCTCTGTCATTGCTTGTCCTTGCGCTCTTCTCAGTTTCATTTCAGTGTCATTAAATAAGTGCCGCACTTTGACTCACGTATGGAGCAATGAGAGTCAGTGGCGGCATACCATTAAGTCTACCCTGTAAAAGTACTGGTGGTATAGCAAAAAATATATTCCAAATCAGCCAGCCAAACAGACCTCTGATTCAGCTAACAGATCACTTAAAACAGACTGCTAAGCTGGCGCAAACCCCTAGCGAATATCTAATACAAATACGACGCAATATGTATGGATCATTTCTATTACTACTTTCAAGCTAAATTCATTGACCGCTGACGAGTGAATAAAACGACCTTTGATGTAGCCGCAATCGTTTTATTGGTCAGTGTTTATTAAATGGAAGACACTGGTTTAAAGCGCAATAAACGTAACGCATTGAGCGTAACCAGCACAGTAGCACCAGTGTCAGCCAATACCGCAATCCAAAGTCCTGTTATGCCAAACACAGTCGTTATGAGAAACAATCCTTTTAAACCCAGTGCAAAAATGACGTTTTGATGGATGTTGCTCATGGTGGCGCGTGATAAAGCGATTAGGTTAGCCACATCTGTCACGCGGCTTTTTAGTAGTGCAATGTCAGCCGTTTCGATAGCCACATCAGTACCACTGCCCATAGCAATGCCGACATCTGCCGTTGCCAACGCGGGCGCATCATTGATGCCGTCACCAATCATCGCTGTTTTACTATAGGCTTGCATCTCACGGAGTAGGCAAAGTTTGTCTTCAGGTAACAGCTCCGCTTGCCACTCTATGTCTAGCTGGCTGGCAAGTGCTTGTGCCGTACGGCTATTATCACCTGTAAGCATGACAGAGCGCACATTCATCTTATTAAGCTGTGCTATGGCCTGCTGTGACTCTTCTCGTAACTCATCACGTAGAGCGACCAACCCGAGCGCCTCATTCTCTTGCTCATCAAACAACACGGATACGGTCTTACCCTCGTTTTGTAGTGTCTCAATCTGAATCTTTTGCTCAGACGACCATGGGGCTTTTTTGGCGACATAGATTGGTGAGCCAATGGTTAAAACACGTCCAGCAACCGTTGCATGAACCGCTTTACCTACAGTCGCAAAAGCATTAGAAGACTCCAGTATGACGACGTTAGCGCTTTTGGCATGATCCACAATGGCGATAGCAAGCGGATGACTGGAGGTAGCATCGACACTTGCAAACAGTGACAGTAGTTTATCGTGACCCTCAGCATCGCCATGCCCTGTTTTAAAACCAATGACATCGGTCACCCGTGGTTTGCCTTCCGTCAACGTGCCCGTTTTATCAAAAGCAACGGTGCTGACTTGACCCACAAGCTCCATAATATGACCACCTTTGATAAGCATGCCATGATGCGCACCGACAGCCAAACCCGAGGCAATAGCAGCTGGTGTAGACAGTACAAGGGCACAAGGGCACGCAATCAACAACAGCGCCAAGCCACGATATAGCCACGTTGCCCACTCTGCTCCCATCAGTAGCGGTGGGAGGGTAATGACCAGCGCAGCAATCACCATAACGATAGGCGTATAGTAGCGGCTGAAGGTCTCAATAAAGCGCGCAGTCGGTGCTTTGGATGCTTGCGCCTGCTCTACAAGCTCGATAATACGAGCAATCGTATTATTCGCCGCTGTTTTTTTTACACGTACTTGTAGGACGCCCTCCACATTGATAGAGCCAGCAAAAACGTCATCGTCTATGGTTTTGGCAACAGGAACAGACTCCCCCGTCACAGGTGATTCATCAAGGCTTGAGCAACCTTGAACAATCACGCCATCAGCAGACACCCTATCACCAGGCCGCACAAGCACCTGATCATTCACTTGTAGTGAAGCCGCTGCCACCTGACGTGGCTCGCCTTGTGCATCCAAAAGTATGGCAGTCTTCGGCACTAACGATGATAACGCTCTAATGCCTGCGCGAGCACGATCAGCCGCGACACTCTCTAGCAGCTCACCAACTGAAAATAAGAACACCACGGCCGCGGCTTCTTCCGCTTCGCCAATGATAAGGGCACCGATAGCCGCCACAGACATAAGCATTTCAATCGAAAAAGGCGAGCCTGCCAACGCCAATGCAAAAGCTTGACGGGCAAATGGCAAAACCCCGATAGCCACAGCGGTAATAAACGCCCATTTGCCATATTCAGGGAAAATCAAAGACACCGCATATGCAGCAATGAATAAAAGCCCCGTACCAATCACCTGTTTGCCTTTTATGGTTTGCCACCAACGCTCATCCTCTATCGCTGGTTGGCTCACATCAGCGCTACCCTTCGTTTGTTGATCAGTCAACACTGACACACCAAACCCAAGACGCTTAATGGTTTTTTCGATGTCTTTACTGTCAGTCGCTGCATCAGGCGCTAGGGTTAGCGTTAGTTTTTGGGTCGCAAAATTTAGCTGAACTTCAGAGACATCAGGCATACGTATCAGCGCGCGCTCAATCTTGCCAACACAGCTTGCACAGTCCATCCCTTCAATCTGGTATTGCATAGTCATCTCTCCTCTGATTAGAGGCAGTATGAACCCTATAGTGGCTTTAGGGTCAAGGTATTTGACGGTTAAGTCACTTGACAGTTAAGTCATTTGATTTTTCTATCGTCCAACCTTATAGTTACTCTAATCTTAAGTAGTTGAAGTGAGCGGTTCAAGGAGACAAACATGCTTATCAAGATTGGCGAGCTTGCCACACGGACAGGCGCGACGGTCGAAACCATCCGCTATTATGAGAAAGAAAAGTTATTACCAGAGCCTGCACGTAGCCAAGGCAACTATCGTTTGTACAACAAGGCGCATTTTGAACGTCTGCAATTTGTCCTACACTGCCGCACGCTCGATATGACGTTGGATGAGGTACGAACCCTGCTCCAATATAGGGACAAGCCTGATGAAAATTGCGGTGAAGTCAATGTGTTGCTGGATGAGCATATCGATGCGGTAGAGACACGTATGAAAGAGTTGGTACAATTAAAGCAACACCTGCTCGCGCTGCGGCAAAAATGCGTCACCGAAGCGCCAGCTGAATCCTGCGGAATACTGCACGCACTTGCCGATAACTCTTGTCATAAATAAAATACTTATTCTGATTACATTTGAAGAAGCTGCTCTATTTGTGAAAACGTACATACCGACAGCGTGCTGATATAAAATAATTAACACTGCCACATGGCACAGAAAAACAATCACCAAAGTATACTTATCATTATTGACTCGAGGTTTTCAATGCAAACACAACATCGACAAGCCCTAGTGGTTGAAGGCGGCGGCATGCGCGGCGCATTTACCAGCGGTGTTTTAGACGCTTTTTTAGAACAACAATTTAATCCGTTTGATCTTTGTGTGGGGGTTTCTTCAGGTTCAACCAACGTTGCTAACTATTTGGCAGCACAACAAGGTCGCACCCTACACATTTTTTTGGATCATTCCCTTCGATCTGAATTTATCCACTATGGTCGTTTTTTTAAAGGCGGTGACTTATTGGATTTAAAGTGGATGTGGAACGTAGTCGAACAAGAATATCCCTTGAATCAGACGCAATTGTTCGCCAATCCCGCGGACTTTTACATGGTATTGACGCACGCTATCTCAGGAGAAGCAATCTATATCAAAGCGGCTAAAGACAATATTTTGGATGGATTGAGAGCCTCAAGCTCTATCCCAGTGCTGACTCGACAAGCGGTCGAGATATGCGGCGAACCCTACTTTGATGGTGGTGTGGCGGATGCTTTGCCTGTGCACTGGGCAGCTAGGCAAGATCATGTCGATAAACTCATGGTCATACGTACCCGCCCGCAAAATTACGCCAAAGCAAGCAGTAAAGGTGATCAGCTATTGGCCAAGTATTTTGCTAAAGAGCAAGCTGGTTTTTCCCAAAGTCTACTCACGCGAACCCAACGCTATAATGACTCGGTACAATTTTTACAGACGCCCTCATCACAAAAGATTTTAGAAGTTTGTCCACCCGACTTAAAAAATATGGCAAGTCGATTGTCCAAAAACAAAGCCAAAATCCGTTATAGCTATGATATAGGACTAGAAGTTGGACACAAGGCGATGGAAGATTGGCATAAGCTTTAACCTAGAGAGTGTGGTAAAAATTAATATCTGATGATTAGAGCAACCTAATAAGCCTTTTGTCTATCCATTATCTACCGCTGGCTTATCCAGACTTATTGACTGTTTATTTTGCCAGCACGGATGGATAATGGCCACGTGACTTTTTTCTTATGCTCAGGATCTCCCCATTCAGGTATTAAGAGGACTCTAAGCGGATCCACTGGATTGAAACTCAATATATTTTTGGCTTCTTTGACGGCTGACCACGTATTTAAATAGCCAATAAGTTGGTCTAAATTCCAGAACTCCTGCATATTGATCGTAGGTACTTTGATTTCTGCAAATGGAAAAGGCAGGCTTTGATACCCATTTTCTACATGCTGTCGTTCTGCTGGCCAATACGGGGCAAGGGTTTGATAATAGAACTGCTGGATCAAGACATCAACGGCCCCTTCTACATGCAAAACACCATAGGTAATCAACGCTAAGACACCATGAGGCTTGGCAATACGCGACGCCTCTTTATAGAATGTCTCTAAGTCTAGCCAATGCGCTGCTTGAGCGACGGTAATTAAGTCTACCGATTCATCTGCCAATCCGCTTTGCTCAGCTAGCGCTGTTTTATAAATCACGCCGTTTTTTTCTTGAGCTTTAGCGATTTGGGCGGCGCTTGCATCAGTGGCAATCACCTCATTAAACCTCTCGGCCAACAATACAGACAGCTGTCCTGTACCGCACCCACAGTCAAGCACACGGTTTTGTGCAGCACACAAGCCAGCAAGTGTATCTACTAAGTCGAGTGGGTATGAAGGCCGATAAGTGGCATACCCTTCAGAAACTTTGGAGAAATGATCTTTGAACGCTAAGTCCTGCATGCTTTCATCCCTTATGTGATTGGTTACTCATATCATAGTTCGAGATATCTCTCAAAGAAACCATCCATTTGTATCTCTTATACCCGCATAATACATTTGAAAACAATACGCATACCACGCTTCAAAGATGTTTATAAGTTGCTAGCCCACATCTGGTGAACCCTACAAAAAAATCCTCAGTTGTTAAACTGAGGATTTTTTACTGGAAAAACATCTAACTGTTACGATAGTCAAATAAGGGTTTTGCCGTTGCTGATTAAAAACCTACTTAAATACTGCTGACCATTGTATCTGGTGACAAGATTGCCGCGAGTTCCTCATCACTGAGTAGCTTTTCTTGTTTGACAAGCTCTGCCACACCTGACCCACTAAGCAACGCATGTCCTGCAATACGGCTGGCATTTTCATAGCCGATATGTGGCACTAATGCTGTCACGATACCGATGCTGTTTTCGACATGTTGTGCGCAGCGGGCTTCATTGGCCGTAATGCCTTGAATACAGCGCTCATCAAGCATACGAATCGACTTTTCTAATAGACGCGCATTGTTGAGCAGGTTATAAACAATCAGCGGCTCCATCGCGTTCAGCTGTAATTGCCCTGCTTCTGCTGCCATGGTAATCGTCATATCCGTACCCATCACCTGAAATGCCGTTTGGTTCATGGCTTCAGGAATTACTGGATTAACCTTGCCCGGCATAATGGACGAGCCTGGCTGCATGGCAGGTAGATTGATTTCGCCCAAACCTGTGCGTGGCCCGCTCGATAATAGACGCAAATCATTGCTTAATTTAGACAACTTGATGGATAGGCGCTTGAGGGCACCAGAAAACGTAATAAAGGCACCCATGTCAGCGCTGGCTGCTATCAAATCATCGGCAAGTGTCACTGGCAAACCACTGATGCCAGCCAGCTCTTCAATCGCCAAGCTGGCATAGCCTTTAGGCGCATTGATACCTGTCCCAATCGCAGTTCCACCCAGATTCAATTCGCATAGTTGCAAGCAGGCCTGTTCGATTTGCGCTATTTCACTGCCCACGTCACTGGCAAAAGCATTGAACTCTTGACCGAGCGTCATTGGCACCGCATCTTGTAATTGGGTGCGGCCCATCTTGAGAATACTGCCAAATGCTTGTCCTTTGGCCGCTAAGCTGTGCTGTAGATTCAGGATGGCTTCTTTGAGTGGTTTTGCGGCAAACACAATCGCCAAACGTGCCGCGCTAGGATAGACGTCGTTGGTTGATTGAGAGCGGTTCACATCATTATTGGGGTGCAAATGACTGTATTGACCATACTCAAAGCCCATTTTCTTTAGTCCAATATTGGCAATGACTTCGTTGGCATTCATGTTGGTCGACGTACCTGCCCCGCCTTGGATGAGATCAACAATAAACTGCTCATGATGCTCGCCATTGATCAGATCGGTACACGCGTCAGTAATGGCGCTAAGCTTATCTTCGGTAAGTAAACCATGCTGATAATTGGCTTTGGCAGCAGCTGCTTTTACCATGGCAAGCGCCTTAATCAAATCAGGAAAATGGCTGATTGGCATACCGGTAATATCAAAATTTTGGGCGGCGCGTTGTGTTTGAATACCATATAAGGCGGTTGCAGGAACCGCTTGTTCGCCGAGTAAGTCTTTTTCAATACGAGTGAGGACTTTATCATTGGTCAAGTTGTCGATATTGTTCATATTTTTGGTCTTCTTAGAAATGGGATCAGTTAAATCAGTCAACGCGCCATACTTAATACTTATGTGTTTAGAGATTTATGTACTTAAAAATTTACGTACTTAAAAAACTGTATTGGCGTTACTGAAAAGCAGAGCCATCGTAACCGAGAATCGAGCGCGAGAAAAACGTAAATATTCTGTTCTCAGTCCCAAAAATATTCGTGCTTAGCAATTTGTATTATAGATACGGTTGCTCTCCTAGGTAGTGATACGTGTCAGGTATTTTTGCAAAAAGCTTACAGTCCCAGCACTTGCTTCAATGTCGTGATTGGTGGCTGCTGACGATCGGCATACCGATAAGCCAATACAACCTCTCGCACCAAACTGTTATCTCCCAAATGATGGATTTGAACGGGTGCAGCACTTCTAATCCAGAGTCCAGCATAGGGTATCAAGGCCACGCCCAAGCCCGACTCCACCATCCTAACGATGGCATCCAGATCGTTAATCTCCATGATTGTATTGACCTTGATGTCTTGCTGTTTGAAGAACTTACTCAGTTTTGCCCCTGCTGAGGATTGTAGGCTGTAATGAATAAAAGGATGCTGCTCAAGCGTCTGCCTCAAGCTATAAAAAGGCCATTTTTTGGGACTGATGAGCACATACGGTTCGGTCATAATAGACTGGGTCACGATGTCTTTTGGCAATGCAAAAGAGGGCTGTATGGTGATGGCCGCATCTATTTCTCCGACTTCGAGCTTCTCAAACAGCTCTATCGCACGCCCAGGAACAATCTCTGTCTGCATGAGCGGGGCGAGCAAAGTAATCGCTTTTAGCGCCTCAGGTAAAATGCCCACTTGTACTGAGTTTATCGCGCCAATCCTAAGCTGCCCATAGTAGCTTGCAATATCGGTATCTGACGGCAGCTGCATGGTGGCATAAAGCGCCAGAATTTCTTTGGCAATGGGTAAAATGCGAGTGCCTTGTGGATTGAGCGTAATGGCACGAGCAGAGCGGGTAAATAATGCCAACCCCAGATTGTCTTCCAAGGTTTTAATCTGTGCACTGACTGCCGATTGGGTCAGGTTAATATGCCGAGCGGCTGCGGCAAAACTGTCCAATTCGCAAACGGCTACAAAGGTTTTAAGCTCTCTTATCATTGATGTCACCACACTTATTATCATCAAGGTCAGATAAGGTATAACAATGATACCCTGCTGCCAACATTATATTTTTTTGTTCGCTGTGCCTTCGCAGACAAGAGCTACGAAAATATGATATTGGCAGTACGCAAAACAAGTTGATACCAGTCTCCCCCTTTTACCTCATCGATTGTCATTATACGTTCATTTTTGTTCTATAGAATGCGTTGATTCTTTTGGATTACCAGCAGTATGACGTACCCTCAACCCACGAGAAAACAGTGTATACAATCATCGTATTTTACTGATATCTATGAAGATTTTTATTGCAATAACAGCGAGTCGATATAATGAGCAGTTACCTGTGTTTGACAGATTATGAAAAGAATTTGATTGATAGCGCTTTGCTTATCTTGATGCAAAAAAACATTCAGTATAGCAACCAATCAACAGAAGACTTCATACACCAGCACTATCAAAATTTTAACCTGACGCTTTTTGAGTTATGCGCAAAAATCAAATCTCCCGATTTTGATAAGAATATGAGCCTATCCTCAAAAGAAATCAAAAGTATCAAAAAAGGGTTGAACTCGCTATATACCCTTATCTCGCAAAAAACTTTGAAGAAAAAAGAAGCGAGCCAAAAAGATCACTATAAAAACTATAAGCTACAAATCATAGAGCTGGAGAAAAAAATTGGTGTGATACAAATGGCTTAAGAAAGGGCGATTATTTTGCGCCGTTCGTTATAGTTGATTTACGTTAAAACCGATACAGTGCGACTGGTATGAATGTTGCGCAGCTTCTGTTTAGCAGCATGTAAGGAACATTCTAGTTCTGTTTTATTGAGAATCGACCGTATTACTGTCGACTGATACGCCACCCTCTGAATTTGTTAAAAAACCCCTTTAGCTTGTCAGAAAAGCTAAATGCTTCTGACTCTGTGACCTCTTCAACATGATGCCGCGTGGCCAATATGGGCTGTTGTACCAATCTTTCATGATGGCCAAAGGCGCGATCAAGGCTGATACTCATCATCGTAAAATTGGTCGGGCGCGGTAGACAACGATATACCTGACCTTTGTTAATCAAGTCAATAACCATGTGCGCGTCTTTAAATTCCGTCAACATAATCACCATCAGATCCGGCTGAAGATTTTTTAACGCATAAACGATGGGCGTGATGTTTTCATCATTGAGCGTGGCATCAGTGATGGTGACGCCAAAGCTCTTTTTCTGTAACAGCTTTGCCGCTTGCTCAAGGTTGCTTGCCCAACTGACACTATAGGTATTTTTAAAATACTGCTTCATTTGCTGATAGACCTCTTCATCATCATCCAATACCAATATATTGCGCTTGCCTTTATGGCTATTGGCTTCAAGGTTTTGAGTGTCCTTTGTCTCAGTGATATCTTGTGCAATGCCTTTGGTTTGCTGAGCAATCTCCGTGGCTTTATTGACGATTTTTTTGAGTTCATCATTCTGCCACGGCTTAGTAATATAGCGATAAATCTCGCCTTCGTTGACTGAGTCAATCACTGCATTGAGATCAGCGTAACCTGTCAATAAAATGCGAATGGTATTTGGCGAAGCTTCTTTGACCTCGCGCAACACCTCTGTGCCTTGCTTGTCTGGCATGCGCTGATCACTGATAACCACTTGCACCTCATGGTCACTGACATACTGCATCAGCTCGTTGGCATCCGTTGTGATGAACACGTCATGTGACTGACGAAAATGCATTTTTAGGCTGCGTAGAATGCGCGGCTCATCATCGATAAAGGCAATCTTTGGTTTTTGCATGACACCCTCTATAAGTAAATTTCTTGAAGTAAATGGTTAGAAACCTCTCAACTTTCGAACAATGCTTGTGAGGGTTTGTTTTCACGAGCTTTAGACTGTATCGGTAGCGTAAGGGTAAAGGTTGTGCCCTCGCCCACGGTCGAATGAGCATTGATACTACCGCCATGCTGCTCCATAATTTGAGTACTGATAGCCAGCCCCAAGCCTGTGCCATCACCTGCCTTTTTGGTGGTAAAAAACGGCTCAAAGATACGCGCCAATGTGCTCTCATTGATGCCTTGCCCATTATCGGCGACTTGCACCACAATCTTTTGCTGTGCTTCATCGACAGATGAGGTAATGTGCAACTCGCCTTTATGATCAAGTGCAATCGCTTGAGCCGCATTGTTGAATAGATTCAGCAGCACTTGATTGATTTGAGAGGGATTACACTGCACCAAAGGCAGCGTCGCCAAATCGGTGGTGACTGCCATACTCTTAAGATTGCTGCGCGTCATGACCAATGAGGTAGTAATGCAGTCATTGATATCGACGTCTTTGACTTTGGACTCATCAATTCGAGAAAAATCACGCAAACTAAGTACCAATTCTGCAATCTGATCGACGCCATATAAGCCATCTTTAATCAGACCTGCCAAGTCTTCACCGACCTCGTCTGCTTTGATGTCTTCACAGCACTGCAAAGTTTGATCGATAAGCTGCGCCAATTGCTCTTGGTCAGTTTCGGAAGACTTCAACGCTTGTAACAATTGATCGGTATGCGTAATCAATTCGTCGAAGCGGGTGAGATTGTCGCCGACCAATTCCATATTGCTACGTACATAGCCGAGTGGTGTGTTGACCTCATGCGCCACCCCTGCCACCATTTGCCCCAGTGTGGCCATTTTTTCAGAGCGTACCAACTGCACTTGTGAGGCTTTTAGCTCATCCATTGCCTGCTGCAAATCTTGGGTACGAGCGGCGACTTGCTTTTCGAGATGGACATTGATTTCGGCAAGCGCGCCTTCGTTTTCAACGACGCGAGCGATCAATTGGTTGGTCTGCTCACTGATGACTTGAATCTCGCTGACATTGGAGTTGGGCAGTTTGTGCGCGCCCAGTTTTTGATATTGTTTTTGCTCAATCAAGTTACCCATGTCTGCGACCGCCAAGGCCATACGCTTTAATGGGCGCGTGAAGTAATGACGGAACACCCATGCTGTTAGTAGCAAAATCGGCAGGAAACCCAAAAGCATTGCCTGAATCAGCTTGTTTGATAGTGCATTGGCAACGCTCATCATGTCACTGTTTGGTTTGACGATGACCATTTTCCAATACGTAAACGGCATGCGAAAGACGAAAGCAGTCGCTGGCTCTTGTAATACAAAATCATTGGGTACATTTATCGTATCTACCAGATGACTGTCCACGAGATTAAAGGTTTGATCGACATTTAAAAGGAGTAACGCTGAGAGTAGCTTGGATTCTTGCTCACTGATTTTGCCCAAATTGGTGGTACTCAAAATACTGCGCGCCGCGAGTGTATAGCGACTTTCATCTTTGGCAACCGCTTCATCGATGAGCGTCTCATTGACCTTGTTAAGACTATTGGCAATCGGAGCAAAGCTGGGATTGCTCTCAGCAAATTGCTGCGCGGTGACCATCTCACCTTGAGGGTTGTCTTTGGTGGTTTGGGTAACGATGGCTTGATCCGGAAAGGTTAAGAACCGATTGTCCAAATCCACTAAGAACATATAGCCGCCTACCTTTTTTTGCCATTTTTGCATGGCCGTACCGAGGTTATCCAACAGCAAATTGAAGGTGACTACCCCATCAAAGGTTTGGTTACGGCTGCCATATAGCGCTTTGGCACACGTCATCATCGGCTGATTGCTGACTGGATCAAAGTACGCTCGGCTCCAGACGCAGTGGTCGTGACGCGCATACATCGCAGGGATATACCACCAGTCACGATAATAGGCATTGGGCGTTTGGCTGACTTGATTATAGCGCTCGGTCTGCTGCATCGTGCCAGAGCGGTCACGCGCCCACACGAATGATTTGCGCTCTCGTCCCTCAACATACATATTGGGATCGAACCACACACCGCCGCCGACAATTCTTTGATCGGTTTGGCGCATGAGGTTGTCAAAGGCGACATTGTATAAGGCATCTTGTTTTGGCAATCCGCCCGCTATCGCACTGCTGGCTTTTGCCAATCCGTCTACGTGATTGATGCTCGTCATGATGCTATTGATCACTTCGTTGCCTGTTTCAACCACTGTCTCAGAGGTCATCGCCAATATGCGCGGCTTACCTTGCGTTTCGATAACCCAATAAACCATCATAATAATGAGTGCAAAAGCCACTGCTAAGATAATCAGCATACGTGTGGTGATACTACCGAGCCGCCCAGCTCCCCTCATAAAAACACCTTATCTCTATGTGCTACTTTTTGTATTACCTAATATCGACATCCACTAAGTGGATAGCCATAAAGGTTAATGCAGCAACGATTTATAATGCGCTTAAGGATACGGCGTGGTTATGACAACAGAGTGACAAAAGGCACACAAACAGATAACGAATCATGACAAGTTGAAGAATTAACTTGGTAAAAGAGATTTTATTAAAAATAAACTTACGGTGACTTTGAAGAGATATTACTTGTACGAACTGGAATAAGATATGAGGGGTTAGAAAGAACCAGCAAAAAAACAGCGCCCATCATCAGTAAGAAAAATAATTTCCTCACTCACAATAAACGCTGTGATTATCAGTCGACAGTCATTTGACTATCTATTACCTATTGTATTCAGTTTTAACGGTGGCAATAGGCTTAAAAAGTAATGAGTATATCGCAATGTTATCGGACTTATGTCCAACTTATTGCGCTGTACCTGCTGGCGCTTGTTCTACATCCGTGCTTCCCATATTGGCCATATCGTCAGTCGCTGTTCCATCTGGGCTCATCGGACTGTCTGCCGTACCCATACTTGCATTTGGATCCATCGCTGGTTCGTCCATCGGTGCGCTCATGCTCATATCTGTACCTTCCGATGTTTCGACTGGCGCTAACTCGGTGGAATCCGTCGAATTCATAGTATCCGTCGATGCCATGGTATTACTCTCTCCTACAGGCTCAGTAGTATCTACCGTTTCAGTAGGTTCCATCGTACTATCAGGCGTCTCTTCCACTTCATTACTACAAGCGCTAATACTGACAGCACCAACAAGTAATGCAAGCCAAAGCTTGCTTCGCAGTGGGTTGTTTGAGGCTATTGTTTTCATCTGACTATCCTTAGATAAGTATAAAATTAACGTTCATGGCATTACTTAATAATATGAATAATAAATCTCAGTGATAATGGAACTTAGTAATGCAACTTAACCGTCAGTTTAAATCAGTTAAAAAATAAGCGCTTACTACTCTTAGGGTGTTTCTGTGTGTTTTTATTAAATCCTTAAGAGAATTAGTACGGATACTTATTATAGTTGTTATGTATGTATCTGATTATATTAATATAATTAAATATATTGTAGGAAATTTTTATAAGAAACACAGGTTCGTAATTGCTTATTTATCATAAAAATTTATTGTTACAACATTAAAGAAATTTACAGTGTAATCATGACGATTATTCATGTTTTGTTATATATAGACCATTTTACTTAATGATACATTTTTTTAATTTTTCCCAAATCATCGTATTGCTTTATTGATAAGCAATGTCAGAACACCTCCACTTTTTATCTCTAATATTTTAGTCAAAACCAAAGCCGAACAGTTGGTTTAGCGCGTTTTACAAAATTTACTCAGCCTTACATTATTAAGGTGTATGAAACACTTAAGCCGTAATGTCTTGCCAACCCTTAGGCTATGATACTTCACGTATTGGATATGCCACTAATAATCAATCAGATAATTGCATATTTAACTTTCTTTATTCTTGCTCACAAAACTATTGCTCACAAAGCACTGCATATTAGATGACACATAGGGACAAATTATGTTGGTCAACAATGGAGTACCTCGTAAAAAAACACTAAAAAATATAGCGAGCACTTCTATAAAACACTCGCTACAAAAAGCGCACTCACCTGCCAGCCAAGAGCCAGCTTTAAGCTTTCAACTTATGACACGCGCTGAACCACCAGCAATGGTCATTGCTACCATTCAATCCCTACTCGCTGTAAAAGCTCCTCAAGATGAAATCATTATTATCGATAATAATAATACGGCAACCTCGCTATATCAGCCGTTAGCTGCGTTTTGTGCCAGCTTAGACCCCACGCAGCAAGTGCATTTTTATCATATTGACGCTGTGGCAGGTTTTAAGGCGGGAGCGTTGAATTTGGCATTGGGATTGATGAATCCCAACTGTAGCCATCTGGTGGTGGTCGATAGTGACTATCAAGCGTTGCCACAAGCAAGATCGTCCATTGCTGATGCCATCAAACGCCATCCTGACCACTCCTTACTTCAGTTTCCGCAGTTTTATCGCAATAGCAGGCAAGTGGATGCGCAAAGCGAGCTGAACCATTACTTCAATCATCATCTATATCGCTCTCTTAATCGAGATCGTGCCTTATCGACAGGGACTTATGCGGTTATTCGCCGCTCAGCGCTATTAAGTTTGGGCGGTTGGTCTGGGGCTTCGATTACCGAGGACGCGCAGATGGGTGTTCTCATGCACCAAAAAGGCTTTCACAGTAAATTTATACCGCAAGTCATTGCCACAGGATTGTTGCCCAATACGTTGAACGATTTGATGTCTCAGCGTCGACGCTGGATCTATGGCAACATGCAAGTGTTGCACGATTACGCCGCAAAGCCGTTTTTTTTGCCCGCCAAAGAATCTGACAGCATATTGCGTATATCTGAGCGTTTGTCTTATACGCGTGCTCACCTCTCACAGCTCAGTGCTTGGATCAATTTCACAGGGTTTTTTATCTTTTTGCAAATGTGCGCCTTGCTAGTGATTGGCGTAGCACTTTTCAATCGTCACTTAGATATGTCTGTGCTCACGCCTTTGTATTTAGTGTACGCCAGTTACGCAGTCTTTTTGGGCAGACGTTTGTGGGCGTACTGTCATGATGAATCACCGCTGAATAAACAAGTGGATAACAGTTATCAGACCAGCACCCATACAAAACTGCGAGCATGGTTGATGCATCTTAACTTTTGGGAGCTTGGCGCACTATCGTGGTTGCCTGTATTGTGGGGACGTACCAAGCCATTTATATGTACCCCAAAGCAAGAATTTATTCAGACCAGTCGTTCTGTACAACTGGCGAATATCGCCGCTTTACCAAAGCTGCTGCTGACCCTAAATCTCATAACCGCGATATGCGTTGCGCCTTTTTCACCGCTTTACTCACCAGTATTGTTTTTGTGTGCAATGACTGTCTGTTTGTTGAAGCTGGCAGCAGCAAAAGTGGCGATGGATAATTTTGTGGCGACAGCACAAAAAGCGCCCAGTATCAGCACCAAATCAAAGCCTGCTATCACTACTTTGCATAAGCAAGTCAAACCGATAAGAACAGCTGACATCACGGCCGTCTTTGAGGATAAAAAAACCATCAATTACTAGCCGTATAACGCTCTATGGTGGTTTTTTAAACGTGGTACTGATTGTTTAGTACTTATTTTGAGTCATTTTTAGCGTCTATCCATTGCTATTTTTACTTTGAGGTTCTTATGTCTTTTGACACGTCATCTGATTTTTTAACGACTACTAATCTTGATAAGATTCGTCCTACTACTCTACCAAACCAGCCACTGCGTATAGCCATCATTGCTCATTGCCTATACCCAATCGCCCAGCCATATGCGGGTGGTCTTGAAATGATTACCCAGCTCTTATGTGATGAGCTGGTGGCGCAAGGTCACGAGGTATTGCTTTATGCGCATGAAGACAGTCACACACAGGCGACATTAATTCCCTTCTTAACGCGAGAAGAATTCGATGCGACGGTCTATGATAATGAGCATGAATCCTTAGGGATGAGCCGCGAGGAGCTGTATCATTATTTGGTCTATCAAAGCGCATTACGTGATTTGATCGATCGTGATGCCCGCGGTGAGATTGATATTGTGCACAATCACAGTCTGCATCATATCCCTATGATGACCGGTCAAGCATTTGGCGAGCGCTTTTTTACGACTTTTCACACGCCTATATTTCCTCAGCTGCGCTTGGCACTTCTGACATTATGTCATGGCACCAAGACTCAATTTACATCCATCAGCCAACATCAGCAGCGACTCTTTTCTGAGTTTGTCCCTTCACAAGTGGTGTATAACGGAATCGATGTGGCGTCTTTTGTCGCCAATCTCGATATCGATATCGATACTGCTAAAGATACCAATAACGAAGATGACAGTTACTTTTGGTACGGACGCATTTGCCCCGAAAAAGGCACGCATTTGGCGATGCAATACTGTCTGGAAGCGGGTAAAAAACTCATCATTGCAGGGCCTAAAAGTAACGAGGCGTACTTTGACGAGTACGTGGCACCTTTATTGGCAGAAGACCGCACACGCAATTCGTCACCGCTGTTTGATTACGTGGGTCATGTCACAAAAGATGAGGTAAATCGGTATTTGTGCCAAGCGACAGCCATGCTGTTTACCAGTACTTGGGATGAGCCTTATGGGTTGATACTGGCAGAGAGTCTGGCTTGCGGTACGCCTGTTATTGGCTTTGATGTGGGTGCCAGTGCAGAAATCGTCACGCCAGAGACAGGTATCATTGTGCCAAAAGAAGATAAAGCCGCTTTTATAAGAGGGTTTTCTGAGATTAAACACATATCTCGTCAGGCTTGTCGCAATCGCGCTGTGGCGTTTTGTTCCGTATCAGCGATGGTGGACGGCTACCTCGCGTTATATCAAGCAGCGGTAAGCAAAAGGGAGCAAACACTTGCGTCTAACGGACAACAAAACGTTCAAGTCAGCGCTCACATCGATGCTCAAAAGAGTATTCAATATAATGCTCAAAATGACAATGTTAGACAGACGCCAAATACCTTTAACCAGTTAAAGGAAGGAAGGCAACAAGTGGCTGCTTCAGCGAATAACCTCACTACTATAATGTATGGAGAGCAATGAATGATGCGTATTGGATACTATGCACACCATCATGGATCCGGTCACTGCCGACAAATAGACAAGCTTGCAGCCCTACTACCGATTCAAAAAAGACAACAACTCACTGTATTTACCAGCTTGGCGCCAGAAGCATATGCTTTTACCGCTATTGATGAGCAGCAGATTGTCCGCCTTTATCTAGAAGATGAGCGTATAGATGATGTCTTAAAAGGACGTGCAGGCGAGTATTGGCAACCAGCAAGTCTGCATTACTCGCCTATTGGTAACGCTGATATTCAAAAGCGTAGCCATCAAATACTAAATACGATCGTGCAGCGCAACATTGATTTGATGATTATTGATGTCAGCGTTGAAGTGGCCATGTTATGCCGAACGGCAAGTATTCCCTATCTTTATGTGAGACTACCGGGCCTTCGGGATGATATGCCTCACATCGACGCTTTTGCTGGTGCGCTGGCCCTGCTAGCCCCTTATCCTCAAGCAATCGAAGCGGCTATGACGCCAAGATGGGTATGTCAAAAAACGGTCTACCTTGATTTTATCAATCTCACCAAAAACAACACCTCAAGCCATCAAGATTTTATCAAAACGCTGACGACATTGACTGCTGACCATCCAAACGTTAGCCCTTCATTTGCAACCAAACCTATCATCACTGTCGTCAAGGGCTATGGCGGACATGAAGCCATTGACGCAAAATTGCCTGAGCTGCGTCGTTTATTGCCGAGCGCTTTTATTATATCGCTTGGCCCAATAGATAATGACATGAGAGCCTACGTGGATATAGCCACTCACGTAGAAGATGTGACGCCCTTTATGCATCACAGCGATTATCTGCTAATGGCCTGTGGACTCAATGCCGTGGCGCAAGCCTATTATTGTGCAACGCCGCTTGTGGTCTTGCCTGATGAGCGTCCGCACCAAGAGCAAGCAACCATGGCGCAGGCGTTGATAGACCAAGGGCGTGCGCTGAGCTGGGAGCAATTCGTACATTCAATGAATGCTGAATCTACCTCCGCTTATCCTACCAAAACCACTTCGGTGCAAACACAAGATACCTTGGAGGACGATAGATCATCGTTTTCCCAAAATGCATACTTATCCAAGGCTCAGGTCTTGATGGACAGCATTATCACCTACTCGACCACCAAGTCTTGGTTCAACGAGTGGCTGCTGCCGCAACTTGAGTTGCGCCCTGAGGCTTAACGTCATTTTAGTCTACCACTCTGACAATGAACCCTTTGAATTTTAATCCTTTGAATCTTAGCCCTACTATAAAACAACGGTAATAAGCGATGACAATAAAAACGACCATTCCTATGTCTATAACCAATTCAGATACCAGTCTCAATCGTAGGCCAGTAACTGTTATCACGACTTGTTATGGACGAAATCGTCACCTTTATCACTTACTGGCTAGCCTCACGCATGGCAGCGTCCAGCCTGATGAAGTGATTATCGTCAATGATGATGCCAACCCTGAATGCTTGGCTAAATTTGCCTTAAACATTGTACAAATTCCCACCACCGTCAATGCGTCAACTGACAGTGTCTCTGGCAAAACAGGGTTTGATATCGGTCACAATCGCAATCTGGGTGCTGCGCGCGCCACTCATGATTTGCTGATATTTTTAGACGTGGATTGTATCGTCGCACCGACGTTTATTGAACAGTTAAGCGCCAAACTGCAAGCACAACCAGATGGGCTATTGATGGGGCAACCGCGTTATCTGACGCGGCCGTTATCAGAGGAAGAAAGTAGCGCATTACAACGGGGCACGCTCTCTCTGACCTGCTTCAATGAGCTCTCTGTATATAACCCTTATCGTGATAACTTTGATGATAATGAGTCTAACTCTTCAGCGCTAAATCACACCGAGACTAAAAAAACAGCAATAAGAAAAACTGACGATTATGGCGCATTTTGGAGCTTATGCTTTGCCATTACTCGCCAGCAGTTTGAGCAACTTGGCGGATTTGACACCCAATATACAGGTTATGGCGCAGAAGACACTGATTTAGCGTTTACCGCACGCCAGCTGAATATTGATTTTTATCTCACAGCTGACGTGGTCTACCACCAGCAACACAGTGTCTATCGGCCACCGCTCAATCATCTAGACAGTATTGTCGTTAATGCCAATCGCTTCTATGATAAATGGCAATGCTGGCCAATGGATGGATGGCTTTTGTCGTTTGCAGACATGGGACTGATCAACTGGCAAGCCAATCAGTCAACCTCAATTACTCTGATACGCAAACCCACTTACGCTGAGATAGAAGCTGCTCATTGTCCCGATGCGCCTTATGTTTGATCTATAGTCAGCAAAAATCAATAACGCGACAACACGCACTGCTGGTGCAATTTTACTCTAGCGGCTTTAAAATCTTTTAACTATAGAATACCTATTCTTGAATCATTAGCGTTAAATAACCGATTTTGAATGACTGGCTTTGAATCACTAGTACTGACGAATGACTTCTACTTCTGGCGGCGGCGCACTCATCTCTTGGCGTTCAAACTCCCAGTTGTGTCCTTGCCAAAAATGCGCTGTCTTGTCGTTATCATTAAACCCAAGCATCAATAACCTCAGCGGCAGCGCTGTATTTTGAATACGCTGCAAATGCGCTCGAGCGGCAAGCAGCAATCGATATAATAGAAACCCTGACGAAGGTGCTGATGAATGAATATCAGCAAAGCATGGATAGTCGGCAACCACGGGATGCTGCTCTGATAAAACGCCGTGATGCTGCGGATTTTGTAGCAATGCTTGCACAGATGGCGGCAGAGTCAGTATGCGCTCATCGGTGATGGGATCATCATGCGGACTTGGATCATCCTCGGGCGAGGGAAATTGATAAGCTTGATTACTCAGCAAGATGCCTAAAGGCGCTGACTTTGCCATGCGCTTCATGACCGATACATTGTTGCTGCGCGGCGGTAAGCCAAAATGCAATTTACTGTCGCCAATTTGACGAAAAAACAATAGCTTGGGCAATGTACTGACAAGCGGATGGTTGGCGAAAAACTCTGCATGTATAAAGTGATTGAATAACACCAGCACGTCATCAGGCTGCAATAGCGCCTCAAGTTGATCCGTACCAATCGATGGATTATTGGCAATAAATACAAGGCGATTGTTTTGTGTTAAAGCAGTTTGAATATTGGCAGGCAAACTTGTAAAGGCCGCCTGTTCTGTACTGATGTCATTTATATTGGCTTCGCTATTCTTTACTAGTGAACGATCATTTGAAGGTATCGAGGTTTTTATGTGAGCCATTTTTGTCCTATTTGATAGCGATACTCTATTACATACTTATCAAGCATCGTGTGGCACTGGAGTTTATATGAGAGCCGTTAAGCGAGCTTAGGCGGTACAGAATAGGTACCCACAACATGAGCCACCACGTCGCTTGTCCCTTCTGAATAAAGAGACACCTCACCCACTATGAGCGTGCGCCCGACTTTCATTAACGTACACTCGGCAATGATACGCGCGTCTGCTGAAGGTTTACGCAAAAAATTAATAGTGAGGCTTGTCGTCACTGTCAAGGGCACAATGCCAATCCTACCAAGGATTGCCACATAAATAGCCACATCGGCAATGCTCATGAGTACAGGCCCTGAGACCGTGCCACCAGGACGCAGCTCATTGATGCCAATATCATGCGATAAGATTGCTCCCGTCTCATCGACTGACTCGACGACACATTTGGTTTGCGGGAACTCGACCGCCATAAAGGCTGTGATTTCTTCTTTGGTTGCAGACATGCTCTTCCCTTAGCGATTTTTTATGACACCTGCTATCTTGATATATCACTGTGCAACGGGCGTACCCTCTGTACTAAATGCAAAGCCTTTATTGCTAAAATTACCGATCATCACGGCCTCAATGACAGGTTTTACGGTTTCATCAATACCTTCGACTTCGATGATAAAATTGGCACCTGAGCCGCCTTTGTCTTCTTCTTTTTCTACAATGTAATTCAGCGTTGCCATTGCAGGCAGCTCGATAGGATTGGTCAAGTAAGATTTGATCAACGTACCGCCTGTATCATAATAATCAATCTTATTGACGTAGAGAGACTTATCGAAAGTGGTATTACGCACGCTTAGCGTCGCTGACAATAGGACTTTGCGATTGTCTCTGTCGGTATAAATGTCTGAATAAATGGGCACATAAAAGGTTTGCTTGTAGCTCAGCTGGCTATGATCCACATCCGATATCATCTCCAGCGCTTCAATCGGGTCTTGATGACTCTCTGATAAGACAACATTGGGGTCTTGCGCAGACTGACCACAGCCTGACAATACTGCCGTGGTCACGATCAATAAGACGGACATATTGTACTTATTCATAAGTGTTCCCTTTTGCCGTTTTGCATCACTGCCATCGCAATCGTCTATTTTATTTTGACACCAACGCTACGCAAAAACTGGTTGATGTCGTCGTTTGCGCCGTAGATAACCAGTACGTCTTTGTCTTGCAATATTTGCTCAGGCACTGCCAATCCGCGAATGCTAGGTTTGCTTTGAGTACGACCAAAGCTGTCTTCATAATACTCATAGCGCAGGGTACTAAGCAATCGAATATTAAATTTTTGCTCGAATTCTAGCTTACCCACACTTTGACCAATCAGTGTCCTTGGAATGCTAATCTCTACAAGACTAAAGTGATCACTCAGCTCAAACGAGTCTACAAAATAACGCAGTGATAGTCTTTTTGCCCAGCGCTTGGCCGCTTCTTTTTCGGGGTGAATAAGATCATCCACTCCAATGGCTTGCAGCACTTTTTCGTGCAATGGATTGATACTGCGACTGATCAAACGCTTGGCTTTTAAGGTTTTGAATAAAGCCGTCACCATCACATTCTCGCCTTGGTCTTCACCAATGGCCACGATAACAATATCGGTATCGCTAATGGGTAGACCTTTGACAGTATACTCATCTGTTGCATCCATACAAATAGTATGAGAAATGACTTCTTTATAGGCTTCAACTTTTTGCATACTACTATCGATGGCGATCACTTCATGACCTTGACGGGTCAGTGCCATTCCTAATGATGAGCCAAAATTGCCTAATCCTACGATGATATACTTCATGACTTTAAGCCTTGTTTTGTTATTTTTGAAACCTTCACACTTATCACTGACTATCAGCCCATTTGTCACCCGTTTTATAACCCATTAGTTGATGGTAATCTCTTCTGTTGGGTAGTGATAATGACGCGGACGTCTGTTTTTAAGTAGTGCGATAAAGATGGTCAGCATGCTCACACGTCCCACAAACATAATGACTGAGACCACGATTTTACTAAAATCTGATAGCTCTGTTGTTAAGTTCAAACTCAGCCCAACCGTGCTATACGCTGAAAAACACTCAAACACCACCTTTATCAAATCAAGCTCTGGCTGATCGTAACTGATAAGCGTCACGCCCGTACCGATGACAAGTAATGACAGCCACATGATAGAAAACGCGCGGCGAATAGAGATTTCAGAGATTTGTCGTTTGAATACTTCTACCTTGTTTTGTCCACGCGCCAGACTTAAGGTATTTAAGAGGGCAATAGCAAAGGTGCTGGTCTTGATACCACCACCCGTTGAGTTGGGAGATGCACCAATCCACATCAAAAATATCGTCAGCATAATCGTTGGAAACGCAAGCGTCCCCATATCAACGCTATTAAATCCAGCGGTTCGTGGCGTCGCACCAGTGAAAAACGCTGTGACAAGCTTACCAAAAAAGCTGGTATGCTCAGCGAGTACGTTGTTGTACTCAAAAACCATCACCCCAACAAGACCAATCAGCAACAACGCCCCTGTCATAATCAAAGTAATACGGCTATTGATATTAAGCAACCAAGGCTGATAAACACAGCGCTGATCATTACGATATAGCAGTCGCTGGGCACGATAACGCAAATAACGCAGGACATTGACCACGATCGTAAAACCCATACCACCAAAGATAAAGGTAGTCACAATGATCAGCTGTAAGGGGTAATTGAAGCGTAGCGAATCATCGTACAATCCAGCACTAAATGTAGAAAACCCCGCATTACAAAAGGCTGAAACGGCATGAAAAACAGAAAAAAACAGCTGCTCAGACCAGTCCATGCCTGCGATATTATAGATACTGACATAAATCAGTGCTGCCGCGACTGCTTCAACGGCAAAGGTGACATATAAGATAGACTTGAGTGTCGAGACCACATCACTCATCCCGCTCATGTGCGACATCTCACTGATGCTGGCCTGCGTCTCGTAACTGACGCCGCCCTTAAAGAAATAACTAAAATACGTCACAAACGTCAAGATACCCAAGCCACCGATTTGTATCAGCCCCATGATAATGACTTGTCCAAAAGTCGTAAAATAGGTGGCGGTGTCCACCACAATCAGACCCGTCACGCAGACAGCACTCGTAGCAGTAAAAAGCGCATCGATAAAAGACAGCGGCTGCGTCGTGGCATTGGGCATCATCAATAGTAATGCACCAACCAATACGACAGACAAAAAGCTTAAAATAAAAAACTGGGCAGGGTTTAAAAAGGTACGTTTGAGATTAAAATCGTGATCGGACATTTCACGAATAAAAGTGACAAATACTGCAATTTTTATGGCAACAAACCCATCAACAGGGCCTGACAATCCCGAGCGTACTAGGTCGGTGAAGTGCGCACCCAACAGGATAATGATAGAGATACTGGTAAAAAAATCAAAAACCGCTACCTTGCTTAAAGTCAGCGGTTTTTTGGTATAGGCATAACGGCCTGCGGTCAGTGTAAAACCTAATAAGATAATGGCCAAATAAAAGATATGAAAAACTTGCTGTAGCCACGTGGGTAAGGTAAAACCGCTATCTAATAAAGCAACTGCGACACCAATAATACTAATGAAAATCATAAAATTGTTTAACAATCGATAACGCGTGGCTGCATTCATAGCCTTAATCCATGATGGAAATAACCACGGTATTTATACTCCTTTTTTTTACTATGCACAAAAAATGATTATAGATAATCGTAACCAATTATTAAATATTCACCCTTAATGCGAAATAATAGCGCAAGGTAAAAATCCTTCTAACATCATAGAATATGCCTGCGCGCTAGTAGCTAGCACCTTATTTCTTAACCATTTTGGCTGACATCATTACCCCGCCCCATGTTACCAAAGCCACTCCAAGTGCAATCAATGAGGCACCCAAAAACAAACCTGCTGGCGGGTTCTCTCCTTGCAAAAAAATAGCCACAGGAACCCCAACCACTGCGCCAACCGAACCCAATAAGCTCAATAAAACGGGGCCGCCTGTCTTTTGCAGGACAAATAGCAATAAGAACTGACCCGCAAACAAACCGGCTTGTACGACGATCACCCCTAAGGGCAGCCATCCTGTTAATGACACATGGACAGAAAAATCAGGCAATGCGCTACACATAAATAGTAGCAATGCCGCCGCTATCAACATACCAGGAGCTAAGGCATTGGGCGATGCTTGGTCAGGCCAACGCAGCGTGCGATATATATTGCCAATTGCTAATAGAACAGGCCCACAAAGTGCCAGCAAAATCCAAACAATACTGGCATCTGGCGCTGAGAACTTACGCACAGCCAGCACACCTGCGCCACTCAGTGCTGCTGCCACCCCCAGCGCACGGATAATATTAAAGCGCTCCATACGCAGCATCAGTGCACCCAGATAAGTGAGCAACGGAGGCAATGAGACAATTAAAGCGACGAAACTGGCACCAACATGCGGAATGGCCGAAAATAGCAATAAGTTGGAACCAGCAACACTGACCAAAGCGGCGACAAAATAATACTCAAAACTACGCGCTGTCAAAGAAGGTAACTCTTTTTTGATGATCGCGACCAGCAATAAAATAATAGCTGCGCCTGTGATTGACCAAAATAAAAAAGCGAGCGGCGTGACCCCTATCTCATTTGCATATTTTGCCAGATTGGTAGAGATACCTATGAGCGCGCCCCCAACCAACAAGCACGTAAAAGGGATAAGCCATGCGTGCTTATTGTGACTTGGCTGCTGTTTTGACACATCACGCATCAATTATCCTATCGAGCAAGCTTTTCGATGACCTTTTGAATGAGATTTTAGATGGCTTTTTAGAAGACATGGCGATGTTATTTACTTGGTAGCGCATTTGACTGATAACCCTCTTAGCAATGCAATCTGCTTTTTTGGTAAACTTTTCATTGATTACTCATGACTTGCGTCTACTCAGACAACAATTTGGCGAGCATCTCATCTATCTCAACTTTGAACTCTTTGTCTTCAATCTTATTGGCACTGACTTTAGCGTTCTGTAGGCTTTTGATAGCAGCAGGCGTGTCGCCCATCTCAAGCTGTAGAACCGCCATCGAAAAAGCAATCGATGACATATGATCTTTTGAATTTATAGCTGCGGCTTTCGCCAGTGCTTTTTCATAGACAACCAACGCTTCATCCAAATCTTCGGTAAAATCTGCAAGCGTCTCCCATTGCTCTGGATGGTCTTTATCGGTGTTTTCGTTATCGGTACAAATGGCCTTTAGCTCTGCATATAGTGCATCGAATTCGGCCTGATTGCCTTTGCGATCCGCTTCTAGCAAATCTTCAGCCAAGGTATAAATCGCTTTGTATATTTTGGTATTAATCATGACTCATAACCTTTGTATATTATTCTTTAGGAAGTTTTTAGATGATAGTGGATTTTAGACATGAGAAAAATAAGACCTGTCAGAATCTGTCATCATAGACGAAACGCAGACGCTTGGCGCGTATTTATACGCAATCATACCAAAACAGTGTTGTGAAAAATAAGTCGATTTATTTTAGAACCGATACAGTGCTACTGAGATGAATGTTGCGTGGCCTCTGTTTAACAGCGAGCAAAGAAAATTTATATCAGTAGCACGTGGCTACTAACGTATCTATTTTATGTCGGCCCAGTTGTATGATGACATTCTCATCAAAATAACACACTACGTGATATAGCTCAGGCGTTTGTTTGCTCTAGCACAAAATAAAAAAGCAAGACATGTACTGTCTTGCTTTTTTGACTATGATTATTTATTAAGACTAGCGAGTGAACTGACCGTATTTGGCACAAGACGCTGGCTGCCAATAAAACTCAGTGGCACCAAACTCATCATCACGCATACGACCTTCATAGGTATTATCAAAGATGATTTTATATTGGCAAGTCTCTACGTTGTTATTGGCATCATAAAACTTGAGAATATAATCCCATTCGCGAGCATTAAAACCTTCGCTAAAGTGCGGTGTACCAATTAACTTATAAATCTCATCTTTGGTCGTGCCCACTTTAATCTTAGCAATGTCATTTTGAGTGGCAATAGTACCACCTTTTTGCCATGCTTTTTGTGCATCAGGGAACACAAGATTATTGGCATCCACTGAACCATGCTGAGCACCAGGCGTCAAATGCCAAGTTGGCATGATATTTTTTTGCGTACAGCCCGCTGTGAATAGCAAAGCGGTCGTGACTAACAAGCCATAACGATATACAGATTTTTTCATTATCTATCCCTTAATATATTTTATGAGTAAGCTGACAGCGCTTATTGATCAGTAAAAAGCGCTGCCATAAAGTCATGTGGTTCAATTAGAAATGGAAGCCTGCACCAACTGCGCCGCCTGCATTTCCTTGGGTATCTGCTGTACCATTTACCTTGATTACCCAGCGGCCATTATCAGATACTTTGGACACACCAATTGCAACTGCACTCTGGCCGTTGTAAGTGGCGATACCACCGCCAACCATTGACTTACCAGGGATATAAGCTTGCGGTAGTGAAGACATTGCCATGGCAGCTGAAATACCTGCATTTGCGTCATCTTCTACTTCGTTAATCTTATAACCCAACTCATTGACACTATTGCTCAGCTTATTATCAAGTGCAGTTAATTGACCAAGATTGACGGCATCATTGACTTCGATACCATCAGCAACACCAGTAATGGTTTTATCGCCTGCATTGATACCTGCCGTTGTCATACTCGGACCATCTTTAATGGTTACACCGCTATTACTGACCGTTGTATTGCCAGTAGTAACTTTGTCAGCTGTGATGTTATCCACATCGATATTGCCATTCAAATCAAACTTGATACCGCTGCTGGTAGCCGTTGTCGTGATGTTGTTACCACCTTCAAATTTCAATGCTGTCGTATCGCCAATTGGCTTATTAATAGTAGCACCACTATCCGCACCGAAGCTTAGACCAGCATCCAATCTGTCTTTATTGGCTTGAATGTTTTCGTTAGCTTGAGCATTGCCTTGATTTACTGCTGCAATAGCATCACTGATATTGCCTTTACCAGTTCCGCCGATATTGCTAGCAGTCAGGTTGCCTGATGCGTCAAGTGTTGCATCACCACCAATAATACCTGCGACACCATTTCCAAGATTATGCAGCTGACTGCCGTTGACAGCATCGGTACTACCCGCACTAATGTTACCCGCTGCAACATTGGTGATCGTTGTGCCTGCAGCGCCGCCGCCTAAAGTAATACTACCTTTATTGACTGTACCATCAGCGTTTTTGTCATATTGAACTGCTGCATTGCTAAGCGCTTCGTTGTCACTCTGCAGCGTATCGCTGACCGCTTTTAACTGTGAAACGTTGACAGCATCAGAATCAGCCGTACCCGCTGCGACCCCTGTGACTTGACGATAAATACCGTTGGTCGCGTCGCCTACAGCCACAGCGCCCGTAGTACTGGTAGTCGCTGTGATCGCGGCATTACCAGTGGCACCATAACCTGCAATACCAGCGCCTGTTCTTGCAGCAGAACCCGTACCTAGAACCACTGATCCACCAACGGTTGAGGTGACGTTATTACCCAATACAAAGGTATCGTTGCTGTTAATAGTGTTGTTATTACCAACCGAGTAACTATTATCACCATTGATAATGCTCGGATCACCAAAGGCACCAGAGTTATTACCATTAACGATGTTACCAGTACCGATACTAATAGATTGGTTACCTAAAGCTTGAGCACCGTTACCAATAGCGATTGATGATTGACCAGTCACTTGTGAGTCTTTACCAATGACGACTGAGTTTGTCGCGTTGGCTGAGGCTTCAGTGTTATGGCCTAATGCAACGGTACTGTCAGCACCCTCTTGGATGATAGCGTTGACACCAATAGCGGTTGAATTGTCGCCACCCGCACTTGAGTCATTGGTAATACCTAAGTCGCCTTTAGCACTGACAGCCTTGGTATGCGCAAACTTCACACCTTCCGTGTTCATTTTTTGCACCGTTTCACCAATAGTGAGACGATCCGTGATGCCTTGACCTTCAACGTTATACGTTAAGAATAACGAATCCATATTACTATTGTCTATATTACGGTTTACTACTTGATCCGTGATATTGACGGTCACAGGATTGCCATTTTGATCGTTGACTTCAACTTTGGTGACATTTTGAGCAATCAAACTATCTAACTGACCTTTGTTAACAGCGTCAGCAGCGTTAATACCGTTTGCCACATTAGACAATCTAGTACCACCACTTACCACAACGTTGTTGCCATCGTCATCTTGACCAATAACAGCTGGTGTACCCTCGAAAGTCACGCTGTTTTTGTTAATAGTATTATCAGCATTACGATCATACTTAACCGAACCTGCTGTCAAATCTGTTAAACCAGTTGCGACTGCGTCTACTTGACCTTTGGTCGCCGCATCAGTAGCTGCTACGCCATCAGCTAAGTTAGTAATGGTTCGGTTACCTGCATTGATACCGGCTGTCGTCATACTTGGACCACCAACGATGGTTAGACCATTCGCGCCATAGTTACTGCTATTGACACCATCAGTAACATTGGTACCTGTCGCTGTCACAGCAGTGATGTTAGTACCGTCATCAATTCTAACGCCAGCATTGTTGGTGGTGGTATTGCCAGTTTTTAGGCTACCATTGGCACCAAGGTCAATGTTTTCTGCTAGGTTATAGTTGATGCCATTAGCACCATTACTACTCACTACTAAGTTGCCATCGGTATTGGTAAAATCAACGGTTTCACCCAGTTGAACGTTGTCAGCTGTACCACCAGCCGCACTAATGTTAAAGCCTTGGTTTGCTTGTGCTTGAACGTTTGCAATGTTACTAGTATTGGTAGTCGTACGACCATCCAAGTTATTTAGTGCATCGCCAACATTGTTAGCAGTCACGTTGGTTCCTGTGTTGCTGCCATCATCCAATGTGTAGTTAGGAGCGCTTACTGTGCCAGTTGCTGGCGTATACATTGCGCCACCACCTAGGTTGTCTGCCGTACTATTTCCTAGCGCATCCATCTTAGCAGCGGCAGCACCGTTGGCGGCTTGAAGCTGGCCGAAGTTTACTGCATCTCCTGCATTGGTAGCATCAGCAATATTGGTAATCTTATTGCCTGCGCTATCAATACCTGTGGCTGTAATGCTTGGCCCATTGTTAATGCTTAAGCCGTTGGCACTATAGTTGCTGGTGTGAGTACCGTCAGTCACATTAGTACCTGCTGCTGTCACGGCAGTGATATTGGCGCCATCCGTGATGGCAAGACCAGTATTATTTGTGACAGTGTTACCAGTTTTAACGCTACCATCCACACCCAAATCGATGTTTTTGGCAAGCTGTACAAGCAGGCCATCATTCGTTGCGTTGGTTGATACGCCTATGTTATTACCATTTGCTAGAGCAGCAGTATCTTGTTCACCGCCTGTAATAGTTAGCGTTTCACCAAGCTTACGTTTAACATTAACACCGCGATCACCTGCGAAAGTTAAGCCTTTATCGGTAACTGAATTCTCAATATTACCAACAGCGGTATTTAAGTCGCCAGCATTTACAGCATTATTGGCATTACCAGCTACTGTATAGTCACCAGCACTGGCAACTCCTGTCAGTTGACGATTAACGCCAGCTGAATTGGTGAAATCAACCGCTGTACCGCCAGTTGCCGCCCCAACTGTGATGACACTGGTTCCGTTGTCTTGACGCACCAGACCTGTCTTACCAGATGCTAAGTCAGCAATATCACTAGTGTTAGTCTTTGTACGAGTGTTCAGGTTATCTAACGCACCACCTACGTTATCAAAATCAGCCGTAGTACCAGTATTAGCACCATTATCCAAAGTATAAGTAGGTGCACTTACTGTACCTGTCGCTGCCGTATACGTTGCACCGCCACCTAGGTTGGCTGCTGTGCTAGTACCCAAGGTATTTACTTTATTATTAACGTCAGTTACTTGACCAAAGGTTGCCGCATCATCTGCTGCGATACCATTAGCGACATTAGTGACTCGATTCCCACCATTATTCAGTCCGTTTCTACCAAGAGTAACTGTATCAACTGGACCATTTAAAATGGTTATACCAGCATTGTTGGTGGTGGTGTTGCCTGTAGTCACACTGCCATTGATACCAAGGTCAATGTTCTCTGCTAGGTTATAGTTGATGCCATTAGCCCCATTACTACTCACTACTAAGTTGCCATCGGTATTGGTAAAGTCAACGGTTTCACCCAATTGAACGTTATCAGCTGTACCACCTGCCGCGCTAATGTTAAAGCCTTGATTGA
>NZ_FUKN01000003.1 GCF_900163785.1 Psychrobacter sp. JB385
GGGGCTAGTCAGAATAGAGAGCTGACGATGACCTACTCTCACATGGGCGAACCACACTACCATTGGCGCTACGATGTTTCACTTCTGAGTTCGAGAAGGGATCAGGTGGTTCCATCGTGCTATTGTCGTCAGCAAAGGGGGTTAGATATGAGTCTGTTTGTGTGACTTTAATAAGTACCACATAACCTAACTGAATCAAGGTTAAGGTGATATCGAAATATTTTCTCTTTATTCCAAAGCTTACGCTTTGCAAGATAGATTAATTAGACTTGATACAAACCACTTGGGTGTTGTATGGTCAAGCCAAACGAGCAATTAGTACAGGTTAGCTACACGCATCGCTGCGCTTCCACACCCTGCCTATCAACGTCCTAGTCTTGAACGGCTCTTTAGGGAAATCTAATCTTGAGGTGGGCTTCCCGCTTAGATGCTTTCAGCGGTTATCCCATCCGAACGTAGCTACCGGGCAATGCCACTGGCGTGACAACCCGAACACCAGAGGTTCGTCCACTCTGGTCCTCTCGTACTAGGAGCAGATCCTCTCAAATTTCCAACGCCCACGGTAGATAGGGACCGAACTGTCTCACGACGTTCTAAACCCAGCTCGCGTACCTCTTTAAATGGCGAACAGCCATACCCTTAGGACCTGCTTCAGCCCTAGGATGAGATGAGCCGACATCGAGGTGCCAAACACCGCCGTCGATATGAACTCTTGGGCGGTATCAGCCTGTTATCCCCAGAGTACCTTTTATCCGTTGAGCGATGGCCCTTCCATACAGAACCACCGGATCACTAAGACCTACTTTCGTACCTGCTCGACTTGTGGGTCTCGCAGTTAAGCGCGCTTTTGCCTTTATACTCTACGACCGATTTCCGACCGGTCTGAGCGCACCTTCGTACTCCTCCGTTACTCTTTAGGAGGAGACCGCCCCAGTCAAACTACCCACCATACATTGTCCTCGGTATTGTTATACCTGAGTTAGAACCCCAACATGACCAGGGTGGTATTTCAAGATTGGCTCCACCAAGACTAGCGTCTCGGTTTCAAAGCCTCCCACCTATCCTGCACAAGTCAGGTCAAAGTTCAATGTAAAGCTGTAGTAAAGGTTCACGGGGTCTTTCCGTCTAGCCGCGGGTACACAGCATCTTCACTGCGATTTCGATTTCACTGAGTCTCTGCTGGAGACAGCGCTGCCATCATTATGTCATTCGTGCAGGTCGGAACTTACCCGACAAGGAATTTCGCTACCTTAGGACCGTTATAGTTACGGCCGCCGTTTACTGGGGCTTCGATCAAGAGCTTCGCTTACGCTAACCCCATCAATTAACCTTCCAGCACCGGGCAGACATCACACCCTATACGTCCACTTTCGTGTTTGCAGAGTGCTGTGTTTTTAATAAACAGTTGCAGCAGCCTGGTATCTGCGACTGCCAATAGCTTACGGAGCAAGTCCTTCACCATCAGCAGCGTACCTTCTCCCGAAGTTACGGTACCATTTTGCCTAGTTCCTTCAGCAGAGTTCTCTCAAGCGCCTTGGTATTCTCTACCTGATCACCTGTGTCGGTTTAGGGTACGATTCGTTTATGACTATCGCTTAGAAGCTTTTCCTGGAAGCATGGTATTTGCCACTTCGCTGTACAAGTACAGCTTGCTATCAGATCTCGGTATATAATAGCCCGGATTTACCTAAGCTATAAACCTACATCCTTCCACCTGGACAACCATCGCCAGGCTGGCATAACCTTCTCCGTCCCTCCATCGCATCATAAACAAGTATCGGAATATTAACCGATTTCCCATCGACTACGCCTTTCGGCCTCGCCTTAGGGGTCGACTCACCCAGCCCCGATTAACGTTGGACTGGAACCCTTGATCTTCCGGCGTGCGAGCTTTTCACTCGCATTATCGTTACTCACGTCAGCATTCGCTCTTGTGATACCTCCAGCATGCTTTACAACACACCTTCACAGGCTTACACAACGCTCCCCTACCACTTGAAAACAAATTCAAATCCGCAGCTTCGGCTCCTAGTTTGAGCCCCGTTACATCTTCCGCGCGGGCCGACTCGACTAGTGAGCTATTACGCTTTCTTTAAAGGATGGCTGCTTCTAAGCCAACCTCCTAGCTGTCTATGCCTTCCCACCTCGTTTCCCACTTAACTAGGAATTTGGGGCCTTAGCTGGCGGTCTGGGTTGTTTCCCTCTCCACAATGGACGTTAGCACCCACTGTGTGTCTCCCGGATATCACTCATCGGTATTCGGAGTTTGCATCGGTTTGGTAAGTCGGTATGACCCCCTAGCCGAAACAGTGCTCTACCCCCAATGGTGTTCGTCCGAGGCGCTACCTAAATAGCTTTCGGGGAGAACCAGCTATCACCGAGTTTGATTAGCCTTTCACCCCTATCCACAAGTCATCCCCTGGCTTTTCAACGACAGTGGGTTCGGTCCTCCGGTGCCTGTTACGGCACTTTCAACCTGCTCATGGATAGATCACTCGGTTTCGGGTCTATACCCTGCAACTATTCGCCCTATTAAGACTCGGTTTCCCTACGGCTCCCCTAAACGGTTAACCTTGCTACAGAATATAAGTCGCTGACCCATTATACAAAAGGTACGCGGTCACCCAACAAGTGGGCTCCCACTGCTTGTACGCACACGGTTTCAGGTTCTATTTCACTCCCCTCACAGGGGTTCTTTTCGCCTTTCCCTCACGGTACTGGTTCACTATCGGTCAGTCAGGAGTATTTAGCCTTGGAGGATGGTCCCCCCATCTTCAAACAGGATTTCTCGTGCCCCGCTCTACTTAATATGTTAATGCTAATGTTTCGAATACAGGACTATCACCTACTACGGTCAGCTTTCCCACGCTGTTCTTCTACATTAGTACTAATCGGCTTCTCCCCGTTCGCTCGCCGCTACTAGGGGAATCTCAATTGATGTCTATTCCTAAGGGTACTGAGATGTTTCACTTCCCCTCGTTCGCCTCTTATATAAATATAAGATAGCTAGCTTATGCTAGCTGGGTTTCCCCATTCAGAAATCTCCGGATCACAGGATATTGCCGCCTCCCCGAAGCTTATCGCAGGCTGTCACGTCTTTCATCGCCTCTGACTGCCAAGGCATCCACCATGTGCGCTTCATTACTTGACCATACAACCCCAAGTAGTCTTTCGACTTCTAAGTGTCATACACTCTAATTAATGATAACGATATCACCTATGTTTACGCTTGATTCAGTTCTCTTTACTTTTTTAATAACTCACCCCTGGGATAACAACTGATGTCGTTAAGAGGTGAGTTATTAAGGTTAAGAAGTGCGCGTGAACACGCGCTTCCTAACCCAGACTCATATCTATGTTTTTAAATAGTCTCTATGCTCTCGTCAAGTCATAGATTTCCGTATAAAACAGAAAGAAGTAATCTTATCCAAATCACTTGTTTCTATTTGATACTTGCTATATGTATTTGCATACTAAGCTTGTCATGTAGTGGTGGAGCCAAACGGAGTCGAACCGTTGACCTCCTGCGTGCAAGGCAGGCGCTCTACCAACTGAGCTATGGCCCCATATAAATGGTGGGTCTAAGTGGACTTGAACCACTGACCCCCGCGTTATCAACACGGTGCTCTAACCAGCTGAGCTACAGACCCAATACGTCCTAAAACGTAAGCTTAAACTAAAGAACAACTTGTTGTGAATTCTTGCTGACCGAATGCTGTCTATAAGGAGGTGATCCAGCCGCAGGTTCCCCTACGGCTACCTTGTTACGACTTCACCCCAGTCATCAACCACACCGTGGTGATCGCCTTCCTTACGGTTAGGCTAACCACTTCTGGTGCAATCAACTCCCATGGTGTGACGGGCGGTGTGTACAAGGCCCGGGAACGTATTCACCGCGGCATTCTGATCCGCGATTACTAGCGATTCCTACTTCATGGAGTCGAGTTGCAGACTCCAATCTGGACTACGATAGGCTTTTTGAGATTCGCATCACATCGCTGTGTAGCTGCCCTCTGTACCTACCATTGTAGCACGTGTGTAGCCCTGGTCGTAAGGGCCATGATGACTTGACGTCGTCCCCGCCTTCCTCCAGTTTGTCACTGGCAGTATCCTTAGAGTTCCCGGCTTAACCCGCTGGTAACTAAGGACAAGGGTTGCGCTCGTTGCGGGACTTAACCCAACATCTCACGACACGAGCTGACGACAGCCATGCAGCACCTGTATTCTAATTCCCGAAGGCACTCCCGCATCTCTGCAGGATTCTAGATATGTCAAGACCAGGTAAGGTTCTTCGCGTTGCATCGAATTAAACCACATGCTCCACCGCTTGTGCGGGCCCCCGTCAATTCATTTGAGTTTTAACCTTGCGGCCGTACTCCCCAGGCGGTCTACTTATTGCGTTAGCTGCGTCACTAAGTCCTCAAGGGACCCAACGACTAGTAGACATCGTTTACGGCGTGGACTACCAGGGTATCTAATCCTGTTTGCTACCCACGCTTTCGAGCCTCAGTGTCAGTATGATGCCAGAAGGCTGCCTTCGCCATCGGTATTCCTCCAGATCTCTACGCATTTCACCGCTACACCTGGAATTCTACCTTCCTCTCACCTACTCTAGCCTGACAGTATCAGATGCAGTTCCCAGGTTAAGCCCGGGGATTTCACATCTGACTTATCAAGCCACCTACGCTCGCTTTACGCCCAGTAATTCCGATTAACGCTTGCACCCTCTGTATTACCGCGGCTGCTGGCACAGAGTTAGCCGGTGCTTATTCTGCAGCTAATGTCATCGTCTCCGGGTATTAACCGAAGAGTCTTCTTCACTGCTTAAAGTGCTTTACAACCAAAAGGCCTTCTTCACACACGCGGCATGGCTGGATCAGGGTTTCCCCCATTGTCCAATATTCCCCACTGCTGCCTCCCGTAGGAGTCCGGGCCGTGTCTCAGTCCCGGTGTGGCTGATCATCCTCTCAGACCAGCTACAGATCGTCGCCATGGTAGGCCTTTACCCCACCATCTAGCTAATCCGACTTAGGCTCATCTAATAGCGAGAGCAACAAGTTGCCCCCTTTCTCCCGTAGGTCGTATGCGGTATTAATTCGAGTTTCCCCGAGCTATCCCCCACTACTAGGTAGATTCCTAAGTATTACTCACCCGTCCGCCGCTCGTCATCTTCTAGCAAGCTAGAAATGTTACCGCTCGACTTGCATGTGTTAAGCCTGCCGCCAGCGTTCAATCTGAGCCATGATCAAACTCTTCAGTTTAATCTTGCTATGAAGCTCTTTAAAGAAGCTTCTAAACTTGGCTCATCTAATCTGGCAAAATCGCTAAAAATTATGTTCGTAATGAATTAACTTTGAGTTTTTCTGCTGTCTTAAATGATAATTTTTATAGTTAAT
>NZ_FUKN01000006.1 GCF_900163785.1 Psychrobacter sp. JB385
TACCGACTGACGGAACCGAACCGCTAAAACCATCTGATACCCTCGCATTGACGCATTACCACAGCCAAAACAATCACCAATGATGTGGGCTGTTATAGCCTCAAAATGTCACCTGAATGGCTCACAGTGCGTTTATAGGTGCAAAGTGGTACTAAGTTACCTCATGAGCAATCAAAGACGCTCACAGCGCAAATTCAGCAATCGAGTAATGCCTGATGATTTACTACGTTTGGTTATCTACTTCGCCAGTGAACAATGATTAAAACCTGAGCCGATCTATCCAACAATGGATTAATCAATTTTTGATGATTGTCTGAGCCTGATTTTAGTCAGTAACTCAAAATAGATTTATCCACAAAACAAAAAAAGAGTTGTTGTGCTTTTAATTATATAGCTTTTAAACAGCTTTTACGCTCGCTGCAAGCCTTGAAAATAAAGGGATACAGACTTCATTCAATTACCTTTATCGCACCATACCATTACCTTTATCGCACCAAATCAAGCCAATACCACTACCTTTATCGCACCAATAATTACTTTGATTGATAAGGTAATTGTATGGTGATATAGTCGCACTTAATAACCACTTCATAAGATGATGAAAATGGCTGAATTAGTCGTCAAAGATAACGCATTGATCCAAGCATCTTACACCCTCGATTTAGCAGAGCAGCGATTGATTTTATTGGCGATCATTGAGGCTCGTAATTCAGGACAAGGCATTACGCATGACAGTCTGCTAAGGATTCATGCAAGTAGCTATGCTGAGCAGTTTGGCGTCAATGATAAAACAGCATACACAGTCGTCAAAGACGCAAGTAAGGGACTGTTTGACCGTTATGTCACCTACCACGACAAGAACCCAAAAAACGGCAAAGACCGATCATTTCATTGCAGATGGGTGGATAAGATAGGCGTTGAGCCTGATAGCGGAATCGTTTATATGCGCTTTACGTCTGATGTCGTTCCACTGATAACACGCCTCGAAAGCCACTTCACAAGTTACGAGATCGACAAGGTGGCGAACCTGAGCAGCATCTACGCAATCCGATTATATGAGTTGTTAATATCTTGGCGTGACGTAGGCAAAACACCAACTTATGAGATTGACGACCTACGCAATAAGTTAGGGGTTGAGCCTGAACAGTATAATCAAATGTGTAATTTCAAAGCTAAAGTGCTGGATCGAGCGATTAAGCAAATCAGCAAGGAAACCGATATTACAGCCACCTATGAGCAGCACAAACGAGGCAGAACAATTACAGGCTTTACATTCAAGTTTAAGCCAAAGGCAGTACCAAAACAGATAGTCACTGATGGTGGTTATATCAAAATGACTGACAGCCAAATCAAAACGTTCAGCAATAAATTAGCTGCATTGCCTGAGCTCGGCAGTAACTCACCATTAGGCGCAAGCACTGAGCAATTCGCTGCCATGATTGCCGATGATCTCAAAGATGCTGACAAGCAAAAGAAATACCGCAAGCACTTGGCAAAGTTAGGTTTTGAGGTGACAAAGAGCAAGGTTAAGTAAAAACAGGCTCACAGAATGACGCTCACAGCCTCGAAAGTTGGTTTTGATAGTAAGGTACTACAGACGGCTAAAACGTCAAGAAAAGGCAAATAAGAGCTAATGATATACTTTTAAGTAAATTGATTAAACAAAACGATAATTAATTGATGATTTATAGGGTAAATGTCACAGATACCATGTCTTTTTCTAAAGCGATATTAACGCCAAGCCCACTGGTAACATGGTGCCAAGATTTTTTAGTTTGGTCGGTTTTTTATATTATCCTTATCTTTTAAATCCCTTAATTCTTTATCATTCATGCTGACGTTTTTTGAGTTGGGCAAATCAACACGGGATAAGGTCTTTTGAAAAATGCGGAAAATCACGAACGAAAAAGCCATTGTGATAGACGGAATGGAATTGCCGATAATCACACATGACGGCAAATATGAATGTTATGTTGAGCCACTAGAAAAGATAAAGCGCGAACTTGATGCAATGCTTTCATGGCATAGCAAAGTGTTTGTTTTCAGGTTGGACATTAGAATCCACAAGTACAGCGATGACAATCAGGTATTGACCAAATTTCTCACCAGTTATAACGAGTGGCTGAAAAGAAAATATAAGCTGAATCGTGTTGGCTATGCTTGGTGCAGGGAAGTTGAAACGGCAAAAAAGCAGCACTATCATCTTGTGGTTATGATTGATGGTAACGAAGTCCGAGCCATGAAAAATGTTGCTGAGAAAGCCATTGAGATTGGCTCAATACAGAATCTATCTGTTTGGGTGCCAAAGAACCCATCGTATTTTATTGAGTGTAAGAAACTGGCTGCAGGTGATTACAGCAAGTACAAAGCAGCATTCGAACGCGCGTCTTATCTAGCCAAATCACGTGGTAAAACCATTAAAGGCGAACGAGCCAAAAGCTTTCATACTAGCCGTATCAGCCCTTGTCTAAATGAGCGTGGCGAAGTATTCAAAGCAGGTGATGACTATGCCAAACGAGTAAAGCCAAAGCGTAAAAAGATGGCATTAAATCCTGAGTATCTCAAAAGATTGGCAGACGAAAAAAGAGATAGGCAGCTTATGGTAGAGGGCAAGCAGCGCACGATAGAAGTAAATAATTTATTGGATAATATGTTTCGCCAAGATTTATCACAAGGTCAAGATACAAGTAAGCTCAACATTGAATTTTAATTTGCTTAATGATTTAGATATGCAGGGGAAAACATGGCAGCACTTGCTACCACTTCAAGCCTGAGCAATTACCCTCGATTGAGTATTTCACGCTATCGTGACCAGTTGAGGCAGACAGACAGGGCAAACAAGGTTGACGTTAATTACTCGTATCGTGGCAAAGCATACAGCTACAGCATACGATTAGATAAAACCGCTTGTCATTTTGGCAATTACCGCTATTGGTGGTTATGTCCATCATGCAGCAATCGAGTAGCAGTGCTGTATTGTGCAGGGATTTACGTCTGTCGTGGCTGTATTGGTGCTTGTTATGCCTCACAGCTACAACAACCCATCGACCGCCTATTCAGTCGTGCAGACGCAATCAGGCAGCGTTTAGGTTGGCAATCAGGCATTGCTTACGGCAACGGCTCAAAGCCCAAAGGTATGCACTCAAAGACGTTTGATAGGCTAGTGAATGAGCATGACAGGATAGTACAAAGGATATGCGGTGCGACTATGCAGATGATTGACAAAATAAAAGGCAGCGTAAGTTATGAGTGATAGAACGCGCGACACAATCACGATGGACAGCATACTTGATGAAATCGAGCAGGTACGGCAAATGGCATTGAATGACGATGATTATAAGACAGCCTTGTCATGCACCATGAGCAAATCAAAGTTGCTGGGCGGTGGGTTAGGATTAGAACGTAGGCAAAAAGAAAGGGACGACCCGATAATGAAACTGCTAGATTTATGAGTTTCTGCACAGGTATCGAGGCAGTTAATGGAACAGTACGCGCGCGTGAGTAGTTTCGCGACAAGTGACCCCCATGTTTTGACCAGTAGCGACAGCAAAAACAGGGCGTTGATAAGTTCACACCCTAGTCACCAATGGCGGTTAGGATTAGCCATGCCCAAAATTGAGCAAGGGTATCGTAGAATTTAAGACACCCACACGATGTGATTGTTCAAAACAGGCTGCAATTACTGCCACTGGTGGTCTAAATGTTGGTCTATTTAATCACCGACAGCCAAAGAATACAGCAACCACAGGCATTACAGCCGACAGTTCGAATTCCTTAAGAACCGCCAAACTCAATATTCAGTCACCATACTAAAAAAACCTAGCAACAACCATCGTGGATAAAATAAAGATCAAACCGCAAACACCAATTGCTCGTATAAAAAATCTTTTATTGTCCAATGCTGCCCCCTTGGCTTTTTATAGTTAATCAAAACAATATACATATTACAGTAATACTAAACCAGTGAGAACACCTGAAAACCTATCATTAGCCTATACCCAAATCATAAAACCAGTAAATGATAATCGACCTATCAATAGACTTCGCCTGATTATCAAATGATATGAAAATTGCCATATTATCAATGGACACTCGAAAGTAGGTCTATACGATAAACGACTTTTTGGACAGGTAAAGCCACTTATCGAAAATAACCCCATGAAAGATTAAATTCAGCAAAACACCTCGAAATACTCACAGCAAGTACACCCACAAGTACACTGAGCGAACCCATCAAACAACATTTCTTTATTTATCAATACTTTACCTATCGAGCATGGTACCGACTGACGGAACCGAACCGCTAAAACCATCTGATACCCTCGCATTGACGCA
>NZ_FUKN01000009.1 GCF_900163785.1 Psychrobacter sp. JB385
GTTTAGTTACCCATTAAAGGACGTTTAGTTACCCATTAAAGGACGTTTAGTTACCATTAAAGGACTATTTATAATTTGACCTTTAGATGACTTAATGTAATATGTCATTAAATACTTATGGATAAGATGGTTATGCACACTAAAAAAAACCTAGTCGTAAAAACTAATCAACTGAATCAGGCATTACAAACTTTATCATTGGCTGAAGTGCGAATTATTCAACTAGCCATAGTTGATGCTAGAGAGACAGCCACAGGATTAAGTACAGACAAGCCGTTACGAATTGATGCCACTCGTTATGCAGAGGTATTTGAAACTACACGGCAAAATGGCTATAAACGCATGAAAGAAGCTGAAGAAACCCTATTTAATAGACGTTTTACCTACCTTGATGATAATGGTAAGCCGATTAAAAGCCGTTGGTTGCAGCAGGTACAATATCATGATGGTGAGGGCGCAATAGAAATAGTATTTACTCTTGCTGTTGTAGAAGGTATCAGCCGTATCAATGGCTTAGAACAGTTTTTTACCTCGTATTTGCTAGAGCAAACGACACAGTTTGATAGTGTTTATTCAGTACGCCTTTATGAGTTATTGACGCAATGGCGCACAGCTAAAAAAACACCATGTTTTGAGATAGGGGTTTTTAGAGACCAGATGGGGCTAGGAATCAATGAATACAAAGCGATGTGTGATTTTAAGAAACGTGTTTTAGACCTTGCTACAGATGAGATTAACAAAAAATCGGATCTTAAAGTCAAATATGAGAACGTAAAAAAGGGACGCAAAATTATAGGTTTTACTTTCACTGTTCATGAAAAGCCAAAAGCTAAGACTGATGTAGTTAGTAAGGAGCGCGACGCCAGTACAGCAGATATGTTCACGGTTGATGGACTGAATGATAAGCAGCTAGGGCGTATTGCTCGTAACCCTGCTTTTATGGCGGAATACAATCATTTAGTAAGTCCTACCAGCCTAGCTGGACAGTCACAACAAGGATGGGAATTTGAAATGATTAACCGCCTTAAAAAAGACCCTACACAGTTTAATAAACGTCCTATCAAAGAATATCTTGAATACTAGGTCTGATGAGTGTGTTAGATGGGTTCGGTTCCCTAGTGAGGACTTGAACGCTAAGCTGTAATCTAATGGTATCAACGTTTTAACTCGCTGAAATAGTCACAGTGTGCTTATCATACATATTCTGTTCGTGATCGGTGCGATTCAGGTTAAGGAGAGCTGCGCCGCTATTCGTTTTTCCCATTCAGAGTTAGAAATGAAGCCAATATTTTCTGACTTTATTTCTTCTAAAATAGTATAACAAGCACTAAGCTGGTTAATAGTATTGATGATCTCAGTTTTTTGACGTTTCGCCTTAGTAAGTTTTTCGGAAATAGTAATTAAATCTTTATCAATATTGAGAGTGCCATTGAAATGATCATTCAGGTATCTTTTACATTCGTTAAGAGTAAAACCGATAGCTTGTGCGTCTTTAATCATTTTAATACGCTCAATACATTCAGGATGAAATTCGGTGTATAGGCGTGATCCTGCTTGGCGTTTTCGAGATTTCAGTAGTCCCATCTCATCGTAATGACGAATAGTATCTTTGGTTGTGTTAGCTTGTGTTGCTAAAGCTCCTATTAATAAAAATGATGTATCAGATTCCATACTATAACCTTAAAAATATAATTTTTATCTAGTTTTGAATAACTATACCGTAACCTATAAAATACTATTGGCTTCTGAATATGTTGTACCCCAAAACAGACGTAGTGCTTTTTCTATTGGTTTAAAAAATGGTAAAATCTTTATTTTTCCAGAGCCTACCACCCAAAGCTTCATTATCTGTGAACAGGCGATTAGTGATTTGCCTAATGAAACTATTGCAGATGTTGAGGGCTACCCCATTGAAGCCCAAAGTAACTATCAGCGACTAATGCGAACGGATAGCAACACCTTATATAATCATCAGGCAACATTTCATATATTTTCTTGTTTTCTGTGCTGATATCAAATTGCCTTTCAAGGCAACGCCTTAGTATCGATATCACGGTTGCGAGGTAGGGTAAGATAAGGGAAACGGCTCACCTTGGCCCGTATTTTTTTTTGTCGTTTGCCTGGATTACCCCAGATAACCTCTAAGGTGGTACCTTCGATAGCATACTCAGTTTCAATAACCGCCAAAGAAATCATACGACGGTAATAAAACGAATAAATACGTCCGCTTGAAATACCTATACTGCGATTATCGATCTGTACCTCATCTGCCACAACAATAGAACTCTGCGTTGTCCAAATAGGATTGGCTGGGAATTCCATGAACTCAAAAGACTCACCAGACTCAAAATAAGAGGCATAGATATCTTTAATATCGTCCGCATACCATTCAAGCGTTACAATTTTTTTTGCTTGCTGCTGCATGGCAACTTCAAGGGCGGCTCTGCCAATGAAGTCATGATCAAAGGTGATCATATGCCCCCAACCTAAATCGATAGGGTTAAAATAACGACGGGTGATATCGACACCTGCACTGCCTGGCAGTTTGGCAAGCAAAGCATCGTATTTGCCATTTAAATAGTCCATAAAGTCTTCATCTTGGGCCCAAGCAGGTAAAAAGTGGATAAAGGCTTGGGCAAAACCATTTTCCGTATGATTCATGCCGTAAGCACGCATCCCTAGACGAACTAAGTTAAACGGTTGTCCTGCTGCCATTAAGGCTTGATAAACCAATGGAGCATCTTTGATATCCCCATGCACTTCATACGCCAGTGTGCCTGCTACGCCCAACCGAAAAATCCGCACAGCAATACCTGTTGGTGGTAGTTCACCCCCGTAGATATGCACTGTGCGATGCCAAATAAATTTAATATCACTGAGGGATTCTTGGGTGGCTGCCTCAAGAATTTTCAAAGATAAGGGACCACCCAGTTGGAACAGAAAGGATTTGCCTGTCAAATCTTCGATATTGACATCATAGTTGCCACGACTGGCAATGTATTCTAGGTAAGGCGATAAAAAATATGATACGAATGCATTATCCTCTGTGCGAAGCAGCATACCATCCGCCATCACATTACCCTTATAGTTACACATCACGGCATGCTTTGATGCACCAACGCTAAATCGGCTAAAATCGTTGATACAATGATCGCGAAACAATGTTAATGCATCGGGTCCTGTGATGCGTGCAGGCATTGGCGGATTTAGCCCAGCGTGCAAGTAGCAGCTCTCTTTCCATGAAAGGACTTCTGTTTTCCAGTCCATAAATTGATAAGGATAAAGATGCCCAAACGCCACATTGTAATCGGCAACGTCTTTAAAAAAAGGAATATAAGGGCTATAGGGAATAGTATTCTCTTGCTTCATCGGTGACTCCCGTCATTAAGTAGCATGCGTCATCTCAAGTAATTGCTGTTTAAGGGCATGTAAATCTTTTTTGGTAGTGAGCTTGCCGCCGTGTAATAAATGGGTGAACCAAATGCCATCGGCTGCCATTCTAGCTACTTCAAGCTGTAGGCTGTTATCGGTCTTTTGATGCTTCACCATACGTCCTGCCATCCACACATCCCAACGCTCAACTAACTCAGGTCTAGCACACAGCGAAAATGTCAAAGCTGAAGATAATCTATCATCAATACAGGCAAAGAAAGTGGCATGGATATAGGCTCTAGTAAAACGACCATAATCGACTGTATCTTTAGCTAATAAATCGTCAAGCAACTTGTCAAGCATCGCTAATTCACGGTCAAATACAGCTTCAATTAGAGCCTTTTTATTGGGAAAATGATGAAATAAAGCTCCTTTAGTGACCCCTGCTTCAGTTGCCACCTTATCAATGCTTACCCCTGCAAAGCCGTGCGTAGTCATTAAACTTGCGGTACTTTGTAATAAGCGATGCCGCACCATGTCAGGGTTTTTTTTAGGTCTATTCAGGTTAGTCATTAGCCATGTCCACTCATTTTAGAAAAGCCATTAATCACCACTACTCCAATCACAATCAGTGCAATACCTACAATGGCCGCCATATCTGGTTTTTGCTTAAAGACCAAGACGCCAATAACCGTTGTTAAGATAATCCCGAGACCACCCCAAGTTGCATAAGCAATGCCAATGGGTAAGGTGCGTAATGCCTGTGCCAGCATAAAAAATGATCCTGCAAAAAATACCCCACAGATAAGAGTCGGCACAAGGCGAGTGAAATGCTCAGATTTGCCTAAAAACGTGGTAGCGATGACTTCAAGTACGATGGCAAAAAACAGAGCAGCATAGGATAAAAGCGAGTTCATAAAATTAACCAGTAGGAAAAAATCCTATTATACATACCAACTAGTTGGTATACATAATAAAATTTGTGACTTTTTTATGTTAAATTTCTTTAATGGGGTCAGCATAGAATCTGGAAAGATTAGCCCGCTAAGTAATTTCTTTGAGTTGATGAGCCAAAAGCAAAGCTCTCAAGCCATCTTGTTTTCTTTAAGTATATTACTAGTTTTTTCCCTGTACAGAACCTGAAGGGACTTGAAGTAGTGACACTACCTGCATTGATATTTACATGTGCAATAATTGGTGTAATGATATATGTCATTATGGCAGGCTATGCTCGACAATGATTAAAAAGCCCAAAATCTCGTTAGAATTTCAACTGAGCTGGCACATCGTTTATGGGACTTGCAGGAACTTGGCTAGTGGTCAAAAGTTAAGAAGTTTTACAGTTGCTATATACGGTTTACCTTCAGCTAAATTGATATCAGGTCTGTGAATAGAGTATACCCCAGCGGAACTAGCTATTTCACTCCAAAAACCTATTAACAGACTACTCAAAACAGACTGTCATTGTGGAACCACTTAAAACAGGCTAATCAAACACCTCTGAATGGCTACCCAGCCTAACAAAATCTACCGTATCGCTCTGAACACGGTAGATAAGCACCAAATCAGGCTTAATATGGCAATCCCTAAACCCTTTATGATTGCCGGTCAACGCATGGTCTTTGTATTTAGCCGGTAGCGGTATATCGTTCGTCAAACAATTAAGCACCTCGCCCCATGCAGGAGTGAGCAAGCTTAGATAATTCTTTTTGGCATCTCTCTTAAACTGACTGGATACTTCAATGGATCTCATCAGCCTCGCCTTCTAGCTCATCCATCAAATCACCAAAGCTATCGTACTTAGTGCCGTTACCGCTCGCGACCTCTGCAATAGCAGCAAGTGTTTGCGCGTTGAGCTTAGGTTGTTGATAGTCAAAAGACAGAGGAATCGCATTAGTATCGGCTACTTGGTTCAAGAACAGTCTTATGGCTTGTGAAGGCGTTAGACCATAGCTTTCAAGAACAGAGAAAGACCTATCTTTCAGATCCTGGTCAAGCCGTATATTATAATTAGTTGTAGTCATAGCAATCACCTTTCGCTTATATTCGTACCCCCAATATAAGCGAAAGGTGATTAAACCTCAATAACTTTAGCGTTCTATCTTCTCGCTAATCTAAGGGGTAATAGTCTGCTCATTTAATCCAGCAAGAAAATCATCAACCGTTTTCTCAATGCTTTTTTGCATGACATACAGATCAGAAGTGGAGTACTTCCCCAGCTGATTTCTTTCATCCATGACTTCAAACAGCTTGCTTCTGACCACTTCTTCGTGTGTTTTATCGTCAATCAACAGCAAATTAAGCTTCACGACAGCTCTATTGTAGGCTTCTTGAGTGGCTTCAAGTTGAAGGCTTTTATTGCTAGCTACTGATACACCGATCATGCTCATAAATAACTCCGCTACTAGAATCATCTGTAGCTACAGATGATTTTTTTAGGTTAATAAGTTGTTTGTACCAGCCTAAGATTATGCCAGTGAATGACGAGAAGTAACGCTCTTATAATCCCTTTTTTGTAGCAGATTTTACGACAGATAAAAGACCCGTTATTTTCTACCTAATTTAATGACTACACCATACGCACCCTAAAGGGACTGCCAAATAGCTGATATTGTTAGGTTTATTGAAATTGAAGTGTTTGCAAAGTGCAAACAAAATCGTTCTTAGTTATTGATTTATAAAGAAAAAAGGTGTTTACAATCTGTAAACAGCCAAGTTGAAAAACAGTGAAAAATAGCCCTTTTTTACCGCCTTTTGCTGCAAAAATCACGCTTTCCTAACAAGCGAATTTATGGTGTAGTAAGTACACTTTAGTAAAATAACACTCAATTATAGGAAAAAAATGGCGATGAACTATGCAATTTTGAGGACGGCAAAATTAAAGACGATGGGCAACATTGGTGGCAGTCTTGCACACAGCTACCGAATGATAGAAACGCCCAATGCTGACCCCAACCTCACCCCTAAAAATCATCATAGCGTTGCTACCCCTGAAGCCGTCAAACAGATAATAAAAGATCGACTTCCTGAAAAAAGACGCGCTGATGCGGTGCTATGTATTGAGTATTTGATCACCGCCAGTCCTGAATGGGAAGGTTGGGGAAAAAGCCAAGAAGCTGAATTTTTTAAGCGATCTGCTCAGTGGCTCATGGATAAACATGGAGAAGGAAATATTGCAGGTATGAGTATTCATCGGGACATAAGTACACCGCAGCTGGTCGCTTATGTCGTTCCTATTGACCAAAAAGGGAAGCTCAACTGTAAGGGTTTTCTAGGCGGCAGGGTTAAGTTAAATCAGATGCAAACCGATTTTGCCAACACGGTCGCTGATTTAGGGCTAACGAGGGGCAAGGAAGGCTCTAAAGCCAAACATACCAGCATCAAGGAGTATTACCACGACATCAATCACGCGCGAGATTTTAGTATTACGACCGTAGCGCCTAAGCCTGAAATGTTTGAAAGCAAGGCTAGATATGGGGAAAAGGTCACAATAGCCGTTATTGAGCAAGTAGAACCCACTGTGAAGGCAGCAAACAGCATCCTGATGGACTACGAGAAGGCTAGATTGGATAAAAACGTTGCGGAAGCGAGCTATGACACCCTTAAAAAACGTGTTGAGCCTTACCTAGTGGCAATTCAAGGTTTAAATCAAGAGGAAATCGCTAGATTGAATGAAGCAATGCAGCTAGAAAGCCGTAAAATCGCCATAGAGAGAGTTAAATATGAAAGGGCTAGGTATCTATCAAAATAGAGAATGAAGGCTGTTAAATCTAATTACGTAGGCATATAGAGTGGTTTCTATACCTCATTACTAAGGTTAAAGAAAAATAAAATCAATAGAATGCTAAAAAATTTATAAATTTTAAAAAACCTACTGCTTTGGATGAAGTCAAAAATAAACTGATAAATAATTTTGAAAGTGTTGATCGATTATCTGATCCAAAAGAGAACAAAAAAGCCTCTGATATTTCGAGGTAACTAGGGCTTTTTTCTTTTATCTTTTCAGTTAGTAAAAAAAATAAGAAAATGCTTTTAATGCTTTTAATGCTTTTAATAGCTTTTAAGCTCGCTGTAGCCCTTACTGTTACTGACTTTCAGACCCCATTAAAGGACGTTTAGTTACCCATTAAAGGACGTTTAGTTACCCATTAAAGG
>NZ_FUKN01000013.1 GCF_900163785.1 Psychrobacter sp. JB385
GTGGTTCGCCCATGTGAGAGTAGGTCATCGTCAGCTCTCTATTCTGACTAGCCCCCTGATACTAACGTATCAGGGGGCTTTTCTTTGTGTGCTATTCTGATAATTCTGCGCTTTACACTTGCTGCCAATTATATTCGTTTTATTTACTATTTATATCTCATATGGTTGTTTCCATTATGCTGATATTCAGCATGTCTTTATCTTATGCTTTGTTTATTATCAGTCTTTCAGATATTCAGTTATTAATTGAATAAAGTCGATTCAAAGTTTGTATTTATATTGTTGCTCTGAGAGATTAGTGCTAACTTTGGTTAATGCTACATTATCATTTCAAAGAACAAAACCATGAATACAGACAAACTCCCTCCTTATATCAGCGCTTCAGATAGAGTTATTCTCTTTGATGATGTTTGCAAGCTGTGCAACGCATGGAGTAACTTCATCATCAAACATGATAAACACCGCCTTTTTAAGTTGTGTAGCGTACAGTCAGAAGAGGGGCAAGCAATACTGCTTCATTTTGGCCTACCTATCGATTCTTATGAGACGATGCTCTATGTAGAAGGTAATCAGTCATTCCAAAAAAGCGATGCTTTTTTTCAAGTAATGACAAAGCTAGGTTTTCCGTGGAAAATGGCTTGTATCTTTAACGTTATTCCAAGGCCAGTACGTGATTGGATGTATGATCGTATTGCGTTAAATCGCTATAGCCTCTTCGGTAAATATGACTATTGTACTTTGCCATCGCCAGATCATAAGACGCGCTTTTTAAATGCAAAACTATAAACTTACTCATGTCTCATTTATCAGCAGATTATCACTCGGCTTCTTATTTATTTATCATGGCTTAGTGCCCAAAATACTATGGCTAAGCTCAATTGAAATTCATTTAGCTTCACTGAGTGGTCTTAATATCTCAGCTAATATTATTTCTCCAATAGTTGGCATAGGTGAGATGATTTTAGGCTGCTCAATTCTATTCTTTAAAAAATCTATTATTCCAGTTTATATAGCAGTGATCGTTTTATTGTTGCTACTACTCTTTGTAAGTTTGGTCAGTCCAAAATATTTAATTGATGCTTTCAATCCTGTTACTACCAATGTATTAGGGCTGGGGTTTTGTTATCTAATCTGGTTTACGCATGACAATCAAAAGATCTAGTTGATAGATATTTGATCATTCGCTTTAATGTCTTATATGTAGAACTTGAATAAAACCTTATTTAGCTTAGTATCGTATGTTTGAGAAGTATTTTAGGCGCAAAGCTATGAAAAAAATCAATGTGGTAGGAACCAGTGGCAGTGGAAAATCTACTTTTAGCCTTATGCTAGCGAAAAAATTGGGTTATCGGTATCTTGAAATGGATGCGATGTTTTGGAAACCCAATTGGCAAGAATCTACGGATGAAGAATTTTTTGCCAAACTTAAAAGTTGCCTTTCGCAGGACGCTTGGGTGCTCGATGGTAATTATAATAGGACAGTTGCTATAAAATGGGCTGATATTGATCAGGTTATATGGATAGATTACTCGTTTCCTCGTACGGTCTATCAAGCAATCAAACGTGCCTTTATTCGCTCAATAACGAAAACTGAGCTTTGGGATGACACTGGAAATATTGAAACGTTCCGCAAATCATTTTTTAGTCGTGATTCAATCATCATTTGGACGCTAAAAACGTATAAGCGCAACCGTGTCCGTTATACTGAGATGTTCAATGATCCTAAATATAATCATATAGAATTTGTAAGATTGACAAGTCCAAAAATGGCTAAGAAATTTATAGATGAGTTAAACCTATAGCAGTAAGCTTAGTCGGGTTTATTTCATATTTAGCGCTACCATTAGTAAAAATTTTAATGCAGCTTTAACTACTTCTGGAAATGATTATGAATGTTACTGATATAAAAGTGTTTGTACCTAGTAAGGACTATGAAATCTCAAGATCATTTTATGCAGACATTGGTTTTAAGCCTGAGTTCATAACCGATGATTTGACACTCTTTCAAAACGGATCGTGTTCTTTATATTTGCAACGCTTTTATAATCAAGAATTGGCAGATAATTTTATGCTGCAAATCTGCGTTTCAGATATCGAAGAAGCCTTCAATATATGTTCAAGCTCTGAGCATAAGACAAGAATCGCGCCTATTGAACAAGAGGTGTGGGGCAAGGTGTTTTACTTGTGGGGACCCGCGAGTGAGCTGCTACATATTACGGAGTTTAGTAGTTAGCAGACGTATCTTTAAGGTAATTTCTAATATCTGATATATTACTCATGCGGTACTATATGTATTGTCGCATTTCAAAAAATAATAAAGCATCAAATTTTGAAGGAATGATTAATGAAAGGTGAGTGTCTCTGCGGTAATGTAAAATTTGAGATTTCGGAGAAGATTCGAAACTTTTATCAATGCCACTGCTCCTTGTGTCGCAAAGCCACTGGAGCATCAGCCAACACTGCTACTTTTGTGCAGGACAAGGCTTTTCGTTGGATATCAGGTGAAAGCGACATTAAATCGTATAAAAAGCCGAGTGGTTACAGAAGTGATTTTTGCTCAGTGTGTGGCAGTCTGGTTCCGAATAGCTTAAGAGACAGTGGTATGGTTTGGGTTCCGGCGGGTTTGCTCAATGAACCAGTTGCTTCAAAAGTGTCTGTCCATCTGCATATAGAATCAGCCGCCACTTGGGAACAAGATGCTGTTGAGTGTGTTCGACTGGATGGTGGGCCTGAGAGTCTAGAAGCGCTTAATAGCTTGTTGTAGTTTACTTATATAAGATTGGTGTTCCAAGCTACGTCAGACAATCAGTCTAAAAATGATTAACTTACACTTATAAAACTTTAGGCAGAAAATTTGTTTTTCGGCTTCTTTCTTATCACTGGGTATAAATATAGTTTTATTCCAGAGGCTACAGCTACTCTCTGCATTAGGTAATTGAGGTGAGGAAAAAGTGAAATCTAAATTTGCGGGTATTCAATATCTAGGTGACAGTGGTGTCACACAGATATGTAAAGCAGCCATCATACAGCTTATACATGCTGGTGAAGACATAAAAGACGTAAAAATACTCACTTTTGAAGAAACTTACTCACATGCTCATGCGCTATTGCTAACCCTGAGATATGATATTCAGGTCATTATTAAAGGTGGTTTTGCTTCTGGTTATAATGGAGAAGCCCCGAAAGGATATGCATTCGTCTTAAACCTATTGCGCAACTATACAGACAGTATTAATGAATACATCATTTCAAAGTCGATTTTTGAACGTATCTCCAATTCAAGTTTAACTGTGAAAGACTTAGAATATATCAATAGTATTAATCCAGTGCGTCCTGCTAGGTGGTATGAGTCTGTTTATCTCTATAAGGAACATGAGCGCAGTATTTTTAGTGAGTTTCCGCTTACTATTCCTATGGCACTTCTTGACCCACGACTGATCGAGCTAGCATTAGATTTTGATAAGAATCCAGACAATGCAATTATGGGTGCATACCGAAAGCTGGAATCTATCGTTAGAGAGCGTACAGGCTTGCATAATGAAAGCAGTACTAAGTTACTTAAGAAAGCCTTTCAAGTTAATGACTCAATATTGCATTGGAAGGACTTAAACTCAGGCGAATCTATAGGACGGGCTTCTTTATTTTCTGATACTTTTATGGCTTATCGCAACAATCGAGCACATCAAGAGCCTCGTCACAATCTAAGTGATGATATTAGAGAGTTTATGTTGATTAATCAGTTGTTTGTTTTGGAAAGTGAGGCGGTTGTTAGATACGCGTAATAGCGAAAGGAGGAAGATTTGGGATATTTTTCAGACTTATCGATTACTATGCATGAGTCGCCTCAGCTTAGTGAGCTTAACAAATCGATATGTGCAGACTGTGTTTTAGATGATGAACTCGTTAGTCTAGTCGCTAATAATCTTAGTTCAAACTCATGTTCCTATTGTGGAGAAGAGAATGAAGAAAGTGATTTGATCGCCGCTCCATATAATGTAGTGATGAAACGAATATATGACTCAATATTTCAGTATTATGCAGATGCGCAAGATGTAGGTATGCCATGGGTTGAAAAAGAATGGTTGATACCAGAAACGACTATATCAGAAATTATTGAGCATTTTGACCCTGGTTGGTGTGGAGAGTTTTGCAAAGATTTAATAAGCAGCTCTGATTCGAGTATGTATTTAGTAGAGCATGTCAAAAATGACTGGTCTATTGAAAGTTCGTCTTCAGCATTATCATATGGTTGGTCGGCTTTTAAAAATCAAGTTCTATACAAAACGCGCTATTTATTTTTGTCTGAACCTGAAGATGAATACTCATCTGGTAGACCTGATTATATTTCTGTTTCAAGTATGCTAAATGCTCTTGGAACACTTTGTAATAAAGAAAAACTTGTTACTACTATTCCGGCTGGAACTGAGTTTTATCGAGTCAGGGTCAACCAAGAAAGGGATGATTTCACAAAATTTTGCGATATTGGCGTACCTCCAAAAGGAAAAGCTAGTGCTGGTCGTATGAATCCAGCTGGTATTTCTTATTTCTATGTGGCCTATGACCAAAATACAGCTGAAAAAGAAGTAATCACAGATGCGACAGCATGGTCAATTGCTAAATTTAGGTTAATAAAAGATATTCAAGTTGTAGACTTTGTTGATATACCAGAAATACCAAGTATTTTCGAGCCTGAAAAGTATGAGGCTAGGCAAAATATGTCATTTCTTCATTCGTTTGTAGATGAGTTGACGCTACCTGTTATAAAGGATGGTAGAGAGCATGTTGAATATGTACCGACACAAATTGTATCAGAGTATTTTAGATTCAGATTCCAAACTGAAAATGCGCAGCCTATTTTAGGATTGCGTTATAGCAGTGTGAAGAATCCTAATGGTATTAATATTGCGATATTTGATTCAGAGAATGAGTCACTAGAAAAGAGTTTTGAATTGGTATCTATCAAAAAAAATTGCTAACAAGTTAATTATTGGTACTTTGCAACTCATGGCATTGCACTTGAATATAAGAAAGGTAATATCACACAACCTACGATAAGAGTTGTAAGCAATGATACTATTGATATTATCCCCGTGACTACTATATTTTAATACTTAACTCCATTTACTAGAGAACCCCCATGACCACATCAAACGTAACTTACCAAGGCGATTTGCGTACCACCGCCATTCATTTGCAATCGAACAATGAAATCATCACCGACGCACCAACGGACAACCAAGGCAAGGGCGAGGCATTTTCACCAACGGATTTGCTAGCCACCAGTTTAGCAAGTTGTATGCTGACCATTATCGGTATCAAAGCCCGTGACATGGATATTGACCTCACAGGCACCACGGCTGAAGTGACCAAAATCATGGCCGCTGATCCAAGACGCGTGAGCGAGATCCATATCATCGTGACGTTTAACAGAGAGCTTGATGATAGAACGCAAACGATCTTTTATAACACCGCATTGACTTGTCCAGTCGCCAACAGCATTCATCCTGATATCACGCAGAACCTCACATTCCGCACTGCGCGTGAACTCTAAGACTATGGCAAAAACGTTATTGATTGTCGCTCATGCACCATCACCCAATACTGAAAAGTTGGCTCAAGCAGCCTACAAGGGCGCCAATCATCCTGATATAGCTATCAATGTCATTTTCAAGTCACCGCAAGACACACAGCCAGAAGACGTGCTGGCTGCCGATGCGCTATTACTGGGAACGACTGAGAACCTTGCGTATATGGCAGGGCTGACCAAAGACTTTTTTGATCGTTGTTATTATCCTGTGTTAGAGGAGAAGCAGGGGTTGCCATTTGCTGTATACATTCGAGCAGGGCAGGATGGTACGGGTACTAAGCGTGCGCTAAAGACGATTACGACGGGTTTACGTTGGTCATGGATACAAGACGCGCTGATATTACAAGGCGCGTGGCAGGATGACTTCACCCAGCAAGTAGAGACGCTGGCGATGACACTTGCGGCGGGAGTAGAAGCTGGGATTTATTAGCATCATAAACATTGTTATCTATGTGGTGCCATTTGTCATATAAGAAGTGAAAATACGATGATATATAGCAATACTGATTTTATGCCCTCTGAGGCGTTACCGTTTTCTCAGGCTTGTGAAAACAACAAACAACCCATTTTATCGGTTTTACAAAAAGAATTGGCAGAGACGTCCCACGTGTTAGAAGTGGGTTCTGGAACGGGTCAGCATAGCGTGTATTTTGCGCCGAGACTCGCGCACCTAATATGGCAGACCAGTGATGTATTAGCCAATCACAGTGCCATTCATGCATGGCATAACGCGTATCCTGCGTCTAACTTGTATGCGCCATTGGCATTTGACTTGTCTAGTGATCCCATACCGGTCAATACAGATAGTCATACACCTTATGATGCGCTGTTTACTGCCAATACCTTACATATCATTGCATGGTCGTTGGTAGAGCGCTTATTTGCGTTGGCAGGTGATACCTTGCCTATAGGTGGTAAACTCATTGCCTATGGCCCTTTTAACGAAAATGGTCATTATACGAGTGCCAGCAATCAACAGTTTGACATAAACCTGCGTCAGCGCGATCCAAAAAGCGGTATTCGTCATAAAGAAGATATTGTCGCATTAGCAAGTCAGCATGATCTGACGCTGAGCAATACTTATGCGTTGCCTGCCAATAATCAGATATTGGTCTTTCAAAAAGATTAAATAATTAAAAACGTAAAAAGACACCTCAGTGGATCGTTATAGGATCGTAATAGAGGTGTCTTTTTTTAAATTACTTATATAGTTACTGATATACGATGCCTGATACTTTTTAGGCTGCTAAATTATTTATATTCATCTGCCAAAAAATCCAAATACCGTTTCCAAGAACGCTCATCCGCACGTGCATCGTAACGATCACTTCCAAACACGCTAAAGGCATGTGGTGCGCCGCTGTAAGTAATCATTTCATGAGGTACTTTGGCTGCTTCTAACGTTTTGCCTAAAGTCGCAAAACTCTCTAGAGACACGGACTCATCGGCAGAACCATGAAATACCAAAATCTCTCCTGTGGTTTTACCATAGTTCTGTCCCGTTGGGATATCAAAAGCACCGTGGAAAGGCACAAAAGCTTTTTGCGGGAAACCTGAACGTGCCAACTCTAATGCCACCGTACCGCCAAAACAATATCCCATGGTCACACCTTCACGCACATCATTACCTTGTAATCGACCTGCATTCAACGCACCTTCTAGTATGCGGCGCATTTTACTACGGTCATCATATAGAGCACCCGTTAAGCGCTTGTTTTCTTCAACGGAGGTCGGACGAATACCTTGTCCAAACATATCTGCGGCCAGTACATTATAGCCTTCATTCGCTAACATATCCGCGCGTTTGCGCTCATAGTCGGTCAGACCATCCCAATCATGAATCAGTAAGATAAAAGGGGCGTTGGGCTTGTCGGCTTTGGCATAATAGCCTTCATAGGCTTGGCCATCGACAGTATAAGTAACATTTTTGGTGGTGATGGCAGCTGCCGTCTGACTGAATGTCAATGCCATGACGCCCATTGATGCACTCGCCAGCAATGTGCAATAAGATTTTTTGGATAAAACATTTGATGTTGGTCGCATAGTAGATAGCCTTATAGTTGTATAAGAAGGCGATAAAGAGATGGCTAAACACCATGCCACTATCATTATCGATAATTTTGGGACGTCATAAAAGCATACCTTAAAGAATAACTACATTACAAGATTGGATTGTTAATGTTTAGACGCGTTCAAAAGCCGTCAAGTGGTTGAGGGACTGCGCACGTAAACTTTAACCAAACATCAACAAGGTTCACTATATACGCAACTATAAGCGACTTAGTTTTTGGGTAAGATAAGCCGTATGCCTTTTATTCCTTTATCTTTTTTAATAATTGGTCATGCAGCAGCACAGACAAATAATCGACAGATGAAGTCAGTATTATCCCAAAGGATACAACACCTGTGTAAGCACAATTTTAATGGTCTAAAAACGACCATTTTACTCATTAGCTAGGATGTTTTATGAATAATAATATCGATCATACCGACCCAGCCAAAGACATGAATTCTGAGCGTGGTAATGGTGGTGAAACCCATCAGCGCGCAGGCGATGACACCAAAGTATTAACGACGCAGCAAGGCGTGCCTATTTCTGACAATCAAAACTCTCTAAAAGCAGGTTCACGTGGACCTACGTTGTTAGAGGATTTTGTACTGCGTGAAAAGATCAACCACTTTGACCATGAGCGTGTCCCTGAGCGTATCGTCCATGCTCGCGGTAGTGCGGCACATGGCTATTTTGAGCTGACGGAATCATTAGAAGAGTATACAACGGCCAAAATCCTTACCGAGACTGGTAAACAAACGCCACTTTTTACCCGTTTTTCGACCGTTGCTGGTAACAAAGGCTCAAAAGACACGCCACGTGACGTGCGCGGATTTTCTGTAAAAGTCTATACCGAAGAGGGAAACTGGGATATCGTTGGTAACAACATGCCAATCTTCTTTATCCAAGATGCGATTAAGTTTCCAGATTTGATTCATGCGGTTAAGCCTGAGCCAGATCGCGGATTCCCGCAAGCGGCATCTGCCCATGATACGTTTTGGGATTTTGTCTCATTGAGCCCTGAAACCATGCACAACTTAATCTGGCTGATGAGTGATCGTGGTCTGCCACGTAGCTTACGTATGATGGAAGGTTTTGGTATTCACAGCTATCGTTTGATTGATAAAGACGGTAAGAGCACTTTTGTACGTTTCCATTGGAAACCCGTACTTGGCGTACAGTCAACCACATGGGACGAAGCCGTAAAAATCTCTGGCGCAGATCCTGATTATCATCGCCGCGACTTGTTTGAGTCAATTGATAATGGCATGTATCCTGAGTGGGAGTTTGGCGTTCAGTTATTTACTGAAGAAGAAGCGAATAACTTCCCATTTGACCATTTAGACGCGACCAAGCTCATTCCAGAAGAGCTAGTACCGGTGAAAATTGTTGGTAAAATGGTCTTGAATCGCAATGTAGATAATTTCTTTGCCGAAACAGAGCAAGTGGCGTTCTGTCCATCGCACGTAGTACCAGGTATCGACTACAGTAATGATCCTCTGCTTCAAGGTCGTCTATTTAGCTACCTAGACACGCAGTTGTCGCGTCTTGGTTCGCCAAACTTTGCGCAGATTCCAATCAATGCGCCAAAATGTCCGTTTGCCAACAACCAGCAAGACGGTCACATGCAAATGCAAGTACCAAAAACGCGCGTGATGTATGAGCCACAAAGCCTTGATCCAAGCCGTCCACGTGAAAGCGAAAAACGCGGCTATGCTTCTTTCCAAGAGCAGATGGATGATGGCGTAAAAGGTCGTATCCGTGCCGAAAGCTTTGCTGACCATTACAGCCAGCCACGTATGTTCTACCGCAGCCAGACTGACGCAGGCAAGGCACACATTGCCTCCGCTTATGCCTTTGAGCTGGGTAAAGTAGATACCGCGCATGTACGCACGCGGATGCTGAGCCATCTGCCGCATATCGATGACGACTTGGCAAACCGTGTGGCAAGCGCGCTTGGTATGGAACTGCCAGAGCCAGCAGACGCCGCCGCTCCTGTACAGGATCTTGGCACCTCAAAAGCGCTGCAAACCATCGGTATCTCACCAAAGAGTTTGAAAGGCCGCTTGGTCGGTATCTTGGTTGCTGAAGGCTCAAGCCATAGCGAAGTTGAGAAGTTTGAAACTGCCGCAAAAGAAGCGGGTGCAACCGTGAAAATCGTCGCGCCTAACAAAGAAGTGACGTTAGATGATGGTACGCACATTCAAGCGGACGAACGTCTTGCTGGTGGCCCGTCTGTGCTCTTTGACGCTGTGGTCAGTATCATTATGCATCCACCAGCCAAAAAGCTGGCTATGGACAGCGCAGCGCTAGATTGGTTCAATGATGCTTATGCACATTGCAAAGCGATTGCTTATTGCCCTGCGACTGAAGAACACATCTTGAGCAAACTACCTATCGAAAAAGATGCGTTTGTAACGCCGCTTGATGATGTTGCTGGTTTTATCGAAAACGCTAAGACCCGTCTGTGGGAGCGTGAGCCAAAGGTACGTGACTTGGCGTAATTGATGGCGCAGGCTTTGAATATATAAAACATACTTGTGATATAAAAAACCCAGCCTAAGTGCTGGGTTTTTGCTTTTATACGAGCAGAAAGCAATCCGTTATTAGATGGAAGGTTGAGTTTTAATAAGGTCTATTTATGATTATCTTTTTCACTAATGGATATATATAGTCACAAGCGTTCACTCAAAGTCGTTTTTTTTGAATTGGCGGACGTTATACTAAAGATCGATTATAAAATTGAATAAAACCTCATAATAGTAATTATAAAGGAGGTGAGGGGTACCAATGAGTTTATGCAGAATTGTACGTCTAGAAGGGTATATACAAAGCACCTACCTTGCGATATATCCAGACAAGATCATGCTGCTGGACGGTGGCTGCCGTGCTGATGTGCCGATGGTGCTCGATTATATCAAATCCACATTGCAACGACCCATCACGGATTTAAAAGTCGTCGTCGTCACACACATGCATCCTGATCATGCTGGTGGCGCAAATAAGTACCGAGAAAAGACAGGCTGCCTGATTGTCTCCTCTGATAAAAAACATCAGTGGTACGGCGGCATTGCTGGACGTGCCATGCACTTTATAGATATAAATCTTGCGTATTATGTGGCGAGACGTCAAGGGCGCTCATTTAAAAACTTATATTACCCAGCAAATCTAAAACCAGACATTACCGTGACCGATGGCGATTACGTGCCAAGGTTTGAGGAGTGGCAAGTATTAGAAACGCCGGGGCACACCGATAGGGATTTGTCCTTGTTTCATGTGCCAAGTCGACAAATATATACCGCTGATTTGATCATCAAGCTGCGGCACAAATTTGTGGCACCTTTTCCTATTTATGATCCCAACGTCTATACTCAGTCACTGACCAAAGTCAAAGAGTTAAAGCCTTCTATGGTGATGATGGCGCATGGGCGTGAGCTGGCTATCGACGAGGCGACTTTTGATGGGCTTATTGTTGGCGCGCCCAAACATCCTCGTACGATCAAAGACACAATCAAACACAAGCTATTGTGGCGAAAAAGTAGAAACCGTCATGTTTTTAAACAAAATCGCAGATAACAAAAAATAAAGTCAAAAAAAAGCCCCGTGACGATATTGTCATGGGGCTTTCTAAATATGGTGGGCCGACCGCGACTCGAACGCGGGACCAATTGATTAAAAGTCAACTGCTCTACCAACTGAGCTATCGGCCCTGAGAAGCATTAAAAACTTAGCTTCACAAGATAAATTTCCTTAAAGGCAAACTTATTAAAACTGGATACCTTAACGATATCTTTTAAACTTGTTAATCAACCACCGGATAGGGCAGAACGATTAATAAGCATCAAACTAAATATGGTGGGCCGACCGCGACTCGAACGCGGGACCAATTGATTAAAAGTCAACTGCTCTACCAACTGAGCTATCGGCCCTGAGAAGCATTAAACATTAGCTTCACAAGATAAATTTCCTTAAAGGCAAATTTATTAAAATAAGACATCTAATACATGTCTTAAAACTTAATGCTTTACATATTGAGCTGTCAATAATAAAAGAGACATTAAGCTTTTATCATCGTTTTGAGAATTTGTATCCCTAAACGTGAGAGCACATTATATATATAATTCTGACAATTGCAACCCTGCATCGTAAAAAAAGTGCAATTCTTACGTAAAAAGCCCAATTTTTCTAGAATTTTATAAATATGCGTATTTTGACTCCCATTTTGAGCAAAAACACGCTCTTGATTGGTTATTAATCTCTAGAGAGTGCTTCAACAGGATCTAGTTTTGCGGCATTGCGGGCGGGCAAGAAGCCAAAAACCACGCCAATGAGTGTCGAGCAAACAAAAGCTGCGATGATGGAGGTCATTGAATAAATCACTTTGAAACTATCGCCACCCACACGGTTGATCAATTCGCCAATAGCGAATGCCATCCCAATACCAATTAGTCCTCCTAGGACACAGACCAAAACGGCTTCGATCAAAAACTGCTGCATGATATCGCTTTGGCGTGCGCCAACCGCCATACGTACACCAATCTCATTGGTACGCTCGGTCACGGATACCAGCATGATGTTCATGACGCCAATACCACCGACTACTAATGAGATAATGGCAATAGAGGATATCAAGAGCGTCATGGCGGTTGTGGTAGACTCAATGGTTTGGCGAATAGAGTCTGAATTACGTATGCGAAAATCATCCGTACCGTGGCGACTTTCCATCAACTGATAGATGGCAGACTCAGCGGCTGAAGAAGATATCTTGTCATCAATGAGCGCGACGAAGCTTTCAATATTATCACTGCCTTTGATGCGTGACATCATGGTGGTATAGGGCATATATAATGTCGGGGTGTCGACCTCGCCGCCGAACCCACTGTTGTTGGGCTCAAGCACACCAATCACTCGTCCCGGTACGCTACCAATCAATACCACTTCACCAATAGGATCAGCATCATTTGGAAAAAAAGTGTTTTTGGCATTGTCATCAATAATGATGTCTTGCGTACGACGTAAAATGCTTTGATCATCAAAGCCTTGACCTTGCGCCAGTGTCTCGCCACTGACGCTCAGATAGTCTTGTCCGACACCACTAATACTTGCAGCCTCTTGTATGTTGCGATAGCGCACATTCATATTGGCGTCAAGTTGAGGACTGACACTAATGACGTAAGGTTGGTCTTCGACTGCCTGAGCGTCTTGTGGGGTCAAATTCTCATCGTTGTATTGTCGCCTTGGGTCACCATAAGGATACCCATCACGAACGGTAATTGTATTGGTACCAAGTGAGCTAATATTGGTGAGGATTTGTGCTTGTGAGCCTTTACCCAGACCCACGACGGATACCACTGAAGCAATACCGATGATAATACCAAGCATGGTAAGCAAGGTACGCATTTTATGGGCACGCATGGCCAGTAGTGACATTTTAAACGCTTCAAGCAAACGATCGATAAAGCTGCTAAAAACACTCTTGCGATTGTTGTCTAAGATAGGCGCGGGTTGAGTGGTCGTTGATTTATAATGATCGTTTTTATAGTCTGCAATCACATAACCATCTTTTAGCTCAATCACACGCTCAGCTTGGGCAGCGAGGCCTGGGTCATGAGTCACCATGATGATGGTATGACCTTGAGCGTTTAGGTCATATAGGATTTTCATCACATCTTCGCCAGACTTGCTGTCAAGCGCCCCTGTGGGTTCATCGGCTAAGATGATATCGCCCCCATTCATGAGCGCCCGTGCAATGGACACACGCTGCTGCTGTCCACCTGAGAGTTGGTTAGGACGATTATTTACTTTTGCGCCCAAACCCAAATCTGCTAATAGTTTTTCAGCACGCTCACTACGGGCTTGTCCATCCATACCCGCATAAACGGCAGGGACAGAGACATTGTCTCGAGCACTGATATCGCCAAGCAAATGATAACGCTGAAAAATAAAACCAAAATGCTCACGGCGTAGCTTAGCCAACTCATCAGCGTCTAAGCGACTGACTGACTGACCATAAATTTTATATTCACCAGCAGTCGCTTGATCTAAGCAGCCAAGAATATTCATCAGGGTTGACTTACCTGAACCTGACTGACCGATGATAGCAACCATTTCACCTTGGTTGATGGTCAGATCGATATCATGGAGCACCCGAATGGTTTGTTCACCAGCTTTGAACTCTCGTATCAATCCTTTGACCTGCATCAATGGAGTATCTGCTGCGGTAGTAGGGCTGGACTCTTTGCTATTCATTTGCGATGCTGCCTGTATCAATGCTGCTTATATAATTGCTCTTATCGCAAGTCATGTGCTTGGCGATGAAGATTGGTACCAAATGCTTCTCTAGGTATTAAAACCCTCTCATGCCTCTACCGCCTTGTTGCTTTTTTTGTCCTTCTTCTCCCAATATCACCTCATCGCCTTGATTTAAACCACTTAGAATCTGTACGCTAACCCGGTTATTAATACCTGTTGTTACGGTTTGCTCGACTACTTGACCATCCGCTTTGAGCACGCGTACCATCGCCGTTTTGGTATTAGGATCTGTATTGGCGTCACGAGACTTATTGGTTTTACTGACAGGTTGTAGGGCCGCTGCTGGTATAAGGAGGGCGTCTTTTGCTTGATCGATGACAATATAAACCTGCGCTGTCATGTCAATACGAAAACGTCGTTCAGTATTTGGCACTTCGATATAACCAACATAATAAATAGCAGAGTCGGTTGAGCTGGTATCACTGATGACTTCAGGAGCAGGTTCGACAGCTTTTAGGACAGAGTCAAACTTTTGATCGGGGTTACCAATAATATTAAAATAAACGGGCATACCAGCGTTGACGTTGATGACGTCAGCTTCTGATATTTGAGCATTGATTCTCACCGTGGACAAGTCGGCCAAGGTCACGATAGTCGGTGCAGTTTGGTTGGCGTTAACGGTCGTGCCTTGCTCTGTGGTAATTGAGACGACAGTGCCTGACATAGGCGCACGGATGGTGGTATAGCTAAGGTCTTCTTCAGCTGTATTGACGTTGGTCTGTGATTTGCGCAAAGCTGCTTCTTGGCTGTTGATATTGGCCTCAGTCGTTGCAATTGCAGCTTTGGCAGTATCGATAGCAGCAAGGGCATTGGCTACCGCAGCCTTGGCTGTCTCTACGCTGGTTGCTTGAGTGTCATATTCTTGCTGAGAAATCGCGTTAATGGCGACCAAAGATTTCAAACGAGTAAAGTCCGACTGCGCTTGTTTGAGCTCAGACTGGCGGCTGGCAAGATCGGCATAAGCACTTTTTAAGCTGGCCTGCCGGCTCAAAGATTCGGCCTTAGCGCTTTGTATGGCGGCCACGCTTTGCTCGAGACTGGCTTGCTCGTTACTTAGATTGTTCTTTTGCGTGACTTGATCGATTTGGGCAATCAAATCGCCTTGCTGCACCTCATCACCAACGTCCACATAAAGACGTTTTACTTCACCTGAGACTTGAGCACCAACATCAACCGTGTTCAGGGCTTTGACCTTACCAGACGCCATGACATTGTTTTCGATATCACCAATCTCAGCCGTTGCTGTCAAATAATTGGGCGTGACTTCTTTTGGTTTTAAGAAATGATAAGCCAAGGCCGCGAGTGCTATGACAATTAAGGCGATAACCCCCCATTTAATAGCAGATTTTTTGCTCATTTTGCGCATAACAACAGTCCAATCACAATTAAATCAAATGTAGCTATAGTAGAGGCTTCATCAGTAAAAGGGAATGGGAATTAGTTTAAGAAAGGTTAAGGTAACGTGAGACAAGGTAAGGATGTAGTGGCAAAACAGGCGTCAAGTAGCCAATTGCCGTAAACATTTAGGAAAAATAATATTTGTGTAGGCGCGATGATGAGAAGAAAGGTTGTACAAGAGAGTCAGTAAATACTCAAAGTCAGCAAGAGGAGTAAAAGGAAGTTTATCTTGTGATAAACAAACGCTTTCCAGCCAGCTCAAGTGCGGTTTGCAGTAGTAATTCCCATGCAGGCTGGCGAATAAGTCCTTTAATAGCTTGGTCACAACGATAAAGTAAGGCGGGCCACTCGGCAGTTCGTACTTTTGATTGCCTACGACAGGCCTGCTGATACAATCCCTGTTTACTACGCCAAATGCCAAGCGCTTGCGGGTCTTGTCCATCCATCAATTGTATGATTTGACGCATGTCTTTACTGATTGCCCATAACACCAAAGTCGTTGGTTCATCTGTGGCTTTAAGCTGAAACATAATCTTTGCCACCTGAGCGCTGTTGCCCATCAGCATGGCGTCTGATAAATCAAACACGCTAAACTGGGCATCACTGACCAAGGCCGCTTGTAGATCATTTATGTCCAGCGCGACACTGGTATCAGACGGGTGCGATGTACGACTGGTTTGCACAGTGTTTTCATTTTGACTGACAAGTTGCGGTGCAAACAAATAAGACAGCCGCCACAAGGTTTGGTAAGCGCTCAACAGATGATGCTCAGTATGGGACATAAGCAGCTGCCATGCTTCTTGTGACAAGCGTAATCCAAATTGCTGGGCTTGTATTTGTAAAAGCTGTTGTCGCTGCTGTTCGTTGTATAAATTACAGTCGATCACGTGACCATATTGAGCAAATGGCGCAAACCATTTGCTACTTTGACTGCGTTTGTCTTGCTTTGGTGTTAGCCATAACACGCTATGAGTATGGGCGCCCGTTTGCGCCTCTTGGGCAAAACGCTCTAACGCCTCAATCACTGCTTTATCTGGTTTATGATTGCCAGTCACAATCAACGCACTGGCATCATCAAATAGGGATTGACTGCCAAGCTCTGACAATACCTCTTGCCAACTCTTGACTGATATCAGCTCGATACGTTTGACGGCGTAGTTTTGCGCTCGCCAGTGTGGCCGTAACGCATCAATAAGCCATTGACTCAATAGCGGCTCATCTCCATGAGCCAGCCACAAGCCTGCTACCACAACAGAAGAGTGTAGTAGTTTTGGATAGGCTTGTATAAAGGTATCTTGCATAGAGTAGAGAGACGCAGGTTAAGAAAAATGAACGTGAGACGTTAAGGGGTTGGCACCACAACGGTTGTTGAGCCTACATTATTACTAACGGGTATTGGTTTGCTAGCACCGTTTGAGGTCACTTTAGGTAAAGAGATGGCGACATATTGATCCGTGATGCGGCGTGCCAGACTGTCATAGAGCCAATCACGAATCTGATCACCCTGTAGATCGTCTGTACTGACCGAGGCTTCATTATACTGATAGCTACGCTCAACTTGAATCGGGTTGGTTAAGGTAACGGGTTTGCCATTTTCAGTCGTTTGGTAAGTGACATTGGCTGATAATACCAAGCGTATTTCTGTCAAAACACCCACCAGCTCATAACGTTTAAAGCGCACGTTACTGATATTGATGGCGGCAATTGGATCAGTATTGACGTTTTTATTATTCGCCATCACATCAGATACCGTCATGTTATCAATAACCTCGACACCTAACGTTTCTAGACGATGCGTCAACGGCAGTTTGAGAGGAAACGAGATTCTATTGTCCTCAATAATCACTGCTGTTTTGGCGGCATCAAACAACATTGGAGAATCATAACCACGAAGCTGAAAACCGCAGCCACTAAGCCCAGCGGTTGCACCAACGACACCAAACATCGGCAAGGCAGCAAGTAGGGCGGCTGCCAGCTTCTGTTTGCTTGATGATTTGGCAAGATGGGCGGGTGCGCTCAATTTGATATGAGGTGACTGCCCAGCTCTCTGCTTATACCACATAATCGCTATCCTTAAATGTTAAGAAGGCTTAGAGAGCCAAGGCTAAAATACTCAGCTCAATGTGCTTATTTTACAGTACTCAATTTAAAGCACTTAGCCTGCAACCACGATATTCACCAATTTATTAGGAACGACGATTTCTTTTTTAATGTCGCCCGTAATGAATTTTGCCACACTTTCCATCGTACGTGCTTGTACTTTTAGCTGCTCAGGATCGCTGTTCGGTGCCACATCCATCTTACCGCGCATCTTACCATTGACCTGTACCACCATCGTAATGGTATCTTGTACGAGCGCATTCTCATCAACGGCTGGGTAAGTTAGGGCGCTACTCTCAAGACCAAGCGCTTCAAGTAAATGCTCGCCCACATGCGGCGCATAGACAGATAACATGGTTAGCAAATCAACCAAGGCTTCATGTTGTACGCGCAAATCTTGCTCATTACTGGCTTTGAAGCTTGCAAGCTCATTAGAAAGCTCCATCAAGCTAGACACTGGCGTGTTCAATGCCAAACGATCGCCCAAATCATTATCAATCTTGGCAATAGTTTCATGTGTTTTACGGCGCAAGTTTTTGGCTTCTTTGCTCAAATCGTCTGTATTCAAGGCATCGTTGTTTAGCGAATCGAGGCTTAAGTTTGCATCAGCAAGTGCTTGCATGTGTTCAGTTGCAATGCGCCACACTTTTTTCACAAAGTTGTAAGGGCCTTTTAACGCGTCATCTGACCATTCAAGCGTTTGGTCAGCAGGTGCGGTGAATAACGTGTACAAGCGTACGGTGTCAGCACCATATTTATCGATGGTAAGCTGTGGATCAACACCATTGTTTTTTGACTTAGACATTTTTTCAATTTTACCAATCGTCACAGGTTGTCCATCTGCTTTTAACAGTGCCTTGATGGGTTGTCCGCGCTCATCGAATTCAATGTCGATGTCTTCTGCAAAATAGTAAGTCGTACTGCCATCCGCATTGACGCGATAGAACGTGCCAGCGAGTACCATTCCTTGGGTCATTAGATTGGCAAAAGGCTCGTCGCCTGTGACTAAGTTTTCGTCACGCATCAGCTTGTGGAAGAAACGCGCATACAATAGATGCATCACCGCATGCTCGACACCGCCCACATATTGATCAACAGGCAGCCATTTATTGGCAGCAGACTTGTTGACCATGTTTTGCGCATCGTTTGGGCTAGCAAAGCGCGCATAGTACCAGCTTGACTCAACAAAGGTATCAAAGGTATCAGTTTCACGCTCAGCAGGATTGCCACATTTTGGACAAGTGGTGTTTACGAACTCTGGAATGTTTTTGAGTGGGTTGCCGCGGCCATCAGGCACGACATCAGTCGGCAACACAACTGGTAAGTCTTGCTCTTCAACAGGCACCGTACCGCAATGCTCACAGTTGACCATTGGAATAGGGCAACCCCAGTAACGCTGGCGCGATACGCCCCAGTCACGCAGACGATATTGGATTTTTTTCTTAGCCAATTCTTGTGGCTCAAGCTTGTTCAGCATCGCTTCAAACGCTTGCTCAAAAGCTAACCCGTCAAATTCACCTGAATTGACCAGTGTATTGCGTTCGGTATAAGCAAGATTGGCTTGAGTATCGTTGGCCTTGGCATCAGCTTCTATCTCATCAAAATAACCGTTTGGAATATCGATTACTTGTTTGATAGGGAGGTTATATTTGGTCGCAAACTCATAGTCACGTTCGTCGTGTGCTGGTACTGCCATCACTGCACCTGAGCCATAACTCATCAATACATAGTTGGCTACCCAAACAGGCACTTCTTCACCAGTTAAAGGATGCGTTACGGTAAGACCCGTATCCATACCGATTTTCTCAGCTTTGGCAAGATCCGCTTCAGCCACTGAACCTTTTTTGCATAGGGCACAGAACTGCGCGATGACGTCGTCTTGTTCAGAAGCGTACTGTGCAAGTGGGTGCTCTGCTGCCACGGCAACATAAGTCACACCCATCAAGGTGTCAGGACGAGTGGTGAACACATCTAGCGTGTTTTCTTGACCAGCAAGCTCATAAGGGAAGTGTACTTCCATGCCTGAGCTACGACCAATCCAGTTGCGCTGCATCGTCAATACTTCAGACGGCCAATGACCTTCTAGTTGATCCAAATCGTCTAGTAGCTCATCAGCATAATCGGTGATGTTGAAGTAATACATAGGAATGTCACGTTTTTCGACTGGTGCACCACTACGCCAGCCTTTACCATCAATGACTTGCTCGTTTGCTAATACGGTATTATCAATCGGATCCCAGTTAACGGTAGACAGCTTTTTATAGACCAAGCCTTTTTTGTACAACTGCAAAAATAACCACTGCTCCCACTGATAATACTCAGGGCTACAGGTGGCAAATTCGCGCGACCAGTCAATGGATAAGCCCAATAGCTTTAGCTGTGCGCGCATATTGTCAATATTGGCAAACGTCCATGCCGCAGGCGGGGTCTGATTGGCAATCGCCGCATTTTCTGCTGGCAAACCAAAACCATCCCAGCCCATTGGCTGCATGACCTCAAAACCTTTGAGACGGTAGTAACGGCTTAACACATCAGAGATGGTATAGTTACGCACGTGCCCCATGTGCAGCTTGCCACTTGGGTACGGGAACATCGACAGCATGTAACGACTTGGCTTATCGCTTGGCTCATTACCCACTTCATAGCGCTTATCATTTGCCCATTTGGCCTGCTGCGCAGCTTCGATCAGTTGTGGCTGATACTGGTTGCTGTTATTAGAAGTGCCATTTGCGCTGATAGGGCTGTTGTTAGTATTAGATTGGTCTGCTGTCACGGCATTGCTCATAGTCGGCTCGGAAGAATTGGTTAATACTGATAAAAATAGGTGGAATTTGACAATGCCATAGCATAGCGTAATTTGGCAAAAATTGCGACGATATGATGTATTTGCTTGTCAGGTTTACCGCTAAACATGTGATAGCAGAGACAGTATGTCTACATATGGTCAGTGTTAGGTATAATGCAGCGACATTCTTATAAATAATCGCATTGAGTTGGAGTAAATATGACCATCACCATTTACGGTATAAAGTCTTGTAGCACCATGAAAAAAGCGTTCAATAAGCTCGATGAACTAGGCGTCAGCTACGAATTTCATGATTATAAAAAACAAGGCATCGATAAAGCAACGGTGCAGCGCTGGGTTAACGAACTTGGTATTGAAAAAGTACTCAATAAGCGCGGTACGACATGGCGCAAACTCGATGACAATCAAAAGCAAGCGGCTGATGCCAGCGTGGACAATGCCATTGAGCTACTGGTTGAAAACACCAGTATGATTAAGCGTCCCATAGTAGAGGGTTCGCTTGATGATCAAAATGCGTCGATACTTGTATGTGGTTATGATGAAGCGGTATTCGACACCAGTCTTTGTTAATAAAATTTTCATAAATATGCTATGCCTTTTGCTCATTATAACTTATGCTACTTTTAATGGAATTATGTTTAGTAGTTAAGCATGTACAATGACGAGGATAAAATGATGAAAAAATGGTTAATAATAGCGGCTTTGGCAGTCGCACCCTTGATGGTGACCAGCGTGCAGGCGGCTGATTCATCCACTAAGATAACCTTTGCAAAAGACAGTTATTGCGGTAGCTTTACTGGCAATATCAAAGACGGAAAAGTATTTCGCTTGTGGCTCATGCCAGATCAGAACTTAATCATTCGTAATGTGGGCGACGATCAAATCAATGTCGCTTATGTGACAGGGCCTAATGGGCGCTTGAGTGGTGATCGCTATGATAAGGAAAACTCTTATTTTATTCAGCGTAAAGGCAATCATCATATGAAAGTATATGGTAACAGCAGCCATAGCGCTGTTGAGTTCTGTGCTTACTAGATTTTTTAGACTTATATTTTTAAAATTAGTTTTTTAAACTAAGATTGATACATAACATGTGAAAAACCCAAGCTTAGCTCCATCTAAGCTCGGGTTTTATGATGCCAGCAATAAACCAAATCAAACTTGCCAGCCATATAATTAATACGTAGAGACGAATCTGCTCGGCGTTCCAGTTTAGAGCAAACCATTCAATCATAAAAAAGGATTTCCAGCCTTCTATCCATCTTGCGCCACCATAGCTGATAATCCACCAACAATATATGCTTTCTAATACGAAAAGCAGACACCATAGCGCTAATGACATGGTTATCTCCTACTGCTCGCTCGATTAAGCCTCTATCTCACGACTGATGAGTGTACCAACCCCTTCGTTGGTAAAGATTTCAAGCAAGGTGGCGTGAGGGACGCGACCATCGACGATGACTGCACTTTTAACACCGCTACGTACGGCATCAAGCGCACACTGAATCTTAGGAATCATACCACCTGAAATCGTACCATCTTCAATTAAGGCATCGACTTTCTTGGGGGTGAGTCCAGTCACCACTTCGCCATCACGGCCAAGTACACCTTTGATATTGGTCAATAGCATCAGTTTCTCTGCTTGTAAAAACTCAGCGACTTTACCTGCGACCAAATCAGCGTTGATGTTATAAGTATTGCCTTCTTTATCAACACCAAGCGGTGCGATAACGGGGATAAAATCAGAGGCAATGAGCATATTGATCACGTCTTTATTGACACTCACTACGTCGCCCACAAACCCTAAATCTACGGGAACAGCGATACCGTCTGCGCCAATTTTTTCCATCATCAGTTTTTTGGCTTGGATCAAATTGGCGTCTTTACCCGTGAGGCCAATTGCGCGACCGCCGTGCTTGTTAATTAGGCTAACAATCGATTTGTTGACGCTACCGCCTAACACCATCTCTACGATGTCCATGGTGCTTTTATCAGTCACCCGCATGCCATCGATACGGTCAGATTGGCGACCAAGCTCTTTTAAGAGGTTATCTACTTGTGGGCCACCACCATGTACAACGACTGGATGCATGCCGACCGTTTTTAGCAAGACGATATCACGAGCAAATGAGCTTTCGAGTTCAGGGTCAGTCATGGCGTTGCCGCCGTATTTCACCACGATGAGTTTCTTCTCATAACGCTGAATATAAGGCAGCGCGGTGGTTAATACTTCAGCGGTGTTTTTGGCGTCATCTAAATTAAGCGTCATTCCTAACTCCTAAAGGGTGGGTTTTAAATGGGTTGTTCTTTTTAGCATATTCAATTGATGCCCGCTCAATACAGCTATTCAGCGGGCATGGTGGCAATTTGCTCTGCTAGCTGCTGATCAAATGGGCGACACAGTGCCGCAAACTTTGCTTGAATGTCTTTTAAATCAGCCAAGGTATTACCAGCGAAGCGCGCTGTCAAATTATGACTGGTGTTTGATTGACGTAGTACACCAAAACCGTGTGCAAAATCTAAACGTACGCCATCAATGCAGCTCAGCTTTGTACCTGCTGGCAGTAGATGCTGAGCTTGTTCAAGCGTTATGTGATGCGTGTTTATTGAACACTCACACAGTGATGGTGGACACGTCTCTAACGGATAATAACCAAAATCGCTCTCGGTAGTAGTCGCTACAAGCTTACGTAAATAATGACAAAGCCTCGCCAATTGCTCTACAACAGGGCACTCTTGGTCAGCAGTGCTGGGCATTGGCAAATAATGATCCGCCGTACTGACTGTGGCTGGCAAGGATCGAGTGATATTAACCAAAACATCCTTGCTGTCAATGGCTGCTAACCAATGTAGTAAACGTAAAGCCGCGTACATGGCGTCATCATAAATAATAAAATGGCCGTCGTTAAATATAAAATGCCCCGACAACTCACCTGCAAAAATAATCGGGCTGTCGGCATGTTGCATGCGTTGACGCATAAAACTGCTGCCTGTCTTGCTGAGTATAGGTGTTGAGCCAAGCTGAGACAGCAAGGTTGGCAGATGATGAGAGCACTTGATATCAAATAAAACTTGCGGTGTGGGCCGAGAGTCCATTAGCGATTGTGGGCGTTCAGCCAATGCAACTTGTGCCAATAAATAGAGCATGTGATCAGAGCTGACAATGTTACCGTGATTGTCGACCATCATCAAACGGTCGCCATCACCATCAAACGCCATACCTAAGTCCGCGTGGTGAGCAATTACGCTTTGCTGTAACTGAATCAGACGATAAGGTTCAGTCGGGTCAGGGTTACCAGTAGGAAAATTGCCATCTGGTGTGTCATTAAGCATGATGACTTGTCGGCAAAAACGCTCAAATAAGCGCTGCGCAAGTGTGCTGGTCGCGCCATGCATACAGTCAATGACAATGACCAAATCAAGCTGATGGGGTAAATGGCTGTCAGCTTGTTTATCGGAGGGATAAATCTTTGCAAACACTTGAGTAATGGCAGTCATATAAGCTGTGGCAACATGCTCACTGGTTAAATCAATGGGTTTCTGACTGAGGACTGAGTCTATTGTGTGTAGATGTGTGTGTTGATCTGGGCAGTGTGCTTGACGATTGAGACGGTTTTTTGTTTCGTTGATGATGAGCTGTTGATAAAGGGACTGAATTTGTCTGCTGTCAGGAGATTTGTGGTCTACTAGCCATTTCATACCCAAAATGTCTTTGGCAGAATGACTGGCTGTCACAACAATACCATGACCCTGATATTGCTGCGCCCAAAAAGCCATCATAGGGGTGGTGATCAACCCAAGCTGGATGACTTGTATGCCATATCGAGTCAAGATGTGGGCCAGTCCTTGAGCAATGCGGTCGCTACCGCAGCGCACGTCATGACCAATCACGATGATAAGGGATTTAGAGTGCGTTTGTTGTTGGTCGTTGGAATTAGCTGTATAGAGAGTAGCAAAAGCCCTGCCCAATGCTTCTATAAAACAAGGCGTAAACAGCTTGTACGATCCGCGGATATCATACGCACGAAATAAGGATTGCTGCGCAGCAAAAGGGGGCATTGCTTACTCTCCTTATCGTCGTAATCTGTATGGTTGTAGCCAGTTATTTTAAATCATTATTGCGAATAAATAGGGCTGCCAGTGATAATGGCAAAGCCCTCATCGATACTATGAGCCGATGTGAATATTAGCACTCTACGATGAGTCGTCACTGTTTAATCTGGTAAAATTGCTAGGCTAATAGTATTGATGACTTATTAGTATTGATGACTTATTAGTATTGATGACTTATTAGTATTGATGACTTATTAGTATTGATGACTTATTAGTATTGATGACTTATTAGTATTGATGACTTATTAGTATTAACGACTGACCACTATTGACGACCAGAGTGGCCGAAACCACCAGCACCGCGTGCGCTTTCGTCACTGAATTCTGTGACCACTTCAAACTCAGGACGAGCCACTGGTACGACCACATACTGCGCCATACGCTCTGCTGGATTGAGAATAAAGTCGTCTTGGCTGCGATTCCAAATACTGACCATCAGCTCGCCCTGATAATCGGCATCAATGAGTCCAACCAAGTTGCCTAAAACAATACCGTGTTTATGACCCAAACCTGAGCGCGGTAAAATCATGCCTGCATAGTTAGGATCTTGGATATAAACAGCGAGGCCTGTACCGATTAAATGCGTGGTACCTGCCTTAATGATTAAAGGCTCATCGATACAAGCACGCAAATCAATACCAGCACTACCATCGGTGGCGCGAGTAGGCAGAGAAAAAGCCTCATCTTCGATGATTTTAGGGTTTACTACTTTAACTTGTACAGCTTGCATAACGCACTCTCTTAACAATTTAATGGTTTTATAGATAGAAAATATGAGTTTTAATGTTGCAAATTTTTATCAAAGTATCAGCACACTGGCTAAGCCCAAAAATGACATAAAGCCAATGATATCAGTGACCGTTGTCAAGATAACGGAAGCAGATAGAGCAGGGTCGATATTCATACGTTTTAATAACAATGGAATACTGATGCCTGAGACATTGGCAACCGTCATGTTAATGGCAATAGCAAAACCGATCACCGCACTGATTTTAGCATCATGAAACCATAATTGCGCAATAAACGCCATGATTATCGCCCATATGATACCGTTTATCGCGCCAACCCACAGCTCTTTATTGAGCAGCCACAAACGGTTAGACCCCCCGATTTGACCCATTGCCATACCACGAATCACGACAGTCAGTGTCTGTGAGCCTGCAATACCGCCCATACTGGCGACCACAGGCATAAGAATGGCAAGCGCGACCACTTCTGCTAGTACGGCCTCAAACTGACCAATCACTGCGGCAGCCAGCAATGCTGTTCCCAAGTTAATACCCAGCCAAACGCTCCGACTTTTGGCACTGGTCAGAATCGGCGCAAACAGCTCTTCGTCTTGACTAACACCAGCCAAGCTCTTCATGGTGCTATCGACATCGTCTTGGATAATCTCCATGATGTCTTCACCATTTAATTGACCAACCAGCTCACCATGACTATTAATGACAGGGGCAAAACGTATGTCTTCTGAGCGAAAAATCGCGGCGGCATCTTGAATGTCTAAGCGATCATTGATCGTAATGGCAGGATCAATCAGCTCTGAAACCAAAGTGCTTTGAGTGTGTTTAATCAAATCAACCAAACTGAGCAGTCCAAGTAACTGTTGACTCTGATCGACCACCAATAGCTCTTGGCTTTCATCATCGAGCAACTCATCGTTTTCTCGTAGCCAATTTTGTACTTCAAACAGACTCACATCTTCTCTGACTTGAATTAGGTCAGGGTCCATATAGCTACCCACTTCCCAGTCTTCATAAGTGTCGAGCTTATTGACCTGTATACGGATGTCTTCGTCCAAGGTCGCCATGACCGAGGTACGAACGCTTTCAGTGACCGTATCTAAAATCTCGGAGATGTCTTGAGCATCAAGGTCTTGGGTGAATAAAGAGATTTCTTTTGATGAGATATTTTCCATCAATGGCTGGCGCGTATCAAAATCCAGCTCAGCCAGTACTTCACCTTTGAGATGCTCAGGCACTTGCGCCCAAATCAGTAGGCGGTTTTGGGGAGGGAAAGATTCTAATAAGCTGGCGATTTCATATTCTGACTGCTTTTCTAAAAACTCAGTGATGGCATCGTAGGCCTTGTCAGCTACTAACCCCTGCAAGTAAAGGAGCTTATACTCGGCACTGTATTCTGCCGGATTGTAGTCTCCTTGTAGCGTCGAGGGGCGTTCCTGATCAGGCATAGGGGTAGACATAAGGGTTCCCGTATTTTTAGAAGATGAAAATAAGTACAACAATAAAAATCAGTATTGAAAAAAATCGCTACTGATTTTTTTATTAAGTAGTGAGTGCTCGATACCGCTTTTACTAGCGTTTGCCAAGTAGTGCTCGAATATTGGCCAAGTATTCATCTGCGACTTTTGCTGGATCTTTGGTCGCTTGTTTCTTTTTGGCTTTGGCAGGCCAGTCGATATGATCTTCTGGCAGCTCCTCTAAGAAGCGTGACTCTGAGGTGACGCGCATCTGACCACCAGCTCGGCGCTGAGTGGCTAAAGTCAAAGTTAATTCGCGGCGCGCTCGGGTGATACCCACATACATGAGACGGCGTTCTTCTTCGATCGTCTCGCTCAAGATAGAGTTGCGATGTGGCAGCATCTCTTCTTCAAGTCCCATGATATAGACGTAATCAAACTCCAGACCTTTTGCCGCATGCAGCGTCATTAGATTGACTTTATTGGTATTTTCTTCTTCTTGCTGCTGCTCTAGCATATCCAGCAACACCAGTTTGCGAATGATGGTGTCAATCGTCCGATCTTCGTCCTCTTCAGCACGATTGATGAGCGACTGAATACTGGTGTATAGCATATCGATATTATCAATGCGATTTTTTTCTTGCTGCGGGGTTTTGGCATCGCTACGGACAAAATCGATGTAACCTGTCTCATCAATCATTTGACGGACGATAGGGACGGGGTCAGGGTGTTGATCCAGCTCACGCGTATAGTGCTCGATAAACTCACCAAACTCTTTGATCGTGCCATACGCTTTTGACGGCAACACATGAGCCAAGCCCGCATGAGTGCAAGAGGCCAATAGCGAGATACTATGCTCTTGTGCAAATAAGCCAAGCTTTTCTAGCGTTGCCGGTCCCATACCGCGCTTGGGTGTATTAATAATACGCAAAAACGCACTGTCGTCTTCAGGATTCAATATCAGGCGCAAGTAACCCATGATGTCTTTGATTTCACTACGGGCAAAGAACGACTGACCACCCGATAATTTATAAGGCACTTGGAGTTGACGCAATTGCGCCTCTAGCATACGCGCTTGAAAATTACTGCGGTAGAGTACGGCATATTGCTCCCACTCATTGCCAAAGCGCAGTTTATGCGTAACGATTTCTTTGGCGACGCGCTCAGATTCATCATCATCATTACGGCAGTTAATGATGCGGATCTTTTCGCCTTGTCCTTTATCGGACCATAGCTTCTTTTCAAATAAATGCTCGTTGTTGAGAATAACGGCATTGGCGGAAGTCAAAATACGCGTGGTAGAACGATAATTTTGCTCAAGCATGACAATTTTTAGTTTAGGGAAATCTTCTTTTAGCAATGCCATATTTTCAGGTTTGGCACCGCGCCATGCATAGATAGATTGATCATCATCACCTACCACGGTAAACCGACCTTGTGGCCCAACCAAGTATTTAATCATTTCATACTGAGCCGTATTGGTATCTTGATACTCATCGACCAGCAGATAGCGGATACGGTTTTGCCATTTGTCTCGCAGCTCTCTGTTTTCTCGTAGGATTTTGGTCGGTAATACAATCAAGTCATCAAAATCGACCGCATTATAAGCGCGCAGGTTACGCTCATATAAGGCATAGAGCGTCGCAAAAATCATATCTTCTGGGTCGTCTAACGTTTCCATCGCCTTATCTGGCTCAATCAGATCGTTTTTCCAATCAGAAATCATCTTGATGGCTTTTCCAACCAGCTCACGACTTTCAGCGCCACTCAAATTGTCACGCATCATCAGCTCCATCAAGAGGCGTTTACTATCATCACTGTCCATGATAGAAAAGTTACCCTTTAGCGGAGTATGAATCAGCTCATAACGTAAGAACTGAAGACCAAACTGGTGAAAGGTAGACACCGTCAGACCGCGCATTTTTTCGCTTGGCAACAATTTACTGACACGAGCCTTCATCTCACGCGCCGCTTTATTGGTAAAAGTCACCGCTGTGATGCGCTCAGCTGGCATGTTACATTCTTCGATGAGATAGGCAATTTTGCGTGTAATAACAGACGTCTTACCAGAGCCTGCTCCTGCTAGTACCAGCAATGGACCGGAGACGTAGAGCATGGCTTCTTGTTGTTTGGGATTCAGTTGACTCATAACGTGACCTGTAAGACAAAAACGAAAAGAATAAAGCGGAGAGTGCTGGTTCAAAATGTATCAATAAATATCGTGAAATATCGTATATCTCATCAAAATTGACATTGGAACGGTATTTTTAATAAAAAATCTTATAGTAAAAGCAAGTTAATTTTGTGCTCAGTGATATTTTTATTGTCATAAGATATTGAATTTAGGTGGGCTATTATAAAGCAAAAACCACATCTTTAGGGCATCAGTTGCGTGCTGATATTAGCAGATTGGATGACAGATCAAGGTCTTATGAAAGGGTAATGTGAGTGATAAGTCAAATGCATGGATTTGGGGTTAATATAAGGTAACGTCTATATCATAATTTATATGCAAAAAAATACAGTTTTTTTGCATATAAAGTGACCGTTCAATACAGTTAAAAACTAGCTTTTAAGCGCCAAAATGCGTATAGTACGTAAATAATTTATGCCAGTTGTCACGTCATTATTAACCACGTGTAATGAGCTATTAAATCAATTAAATAAACTATCGGATATGATATTGATTTAATACGTTGATCTTACGTTGTTATGAGATGCGTTAGGCGACCAGCCATTTATCCGCGTGCGTACCGGAATATGTTTAGTTGGTCATGTCTGACACCGTCGTTGATAAGCTTGATAATTGGTTATTACCAGCACAGTACCTAAAATAGTTACTTAAATGCAGTGGCTCAATGACAGTCGCTTTGTGTTTTCGTCTGCGTTAAGCCTGTCGCCAGACGACCTTGAATGGGTCGATTCTTGCGCTTGGTTTAACACGCTATTGGGTGAGGAGCACGTATTATCATGTCTGCTTTTAATTGGTCAGCAGTTGCTTTTATTCTAGCCGCCATTGGGTTAGTTGTCTTTATGCTGGTCGTTCCGCGCTTACTTGGCGGTCGTTCTCAGGGCTCACAAAAAGAAGAGATATTTGAAGCGGGTGTTGTCGGAGCTGGCAACGCCCGTATTCGTTTGTCTGCCAAATTCTATTTGGTGGCGATTTTCTTTGTGATTTTCGATCTAGAAGCTCTCTATCTCTATGCTTATGCCGTTTCAGTACGAGAAGCTGGCTGGCTTGGCTTTGCCGCCGCTGCTGTGTTTATTACCATCCTAATCATCGGTTTGATATACGAGCTGAGTTTGGGGGCGATGAACTGGGCACCTGCTGATAAGCGTCGCAAAAAAGCACGTCTATATGCCGCGCCTGCTGGCTTCAATTTGGCAGACATCACAGGCTTTGATGGTGTTGATGAGCTGGTGGTTGATCCGACAGGCAAGATACCAGCACAGTCCTCTGGACAGATTAATGTCTCAAACAATATTGAGACCAATCGTCGTCACCTACAAAACATCGATCATATTAATACCACAGGTAATGTTACGTCCGTGGATTTTGTGTCGTCTTTGCCCCAAGATCACGTTGGACGCTAACTACTTTTGCCTGCCTTTGTCTAAGCTTTCGATAGCTTGGACAGATGGACGGTGAGGGTATGATCACAAAATTCTGTTTGTATACTACATTTGTATTGATGACCATTTATTCATAATAGAAGTTAAGGCAGTGGTGATGACAAGAAGATTGTCACGCTAGGCCTAATAAAAAGGTTGTATGTTATGAAATACACATTAACAAAAGCCAACCCTGATGCAGATGTCTATCCTGCACAGACCAGCCAAACGGTCAATGATCCTATCGAAGACGAAGTCAATAAAAACGTCTTTATGGGTCGTCTAGAAGACCTCGTTCATTCGACAGCAAACTGGGGACGCAAGCACTCACTTTGGCCATTTAACTTTGGTACCTCTTGCTGCTATGTCGAATATGCCACTACCTTAACGGCCGTGCACGATTTATCCCGCTTCGGGGCAGAAGTCATTCGCGCCTCGCCCCGTCAGGCAGACGTCATGATCGTGGCTGGTACTTGTTTTGTCAAAATGGCCCCTGTTATACAGCGTCTTTATGAGCAAATGCTTGAGCCAAAATGGGTGATTTCGATGGGTGCCTGTGCCAACTCAGGCGGTATGTATGATATCTACTCTGTTGTACAAGGCGTGGATAAAATCATCCCTGTCGATGTGTATGTACCAGGCTGCCCCCCGCGTCCAGAAGCGTTGATTCAAGGCTTGATGTTATTGCAAGAATCTATCACCAAAGAGCGTCGTCCGTTAGGTATCCATGTCAATGAGCAGGGTGTCTATCAGCCGCAAATGACGCCTGAACGTGACCGTAAGCAAGCAGATCGTATCGCAGTCAAAAACTTGCGTAGTCCAGATAGCATCTAAGTTTAGATAGCATTTAGATTCACAGCAATAACTTCAATATTTTATGCGCTTATCATAGTTCGGTTATGATTAACATAGCTCAGTTATGGTTGACATAGTTTAGTTATGATTAATGAAGGAATACGTCATTCATGGTCACGGTAGTCGAAAACATAGATCCTAAGATTAAGCCCGTCCCAGCAGTCATCACAGAGCTTACGCAGAAGTATGCTGGCAAGTTTGTGATACAGCACACTGTGGATGAGATTCCAACAGTTTGGGTGGCTCGTGCTGACTTGCTCGATGTGCTTTTATTCTTGCGCAAGCTTCCTAAACCTTACGTCATGCTGTTTGATTTATCAGCGATAGATGAGCGCCTGCGCCAGCATCGCGCAGGGTTGCCTGACAGTGACTTTACGGTGTTTTATCATTTGATGTCGCTTGAGCGCAATAGTGATGTGCGTATCAAGGTCGCGCTGAGCGAAGACGACCTCAATGTGCCAAGCGCCACCCAGATTTGGCCCAATGCCAACTGGTACGAGCGCGAAGTGTGGGATATGTTTGGTATCGTCTTTACAGGTCATCCGCATTTGACCCGTATTTTATTACCAAAATATTGGGAAGGTCATCCACTGCGTAAAGAGTATCATGCGCGTGCGACGGAATTTACCCCGTACTTCTTGAACACCGCCAAGCAGCAATACGAGCAAGAAAACTTGCGTTTTGTCCCAGAAGAGTGGGGCATGAAGCGCTCAGGTCGTGATGAAGACTTTATGTTCTTGAACATCGGTCCTAACCATCCCTCTGCTCATGGAGCCTTCCGTTTAGTGCTACAGCTAGATGGTGAAGAAGTCGTCGATTGTATTCCTGATATCGGCTATCACCATCGCGGCGCCGAAAAGATGGCTGAGCGTCAAACATGGCATTCATTTATTCCTTATACCGACCGTATTGATTATCTTGGCGGCGTAATGAATGAGCTGCCATATATCATGTCAGTCGAAAAGCTGGCAGGTATTACCGTGCCCCCACGTGCTGAAACCATCCGCGTGATGATGAGCGAGTTTTTCCGAATCACTAATAACTTACTGTATGTCGGTACGTTCATTCAGGATGCAGGCGGTATGACCCCTGTATTCTATATGTTTACCGATCGCCAAAAAGCCTATGACGTTATCGAGGCTGTGACAGGCTATCGTATGCATCCAGCATGGTTCCGCATTGGCGGTACGGCAGCTGACTTGCCACGCGGTTGGCAGCGATTGGTTCGTGAGTTCCTAGATTGGATGCCAAAGCGTCTGGATGAGTATGTCAAAGCCGCTCTACAAAATAGTGTATTAAAAGGCCGTACCCAAGGTATTGCTCAGTACAATGCCAAGCAAGCATTGGCTTGGGGTGTGACCGGTGCAGGTCTGCGTGCAACAGGTGTGGATTTTGATTTACGTAAAGCGCGTCCGTATATGGGCTATGAGAATTACGATTTTGAAATACCGGTTGGTTACAACGGTGATGCCTATGATCGTTGTATGGTAAAAGTCGAAGAGATGCGTCAGTCACTACGTATTATCCGTCAATGCATGGACAATATGCCACAAGGCCCTTATAAAGCGGATCATCCGCTGGCCGTACCACCGCCAAAAGACCGTACATTAAATGATATTGAGACGCTGATTAATCACTTTATCTCAGTATCTTGGGGTCCTGTGATGCCAGCGGGTGAGTGTACGACGATTGTAGAGGCAACCAAAGGTCTGAACAGTTATTACATTACCTCAGACAAGGCCACGATGAGCTATCGTACCCGTATTCGTACGCCGACATTTGCACATTTACAACAGATGCCATCGGTCATCAATGGCTCGCTGGTTTCTGATGCCATTATGTACCTAGCATCGATCGATATTGTGATGGCGGATTGCGATCGTTAAGGTTGTGATTGTTGTCACAGTTATTAAGGTTAAAGCCGCCGCGTCAAAAGTAGTTGTTCATCAATATATTATTGCCTGATGGCACACCAAAATGCTGTCACTTGTCGATATAACCCAGTTGCAATCAGACTGATATTGCCTAGTGATAGAGCAGGATGAGTGAGGAAAGACAGAAGATTATGAAAATTGTTTCCGACAAAATGCCAAAAGTAGATGTGGAAAGCATCCTTACCACTGAGGAAATCGCTGCCATTCACGAGTTTATGCATCATTATCCGCAAGCGCGTGCCGCCTCACTGGATGCCCTAAAAATCGTGCAGAAGCGTAACGGCTGGGTCAATGATGCGCAAGCAAACGCCATTGCCAATATCCTAGATATTCCGATGTCAGATATGGATGGGGTTGCGACGTTCTTTAACCGTATCTATCGTCAGCCTGTTGGTCGTCATGTGATTCTCATTTGTGATTCTGTGGCTTGTTATTTGACAGGTTATGAAGCGCTATCAGCTGAGCTCAGATCGCAGCTGGGTATTGAGTATGGTCAGACCACAACTGATGGACGCTTTACGCTGTTGCCAATTTGCTGCTTGGGCAATTGTGATAAAGGCCCTGCAGTACTGATTGATGAAGACACTTACGGCCCTGTCCAGCCATCTGAGGTCGCGCAATTATTGGAGCTATACGCATGAGTTTAACGATTTCAGAGCAGATTGCTCGTCGCGGTCAAGGCCAAGCGCCAAGCCAGCTAAATGCACAGCGTGTTCCAATCTATGGTGATAAAGCGACAGCCACTAGCGAAACCAAGCCATTGACTTGGCGTTTGGCGCATCATGACGCCGTGCTTGATTTATCTACTTATGAATCTTTAAAAGGCTTTACGGGTCTAAAAGAAGCGCTATCTAAGTCGCCTAAAGACGTCGGCAATATGATTAAAGCGGCCAATGTCCGAGGTCGTGGTGGTGCAGGCTTTAACGCAGGTCTCAAATGGTCATTCATGTCGCCGCCAGATGGTTTGCCGCGTTATCTTATCTGTAATGCTGATGAAATGGAGCCGGGTACGTTTAAAGATCGCTTATTGATGGAGCGTTTACCGTTTCAGCTGATCGAAGGGATGCTGATTACCGCTCATGCGATTGGAGCAACTGACGGCTACATCTTTATCCGTGGTGAGTATATTTTGGCAGCGCAGCGTTTGGTGACGGCTATCGAAGAATGCTTGGCCAACAATCTCATGGGCGATAATATTTTAGGCTCAGATTTTAGCTTTAATTTACATGTACATACCGGTGCTGGACGTTATATCTGCGGTGAAGAAACCGCATTGATTAACTGTCTAGAAGGTCGCCGTGCTAACCCACGTACTAAGCCACCGTTTCCACAAATCTCTGGCGCATGGGGTCGTCCAACGGTGGTTAACAACGTTGAGACTTTGTGTAATATGCCAGCGATTTTGAATCACGGCGTTGAATGGTATCAGTCGTTGTCTGAAATCAAAGGCAAAAGCAAAACACCAGGCACCAAACTATTCGGCTGCTCAGGACTGGTCAACGATCCAGGCCTGTGGGAATTACCGTTTGGCTATACGGCGCGCGAAATCATTGAGGATTTAGCGGGCGGCATGAAAGACGGGAAAACGCTGAAAGCATGGCTGCCAGGCGGCGCATCGACAGACTTTTTGACCGCTGATCATCTAGACGTAGTCGTAGACTTTGACCCAATTCAAGAAGCGGGTAGCCGTATGGGTACTGGTCTGATTATGGTCGTTGATGAATCACAAGACATGGTGCCATTATTGCGCAACCTTGAGATTTTCTTTCAACGCGAGTCGTGCGGTTGGTGTACACCATGCCGTGATGGCTTACCGTGGGGCGTTAAACTACTTACCGCCATAAATGATGGTGAAGGGCAAGTGGGCGATGTAGAAAAACTAGAAGGCCTGACGCGTGATTTATGGATTGGTAAAACATTCTGTGCGCATGCCCCAGGTGCGATGGAACCACTAATGAGTGCGATTAAATATTTCCGTCCAGAGTTTGATCAAAAAATCGCGCAGGCGGTTGGTGTCGATGTTATTGATGCTGCAGCCAACCAACAGCCAGTAGTGAAATAAGGAGAGCGGCATGGCAGTCATACATATTGATGGAACCACTGTCGAAGTAGATAGCGCAGATAACTTGCTACAAGCCTGCTTATCACTCGGCATTGATGTGCCGTATTTTTGTTATCATCCAGCGCTTGGCTCAGTAGGCTCGTGCCGTCAGTGCGCGGTCAAGCAATTCCAGAATAAAGACGATATGGAAGCGGGTCGCGGTCGCCTAGTCATGTCATGTATGGTCGCTCCTGGCGATGATATGTACATCTCTGTGACTGACGATGAAGCCAAAGCATTCCGCAAGTCGATGGTTGAGCTACTTATGACCAACCATCCGCATGACTGTCCAACTTGTGAAGAAGGTGGACATTGTCACTTGCAAGACATGACCTATATGTCAGGTCATAGCCGTCGTCGCTATCGCTTTACCAAGCGCACGCACCACAACCAAGAGCTTGGTCCATTCATCGCGCATGAGATGAACCGCTGCATCGCTTGCTATCGCTGTGTACGTTTTTACAAAGACTATGCGGGCGGCGAAGATTTGGGCGTTTATGGCTCAAACAATCGTGTTTACTTTGGCCGTGATACCGATGGTCAGTTTGAAAGCGAATTTTCAGGTAACTTGACGGAAGTGTGTCCAACAGGCGTGTTTACTGATAAAACACATTCTGAGCGCTATAACCGTAAATGGGATATGCAGTATGCCCCTAGCATTTGTCATGGCTGCTCGGCGGGCTGTAATACCTCACCAGGTGAGCGTTATGGTGAATTGCGCCGTATTGAGAACCGTTATAACGGCGAAGTAAACCGTTATTTCTTATGTGACCGTGGACGCTTTGGTTACGGCTATGTCAACCGCGCGGATCGCCCAACCCAAGCGCTTGAGCGTATCAATGACAAGCATGTCAAAATCAATATCGACTATGCACTTGATGAAACCATTAAGCGTATCAAGGATAAAAAAGTCATCGGTATTGGCTCACCACGTGCCAGCCTAGAAACCAACTTTGCCCTAAAGAACTTAGTTGGCTTTAATAACTTTTCAACTGGTCTGAACCATCAGCAGCAAGCTTTGGTCAGTAAATGTATCGAAGTACTTAGCACTGATGGTATCTATAACCCAAGTATGACCGATATCGAAACGCATGACGCGGTGCTCGTATTGGGTGAAGATATCACGCAAACATCATCAAGAGTCGCGCTGTCAGTACGTCAAGCCGCAAAAAATGAAGGCTTGAAAATGGCAGCGGCGTTGCAAACGCAGCCGTGGCTTGCTGAACCAGTTAAGCGTATTGCCCAAGATGCGCTCAGCCCCGTTTATGTCATTGATGTCACTCAAACCAAGCTCGAAGATATCAGTAAAGTGAGTGTGGTAGCAACGCCTGAAGATATTACCAAACTTGGTTTTAAAGTCGCTGATGAGATTGCAAGCTTCGCTGATGATTTAGCAGACATAGTAGACCCACAAAATACTGATGCCAGTGGGGATGTTGATGGTATGCAAGCGCTTGCTCAGCAAATCGCTTATGACTTGATTCAAGCTGATAAGCCGCTAGTCATCTCAGGCACGGGTCTGTCGTCTATTACCTTAATAGAAGCCGCTGCACAAATCACACAAGCATTGACCCAAAAACGTGCCGCCATTCAAGCGACAGAGCAGCAGCAGGTTGAGGCACATAATGCCAAAGTACAAGCAGCTCAAGCAAAAGCGGCTAATGACCAACCTGAAGAAGACCAAGATTTATCTGCCAAGCCGAACAAACCTGAAACGGGCGTAAATACAGAAGCGCAGGATGATGTCGAGCGTGAGCCAGCAGAAAACCTTGAGTTAAAAGAAGTAAACAAACAGTATCAAGCACAAGCAGGTATTTATCTAACGGTTCCTGATGCCAATAGCATGGGCGTTTGTATGCTTGGCGGTCAATCAGTCGAAGAGCTGCTAGCAAGTGACTTTGAGGTTGTCATCGTCGCTGAAAACCAGCTGACCGATGCGATTGATGCTAGTAAATTAACACAGCTATTGACGGATAAAACCGTGATTGCGCTTGACCATCAATTGCTTGATTGGCACAAAGCTGTCGACATCGTATTACCAGCGGCAAGCTTTGCAGAGGCAGACGGTACATTGATATCAGCTGAAGGTCGTGCTCAGCGTTTCTTCCAAGTTTATGATAATAATTACTATCACCCAATGAGCAGTATCAAAGAAGGCTGGCGCTGGCTGCATGCGGTGCATAGCAGCTTAGAAGGCAGAGAGGTCGATTGGACGCAGCTAGACGATGTGATCAATGCGTTGATTGCCACGCATCCTAAGCTTGCAGGTATCAAAGGCGCCGCACCAGAGGCGGATTACCGCATTACTGGTCTTAAAATTGCCCGTCAACCGCGGCGCTATTCAGGCCGTACTGCCATGCGCGCACCGATATCCGTCCATGAGCCAATGCAGCCAAAAGATTTAGACACAGGTTTAACTTTCTCGATGGAAGGTTATAGCGGCAAACAAACCCCAAGCTCGATGATTCCGTTTGCCAATGCGGCAGGTTGGAACTCACCGCAAGCATGGAACAAATATCAAGACAAAGTGGGTGGTCATCTAAGAAATGGTGATCCAGGTGTGCGCCTGTTCGATCGATTAGAACGTCTAGCCACTCGTCAGTATGTGGCACCTGAAGCCATGTCTACAAGCACAACGAATATGCAGCAAGGCCAAGCCAAGCTGGTCCCTATCTACAATATTTATGCCAGCTCAATAATGGCATCACGTAGCCCAATCGTCGCCGAGCAATTACCAGTAGCTGCATGGCGGATCGGTCTTGATGATGCCAGAGACTGGAATATTGCTGCTGGTGATTATCTAGCGATTGAAATCGATAATCAACAAATCACTCTACCAGTACAGCTTGTTGGTTATTTGGCAGAAGGTTGTATCGGTTATCCAGTCGGGCAGGTGGGTATCATTCACCCATCAATGCCAGCGTCAGTACGTAAAGTAGATGCACCAGTGACTATGATGGGTAGTATGGCTGAAGATATGACGAACGATAATGACATGATTAACGATAGTGACACTGCGCAAATGAACACAGCGCCGACCACCACACAGGAGGTGTAATATGCAAGTTACCCGTATTATCCCTGATGTGCCAAGCTTTTTGGCCAGTAGTATGAGCTTTGATACTTGGTCTATTCTGTTTTTGGTGGGTCAATCATTAGTCATCTTTTTGGTCGTGGTATTGGTTGCCGCGATGATGATTGTTTATGAGCGCCGCATGCTCGCCTTATGGCAAGATCGTTATGGTCCAAACCGCGTTGGACCTTTTGGTTCGTTGCAGTTAGTTGCGGATATGCTCAAAATCTTCTTTAAAGAAGACTGGACGCCAAACTTTACCGATAAGTTTATGTTCACTTTGGCACCTGCGGTCGCGATGTTCACGGCACTGGCCTCGTTTGCCATTATTCCTATCTCGCCAACGCTAGGTGTGGTTGATTGGGATATTGGTATTTTATTCTTCTTTGCCATGGCAGGTATCGCGGTTTATGCGGTGATGTTCGGTGGTTGGGCCTCTGCCAACAAATTCTCGTTACTTGGTGGTTTGCGCTCAGCGGCACAAACGATCAGTTATGAAGTGTTTTTGGGTTTATCGCTGATGGGCGTTGTTGCGCTAACAGGCTCATTTAACTTGCGTGCCATTGTTGAATCACAAATTGATGGCTGGTACATCATTCCGCAGTTTTTTGGCTTTTTGACTTTTGTGGTCGCTGGTGTGGCAGTGACGCACAGACATCCATTTGACCAACCAGAAGCAGAGCAAGAACTGGCTGAAGGTTATCATGTTGAATATTCTGGCATGAAGTTCGGTATGTTCTTCATTGGCGAGTATGTCAACGTTGTCTTGATTTCTGCCTTGATGACTTGCTTGTTCTTTGGTGGTTGGCTTGCACCTTTTAATTTAGATATTCCATTTATTCCACCAGCTTTTTGGTTCATGATTAAAACGCTGTTTTTTATGACCATGTTTATTTTGGCTCGAGGCTCACTCATGCGTCCGCGTTATGATCAAGTGATGAATTTTGGCTGGAAAGTATGTCTGCCAGTAACGCTGATTAATCTATTAATCACTGCTGCAGTCATTTTGATCTTTTCCCCAACGTTGTAATCGTCACTAGCCATCACTGATGAACTAGGGTAAAGCTGATAAGGATAATAATCCCATGTTTACTACCATAAAAAAGACCGTCATTGGTATTTTTACCATTGTCCGCAGCATGTGGATGGTCAACAGTCATGCGCTCAGACCGCGTGACACCATTCTTTATCCTGAAGAGCCGGTACCGGTACCGCCGCGTTTTCGTGGACGCATTGTGCTCACGCGTGATCCTGATGGAGACGAGCGCTGTGTGGCTTGTAATTTGTGTGCGGTGGCCTGTCCGGTCGGGTGTATCTCATTACAAAAAGCCGAGCGTGACGATGGACGCTGGTATCCAGAGTTTTTTCGGATTAACTTTTCGCGCTGCATATTTTGCGGATTGTGTGAAGAAGCCTGTCCAACGACAGCCATTCAAATGACCCCAGATTTTGAATTGGGTGAATATAAGCGCCAAGATTTGGTCTATGAAAAAGAGCATTTGCTTATTTCAGGACCGGGTAAATATCCTGATTATAACTATTATCGTGTGACGGGTATGGCGGTAGCGGACAAACCAAAAGGCGCCGCGCAAAATGAAGCGGCACCGATTGATCTAAGGAGCTTGCTGCCATGATGAATATTTTGAACCATCCTGAACTGGCTGGGTTTTATTCACTTGCAGCAGTGGCGATATTTGCCAGTCTGCGCGTCGTGACTCAGGCCAATCCAGTGCATGCTATCTTATCGATGATTGTGTCGTTGCTAGCCATCGCGGGGATATTTTTTGTACTGGGTGCGCCATTTGCGGGTGCGCTTGAGATTGTCGTCTATGCTGGTGCCATTATGGTGCTGTTTGTCTTCGTTATCATGATGCTCAATTTGGGTATGAGTAATGACGAGCGCGAAGAACGTTGGCTCGATGCGGGCACTTGGGCGATACCGACAGGTTTGACCATCATAATTGCTGTGATTCTTTATGCACTGATCGGTCTTAATGATGACGGTACGGCTATGATTGGTGGTACCACTGTATCTGCCAAAGCCGTTGGCACTGTGTTATTTACCAAATATGTGATGCTAATAGAAGTAGCAGCTTTATTACTGTTGGCAGCTTTAGTAGCCGCTTATCATTTGGGCAAAGAAGCCAATGATGACGAGATTGTCAGTCATGACAGCCAAAAACTGCATTCAAATGCTGACTTGATGAAATCCTACAATCACAATGGCTCTCATGTAGAAGACGACGCAGCAAAAACTTATGAATATAAAGATGTTGATCCACGTGACTACGTGGGTGCAAAAAGAGTCGTGGATATGAAACGAGTCACGCGCAAGGAGTCAGACTGATGGTACTAGCAGCGAGCGTGGCACAAGACGTATCGAATGTGCCGTTTGCCCATGAAGTGGCAGGTTTAGTACAGCCTGCTGCTGAGGCACAAAACTTGTTGGGAATGATACCGATGAGCCATGGATTGATTTTGGCAGGTATTTTATTTGCCATTGGTTTGTGCGGTGTCATGGTACGGCGTAATTTCTTATTTATGTTAATGAGCCTTGAGATCATGATGAATGCCGCAGCACTGGCATTTGTCATAGCAGGTAGTCGCTGGGTCGATCCTGATGGACAAATTATGTTTATCTTTATTTTGACATTGGCAGCAGCAGAGGCCGCCATTGGTTTGGCAATATTATTGCGGTTTTATCATAAGCGTGGGCATCTAGATGTCGATAGCGCCAATGAGATGAAAGGATGATGTCATGAGTTTATTACCATTAACCTTTATATTCCCGCTCGTTGGCTTTTTGATTTTAGCCTTTATGCGCGACAAGTTAACGGAGCAGGTAGCAGCGATTGTCGGTGTTGGTAGCATGCTGCTATCGGCATTGTGCACACTGGTGGTCAGTTATACCTTTTTGACCACGAGTCCTGCCGGCACGGTTATAGAGATACCGCTATGGACATGGTTCCAAGTGGGCGATTTTGCGCCAAGTTTTGGACTGAGCTTTGATGGCTTGGCATTGACCATGACAGGTGTTATTACTGGCATTGGCTTTTTAATCCATTTATTTGCTGCTTGGTACATGAAAGGTGATACTGGCTTTGCGCGTTTCTTTAGCTATATGAATTTGTTCGTGGCCAGCATGTTATTGCTGGTATTGGCAGATAATTTGTTCTTACTTTATCTTGGCTGGGAGGGTGTGGGTATCTGCTCGTACTTGCTCATCGGTTACTATTATCATGATAGAGCCAATGGTCGTGCGGCGATAAAAGCCTTTACGGTCACGCGTGTGGGTGACGTATTCTTAGCCTTTGGTTTATTTTTATTGTTCCGCGAGTTTGGTACGCTCAATATCCAAGACATTATCACGCGCGCGCCAGAAGTTTTTGACATCAATAATCCAATCATGATGTTAACTACTATGATGCTAGTCGGTGGTGCAATGGGTAAATCAGCCCAGTTGCCACTACATACATGGCTTGCCGATGCAATGGCAGGACCGACGCCCGTATCAGCACTGATTCACGCCGCGACGATGGTGACAGCAGGGGTATATCTAATTGCTCGTCTACACCCATTGTTTGAGCTGACGCCAGGTATTTTATTGTATTGGGTTGGTGGTGGTGGTGCCTTGACGTTGGTCGTTGCTGGATTCTGTGCACTCGCGCAAACAGACATCAAACGTATCCTTGCGTATTCAACCATGAGTCAGATTGGATATATGTTCTTAGCGCTTGGCGTAGGGGCATGGCAAGGTGCGATCTTCCATTTGATGACACATGCTTTCTTTAAAGCCTTACTATTCTTATCATCAGGTGCGGTCATTCTTTCGGTACATCATGAGCAAGACATTTTTAAGATGGGCGGTTTGCGTAAAAAGATACCATTGGTATTTTGGTGCTATATCGTCGGTGGTGGTGCGCTCGCTGCGATACCTTGGGTTACCGTTGGTTTTTATTCTAAAGAAGCGATTCTTTGGGAGACTTATGCCACAGGTCATCTTGTCTTGTTCTACATGGGTGTGTTCGGCGCGTTCTTAACGGCAATTTATACCTTCCGTATGATTTGGATCATATTCTTTGGCGAAGAAAAAACCCATGCGCATAAGCTATCAGGGGTGTCTTATTGGTTGCCTTTGACGGTATTACTTGTATTGTCTACCGCTGTTGGTGCGTGGATCACGCCGCCATTAAATGGGGTATTACCAGAGAGCGTTGGTCATCTATTGGAAGTGGCAGGACAAGATCACGCTAAGCATACCGCAGAGTATATTGCGATGGGTGCGATGGCAGCTGGTTTGATTATCGCTGCGCTGCTTTATGTGGTCAATAAAGGTCGTATGCTAACCAGCTTTAAACGGTCACGTATAGGCGGGGCGCTATATCACTGGTGCTATCACGGTCTAGGCTTTGATGCGTTATATGATCTAATTTTTGTAAAACCCTTTTTATTCATCGGCCGCTTATTTAAAGCCGACCCTATTGATAAAACGTGGTATGTATTACCCAAGCTGGCTTCAGCAGGTAATAAGATATTGTCTGCGACGCAAACAGGGTCACTTCGAGGTTATGCAACAAGCTTTGGCTTGGGTATGGCTGTATTGCTCGTGCTGGTAATGATGACGGTGGTATAAGATGATTGAGTTACAACAAACGTGGATGCTACCAGCATTAATCGCAATTCCTTTTATTGCAGGGTTGCTGTGTTGGTTGGTTGAGCGATTTAATAAGCGTCTGCCACGCTGGATTGCGTTGGTCGGTATGATATTGACCTTTGCACTATCACTGATGCTCTGGCAGTACGGCAATTTTAGCGGTATGAGCAAGCAAGTCATTGCACCAGATTCAGCCGTGCCTTGGGTGGCTGAATTTAGTGTGCCTTGGATTCCAAGCTTTGGTATCAGCTTTCATTTGGCGCTAGATGGTCTATCACTACTAATGGTGGCCTTGACAGGTCTGCTAGGTATTGCCGCTGTGGCCTGTTCATGGAATGAGATTCAACGTCGCGTTGGCTTCTTCCACCTGAACTTGCTATGGAGTCTGGGCGGCGTCATTGGTGTTTTCTTAGCCATTGATTTGTTCTTATTCTTCTTCTTTTGGGAGATGATGCTGGTTCCTATCTATTTCTTGATCGCTATTTGGGGTCATGATGTGGTTGGCAAAACCAAAGAATACGCGGCCACCAAGTTCTTTATCTATACCCAAGCCTCTGGTCTTATCATGCTGATTGGTATTTTGATATTGGTCATTATCAGCTACGCACAAAAAGGCGTGGTGAGCTTTAACTATAATGATTTACTCGGTACGTCACTTGGCGGCTGGGAATATCCAATCATGCTGTGTTTCTTTATTGGCTTTGCCGTTAAGTTGCCGATTATTCCGTTCCATGGCTGGTTGCCAGACGCGCATGCGCAGGCACCAACAGCAGGTTCGGTGGATTTGGCAGGGGTTTTGATTAAGACTGCGGCTTATGGTTTGATTCGATTTGTTTTGCCGTTATTTCCTGTGGCATCTCAAGAGTTTGCGCCGATTGCAATGACGTTGGGTACGATTGGTATCTTTTACGGCGCATGGTTGGCCTTTATGCAAACCGATATGAAGCGTTTGCTGGCGTATACCAGTATCTCGCACATGGGTTTTGTGGTATTGGCTATTTATGCTGGTACGCTACTCAGCCTACAAGGCCTGATGATTCAGATGCTGGCGCATGGCTTAAGCTCGGCGGCACTCTTCATTATGGCGGGGCAGTTATATGAGCGTCTGCATACTCGCGATTTGACCTTGATGGGCGGTATGTGGGGTCAGTTCCGTTACTATGCACCGATATTAATGTTCTTCTGTGCTGCGCTGCTGGGTATCCCTGGTACAGGTAACTTCATCGGTGAGTTCATGATTTTATTTGGCTCGTTTGCTCAATATCCGATGTTCGTGGTATTTGCAACGTTTAGCTTGGTATTGGCAGGATTGTACTCGCTGATACTGATCCACCGTGCGTTATTTGGAACAAACAATATTGCCGAACTGGCGCTCGAAGAGACCAAATCACATGGGTTACCCACGCGTAGACTTAAAGATTTGGGTAAGCGTGAGCTGTCATTATTACTGGTATTGGCCGCTGGACTGGTATGGCTTGGACTTTATCCGCAGCCGTTCCTCGATACGTCGAGTCACGCGATGCAGTGGATCAATAATGCGTATGTATACAGTCAAGTAACACAGGTAGATGCATCGCAGTTGCTTGATGCAATGGAGGCACGTTAAGTCATGAATAATATTACAATGAATGATTTGATGGAATTGTTGCCTTACGCGCCAATTATTATCGTAGTCATTACGGTATTGGCAGTTATGATTGCCATTGCAATCAAGCGCTCGCATATGGTCACTGCGGCAATCACGGTTGCTGGTTTAAATATCGGCTTATTTACCTTAATTGGTCAAATGCTGGGTATTGTGAATAGTGGCAATATCATGCCAAACGCTGAGCAGTTATTTGTGATTGATAACTTCGCTCAGTTTAATATGGTGGTTATTTTTATCTGTGCATTGGCCTGCTGTACGCTATCGTATGCGTATTTGGCCAATTTAAAAGACAATAAAGACGAACTATATTTGCTCATGTTGCTATCGACGATTGGTGCGTTACTCATGGTAAGCGCTCAGCACATGGCATCATTCTTTATGAGTTTAGAGATGCTATCAGTGCCGCTCTATGGATTGCTAGCTTATACGTATATGCGTAGCCGCTCGCTTGAGTCTGGGTTGAAGTATCTGGTATTGTCTGCAACTGCATCGGCAACGTTGCTTATGGGCATGGCCTTTATTTACGCAGAGGTTGGCTCGTTGGCTTTCAAGCCCATCAGTATGATGCTGACCAATCTATTTGAGTCGCCACTATTGATTCTTGGTGCGGCAATGATGATGTTCGGTATAGCTTTTAAACTGTCAGCGGCGCCATTTCATATGTGGACGCCCGATGTTTATGAAGGCGCACCAGCACCTATTGCGACTTTCCTAGCGTCAGTCTCAAAAGTGGCGATGATGGCACTTGCGGTTCGCTTCTTAATTGATACGTCTTTATTGGCATTGCCCTCGGTACAGATGTTACTGATGGTCATGGCAACCTTATCAATCTTGGTGGGTAACTTATTAGCCATACGTCAAACCAGTCTCAAACGCCTGCTTGGTTACTCTTCGATTGCCCATATGGGTTATGTGCTGATCGTTATCGTGAGTATTGGTGCAGCAGCTGATAGTATCTCTAGTATGTACATGGCAATTTATGCGTTCACATCTATTGGTGCCTTTGGGGTTGTGACCTTGATGTCGAGTCCGTATCGCTTGTCTGGTGAAGCGGATGAGTTGACGCATTATCAAGGACTGTTTTGGCGTCGTCCTGTCCTGACCGCTGTGATGACGATTATGATGTTATCGTTGGCAGGTATTCCTTTGACAGCAGGTTTTATTACTAAGCTATTTGCGATATTGTCTGCGGTACAAGGCACGCATTGGTTCTTAGCAGCGATGATTATTTTGGGTAGTGCCATCGGCTTGTTCTATTATTTGCGCGTGATGCTCACGTTGTTCAAACGTCCTAAGCAGTTTATTGAATTTGACGTGTCTGGACAATGGGGTATTCGCATGGGCGGCATTATGGTAATTGCGGTAACAGCGATTATTGTTTTCTTCGGTGTTTTACCTAACAGCATGATTGAGTGGGCAAGTCTGGCGCGCATTTGGTAGTGGTCAGGTCTGGTCATTTGTTTTTATAGAGACAAGATGAGTCACTGCATACGGTGGCTTGTTGGTTGTTACGGTTAGAAAACCAAGATGCGCCTGCTTTGTGATAAGCTTGGCGCATCTTTTCGTTTGTGGCGTCTAAAAATTCAATAAGTATAAATATCATAGTCATTGAAAGGTAATATCCATACAACACATATTGCTGATGCAGTTTTTCTTGTTTACTGTCTCTTCGCAAGCAGAGACTGCAAAAAATTTACACCAGCAATACCGTCGCGATTTTAAAGTATTCCAATTATAGGTAAGTGAAGCATTATTATGAGTGACAATATTCAAAAGGTAACCGTGCTCAGTAAAACCACATGGACACCAAATCTATTTAGCTTTACGGTGAGCCGCCCTGATAGTTTTAAATTTACCGCAGGTCAGTTTGTACGTTTGGGCGTGAATCCTAGCCAATTACAGTACTATAAACAGCAAAACGCCGTCGCTGATAACGGTCATGATGAGGCAGCTAATACAGCACTGAACGAAGATATTTTTCGTGCTTATTCGATAGTGTCGTCGCCTTTTGACGAAGTATTAGAGTTCTTCTCTATTGTGATTCCTGATGGCGCGTTTACCTCGCAGCTCCAGCATTTACAAGTAGGCGATGAGTTACTACTCAATACAATGCCTTTTGGTTTTCTAACCTTAGCGCGTTATCAAAAACCGTTGCCAAAAGATTTATGGCTATTAGCGACTGGCACAGGTTTGGCCCCTTTCTTATCAATGCTGCAAGATTTAAAGACATGGGAAGATTACGAGCACATTGTACTTGCCTACAGCGCACGCTCGACGGAGGAGCTTGCTTATGTGGAGAAAATTGAACGTTTGCAAGAAGAATTTGGTTCGTTGGTAGACAACCCAGCGACATTGACTTTTATACCTATTGTCACTCGTGAGTCTGTCGAAGGCGCATTAACAGAACGGTTACCAAAGCTGTTGTTAGAGGGTACGTTGCAGGCGCGAGCAGGTATCGAGCTAAACATCGATAGTACGCACGTCATGCTATGTGGCAATCCAGATATGGTAGAAGATACCAAAGAGACATTGAAATCGTTGGGGCTGGTTATGAATCGACGCGGCGAGGGCAATATTGCGGTAGAAAACTATTGGTAAGTATCAGTTGCGAGCAGGCACAGGGTTGATATCGACCATTTTTAAGTTACTTTGTGAAAAATAAGGCGGTCTTTAAAAGTGAATAATCTTTTAAAGACCGCCTTAAAGTATAAAAAAGTAAATATACTTTAAGCTTGGCTGGGTTCGGTAGCATCTTCTATTGGTCTGATCGGACCTTGCATCAGCTGAGGTTCATCATCATCGCTAATGATGTCTTCATTGCTACTGGCTGCCAGCAAATCTCGATAGTTGATCTGCGTTTTTAAAATCATCTGTTCTTCTTCAAGCTCGCCATAATTCACCTGAACCTTATGCAGCGTGCTGATGATTTTCTTATTACTCTTGAGCCAGCGATTGATATCAAGATAAATGATTTCATCTTTGGTACGCGCAATATTGATGTAGGAGAGGATAAAGCCTAGCGGGTCTTTTTTGAGTATACTATGATAGAACCAGATAAAAAGCTTAACGCCTTGACGTTTGAGAAACGACTCACAGCGTAGGTTGAGCACATCAGTATAAGTCTGCTGCCCAAAGACAAAGCGCTGCACATTGCGATCAAGCTGCACATGAACCAAGCTAAAATTACTGGCGATCTCAGCATAAATGCCACTGGTATTGACCGTACAAAATAAGCGAAACCAGTCGTCATGCATCTCAACACGCAACTCTAAAATGGCTTTTACGTTATCAGTGACGAATTTTTGCAGGGCATCGTTGACGTATTTTTGGGCAACGGGTAGGGCGATTTCGTCTTCGAGTTTGTCAGTCGTTTTGTTATATATTTGCTTAATCGACTGAGTAAGGCGCTCCCAGCCTCCACTAAATGACTCGTCAAAACGGTCACCCATGTTTTCGAAAAACTCATCGAAATTCTCTGAATTATTTACGTTATCACTCATGTTATCAAAGCCACTCAAACTTATTATCCTTATAATAATAGGGGTCGTCATTGAATACTTATAAAACAGTATATAGCAAATATAACGGCTTCAAAATAAACACCTACACTTTGTAGTAATTCATTTGAGGACGACTGCGCCTAATGTAAAACAAACATTGCCATAATAAAAATATCATTGTACCGATCTATTTTCTTTTGAGCTGCTCAGCCTACTCATAGGTCGATTACAGCTACTGGTATGGCAAAATGGGATGAAAATACGGCATCACAGTTATACTGGCAGTGTAATTCTATGTCATGTTATGATAGCACTGGCATTGTTTTAGGCTCTGTAGCAATAGTGCTTTTTATTTGTTTGACTTGATTTTTATCCGCTGAGACCTATTGTGGCCTATATCAAAGATTCACAAAGTTACCATTTTTCTGCTCAAGCGCCCAAGCGTGATTTGGGTTTGCCTATCGCGATTGTGATTGCGGTTGCGATACATGTGTTCATTATTTTTGGTATCAGCTTTTCGATGGGCAAAGATCCTGCTGCAATGATGCAAGACGTCGCAAAAGCCCTCACGGACAATATGAAACCAAATGAAGACGCGCATTTCATTGCCAATGCGTCACAACAAGGTGGTGGCACAATAGAGGAGACGCTGCGGCAAGAGACTGATCAAACCAGTCCTTTGTCTGCTGAACAAATGAGTGAGACGCAAGACGTCATTAATTTACAGCGGCAAGTTCGTCAGCAGCGCTATCAAGAAAGTTACCTACGTACCACGTTGAGTTGGCGTCAAGCAGCGGTTGAGTCTGATAATGATAGCAAACAAGCACAAGACGATGCCATGGCGCAAGAAGAGCGGCTGCGCAAACAAATTGCCACGTTAGAGGCACAGCTCTCTCAGCGTCAGCAAGTCTATGCGACCAAATCAAAAGTCGTGACGATGGATAGCAATTCGACCACGCGCGGTGTCGCAGCAGATTATATCAATACCTTTCGTGAGCATGTTGAGCGTGTTGGTAACTTGCATTACCCAGCACAAGCTCGTGCTCAAGGCATCACAGGTGATGTGCGCTTGATGGTCATCATCAATAACGATGGTAACATTAAAGCCATTCGTCTGCTAGAGAGCTCAAACTCGACCATATTAGACGAGGCAGCCAAACAGTCGGTGCGTCAGGCCGCGCCTTTTGGTCCATTTACCAAAGATATGAAAAACATTGTGGAGTTGCGTTTGATACGCACCTATCGCTATAGTGACAAAGTCGATGTGACTTATTAATACTTGTAGTGAAATATCACAAAAACAGACATCAAAAAATATTAACATGAGTTTATCAATACATTTATAGAATAAAGAGTCAGTATGGAATTTTTAGGTTTTACCGTGGATATCGCAACGCTCACCGCCAGTGCGGTCGTATTAACAACCAAGCTAGTGTTGGCCATTCTAATATTCGTCATTGGATTGTGGTTGGCCAAAAAAGCAGTAAGCATCGCTCACAAGGTCATGCTAAAAAGTCGTTTGGATGACACCGTTGCCAGCTTTTTAGGTCGTCTGTTGTATGGCGTCTTACTGGTCGTGGTTACTCTAGCGGCGTTAAGTAAGGTTGGCGTACAGACAACATCTGTCGTTGCGATCTTGGGTGGTGCAGCGGTTGCCATTGGTTTGTCACTAAAAGATCAGTTATCAAACTTTGCAGCTGGCATTATGATTGTGACTTTTCGACCGTTTGTAAGCGGCGACTATGTCCAAATCAACGGCTTCACTGGTACAGTGGGCGAAATTACTTTGGTCAATACGCATTTAACGACAACCAATAACCACGATATCATCATTCCAAACGGCAATATCACAACGTCAGCGATCACCAATTATTCGTCACTGCCCAATCGCCGTGTTGATATCACCGTTGGTATTGGTTACGACGCAGATATTAAAGCGGCTAAAACCGTCATGCTCAACTTGGCACGAAATAACCCATTGGCCTTTACTGATCCTGAACCGATCGTGCGTGTCACCAACTTGGGCGATAATTCGGTGGATTTGACTTTGAATGTTTGGACCACCAATGCTGACTGGTGGTCAATGCAGTGTGAGTTGTTAGAACAATTCAAAGTGGCATTAGACGATGAGAAGATTGAGATTCCATTCCCGCAGCGTAGTGTCCATGTCAAAGGTCTGGATCAAATGATTAACCAAATGGGTGAATCACAAAAACTATCGATGAAAAAAGACTAAAGCATGTCCTCAATTTAAAGATGGGACCGTAAAAGGTCCCCAATCTAGACATATGGACTAGATGTACGGATTCGGCAAACCCAGCTTTGCTAAAATAGCGATCTCAAATTTCTCCATCTCATCTTGTTCGGTCTGTCCAAGCTCATGATCGAAGCCTAGTAGGTGCAGTATCCCATGTATCAATAGATGGCTGATGTGCTGCTCTACTGCCTTGTTTTGCGCTTTGGCTTCACGCACCATGACGTCATGACAGATGATAAGCTCACCAAGCGGTAGTGTGGGCATTAGCTCAATGATAGCAAGGGGCAAATCGCTTGGGTAAGATAAGATATTGGTGGCATAGTCTTTATTACGTGCTTCCAAATTTAATGCCTGTCCCTCAATCTCATCAGTAATATATATGTCTAGCGCTTTTGTTTTCGACTGCCAGCGCTCAGGCTCAATGTCCTCAAAGTAGGGCAGCGTCAAACCTTGATGGATACGCTCATCTATATAATCTAACGTCGCCATCATAATCGTGCGTAGTTTATCCTGAGGATAAAAGGTATCCATTATCTCGTCATCGATACTTTCAGCTGCATTAATATCGAGTGCGACTAAGTCTGCATCATTATTGGTCATGTCATCATTTGCGTGATCTTTACCATCGGTAGACTGACTCATGTCATTGTCCTTTTATCAGTTGATGAGACGATGTCTCTAAGTATTAGTATCTCAAACATTTCAGTTATTGCCTGACTGTTTTATAGTCAATCCAATATAAAATAAATACCGTGCTGCCAACGGTATATTTTTTTACTTGCTCTGGCTAATTAGACATCAGGCTAAAATGGATTGATCCATCATCGCAAAAAACCGGACTACTCGAAAAGTAATCCGGTTTTTTATTGTGGAGTGACCGCTTAATCTCGCCAGTTTATAATTTAGCCGCTGCGTTAGCAATCACTTGTCTACGTTCTTGCTCTTTGATGCGCTCAAACTTGCGTTTTTCTTCTAGTATCAATTGCTCTTCATCAAACACATCATAAGCTTCGACGATTTTTTGTACCAACTGATGGCGTACCACGTCTTTTGAATCAAACTTGGTGATATGAATCTCTTCAATACCGCTTAGAATCTCCATCGCTTGTGCCAAGCCTGATTTGTGACCACGCGGTAAATCGACCTGAGTGATATCACCTGTAATGACAGCACGTGAGCCAAAGCCCAAGCGCGTCAAAAACATTTTCATCTGTTCAGGGGTGGTGTTCTGAGCTTCATCTAGAATAACAAACGAGTTGTTGAGCGTACGACCACGCATGTAAGCAAGTGGCGCAATTTCAATGATTTGACGTTCAATCATCTTGCCCACTTTTTCAAAGCCAAGCATCTCATACAACGCATCGTATAATGGGCGCAAATATGGATCGATTTTTTGGGTCAAATCACCTGGTAAAAAACCAAGCTTTTCACCCGCTTCTACTGCTGGGCGTACCAATAAAATACGCTCAATCTCATTACGCTCAAGCATGTCGACTGCACAGGCAACCGCTAGATACGTCTTACCTGTACCAGCAGGCCCAATACCGAACGACACATCAGAGCTCAGTACGTTTTTTACATAGCGCTGCTGATTGCCGCCTCGAGGGACGATGCGGCCTTTACGCGTACGTAAGCTAATAGGCGTAAATTCACTGGCTTCTAGCTCGTCTTCGTACTCTGCATCGTCTTCTTCTTGTTCATCGGCTTCCATGTCTTCATCACGAGAGATGCTCGATTGGATAATGAGGTGCAATTCTTCTGCACTGATGTCTTTTGAGTTTTGGGCTTCGTCTACCATTTTATATATAATGCGTTCACCGCGCTCGACACCAGTCACATCGCCACTGAGGCAAAAGTCACCTTGGCGTTGGCTGATTTTGATGTCGAGGCGTTCTTGGATATATTTCATGTGATTGTTGTATTCACCAAGTACAGTTTTTAGCTGGGCTGGTGTCAATGATTCAAACTTTATACGGCGGCTCATAGAATCAGTCAAGCGATTATCCTTATGTTGTGTACCCGACACTAGGATGTATTTTTAATAAAGTGACGGGTTTAAACGGAAAATAGTTAATAGGTTTATATAAATTTCAGATCGTAGAGATAAAAATAACGGCTATGTTTTAAAAATTATTATTGGTTATTGGTTATTGGTTATTGGTTATTGGTTATTGGAAATAAAGAGAAATAAGCGTCTTGCCTTTATTATGGTAGATAGTTTTTAAATTTCAAGCAGTACATCCGCCAGATAGCCCTGTTTTTGTATGACGATTGCAACTACCTCAAGTGGTTTTTGTTTTGTACGACTCAAGAGAGGGTATCTCAAATCTTCTATATTTGACATGTGCTTACTACACGTTTTATGTACGGTTAAGAGCATAAAGGAAAAGGCAATTTATGGTAATCTACGAGTCATATCACTCCTTTTATAATTGGGTATAAAGCTGGCGTACAATGATAAAATCATGAGAGAACAATAATATAGTTAGGTCGATATAAAATAGATACGTGAATAGCCACGTGCTACTGATATAAATGTTCCTTGCGTGCTGCTAAACAGAGGCTGCGCAACATTCATCTCAGTAGCACTGTATCGGTTTTAAAGTAAATCGACTATAGCTGAGCGTATTTGGTGCGCAGACTCAATCAATAGCAATAGGCATAACAATTAGGAACAACAATGATGCAAAAAACGGATTCAAGTCTATCGCAGGCTACAACGAAAGAGGCAGTCACTGAGCAGCAGGTGCTTATCGCTGGAGGGGGGCATGTAGGCATGTCCTTTGCTTTGCTATTGGCACATCATGGCATCGCTAGCACTTTATTAGAAAAAAACAGGTATCCAAACATTAGCCCTACGGATGATAAAACCCGCAGTCATTACTTAGACAGTCGCAATACCGCACTATCACGCCGTACGGTACAGATTTATCAAGAAATTGGTCTGTGGGATGAGTTACAAAGCCATGCGTGTCGCATTGATACGGTGCAGATTAGTGAGCAGGGTAGCTTTGGACGTGCACAACTGAATAAAGCAGAAGAAAAAGTCGAATCGTTTGGACAAGTGATCGAAAATGCGTGGCTCGGGCGTAAGCTGTTATTAGCAGCTCAACAAGAGCCATTGATTACGCTGATTGATGGTGCCAATGTGATAGCGGTTGAACAGCATGTCAACAGTGTCACACTCAGCTTTAACCAAGATGGCGAAGAGCAAACTGAGCAGCAATTGCAAGCCAGCGTTTTGGTTGCTTGTGATGGACGAGACTCTACGGTGCGTCAACTGCTAGATATCGGTACGACGACTTATGATTATGGACAAAGCGCGATTGTGGGCGTGGTTGAGACAGACAAACCTCATCTCCATACCGCCATTGAACGCTTTAGTCCAGCAGGCCCGTTAGCGGTGCTACCACTGACAGATCCAGAGGGCGATGGCAACAATGAGCATCAAGAAGGTTATAGACGCTCAGTCGTTTGGATATGCCCAAAAGGGGAAGAGACGCAGTATCTAGAAGATGACGCGCATTTTTTGACGACGTTACAGCAAGGATTTGGACAACGGGCAGGTACGTTTAAGGCTGCTGGTCGACGCGGCGCGTATCCATTAACCCGAGTCTTAGCAGACAGGCAGGTGCTAGGGCGCTGCGTCATTATGGGTAATGCCGCTCATACTTTGCATCCTGTGGCAGGTCAAGGTTTTAACCTTTGTATGAGAGACGCTCATGTCTTGGCGCAAATGATGAATGCGCAAGTACTAAGAGGTGATGACATTGGCAACGCACAATTGCTGCAACGCTATGAGAAAGCCAGAAAAGCGGATCAAAAGCGAGTTATTCGCTTCTGTGATGCTGTGGTACATGGTTTTACGCACACCAACCCAGCCGTGAAGCTGGCGCGAAACGTGGCTTTGGTTGCGTTTGACAAACTACCGAATATCAAACCATTAGTGGCTACTTATGCGATGGGTCTAAAATCTTAACTTCGAAGTAATAAAAGCCTATCGTCGTAGATTGTGTTAAAAAATGAAGCGATACATACTATGAGCAGACCACCGCTCAATAAAGGATATTCCATGAAAAACAACCATACATTGATTATAGGTAGCGGTATCGTTGGTGCCACGCTTGCGTTAAAGCTGGCGCAAGCAAAAATGCCAGTGACTTTGATTGATGCTCATCCTGCGCGTGATGAAGCAATGTGGCAAGAAGTATTGAGTCAACGCGATGCCCGTGTGTATGCGCTGAGCTTAGCCAGTATTCATCTGCTAGAAGACGTAGGAGCATGGCAAAAAATTGTGGCCCCCAAACGTAAAGCAGACTATTCGCAAATGCAAGTATGGCAATTGAATGGCATGGGCGAGTTGCTGTTCGGCGAGAATAATAACCAAAATGCCGAACCTGATATATTGGGCAGTATGGTTGAGCCAGCTGTCATAGAACATGCACTGTGGCAGCGCGTCAATGACGACACAGTCAGTGACTATCTTACCGTTATCGCGGGTCAAAAAGTAGTGAACATGGATTGGCATGGCGCTGATAAAGGCTATCGTGTGACTTTAGATAACGGCACAATCATTGAGGCCGCGCTAGTGGTTGGTGCTGATGGGCGTGGATCATTTGTCCGTCAGCAAGCAGGAATTGGGCTTGATACCTTGGACTATCATCAAACCGCGATTTGCTGTGCGATTCAAACGGAAAAACCGCATCAAGCGACGGCGCGCCAAGCTATGCTGCCGACAGGCACGCTAGCTTTATTACCGTTGGCTGATATTACAGAGACTGATAAAGTCAATCCAAACTATTGGCAGTCAGTGGTTTGGACATTGCCGCGCAATCAAGCATTGTCATTATTAGAGGAAGAAGATCGCTTTATCGCGGATAAGCTTGCGGCTGCGACGAACTATGAGCTTGGTGCTATCCGACAAATTGAGTCTATCGCCAGCTTCCCACTAACGGCTCAACAAGCAAAAAGCTACGTCGCTGATAACTTGGTGCTCATTGGTGATGCCGCGCATGGCGTCCATCCGCTGGCAGGTCAGGGGTTAAACCTCGGTATGCTCGATGTGCAAGTATTGAGTAAGCAGTTAACTCATGATTTTGCTCGTAGTGGCGGTAAAATTTGGGGCAGCAATCAGACATTACGTGCTTATGAGCGCTCACGCCGTCCGCACAATAGCCTGATGATGCATAGCTTCTCTGCGCTTAACTGGCTGTTTGCAGGATCGCTTGCTCAAGCGCGTCCTGTGCAGCAAATTCGTAATGAAGGCATGTACCGCGTGGGTAAAATTAAGCCGCTCATGCGTTTATTTGCTAAGCAGGCAAGTGGGGTTTAGCTTGCTTATTTTTATTGACATAGATTTAGTGACATAGTGTAAGTATGAGCTATCATAACCAGTAAGGCGTTCGCTATGACGACGTTTAAAACAATAAAAGTCTCCACTGCCTTATGGATGATAGGGGTTGTGTTAATAGCAGGCTGCCAATCAGTGAATCCAACCACAAGTAACATGGCACAAGAGGTTTTAAAGCCATCCGTTTGCGTGGTTGAACCGCCACCTGTTGATGAAAATGGCAAACCTATGCCAGTGGATTTGGACGATAAATTATCTATGGAGTTACGAGTATTTTTCGATAAAGATAGTGCAGAAATAAAGGAACAATATACTCCAGAATTAAATAAGATCATAGAGTTCGCAGATCGCTGTCCTAATCTGACTTTTTTTGTCCAAGGGCATACATCTGAAATTGAACAGGAGTCTATAAACGATAAGACTCTACCTTTTAAAGATTCGTCTCAGATAATGGGCTTTATTCCACTATCAAATGCTCGTGCACAAAGTATTAAAGATTATTTGGTTAATCTTGACTTGCCAGCGCATAGAATTCGCACCTTTGATTGTAGCGCTGATAATCCTATTGCCCCTAATGATACTGAGGAGGGAGCACGTATGAATCAGCGAGTGTTTGGCTGGATATCAGCACGAGATATTTATTATTATACACTCTTAGAGTGTAGAGAGTTTTAAAGGCAAAATGCTATGAAAACTCAATTAAGAAATACATTTCTAATCTTGGTAAGCGCTTTAGCGCTATCAGCCTGCCAAACATCTGTTTCACAAAATCAAAAAACTGATTTACCAGTTGCTAAAGTTATTTTAGACAGCGATAGTGATGGCATACCTGACGATATAGACGAGTGTCCAGCTACTCCAGAAAATGTAGTAGTAGATGAAAGAGGCTGTCCTTTTACGGGTATGGGAGTAGGTCTAAAAATGGAGTATCGGGCCTTTTTTACAAAGGGTAGTAGTGAGTTATCGAAAGAATACCAGCTTGATCTTGATAAAGTAGCAAAAAAGCTGAAAGAGTATGAGACAGCAACGATGCGTATTGAGGGACACGCTTCAACAGATGAAGTACCAGCTGTTGATGCAGTCTTACAATCAAATGCTCTATCGAGAAATAGGGCACTTATCGTCAAAAACTATCTAATAATGCAGCATCAAATCGATCCTAATCGCTTGATCATCGCTAGTTATGGTGCTGAGCAACCTATCGCGCCCTCTGACACTAAAGAAGGTAAGTCTATGAACCGCCGCGTTTATGGACTGGCTCAGGAGCCTGAAGACTAATTACTCAATCAGCAGATTTTGACTTAAAACAACTATCCCAAGGTCAACCCTATGCTCATCCCGAAATACTGGGCGCAATATAAGCAGCGCTTTGACTCAAAAACTGAGTTTAATAAATCTCCTAAGCAGGTCACCATCAAGCGTTATGGGTGGTCGGATATTAGTCCAGAAGCGGCTTTGGTCCACGCTAATGCGCGTGTTGCTAATGCGCATAGTCGTTGGTTAGCTGGTGAAGACATTGTTAGAAGTGAGCGTAGGGAAGAGTATAACACCAGTAATGGCATCCCTATTCGTGAAGCCATTATTTCGGAATATGGTTTTTCAGAGAATGGCTTAATAGAAGGCAATCTAGAAAATAGATTGGCTGATAGCCAGCTCATTATCACGCGTAACAGTTACGGTGCGAAGGTTGCCAATGTCAATAATATTGCGATTATTGATGTTGATCATGATGATTTATTGCCTCAAAAATTTCCTGATAGCTATGATAAGCAAGGTTTCATGGGTGTATCTATTATTGATAAAAGCCAACCATCGTCAATGAAAATAAAAGTTTGGTCTTTTGTTCTTGTCTTTATACTTATTGCCAGTAGCATCGCTTGGCTGGGTTTATCATGGTTTTGGCTGTTGGTGATTATGGTCGGTGTAACCGCATATCTATGGCAACAAGCCAGTAAAAAAGATAAAGCACGTGCGCAAAAATATGCTGATGACCTTGCCTCATTACTGCCTTTTATAACGGATTTAATCAAAAAGCGCGTTGCCAGTCATCCAAAGGAATCCTTTCGTTTGTATGAGACGCCAGCAGGATTTCGTATTATTGCCACCCACGATACCGCTGTACCAAATGATGATCTGGTCACACAGTGGTTTGCGTGTTTCCATGCCGATGCTAATTATGTACGTCTTTGTCAGGCGCAGCAGTGCTTTCGAGCGCGGCTCACTGCCAAGCCATGGCGCATGAGTGAGGTTGAAAATAATAAGTTGGCTAAAGACATTCCCGCAAAAGACTTTTGGTTCGCTAATGATAACGCTGTTGATAATAAAGATTTGCAACAAAGCAAAGAGCTAGCGTTAGACAAAGAGTCACGCAAGCAATGGATTACCTATTACGATGAGTATGCCAAAAACTACCAAGCCTGTCGGTATATTGAGAGCTTTTCTGGTTTTGATGCGGATTATCAGTTAAAGCATAACGCCATACAGACGTTTATTGATTGGCATGATAAAGCTTGTCAGGCGAATGAAGAGCTACAGTTGGCTTGATGGATTTAAAATTGTGACTTAAGGACTATCTATGAGTGAAAGCAACTTTCAAGAAATTGTGAGAAATGTTGATAAAAGATCTATTACTCTAATAAAAATGGATATTGAAAAATCTATTGCTTTGAAAGAAACTGCAGGTAATCGAGAACATATAACTCTTGCCCTTCGCCATAATTTTTTTGAAAAAACAAGAAAAAATAGTATATGTATTTTAGAGCTAAACTATAAGAATGATTTAAGCGTGACAGAGTATCTATTGGGAGTAGTGACCAACAAGGCAGCAATTACAACCTTTGAAACAAGAGTATCTATTAGTAGTTTAAGTAGAATATACATGTCATCTTTTGTTGATTTATCTTTAAAATTTAAAGATGAAAAAATAGAAAAAACCTTTAGGAATAAGCTGTCTTCAGAGTTAGAAGTAATAAATCTCACTTCTGCCACTAGCAGGGCTACTATTCATGCATTACTTGAAGATAAAAATAATCACTATGCTCTAATTAAAATTTCTAAGATATTAAATATATCTAAGTCAAAAGATTATATAGATCTAGTTCAAGAAGATGCTGAAAATATGGCATTAAAAATCTTCGGGATTAATGTGAATAAAAAGACTAGATATGAAAGTAGACTATATGAAGATAATATAATTCAAACCGATCTTAATAATTTAGAAGGTTTCACTAAGGTTGCAGCAGATTATACAGGTAAAGTTTGTTATATTAAAAATCAAGAGCGGTTAACCATATATCATTCTAATAAATTGCCTTTAGAGAAAATGCTTGGTGTAGATTTAATTTACATCAATGAAACGATGGATTCTGTAGTAATGATTCAGTATAAAATGCTTGAGAGACAGTATGAAGACTGGGTTTTTAGACCTGATCTACAAATGACAAAAGAAATATCAAGAATGAAGCTGCCGGACTCTTCAGGAAATCACGAAGGCTATAGATTGAATAGCAACCCATTCTTTTTTAAATTTATAAAAAGAGAAGCCGAGGGGTTAGGTTCTTCGTTTGTGATTTCCTTACAGCATTATCAGCATTATATTTCTACAGAAAATGCTAAAGGTCCTAGAGGCGGCGAACGAATAGGGTTTGAAACACTTAAACGTAACTATTTAACTTCAAGTGACATTATAAATTTGATTCGTTCTGGTTATGTTGGTACTCATGTTCAAGAAACTAAAGCGATAAAAATTATTGTTGATGAAGTCGCAAAAGGAAATAAAGAAGTAATAATTGCATGGCAAGATAAACTTGAGCAAAGTTAATTCTCAACCCAACGCCGAAAAGAACACCATCAATACTGGCGATACGATGTTAATAATAAAGCCAAAACTGATGGCCAGCGGCACAACTTTGAGACCACCTGATTGCTGGATAATCGGCAAAGTAAAATCCAAGCTGGTCGCGCCCCCAAGCCCAACAGCAGCGGAAGGGTATTTGTGCATAAAAACAGGGATGAATAGTAACGCAAAAAACTCACGTACCAAATCATTAAATAGCGCGACACTACCCCAAACTGCGCCATAAGCATCCGTCATCACAATCGCTGAGAGCGAATACCAGCCAAATCCTGACGCCAACGCTAAGCCTTTCGTCCATGACACATCTGTGAACATTAATGCAAAAATCAGTCCGCCGACCAATACTGACAGCGTAAAGATAATGCTCATCTCCACACCGCGTCTATTCAGTAGCACTTCTTTTAGGGTAATGCCTGACCCTTTTAAACCAATACCGACCAATAAAATCAATATCATCAATAGCACAGTCATGGTGTTTTCAGGTGGCATATAGTCAGCGGGTAATAAATAGCCGATTATCATACCAATCGCCACACAAAACACTTGCGCTAAGCTGCCACGAATACTGACGCGATGCGCTTTTGATTTTACGCTGGGTTTTTTAGCATGCCACGGGCGCACGTGGTCAAACAACATAAGCGCGAGTAAACCCGTGCCAACCGTGAGTATGGATAAAACTGTCACATATAAAGTGATCTCACCAACCTGACTGCCTAAGCCTTCCACTTGTGACAGCTCAATACCAATCAGCCCTAATATCACAAACACCAAATAAGACAAGCCTTTATCTGCAAACTTGGTCATGGTTGGGTTAGAAGGAATGGCAAAACCAACAAACATTGGCATCAATACCAGAACAAGAGTGATTAAGCTTTGCATGGTGATAGGCTCGCAGCATTTTTAATAGGCGTTTTTGACAAGCCGACGATTGTAGCACAATGGGTCATCATGATGGCACATGCGTTAAAGGGTAATGCGCACGCCCCAGTTGATTGATAAAGGAAGAATATAATAATGACAAGCATTTACCTGACAAACATTTGTTGCTACATTAGAGCATTCAGATAGCTGATTTTGATTATGTCACTTTACCAACTCAAGTCTCAATTCCAGAATCAGCTGCGCCCCATTAGCGATATGCTGGTCGAGCATCACTGTACCGCAAATCAAGTGACGATCAGCGCGGTCGTATTAAGTGTGGGTACCGCTTATGTGATTGCGACGCGGGCAGGAGAGAGACCACGTTTATGGTTGTCACTGCCTTTGTCTTTGTTCATGCGTATGGCGCTAAATGCAATCGATGGCATGATGGCGCGTGAGCATGGACAGGCATCGACAATGGGTGCGGTACTCAATGAAGCAGGCGATCTGGTAGCAGATACGGCATTTTTTATCAGCATTTTGCCGCATCTGAATCAGACAACAATATCGACCAATCACACTCATGGCCCTTATCAGCAGCATATTGTCAGTTTATCTTTACTAAGCATCAGTACAGAACTGTTGGCAATCGCTAGCAATGTCAGCTTTCGAGAGCGAGCCAATCAAGGGCCACTAGGAAAAAGTGATCGTGCGTTATTGCTTGGGGTGCTTGGGACGGTAATAGGAATGAAGTTACCGCTCACGCGCTTGAATGCTTGTCTGTTCCCATTGTTCCTCATCTCAGAAGCGTTGCTCATCAAAACATGTCTAAACCGCTTACGGTTTATCGCTGAGCTTTATCTGCGAAGTAATCCACCACAACTTCGGTCAAACTCTTTGGGTCATACTAATGACAATGTATTCGAGCAACTGTCTGCTACAAGAATACAGTTACCTTTAAAGAATGCTTCATCAAGATCAGATAATCTCTCAGAGATAACTCACGCATCGACCCTCCATCATTTGGATATTCAAACCATGTCTAAGTCTTCAACACCTCACTCTTTTCAGCAGTCGGCATGTAATCAGGCGCTGCCTATTAGCGGCGAAAGCTGTTTTAATGCCTACGATGGTACGGCGATTTATTACCGTTATTGGTTGACCATGTCGATAGCTGACATAAAATCACAAGCAGCCACTCAGTCATTACGCCAAGTGATTTTATTACACCGTGGGCATGAACATTCGGGCCGATTGGCAGAGCTTGGTGTGCAGTTTGCAAAGGCAGGTTATCAGGTATTTGCATGGGATGCGCGTGGTAATGGGCGCTCAGGTGGTATCAAAGATCATGCTGATAGCGTCATAGAGCTTGAACGAGATTTGAATGATTTTGTGCAGTTGGTCAGAGCGCAAACGGGCATAGCTATCGAAGACACGTTGATTGTGGCCAGCAGCATAGGGGCTGTGTTAGCAGCAGCATGGGTACATGATTATGCGCCCAATATTCGCGGGATGATATTGGGCACACCTGCGCTCAATATTCGCTTGTATATGCCGTTTGCCATTCCGACGCTAAAAGTGGCACGAACCTTTGGAATGATGTCTCGCGTAAGCAGTTATGTCAAGGCGCAAGTGCTCACTCACGATAAGGACGCGCAGGAAGCATATAATGCCGATCCGCTAATATCGAGTAGTATCTCAACGGATTTATTGATTGACACTCACGCCACAGGGCAGCGTTTGCTCGACGATGCTGCTGCTATCACCGCACCTGTTTTTGTGTTGTGTGCTGGCAAAGATTACGTGGTAGATAAACAAGCTGAGCGTGATTTTTATGAAGCCATTAATACACCTATCAAGCGCTGGCAGCTATATCCAGACAGCTATCATGCGATTTTTCATGAAAACAATAAAGCGGATGTGTTTGCAGATTGTCTTGATTTTGCTGAGCAAGTATTTGCAACGTCAGTACAAATACCAGATTTAAATAATGCGCATCTTACCAGTGCCAGCAAGGACAAAGTCGATCGTTTAGCGATTAAGCCATTTAATCCAAGCTTTGCTATCACACGCTTTGCCATGCAAAAATTTGGTCATGTCAGTCAAGCCATCTCGGCAGGACTTGAACATGGCTTTGATTCTGGTAGCTCATTGGATCAAGTGTACAGTAATACCCCAAGCGGACGTGGTGGAGTTGGACGTGCCATAGATAAGTTCTATTTAAACAATATTGGTTGGCAAGGAATTCGAGTAAGACGCGAGCACTTATTAGAATTAGCAGGAGAGGCGATCATGCATCTACAAATGCAAAAAGAGGCTCAAGACGGTCAGCATGCCTTTATCTCTGAACAGCCAAACCATGTCCCAAGATCATACACCCCAAAACTATTAGATATTGCGAGTGGTCATGGCGCTTATGTATTTGATTTGCTAGAAAAGTTTGACAATTTACATGCTGAGCTGCGTGATTATGAAACCCATAATGTACAGGCACTACAATCCAAAGCAGAGCGTTTGAATATGGGCAATCGCGTGGTAACTTATCAAAAAGATGCGTTTGATAGCAGTAGTTATCATAACAGTGATGCTGATACACTTGCATTTGATATTGCGATTGCGTCAGGAGTGTTTGAGCTGTTTTCTGATAACACATTACTTGCGACGGCGTTGGCAGGGATGTACGCCAGTCTTCAGGCGGGTGGCTATCTTGTTTATACCAATCAACCTTGGCATCCTGAGCAAGAATTTATCAGTAAAACCCTAAACAATCATCGCGGCAGTAGTTGGGTGATGCGTTGCCGCTCACAGGCAGAAATGGATCAATTGGTTGAGCGTGCAGGTTTTGAGAAAGTATCTATGCGTATCGATAAGTTTGGTATTTTTACGGTGTCATTGGCAAAAAAACCGCTCTCTGCTGATACAAGTGCCGCTGACAAAGATAGCGGAGCATCCCTACAAGACGGTAAGACTGAGCCTACTAAGCCTAATGAGAGCCAGCAATGAAAACCGAGCACCCTTATGAGCGTGTTCAGCTTTTTTCTGGTGGTGGTTCGCGCTTTGGGTATTATTTGGGCAGCTATGCCGCGCTGGTTGAGCATGACCTCAAGCCGGACTTAATCATTGGAACTTGCGGTGGTAGTTTGTCCGCTCTTTTGGTACAGCTTGCGCCTGACCCTATTGCCCTCAAACAGCTTATTGAAAGTCAGGCGCTGTATAAAGTAATTGGCAATATCACCCATGTCCCTCCTAATGAGGTTAGCACTCGCCATAAATGGCGTTATGCCAGTCAGGCATTTAACCGTTGGCGTACTTCTCATCTAGGGGTGCGCCAGTCTGCCAATATGCATGCTGATCTTTTAGAAGAGTTACAGCAGCTGGCTATGTTTCGTATCGAAAACGATAATCAATGGCTTGATGCGTTGATACACTTGGCAAATGCAAATGAGCAGACAGCAATTACTCCAATGACGCCTGATATTGCGATTATTGCCAGTCGTCTTTATCAAGGGCAAACCGTACAGGCCGCCCTTGGCCAGCCGCAGCTACAAGAAGTTTTATTTGCGCCGCCACCTTTGGCTCATCGGTATCAGGCTCAGCTAATATCAAGTTCTACTACCGAGCCAACAGCAGGTTCTACGTTTGATAAGCTCATTTCTCCAGTCAATACACTGGCGCGTACGCGTATTCATCAAAAGGTGGCCGTACTACAAAAATGGGACATAGCCACCGCAGTTCGCGCTTCGATGTCGGACATGTATTATTTACCGCCCATTCATATTCAAGAGTTAGGTTGGTGCTTGGGCGGCGTGATTAATTTAACGCCTATCGAATTGGCAGCCGCTTCTGGAAAGATTGTTTTTGCAGAAACTAAAGCAGGGTATGATCGTTGGCTTGCCGCACCTGCTATTCGTCATGTTTTTGGGTTTGACCCAAATGAGCGCTTGGCACAGGTGCATCAGTATCAGCATAAAGATATGGCAAACGGTTTTGCCAGTCAAATACATTGGCTACCTTTTGCTGACAATGCAGCACAATTAGGAGGGCAGCAAGTGCGAAAACGCCTAAATATAAAAACAACCATGATGGAGCTGGTACACAGCTCTCACGATACGTTTGTTCGTCAAATGCACGCGCAGTGGGACTATGGGTACAAGCGTACAGTGAGCTACATTCAGCAGAATTTTTGATGCAATCAGTCCTCAATATAAAAGACTCACGAGCTATCGTGTGCTACTAAAATCAACGTTGCTTGCTGTGTTGCTTTTGATAGAAGCTACGTAAAATCCATTTTAGTAGCGCTGTCATTGTTTTATATGGGCTCAATTATTCTATTTTTAAACATGATGATTTATCGGTAGGCTCTATGATAGATGGTGTTGATTGTTCCTATGCTAATACCAGTAGCATCCCGCATTTGGTTGTGGTTGGTGGTACAAGTGGTATTGGCTTAGCATTAGCGCGTCGCCACCAAATGCATGGCTGGCGAGTGAGTGTGGTTGGTCACAATCCAGAAAAGATAAAAATGTTGAACCAGAGTCATCCTGATATAACCACTTATGCTTGTGATTTAACTGATGCAGTTGAGCTTGAAAAATTACTACAGCAGTTATCAGAAGTGTGTTTTCAGCGTTTGATCTATAGTGCAGGCAGTTATTTTAATGAGCGAATCCATACGCTTGGTCGCGTGCAAAGTGACCAAATGCTGGCGATTAATTTACAAGCGTTTGAGCATATATTTTGTTGGGCAAGTGCGCAGTTAAAGCGACAAGTAGAGAAGCAACCAGTGACTTGTCCTGCTACTTATACGGTGTCCGATGCTACACTCGGCCTTATTTGTATGGCGTCGATAGCGGGAGTGCTGGATTATCCTTATGCCAGTCTCTATGCCAAAAGTAAGCGCGCTATGATTGCCACTGCCAGCGCTTATCGCTGCGCTTTGCAGCCTTATGGTATACAAGTCACTTGCATTGCATCAGGCTATATTGACACACAAGCTTTGCGCGATTTAAATGAAGGTGATGCCAGTCATAAGCCGTTCATTATGTCCACTGAGCACGCAGTTGATCATATAATGCAAGCGATTAGCGAAGATACTGAGCTGGCAATATTCCCATGGACGATGCGTTACATCACTAGAATATTGAATCGACTGCCAAAACCTATATTACATCAAATACTACGCAATAAATTAGATAGGCAATAATGTTCTACTAGTAAGAGTTTTCCTTGCTTGCTGTTCGCAAGCGTGACAGAGGTTAAAAAAAATTCATCTTGGTAGAGCATTCATCTTTTTAAAAAGATAAATTATAGTCGGTCTTAGTAAAACCAATAAACTAAGGTGAATAGCGGTACACCAATCAGTAGGCTGTCAATTCTATCGAGTACACCGCCATGCCCTGCCAGCATAGTGCCCACATCTTTAATCCCATGTTGGCGCTTGAAAGCTGACTCTAGCAAATCCCCTGCAATGCCACCGATGACAAGTCCGTAAGCGGCAAAAAAACATACCCAGCTGCTAAATGGTGTCAACCAAATCCCAAATATCGTAGCCAGTACGGCAGCAGCGACTCCCCCAAATAGGGCACCTTCAATGCTTTTGTTAGGACTGATAGTTGGCGCAAGATTACGTTTGAATAGCTTGTTTTTGAGCCACTTTCCACATAAGTATTGAGCAATATCGTTAAATTGACTCGAAAATAACACGAACAATAATACGCCATACTCGCTACGTTGCCATGCCACATGTTGAAGAACAATAAGACTAACAGTCAAGCTGATAGTAGCGAGTGCTAAAGCGATATCAATGTCGTTAATTTGACGCGTATAGAAAAGCTTATTGGCAGAAGGTAAAGTGAGCGTAGGTTGGTTACTGGCAAGCAATATAGGCGGCTGTAGTCCGCGCTGCTGCAATTTATAGACTAGGCGTGCTTTGCTATGCGGTCGCCACAAACGAATGATTTCGTATAAGGCGCGCAAGCCTACTAACAAAAAAAAGACTGTCAGTAGCCATGCATAAGGATGCTGACCATGGAGGTCTATTTTTGCAATCACATAGCAGCTGCATAAGATGGCCAGCATCCACCACCATGAGCGGGCGATAAAATAAATCTTGGGTAAGCGGATGCGAATGGCTGGATAGGCCAATGCACCCCAGACCGTACTTACAGTCAACATCAGACCAGCCACAAACCAAGTATCAGCAGTCATCGTCCATCGTCTTAGTCATACATCACAAACAAAAGGTAAGAGTGAATTTGGCACATCATACCCAGTATCAATAGAGTACATGCTACTAAATGGAGACAATAGTATTGGGGCCATTTGACTCACTCTTTTGCGCTCTATGGGCTAGTCAAAGCAGATGCAGATATAGTCAGTTCGATATAAAATCGATACGTTGAGGGTTATGTGCGACTGGTATGAATTTTTCGTAGCCTCAGTGTTAGCAGCACGCAAGGAAAATTTATACCTGCCGCACTGTCTCGATTTTAAACTAAATCGGCTATATATTATCCTATGGCAGGCATTTTAGTTGCCACAACAGAGATATTTGCAGTCGAGATACCATGGTATCTGCTTGGCTTATCAATGCTATGACTATCCAAAGCAACGATTGGATAAACGACACTGGTTCGCGGTTTGCTGTCCGTGTCAGGATAATCTAGCCGCGCATGACCACCACGACTTTCACAGCGTTGATACGCAGACTGAATAATAAGAGAGGCTAAGGATAATTGCTGCTTTAACTGAAAATATGCTAGCGAATGAAGTATAGCAGATTCATCAACACAATTTGAGCAATTTAAGTCAGTCCTATTAGGACTATGACTCTCGGTTCTATCTTTTGAAAGAATAGAGGTTTTTTTATCAGACGGTGCGTGCAATGCTTGTTGCCATTGCTGTACTTGTAGGAGCGCTTGCTTTAGTTTGTCAGCATGACGCACGATACCCATGTTGTTTGTCATCAGCAGTTTTAAGGCAGCAGTTATTTCGACAACATCAACATCAACGTCAATATCAATGCCAACATTGCAACGCGTATTGGTTATATCTTCATTGGCATATAAACGAGAGCGAGAAGGCGACAAGGCCACAGACTGAGTGTTTGTAAGGCAGGGTAGTGCCCAAGCAGTAAACACTGGTTTCACTGAACTATTATCGCATAAAGGGCTATTATATTCTGTGACGGCTGTTAAATATTGAGGCAAATGCAGCGCAATATGACGACCGACGACCACGCATTCTAGTAAGGAATTACTGGCCAAGCGATTGGCGCCATGCAATCCAGTATAGGCAACTTCACCAGCCGCATAAAGCCCTATCACATCGGTCAAACCGTCCGCAGACGTCACCACGCCGCCGCAGCTATAATGGGCAATCGGCGCTACGGGAATAGGCTCAGCAGTCATATCAATGCCAAGTGTCTGCAATGTTTGGTAAATCTGCGGAAAATGCGCCTTTAAGAATGCTGCTGGCAAGTGGCTGACATCAAGATGTACGTAACCCAGACCATTACTATCAATTTGTTCAGCGATAGCCCGAGCCACGATATCGCGCGGCGCAAGCTCAGCGCGCGCGTCAATATCTAGCATAAATCGTGTACCAGTTCGTGGACAATATAACCGTCCACCTTCACCGCGCAATGCTTCGGATATCAAAAAGCGACTATCGCCAAGTGCCAAACCTGTCGGATGAAATTGAACAAACTCTAGATTGGCCAAGCGGCAACCTGCTTGCCATGCCATCATGACGCCATCACCCACGCAGACATCAGGCGCACTGGCGCGCTTAAACAGCTGCCCTAAGCCGCCACTGGCCAATACGACAGCGCTACTATGAAAGGTAAATCGGCGCTGATTAGTATGATCAAAAACATGCGCCCCATAACAGTGATTAATGACTGTATTATCCAAGTGACTACTGAATGGTGCGGTCAACAAGGCTAACGCTTCATGGTAGGGAAGGATAGTAATGTTGCTCGCTGCTTGAGCTTTAATAAGCAGCGCTTCCATAATATACCGACCAGTCGCATCATCTGCATGAGCGACGCGGCGACGACCATGACCGCCTTCTTTGGTTAAATGCAAGTTGCTGGTTTGAGCGTTACCGGGACGTAGAGCAGCGGTGTTTCGCTGAGTATCTGAGTCAGGTATTTGGGTAAAAGGCACACCTTGTTGGCATAGCCATTCAACTGCTTGTTGTCCTGCGCTTAAAATACGAGCGGTATTATCAACCTCACACAATCCTGCCCCAGCAACCAAGGTATCAGCGATATGATCGGCAACAGTATCCTCTTCATCTAAGCTTGCGGCGATACCCCCTTGCGCATAGTGACTGGAGCAAATCTCAAGTGCAGATTTGCTCAGTACGGTGATCGTAAGCGATTTTGGTAGAGAGAGCGCTGTGCTCAACCCCGCCAGACCCGCACCAATGATTAAGACATCCGTTTGTCTTATATCCTCTTTGCTATGCATATCACCAATGACGCTACCTAGGTTGATGGCGCTACTCATGTTAAGCAGCTCCTACATTGGCAAACAAAGAGCGGTCTTTTACAATATCGCCACTGCTTGCCACACGTTGTTTTTGTGATTCAGCAAAATCAAGCATACGTTGTAAGGGTTTTTTTGCGGCTGTTGCCAACTCAGGCGTCATCAGCACTTCACCGCTGTGATGGGTCAGGCAGTGCTCGATACCCTGCAAGCCATTCATTGCCATCCATGGACAAAAAGCACAGCTCTTGCAACTGGCGCTTTCACCAGCGGTTGGAGCGGCTAAGAAGCGCTTGGTCGGTGAGCGTTTTTGCATCTCATGCAAGATACCTAAGTCGGTAGCAACAATAAACGTATCGGCGTCCATCTCATGCGTCGATTGCAGCAGCTTACTGGTTGAACCAACCACATCAGCGAGCGCCACGACGCTATCAGGAGATTCAGGATGTACCAATACTTTCGCCTCTGGATAGGCTTCTTTTAACTGTATCAGCTCAGTGGCTTTAAACTCGTTATGTACCAAGCATGAGCCTTGCCACAGCAGCATATCTGCGCCAGTCTCACGCGCGATATATTTGCCCAAATGACGATCAGGCCCCCAAATGATAGGCTCGCCTTTTGCGTGCAGATAACGAACGATATCGATACCAACGGAGGAGGTCACTACCCAGTCTGCGCGCGCCTTTACAGCAGCGCTGGTATTGGCATAAACCACCACGGTACGCTCAGGATGAGCATCACAAAATGCAGCAAAGTCATCGGCAGGGCAGCCCAAATCAAGTGAACATTCCGCCTCCAAATCTGGCATGAGAACGGTTTTGTCCATGCTAAGTATTTTTGCTGACTCCCCCATAAAGCGCACACCCGCGACGACTAACGTCTGCGCACTATGCGCTTGACCAAAGCGCGCCATTTCAAGCGAGTCTCCGACACAGCCGCCCGTTGCCAATGCCAAATCTTGGATAAAGGGATCGACATAATAATGAGCGACCAATACCGCATTTTTATCTTTTAACAGCTGCTTGATGTTTTCTTCGATTATGATGCGTTCTGCGCGTGGCAGATCCTTTGGGATTTTGGCTTTGGCGTAGTCGATATTCATTTGAGTGGCAATGCGAGCATCAGTGCTCATTATTGGCGCATCGTATGGATAGCTTTTCATAATGACAACCCTTGATATTGTGACGACAATCGGTATGTCGTTAAAAGTGAATCGGTCAAATACTATTAAAAACAAGTTAATTTAATTATGCTCATTTTGAGTATAAATACAAGTGGTTTTTAGGGTTGATTATGAAAGGATACGATTCCTATAAACTTCGTTTTTATGTTTGAATAATAAAAGGTCGAGGTAATGGTAGGATAAGATTTTGATTTTAGAGAAATTCGCTTGCGATGGGGAGGAGCGTAAGTATATGTAATCGTAATTTTTTAATTTGAACCAATGCTTCTTTGTTCATTACTGTTTTGACACCGTTTTTAACTTTGTATCGTTACAACCGCAGGCTATGATAAGGGGACATTCAGGCTATACTAGCCATACTGTTTCCCATTCGTTTTATTACCTTTTGGCTCTAAAAATAAAGGATGACCTTTAACGTTATGACATTGTCTTACTCGCACGCCCATCAACAAGGTAGTGGCACAACCGAAGTAGTCGCAGTACTTGTGGCCATCACAGATCATACCGCTCGCGTCTTAACAGTCGATCAGGGTAAATTATTGCCCAATGGGCCACTCATGCCGCTGCATCGGTCTCTACAGGCGGGCGTTCGTCAATGGGTTGAGGAGCAAACGCAGCAGCCACTTGGATATTTAGAGCAGCTGTATACCTTTGTCGATACCAATAGGCGTAACATTGATGGTCATGCATTGGTTTATGTGAGTTATCTAGGATTGGTGCAAGAGACGCAAGCACAGCTACAAAGCCAAGCATCATGGCAAGATTGGTACGATTATTTTCCTTGGGAAAATCACTTACATGGTATGCCAAGCATGATTGTCGAATTTATCGTGCCAGCGTTACTAGATTGGGCAAATACCGCAGAGGATGATGTCAGTCGCCAGCGCCGAATACAACGCATTGGCTTGTGTTGGGGAGTAAGTCAGCCCGTTTTTGCAGATGATGTTCAAAATATAGGAGCGGAAAATCGATTAGATAAAGAGCCTACATACGAGAGTAAAGAGTGGGTAGCCGAGCATGTATTGCTGCGTTATGAGATGCTCTATGAAGCAGGGCTTATACCTGAAGCACCTACTTATCCGCCCACTTACGAGACAAAAATACTACCTGAACAATGGTCACAGCTCATAGGTGCGCCTATGTATTATGACCATCGCCGTGTGATTGCTACGGCTATCTCAAGGCTGCGTGCAAAAATCGAATATCGCCCCCTCATCTTTGGTCTCATGCCAGAAGTGTTTACGTTGTCACAGCTACAGCAAAGCGTAGAAGCATTGTCAGGCGTGCGTTTGCACAAACAAAACTTTCGCCGCCTGCTCGATTCACAGCACCTTGTAACAGAGACAGGAGACAGCAGTAGCGCTCAACGAGGCCGCCCTGCCAAGCTTTATCGCTTTCGTCATGATATTGAACTTCAAAGCTTGTTAATGGATAGCAAGTTGCCCAAGCGTAAATAAGAAGCTATTTTTGCAGTTGATGATGTCCACTTGGTTAAGCATGAAAACAGGTGCTTGGGTTGCGAGAGTGTTAGCTTTACGCTATATTTATGCTCATTTTGAGTTTAATTAAATCACGCTCATATTATCAGTGTATGTATATAAGGGTTAAAAATGACAGTCAAACAAGAACCAGCATTAGATGAAGTATTGCTTAAACCTTTGGTTGAATCCGCCCTAATTGAAGATTTGGGTAGACGCGGTGATGTGACGTCGCAAGCAACCATCCCAGCTGATCTGCAAGCGCAACTAGAGATTAAGACGCGGCAAGCAGGCGTGATATGTGGTATGGATTTGGCGCGTTTATCGTTTGCTTTGGTTGATGAGCAGATTGAATTTAGCGCTCATGTCAATGATGGCGAAACGGTGGCTGCTGGTACAGTGTTGGCGATCGTACGTGGGAATGCCCGTCATCTGTTGACCGCAGAGCGCACGGCACTCAATTTTATGACACATTTAAGTGGCATTGCGACCGCGACAAAAACGATCGTCGATAGTGTTGCTGCCTATCCTGCGCAAATTACTTGCACGCGCAAGACCATTCCAGGTTTGCGTGTGGTACAAAAGTACGCCGTACGCTGCGGCGGCGGGCGCAATCATCGCTTAGGTTTGGATGACGCTATTTTAATTAAAGACAATCATATTGCCATAGCAGGTGATATCAAAACAGCTATCCGCCATGCCCAAGAGTTTGCAGGTCATCTGATTCCAATCGAAGTGGAAGTCGATACATTAGAGCAATTAGAGCAGGCATTAGAGGCGGGAGTGAGCTTGGTCTTATTAGACAACATGTCACCTGACGTCTTATCGCAAGCAGTGGCTATGTGTAAAGGTCGCGCCAAAACAGAAGCGTCAGGGGGTATTACGCCTACCACCGTACAAGCAGTAGCGAAGACAGGTGTTGATTTTATTGCGATGGGATACCTCACGCACAGTACCACCGCCTTAGATATCGGTTTGGACTTTAGGGTATAGTCTGGCTTTTCGGTATTTTTATGGTAGTGGCTATCGCTTCGTACATGAATAGAGCATTGAATAAAAGTATTGTTACTCAATCAAAATCTGACATAAGGCATAAGGCAGATAAGAAGATTTAGGCAAAGTTAATGATTTTATTGGCTTATCTGCCTATGTTACAATGCCATTTTTTAATGCTTATTGGGTCATCTTTGCACTCGCACGATGGCCTTACTTTTTGTACAAGATAGATCAATAGACAAGCGAGCGCTCAGTGAATACTGAAATCATCAAAATAATCTTAGCCTTTATGGTATTGATTAACCCATTTAGCGCTCTGACGTTATTTTTGGATTTAACCCGCGGTTATTCAATGAATAACCGTCGTAAAGTGGCGCGTGTCGCTTGTATGACGATTTTTATTACCATTAGCTTTTTTACGTTAGCGGGCGAGGGGTTACTAAAAATATTGGGTATCTCGATAGGCTCGTTCCAGCTGGCAGGCGGGATACTGGTGTTTTTGATTGCGCTTAATATGATGAACGGTGAGGGCAACCCTGTTAAGCCTGATCAAGAAAACTTTGATGTCGATCATGTACAAGATGCACCGCCAACCATGGCCTCTGCTGTCGTTCCGCTTGCAATTCCGATGATGATTGGTCCAGGTGGTATCTCAACCGTCATTATCTACTCTTCACAAGTCTCGGGCGTGTTGCAAGTCTCTGCTATATTGATCGCTGGATTGTTTATCAGCTTGTTTTGTTATTTGGCCTTGATGGCAGCAGGTCGTATCAGTCGTTTATTGGGCGATACGGGTCTCAACATTATGAGCCGAATCATGGGTATGTTGCTTGCGGCCGTTTCTGTTGAAATTATCGTGAACGCATTACGTACATTGTTTCCAAGCCTGATATAACAACGGCTTCGATATTACAACAATGTGGTGAGCAAGCGCTTAGCATAAAATCTACCTGACATGCGTGTGCTAAGGGCTTGCTACGGTTTTATACAGAAGATTGGTTTGAGTTAGTCTTTACTAAACTCTTTAAAATCCGCCTTACGAATTTTTGCATGAATGCCTTTTGTTTTATCGACGACCTGTGACACTTCAAAATCTGTTGCCGCGCTCAGATAAGCATACGCCAATGCCTCATCAATACCATACTCTCTATTCAAAAAACCAATGGCTTCACGGGTCGATTTTTTCATGGCTTCGTCTAAGTCTTCATCCAATCCGGGCGTGATCCAAAACTCAGCATTTTCACCCAAAGGTTGCGACAGCGACTTGCCAGGGATTTTATCTTTACCCGCTTTTAACAATGTGAACTTAAAGGTTGCACGCGCTGATGCTTCGAGTGCGGTCAGAGCGACTTCACCATCTCCCTGAGCAAAATGACTGTCACCTGTGTAGAAGAGTGCGCCTGGTACTTGTACAGGATAATAGACCGTTGAGCCATCACCCAAATCATTGATGTCCATGTTGCCGCCATACATGGCAGGTGGAACAGAATGTACAGGCTCTGAGGTATTGGCAGCCACGCCCATCAGCCCCATGAATGGATTAAGTGGGAAGCGGATAGATTGACCAGATTTGGTTTTGATGACGCCTTCATAATCACCTTTGGCATTTTTTTCTATAGGCGTAAAGACGGAAACGTTGCCAAAGCGCTCAGGATGATCTTTCGAAGGATTGTTTTGTTGTGCTGTTTTTGGAAACTCTCCAACCAAGGTGCCTTTACCATGACGATTGGAGATAACACCATAAGGCACGCGAGGCTCGATTTTAATCACTTCTACTTTCAAAATATCGCCAGGCATAGCGCCTCGTATTTCAAGTGGTCCTGTCACAATATGTGGTCCATCTTTATGAAAATCATGTGCTAAGTCGGAGCCAGTAATCTTTTTGGCTTCATCCAAAACATAATCGGCTGAGACACCTTTTGATTTAAAGTACTTTTCTGCATCGCGTCCTTGATCTTCAAGTAAGCCTTCATGAGACACGGTATCAAACGTCACTGTACTTCCAGATGGCACGCTCAACACAGGCTTGGCATCTTTATTGGGTAAATAACCCCAGCTGATGGTTTGTAGGGTGGACGGCACGTAGTAGTTGCCTTTATATGGCCCTTGCTTTAGTTGGGTGGGTTTATTTGTGATTTCCTTTAAAACCTGAAAATCTTCTGCGTGAGCCAGTGATAAAGTGAGCGTACTTAAAACAAATAGTGACAAAGCCGTTTTTTTCAACATAGCGCATATCCTTAGTTTTTAAAAGCAATGGTTTTTAAGAGCGATAACTTTTTAACTGCGCTTTGATTAAGGCAAGTTCTATACCATGGTAAAAAAACGCTCATTCAGTCATAGAATCTATGGGTAAATGCTCGGATAAGTTCTAATTTGGTGCTATTAAACCATTTAAGAGCGATTTTGGTGCAGCATATCGCAATATCTTAGCAGTACTAACTGCGATATAAATGCCAAGCAAGGTATAGCATCAATATACCGACCAAGGCATCAAGGATGTTCCAAGCTTTTGGTTTGGCAAACAGCGGTCTAAGCAGACGCGCCCCATAACCCAATGCAAAAAAGAAAAAGAAGGATGCTGTGATGGCACCTGCGGCAAACACGAGCTTGCTACTGGCACCTGTTGAAACCATGCCAACGAGCACCAATGTATCTAGGTAGACGTGTGGATTTAGCCAAGTAAAGCCAAAGCATAGTAATAAGGCTTTTTTAAGACTGGTGACTACTTGTCCCTCAACGGTCATTGCATGTGACACTCGCGCGCTGGCATACAAGCTTTGTAAACCGTAGCATAGTAAGAACAGGACGCCCGCGATCTTTGCAATATTGACCACTTGAGGGTATCGTGCGGTGACTGCGCCAAAACCACCCACGCCTGCTGAGATTAAAAGCGCATCACTCACCGCACAAAAAAGACAGACAAAAAATATGTGCTCACGTTTGAGCCCTTGTTTAAGTACAAAGGCATTTTGTGAACCGATGGCGATAATGAGCGATAGCCCAAGGAAAAAACCAGAGAGATAATCAGGGGCATTCATAGTCGTGTGCTTATAGTTTTTGAGAGTAAGAAAGTTGACAGTTTGCTTACTGGCAGCGCCAAAAAAAGCTGTTAAGATACGCTATTGGATGTACGTATGCAATACAAGCACAATGAATGAGAGGCGAAGTGTGCCATGGTGGTAAGTTTGGCAAGAATGCTACAGTCGTTTGGACAAGCGCAGAATGACTTGCCAACGCTAGCGGCTGAAAATGCTCAAAGAGCGAGTATCAATCGGAATACTGAAGTCAAAGAGGCTGGAGTGACTGAAAAAAGCAATCAAGTAGGTCAGAAGTCCTCCACACTGACACCGCCTGAACGGGCGGATCGTATCTGTGATGCATTAGCACAAGTCACTGATATTGGAACACCCACGCCTTTGACGGATCGTTATTTGTCCAATCGCGCCCAAATGCGCCCCACAAATAGACCTCCTTTTGACCCAGATACGTTATGGTATCTAAGATATGGACGCTGTCCGATTATGACTGAACTGATTGATGTGGTTGATGAGGCCACCTTAAACGCCATGCCGATTGAAGCGGTTGCCATCCTCGATCGCATCAATGGTAAGCTAAAGCGCTATCGTGAGTGGAGCAGTGAGCTCAACGAACAGCAGCAACAGCAGCACAATGAGCGCCAGTTTGTCATCGATAAGCTGGTGTCAGAGAGTATTCCAGAAGCGTTGCATCATTATGAGCAGCTACAGCGCTTTAGCCCACATCGTACTAAGAACAGTACGGTTCAAGGTAAAATGACGGCAGGTGACATGCTGACCGATTTGTTTTTAGAAATTGACTATGAGCTTGATGAATTATTGGATGAGTTGCATCAAACCGTGATGAATCGTCTGGCATCGACGCATCGCTATGTCAAAAGTCGCACCCAAAGCTAGTTTATATAAGACCAATCCCATAAGGACGCTATGATGACCCAAATGACAGCGATGTTCGTGATGTTTGTTTTATACGGGCTGTTACCAGCAGCTGGGTTGTATCTGGGTTATCGCGGTATCAAAAAAGTCACAGCGCCCAAAATGCTGCAATACAAAGCCATGCCGCAACTGGGTTATATTCCCGAAAAAAGCTTGCCTAATGACGTCAAAACAGCGCTTGACCAAATCAACCAAAAAGGCGAAAAGCTGCGTCTGATTTATGGCGATACCAATAACGATGGAAAAATTGACGACAAGGATACGGTCAACGAAACTTATATCATGATTCAAAACCTGATGGACACACATATACCACAAGCAGTGGCAGACTATCGCCGCTTACATGATCTAGATGTGGCGGATGGTGCGCTCGCTGATACGACAAAAATTAAGCACTCTAACGTCACTGGCAAAGAAGCACTATTAGACATACTTAAGACAATTAATACCCAGTTCGACGATTTATTAAACGCCTCTTATCATCAAGATGGACAAAAACTGCTGGTCGCCAATAGATATCTACAAAGTCGCTTTGATAACCCAGCAACCACGGTAGCAGCGCCTTCTTTGAGTGATATTGGCAGTCCTGATACAGTCTCTAAGACTGATAAAAATAGCGATCCTATTGAGACAAGTCCTCAAGCAAAAAGTACTCAAGCAAAAAGTAATTAGGAAAAAATTACTCAGCGATAAAACGATCAGCCAAAGAAAAATGAACGCAAAATAGCATCTGATGACATGTGTGAGTGAAAAACAAATAGCGAGTGTATATGAGTATCATAATAGGCATTGGCATTGTGACGACAATTACTACTTTATATTTGGGAAAAAAGTGCTGGCATGCATTTCATAAAGCGGTCGGCATCTCTCCAGGCGTACTCACGTATCAAGATTACCATGCGCCATCGTCTCTAACGACCCTAAACTGGCAGCAGCTAAATCTGAATAAAAAACATCTGGAGAATTTATCAGAGCGCCAGTTGCGCCAGCTACAGCGCATTGACGAAAAAGTACATCACTACCAAGCATACCAACAAGAGTTACAAGCGCAGCATAAAACACCTGCGATCAATGAATCTCAATTTGTGCTGCACAAGATGTTGCATACTCGATTGCCAGAAGTGTTGGCCAGTTACTATCAGCTCATACATATGCATAAGAACGCGAAAACTATGAATGGTGACAAAAAGGCGGAGGCGAGTGAGTTACTACAAAAGGTACTAAACAATATTGAACAACGTCTGGATACGTTGTTAGAGCAAATGGAGAAGCAGCATTTGCAAGATTTGCGAGTCATGAATCAGTATCTCGATAGCCATGATAATTGAGCCTTTAGGCCAATGAAATAGGCATGAGAGTTAAGCGGTTTTAAAGCTCTAGTCATTATATTTAAGCTGACTACATGTCTATAACGACTTACTAATGCGACATAAAAAAGCTGCCCATGAGTTAGTATCATGGACAGCTTTTTTTGAGTTCATTTTAAGTCTTTAACAGACTTAAAGTAAATACAGATTAACGCTTGTCATTACGGTCACGAGTGTTGCGTGAACCGCGGCTGGCAGGACTTGCGCCACTCTTAGGTTTTGCATTGCTGCTCTCGCCACGACTGTCTGCACGACGTGCTTTTAGTGGCTTGTTGCGGATACGCTCTTGTTTCTCTTTTGCCGCACCATGTAGACCTGTGCCATAACGTGGGCGTAAGCTGACTAGGTCTGTCAATGTATTGATTTCTTTTTTGTCCAGCTCTAAGAAACGGCCCGTACGCAGCTCTTTTGGCAGAGCAATTGTACCGTAACGCGTACGCAACAGACGGCTGACTTTTAGGCCTTGTGACTCAAACAAACGACGCACTTCACGGTTACGTCCTTCTTTTAGCTTGACGTGATACCATTTATTGACGCCTTCACCGCCGCCTTCTTTGATGTCTTCAAATTGTGCCATGCCGTCTTCTAGCATCACACCAGCCGTCAAGTTTCGAGCAATCTCAGGTGTGACTTCGCCCAATACACGGACAGCATATTCGCGTGTCACTTCGCTCGATGGATGCATCAAGCGATGCGCCATTTCGCCATCGTTGGTGAACAAGAGCAGACCAGTTGAATTGATATCCAAACGTCCAACCATGACCCAGCGATCATGAGTCAATTTTGGTAAGCGTTCAAAGACCGTTGGACGACCTTCTGGGTCCTTAGCTGAACAAACTTCGCCTTCAGGCTTATAGTATGCCAACACGCGGCGACGCTTCTCGTTTTCAGCAGTGTACTTAATCTGACGACCATCAACGCGAATCTCATCGCCTTGTGTGACGCGATCACCAATCGTTGCTGGGCCGTTATTGACAGAGACGCGACCTGCTTTGATCACTTCTTCCATTTGACGGCGCGAACCTAGACCCATACGGGCGAGGGCTTTCTGTAATTTTTCATCTTTCATCATGATGTCCTTGAGTCGGTGGGTTTACATTTCTCAATGTATAAAATTTTAGCAAAGTAATTTGCAGTCGCTATTCTACGCTATTTTAAACCTTTTAGCACGTAAACCCTTCATGAATAATTATGGTATTGCATTTATACTCAATGAGATTTTTTAGTCAAACCTCTGCCTTTAACGAGTCAATAACAGCCATTTATCCGCATGCAAATCTTATCCTGCGCTAGGATTATTTGGCTCAGACAGGTACAATACCCCTAGTAAATAAACGTTCAGTTCATTCATACATCACTCAAGCATAAGACAGGCATGCAAATCACTTGCGAGCGCTGTCTTTACTTTTTTTATGCTTCCTATATTGGAGTTATTATGTCTACTGCCCAAGAGTCAGCCATCGTTTTGGACGGCAAAGCACTTGCCAAACAAATAGAACAGCAACTACGTACACGCGTAGATGCCATCAAGGATAAAACTGGACGTACACCGAGCTTGGCGACAGTCTTGGTCGGTGATGATCCAGCATCTGCAACTTATGTCCGTATGAAAGGCAATGCCTGTAAACGAGTTGGGATGGATTCTATCCGAGTCGAGATGCCTAGCGAAACGACGACCGAACAGCTGATGGCAAAGATAGATGAGCTGAACAATAACCCTGATGTACATGGTATTTTGCTTCAGCATCCCGTGCCTGAGCATATTGATGAGCGCGCCTGCTTTGAGCAGATTGATTTGGCAAAAGATGTCGATGGCGTGACTTGTTTGGGCTTTGGTCGTATGGCAATGCAGCAGTCAGCGTATGGCTCATGCACGCCGCAAGGTATCATGCATTTATTGGCACATTACAACATCGAGTTATCAGGCAAAGAAGCGGTTGTCGTTGGGCGCAGTGCCATCTTGGGTAAGCCGATGGCAATGATGCTATTGAATGCCAATTGTACCGTCACGATTTGCCATTCAAGAACTGAGGACCTAGCCGCGCACATTCAACGCGCTGATATTGTGGTTGGCGCAGTGGGCGTGCCAGAGTTGATCAAAGCTGAGTGGATCAAAGCAGGGGCAGTCGTCATCGATGCAGGTTTTCACCCAACAGACAACGGCGGTGTTGGCGATATCGAAATGCAAGGTATGGAAAATATTGCCAGCGCTTATACGCCAGTACCAGGTGGTGTGGGTCCAATGACTATTAACACACTTATTCGCCAAACAGTTGAGGCGGCTGAAAAATCAGCGGGTCTGAGCAATGATAAGTAATATAGCCGATTGTTAATAACGCTAGGTTAAGAATCCATACAAGTCATTAATATAGAAAAAGGCTATCAAAGGTAGCCTTTTTTTGTGGATGATCAAATATCATATGTTGCTATTTGATTTGGTATGGCAAGTAAAGAATCTAGGGTTATTTTTCTTGATTGTCGTAAAATAGGCTGCCTATCAGATTTGGCTCGGTAAATGTACGGGTGTGGGAGTGTTGTACATCCAAATATGAGTGGTGTCTTTATTACCCAATGCACCCTCAAAGCTCCAGCCCCAAGTCAAAAAAGAACCGTTTTTGGAATCACTAATACCGTTTTGAGGGCGCGGTTTTTCATGAGCAATCAGGTGCATGATACCGACTGCCATGGTGTCAATATTTTTTAGATGCAGCAGTTTATTGGTGGGTTCATCCAAATTGTTATAGACAGTTTTGCCAGTGCTATTGGTCTCACCAAATGTGCCCCAAGCGTAGAGAATACCATTGGCTTTTGAGTCGGTACCGACGGATACATTGTCTAATAATGCATAACTGGCATGACCATTGGCATAAATACGGCGAACCTCCTTGTTAGTAAACCAAGGAAGCTTGGTCGGTGTGACAATAATGTCTGTCCATGCATCTTTGGTGCCTTTGAAGGCTTGACCGTTATAGCCCAATTGACTGGTATCATTCAACCCCCAACCATAGACGGATTCTGCATTGGTTAAGGCAAGGACGTGGTCACGACCAGCAGCCAGCTGAATGACTTTTTCTTTATAGTCAGCTGCATTAGAGTTGGCAGGGTTGTTCTCAAGAACCTGAATGCGTGTAGGTGTGGCATGAATATTGAGACAAGAGTGGGTTGCGGTACAAGTGTTACCATCTCCGAGATTGGCGTAAGCATCGCTGCCCCAACCCCAGACTTGACCTTTGTCATCTAGGGCATAAGAACTATTGGCACTGGCGACCACTTGTACAATGTGTCCGATACCATTTGCGTCAGAAAAATCCACTCGAATAGGGGTGCTGCTAGACGCACTTGAGCCTGTACCCAACTGTCCTTGAGTATTGGCACCAAACGACCAAACACTACCATCTTTGGTGAGTACCAAGTTGTGCTTATAACCTGTTGCTACCATGACAGCATCATTAATGCCTGCAATAGGACTGATATCAAGGCGGCAGTCTTGGGTTTCTCTACAATCATCACGGCCTACCTCTCCGCGACCCAATTGACCATACTTATCAGCGCCCCAGCTATAAACCTGACCCTCTTGATCGATCGCCAGTGAATGGTTTTGATTATAGTTAATAGACACTAAATTTTTTGGCGCATGGTTTACAATCACAGGGGTATCTGGATGTCCCATCACATCGGTCGTTTTGGTTGTCAAACCAAGACCGATTTGACCATAATTGTTGCGTCCCCAAGCATAGAGCTGTCCATCGCGTAGCGCGCCAGTATGCGAACCTCCTGCGGCAACCGTATTCCCAAGATAGACCGTCTTAGTTGAACGCATCATATTGCCGGCATTGTCGGTAGCTTCCAACGTTATCTTGTTACTGCCCAAAGACAACAAAATACGATCATCAAAGTATCCTTTAGCATCAACTGTCAATGTTTGCGCGGGTGCTTCATTAAGTGCGTAAGTCAAAGACTTTATACCACTGCTATCCTGTACTTGTCCTGAGACAAAAACAGCTGCGACATTGGTATAGCCATTCACAAACCCACTATCGGTTGTGAGTAGCGGCGGTGTCCTATCAATAACCGTTATGGCGGCAACAGAATCAGAGTCATGGCCACAAGCAGTCAAAAGCAAGGCTATGACAATCGTCGCCATTGCCTGCATGAGAGAGGATGAACGCATAAAAACCTTAATCGAGGTAAAGCACTATCATGTCAAAAAGTAGAGGGCAAGTAAGGCAAAAGGTAAGTCTAATGCCTTATTCTTGAAACAATAGAATGTGAGTAATGGTAAGCCTTTGATAATAGCGATGAATCATATTACAAGTAAGAATAGTTATCAATTAAAAAACAGCCTCTTTAGCAATGCTGCGTGCTAGAAAAATGGTTATAACTTATGTTTGAGCATAAGTTATAACCATTTTAAACGCTTAAAATTATAATATAAGAAGCTACATAGAGCGATGATAATGATCATGATAACAAAGTAAGCGTACTTCCAATGCAGCTCAGGCATAAAGTCAAAGTTCATGCCATAAATACCAGCGATAGCCGTTGGTACCGCCAAGATACCAGCCCACGCAGCAAGCTTACGTACCACCTCGTTTTGTCCCATATTGACCATCGCCATATAGGTATTCATGACCACGCTTAGCATCTCATTAAGACCATTGATGGCATCTAAAGAGTGCAAAAGATGGTCATTCACATCGCGAAAATAAGGTTTGGCGGCTTGGGAAAAACCAGAAACCAGCTCGCTTTTTTTATGATTGATAAAAAAGCTACAGATGTCTTGTACGGGCAAAATAATAGCGCGCATATGGACCAGTTGCGATTTCAACTCATAAAGGTTTTTTAGCGTGCCTTTATCAAACTCGTAAGTAAATACATAGCCTTCCTGCTCACGCAAGTATCGACCCAAGCGATCCGTGATCGGCATATAGTTATCCACGATAAAATCGAGAATAGCATGCAGCACAAAAATTGGTCCCATGCGTAGCTTTTCGGGACGACGGTGGCAGTGCTCGCGAACAGGTGCGTAAGAATTCGATGGACCATTACGGATAGTAATAAGGTAGTTTTTACCCATAAATATCGCTGTGGTGCCATAGCGAATAATGTTGTTTTCAAGCTTTGCAGTACGCAGCACCACAAACACCATGTCATTGTCATAGTTTTCAACTTTGGCGCGTTGATGGTCGGCGAAAGCATCTTCGATAGCCAGCTCATGCAACTCAAAAGCTTCTTTGACTTTGACCATGGTCTCTAAGGTTGGATCATAAAGACCCAGCCAAATAAACTGACCATTATTGCTCAAGGCACGACTGACATCGGTGAGCGCGACTTGATCCAGTTTTTGACCCGTTTTACGCGAATAAGAGTAGCAATTAACGACTTCTCCAGAGCTGGATAAGTCGATATCTTCATAACGCTCTGAGTCTGGATCATAGACGGTCATCGTCTCAATCGTGTCTTCAGTTGTGGCATCTGCATCGCCATAGATATAACTGTCGTCATTATCTAGATAAAGATGTTTGTCATTCATATTGGCGTGGATACGAGTGACATTGGAGTTAGGTGCAATACGCGCTGTTTCTTTAATCAACGAATCGTTATTGTTTTCCATACACCCTCCTTTCATAAAGTAAAAAGTCTGTAATAATTAAAACTTATGATATGAGCTATTAAAGCGCATAGCTTTTTAAGGTTTCAATATCGACTAAGCTCAATAAGCTTTCATGACAAGCTTCGAGCTTTATTTGCGGTGCAATGTCGAAGTCTAGCGCTTCGACCCAGCGTAGGGCACAAATACACCAGTAATCTCCAGGCTTAAGACCAGTGAAACCATATTCTGGCAAAGGCGTAATCAGATCATTACCGCGACTGGCAGAAAAATTCAAAAACTCACTGGTCATTTTGGCACAAACGGTATGCTGACCGACATCATGGTTGCCAGTGTGACAAAAGCCGTTGCGATAATAGCCGGTCAGCGGGTCAAAGCAGCAGCTGGCAAGCGCTGTCCCTAATACATTGGTTTGGTTATTGGCTGGGTTTGGGTGATAATCAGACGACATGAGGCTTCCGAGATAAAAATATGTGCTAGTGTAACATGAGTCTGCGTTGAAGGCGCTGTTCTAAACACTTTGATAATGCTCTTTATAAGCCAGATTGCCCACAGTCAGTCTCGATCAGACTTATGTAATACGAGGCATTTGAATCCTCTGGTCTGTAACACTAAAGAGAATCAATTAGATAGTGATTATGGCGAATTGTCACTAGGCGAACCCAAACTGCTATGCTAAACTAAAGCGTAAAGTGCCTTGGCGTTTTATCAAGATCTATTAGTTTATCGCTACTTATCGGCGTATAAAAATACTCGTCTTATCATTCTAAATTATACTTATTACTCACCCTTTTGCGGCTACCTAGTTTGTTTATAAATAATTGGGTCAATGATGTTGCGTGTTAAAAAATAAAACGTACGACGCATCATTGCCATTATAAAGACAACTTCTAAGTACCGCATTAGCATCGCGTTTTTTGGTAAGCGCTACGCCAAACAAGGATTTATTGTGTCTGTCAGTTCTGATTCTGCAAAACTCGCCCAGTCAAATACTACCAATCAAACGGTGACGCATCCTGCTACAAATGATGCGATATCCAATCAAAACCGCTCTTTTAGCAACTTTACCAAGGATGTTGCTAATAGTTGGTTGTTGCCTGATGGGGTGGTGGACGTGTTGTTTGAAGATGCACACAAGCAAGAGGTGCTTAGGCATCGATTGACTCAGCAGCTCATTACACATGGCTATCAGCTGGTAAATCCGCCAATGATTGAGTTTACTGAGTCACTGTTAAGTGATGCCTCAGAAGACTTGAAGCGTCAAACTTTTAAGATTATCGATCAGCTTACTGGTCGTCTGATGGGCGTACGCGCTGATATCACGCCACAAATTTTGCGTATCGATGCGCATTGGGGCGGTACTGGCATTGCTAGATACTGTTATGCTGGTGATGTGATTCATACCTTGCCTTCTGGGCTTTTTGGCTCGCGTACCCCATTGCAACTGGGTGCTGAGATATTTGGTTGCGCGTCACTTGCAGCAGATATCGAGCTTGTCGATGTGTTATTCACTATGGTGAATATGCTGAACATGAGCGCTGCTCTACATATCGATTTGGGTCATGTGGCAATCTTTAAGCGTTTGGCTCAGCTTGCGCAATTGCAAGACGTTGATACTGAGCAGTTGATGCATCTATATGCCAACAAAAACTTACCAGAGCTCAAAAAAGTCTGTCAGAGCCTACCAATGGGTGATGATTTTTATGTCTTAGCACGCTTTGGTCATGACATTGCCAATCTACTGGCGAAGTTGTCTGCTACGGCGCAACAAGACCACCAGATTGTAACGGCGATTGATGAGCTACAACGATTGAAGGCCCATTTACAAGACCAATGGCAGTGCGCAGTGAGTATCGATGTGACAGAGTTGTCAGGCTATCATTATCACACAGGCATCATCTTTAACGGTTATATCAATAGTGAGACCCAGCCACTGGTGCGTGGTGGTCGTTTTGATGGTATGCAAAGTGGCAGTCAATTAGCAGGACATCAGCCACGTGAAGCGACTGGTTTTAGTATGGATGTCAGCCGCTTACTGGCGCATACTCAGCTTAATGCGCCAACCGTTGTACTGGTGGATTACGAGGCATCACAGAGTATTGACGATGAGCAAAAACAGCTACTGTTACAACAAGTTGAGAGTTTGCGGCAGCAGGGTTATCGCGTCACTGTGCCATTAAACGCAGAAGACCGTCCCACCAATGTGACGCATCAGCTGAATCTTGTAAATCATCAGTGGCAACTACAGACTTTGTAAGTGCAAGATAGACCAGTGCTCAAGGTTTGGTGGCGTCATCGATTGAACAAATATACACCAGATATGATTCATTCATTTTGAAGTTATCATGAGTTTTTGACGTTATAAACGTCACTGTTATTAAAATTATCGTGGTTTTTAAACCACTATTGCACACCTCAATACATAAAGGTAAGGATTGATCATGGGTAAGAATGTCGTAGTTTTGGGTAGCCAATGGGGCGATGAAGGTAAGGGTAAAATCGTTGATTTACTTACCGAAAAAGCCTCAGCAGTTGCTCGCTTTCAAGGCGGTCACAACGCTGGTCATACTTTGGTTGTCGATGGCAAAACCACTGTCCTACATTTAATCCCATCAGGCATTTTGCGTGAAGGCGTCACTTGTTTTATCGGTAATGGCGTGGTGTTAGCACCTGACGCATTACTAAAAGAAATGAGAGAGCTTGAAGACAATAATGTACCAGTTCGTGAGCGTCTACGTATTTCTCCTAACTGTCCACTTATCATGCCGTATCACGTCGCGCTTGACCAAGCACGTGAAGCCAAGCGTGGTACTGGTAAAATCGGTACTACAGGTCGCGGTATTGGCCCTGCGTATGAAGACAAAGTGGCTCGCCGCGCTATCAAGCTGGCTGACTTGTTCCGTGAAGATTTAGAAGAAAAACTACGTAACCTTATCGAATACCATAATTTCCAATTGACGCAGTACTACAAAGTTGACGCAATTGATTTTGATGAGACGTTTAAGCTTTGCCAAGAGTGGAAAGCTGAAATCACTGGCATGGTGACGGATGTTACTGAAGACTTGAATCAGTTACGTCTGGCTGGCAAAAACTTAATGTTTGAAGGTGCTCAGGGCACGCTACTAGATATCGATCATGGTACATATCCGTTTGTTACCAGCTCAAGCGTAACTGCTGGTGGCGTATCAACAGGTACTGGTATTGGTCCATTGTATTTAGATTACGTACTTGGCATTACCAAAGCCTATACCACACGTGTTGGTAGTGGTCCGTTCCCAACCGAACTGTTCGACGATGTTGGCGCACATTTAGCCAAAGTCGGTCATGAGTTTGGGGCAACGACTGGTCGTGCGCGTCGCTGTGGTTGGTTTGATGCCGAAGCACTACGCCGTGCCGTGGTACTAAATTCACTATCTGGCATCTGCTTAACCAAACTTGACGTATTAGATGGTTTAGAAGAGTTGCTCATTGGTGTGGGTTACAACCTACCAGAAACTGAGTGTGCAGGCGCTCATGATGCAGAATTCTATGAGTCAGTCACGCCAAAATATGAGACGCTACAAGGCTGGAGCGAGTCAACGGTTGGTATCACTAACTATGACGACCTTCCAGAAAACGCCAAGACATACATCAAACGTATTGAAGACTTAATCGGCTGTCCTGTTGATATTATCTCAACCGGTCCTGATCGTTCTGAGACAATCGTATTACGTGATCCGTACGACGCGTAATAATATTTGCGTTGAGATCAGTATCTATTGATTCCTAAAACCCCAGTGTTCGGCACTGGGGTTTTCGTTTATGTGAAATATCATGACTTTATGAACAATTTGTATCTACTGAATTTACCTTTATGAAAGATACAATCATAAATTAACCCTATCATTTATAGCCTTAATCATTATAATAGGCAGCAATCCTATATTGGCCAAATTGGCGCTCATGTTTTTGATTGCCAAGCCATAAGTCGATTAAATCGGCACATGCCAATATAGTGGCTACAGACAAAACAAAGCAGTAACTATTTCAGTTATTATTAAGTTTATTATTTATTAGGAGCTTTTCATGGCTAACGAACGTACTCTATCTATCATCAAGCCTGACGCAGTTGCTGGCAACCACATCGGCGCTATCTACAGCCGCTTTGAAGAAGCTGGTCTAAAAATCGTTGCAGCAAAAATGCTACAACTTGATGATGAAAAAGCAGGCGGTTTTTACGCAGAGCACGCAGAGCGTCCGTTTTACAATGATCTAAAATCATTCATGATGTCAGGCCCAGTATTGGTATCAGTATTAGAAGGAGAAAACGCCATCGCTAAGCACCGTGAAATCATGGGTGCAACCAACCCTAAAGAAGCCGCTGAAGGCACTATCCGTGCCGACTTCGCTAGCAGCATCGACGAAAACGCTGTTCATGGTTCAGATTCAGCTGAATCAGCCAAACGTGAAATCAGCTACTTCTTCAATGATGATGAAGTATGTGCACGTACGCGTTAATAGCGGCAATTATTGGTAGGGCTATGGTTTAATTCAGTCCTTATTAATAATTAGTTTCGCAAAACGGCTTATATCTTATGGGTATAAGCCGTTTTAACGATTATAATAATGACTGGTTTCATTGAAATTAGCATTTATCTCCCTCATTATTATATTTCATTAGCGTTATCAATCCCTTAGCAGCATAACTTTATTGAATTTTTATCATTTATGATGCGAATCAATAAAACCTACGCTGATAACGGATTGCTCATGCATCGCATACAGCAACACTCATATCAATAATTGCATCGATTATTCACGCTCATGCAAAAAGGTTATCTATTATGTCAACTGTACAAACACCGACCCAGCATATTCCTGCCAAGCTTACAGATAGCATCAAATTGGTAGATGAGGCGCTGGCAAAAACCAATCTACTCGGTATGACACAAGCACAGCTGGCTGATTACTTCAAAAGTATTGGTGAAAAGCCATTTCGGGCGACTCAGGTCATCAAGTGGATTTATCAACATGGCGTAACAGACTTTGAGCAGATGACCAATTTGAGCAAATCCTTGCGTGATAAGTTGTCACTCAATGCCTGTGTCGTTCCGCCTAAGGTGATTCACCGCCAGTACAGTGATGATGGTACGCGCAAATGGGTGTTTGAAGTGACGGGTGGTTCGTTGGTTGAGACCGTATTGATTCCAGCGGATGACAGTAAGTTGAACGGTCGCAAGACATTGTGTATCTCCTCACAAGTGGGCTGTGCACTAGACTGTAGCTTTTGTAGTACCGGTAAACAAGGGTTTGAGCGTGACTTGAGTGCGGCTGAAATTATCGGTCAGCTTTGGGTGGCCAACGCCTCTTATATGACAGATGAGAATGAAAGTTTAGAAAACGTTGACCACAGTTTATGGGAAAATAATGTGACCAACGTCGTGATGATGGGTATGGGTGAGCCGTTATTGAACTACAAGCCAGTGGTTGGCTCAATGGAAATCATGCTAAGTGACCATGCTTATGGTTTGTCAAAGCGCCGTGTGACGTTATCGACGTCAGGCGTTGTACCCAAAATGTATCAGTTGTCACAAGACATTGATGTGGCTTTGGCAATCTCATTACATGCCCCTAATGATGAGCTGCGTAATGAATTGGTGCCTATTAATAAAAAATATCCGTTAGATGAGCTAATCGCTGCTGCCAAAAACTACGTCTATGACGTCAATCCACGCCACAAAAAACATGTGACGATTGAATATGTGATGCTCGATGGTGTCAACGATAGCAATGAGCATGCAAAGCAGCTGGTTGCCTTGTTGGACGGGTTGCCAAGCAAAATCAATCTGATTCCGTTCAATCCGTTCCCGCATGCGCCTTATGACAAGTCAAGCAATAACCGTATTCATGCGTTTAGCAATATTTTAAGTGACGCTGGTTTTGTTTGTACCATTCGCCAAACCCGCGGTGATGATATCGACGCCGCTTGTGGCCAATTGGTGGGTCAGGTCGCTGATCGTACTCGTCGCTCAGCCGCTTGGCAAAAAAGTATTAAAGATCGTCAAAGTGTTTAAGCGATATTGATACGCTGCATCATCTAAAAGGGTACTTCATATGTCCATGGTGATCGATAGATAGTCAGTACGAGACATTAGCTGTCTTCTATCTATCACAATGGTAATAAAAATGTATCAATAATGACAAGTAATGCCGAGTGCAGCAATTAATGACAACTAAATTGTACTTATAGGGGCTAAATCTATTAAACTGATGCCTCGAGGATCGAACGCACTGAATCACAGTTTTATGATGGCGGCTATGATGACTTCTAAAAATTCTTGTCAGTTCAAATATCAAAAACCATTTTCTCAAGATTATAAAGCGTCACGTATGGCGACTGTTCAAACAGCATTGTCAAAGCGTATGGTGTTGGCGACAACCTTAGTAGGATTACTAGTGGCTGGTTGCCAAAGCACGCCTACTAGCGATTTGACTGCTAGTACTTCCTATCAGACGTCGACGCGTCCCAACGACAATCGCAACTTAGACAAGCAAGAAATTGCCCGCGTGCGTACCTCACTTGCCGCGCAATATATCCGAAAAAACGAGCTTGATACGGCACAGCAGCAGCTTGAAAAAGCCTTTGCTGCCGATAGCCGTTACGCGCCAGCCTATGATATGATGGGCGTTTTGCTGCAACAAGAAGGCAGCAGCATCAATCTCCAAAAAGCCGACCAATATTTCAAAAAAGCCATCATGCTCGATAAAGAGTTTGTGCAAGCCAACAACAATTATGGCGTTTATTTGTCACAGACCAAGCGCTATCGCGAGGCCGCTTCACAGTTTGAGATTGCAGGTGCGGCATTAGGGTATGAAGGTCGTATTGGCGCTTTGGAGAACTTAGGGCGTACCTACCTTCAGCTGGGTGAGCGTGACGCTGCTGCTAAAGCTTTTTTACGTGCGCTTGATGGCAATCGCAATAGTATCATTGCTCATATCGAGCTGGTAGATTTGTTGCTAGAGCAACAACGCGTCCCACAAGCACAAAGGCTTTACGATGAAACATTGATATTGGTACAAGGGCAAGGGATTAGTCCGCGCTTGTTACTACAAGGCATCAAACTGGCTGCTGCGCAAAATAATATAAAGACCCGCCAGCAATTGGCACAGCAACTTTTATCTGCTTATCCACTAAGTGATGAAGCAAAACAACTTAAGATTTGGCTTAACAATCCAGAGGCATCATGGAAATGACCACCCCATCATCAAACACTCAATCTAACGCTCAGGGATCATTTGGTGCTACGTTGCAGCAAGCCCGTAAAAATAAAAAAGTCAGTATAGATGAGGCAGCGGCTGAGCTATTTATCTTGAAGCGTCATTTACAAGCTTTAGAGAATGAGAATTTCTCTGACTTGCCACAACCAGCGTTTGCGCGTGGTTTTGCCATCAATTATGCCAAATATCTGGGCTTGGATCCGATAAAGATCGCCAGTAGCTTTGATGCTGCTTATCCTAATGAGCTAAAGGTGCAAGCATCGAATAGTACAGACACGCCGCTGCGTCCGATGGGTACATTACAGCGTGACACGCACAATCGTATCCGTTTCAATCCTTTACTGATTTTAGCGGTTATTGGGGTTATTGTCTTAGCCGTATTTTTGTTCCGTATGGTCAGTAATGCAAGTAAAGAACACAATGAAGAGCCTGTATCTACATCTACGGTCGAAGACATTTCAGCCAGCGAGCAGGCGCAAGGTGCGGCGATTAGTAGTGCTAGTGGTATTGGCTCGTCAGGCTCTGCACTCAATCTGGGTAATGCCACTGCAAGTGAAGCTGCGTTAGTCGTCACCGTGACTGATACGGCTAACGTGACGATTACGGATGCCGCCGGTAATGATCTTATGACAGGTACCCAAACCTCTGGTAGTTATAATTTGTCAGGTACGCCACCATTTAATGTGCAAATTGACAACATTGATAATGTCAGCTTAATGCTCAATCAAGAAGCAGTCGCTTTGGACACTTATGCCACTGATAAAAAAGCCAGCTTCGAGCTCGCGCCTTAACGGTAGAGCTGTGATTGCCAGCTATTAAAAGCTACTGTTATTAAAAGCTATTATGAATGTGTTTTTTCTTTGTTTTTTCGCTTCAAATAAAGGGTTAGTCTATGTCAACGTCAGCGCCTATTAACCGTCGTCTTACCAAAAAAATATATGTCGGTGATGTCGCGATTGGTGGTGATGCGCCGATTAGTGTACAAAGCATGACCAATACAGATACCTGTGATGTGGCAGCAACGGTCGCACAGATTGAGCGCTGCGTTGAGGCAGGTGCTGATTTGATGCGCGTGTCAACACCAACCATGGATTCTGTCAGAGCTTTTGGTGAGATTCGTAAATTGGTCAGTGTGCCACTAATCGCCGATGTGCATTTCGATCATAAGATCGCATTGGCTGTTGCAGAGGCAGGGGCAGATTGTTTGCGTATCAATCCAGGTAATATCGGTAGCGATGCCAAGGTACGTGAAGTGGTTGCGTGTGCCAAGCACTACAATATTCCTATTCGTATTGGCGTCAATGCAGGTTCGCTCGAAAAAGACATTCAGCGCAAATATACTGAGCCCACTGGCGAAGCAATGCTTGAATCAGCGATGCGCCATATCGATATATTAGAACGTTTGAATTTTGACCAATATAAAGTATCTGTCAAAGCCAGTAATGTGTTTTTGACAATGGATGCGTATCGCCTCATATCTGCAGAAATAGATAATCCACTACACTTGGGTGTCACAGAAGCTGGCGTATATCGTACGGGCGCTGTAAAGTCTGCCATCGCCTTAGGTGGTTTATTGTTAGATGGTATTGGTGATACCATTCGTATCTCGCTTGCCGCAGAGCCAGAAGAAGAAATCAAAATTGGCTTTGATATTTTAAAATCACTGAATATTCGCTCCAATGGCGTCAACTTTATCGCTTGTCCAAGTTGTTCGCGTCAAGAGTTTGATGTCATCAAAGTCATGACTGCATTGGAGTCGCGCTTAGAAGATATTCGTGAGCCGCTGAATTTATCTGTGATTGGCTGTAAGGTTAACGGTCCAGGCGAAGCCAAAGAAGCCGATATTGGTATCGTGGGGGCTGCACCAAAATCGTTGGTATATCGCATGGGTAATAAGAGCCATTTGATCGATACCAATAACTTGGTTGATGAGATAGAGGGCATGGTTCGCGCTCATGCAGAAGACTTGGCCAAAAAACGCGAAAATGAGATTATACGAGTCAAATAGGTCAAGATACTGTGTGGCGGGTAATGATAGCGCCGTAGTATTGACCTAATACTTCATAAAAAATGATGCTCAGTTATGAGCAAAAACAACAATAATAGAGACACTTGTTCGAAATTTTAAGGATATGACCGTACCATGATTAAAGCGATTAAAGGGTTTAATGATATTTTGCCAGAACAGTCTGCAAAGTGGCTGCATTTAGAGGCGATATTGGCGGATGTGCTTGGTAGATATGGTTATGAACATATCCGTTTACCGATCGTTGAGCAGACAGATTTATTTGCCCGTGCAATTGGGGGCGCAACAGACATTGTTGAAAAAGAGATGTACAGCTTTACTGATAAGTCTGAGCCACCAACGCCACTGGCGCTGCGCCCTGAAGGCACGGCAGGAGCAGTACGTGCTGTCATTGAGCACAACTTGCTGCGTGGTGATACGCCCAAACTATGGTATATCGGTCCTATGTTCCGTTACGAGCGTCCACAAAAAGGACGTTATCGTCAGTTTCACCAGCTGGGTGTAGAGAGTTTCGGTAGTGCATTGCCGGACGCGGATGCTGAGCTGATTGCGATGACGCATTTGATGTGGCAAGAGCTGGGTCTACGCGATGAGATGCGTTTGCAACTCAACAGCTTAGGCGAGCTGGATGAGCGTCATGCATACCGCGAAGCGCTGGTTGCTTATTTAACGGATAAAAAAGATCAGTTGGACGAAGACAGTCAACGCCGTTTAACCACCAACCCATTACGTATCTTAGACAGTAAAGAGGCGAGTACGCAGGCAATCTTGGCAGATGCACCAAAGCTTGCTGAGTTCTTAGGAGCAGACAGTCTGGCACATTTTGAGCAAGTGCAAAGCTATCTGAGCGCGCTTGGTATTGAGTTTGACATCAACCCCCACTTGGTACGCGGGCTTGATTACTATAACAAAACGGTTTTTGAGTGGGTCACGGACAAACTTGGTAGCCAAGCCACTGTGTGTGCGGGCGGTCGTTATGATGGTCTGGTAGGACAATTAAAGTCCCTAGGCACAGATGGTAGCAAACCTGTCAAATCCGAGCCAGCCGTTGGCTTTGCTATGGGACTTGAGCGTTTATTACTGCTGATGGAAGCAGTGGCACCCATTGATGATGTGCCAGCTTGTGATGTATTCGTGGTCGCTCACCCAGAAGTATATAGCGCTGGTATCGGTTATGCTCAAGGCCTACGTTATAGCCGTCCAGACGTGCGAGTCAAAATGGCAAGTGCGACAAGTCTAAAAGCGCAGATGAAAAAGGCCGATAAGTCAGGCGCTGCATTGACGGTGATTATCGCTCAGCAAGAGCTTGATGATAATACCATCAGCATTAAAGACATGCAGACAGGTGAGCAAAAAACAGTTGCGCAAGATTGGCTTGTAAACAAAGACAATTTTTCTCGCAGCTGAGTGTTCATTTATCGCGTCAACCGCTAATGCCAATATATTATTGGCGTTGACGTTCGCAGTAGCAATTTAATATAAATTTTATCAGGTAAATACGTATGGCTCTGACACCTAATTCGCCAAATGCAGACAACTCAATGCAAGCGTTAAAGCAATATGGCAGCTACATTGTCACTGCGATTTTATTGGCACTGGCCGCTTATTTCGGCTGGACCTACTGGCAGAATAACCATGCGCGGGTCGATACCGTGGCAGCGGATCACTATGCAGACATACAGCGATTGAACGAAGAGGTCAGCTTGGCCTCGCAAAATCCCGACTTAGAAGCAGAAGCACAAGACGCACTGACACAGAGTCGCACGCAACTTAATAAAGATATTGATGCGCTAGTGAGTAAGCATGGAGATTCTGTCTATGCTTGGCAGGCACTAATGATCAAAGCTCGCCAACAAGTTGATAATGATGAGTTTACAGAAGCAGGCGAAACACTCAAAAAAGCACTGACAATCGATTTGGGTGATGCAGGTTTAGAAGCAATCACGCGTTTGCGTTATGCAGCGACGTTGTTGGCCGCAGGTGATGCAGACGCTGCATTAACAGAAGCCAGTAAAGACATGCCAAGCTCGTTTGAGCCAAGTCAACAAGAATTACTGGGTGATATCTATTTGGCGCAAGACAATAAAGACTCAGCCATTAAGTCTTACAATAATGCTTGGGAGCTGTTACGCAGTCGTCAAGAAACGCGTGCAGTATTGGCGTTAAAGATGGAAAGTTTGGGTATTGTGCCTGAGCCTATCGATGAGCAAACCAGCCTCATTCAAGAGTCAGCGGCACCAGAACAGCCATTGGTACAAGATGGCGCTGCACAAAATGCTGCTGCCGAGGTTACACCGTAATTGTATAGTAATAAGCGTTAATGACTAATAATAGCATTGGCGCTTTACTTAATTATTAATAATTTATTTGTAGTGAGAACCTATAATGACTCAATCTATTCGCTCTAGCAAAATATTTAAAGCCAAAACCCTCAAAACGACGGCTATGCATGTAGCAGTACTGGCAGTAATGAGCACTGCCGTGATTGGGTGTAATCGCGGTATCAAACCCGTGGTCAATGAGCCAGTAAAATTGGTGCAAATTGCGCAACCTATCAGTGTTCTCCAACCTGTATTTAGCACTGATGTTGGTAACAAAAAAGCCAGCAAAAAAGATCCGCTAGACTTACAAGTTGGTTACGCCAATGGACAGATCGTGACTGCTTCGCGTGGTGGTGATTTAACAGGCTTTAACAGTACAGGTGAGCGTGTATGGTCAGTGCAAGTAGGCGATCAGATCACGGGCGGTGTGGCGCTAGATGCATTGAGTCAGACAGCGATTGTTAGTACGCGCAACGGTCAGATTATGGCGTTTGATAGCACGACTGGTGCTAAGCGCTGGCAACAACAGTTGTCAGGTACGGTATTAACGCCAGCACTTATTACCAATAACCGCGTGATTCTTTCTGCAAACGATGGATTTTTGCATGGATTGTCGTTACAAACTGGACAGCCTGTATGGCAGTTTGCCACGCAAGTACCTGCTATCAGTGTACGTGGTAGTGCGGCCCCAACGTTATTAGACAATAAAACGGCACTATTGGCGACTGCGGATGGTCGATTGCATGCAGTAACGACAGATAGTGGTTTGCCGCAGTGGTCAAGACGTGTTGGCGTTGGTTCGGGCAGCAGTGAAGTTGAGCGTATGAGCGATGTCGATGGTAAGCCTATCGTAGACAAAAACCAGTTATTTGCTGTCAGCTACAGTGGTCAGTTGCTCGGTATTGACTTGGCCTCGCGTCAAGTGATGTTCGTCAAAGACATGGCGAGCTTAAAATCACTTGCGGTAAACAATCAACAAGTCATCGCAACAAGCTTGGACGGTAAAGTTGCAGCCTATGATAGAAACACGGGTGAGATGCTATGGGAAAGTGAAGAGTTGGCGTATCGCGACTTAACCAACCCTGTAATGATTGGAAATTATATTGCCGTTGGTGATTTGGATGGGGTTGTGCATTTATTTGACCCTGCTAGCGGAAAAATCGTTAGCCGCGTACAGACTAAAGGTGCTTTGAGTAGCTTGCAAGTACAAGGCAGTCGTTTGATGACGCAAAGCACGTCAGGTCAAGTGGCTATCTGGCAGCTTGCGCGCTAACTTTTTTAATCGGCAATGAGCCAATAAGCTCGTTCTGCCACCCTTAAAAAATCAAGTGATTGATTATAATGTTATGAAATATAGACATAAACGCTGCTTGGTCAGCGTTTAGTGCTTTGTGTAAATTGCTTGTTTAAACGCAGGCTTTCGCGTACTCTATGCGACCGATACGCCGTAGGCGTGATTCATTTATGATAGTTGATTCATTTCAAAACAACGCCACCTCACAAGTAGGCCTTTTATTTTGGACTGGGTAGCGTGTTTATATATAATATAGACAGCCCATATACTATTTGCTAATCGCACTATAACCAACTATCATTTTTGCTACTGTTTTATCTTTATTATTTATTTTAATTTACGGTCAAGTACAGCGCTATCGCTACTGTTATCAGAGCCACTGTACCGCCCGTCATTGTGCCCTTCACTGAGAGTAACCCATGAGTATCAAGCCTGTGGTCGCCTTAATTGGTCGTCCAAACGTCGGTAAATCTACCTTATTTAATCAGTTCACAAAAAGTCGGCAGGCATTGGTTGCTGATTTGTCAGGACTGACTCGTGACCGTCAATACGGCGATGCTACCTATGAAGACAAATCCTTCATCGTGGTTGACACGGGTGGTATTGGTGAAGCAGATGATGGTAGTGGCAACATTGACGATTATATGTCTGAGCAATCGCATACAGCCATTCATGAGGCCGATATTATCGTGTTTGTCGTGGATGCCCGTGCTGGGATGATTGGTGCTGATGCCGAAATCGGTAAGTTCTTACATACCCTAGGCAAACCTGTTTACGTCGTTGCCAACAAAGTTGATGGCGTACATGATGCCGCACCTGCTGAGTTCTACGCGTTAGGACTGGGCGAACCGTATCCAATGGCGGCCAGTCATGGGCGCGGTGTTGGGAACTTGCTCGAAGTATTGACTGCTGATATGCCTGCGCAAGAGAATATCGTAGAGCCTAGAGGCCTAAAGCTTGCCATCATCGGTCGTCCAAACGTTGGAAAATCGACACTGGTCAATCGTCTATTGGGCGAAGACCGAGTGGTGGTTTTTGACATGCCTGGTACCACGCGTGACAGTATCTACATTCCTTATCAGCGCGATGGTAAAGATTACGTACTTATCGATACAGCTGGTGTACGTCGCCGCGGTAAAATCGATGAAAAAGTAGAAAAGTTCTCGGTTATTAAAACCTTACAAGCAATTGAAGACTCAAACGTGACTGTCATTGTGATCGATGCTCATGAAGGTATTGTCGATCAAGATTTGCATATGATTGGCTACGCACTGGATGCGGGTCGCGCTTTGGTGGTTGCAATCAATAAATGGGATGGTCTGACCCAAGAGCAAAGAGACTATATTAAAATCGAGATGGATCGCCGCTTCAACTTTATACCTTATGTGAAGATACATTTAATATCAGCACTACACGGTACAGGCGTTGGCAATTTATATCCGTCTATCTTGCGCGCTTATAAGTCTTCAATGTTTGAAGTATCTACCAATCGCTTGACGCAAATTTTACAAGATGCCGTTACAGCCAATCCGCCACCAACTATTGCTGGTCGCCGTATTAAGCTACGTTATGCTCATATTGGTGGCCATAATCCACCTGTTATCGTGATCCATGGTAATCAGACCAGCGCACTTCCTAAGAGCTATCAGCGTTACCTAGAGAACCAGTTCCGTCAAGTATTTAAGCTTGAAGGTACGCCGCTCAATGTTATCTTTAAACAAAATGACAATCCATACGCTAATAAGAGCGACACGCCAACCAAGGCAAAAACGCAGCAGCTACGTCAACGTGAGCGCAATCGAGCGAAAAAATTCACCACCAAAGATAAAAAACCGCGCTAATTCATAGGTTTTTAATGGTTTATTTACTTTATCGTGCCACAGAGTACGGTAAAGTAAATAAAACGCCCTTTTGCTACCATAGTTTTGTCTGTCGTAAGATGAACTAAGCAAATATCTGCAAGTTTTTCTTATCACGTCTCAAAAATACCTGTAATATACATAAAAGTTGTCTTGACTCAGTTGAGTGATATGAACAACCGTCCTTCCAAAACCATCTCTATACTTATCTGGCGCTCTGTCATAAAAGCCATCATCTTTGCGGTGCTGGCGGGCTTTTTGTTTTCTTTTATTTATGGTTTATTGCAACACTATAAAGAGAAGCGCCATAACATCCAGCAGTTTGCTAATTTATTAACCATAAGCGCTTCAACAGCTGATAGCGCAGATATTGTGGCGCAGCAAGTAACGTTTTTGTTAGAAAGCGAGCCTAGTATCAAAAGCATTTTATTTTATTCAACGCCGCAGCCAATTGATGAGCTTAATCAGTCCAATGGCGATTGGAAAAATGCTTTATTTGCAGACACAGTCAGTTTTAACTATCCAGTGATTAGTAACTACATCAGTAGTGATAGACCGTCTCGAGCAGTAGACACCAATCAGCAATCAAGTGCGGCTTTATCAAATCGAGGTGTTCCATCAGACGACGATAACAGCGCCTTAGTGGGTTACATCAACATCACGTTAGATGTCGATAAAATGCGCTTATATTGGTTTCAAGATATCATACCATATTGGCTGATCACTACCATTCTTACTGTGCTAGGTGCCTTTTATATTCTGCGTAAACTCAATTGGCCCATTAGAGACATAGAGACACTGACGAATGCCTGTGACGTGGTTTTGAAGACCTCAGATCTGAAACAGCTCCCAACCATTTCTCAACAATTTGATTTTCAAGAATTACTAAAGATTAAGCAGACGTTTATTAAATTATTCAGTCGCTTACAAAAGTCGCAACAAGAGTATGAGGAGATTGCGGTTTTTGAGCAGCAACTTCATAAAAAAGACATCTCTCTCGATGTACAGCTACATAACTTTCAGAGCATGATCACACATGAGTTAAAGACGTCACTGAATGCCATTGTAGGCGGCTTACAACTGTTAGACCATGAGACTCTAAATATAGAGCAAAAAGATGCTGTCCAAATCATTAGAAATGGTAGCGACAAACTGGTGCTATCACTTGACCATATTATTCAATTGAATCAAATACAAAGAGGCCAGATGAATGTCACTTTTAGTGAGTTCAAACCTCTACAGTTGCTGGCAGATTTGTTGGCAACGTTTGAGCCCATTGCACAAAAAAGAGGGCTCAAGTTAATCAGTCATATTCATCATATAGACTATAACTTAGAAGGTGACGCGGAGAAAATCCAACAGATATTAGCCATCCTCCTTAGTAATGCGATCAAGTTTACGCCAGCAGGACAAGTGACCATCACCTCACAGCTGACCCATTTTGATAAGAGTAATCGTTGGCAAATTAGCGTCAAAGACACAGGTATTGGCATCGACAGTAATTATATTGATGATATTTTTAATCCATTTTTTCAAGTCGATTCTTCAAAGACTCGTCAATATGAAGGGTCAGGGGTGGGCTTACCAGTCGTCAAGCAAATGGCACAGCTGATGGACGCTACAATAGAAGTAGAGAGTACACTTGGGGTCGGTACAGAGTTTGTGTTAACTGTCGCGATGCCCAGTCAAAGTCAGTCCAGGCAGAAGCATTTTTTGGCTAAAAAGACCATTATTTATTATTACTCTCATGAGATTGGCTCTTTAGGTAAAGAATTAGAGCATTTAGGAGCTACGGTTATTTATCACCAGCAAGAAGAGCTGGTACTAGAGGATATGAATGTAGGAAAAGTCGATATGGTTATGTTTGCAGAGGGCGTTGCGCCAAGTAAAGCTGAGTGGCTAGCAAAGAGAATCCGTCGATCTGAACATGAGCATCGTGCATTATTGATATATTGGTATCCTCAGCATCAAGCAAGACAATTGGATAATTTCGAGCGCTTCTTAAAAGCAGCGGGCGTCGATTATTGCCAAAGCTCGACTTATAAAGATAAAGCATTGAGCGACTTGCTTAAGCGCTGGTTGGTATGAACATAAAAAAGACGCCTCTATAGTGGGCGTCTTTTTTATAAAATAAACATTTTTATCAAACAAATAATGAACCAGATAGCTTTTGATTAAATCAGCAGTCGCTTAAAGCAGATTTTTTATCCAACGTACGACGTGCTCCCACGTGCGGCTCATAAAACCTGATTGTTCGATATCACTCGTCGCTACGATAGGCACTGAAGCCACTGCTTTGCCATCGATAACCGCCATCATCTTACCAATTTCTTGACCTTTTTTGATGGGTGCTTCTAAGCTTTCAGGAATATCGACCACCGTCGTGATTTTATTCTTTTGCGTTTTGGTGGTTAGAACCTGTAAATTGTCACCAGTTGCCAATTCTATTTCGTTCGCTTCACCAAACCATACTGGGATTTTGCTAACAAATTGTCCGGCAGGCGCTTTGGTGACCGTTGTAAAATGGCCGAAACCCCAATTAAGCAGCTCACGTGACTGATCGGCACGAGCTTGTTGGCTCTTTGTACCCATAATGACAGAAATGAGACGCATACCGTCACGTTTACTTGAGGCAGCCAGACAATAGCCAGCAGCATCTGTATGTCCTGTTTTCAAACCATCAACCGTAGAGTCAGTGGCTAATAAGGCATTACGGTTACCTTGCGTGATGCCATTATAGGTGAATTCTTTTTCAGAATAAATGTTGTAGTATTCACCACTATTTTTGATGATGGCACGAGAAAGCTTTGCCAAATCTAAGGCAGATGCTTCGTGACCCTCATCAGGCATACCTGTCGAATTGACAAAATGCGAGTTGGTCATACCGATTTTTTCTGCTTGCTCATTCATTAAGATAGCAAATGAGGCTTCGCTACCAGCGATATGCTCTGCCATCGCTTTTGAAGCATCATTACCAGATTGAATGATGATGCCGCGTAGCATATCGATGACACTCGCCGTTTTATTGACAGGTACATACATACAAGATTGACTGCTACTACCGCGGCACCAAGCATTTTTGCTCATTAATACTTGATCGTCTTCTTTGAGATCACCTGATGCTAAGCGTTGCTCAATGATATAACTGGTCATCATTTTTGTTAAAGACGCTGGCGGGAGCGACTCATTGGCGTTCTTCTGTGCCAAAATCTCGCCAGTATTGAAGTCCATTAATACATAAGCGGTATTATCCATCTCTGGTGGCTGAATGGCTGCGTTTGCCATTACTGCGCTCATAGAGATACTTACACCAACTACCAGTTGTATGAACTGGTTTTTTACACGCTTTACTGTCATATATCGTTACACCGCATCATGAAACCAAATGTATCTATCGCTTACGCACAGCATTGACGCTCAGCCATTATTTTGAACAACAAAAATCAACCATTCTGTTGCAAAGTAAATCATGAAAGAGAGTAGTGATGATTAAACGATAGACATAAAATTAACGCCTTATCTTAGCAAAATGCCAACCGATGGGGAATCAGTTAATGCAAAAAAAAGGGCCAAATTAAAAACAAAGTCCAATAGTTATCAAACGTTTACTCTTACTAGGAGTTTGTCATATTTTAATAGACCAAACCCAACAACCACAAAAAAGCCTGCTGCGTTGTCCGTTGTTGATAACGAACGTACAGCAAGCTTTTGATTCAGACAAACTCAATGAATAAGTATCAAATTTATCTGATCTAACACATTGCTCAGCGCTTAACCAATACATTACTCAGAACTTCAACAGTTATGATGCCGCTGTTTTATTATCGTTGATTCTAGCGGGCATCATTATTGAGAAGCGAGTGTTGATTCTTGTCATGATACATTCTAAGAAAACACCTTAAGAGCAATGCCATTAAGTGTTATCAAGATATATTTTGATAACACTTACTTATAACCTATGGTTACTGGTATTGAGCATCCGCTAGGTCTTCACACAATGCTTTATTCTCTTGCTTTGAGAATCCCATTGTCCAGCCACGAATACCTTGTAAGATTTGACGATAATCTTGTTGGGTCGACAGATATTGAATAGCCGCTTTAGGGTCTTCCAAAGATGGCATCAATTCATGAAGCTGTATGTTGTAAGATTTGTAAAAGCGCTGCTTTTGCTTACCATTTAACATCTGTGGACATATCTCTGAGAGCACTTGCATAACCGCAATTTCGTGTTTGGTGATGTTGATACCAGACATGTCTAATGGGATAGTTGTCGCAGGATTATTTGCGGCAAGAGAAGCTTGAGAAAACATGGCAACAGACGTTATCAGTCCTGCAAAACCGACTTTTGATGCGGTTTTTGCTATCACAGAAGCTATAGATAATATCGATTGATTTTTCATTCAGTATTACACTCACTTATCTTTATTTAATGGTCATATGTTAATGGGTAAAAAAACAAAAGTCACATAAAATATTGATTTATGTGTAGATATCTTGTGAGCCAAAGCCCTGTTTTAGCAACATGCCAGTAGCATATCTGTCTACGTTGCCTCAGTATAAAAGTAACTGTCCACATTGTTGTAGGTTATTGCCTATTGTAACGTTGAGCCTTGTCTTCTCACTGCTGTATGCACATTGCGATTATCAAAACATCACAACTCAGACCCAAAATATCAAAAGATTCTCAATGAAGACAGGGTTCGTGTAAACCGACTATTCAGGTATAATCCGCCTTAATAGAGGTTGCGAGATGATCTTGACAGGCAAATAACAGATTGGGTCATAGGATTTATGCAATTGTCTTTTCTTAGGTTTTAAGCTAATTTATGAGCAAGGTGCCTACTGTCAGCTTACCTATTTTACCTATGGATAGTAGCTGTGTTGACAGAGCGGAATACTAATTATTTATTAAAGCCAGTATCACTCTACTACGACTGCTTGCGGGTGAGATTATAACAATTTTATGATGATAAAACGCACAAGTGGACGAGCGGTCAACTATAAATATATTGAGTACAAATGAGATTTTTAATCAGTAATGATGATGGCGTGTACGCTCCGGGTTTGTTGGCATTATATCAAGCGCTGTCTACAATCGGAGAGGCCGTGGTGGTCGCGCCAATGACGGAGCACAGTGGCTGTGCTAGTGCATTGAGTATTTCAGCGCCATTACATACGCATCAGCTAGACTCAGGTTTTACGGCTGTCAATGGTTCACCTGCTGATTGTATTTATTTGGCATTGCACGAATTATATCGCGATACACCATTTGATTGTGTGATTACAGGTATCAATTCAGGAGCCAATCTTGGTCAGGATGTACTGTTTTCTGGTACGTTTGGCGCTGCATTAACCGCGCAGATTTTTGGCATACCAGCGATTGCAACGTCATTGGTGGGCGGTGGTAATAAAATGAGTCAGCAGGAAGAGACCAGTCGTTATCGAATAGCGGCCGATGAGATTGTTAAGCTACTGGTAGAAACCTCGATATTGAGTGCGTGCAAAAATTTGCCCTATCACGTATTAAACGTTAATATTCCTGATGTTAAGCATGCTGATGATATTAAAGGCCGAAAAGTAACCTCTTTGGGTCACAGGAAAATTGCACGGCCTGTACATCCTGTGATTGATCCACGGGGCCGAGATGCTTACTGGTTGTCTCTACGTAAAGACCCACTTGAAGTGCTCACGGACGAAGAAAATATGTCACTATTGCTCCAAGACAAGCTAGACCAAAAACAGCAGTCACTGGCTATACCATGGACAGATGATCAAGCAGTGGCAGCAGGTTACATCAGTTTGTCACCTGTACGTTTGCATCATACGCCAGATGCCGCTTTGGAGAGACTTTCGGCATTGGTTTTATAGAGTGGTGACAGGAGGTATGCACAGCCTTATTGATAGCGAGTGCTGAGAACAGGTACTGGCGATAAAACGATCATGGTGGTACTTACTCAATACTAAACGGTATAACAGTTAGCAAAAGCCTTTTGAGTCACATTAGGCATTTGTGAGCAACACAAAGAATAGGAAATTTTGTATGAAAAAGCTTATGGCGGGATCGCGCTTTGCAACAGCGGCATTGATTGGTACGATGACAGTGGCGACGCTTGCGATGGTGGGCTGTGCTACAAAACCTACTTACCAAGCAGCCAATCAAGCTGGACCTAAAATTATCACCAATGCCCAAGGCGTCCCCAATTATCATCGCGTACAACGTGGTGATACGGTCAGTCAGATTGCCGAGCGTTATCGCCTCAATTATCGCCAAATTGGTGCAATAAATGGTCTAGACAGTAAGTACACGATTTATAGTGGGCAGTGGCTCAAACTGTGGCAAGGCAATCAAGCAGCAACCAACAACCCTCGTAACAACAATGGCTACAACACCGCTACGCCGACTGTCTCACAACCAACTTATACCTATACGCCACCCGCCACGAGCGTGCCTACAAACAATTCATCAAGTCCTGCCTATGAGGTAACTGCGAACTCAACTTCAGGTTATCAGTATCCAAGTCGCAATCAGGTGACTCGTAACTTTGATGCTGCTGCTGGTAATATGGGTATGTGGTTTGCTGGTAATGTGGGTGATCCGGTGCTTGCCAGTCAAGCTGGCACAGTGCTTTACTCAGGTAGTGGTCTGCCAGAATATGGCAATCTCATTATGATTCGCCATAGCGACAATTATATTACCGCTTATGCTCATAACAGCCAGCTGTTGGTCAAAGAAGGGGATACGGTACAACAAGGTCAGCGTATTGCCAATATGGGCAACAGCGGACAAACCAATCAAGTAGGATTGGAATTCCAAGTACGTTTAAATGGCAATCCTATTGACCCACGTGCAGTATTAGGCCGTTAAGTTCACCCTAATATTTTGAATGGCTTGGTTGATTTTGCAGGGTATTTAAAACGGTTTGATTTTAACGTTTTTGATACGGCTGCTTTATTTGAGTCAGTTTACTTATTCACACCTGAGAATTTTTATGATTATAAAAAAGCATTATATCGCTCTTTTTCCTGCCTTAGTGATGGTCGGGTGTACGAGCCAACAGGCCATGCAAAAACAAAGCAAGCCTGTACGCCAAGGCAATGTTGAGATTACACAGACTCAAACCATTCAGGTAAAACCAACGCCGCGTCCTGTCGTTGTCAAGCCTCAGCCTGTTGCTAAGCCAAGCTACAACAGTTTTTCTGATTGGAAGTCAGATTTCTCAATGCGCGCAATCTCGTCAGGTCATGATGCTGCGACAGTGCGTCGTCTTTTAGACTCTGCTTATTTGAATCAACAAGTCATCTCGTTGGACTCAGGGCAGCCAGAATTTTCCAAAATGCCGTGGGAATATGTAGACTCTGCTGTATCAGACGGTCGCGTCGGTACAGGTAAACGAAAATTTGCTGAACAACGGGCGTTTTTGTCGCAGTTAGAATCACGATATGGCGTTAATGCAGAAATTGTCGCGGCAATCTGGGGGATGGAATCTTCTTATGGCGCGGTGACTGGAAACAGTAGCATACCAAGCTCTCTTGCAAGTCTTGCTTATGATGGTCGTCGTCAAGAGTTTGCCGAAACTCAACTGTTATCACTAGCAACCTTATTGCAGCGTGGCGATGTCTCTTGGTCACAGCTTGATGGTTCTTGGGCAGGCGGTATGGGGCAAACACAGTTCATCCCTGATACATGGCTCAAGCAGGGCGTCGATGGCGACAATGATGGACATCGTAACCCTTGGGCCACATCGGATGCATTGGCCTCTACTGCAAATTATCTTAGTAATTCAGGATGGGTTCGCGGGTTAGCACCGTTTTATGAAGTGACGGTGCCAGCCTCCTTTGATTACTCGGTGGTGGGCACTAAGCAACCAGCGGCAAGATGGGCAGCCATGGGTGTAGATACCATAGCGGATGTTTATTTGGATGCTAACACCCAAATGGAGCTGTGGCTGCCTGCTGGCAAGGATGGTCCAGTATTACTACTCAGCCCGAACTTCGATGTCATCAAGGTCTATAACAACTCTTCTAGCTATGCGTTAGGGGTTAGCTTGCTTGGTAAAGCGCTTGCTGGGCAAGGCGGACTGCGAACTGCTTGGCCGCGTTATGAGCGTCCATTATCAACGGCTCAAGTGCGCAATTTGCAGCAGCGTCTGACCAGCTCAGGGTATGACACCCAAGGCGCTGACGGTATTGTTGGCACCAACACTCGTAAAGCATTCCAGCGCTGGCAGGCTGACAACGGTCAAACCCCAGACGGTTTCATCACGCAGCGTAGTGCTTCTTCATTAGCGTCATGGTGAAGTAGATTGATAGCATGGCTGGCTGGTTATCTTTGGTTTTAACAGTCAGCATTGTCATCGAGGTCAATGGCTAGCGTAAAAATTGCTACCTTGTTAGCGACAACAAAAAAGCACCTTATTTAGGTGCTTTTTTGCTTTACTCTATAACGACTTTTACAGCATTCATTAGAATGATTCATATCGCCATCTAAAAATGTGCTCAAACTGACCAGAATAAAAGTAGATGCGTGAACGGTCATACAAACTTAGAAAAATAATTGGCCTTTTCAAACCCTAAAGACAGTATTGGCACAAGAAAATTTGGTCTGTGAATGCTACACTCTAAACAAGAGTATTTTGATAAATTGATAATGAAAATAACGACAAGAGTATACCTTTATGATTACCATGGAAGCATTACAATCTGCGATAAAGCAGCGCATAGACACTTATAATAATAATGACTTTCCATTACACGTTAGAGCGACCAATACCTACGATATATTAGACAGCGGCAATCAAATTCTAGCCAAAGATATCGTCTCACCGTTTGATGTGCCAAGACAAAATGTGTCTGCTATGGATGGTTATGCGATCAGTCAAGGTAGTGAGCTTACCAAAGACAGCTCGATTGACATCATTGGCGAATCACAGGCGGGTTGTGCGTATACCGGTCATCTCACAGCGGGGCAGGGTGTGCGCATTTTTACGGGTGCGGTTGTACCAGACAGTTGTGACACCGTGATTATGCAAGAAAACACTAACTTTGCAGAAATCAGAGATACCATCGATAAGTCACAACCTTATGCGATCACCCTTAATCATACGGCTCAGGTTGATAGCAATATTCGCAAACAGGGCGAAGAGATTGAGTCAGGAGAAGCGGTGTTATCGGCAGGCAAACGTATCAATCCTGCTGATATTAGCTTACTTGCCAACTTGGGTATCAGTGAAATCAATGTTTTTCAGCCATTAACCGTAGGTGTTTTGGCGACTGGTGATGAGCTTGTTGCTATTGGCAATGAGCTGACAAGCTTGGCGCAAATCTACAACTCCAACACCCCAACGCTTAAGAGCTTATTGTCAGATTTGCCAATCATTATTCAAGATTACGGCATCATTCCTGATGATTTGGCGCAGACGACCGCTGCTGTCAATGCAGCCATGCAGGACTGTGATGTCTTGATATCCACGGCTGGAGTATCGGTTGGCGATTATGATTTTTTGACCAATGTGATTGAAGCGCTGGGGCAAATCAATCATTATAAAGTGGCGATGAAACCAGGCAAGCCGTTTGTGTTTGGCGAATTAAATAAAGGACTGGATAAGCCTGTGCTGTATTTTGGATTGCCAGGCAATCCATTGTCTACGGTCGTTGGCGCACTACAGTTTGTCATACCAGCACTCTGGCAGATGTCAGGTGCAGGTGTGGCAGAGCAGCCTATGATACTGAATGTGAAAGCGACGCTGACCAATGATGTCAAAAAATCACCTGGGCGCAAAGACTTTCAGCGCGGGTTTTTGTCTCAAAATGAAGCAGGTCATTACCAAGTTGAGTGCTTTTCAGGCCAGCAATCACATAGAATCAAACAGCTAAGCCGTGCCAATTGTTTTGTTGTTTTGGATAAAGACAGTGGTAGTGTTTCAGCCAATAATCTAGTGACGGTACAACCTTTTCCATGGCTGCATCGCTAATTGATTGGTTGCTAATTTGCTATAAGGCGATCACTTAAAAACTGATACAGAAAAACTGAAGAAAAAGAGAAAATCAGCCTTACAATGGTAAGCTAAACGCGAATAATAAAGCAATGCTGAAAATCAGCACTGCTAATGGCAATAAAATATGAGTGATGACAGCGTCAAAACAGACAGTACCCAATGGTATTCGCCTACCTCAGTATCTATGATATCTATGACAGATACGGTTGAGCATTATCAGCCGTTGTCTATGGTTGCACCTACCGATAATACAGTTGAATCCTATCCGCCTTTGACCGATGGGTTTTCTCGTCGTTTGACTTACTTGCGCCTATCCATTACGGATTTTTGTAATTTTCGCTGTGAATATTGTTTGCCAAACGGCTATCAAGGCAAGCGTCCTGATGACGAGCTGAGTGTGCCTGAGATTGCCACATTGATACGTGGGTTTGCGCAGGTCGGCACCAAAAAGGTAAGAATCACAGGTGGTGAGCCTTCTATTCGCCGTGACATCGTTGATATTATCAAAACCGTCAAACAAACCAAAGGCATAGAAACCGTCGCGATGACGAGTAATGGTTATAAGCTTGGCAAGCATTTAGCCAGTTGGCAAGCCGCAGGATTGGATCAGCTAAACATCAGCATGGACAGTTTTGATGCGGCGACCTTTCATAAAATGACAGGTTTTAATACGTTGCCACAACTCCTTGCAGACATGGATGAGCTACTAGATACCACAGATATCAAACTTAAAATTAATAGTGTTTTGATGGCAGAAACTGCTTTTGAAAATCTATTGCAAGCCATCGATTATGTCAAAGACAGAGCGGTCACTTATCGTTTTATCGAATTTATGCAAACCAGTGATAATAGTGATTTGTTTTTTGCACAGCATGCTCAGTCTGACATTATTATCGATTATTTATTAGAGCATGGCTGGCAGCCAAATGAGCGAGGCGGTGCTGATGGGCCAGCAGTCGAATATAGCCATCCAGATTATGTTGGTCGTATTGGGATGATTGCGCCCTATGCCGCGCACTTTTGTGACACGTGCAATCGTCTAAGGGTAAGTAGTCAAGGTAAGGTGCATCTGTGTTTATTTGACCAAGGCAATTATGATATTCGCCCATATCTACAGCAGGATGATGTGACAGGATTGGTCAATACGCTGCACAGCTTTATGCCGATCAAACCTGAACATCATCACTTACATGATTCAAATAGTGGCATTATGCACAATCTATCGATCATTGGTGGTTAGGCTGCCTCAAGAGTAAGAATAACTGCCCATTTTTTATTAAAAAAAATTATCAAGGAATATCTATGAGTAAACCCGCTGCACAATTTACCCCACTGAATATCGCGGTATTGACCGTATCTGACAGTCGCACACTCGCGGAGGATACGTCGGGACAGTATTTGGCAGATAGCCTGACAGAAGCGGGACACCATTTGGCAGACCGTCAGCTGATTACGGATGATATTTATCAAATACGAGCGGTTATCAGTGGCTGGATTGCTGATCCAAACGTCCATGCAGTGATAACCACGGGCGGCACAGGATTTTTTATCAGAGACAGTATGCCAGAAGCAGTGCAAGTGCTGTTTGATAAATCTATCGATGGCTTTGGCGAAATGTTTCGTCTAATCTCAAAAGATGAGATTGGCATGTCAACCATACAGTCGCGTGCAGTGGCTGGCATGGCAAATGGCACGGGTATTTTTTGTTTGCCAGGTTCGTCTGGCGCATGCCGTACTGGTTGGACAAAAATTTTGAAAGAGCAATTTGATAGTCGCACTCGTCCTTGCAATTTTGTACCGCACTTCATGGCACAAAATCCTAGCCACGATCATGACAGCCATGATCACGACTGAACCTTCAAACGCTCAAGATAATTTGGCAGGTGTGGTTATTTTGGCTGGTGGCGCGTCTCGGCGGATGGGCACAGCAAAAGCGACGCTGACGCTACCAACCGATGAGCCGCTGCTCAATTATCACGTTCGTCATGCACTGACTCTACGGGTGCCTGTACTGATTGCAGACAACGAACGTGGTTTTGAGATCGACTCAATACTAACGGAAAATGAATCACAGTCGCCTATCATTCATATTGCTGATTATAAAGTCGCTAAAAGCGAGGAGAAGAATAAAACGGGTGGGGCATTGGTTGCGATTGAATCTGCATTGCAAACGCTGATCACTCTAAATAACTTAGTGGCTTTGGAGAACAAGTCGCTATCGCAATCCTCGTGGTTGCTGGTGATCAGCTGTGACAGCTTAATACCTGCGATGGATTTGTGGCAGAATCTACAGTCCTCGCTTGCACAGGCTGAAGACAAAAAAGTCATTTGCTTAGCAAATGACGAGCATTTATATCCACTATTGGGTGTTTACCGAGTCGGTATTGAGCCTGATTTAAAGGCCTACATCGATAGTGGTGAGCGTAGAGTCATGTCATTTATTAATCCCGTTGTTCAAACGGTGCAATTTTTGAAACAGTGGCAGCCTTTAACCAATTTTAATACACCCGCAGAGTTTATACAGGCCTGCGCGGCTTTGAGCGATTTAAATACAGCGTTATCAAGAGAAATATAAATGAATATGGACAGTCAAAAGAACCATCACCAAGAAGCTAGCCATCAGGAAGTCAGGCAATCAGCTTTATCGCATTTAGACAGTGATGGTGACATCACCATGGTTGATGTCAGTGGTAAAACTGCCACGACGCGAGAGGCGACTGCGATCGGGCAAGTTCGCTTTCCTAGTGAGATATATCAGCAAATAAAAGCAGCTGATGGTATGACCAAAAAAGGAAGCATCACTCAAACCGCGCACATTGCGGGAATTATGGCTGCTAAACGTACGCATGATTTGATTCCCCTTTGTCATCCATTGCCACTCGATAAGATTGGCCTAAGTTTTGAATACGATGACGCGCTTGATAGCATCATGGTCAGCGGTGTGGTCAAAGTCACGCATAAGACAGGGGTTGAGATGGAAGCGTTGACAGCTGTTAGTGTTGCCTGCTTGACCATTTATGATATGACAAAAGCGTTATCACATGACATCGTGATCGATAACGTTCGCCTTATCAATAAAACAGGTGGTAAGTCAGACTATAAGCATGCTTAGAGCTGCAAAGCTTGAGAAAAAACATGGTCGTTTGATTGATTAAACGTATGAAGAGTATCAAGCTGGATATAGTTTGTTTAATATAAAAGAGATGCGATGAGCATGGTGCTCTGCTGGTGTAAATTTTCCTCGCTTGCTGTGCGCTTCGCGTGCCAGAGGCATCGAAAAATTCATACCAGCCTCACTGTATTATTTTTAAAGTGAATCGACTATAGATATTTAGAAGGGAAGGGTTTATGAGTAATACTGCCGTGGTAACCATTGCTGATGCGACAATGGATATTAACGTTCTATATTTCGCGAGCCTAGCGGATGAAGCCAATTGCCAACAAGAAACGGTCACTGTACAGCAATCGACGTCACTGATTGAATTGTATGAGCAGCTTTGCCAAAAGCATCGCTTTAGTCGTCCGCAGTCAGAGCTACGAGTGGCCATCAATGATTATTTTGCAAAATGGACAGACGCTATCGCTGATGGGGACAGCGTGGTATTTATCACACCTGTCGCTGGCGGCTAGTTTTTAACAAAATGTATTCCAGCAGCACTGTATCCGTTTTAAAAAATTAATCGACTATAAAAATAAAAAATAGAGATAATCAATGACAGATAATGTCCACAGTCATTCCATGACTATTAAGCGTAGCGTTGATGAAGTTTATAAACTGGCTGAGCGTGATGGTTTTGCCTTGTTAGACACCGCCATTAATGAAGACCGACTGAAAAATACCCTAGACGATGACAGTTGTGGGGCGTTTGTCTGCTTTGAAGGTCGAGTACGCAATCACAATAATGCCACAAGCGTTGAGCGTTTGACGTACTATGGTTATGAAGATTTGGCACTCAATCAAGGCCGTGCGATCATAGAAGAGGCCAAAAAGCGGTTTGAGATTACGCACGCTATTGCCATCCACCGTATCGGTGCTCTAGAGATTGGTGATGTGGCCGTCTGGGTTGGCGTGGTATCGGCGCATCGTTATCCAGCATTTGATGCGTGCCGCTGGATATTGGATACCATCAAGGCAGATATCCCCGTTTGGAAGCAAGAGTATTATGAGAACGACGCTTCTAAATGGCTCAGTAACAATGGCTAAGCAATCGCGGCTAAGCAGATCAAGCACAAAAGCAGATATGAGCTACAATTGCTGCTTGCGGCGGCTATTTAGTTAATCGATGTATCTGGCACGATGTATTTTCTAAAACCATTCTTTATCCGTGATAACACCCCTACCAATGAGACGAGCAGTGACAGTATGATAGATTCGTCGCTTATGTCAGACATGCTGAGTCCATTTTGGGTCAGCATTAAGCTTGCTAGTATCACCACCTTATGTTTATTAGTGTTTGCGACGCCTGTGGCGTATTGGCTGGCGAAACCCAGCCGTAAACAAAGCATGGCACGCTTTAAAGTTTTAATCATGGGCATCATCGCTATGCCGCTTGTCTTGCCACCCACCGTTATTGGTTTTTATTTGTTATTGCTACTCAGTCCTAGTATGGGAGTGGGTAAGTGGCTTGCTACTTATCATATTGGCTCTTTTATCTTCACCTTTGAAGGTCTAGTCATCGGCTCCATTGTCTACTCATTGCCTTTTTACATCCAGCCTGTATATGCCCAGTTTTTGCGCATTCCGCGCAACGTTATGGACGTGGCGCATCTGCTTGAACCCAGCGCGCTGAAGCGTTTTATCAGAGTGGTTTTGCCACAAGCGCGCACAGGTATTGTGCTTGGGAGCTTGATTAGCTTTGCTCATACGATTGGTGAGTTTGGTGTGGTGTTGATGATCGGCGGCAGTATCTCAGGGGAGACCAAAGTGGTATCGATTGCGATATATGAGCAAGTCGAGGCGCTTAATTATGAGGCCGCGCACATGATGTCAGGTATTCTGATTATTATTGGAATCATTATGGTGGTCTTGATTGCAAGTGTGAGCCGTATGAATCAGCGTTCGTTAAGATAACGTGATGAGAAATGGGAGTCGCAATTCTTTTATGTTAGACGTTATTAAGACAATTATTTTTATCATATCACGTCGTAAAGATAGCAAATTATCAAGGCTTTGGTATATGAAGCTTATAGCCCACACCAATTTCAGTTAAAAAATAATTTGGCCTAGAGGGGTTGTCTTCAAGTTTTTGCCGTAAGTTGGACATAAATATCCGCACATAGTGCTCTTGGTGATTGTGACCCTTGCCCCATACTTCTGTCAGTAGCTGCTGATGTGTCATGACTTTTTCAGCATTTTTGATCAATACCGTCAGTAGCCGATATTCGATCGGGGTGAGATGAATGTTGTCACCATTTTTACTGACTTGTCTTTGCGCCAAATCAATATTGACGTTGCCGAGTGTCAACTCAACTGGGGTCTCATATCCTACTTGCCAGCGCCGCATGTGAGCGTTTACTCTAGCGATCAACTCACCCATGCTAAAGGGTTTTACCAAATAATCATCTGCGCCCAGATTTAACGCTTTGATTTTATCTTGCTCATCACTGCGCGCCGACAATACCAAAATAGGGAGCGATGACCAAGTTCGAATGTCTAAGATCACATCGCAACCATCTGCATCCGGTAAACCCAAATCTAAGATAAGTAAATCGGGGCGTCGAGAGGCTGCTTCTATCAACCCTCTATTTGAGCTGTCTGCTGTAAAGACTTGATAGCCTTCTTGCTCCATGGCAGATTTTATAAATCGGGTAATATGAGCTTCGTCTTCGATAATTAGAATGGTTTTCATAGTGCCTTATTTTCTGAATGTATTGTCATCTCTGACGCGCCGAGTACAAACTTTTCATCAAACATATCTTGTTCTGATAACGGTTCCCACGGTAGCACTATAACAAATTGTGCGCCGTGCGGCTGGATATTGTGTGCGCTTAGCGTGCCGCCTAAATGTTTAACCAAATCTCGACTCAATGCCAGACCCAATCCCAGTCCTGTGGTACTACTTTCCGTATCGCCGCGCGTGAAGCGTTCAAATATTTTTTCCTCCATCCCTATCGGCAAACCTTGGCCACTGTCTGTTACCGTTATTTGATAGTGGGGCAGGTTTTGGTTATGTGGAGGGCTTTGGTGACGTTGCGAGTTTTGGTTTCTTTGAATATATGATGGTTCATCGAGTGTGGCTTGAATTTCAATAGTCGCACTATCTGGGGTGTAGTTAATCGCATTGGTCAATAGATTGTTTAAAATCCGCGACAAAATAAGCTCATCCGTATAGATAAAATCTACCGCATGAGGAATGTCTATTTTAATCTGTCGATTTTGTAGATAAGGGTCAAGCTGGCGGATATTGCTACCGATGATTTCCTCCAAACTGACCCACTGCTTGTTTAGTTTCATCCCGCCAGACTGGAGTGCCACATAATCTAAAATATTGATAACCAAACGCTGAATCACACGAGCTTGTTGTTCGATGTCGATTGCCAACTGCTTTTGTTCATCGAGTTCTAAAGGTTGGGTGGCAAGCGAGGTGGCAAGTCCTGACAGTACGGTAATGGGCGTACGAATATCATGAGATAAGGCTGATAGTAGTGAGCCACGCAGGCGCTCTGATTCCACTCTAATAAGAGCGTTTTGAGCAACTTTTGCGTAATGCACGCGCTCTAATGCGAGCGTAATTTGCGCGAGCGCCACATCAAGCGTTCGCTGCTGCTCGGGCTGATTAAAATTATCGTTATCTGTCGGTTTCAGTGCCAATACTGCCAGCACACGACTAGAGGTTGTAAGCGCTCGATAATGCATAGCGTTGGCAGGTAGGGTATTGGTTGCCAGACCTGCGCTTTCGTTGTGATCGAACACCCACTGCGCTACCGTCCAATTAAAATCCGCTGGCGCGTTTGGCTCACAAACAAGAAGCAGCTTACCATCGGCATTTGGCATCACCATGAGAGCTGTGCTCGCGATATGCGTGTTCAGCCATACAATTGACTGACTGATGATTTCGTCATTTTTGCGCGCAGCACTTAAATTTTGCGCCAAGTGACTCATCGAGATGGCTTGTTGCTCACGTTTGCGTGCATTTTGCGCCTGAAAGCGTAAGCCTACGGCTAGGTTATTAATGATTAAAGAGACAATGAGCATGACGGCAAAGGTGACAAGATACTGCACATCGCTCACGCTAAAAGAAAGCTTGGGTTCCACAAAAAATAAATCAAAACTTAGCACACTCAAAAGCGCGGCAAATATTCCTGGGGCGCGGCCAAAGCGCACGGAGATAAACACGATAACTAATAAATAGAGCATCACCACATTGGCCAAATCAAACCAACGCGTCAGGGCGACTAGGCTAACGGTGACAAGCGTACAGCCCAACATCGCTATCAGATAGCCCGTACGATTGTCTGTAGAAGATAAGTCGGAGAGGTTCCAAAAAGGGGGTTGGCGCTCGGCTGTCAGCTTATTTTTCTGTTTGGTTTGATTGACCAGTATCAAGTCTAAATTCAAATCTTGCTCTGAGATTTGCTTAACCAATGAGCCGTTAAAATAAGAAGCACCTTGGTTTTGTCCGATAATAATACGTCCAATATTAAATTGATGCGCATAACTGACCAAGCCCTCAGCCACGGTAATGGCACTGATAATCTCTGTCTTTGCGCCCAATTCATCTGCTAAGCGTAGGGCATTTAATACGTTTTGTTTATTTTTGGCGCGTTTATAAGGGCTTCTAGGCGTCTCCACATAAATAACATACCACTGAGAATGTAAGCTGCTGGCAAGTCTTGCAGCATGACGGATAAGGCGTTCGCTATGCTCGCGAGTACTGATGCCGACCAAGAGCTGATCTGCCGTATTCCAAATAGAAGATATGCGAGATTGATTGCGATAATCGCGCATATCAGCATCGACCAGATCCGCCGTTCGACGTAAGGCAAGCTCACGAAGGGCGATTAGATTGCCTTTTCTAAAGAAGTTTTTTATGGCGTGTTTTGCTTGGCTGGGAATGTAGACCTTGCCTTCATGCAGTCGTGCTAGTAGCTCATCGGCTGGCAAGTCGACCAATACCACTTCGTTTGCTTGATCAAAGAACCAGTCGGGGATGGTTTCTTGTACCACGACGCCTGTGATTTGATTCACCACATCGTTTAGGCTCTCTAAATGTTGGACATTAACCGTGGTATAAACACTGATACCCGCTTTTAAGAGCTCATTGACATCATGCCAACGTTTTGGGTGCCGAGATCCTGGCACATTGCTATGGGCCAGCTCATCCACCAACAAGATATCAGGAGCACGCGCCAACGCCTCATCAATGTCGAACTCTAATAAGGTTTGCGCCCGATACTCAATCTGATGTAATGGCAGTATTGGTAGTCCCTTTAGCAGCGCCGCTGTCTCACTACGGCCATGCGTTTCTACGATACCGACTAAGACATCGAGTCCATGCGCTTGATCTCTTTGAGCGGCCGAGAGCATATCGTAAGTTTTTCCCACGCCTGCCGAAGATCCAAAGAAGATTTTTAGTTTGCCTCTACTCAGCGTGTCTTCTTGCTGCTTTATTTGCTGCAATAAATCTTCTGGATTGGGTCGCTGATCACTCATGTCTATGTTCGTCATTAAGGCACTCACTTATCATGGCGCTCGTCTATTATGGTACTCACTTATTATGGCGCTCATTTATTATCGCACCTACTTATCACTGTGCGCACTGCTTGTTGCTTAGTGTAAATCAATTGACACGAGACATCTCATCTAATGCTAAGTTGACAGCCAATACGTTCACGCGAGGCTCGCCCAGCCAATGAAGCTGGCGACCTTCTGTATGAGCATCAATCATTTTTTGTACTTGCTCGCTACTGATGCCTCGTATGCGTGCCACTCTATTTACTTGCCACTCGGCAGCAGCAGGGGAGATATGTGGATCTAATCCACTACCTGACATGGTGACCAAGTCAAGAGGAATGGGCGTGGTGTTTTGTGGATCGGCTGCTTTAAGTTTTTGTACTTGCGTCTCTACATTGGTGACCAACTCAGGGTTTAGTGGACCTAAGTTGCTGCCCGATGATTGCGCTGCATCGTAGCCATCTCCAGCGGCTGATGGGCGAGTCCACAGGTATTCTGGTTGATCAAATGTCTGGCCAATGAGCGTAGAGCCAACCAAGCTGCCGTTTTGCTCTATCATGCTGCCGTTGGCTTTGTTCGGCATGGTTACTTGCGCGACGCCTGTCATTAATAAGGGATAGCATAAACCTAAAGTGATGGCTAAGACGATAAATAACGACAATGCGGGTTTGAGCATGGGCATGCGAGTGGCCGTCTGATCAAGTTTTGCGCTTTCGTTGTCTTTACCATTGTCATTATCGTTAATATGTGAGTGTTCAGCGTTCATAGGAGAAGCAGGTTGCGTCGCGTTACTAGAAGGCATGGGATAGTTAGGTTGCATAGTCGTTATCATCCGTATTGTGGTTATACCAAGTGCAGTGCGTTAATAATAAGGTCAATCAGTTTGATGCCGACGAAGGGTAAAAGTAGCCCGCCCAAGCCGTATATCATTAAGTTGCGACGTAATAGATTGATGGCAGAATCAGGTCTATAAGTGACGCCGCGCAGCGCTAAGGGAATAAGAAACACAATAATTAACGCGTTAAAAATAATGGCGGACAAAATGGCGCTTTTGGGACTGCCCAACTGCATAATGTCGAGCACCCCAAGCGCTGGGTAGGTACTGGCAAAGGCGGCTGGGATAATCGCAAAATACTTGGCGATATCGTTTGCAAGACTGAACGTCGTCAAAGCACCGCGAGTCATCAACATCTGCTTACCCGTTTGTACCACTTCAATGAGCTTGGTCGGATTTGAGTCCAAATCAACCATGTTGGCCGCTTCTTTGGCGGCTTGAGTCCCGCTGTTCATAGCGACAGCCACGTCGGCTTGAGCCAAAGCAGGCGCGTCATTGGTACCATCGCCAGTCATAGCGACCAGTTTGCCTTGACGTTGATAACTGCGTATTCTCTCCAGTTTTTGTTCTGGCGTGGCTTCTGCCATAAAGTCATCCACGCCCGCTTCAGCGGCAATAGCGGCAGCAGTTAGGGGATTGTCACCAGTGATCATAACGGTGGTAATACCCATCTTACGCAGTTCAGCAAAGCGCTCTTTTATGCCCGATTTGACCACGTCTTTTAGCTCTATGATGCCAAGTAGCTGTCCGCTGTCGGCCACAAGCAGTGGCGTACTACCGCGGCGAGCGACTTCTGCGACTTGTTGATCTAGATTATTGGGCAGCTTGCCGCCTTGGGCTTCAACCCACTTTATGATTGCATCAAAAGCGCCTTTACGAATATGGCGACCATCAATATCTGTGCCACTCATACGCGTTTGTGCGGTAAATTCAATCGTGTCAAACGAACGCGCTTTCCATACCTTATCGTCGATATCAAAACGACTTTGCGCAAGCTTGACGATACTTCGGCCTTCTGGCGTCTCATCGGTTAAAGAGCTGATGAGAGCTACCTCGGCAAGCTGGCTTTCTGTTACGCCTTGGGCAGGAACAAATAGCGCCGCTTGGCGATTGCCATAAGTGATGGTGCCCGTTTTGTCGAGTAGTAAGACGTCAACATCACCTGCCGCTTCTACCGCGCGTCCAGAAGTCGCGATGACGTTGGCTTGCATCATGCGGCTCATACCGGCAACGCCAATGGCTGATAATAAACCGCCAATGGTGGTCGGTATCAAACATACCAATAATGCCACCAATACTACGATAGATATCGGCTCGCCATTGCCTGAAGACAGCACGGCAAATTGTGAAAAAGGCAATAACGTGACACACACCATCAAAAAGATCAGGGTCAATGCGACTAATAAAATGGTCAAGGCGATCTCATTGGGTGTCTTGGTACGTTTTGCCCCTTCTACCAACGAAATCATACGATCCAAAAACCCTTGTCCTGGGGCTTGCGTGATACGAATCATGAGCCAATCGGACAATACTTTGGTGCCGCCCGTCACCGCATTAAAATCACCACCACTTTCACGAATGACAGGGGCTGACTCGCCCGTGATCGCCGATTCGTCTACTGAGGCTAGGCCTTCTATGACCTCGCCATCAGCAGGAATGATTTCGCCTGCATTGACCAACACGATGTCATCTTGATTTAGCGCCGTCGCTTGAATCATCGTTGAAGTTGAGCGTCTATCAGCATTCGTCAGTTTGCGAGCTTGGACATCTTGGCGTGCCTGTTTAAGGCTGGCGGCTTGGGCTTTACTGCGACCTTCTGCCAAGGCCTCAGCGAAGTTTGCAAACAACAGCGTAAACCACAGCCAAAAAGTAATGGCTAGCGTAAAACCAACACCTGATTGGGACTGAGTCAGCATGGTGATGGCCAAAATGCTGGTCAGCAATGAGCCGATATAAACCACGAACATCACGGGATTGCGCCATTGGACTCTTGGATCAAGTTTAAGTAACGCGGCTTTTAACGCTGGCTTGATCAAAGCAGGATCAAGTAGTCCTTGTGTAGGTTTTTTGGGCGCGCCTGACTGATTGGGATCTTGTTGTGACTGCAAATGGGGGGACTGCTCGTTAGGATCTGATATAACCTTCATGTTGGTATTCCTCACATAATCATAAAAATGGGTCGATTCATTGTTGGGGTATAGAGTCAATCTGTAGTCAATCCAAAACAAAAGTGGTACATATCGTCATCCAGTTCTACTGGATGCAATTTTTCTCACTGGCTGTTCGCAAGCGTGACAGAGGCTTCGAAAAATGCACCCCAGCAGAACGGTACTTTTTTTAAAATGGATCAGTAAAATGATGAATAAGATGACTCAGTGCTAGCCGATATAAAACGGCTAGCCTCCCAGCATCCAAATCTGCTCTATGATGGGCCCAAGTGCTAAAGCTGGGACAAAGGTTAAGGCGCCAATCATAAGGACAGTGCCGACCAAAAGCCCAACAAACAACGGCGTGGTGGTGGGTAGGGTCCCGCTATTAACTTCGAGTCTAGGCTTTTGCACCAACGAGCCTGCCAGAGCCAATACAGGAATAATCACACCAAAGCGTCCAACCAACATAGAAAGACCAAGCATCAAGTTATAAAACAAGGAGTTCGCGCCTAAGCCGGCAAACGCGGAGCCGTTATTATTGGCAGCTGAGCTAAAGGCATAGAGCACTTCACTAAAACCATGAGCACTTGGGTTAAAAATACCTGCTTGACCAGAAGGCGTCATCACGCTGATTGCAGTGCCGAGCAATACCATAAGGGGCGCAGCTAATAGTGCCAATACCACCATTTTCATCTCAAAAGGTTCGATTTTTTTACCAAGATATTCAGGCGTACGGCCAATCATAAGGCCTGAGACAAACACTGCTAAAATAGCGAAGAGCAACATACCGTAAAGACCTGCACCCACACCGCCGAACACGACTTCACCCAATTGCATCTGTAGCATGGTGCTAAGACCACCGAGCGGCGTGAATGAATCGTGCATTGCGTTTACTGCCCCGCATGACGCTGCCGTCGTGATAGTGGCAAACAGCGATGAGGCCACAATACCGAAGCGTATCTCTTTGCCTTCCATGTTGCCGCTCACACTGGCATCGGTAAGGCCGGAAACTTGTGCCGCTAGCCAAGGATTACCAGCAAGCTCACTACTCACCGTCAATGAATACATGCCCACGAACAAGACAGTCATCGCGCCCAAAATCGCCAAGCCTTGCTTTAGGTTGCCACTTATTTTGCCAAGACAAAAACAAAGCGCGGTTGGAATCAAAAAGATAGCCAACATTTGAATAAAGTTAGAAAGCGGCGTGGGGTTCTCAAACGGGTGAGCGGAGTTGGTATTAAAGAATCCGCCGCCATTGGTGCCCAGCATTTTGATGGCTTCTTGTGAGGCAACAGGGCCCAAAGCGATGGTCTGCGTGTCGCCTTGTAAGGTTTGTACATCCATATACGTCGATAGCGTTTGGATAACGCCTTGACTCATCAACAGCACAGCGATGATTGCAGCAATGGGCAGTAGGATATAAATATTACACCGCCATAAGTCTATCCACGCATTGCCTAGATGAGCGCTTTGCTTGAGCACCAAACCCCGCATCAACGCAAAAGCCACCACGATACCGGTAGCAGCGGACAAGAAGTTTTGTAGAGATAAGCCCATCATTTGCGTCAGATAGCTCATGCTACTCTCGCCGCCATAGGCTTGCCAGTTAGTATTGGTCATGAAACTGATGGCGGTATTCATTGCCAAGTCCCACGTAACACCTGTCATGTTGGCTGGGTTGAGCGGTAAGCGTCCTTGCGCCAATTGCAAAACAAACAACGCCAAAAATCCAATAACGTTAAACAGAACAATGGCTAACGCATATTGTTTCCAATTCATACCAAAAGCACGATTGCCCTTATTGTCTTGACCGATCATACCAAGCACGCTAAAGAGGCGCGACTCAAGGGCAGAGACAGGTGCTTGCATACGCTTTAGCATGTAGCCTGATAGGAAGTATCCCAAAACAAACAAAATAAGCAGGTATATAACCAGCTGTGATAAGGCATACATTGTCATTAGAATGCCTCCGGCTTAACCAAAACATACAGCAAATAGAGAAATAAGCCGAAGGCAAGAAGTCCTGCAAAAACGTCCATAACACGCTCCAAAAGTAATAATGAAGGTCCGCTATGAGTCGTTGGTCAGTAGTAAATATGGGGTATAAATGGAGGGCTTAGCACGACGTTCACGAGTAGGATGTGAGGGTCATCGCTTGGTTGTATCTCGATCTATATCACTGACAACGCATTCATTGACGGCTCGTTTATTAATGGAAACAGTATGCCAAGCGAGGTATAAAAGTGTTGTCAAGATAACAAGGCGGGGTATAAAGAAAGTATAAAGATGAGAGGCGGGTTAACGTTTTTGAGTATCTGATAATGTGAGTTTGGTCGGCTGAAATTGGCTGTTTTTATTTTCATCAAAACGCTTGAAAAAAATATGTGCCAATGCGCAAGCAATGGTCAGTGACAGCAGCATCGAGACCAAAGTATGACTAAAGAAGTGGTCGCCAAACAGCATTTTATACAGCCCCATTGTCCATCCTAAGACTGTGACTGTGGTAAATATTTGATAGCGATACTTTTTTAACGTCGGCAAAAAGGCCAATCCATATAAAGAAAAACCTGCGCTGGCATGAGCCGCTGGGAAGCATCTGGCGGGCGTAGCTGCTACGATATTTTGCCACAGGTTAAGGTAGGGCAGATCACCGTTAAAAATAACCAAGTCATTCGGGCAGCTCACATGGGTGACGCCTTTGAGCGTGGCAATGCTAGCCGGTACAATCGCGATTATAATCAGTAGATAGCCGATCTCTCGAATTGGTAACGGAAGCAAAAATCTATCAAATTTATGGCGATGCTGCGAGGCAGCGTCAGGCAAAGATTGTCGGTACTTTATGATTAACACTGCTATGAGGTAGACCGCCAGTAGGATCAGTAGGGCTTTGGGCAAATCATAAAAGATAAACGCATAAGGCTGCGCGCCCTTTTCTAGTAGCCAGTGTCCATTGCTATAAAAAAGCTCACTGATGCGTATGTCCAACTGGCTATGCTCAAAAACCAAGGTGGCAATGATGGTCACGCACAGTAATTTTAGCCAGCCCCAAGCCATTGAGTGGTTTTCTAAAGTCATGATACACCTGATAATGTATATTAAGTGATGATAGCTTCCAGCGTGCTGCTATAAAAAGACAGACAACTATAAAAAGACAGACAGCGCCATTAACCATAAGACGGTTAAAAGAAACAACGACAAAAATTGTGCAGCGGAGCCGACATCTTTTGCTATCTTGGCGAGTGGATGCTTGGCGGTTGAGGTATGATCGACGCAAGCTTCGATACCGGTATTGATCAGCTCAACAATCAAAGATAAAAAAGAAGCGATGACTAGCATCATTTTTATGCTCATTACAAAAGGCATAAAAGCGATAGCCATAAACAGGGCAAAGTTGAACCACACGACTTGTCTAAAAGCTGCCTCAAATTTATAAGCTGCCTTAAATCCGTCCATTGAATAGCCAGCAGCTTTTATAATGCGGTAAAAGCCCGTTTTACCTTTTGCGCTCTCTGCAAAGTTATCAGGCGTGAATGCACTATGATGTGCTGCCTGATTGATAGAGCTGTGACTGGCTGTCTTGTTTTCAAGATTAATAGGAGTGATTTTATTCATATAGAATTCTTAATGGTCTATTAATATCAAGGTGCGCGCTCGGCTTTGCACGACCAAAAAAGCAGCCAAGCAAAATCGATATAGCCTAAGTATAAAACGGGTGAGATTAAGAAAATGTTAAGAGCGTAAGCAGAAAGGAGAATAAAGAATAATTTGGACAAATGGCATCGCCCGCCAGTTCAGTGGGCAATGATTAAATGAAAATTGTGGTGATAGTAGGCGAAGTACGGTTATTTATAATAAATACTAAAAGTGCTGCCACCTGAATGATTGGCTTGATGGGTCAGCTGCCAGCCCATATGAGACATGATGCGTTGTACGATACTTAGTCCCAAACCTGAGCCTTCAACCTTGTGATTGATATCATGCTCTGGTGACAAGGCTGTGCCGGTACCCTCGTCTTGATAGTCATGAGTCAATCGCTCAAATCGTTCATATAGCAGCGGCATCATCGCCTCAGGAATACCAAGACCAGTATCAGTGACCATGATTTTTTCGTCATCGATAGTGATAATGACTTCGCCATCATCCGTGTACTGAAACGCATTTTTTATCAAATTGCCCAATGCCATTTTTAATAGTTCAGGACGAACACAGGCGCTATATTCTTGCTCAGCGATTATCTGACACGTCACGGTCTTATAGCGCAGCAAATAGGTCAGTCGCTGCACTTCGGCTAAGGCAATACTATTAATGGATGTTTGCGGCGCATCGAGTTTTTCAGGTGCGCGCGAGAGCAAGAGCAGGGCGGTGATAATCTCGGAGGTCTCACGGGCTGTATTACTGATACGATTGGTAAATTCGTTCAGATAGCTGTCTGCTGCTAACTGTGATGCCAATACCTCAGAAGCACCCATGATGATGGTTAAGGGCGTGCGCAGCTCATGGCTGACATCACCGGTGAACAGTTGCTCGCGCTTGAGATACTGCTCTAGCTTATGGTTTTTTTCATCGATAGCTCGCGCCAACACCCCAACTTCAGATGGCATGTGTGTGAGTTCCGTTAGGTTTTTATGATCCGTTTCGACTGCTTGTTTTAAATCGAGTAAAGGCTTGATGATTTGTTTGGAGGACAAATGAGAGAATATGGCGGCAATAAGCAAACTCAAAATGACCGCCACTTTTAGTGTATCCGCAAATATATCTTCTAAGTTTTCAAAGATTTCTAAAACAGGGTAGTGACTCATCACCATTTCAACCCCTTCCAAGTACGTCAAAATGTAAGTCTGATTGCCTTGTTGATAGGCGAAAAAATGAAGGTTGCCGTGGGTTTTGCCAGACTCACCGTCTATAGTGACAGACTTCTCTTGCACCGTTGCCGTTGCTGTTGTTTGCAGGTTGGCAGGTGCATTGTCGTAGCGGTAAATTGTGATACCTGGATTAGCGGTATAAATAGAGCGATCGCCATACTTCTCTTGGCTGATATCAAGCTGCTGCAACAGCCGACCCTTAACCAACTCTTGTTCTATTCTGCTCTCCGCGTATAGAAAAATACTGACAAAAGCTCCGCATAGCAACAGCGCGAATATAAAGTAGGACAATCGAAACTTATTGGCTATCGAGTCTATATTAAACATAATATGGAGGTGCTTAATCGAAGGAGGTAATTGATATAGTGAGCGATGGTAGATCGTATGAGGTGCCATCCATTGAGTCATACTACCGCGTTTTCTGATTTATTGGGATCGATGATTTGGTAACCAACACCAGGCACTGTCACTATCATGATTTTGTCAAAGGGCTTGTCGACCTGCGCCCGTACGCTATGCATATGAGTGCGTAGCGCATCACTGCTCGGTATATCTAGACCCCATACTTTTTCTTCAAGTTCAGTTTTGCTGACGACTCGCGGTGCGGCGCTCATTAGGATATGTAGTATCTTAAATCCAGTTGGGGTGAGCTTAATCGACTTTCCTTCACGCATAATAGTATGCTCGCTGTTGTTCAACGATAGCGCTCCCACAGCGATACTGTGTACAAAATGATCGTCCTCATGACGACGTATGAGTGCTTTGATACGGCACTCTAACTCAATCAATGAAAAAGGCTTGACCAAATAATCATCAGCGCCGCTATCAAAGCCTGCCACTTTATCCAAAATCGTATCGCGAGCAGTGAGCATGAGGACAGGCGTTTTGTCGTGCAATTCTTCTCTGAGTTTTTTGCACAGCTTGGTGCCATCCATACCTGGTAGCATCACATCGAGCAATATCACGTCATAATGATTGCTTGCGGCGAGCGTTAGCCCACTGTAGCCATTATGTGCGTTGTCCAGCTCAAAGCCTTTTGGCTCAAAAAACGCGTAAATATTGGCCACGATATCGGGGTTGTCTTCAATAACAAGTATTTTATACATGATGCTGACCTAAAAAATAGTGGTTGCCTAAAGGATGGTGATGGCCTAAAGGTTGGAGCAATATAAAAAAAGATTTAGTTATTTACTTTAAAAAAGGTTGGCGCCCCTTTGACTTCGTCAGTCGTAATGCCAAAAAAGCTCAGCAACGTCGGCGTAATAAAATCGTGTGACACCGGCTGACTGCTCATATTAGAGAGACTGTCCGCATCGATGTTATTACTATCCGGTGACCAAATGACTGCGGGCACGTGCTTTTGAGTATCTGGGGCAAATTTATAGGGCAGACCATGCAAGTAAATATTATTTTCACCCAAACTCTCGCCATGATCGCTCATATAAACCATGACTACATCATAATCTTGTTCGTAAGTCTTTAGGGTATCAATCACGTTATCCAAAAAGTAATCGGTGTACAGAATCGCATTATCATAGCCATTGATCACAGACTGGGCGTCACATTTGGATAGCTCGTTAGTCATACAGACAGGTTTGTACGTCTCAAATTCTTTAGGATAGCGCTGGTAATAAGCGGGGCCATGATTACCCATTTGGTGTAACAAAATAAGCGTGTCTTTAGGCATCTCTTTCTCTGAGCTGCCTGACTTAACCAGTTTGTCAAAACCATCAAGCATGCCAATATCTCGGCATTCAACATCGCAGTTCGGATTGGTATCAGCCGTTTTGAAGTCCTCAAAAGTGACACGATCAGCCACGCCTTTAGAGCTAGAGTTGTTGTCTCGCCAAACGACATTGACCCCTTGCTTGCTGAGCGTATCGAGTACGTTTTCATTGTACTTGGCAGTATCGATATCATAATTCTCCCGATTGGCATAACTGAACATGCAGGGCACTGAGTAAGCAGTGGAGGTGCCACAAGAGACGGCATCTTTAAAACTATAAAGGTTGGACTGTTTCGAGAGTAGCGGCGTGGTATTACGCGCATAGCCATTTAAACCAAAGTGATCCGCTCGAGCCGTTTCACCAACGACGAACACCATTAGCTTGGGTTTTGTAGTGCTACTGGTAGGGGCCACGCGCTTTGCATCTGTCGCATGTAGCGTGAAAGTATCAGGACGGCGAAGCTCATTGACATAATTTTCGCCAAGTTTGATCGTAGAGTAAATAGGTGTGATCGGATTGGCATAAGAGCGCACCTCTTTATGCTGACGAAAGAAGCTCGCGTACTGGTCACCAAAGGGTAAAAGACACGCCGCAATCAATGCGATAGACAATATCAAGGTGGCTGTCTTTTGTAGAATGCTGCGTTGCCAAGTAAAGCGTTTTAGACGAATTTTGCTAATAATAAATGCTGGTAACACGCCCAGTAGCAGCACCCGAATGACCATGCTAGGGGCAAACAATCCCATCGCCTCTGCTTGATCGGTCTCTAGACTATTGATCAGCATATTGGTGTCAAATATCGTCCCGTAAGCATCGGTAAAATAACCGCAGATGGCGGCAGTGATCAGCAGCGCAATCAGCACTGGTTTGGCAATCGGACGATAGCAAAGCAGCTGTAATACTAGCCACATCAGTCCAAACAACAAGCCAGTAATAGACAGTATAAAACCGACGTTTTTGCTAAATGGATAGACGTTTAGCACCTGTTCAAAAAAGCCAATATTGGCAGTCGCCACCAAATATAAGGCAACGATGATAATAAGATAACTGAGATTTATCTCACGATGGTAGAACTTACTCAGATAGCTGTTTTTTTTATTGGCTTTAGGCGTGTCGATTTTGGCGGTTTGAGATATTGACATATAAATACTTCTCAACAGAATGATAGGAAACGTCATTCCTTACCATACCAAGTGTGCCGTTAAGAAGATGTTAAGGTGAGTCGGTTTCTTCATGTTTAAAGCCAGCTTAATCACAAGAGGGCATTTCTGCCTTTAAAAACTCAATGAACGAGCTGACCCGTTCTGATAGCTTTCTGTTTTTGTAATAGACAAGGTTGATAGGTTGCTGCATTTTTATCGTACTAGAAGCCAAGATTTGCACCAGACGCCCTTCTTGAATATCTCGCTGTGTCATAAAGTCTGACAAACAAACGATACCTGTTCCGCATAATGCAAGTTGTCTTAGCGTCTCGCCACTGTCGGTTTTTATGTTTGTATCGACATGAAATAAATTATTAAAGGCGTCATAAATGGGCCAATCGTTTAGTTTTTCTAGCGAGCTAAAACCGAGTAGTTGATGTTGTGTCAATTCTTCTAGGTTTTGAGGTGTACCATGTGTTTTTAGATAGGCAGGGCTGGCCAGTATTCGAATCTGGCTTAACCCGAGTGGGGTTGCGCTCAATGTAGAATCTTTTAATTCGCCGATACGCACAGCGATGTCTGTTCGCTGCTCTAGCAAATCGACCAAGTTTTCATTACTTATCAGCTCGATGTCGATTTGTGGGTAAGCGCTGCTGTACTTATCAATTAAGGGGGCAATCACGTGCAGCATAAAAGGGGTGGCTGCATCGATTCGTAGTTTACCAGAGGGGACTTTTTTATTCATGATCAGCATATTTTCGGCTGCTTCTAACTCTTCTAAAATGCTGCGTACCCGCACGAGATACTTTTCACCTTCTTGCGTCAGCTCCAAGCGCCTTGTGGTACGCCTAAAAAGGGCTGTATTTAGCTTTTTTTCTAATCGTGATAATGCTCTACTGACGGCCGACACCGTGACATCTAAATGCTCAGCTGCCTGACTGATGGTGCCTTCGTCGACAATACTAATGAAAGTAACCAGCTCATTAATCGTGACTTTCATTATTGACTCCTACGCAAAAGTATTTTGAATGTTTGTGCCTTCTTATCAATTATCAGTTTATATATACTTTCTGCCAATCACAATTGATAAACCCATTCGCTTTCATCGGAAAATTTGTAAAAGGCAATTTATAATGAAGAATATATTGATATTAAACGGCAGTAAGCGTTTTGCTCATTCAACAGGCGAGCTTAATGACACCATGACGACAGTCGCTGAGCAGCAATTGCTTGAGTTGGGACATGACGTAAAAGTAACCAATATTGATGCAGGTTATGAGGTGGAAGAGGAGATTACGAAGTGGTTATGGGCAGACGTGGTTATCCAGCAGACACCTGCTTGGTGGATGGGCGTGCCATGGATTGTTAAAAAATATATTGATGAGATTTTTACGATTGGACATGGTCGGCTCTATGAAAGTGATGGACGCTCTCGTCACAACTCAGAAAATAAGTATGGCTCTGGTGGCTTGTTACAAGGTAAGCAGTATATGCTGTCAGTGACGTGGAATGCACCTGAAGCAGCCTTCACCGATCCAAACCAGTTTTTTGAAGGCGTGGGCGTAGATGGGGTATATCTTGCTACTCATAAGGCGTATCAGTTTTTGGGTATGCAGCCGCTGACCACCTTTATGAGTAATGACGTGATCAAAAACCCAACTATTGATAGCGATATTGCAAGGTATCAAAAACATTTGCATGGCTTGTTTGCAATCTAGCGATGGCTACGCTGTGCTTAAGTTAGCGATGCGGTGAGCGCTACGTGCGCTTGGTATCAATTTTCCTGACATGCTGCTAATAAAGAGACTGCGAAAAAGTCATCGCAGTCGCACTGTTCCGTTTTTAACGTCAATCGACTATATCTATGACGCATAAAAAAGGTAGTGGTCCTTCATCTATCAGATGAGTTACCACTACCTTGATTAAGATTGACAAACACCAGCCAACGCTAGTCTCTTTCTAATACCACTCTATAGCGAGCATTGCCACTTTCTAATCTCTCAAACGCTTCGTTTATCTCAGACATTTTATAGGTTTCAGTGACTGGTTGGATATGATGTCGAGCAGCAAAATCCAGCATTTTTCGCAGGGTTGATGGTGAACCCACTGGCGAACCTGACAGGCTTTTTTGAGCCATAATCATGGGTGCCGTTGCTATCTCTAGCGGTGCTTCTAGTATACCAACGAAATGTAGTTTGCCCTTTGGCTTCAAGGTCTTGATCACCAGATCCCAGTTCATATCGACGTTCACGGTTGATATGATTAAATCAAAAGAGTTTGCTGCTTTTTCGATTTCACTATCTTTTCTTGAATTTAGTGAATGATGAGCACCTAGCTCTTTTGCTTCTTCCATCTTTGAGCTGCTGGTAAAAGCAGTGACTTCACATCCCCATGCATTCGCAAACTGAAGCGCCAGATGTCCTAAACCACCAATACCGATAACCGCCACTCTAGAGGTGGGTTTGATATCGTATTGCATGAGTGGGTTAAACACAGTAACACCGCCACATAGTAGAGGCCCAACAGCGTTGAAATCAAGACCTTCAGGGATTTTTATGACACTGGTGTCCTTTGCGCGTACTTTGTCTGCAAAGCCGCCATGGTTACCAATGATAGTGCCTTCTTGTTCAGGGCATAGGTTTTGATCTCCACCGATACATAGGTCGCAAACGTTGCAATACCCTTTATGCCAGCCAAGGCCAACCTTATCGCCCAGCTCAAGATGCTTTACGTGTTTACCTTTTGCCAGTACTTTTCCTGCCACTTCATGTCCACCGACAAAGGGGTATTGAGTCATGCCCCATTCGTTTTGCCACATGGACAGATCACTGTGACAAATACCGCAGCTATGCACTTCGATTTCTACTTCGTGATCACCTAAAGGGCTAGGTTCGTATTGGTAGGGCGCAAACTTGCCACCTTTTTCTGTTGCTGCGTAGGCGTTAATCATCGTTATTCCTTATTTTCTATTATTGGTGGAAAGGCGTTATAAATATCTAATGAACATATTAGCTAACAAATCCGTTCTTAGCGTCTTGCGGAATGTATTAATAACGGTCTGTTTAAAGAGAGTGGGATAGTGCAATTAACTTCTACCAATTTTGGTTAAAAAATGGCAACCAGTTTTAAAAGGTAAAATATTTAGGCATCAACTGATTTTAGAGATAAGAAAAGAGAAAGTTGATGACCTTGTTTATGAAGTAAAAATAATAAATGGAGAGGTATTAAACACCAATATGATATAGCAGACACAAAAAAACCTCAAGTAAACTAATACTTGAGGCGAAACCTGCTTAAACTTAACAGTTTAAATTTGTTTTCTGCTTACTACAGAATATGGCGCAGCGGACGGGACTCGAACCCGCGACCCCCGGCGTGACAGGCCGGTATTCTAACCAACTGAACTACCGCTGCTTAGGTCGTTTTAGCTTCTTTAACCACTTGCTAATAAGTGGTGGGTGATGACGGATTCGAACCGCCGACATTCTGCGTGTAAGGCAGACGCTCTACCAACTGAGCTAATCACCCTGAGAACCGTTAAAAAATTGCACTGCAATTTTAGGTTCGTAAGAGAATTTTCCTTAAAGGAAAAATTCTAGAAACTTCATACCTTTAATTGGTTTGAAAAGTTTCTTTAAAATCTAGCCAATTAAGATTGTCACCTCTTAATCAACTTTCACAGAAGCTAACTTAATTAAGTCCCCTTGCTGTGGGTGTGTATTATATAGAATTACGCATGGCTGTCAAACACTATTTTAAATATTTTCGCAAATAATTGAAGAAATTTACCTAATAGTAATATTTACAATGACTTAAATTGGTAGTGCATAGGGTAGTTGTTCTGACATTTATGAATGTCATCTATTGTTCGGTAGCCAAAAGCTACTATACTATGAATGTTTTATTATTCACACTGTACTTTTACCTTGTTAAGCGGAGGCAGACATAGACACTTTTACTACATGGTCGTTGGGAGACGTTGCTGGACTAGGTCTGGTATTGCATATCATTCTGATGATAGTAATGACGCTAAGGATTGTGACAGTGCAGCGCAACATTGGCGTGTCAATTGCTTGGGTTGCTGTGCTCTATACCCTGCCTCTTTTTGGCTTTATTGCTTATCTCTTGCTGGGTGAGCCCATGATTGGGCGGCGCTATCGTGAGCGAGTGGATCAAGCAGGGATGATGATGAATGATATGGCAAAGCGTGAGCATCTGGTGTTTGATCAAGGGCAGGAGCTGCTACCAGCCAATTATCGCGGCGTGAGTCAAATAGGCACACGTTGGACAGGACTTGGTGTCTTCCCTGAACACAAAATGCAGTTACTGACTGATCCCAACTCTATTTTTCAAAGATTGATTGACGATATCAATGCCGCGCAGCGTATTATTCTGATGGAGTTTTATATTGTTTATCCTAAAGGGCAGACATTAGATGTGATAGCGGCGTTGTCAGCGGCCGCCCAACGCGGCGTCGAATGTCATGTATTGGCGGATAGTGTAGGCAGCTTTAGCTTCTTCAATAGCAAAGAACATCGCATGCTAGAAAAGGCAGGGGTTTTTGTCTACCAATCGCTACCAGTCGGTTTGTTTAAGACATTATTTAAGCGGTCTGATTTGCGCAATCATCGCAAAATCGTGGTTATCGATGAATACATCGGTTATATCGGTAGCTTTAACTTGGTCGATCCCAGGTTTTTTAAACAAAACAAAAAAGTCGGACAGTGGATTGATGTGGCAATACGTACGACCAGTCGTCAAGCTATGAGCATTACAACTGCAATGGCAAAATTGGTGGCAACAGATATTGGTGCCGAAAACAAGGATAATTTAGATGCACTGCATCACCGAGTAAATAATTATACGCGTAAGCTATACGTGATGGATCCGACTATTAACGATTTGAACAGTCGGGTAAAAGTGCTGGGTAATAATGCGGCGTCTCATGAGCAGACAGAGAATGGCTCAAAATTAGTGGCCATACCTCAAATGCCTATCGTGGAGGGCGTTTTAGCACAGCTCATACCGTCAGCACCTCGGGTGACGGCCCATGTGATTTATAACACATTGGTCACAGTGATTCATCGTGCTAATAAAAGCATTTGCATTACTACCCCTTATTTTGTGCCAGATGAAGCGTTATCAGGCGCGCTTACAACAGCAGCAAAGCGTGGCGTGAAGGTCACGCTGATTGTTCCTGAAAAGGTGGACTCCTTCCTTGTGCAACACGCATCGCAAGCGTATTATCAAGAATTGCTTGAAGCTGGCGTCATTATTGCGCTATTCAAAGGCGGTTTATTGCATGCCAAAACAGTGGTCGTCGATGACGACTATTGTCTGTTTGGTACGGTGAATATCGACATGCGCAGCTTTTATTTAAATATGGAAGTCAGCTTGGCCATTTATACACCAGAAATGGTGGCTCAGGTAGCAAGTTGCCAAGAAGTCTATTTGCAACATTGCCGATTTTTGGGCTTAGAAGAATGGCAACAGCGTCATGGTTCTGCGCGTTTGTTTGATAATGTGGTTCGCCTGTTCAGTCCTTTATTGTAGCGCTTTTACTTTTAGGTTAAGGTAATCTATCGCTATTGATGATGCTTATTATTTTAGTCATACCACATTTCATTTTTGGTAAAAAGGACGCGCTTGTTTATGTCTGCATTGCTTTTGACACCACTTGACTATACCGCAGCAGGCTATTGGCAGGATTTTTTAGCTGAGCGTCCCATCGCTGGGGGTATTGTTTATGAAACGGAGCTGCGCGACTGTGTATTGGATGAGTCACTAGCAAGTTTGCAGCGTGTAGATACGTTATTGACGCAAATACGCCGTGATATGATCAAAGCGGGTCAATGGCACGAAGAGACAGTGTTAGTCGATGAGCGTTATCGTAACTTTATGGTGTTTCTGGCGTTTTATGCAGGACGAGTCTTAGCCCAGCAGTGGCAACACACACCGCATTGGTATGGTCAATTTGAGCTACGCAAACGCTATCCTAACGTACCGTTAACAGGCGATGATTTTTATCAGCACATGGCGGTTGTCTATCGTGAAGCTGCCGAACACAGCACCTTAACTAATGGCAGTATGTCTGTCTTTTTTGCCTTAGAGCCAATAGGACTGCGTTTGTTCGGTCATATCGATCGTCCATTTGAGGCAGTACAAGGTGGGCAAGTAGCAAGCGGTTTATATCAAGCAGTCAGTGCACGATTACAGAATGCCAGCGAAACGCCGATTGTCAAAGCGACTGTATCCGATGCTGTTTATACTATCGATACACATAAAACGGCTGAGCCTTATTTAGACACCGTACCAGATTTAGACACTGCATCAGCGCTGCCTCAAAACCCTCGTCAGTCGTCAGATAGCCTATCAGCTAAAATAGAAACCAGCCCGATATCAGCTAATAATGCCCCGTCTACAACAGACTATCAACCATCGCCAGATCTAAGCCGAGCTGAGACATTAGCAGTTGATACGGCATCAGACACACTTATATCATCCAAACTTGCTTCCGTCTCAAAAACGCCTCCAACGCCAGAGATGTTTACGCAGCTTCTTATAGAGTTAAATGAGATTGAGGTGGTACAAAGTGCTGATAATATGGCGTACCAACAAGCTTGTCATGTGTTGGATCAGTTTGAGGAGCACATTGCCAAACAAAACAAACCCCGTGCGCACGTTGTTTTTTCAGAGAGTCATTTAAAAGCAAAAAAACAAGCGTTGTTGAAGTTGCAAGCGGCGGCTAATGCTGGCAATACGGCAGCTATGTTGCGTTTGGCAATGTATGAATTATTGGGTGAAGGTTTGGCGGTGGATCAGTCTGCGGGAGTAGCAACAGGAGCAGAGTGGGTCAAACAAGCCGCCAGCAAAGACGACAGTCGGGCCCAGCGACTCCTTAGTAAAATGTATTACCAAGGCATAGGAGTCGCGCAAGACATAGAAAATGGTCAGTATTGGCTCACTCAAGCTGCTAAAAATGGTCATGCTGAAGCTGCTGACTTGGTCGTTCATTGGCAGCAGGCCCAAGATTTGATCAGTACGCAAAAGCGAGAGCAGCACAGTATCAAGCGGTATCAAATCTTGCTTGGGGCAGTGGCGGTGGTAGCGATATTAATCTTAATTATTCTCTAGCTTATTTTCTGCTAGAGCGCGCTTAAAAGCTTATGGTTACGCGCCAAATTCAGGTAGAATTGGCGCATTTTTTATCATTAGCTTTCTGTTCATCAATCCATTACTACTCTGGGCAGCTTCATGTCATCTCCTCATATCACCCCTGATTGTCCTTCGAAGTCGCCTGATAGTGCTTCTTTACCCCTTCATTCTGTGCACACGCCGCCTTTTTATTATCAATTTGGTATCGGATTACTCAAGCCATTATATCGACTACAGGTATGGCGACGCTCACATAAGCGTGACAATTATCAGCAAGAAGTGGCGCAGCGGTTTGGTAAACACTATCCCGCTCGTCCAACAATAGAGTCTGCTATTGATGAGAATACATCCCGTGCAAATAAAGGCGTGATTTGGTGTCATGCGGTGTCATTGGGGGAGACCAATACGGTTGCACCTTTATTGGATGCTTTATTGGCTCAGGGCTACAAGATATGGTTGACCAATACCACTCAGACAGGGTTTGCTCGCGGTGCCAGCCGTTTTGCTGACGACATCACTCAAGGTGATATGAGCCATAGCTATGTACCGGTTGACAGTCCAGCAGTCATTGAAGCGTTTTTGGCACATGTAAACCCTGTAGCAGCTTTGTTTGTAGAAACGGAGCTGTGGGCAAACATTTTAACCAAACTCTCTGAGCATCAGATTCCTAGTATCTTGGTCAATGGCCGTCTATCAGCGTCCTCTTTTAAAAGCTATCAAAAGATTGGTGCCGTCAGTACCAGTATGATGAAAAATCTGACACTCATCATTGCGCAAGACAATGAGTCAGCAAAACGCTTTCGGCAATTGGGGGCGCACAGTGCGCAAATCCGTGTAGCAGGCTCCTTAAAGTGGGTGATTAACACCCCTAAAGCGACCGATAAGACGGCTCATGCAGACAATACGCAAGACTACGACGCTAGTTATTTGCCAACACAAAAGAGCACGCTGGCAGAAGCGTTGGGCGTTGCAGGTCGGCCGATCTGGGTGGCGGCAAGCACACATAGCGGTGAAGAACAAACCGCGCTGTCATTACACCAGCAACTCTTGTCCAATTCAGCACTGGCTGATGCGCTATTGATTATCGTACCCAGACACCCTGAACGTTTTGATGAAGTCGCAGAGCTGATTCAAAACACAGCACTAAAAATGGCGCGGCGTAGTACAGACGAGACGATAGAAGCAGACACACAAGTCTATTTGGCTGATAGTATGGGTGAGCTGATGACGTGGTACACGCTAGCGGACGTCGCACTAGTGGGCGGATCGTTGGTGGATATTGGTGGGCACAATCCAGTGGAGCCGGCAAGTGTGGCCACGCCTGTGATCATGGGACGCTACACGCAATCTTGTCAAAGTGTGGTAGATGCCCTATCTGAAGCAGGGGCGTTATATCAGCCGAATAATACGTTTTATCGTCCTGCTACTAGAGAAAAGGTTGCGCTAAATAACGCTAGCAAATATGAGCAAACCACCCTACAAAATGTCGCAAATATGATGCAAAAACCTTCGCGTAAGGCATCTCATAATGAGGATGAGACAATACTGATTTATCAACAGCTGGTGTCTTGGTTGGACAATTTGGCATTGGCAAAACTGGCTGGGCAGGCAGGGTCACACATGACGATGCAGCAGCAAGCGGTATTGCCTCGTCAACTCACCATGATTACGGATATCATAGAGAAGCATGCAGGTTCAAAGGCGTTATGAACTGTATATTACTCCCAGCCGAAAACATCGTACATGAGACTGCTCAGATTAACGCCGTATCGCAAGTACGTCATGTGACTCAAGTATTAGGTGCCAAAGTAGGTGAATCCCTAAAGATAGGGGAGATCGGCAGTCAGCTTGGCACGGCAAGCATTGAGTCTATCACACAAGATTGTATTCAGTTATGTGATGTCCAGCTCACAACTGCGCCACCACCTAAGCTCGAGCTGACAGTGATACTGGCGCTGCCCCGACCAAAAGTGCTGCGACGCCTAATCATGGATATGACGGCGCTTGGCGTGCGCGATATCATCCTTATCAATAGTTATCGTACCCAAAAAAGCTATTGGCAAAGTCCGATGCTAGAGCGTTTAGATGAGTTTGTATTAGAAGGGCTGCAACAAGGTGTGGATACGATAGCACCAAGCATTTATCTAAAAAAACGCTTCAAACCCTTCGTGGAAGATGAATTGGCGCATCTGGTCACCAATGGGGCTATTGTGGCCCATCCTTATAGCACACAGTCATTTGCTCACTATATAAAGAAACGGTCTTTGGACAGCCTGTCTCCAGCCCAACCAGATTTACACATGCAGTCTGTTTATGGCTTGCCAAGCTTGGTGTGTATCGGCGCTGAAGGTGGTTGGATTGATTATGAGATAGCGTTGTTGGCTGCTCAAGGTTGCACGCCTGTACATATAGGGCCTCGGATTTTGCGTACTGAAGCGGCGGTTAACGCGCTATTGGGACAGTGGTTGCTATAAAAAGAAGCCGTTTCTTGCCGGTAGTGATTTAGAAAAAATTATATTCACCAAGCTTTTGTAGTGGTAATTTTTTTGTTCCATTGACTGTACAGAAATCAACGTTATTGAGTTTAGGGTGGCGATTTATATACGGCTAGAGAGCAAGTTATCAGAGGATTCATGGGAGAAAATGTATTGATAATTACTCTCATTTACATTAGTATATCGTTTCTAGATATTGTAGCCTTGATCATTTTTATCAGTGGTTGACACAATAAATGGTCACACAGATTTTTTCACCAGCCTTTCCAACATTTGATCACACTATCTTTTATAACACCATTGTGGAGAAACCATGTCACTGAATGCCATCACTACCATTTCGAGTTTTAGTAAGCTGACCTTACCTGTTGCTGTATTTGGCATGATGTTAGGGCTTACCGCTTGTAGCGATTCTTCTACGACAGAGGGTAGCGGAGATACAGAAGCGCCTGCTAGTACAGAAGCAGACGTTGCGACCAGTGATGCTAAAGCCGATACTGAAAACCATACTGTGACTATCTATTCTTCACGTAACGAGCAGCTTATTAAGCCGTTGCTTGACCGTTATACTGAAAAGACAGGGGTGAAGGTTGAGTTGGTCACAGATAGTATCGGACCATTGCTTGCGCGTTTAAAAGCAGAAGGCCAAAATACGCCAGCAGATATGCTTTTGACCGTTGATGCAGGCAATTTATGGCAAGCTTCGCAGGAAGGTTTGCTCCAGCCAGTGGCCTCTGATATTTTAGAAGCGAATGTCCCTGCAAAATACCGTGATCCAAAAGGTCAGTGGACAGGTCTGTCATTACGCGCGCGTACTATCTTTTATGACCCAAGCAAAGTCAACGCTGACCAATTATCGACGTATGCAGATTTGGCCGATCCAAAGTGGAAAGGCAAGCTATGTCTACGTAGTTCTAAGAAGGTTTATAATCAGTCACTTGTAGCAAGTATGATTGACCATTTAGGCCCAGAAAAAACTGAAACCATTATCCGTGGTTGGGTCGATAATTTGGCCACTGATATATTCAGTGACGACACAGCACTGTTAGAAGCGATTGCTGCTGGTCAGTGTGAAGTCGGTATCGCCAACAGCTACTACTATGGTCGTCTACTCGATGAAAAGCCTGATTTCCCTGTGAAGCTATTTTGGGCAAACCAAGGCACAACTGGTACGCACACAAATATCTCAGGTGCAGGTGTGGTCGCCAGCTCAGACAATCCAGACGACGCGCTTAAACTGATAGAATGGTTGTCCTCTGATGAAGCACAAGGTATCTATGCCAGCTCAGACAAAGAGTTCCCAGTGAAAGAAGGGGTTGATGAGTCAGAAATGCTCAGATCGTGGGGTCAGTTTAAGAAAGACGATATCAATGTGCAAAAATTTGGTGAGCTACAAACGCAAGCCATCCAAATAATGGATAAAGCAGGTTATAAATAACGACTTTTAGTCATGGTGATTGATGATGGCTTTTATACCAATCTTTAAATATCGCTTGTAAGCTTGGGGTTGGTATAACGCCGTTATACGTATGACAGGACATTAAAGCATGGTAATCACGATATGAGCACAACGCCAAACGCGTCTGTTCGTCAAGCTGGTACAGTTGAGGGTCGTCTTAGTCAGCAGCAGCTTGCCAGTCAAGACCATACACTCTTTAAACGTTTTCTCTCCAAATCAGTCTTAGGACTGATTTCGTTGTTTATGCTCATCCCAATTTTAATCGTATTACTGTCATGGACGCAGCCAGTCGCTGATATCTGGTCGCACATGGCAGAGTATGTGCTGCCACAAGTACTCAAAAATACGGCAATTTTATTGTCGATGGTGATAGCCATTTCTGGCATTATTGGCACCACGCTTGCTTGGATCACCAGCATGTACCGCTTCCCTGGGCAGCGGTTTTTTTCATGGGCATTGATGTTGCCATTAGCCATCCCCGCGTATGTATTGGCGTTTGTGACAATAGGTATTGTTGATTTTAGTGGGCCATTACAGACTGGTTTGCGAGATGTTGGCATTGAGACGGCGATTCCATCAGTACGCAATGTCTGGGGCGCAGGTCTGGTATTATCGTTGGCTTTCTATCCTTATGTTTATTTATTAGCGCGCCAAGCTTTTTTATCGCAAGGTCGGCGTGCGATTGAAGCAGGACAGATGCTTGGCCTGAGCCGAGGGCAGGTATTTTTTAAACTGGCGTTGCCGCAAGCGCTGCCATGGATCGTTGGTGGATTATTGCTGGCAAGTATGGAAACGTTGGCAGACTTTGGCGCAGTATCGATATTTAACGTCGATACCTTTACCACAGCAATCTATAAAGCGTGGTTTGGGTTTTTTAGTTTAACGACAGCAGCACAGTTAGCGGCCTTGCTCATTGGAGTGGTCTTTATCGTGGTTTTGTTTGAGCAGTATTGGCAAGCAAAGCGCGGACGTTCGATGATGCAAGGCAGTAGTCAACGTTTTGAAACCAGTACGCCTGCCAAATGGGGCATGACGCTACTGTGTCTGCTCGTATTTGCGGTGGCATTTTTCGTCCCATTTTTACAGCTGATTTATTGGACAGCATTGAATTTTAGGCAAGATTTTGATGCACGTTATATCGATTTTGTGACCAACAGCTTTATGATAGCGAGTATGACCACGCTTTTTATTGCTGTTTTGGCGATTATAATGGCGTGGATTAAACGGCAGTATCCTGATAAATTGACCAAGCTTATGACCACGCTGGCCAATTTGGGTTACGTGGTGCCGGGCACAGTATTGGCAGTGGGCATATTTATTCCGATTGCTTGGCTAGACAATCAAATGATTGCCTCTGGCATCATCTCAAAACAAGTGCTGTCGGGCAGTGTGATTGTGATGTTACTGGCCTTATCCACACGCTTTATGACTGTCAGCTTTCAGCCAGTGGACCGGCAATTACAACGCTTGACAGTCAATCAAGAAGCGGCGGCTAAGTTACTTAGTGATAGCCCGTATCAGCGCTGGCGACAAGTGGTGTTACCCGTGCTGAGCCCAGGAGTGTTGACAGCATTGCTAATGGGCTTTGTTGAGGTCATGAAAGAGATGCCGATTACACTCATGACGCGGCGACAAGGCTGGGACACATTGGCCGTTCGCGTGTTTGAAATGACCAGTGAAGGCATGTGGGGGCGTGCGGCATTACCCAGCCTATTGATTGTGCTGGTTGGGCTGTTACCCGTTTGGATATTGCTGCGTCAAAGCGACAAGCAGCATTAAAGGCGGGCGCTAAAATACATGAAAAGCAAGCGATAGCTTTTTGTCGTTATGATGGTTTTACTGTTTTATCCGAAAGTTTTTATCTAATATTATTTAACGAGTATCTTGCATGCACACTGATTCGATGAAAGATTCAATTGATCTCAAATCAATACAAGCCAGCTCAGTAAGTGACACTAAGCCATATTTTAGCGTGCAGGACTTGGTGGTTGGCTATGAGGATACGATTGTCGTCAATGGGTTGTCTTTTGTTTTGCAACAAGGCGAGATTGGCTGTTTTTTAGGATACAGCGGATGCGGCAAAACCACGGCATTACGGGCCATTGCAGGGTTGGAACCGAGTCGCGGCGGTAGCATTTATCTAAGCAATCAATGTTTAACGGACCAAACGGCTCGCAATACACTAACCGTTGCACCAGCCAAACGTGGCATGGGCATGGTATTTCAGGATTATGCGCTTTTTGGTCATCTCAGCGTCGCAAAAAACATCGCTTTTGGGCTTAATAAATGGTCTGCGGCTGATAAAAAAGCGCGTGTGACTGAGATGCTAAGCTTAGTCGAATTAACCGAACATGCTGACAAACGTCCTCATGAGCTTTCAGGTGGACAGCAGCAGCGTGTAGCTTTAGCGCGAGCATTGGCACCCAAGCCTAAGCTATTGTTATTAGATGAGCCATTCTCGAATTTGGATGTGGTGTTGCGTGAGTCGTTGGCAATGAGTGTCCGTGATATCCTCAAACGCACCAATACCACTGCTATCTTGGTGACTCATGATCAAAATGAAGCCTTTGCGCTGGCAGATAAAGTTGGGGTGATGGATAAAGGCAAGCTTGTGCAATGGGCAACCCCAAGTGAGTTGTACCATGAGCCAATCAGTCCTTTTGTTGCCGAGTTCGTCGGCGAAGGCGCGATGATAGATGGCATCATAAAAGACGGCCGTATCGAAACTGCCTTGGGGGATATTTATCGACGCATGGAAGTTTATGATGAATTAGGACAGCCGCAATATTGCGCGTATGATTACCCAAACGGCACGCCGATTAAGGTGCTGGTGCGTCCTGATGATATCATTCATGATGATGAGAGTGCGCGAACCGCATTGGTGATTGGGCGCGTGTTTCGCGGTGCCAACTACTTGTATCGCTTACAGCTCGATGATGGTCAGACGGTATTGTCTTTGGTCGCAAGTCACCATAACCATGAGATAGGCTCACACATTGGCATCTTGCCCTTGTTAGAGCATGTCGTGGTATTTGACGAAAAAGAAATCAATGCCACAACATGGTCAGAATCTGATAAATCAGAAAGAGTAGAAGAGATTCGATAAGACAAAACGGTTTGCTGGTAACTTTAGACTGGCTATCATGATTGAAAGATTTACCGAGTTGCCATCACATGCAAATACCGTCCCAGCCATTTATAAGGCTCTAGTTGTGAGTAACGCAGCTCCATTCGTATGACGGCATCTGGATGATTATGACCACCACGTTTGAGGGGCGCATAATCATGAAATACGCGCAAGCCACTGGTCAGAACGGTTTGATAATGATGGGCTGCCAACCAAGCATCGACTTCTGCTTTGGCAACGGGATGATTGGGCGTTAAGCTTTTTTTGTTGTCGGCCTTATAGTCGGTATTATCGAGTAAGTTAAAATTACCCATGATGAGGTTACGATAATCGAAGCTGGCGGGATTATAGAAGCATAACGATATCGCCCCATGATTGGCTAATTGTCGATCAAAAAAATCCATAACCATGGCAGGTTCTGCTAACCATTCTAGCAACGCGTGTGACAGTATCAAATCAAACTTAGCGCCATCCGAATTTGTATCATTATGCTGAGAGTCGTTATTGAGCTTGTCTTCAAGATCTTGATACGGGCAGACATACCAGGTTATATCCAACGCTTTATCTATTTGTACCGCGCTCGCTTTTGCCTTTTCAAGCATATTGGCTGAGATGTCATTGATGACTAGGCTATGACCTCGCGCAGCAAGCTCAATCGAAATCTGTGCCAGACCTGCGCCCACATCGAGAATACGTAAGGGTCGCCCAAGCTTTTCGCTCATCTTTGCACTATAGTCAAAAATATCACGACGTAACACAGCCAATCGAATCTCACCTTTTAGACCACCATAGACTTTTTTTTCAAAATGATCAGCGATGGCATCGAAATTGCGATCCGTCCGTGCGTCTTGTGGTTCCAATACTTGCGGCGTCGATGCAGTTGCTGATTCTAACAATGGGGTATCAGCGTTTTTTGTGTCTTGAGGTATTGTTTGCATAAAGAATAGGTCTGTATCGAGGTGATATTTTGCAACATCGTACAATAAAGAAGAGAGCGATGCTAGGATTGGTTTGATAGCTTAGAATATTGTTTTTTAGTGTCAAAAAAGAAGCAAAGGTCATGCTTTGCAGTAGCTTTTGATAATATTTTACGGTATAAATAGTAAGGTTTAAGAAACAATTTTAGTCATGTAAGTTTTTAAGAAAGGGTTTAAGACCGAGCACTGATTAGAATCGCTTCCACACTCAAATTATCTACTGCCATGGACTATCGGCAATTTATTGACTTGCCTTTGATAAGGCCATCACTACTAAGGATAGTAACGATGATAAAATCCAAATCTGCCACCCGCCTCACACCAGCTGTCAACACTCAACGCGCAACTGCCGTTATTACCAATCAACCAAAAACGTCACGCTGTTTGCTGTCGGTCGCTATTGCTAGCAGCTTACTACTGGTGGGCTGCGGGGATGATGACAACGATAGAGTCGTCTCTAATGACACAACCGTTGAAACCATCAGTGCCTTTACTACCAGTCAAATTGATAATGGATTTGGTCTAGGCAATACCGCAACGCCTGATGCCAAATGTGATATTAAAATCGAAAAAATCAATTATCCAACGGTAGGGGCAGCGGGCGAGCGTACCAATGCGACGGCTGCATTGATGTTACCAAGTGGTGATAGCGCAGACTGTCAAGGCGATCGACCCATACTGCTTTATGCACATGGCACCACCACCGATAAAGACTATGACTTTAGTCAAGTGGCGAATACTCAAAACCCAGCAGCTGAGGAAGCCACATCGATAGCCGCGAATTTTGCTGCCCAAGGTTACATTGTGGTAGCACCAAACTATGCCGGTTATGATGATTCTAATCTAGATTATCATCCGTATCTGGTGGCAGAGCAGCAAGCTACTGACATGGCAGATGCGTTAGAGGGTGCGCGTACGATTATTGATAGACAACAACGCGTCAATGATACGGATTACACCAGTATTGATGACTCTGGCAAACTGTTTATTAGCGGATACTCACAAGGTGGGCACGTTGCCATGGCAACCGCCCGTCTTCTAGAACAACAAAACAAGCCTGTGACGGCGATTGCGCCTTCATCAGGCCCTTATGCATTGGCCGCATTTGGCGATTTTATATTTAGAGGAAATGTAAATATTGGCGCAACACGCTTTGCACCGTTATTGGCAGTGGGTTTGGATAAAAAGTACAAAAATATCTATAGCAATACATCCGATATTTTCTCAGCGCAGTATGCCAATACTCAGCTACCAAGTACGCAAACCTTTGCTCAGTTAGTGAACGCTGGCAAGTTACCTGATAACGCGCTTTTCCAGTCAAAACCTACCAATAATGCTATCCTCGATCAACTCCCAACCAGCAATTTGCCTTTTGCTTTCTTAGGGTTCGACGATGATAAATATCTGATAAAAACAGATTTCCGTGCCGCTTACGTCGCTGATGCCTTGCAAAATCCAGACAGCCTAGTCGCTAGCACAGGAGTATTACCAGCTGCTAATCCACAAAACAATTTGCGCAAAGCGCTAAAAGACAATGACCTTCGCGGTTATGTGCCTAAAATGCCAGCGCTATTGTGCGGTGGTAACCAAGACCCAACCGTTTATTATGATATAAACACAGGATCAATGACGGCCATCATACAACAAGCAGGAGCAGCGTCAGGTGCCAATCTGAATGTCACAGTATTGGATGTTGATACCAGAGGCAATCGCGGCGCAGTCACATCGATTGGTAGTGCCATGAGCAATCCATGGATGTCCACGTCCATCATTGACAATGTCCAAGGCAGATTTTCTGCAACTTTGACAGCCGTTCAAAACAAAGCCATCGCAGATGCTCAAGCGGGAGGAGTAACGGATCCGACATTATTGGCCCAAGCAGCAGGCGCTGCTGTATTGGCTAGCTACCACGGCGGCTTAGTCAGCGCAGCCTGTACCCAAGCGACACGCGAATTCTTTGATCAGGAATTCACAGCCAGTTAAGCGCATTCAGACTTTCTCATAACCACTATTTCACCATCAAAAACTGTATCTGCTAGATGCAGTTTTTTGATAACTGTCTGCCAATAATTGAAGAGAGAAAAATATGAAATCAATACTATTGTCACTATTCACAATTATCTTTGTTGTTGCGCCTATTAGCCAAGCACAAGCAAAAAACACCCCATGTTCAGGTAAGATGGGCGGGGTGTCTCACTGCTCAGCAGATGGTAAATTTGTGTGTAACAATGGCAAAATTAGCCAATCCAAAAAAACTTGTCGCTGATATAGATCAAGAGGGAGTTCAGTTATTAAAATATCGCTGCTAATAAGCTGTTTTCCTTGATGTTAATGACAGTCAGAACCCCCTAAATCAGCAATTTTGTGCTAAAATAGCTTCTTTTATTAAACATTAAAACGATCGTCGTTTTCTTATTGTTTTGCACGTTTAATAGCGTTTTTCTGATCACTATTTTGAGAGTAGCTGCGCATTGATGCAGCTATTTTTTGTAGAGTGTATCAGTATCTTAAAAAGTGTCTGCATTAGAAAAAACGAGAGTGAAGGAGTGTATATGAGCGAATCGGTCAGTCCTATTGGCATTGTGGATGAACTAAAACAATCCTATTTGGATTATGCGATGAGCGTGATCGTCTCGCGTGCACTACCTGATGTGCGTGATGGGTTCAAACCTGTACATCGCCGCGTCATGTACGCCATGCATGTGCTATCTAACGATTACAACAAACCTTATAAAAAATCTGCACGTGTGGTTGGTGATGTTATTGGTAAATACCACCCACATGGCGATAGCGCGGTATATGATGCCATCGTACGTATGGCACAGGACTTTAGCTTGCGTTATCCGATGGTCGATGGTCAAGGTAACTTTGGTTCAATCGATGATGATCCACCGGCAGCGATGCGTTATACCGAAGTACGTATGACCAAGCTGACTCACCAAATGCTGGCTGATTTGGACAAAGACACGGTTGATTGGGAAGACAACTACGACGGATCTGAGCGCATGCCAAGCGTGATGCCAGCACGTATTCCCAACCTATTGGTGAATGGTGCGACGGGTATTGCTGTTGGTATGGCCACCAACATGGCACCGCATAATTTGACCGAAGTCATCAATGCATGTTTGGCCTATGCCCAAAATCCACAAGTCTCAGCTGAAGAGCTGATGTCACATATCTCAGGCCCTGATTTTCCGACAGGCGGTATTATCTATGGCCGCGCGGGCATTTTAGATGCTTATCGTACGGGTAAAGGTCGTCTGCACATACGTGGTCGTTATCATATTGAACCGATGAGTGATACGGGTGTTAACCGCGATCGTGAGCGTATTGTCTTCACGGAAGTGCCTTATCAAGCCAATAAAGCCAAGCTGATTGAGCGTATTGCTGAATTGGTTCGCGATAAAAAAATCGAAGGCATCAGTGAGATTCGTGATGAATCTGATAAAGACGGCATGCGTATCGCTATTGACTTGCGCCGTGGTGAGACAGCAGAAGTTATCGTTAATAACTTATTCTTGCAAACCCCGCTTGAATCTAGCTTCAGTATCAATATGGTGGCACTGGATAATGGTCAGCCAAAAGTATTGACCTTGCGCCAATTGATTGCGGCATTTGTGCGCCATCGTCAAGAAGTCGTCACGCGCCGTACCATTTACGAGTTAAACAAAGCACGTGTACGTGGTCACCTGCTCGAAGGTTTGACAGTTGCACTGGCAAATATCGATGAGATTATTGCAACCATCAAAGCGTCTGCAAACCGTGGCCTAGCACGTGAAAGCTTATTGAATAACACGTGGGGCTCAGGCAGCGTTGTTGCGATGCTGACTGCTGCGGGTAGTCAATCAGTGCGTCCTGATTTCATTGAAGGCGAAGATCCTAAAGCGCCATTCGGTTTGATCGATGATGAAACTGGCGGTGAGCAGCGCTATCGCTTATCCCTTGAGCAGGTCAATGCCATTTTAGACATGCAACTGCATCGCTTGACGGGTCTTGAGCAAGATAAGTTGACCGAAGAATATCAAGACTTACTGCGTGAAATTGCGCATTTAGAGTCTATTTTGGGTGATTTTGACAAGCTGATGACCATTATCTCTAATGAGATGATTGAGATTCGTGACAATTTTGGCGATGAGCGTCGTACCGACATTATCGACTCACGTACTGATTTTAACCGTGAAGACCTGATTCCTGAACAAACCGTGGTCATGACTGTTTCTCGTACGGGCTATGCAAAAACTCAGCCGATTGATGATTATGTGGCACAAAAACGTGGCGGCAAAGGCAAGTCTGCAACTGCGATGAAAGAAGACGATGTGATTGATCATTTGGTTGTAACATCTACGCATGCGACGGTATTGTGCTTTACGGATAGTGGGCGCGTCTTTAGCTTGCGGGGCTTTGAAGTACCGATTGCCAGTCGCGGCGCTCGTGGTCGTCCATTAGTCAACTTGATTGGGTTAAATGGTGATGAGACGGTGACGACTATATTGCCTATTCCAAAAACAATAGAAGATGTTTCTGCAAAAGGTAATATTTCCTTAACGGATGATGAGTCATTAGAAGATACTAATGAAGCAGAGCCTCCTTTTGTCTTCTTTGCAACGGCGAATGGTACAGTTAAGCGGGTTGAGCTTAAGCAGTTTGCTAATATCCGTTCGAACGGCCTGATTGCTGTTGGTTTAGAGGACGGCGATAAATTGGTCAGTGCTCGCATCACCAATGGTAGCCAAGAAGTTATGCTGTTTGCCTCAAGTGGTAAAGCCATTCGCTTTGATGAGAATGATGCTCGTGCAATGGGTCGTACTGCAAAAGGCGTACGTGGTATGCGTTTGGCAGATGATGAGTTTATCAAATCATTGGTTGTCATCGAAGATGATGTGCGCGAGATCTTGATTGCTTGTGAAAATGGCTTTGGTAAGCGTACCTTTATCGATGAGTTCAATACCCAAAATCGTGGTGGCGGCGGTGTTATCGCGATCAAAACCAGTGAGCGCAATGGTGCACTAGTTCGTGCGACCAAAGTCGAGCCTGAAGATGATATTATCTTAATCTCAGACAAAGGCACGTTAGTACGTACGCCTGTTGAGCATGTGGCCAGTTCTGGACGCAATACTCAAGGTGTGACACTGATTCGCTTATCAAAAGATGAGAAACTGGTTGCCATGGCGCGAGTAGAAAATGAAGAAAACGCTGATGAGTTAATCGATGCCATGAGAGAAGATGGTACGTTTGAGGTTGACGGTCAAGAACAACAAGATATTAATAAAGTCGCTGAAGAATCAGCAACTGCGGATGTCAATGATACGATTGATATGGCCAATGACTATTCATTGGATGATGACTCGGCAGACAATGACCAATAAACGTCTTGGCAGTTAGTTTTTTAGTTTAGTTTTTCGCACTGCTCTAAAAAAGCCTCTAACGCTATCGTTGGAGGCTTTTGTTTTTCTAGCATTTTGTCTCTTTTATGGTCTGCTTTCAAGTTTTGATAGCATCAATAATTGAAAAAAATGTTCATCACGTTATATTTTAAAGGCCGTAGTTATGCTCACCACCAATCAAACCTTTCAAGGAACTGTCGCCTCGGTCTCATCGAGCGTTTTGTTTTCGATGATGTTTTTGTTTGGACTGTTTATGCTGCCCCTGACAGGCACGCAGGTGGCGTCATGGCGCGTGCTAATGATGCTGCTCAGTTTGGTCATATTGCTCAGTTTAACCAAACAGTGGCAGCATGTTTTTGATTATATAAAGACGCTAAAGACAGCAAAAGAATGGCTCATATTTATATTACCGGCACCAATTTTGGGTGGGCAAATTTGGTTATTTATGTGGGCACCTGTGAATGGTTTTGGTCTCGATGTTACTTTGGGATATTTTCTGTTGCCACTCATGATGATAGTGATCGGTCGCTTTTTTTATCAAGAGTATATGAGCGCATTGCAGTGGATAGCGGCACTATGTGCAGCCTTAGGCATTGGTTATGACATTGTTCAATATGGGTCGGTATCTTGGGTAACTTTGTTTGTGTGCTTGGGATATCCGCCTTATTATCTCTTGCGGCGCACGCTTTCTGTGCCGCCCATTACTGGTCTGCTGTTTGATTTGACATTATTGACGCCAGTGGTACTCGCCATGCTTTATATGAGTGGTGGTTTTAGTGTAGCGGCGCAAAACATGAAGTTTTGGTATCTATTGCCACTCTTGGGCGCTTTTAGTGCGCTTGCCATGTCTTTGACAATGATGGCGAGTAATAAGCTGCCGGTTTCATTATTTGGGGCACTGAGCTACATAGAGCCGATGCTGTTATTTGTGTTCTCCATTACTATTCTGAGTCAAAGCCTTGATGAAGGCGGATCGCTCTTTATGTATGGCATGATTACGCTTGCGCTTTTGGTGATGATAATTGATAGTGTGATAGGATATCTGGTTCGTCGCCGTGACAACCATTTACATGGCTATAGAGAGCCACAGGTAGGCGGATTTCCGCCGCGTCGTCACTATATCAATCAGCGTATCGATGGCGCACTAAAAGCGCATCGTTTTCGCAAAATTCGTCGTTATCGAAAGAAGATAAATAAGATACAGAAAAAACTGGATAATTCTTTTTAAAATAAGTACTTAGGTGTATTAAATTTACTCAAGGTAGAAGTTAACACACTAGATGAACAGTAGCATTGCTTATCTATGCTGACTTTGACATAATGCCGCCCATGATGTAAGCACAATACATTACAAGCGTTGATTTTAGATGGCGCGACGACCTTATATGCAAAAGCCTCAGACGTTCTCGTCTGAGGCTTTTGTTTTTTTTTAAAATTGCCAAGGATGTGCCCCAATCTTTAAAGGCTGTTGTGATGCTGACTACTAACCAAACCTCGCAGGGTACCATCACTGCTGTGGCTGCAAACTTTTTATACTCTTTGCTGTTCCTATTTGGTTTGCTATTGCAACCATTATCAGGCACGCAAGTGGCTTCTTGGCGCGTATTGACGATGTTTTTTAGTCTGGTACTACTGATCAGTGTGCTCAAACAATGGCAGCATATTTTTGATTATCTAAAAACATTGAAGGGCGCAAAAGAATGGTTCTTATTTATATTACCCACACCAATTTTGGGCGCCCAAATTTGGATATTTATGTGGGCACCTGTCAATGATTTGGGGCTTGAGGTGACGTTGGGTTACTTCCTATATCCGATGATCATGATCGTTATTGGTCGGTTCTTTTATAATGAAAAAATGAGTCTATTGCAATGGGCGGCCATCATATGTGCAGGTTTTGGTATTGCTTATGATATTTTCCAATATGGCGCTATCTCTTGGGCGACTTTGTTCGTTTGCTTGGGGTATCCGCCGTACTACTTGCTGCGTCGTAAGCTGGCCGTGCCGCCAATCACAGGCTTGATTTCTGATCTTGTGTTGTTATTACCCGTTGTGTTGATTGCGCTGTATTTTAACGGCGGTTTTGAAATAGCCATCGCAAGCGACAAGCTTTGGTATCTATTGCCATTATTGGGCGTTATCAGTACCGCTGCGATGTCATTGACCATGGTAGCAAGCCAAAAGTTGCCAGTCTCGTTGTTTGGGACGTTGTGTTATCTGGAACCGATATTTTTGTTTATATTTTCAATTGCGATTTTGGATCGTAATTTGCACGATGGCGGCTCCATGCTGATGTATAGCATGATCTTTATCGCACTGCTTATTATGATTGCTGATAGCGCCCTCGGTTATCTGGCACGCAAACGTGATGATCGCCTACATGGGTACAATGAGCCACAAGTTGGCAGTTTTCCGCCGCGTCGCCGTCTCAAAAATCGCCGTATCAAAGGCGTGCTAATCGCGCATCGATTCCGAAAAATAAAAAAATATCAGCAAAAAATAGACAAGATGACCCGCAAAATTGAAGCGTTACATTTAGAATAATATGGAGTAGATAGTGTCATAAAGTTGACTTAGTAGACATAATTTTTCGTGATTGTTCTACATAGCGCCTATGTTAAAGGTGAATCAATTACGCTATTATCGATGTTAATGTTGTCACGCGTAATAGAATATGCGGCATCATCTATGGATATTATTATTTACTTATACTACAACTAGGACGGTCTATGTTAAATCTGCATCATTTAAATAACTCGCGCTCATTTCGTATTTTATGGTTATTAGAAGAGCTTGAGCTTGATTATAAGCTAACCAGCTATGAGCGCACCAAATCTTATCTGGCACCTGAAAGCTTAAAAAAGGTACATCCGCTTGGTCATACCCCAGTGCTTGAAGTGGATGGTCGAGCGTTGGCTGAGTCAGGTTTTATTATTGAATATCTGCTTAGACATTATGATACCGACCATCAGTTCAAACCTGCGGATGACAATGAAACAGCGTGGGAAAACTATACTTTTTGGATGCACTTTGCTGAAGCTTCTGCGATGCCGCCTTTAGTCATGCGTTTGGTATTTAGCAAAGTGGTTGAGAGATCGCCGATGCTTATCAAGCCCATCAGTAAAGGCATTCGCAAACAAGTAGAAGATGGCATGATCGATAATAATATCATGAACAACTTAAATTTGATGGAGCATCATCTGCAAGACAATCATTGGTTTGCAGGAGAGACTTTTAGCGCCGCTGATATTCAGATGTATATTGTCGTTGCAGCGTCTAATGCGCGTGCAGGGATGGACAGAGTCAGATTTGCCAATCTACTAAACTGGCTTAAGCGTTGCCAAGAGCGTCCAGCCTTTAAACGTGCTGAAGAAAAAGGCGGCACACCGAAGTTTTAAAGATATAATATGCTATTGCGAGGATTTTTAATTCTTATTTAACCATAGTATATATAAAAGGTAGTAGCATGAGCGACCAGAATAAACTGGCTAAAGATACAGTGAATGCCGATAGTAGCGATACTCGCCGTCAAGAAATTCGTGCACAGCAAGTCTCTATCAAGTCATGGACTCAAAAGATATTGGTCGTGCTGCTATGTTTGGCCAGCTTTTATGGCGGTTGGAAGTCTTATGAGTCCAATATGGTCAGCGAATGCCGAGCCAATGGTGGACAAATGGTAGAAAATCAAAAAACCATGCTATGTCAGTTGTCATAGTCAATGGATAAATAAATGACTGGTATTAGTCAGAGAAGCCGCCCATGCTCAAGTTAACCTTTCTTGGCACATCAGCTGGTGTGCCAACCAAGCAGCGCAATGTGACCGCATTGGCGATAGAATGCTTGAATCTTCATACTTCTGGTTCATCGCAAGGCAACCGGCCTCATAGTAACAGTCAAAATAAAAAGTCGCGCCCGTGGCTGCTCATCGATTGCGGCGAAGGCACACAGCAGCAATTGCTACATACCAAGCTCTCCTTACATCAATTGACGGCTATTTGTATTACGCACGTCCATGGTGATCACTGTTATGGCCTGCCAGGGCTGCTTGCGAGTGCTGCGATGTCAGGTCGCCGTGAGCCACTGACGCTGATTGCACCAAAAGCCATCTCGGCGCTGCTTGATGGCTTTATCCTACATACTGAACTATATCTGCCATTTATCCTCAACTTTGTGTCTATAGAAGATCTGTTGTCGCAAGAAGATAATAAAATAAAAATCGACTTGGATAATCAACATCAGCTGATGATAGAGGTTTATCCGTTATCACATCGTGTGCCATCTCATGGGTTTGGTATCACTCAGACCATCAGCCGTCGCACGCTTAACACGGACAAGCTCATAGCAAATGGTATCCCAGCAAGTGCGCTGTGGGGAAAGCTACAACAAGGCGAAAACGTCACCACGGAGGATGGTCAGCACTTGCATTCAGCAGACTATGTTCATGATGATGTGCAGCGGACAAAAGTAGTAATAGCAGGGGACAATGACACGCCAGAATGTCTGAGTACAGCGGTTATGGATGCGGATTTATTGGTGCACGAGGCCACTTATACGCACGAGGTCATGATGGCTATTCAAGCCCGCAACCCTGACTTTGATCCCATGCATAGCAGCGCGCACATAGTGGGTACATTCGCACAAAAAATGAACCTAAAAAACATCATTTTGACCCACTTTAGCGCTCGTTATCAGGGCTTTGATAATCCAGATAGCGAAACGCCAAATATGGCCTATATTCGCTTAGATGCGCAAAGTGTTTACCAAGGCAATCTATGGCTGGCAGAAGATTTTGCTCAATATACCGTTAATGGGGCTACCGACTTGGCAGACACTCAAGAAGGCAGTCAAAAGGAGAGTCGCGTGCAGTATATAGGCTCTGCACGCGATCATGAGAAATAGTTCAACGTTTGCTGTCTTCGATAGCCAGCTGTGTCTTGCCGCTCCAATAACGACTGAATTGATAAGCCACTCGTCCTGAGCGCCCGCCGCGTTCGGATGCCCAGCGTAGCGCATCTGCTCTAATTGCGTCAGGCAAACTGCCGTCTTCTGAGCTAACTTCAATAGTTGTGTCGGCACTGGTCAAGATTTTCTGTTGTTCCAACATCAGATAATGCTGAATAATTTGTAGATAGGTTTGCTGATCCATGGGGTGAAAGGTGAGTGACAAACCAAATCGATCCGATAACGACACGGTCTCATCAATGGTCTCATAAGGATTGACCTCATCCGTCTGACCATTATAAATATCAAGATTGTCCTTCATCATCTGCGGTAATAGACGACGGCGGTTACTGGTGGCGTAGACCAGTAGCTTGTCTTGTTCAGAATCCAGCGCACCATCGAGTACGCTTTTTAGAGCGCGATAGCTTTCATCTTGACCATTAAATGCCAAGTCATCGCAGTACACTATGTAACGGCAGCCACAGTCTACGGGCAACGCCTTAATGGCCGCGCGTATTTTATCCAATACTTGCAAATCATCACGAGCAATCTCAATAATGCGCAGCCCTTCACTATGATAAGCTTGTAATAAAGCACGAATTAGTGAGGATTTACCTGCACCACGTGTCCCTGTCATCAAGACATGATTGGCTGGATAGCCTTTTAAAAACTGACGCGTATTTTGTATGAGCTTTGATTTTTGTCGCTCAATACCTTGCAAGTCGTCTAAACTTAAAAACAGATTGACTGCGAGCGGCGCTAGATGACCATTATGACCGCCGACCCAGCGGTAGGCAAGCTGCTCAGAATCAATGTCAATCGCTGGCGTGACCTGCTCTTGCAAATATTGAGTCAGCAAATCCAGTAGCGGCTTGGGCAGGGTATAATGAGTAGTAGGGTTAGACGAGTGGGTAGGTTGCGACATAATAGCTCTGACTGTTGAGGTGGGATTTGAGAGGTGTCATCGTGGTTTTTTCAGGACGTCACTATATGATGAGAGTTTGCCATGAAAAACCAGACCATGCAAAATAGTGCCAGTAATCCGCTGATTATACAAGCACTGCAAACGCAGGCTCAGCGGCTATTGCCTCTTATCACTCAAACACTATGCGCACGACAATATAGCGAAATAGTGCACCAGCGTATTGCTCAGCAACACGATCTGCAAACACGAAGCGCTGAAACAACAACCATAGCAACAGATTGTTATCAAGGTTTGACGCGCGCAAAGCATCCGCAATTTGGTAGTGTTATGATTAAGTGGCAGCTAAATGCTTCTGATAGTCATAATTTATCCGGTTTGACTCATGAATGTGATGTGCTGAAATCTTTGAACGCATTATCACAAAATCAGAGCGGCCAAAAATCGTTTGTTCCTTCTGTATTCGCTTTTGACACAATAAGTATTCAAGCAATGGGGCAGAGTCAGCGATTAATGGCACTTGTCATGCCTTATTATCCAAATGGAAATTTAGCAAAGCAGCTTACTAGTCAAAACCGTCCGTTATTAACCGATAATTACAAGCATCATTTTATTCAGCAAGCGGCTTATCTTGTAGCCAAGTTACATCATGCTGGCTGGCTACACAATGATATTAAACCCAGTAATATTTTGCTTAATACGGCTTTAGAAGATGATGGGCATAATATTAGCGAAACGTCTGATCTAGTCATGATTGATTTTGCATTAGCAGAGATGATTCATCAACCTATTCACTCAAGTTCTGCTGGAACGCCTGCCTATCTTGCACCTGAGCGCTGGCAGGGAGAGAGAGCAACGATACAAAGCGATATTTACGCGTTTGGTATCATGATCGTTGAAATACTTACGGGCGAACGACCGTTTAAGATTGCTGCTGAGAGTATTGATGAAATGAGTGATTGGGCAATTCAGCATTGCCAGCAGCCTATTCCAAGACAGCCGTTATCATATAGTCGTTATCAATCTATCGTAGATAGCGCATTGGCGAAGCGAGTAGAGAAGCGGTATCAAAGTATGGATGAAATACTGTTAGATTTAGAGAAAGTGTGAACCTACGATTGAAATCCAGACACAAAAAAACCTGCTAAAAGTGGATTCAATTTTAAATCTAGTATTAGCTAAAATTATAAAAGAGAGTTCAATATGATATTGTCAATGTGTATACCAACAGATCTTAGAATAAATGAACTTATTAAAAGAGAAGATATACCTTGTTTCTGTAAGATTGACGCTAAGTTTATACTAACTTTTGATTTCGCTCCATTTTCGCTAATAGGTGAGATAGTGGAATTGGATACAGAACGATTGAGTTTATTGTATCCTAGTGGAGTTGGAGGTAAATACACCTATTATAATCATGCCATGGTGTCTATAGATAAAGTATCAGAAAACCAATATAGAGTAACAAGTCTAAAGTTTTTTGAAGTATACCTTGGTTGGTGTTCCATAATAGTTGATGGAAATTACGCTCCTGAACGAGAATATGATGAAGATTTTTGATATATAAGGTGAAAAATTTATCATGTACGCAATGCTTAATGGCTAATATTGCATGAGGTTAGCTTTGGTAAAATGCTAATGTCACACATTTTAAAATTGGTATATGGTTTCCAATCAACATTGTCTCTAACTCGAAATAGTTTCGATATTAAATTGCAGACACAAAAAAACCTGCTAAAAAGCAGGCTTTAATATTTGGTCTAAGATGTACTATCCGAAAATGGTGGGGCTGGAGAGACTCGAAACCTCCTTACAATTAAATCACTGCAGCGATACGATAGCTAATACCTTGTTATATATATGTTTTATATAAATCGTAATGCTATATGAGCAGTAAATGCTATCCCATGCTAATCCCATACTTTAGATAGTCAAAGACTGAGACAGTATGGGTCAGGTGGGGAATTAGACGTTTTTAAAATTTTAGGGGTGGACTGCAAACTAGGTAATTGATGTAATCATATTGATTTTATTGGATTTTTTTGTAATTTGAAGGTAATTATTAAGTAATTGAATACACAGCTAAAAGGTATTAATTAAGAGACTATAAAAACTATATATATCATATGCTTAACTAATATATGTAATTATAATTACTTTTTATTACCATATTAAGGTATTTTTAAATAACAATTATATCAATGACTTAGGTCTTGTTTATCGAGCTATTACTACAATTACCTATTATCGCTACCCATATGGTATTTAATTACCTGAACTGATGATATAGGAATAAAAAAGCCCTAAATTTAGGGCTGATTGTGATGATTGTTTAAGGCGTTTGCTAGGTTGCGAATGATGTGTCGGCTATCACTGGGGATGAATTTGCCGTAGTGTTTGTGGATCATTTCTGTGTTGACGTGGCCTAGCTGATTGGCTAACCACTCAGCGCTGATGATGCCTGTCGATAGCACTTGGCTCGCGTAAGTATGGCGACCGTTATTCAAAGCGCGATAGGGAATGTCGCAGCTGTCTAGGTGACGTTTCCAGCGCTTCTCTAATTGCGGATAGGTATAGTGGCTGCCAGTGCGAGGGTTAAGCCAAAGCCAAGTAAGCTGCTGCTGCTCATAGGTGTGATTGTCTCGCTCTAAGACTTTGATGGTTTGCGCTTTATGATTCGCTACCAATTCTGCTTGATTGGCCAATGCGTCTACGACGATGGGCAGCAGTTCTATTTGGCGTTTACGTCTACGGTTTTTGGTGGCTTTATGAATGCCTTTGACAAAGCCGCGCTTGATATGAGCTGTGGACTCTGCAAAGTTGATATCTTCTGTGGCTAATGGCAACAGCTCATGACTGGATAAGCCAGACCACAGCATGACCGTCCAAAGGTTGCGAAACGTGGTGTCAGTTTCGGTACCAATAATAATATCTATCTCAGCGCGAGTAAAAGGATCGATGTCTTTTGGATCTTTGGCGTTGAGCTTGATGTACTGGCTAGGATCGTTAAAGTTCTTTTGATGACGGGCCCAGTAGCTCCAAATCGAGCGCCATAATCCTAGTATATCGACTATGGTCTTGGGCGACAGCTCAGCTCTCAATACTTTATAAACCCAATATTCCACATCTTCAGCACTAATCTTACTGATCTGCTTACTTTGCCAATAGGGCGTTATATGATTGGCCACTTTACCAATATATGTGTCCCATGACGTAGGAGAGACTTTGCTTTGTTCGGCATTTTGCCAAATCGGGATATAGTAGCCAAAGTACGAGGCTTGCCGCTTTGGTGACGCTGGGAATACGGCATCACGGTCAAATATGCCCATTTGTATTTGCTGCTCTACCATATCCGCTATTTTTTGAGCATTGGCTTTGTTTACAGCAGTGGGCGGTGTGTTTAGCAGTGTTTCGCTGTCTTTTTCGCCGTTCATATACCAAATAATGCGAATACTGGTCTTGAGTGGTTCGATACTGGCCACTTGGTGTTCTCCTGTGCGTAAAAATGTATGTGTGAAAACCTTAAGGTATTAATATAACTAGCTTTTATGCCAAATTGACGCTATAATAAAAATCTGGTTTGGTAACTAATGAGCCACTAAAAAGCTCTTGGTTTGGGCTTTTGGCTCAAATTATCTGTTAAAACAGTCCTCATTACGGTGAGGGCTGTTTTTTTATGCCTAAGTGGAATCGTTATTTGATAGGCCTGCTATTAATGATGATTGAAAATGGGATATCTATACCGTAGAGCTTGTTGTTATGTAAGATAAAACTAATGTCTATCATCTTCTTTCACTAGGGATTTTCTACCCATGCGGTCATGGTTTAGATGCTCATCGACAGTCCTCTGTTTTACTTGCCATATCAATAATCATGTTTTTTGCATTACTTATCAGCTCAAGGAATACATCTTCTTGTTCGTTACCAAGATAGCCAACGTTATTGATAAATTCTTTCATAGAAGGAGATGATTCGTGTTCACGTTGGACTGGTGGAATGGTTCAGGTAAAGGTAAAGCCAATAGTTCAAAAGTGGCGTTGTGCTGTAGCTTTGAGGCTTCTTGCTGCTGCTGATGTTCTATCGCCATTTGCACTAATTTGTTTAAGTTCATTAGTTATTTTCCTTTATCCGATTCGGCGCGACTGGCTTTAAGGCTTGCAAATATTTCATCGCCATTGATAAACCAGTTATGAATCTCAAACGGTGGATTCGGTCTGCAATCGATATTCATTATCGTGATGCAAGCCGCATATAATCCGCCATCTAGATTGCGTAAGCCGTTCATATTGAATGGGTAAGCGTGACCGTTATATAACGACAATAGAAAATCACGACAGACACGACTGCCACCGCAATCATCCAATGCCATTTTTAATACCTTGGTAAGCGCTTCTTTAAGCTGTTTGCTTTTAGCAGCTCGCTCACGCGCATACTCTTCTTCAGTCTGTATTCCTGCTAGTAATAGATTCATGGTTTGGGTTCCTTTTGATTAAGTGAAGCTTAGGTTTTTAGGTATTTCAAACACCCAGCAACGAATGCTACGGCCTGTTATTTGAGACGCTACCGTCTTGTTTGCTGCCACAAACTTGAACTGTCTAGACTGGCGCAGCGCGTGATGCATGTCGGATTGTGGCGGTAGGTCATAGCGGTACTCATTCGCAAGCTGGTAGATCTCTGGCATGCTGATTGCCAATAGATTTGGGTTTTTGCTGTGATTGATGTGCAAACGGCGGATATGATGCGCTGCACCTTCGATTGCGTTGGGTGCCGCATTCAATCGTTCGAGTACATCAAAGAACTGAATATTCAGCGGATGCTCAGTGTTTAGCGTCTGATCACGTTCTGTTGCCATTTCAAATATGGCTTGCTTGAATGCGCCGTCCAATCTCACCAAATCCGGCAGTAACAGCTTCATTGCGTCAAACAAGGCAAGCAGCTGCGCGTGACAATGGGCGACACGAAACGCCTTGACACCGCTGTCTTTTAGCCAGTTCTCATGTGCCATTTTGGTATCAAAAAAGGTCTGTAAAAACTTGACTTCCATCTTTAACACATCAACCAAAAAATGGCTGACATCCTCAGACTGTAGCGCTTCGATGCGACGCGCCGCCGCCTCGCTATCGCGGGTCTGACGCTCAACGGTAAAAAATAGATGACAGATACGGCTTAGTACGGCCTTGGAGGCGACCACGGGTAGATTTTGACTGATGACAATCGTGCCGCGAAAGGGTGGTTCATAGACTTCGTTGCCTGCGGATTTGACGCCGCGTGTGCCAATGGTGCCGCCGTCGTATAGGTTTTTTAATTCGTCCCAGTTGAATTGAGAATTGCGGCCTGTCCCTGCGCCGTCACGGTCGGACTCGATAAGGACGGATGGCATGTTTGATGTCTGCGAGAGTGAGCGCATACGGCCAGCTTTAGTGGTTTTGTTGGGGTCGATACCCTCATAAGATTCACGGCCGATAAGGCGCCAAAAAAAGCTAAGCAGTGTCGATTTACCCGTCCCAGGTTCGCCGACAATCTCTAAAAAAGGGAATGACTTTTGACGATCACGGATTTGCTGGGCAAATAAGCTGCCCATAAAACCGACTAAACTGATGACGCCCTGCACGCCCCAACCGCTGATGATGTCCGCTATCCAGTTGACCGGCTGACTGGGACGGCTGCCAATGTTGATGCTTGGACTGGCCGCCAATGTCTTGAGGCTTTTATTATTGGGCAGGTCAAAATAGTCGTCTTTATTGAGCGCGTAGGTCTGGCCATGACGAATGGCGGTATCATTGAAAATATAGGTCTGGTGGTCTTTGCTGTAGCCAATAAAGTCGATGGTCTCTACGGTTTTGATACCGTTAATCATGCGGCCCAGCATGATGTCGAGCTGCTTGGAGTTGCCCTGATAGATGACACCAGGGGCGACGGACAGTAGGCGCTTTTTAAACTCACCGGCGGCTGATAACTGACTGCCTGTAAAGGTGTTTTTGGTGTCGCCTTGGGGGGTACGAATGCGAAAGAAGTACCAGCTTTCATCTGTCACCAGATTTGACTGATAATACAGCGCTTGCGGCTGACAGTTCATGATCTGCGTGACCGTCATGCAGGACTGCATCAGGTCGTCATGCCACAGCTGCAGGGCTTCTTTGAGTTCTTCCTCAGTGTTGAATAGGTCTTCGGTCGGTTCGCTGTCTGCGTCTTGCTGCTTGGCTTTATCAAAGCTCTCTGTATCGACTTTTACCCAATAGGTGCAATGATTGAAAAACATATAAAAGCTGGTGCTGCCCCATTGGTTGTAGGTGAGCAGGGCTTTGTCCTTGGCGGTATCAGCAATAAGCAGATCACCATAAAAGCGATAGCGCTCAAGGTCGGTCTTGGTGAGTTTTCCGGCCTTATGTAAGTCGTTCCAGTCCGCGCCGTCACCGTATTCGCTGGATTGCGCGGCGGCGACATCCCAGCCGTTCTGTCTGGCTTGTGCGACAAGTCTATCTGTCGCTTTGCGTCCGGCAGTGTCGCTATCTAGTGCGATGATAAGCTTGGGCTGTGGCTTGCCAAGCTCGTCCATGCGCGCTTTGATTTGTGCTAGGGTGTGCGCTGGGAAGTTGCCAGCGGTGATGTTACTGATCGCGTGCAGACCGTTCTCAGTCAGCGCCATGGCATCAAAGATGCCCTCAACTATCCACAATTCTTTGACATATGACCAGACCCCTTGTATTAGATGTAGCTTTGGCGGTAGCCACGCGTGACCTTTGAATTTAAAGCCAGTCTGTACTTTTGCTTTAGCAATACCTTGTGCTGGCTCTATCAAGCGTTCCCAATAGCCGATCGTTTGACCATTGCTGGTAAGGTTAAAGCGCACGGTGGGGCAGGTGAAGCCTGACTGATAGTCTTTATAGACTTCTTGGCTGTAACTGCGTTGCCACTTGACGACATCAAAGCCGCGCCCAGACTGAAGATAAGCATCGGCGGTGGCATTTGGGTTGCTGGGTGTTGGTGGGTTTTTCTTCGTCCAATTGGCGAATATGTCTGGGTAAATATCGCGAGTAGATGCTTGGTAATTGCATTTATTAGCGCGGCCACACTGGATCGTCCACGGCGCATCAGCACCGGTGAATAACTCCTTTTTTCCGCATGACGGGCAGCGGCCATAACGCAAAAACTGACGGTCGCTGGAGAATTTGAGACCATAATCTTGTACGAGGCGAGTGATTAGCTCGCTACGGGTATCATCTTGCATGGTTTGCATAATAGTGCTCGTTTGGTTTGGTAAGTGGTTTGGTTTATGCCTACGATGGATTGACTGTTTTCATGTCTAGTAGTGATGAAACTACTGATCTGATAAGCGCTGATCTAAAGGGGTCGGGTGAATACGAATATTGTTGGATATGGCTGATAATTTCTGAAGTACTGACCGGTACTTCCCTCATCGCCCAAAAATGACACTGTCATCTCGACTGTGTTTGCGATGGCAGTGTCAATATATTAGGTTGGTTGCTTTGACTGCTCTAATTGCAGACCAGCTTGGTAGCGCCGTAATGCGATAAATCCCATAGAACGAATCTCAGTAGCTGCAGTTTTTTTAAGTTCAGCGTGTTGTTCTGGCAGAAGTCGAATAGGTATGGCTTTACGATTGGATTTATGTAACTGTCCTTTGTTCGTAGCTTGTAATGTGCTCACTTTCATTTTGGTGGTATCCTATTATGATAGAATATATTATTCTAAAACGTTTCACTCAATTGAGTGTATAATAATACTAACATTTGAGTGTATGTCAATATTTTGTTTACATGAGAGTGTATTTTTGAGGGGGTTAGATGAATCCTGAAGATATGGGTAAGCGATTGGAATTAGAACGTGAGCGTCTAAATTTGAAAGCAGTTGATGTCTACAACCAGTTAGGCGTTCATCAAAATACCTATAAAAATTATGAAACAGGCAAGCGAGATATGCCATCATCATTAGTCGTTAAGCTCTGGAATATAGGGTTTGATGTGATGTATATACTTTTGGGTATAAGATTGGAAACACTAGCGAGTGATGCCATAGTTAATGATATCGATACACCAACACGCTATGCTCGACGTTTGATCTACTTACCTGAAATTATGGATATACACAACCCTTCTGATGCTTTACTAGTAGCTATGTACCATGCTGAAGAAGCATTCATCCAAGCTGGTGCGGAGGTAAATAATGATTATGACTACAAAACATTAGCTAATATCGGGGTAGGATTAATCAATAGGGTCAAATGAGCGTATTCAGAGACAGTTTGATGTTATATTTCAATACGTATTCATTTCAGATATATGAAGAGGTAGCTTTGATAATATTTTGATTATCATCAGTGCATATTTATTTGCTAATGATTTTCTTATGTAGCAGAAACGATTTATCATACATGGGTTTGTGTTGATAAAAACGTAACACAGTGCTATTGTTTCAACTATAAGAGTCGGCTTAAAGTGAGGAATAGTGATGAGTAAGTTAAAAGGTTTTATAGATACGTCCTGCGCTTTTATTGAGTACGGCGTGAGAGGTTGGCTCACATATAGTTTCATAGTTATTACTATGTCTACTTTATATTTTTTAGGTATGATTTCAGAGGGTACTTTTGCCCTTGTGTCTCTCATAGGATTGGGGCTGTTAACCGCGCTATGGTCACGTGATCAAGCTCAGGGATACGTACCGGCATGGTGGTTGAAACTTGGACGAGGGAAAATAGGTATCAAAGCTAAGTTAATCTAGGGCGTGTTGAACATTCATAATTTGAGCCAGATATAAGCACAAGCAAGAGCGACCGTATTTTCATAACTCTGCTTGAGCTTATCAAATCTGGTGGCAACCGCCCTATACTGTTTTAGCTTAGCGAAAGCGTTTTCTACTAGATGTCTGGCTTTATATAAGTCCCAGTCCATATGGTCGTTAGAAGACTGAGTGTTTCGTTTTCGAGGGATGTTATTATGCGTCCCTGCTTGTTCAATATGGGCTCGTAGTGCATCAGAATCATAGCCTTTATCGGCACATAAAACCTCTGTATTACTCAAGTCAACCTTGTCTATTAAATCAGGTGCGACTTTGACATCGTGGGTTGTGCCCTCTGATAAAATAAAGGTAATCGGATTGCCATGAGCATCAACTGCTAAGTGAATCTTGGTCGCGCGGCCTGCCACACTTTTGCTAATGGATTGTAGGTTCTCATTGCCACTACTGCTGTGCTGATGCGCTTTAATATGAGTGCCATCGATAAAGACCCACTCAAGGTCTGCGTCTTTGATCAGTAACGTAAATAATGCCATTAGCTTATTACTGCGAAACCAGCGCTGGTAAGCTTTATAGATGGTATTAGGCTTGCCAAAATACTCGGGTAAGTCGCGCCAAGGACAGCCAGCACGCATGCGATAAAGCACGCCCTAACCGTTCGCTATTTTTTTTGCCATTAATTTGTCGCCAATGTTCAACACGCCCTAATACGATCATCAAACATAATCATAAAGCGATTCAAAGCAGACGTCCAGTGTTGACTCGGCATCGACCACTTTTTGGATGCCTGCTGGGTGGCTAAATACACCACTTTAAACGCCGCTTGATCAGAGGGGAATACTTTACGCTTATTCACCGCTGTCCGAATCACACTGTTTAAAGGCTCTATCGCATTGGTGGTATAAATCACTTTTCTGATGTCTTTAGGGTAGCCAAAGAACACCGTTAAGCCCTCCCAGTTATTACGCCAAGAGGTAACCACATGCGGGTACTTATCACCCCATGTTGCGTTGAAGGATTCAAGATTGGCCTCTGCTATCTCAAGCGTATCAGCGCCGTAGATAACCTTTAAATCAGCCGCTACGGCTTTCTTATCAGTCCACGGTACGAACTTCATTGAATAGCGTACCATATGCACGATACACAGCTGAACCTGAGCGTTGGGGTAGACGGTGTTGAGGGCATCAGGGAAGCCTTTTAAGCCGTCAACACAGGCAATGAGAATATCTTGTACCCCGCGGTTTTGTAGTTCAGTGAGAATACCCAGTCAGAACTTAGCGCCTTCATGCTCTGAGAGCCACATACCAAGCAGCTCTTTTCTGCCATCAAGTCCCACGCCTAGTGCCAGATAGATAGCCTTGTTGATGATCTGCTTGTCTTGACGTATCTTCACGACGATGCAGTCCAAATAGACGATAGGATAGACACTGCTCAGCGGACGGTTCTGCCAAGCGGTGATGTCCTCTAATATGTTGTCAGTGACTTTTGAAACTAAGCTACTGGAGATATCGACATCGTAGAGCTCTTTAATGCTCTCTACAATCTCGGTGGTGGTTTGACCCTTGGCGTATGAGCGAGGATAAGCAAGTGTGTGGGGCACACTTGCCCGAAGCGCAAGACGGAAGGCTATGCCTGTAGTGACGATATGATTTTATCATCGAGACCTGAGATACGGGTTTGATGCTTACTGACCAGCACAGGCTCAAAGCTGCTATTGCGGTCTCTTGGAGCGGATATCTCAAGATCGCCTGTGTCACTGCGGACGGTCTTTTTAGTATGCCCATTGCGTTTATTTGGCTTATCTGCCTTTTCATGCTTAGGATAGCCGAGATGGTCTTCCATCTCAGCTTCAAGGGCAGTGTCGATAAAGGATTGCATGAGCTGCTTCTGGAGGTCTTTGATGTCATCGAAGCTTTTCATGCTACCAGCCATTTGTTCAGCTAGTTTCTTAATGCCAGATTGAGTTGTCATTGCTTATTCTCCGGTTAGTGGATTATAAGCAGTTACACAAAGTTTGGGAAACTCTCTGAACGTAGAATGCTTTTGCTGTTTTCTCAGTATCCGTTAATCTATATATTTTACCTTTCTCTATTATTTTCTTTAAGTGTACCTTAGCGTCTATTAAATTATGTTCTGTAAGGTCTTCGAACGAAAGGTTTAGTGCTTCTAGTTTTTTGTAAAAGTGAACTGTACCGGGTTTGTCTGAGACCTTTTTATTTAAGTTAAGCCACTTGACCTAACAGGTTAAGCTTATCATAGTACATTGCTTTAAACTCAAAAGGCGATACATAGCCCAATGCACTGTGTATACGCTTTTTATTGAACCAATCTACTCAATTCAATGTCGCAAGTTGTACATTCGCTAAACTTTGCCAACCTGCTTTTAAATATTCAATCACCTCTGTTTTGTATAACCTCTATGCCCTGTTTCATCCAAAGCATTATCAAGGCTTGGTTATATATTTTTTCTTATGTTATCAAGCCAAGCTCGCATACTTGGTGTAAGCAAGCGATGACGACGCCAAGCCATGACAAGCTCCCATTTTAACTGAGGTTGGGTTAGTGGCAAGCAGACTAATCCTGTCAAATCCAACTTTTGAGTATAATATTGAGGCAAAAGAGTCACACCCATATCCTGTTTTACCATATCAAGAAGCAAGTGCCACTGATTGGTTTGGCAAATAATATTAGGTTCAAAACCTAGTGATTGACAGTTTTCTATAATCATTGGAGTAAATGATGAATTCGAGGTAAATAAAATTAGGGGTGCATTTGATAGTGATTTAAGTGTTACCTTGGTTTTTCGCTTACCCATACGGTTTTTATTTGCTACGACCACCACTGGATAGCAACATATCGACGAGTAGTCAAAATCATCGTCAATCGGCTTCATCAATGTTGCCACATCAAGTTGCCCCTCTAGAAGGGCCTGCTTAAGTGACTCAGCACCATCTTCGATAAGTGAGGTTTCTATACTAGGATGCATTTGGTAAAAGTTAAAAATAGCTTTGCTTAGTATTTCACTGCCTAACGGTGAAATCCCCAGACGCAACTTACCACCTATTAATTGCTGATAATCTACTACTGTTTGTTCAAGATTATCTGCCTTTTGTAAGATATCCACTGCTTGAATATAGAGGTGTTCGCCAATTTCCGTTAAATTAACTAGCCGCTTTTTTCTATGAGTCAACGGCTTATCAAACAGAGCTACGCCTAAATATTCTTCAAGGTTACTGATGGATTTGGTAACGGTGGGTTGGGTTAGATTGAGTTGAATACTGGCTTGAAGAAACCCACCTGTTTTTACGACTGTCACAAAGCAGCGTAATTGTTTCAAAGTTATCATGAATAATAAACCATGGTTAGGAAGGATAATGAAATTTATTATAGAAATTGGGAATAAAAATAAAAATATAATTCATAATTTATGACTAGGGTATTTTTATAATAAGTAGTCTCTAATCAACAAACAACAATTATTATGCGTAATCCTAATATTCACTTATCCCTATCCTTTGTAGCTGAAAAAAAACTTAGACTTCAACAGTTCTGTCGCCAATCATGGCTTCATGTCCTTATGCAATGCGCTATTATCGCAGCTGTCTGGTATTGTGCTGCGATATTGGTTGAGTTATTGCATTTACCCGTATCCTCAGGCGTCTTAGGGGTATTTTTAATGCTGATCTTATTAATGAGTGGTGCTATCAAGGTTAACTGGGTCAGACTGGGGGCAAAATTTGTTTTGGGTGAATTAGTATTAATGTTTATCCCACTTATGATGTCAATACTTCAATACAAGGCGCTATTTATCAGTAAGGGCTGGCAATTAATGCTGACAATTATCTTAAGTACCGCGATGGTGATGTTAAGCTCAGCATTCACTTTTATTATGGTGCACCGTTTGCAACGTAGATTGCATCGACATCAGATTCATAAAGCCCAATTAAACCTAAAAAATAATGGTAATGCGTGAGGATTTACAATGAATGTCTGGTCAATCCTTTGTCTCATTTGGACATTAGCTGCTTATTATATGGCTAAAGTAATCTATGTGCGCTATCGAAAATCTTGGCTAAACCCAGCTATCACGGTTCCAGTAATAACGCTTTCATTAATGATTATCTTTAATATCTCTTATGATACTTATTGGAAGGATACAGCTTGGATTGTGCAGTTACTTGCCCCCGCAACGGTTGCGTTTGCTATACCTATTTATGAATATCGTCGTTTAATACGTCAACATGCTTTGGCTTTGACCGCTTCTATAACTGTTGGGATGGTGGTGGGAGTCTTAAGCATATACCTATTCACTGGTTTGTTCCACTTTGATAAGACCTTGACCTATAGCTTGATGGCCCGTTCAATATCGACACCATTTGCGTTAGACTTATCTGAAAAAATTCACGGCTCTTCCTCTTTAGTCTCATTGTTTACTTTGATTACAGGGATGGTGGGAATGATTTTAGGGGATATGATTTTGACTTTTTTTCGTATTCGCTCACATCTTGCAAATGGAATCGCATTTGGTAATGCATCACACGGTTTTGGTACAGCCCGGGCAAGTCAGCGCAATGAGGACGAGGGCGTTATAGCTAGTTTAACAATGATTTTAGCGGGATTGTTTATGGTATTCTTAGGCCCTTCATTAATACATGGCGTAATGTTATTTGGGCAAGTTTAAACAAATATAGTCAATCCAACTTAAAGTTGTAACAGCAGACATTGCTGAATAAATGATTTAGATTATTCTCACCCCAGCCCTGCCTGAGCGTTTTTACTTCAGCCCACTTCTTCTCAATAGGATTTAGATCAGGGCTGTAAGGCGGTAGCCAGAGTATGCGATGACCATGTCGGTTTAATAGTTTTTTGATACGTTTGTTCTTATGAAATCTGGTACTCGAGCATAGCTCTCCCCTTACACTCGGGCAAAGCAGTGCTTTGCTTTATCCTCGCTTTCATGGCAGCTTCTACGCCGGATTTACTACAGCCCAAACGAGCAGCTCTTTCATAGTAGTAAGCGTCAGGATAGTCAGTAATGTCTTGTTTTAGGGCATCATTAGATATTTTGCGCGGTGCTCTAACGATGGGCTTGATACTGATGTCTTTTTTCCAGTTAATAATGGTGGTGGGACTCATATCATAAAGCTTGGCTGCGGTGCGCACGCTCATACCTTGTTCAAGAGACTGTAGTACCTTTTTACGAAGGGTAATGGGGTATGTCATGGTAATTAGCGAGCTGGAATTTAGAATTATCGTAACAGTTCTTGGTAGGGTTTACTATACTTTGAATTATCACAGGTAAAGACAAGGTATTAGCTGATTTGAAATTCTAAAGAGATTTTTGCAACTATAAATAGGAGTTATATGATGAGCGAAGCTATTAATCCACAAGACATTGATCCACAAGACATACAACACAAATTTGAGCGTTGGTCTGCTCTACAGTCAAAATTATTACAGGCGCAGCAAGATTGGAGAGAGGCAGAAGCGCTACTGTCTGAGGTACAAGAGTATTATTTAAGTCCGCAGTGGATACAAGATCGTGAGGCTGATGTCACGATTAAGCACTCTGGTGAGGCTCATTCTATCTTTAGCGAAGACGGTATTTGGAATGCGATGACAGAGCATCAAGAGCAGGCGATTACTTGGATGCGCTTAGGGTTGGACGCTATCGACAAGTAAATCAAGGCGTTAGCACTTAGTGATTATCGGCCTGCGCGTTTGTTAGTGTTTATCAGATAAACGCCGCTTTACAAACCAACCAATAATAATGACAACGATAAGGATGCCAATACCTGTCGAGTAAGGGGCGAGCGTCGATTCAATAACCTCGTAGTTTTGGCCCATATAGTAACCCGCGAACGTCAGACCTGTCGTCCAAATGCTTGCACCAAGTGCGGAGAGCCCCAAAAACGGTAGCATCGGCATATTATTCATACCGGCAGGAATCGAGATGAACGAGCGGATACCAGGCACCATACGACCAAAGAATACCGCTTTTTTACCGTGCTTATCGAACCACTCATTGGTAGCTTTGATATCGTCAGGTTTTACAAAAACAAATTTGCCATATTTTTTGGTTAAGGCTATCAAGCGCTCTTCATTAAACACGCGGCCTAAATAGTACAGCGGTAACGCACCAAGTACCGCGCCAAGCGTCCCTGCTAGTATGGCAAGTATGAGATTAAGCTCACCATTTGAGGCGGCAAACCCAGCAGCAGGCATAATAACCTCGGAGGGAATAGGCGGAAAGACGTTTTCGGCAAACATGGCAAAGATAATGCCAAAGTAGCCAAACTTCGCCGTGATAGAGAGTACCCAGTCACTGATTTGACCCATAAAAAACCTTTATAATAGAATGAACAATATTGCTGCTAAGCCGAATCTTTAGGCAAAAGATACTAGCTCATCAGTGGTTTTTCAATTTAGAAGGTTTTACGCGCTGTGCAAGTTTCGTTAACGTATATCTAAATCATCAGCGTAGGCAAATAGCGCCGGCGCGCCTCCGGTATGCCAAAATAAGATGTTATCGGTTGCTTTGATTTGCTCGGTGGGTATCATTACATTGGGATTCTAGCCATTCGCTTAATTTAATAATATCATCCTGATTATTCCTTAATTCCTTGCAAACGAAGTAAAAGTTATCCCCTGTTAGAAATTCATGCATTGGAACTCTAACGATATTTTGTTTATAAGCATCATCCTGCATCATATAATTATTGGTAAGAGTAATACCCAGATTGTACCGTGCGGCTTCTATCGCTAATAGTACATGACTAAAATGATTTATCTTTATATCGCTTGGTAATTCAAATCCGCCTGCCTTACACCATCGCAGCCAATCCTCCGCTGTATTCTCGCTCGTATCTGCATATCTCACAGACAATATTGGATGCCGCCACAATGCGTCAGGAAGGGGTTTATCTCTTATTTTCTCCCAAAGCTTTTGACCACAAACAGGATATAAAGTTTCAGCAAATAAAAACTTACTGATGAAAGCATGTGGAGGAGGATCGACGGTGATATAACAATCGGCCCTTTGCTCATTATAATCAGAGGGATGATTAACCATATCTAAAGTAAGTTCTATTTCTGGATACTGTCTATAGAAGTCTTCTAGTCGAGGAATCAACCAATTCACTGCGACTGAACTGTACAGAGCTAAGCGTATACGCCCAGGTTTTCCATGTTTAATAATCTGACTACTATCTGAAAGTAGACCCAATGCGCCACTCACATCTGTGAAATAACGCTCACCAACCTCTGTCAACGAAAAGGTCCGGCCTTGCCTGTAAAACATTGCTTCCCCAAGATACTCTTCAAGGATGCGTATTTGGTGACTCACGGCACTTTGTGTCACATTGAGGCTTTCTGCTGCTTTTGAAAAGCTGTTAAGCCGTGCAACGGACTCGAAGCACTGTATTGCACGCAGCGGTGGTAAATCCATTATTACCTCAGGTAATACTAAATATGTTTTATATCATTATACATCATACTCTTACTTGAATATACTGCCTGACAGATCGTTAAATCAGCATGAACCCATTGGGGTTTTAACAGTTTCTGAATTCTGAATAGGGCGGGGAGGCTAAAAATGCCAAAGATGAGTGTTGCATTTGCCATGACGCTATTGGTACTAGGAAATATCATTGCGGTCTTCTCAGACGCCTTGATAAAGGCCTTGCCCTCTGAGACGGCGGTATATCAATTTATCCTGTTTCGTCAATGCACAGCGGTTTTAATGCTGTTGCCATTTTGCTTAATTAATAAAAAGAACAAGTTATTCAGTAATATAAAATGGCACTTTGTTCGTAGTCACGTGTGGTTATTGGGTGTGATATTTATGGTACTGTCTCTTCAAGCACTGCCTCTTGCGACTGCGAATGCTATTTTTTATGGCGCCCCTTTATTTGTATTACCACTGGGTTTTTTATTTTATAAAGACAGATTAAACTTTCCGACTATCGCAGCCTCTATATTAGGTTTTGCTGGTATCCTCGTTATTGTACAACCGAAACAGATCAATTTAGGGGCGGTGTTTGCCCTTATAGTGGCGGTAACCATGGCGCTAAACAATCTGTTAGTTCGTAAACTTCCACAACATCATACTGTCTATCAAACGCTACTTTTGACCAATTTATTAGGAATCCCATTCGCGCTTGGTTTGGCTATTTGGGAAGGACAGCCATTTGATTGGCGCTCATTGATTACGGCCGCCAGTTCAAATGTATTCATTTTGATTTATGCAGGTATATGCGTACAGGTGTATCGACACATTGAAGCGTACAAAGTCTCTAGTGCGGAATACTCAGGTTTAATAGGGGCGGTGGTGGTTGGAATCATATGGTTTAATGAAGTACCAAATATGACTTTGTTAGTAGGGTCTGCGCTGATTATCCTACCTTTGATATGGCTAGCTACTCTCGAATCTATGAGGTTTAGACAAAAAACTGGGTAGGATAATAGCTTTTAAAACCTAATCAATCTGATGTGTCATAAATAATAAGAAATAATAAAAGTTATGAATAAGACTAAAATGTTATTTAACGTTTACATCGGTTCATGCTTGACGAAACTGTAGATTACTTGTTAAACACTATAATAAGTCGGTTGCGCTGAATTCTGTGTAACTACCCTCTGACTTGTATTACTAATCTCTATTCCTGTATCAATGACTTTTAAACCGTTATTAATGCTTCTTAAATCATCGCCAGATAACTTCTCAGCGTAATCAGTAGTAAATCTACCTAAACTGTCTCCAAGCTCTCTAACGTGCTTCTGGACGCTATCATGGTTCATTAAAGTATCCAGTCCTTTGTAAGCAACCTCGTATTGCTTAGCTGTCAATCTAATAGTCCGATTGATATGTTGTTCTGCTAATGCTCTGTTCTCATCTGTTTTTTCACTATTATTTGCATATTTAGTCAGTGCAACTAGATAAGGTTGAGCTGTCATTATCGTTGCAGTCACTCTGCTAGTATCATTTCTACCTAATCTTGTTTGATACTGTTGTACCTGTTCAGCTCTTTGTTTGTCTACCTTAGCGATAAAATCATAAAAGTCTGCTGTAACGGTTTGATTGTGAGATCTTTCTTTTTGGTTATCTACTAATATGTTTATAGCAGCTAGGTTGTTTTGCATGACCTCAAGACTAAGCATATCAACGACTAGCTCGTGTTTCTCTAGATACTCTTTCTCAATCGTGTGAATACCTAGAGAGTGAGCAAATTCATTAAGTATGGCAATTTGTCGATAATCGAACTTCTCTGGGTAATGTTCCGATTTGTCGTTACGTCCTTTACGCAACCTCTTACTGTCGTGATTGCGCGTGAGGAGTCGGTAAGCTAGAACCTTTTTCTTGTCTAACGTATCAGCTTTGATTCTTCTAGTATTTTGTTCTGCTTCACTAGCGTATCGAGCTGCGTCTCTAGTTTTTTGATCAATTTGTCTTTTTCGCTCATGAAAGGCTCTTTCGTATTCGTTGTCGAAGGGGCTTGGGGCTGGTTTTGCTCGCTCTGTAATGCCTTGATTGATTTCCGCAGCAATATGTTCGCTTCTTCCAGCTCTTTTTGCGTTTGCAGTAACCCATTGTTTTGAGTGAGCAGCTCGCTTTGGTAGGTTTTCACATTTTTTAGCTGCCCACTCAAGGTTTGGTTCTGTGTCTTTAATGCGCTGTTCTGTGTCTCTAATAAGCTTTGGGAGGCTTTCAGTGTGGTCAGTTGCCCATTTAATGCCGTCGTCTGCTGATTTGATTCTGTTATTAACTGTGTTAATGCCGTTTGGTATTTTTTGGCAGCGCTCAGTTGCCCAAGTAATTCCTGATGTTGTGTCGATAATTCGTCGTTGCGTGCTGTCAGCTCGCTGTTTTGTATCTCCAATGAAGATTGGTAATCTTGTGTTTGTCTGAGTTGTCCAAGCAAGTCCGCGTCTAAGGGAGGTCGTTCGTTGCTCATGTTCTACTCCTTGTTGATGGTTTTTCTCAGCTACCATTTTGTTGCGTGCAATGATGGCCCGATTGATATTACCTTTCTCTGTAGTGATACCTAGGCGTTCCATGGCGGTTGCTTCAACGCCCATCTTAATCGTCGGTTGCTGGTCTAACTCCTGATCTTTATAGCTGCGAGCATCCATTAGGGGTAGGTTCTTCTCTGCCAAAATCACATTAGCGGTATCTACCCACATCTTACGAATACGTTTGATTTCTTTCATTGACGAGGGCAGATCGTGCGCCAAACGTTTTTTATTCGACCACTCAAAAGGGATTTTGAGCTTTGGGTCAAATGCCAAGGTTTTATTAGGACCAAGGGTAGGCGCTCGAGTGGTCACTAAAATATGGGCATGAAAGTTACGCGGATCAGGGTTTTCCTCCCCTTCGCGTAAGCGTTTCGAGCTAGGCTTAGCATCAGGATCAAATGGCAACTTCATCACCGGACGATGAATACACACATCCGCAATCACATCCATGTCATCAGCAAGCTTTTGAGCGAATTCTAGTGCTAGCGTATGGCGTTCTTTCTCAGACAACTCATAAGGCAGATTAATCAACCACTCACGCGCTACTCGACTATCCGATCGATTTTCTGCTGCCTCAGCCAAATTCCAAACCATTTCTCTGTCTACACTCACACCTAACGCCTTCAATGAAAGTGGTAGAACGATATCGGCACTCATTACTCCACGCTTTCTTGAATAGTCATGGATTTTTCCATACTTAACATCCTCCAAAATATCTCCAGCACGATAAGCTGCACACGCCACCGCTGATTGTCCTGCCTTTCGAGAAATTGCTTTAGTATCGAAATGCACCATGGTCATAAAGAGCGCCTCGTAGTTTGGTTTTTTGCCCCACGTCATTTTGTGGGGCATGGGGTTTGGGGTTTCCCCAACGAAGAAGGATTCAAAATTAAGATAGTAACGAAGTGAATAGATTGAATTTTGAGTCGTTGCTTCGCCCTTAGTCAGGGAGACTCAAACACCCTATACTAAAATATAATGGACTAGAGTTTAGATCGTTTTATGTTAACGGCTATAATGAAATATTGAATCATTATTTAGCACTTGTTATGGTTAGGAAAAATATTACTATAGAGAACAAAAGTTATGTCAGACTTCAACAAAAAACTGTCTGTATCTATTTTTAATAATCAAGATACTAACGACTTAAAAGAGCGAAAACGTTTAGAGGAGTTACAACGCCAAGCTAAAATCCAGCAAGTAAAGTTGGATAAACGACTGAACAAGCAGAAAATTTTGATGGGGGCATTTTTAGGTCAAGTATTGGCAAGTGACGGCGATGATGAAAAGATGATTCAGGATTACTTTGCGATGAATTTTCCGGACTTTCTTACAAGATCGTCTGATAGGTATTTATTTAAAAGTATGGTTGAGAGTTTGGGCGGTGATATGGGCTTGGATAAAGAGGTAGATCCGTTTGTGTTGAATACAAAAGAAAGTAAGCAAAAAGTTGTTGATCAAAGTGTCACTATTGAAGACAGTCAGGCTATAAACAATCAACAGCTGTCATTTGATGCTACTAATCATGAGGAACAGAATTCGCTATTAAACGAAAGTGGTTATTCTAACCACGCAAACAATCAGATTTATCGCGGATAGAAAAACATCTATCGAGAATCAAAAATTAGTATTAGTGAATATTGTGGCTAACTTAGAGCAGCTTAAGGAAATAAAGTGAACGTAACCCAAATAGAAGAAACCGTTAAGAAGTTAGCTTCAGATGTCCTTAGTAGTGCAGTTGACAAGGATCAGTTTATATACGAGTTGATGGCAGCTTATGGGCATAGAAAGACAACAGTAAGCCGTATCAAATCCGGTGAACGTAATCTAGCAAAGGTCGCAGGGGAAGTCAGGGCCAAGCGCCATATCTATTTCAAGCATAGTGATAGCAATAAAGTGTTCTCAGATATCGATGACATGAAGAAAGAGCCTTCTGTCACGCGAGAGAAGATACGCTTTATTATTGCAACTGATTTTAATCAGTTTGTAGCTATAGATACGCGTACTAATGACACACTTGATATTGAGTTTGGTGAGCTTGGTAAACATTTCGACTTTTTCTTACCTTGGGCCGGTATGGAAAAAGCCGTATATCAAGGTGATAATCCAGCTGATGTAAAAGCAGCTGAAAAAATGGCTAAGCTGTTTGATTTGATTAAAGCAGATAATTTCAGTGAAAAAAATAAGAATGATACTGCCGCACTTCATAGTCTGAACGTATTTTTAACTCGTTTACTCTTTTGTTTCTTTGCAGAAGATACGGGTATATTCGCGGACAACCAATTTAGCGGTGAGATTGAGTCTCATACCAAAGCAGATGGTTCTGATGTAGACAGTTACCTTAACCGTTTGTTTAAAGTCTTAAATACTAGCAAAGAAAATCGTCATGATTTACCAGATTATTTGGCCAAATTTGAATACGTTAACGGTGGACTCTTTGCTGACGCTATTGCTTCACCAAAGTTCTCTACCAAGTCTCGCAGAATGCTCATTGAATGCGGTAGCGAGCTAGATTGGTCAAATATCAATCCTGATATTTTTGGTTCTATGATTCAAGCCGTCGTACATCCTGATCAGCGTGGCGGTATGGGGATGCATTATACTTCTGTCATCAACATCATGAAGGTCATTGAACCACTGTTCTTGGATGATTTGTATGCAGAGCTGGAAAATATTGCAGAGAATATTGATGCAAAATTAAAACCTAGTCGTTTACGTAAATTGCATGATCGCATCGCTAATATCAAAATATTCGACCCAGCGTGCGGTTCAGGTAACTTCCTTATTATTGCCTTTAAAGAGCTTAGAAAACTTGAGATGGAAGTCATTAAGCTACGTCAAGAGCTAGTAAAAAACGGTCAGCAAGATGATTTCTTTGATGAAATTAGTCTAGATTCATCATTTTCACGAATTAGGCTTTCTCAATTCTATGGTATAGAGCTTGATGATTTTGCCCATGAGGTTGCTATTCTGTCTCTTTGGTTGGCTGAGCACCAGATGAATGTAGAATTTAAAGCCGAGTTTGGAGATTGTGCCCCATCCCTTCCTTTGAAAGCTTCAGGGGGGATCTTTCATGGTAATGCACTAAAGCTCGATTGGTTCGCGGCTTGTCCTCCACTAGAAAAGGAAGAAGTCTATATTATCGGAAACCCTCCGTATATAGGCTCTAAAAACCAAAATAAAGAACAAAAAGAAGATATGAAACAGTGCTTAAAAGAGCTAACAAATACTAAGGCTCTAGACTATATAGCATGCTGGTTCATAAAGGCCGCTCAGGTAATTAATAGTAAAAGTGCATTCGCCTTTGTGACAACGAACTCTGTATGTCAGGGAACTCAAGTACCGTTACTATGGAAAATTATCTTTAACTACAATGTAGAGATTTTCTTTGCTTACAAGGATTTTAAGTGGAGAAATAATGCAAAAAATAATGCAGGAGTTACTGTTAGCATTTTAGGTTTAAGGAAAGAGTCAAAAACATCTGTGAAAAAGTTTATCTTTGAGAACGAAATTCGACGTGAAGTCACCAATATAAACCCATACCTAATTGATTCAGATAATATTTTAATAGATAAAGCGGTGACTTCGATTTGTGACTTACCAAAAATGCAAGTTGGTAACGAACCTTATGATGGTGGCAACCTAATATTTACAGATAACGAGAAACAACAATTTATTGTTGGAAGTCCTACTTCTGAAAAGTATTTTAAGAAACTTGTGGGCTCAAATGAGCTTTTGAAAGGTACTTACAGATGGTGCCTATGGATTGAAGATGATGAGCTTGAAGAAGCTAAGAACATCCCTGAAGTAAATGCAGTAATTGATGCAGTACGTATATCACGAGAAAGTGGTGGGATGAATGCTAGAAGCTGCGCTCATAGACCTCATCAGTTCCGATGGGTAAACAGATCTAAAACCAATCAAATAGTAATTCCGTTAGTATCGTCAGAGCGTAGACCATATATACCTATATCTTTCATCGATAAAGAAACTATTATTACGAATTTGGGGCAAGTTATCTATGATGCTCCTATTTATATTTTTTCAATTATAAGTTCTCATATCCACATGACATGGGTTAGAGCTATAACTGGTCGATTAGAGAGTCGCATTCGTTATTCTTCTGGGATTTCTTATAATACATTTCCTGTACCTAATATTAGTTCAGGAAAACTAGCTCAACTAGAGATTGCAGCCCTTAATATCATTGAAGCTCGCGAAAGTTATTCAGAGCTAAATTTAGGAGACATGTATGATCCCAAAAAGATGCCTGATGAGGTGCGAAAAGCTCATGAAGAAAATGATAAGTTAGTTGATAGTCTTTATTCCTCTAAGGGCTTTAGCAATGACACAGAGAGGTTAGAGTGCTTGTTTTCACAGTATAAAAAAATAACAGGATGTCAAAGTGCCTAATTTAATACATTTCGAATACGCTCAAACAGGCGCTAGCTCAAACGAAAACTCTATGGGTATGCGATCAATGCAAGCACGAGCCTATGCTGCTAGAGGTAGCCAATACCTATTGCTAAAAGCGCCGCCTGCATCAGGTAAATCACGCGCGCTCATGTTCTTGGCACTGGATAAGCTACATAATCAAGGCATTAAAAAAGCCATTGTAGCGGTGCCAGAGCGATCTATTGGCGGGTCGTTTAGCTCTACAGAATTAAGTAAGTATGGTTTCTTTTGTGATTGGGAGATTGATGATAACAACAATCTATGCATTCCTGGTGGTGAAAGCAGTAAGGTCAAAGCGTTTAAGCGTTTTATGGCAAGCGATGACGAGATATTGATTTGTACACACGCTACCTTACGTTTTGCCTTTCAGGAAATAGAAGATAGCGTGTTTAATGACTGTTTGCTCGCTATTGACGAATTTCATCATGTGTCTGCCGATGGCGATAACGTCTTAGGTGGTGTGTTGCGTAGCATCATGGCAAATACCAATGCCCATATCGTCGCTATGACAGGCTCATACTTCCGTGGCGATAGCATCCCTGTGCTGACACCTGAAGATGAAGCTCAGTTTGATAAGGTTTCTTTTAACTATTATGAGCAGCTCAATGGTTATAACTATCTAAAGTCACTTGGTATTGGCTATCACTTTTATCAGGGTCGCTATACTGATGTCATTCATGAAGTGCTCAACTCAGAAGAGAATTATGGCAAAAAAACCATTATTCATATACCAAACGTCAACTCGGGTGAATCAACCAAAGAAAAATATGATGAGGTAGATGCTATTCTTGAAGTGCTGGGTGAGGCAGGAAAGAGGGACCCTGAAACAGGCGTTATTCCTGTAACAAGGCCTGATGGAACGGTCATTAAGGTCGCAGATTTAGTCGAAGAAAACGACCGAGATATTATCCAAAATTATTTACGTAATATGAATCACGTAGACGATATGGATATCATTATTGCTTTGGGTATGGCAAAAGAGGGTTTTGACTGGGAGTGGTGCGAGCACGCACTTACTGTTGGATATAGAAGTTCACTGACTGAAATTATTCAAATTATTGGTCGTTGTACTCGAGATAGCGAAAATAAAAGCCACGCCCAATTCACTAACCTTATCGCTCAACCTGACGCTGCAAACGACAACGTGACTATTGCTGTAAATAATATGCTTAAAGCTATCACTGGCTCTCTATTAATGGAACAAGTGCTTGCCCCTAATTTTAAGTTCAAAACAAAAAAAGATGGTGATTTTGAACCGACGCCACCAGGAACAATGAAAATAGGTGGTTTTAAAGAACCTAGCACCAAGCGCACTAAAGCTATCATAGAGTCTGATTTGGCTGACCTAAAAGCCGCTATCTTGCAAGATGATAAAGTTATTGCGGCCTCAGCAGGTAAAGTTGATCCTGAGGTAGTTAATAAGATTCTTATACCGAAAATCATTCAGAGAAAATACCCTGATTTAACTGAGGCTGAACTTGAAGAAGTCAGACAGCAAGTAGTAGTCGATTGTGCAATAAGCTCAGCAGAAGTAACTGAGCAAGGCGGTAAGAAGTTTATTCGTATGGCCGACAAGTTTATCAATATTGATGAGCTACATATTGACTTGATTGATCAGATCAATCCTTTTCAAAAAGCATTTGAAATACTTTCAAAATCCATCACGACAGATGTGCTTAAGCTCATCCAAGAATCTATTGAAACCACTCGTATTCAAATGGACTTTGAAGAGGCTAAATTACTGTGGCCTAAAGTTAAGCAATTTGTGCATGAAAAGGGTCGTGAGCCTGATTTGAATAGCTCAGATTTCAATGAAAAAAGACTTGCTGAATGTGTCATTTATATTAAGCAACAAAAACGCAAGAGAGTGCCTGCATAATGAGAAATGAAGAGTGGCAAGTGATAAAGTCTATGGAGTTAGATGATTGGCTAAGCTTCATTGATAGTGATGATGACTTAGGGCTTACGACGATTAAAGCAAAGTCGCGGGTACCTACAGCAGATGAGCACTTAGTCGCTAAATTCCAAGAGATAAGCGACTTTTACAACACTAATAAGCGTTTACCTGAAAATAATATGGCAAATATTAGTGAGCTTATGCTGTTCAAGCGTTTAGAGTCTATTAAGAACAACGATGAGCAGTGCCGTGCTTTAGTGGATTTTGATGAATTTAACCTGTTACCACTTACGCATGAAGTCACTGCACAAGAACCTGAACTGGTTGAAAGAGAGATCAATTCATTTGAAGATATCTTTGAAGATGATGATTTTGGCTTACTGGGTGACTCTGATCAGAGTATTTTTAACATCAAGCATATTAAGGCAGATAAACGAGCCAAAACTGACTTTGTCGCTCGCCGTAAATCATGTAAGGATTTTGATAAATATAAAGACCTATTTCCTATTGTTCAGAAAGAGCTCAACAGTGGTCAACGTAAGATTATTGAGTTTGATGATAAAGGTGAAAACTTAGTAGTTGGTGAGTTTTATATCTTGAGTGGCGTATTGCTTTATCTAGAGGAGGTAGAGTTCAGTAGTGATGCAAAAACAGTAAACGGTAAACGGTTTAGAAAGGACGGAAGAACACGCTGTATATTTGAAAATGGTACAGAATCAAATATGCTTTACCGTTCTCTTGCTAAGGCCCTTTATGCTGACGGTAAAATAGTCTCTCCTGTTGGTGAGTATTTTGCTGATATCAAAAATATCAACGAGGATGATGAGTCGGCTGGCTTTATTTATATTTTAAGCAGTCAAAGCCAAGACTCTCGCATCCAAGCCATACCCAATCTATTTAAAATAGGCTATTCACGCACACCAGTTAAAAAGCGTATTGCAAATGCTGCCAATGAGCCTACTTATTTAATGGCTCCAGTCGAAGTTGTTGCCAGCTATGAGTGCTATAACATGAATACGCAAAAGTTTGAAAACTTAGTACATACCGTATTTAAAGATGTTTGTATCGATGTTGAAGTTGCAGATTTGCAAGGTAATATGTGCAAACCTAGAGAATGGTTCAGTGTGCCTTTAGAGCAGATAAACACAGCGATTGATTTGATAGTGAGCGGGCAGATTGTAAATTATAGGTATAACTCGACTACTAAGAAGATAGAGCTATGCTGAAGAAACCGTACAACTAACTTGATAAACTAAGCGTATAAATTTGAGTTTACTATACCAAGAAGATCAGAACCTACAGTGCAGAATTTAAAGTTAGAGCAAACTATTCTACACAGCATAATGAAGCAGCCATATAAGCTATAGTTTGTATGGCTGTTTTATTTGTTAAATTCAGTGAGATGTTTTTCGTAAAATTTACTTGAGAAAATATAGGTAAAAACCTATTTCTATCCCACGGCACAGTAAGATCTAAAGTTATAAAAAACCTGCCAAATGCACGTAAAGTAAGACTCTCAGGATATTATTGCAAATTATACTATCCCACGATCTATCCCATCGTGGGATTAGACTCAAATTGCAGACATAAAAAAACCTGCTCGAAAGCAGGTCTAGTATAGGTTTGAGAACTTTTATCACTATCCGAAAATGGTGGGGCTGGAGAGACTCGAACTCTCACACCTTGCGGCGCCAGAACCTAAATCTGGTGCGTCTACCAATTCCGCCACAGCCCCATTTTCGTTACTCTATCATCAAAAGCGATTAAGTTCAAACGCTATCTAGACAGTTAACTGATTCGGTAGTGCGTCTCAGTGGTTGGCTATTATATAGAGTTTGAATTTTTGGTCAACCCCTATTTTCGATTATTTTTAATTATTTAACGAATATTTTTCAAAACATTTATAAATAATTGATAATAAAAACATTTTTATTTAAAGATTTTGCGGCTTAAATACCTATTTATTTGGTTTTTGCTATGACGAAATATCTAATTGCTGTAATTTGCGTGTCAGCGTATTACGTCCCCAGCCAAGTAGGTTAGCAGCGGCTATCTTTTTACCGCCACTGTGTTTAAGGGCGGCTGTCAGTAGGATGCGTTCAAATTCAGGCGTTGCCGTTTGCAAAATATCAGTTTCACCTTCTTGTAGTGACTGCTCAGCCCAAATAGCCAAGGCTTGCTGCCAGTTCTGACTCTCAAATTCTTCAGACAGAATATCAGCGCCAGCATGGTGGAGCGGGTCTTGTAGGGTTTCTTGTATCGATGCAGACGATTGTTGTGGCTTAAGTGGACTGTGCTCAAGCAATTCTGGTGGCAGATCATCAACCATGACCGTATCGCCAGTTGCCATGACAGTGAGCCACAAGCAAACGTTTTCAAGTTGGCGTACATTGCCGCGCCATTCAAAAGATTGCATCATCTGCATCGTTGCAGGATGCAGCTGCTTAGGTGTCGTATTCATTTGCTCAGCCGCGCGCTGCATAAAATAGGTGGCTAGGGCGGGGATATCTTCGCGCCGTGTGCGCAGAGGCGGTAATGGAAGGCGAATGACATTTAAGCGATAAAACAGATCCTCACGGAATCGACCCAGTTTGACCAGCTCTTCTAGATTTTGATGGGTAGCAGCGATGATGCGCACATCTACTTTGACCGGCTGCTGTCCACCTACTCGATAAAACTCTCCATTGGCCAATACCCGCAGTAGACGCGTTTGCGTGCTAAACGGCATATCTCCAATTTCATCTAAAAACAACGTCCCTCCGTTTGCTTGTTCAAAACGGCCTTGGCGTGTTGTGGTGGCTCCTGTAAAAGCACCTTTTTCATGACCGAATAACTCTGATTCAATCAGATCATGCGGAATGGCTGCCATATTAAGAGCGATAAATGGTTGTTGTTTACGAGGTGAATGCTGATGCAAAGCGCTAGCCACCAATTCTTTACCTGTCCCTGACTCTCCTGTAATCAAGACGGTAATAGGTGAGTGCGCGAGTCTACCAATGGCACGAAACACGGTCTGCATGGCTTGCGATTGCCCAATAATTCCACTGGGATTACTTTGTGCCTGAGATTGGATTTGGGATTGATCTTGAGTATCAGCATCAGCTTTGATCTCAGGTTGATTGCGAGCAGGTTTATGCGTTTTAGCCGCTGGACGAGTGGTGTTAATAGGTTTTGTTGTTGCCTCTAATGTGGCCGCTTTATTGGATGCATTATCAGGAGCGTTATCGATATCAGATCCCGTGACACTGGAGTTCGTCGATCTGTTCGGTTGATAATTGATGGCTTTATAAATCGTTGCGACAGCATCGTCTAAGTCAAAGGGCTTAGGAAGGTATTCAAAGGCGCCTGTTTGATAGCTGTTGATTGCAGAAGTCAGGTCTGAATGCGCCGTCATAATGACGATGGGAAGCTTAGGAAAATGTCGGTTTACCCAATCACTAAATGACAAGCCATCCATCATTGGCATGCGAATATCTGTCAATATCACGTCTGGCAATGGCTCGGCCGATTCTGGCTGCTGCAAGATATCATTGAGACGTGTCCATGCTGCTTGCGCTTGTGTAAAGCTAATAACCGTCAGTCCAGCATCTTCAAAAGTATCAGCCAATATCAAACGCAAGGCAGCATCATCGTCAATAAGCCATAAAGTGGCAGAGTAGTTATCAGCAGAATTGTTGATGGTGACTTTTTCGGTTTGAGCCTTAGCCCTTTGATCGTTAGCCTTTTGAGAGTTCAAGGCTTGATTGTCTGGCGTTTGATGATCAAAATTTTGCTCGCTTGATGAGTCGTTATCGCTTTTAGGGTTATGCGTGTGGTTATAGTCAGTCATGTATCAGGCCTAATGAGCAATGAGTTGATTCAGGTTTGTGATTGAGTGGTGAGTCAATGAGTTAAGCTTTAATACCATTTAATATTTAATGCCATTTAAACTTTAACCGTATTTACATCTCAACGATTGGTTGGTTAAACGGTAGATAAAGCGTAAAGCGGGTTTGGCCTTGGCTATTGTTGAGACGGCCATGAGAGCTTTTTGATTGTGTGGAGCTGACATCAATCATACCATGATGATGGCTGATAATATCTTGCACAATGGACAATCCAAGTCCCGTCCCTGCTGCACGGCTGGTCACCATCGGAAAAAATATCTGCCCGATGAGTGCTGGATCAATTCCTGAGCCATTATCGGTAATGTTCACTTGTAGTACTTGTTTATGCTGCTGCCCACTGATGGTGTGCTGAAAAGCCACGCGCGTTTGAATATGCAACGTCGGTTGGTAATCATCATTGCTACTATTGTGCGCCTGTGAAGTTGCAGATTGAGCGTCGGCCAACTCTTTTTGCTGCAATGTTTGGGCAAACTCTGTCATGGACTCGCAAGCATTGTTGATCAAATTTAAAAATACTTGAATCAGCTGATCTTTGTCCGCCTGCAACTCTGGTAATGATAAGTCATAATCACGTTGTAATATGACTTCTGGATATTGATTAAGCACTAAGGTTATGACGTGTTCCAATGGTTCATGGATATTCAGTACCTGCCAATTAGGCAGCTGATTCGAGCCAAGAAATTGCCCAATAAGATGCGTCAAACGATCCGTTTCCGAAATAATAATATCAGTATAGTTGCGAAGTTTTTCCGCAGTTTTTTGCAAATTGTGATTGGGACTCAATACAGGGGTCGATTGAGCAGTAGTATCAGACAATTGAGAACTGAAAGTAGCGGTGTCACTAAAGGTGATGAATTTTCGCTGTAGCAATTGCGCCGCACCGCGAATACCAGCAAGCGGATTTTTGATTTCATGTGCGACCGAGCGTAGCATATTTCGAGCGACGCTATATTGTTGCTGCTGGCGTTGTTCTTCTGAGATACGGCTTTGGCGATCCTTACCCCACATCTCAATGATAAAGTAATGCTGCTGTTCATAGATAACAGGCGTTACGCTATAGTCGACTGACAACGGCAAATTACCATTTAAAGGCGTATTTATCATGTGATCGTGATCGATAAAAGGCTGCTGATAATGCTTTGCCTGCGTAAAACGCTCGGTCAAAGAGCAAGTGGGTTCACCTTCTTGATCTTCAATTGAAGTATGATCTTTTGACGTTGAATCCTCTGTAACCAATAATGTCAATATAGACTGGTTGAGCAATCTGCCACTACTGATCGCAAGTAACTGTTCAGCTTGCGCATTTAACCAAATAATAGACAGTGCATCATTGACCCATAAAATAGACGTAAACAAATGCTGTGATAAAAACGCTAAGTCAGGTGTCAGTTTTGCTTGGGTCAAATCGCTTGTCATAGATAATGCCTAATGAAGTGCTGCATAAATTAAAAAGGGCTTGATATAATATTTAACCACAAATCAACAGTATAGAGCGGCAAAACTGGCGATTTTTGCAAAAAAAACGTACAATGCGCACAGCCAATTATCTCAAGCAAGGTCAGCCATGTCCAAAACTTCTACCGAGTCGGTAAATACGACTACGATCACCTCACCGTCAGCGTCTACTGCTCCTAATAATACAGCCACTATATTCAATCCTGCTAAGCCTACGATGGCACAAGCGCAAGGGTCGTCAGACAGTAGCCAACCTTACCATCATAAAGCCAATCACAACCAAAACCGTAGTATTGTGCAAAGCAGTGACGCCGCCTCGACGGCAGCAACGGCTCATGCGCCAGTGAGCGCCGCACCAAAGATTGGTTTTGTATCGCTAGGTTGCCCAAAGGCACTGGTAGACAGTGAGCGCATTATTACAGAGCTTAGCCGTGATGGTTACCAAGTTGCAAGCGACTATGACGGTGCAGATTTGGTCGTGGTCAATACATGTGGTTTTATTGAATCCGCAGTACAAGAATCGCTTGACGCCATTGGTGAAGCCATTAGTAAAAACGGTAAAGTGATTGTCACAGGCTGTCTTGGCAAAGAAGCAGAAAAAATCCGTGAAATGCATCCAGCTGTGCTCGCTGTGACGGGTGCTCATGCTTATGATGAAGTCATTACTGCAGTGGCGCAGCACGTGCCTCGCCCCAATCGCAGCTTGGATGCCAACTATGACCCAAAAATAGATTTGATCAATGAAGCAGGCATAAAATTAACGCCAAGTCATTACGCTTACCTAAAGATTTCTGAAGGATGTAACCACCGTTGTACCTTCTGTATCATTCCAAGCTTACGTGGTGATTTGGTCTCGCGTCCGATTGACAATGTCATGAATGAAGCGTTAGCACTTAAAAAAGCAGGCGTGAAAGAGCTGTTGATCATTTCACAAGATACCTCTGCCTACGGTCTCGACTTAAAGTATAAGACCAGCTTTTGGAATGGTATGCCACTAAAGTCTAAGTTTTATGACTTGTGCCAAGCTTTGAACGACTTAGGAATTTGGGTGCGCTTGCATTATGTCTATCCTTATCCGCATGTAGACAAAGTTGTTGAGCTGATGGGCGAAAAAAAGCTGTTGCCGTATTTGGATATTCCGTTCCAGCATGCCAGTCACAGCATTTTAAAAGCCATGAAACGTCCTGCCCATAGCGAAAATACGTTGGCACGCATCAAAGCATGGCGTGAGATTTGTCCAGATATCGTGATTCGTTCAACCTTCGTCGTCGGCTTCCCTGGCGAAACAGAAGAAGATTTCCAGTGTTTGCTTGATTGGCTGGTCGAAGCCCGTCTCGATCGCGTTGGTGCGTTTACGTATTCTGAAGTCGAAGGTGCCGTTGCCAATGATTTGCCAAATCATGTACCTGAGGCGATTAAGCAATCTCGTTATGAGCGCTTAATGGCATTACAGCAAGAGATATCGGCACAAAAGCTACAAGAGAAAGTTGGCAAGACCTTGATGGTATTGGTTGACGAGATTGATAGCGACGAAAATATCGCGATTTGCCGTAGCTACGCTGATGCGCCAGAGATTGATGGCCATGTCTATGTGGATGATATTACCGATCAGGTAAAAGTGGGTCAATTCCTAACAGTCACTATTGATGATGCAAGTGAATATGACTTATTTGCCAGTTATCAAGGTTAACACTGACTATAATATGCGAGTGAAAATTGCCCAAGGGCGGGCAGTTTTTGCTACAATTAGCGCAATTTAGCCTGCTTCATATGCCATCAGCCAGTATGGCGTTGCGGGCAGACGCTATTTGTACTTTACCCATGATTGTAATTATAATTTAATACTAACAAGGTGACCTCATGTCTGACAAAAATCCACGTTACTCCCGTATCTTGTTGAAACTCTCTGGTGAAGCTTTGGCCGGCAGTAAAGACATGGGTATTGATACCGAAGTACTCGATAAAATGAGCTTATCCATCGCCCACTTGCGCGGACTTGGCGTGCAAGTTGGCATCGTCGTTGGTGGCGGTAACTTGTATCGCGGCGCACAGTTGCAAAAAGAAGGCTTGGTTGGCCGTGTGACAGGTGATCAAATGGGTATGCTCGCGACAGTCATGAATGGACTTGCCATGCGTGATGCCCTTGAGCGTCGTAATATCAAGACGCGTTTGATGTCAGCATTGCCAATCGGTGAAGTTACTGAAAGCTATAGCAGTCGTAATGCGATTCGCTATCTTAAAAACGGCGAAGTTTGCATTTTTGTGGCAGGCACAGGCAACCCATTTTTTACTACTGATACCGCTGCTTGCTTACGCGGCATTGAAATTGAAGCGGGTCTCATTTTAAAAGCGACCAAAGTAGATGGCGTTTATGATAAAGACCCAAGTCTACATTCTGATGCCAAAAAGTACGACGGCTTAACGTTTGATGAAGTGTTAGAGCAAAAATTGGGCGTGATGGATTTGACCGCCATTGCCTTATGCCGTGAGCACAATGTACCGCTACAAGTATTTGATATGAATAAGCCCAATGCTTTATTGAATGTCATTATGGGCGAAAATGAAGGCACGCGCGTTTATCATTAATACGAGTGATGACTCTTGTTGTAATAAATACCCAAATAACTTTTTATAACCAACAATAATGAATGATTTGTCGGTAGCGATAAATAAGGATACATGATGATTAAAGAGATTAAGCAAGACGGCGAAGCGCGCATGCAAAAAACGCTAGAAGCGCTTGAGAGTACCTTTAGTAAAGTACGTACTGGCCGTGCACATCCAGGTATGTTATCTGGTGTGATGGTCAGTTATTATGGCGCACCTACGCCATTGAACCAAGTTGCTAGCGTAAACGTAGAAGATTCGCGCACGCTATTGGTCCAGCCATTTGACCGCACCATGGTACAAGCGGTAGACAAAGCGATTCGTGAAGCAGATTTGGGTCTGAACCCAATGACAGCTGACGTGATTCGTGTACCAATGCCAGCGTTGACAGAAGACACACGCCGCGACATGCAAAAACTTGCCCGCGGAGAAGCTGAGAGCAGCCGTGTTTCTATTCGTAATATTCGCCGTGATATGATGAATGACATCAAAGAGTTGGCAAAAGAAAAAGAAATCTCAGAAGATGATGAGCGCCGCGCCAGTGACGATATTCAAAAAATCACTGACAAGTATATCGATACCATCGATAGTCGTCTGAGCAAAAAAGAAAGCGATTTGATGGAAGTATAAAACGGGTCAGCTTATTATTTTTGACATAACCCGTTGAGTAATATTTCTACCGTTAAGCAGCCAATGTGCGAGTGCTATTGGCTGCTTATTATTGTGTCGACTGTTTGATAGCATACTGTTTGATACTATCATGTCAGCATGACTTTTTGATCTTACTCAACGCATCAGCAAACGTGTTTTTGAATACTTGGCCCATCATATCTTATCGATGATAGACATATATGCTCTAATGAGGCATTTATGATAAGTTCATGAATTGTCCGTATGGCGCTTTTTAACGGCGCCAGTCCACGTTATTATTATCTTACTTCAACAATAAGCAAGTTTTCTTATGTCCTCTTCAGTTTTTTTGGCTCCTGACATTCTTCCACGCCATATCGCCATTATTATGGATGGTAATAATCGTTATGGTAAAGCCAATGATTTGGCAAAAGGTCAAGGACATGTCGCTGGCAAAGATGCCTTAGATCCTATTGTTGAGTATTGCGTCGAAACAGGTATCGAAGTACTGACTGTATTTGCCTTTTCTAGCGAAAACTGGCAACGCCCGCCCAGCGAAGTGGCACTGCTCATGCAGCTGCTATCATCAACCATCTATGAGCAAATACCGCGTATGAATGAGTACCGTATTCGCTTACGTTTTATTGGTGATCGCAGTCAGCTCAGCGATAGTTTGCAGGCATTGATGGCGGATGCAGAAGAAAAAACAGCAAACTTTGAAGCCATGACGTTGGTCATTGCTATCAGTTATGGTGGACAGTGGGATATTGCCCATGCTGCAAAACAGCTGGCCAAGCAAGTCCAAGCAGGACAGTTACAGGCTGAAGAAGTCAACGAAGAGCGGCTTGGTGAGTATGTGCAGTTGGCAGATGGGCCAGCGGTAGACATGTTGATACGGACGGGCGGTGAGTATCGCCTCTCCAATTTTTTATTGTGGCAATCTGCTTATGCAGAGCTGTTTTTTACCCAAACGTTGTGGCCAAACTTTGGGGCGGAGGAGCTGTCTACTATGGTAACCGAATTCGCTCAGCGTCAACGCCGCTTTGGTAAAACCAGCGAACAAATAGTGATAGAGCAGCAGCCTCGTTAATGTCGTGACGCTTTTGAGGATTTATCAGTGCTTTTATAAGTAAGTACTTTTATAAACAGGTGCTTTTATAAATAAGCATCTCATAAATAACTCTTTTACAAAGCCAATATGCGATTAGTAGTTAATAAGCGGTGTTTGTGAAATAATCAATACTTTCATTAAGGTCAATTGCTATTAAAAAATGATTGTATATTGACTGCTATAATGCACCTTTTGTTCATGCGTTTTTCATTATTATAAGGCTCAATAAGTATGTGGCAACGAATTAAAACGGCAATTATTCTCGTTATTATCGTTGGTATTGCAATGTTTGCGAGCCAAACTCCTATTTTATTTGCGCCGCTATTAGCCATTGGCGTCATTATTGCTGCTCACGAGTGGACCAAGCTGATGCCCGCATGGCGTCAGCCACCAGTTTTTGTATTATTAGTACTGTTACTGACATCGGTGTCGTTACTGTTTAAAGTGACTTGGTTGTTTTGGTGGATTGCTGCCATTGCGATATGGCTAATGGCATTGTCTTGGGTAAATGCCTTTCCGACACATACCAACTGGTATGGTAAAAAGCTGGCATTGATGGGCGCTGTGATATTGACGGCATCCATCACAGCCATGTTTTACTTATGGCAGTTGTCGGCATGGTGGCTGTTGTATGTATTTTTATTGGTATGGTGTGCCGATAGTGGTGCGTATTTTGTTGGGCGTAAGTTTGGTCGCCGAAAAATGGCTCCAAATGTCTCACCCAATAAAAGTATGGAAGGGCTTGCAGGTGGCCTAGTGACAGGTTTGCTAGTCGTTGTGGCCATTAGTGTCTTTAAGCTGCACCTGACAGGTGTGCCTTTGGTTGCTTTTGTGGTACTGTCCGCGCTAACCATTTTGGCCTCCGTACTGGGCGATTTGTTTGAATCAATGCTAAAGCGTCGTGCCAAAGTAAAAGATTCAGGAACCATACTACCTGGGCACGGCGGCGTGCTTGATCGTATTGATTCATTATTGTCTGCCACGCCAATATTTGCCTTTGGCTTTTGGGCGATACAACATTTTGGTTTGATGGTTGTATAAAGCTAAAACGTCTTTGTACTGGTCTGTTTTGTATTTACCGTATCGCTTACCTCCATACTTTTTATATTCTGTACTCTTTATATATAGGCACCATTGGTTATGACGCAACGCATCGCCGTCTTAGGCGCGACAGGTTCAATTGGTGATAGCACGCTTGCAATCTTAGCGGCGCAACCACAGCATTATGACGTCTATGCATTGTCAGGTCATCACCGTTTAGACAAGTTATTCACGCTCTGCCAGCAGTTTTTGCCAAAGCGTGTCAGTGTGCCGCTGACAGCGGTAGATGATTTTGCTCGTCGTCTCAGTGCGGCAGGCTTAAATATTGATGTGGTCGGCGGCGAGGCGGGGCTGGTAGAAATTGCCAAAGACTCCCAGACCGATACGGTGATAGCCGCTATTATGGGCGCAGCAGGCCTTCCTTCTACTTTGGCCGCTGCCCGTGCAGGCAAGCGTATCTTGCTAGCCAACAAAGAAGCGTTGGTGATGGCAGGTCAAGTAATGATCGATGCGGTCAAGGCAAATAATGCGACCTTGCTACCACTTGATTCTGAGCACAATGCTATTTTTCAATGTTTGCCGCTTGCGATTCAACAAGACAATACCCAAATTCACCAAAAAGATCATGGGGTACGCAAGCTTTGGCTAACGGCATCTGGTGGGCCGTTTTTGCAACAATCATTTGAACAAATGCAACAGGCAAGCGTTGCTGAAGCCGTCAAACATCCAAACTGGTCAATGGGTCAAAAAATATCGGTTGACTCTGCCACGATGATGAATAAAGGTCTAGAGTTAATCGAAGCGTGTCATTTATTCAATCTGCCTGAAGATAAGATAAATGTGGTGATTCATCCACAAAGTATCATTCACTCAATGGTAGAATATAGCGATGGCAGCTTTTTGGCACAGCTCGGCAGTCCAGATATGAAGACGCCAATTGCGCATGCGCTCAGCTATCCCAAGCGTATGGATAGTGGCTCGCAGCCGTTGGATCTGTATGCACTCAGCGGATTAGAATTTATTGAACCTGACTTACAGAAATTCGCCTGTTTGCGCCTTGCTCGCCAAGCCATGCAAGCAGGGACACACGCAACGATTGTACTGAATGCAGCCAATGAAGTTGCAGTAGCGGCATTTTTGAATGGACAGATTCGTTTGACAGATATTGCTGATATCAATGAACAAGCCCTCACTGAGATTCAAGTACCGTCATTGAATGACAATGCCGACATAGACGACATATTGGCAATTGATAAAATAGCGCGTCATCATACTGATAGGCTTATCGAAAATCTGACATAATTACTTTATGAGCCATTTAATAGAGAACAGAGCATGACATTTTTATTAACGCTACTGGCGGCAATATTTGTCTTGGGCCCACTTATTGCTTTACATGAGTGGGGTCACTATATCGTAGCGCGTCTTTGCGGTGTGAAGGTGCTGACGTATTCTATTGGCTTTGGACCGAAGCTTTTTGGTTGGACCAGTAAGAAGAGTGGCATTGATTATCGCATCTCAGCATTACCGCTTGGTGGCTATGTCAAAATGCTTGATGAGCGTGAAGGTAATGTCGCAGAACATGAGCAGCATTTGGCTTTTAATCGTCAACATCCGCTAAAAAAGATTGCGATTACTGCAGCGGGTCCTCTCATGAACTTTATCATTGCAATTGCGCTTTTTTGGGTGTTGTTTATGACGCCATCAGAGCAGCTTGCGACAAGAATTGGACAAGTCTTACCTGATACACCTGCTGCTATTGCACAGCTTCCGGTTGGGGATAAAATTGTTGCCATTGATGGCCATGAAGTGCAAACGTGGGAAGGTATTAACTATCGTCTTGCAGATCGTATGGGTGAGACAGACAAGGTGAGTGTTACTTTGCAGTCAGATACAAAAGCCGATAGCCCGACCAAAACATATCAAGCGCCCATACAGCAGTTTATGCAAGGTGCGGCACAAGGTAAAGATGCCCTGAGCAGCTTTGGTATGATTCCATGGCAACCCAATATTGCGCCAATCGTTGGCAACTTGACCCCCGACGGTGCTGCCAGTCGTCAAGGTCTGCAAAAAGGTGATCGCATTACGGCTATCAATGATGAACCAATCAAAGACTGGATCAGTGCGACTCGTATTATTCGTGATAGTCCAGAAAAGTTGCTTAATTTTACGGTATTGCGTGATGGTCAGTCGGTTCAATTACAGATTATGCCACAGGGTAAAAAAGACAATTTAGGTAACGATTATGGTCAGATTGGTGCTATGGTGGAGCAATCTGAGATTGTTATTCCTGATGCTTATAAGACGACCGTGGTATATGGTCCTGGTGAGTCACTGATCAAGTCTTTTGAGAAGACTGAGCAGTTGGCTGTCATGACAGTGAGCTCGATGGGTAAAATGCTGTCAGGTATGATTGGATTAGACAATTTATCAGGTCCAATTACCATTGCCAAAGTTGCCAAACAAAGCTTTGATATCAGCTGGGAGATGGTGTTATCTACCGCAGCTTTGATCAGTTTGAGCCTTGCGGTATTGAACCTTTTGCCCATTCCAGTGCTGGATGGTGGACATATTGTCTATCATTTTATTGAACTGATACGCGGCAAGCCACTTTCAGAAGGCGTACAAATGGTAGGGTTGAATATCGGCTTACTCTTGCTGGCAGGTTTCATGGTGTTAGCAATTGGTAATGATATCAGTCGTCTGTTTTGATTAATTATTCCTCCATACCCTTCATCAGAGGAGATATAATAATGGCTTTACCTCAATTGTGTTGTCATTATTCATGTGACAGACAAATAGCTTTATATCAGGACCTCTGTACTAATCGTAATTTTTAGTTTATTTTGTGATGCATTTTATATAAAGTGTTCTGAGTCTCCCATGTATCATTTGAATGTGACATGCAGTGGACTAGACAACAGGCGCTTTTTAACTTAACTTAAGCAAGTTTTTTATTGACGGATAGTGTTTATGCGTACGCCTTTATTTATGAGCGCGGCAGGGTTGCCGTTAGTTGTAGCGATGATGAGCATGCCAGCACAGGCTGCCGAGTTTGTGGTAACTGACATCGGTTTTAATGGTCTACAACGCTTAACCCCAGATAGCCTCTATCCGGTTCTACCTATTTCGGTAGGGGATACGGTTAATGACAGTAGTTTGGCGGCCAGTATTAAGGCGCTATATGCGACCGAAAACTTTGCCGATATTCAAAGCCGTGTGGAAGGGGGGCAGCTACGATTTGATGTCGTTGAGCGTCCAACCATTGCTGAGGTAAATTTTGAAGGCAATAAGCTCATTCCAAAAGAAGGACTTCAGCAAGGTCTAGACAATGCTGGCCTGGCTACTGGTAAAGTGCTAAAACAAGCTACTTTGCAAGGTGTTGCCAATGAGCTACAGCAGCAGTATATCAGCCAAGGTTATTACAATAGTAATATTGAGGTTGACCAAACCCTACTTGATGGTAATCGAGTGAAGCTTGATGTGCGCTTTATTGAAGGCAAGCCTGCTAAAGTGGTGGATATCAACGTTATTGGCAACAAGCACTTTAGTGACGAAGAAATTAAAGATGTTTTTGCTGTCAAAGAGTCCTCTTGGACACGTCTACTGTCTAAGTCTGATCGTTATGCGAAAGAAAAGCTGGCAGCAAGCTTAGAGAATCTAAAAGCGCTGTATCAAAACGACGGGTACGTACGTTTCGCAGTTGACAATGCCGTCCTCAATATCAGTGAAGACAAAAAAAATGTCTTTATTGAAGTTAGTCTGAGCGAAGGCGAGCAGTACCAATTTGGCGAAACAAACTTCTTAGGCAAACCAACATTTGATACCAATGAGCTAAAAGATTTGGTCACTTTTGCCCCTAATGAGAAGTATTCACAAGCAAAATTGGATGAGACGACCGCTGCACTTAAGAGCCGTTATGGTAATGAAGGCTATTACTTAGCTCAGGTTAGACCAGTGCCACGTATCAATGATGATACCAAAGTGGTTGACGTCGATTATTTTATCGATCCTGCACGTCCAATTTATGTTCGCCGTATTAATTTTACCGGTAACATCAAAACCCAAGATGAAGTACTACGCCGTGAGATGCGTCAATTAGAAGGCGCATTGGCTTCTAACGATAAGATTCAATTGTCACGTACTCGTTTGATGCGTACAGGTTTCTTCAAAGCTGTCAATGTGGATGTAAAACCTGTCCCTAATCAGCCAGACCAAGTTGATGTTAGCTATACTGTTGAAGAGCAACCTTCTGGCAGCTCGACGATTGCAGCTGGCTACTCACAAAGTGGCGGTGTTACGTTCCAGTTGGATCTGACCCAAAATAACTTTATGGGCACAGGTAACCGTGTTAAAGCCGCATTATCACGTTCAGAGACGCGTGACTCTTATAGCTTGGGCTATACTGACCCGTATTTTACCGAAAATGGTGTATCACAAGGTCTAAGTGCTTATTATCGTGAGACTAAATTCGATGATAGAAACGTGAGTGAATACGTTACTGATTCGTACGGTGCTACCTTGAATTATAGCTATCCTGTTGACGAAACCAAGCGTGTAAGCGCAGGTATCAATGTTGATAATACCTCAATCCGTGGTGGTCGTTTCCTAGGCGTGTCAAACGTACAGCAGCTACTAGATGATGGTGGTTCGTTTGAAGACTTCACAGGCGAATTTGAAGGTCGTACTGGCTTTAAAAATGATTATCAAACTTACAACTTGTTATTAGGATGGGATTACAGTACTTTAGATCGCCCTGTTTTCCCGACTAAAGGAATGAGCCATACGGTAGATGCCACCATTGGTTTGGGTGATGCTAATTATCAAAAGCTTATTTACCAAGGTAATATATACTATCCAATCTACAAAGACTGGGTTGCTCGCGGCTATACCAAGCTAGGCTATGGTAACGATTTACCATTCTATGAAAACTTTTATGCTGGTGGTTATGGTTCAGTACGTGGTTATGAAGCCTCAACTCTTGGTCCTAGATCAAAAGCTTATACCGATGCTATCAACAATTTTGATAGAATTAGAGATGAAGAGATTGGCGGTAACGCATTGGTTAGCTTCGGTAGTGAGCTGATTTTGCCGATGCCATTTAAAGGCGATTGGGCAGACCAAGTACGTCCAGTACTGTTTGCTGAAGGTGGTCAGGTATTTGACACCACTGATAAAGAAGATCGTACTTTTGTCAATCCCAATACAGGGGTTGATACTGGAGTACCACTGTTGACGCAAGACAATAAATTCCGTTTTAGTGCTGGTGCAGGGGTGACTTGGTATACGCCAATTGGTCCAATCTCACTAAGCTATGCAATGCCTATCGGTGATAAAGACGGTGATGAAACTGAGAAAGTTCAGTTCCAAATCGGTAATACTTTCTAACTTGCCATTATTGTCTATGCTGGTTTGATGAACAATATAGAAGGTTTAAAAGAGCGAAGTCTCTATTAAATATAAATAGATCGCCAAGATGATTTTTCAGCTTGGCGATTGCCATATTCATAATATATTAATAGCAACTATGATAACGATTGAGCAACTTATCACTCGAATTGAGCAGCGTCAGCCTATTGTTAATAAAGCTGATATAAATGCTGAGCAATTACATCAAGCATTTGATAGCGTTGGTAGTTTAACCACTGCAACTCATAAACAATTAAGTTTTTTAGCAGATCCTAACTACATTTCGAGTCTAGCGAATAGTCAAGCAGGTGCAGTATTGGTTACTGCCGAATACCTTGACCAAGTGCCACACACAGCAATTGCGTTGGTCGTGGCGAATCCATATTTAGCCTATGCTGGTGCCAGTCAGCTGTTTGCTCGTGAGTCACTGTTTAATGGCATTCACCCAAGTGCGGTGATTTCTGAAAGTGCAGTGATTGCTGAGCAAGTCAATATTGGCGCTTTTTGCGTGATTGGTGATAACGTACACATTGGGGCAGGCAGCTCAATTGATGCTCATGTGGTGGTTGAAGACAATACAAAGATTGGTCACAACTGTGTCATCAAGTCTCACGTAGTTATTGGGTACGGTAGCATTATTGGAAATCATGTCAGGTTACACGCGAACGTGAGTATCGGCTCTGAAGGATTTGGCTTTGCACCTACGAGAGACCCTAGTACTGCGGGCTGGGAGCGTATTGCTCAGCTTGGACGTGTGGTGATTGGGGATCATGTGCGCATCGGCAGTAATACCTGTATTGATCGCGGTGCTATCGATGATACGGTCATCGGCAGTCATGTGATTATCGATAACTTGGTACAAATTGGACACAACGTACGCATTGGTGATGGTACTGCTATTGCAGCACAGACAGGTATCGCAGGAAGTACGAGTATAGGTAAGCGCTGTATTATTGGCGGAGACGTCGGTATCACAGGCCATATCGAAATAGTAGATGATGTCATTTTATCTGGTATGACAATGGTCACCAAATCCATTAAAAAGTCTGGTTCATACTCTTCTGGGACGGTTGCTATGCCGACCACTGAGTGGCGACGAGCTGCGGTTCGTTTCCGTAAGCTTGGTCGTGATTAACAAAAACACAAATACGTTTTAAAGATTTAAAACATTGCAAGGAAATGCCATTATGAGCAGCACTGATACAGATAGTTCAATTGATAATAATGTAAAAAGTTTGGCTGAGCAGGGGCTCACGCTGCCATTAACCTATCACACTCTGAAGCATTACTTGCCGCATCGCTATCCTTTTTTATTGGTGGATAGAATTATCGATTGTACGCCTGGAGAAAGCATTACTGGTATTAAGAATGTGACAATTAACGAAGAGTTTTTTAATGGTCATTTTCCTGATGAGCCAATTATGCCAGGCGTATTGATGGTTGAGTCGATGGCTCAGGTATCAGGCGTTCTTGGATTTATCAGTGCAGGGCTGACATCAGAAGATGGGTATTTGTATCTGTTTGCAGGCGTGGATAAGGTTCGTTTTAAACGTCGTGTGATTCCTGGCGATCAGCTGACCATTCGTGCCAAATCAGTCATGCAAAAGCGTGGTATTTATAAGTTTGATTGTACCGTTCATGTTGGGGATGAGCTGGCGGCTAGCGCGCAGATAATGATCGCACGTCAAGAGCAATAGTACGGATTGCTACTTATCTATGATTAGCAAAAGTGTCTAAAAAGCACATCAAAATAGACAACAAACATTGTTATTTACTATGATGCTGTACCTTTACGACACTTTTTTTGGCTGACGAAGCCAGAACGGTTATATTCGCTTTACTATTTATTCGCATAAACTGATACAAAGGTCCATATTATGAGTCAGATTCATCCAACAGCACTCATCTCACCGTCCGCTCAAATCGATGAGACTGCTATCATTGGTCCATACTGTATCGTCGGTGATGAGGTAACGATTGGCGCCCATACAGTTTTGCATCGGCATGTGGTTGTGACCAAACTCACCCGTATCGGACAGCACAATCAAGTTTACCAATTTGCAAGCATTGGTGAAGATCCACAAGACCTAAAATATGCAGGTGAACGCACATGGCTTGAGATTGGTGATCATAATACTATTCGCGAGGCTTGTAGCTTACACCGTGGTACAGCGCAAGACAGTGAGCTTACCAAAATCGGTAGTCATAATTTATTGATGGTAAATACGCATGTGGCTCATGACTGCGTGATTGGTGACCATAATGTGTTGGCTAATAACGTTGGCGTGGCAGGACATGTAACAATTGGCGACCATACCATCATTGGTGGTAACTCAGGGATTCATCAGTTCTGTACGGTTGATGATTACAGCTTGATTGGCGGTGCCAGTTTGATTCTAAAAGATGTTGCAGCCTTTACGATGGTATCAGGGAATCCTGCAAAAGCACATGGTCTTAACATCGAAGGCATGCGTCGTAAAGGTTGGTCACAGGATACCATCGATATCTTACGTCAAGCATACCGCACAATCTTTAGATCAGGCTTAACAACCGTCCAAGCACTTGAAGTGTTGAATAGTGAGTTACTACCAAAAGAGCCAAAAATTCAATTAATAATTAACTCATTAGAGAAAAGCCGGCGCGGTGTCGTACGTTAAACCGATGCTCGCTTTTTATTCAAAAATCTAGAGCTTATTAGGGTTCTAATCAGCTAAAATATTATCAATTTCTGCTAAAGTATCAAAAAGCCATAACCAAATGTTATGGCTTTTTATGTTTATAATTACTTGACTTTTTTAGTCGCTTAGCAGAAACTTCCTAATCATATACAGTTAGATTCTAGTAACGTATTTTAACCAATAGCTTGTGTAGTCTCTTTAAGTATCTGTCTTTAACTGAGTTTGATAACTTAAAGGGAATTACAATTAAATTTTAGGAGTGTTGTATGGCAGAGCAAAGGGAAAATTGGTCCAGTCGAACTGGATTTATTGTAGCCGCTGTCGGTTCAGCTGTGGGATTGGGGAACATATGGCGCTTTCCATATGTTGCTTATGATAATGGTGGTGGGGCATTTATGGTGCCTTACCTCATTGCGTTATTGACCGCAGGTATTCCATTATTATTTTTAGATTATATCATTGGGCATAAGTATCGCGCTGCAGCCCCTCGTGCTTATAAGAAACTGGCACCTTCTGGTCAGTTTGTGGGCTGGTGGCAAACGCTCGTCTCTTTTGTGATTGCGGTTTATTACGCGGCTGTCATTGTATGGGCCGGCAGTTACATGTTTTTCTCGTTTGGTCAAAAGTGGGGCGAAGACACCACAAACTTTTTCGTCAGTGACTTTGTCAAGCATACTGGTGACTTAACCTCAGTATTTGTACCCCAAATGTTTATAGGCTTGGTCATTGTTTGGGCGTTAGCCATATTGATTATGTTTGGTGGCATTCGTAAGGGTGTTGAGCTTGCCAACAAAATTTGTTTGCCATTATTGCTGGTATTATTTGGCGTTATGGTATTTAAAGCGATTACTCTGCCAGGTGCGGTCATTGGTTTAAATGCTTTCTTTGAGCCAAATTGGACGAGAATGAGTGATCCTAATGTTTGGTTAGCAGCTTATGGTCATGTGTTTTTCTCATTATCAGTAGGTTTTGGTATCATGGTCACTTATGCCTCATACCTACAGAAAAATACAAACCTAACAGGTGCAGGATTGGTAGTTGGTTTTGCTAACTCTTCATTTGAGCTTATGGCGGGTATTGGTATTTTTGCTGCAATTGGTTTTATGGCGATGTCGACAGGTCAAGACGTGTCTGAAGTGGCTAGTGGCGGTGTTGGACTTGCATTCTTCGTCTTCCCTAAGATCATCTCTACTATGGGCGCCAGCGGTGATTTCGTTGGTTTCTTATTCTTTGGTTCTTTGGTAGTGGCTGGTATTAGCTCATTAATCAGTATTCTTGAAGTACCTATCTCTGCTTTTCAAGGTAAGTTTGATTGGTCACGCAAAAAAGCTGTTGCTATCATATGCGGCGTATGTGCGTTGATATCTATTTCTGCTTTCTCTACTGGTAGCTCATTAGTACTAGTGGATGTGATAGATCATTTTGCAAATAATATCGGTATCGTTGCTGGTGGTTTGATGTCAATTGTTTTAGTTACTTGGTTTCACCGTAAGAAAATCCCAGGTTTATTGGCGCATAGCAATCGTATCTCTAGTGTCAAGTTAGGTGGCGCTTGGGTCTTTATGTTGACCGTTATTACGCCAACTGTACTGACTATTGCTTTAGGTCTTAAGTTTATTGACTTAGTCAAAACACCTTATGAAGGTTACTCTTCAACGATTCTATTGCTGTTTGGTTGGGGCGTAGTCGTATTCTTTGGTCTAGGGGCATTCATATTAAGTCGTATGAAAGGTATCCATGATGAAGAAGATAATAGAGCTCGTGCCATTGATGATGCGCGCTAGATAGTTAGCAGATAGATTAACATTTCAATAGGAATTTATTATGAGCACTTCAGCTATTATTTTTATGATTATCTCAATGGTACTGATATGGGGTGGCTTAATTTCTGCCATCATACACCTGCGCAACAATCCTGATATTCCAATGGATCAAGTACCAGATGATAACTTGTAAAGTTTAGTCTACTAAAGACTTTAATGTCTTTAAGGTTTTGACTATTATAAAAAATGCCAATCAGTGAAAGCTGACTGGCATTTTTCTTATTAAATAGTCTAAATAAAGCAGTTATTTAGTTCTACTGATATCAACGAAGGTTTAATTCAGGAACGGTTTGACCACGTTTGCTATAAAACTCACTAACGAATGCATCAAAGTTATCTTGTTCGATGGCGTCTCTGATACCTTGCATCAAGCGTTGGTAGTAGCGCAAGTTGTGAATGGTTGCCAACTGTGCGCCCAGCATCTCTTTACACTTATTCAGATGATAAAGATAAGCACGGCTAAAGTTTTGGCAAGTATAGCAGTCACATTCAGGGTCTAGTGGGCCTTCGTCGTTACGATATTGGCTATTGCGAATACGTACCACACCAGCATTATCTGTATCGCCCGTCACAAAATAATGACCATTACGCGCATTACGAGTTGGCATGACACAATCAAACATGTCAACACCGCGGCGTACGCCTTCAACCAAATCCTCAGGTTTACCAACGCCCATCAGATAGCGCGGCTTATCTGCTGGCATATCATCAGGAAGATAATCTAGGACATCTATCATCTCTTCTTTTGGCTCACCAACGGATAGACCACCGATGGCATAACCATCAAAGCCAATATCGAGCAGACCTTCAAGTGATTGCTGACGCAGATCAGGATACATACTGCCTTGGACAATACCAAATAGGGCATTGGTACTGCCCAGTCTATTATGCTCATCAATACAGCGCTGTCCCCAGCGTAGTGATAGCTCTAAAGATTTTTTGGCTTCATCGTGAGTGGCTGGATACGGCGTACACTCATCAAACTGCATAACGATGTCAGAGTTTAAGCTGTACTGAATTTGCATAGATTTTTCTGGAGACAAGAAAATCTTAGCACCATCGATAGGAGACTTAAAATTGACTCCTTCTTCAGTGATTTTGCGCATTGCTCCAAGACTAAATACTTGGAAGCCGCCTGAATCTGTCAAAATAGGCTTATCCCAATGCATGAATTTGTGCAAACCACCAAATTTGTCGATCACTTCCGTGCCTGGACGCAACCATAAATGAAAGGTATTACCTAAAATGATATCGGCACCAATCGCTTCGATATCGCGTGGTAGCATGCCTTTGACCGTGCCATAAGTGCCAACAGGCATAAAGGCAGGCGTTTGTACATCGCCATGATTGAGATGAACCGTACCACGGCGTGCACGCGTTGCACCGCTAGCTGTTTTATGTAAGACAAATTGCATATGATGACCGCTATCTAAGCTATGAAAATAGCGCCAATTATAGCACCATTGGCTGTTTTTTTGGACATGGATGTTTTGGGATATACGAGATACTGATGGTTAGGTTGATAGAAAATAAAGCGGAACTATAGTAAAGCTTAATAGACGCTGTTTGCATAGACAATTGACACCATAAGATTTTTATAATGTTGACTATAAGCATTAAAGTTTCGGGCACTAGCGCTTTGCTATAACCAAAAGATACAGACATTACGATAGAGTCGTTGGTAAAGTAAAAATGGGTGAGAGGGTAATAATCATAAAAATGTACTGCTATATGTATATGCTGGAGACACGAGATGACTAGGGCATCTTACTTATTGCTGAGCAGTTTATTATTGATATCAGGAGAAACTATGGCTATTGAAGAGCCAAACTACACGGTGTTATCACAAATAGATGACTTTGAATTGCGCCATTATGATGCACAGCTGGTGGCTCAAACATGGGTAAGCGGCGACCAAGATACGGCCAGTCGTCAGGGGTTTAAAATTCTAGCCGATTATATTTTTGGTAATAATACAGCACCAAGTGGAGAGAGCAGTAAAATAAGTATGACCGCACCTGTTACGATGCAGTCTGACAATCAAAATGAGGCCATATCACAAAAAATTGCCATGACTGTACCAGTCAGTATGCAACAAGATGACGACAAATGGCGTGTACAATTTACCATGCCTAGTAAGTATACGATGCAAACCTTGCCAAAGCCGAACAATCCAGACATCAAAATTGTAGAGATGCCAGCCCAGACTTACGGTGTGATTAAGTTTTCAGGGTTAGCAAGCAGCAAAAAAGTAGCAAAAAAAACAGAAACGCTAAAATCTTGGATGCAAACTCAAAAGCTCATGGTAATAGGGACACCAGAGCTGGCACGCTATAACCCACCTTGGACGTTGCCTTTTATGCGTCGCAATGAAGTGCTGATTGCTTATCAGCCCAAATAGTGCACGTTAATATTTTGGGTATTTGCTGTATTCATGGACATATAATTGATTCTTTTTTGTGATAGTTTTAATTGAGAGAGGCGATATAAAAAAAGACAGCAATCGCTGTCTTTTTTTTGTATAAATTAGCCTGTCATAAATTATCTATTTTGTTCACGAATGATATTCAGCATACGGCGTAACGGTTCAGCGGCGCCCCATAGTAGCTGATCGCCAACCGTAAAGGCTCCTAGGTATTCAGGGCCCATGTTGAGCTTACGCAGACGACCTAGGGCAACGGTCAATGTCCCTGTCACCGCTACAGGTGTTAAACGGTTGATGGCCGCTTCTTTATCGTCTTCAACCAAATCTAGCCATTCGTTACCGCTATTTTTTAGCGCGGCCTCAATCTCTTCTAACGGAATGTCTTTTTTCAACTTAATGGTCAGGCCTTGAGCATGACAGCGCATCGCACCAATACGTACACACATGCCATCGATAGGAATGGTATTGTCGTCTGAATTACCCAGAATCTTATTGGTTTCAACGCCGCCTTTCCACTCTTCTTTTGACTGTTTGTTGTCTAGCTGTGCATCGATATAAGGGATCAAGCTGCCTGCCAATGGAACCCCAAAGTATTGCTTAGGAAAGCTATCTGAGCGCTGAGTTTGAGCAATTTTTTTGTCGATATCCAAGATGGCACTGGCAGGATCAGCCAACTCGTCTTTGACGGCATCATGCAACACACCCATGCCACTAATTAGCTCACGCATGTTGTTTGCACCAGAGCCGCTGGCTGCTTGGTAAGTCATCGCGCTGACCCATTCTACCCAGCCTCTATTGAACAGCTCACCAATGGCCATGAGCATCAATGATACGGTACAGTTACCGCCAATAAAGTCTTTTTTGCCTTCAGCCAACGCATTATCGATCACGGTACGATTGACAGGATCAAGGATAATGATGCTATCGTTTTTCATTCGTAGCGTACTTGCGGCATCAACCCAGTAGCCATTCCAACCGCTATCTCGTAATGGCTGATGGACTTTTGAAGTATAATCTCCACCTTGACAGGTAATAATCACATCACAGGCAGCTAGTGCATCAATATCATGAGCGTCTTTTAATTGGCCAGTTTGAATACCATCAAATTTTGGTGCATCACCACCGGCATTGCTGGTTGAAAAAAACACAGGCGTAATACCTTCAAAGTCTTTTTCTTCAATCATACGTTGTATCAATACTGATCCAACCATACCGCGCCAGCCTACCAAGCCTACTGTCAAATTACCCATGAAATCTAATCCTATTTACAATTAATTATTGCATTACCAGCCAATAACAATGCCGTGAATGGTCACAAAAAGCAAGACGTTTTGATGATTTTTACGCGTTTTTCATGCACTATTAACTGTGTTTGCCATAACTTTAAGTTATTAAAGTAAGTCCGATATTTGCTCTTGTTGTCACTCTCACCATATTAAAAATCATTATAAAGTTGTTCAAGAGATAGCGAGCAAAACAAGCATAGTTTTTATATTTTCTGACCGTTATCGCATAATTAACACGCAATAAGTAGGCGATAATCTTTTGAGATGATAAAGTAAACCACAATGCTGGTTCAATTAAGAACAGAAAAGCGCTTGTCAGTGAGTGAATAATGACTATCATCATTGGCTCATCTATTATTTTAATCAACGGTTAATACACATTATGGATCTCTCACTATTATATTACGGTGCACAGTGGTTAGCAGGATTCATTGCATTTATAACAATTTGGGGATGGATACCGCTAGATAACTGGTGGGTACGCGGTGTAGATTTTCCACGCATACAGATTATGGCGCTCGGTATTATCGCTTGGATTGGCATGATCGCGTTTTGGTCAGAGTGGCAACTGGGGCAATGGGTATTGTTCGCAGCTTTATGTGTCACTTTAGCATTCCAGCTTAGAATGGTATTGCCTTATACCAAATTGTGGAAAAAAGAAGTTGAACCTGCAAAAAGTAATGCAGAGGGAACCTCACATCATCTTAAAATTATGGTTTCAAATGTACTAACGCCAAATGATGAGACACAAAAGCTGGTTGATTTGGTTAAGCAAAAGCAGCCTGACATTCTTATTACCTTAGAAAGTGATAAAAAATGGGAACAAGCACTGCAGCAAGTCGAAGCGGATTATCCTTATACTGTAAAAGTACCGTTAGATAATTTGTATGGTATGCATTTGTATTCTAAGCTTGAGTTGATTGATCCTGAAGTCAAGTATTTGATGATTGATGATATACCTTCTATACATACGCAGTTGCGTCTGCACAATGGCCGCGTGATATGGCTATATTGCTTACATCCTATGCCGCCAAGTCCGACAGAGGCGGATAAATCGACCACTCGTGATGCTGAACTGTTAATGGTTGGCAAGCATATAAAAGAAAATGAGCAAACCGCGATATTGGCAGGTGATCTCAATGACGTCGCATGGTCAAAGACCACCAGACGCTTCCAGCGTATCTCAGGCTTATTGGATCCGCGTATCGGACGACACTTTATCAATACCTTTCATGTCAAGTATCCGTTTTTACGTTGGGCACTGGATCATCTTTTTCATAGTGCCTGCTTTACGGTGGTTGATATCAGACGCCTGCCTTCGGTCGGCTCCGATCATTTCCCTGTGATGACCACACTACAGTACGAGCCAGAAAAAGAACATAAACAAAAGCAAAATGCGCCTACGGCAGAAGCAGATGATATTAAAGAAACCGACCACAAGATAGAAGAAGGCAAAAAAGAAGGTAAAAAAATCTCAAACGAGAATATGGAAGAGCATATAAGTCCAGCTTTATAAATCATAAATAAGATGAGTAAAACAGGGATAAAACTTACTACAAACATGTAAGCATATGCTTACGATAAATAAGGTCTTTAGCCTCTAGTGGCATCATAGTGATTGCACTACAATAAAACCATCAACAAAAGGACATGCAAGGATGCATTGTTGAGACAGTACCCTAAGCGTTCAGACCAGCCCGCTGTTCTTTTGGTGTACTGTTTGTGACTTAGGATAAGTCAAAAAGGAGTAAATAATAATAACAACATGAAGCGTCATAGCCTCGAACCAATCGCCCTAGGTTCGAGGCTATTCTTTGTATAATCGTTTTAGCTTGTAAATAATGCGTCACTTATAATAGTGAGCTTGCAAATAAAAAGGATACTTGCTCATGCAAGTATCCTTTTTTGATTCGGTGTTTTTTAATCCAGTACCGTGGGTTTGTCTATCGACTACCCAAGTATCTGAATATAAGCGCCCGCTCTTAGCTCTTGTAACCAATCTTCTTTGGCTTGCGGGGCCAAACGTTGATAAAGGGCTTGACGTGCCATGTTACGACGATATTGCGTACTCACGTCTTGCTCACGCTTACCTTCTACTTTCAAGATATGCCAGCCAAACTGAGTTTTAAAAGGTGCTGAATAATCACCGACTGTCGTGTTTTTCATCACTGCATCAAACGGACCGACCATATCTTCTGCACTCACCCAATCAAGATCACCGCCGCGACCAGCTGATCCTGGATCATCTGAATAAGTAGAAGCTAGAGCAGCGAAGTCAGCGCCATTACGCAGTTGACTATACAGATCATTAATTTTCTGTTCAGCAAGCGCATCTGTTTGTAGTTCATCAACTTTGACTAAGATATGACGAGTATGCCACTGCGGTATGAGCATCTTGTCGCTTTCTTTTTTGTCAGCAAGTTTGATGATATCGATACCTTCAGGCGTCACTAATGGTGCACTGACAGCGCCAACTTCGAGTTTGGTAATCTCAGTTGATAACTCTGTAGGTAATGAAGCGGCCTTGTGAAAGCCCATATCGCCGCCTTGCAACGGGATAGGATAACTGCTTTGGGTAGCAGCAACGGCTTCAGCAACATTAACGTTTGGCGCAAGTAAACGGGTGCGTAAGTCTTCGGCGACTTTTAGCGCCTCTTTGCGTTGCGCTTCTGATAGGCGGCTATAATCATCTATATAAGGTACGCGTACATGAATCGTTTGATACTCGCTTTGATTCAAACGCTTGGCTTCAGGTGACGCCAAAAACGCATCAATGTCTTGTTCGCTAATACGAACACGACTGCTGATTTGACGCTGTTGTAAAGCCTGAATAGAGGCTTCCTCAATCAATTGTGCACGCAGAGCAGCATAGCTACCAGGTCGTGCTGCATCCAAACTCTGCTGCAACTCTGATAGGCTATTGAGACCTTCTGATTGAGCGATTTGACCAAGACGCTGATTGATAACTGCTTCATCTGGATTTAAGCCAACACGCTTAATCATAGACAATTGCAATTCGCGTAAGATAAGAGCGTTTAGTACATCCGACTGTAACTGTGCTGAATTTGGAAGGTTTTCGCCAGCGGCTTGAGCACGTGCTTGGGTTTGCACGATAGCATCCACCAATTCACTTTTTAAAATGGCGTTTTCATTGACCAAAGCAATAATGCCATCTGTGCTATTGCCTGGTGTCAAACGATTGCTACTGTTTTGCTCAGCAGGGCTTGCGGTTTGTCCTACAGGGGGCTTGACGGTGGCAGCGTGGGCACTCAATGTCAGTGCAAGACTGGCACTCATAGACAGCAGTACAGCGCGGCTGGTCTGACGTAAAGAAAAAACTCTCATGATGCTCCTCATCAATGTCATCACATCGGATGGTAGTCGGTTAACGCTAGCTGATACTTTCAATAGATAAGTATCAGCTAGGATAGTCCATAATAGGGTTGCAGACTGGGTAATATAAAATACTTTATGAATATTTATGCAAATAATTTTTTAACCTGACAAAGAATAACTTATCAGTCCTTCCATGCAGTTTGGACAGGTTCAAAGCCCAAAACTTTATCAGACAATAAGCGTGTCAAGCGGCTGCTACCACTGCCAAGACCATTTAATCTGATCTCCGCCATGATCGCTTGGGTTGGTTTGTCTTTGACATTTAGGTCATTATAGTAACGACGACCATAAACTGCAAAACCAAAACAGCAATCTTCATAGTCAACACCCACTAACGAGTCAAGCATCTTATCACGATTATGATCATATTGGCCCTGAGCCAATATTCGCCAGCTATTATTGATAGGGAAGACGGCTGATGCTGTAAATGCAGCGAGCGGTAGCTGATTTGTGTTTTCGTCACGTTGACGTTTGACGTAACCGACATTAAATAAGCTGTTTTCTGATGGCTGATAACGCAGCTCAGTCGTGATGTAATTTAAGTCATAACTATTGGTAAGCGCGCCACTGACATCCACCCAAAAATTATTATAGGGCTGTGTGCTTGTGTCCCAAACCATTCCTGAAGAAGAAGAAGTAAAGACGGGTTGTTCGTTTTCAAGGGTCACACGTCCATCATCGATATAAAACTGCTCTGCTATGCTACCATCAAAACGTGTCACACCCGTTGCGTCGATGTAACGATAGTTGACTCCAGGAGTGATCGAATGCAAATCTTGCAAGCGATCATGACCTAAGAACCAACTGTCCGAAAATAACTGCTCGTAGTTAATAGAAGCAATACGCGTATTAAAGTTAGGCAGCTCGTTTTGGTTTTTATAAGGGGAGTACGTATATTTCAATCGCGGGCTGAGTAAGCGATAGCCGCCCATGGTGTCATCAAAAGCGCCAAAGGGTGAACCTGCCTGATAAAAGTTCAATCCCGCATCGATACTGGCTTGCGGCACAAATACAGACTGACTACCGTCTTCATCACTCAAATCATTGTCTGCTAAACTGTCTTCATCATAAGACGTGTACAAATGCTGCAAGCTTAGCTTAGGTCTAATATAGCCCCAAGATTTTTCTATTGGATAGGCGGCGCTTAGCTTGTTATAAATACGGGCACCACTTTTTTCATTCTCAGAGCCATCATCGATCGACTTTTTGAAGTAAGCAGAATCTTGTACACCTGTAATATCAAAATTCTCAAACCAAGGCAGGCGATAATTAAGTTTGAGCTGCGGCAATCGTGAGTAAGGCTTATCTTTGTCTTGTAATGGCTGTCCGCTATCTGTAAAAGCATCTAAAGTCTGAAACGTTTCTACCTTTAATTCGCCATCAACATAGTCATTGTAATAATTGACGCGAGCACGGCGTGGTAAGTTGATGGTGCTGTCTGATAAACCCAACGTATCGAAATCATTAAGGTAGTCAGCATCTGACACATAGCTGTATTTGGCATCACCACTCAAGCGAGGGATGTCCTTAGATGTCCAGTAATGATCATAAAAAAAGCTGGTACGATCTTCATCGCCATATTCTCTATCATTAGGTAAATACGAGCCGTTAAAAATACCTTCGCCGTAGTTTTCGGTTAAATAACGGAATTCACCTGAGACCATGGGGTTACGATCAGTATAAATGTGGGTATTAAGGGTGGCGTCGTAGTTGGGTGCAAGATTGAAGTAATAAGGCACATCAAGCTCAACGCCACTTTCACTACCAATACTCGCGCTTGGCAATAAGAAGCCACTGCTGCGACGACTGTCAATTGGAAAGTTAAAATAAGGCAGATAGAATACTGGGACATCAGCAATACGGAAAGTTGTGTTGTACGCTTCACCGCGACCAGTGTCTGTATCTAAATCAATGCTTTTTGCATCGAACTGCCATTTACGATTGGTCGGCGGGCAGGTGCTAAACATCACCTCATCCAATTCGTACTGACTGTCATTGGGCTTGTTCAAACGCTTAGCATAGCCATGTGCTTGTAGTGCCACACTGGCGAACGCCACATCATTAGCGGTTGATTGTCCAGTTTCAGTATTGTAAGCCAAGCTGTCTGCAACACCGATGAGACCTCCTTGAGAGGCTTTATTGCCAAAGTTGCCCTGAGACGCTTCAAGAGAATGACTCGCAGCATTACTAGATGGTCTTTGGCCAGTGGCTTGATCCGTAAACATGACCTTGCCTTGAGCAGCAGCAACGCCCGTGTTTAAATCGACCAAGACTTTTTCTGCTTCTATGTGCTGCGTACCCTGATTGACAATAACGTTGCCTGAGAGTTCGGCATAATCGACGTTATTGTAGTAACCGTAGTCTGACTCTGTAAACAAAGGCGCTTGATTGTTCGGAAGACCATCGAGGTTCGGTGCTGGCTGACCATTTGCTGCTCCAGCCTCATTCACGGCGCGCTGATAGTTTGGATTACCCTTTGGATATACCCATTGACCTTCACAGCGTTGAGCGCTATCAATTGAGCTTGGTAACAGTCGTAAGTCTCTACCCACTTTTGGAATGGTTTGTGAGTTGGGTGTCAAAGCGTTTTGATTGTCGTCAGCTGTATTGTCATCTTCGATATCTGCTGTTTTATCCGCACTGTCCAAAGCCGGTGTCTTCGCACTATCTGTATCTGGGGTCAGCTCATAAAACTCTGCCAAACGCATCAGACTGTCTTGAATACTCTCCTCGCTAGTCTCACGTTGAGTCGCGCCTGTCATAGAATCTGACATGTCTGTCTCACTGAGCGATGCATCAGTATTTATTTGAGGGTTACTACTTTCCTCAATATCAGTGATATCCAGAGCACTGCTTTCTAAAGTGCTGTCTAAAGTATTGCTATTTAAATCGCTGTTATCTAAAGCACTACTGTCTAAACTGTTGTCATTTAAATCAGTGGTATCTAAGCGATTGTCATCAAAATCACTATTGTCAGGGCTATGAACAGCACTATTATCAGTGACTGGTAGCTCTGTTGAAGATGCATTGACATCGTTTAGCGCAGCACTGACGGTGAGGCTGGATAAGCCTAGGGCACCAAATAAAATCAAGCGAATGCTTTGGTAAAGCGGAGAATATAACAAGGGCACACCTATGATTGCAGAGCCTATTGGATTGCGATACGGAGTTTAATAGCTACTAATTATTCTATATTGTAAAGACAATACGATAACGAATAAGCAGCTACTAAATTCCTAATGGGTAATGTAATCTCAAGAATTTAGACGTTTTACATATAATGACGACTAATCATAGTCAAAAAAAACCAAATCAGCTACACTATTTACCAAAATTTATCGTATAGACTGGCTATTTTTTAATGGTCACTGAGAGAATGCTCAGCGCTAAATACTGAATAATATATCAATATGATTGTTACAGTATCTGTTGTGGCTCAAGACGTTACTATTTTAGCAAGTATTGGTGCGACTTATCACTACTTTAATTGTTTATGACGCATATTTAACTTTTGATACCTTTTTGACTGACCCAATAATTTTAGAGCCCAACATGACTATGACCATTACAAACAATCGCCTTCAGCATTTAGAGCACTGGTTGCAGCAAGTATTTGCTGGCAAAACATTCAATCTTGACAGTTTGCCAGGTGATGCAAGCGCACGTCAGTATCATCGTCTTCAGCTATCAGACGGCAGTGATATGACAAAATCGCGTTATATTGTTATGGATTCTGCTGATGAACAAGATGCCATGCGCCAGTTCATCAATGTTGCCAAATTGATGTCCCCAGCAATCAATGTACCCACGCTCATCGCACAAGATGTAGAAAAAGGCTTTTTGGTATTACAAGATTTTGGTGCGGTGGAGTTTGCCCATTTACTGGTCGATGCAGTACCTAGTAAGGTCAATGAGCATTATCAGCTTGCCATGCAGACATTGGTTGCACTCCAAACGGTTCCGGTTGAGACCGCAAAGGCTCAGCACCAGTTGCCAGATTATGATGAAGAACTACTAAATCGCGAAATGGATTTATTTAGTGAGTGGTTTATACCTTACGTTGGTGTGGCCCTTGATAAGACACTGTGGGGCAATCTAAAAGCGATATTGATACAACAAATTTTGCGCCAGCCTCAAGTTATCGTCCATCGTGATTATCACAGTCGCAATCTCATGCAAGATCAAGCGGATCACTCACGCTTGGGAGTGATTGATTTTCAAGATGCGGTCATAGGTGCATATACTTATGATTTGGTGTCATTGGTACGTGATGCCTATGTTGAATGGCCAGAGCCTCAAATATCTGAATGGATTAGCGATTTTTGGCAGTTACAAAAGCAAGCAGCGCTAACCACAGCGGATAGCGTGGCGCAGTTTGAAAATGATGTGAATATCATGGGTGTGCAGCGTCACTTAAAGGTACTGGGCATATTCATTCGCTTATCTGAGCGTGATGGCAAAGATCGCTATCTCGCTGACATTCCCAAAGTCATGCGCGATTTGGTTATCGAGTTAAACTGGCTGGCTGAACAGGGCGATGCTGACATCCAGCAAGCCGTTACGCCTTTTAACCAGTGGCTACGGGATGTTGTCTTGCCTGCTTATCAAGACACATTTTCTGCGATATAAGTACTGACAAATCGATACTGATAAATACAGATGACTCATGAGCTATGTCTCAATGTTTAGATTAAGAATTTACACGATACGATAAAAAGGAATATGCATGTCAACGTCATCGACCTCTAAGATTACGCAAGCAATGATTTTGGCTGCGGGTAAAGGGACACGCCTACGTCCGTTAACGCTTGAAACCCCTAAGCCACTGGTTGAAGTGGGCGGACAGCCGCTCATTGTTTGGCATATCAAAGCGTTGCATGCAGCAGGCATCACTGATATCACCATCAATGCATCATGGCTTGCCGATAAATTAATGGACACATTGGGCGATGGCTCTCAATATGGCGTCAGCCTACATTGGTCCGTTGAAGAAGATGAACCGCTTGAGACAGCAGGCGGTATCTTTCAAGCATTGCAAGCAGGTCAGTTAAGAGATGAGCCTTTCATCTTGGTCAACTCCGATATTTGGACGACGTATGATTTTAGGCAGTTAAAAGATTACACGTTGAGTGCTGACCAGCAGGCGCATTTATTATTGATTGACAATCCTGAGCACAATGATAGTGGCGACTTTGCTGTCAATAATGGTCTGGCCAGCGAACACGCAATTGGTGATGCAGACAAATACACATTTGCTGGTATCAGTGTCATATCTCCTAGATTAATGGATGGCTTGGTGTCAGGGCAACCAGCAGCATTGGGACCTTTATTAAGACAGGCTATGATCAAGTTCCAAATCACCGCTGAAGTCATTACTGATAATTGGATCGATGTCGGTACACCTGAGCGTCTGACACAGGTAAATGAGTTCATTGATAGTAAAGGCGCTGACAATCATTTGGGTGCATAAACCCATTAGCAAATAAAACAGACCCATAAAAAAAGCAGCGTTGATTGCTCGACGCTGCTTTTTTATGGCCTTAGCAATTGACATCAAACGCCCATTGCTAACTTGATTATTTGTGCAAATATAAAAACAACCAAAAATCCTGCCACATATAAACCAAAAAACCATAACCATTGTGACTGTTTTTTACTAAGCTTTTTCATAAAAACTCCTGATTGGCTCATGAGCTGTGGTTATGCTACATCAGTAGTAATAACCACAATGTCAGTCTTATCTATCATAAATTGCTATTTACGATTAGTGCGTTTTACGATTAGTACATTGGGTTGTGATCTGTCTTACCCTTAAACGTATAATAAGCAAAAGCGGTATAACTTAAGATAATCGGTAGCATAATGACCGCGCCAATTAACATAAACGACAGCGATGTATCGGCTGCGGCCGCATCATAAATGGTCATCTGATACGGTACGATATAAGGGAATATGGCAAAACAAACCCCAATATAACCCATCAAAAATAATGCCACAGTCAATAAGAAAGGACGATACTCACGTTCTGTCTTTAAGTCTTTACGCATAAGGAAAAATAACAACAACGCAATAACAGGCATCGGTGCAAGATATAAAATACTTGGCAACATAAACCAGCCTTCGAGCGCATCAATGTCTGAAAAATACATGAACACGGTCACAACAATCATCGCTACCACTAGGGCAGATAGCAGCCAACCTGAGACTTTACGTGCCCAGACTTGTAATGTGTGCTCAGTTTTTATGATGAGCCATGTCGAGCCAAGCAGCGCGTAACCAATAATCATGGCAAACCCGCAAACGATAGAAAAAGGCGTTAACCAGTCAAAAGGACCACCTGTATAAAGACGGTTACTGGCCTCTAATCCTTGCACCAGCGCCCCAAGCATAATACCTTGAGAGAACGTCGCAATGACTGACCCAACAAAAAAGAAAGTATCCCACACATGACGACGTGCTGAGGACTTAAAGCGGAACTCAAACGCAACGCCGCGCATAATCAGTCCAAACAACATAGCAGTCACGGGCAAATAAAGCCCCGTCATGATGATACCGTAAGCAACTGGGAAAGCGGCAAATAAACCACCCCCACCCAATACCAACCACGTTTCATTACCATCCCAAAACGGAGCGATAGAGTTCATCATGCGGCTGCGATTTTTATCAGAACCTGCAAAGGGGAATAAAATGCCACAGCCTAAGTCAAAACCATCGAGCAGTACATAAACAAAAACAGCAAGGACGATAAGTCCACCCCAAATTAAGGGTAAGTCTAATACATCACCGAAGTTAAACATTAGCGTAACCCTCCATCATCGACATCATCAGCAGGCTTGCTAATATCTTCTGCGTCATCTTTTCTAGTATTTTCACCTGCATTTTTATCACCGCTCAATGCACGACCTTGCGATTCAGTGACAGAGTGATCATAGAAATGATCTTCTGCTGGATCCTCATAAGGTTTGGGCCCTTGCGCAATCAGTCGCAAAATATAAAAGCTGCCAGCGCCAAACACAAAAATGTACAATATGATAAAGCCAATGAGTGTCGTCGCCACTTGCTGTGCAGCGACTGGCGACATACTTTCAGCGGTACGAATAACGCCATATACTGTCCACGGTTGACGACCTGTTTCAGTCACAAACCAGCCTGCCAATATGGCGACAAATCCAAGTGGTGTCATCATCATCCATGCACGGTGAAACCAGACGCTATCGGGGCTAAATTGCTGCTTTTTAAAATATTTATAAAGACTAAACAAGCCAACCAGCACCATTAACATACCAATAGCAACCATGATACGAAATGCCCAAAAGACAACAATAACGACAGGTTGATCTTCAGGTGCCCAGTTTTTGAGACCCTTAACTTCGCCATCTAGTGAATGAGTAAGAATCAAGCCGGTCACATAAGGAATTTTTACTTCGTATTTATTGGTTTGGTTTTCCTGATCAGGAATAGCGAATACACGCAGAGCAGCCCCGCGCTCATCCTCCCAAATACCTTCCATCGCTGCCACTTTGGCAGGTTGATGCTCTAATGTGTTTAGACCATGCTCATCGCCAATGAGTACTTGAGCAGGTGCCACAAAAATCGCCATAATCATTGCCATACCTAGCATGATACGACCATGACGGCGGTGCTCAGTATGCTTTTTAGATTGAAGATAGTAAGCACCGATACCGCCAACCACAAAAGCAGTCGTTAAGAATGCGGCTGTCATCATATGGGCGTAGCGGTAAGGGAATGACGGGTTAAATATGATTTCAAGCCAGTCAGTGGGGTATAGCAACCCATCTGCGCCCATCATAAAACCCTGCGGCGTCTGCATAAAGCTATTGGCAGCCAAAATCCAAAATCCTGAAATCAGCGTACCAACAGCGACAATGGCAGTTGAGGCAAAGTGCATACGCTTGCTCACGCGGCCCCAACCAAATAGCATAATGCCCAAGAAGGAAGCTTCTAAGAAAAACGCAGTCAAGACTTCGTAGGCAAGTAATGGACCTAAGACGTTCCCAGCTTTATCGGAGAATACGGCCCAGTTGGTGCCGAACTGGTATGACATAACCACACCCGATACCACCCCTAAACCAAACACCACGGCAAATATTTTTACCCAGTGTTTATAAACTTCGGCATAAATAGGGTCGCCAGTTTTTAGCCAACGGTATTCAAGCACCGTAAGCCAGCTGGCAAGTCCGATGGAAAAAGCAGGAAAGACGATATGGAATGAGATAACGAAAGCGAACTGGATGCGTGCGAGCAAGAGCGCATCGAGCTGGTCAATCATAAACGTAGCGAACATAAATGGTTACCCTTATCTGTTACCTGAACAGCGCTAGCTTCCATAAAACGCTTAAGTAACTGTCCGTAATTGTCTATAGACCAAAATGACAAGTATTACGGCAGTAGCTCAGTGTCGGCTAGCGAGCAACATTAGGGACAAAGTGCAGCTAAGCTAACAACTGTTTCGTTGGATTGAATAACTTACATCCTTATAAATTAATGTATTGTCGTACGAATTAATATATTGCTGTCATATGTTAGAGACATATTATGCGCTTACCTAGATATACACGCAAGCCAAGTGATGTCATCGTTACATACCTAGCAGTCATCTAAAAAAGTTAAAAAAATCCTTAGAACATTGAATAAATACTATTCAATAACAAGGGGTTAATGAATAGCCAGTATAGTCAAAAATGCCAATGAGAAATATGATTCAATGATATAGTTAATTTCAAATAAAAAACGTACAACAATAATAATGTATTGCCAATAATATATTTTCGTAGCCTCTTTCTGCGCACACGCAGCAAGCAAGAAAATATGACGTTGGCAGTACTGTATTTATTTTATATTGGATTGACCATACGTCTTATAGTCCAGCTCGCTTATTTTTTGGCAAGTCGATAGCGCTGAATCATTGATCATATAATACAGATTGCCATTATTCTTGCAATTGTTTATGCAAAATACGTCTCAAGGTCAAAATCGTTTGTGGATTGGTTTGGATACTATGACCACCACTAATAATAGTCTCAGAAGTTGCCCCTTCTAAATGTGCACTGGTGTAAGGAACAATGCCGTCTGACAAGCGTTCAGTTAATGCTTGGCTTATATCACTATTGACCGTGACGGCAGCCACAAGAGGCTCAGCAGGTATCGCTGAGGTGTCGGCAACGTCATTTTTATCATCGGGTGTGTCTTCTTCTACCGCCTGTGACAGATCGACTTTTGCACCGCTTGGCTGCATTTGCGCCAAGCCTTGAGTGATATCGACATCATTATTGGCAATAATGGAATGATAGGTGACGCGATCGTTGATAGCAATGTCTTTAGTCAATTGTATAAAGGATGACTTATCGCTCAGTTGGCTGGCACCGTTTTGTAAGTACAAAGCACCCAGTGGGTTTTGTGCTAACTCGCCTTGAGTCGCAATCGTGGCCAAATTATCCGTAACCGTTTTTACCAAGCCAACGGGTAGATAGACAATGCGACGTAGCGCCCGTGTAAACCAACGATCGGCATAATCTGTACCGCGAAAAGGCGCGGACAAAAAGACCGCTGTGTCCACTTGCGGTAATGCCTTAAGCTCAAACCGATCTTGTAGTTGGTTTTCTGCAAAGGATGCTTTGAGAGCGTCGCGAATTCTACGTTTTTCGCTACCAGACAGTTGGTCTTCGTCATCCAATTTATCTAAGTTATTGGCCAAGTTATCATCGGAGAGCATCATACGAGCAATAATAGCACCCATGCTATGACTGATGATGACACTATTTTTGCTGGCGCGATTTTGCCCTTTGGGATCAGTTTGCTGATACGTAGTCTCAATCAAGCGCTGAATTTGATAACGGTTTTCTAAAATAGGCAGATTGGTTGGATAAAATATTTGCCAAACTTGGTAGTTATCACGCAGTTTGTCATCATTTAGAATATCGTTGGTCAAGTTGACCCACGTCGCCGGACTGGATGCTAAGCCATGTAGCATAATTAACACGCGCTTATCGGGGTCATAAGGCTCAAGCATAAATAGCTTGGGCAGTCTTTCTTCGGGTTGACGCGTGATTAGGTTCAAATAGCCGACGCCATCTAGCTGGTTTTCAGACAGCCACAAGCCATAACCTGCAGAGAAGTTAGCCGCTAGAGGGTAGTCATTGTTTAAAAGGTTAACGCTTTCGCTTCGGTACGGGTTATATAAATGAATATCAAGCTTGCGACTACTCAATACCCCAAGCACGCTATCCCCACTGGGCTGAATCAATCCAGTTAACAATAAGTGTCCTGTAGGATAGATACGTGTGCTTGGGTCAGTGTCGTCAGTAGAGCTATCATTCTTTTCATTGGCCAATCGACCTGACAATGAGGAGACCAATAATTGACGAATCGTTGTGGTATAGCGATCGTCTAATGAAGCCACCAAGCTGATACCCAATCCTGGACGCTTGCTAATGGAGTTGAGGCCAGAGAGACGTAACTCATAAGTGGATACGAGATCTGCTAATGCGGAAGTTTGCTTGTGTGCATTCTGTAGATAGTTATTTTCGTTGGGCAAATAAATACCAAGATCGTAGTCGTCAACTTGCACCTTCATGACTTTGACTTGATCAACAGTCTGTCCTTTTAGCGGGGAAGGATTGGCAATAGCGGCTTGCTTGTCATTACTAAGGTTGGTAGCGTTGGTAGGTAAGTAGTCTACCTTGACATCGCCCATTGACTTCTCTGAGCCATTGGTTGAGCGATAGAGCTGGGTAATAACATCGTTGCTGGCCGCGTTATAGACATCTTGGGTTTGGATGTCGATATCACTTGGGATACGGTTTTGCGTATAAGCATTCTTTTCTTCATCAGCACCTTCAAAATCATGTGCCAAACTGTCATAAAATAAATAAGTGTAACTTGACTTGATCGCATCAAATAAACGAGCTTGATAATCGGTCACACAGCGACTGGTATTTTGTTCTTGAGTCTGAGACTCAGCTTCACTCAAAGGAGCATTGGCATAATAAGGGTCAAGTGGCGGACGAGCAAGTGCATTGCGACAATCTTGTGACTCAGCAAGCTGACGTGCTTTTGCATAATGTAGTTCTGCAAAAATCGCTAGAGCAGAGCGGTAGTGTTGATTTAGGATGCTATCGGTCAGCTGAGTCAGGCATAAGTCAAATTGCTGCATACAGGCTTGTTCATTAAGACCTGCTGATAATAATGCTGAGGCTGTGTCGCTACTGAGATTTTTACCTGTGACAATATTGCCGCGCTGTGCGGTGATGGTCTTCGCTGAGGTTTGTTTATTCACTGACACCGTGCTACAGGCAGGCAAAAGCGCGACTATGGCTATCAAAGCGACTGACGTGATGGTTAGAGGCTGCTTATTAGTGTGCGCCGCCATGTTTTTGATAGAGCGAACGAAAGTCATAGGTCAGTCCAATAAACGTCAGTCATAAGGATGCGATTACTTCACAGGATAATGATAAGAATGAGTGTAGCGTAACTTCTAGAATTAAACTATTTTATTTAAGCTTGATAACTTAATTCTATTTTTTAGAGTAGACAGTCAAATTATGGTTATTATTTGAATTAAGATACTTAAACATAATATGTATAAAAATAAAGGAATAAGTAAAGGAGATATAGACGAAAGGGAGTTTTACAGTCATAAAAAAGCACCATCATTTCATATCAACATACTATCGATATAACATAATGGTGCTCAATATCAGGCCTAGACTATCTAAGCATATTAGACATTGGGTTTAACATTGATATCAGGAGCAGGAATGTCCCAAATATAGAACTTGCCTTCTTCTACCAGCTTAATTTGTTGAGGAATGATGGTATTGTTTGGATTTTCTCCAGCAAGACGACGCAAACGCTGCAATGCATTATCACGACGATCACTCAATACATCGGACTGTGCCAAGCTTTGCTCTGCTTCTGTGTATCCCAAAGACACCGCTTTATCCAAATATTTTTGTCCTTCTTTGAATCCACCGCCTTCTGACAACATCATGCCATATAAAAAGTTGGCTTCACCACTATCAGGTTGGATTTGGATAGCGCGATCAACATACTTACCGCCACGTATGGTGTAATCTGATCCTAGGTCTAGGTTACGTCCCATACCGTTTAGTTTGGCAGCACGAAGCAACACATCGTAAGAAGCATTTGGTGATTGGGCATAAGGCTCGATCCATTCAGTCAATACTTTTATTTTTTCACGCGTGTTGTAGCGCTGGGTGCGGTTAGGGAAGTTTGGTGGGTAATGGCGCGCGTTGGGTGAGGCTTCTGCGATAAACGCATCAAGCAAGCTCACGTCTAGTTTATCCGTACCAAGCCCTTTTTGTTGAGGAATCAATACAGTTGGGACAAAACTGACGTCAGACAATTGTACTTGCGGTGTTGGAATATTAGGAAGCTGACCGCCACGAAGGTCAATGCCAGTTGCAACCATTGGACTTGGGGTATATACGCGAGTCGTGCCTGTTGGCTCAGCGTTGGTAGCTCCAGTAGCCGTCACTGGTCTTTGTGTGGCGCTGCTATTCATTGGAGCATTATTTTGTTGGACACGGTTCTGTTGAATGGTGCTTTGTTGATTGCTATTTTGCTGAGTAGTATTTAATGCCGTATTAGTAGCGATAGCGTCCATTGGTGCGTTTGTTTGAGGGGCTGCTTGTGTAGTTGGTGCGGTGGCACTGACGGTAGCATTGGGCCGTGCAAGACGAATGACTCGTTTGCTTGAATCCATAGCACTAGGGACAGAGGTACTAGTCGTAGCTGTAGTATCCGTCTCAGCCGCATTAACAGGCGCTGATAGCATCATTGCACAGGCAGCCGCTAGCGCTGTCAAGGTAGCAAGTTTAGGCGACTTGGCTGGCAAGTTACTAGAAAGAGTCGATTGGTGGTTGGCTTTCATAAAAATCGTTACCTTAATTATTCGTGGTTGAGCAAAGGGATGGCAATTAGGTTGTGTCTGTGAGGCAAAATCGTACAAATTTTTAATACCCTACCAAATTAAACTCAACGCTATCAGTAGTAGGATTGTTAATGGTAAGAATTAACCAAGCTAGAGGTTATCGCTAACACTATACATCATTACATGGCTAATCGTGCTTACTGCATCAGCAATGATAAACGCTATTTTAGCACTACAAATGATACGCAGTGGCTTTCATACGATTGGCCATCCAGCGCATGGTCTGACGAACGGGCGGTGGTAATGCTGCGCCACCACTTGTCAAAGCCAGTTCGCGATGGTGCAATTCTTCAATATCCATCTGTGCCAGTATCTCTTTTGAGCGTTGATCGTGTTCAGGTAACTGCTGGATATGATCTTGCAGGTGTTCACTCACTTGCGCTTCTGTTTCGGCGACAAATCCCAAACTGAACTCATTAGAGATGGCACCTGCCACCGCTCCAAGGCCGAAGGACATGCCATACCATAATGGTGTAAAGACGCTGGGATGACTGCCCAATTCGTTTAAACGAGTCTCACACCACACCAGATGGTCGACTTCTTCTTCGGCTGAGTGTTGCATGGCTTGTTTGACGCCCTCGTCCTTGGCGGCAAAGGCTTGCCCATGATATAGCCCTTGCGCACAGACTTCACCTGTATGGTTGATACGCATCAAACCTGCAACGTGGCGTGCTTCTGTGATGGTAAGCTCAGGAATATCATCGCTGCTTACAGGTAACGGACGGGTACTAGGATTGGAATTGGGCACGACAGCTCGTAATGCCTTGTCGACCCCAAGTAATAAATGGTCGATTTTGGATAAGGGACGCGGGGCCATGATTCACTCCTGATGGCTTAAAATACGGTAAGGCTTAAGGTAGTATAAATATGTTCTATCAATAAGGCATTATCAATACAATAAAACTGCCGACTGCTTTGAGATTATCATCATAATGACTCATTTTTTACTATAGCAAATAATCCAAATTATCCGCACGAATTTCTCATTTACAACGTTCATATTACAAGCGATAAGATTACGGACTGATGCCATCATTTGTTTGGATGACTGCATCTTTGATGTGTTTGTTGAGCTTGATATATAAAAACGCACCAAAGGCAATATTCAGCAGGCCTGTCACTAAGAAGAGCTGAGGCAATGTTAAACCTAAGGCGTTCAAAATAACAATCGCAAAGATTGCCGAGGTCACCATAAAGATGGCATTAAAGATATTATTGGCGCCCACAATGCGAGCACGATGGCTTTTAGGTGCATAGGCTTGCATAGAGGCGTACAAAGGTACGATATATAACCCGCCGCTAAACCCTAAAAAAAACAGATCTGCAAACACACGCCAGCTACCGCTGAGTCCAAATAAGTCACCAATACCGAGTAAAGCATCATTATTCACATCGAGGTTTAAGCTTGAAAGCGAAAAATACAAATCAATGGCAAAAATACTGAGGCCTGCAATACCAAAGGGCAGTAGACGTAGACTGACCTGATTTTTGGTCAAGGATTTACACAGTAATGATCCGATTGAAACGCCGACAGAAAACAGGGTCAATAAGAAGATAACCACCGACTCATCACCTTGCAAGATGACCTTGCTAAACTCTGGGGTTTGCGTCAGAAATGTGGCTCCATAAAACCAAAACCAGCTGTTACCAAGGATGACAAAGAATAAAAAAGGCAAGGAGTATAAATAGCGAATGGTTGATAAGCTGGTGGTGATGATGTTCCAATTGATGTTCAAATTGGGCTGCATCGCAGGCATGGTGGGAATATAGCGAGCAGCTAAATAACCCAATACCGCGACAACCAATACAGTGGCACTGATCCAATATAGCGACTGTGATAACTGAGTTAACACGCCCGCGATAATCATACCCAAAAGAATGGCAAGCGATGTGCCCATTTGAAACAGCCCATTGGCGCCAACCAACTCATCTTCCTTCATCGCTTGTGGCAAATACGCGTACTTAATCGGTCCAAAAAAAGTCGAATGGGTACCCATTAAGAATAACGCCACAAACAATAGTGCATACCACTCAAAAACGAAGCCCACCGCAGCAATTGCCATAATCACCAACTCCAGCAATTTAATCAATCGCGTGAGTTTTGATTTTTCGAACTTATCGGCAATTTGTCCTGCCAGCGCCGAAAATAAGAAATAAGGCAAAATAAACAACATGGCAGCCAAGTTATTTAAAATGCTCACTTCCATCCCTAACTGACTGGCAGCGGTATAAGTCAAAACCAGTATGAGAGCTTGTTTAAAAATATTGTCATTAAACGCGCCCAAAAATTGGGTAAAAAACATAGCGTTGAAACGGCGATGCTTAAACAGTTGAAACTGATTTGCCATGGAAGTTCCTGCGGATAGGTCGCGGCTGATTGAGTAAAAAAACGTCAAACATAATTTTCGAGATAACGGTAATTGTCAATGTTATCAAAAACTTATTTGAATGTAGCATAGGTTTTGTCAATATTAGGAAGTATAATAGCAAGGCTTTAGAAAAAATACATGCAGCCTATGCTATGATTTCATAATTAACTAAGTTATGATTTGTAAATTTCGCATTGTTACCTTATAAGGTGTGAGTGGGGCTAAAGGTTCGCTATCACCCAATTTCATCTCTTAGTGAGTACAAAACAAGACTAAAGTTCGTTTTTTTGGGCTATCATTATCTAAAGTAGGTAAGAAAGCCACCATCATTTTCATCAACTGCTTGACGTTTATCCACCGGTAAGACTTGGCGATTGTCATCGCTAATAATATTGTGCCGCGTGAGGTGATAGGAACCGAACATGAAACATCAGCCTTCAACGCCATCGCGCACCGTATCAATCATGCCGCGTGTTATTGTCAATACACAGGATGATATTAGTAACCACAGCCATCAAGAGAATGTTCAAAAGACGATGAACGATACGCATGATAATGTCTCACGTATGTACTTTAGACGTTCCGCACTTTTTACAGCATTAGCAACCAGCCTAGTCGGTTTTGGTATTACGCCTATAGCATTTGCCGATACTACCGATAATGCAACAATCGACAATCAATCTATTACTGATCAAGCCATGACCGCTCAGGCAGCCAACTTGGTAGAAGGCAATATTGAGCAAAATGATGATCAGCTTAATATGGCCCTAGATGCACTGCGTTTAAAAAAGGCCGTAGAACAAGGCATCATCGAGCAATCTGTACTAGATGATTACGCCGAACAAAGCCTAGGAGCTAAAAAATCAGAGTCAAAAACTGGAACCACGCAGAACCCAAATACCCAGTCTTCGAGTGCGTCTAATACTCAGACCAATATGGATTATGCAGAAAACGTAGATAGCGACCTTGATCTGTCTGAGAATGCCAATGACGATTTGGCGCAACAAGCCGCAGCGATACAACAACAGGGTTATCAGATGATGACGCCTGAACAGATTGATCGTGAGCTGGCTGCGATGGATCTACAAAATACGCAAGATATTGAGAACATAAACAGTAGTAGTAACGGTAACAATAATCCTATCAATCGCAATGATAATGATTTTGATGGGCCAATTGCGACGTTGGCAGATACTACCCCGCCAATTGGCTTAGATGCGGAACTGGATGCGAACAGTTTGCCCATACCCAATAATCTCGATACATTAGGTCGAAATGGAACAGCAGATGAGCAAGCCGAAACGTCTGAGGTGATGTCGCGTCCGATCAATGTAAGCGATGCGGTTAGTAGTAGAGATGAGGAAGGAGCGAGTGAAGGTATCGTTGCAGCAGGTGAGGTCACTGGTGCAGAGGGCACCTCATCATCAGATATTATAAATCCTGATGATTACTTGCCAGATTATCAAACAGAAGATCAGGCGATTAGCCAAAGCATCGAACAAGCGAGCAAACCCAAACCTTTAGCTCGTAATAGAGGAAATATCGTCAAACGCCTTTATAACCGTTTGTTTAATAACGGTGCGATGACATTGCCACACGTAGACACCACGATTTATATGAGTCAAGCAGCGCCTGATGGTACGGTGGATAATACATCAAAAGTAATTAAGGCGGATGATGATATTCAGCCTATGAAAAACATCAAAGCAGCACTTGATGATACAACCGTACAATCAGTGGTCGACTTTACGGCTGCCTTACCTCGGTTACGTGAAACCGCGTTAAATGCTGCCAAAGCTGTTGGTTATTATGATGTTACCTTGCGTCTACGCCAGCCCAATGCCGATACGATAGATGTCATTATCGATGAGTTGGGTGAGCCTGTGCGCGTGGATAGCCGTATTGTTGAGGTCCGCGGTGAAGGCCGCGAACAAAAAGAATTTATTGATTTTGAAAAAGAGCTGCCGCCACAAGAGGGCGATATTTTTAATCACCGTGTGTATCAAAACAGCAAAGCTGCACTTGAGTCGCTGAGCAACACCTATGGGTATTTCGATCAATATTGGCTAAACAAGTCTGTCGATATCATCTTGCCTGACAACACAGCAGACATCTCTTTAATCTATAACACTGGCGATCGTTATGAGTTTGATGATGTGGTGTTTTTTACTTATGATGCAGAAACCAACACACTGACGCAAGATCCAGATAAACTGCCTGTTGAATTGTCATTGTTACAGCAGTTGTTTGACTTCAAGCCTGGCGATCCGTTTTATCGTCCAGACGTGACTAAGTTTAGCAACGATTTGTCAGCCACACGTTACTTTAATACGGTCAACGTCGAATCAATACTGCCGCCAAATGAACGCAGTGAAGCCAGCACATTGGCATTTAGCAATGCGCCAAATACCAATAATGAAGCGCTAGATAGTGATATCAACAGTGACGGCACAACAAGCACAGTCGCCACTGATGTTAATAGTGCCAATGGCAATGCTAATGGTACAGAAAACTTAGCAGCAGCCAATGATTCGCGTAATATCAGTCAAGACAATGCCAGTACTTCTGGTGAGGTTGTTGCAGCAAGTGAAAGTGATACTAGCGCCAACAGTGGCGATACAGTGAACCCAGCTGATATTGCTACCCTTGAGTTTGAGGCAGATGAAGAAACACTAGACAAACTGCAAGCCATTAGACGAAAAGCAGAACGCTTGAGCAACTTACCAGATGATCGGGTATTAGATGAAAAAGATCAAGAAGCGCAGAATCTGTTAGGCAAAATCAGTGATTCAATCAGTAATGTGGCTCAAAAAATATTCCCTGACGAAAAAAGTATTCTTGCAGATGAGAATTTTGTGCCACCAACACTAGCAGGACGCAAAACCCCGCAAGATGTTTTAGAAAGTAAAAAAGTACCGCTGTATGTTTTCGTATCTTCTAGTAAGCCTCGGGATGCTCAAGTTGGTCTCGGTTATGGCACCGATACAGGCGTACGAGCAACGGCAAAAATCGATTACAATTTATTGAACCGTCAAGGTTATCAGGCGGGAGCAGAAACTGAAGTCTCAAGAATTAATAAAAATATAGGCGTTTACGCCAGTCGCCCTTGGAAGCATCCACTCAATGACAAGTTGGAAGGACGCCTCACGTATGAAGAAGAGTTAATCGATCAAGGCGAAGGTAACTTCGATCTGTCTACTCGCACACTAAAAGCAGCACTGAACCGCAATATCCGTCGTGAAAAAGGCTGGAATAGCAGCTACTCTGTACGCTATCGTTTGGATGAGCTTGAAACAGGCGTTGATGATACCAAGTTGGACGATCTTCCCATACGTTTCACTTCTTCTAATCCTAAGCAAAAAGCATTGCTATTTGGCTATGGTATTAATAAAACCAGTGTTGATAACGCGACCAATCCAACGCGTGGTATACGACAGTATTATTCACTTGAAGCTGGGGCAAAGAGCGCCTTTAGTGATACCGATTTGGCAATTGCGCGTGCAGGGGTCAGTGGTATCTATAGTTTTGGCGAAGACAAAAAGCATCAGGTACTAGGCAGTGTTAATACAGGCTATATTTGGGCAGATGATTTTTATGACGTGCCTTATAAACTTCGCTTCTTTGCAGGTGGTGATCAGAGTATCCGAGGCTACGACTATGAAAGCTTATCTCCGATAGATAAAGGTTATCTGACCGGTGGACAGATTCTTGCAGTGGGTAGCGCAGAGTACAATTACGAATTTAGACCTGGCTTTCGTGGGGCATTTTTCACTGATGTAGGTAATGCCTATGACAAGAATTTTGATACTGAGACAAAAGTTGGTGTTGGTGTTGGGGTTCGTTGGGCCTCACCTGTTGGCGTGGTGAGAGTCGATGTGGCCGCTGGCGTGACAGAAGATAGCATTCCAATCAGATTGCATTTCTTTATTGGCTCTCCTTTATAATTGGATTTAGTGTTTTTTTATTTATCGTGCCGATTGCTGGTAATCATTCTTTAACGTAGTTGAGTGTCATGCTGACAAATAATACCCCGCCTAATAACTCACCAGAGGAAGATCCAGCACAGCGCGATGCTCGTGCAGTCAAACGTTGGTATCCGCTGTCTTTTTTACTTAAGCTACTGGTACTGATTTTAATCGTATTAGCGATTATGTTTGCAGTCTTTTTCTATGCGGTAGGTACCGATTCAGGTACCAAGTTTGTCTTAGACAAAATCAGTGCTGAGACAGGAATCAAGTTTAAATACGGGCGCGGTAACTTACGTGATGGTATTTGGATTACGGACATCGATATCGATGCGACTGAAGATCTTGAGGTGCTGGTCGATAAAGCCTATGTCAAGATTGGTTGGCGTGCCGTGTTTGCCAAAGAAGTACATTTGCGTGAAGCGGACATACAAACCATTGAGATTCTCAATAGTAAGCCGCCAACAGGTGAGCCATTCGACTATAAAACCTTACAGTTGCCAGTGAACTTGCGTTTTGATCAAGCTAATATTAAAAAAGTTATCTATAAGCAAGTGACTAAAGATCCTATCATTGTTCATGATATTGCTGCCCGTGATTTGACATGGGTCGGTAGTACAGTGACGGTTGGGCGTGGTGATCTACGCTATGCCGACATAGTTAAAGTCAGTGCGTTGCAAGGTAATATTGATTTGCAAGGGGATTATCCGCTGGACTTAAGCGCCATTGCAGAAGTCAGTGCCTTAGACAAAGCCTATATTGATCCGCTCAATATTACCGCAACAGGAACGCTAAAGCGTACAGTTGGTAAAGTACGTAGTCGCTATAATGATAGTGATGTGAGTGGCGATTTCGTTGTACAAGGACTGGATACTGATGCGCCGTTCCAAGCAAAATTGCAGTGGGATGATATTTTAATTCCCTATGCCGAAGATCAGAATATCCGTCTAAAAAGTGGTCGAGCAACTGCAACAGGGGTTATCTCAGAGATACGTCTGCGAATCAATACTGAGCTCACAGCAAAAGATATTCCGTCAGGTCACTATCAAGGTCGCGGTATTATCGCAAACAGTCAATTACGTATTGATCGCTTGGATGCCGAAGTGCCTGCGGGTCATTTGATATTGCAAGGTATTTTGGATTGGCAAAACAGCTTTGATGCAAAACTGCGAGCGACTGGTAGCAATTTTGACATTCGTAAAGCCATTCCGAATGAATATGCCGACTTTAAAGCGTATGCACCGCAAAAGCTTAACGGTAGGTTGTCATTGCATTATCAGCTTCAGAATAGATCTGGTAATACACAGATTGATGCAGATTTGCGTCAACGAGATGGTGAGCACCTCAATGCCAATATGGTCGCTGGTAAGACATCAGCGAAATCTAAGCAAGCAGCGCCTTGGTATATTGATGCAAGATGGGAGAACCTCATCCGTCGAAATGTACCCGATATCGGCAATATTGACAGTCCAAGTGGACAAGCGAATGTCATTGTTCAGGGGTCACGACTCTCTGTCGATGGCAAGGCCGTCATCAATGAGTTGAATGCTGCCCCCAAAGGAAACTACGATGTGCGCCTGCGTAAAGCGGGTGACGTCATTGATATTAACCGTCTTAACTATACAGGTATAGTGGGCGATTTATCAGGCACTGGACAGATTCAGCTGGCAAGCAAACGTCGTCCATTATCATGGCAAGTCGATGCGCGTACCAAGGGTCTGCTACCCAAACAGTATCGCAGTGATTTACCACTTGAGCGTTTGACTGGTAGCATCAGTGCGCGTGGTCGTCTATTGAATATTACCAAAGGCGGTGTAAGTGGTCAGCGCCATATCATTACTTTGAACAATACGGATTTGCAGGCACAGCTGGATGCCACGCAAGATAGCCGTACTATTGGCATCACAGGTGGCGGTGATGCCAGTGTCGATATCGTTGGTGGTGAGCTGTCTGTCTTTGATGCAAGATTCAATGGACAGATTGATACAGCCGATGTACCGAAAGGACGCCTTGTCATCGATGCAGCAGGCACGCCAAACCTGATCAGCATCCGCAAGGTCAATTACAATGGTGAAGCGGGCGCAGTGAATGCCAAAGGTGTTATTGATTTGCGCAAAAATATTGGCTGGACCATTGATGGCCGTTTTGATCAGTTTAATTTAGGCTATTTCTTGCCTAATAACCCAGCAATCATTACAGGTGATTTAAAAACCAGTGGTGAGTGGCAAACTGCGCCCAAAAACCAAGCCAATGCAGCAGGCAAGTTGCAGCGCTTTGCCGTCAATTTCGATGGCATACTAGATGCAGAGCAACTACCAGCAGGTAAGTTGACCATTGATGCTAGTGGCGATTCGCAACTGATTCGTATCAAACGTCTGCGTCATGTAGGCGCAGCAGGTAGTATTGATGCCAAAGGCACCATAGATGTGCGTCAAGGGATTGCTTGGGATATTGATGCGGTCATGGATCGCTTTAACCTAGGATACTTCCTTAAAGACACGCCAAGTCTTATTACGGGTACCATTAAAACGGATGGTCGTTGGAGTGATACACAGCAAACCATCAATGTTGATCAGATCGATCTTAGAGGCATGCTAAAAGGTCAGACGCTTAGCGCCAAAGGCAGTTTGGCCGCAAAAATGCGTCTGCCAAAAGACTTAGCAGGTTATTTCAAACGTCTCCAAACGCAAGACGCGCAAGCACAATACAGACAAGTTAATGCCTTGATTGATAGTTTGAATGCGGACAATCTGGTACTGCGTTGGGGTGATAATTACATTACTGCAAATGGTAATGCCAAGCAATTACAAGCAAAAATCAATATTACCAGTTTGGATCAGCTTTCAGACAAGCTGACAGGTAAAGTCACAGGCGGTGCGACTTTAGCGCAACCAGCAGGACAAGCGTTACCAACCATCTATATTGACTTGGTAGGTGAGCGTCTTGCATTGCCAGGTTTTGTCTTACGTCAAGGACGCGTGCGCGGCAAGCTGGTCAACTTGGCAAATAGCCCAAGCCAGCTGATTGTCACGGCTGAGGGTTTGGATGCAGCTGGTCAAAGCTTTAAACGCCTTAATGTTACCTTTAATGGCACTGAGCAGTCACATATCGTCGATCTAGGCGTTGCCAACGACCAGCTTGATATCAATGCAAGGCTTAAGGGCGGTTTTAATCGGAGCAATCTTAGCTGGTCGGGTGTGATTGGTCGAGGACGTATCAAATCTAAATACGCCACCTTAAACCAGTTACAGCCTGCACAACTGATTGTGAATTTACCTAATAACCAGAACGGTAAAAATAGTGACCTAAAAGTGCAACTGGCAGCGCATTGTTGGCAAGCTTCTGATCAAACGGGTAAGTTGTGCTTACGCGAAAACTTAGTGGCATCGCCAGATAAAGGTGAGGTCAATGTTGCTTTGCAAAATTTAGATACGTCATTGTTCTCAGTCTTTTTACCTAAAGATATTGAATGGCAAGCCAAGATTAACGGTAAGGCTATTGTCGGCTGGCAAAAAGGTAGCCCGCCAACTATCAATACGACATTATACTCGGATAATGGCAAAATCGGCCTAATCCAAGATGGTGATAGTGCACCTGTATCATTGCCTTACAAGCGTGTGTCACTTATTGCGTTATCAGTCCCTGAGGGTATCAAGCTGCGTACTGACATCAATACGGGCCGCGGTGCTCGCGGCTATGCTGAAGTCGTGGTTGACCCCTATAAAGCGCCTAAGCCAATCTCTGGTGCACTGGTGCTAAATGAGCTTAACTTAGCGGTATTTAAGCCTTTCTTACCAGGTATGCGAGTACTTGAGGGCAATATCACGATGGCAGGTGGGCTTGGCGGTACATTAGATACACCGCAGTTTTACGGTGATGTAAAGCTTGCTAATGGGCGTATTGCGATGCTTGACTTGCCAGTGAATTTGACCAATATAAATACTGAGGCCAAAATTCGCGGCACACAGGCAACCATTGATGGCTCGTTTAAAAGTGGTACTGGTAATGGCACTTTAACAGGGACAGTTAATTGGCAACAAAAGCTACAAGCCAAATTGAGTATCGTGGGAGAGCGTTTGGTCATCACGCAGCCACCGTTACTGGTCGCTGAGATTAATCCTGATGTTGATATTATCGTACGTCCAACTGATCGTTATGTCGATATTAAGGGCGCTGTCACTGTGCCTTCAGCGACTATTCGTCCACCAGAAGCCAGCGAAGATATCATTACACAAACCGAAGATGCCGTTGTACTTGATCGTCGTCTGATTGGCAATATTAATGACGTATTGGCTGTCTCAAAACCTTGGTCTATCAATGCTGATGTTGGCGTCGATTTGGGCGATGATATCAACTTCCGTGGTTTTGGTGCCGTGATTCCATTGGCAGGCGCGATTAATATCACTCAATCTGGTACGGGTGTCATGCGTGCAAGGGGTGTGGTGCAAGTATCACGTCGTACTAGTGTTGGTATCTTTGGTCAGAATTTAGACCTTAACTATGGCCAAGTACGTTTCAATGGCGATGTCATGAAGCCAAATCTTAGTATTGAAGCTGTTAAAGAGATCAGCGGTAAGACTGTGGGTGTACGTGTCAAAGGCAGTACGGAAAGTCCAAATATTGTTGTCTTTAATAATGCAGGTTTAACTCAGCAGCAAGCGATGAACGCTCTAGTAACTGGTCGAATTGATAATAGAAGTGCCACACAGATCAGTGAGCAAGGATTTAAGTCGCAAGTGACCAACAATTTGGCAGCCGCTGGATTGAATTTTGGTTTGGGTGGTACGCGTAACTTAACCAATCAAATTGGACAAGCCTTTGGTTTTCAAAGCCTGACAGTCGATGCGTCAGGTAGCAGTGAGGACACCAATGTCAATGTAACAGGTTATGTGTCTCCCGATTTATATATTCGCTATGGTGTCGGTGTATTCAATGCACAAAATAGCCTATCGGTTCGTTACCAGTTGACTCGTCGTATCTATGTTGAAGCGACTTCAGCGGTAGAAAACGTAGTCGATGTGGTGTATAGCTGGCAGTTTTAGAGTCTGGGTTTAAAAGACCATGCTGATGACGATATAATTTAAAACCAATAAAAAACGCCTTTTAATGAAGGCGTTTTTTTATAATTGATCTGACATTATGGTTGGTTATTTTATTTGGTTAGAATTAAACGGTTATTACGTGTTAGGCGCAAACGATACTCTTCACCTTCATGCTCGATTCTTACTTCTTTGGTTAAGGCAAATAAGTGTTGTGATTGTAGCGTGGGTAGGCGGTTTTCACGGCAATTTAAGTAACGAGAGATGACCATACTCATGGCAAATTCCTTTTGATAAAAAGTGGCTGAATAAATTAGTAGCTGAATGAATCAATAATAGTGTGACTGCCTTTTAACGATAATAATTATCATTTACATTCAATAATTTTGCAAGCCAATTTATAAAATAAAATGCAGTTATTATGTAAACTTATCTTAAGCAATCTACATGGATTATTTTTGCTAATTATTGCTTATAAAAATGATCATTGTAATCAATAGCTTAAGCTGTAATTAAATTTTTTACCCTGCTTGTTTAAAAAAGGCAGAGGTTACAATAACAGTAATAATGGAATCTTATGTTGAATAAAGCACGTAACCAACAAGAAAGTCAAAAAACCATCGTAAATGTAGCCGTGGCAGTCATTCACTACAAAGACCAGTATTTACTAGGATTTAGAGATGCAGCTCAACACCAAGGCAACCGTTACGAGTTTGTAGGTGGTAAGATAGACAATAATGAAAGTGGAGAGCAAGCCGTTATTCGAGAGGTTGCTGAAGAGACTGGCATCGCCATTCAGGATAACACTATCGTCAAACTTGGTCGTCTCCATCACGACTATGGCGATAAGCAAGTGAGCTTACAGGTTTATAAGATTGAGTTAACCACGGCGCAGCATGAGCAGTACAAACACTGTCAATATGGTTTAGAAGGTCAAGCACTGGTGTGGGTAAGTAAACTTGATTTGTTAACAGAGCAATACCCATTACCAGCCGCCAATAAGACCATTCTTAAATGGTTAAGCGTGCCGACTATGATTGCAATTACTTATCCGTTAACACATTCTGATCCAACATCAGCTTGGCTACAGTACCATCAAGAAAACCTAATGCTAAATAGCTGGGTATATATGCGAGTGAAAGAAGTAATGTCCGAGGACATAGTCGGGCGCTTAATGCATCAGCGTCCAGATCTTTCAGTCATTGTCTCTCATGATGCTGATCATGCCCTTCTAATGCCCGAAGATGTGGGCGCTGAAAATAAACATACCTCTCAGCAAGTAGTTGCTCATCACGTAACCCATACGGCACTGATGCAATGGTTCGACAGTATTCAAGACAGTAATGCATCAGCTCAGCTTATTTCGCACACGTATCCATTGATCGTCAGCTGTCACGATGCTGCCAGTATTAAAGCTGCCAATCGACTTGCCAGCGCCCGTTTACAGCAACAATTGCCACCAGTAATCGGCGCTTTTTTATCACCTGTATTGATAACTCAAACTCATCCTAATGCTGAGCCACTTGGTTGGGAGAGATGGTCAAGTTTGGCGCAGTTGGCAGATATGCCTATCATTGGTTTAGGCGGTTTGTCGCCCGCCATGATCGATCAAGCTTTGGCGTATGGCGGCATCAGTGTGGCGGGTATACGGCATTTTTATTGATTTTAAAATCTAAAAACCTTTTGCGATATTAAAATTTTCTTTGTAATTAATCACTTAGATTTCAACATAATATTATCTAAGACTGATGTTGATTAAAAAATCTTATTTTGAATAACGGATTTTTAACATATTTATCTGCTCAGTAACTATGTGTTTATTCCATAGCATAAACACATAGTTACTTACAAACCGTTGCTTTTTCCTACATTGCGACACTGTTCTAATCGTCCATCTGTCCTTAATATAAACTACCTAAACAAAGCGTCTTTACGTTACTTCCACTAATCCAGATGGTCACCCAAACGTTTTATTGCTATTTTGATAACCTGTAATTTTTATGCGCTTACTGGATATATTTTCCAAAATAAGTGGTAGATAAGATACTAAATATAATTAACGATAGATAAGACACGCTAACTAACATTATTAACAATGGTACCCATATGAAAACCAATAAGTTACCTAAATCAGCATGGCCTGATTCACAGGAAGCTGGTTCTCAGTCTTCGCAAGCTAGCCAGTCGAGCCGCTATTATAAGAAAGACAATAGTGCTCAGACCAGCTATGCGAGCAATGATTCTAGCTACAATCATGCTAGTTCAAACGACGATTATCCTCATCCTTTAGCTGAAAATGCCTCTAAACAATCTGGGCAAGATGGCTATTTTGGATATAAAAGTGCTAAACAGACGAAAGACCCTATTGTGACTGATCGTGGCAGTATGACGAATAATAAGATCAGTGGAGATTTCGAGATGCTTAATAATTATAAACAGCCACAGAAATTAAGTAAAAAAGAACCACTGATGTCAAAGTTTGTAGAAGAACAAGAAAGCACGTTAACAGAGGAGCTCGGACAAGAAACTGATCCATTATCTTCCAAAATTACTTCCTATAAAGAAATACCGGAGCGTGTATTTATGAATGGATTGATCAAGCATACAGGTATTGCTTTAGCGATTATCATTCCTTTAGCTGCATTCTCAGCCTATGCTGCAACACCACCAATGAATAACACGCCTAAAGCCAATGTGGTAGCGGATACAATGGCGACAGAGAATATCTCAATTAAGCCTGATGCAATCATACACAAGTCCGCTAGTACACCAACCACAGTCAATAGTGTGGATCTCAAAAAATATGCAGGTACTTGGTATGAAATAGGCCGCTTGCCTATGTATTTCCAGCGTAAATGTGCTGGTGATGTCACAGCGAACTATACCGAAAAGACAGATGGCTCAGGCATTGTCGTTACTAATAAATGTATGAGTGAAGATGGCTCTGAGATCACCGCTGAAGGGTTAGCTAAGCCAGTAGATGACACTGGAAGCAAATTAAAAGTAACCTTTTTGCCATCTTGGATTCGTTGGTTACCAGTGGGCCGTGCCGACTACTGGGTATTAGCACGAGATCCTGATTATAAGACAGCATTGGTTGGAACGCCTGATAAAGACTATTTGTGGTTGCTGGCTCGTTCGCCAAATATCAGTCAAGAAATCTATGCCAAGTATCGTCAAATCGCCCAGCAGCAAGGGTATGATTTGAAAGAATTTAAATTAACACCGCAGACAAACCAAACCACTCGATTGGTGCCATAATAATTTAAATATAGAACTAAGACAGCTTTCTGAAGCTAATGGGTTGTAATTGGTCAGTACAGAACACATAGAGAAGTAACGCCATTGATTTCTATTTTGTTTCTTAGATGACTAATAAATAATAATAAAGCGCCTTATCATACTAGTGGATCGGTTATCACTGGCAAAATAAGGCGTTTTAGGCTAAAATCTACGCGATCTAAATACTCTATTGTCAACAACTTACATTCATTGTGTTTGCTTGAGGCACCAGAGTGATTGCTTAGACTATCTATCATCACTTCTTATATTTTTCTTTATATATTATTGATCCCACATTACTGACCATAAGGATGTTTCTCGTGAGCAACGCTGATACCTTACGCCAACTACATCAAGACCATTTAAGCAACTACAACAATCAAGAGCAAAACGCAATCGAGCTTATGGGGTTACTAAACAAACTCTATAACGAGCAAGATGTGCAAGTGACCTTGTTCGGTGATACGCTTAATACGACTTCAACTGGTCAGATATTGGCATTGCATCAAAAAACAGCGTTACGCAACCAGAGCGCTCAGGCTATCGATATTGCTGAGACGCTAGCGATGGTAAAAGCATTAGCTGCTAATGACAGTCTTCAGTCAGCACAAGTGGACGTTGGTCAGTTAATTGCGAATGACAGCGATCTACAGACTGCGCTTCAAGCAGTAAACACCGATAACAATACCGTCAATGCTGCAGCCGATACTGTATTATATGGCTTTGGCCGTATTGGACGTATCCTGACGCGCTTATTATTGTCACAAGCGTCAAGCGCCAAAGGCCTACAGTTAAAAGCCATTGTCGTACGTCCTGCTGCTGCTGGTGATTTGGCAAAACGTGCGTCATTGTTAGAGCGTGATTCGATTCATGGCAGCTTTGCTGGCGGTGTTGTGGTAGATGAGCAAAACAATGGTTTGATTATTAATGGTCGTTTTGTACAAGTTATTTATGCTAATGACCCAAGCGATATTGACTATACTGCATATGGTATCAACGACGCTTTAGTCATCGATAACACAGGTATCTGGAAAGATGAAGCAGGCCTTAGTAAACATTTACAGTCTACTGGTGTTAAAAAGGTTCTGCTAACAGCACCTGCTGGCGGTGATATCAAAAACGTCGTTTATAACGTTAATAATAATACCGTTGGTGAAGATACGATTGTTAGTGCTGCTAGCTGTACCACCAATGCGATTACACCTACGCTAAAAGTGTTGAATGATGAGTACGGCATCGAAAATGGTCATGTTGAAACGATTCATTCGTTTACGAACGATCAGAACCTAATCGATAATTATCATAAGGCCGATCGCCGTGGTCGCAGTGCTGTACTTAATATGGTCATTACCAGTACAGGCGCAGCAAAAGCGGTTGGTAAAGCACTACCAGAGTTGAGTGGTAAACTAACAGGTAATGCGATTCGTGTTCCAACGCCAAACGTTAGCTTAGCGATTTTGAATTTGAATCTAAAAACTGCACCAAAAAGCGTAGAAGCGTTAAACGAATTTTTACGTAATATATCTAATAGCAGCACTTGGCAAACTCAGATTGCGTACACAGACTCGACCGAAGCGGTTTCAACTGACTTTGTTGGTGACACTCATGTAGGTATCGTTGATGCGCAGGCAACCATTTTGACGGACAACCATGCCATCGTTTATATCTGGTATGACAATGAAGTAGGCTATAGTACTCAAGTATTACGTTTGGCAACGCAAATGGCAGGCATCAGCTATACTCAGATTCCAGCATAAATTGTCAACATGTTAAAATTCAGATGCGGTAAAATGATATAGTAAGTCTAACATTGACGCTGCACTTGCTGTTATTGTCAGCAGTATTGATAGACAGCATCTGATATGTCATATCCAAACACCCGATAGTCCGATTGATTATCGGGTGTTATTGTCATAACGGATGACAGATAAAGTTAAATGTAGGTTGTCGGAACTGTGTCAAAGCGGCAGAAATCATTTAGAACAATTATTCATTTAGAAAAATATAGTGAAAACCTAAAAATACAGCCGTGGGTTGTACCAGTACATAAACTGGATTGTGAATTAAGGAACGTAAGATGCGATTTATTGATGAAGCCGTCGTAACGGTAAAAGCAGGTGACGGTGGTAACGGAATCGCCAGTTTTCGCCGAGAAAAATATGTGCCGCGCGGTGGACCTGATGGTGGTGATGGCGGCAAAGGCGGAGATGTTTACGTCATTGCAGAAGACAACACAAACACGCTAGTTGACTATCGTTATACCCGTCGTCATGATGCTATGAGAGCTGAAAATGGTCATAGTAGAAACTGTTCAGGTAAGGGGTCGGATGATCTTTATTTACCTGTACCAGTGGGTACAACTGTGGTCGATACTGAAACTGATGAAGTGTTGGGTGATTTGATTGAAATTGGTCAGACACTACTGATTGCCAAAGGCGGCGATGGTGGTCTAGGTAATACTCATTTCAAAAGCTCGACCAACCAAGCACCGCGTAAAGCGACCTCTGGTTTTGAGGGTGAGTTAAAAGTCCTCAAGTTTGAATTAAAAGTAGTGGCTGATGTTGGCTTAATTGGTTTGCCAAATGCTGGTAAATCGACTTTTATCCGTCAAGTCTCTGCTGCGCGACCAAAAGTCGCTGATTATCCATTTACCACGCTTGTACCGAACTTGGGTGTGGTCGATATTGGTCGTCATCGCTCGTTTGTGATGGCAGATATTCCTGGTCTGATTGAAGGCGCATCAGAAGGTGCAGGACTTGGTATTCGCTTCTTAAAGCATGTTGCGCGTACGCGTCGTTTGTTACACTTGGTTGATGTGAAACCAGTTGATGGCAGTGATCCTGTACAGAACGCTCGCGTTATCTTAAATGAGCTTGAGCGTTTCTCTCCAGAATTGGCTAACTTGCCGCAGATTTTGGTATTAAACAAAATCGATCAGGTCAATGAAGAAGACTTAAACGCGCTGTGCACGCATATCGTGGCTGAACTTGGTTGGACAGGTATGGTCTTTCGCACCGCAACCTTGACTGGTGAAGGTGTTGATGCGGTTAAATATCATTTGATGAATGATATCGAGCTTGAGCGCGAGCGTGAAATAGAAGATCCTATCTTCGCTGAAGCGCAAAAAGAACGTTTTGAGCGTTTAGAAGCCGAAGTGCGTCTAAATACTGAGGCTCAGCGTGAAGCCTATCGTGCAGCACGTAAAGCCGCGCGTGAAGGCTTAGATTTGTCTGACTTGGATGATGACGACGATGGTGTTGAGGTAATGTACGTTCCTTAAACCAATACGCTTGAGCAAGTATATTTGAATGTTTTAAATAACCCCCGTAATCAATTCGTATAATAAATAGGAGTTTATATGGCAGTTGACATAGCAAATACGACCGAAGAAGCAAGGTTTGTTAAACAAAATCGTAACTTCAATATTCAGCGCGTTATTGTCAAGATTGGCTCATCATTATTGACAAATAATGGTCGAGGGCTGGATCGTACTGCCATATATGAATGGGCGAAACAAATCGCAAAGCTACATAAACAAGGGGTTGAAGTACTACTGGTGTCTTCGGGTGCGGTTGCCGAAGGTGTGGTACGTATGAACCTTGAAGAGCGACCCAAAAAATTAGCAGCGCTACAAGCTTGTGCTTCTATTGGCCAGATGGGATTGATTGAAACTTGGTGGTCAGCATTGATCCAACACGGTATTCAAAGCTCGCAATTGTTATTGACGCATGATGATTTGTCTAATCGTAGCCGTTATCTCAATACGACAGGGGCGCTGACGCAGTTATTAGACTGGCGCGTACTACCTGTGATCAATGAAAATGACACCATCACGATTGATGAGATTAAATTTGGTGACAATGATACGTTGGGTGCAATGGCAGCTGCCATGGTCAATGCTGATTTATACATTATTTTGACTGATCAAGAAGGTGTGTTCACAGATAACCCGCGTGACAATCCTGATGCCAAAATGATTCGTCAAGAGCGTGCCATGGCGGACTATTTATTTGATATCGCAGGCGATGGCGGTAAGCTTGGACGCGGTGGTATGTTAACTAAAATCCGTGCTGGTCGTCTTGCTGCCATGGGTGGTTGTCCAACGGTCATCGTTAGTGGCGCCATTGATAACGTTATTACTCGTGTGGTGTCAGGCGAAGCAGTGGGTACGCTGCTTACGACTAATGAGGAAGACAAAATCATCGCTCGCAAGCAATGGCTTGCAGCGCATTTACGCATGTCAGGCAGTTTGGTCGTCGATGCTGGAGCTGCAAAAGCACTAACGGAGCACAATAGAAGCCTATTACCGGTTGGTGTTGTAGAAGTTCGTGGCGGTTTTGATGAAGGCGATGTGGTAGAAATTGTTCATCAAGATACAGGTGAGCGTATTGCAGTGGGCCAGGTGAATTTTGCGTCTCATGATGCGCGCCGCGCAGCTCGTGAGCGTACTGAGCAATTTGACAAAATTTTCGGTAGTAATGAAGAGCGGGTCGTTATGGTGCATCGCGATAACTTGGCATTGACAGTGTAACGTATCAAAAGTACAGAACATTGACTATGTAGTACGCTCCAATAGAGAGTCATTGCTCATAGTTAATGTTGTATTTTTTATTTGGCCGCTTTCAAAACATCTAGAAAATCATAATGTATGCAGTATTACATAATTCTAGATTAGCCAGTCTTATCTATACGTAATAATCGTCTACGATTCTTTTATCTAACTTTTTTATTCAGTACGGTATTTAGTATTTATCATAAATACCGTGCCGCTTTGGGGATTTATACATGAGTGCTTCAGACAATAGTAGCTCGATTCAGCAAGAGTTTGCACCTTTAAAAAACGACAGATTGCTACGAGCGCTACGTTTTGAGTCGATAGATACCACACCAGTTTGGATGATGCGTCAAGCAGGCCGATATTTACCTGAATATAAAGCGACTCGTGCAGAAGCGGGTGATTTTATGAGTTTGTGTAAGGACACCGCTCGCGCTACTGAAGTGACCTTACAACCGTTACGCCGTTATGATTTGGACGCGGCTATTTTATTCAGTGATATCTTGACTATTCCTGATGCCATGGGGTTGGGGCTGTATTTTGAGACTGGAGAAGGCCCTAAGTTTAAATATCCTATCCGCGAGCAGGCAGATCTTGATAGATTGCCAGTACTGGATGCTAATGACTCTTTAGATTACGTTATGCGGGCTGTGACAAGTATTCGTAAAGCGCTTAATGGTCAAGTGCCTTTGTTTGGTTTTTCTGGTAGTCCATGGACGCTAGCCACTTACATGATTGAAGGGGGTAGCTCAAAAGATTATCGTTATACCAAAGGTTTCTTATATAGCAATCCTGAGTTTTTACATCAATTATTGGATAAGTTGGCGACAGCCGTGATTGATTATTTGGATGCCCAAGTTGTTGCTGGTGCGCAAGTATTACAAATATTCGATAGTTGGGGCGGCGCACTTGGCCATCGTCAGTTTATTGAGTTTTCTCACGCTTATAACAAGCGCATTGTCGCTGAGTTAAAAGTACGTCATCCACAAATTCCTGTGGTTCTATTCACCAAAGGTGGCGGATTATGGCTTGATGTCCAAGCAGACAGTGAGGCTGATGCATTGGGTTTAGATTGGACGATGCCAATTGATCGTGCAAGACAGGTATTGACTGAAAGTCAGCGACAGTTAACCAAGCAGCATAAAAAGCTACAAAGCAGCAAAGCCATTCAAGGTAATTTAGACCCTGCCACGTTGTATGGTTCACCTGCCACTATTCGCAGCGAAGTAAAAGCGATGCTAGATAGTGCTTATGCTAGCGGTGAAAAAACAGGTTATATAGCAAACTTAGGGCATGGTATTACTCAGTGGGTCAATCCAGATAATGCCAAAGTATTTATCGATGCTGTACATGAGTATCAACTTTAAAGAATCAGAATACTAGTAGCTATATTATAGCTCTAGTGATTATCGTTTTTATGACCACAAACTTAATGTTAAGCTCAAAAATAGAGGTTACACTCTAGTATTTACTGCGTAATAGAAAAAGGACATCTTATGATTTCGGCGGCGATTGTTGGTGGTACAGGTTATACAGGTATTGAACTGATTCGTTTATTATCTGCACATCCTGAAGTGTCTATTGATCTGCTTACCTCACGTAGTGAAGCAGGTACAAGAGCTGACGAGATATTTCCAAGTTTGCGCGGTGTGTCAGACATTGTCTTTAGTGACTTAGGAGACAATACACTTGCAACACTACAACAGTGTGATGTGGTGTTCTTTGCAACACCTCATGGCGTGGCAATGCAGCAGGCGGAAGCATTGACACAAGCTGGTGTCAAGGTGATTGATTTGGCCGCCGATTTTCGCTTGCAGTCGTTAGCAGATTTTGAACATTGGTATCAGCAGTCGCATGCTTGTCCTGAGTTATTGAAAACAGCGGTATATGGCTTACCTGAAGTCAATAGAGATAAGCTTGCGAGTGCTTTAGTAGTAGGGAACCCAGGCTGTTATCCGACCACTGCTATTTTGGGTTTGAAACCAATTATCGATGCTCAAAATCAGCAAGCAGAAAGATTAATCGAATCACGTATCGTGATTGATGCAAAATCTGGGGTTTCAGGCGCTGGTCGTCAAGCGAAACTTGCGTTAAATTATGCTGAAACAACCGATAATTTTAAGGCGTACAGCGTTGAAGGACATCGTCATCTACCAGAGATTGAGCAAGGTGTTGCACAATTACTAGACAGTCAGTTTACGCATCGTATCCGCTTTTTACCGCATCTTGTACCTATGATTCGTGGTATGTTGAGTTCTATCCATATGGAATTGACTGAGGCAGGTGCTGCTATCGATTGGCAACAAGCCTTTGAAGAAACCTATGCGTCAGAGCCGTTTATCGATGTCATGCCTCAGGGGATTTATCCTGATACGCGTAGCGTTCGCGCTAGTAATCGCTTACGTATTGCGGTACATCAAGACAACGAACGTGCTGAGCTGACCGTTATCGTCGTACAAGATAATTTAGTGAAAGGCGCAGCCGGACAAGCGGTGCAAAATATGAATGTCATGTTCGGTTTTGATGAGTCTATGGGACTAAATTTTGCGCCCATCGTCCCTTAATAAGGATATGTTACTCGCACGTTGTTCATATTTATGATGCTAGGTATTGATTATAAATTCCGCTATAATGGCTTGCCTTTTCTGTTAAGAGATATTGTCTAAATGCGTGTTAAGTTCGTACAACGCTTTTGCTCACAACCAACACGTTTATCGTGCCAAGCCTTTACTTTGCGTCATAGAGAACCTAGATTGTATTCTATTGACACGAACAATGGGTCAATACGTGCGGCCGGTAATGGACAGCAAGGGGCATCCACACTGCTATTGGCGCTATTTGTAGTGGTGGTTTTGGTAACAGCTACGGTTGGATTACTATTTGGACACAAGCTGGGTTATCAACGCGGTTTTCATGCTATGCAGACGGAAACCAAGCAGGCGATGATCAACAGCAGTGAAGCAACCAAAGAGCTTGAAAAACTGCGCTTGAGTAACAAAATAGCGACTAATCAAGCAGCTACTGCTAAGCAAGAATTGGCAATAAGCTTGGCCAATATCAAAGAGTTGCGTGAGAACCAAAAAGAATTAACGGTCGAAAATAGACAACTTTCACAACTCAATGAAGCATATGCCGAGATTGTCGTTGATGAAGGCGGTATGCCATTGAAGATACTTGGCGCAAAAATCAAACCCTTACCTGAGAACTCGTTTGAGTATGGTTTTGATGTGGGTATGCTGAGTAGCGACGGTCAAGCCAAACGCTTACAGCCAACTTTGACACTGCTCAACGATAACTCTTTAGTGGAAGTACCATTAGATCCAGCAGTCTATAGCATTGATGGTATTACCCGTATCCGTGGTCGTTTTACAATGCCAACAGGCTTTAGACCACTACAGGTCAAACTTAATCTAAAAGCAGGGGGGCAAGAGATAGAGCAGTTGTATAACTGGTCGCTAGGAGCCAGTGTGGATAATATGCCTCTCTCACTTCTCGACTTGTCAGAAGTCGATGAAAGCCCTATTGATCCCTAATTGTGTAGTGATTGATGATATTGGCCTCAGTAAAGATACGAGCTGTATAAAATAACTCTTGATTTGTTTTCTGTCTCTCTCGATAAGATTGATGCGGGCGAAACCCGTACCGTTGATAGATGAATATGGCAGCAAATTTATTGGCTCAGTGATGGGTAGATATGATACTCGCCCTTCTAACTCTCCATTCTTTTCTATTCAAACTTACCTTATAATTTTATTGCTATTATTATGAAACAAATGATACTTGAAACAACGCCCACTGTTTTAGATTGGCACTTTCCAAATATGCCAGCTCATCGTGCACAAGAAGGCGATACAGATGGCGAAACCTCACCACAAGCTGATGTACTTGTCGCGGAGCCAGAAGTGGCTAAGCCGCCGATGTATGCTGTCGTAATGTATAATGATAACTATACACCGATGGAATTTGTGGTCTATGTTCTACAGTCAGAATTCCGTCATAGTATGGATTCGGCAGTTGAGATTATGCTGACAATACACAATAGTAGTAAGGGGATTGCTGGTATTTATCCTAAAGACATTGCTGAGACTAAGGCCAAAAAGGTCAATAGTCTTGCCCATCGTGAAGGCTATCCTTTACTGACTCAAATAGAACCGCATCAAGGCGAATAACGGTTATTTTGAAACCCCTATATTTAAGTTTTTTATGTCAACTCAAATGGCGGTACCTCTGCTACTGACAATACTCTACAATTATTCAAACGTCTTAAATGGATGACACTATTGATAAATATGATAGGGATTTTGAATCGGGCTTCTGACCTTAAGATTTTTTCTTATAAAAATTTTTTGAGCAATACTTATCTCATCACTGGCTTGATTTCCCTTCCATATAACCTCATATAATTTATCAAACTGTCAAATGATGGTTTGTATAATGATGATTTTATTCTCCTTATTTTTTGCTAGTATTCAGATTCTCCTCATATTTATCACGTATCCCGCTTAAAAAGCACCTTCATATTTTCTCTATTCTCATTTTATATTTCAGTTATTTGTTAAGCTTCACACGTCATTTAACGTCTTATTTACTTATCGATTCTGACAGACATAATGGGCAATATGCTTCGATACATTTTAGTCTGCGTTAATAGATTGACTCTGATTGAGTATCGTGCTGAGATAAAGACAAAGCAGATAGCAGTTATCAAGAAGCGTTATCTATGATAGGTAGTCAAAAGATATCAGAATGAGGCAGGATTCATCTCATTTAGCATTACCTGTTTAATAATATATACATTACCCTTGAACAATTCATCTATTGCCCTGATTTACTTACTAACTCATTAATAAAGCTATCAATTATAAAGATAGGTATAACCGTAGGAAGCCGTTATGTTAAGTCGTCATCTTGAAGTTTCTTTGCGTTTAGCAATGACACTTGCGCGCCAAAAATCGCATGAGTATCTCACTGTTGAACATTTATTATTAGCGTTATTAGAAAATACTCATGCTGCCAATACATTGACGGCATGTAATGCTAACGTTTCAACGCTTCGTACTGAGCTTGAGGCTTATATTAATAAGCACACGCCAACTGTTGACGCTGACACTGAGCAGTCACCACAACCAACGCAAAGTTTTGATCGTATCCTACAGCGGGCCATTTTTCATGTGCAGTCTATTGGTGGTGGTCGCCTTGTAGAAGGGTCGGATATCTTGGTTTCTATGTTTTCAGAGCATGACACCTATGCAGTTTATTTGCTTAAAAAACAAGGTATTAGTCGTCTTGAGCTGACTCAGTATTTATCACATGGTCAAGATAAAGATGAGCCGTCTGAACCACGCGCTTCTATGACGGGTGAGCGCCGAAGTGCCTCTGAAAAAACCAGCAAAGATCCATTGGTAGAATATGCAACCAATTTAAATCAGCGCGCTGCTGAAGGCAAAACGGATCCTTTGATTGGTCGTGCTTCTGAGATTGAGCGTGCCGCCCAAGTCCTATGTCGTCGCCGTAAAAATAATCCCTTACTGGTTGGTGAACCAGGCGTTGGTAAGACTTCTATTGCCGAAGGTTTGGCATGGTTAATTATCAATGACAGAGCACCAAAACCGCTTAATGGCTGTGTCATTTATAGTTTGGATATTGGTTCTTTGATTGCGGGTACTAAATATCGTGGTGACTTTGAAAAACGCATGAAGTCATTGCTTGACGCCCTCAAGAAAAAGCCAAACGCCATCTTGTTCATTGATGAGATTCATATGATTATTGGCGCAGGGTCGTCAATGAGCAGTAATATGGATGTGTCAAATCTAATCAAACCAGCCCTTGCCAACGGTGAGCTGCGCTGCATCGGCTCAACGACTTTTACCGAATACCGTCAAGTATTTGAAAAAGATCATGCATTGTCACGTCGTTTCCAAAAAATCGATGTGAAAGAACCAAGTGTTGATGACAGTATCGACATTTTGCGAGGTCTCAAACCGCGTTATGAAGAGTTCCATAACGTTGAGTATACGGATGAAGCGTTGGTATCTGCAGTACAGTTATCTGCTAAGCATATTCATGAGCGCTTTTTACCAGATAAGGCGATTGATGTGATTGATGAGGCAGGTGCTTATAAGCGTTTGGGTGTGATTCCTGATGCTGCCGATATTGATGCTGAAGAAAGCTTTATCGCTGATATAGAGCAAGACTTTGACTCACAAATAGATAGTGATGATGGTTTTGACAGCGATAACGAGGATGTTGACAACGAAATGAAGCGTGAGGCCGATACAGCAAAAGCCAATGATCGTGCTCAATCATCTGATGAGACTAAAACATCCAAGAGTAAGAAGAAGCCACCAATAAAAATTGATGTGGCAGATATCGAGGCCATTATTGCAAAACTTGCGCGTATTCCACCCAAATCTGTGTCGAGCGATGATAAGAGTATTCTTGAGCATTTAGATCGTGATCTTAAGCATTTGGTATTTGGTCAAGATGAAGCTATTGAGACATTGGCTGACGCCATCAAGTTATCACGCGCTGGCCTCAAAGCACCAGACAAGCCGATTGGTTCGTTTATGTTTGCTGGCCCAACAGGCGTTGGTAAGACAGAAGTGTCACGCCAGTTAGCCAATCTATTAGGTGTGGAGCTGGTACGCTTTGATATGTCGGAGTACATGGAAGCTCACACAGCGTCACGTTTGATAGGTGCGCCTCCAGGTTACGTCGGATATGATCAAGGTGGTTTGCTGACCGAAAAAATCAATCAGTATCCACATTGTGTGTTGTTACTTGATGAGATTGAAAAGGCGCATCCTGATGTCTTTAACTTACTATTGCAGGTTATGGATCATGGTACGTTGACGGACAACAATGGCCGCGTTGCTATCTTCAAGCAGGTTATTGTGATTATGACCACAAACGTTGGCGCTGATAGTATCAGTCGCTCTTCTATGGGCTTTACCCAGCAAGATCATAGTCGCGATAATACCGAAGCTCTTAAACGTGTGTTCACACCCGAGTTCCGTAACCGATTGGATGCGATCATTCAGTTCAACCCATTGGATACCTCAGTTGTGGTGTCAGTGGTTGATAAGTTCTTGGTTGAGCTGCAAGTGCAGCTTGATGATAAACAAGTAACGTTAGAGATTGATGATGACGTACGCGATTACTTGGCAGAGAAGGGCTATGATCGTTTGATGGGTGCACGTCCAATGCAGCGCTTAATTCAAGACGAGATCAAAAAGCCATTGGCCAGTATGATTTTGTTTGGTGATTTGGTCAACGGCGGAGTAGTACACCTTACTTTAGAGCCTGAAGCGACTGATTCAAAAGATGAGACAGCAGTGAAGTTGAATAAAAATTCAGATAAGGGTTCAGCAAGCAGCCGTATTGTCTTAACAGTCGTAGAGACTCATGAACCACACCCAGACTCTGAATCACTAGCCAGTTAAATCATTCGTACCAATATTATAAGAACGGTTACCATGTTAGTGGGGTAGCCGTTTTTTTATTGTTATAATTTACGATTACGCCAATAGATTATTTTTTGGCCCTATATTAAAAAGTATTCACGCGCTTCTTTTCTCTATTTATAACAAATATAAAGGATATATTATGGAACTGTTTGATGAGCCGAAGACAAAGACAGATGAACAAAAGCAAGCCATTTTAGACAATGTGCGTTTGCCAGAAGATTGGAAAAAGGCATTAGCAGAAGAACTCACGTCTGACAATATGGACAATCTAAGAGCTTTTTTAAAGAGTGCCTATCAATCCAATGAAAGTATTTACCCACCAGCTCCTTTGATATTTAATGCTTTTAATTTGACGCCGTTGTCACAAGTAAAAGTCGTGATTTTGGGGCAAGATCCTTATCATGGTCCAGGTCAGGCAATGGGATTGTCTTTTTCAGTACCCAAAGCCATTCCAAAGCCGCCTTCACTAAATAACTTGTTAAAAGAGATGGCGGATGATATCGGTATTCGTCCTTCAAATCATGGGGATTTAACCTATTGGGCGCAGCAAGGTGTGCTGCTTTTGAATAGCTCATTGACTGTGAAAGAAAGTGAGCCTAATAGCCACCAAAATCAAGGTTGGGAGCAGTTCACAGATGCCGTCATTGACGTGATTAATGAGCAGACCGACCACACTGTTTTCATATTGTGGGGCAGTAAGGCGCAAAAAAAGGGGAAATATATTAACACAGACAAACACCTGATTTTGACGGCTGTACATCCATCACCACTTGCCGCGAATCGTGGAGGGTTTTTTGGAACTAAGCCATTTTCTAAGACCAATGATTACTTAAAACAGTATGGTCGAACACCCATTGATTGGCAACTGCCGCAGTAAATGATGAATATCTCTAATCTTCGACAATCTTTTTTATCAGCAACTCAGCTGACAAGTATAAATCTTGAAAACTGTATATTTTGGCAGGTTCAAGATGTCCAGTGGATGCAAGAAGCACTGAAGCTTGCCAAGCAAGGTGCAGTGCTTGGAGAAGTGCCAGTCGGTGCCATATTGGTACATAATCATCAGATTATCGGTCAAGGTTTTAACGAACCTATCGGGCGTCATGATGCAACTGCTCATGCTGAGATCGTGGCACTAAGAGATGCCTGTGCACGTCTAAAGAACTACCGCTTACCATTGCAGACGACTCTGTATGTGACGCTAGAGCCTTGTACGATGTGTGTTGGTGCTATGATCCATGCACGTGTCGACAGGGTGATATATGCAGCAAATGAGCCACGAGCAGGTATGGCGGGTAGTCAAATGAACTTGCCTATTCAGTCTTTTTATAATCATAGTATGCAAGTCAGTAGTGGATTATGTAGTCATCATAGCAGTCAAATGTTAAAGGCATTTTTTCGTGCCCGTCGTAAAGCCACAAAAATCAAAGACAATGTAAGCAGTTAACAAGATATTAATCTTGCCGCTAGTGATAGTTGGCTTTCTTTGCTATAATATTGCCCTATTTGACTGCGGAATAATAAAAGCGCAGTCAAAAACTTGATAAGTAAGTATGGCTAAATTGCAAAAGATTATATAGGTATCATCTATCACTAAGTGAGTATTATGACTGTTTCTACACCTGATAGCTCCACACCTAGTTATAAGGAAAATGGTTCAGCGCAACTATTGCGTTTTCCGGTCATTTGTATTGACGGCCCAAGTGGCGCAGGTAAAGGCACAGTAACGTGGCGTTTGGCCCAAGCTTTGAATTATCAGTTGCTTGATTCAGGTGCGTTATATCGTATTGTAGGTCTGAAAGCATTTGAAGCAGGTTTGATTACCGAAGATGCCAGCAACGTAATTGATGAGGCGGCTGTATTAGCGTTGACACAGAATTTAGAGATATCTTTTGTACCGAATAATGAGTCAGGCCGTGTCGATATTATCGTCAATGGTGAGGCAGTGGGTGAGCAAGTTCGTAACGAAACAGTCGGCGGTTATGCCTCACAAATAGCAGTATTTCCAGAAGTTCGACAAGCATTGCTTAAACTTCAAAAAGACATGGCAACCCGTTCAGGGTTGGTCGCTGATGGTCGCGACATGGGCACAGTGGTATTTCCGGACGCTGACGTAAAAATATTTTTGACGGCAAGTGCTGAAGCGCGTGCTGATCGCCGTGTGACGCAGTTATTGGCAGCTGGTCAAGAAGCGGATTTTGAAGCGATTTTAACGACTATCAAGGCTCGTGATGAACGTGACGAAAATCGCGCAACGGCACCATCCAAGCCTGCAGAAGATGCTTTGTTGCTGGATAGCTCAATACTAGATGCTAATGCCGTCTATGAGCAAGTGAAACAACATTGTCAGGATCAAGGCATTTGTTTTAATAGTTAATAAAAACAACATATTAAGTACTAAAAATTTCACTATAAGCTTTAACTTTAGTATAAAATTGTACGAATAGTAATCTTAATAAAGTGGCTAAATCATCTAACTGTTAAGTAAGCTTTAAAGAATGAGTGTTAAAGACAGTTGTTGTTAATGAGTTCCTAAAGCTATTTGCTTATTATCAACAAACGTTTTTTTATATGACTACATAAGATATAAAACCAGTATTCTCGTTTTATGCTGTCATAAATTTGATCCGTACTGTGCTGGACAGGATACGGCTATACAAAGGTAGAAATAATGGAATCATTTGCTGAACTATTTGAAGCGAGCATTGAAGAACAGGGTCTGGATATCGAGCGTGGCTCGGTTATTACAGGTACTGTTGTGGCCATCGACAGTGATTGGATCACAGTAGATACTGGTCTTAAATCTGAAGGTATCGTCGCTCGTGAAGAGTTTTTAAGCGAAGAAGGCGAACTTGAAGTTGAAGTTGGCGATAGCGTTGATGTTGTGGTTGAAGCGGTTGATAATGGTATGGGTCAAACCTTACTATCACGCGAAAAAGCCAAACGTGTTGAAACGTGGAATGTCCTTGAAAAAATCTATGACAACGATGAGATCGTAAAAGGTATCATTTCTAGCAAAGTAAAAGGTGGTTTTACTGTAGACGTGGGTTCAGTACGCGCGTTCTTACCAGGCTCGTTGGTAGATGTACGTCCTATTCGTGATACGACGCATCTTGAAGGCAAAGAGCTAGAATTTAAAGTTATCAAACTTGATCAAAAACGCAACAACGTTGTTGTTAGCCGTCGCGCAGTTATGGAAGCTGAGAATTCAGCTGAGCGTGAAGAGCTATTGAACAAGCTTGAAGAAGGTATCGAGATCGAAGGTATCGTTAAGAACCTAACTGATTACGGTGCGTTCGTTGATCTTGGCGGTATTGATGGTCTATTGCACATCACTGACATGGCATGGCGCCGTATCAAGCATCCATCTGAAGTGGTAGAAGTTGGTCAAGACCTAAAGGTTAAAGTATTGAAGTTTGACCGTGAGCGCAACCGCGTAAGCCTAGGTCTAAAACAACTTGGTACTGATCCTTGGGATAACGTTGGCGGTACATACCCAGTTGGTAGTGTTGTAAAAGCGCGCGTAACCAACCTAACTGATTATGGTTGTTTTGCTGAGATTTCTGAAGGTATCGAAGGTCTAGTACACGTATCAGAAATGGATCATACCAACAAAAACATTCACCCATCTAAAGTAGTTCAAGTGGGCGATGAAGTTGAAGTAATGATTCTTGATATCGATGAAGAGCGTCGTCGTATCAGCCTAGGTATCAAACAAACTCTAGCTAACCCATGGGATGAGTTTGATAAGAAACATGAGCGCGGTGACAAAATCACTGGTACGATCAAATCAATCACTGACTTCGGTATCTTTATCGGTCTAGACGGTGGTATTGATGGTCTGGTTCATCTGTCTGATATCTCTTGGAACGAAACTGGCGAAGACGCTATCCGTAACTACAACAAAGGCGACACTGTAGAAGCGATGGTATTGTCTGTAGATGCAGAAGCTAACCGTATTAGCCTTGGCGTGAAGCAGTTAAGCTCTGATCCATTCAACGAATACCTAGTCAACAATGACCGTGGTGCTATCGTTAATGGTAAAGTAAAAGAAGTAGACGCTAAAGGTGCTACTATCGAACTTGCTGACGAAGTTGAAGCTTATCTACGTGCTTCTGAAATTCAGCGTGACCGCGTTGAAGATGCAACTAAGCATCTATCTGTTGGTGATGACGTTGAAGCGAAGATCATTAGTGTTGATCGTAAAACACGCAACATCAACTTGTCTATCAAAGCGAAAGACGAAGCTGAAGAGCGTCAAGCGATTAAAGATCTTGGTAGCACTAGCGCAGCTGCTGCTCCAGGTTCTGAAGCACAACCAAAAACAATTGGTGACTTGATCAAAGAGCAAATGCAATAAGCTACAAATTGCTAACATAAAAGTATGATAAAAAAAAGCGACTCCGGTCGCTTTTTTTTATAAGTAAACTTTGGGTTTGCTATTTCTTGATAAGGTTTTTGCTTAAAGAGGCAAACTCTTGTTTTCATTTACTATAATATCCGCTATCATTTGCAACATTGAGTAAAGATATACAAATCATGGCTTACTTAGGCTCATAATAGTGGCATGATCTATAGATTTCTACCATAATCGATGCGATGATAAGAGTAATTTTTTAAACAGTGTTATTATAAAATATTACTTGGAAGCAACAGTCTAAGCTAAAATCGTCTTATCCATTAATCAACAAGGCAAGCGTAATAATGCAGCAAGCAATCAACAAGTCCGAATTTATTAGTAATTTGAGTGCAAACTGTGACACGATGACTGATACAGTGGTCGATGACGCAGTACGTGAAATATTGAATCTGATGACCCATACTTTGTCAAATGACGGTCGGGTAGAAGTTCGTGGATTTGGCAGTTTTTGTCTTCACCACCGCCGTGCTCGTATGGGGCGTAATCCTAAGACAGGAGAAAGCGTACCAGTACCTGCAAAGGCTATTCCACACTTTAAGCCAGGTAAAGCATTACGTGAAGCAGTCAACGACAAAGTTGCAAATGGTTAATCATCATCATAGAATTTAACTGAATAAAAACTCTCGATGAGACAATAAGCTAGGAAATTTTACTAGCATAGGATTTTCAGAATATTAACGATATTCCAAACTGAGGTATGTATCTCATGCGATTTTTACTCTTTGTCCTATTATTTTTAAGTTTTGCTTATGCACTTGGTCTGGTATTGGCAAACAATACCGAGATTGGCGTAAACTTACTATTTTCGCAAGCACCTACAATGAATCTAGGATTATTATTAATCCTTTGTCTTATACTTGGTGTCGTCATTGGCATCTTGTTGGCTTTACTTATTTTCCGTGTCCTACAAAATAAATGGGAAATATCACGTTTGCAAAAAGCAAATGCAAACTTGCAGGAACAACTGACTCAAGCCAATATTGTGATTGATCGTCAAGCAAACTCACCAACAGTAGAAGATGCTGTCTATGGTTCTACCACAACTGGCATGCAAGACACGACAACAACGACTGCAGCCAAAGAGCCTATTCTTACCAAGCATAAGCGAGATTAATTTGGTGAGTAGGAGGTTTATGATTAAACCTGAACCCTATGTATGGTGTTTTAATAATTTAATATAGATATGGCAAAACCATGAATAATGTAACTCAGTCTCCCATCATAGTTGCTTTAGACAATATGAGTATGGCGGCATCCTTAACGTTAGCAGATCAGTTAGACCCAGCACTGTGTCGATTAAAAGTAGGTAAAGAGCTTTTTACTCGCTGTGGTCCGAGCATCGTTCAAGCCTTACATCAGCGTGACTTTGATGTATTTTTGGATCTAAAATTTCATGATATCCCTAACACGACTGCACAAGCCGTTCTTGCTGCTGCTGATTTGGGAGTCTGGATGGTGAATGTGCATGCAAGTGCAGGGTTAGAGGCGATGTCATTATCCAAACAGCGCTTACTTGATGGCAATTTTGAGACATTGCTTATTGCCGTTACGGTATTAACGTCAATGGACAAAGTAGCGCTGTCACAAACTGGTATCGTTGCAGAATTGGATGAGCACGTCAGCCGATTGGCGCAATTGACTAAGCAAGCGGGTCTTGATGGGGTGGTTTGTTCGGCACAGGAAGCCAAAGCACTCAAAGCGCTATGCGGTCATGACTTTAAATTGGTAACTCCAGGTATTCGTTTGCCAGAAGATAATGCTGATGATCAAAAGCGTATTTGTACGCCAAAGCAAGCGCTCAATGATGGTTCTGACTACTTGGTTATTGGTCGTTCAATCACGCAGGCACCAGACCCTGCTGCCAAACTGCAAAAAATATTGCAAAGTATTTGAAAGTCAGTCTGAGCGCCTAACGTAATAACCAGCAACGAGCAGATTTAGTATTGTATCTCGAAAAAATCATAAAAAAGACAGCTTATTACGCTGTCTTTTTTACTTTTTGTAGAGATGAAAAAAGGTGCTACACTGTTTGAAATTGTGCTCTTGTCATACCTAAAACTGTGCTTGATTGGTATGACAGTGACTCAATTTGTTCTCAGCAACTTTGATTTTGTTTATCACTCGAGTTTTTAAAATAGCATCATAAAATAATACTGGAAAATATGAAATTACAGATCTTAAGCGACTTACATATCGATAGCTATGCCCGTCAGTCGCATCCTATAGGACATATCCCTAAGACAGATGCAGACGTGGTGTTAGTGGCAGGAGATACTGCCAATAGTGACAGCGGAATGCCTTGGCTACAAGAGCAGGCAGCGCGTCTACAAGTGCCTTTGATTACCATTGCAGGCAATCACGAATACTTCAATGAGAATGTGCTCGATTTTGATGAGAAGCTGGCTACTTGGGATAATTATAATAATGAGTCAATGCAAGGGGTAAAGATACTACAGTGTCAACATATTGATATTGATGACGTACGAATTCTAGGATGTACGTTATGGACAGATTATCAATATAAAGCCAATGAGGAGACCATGGAAAAGGCCAAGCACTTTATGCGTGACTACAAGCAAATATACGCAGGCACCGAGCTATTTTCACCTGAGGTATCAATACAAATTCATGCTAAGCAGCGCCAATGGCTTCAGCAAGCTTTGATAACAGCAAAAGAGCTGGGCAAAAAAACCATCGTGATGAGCCATCATAGTGTAAGCCCGCTATCAGTCTCTGAGAAATATGCGAGCCTACCGAGTAATGCTGCTTTTGTCAGTGATTTTTCTGAATGGATGCATAAAGATTGGGCGCCAATGCTTTGGGTACATGGTCACACTCATGAAGCCTTTGATTACCGTATCGGTAATACGCGTGTGATCGTTAATCCGCGTGCCTATCCTAATGAAGTCAGCAGTACGGCTTTGGCATTTTCATGGGATAAAGTGATTCATATTGACTAGTTTGGATATGCGGAGTTTAAATGTCTTGACGAACAATACCATAAAACTTCTATGAATTACTTTTTTATCAAAAGCTTTTATTTTTATAGTGATCGCTTATATTACAATTGATCTTATATTTCATTCATTCGTATCCAAAAATCTGCTACGCTTATCAGTATGAGTAAACATCAGAATAATCCCATATCTAAACTGTCTGCTGAGAAGCTTGCGAAGCATACTCCAAGTGCACCAGCGCCTTCACATCTGCCTGATAGCATGATCTCATCCGTCCGCCTATTGCCTGAAGGCGAGCGTCTGATTTTATTTACCAGACACTCGCTACGAGAGCGCTCTGATGGTAATGGTTTTGCCAGTTATCAATTACCACTGACTCCAAAAGGGCGTGTACTAGCAAAATCTTGGGGCCGGTGGTTGGCTGGGCATTTACCCTATTCACTTGATGTCGACAGCATCTCAAGTCCGATTGGTCGTTGTATTGATACGGCGCAGTTAATGCAAGAAGGGGCAGGGCTTAGGCGTGATATTGCGCATCAGTCATTACTGGTCGAGCCAGGTAGCTTAGTCACTGAACCTGACATTGCTACGCCTATATTTAAAGAAATTGGCGTCCTCAATTTTATCAACCGATTCTTGCAAGGAAATCTTGAAGGCACCAAAAATGCCTACCAAGGCGGTCTCGATATCCTATCACTTTTTTATCAGAATCAGCCGCAACATGGTCATTTGATGCTAGCTGTCAGTCATGACACTTTGCTGTCCGCGTTTTTGGCGGTTATGTTTGATGTGGTTGAGATCGATTGGAATGATTGGCCAAAGATGATGGAAGGGGTATTTTTGTGGTTTGATGATAAACCTTTTGAACAAGCAAATGCTCATTTTGTCTGGCGCGGCGAGGTATATGTTCGTCCAATAAGCGCTTTGTTGGACAGTTACCGTGCAGCGGGTTTCCATGCCAGCACCTTATTGTTACCGCCAATCGCAACATCGAAGTAAGGCCAATCTTAAAAAATTGCCCATATCAAATATCTAGCTTGTATATCACACAGACATAAAAAAACCTTGCCCCAGTATTAGAACCAGTAACAAGGTTTTAGTCAATGCGCGATGATCACGCAATGCGGTCTAAACAGTACAAATCTTAAGCTTGTAGGCCTTTGATTGTTTTGTTTAGGCGGCTCTTACGACGAGCAGCTTTATTCTTATGAATAATACCTTTGTCAGCCATACGATCAAGAACTGGTACCGCTTTTTTGTAAGCTTCGGTAGCCGCGTCATAATCTTTAGCTGCGATAGCCGCATCAACACGTTTTAAGTAAGTACGAACCATAGAGCGTTGTGACGCAGAGTTCTGACGACGTTTGGTGTTTTGACGGGCGCGTTTACGAGCTTGTGCAGTATTAGCCACGCGTATCTCCTTGATAAAGACAGATAAAATATGAATGTTGATTGCAATAATGGGTTTAACAATCATTGGTGACGAGCAGCCGTCTCGTCAAACATGATGTCGATGTCTGATATCAGAGTATCTAATATCAATAGATCATCGCAAGCGCCAGAACTGTTTGGAATAATTAAACAGCGTTGACGTGTAAAGCCGGTTATCTTATCAAATTATTGCGCTTAGGACAATATATTTGATGATTAATGCTCAAAGAAGTTGTGATAACCCTTGGACTGCCGGCTCTTTCACCTTCTGATGAATGGATACAGTCAGTTTATCTGTTTAAAAAAATTATCATCAATTGAAGTAACCGAATGAAGTTGATTGAGTTATTTCTATTTATTGAGCATTATACTGCACTTAAATAGTAAAAATGATTCGAAATTGCTAGGGGTATGCCAAGAGAGTCAGCTATAGCAGACAAAATCTCTTACAATAAACTCTACAGAATAACGTCAATGGTTGTGTAATTTAGGTATGATACTAAAAAGAAGCGCTTTTCAAAATTGCGCTTTTTATTATAAGAAATTTTCCAACCGTATATAAGTGGATAGGATATGCAGCGAAAAGCAATTGTAATTGGTGCGACAGGATTGGTAGGTCAACATCTTGTTAAGCAACTGAGTGAGCTTTATGACACATTAATTGTGATTGCAAGGCGCCCACCACGCTATATCAATACCAGCATGCGCTTTTATCAGGTCAATGATTTTGATAATTTGGCTGAAATATTTTCAAGCGTTGGTGTTGATAAAAAAACAGATGCATTTAGTTGTCTTGGTACGACGAAAAAGCAAGCGGGTAGCAGTGAGGCTTTTAGAAAAATTGATCATGATTATAATGTGAATTTTGCCAAACTTTGTCAAGATAAGGGCGTTGAAAACTTTTTTTTATTGTCTTCAATGAACGCAGATATTCACAGTCGTTTTTTATATAATCGAGTGAAGGCTGAGACTGAACAGTCCATTCTGGCTTTAAATTTTACGCAAACTGTTATTTTTCGTCCCTCGCTATTGCTTGGTAAACACAAAGGTCGTCCTCTTGAAAGCATGGGTCAAAAAGCCTTTAAACTCATCTCACCTTTGGTGTCAGAATCTATGCCATTGCATCCTATCTCTGCTAAGCGCGTTGCTAGTGCCATGGCAATGAGCGCCCATGATATTTATGAACGTAGTAAATATCGCTCTGAGCCTAGAATCACTACAACCCGTATCATCGAAAATAAGCAGATGTTGTCGATGACAAGAGTGAAACAATAAGTCATCAAGCACTGTCGGTAGGTAAGTAGTTTTAATGTGTTAAATAGCCTAAGCAAAACATAAGTAATCTAAGTTTGATAATGTTAATATTTTTATTTGAGCATTAAAAAGGGAGTTTGACCGTGTCAGAATCAATGAAGATGAGTATTGAAAATTTTGTGACTTGTGATCTATTAGATGCCAATCCTGAATCACAAGTCTGTCTACCCAATATTGAAGGCAAATCATTTCATCAATTTGGCGGCAAGGACAAATTTTGCGGTGAAATTGTGACGGTAAAGTGCTTTGAAGACAACAGCTATGTTAAATCATTATTGAACAGTAATGGGAAAGATAAAGACGGTAATGGAAAGGTGTTGGTTGTCGATGGCGGCGGCTCTATGCGTTGTGCACTTCTAGGTGACATGATTGCGCAGGCGGCTGTTGATAATGGCTGGGCTGGCGTGATTGTCTATGGCTGTGTCCGTGATGTTGATGATATGGCAAAAATGGACATCGGCGTGATGGCGCTTGGCTGTATTCCCCGTAAATCAACTCGTCGTGACGAAGGACAGACGGATATCGAAATCAGTTTTGGTAATTTAACACTGAATTCAGGCATGTTTGTATACGCTGACAATAACGGTATCATTGCCAGTGATAAGCGCCTCATTTAAATAGCAATATTTAAGCAGTAATCAATCAATATGCAGTCATAAAAACCTCAGCTCATATGCGAACTGAGGTTTTTTGATATGTGTGACACTTTTTGGACCGATATAAATTTTTTCTTCACCCTTCGATTTCTTCTAAAAAAATACGGAGCAATAATTTAGAGACCGTATATCTGGATAATATTGAGCAAAATGACTAAGTGACAAACCGTTACGGCATAAGTTTTGGCAATTGCTTAAATATTCGTATAATAGCTATCTGACTCTTAACTTCGATCCTATTTTTTATGCCTATCACTGCTTTGACTGACGCATTTGACCCTATTAATCAGCAGCTTTTTCCTATCCAAAACACCGAGCGGCGTTGGCTTGCACCTGTGCATGGTGCTGTCAGTAGTTTGTGGCTGGCAAGTTTGGTACAAGCGCCAATATGGGACGTTGCTGACCGTCTTAAAATCGTGGTGACACGGGATCAAAACCAGCTCAATCAGATAGAGACAGAGTTGGCATTTTGCGGGGTCGATGCCTACGTGTTTCCTGATTGGGAAACGCTGACCTATGACGAGCTGTCACCGCATCAGGACATCGTAAGCGAGCGTATCAATCTGCTGACGGATATGCCAACCTCAGGCGTGCTTTTGATCTCCGTACAGGCACTGATGCACCGTGTGGCACCGCCAAGCTGGTTGATTGGGCAGCATTTTGATCTGAGCGTTGGCGACCGATTTGATATCAATACGCAGCGTGAGTTACTGGCAAAGGCAGGTTATCGAGCGGTTGAAAATGTCTTTGAACCAGGCGAGTTTGCGGTGCGTGGTAGCATTATTGATATTTTTGCCATGGGACAACCTTTTCCGCTACGCCTTGATTTGTTTGATGACGAGATTGAGACGATTCGATTCTTTAACCCTCAGACTCAGCGTACGTTGACCCCTGAAGATCTTAACGCCATGATGACGGGCAATGACAGCAGTATGGCCAAAGAGTCATTGTCTTTATTGCATAAATTGCCTGATATCTCAAAACCTATCAAACAGTTTCAAATCTTACCTGCAAAAGAGTTTCCACTTGATGAAGGTCGCGAAACTTTTCGTACCAATTTTGCCGCGATGTTCCCTAATGTCAGTAGCCGTAAGTTTGAGCTACATAAGGATGTGATGGCGGGTATTGCAAGTAGCGGTCTTGAGTATTATCAACCGTTATTCTTTGATGCAAAAGACTGGGAAGCAGAGAGTAGTTTGTTTGCCTATTTGCCAAGTGACGCACTATTCATTACTGATGAATTGATTCATGAAAAACAGGCAGATTACTGGTCGCAAATTCAGCGTCGCTATGAAGAGCGTCGCCACGATATTGACAAACCCATTGTCGCGCCTGAGTTGTTATACCTATTATCAAATACCTTTAACGAGCATCTCAATCATTATCCCCGCGTGATATTAAGTGCACGTGATGGGCTAGTCACTATGAATGACGGTGACGTGACAGACAAAGCAAATAAGCTACTAGAGCCTGTCGTCTCTACTCAAAAACAAGGGGTAGTGACGCTAAGCGCTCAAGAGCCACCACAACTGGCGGTGAACCATCAAAAAGCTGAGCCCTTAACTGAGTTACTAGATTTTTTGAGCGTGCAGGCACAGACCTCGACACCAGTATTGGTGGTTGCTGAAACCGCGGGACGCCGTGAGATTCTGATTGAGCTATTCAAAGGTAAAATCGATGTTAAGGCTTATGACAGCTTTGAAGCCTTTTTAGCATCTGATAAAACTAAGAGAGTAGTAGATAATCATTTACCTCAAGTTGGCTTGACAGTTGCGCCCATTGAGCGTGGCGTATATGTGCCTGAGCGTCTGGTATTGATTAGTGAGACGCAGTTGTTTGGTCGTCAGGTGTTACAAACACGTCGTCATCGTCAAAGCGGCGTGTCAGAAGAATTTTTGGTAAAAAGCGTTACGGAGATAACGGAAGGCAGCCCAGTCGTCCATATCGAGCACGGAATTGGTCGTTATAATGGTCTTATTACTCTAGATGTTGGTGACGGTGAGCAAGAATTCATTCATTTAAAGTATGCCGATGATGCCAGTATTTATGTTCCAGTCGCTAATCTACAAATGATTAATCGCTATAGCGGTGGAGATCCAGCGCTAGCACCTCTCCATAAAATTGGTAGTGGTAAATGGGATAAAGCAAAACAAAAAGCATTAGAACAAATTCATGATGTGGCCGCCGAGCTCTTAAATATGCAAGCGCGACGTGAGGCCAAAGTTGGTATTCATTTTAAAATAGACAGCTCGCAATACGAGCTATTTGCCAGTCAGTTTGCTTTTGAAGAGACGCCCGATCAGGCGAATGCCATCCATGCTGTGATGGAAGATATGAGACAAAATCAGCCAATGGATCGTCTCATTTGTGGAGACGTGGGTTTTGGTAAAACTGAGGTTGCTATGCGAGCCGCATTCATTGCGGTGAGTGCCGGTTATCAGGTGGCTGTTTTGGTTCCGACAACACTGCTGGCAGGTCAGCATGAAGACAATTTCCGCGATCGTTTTGCTGATTGGCCAGTACGAATTGAAACGTTATCCCGCTTTGGCGGTAAAAAACATCAAGACACGGTCTTGACTGATTTGACGGCTGGTAAAGTCGATATCGTCATTGGTACTCATAAACTGCTACAACCAGATGTGAAGTTTTCTAATCTGGGCCTCATGATTGTCGATGAAGAGCATCGTTTTGGTGTACGTCACAAAGAGCGTATTAAGGCCATTCAGACCGACGTTGATAGTATGTCTATGACAGCGACACCAATTCCTAGAACGCTTAATATGGCGCTGTCAGGTATGCGAGATATGTCAATCATCGCCACACCGCCAGCACGTCGCCTCGCCATTAAAACCTTTGTGATGCAAAAAACAGAAGCATTATTAAAAGAAGCCATCTTGCGTGAGCTGTTGCGCGGTGGACAAGTCTATTTACTGCATAATGATGTGGCAAGTATCGAGCGTATGGCGGAGACTATCCGTGAGCTTGTTCCTGAAGCACGCGTGGGTGTGGCGCATGGTCAAATGCAAGAACGTCAACTTGAACAAGTGATGCAGCAGTTTTATCATAAAAAGTTTAACGTATTGATCTGTTCGACCATTATCGAAACGGGTATTGATGTCCCCAACGCCAATACCATTATCATTGAGCGTGCTGATAAGTTTGGTCTTGCGCAGCTACATCAATTACGTGGTCGCGTAGGTCGTAGCCATCATCAAGCCTATTGTTATTTACTGGTGCCTTCTATCAAAGGGCTCAAAGGCGATGCCAAGCGTCGTCTGCATGCAATTGAACATGCCAATACCTTGGGCGCAGGCTTTATGCTGGCCAGTGAGGACTTGGAGATTCGCGGTGCTGGCGAGATATTAGGAAAGCAGCAAAGCGGCAACATGCAGGCGATTGGGTTTAGCTTGTATATGGATATGCTGGAACGTGCCACCAAAGCCATTAAAGCAGGAAAAGAGCCTGACCTGAGTACACCATTGTCGCTGACCAGTGAGATTAATTTGCATAGCTCTGCTTTGATACCAGAAGAGTATTTGCATGATGTGCATCAGCGTTTGCTGTTTTATAAGCGCATTAGCAATGCCGATGATAAAGAAGCGCTCACAGACATCCGTACCGAAATGATTGATCGTTTTGGAACCTTACCAGATCAGACTAAGCAACTTTTTGCAGTTCATGGACTACGCTTACAAGCAGAACCGCTCAAGATTAATAAAATTGATGCCAATAGCAGTAGTATGACACTTGAATTTGCACCAGATACCCCAGTTGAAGCATTGGCAATTATCAAGCTGATTCAAACTGATGGGCAGCGATATCGAATGAATGGAGCATCGGGTATTCGCTATCAGGATGCTGATAAACTGGCAACGCCGCAACAGCGAGTGACCGTTATCCAAGACCTGCTTCGCTATTTTAGTGAACATATGGTTGATGAGTCCAACTAGCTTCACTCAAAGATCGCGATAGGCATATTAAAGTATCGCAATGGGTAAAATGCGTAACAATAATCCAAAAAGCGCAGTCAATCAGCAATGGCGCTATTTTATCGGTTAGATACCTGATAAAATAACGAGATTGTTTTGTATTTTTACCTATTTTTATCTTCGCTTATTCAAGTGCCATAAAAAGAGAACCGTCATTATGTTCCAACTTCATCATAAACTTGCTGCTGACAGTTTCTTAGTGGGAGATTTTCCATTATCGACTTGTCGTTTAATCAATGACTGCCAGTTTCCGTGGTTGATCTTAGTGCCGCGTGTATCGGGTATCAAAGAGTTGTACGAATTGTCTGAGTCAGATCAAGCACAATTTTTGCGTGAATCAAGTTGGTTATCAAGCCAGCTGGCTAAGACTTTTCAAGCAGATAAAATGAATGTAGCTGCACTTGGCAATCAAGTCCCTCAGCTGCATTTTCATCACATTGTTCGTTACCAAAACGACATGCAATGGCCGAACCCAGTATGGGGCGTAGCCGCCGTTCCTTATACCAAAGACGTATTGGCACAGATGCAGCAAACCTTAATGATGGCCTTACGTGGGCATCATCAAATGCCGTTTGACTGGCAGATGTAGGTTAATACTGCCAGTAATTGATTGACTATTATTGATTATAAAAGAAGCCAGATAATTATATTATCTGGCTTCTTTTATGGAATTACATCTAAAATATAGTGTCAAATCAAGCGGTATAGTAGATAAGTCATTAACGGACAAAGGGGGTTTCTTTGGTTATCAGTGGCATAGGCTTTATTACAGTTAAAAAGTATAATATATTGTTGGGTAACCGTATAAATAAACTACGCTGAAACTCAATGGCACATCGATATTTTGATAACACTTAACTTTCTCATCGCCTGCTAGATAAAGTGATCATTTTTATGGCTTTTTTAGACACACTAAAATTAAAGTCTCCGTCAAAGGACAAAGAGATTTGCCGATTTGATTACCCAGAAGTGTTTGTATTGGTTCTTACCGTAGTATTACTCGCCCTACATTATAATTTTCGTCCTACTTCAATGGCGCTATTGGTTGTCATTCTTTTACCTAGCCTCATGATCCTTATTTATAACTACCGTCGCCCAACCAGCTTTTGGACGTCCAACATGGTTGTTATATTATTCTCAGTAGTGATTGGTTCAATACAGTTTTGTACAGTGATATCGCTGAGTTTGGTAGCCTTGATCGGCGTGCGTATGATCATAAGCGGAGTCGAAAACCGTCTAAGGTTGTTTACCGTGGCATTCGTGACCTCTATTGTCTTTTATTACGTCAGCACTATTTTGGATAACGAGGGGTTGAATTGTAATGAGGGCTGGGTTCCTCCCGTCGTATTGTTAGCCAGCATGATGGTTATTCTGTCTCAATTTCGCGGTATTCACCAAGAGTATATTGGTTATAAAGAAAGTGCCCGTCACGCAAGTGGGCGCTTGAGTACGATGGTGTCGGTCATCAATAAGCTGGCACGCTTTGTACCGCCGCAAATTTGGGAGCCAATCGTCAGATCAGACAGTCCTGTCAGCGTATCAAATAAGCGAGCCAAGCTAACGATCATGTTCTCAGATATTGTGGGTTTCACTGAGCTGTCTGATAGCTTAAGTGCCGACAATTTGGCTGATATCTTGAACACTTATATGGAGCGTATGACGTTAATTGCCAATAAGCATGGGGCAGTACTCGATAAGTTCATTGGCGATGGCATGGTGTGTTTTTTTGGTGAGCCAAACAGTCGTGGCCCGCGACAAGATGCTTTGGACTGTGTGGCCATGGCGATAGATATGCGCCGTGAGATGCGTACCTTGAGGCAAAAGTGGCGACTGATGGGGTTTGAGGGATTGTATATCCGTATCGGTATCACGACAGGATATTGCCATGTGGGTAACTTTGGTAGTAATAATCGCTTGAGCTACACCTTGATTGGTAAAGAAGCCAATCTGGCAGCCAGACTTGAGTCTAGTGCTGGTAAAGGGATGATATTGGTAAGTGAGAGTACGTATGATTATATTTGCCACAATTATGAGTGCGAATATGCTGGCGCGTTTCAATTAAAAGGGTTTGATAATAAAATGAGTGCATGGCAAGTATTAGACCCCGATTCTAATGTGACTCATCAATCAAAGTGGGTGGATCATACCTTACCTGGTTTTAATCTACATCTAAACTTCAAAGACATAAAAGATTACGATTATCAAGATATCAGGGCTCGTTTGAATTTTGCACTTGAACGTATTGAGCAGGAACAAGAAAAGATAGTCACAAATATGGAGGTGGAAAGCAATCGTGATACTACCTCTCGTAAATAAAAATACGAATAATAAACTCCCATACCGTCAAATATAAAAAAGCCAGCTATCTTTATCATAGCGGGCTTTTTTTATCGTCTGTAAAGAATCATTTATTACAGTTAATCAATGATTCTCTTTTGCATGGTTGAGCGTATATTTGGGAATCTCAATAGTCAAATCGGTTTCTTCGAGCATAACTTGGCAAGATAAACGCGAATCAGGCTCTAGTCCCCAAGCACGATCTAGTAAATCAGCTTCGACATCGTCCATCTCATCTAAACTGTTAAAACCTTTACGGACGACCACATGGCAAGTGGTACAAGCTTTCGACATCTCGCACGCATGCTCAATTTTAATGCCTTTTTCTAACAGTGCTTTACATAGGTTTTTGCCAGCTTCAAGTTCGACTTCAGTGCCTTCAGGGCAAATCTCATGATGGGGTAGTACAGTAATTTTTGGCATAAATTGTCTTTCCAATGCTAATCAATTTAAAAAATAAAATATATAGGAGGTGATCTTAAGACCGCTTCTAAGTCATATGGCTAAAGGTATCTACTACCAATCTTGCGCACTGGTTCCAGCCATACTGGCTTTGACGCTCTGATTCATAATACGGGCAGCAAAAGCATCGCTGTGCGGTTTGAGCTGAGCCTGCTTGGTTTCGATAACAGACAAGTCATCTGTGCTAAGTGCTGTCTGTAGTGCTTGTATCTGCTCAGCTAAATCAGACTGCTCTTCGGAGGTCAGTAACGGGGCAAACTCCTTTAGAGCCGACTGTAGAGCCAATACTTCTCGCTCAGCCTCCACTTTGGTTTCAATCAAAGAGCGCATGTTTTTATCTTCTTCTGCGTACTTAAACCCTGAAACAAGTAACTGCTCTTTTTGTTCATCTGATAAACCGTAAGAAGGCACAATTTCAATCTTACTCTCAGTTTTAGTAGTGGTTTCTTGCGCACTCACGGTTAACTGTCCATTGGCGTCAACACTGAACGTGACCTCAATTCGAGCAAATCCTGCTTTCATTGATGGAATACCATACAACTCAAAACGCCCCAGCGAACGGCAGTTTTCTACGGTTTCGCGCTCACCTTGTACGACATGAATCACCATGCCAGTTTGACCATCTTGATAAGTAGTGAATACTTGACGTTTTTTAACAGGAATTGGGGTATTACGAGGAATGAGCACTTCAACCAGACCACCCATCGTCTCAAGACCAAGCGACAAAGGGGTGACGTCTAACAATAATAGATTGTTATTAGTGTCACCATTGACCAGTTGATGAGCCGTTTGCGCAGCGCCCAAGGCAACGACTTCGTCTGGATTCAAACGACAAAGAGGTTGTTTTTTAAAGAAATCAGTAACGACTTCCTGTACGGCAGGCATACGGGTAGAACCACCAACCAAGATGACTTCATCCAAATCTACACTTGATAACTTAGCGTCACGCAGTACTTGCTCGCAGACAGTCAAGGTTCGGCGACTCACAGGCTCTATAATAGCAAGTAGGTCTTCACGGCGTAATACACCTTGATAAGACTGATTGTTCACTGTGATATCAATGTTTACTTGTACAGCATCAGTCAATGCTTGTTTGTAAGTCTTGGCTTGCTGGGCAAGAATTGATTTATCATGACGACTCACGTCTTTTGGGTCGATATCCAATTGTTTGATAAGCCAATTGGTCAGCAAACGGTCAATATCATCGCCACCGAGTGCACTATTACCACCCGTTGCCAATACCTCAAACACACCATCTGTCAGCTTTAAGATAGAGACGTCAAACGTACCGCCACCAAGATCATAAATCAAATAATAGCTTTCTTTGGCATCGGTTTGATTTGGTTGATCCAAACCATAGGCGACTGCTGCTGCCGTTGGTTCGTTTAGTAAACGCAAGACATTGATACCAGCGGCTTGGGCGGCATCTTTTGTGGCTTGGCGCTGTGCTTCATCAAAGTAAGCAGGAACCGTAATTACGGCGCCTTCGATGCTGTCAGCAGGTAAAGCACTTGCTGCTCGCTGCTTGAGCGTTGCTAAGATACGTGCTGAAACTTCAACTGGCGACACCTCACCTTGAGCCGTCACAAATGTCGGCATATCATCTGTATTGCCACTCAGCTCATAAGGATGAGAGAACTTGATATCTGATTGACTGCGGCCCATAAAGCGCTTGGCTGAGACAATCGTGTTTTTTGGGTCATCTGCCAAGTGAGAGAGCGCGTCGTTACCAACCAAAGGAGTCCCTGAACTTGGATAATAGACAATAGAAGGCAATAAAGTATCGTTATTTGAGTCAGCCTCTAAGACTTGTGCCTTGCCTGACCGTACTACAGCGACCAATGAGCGTGTGGTACCAAGATCAATCCCTAGGCCAAAACGATGCTGATGAGGTTGAGCACTTTGATTGGGTTCGGCAATTTGCAATAAAGACATAAGATAACTCAGAGATAAAATGAATAAGTGAAATGAAGCAAATACAACACACGCACAGTGATATACTTAAGGCGTCTACTTTGCTCTCAATGCAGAGCAGCAATCAGGCGTGCTGAAAACAAGAAAATAGATTATACGATATAGTGGATGCTATTTTAACCATGATGTCCAAATAGGCATCATAAGTTCGACGTACTTTTATACAAAAGCCAATAGACCAAATCGGATATAAAAATTCAATGGTCAGGTATCTATACTATCAAAGCGTTAGACATATAGATCGTCATCATCTGCCTGATGAGCAGTCGAGACTTCATCAAGTCCTGTGGTGACATCAGCATTCAACTTCACCAAAAACTTTAATTTTTGTGTGGCATCAATGGCGGTTTGCCAATCTTTGTTCTGATAAGCATGACTAAAACGTTCAGATTGTTTGATTAAGCGTTCTACGATTTGCGGATGCAGCTGCTGTAATACCAGACGGTCTTTATCGATGATAGCATCATCCAAGTCCATACGCATTTGCATTGCATCTTCTAGAAAATCCAAATCTGCAATTGAATGTTCTAAATTTTGCGCTTGACCTGCCATCTCTAAAAGATAACTGGCACGGCTATCGGGTGCGCTTAATGTCTGATACGCTTGATTAATCAATGCGGATGCTTGCTCAGAGTGCTGCTGAGCTTGCTTGGTATCTGCTAGATTCTTTGCAACATTATCGGGATGATACTGCTTTTGAAGCAGACGTAAATGTTGATCGAGACGGTCTTGCTGAACCTCAAATTGTACTGGTTGCTCAAATAGGGCAAAAAAGTTATCAAACTGGGCTTCTGGAGTCATGTCGGTCATATCATACGCCTTACTTTTTATATTTGTTTTTAACGTTTTTATCAGCACTTTTTTGTCAGCACTCAAATTACAAACCTCAAACGGTAAATGATTCACCGCAGCCACATTCGCCTTTTTGATTGGGGTTGGTAAATTTGAAGCCTTCGTTTAACCCTTCTTTTTCATAATCCATCAGCAAGCCATCCAAATAAACCAAGCTTTTAGGATCGATAAAAATACTGACGCCACGGCTTTCATAGCGCGTGTCATTTTCGTCAGGTATATCAACAAACTCTAAAACATAAGCCAACCCCGAGCAACCTGCTGTACGTATGCCGACTCGAATGCCTTCACCTTTACCGCGATTATCCAAAAAATCTCGAACATGCTGAGCGGCGCGTTCTGTCATTTCAATCATGCCAACTCCCATTGACTATCAATAAGAAATATATAAAGCGTTATAAAAACTGGCAACCAAAATGATGAGTTTGCCAAAATAATGTGCTAACAACGTTTAGAAAATAAAAGGTGACAATTGCGTAAGCGTTATTGTCACCTCTTTAGCGTTAATCGCTGTTTAACGTACTGCTACTAACGCATCGCTAATAAAATAACAACTTATGGGCTAACAACTTAGCTAGCTGCTTCTTCTACTGCGCCGTGTTTACCTTTATAGTCGCTAATAGCGGCTTTGATGGCATCTTCAGCAAGAACAGAGCAATGCACTTTTACTGGTGGTAGTGCCAATTCTTGAGCGATATCGTTGTTTTTGATTTCGCTAGCTTGGTCTAAGCTTTTACCTTTTAGCCACTCAGTAACAAGTGAGCTTGATGCAATCGCTGAGCCACAACCATACGTTTTAAAGCGTGCGTCTTCGATGATGCCATTGTCATCAACTTGGATTTGTAGGCGCATTACATCGCCACAAGCTGGGGCACCAACCATACCAGTACCAACGTTCTTGGCATTTTTATCAAGATTACCAACGTTGCGTGGATTTTCGTAATGATCAATAACTTGGTCACTATAGGCCATGGGGTTTTCTCCTAGTTAGATGATGAGCAATAGCTTAAGGGTTTAAAACGCTACTGACTCATCGATAATTGGGGTCAAACTTGTCATTTATAGAAACAGTATTTATAGGAACTGAATTTATAATTGTCTGATGAATGATTCAATGATTATATTTTATAATCATATCTATATTTTGGTACAGAATTTTAGTGCTCAGACCATTCGACTGAGTTTAAATCAACACCTTCTTGGTACATGTCCCAAAGTGGTGATAGGGCGCGCAATTTATCAACTGCCTCATGCATTTGTTTAATAACCGTATCGATGTCTTCTTCGGTGGTATAACGACCAAAGCTAAAGCGGATTGAACTGTGAGCCAATTCGTCTGGACGACCAATAGCACGTAATACATAAGACGGCTCAAGTGTCGCTGATGTACAGGCAGAACCTGAAGAAACCGCTAAGTCTTTTAGAGACATCATGAGTGATTCACCTTCAACAAAGTTAAAGCTGATGTTCACAATATTAGGTACGCTGTGCTCAAGATCACCATTGAGATAAATCTCTTCGATATCTTGTAAACCATCCCATAATTTTTGACGCAATTTTGCTGCATGAGCATGGTCTTCTTCATAGCGCTCATTGGCTAGAGCAAAGGCTGCACCCATACCAACGATTTGGTGTGTTGGTAATGTACCTGAGCGCATACCACGTTCATGACCACCGCCGTGCTGTTCTGCTTTTAAACGAATACGAGGCTTACGACGAACGAACAATGCACCAATACCTTTAGGGCCATAAGCTTTATGACCTGAAAAACTCATCAAGTCAATTTTCATCTCTTCAAGATTGATTTTTACTTTACCGACAGATTGAGCACCATCAACGTGGAACACAATACCAGCATCACGAGTGATTTCACCAATCGCAGCAACATCAGTCACTGTACCAAGCTCATTGTTTACCATCATAAGCGATACTAAAATCGTATCCTCACGCAGTGCTTCTTTAACTTGCTCAGGTAAAATCAATCCAGTACTTGGCTGTGGCTCAAGATAAGTAATGTCGAAGCCTTCTTGCTCAAGCTCACGGCACGTATCAAGTACCGCTTTATGCTCAATTTTGCTGGTGATAATGTGCTTACCACGAGACTGATAAAAATGTGCTGCGCCTTTAATGGCTAAGTTGTCAGACTCAGTTGCACCAGAAGTGAAAACAATCTCGCGTGGATCAGCATTGATGACTTCAGCAACTTGCTGACGAGCCGTTTCTACTGCTTCTTCTGCTTGCCAGCCGTAACCATGCGAGCGCGAGGCTGGGTTACCAAAGATGCCATCTACAGTCAGATACTCGCTCATCTTAGCAGCTACTGATTTGGCAACTGGTGTGGTGGCGGCATAATCTAAGTATATAAGGTTGTTATGTTGGCTCATGCTGGGTTTGCCTCGCTGTTCGATAAAGTAATAGTATTGATGTCTTTTATGGAAATATCTTTGGTAGATGTGTGCTGACGATCTGAAACCGATTGCACGTTTTCCATGTCTAATAATTGCGCTAAAGTTATATTTTTCAAGTATTGTTCGATATGGATCGATAACGCAGACCATAAGTCGTGAGTTAAACACATTGTACCATCTTGACAGTCGCCGCGCCCTTCGCACTGCATCGCATTTACTGATTCGTCAACTGCCGATATGATAGTCATTACATCTATTTCATGTAATGGCTTGGCTAAAAGATAACCACCAGCGGCACCGCGAATACTAGTAACAAGACCACGTTTACGAAGCTTTGAAAATAGCTGTTCAAGATAAGAGATAGAAATCGATTGTCTTTTGGCAATATCTGATAATGAAACTGCAGTATCTTGCTGACTGGTTTGTAATGCCAAGTCTAGTAACGCAGTAACGGCGTACCTGCCTCGAGTAGTCAAACGCATATGTTATCTCCAAACTTTTATGTCATTTTTATTTAACAACGGTCTTAGCAAGGTGAGTATGACAGTAGCCAATAATATGGGCGCTACTTGTATAATGTGATACTGGCTAAGATTTGTCTTATCGCTATTAAACAACAGATGATCGACCCGATGTGTGCAACGATTGAACCCATTATACTTAATCCTGAGTAATTTAGTCAAGATTAAAGTAGAGTTAAATGGTTAATCGAGCTCATCATGATGATTGATAAAAACAATGACATTCGAATGAAAAGGAGTCAGACAAATTAAGAGGCCATACTAAGTTTTTGTTCTAGAAATAAAAATCCATATACAGTACTAGCAAGGTCGCAAAAATAAAAAAGCGTTTAACGCCCATTATATAGTAGACGTTAAACGCTCATATAGACGGCGCTAGGCTGTCTAGTGATATTTGATCAGAACTAATTCATCAACAACGCAATGATTGAGCCAATCATGACGACAATGGCGATAATGGTCACAATCATTAGGGTCTTTTGCTTGCTTTGTAGCTCTTTCAACGTCGTTTCAAGTTCGCGGTTTTTGATGGTTAAAGTATTAATTTGGGTTTGCTGCTCTTTAATACGTAGCTGATAACTCTCTTTTTTATCCGCCTTTTCAGCGTCAGTAGGATGGTTTTTATCCTTCCCACCCTTAAATTTCTGAATAACACCCCGAATCAAATTGCCAACACCAAGCTGCATAATGAATTGCTTGACCAGTTGTACTTGAACAGACTCACCCCGCATTTGTAGCTTTTCAGTCGCCTCGCTATCATGAGTGCTAATAGCATTTATAATTTGAACGCTATAAGCATTGATGATGACATCAGGCTCACTACGATCAATTGGAAGTTCGGCATCTAACAATACCCCTTTGGTGCTAAAGGTAGCAAAAACCTCAACATGAGGTAAATACAAACGTAGCGCTACAACAGTGCCTTGTTTGGCTAGCGGATAAGCAGCTTTACGCAGTTCGGGATCCAAACGTAACAATAGTGTTAGCGCCGACTCGATGAATACCAAAATAATATTAAGAAGAGAGTGGGACAACGTAGAACGCTTCATGTAAATAATCCGTTTTTTATTTGACAAATCTGAGTCAGAATTTAAACAAAGCTTAAATTCCACTCAATAGATGCAATGTTATTTTCTTATAGTAACGTCTTTATAATAAAAAGTAACGCTAGTTTCTGTCGGTTAATAAATTATTACCTGATTACTTGGCAGTCAATAAAAGTGCTGGCATCCATCATTGATGATGTAGTAAAAGGTAATACATCTCGTTTTGATGACAGAAAGATTGACATTTTAGCTAAAATAACCATCTCTGTAGAGAGTTGCAAAGGCTTTGCGTAACATTGAGTGTCAAATACGTAGTGCAGAGGACGAAAATATGTAAAATCACTTGCGCTCCTTATGCTGCCTTGATATAAAGACGATAACAAAGCGACACCTGTTAATATGCCAGTCAGGCAGTTCTTATTGCTTAAATGCTATGAGGGCGTTACAATGCTTGGCGTGAGCGTTTATTATCCCCCTTAAACTTGAAGGAAATTTTATGAATAAGTCAGAATTAATTGATAGCATCGCAGACAAAAGTGGCCTAAACAAAACTCAAGCTGGTGATGCTCTAAACGCTGTTATGGAAAGCGTTGGCGAAGCATTAGAAGCTGGCGATAGCATTTCATTGGTTGGCTTTGGTACTTTTAGCGTAAAAGACCGTAAAGCACGTACTGGCCGTAACCCTAAAACTGGTGAAGAGCTTAGCATTCCAGCAAGCAAAGTACCAAGCTTCAAAGCTGGTAAAAACCTAAAAGAGCGCTTAAACTAAGCCGTTGTTTTAAGTGGTAGGTGGCCTGCGCTGTATAATGAAGCATAGATGAAGAAAGACAGCGTTGCTAGCCATGATACAGATAGATTATCGTTCATGACTTGTGGTTTACTCCAAGTAAAGTTTTGAGCGAAAAAAAGCACCTAATAACTGGGTGCTTTTTTTATTGGGATAGTTTGTATCAGACAACGTGAATATTTTGAGTATGAATCAAAAATCACGTATCATAGGGCGCGCGATAGATGCGTTGTTCAAACAAGGCTGCTTTATAAGGCCTTATTATTTTTTAGTAAATGCATATGTTCTTATTCTTACCATTGCCTGCTTAGATAGCATTGATATTAATAATAATATTACAATGGTTTTTCATCAATATAGGTTAATAAAGCAGAGATAACTATGGATAAATTGCGCGATTTTTTAAAAAGCTGGCCAGGTCGCATTTTATTGATTTTATGCCTATCGCCACTCGCTCTACTGGGTGTCGAAAGCTATTTTGGCGGTGGGGTTGATCCCAATCAGATCGCTCAGGTGGGTGATGCTAGCGTAGGATTGTCAGAGTATCAAACTGCTGTAAATAATCGTCGCACTGAAATCTTAGAGCAAATTGATGATGCCAGTTTATTGAATGAAGATGTGTTGCATGAGCAAGTACTAAAAGGTCTTGTCGATCGTACATTGTTAGAACAGCAAGCTGGTAAGCTTGGCATGACAGTCTCTGACGACACCATCAATCGTCTATTACGCGAAGAAGCGATATTTAAGGATGCAGAGGGTAATTTTTCTAACGATCAATTTGCAAACTTTTTGCGTCAGCGCGGTATGACTAAGAACCAGTTATTTGCAGAATTTCGCAATCAGCTGAGTCTTGATCAGCTTAATGCCAGTATTGTAGGTACAGCAGTGTATCCAATGAAAGCCGTTAGTCAGCTGATTGATTTGCAGCTTGAGTCACGTAATATCTGGCTATATCGTTTCAAATGGCAAGATTATGCCGATCAGGTCAACATAAGCAAAGGCGACATACAAGCCTATTACGATGCCAATAAAGACACACTAAAAAGTGCAGCAATGGTAGATTTGGCTTATTTGCAACTGAGCCCTCAATCTATTCAAGTCAATGAAGTTACTAAAGAAGACTTGCAGCAGCAATACGACGCTTATAAGCAAAGTCAGGCAATCAACGATGAGCGTCAAATCAGTCAAATTTTATTGACAGGTGATGATGCCAAAGCACGAGCAGATAAGATAAAAGCCCGTTTAAATAAAGGTGAGTCTTTTGCAGCACTGGCAAAAGCAGAGTCTGATGACCCATCAGGAGAGACAGGTGGCGATATCGGTCGATTTAACCCAACGGTCTTTGGTAATGACGCACAAGCAGTTGAAAAGGCTTTAGAAGGGTTGAGTGTTGGTGGCGTGACCGCACCAGTTAAGACCAGCTTTGGTTATCAGATATTTACTGTCACAGAAGACAATGGCAGTAAAATACCAACGCTAGAAAGCATGCGTGACGAATTAACTGCAAAAGCAAAAGAATACAAACGCCAAGAGATGTATGCTGATAAAGTAACCGCAATTAATGACTTGGCAGCAGATGGGTTTAGTATTGAAGATATTGCTCAGCAAGAAAACGTAACCCTTAAACGTATTAAAAACTATACTAAAGAAAACAATCAATCAGTACTGTCTCAGCCAGCGGTGATCAAACAGGCCTTTGATGAATTCACCATTCAAGATCAGGCAGTAACAGCGGGTATCGAAGTTGGAAATGGTAATGTCTGGGTACAACCAAGTAACTATCGTCCTACTAAGACACTTGATTTAGCAGCGGCAACCCCAAAAATTACTCAAATATTACGCCAGCAAAAAGCCACAGCATTGGCACTGAAACAAGCCAAAACGTTGGCTGCTAGTATTAAGACGCCAGCTGATATCGGTAAACAACCAGTACGTCTTCAATCATTAGGCAATGTTAACCGTCAGACAACTCGATTGACAGAAAAAGAGCGTGGATTGGCATTCAGTCAGCAAGCTGCTGATAATGGTGTTGTTGCTACTGCTAGTGAAACTGAGACAGGCGCAACGTTACTGGTGGGTGATCGTATCAAAACAGAACAACAGTCACCATTGTCTGAGATGCAAAGAGCGCAAACCGCTACCATCATTCGTGATAATTTGGGACAAGATCAGCTACAAGACTATCTAGATTATCTGCGTTTGGTGTATAAAGTTGAAGTTAATGAAGCCAACATGAAAAACGCACAAGGGCGTTAATCGGTTGATTGATTATTGAGACTGACTACTTGTAAAAATAGAACATAAAAAAGCCACTGTCAAAATACAGTGGCTTTTTTATTATTACTTACGTTTGTTACTATCTGCAACTGTGATTTACTAGTGGCGGAAATGGCGCATACCTGTAAATACCATTGCGATACCATGCTCATTTGCTGCAGCAATGGTCTCATCATCACGCATAGAGCCACCTGGCTGAATAATGGCAGAAATACCAACTTGAGCAGCATTATCAATACCATCGCGGAATGGGAAGAAAGCGTCTGATGCCATGACAGCCCCTTCGGTAGCCAAGCCTGCGTGCTCAGCTTTGATGGCTGCAATACGGGCTGAATTGACGCGACTCATTTGACCTGCACCCACACCAATCGTACGCTGGCCTTTTGCGTAAACAATGGCATTAGATTTGACATACTTTGCTACGTTCCAGCTGAATAGTAGATCGGCAATTTGCGCTTCGGTTGGCTGAACGTCTGTAACGATGGTCAGATCATTGGCAGTAATCAAACCAAGATCTTGCTCTTGCACCAGCAGACCACCATTAACGCGTTTGTAGTCTAGCTGGGTATCACGTTGATCCGGTGCAGGTAGTTCGCCGCATACCAATACGCGCACGTTTTTCTTAGCGGCCGTTGCTTCAAGTACACCGTCTTCAATGCTAGGAGCGATAATCACTTCAACAAACTGGTTGTCGATGATGGCATGAGCAGCTGCTAACGTCAATGGACGGTTAAAGGCAATGATGCCGCCAAAAGAAGACTCAGGGTCTGTGCTAAAAGCCGTGCGATAAGCCGTTACCTGATCAGCATCAACAGCGACACCGCAAGGATTGGCGTGCTTGACGATGACGCAAGCAGGCGCACTAAAAGCTTTTACGCATTCAAGTGCTGCATCAGTATCGGCGATATTGTTATAAGACAGTGCCTTGCCTTGTAATTGCTTAGCGGTCGCAATAGAGGCTTGCTGGCTTTTTAATGGGTTATTTTCTACATAAAAAGCGGCATTCTGGTGGGGGTTTTCACCGTAGCGTAGGTCCTGTACTTTTTCAAGTTGCACATTAAATGTACGCGAAAAATTCTCAGCGCTTTGGTCTTCATTGACACGACTACCTAAGAAGTTGGCAATCATGCCGTCATACTGTGCAGTATGTTCAAAAGCTTTTACGGCTAAATCGTAACGTAGAGCAGCTGTCAGCTCAGTACCATCACCTAATGCAGCAAGTATACGCTCATAGTCAGCTGGATCAGTGACAATGCCAACGTGGGCATGATTTTTTGCCGCTGAACGTACCATAGTAGGACCACCGATATCAATATTTTCGATGGCATCTTTCATGGTTACATCAGCACGAGCAATGGTTTCAGCAAAAGGATATAAATTCACCACAACCAGATCAATACGTTCAATGGCATGATCACTCATGACAGCATCATCTGTACCGCGACGCCCAAGGATGCCGCCATGAATTTTAGGATGCAGGGTCTTAACACGACCATCCATCATCTCAGGAAAGCCTGTGTAGTCTGATACTTCGGTGACAGCAATATTGTTTTCTGTGAGTAATCGATAAGTACCGCCAGTAGAGAGTAAGCCAAAACCTGCTTTAATAAGACCTTCGGCAAACTCAACGATATTAGATTTATCAGAGACCGATAATAGGGCAAGTGGGGTTGTGCTCATAAAAAAACTTCCATAAAAAAAGCCTGACGTAAACGTCTGGCAAGGGGATAACGACAATTATTGTAGACGATATCGCTGAGGATAAAGTCATGAACATTAAATTGCCATGCATAGTGAAGGTTGGTGAAAATAGGGGCGCTCATATAGCCTGTGCTACATTAAGTCGTAAGTTTTAAGTTTTTTGCGTAAAGTACCGCGATTAAGACCAAGAATTTGTGCACATTTGGTCTGATTGCCTCGAGTTTTTTCGAGCACGACAGATAAGAGTGGTTCTTCGATTTGTTTTAAGATCAATTCATACAAATCAGTAGGTATCTCGTCACCTAGCATGGCGAAATACTGTCTTACCACGCGCTCTACATGTACACGTAAAGGCTCTTGTGCATGATTGGTATCACTGTCTAAAGAAGAGCAAAACCCATGCGCCGGATGACGATAGTCGTTCTCATTATAATCGGCAAGATGATCAGAGCTTTTGGCAAAATGATTGGCGTTATGCTGTGCATGAGTTGCCATAAGATAATGTCCTTTAGAGAGAATCAAACCGTGAGAGGGTAGGGTATTATATCAAACTAATTTTGTCTAGCGCTGACAGATTGGCTGTTATCTTCAGTAGGATTATCGAATAAGAACAGTTTTACTCTGTAAGTGACCAGCTGTTTTGCTGTTCAACCACTGAATCAGTACAGAGGATTTATGGTGATCTCGCGGATTTGCGTATTAGTAACAGGGACGGTAAACAAAAGCTGCCTAGCACTATCAGCGGCCAAATAGTTTTGTTTACTCAACAAATACTCTTCTGGTGTCGCGATAAATTCGCCAATTGTATTATTCGCACTATAGATACTGACCTTGAGATTTGGATAAAGCTGGGCCTTCGCACTTTGGTTTTTTAACGTCGCACTCACATCGCTAAAGGTGCCAGCATCATTGACTAGGCTTGAGCGATGATCAACGTCAACGATTGACAAAGCATTCAAATCAGCGCTTGGCAAACTGCAAGCAGCGATAGAACAGATGGTTTGTAAGCGATCAGCATAAACTGGATTTTTGACCAGATTTTCTAAATTGAAAATAACATATTGAGCAAAAAGTAAGAGGGCCAGTACTGAGCATCCAAGCACCCATAATAAGAAGGCAATGGACTGTTTCTCTGATATTGGTAAAAATTTTGTTTGAGATTTTTTAATATGCTTTTGGGGAATGTTATTTTCGTTCTTAAGAGGCACACCCATATTCAGCAATAATTGCGATAAGTCTGTATCGTCTTGTAGCGTATCTTTACGCTTGTTTTGTTCTTTTAGAAGCTCCTCAAGCCATGCGTTATCCGTTTTTTGATCTACGCTTGCATGAATATCATTAGCTGCTACTGAACTGAGCACAGAGGGTGACGTTGATGTATCGTCATTTAATAAAAGTTTTGTCGAGGCGCGACTTTCTTTATTGGTTGCTTTAGAAGTATTGTTTGAAGGTGTGTTAACAGGAGTGGATGAGTGACTTGCTTGAGTCAGCCATGCATCCATACTATCCAGCGAGTCATACTCTACAGCGGTCTCTGAGGTCTCGTCAATATCCATATCATCATAAATCAAATCATCAGATGAAAACGCTTTTACCCGTTGCCTATTCGCAGACGGTATATTGTGCTTGGGTGATTTGGTTTTTGATTGAGTATTAGTCAGAGAGGTGTCATGAGTGACAATAAGGTGTTTGTTGACCAAAAAACTTTTTTGACACTGCTCGCAGTTGACGATGGCATTGACTTTATTTAACTGAGTCTGCTGTACATCAAAGCAAGCTTGGCAATGGGGGCATTGAGTTTTTATGGCAGTGGTCATAGGGTCGAATCCAAAAAAGTATGGTTATCAATACCGCTTAGCCACTTATAAAAACTGCCTATCACGCTCATACTTGCATTCAAATGTACAACACATTGATGAGTTATAGCTAACGATAGAGTGGCATCAAACACATAACATTTGACTACCCTCTATCGTAACAGATGTAATTAAATGTTGCTAGCCTGTAAATGTACCAGATAATCGCTGCCAGTGCTGCTCTTCTTGAGCAGTGAAAGCATGTTTCGGATCAAGGGCAAAATAGGGCTGATAAGCTGCCATGACTTGCTCAGTTTGTGACTCAATCAGTCCTGCCAAAACAATACGGCCTTGTGGTGCGATTAAGGTAGAAAAATATGGTGCTAAACCAATCAGAGGTTTGGCCAAAATATTGGCAACGATTACGTTAACAGGTAAGATATCATGCTCTGAGCAATAATCAGTGAACGCTTCTGGCAGAAATGCTTGTAGACGATCACCCACTTGATTACGCGCTGCATTTTGATTGGTGGCCAGTACAGCTTGCGGGTCGATATCAACGGCAAAGACGCGACGGGCACCTAATAACAAAGCGGCAATGCCCAAAATACCCGAACCACAACCATAATCGATGACAACTTTATCATTTAAATCTTGTTCTGTTAGCCAATCAAGACACAAACGAGTGGTAGCATGATAGCCAGTCCCAAAAGCAAGTCCTGGGTCCATAATAATGTTGGTTGCCTCAGGGTTAGGCGGCGTTATCCAATTTGGCACAATCCACAAGTTATTGGCACATTCGATAGGGTGATAGTTACTCATCCATTCGCGTTCCCAGTCTTTGTCATCAACGGCGCTCAGCCAAATACGTGTGGCTTGTACTTGAGCGGCGATCTCATGACTCAATTGCTCAACTGCTTGGCGACTACCAGTGTCAGTTGTGGCATCGAACAGTCCAGTTAAGATCACATCATCCCATAGTGGTGATTCACCAGGTAATGGTTCAAATAAAGGCTGGTCACCTGCGTCATCTAAAGCGATGGATAGTGCGCCTGCTTCTAGTAGCAGTGCTTCAGCCAAATCGACGTTTGCTTTTTCACATTGTAAATGCAGTTGTTGCCATGCCATAACGATAACCTTGAATAAAAATGGATGTAGATATACTTTAAGTAAAAAAAGAACGTATCAAATTTAAAAATGATAGAGTGATTGCTTATTTGGTGCTTGATGATTCAAAGACTGGCGTTACTAGCGTAAGGCTTGCTTTGCTTCACGCACGACGCGCGAATTACCTTGGGCTTGTCCAGACTGCAAGATAATTTGCCACAAGGCTTGCCTACGACCAGAATCTTGCGAAACCGTAAGCCCACGTCTAGCCATCGCCTCTGCTTTACGAGGTTGGTTCTTTTTCAATGCCACTTGCGCTAGATAAAAGTATACGGCAGATGACTTAGGCGCTAGGCGCTGTGCACGAGTGAAGCTGTTTTCAGCATTGGTCAGGTTGCCAGATTTCAATTGATTGATGCCCGTTTGCATCAAATTGCGAAATGCTGGCAGATCGCTGTTGTTGCTTATCGCCTTCTGTGTCCTTTGCTGTGAGTTTTTTCTTGCTTGTTCGAGTAACTCATTGCGAGAGGGTACTATTGGTTCTGAGATCATGTAATCATCACGAGAAGGGGGGAGGATGATAGTATTAGATGGGATTGATATGGCGCTAGGGGTATTGAAAGTAGGTGTCTCTTGCGTCAAGGGATTTGAGGATTCAGAAGAATCATCAGACTCAATCGCATCGTCACTCTCATCATCGGCTCTCACGATAGGCGCTTGAGTGACAGGTGTAACCGTTACCATGGTAACGGCTTTTGATGTCTGCCCCTGTGAAGGTGAGCTAGCTTGCATAGGTGCACTCTGTGCTGTAGTAGACATGCTTGGTGCAGTCTGACAGGCACTTAAGCTCAACATGGTAATCAGTACACCAACTGACAATGAGGTATTGGTAGCGTGGCACTTTTTGAGTGGTATCATAAGCATCTGCTTAGCTGATGCAGCTTGATTGAGAGATAACATCACATCGAAACCCTTTATAAGTTTTAAAAACAATTTTAGCGTCATCTAATTCTAAAACCACTCAACGGCACGGTCATACCAAGTATCAGCACGACTTTCTGCATCATTACCTTCTTGATTATCAGAGTCAACCGCTTCGCCATTTGGAATCTCCAAACCTTCACGACGACGTTGCTGGTTAATAGCGCTTTCCTGATCTTGTCCTTGCATCTGTTCACGATTACGATCTTGTTGATAAAGGCCGATTGCACAGCTGCTGGCCTCTTCTGGCAAATGCGCAGACATTACTGGTAAGTAGCGCGCATTAGCACAGCGCTCATTTGATAATTTGCCTGAGTTGTTTTCAAGCCATAACCATTCGATACCTTCAGGCTCAGGCAGTGCCACAGGGGTAAGTTTTAAGCGTTTCATATAGTCAACCCAAACTGGTAGAGCACCTGTACCACCGCTCAAACCAATTGGCTTGTTGTCATCACGACCAACCCAAACCACGCTGACATAGTTACCACTATAGCCTGCAAACCAAGCATCGCGGAAATCGTTCGTAGTGCCTGTTTTACCTGCTAGGTTTAGATTGCTACCAAGCGATTGCGCACGTCTAGCAGAACCCGTCGCAACCACTTGTTGTAACGCATAGTTGGTCAAGAAGTTGGTTTCAGGTGGGATACTACGCTGAGTATTTAGACCTGTACGTTGTAAAATGCGACCACGATCATCAATCACAGTACGAATACTATGGATAGGTGTGCGGAAGCCGCCAGTTGCAAACACTTGGTAGACGCCAAGCATATCCATTGGGCTAAGATTGACTGAACCTAATAACGCAGAAGGATAGGGTGGTATTTTTTCTTTAACACCCATGCGCTTTAACTGCTTGGCAAAGGTATCTACACCAAACTCCATACCCAAACGTACGGCACTGTGATTATAGGAGTTAGACAAAGCAGTGGTGAGTGGTACAAAACCATGATCGCGATTGTCATAGTTTTTAGGGTTCCACTTGGTGCCGTCATTCAAATTCACCGTGATTGGTGAGTCATCTATTGAGCTGGCAAGATTATAACGACCGCTTTCAAGCGCTGTCATATAGATAATAGGTTTTAACAACGAGCCCACTTGACGCTTGGCATCGACAGCACGGTTAAAGCCTGTAAACTCACTGCCACTACCAACCACAGACACAAGCTCGCCAGTTTCAGGGTTGGCACTGACTAATGCGCCTTGTAGATTTTTGGTTTTGCTATTGTTGCGACGCAGCTCCCCAAGTTTTCTATCAACGGCCTTGTCTGCTGCTAATTGAGCAATAGGATCAAGAGTACTAATGATAATTAGACCTTCGTTTTTGAGGTCATCAGAGTAGTACACAGTATTTAATTCACGTTTTACGATATCTAAAAAGTCTGGGAATTGACTTTTACCTTCAACAGGCTTATCAACGATGCCAAGTGATTGCTTCACGGCTTTATCATAGTCTTCTTGGCTGATTGAACCGACTGCGAGCATATTGCTCAGGACAATATCACGGCGCGCTTTTGAATCTTTTGGATTGCGACGTGGGTTATAAATACTTGGACCCTTTGCCATTCCGACAAGCATGGCTTGTTGATCCAAACGCAGCTCATTTAGAGGTTTGTCAAAATAAAATTGCGATGCCAAACCAAAACCATTGATCGAACGATTGCCGTTCTGACCCAAGTAAATCTCATTCAAATACGTTTGTAGAATTTCGTCTTTACTATAATGCAGTTCAAGCAGTACAGCCATCAAGGCTTCATTGGCTTTACGTTTTAGGGTACGGTCAGAATTCAGATAGAAGTTTTTAATTAGCTGCTGCGTAATGGTTGAACCACCCTGTCTAGAGCCACCCGAAAAATTATTGAGAACAGCACGTGCAATACCACGTATCGAGACCCCTTTATGCTCATAAAACGCGCGGTCTTCCGTGGCTATCAAGGCGTCGATCAATGGCTGTGGTACTTCATCTAAAGAGACGACCAAGCGATCTTCGTTGCTATCTGGATAAATACCACCAATATTGACAGGTTCCAAACGAATGATGCCACTTTTGGCAGGTAAAGTGCTTTGAATCGACTCGATTTTATTACCAGCAATGGTCATTTTAATGACTTGCTCTTTGTCGATGTCACTTGAGCTATAAGTAAAGCCACGCGTATGGATAAAATAGGTATTGCCTGAGCGGTGATAAGTACCTGTGCGATCATAGGACTTATTGCTTTGGTAATTTAAAAGCTCAAGCCACGTCTTCATCGTATCTCTATCAACATTCGCACCTTGATACAATTCAAGGGGCTGGGAATATACTTTTGCAGGAATGTCCCAGCGCTTACCCTCAAACTTATGGGTAATAGTGCGATCAAGTTTCACTAAGTATAGTGCCAATAGGACCATACCAGCGATGACGATGATTAATAGAAGACTACTAAATACTAAGCCGCGCTGCTGTGAGGGCAGCGTATGATGAGTAGGCTTAGAGGAAGGTAATAGCTTGGGATTGGATTTTTGCACTGATGTCGCACCATTTTTGGATAAAAAACTGCCTCATAATGACGTAAAATGACAAATTTTTCAATCTATCATCGTCAATGCAGTCATTCATTGTAAGTAGACTACAAGCAGTTATGCTACTTGCAGCGACGGCTTATAGTATAATCTGTCTCTAAATACTCAGATTGGTAATAAATCGTCGACCGCGTTTGATTGAATTTAGGAATGATGTATAAGATAGCAATTTACGACTGCTATCACGGTGTATTTTCTATGAATTCGACATTGAGTTTTTATTCTGCGTAAACTAATGGACATCGATACGATTGCAAACTGTGATATTAAATGGTGTTCAGCACTACCAATAATAGCAAGTTTACTAAGAACAAATAGGGTTTGAGAAAACCTATATAGAGGAAGTAAGCGCGATTATGTCTAGTACTCCATCACAAGCGGCATCTAGCAGCCACTCTTATGAAGACAACTCTATTATCGACGGCTTGGTATTACCGCTTGCTGGTCACTGTTTTCATTGTGGTGATCCAGTGCCGCAGCCGCCTTTTCATGCTGAGATATTAGGCCAGTCACGTGAAATGTGCTGTATGGGCTGCCAGTTAGCGTCACAGAGTATTGTGGAAGCGGGTCTTGAACAGTATTATCTGGATCGCTCAGAGATTAATCGCACTGCAAGCCTGCCAACCCAATTGAGCCGTCTTGAAGTTTATGATCATGATGAAATAAAGTCGCAGTTTGTCTATGCTCAAGATGGGCTTTCAGTCGCAGAGCTGTCCGTCAATAACTTACGCTGCGCTGCTTGCACGTGGTTGATCGAATCGCGGCTAGACGAGTTAGATGGTATCCGTCAATGTCAGGTCAACCTGACCAGTCAGCGTATGCGAGTGATTTGGGACGAGCGTAAACTGCCCATCAGTCGTATTTTAGCCGTTATCAATGAAATTGGCTATGAAGCAAAACCGTATCGACAAGATACTCATGAGGCCATGCTGGCACGTCACAATAATCAAATGATACTGCGCTTAGGTATTGCTGCTCTGGGTTCTATGCAAGCCATGATGTATGCCGTTGCGCTGTATTTTGGCGAGTACAGTGACATGTTGGTTTTTCAACGAGACTTTTTGCGTTGGGTATCCTTATTCGTTAGTACGCCTGTTTTCTTCTACGCTGCCATTCCCTTCTTTACCTCTGCATGGTCAGCGATTCGTGCGCGTCAAGTCAATATGGACGTGCCTGTTAGCATTGCTTTAATCATTACTTTTTTTGCAAGTCTTTATGCCACTGTGACAGGTCAAGGGGAAACCTATTATGACTCAGTCAGTATGTTTGTTTTTTTCTTATTAGCAGGGCGTTATATTGAGCATAATGCTCGCCTAAAAGCGGCCACAATGGCAAACGATCTGGTGGTGGTTGAACCGGTACTGGTACAAAAAATTGCTGAAAATAAGGCAGCAGCGCGGCAAATTTTGCAGCAGTTAGAGCAAAATGCGCTCACGCAAGTGAGTATTACTAATAAAAGTGCAGATACCAGCAATCTGGTTGATAACTTGGGCGTGAGCGATGCCAATTTGCAAAGTACTGCCAATGCTATGCCAAATTTTATGCAAAGTATAGATGACAATGTCTATCAAATCACTTCACAGATTGCACAAGATTGGCAGCAAACGCGATATCAATCATTAGTCACGTCACAATCACATACAGATGGTTTAGAAGAAAAACAAATGGTAACTGCCCATAGTTTACAAGTGGGCGATATCATAATGATTGAGGCAGGTTCTGAGATTATTAGTGACGGTATTCTACTCAGCCCAACGGCAACGGTATCACAAAGCTTACTAACGGGTGAGGGCGACTTGATTCTCAAGACCCAAGGTGATTATATCGTTGGTGGCGCGCAAAACGACAGCCAACCCTTTGAGATGTTAGTGACAGCGTTACCAGAAGACAGTCAGATTGGCTTGATTGATCGATTGATGAATCGTGCTATGAGCGAAAAACCAAAGCTTGCGCAGCAGGCCGATAAACTGGCACGTTGGTTTGTTGCTCGGATTTTGATATTGTCTGTTTTGGTCTTTGTGGGTTGGTATATTGTTGAGCCAAGTCAGGCTATTTGGGCCACGGTTGCAGTACTGGTAGCAACCTGTCCTTGTGCGCTCTCTTTAGCGACGCCCATTGCATTGACAGTAGCCACCAATCGTCTTGCCAGCTATGGGTTTTTGACCACGCGTGGCCATACCTTGCAAACGCTTGCTGAGATTACCCACGTCGCGTTTGATAAGACAGGTACGCTGACCTATGGCAAACCCAACTTATTGAATATTGAGTTAATAGATGCCAATCATAAAATAGCGCTTCACTGTGAAGATAAAAATCGCAATCTAATACTGACCGAGCAAAAAGATGCAGTGCTAGCAATCGCTGCTGCGTTAGAAGTAGGGAGTCGTCATCCCATTGCCCATGCCTTGTTGACGGCTGCCTACCAGTTGCATTTGCCAGCAACGCAAGACTTGCAGCATTATCCAGCAGGTGGCGTGGAAGCCATGATCGATGGAGTACTCTATCGTATTGGTCATATAGACTTTGCTCTGAATCGCATAAACAACACTAAAGTCGGTCAAGATTTTAATATTGATTTGGAGATGCATCGAGCCAGCTCAGCAGTGGTGCTGTCTTGTCAAAAAAATCAATCAGGATCTTGGCAAGCGCTCGCGTGTTTTTATTTTAATGACAAAGTGCGCGATAGTGCAAAGGCCATGCTGGATACGCTCAAAGCATCAAATATTGAAGCAGTCATGTTGACAGGTGACCCAAGTCCCCAAGCGCTGGTCATGGCCCGAAACTTAGGCATGCAATATGCCTATAATGGCTTATCGCCCACTGATAAAGTCAATTATATTCAGCAATTACAGGCAAAAGGCGCGGTAGTGCTCATGGTGGGCGATGGCATCAATGATGCGCCCGTATTGGCTGCCGCCGATGTCTCAACCTCAATTGCAGGTGCAGCAGATTTGGCGCAAGTATCGAGTGATAGCATCATTTTAAATGGACAAATCGAAGCTATTACTGCTGCCAAGCGTATCGCTGACAAAGCTGAACGCATCATCAAACAAAATTTCCGCTGGGCGCTTATCTATAATGGCGTCGTATTGATACCAGCAGCACTAGGTTATGTGCCGCCATGGCTCGCGGCCATTGGTATGTCACTAAGCTCATTGTTCGTCGTACTAAATGCGCTGCGTTTAAAGCGCGCTTAGATTGATAATTGTTTGAACTAGCGCATAAAAAAACCGCCTTCATTAAAAGGCGGTTTTTTGTCTGAAATAGCGTTTTGTTTAAAAGACTGGTTTGGCAAGTTTTAGATTAGTCTTGTAGATAGCTAAGCAAACGCATAAACTCAATGTACATCCATACCAGAGTTGCAAGAATACCAATACTAAACAACCACTCGTAGTCTTCAGAAATGCCCATTGCCACGCCACGATCAATGTTGTCAAAGTCTAACAAAAGTGTGAAAGAAGCAATGACAATCACGAACAGACTAAAACCAATGGCAATAGCGCCACCTTCAAACAAAAACGGCAAGGTTGAGCCAAATGCCAAAGAAAGCACCCACTGTGCAACGTAAACGAGCATAATGGCGATAACAGCTGAGGTCACAATTGAACGGAACTTTTCGGTGACTTTAACCAAGCCTGAACGATATAGTCCTAGCATCACTGCTGCAGTGACAAAAGTTGCGCACATTGCAGTGACAGGTACTGTTGGGTACATTCTCATAAAGAATAGTGAGATACCGCCCAAAAAGATACCTTCTAGCAATGCGTACGGCACAGCCAACGTCTTTGCTTTTTGCGGTTTAAAAGTGATCACAAGGGCGAGAACGAATGCAGCAATCATGCTACCAAAGGCTGCCATTGTGATAAAACCCTGCGATAGTCCTGCCATGAGGGCATAAAAGAAAAAGCCCACACCAGTGATAGCAGATAAGCCAAGTAACAGACTGGTCTTTTGAATCACACCCTTGACCGTCATTGGGTTACCGCCGATCGCAAGTTCTGCGCGACTGACAATAGGATTGGCCATACATGTATCCTTAATAATAAATTATATAAATATCAGTTACTTTAGCAAAACCGCCATTATTGTCAACTGTGTTTACGTGACAACGGTCAGGGTTTGAGCATACCTTCACATTAGGCTGTGTGTTGTTAAACTACTTATTGATTGAAAAAATGCTGCACCGCTCAATCTACTTATCTGAAGCGTCAGTAAGGTTGCCCTTATGAACCAGATTACGACAGTTAACAAGGATAATTCATAAACGTGCTAGTCTAAGCGTTCATTTATCGCTATCATTGCCCTGTAATTTACCGTTATACCGAGTCGTTTTATGGAAAACTCAGCGCAGTCAGCCAGATTGCCACACTTACATGAATCAGAGCTATTCCACGCTATTAAAAACCCTGCTTTTAGGCGTATTGGTTTGATGGGGCGTGCGGGTAAGCGTAGCGTTACTCAAAGTTTGGTGCAAATTGCTCAGACCATTAATGAGATGAATCTCACACTGATTATGGATGTGCAAACGGCAAACTTGCCCACATTAAATCTCGCCGAAATTGAAAAAGTTAAAATTGTGAAGCGTGGCCTGATTGGCGAGATTTGTGATCTGGTCATTGTCGTTGGCGGTGATGGGTCAATCTTACATGCTGCTGAAGCGCTGGCACGCTATCGTGTACCAGTATTAGGTGTTAACCGTGGCCGCTTGGGGTTTTTGGCCGATGTCAAACCTGATGAGGCTGCGTTTAAATTACGTCAAGTATTAATGGGTGACTATCAACTCGATCATCGGTTTCTCTTAACCATGGAAATAAGAGAAGGGCGTAAAATTATCCATGAAGACATGGCGCTCAATGACGTGGTCTTGCACGCGGGTAAGTCGGTACATATGATTGATTTTCAGATGAAAATCGACGGTCAGGATGTCTACAGGCAGCACAGTGATGGCTTAATAGCAGCCACACCCACAGGGTCAACGGCTTATGCCTTGTCTGGTGGTGGCCCTATTATTCATCCAAGTATGGATGCCATTTGTTTGGTTCCCATGCATCCGCATACGCTATCTAGTCGACCGATTGTGGTCAGTGGTAATAGTGAAGTGTGTATTCGTATTCATGAGGACAATCGCACTCAACCGATGGTTAGTGCAGATGGCAAGCCAAGTGTACCGCTTGAACAAGAACAGCGTCTTTATATTCGTAAACATCCTGATAAACTTACTTTATTGCACCCGCCTGGATTCGACTTTTATGAAGCTTGCCGGACAAAGCTACACTGGAACGTCCATGCAGAAGAATTCAGTCTCGATGTCGATGATGATATTATGGATGACGAGTAAGTGCATCAGTGATATAAAATACGTTATATAGAAAATAGTGGTGGAGAGTAGGTAAGATGGATAAGCAAACAATATTAGCAAGTTTAACACCAGATTTGGTCGATAAATTCCGTATGGCGATTGAGCTTGGAAAGTGGCCTGATGGTCGTAAGTTGACAGCTGAGCAGCGCGAAACCTGTATGCAAGCAGTGATGATTTGGGAGCATGAACATTTATCACCTGCCGAGCGCACAGGCTTTATTCATAAACCAGTCAAAGACAATGGCGATATCGTTGGCGCAGAATGTGATGTGGAGCATGAACATCATTACCCTAATATGCCCAACCCTAAAGGCGCTGTACAGCCGATTAAATTTCATAACAAATAAATTGAATGATCAATAATAGACTGCCGCAAAAAAGCCACGCTAGTTAGCGTGGCTTTTTTTTGCTTAACAGATAATTAAAGTGCAGTCGTATCAACGCTAGGGCGTACGGTTAAGGGATTTTTTTGCATCAAAAACCCTTGCCAACCCCAATGTAGAAAGTTACGAATATTGGCATGGTCAGTACCGTTAGGAGTGGCCTGAACCTTGGCATAATGCTCGCCAAACAGTTTTAGCGTATCTAGCTGATTTAGACCATGATGCTTGGCAAAACCAAAAATTTTCGCACTACCTTCGTTTTCACCAGCTGCATTATGTACCATGCCATTCACGAATGGCGCAGGTGCATAGCGATAAAAATCATCAATAAAGCTGATGACATCATTGAATCCAATGGCTTTTTTATTCAAACCATTAAGTAGAGCCGATACATCTGATTGGCGAATACTCATAAATAAGTGACCTCAGAGCAGATTAAAAAAGCAAAAACACAGTAATTCTAAAAATATAATACCCAATAATAGTTAGTTACTAGGTAGCTAATTACTAAGCATCACAGATTGCCTTAGCGATTAAAATAGTCTTCATCATCAAATGAAGGCGCAAAACTGCCTTGCTCAAGATGCTGCATCTGCGACTGTACAGAACGCTCATGCTGAATACGTTGGTAAATCTCTTCGCGGTGTACAGCGATATCTTTAGGTGCATTAACACCAATACGAACTTGATTACCTTTGACGCCTAGTACAGTTACACTGACCTCGTCGCCAATCATTAGCGTTTCGCCCACGCGGCGTGTCAAAATTAACATGCGTCACACTCCTTATGTCGCATCAACAAATTATTACTCATTAGATTGATTCTCAATTGCAGGACATCACCGCAGCACTAAATACGCACTATATTATTCATAACTACAATGCTGAACGTTGTGCCAATGGCGGCGATGATAGGTAGATTCATTTAGCCCAAATGAAAGCCCCATTATAGGTGCCATAACAGATACTGTCACGGATTTTCACAAAACTATTAGGGAAATACTCATCTGAGCAATAATAAGAAATAAAAATAGGATCTAAAAAGACCCTATTTTATCTATGTATTATTGTCGGTAACTAATAGCTTCTTAGTGAAAAACTATATAAGTCAAATCTGTATTTTATGAGATTTGACAAATATGGTAGCTCGGCTACTAAAAATAGCGCCATAGAATCAGTATTCGCTTTCTTAACGGATACTATAGGCCAGCGATTTTACTTTCGCCGTCTTCACGATCAAGGCCAAAGGCAGTATGTAGTGATTTGACGGCTTTTTCCAAATGCTGATCTTGAATCAGTACAGACACTTTGATTTCGCTGGTAGATATCATTTGGATATTGATATTGTTTTCAGCCAAAGTCTGGAACATTAGGCTAGCTACCCCTGCGTGTGAACGCATACCAACACCAACTAAAGAGACCTTAACGACTTCGCTATTACCCAAGACCTCTTTGGCACCAATCTCGTCTTTGACTTCATCATTGAGCACCTTCATGGTTTTGTCTAAGTCAGAACGATTGACGGTAAAGGTAAAGTCTGTTGTGCCATTGACCGATAAATTTTGTACGATCATATCGATTTCAATATTGGCGCGGCCAATAGGGCTTAAGATAGCAGAGGCAATACCAGGATGATCAGGTACACCGCGCACTACAATTTTTGCTTCGTCTCGGTTAAATGCGATACCTGAGATGATTGCCTGTTCCATATTGTCTCCTTCGTCTATCGTAATTAGTGTGCCAACATTGTCTTGAAACTCTTGGTCAAAGCTACCGTCGGTATTTTCATCAAAGCTAGAGAGTACACGCAGAGGCACACCATATTTACCAGCGAACTCGACTGAGCGAATCTGAAGAATCTTAGAGCCAAGACTTGCCATTTCGAGCATTTCTTCAAAGGTAATCTTTTCAAGCTTTTTGGCCTTTGAGGTAACACGAGGGTCAGTGGTGTAGACGCCATCGACATCTGTATAAATTTGACACTCATCAGCACCTAAAGCCGCCGCAATAGCAACACCTGTCGTGTCAGAGCCACCGCGACCTAATGTGGTTGCATTGCCTTCTTCATCAATACCTTGAAAGCCCGCCACGATAACGATATTACCTGCGTCCAGCTGTTCACGAATATTTTCATCATCGATGCTTTCGATACGCGCTTTATTATGGGCGTTATCAGTTTTGATGGCGACCTGACGACCAGTAAATGAGCGAGCACCAATACCAAGCTCTTTGATTGCCATGGCAAGTAGTGAGATAGACACTTGCTCACCAGTTGAGACCATTTGGTCATACTCACGAGGGTCAGGCTGATTGCTAATTTGGCGTGCCAGATCGATTAAACGGTTGGTTTCGCCACTCATGGCAGATACCACAACGACCACTTTATGACCATTGTCATGCCAGCGTTTGACTCGTTTGGCGACGTTTTTAATGCGGTCGATACTGCCCATCGAGGTGCCGCCGTATTTTTGTACTATTAACGCCATAAAAACCTACCTATTATTCATTAATGGCCTTTTTATCATCAATGAAAGTCAATATGACCGTCAATCGATGCGTGCATAGATAAAGCCGTATTATAAGAGTTGCGCCCTATGCTTTTTATTTATTCAATAATGTGTGCTTTAGACTCAATGCGTGAACAATGTGTTCAAACGTTGACCTTTATATCATATCTGCGCCATCACGTTAAGTGCCCGTGTGACTTAGATATATGGCGATTGGTTATAATGGTTATAACCAATCACATATCCTGCAAATAATGCAGCAGCCTTATATTCTATTGACATTTAGCCAAGCTGGGTTTCAATCCAAGTAGGTAGGGCATTAATCACCGCAGTACTATTGCCAGACTTCGGTGCACCGCCTTGGGCATAATCAGGTTTACCGCCGCCTTTACCACCAAGCTCACCTGCTAAATGGCGGATGATATCACCTGCTTTTACCTTAGCAGTGACAGATTTTGCGACGCTCGCTGCGAGAGCTAATTGGTCATCTTTATCGCCAATTAATACAATCACACTATCAGGCAGTTTTGATTTGATGTCATCCATCAGCGTACGGATAGATTTGCCATCGATACCGCTTAAGGTGCTGATAAGCACGGGCGTGCCCGCAATCGTTCGTACTTCATCAAGTAGATTGACTGCTTGGGCACTGGCAATTTTTTGTTGCAGACGCTCTAGTTGTTTTTCAAGCTCGCGTTGCTTATCTGCCATTGTACGGACACGTTGGGCAACTTCAGGGCGTTTGACCTTTAGCTGGCTTGCCAACTCACTCAGTTGTTGCTCGCTTTGCTGAATGTTTTTGACCGCATTCATACCCGTGACGGCTTCAATACGGCGAATACCAGCAGCAATACCTGACTCACTGGTGATTTTTAGCATACCGATATCGCCAGTGCGCTCGACATGTAGGCCACCACATAGCTCGATAGAGAAAGGCTTGCGTTGACCATCGACTGTGCTGTCAGTACCCATGGTTAATACACGCACATCACTGCCGTACTTTTCGCCAAATAATGCCATCGCGCCTTGATTCATCGCTTCATCGATAGACATGTGCTCAATGCGGGCAGGGGTGTTGGCTTGGATTTGCTCATTGACCAAGCGTTCGACACGCGTGATTTCAGCAGCACTGACAGGCTTGTCATAAGCAAAGTCAAAACGTAACACATCACTTGAGACCAATGAGCCTTTTTGCGTGACGGCATCACCCAATACTTCTCTTAGCGCTGCATGTAATAGGTGAGTGGCAGAGTGGTTTTTAGCACTGGCTGCACGGATGCTTGAAAGCACGTGGGCATCCGCCGTTTGCTTGGGCTTGATATCACCCATGGTAACCACACCATAATGAATGATGGCTTGACCAGATTTTTTGGTATCTTGTACTTCAAAGACACCTGATTCGGTGCGGATTTCACCAAGCTCACCCACTTGACCACCACCTTCCGCGTAAAATGGCGTACGATCAAGTACCACCACGCCTTCCATACCTTCCGTTAAGCTATCTGCTGGATTGCCGTCTTGATAAAGGGCATCAATCGTCACGCCGTCTTCTTCGAGCTGCTCATAACCGATAAAGGTCGTTGGCGTCTCTACTTGAATGACGCTGCTGTAATCGACATCGAACTTGCCCGCATCACGAGCACGTTCGCGCTGTGCTTGCATATGCTCATCAAACTCCGCTTCATCAATGACAATACCGCGCTCACGCGTGATATCCGCGGTTAAGTCAATAGGGAAGCCATAGGTGTCGTAGAGTTTAAAGGCCGCTTCGCCAGATAGCGTATCGCCATCTTTTAGACCTTCAAGTTCGCTTGCAAGCAAACGTAGACCTTGCGCCAATGTCTTTGCAAACTGCGCTTCTTCTTTTTGAATCGCGTTTTCGATGATGCTTTGTTTTTCTACTAGCTCTGGATAAGCACTGCCCATTTCAGCCACGAGTGGCGCAACCATTTTATAGAAAAACTCACTATCAGCGCCAAGCTTGTTGCCATGACGTACCGCACGGCGAATGATACGGCGCAATACATAGCCACGACCTTCGTTGCTCGGTGTGACGCCATCAGCAATCAAAAAGGCCACAGCACGGATATGGTCAGCGATGACTTTTAGTGAAGACTGTTGCTCATTTTTAATATTTAATATTTCAGCCGCAGCATCCATCAAATGCGTAAACAGATCAATCTCATAGTTACCATGGACGCCTTGCATGATGGCACTAATACGCTCAAGCCCCATGCCGGTATCGACACTTGGCGCAGGTAGCGGCAATAGCGTGCCGTCTTTTTGGCGATTGAACTGCATAAAGACGCAGTTCCAAATCTCGATATAGCGATCGCCATCTTCTTCTGGCGTACCGGGCAAGCCGCCTTTAATCTCAGCGCCATGGTCATAAAACACTTCGGTGCAAGGGCCGCAAGGACCGGTGTCACCCATGGTCCAAAAGTTATCTGAGGCGTATGGTGCCCCTTTGTTATCACCGATACGAATGATGCGCTCACTTGGCAGACCGATGGTTTTGTGCCAAATATCAAAGGCTTCGTCATCAGTCTCATAAATGGTGACATACAGACGATCTTTATCAATCGCGAGCCACTGATCTGAGGTCAAAAACTCCCAGATATACTCGATACCTGCTTGCTTAAAGTAATCGCCAAACGAGAAGTTACCAAGCATCTCAAAAAACGTATGATGACGAGCGGTATAGCCAACATTGTCCAAGTCGTTATGCTTGCCGCCAGCGCGGACACACTTCTGCGAGGTCACAGCACGTGTATAGTCGCGCGGCTCCATGCCCAAAAAGGTTTCTTTAAACTGATTCATGCCGGCATTGGTGAATAACAATGTCGGATCATTATGCGGAATCAAGCTAGACGATGAAACTTGGGTGTGCTGCTTGCTTATAAAAAAATCGATAAAGGCTTGGCGAATATCGGCTGAGCGAAATGGCTGGCTCACAGCGGCTCCTTACTGACGGATAGAATTGAGTAAATGACATAAAATAATTTTGCAAGCGATTTTAGCACAAACGCCTAAGCTCTTGGTACAAGAGTTACAACTGCTAGGTGATTGTGCCTCCGTAGTTTGCAGATTCATATAAGAAAGTTAGGGCGAGTTGGTCAAAATCGCGGCATCGGTCTCATCAAGCTTGTCTTTTATCAATGGATCAGACTCAATGACCTGCACTGGCAAATAGCGCAATTGCAATTTGATAGGCAAGTATTTGGGGAAGTTTTTTGCCATGTCCTGAGTAATCTTGGTTTCGATTTGGCGTACATCATAAGCGCTAGGCGTGGTTTCACCGCGAATAATCGCACGTACGACTTGTCGATTATCTGTGACGTCAAATTGAGTATTGGTCAATACATTGCCTTTATCCGTAAAATACGCAGTAATGGTTTCTTTGACAGTATTTTCAAACGCTTGCTGTTTGGCGTTAGTCTGCAAATTGATGGTCAAATACGTGCCCAATCCACCCAGTAGTAATAAAGTGACAGCATTGCGTTGCAAAAACGTGAAATAGGTATTTGATTGATAGTCGTCATCGACCAGACGACGAAACCCCAAGATCCATAGCACAAGTGCATTGGTAAATTGGATGGCAATGATGTTTGTGGCGGCTAATAGAAGTGCACCCAAGCCCATTTGAGGCTCTCCATGAGCAAATAAAATCCCACTAGCAGCAAGAGGCGGTACCAAGGCGGTAGCGACAGCAACTCCAACCACAGCAACTGAGAGGTGAGGTGAGACCATGGCATAGGCGCCAGCAGTCCCGCCTGCTAGAGCAATCATCAAGTCCATAGAAGTGGGCTGGGTACGCGATAGGATTTCTGCTGTCAGGGATTGATCTTTGTGCAACCATCCTACGATAAAACCGACTAATATCACTAACGTCACACCACTGAGCACAGTCAGAATTGATTTGCGTAGCAATGGCATACGGTGATCAATGATTGCTAGTGCAACCCCTGTAATCGGACCTAGCATCATGGCAACCAACATTGCGCCAATGACTACCGCTGCCGAATTGGTCACGAGTCCATAACTTGCGATGATGGCAGACAGTATGTTCATAATGAAATACATTCTGCTGGGTAGCGCATTTGCCTCAATCGTGACTCTGACTTCTGGATAATCTACTTTTTTATTGCTAAATTGTTCTGCTACAAATTGCTTATAAGACTCAAGCTTTTCTTCCTTTTCTTCTTTGACTTCTTCCTCTTGATCTTCTTCGGTGTTGATTTCGTCTTGCGGATTTGTATTGTCTGCTGACGATTGATGGGTTGTCGACTCATCGTTTTCTTGTTCTGGTAAATCCACCTCTTGAGGCGTTTCTAGCTTGTGTTCTTTTTGTATGGGTCGCTCTTCTGAATGTACTGCTTGCGACTCATTTTTAGCCGTAGATTCTTCTGGGTCAGAGGTTTCGAGCGAGGCCACGACCACATCAGGCGCAAGTGATTCTATTTTGACTTTTGCCTCAGGGGGCTGAGCACAAGCGGTATCCGCAACTGTTTCATCTAAATCATCGCTTTCTGTCTCTTCGATCATAGAAGAGTCAGTATCGTCTTGTGTCAAAGAATCAGCCTGAGCTGTCGTATTCTTAATGTCCGTTAACTCTGTCGACTCTTGAGAGGCTGTCAACTTGTCGGAAGAGGTGTCTTTGGATTCGGTCATAGAAAATAACTTGATTAAAAGATGAAAGAGAGTCGTTATTGTAATGATAAATACATCAAGGCATAGAGGTTTTTTGTGGATGATCATCTATAGGTTAATAGAGAGAAGTCAAAAATCATTGAGTATAAAAATAAAAACCTTAATATTAACATGGTATTTATGAATAATCATTTGTTTTGATTGACCTGAGAAGTGACAATAAAGCCTTAATTATTTTGTGGGTATGGTGTATAACGGTATTATATCCACAATAAAAATGAGGAATAGCGTATGAACTGGTCATTGTTCTGTGTTGTTTATTTGATCGCCGTAACGGTTACGATGGGCATTTTTATAGTTGCTGCTCTAATTACAGGGTTTAATGGTATTGCGCATATCCTGATAGTAGCAATATTGGGGGTGCTGGTTGCTATCCCTGAGGCATTGTTTTTTTCCAAAAAAGTAGGAAATATTACGGGAGATAATGTTTAGACCATAATGATTTGATTATAAGATGTTGCGATAACTGTGTATTTGGCTATAAAAAAAGACCTTAACATTAAGGTCTTTTTTTATCTATTCATAACAATTGATTTGATGCTGGTAGCTATTTCAGCTCAACAGTCGCACCATTTTCAATATTGGCATAAACCTCTAGTACGTCCCAGTTGGTCAAACGAATACAACCATGTGATGCTTGGCGACTGATGCCTTCAGGCTTTGGTGAACCATGTAGGCCATAAGAAGGTTTAGATAAACCCATCCATACAACACCGACAGGATTGTTTGGTCCTGGTGGTAACATATGAACTTTTTTCTGAGCACCTTCACCAACGGTGGCTTTATACCAAGGCATTTTTACTTTATTGATAATTTTAAAGGTACCATGCGGTGAAGGAGTGTCATCACTACCAATGGTGGTTGGGTAGGTGGCAACCAGTTTATTGTCATTGTAGGCATAAAGAGTTTTGTCAGCCTTGTTGGCAACCACGCGATTGATGCGCTGATTAAGCGGACCACGGGTATTCAGCACAGTGATGGTCTCACCCGCTTTGTAAGTTTTGTTTTTATTCAACTTGTCTAGATAGCGCACATCCATATGGAAGCGTTCACCAAACATCTCTTTGATATCTTGGTAATAAAGACCTTTCATCTTTGATTTTGCTTCTGCGCCAGCAGGTGTGGATGCAAAATTGGTTTTGATGTCATCTTCAGTAATGGTATATGTAACCAATACAGGCTTATTGGCAGGAATGTTTTTAATCAAAGCATCCCATGTTTTTTGATCCATTTTACCAGTTGTTGGTAATCCTTTCATGGCCTGAAAGTTGATAAGAGCCTTTTTGCTGTTCATACCCCAGCCACCATCGATAGGACCTGGAGATGCATGGTTCCAATCGAGCAATGCCTGCATTTTGATTGTCATCGCTGAGTTGACCTTCATGTTAGGCGACCAGACAGCGTTGTTTACTTGTTGAGCGTAGTTTGACAAGTTTAGTGTGGTATATCTCTTACCATCTTTGTCTTCAATATTTTTGATGGTCGGATCATCACTGAAATCTTGGCGTTTTTCATTTTCAGGTAGCTCAAAGGCGAGTGGGTCAGATGAGTCAATAGATGAGACATCGCTAGGCGCGGCAACGGCTTGGCCTTCGCTGATATCATCAGTGCTATCTGACTGCTCATCTTTGAGTGTCAACTCCGCTGCACTCATATTATCTGCTGCGACTGCTTGCGAGGCTTCAGACTTTTTCTTTGAGTCAATCAACTGCGTCATACGATCAGCGGATTCAGACTGCACACGAGTATCTAACGAGTTACTACGGTTTTCTTGGACATTAAGGCTAACTTTTTGAGCGATACTAGGTAGTGAGTCAGCCGTACGTACTGGCAATGTGCGAGTATTCTCAGTAGGGGCGGCAAGCGCGCTAACACTGGCACCAACGATAGCGATAGATATAGCAGTAATAATGGGCTTTATTTTCATAATGTTGAGTCACTTGTAGTTGCTACTAATGCGGCTATTATGCGCATAATTTGATTGCTTCGCAAACTTTTGACACATCTTTTTTCACTTAAAGCTTGCTAAACGTTAACTGTTGACGTATTCACTACATTTGGGTAATAAGCTAGCGAAGATGTGTATTCGTTACTGTACAATTCTGACGACTTTCTCAAAGTATAAACATTGCTCGTATCAAGGTAAGGATCAGATGTAGATGCAAACATTGGCGCTACTCCTTGTTTATGTCTATAATGTGAGGTTAGATTTTTATTTAATAGATTGGCTTTTCGTAAAAAGCAATTTAACCCATTCGCGTGCGTTTAGTGACCATGCAATCAGTAAGGTGCCATATGTCAGAAGACCAAACAATGAGTGCAGAAGAGTTTCAGAATCAATATCTTAATGATGAGTCTCAGAACTTTGACAGTGAGGTAGAGTATGATTTGGAGACAGGACTTCTTGCTGAGCAGGGTGAATTTGCCAATTTGCACGCCGAGCTAGAAGAAGCACGCGAGCAGCTGGTCAGTATCCGTGATTTTATTCGTTTTTCGGTGACTCAATTACGTAATTATGATGTGGTCGTTGCACAAGGTACTACGGATGAGTTTGCAGAAGCATCAGCCATTGTCTTACATTCTTTGTCTTTGGACTGGTCAGCAAATGAGCAAATTCTCGATTGTCGTCTAACCACATCAGAAAAACAGGTGGTACTAGACTTATTAGAAGAGCGTATCGCTGAGCGTAAACCACTGAGTTATTTGATTAACCTGTCCTACTTCTGTGATTTGCCTTTTTATGTTGATGAACGTGTCTTAATCCCGCGCTCACCCATCGCAGAATTGATTCGTCAACAATTTCATCCTTACTTTGAAGTAAATGAGCTGGCCAAACCGCTTAAAATCGGTATGAATGAGCAGAAGGCGAGTTTTTATGATCACGGTCTAGACGTGAAACAGTTGTCACAACCTGAGCGTATTTTAGACTTGTGTACTGGGTCAGGTTGTATTGCTATTGCGCTTGCAACGCGTTTTGTTGATGCATTAGTCGATGCTGTAGATATTGATAAAGGCGCATTAGAAGTAGCCATGGTCAACGTCGATCATCATGATCTTGGTCATCAAGTCAATGTAATCGAATCTGATTTATTTGCTAAAATTCCAACTGAAAATCAATACGAGCTGATCGTTACCAACCCACCTTATGTTGATGCGGCTATCATGGCAGATCTGCCGCCTGAATTTTTATATGAGCCTGAGCATGCATTAGCTGCGGGTCAAGATGGTCTGGATTTGGTACATCGTATCTTATTTGAAGCGCCAGATTATCTCAGTCCAGAAGGCTTGCTGATTTGTGAAGTGGGCGATAGTGAATGGGCATTGAAACAAGCTTATCCTGAAATTCAGTTTGATTGGCTCAAGTTTGCTCATGGTGGACATGGGGTTTTTGCGATTACTTATGATGAGTTAGTGGCAAATCGTCAGCTGTTTGCAGCTTACGTTCAATTGTTAGATAGTATGCAGTAAGCAACATTATAAAAGATTGGTCAATGAAGCATCAGTCGCATTTACGGGTTTAAGGATAGATATGGCAGGCAATAGTATTGGACAGGTTTTTACTGTGACCACTTGTGGTGAGTCACATGGCGCAGGTCTTATGGCAATCGTCGATGGCGTACCACCAGGTCTAGCACTGTCTGAAGATGATTTACAAGTGGATTTGGATCGCCGCAAACCCGGAACTTCTAAATACTCGACCCAGCGCCGTGAGTCTGATGAAGTCGAGATTATCTCAGGTGTCTTTGAAGGTAAGACAACAGGCACATCCATCGGATTGCTGATTCGTAATACCAATCAAAAGTCAAAAGACTATAGTGAGATCAAAGACACGTTCCGTCCCGGTCATGCCGATTATACGTATAGTATGAAATATGGTTTTCGTGATTACCGTGGCGGTGGTCGCTCGTCAGCACGCGAGACAGCAATGCGAGTAGCGGCTGGTGCTATTGCTAAGAAATATCTGCACGATCGCCTAGGCGTGCAAATTCATGGTCATGTGACTCAGATTGGTAATGAGCACAGTCAAGTGCTAGAGCCGAGCCAGATAGACTGGGAGTTTGTGAACAGCAATCCGTTTTTTTGTGCGGATGCGGATGCCGTATCCCGTTTTGAAATATTAATAGATAGCTTACGCCGTGAAGGCACCAGTTGTGGTGCTCGGCTTGAAGTCATCGCCAGTGGCGTTCCTGTTGGACTTGGTGAGCCTGTGTTCGATCGTTTGGATGCAGACATCGCCCATGCCATGATGAGCATCAATGCGGTCAAAGGGATCGAGATTGGCGATGGTATGGCAGTAGCAGGACAGTTTGGGCATCGCTCCCGTGACGAGATGACGCCAGATGGATTCACAGCCAATCATGCAGGTGGCATCTTGGGTGGTATTTCATCGGGTCAAGATATTCGTGTGAGTATCGCCCTCAAGCCTACGTCTAGTATTACAACGGCGGGCAAAAGCATTAATACGCAAGGCGAGGCAGTTGATATGTTGACCAAAGGTCGTCATGATCCTTGTGTTGGTGTACGTGCAACGCCTATCGCTGAGGCCATGTTAGCGATTGTACTGCTCGATCATTATCTACGTCACCGCGGTCAAAATATGGATGTGAAGCCGCCAGTGCAGGCGATTATTTAGACAGTTAAAGATATTTATTAGCCCTTGGTCGTTTCTGATAATAGTTTATTAGAAACGACCAAGGGCTTTTCTATGGCTTTAAAAAAGTTCAGAAATGATTTGGAGGAATGCTAATCAGTTTAATAGTAAAGGCCTTAAGCCGCCAACTGATAATCTTCAATCGTCACGCATTGCTGATGTCGAAACACCAATAGTAGCTGCTGGCTAGGAATGGCAAGCCAATGCCCAAAAGCGATGCTATCAAAGCCTGCTTGTGACAAAGCCAGCAGACAGTAATCACGACTATGTCCTAAGCAGTTTTCTATTATTTGCGGTTGCGGAGTCAAATGTTGCATCAATTTTTACCTCTCATGGTGATAACGAATGTGATTGACGCTATTGTAAAATAAAGAGATAGAAAATCTGTGCAGCAATGATGGAAAGTTAATGGACTGTCATTCATCTATAAGGTTATAGAGATACTAAAGCTGCCTACTGAAATCAGGTATATGGATTTACTGAATATCGTCATTCCTTAGCCAAGGGTAGAGTGATACGGACCACCACGCCAGAAAGCTGACTCATGGCCGTATTATCTTGATCGCTATTTGCCATCATATTGTTAATGGTAACTTGACCACCATGATGTTCGATGACTTGCTTGACTAAGGTTAAACCCAGACCTGTCCCTTTTTTAATGGTGTTATGAGACACATTAGGCGTTTCTTGATGGAGATGTTGAGATGAGTCATTGTTCGTTAGGTTGCTGGCAGAGTAGTTGGTAGAGTGATGCGTAGTCTGACTTTGATGCGATAGGCTAAAGTAACGATCAAATGCTTTATTGACCGCATACTCAGGTAGCAATTTGCCATCATTAAATATATCGATTGTCACCATAGTTGCGGTGTGACGCATATCAATGATGACTGTATTTTGGGCAAAATGAATCGCATTGTCCAATATATTCTGTAGCACTTGTACGAGCCAAAACTGGTCAGCAAGAACGCTGATGTTTGCGGTTAGATTGGACTGTGGGTTGTCTGTTTCGGTAAAACATACGTTATCAATGTAGATTTTGATGGGTGGCAAGTGCTGCTGTTGCAGTTTGGCGGCGTTGTCTTTTGCCAGACTTTGTAATAATGGCAATAAAGGCGTTAATTTACGATTGAGTTTAAAAGTCGGTTGTTCAATTTTAGCAAGTAATAGTAAGCGATCAATTAGATGCTGCATTTTTATACTTTGCTCGCCAATGGTGTGAATAAGCATTTGCCGATCGTCCTCATCAAGCCCGCTGTCCTCTAAAAGCTCACTGCTGGCTCGAATGGCCGTGAGAGGGCTTTTGAGTTCATGGGTAAGAGTATGAACATAATCGGTGACGTAGTCTCGATTTTCTAATTGGTGCTTCATCGACTCAATTGTATCTGTTAGGCTATTGAGCTCACGGCCTAGGTAGAAGTAAGGTTTTTTGGTGTCTTCAGCGAGCGCACTGGTATATTGAGTCACCAAAGTGATGCTTTGCTTGAGCCACCATGCCACCAATCCTGCTAAGATAAGGGCTGCAATGCTCATCAGTAATGCAGTAATAAACATGCGATTGCGAGTGTTATCCAAATAAGGCAGCACGCTAGCGATGGGCTTACCAACACTCACCACACCAATCAGCTCACCTCTAGCATTTTTTATGGGTTGTGCCACGTACATGATCGTACCGTCACGCTGATTATAATTTTGGGTAGTACTTCTTGCTCCATATTGACCATTTAAAGTCAGATACACATCATTCCAGCGGCTATAGTCTTGTCCTTCGTCATTGTCAGGCTCAGGTAGTGAGTCGTAAATGACAACGCCTGTCTTATCTGTTACGTATACCCGAAAGCTGCTATAACCTTCGTGCTTATATTCTGGTGTTATGTCACTATTCATTGTTGGTAAACCAATGAATGCTGTATCTAAATTGGCTTGATAACTAGCCTCATACAGTTGCCCTGAAGATAGCGGTAGCTGCAGATTTGCCGCCAGAAACTTACTGGTATCGAGCAAGGTATCTTCGATGACTTGCTGTGCCGTTGGTTTGACATAGCCAAATAACTGAGTAAAAGCCACCACCCCGCAAATCACCAAAACCAAAGCCACTGCCAACCAAATTCTAAAAAAAATACTCAGATTCAGTGAGCGTTTTGGCTCATCAGTTTGTTGTGCCGTACCAATAGGGTGCAGTTTTGCATACCAATTACTTTGGCTGTTGTGGCTAGTGTCGCCGGCTTTATGAGTCATGATTTGATCAAAGTAATTTGAAGTTGTGAGATGATAGTACTAAGCTTGACATAATCCATACCCCAATCCGCGATGTGTATGAATCACATCGGTGCTTGCATCAACGGTTGCTAGCTGTTTTCGAATGGACTTGATATGACTGTCTATCGTCCGCGCTAGGCGATGATCTGGATAATCACTGACGGCACTTAAAAGTTGCTCGCGACTAAAGACTTGATTGGGTGCTTGCAATAAAGTTAATAAAATTTTGCGCTCTGTATTACTCAGCTCAAGCTTTTGTTCTTGCCATGTCAAAGAGTAATTGAGCGGTTGGTAATGCCAAACGCCAGATTGACAGTTGAAGGTTAAGGCTTGCCCCGACATAGGATTAGTAGCGTTATTAGTGGTCGTATTTTCTGTCGCTGTCTGAGTAGCGGATTGCTGTGATAGTAGTTGCTCGCGTCGCCAAATAGCTTTCAGACGAGCAACCAGTTCTCGCGGACTAAAGGGTTTGGCACAATAATCATCACCGCCCATCTCTAACCCTAAGATACGATCGACTTCCTCACTACGAGCTGTCAAAAACACGATAGGGATATCACTTAACGCATCAATATCAGTGCTATGGCGTATTTGTTGGCATAAGCTTAAACCGTCACCATCTGGCAAACCAACATCTAAAATAATCGCTGATAGATTCCTTGCCTCATCACTACGTAGCATCGGCAGCACGCTACTGGCATTGTCCAGCCATGTCATCTTCCAACCTTCACGTTTGCAAGTGACTTTTAGCGACATTGCGATAGCTGGATCATCTTCTACTAATAAAATGTGGGTCATAAGCGCTGTATCGTTATATAAGAGAAAATGGGTTGAGATAAATGATTTCTTAATACTCATTGAGATAAGGGTGTTGAAAAATGATAGTAGGACGTCATACAGTAGCGAGAGTATCAATCATATACTGATTGAATAATCGTAGCATAAAAGCCGTTTGAGGTTTTACTCCAAGTCCTCAAAAGGTGTGAAAAGTTAATGGAAATTAGACTGCGCCTCATTGGTTTTTTGGCTAAAGATTGTGAAATAATTAGCACCATTACGAGTAAAACTATAATATACGGTAACGGTTTAATTTATTAAAAATACAAATGTGGGTATGTCCCACTTTTAAAGGAATTTAGAAAAAATGAGTCATTATTTAGATACTGTGATTGTTGAGCATAATCCCTCACAAAAAAAGATAGACAGAGCTGTCATTTGGCTTCATGGCTTGGGTGCCAGCGGTCATGACTTTGAGCCAGTCGTACCGCAATTAGGTTTGTCTGATGACATGGCTGTACGTTTTATTTTTCCGCATGCGCCTAAGCGTCCCGTAACTGTTAATGGTGGTATGATAATGCCAGCATGGTACGATATTTTGGAGATGAGCCTTGAGCGTAAAGTGGATGTCGCTCAGATCGAAGAGTCTTCTCAACAAATACAAGATTTGATTAGCCGTGAGATTGAACAAGGTGTCGCGCCTGAGCATATCGTCATTGCAGGATTTTCGCAGGGCGGGGCAGTGGCTTATCATGTAGCCTTAGGTTATCCGGATCGTTTGGCTGGCTTGATGACTTTATCCACTTATCTGGCGACCAATGATAATATCAATTATAGTACTGCTAATAAAGACATGCCGATTCTCATTGAGCATGGCAGTCATGATCCAGTCGTTCCTGTGATTCTAGGCGAGCAGGCAAACCAGCTGCTAACTGACAAAGGCTATAATGTTGAATACAATACTTATCCGATGGCGCATCAGGTCTGTATGCCGCAAATTCAAAATATAGGTAAATGGCTAAATAAAATCTTGGCTTAAACAATTGAGCTGTAACGTAATGTAATGACGCTTTCTTATCGGTTGAAATCCGGCCTATAAGTCATATATAATACTCGACCTTATTGGGGATGTTCTGGCTTCGACGCTGGTGATGAAACTCAATGATGCATGTCGAGAGTGTATGTCCTCTCGTTAATCAAACATATATTGTTATAGTCGCAAACGACGAAACTTACGCTCTAGCAGCTTAAACCCTGCTTACTTAGTTGCTGATCACCTACAGTTGGTTAACTAAGTTGAAGCGTCCGCATGTAGGCTCGCCACAAGGGATTGTCTCAATCGCTTGGGTTCAAAAGTAGAGAATCGTCCAATCCATCCTGACTGTCGGATCGGTGCGGACTAAAACTAAAGACAGAAACTAAACATGTAGATTCATGAGCGTAATGCCGGCGGACGCGGGTTCAACTCCCGCCATCTCCACCAAACACTAATTCAGGCTTACTCGTAGCGATACGGTAAGCCTTTATTTTTGGGATTTTTTTAAGATTTAAGAGTGTATAGTAGTATAGCGTCTTATATAGAATGTTGGTATTATTGTTGGTATTAGAGTTTATACATATGCTCAATACCAACAAAGGATAGTCCTATGCCCTTAACTCATACCGTTATCAATAAGCTACAGCCCAGTAGCACCTCTATTGATACGAAGCGACCTGACAAGCATAGCGATGGTAACGGGCTGCAACTATGGGTTCGTTACACGGGCGTTAAGTCATGGATCAGCGCCTACCGATGGCAAGGCAAACAGCAAACCCTCACTATTGGCACTTATCCAGTAATGAGCCTTCAAAATGCACGCCAGCGCAACATTGAGATTAAACGCTTAATAGCTAATGGTGTGAACCCCAAAGACCACAAGAAAGAGCAACAAGCCAGCCAAGACGGTTTAAATGTTTTCGATAACATAGCCCAGTCATGGTATAGCGAGCGCAAGACCTACCTAGCAGAAAGCACCTTTTCGCGTAACTACTCCGCTTATATGCGTGATATTAAGCCCTCTATTGGTCGAAAGAACATAAACGACATTACCGCGCCTGATGTATTGGCTATCGGCAAGGCAGTAGAAAGCCGTGGAGCTAATGAAATGGCAAGGCGTATCATTAGAGAAGTAGGGCAGATATTCAAACATGCCATACGCAATGGACTAGCTACGCATAACCCAGCCACAGACCTATCCGAAGCCATCAAGCCACACAGAACGACTAACCATCACCGCATTACGAGCCAGCAACTACCAAAACTATTAACAGACATCAATGCTTATCAAGGTGATGTACTAGTGAAGCTAGGTTTATGGTTCTTATGCTATACGTTTGTGCGTACCAATGAATTACGCTTTATGGAGTGGTCAGAGATTGACTATAAGGACGGCTTATGGCGCATACCAGCCGATAAGATGAAAGCCAAGCGTCTGCACCTTGTGCCACTAGCACCGCAAGCAATGGCGATACTAGAGCAGATCAAAGAACTAGGGTTTTCGGATAAGTACGTTTTTTTTAATACCTCAACCCGTAAGCCTTACAGCCAAAGCGCATTTATTAATGCCCTATGGAATATGGGCTATAAAGGCAAAATGACGGGGCACGGTTTCCGTGGGCTTGCTAGTACCACATTGCATGAAAAAGAGTTTATGCACGAAGCGATAGAGCTACAGCTGGCACATGATAGAGAAAATAAGATAAGTGCAGCATACAACGGAGCGCAGCACTTGCCATACAGAATAAACATGATGAATGAATGGGCAAACTTCATTGATGATGCTTACGCTGGCAAGTTGGATAACGTGATCCGTGCAGACTTCAAACAACACAAACAAAAGCTAGGCTAAGGCTTAGCACCAACTATGCAAGGCTAGGACTAATTACCCGAAAGACAGCTATTCACACCCTTAGGTTGTCACTGCCTTGCACCTATTTTTACTTAAGGGTGTAGTAGGGGTGTGAAATGATATTAGATTATTTAGATATAAGCCAAACGCTTGAATATCTTGAGAAAGAAACTGGGCATAAATACAATTTCGATAACTTGAAAGAGTTAAATTTTTCTGGAAAGTTAGACGTTTTTTTTTATAAAACTTGCACTATTTACAATAGAGACCGTTCTGTTTACACTCCACCACCCGTAGAGGTATGCGGAAATTTGGTCAGTCCATTTCCATATTACTTAGCTAATGGCGTCAAAGTAATAAAAGGGTTATTCTTTCTAAAAGATGTTTTAACTGACAATAATGACAATGAGTTTTTACACTTTAAGACCAAAGTAACCGTTGAGGCAGTTTATAAACAAACTAACATGTCGTTTGATGATGATCGTAATTATGACTATGAACGTGGTGATACAGGCTATCTTTCAAGTGCTGAGTTTTTTGATATAGGGTATCTTCCCGATGGTAGTATGAATAGCTCTTTTTTACAAAATAAAGCAATATCTTCTATTAGTTATGACGAATTAAGGTTTAAAAAAGTACAACTGGATGAGCTCATAAATAGCCCAAAAGTTTGCACTATAACAGACGAAGGATTCAAAAATCTCAAAGATGAAAATAAAGAACAAAAACAAAGGATAGAAGAATTAGAGAAAGAAATAGCACAAATAAGGATGTCAACAGATGATCTTAAAGATGTGCCGTATCAATCATTTAAGGCTCTAGATAAGGTCATGTATGCAATGGCCAAACTTACTAAGTTGGATAATTCAAAGCCTTATAGTCAGAACAAACCTTCATTAAATGCCGAAATCACCACAATATTGCAGAACGATGGTCTAGCACTTGAGTATCAAACTGTAGGCAAATGGCTATCAAGGATTAATGATGTGCAAAGTCCAATAAACGAGACTATGGGATCGCATAAAAGTTAAGCCCAGTAATATCTGTATAGAGCTTAGAGTAAACTCTCCATTCTGACCCGCCATTGTGCGGGTTTTTTCTTGTCTAAAAACTTATTCTTGCATAAGAAAAATAAAGGTTATCTACAGTAGATAGGTTGCTGTCTACTATAGAACCTTATGAGGTCTCTATTCTTTAATCTATAAGCTAGCTAAAGCGGCTAAGTCGCTTGCTTAAACGCCAAACACCTAAGAGATGGTTTAGGTTGGCAGCACTTAGAGAGGTAAAATTATGCAACTCGCACAAAGTTATTTACAGGGAATGGGTAGTCCATTTGATGGCGTTCTTGAAGCGTACGGTCAAGGATTGCAAAATAAACGCTATAGCAACCAAACAGACTTAATCAAAGCCCAGCAAGACCGTGAACAGCAGGCCTACTTAGACCTTGATTCAGTCGACTGGGATGATGTGAATGCAGTCGGTCAAGTCATGGCGCGTTATCCTGAACATACAAAAGGCGCAAAGGACTATTACGACGCGCTAGAAGCTAAAGAGCAGCAGTCTTTGCTGTTCGATATGAGCACAAGCATATCAGCATTAGGTAGTGAGAGACCAGACATAGCGGTTCAGAAAATGCGCGATAAAGCAGCCGCTTACAACGACATGGGTATGGCTGAAAAGGCAGAGGAATACTCGCAAATGGCTGAATGGATGGCAACAGACCCACAGGGCGCTAGACGAGCATTGCAGATGAATTATGCGGTCATAGCAGGTGATAAAGCCACGTCAGGCTATAAGTCTTTAGTCGATACTGATATTGCCGAGAATGAATCGCCTTACACTATTGCTGAGAAGGTAGCTAATGCAGACGATACACAAGCAACAGCATTTAAAACGCGTGCCGATGCAACCGACACTGTTAGCGAGAGCCTATCAACAGCAGCGATTGGCGGCAATGCGGGAACATTCTCACTAAAAGCGGGAATGATGCACGCGCAAGGATTAATAACTGACGCTCAAAAAGAATACATTGATGAGCGATTAAACAATGATGATCCTGAAGCAGTGCAGGTATTTCTTGAAGGTTTGGCAGGTCAAAACGTAGAAATAGCCAAGCTAAATAAACCTGAGACAAGCGTAGTAAATGCTGGCGGGCAACTTGTAGCTATAAGAAAAAATGCTGATGGTAGTGTTGAAATAGTAGGTAGTGTTGATAAAACTATTGATCCGACAGCACAGTACACCACTGACGCTGGCATTGAGAACAATATTAGGAACAACAACACGCAGATAAATATTGCCAATCAAAGAGATGCGACCACAAGACAATCTCAGGAATTGCAAAAATATCTAGCAGACCAAAAGGCGGAAGAAAGCCGCGGTACGGTAACACGCCAAGTTATGCCTGACGGTAGAGTGTTGTTATTCGACAAGCAAGGTAATTGGAAGCCGGTTATCGATGCTAATGGCAAGCCGATGATTTCAAAACCAAGTACAGCTGATAAGCCGTTAAACGAATCACAAGGCAATAGTTTGATGTACGGCAAGCGTATGCAGACAGCCCACAAGATACTTGAAGATTTAGAAAATTCGGGCACGATACGTGGTTGGTCTCTAACAGGTGTTAAGAACGAAGATCAGCGTAAGTATGAACAAGCACAGAGAAACTTTATTAACGCTATTTTGCGTAAAGAATCAGGTGCAGTAATTGCGGACAGTGAGTTTGATAATGCTAAGAAACAATACTTCCCTGCTTTTTGGGATAGCGAGGAAGTTATCAAGCAGAAAGCCGCCAACAGAGCCCAAGTCATTAAGAGCATGCTGACTAATGCGGGTCCAAAAGGCGAGGCAGCTATAACGAAGCCCGTCAATACTAGCAAATGGGTTAAATAGGTGACTTATGGCAGCATATCAAGGCACCAAACTGTCAGACGGTACGCCACTCAATGTAGCAGTTTACAAGGCTTATCGAAACGCGGGTTTATCACACAGTCAAGCATTAGGTATTACCGCTGAGGTTGGTCGCGAGAACAGTTTTAGAGCAGATATATTGTTTGGAAATCACACCGATCCAGCCGCTAGCAGTAATGGCAAAAAGATAAGAAACTTGGGTATGTTGTCGTGGAATCAAGGCCGCGACAACATGCTTGAGGGGTTCCTGAAGCAAAAAGGCGTTATGAAAAATGGCGTTATGGAGCAAACCCAAGCAAATCTTAACGCACAAGCGCGGTTCAGCGTTCGTGAAATGAAAAGCAAGCGGTATGCAGGCGGGTTAAAGCACTTCTTTAACAACCCAAACGCAAGCCCTGATACTTACGCTAGAGAGCTTGGTAAGAACTATATTGTTTGGGCTTATGGTCAAGACACCATCAAAGCACAAGGCGGTGGCCGCAAGCCTTTTGACTGGAGAGCCAACGATAATAGGCGTAGAGGTCACTTAAATACCCTTAGCGGGATGCTAGGTGGTAATGCTAACTATCAGTCGCAGCCGCAACAACCATCATGGCAAGCCCCGTCATTTAGACCAGCATCAGAACTCAAACATGCGCCTGGCTTTACCATACCTGAATGGCAATCAGCATCAACTCTCAAAGGTGCACCGATAGAGCAAGAGTTTAAAGCTCCTGAATGGCAATCAGCAGAGTTAAAGTCCGTTAATGAGATGCAACCAGTCAATACATTCAAAGCGCCTGAGTGGAATTCATCAACAGAGCAAGAGGTTGAGTCACAGTCGATGTTTAAGGCACCTGAATGGAATCCTCCTATTGATCAGGAAATAGCTCAACAACCATCATTTAAGCCCCCTCAGTTCATGCCAGCAGAACAGCTACAAGTGTCAGAAAAACTACATATTCCGCAAACGCCCGAGCTTGAGTCTCAAGACTGGCAAACCTCATAGGTGACATCATGGCAGCAACAGATAAAAGATTAATAGCTAAGCTTATTGAAGCTAAGCGCTTAAAAGGAATGAATGATAAGGAAATCTTTGACGAGATTTTAAATCGTAAAGACGAATTTGGTGGCAATATTCGAGGTATGACCAGTGACTTTGAGTCATCTGGCGCCCCTAATTTTAGGGAGCAAGCTGCAAAAGTTATTGGCTTAGATATTAAGCAGATCAAAGGTAACTCACAGGTAGGTTCAGGTAATAAAGATGCAACCGTTGTTGATAAGATTAAGTCTTATGGTGTGAGTGCTGCAACGGGCGTAGGTAATGTCGGCGCAGGTCTATTGCAACCGATTGCTATTGCTGGCGATACAGTCAACAAAAGCATCAACAAAGTATTTGGCACCAACCTAGAGACCGATGCAGAGGCGCAGGTACGAGCCGACAACAAGGCACTTAATGCTACGTCTGATAGGTATCGACTGGCAGCCAATCGTAAAGGGGTTGATATTCCAAAGTTTGGTGGTGAAGTTGCAGCTACAGCACCAGCATTCCTTACGGGGGCAGGTGGCTCAACAATGGGCGCAAGAGCTTTGGATCAAGGATTGAGAGGCGCAGCAGTTGGTGGATTGCAATTAACGCAAGAGGGTGACGACTCAAATCAACGTCTTTACAATATGGCAGGAGGTTTTGCAGGTGGCGCAGTAGGTCAAGCAGGTGGTGAAGTTGTAACGAATGTTATTGGAAAAGGTGTAACAAGAAGCGTAAATGCCATCAAAGGTAACAAAGCACCAAAGGCGCAAGCTATTGATGACCTAGGTAAGCAGTATGGTGTCAGAATGTCAGTCGGTGACATTAAAGGTGGCGGTATTATTAAGAATACAGAAACGCACCTTGAGCGCGTACCCGTAGTTGGACTAAGTAAGTTTAGAACAGGTCAACATGCAGAGGCGCAAACAGCCGCCAAAGGCGTGGTAAGAAAGTTAAAAACAGTTGCTGATGACGTTGATTTTAAGGCTATTCCCCAGATTGAGAAGGCGGCGCAGCAAGGAGATAAAAACGCTTCTCGTATCTTAGGTGTTGTTAATGATGCGGGAGATGACACTGGTAAGCTATTACAAGCCAGCCTAGAGGTGCAAGCATGGCGCAAAAGTGCGATTGCTACGAAGTTGTATGACAAAGTAGAAAAAGAAGTTGTTAAGTCGGGTAATGATATTGTACAACCCACAAAGACACGCGCTGCTATTGTCAGTGAGCTCGATAAGCAAGCCGCCTCTATATCGCCAAACAAAGTAGTGGTTCGTGAATTAACAGAAATGCTTGACAATATCGACGATGCTGCAAAGCCTAAGACGTTTGGCAATATGCGAGGATTACGATCAACGCAAGGTAACTTAGCAGAGGAATACGGCAAAGGCACAGGTAAGGGTGATGCTTACGCGTCTAGCGTGTTTGGACGCTTACGCACAGCAGCAGAAGATGACTTATCATCATTTGCTGCTAACTCGGGCAATACAGGTATTAAAACAGCATATAAAAAAGCAGATAAGTATTATGCTGGCGTGATGCGCGGTAAAGAGAAATCATTTGCTAAAGCCACACAAAGCACCACACCTGATCAGATTTATCGCAATTTCGTGAAAGCAGGTAAAGGTGATGGTGCTAAAAATTTTTACAATGCCCTTGACCCTAAAGGACAGGCTACCTTACGCCTACAGATGGCAGAGGAAGCAATCGGTAAGGCATGGAATGAGACGATTGAGGCGTTTAGTCCTGCTAAATTCGCAGGCGAGTTTGAGCGCATGGCAGAGCCTTATAGCCGAATCTTTAAAGGTGATGACAAAAAACAAATGGACGGGTTCGTTAAACTTATGCGTCATGTTGAGCGTGCAGGTCAATTTAAAGAGAATCCGCCTAATGGTGTTCGATTGACAGATATCGCACTAGTTGGAGGTGCGATTGCAAGTCCGAAAACGGCAGTGGCAGGTGGTGGTGTGGCTTTACTTGCTAGAACACTTCTAACCACAAAAGCAGGTAAGAACTTACTGTTAGCAGCTGATAAGCTGCCAAGCAATAAGCAAGCGGCAATGGACAACCTCCTAAAAATTGCAGCTAAGGCATCGGCAGCAGCAGGGACTAAAACAGGCCAAGAAGTTTCCAACAAGGTGGCTGGAACGAAAGTAAATGAGCAAGATAGCAAGTCACTAACGTCATTCTGATTTCTGAGCCTTAATGTTTTATTTATATTGCTTGAGTGATCGTTATAGTAAGGTTCCTGTAATGGAATAAATGTTGGTAATATGGATAGTGCTAGGAACGACAGCTAGCACTATCCACTTTTAAAGGTTAATACATGGAATATCTACTACTAGCTATCGGAATCCTTGCTGGTATTTTTGCTTTAGCAGTGTTGGGCTATTTGGCAAGAGTGCTTTGGCGATTTGGCAAATATTTGAAAGCTAAGGCGCCTGCGCTTTGGTACATTTATAGTGGTTTTTGGATTTTATCATTATTGATTGTTTTAGTAGTGATTTTTGGGGGTGCTGTTAGCTTTTATAATCAGGAGAAAGCCAGGAAAGCCAAACATACCTTTTTAGAGTCTAATTCAAAACTCATAGATAGTGCTGCAAATGACTTTGTTGAGCTAATGTACTTATCTGAGAGAACGTTTTATATCGGCTCTGATGTTGATGAATTAGCATCGTGCATACCAAGTCTCATCGAGTTGGAAAAAAAATATGATAACAACAATGGCGGGTATTTCGATCTAAGCTACATAATTATAAATCGAGCTGAAGAGCTGGGCGACAAGTCGACACCTTGGAACAACCTGACTCAAAAGGAAAGAGATAGGATATCTTTAAAGATTATTGATTGCGATAAAGCATTAGGGTTGCTGACTGATGATGAATATGAAAGACAGAAAAGACTTGCGTTAGTAAAAATACAGCCCATACCTAAAAATGAAATAGATAGAGAAATTGAACGATTACGAAACACTGGTATGAGTGATGCGGAAATCATGGATGCACTACTGATCCATAAAGATTTTGGAGCAAACTTACAACTTATTGCTGAACGACTTGAAGACACAGGCTCAATAGATCCTTTATATGGTGTTGGTAACCGTATCGGTTTGAATACGCATGATGTAGGACCATTAGCTGGCATGGTCAAATTGCAATCAAGACTTGATGAGTATGATGCGCGTGCAGAAGCTACAAGAGAAGACATAGCCAACTTAAATACTATTCCAACAATTGATTATAACCAACACAAGAGCACTCCTGCTCCTGCAGTGAATATTGAAAGGCCAGAGGTCAGCAAAGAAGATTATGATTTGGCTATTGAGGAGGAAGATGCGACAGTGAGCGAATAATGGACGTGCCAGCATTTGCACAGAGCTTTAAATTAGTAAATAGATAAACAGAAAAGTTAATAAGTAGAAGAACAACCCGCCTTTGAGCGGGTTTTTATTGGTCATAATACTGCCATTGAGCAGTTTTTTTGTGTCTGCTAAATGAAAAAAGTTATCTACTATAGATAACCTGCTATCTACTATAGAACTTTGAACCTCTTATAACCCCTAATCTAACCTTATAAGTCGTAGCGCACCGTTATGACGCACAAGGCAACTATACGGAGTTATAAGCATGTCAAATACAGAAAAACCAGTTATCCATTTTATTGATAACAATTCAGAAAATACCGCACAAGCCAATTCAATAGATAGAGCAAAATATCTACCACCGCAAGGCATGAGCCGTGCAAAGGATATCTTACCGTTCTTGCCATTTAGCAATACAACACTTTTCGAATGGTCCCGTGACGGCCGTTTCCCAGCACCAGTAAAACTCTCATCTAATATGACCGCGTGGCGCAATGCTGATGTGATTGCATGGTTAGAAGGACAAGCCAACTCTATAAATGATGGAGTGTAATAATGACTACTACACGGCAAACAAAGCAGACTTATAGCCAACTTATCCATAACCACATGTTAGAAGGTAAAAGCATTTCAAACATGGAAGCTTACGACCAGTACGGTATGACTTGCTTCTTACAGCGTGTTAGTGACCTACGCGCAGCAGGTGTAGTTATTCAAGATGAAATGGTCACACAGAATGGGAAGCGGTTTAAGCGATATTGGATAGACCAACCAGCACCACAAGCAGCAGAGGGGGTTTAATCATGCTTACTATCTCAAACAGCACCATAGGTATGAAAGATGGGCTTTACTCACTCAATGACTTGCATAGGGCCAGTGGCGGTGAGAAAAAACACAAGCCAGCATTCTTTCTGAGAAATGACAAAACCAAGGAGGTTGTGAGCGAGTTGCGAAATAGTAACTCGCTTGAAAACATAGTAAGGGTAAAGCGCGGGGGTGAAGATCAAGGTACATGGGTATGTAAAGAATTGGTCTATTCTTACGCCATGTGGATAAGCGCAAAGTTTCACATCGCAGTCGTACAGACTTTTGACGCAGTAGCGAGCGAGTATCAGAGACTTGATAAGCGGCTTGATAGACTGTGTAGAGACTTAGATGCTGTAACTATAAATCTTAGTAATGCTGGACGCTTTCTTAATATCGGTGGCAAACAGCTTAAACCTCAATTGCAGCGCAGTATTAATGACACGCTTAAACAAATGCAGCCTAGTCTTGAGCTCGTAGAGGGAGGTAATAAGTCATGAGTGATAATCGTACCAAACCCAATGTAAAGGGCCATCACGGAGCAAATTCGAGTCTAAATGACATGTATTCGAGCGTAAAAGCACAGAATTCGAGCCTACATAGTATGAATTCGAGTTTTGATAGCAGCATTTTAAATATGTCTGCTAAATCAAAGGAATCCACTAAAAATCGACTAGATCCAAGACGTAAAAAAACTGATGTAACAGGGGTTATTACCCATTTTTTGACTTTTAATAATAGTGAAAGGCAGTGCTTTACAATCAGTGCTAACAGCAGTTACTATAGAGGTCTCTCAAAACTTAACAGCGACTTGCCAAGTCGTAAACCTTTGGCTTTTTTTGTGCCTGATAATAGTGCGGACTCTCAAGCTGTCTCTATACAATCAAGCACTGCCCTAAGAGCGCATTTAAGCGTATCAAGGGGGCAAACCATCATATCTATAGCAAATCACTTGCTAACCGACTATGACGGGTTGACGCTGCAAAATAAAATAGCCGTAAGGCGAATATGCGGGGCGGTCACTGTTAAGACCGAGAGTAAGACCCGTCACCCTATACATTTGTATAGCGTGGCACATACTCAAAAATTAACAGGAGGCTATCATGCCTAATTCTACCCGTACGACCTCAAGCACCCAAGCGACTGCCAACACTACACTAGCCACATTCAAGGCAGGTGATAGCGTTCTGTGCCCATCATTAAGCATTAATCCTTTTGTTCTGAGCAACAACACGCGCAGTAAGCGTAACTTGCTGTCACTGACTCATGATGGCAGTTACTTTTACTATGATGAAAAAGGTTATTTTGTCCCAGCATGTGACAAAGAAACAGGCGATTATCAGCCCTCACTATTCCACGACACGCCAGCTAATAGAGCAGCCATAACCACCTTGTATGCCGTTCCCGGTAAAACCGCAATAAAGCTTATAGACCTAACCGATCATGACGATGATGAAGTTATTCTAATGTCGTCCTGCATGTTGTCCGATACTGCTTGTGAAGTCTTGGGCGCTGCTGAAGTCATGCACGATATTGGTCAGCTACTCTACCTAATCTATAACGAAGAGATATCTCCTAATCAAGCCAAGTCAATGGCGCGCCTTGCGCACGATACTACTGACAGATGGGATAGCATTCTTTCACACCTACTCGATACGCTAAATAAGCCACTAGAACAGACTGCGTTTGGCAAGGTAGAAGGTTAAGAACATGAAAACTATCCAGCAATTAAGACAAGATCATATCGATAGCAAAATGGGCGAACAAATCCACCTAGATTGGTTCGATGCTTTATTCACTACTATCAAAGATGATCTTAGAAGTGGTGATATTCACAAAGCACAAAAACTTGCAGACATTGGGCAATATTTAGCACAAGACTTTCAGCATTACTCTGAAGATGAGCTGGCTGGCCTAATTGCTGAAAAGGGGGAGTTATGAAGACTTACCCAACGAAGCAAAGTCGTAAACACGCTAAGCGCAAAAGCTATTACAAGAAGTATAGAGAGCAGCGCAAGCCTAAACAGTCGCAAGCAAGGGGGACTAGATGACCACCTCAACACAACCAAGCACCCATGAAAAAGCCCGCGCATTTAGCGCAGGCTTTGAAATGATAAGTAGGTTTAACGCAGCCCCACGGCAAGGGCTGTCAAATGACAATACGCTACTAAAATTATATAACCTATGTGAGCAGTTAGGCATACAAGATAAGCTATTGCACATTGATAGCAATATTACCATAACCACGGGCTTTGATACAGGCACAATAGCGCCCACGGCTGGCACGATAGGGCTGGTTTTGAGTAACAACCAAGATGAACCAGTGAGCCTTGCTAGCGTCAAACCTAGCAGCAATCAAAAATCTTTAATCATTGATCGTGTGCAACCGTCAGCGTTAATCATTGGCCCATTAGACGGCACCCGTGCGCTGATAGCCGTTGATAACTTAGATGACGCAGTAATGCTCGCTCAATGCTTAATAAAGGACAATGCTACGATACTAGCATGCCTTGACAGCCTGTTATTTAATGGCATGGTGAAGCATTTTGCTGAAGTCGCACCCGTTACTATTTTTACTACAATAGATAAGAAAGAAAATGTGTGTGAACCGCTGGCAGGTGCAAACGTCAAAGCGGTTATCACTGTTTTTGATGTGCTGCTACAGTTAGAGAACGGCGCTACCTATGCTGATATCCTAGCCGATAACGATACAACCATACTCGATCTACAAAGCGAGATATGGCCAACACCTGAACCATTAGCTAATGACCCTAGTAAACCGACCCCATACCCCATAGATGCGTTCACAGGCTTACTAAAGCATGTTGTTAAGGCGGTAGCATACTACACACAAGCACCAACAGCCATTGCAGGTCAGTGCGTTTTAGGGGCATTGGCACATATGGGGCAACGCTTTATTGATGCACCCATGGGGCACGGGCACATGCCAGCCAGCTTAATAATGATAACAGAGGGTGAGAGTGGGAGTGGTAAGTCATACGCAATGAGCTTAACTCACTTCAAAATAAAGGAATATGAGAAACAGAAATATGCAGATTATTTAATTAGCCTATCATCATGGGAAGGCAACGTGGCTATGTTAAAAGGTAAAGAGCTTGCCGAATTTTTGGACGACAACCCGAAACCGCAAAGCCCTAAAACCATGTTTAAAGAAGCCACAATAGAGCCGATATTAGACAAATTCGTTGAGGGCAGTATCAGCAATGCATCATGGACAACAGACGAAGCAGGGCAGTTTTTCAATGGTTACACTATGAAAGGTGATACCGCTGGCAATGCTTTGTCAGCATTAACCACCCTTTACAGTGATGGCGAGGTATCAAGGTTACGCTCGCAAAGGTCGGCCCGTTCAACCCCTTACACTGATGCTTATGACGTACGCATGACGCTATTACTCCAAGGGCAGCGTATTATCTTGGAACCAGCACTAGCCGACCCTCTAATGAATGGACAAGGGTTTTTAGCTCGGGCCTTGATTGCCTGTCCTGATGACACACGGGGCAAACGAACCTTGAACAACCTTCAGCGTAACAATGAAAGCCCTTACGATAACCCCCACTTAATAGACTACTGGTCACGTTGTCAAAGCTTACTTGATCCTATGCCAGCCAATCTACCAAATGACAGCACAGGTGCACCTAAGCGCATTAAAATGCAGTGGGCAGATAATCATACGAAACAAATCTTTAGTGACTTTGCCCAGGCGATAGAGAACCGCCAAGCTAAAGGGCAGACGTTAGAGTATTTAAAGGCGTATGCTTCACGGATGGCAGAGAATGCTAGTCGCATAGCGTCATTGATGGCATTTTTTGATGGGCGTAATACGATCACTACAGATGATATAACACGGGCGTTTATGTTAGTTGAGTATTCTACAGCCGAACGCTTACGATATCTTGATGCAACCCCAACAGGTGAGCAGAACGACAGTGAGAAGTTAAGTAGCTGGCTAGTGGATAAAGCGAGGGGTAAAAATCCACCAATGTTAAATCGTGCTGACGCTTACAATGGCGCACCTAAGCCAATGCGGAAAAATAACAAGGTGCTGCAAAATGAGTTAGATAACTTGGAAAGTATGGGACATATCAGACAAAACAAAGAAGGACAAAGAAAGATTATCGAGATAAATCCTAAGCTTTATAAATAATATTCTTACCTAAAAACGTGCCTTTTTTGCCTAAATGCCCCTTAGACCTTATAGCTAGGGGGTTTTATTTAGTAAAGGTATCTGCCTAAGCGTGCCTTTTTTGCCTAAACCATCCTAAAAACATGGTCATTTAGGCACAATAAAGGCAATTTAGGCATGCTTAGGACGGAGGTGTTACTAAATTAATGCTATGAGTAGCAAGGCTTACAATCAATTTAGGCAGTTTAGGCACGTTTTTCAGGTACAAAACTATATTGGCAGACGTTTAGTGCCTGCCTTTCCTCACAGTGTAAAGAAACCCTAAGGTTTCCCTAAGGTTTTAGATAACTACCTGTTAATGATTGTTAATCTTTTGAACTGACCACCATCAATTGTAGAACCCCGCAAAACCCAACATTTAGAATCAGCAGGTACAGCCTCCGACTTGTCAAAACTGTACATTTAACGCGCCAGCAATACTCACATCTATTCATACATACCCTAATTGAATTTCTTGAGTCCATAGCAGGGCCATCAAATAACAAGATAGATAGGCTCAACATTGAGCGTATTAGCACGTTCCCCAATAGGGGTTATGCTCAAGCAGCTAACCTCAGTCTGAGGTCATGATATTATTAAGATTATAATTTGCTTAATGATTTAGATAACCTTGAGAGATAGCCACCATGCCAGCAATAGCTACAGCGTCAAATCTTAGTAATCACCCAAAACTAAAAATCTCGCGCTATCGTGATCAATTGACACGCAAAAGGGTTGAAGGCGTACAAGTAGACTATGAGTACCGCGGTAAGAAGTACAGCTATAGCATCAGACTATCGAGGACAGCATGTAACTATGGTGGAAATCGTAATTGGTGGTTATGCCCATCATGCACGAAACGCACAAGCGTACTGTATTGCGCTGGCTTGTACGTTTGCAGGCATTGCATAGGTGGCAAGTATGGCTCACAGCTTGAGCAACCTATAGACAACTTATTTAGACGTTTAGATCGGATTAGAACGCGTCTAGGCTGGCAAGACGGCATCGCTCATGGCATTGGTGAACGACCTAAAGGGATGCACCGCAGCACGTATGACAGACTAGTAAACGAGCATGAGCAGCTAACAGCTAAGGTATGGCAAGCGTCACTTGATAAACTAGGGTGTACCAGTTGAGATTAAGAAGTATGACTAGACTATATGATCCAATGATTGATAGGAGCACATCGTAAGATACCTAATTTAAATAGGTAATTACTAAAATGAATGCATTTAAGATTTATACAGTTATGTGAATAAGATATGCAAAAAAAACGGTAGTTGCGCACACATTTGAGCGTATTAGGGCGTAAACAACTTAACACCTTAATGGGTATCGTAGAGTTTAGGACACCCCTTGTAGCAAGGGCAAAACCTAACAAAACCTAACATCGAAAACCTGTCAAAACCTGTTATTCAAAATCAATTTGCACCGCCTTACATGTTGTCATTTGTCAACATTAGCAGACCATGCCGACTTGACAAAACTTGACATTGAAAACCTTATAAAACCTTACATTGCTAACTAAAGCTAATATGACAAAACCTTACATTGAAAACCAACTCAGATACCGCTAAACGCTGAAATAGATGCCCCCAAGTTTGGGGTTATCTAGTTTTTGGACTCCGTAAAAAGGAGTGGTTTTCGGAAATTATAAACAGTGTTAACAACGAGTTGTTGGACACGTTAGGGGGAGTTTATGGAACAGTACGCACACGCGCGAAGCAATCACCAATTACAGGGGTTTTCGAAGTCCATAAAAAGAGATAGTTTCGGGACAGGTATCGAGACAGGTTAAGGTTATGGGCACAGTACGCGTACGTGTATAGATTATTCCAATGCTAGCTAGGTTTTCGGACATCTTAGAGAGATAGACGCATCCAGATTTGGATGCATCTATCGTGAGGAGGGTCAGCATACCTTAGACATTATGACACCTAATATGGACGTTCACCCAATGGGTGAGGGATAATGAGACTCAGAACTACTAGCTATCAATTGAGTTTGTATATCACACCGAGATGTTCAACAAGGCATTACAATTAAACTGAAATAGGAATAATCAATATGAAAGGTATTTACTACACTACTCAAGATATTAAAGATATATTCCAATGGAAGTCGAGCGATACGATAAAGCAGCGTCAAAAGTCTGGATTTTTACCTAAGCCGGACATTAAGGGTCGACCTAATAAATGGCTTAAAGTTAAAATTGACGCTATTGTTGGAATCGATACTGATCCAGAAATACAAGACAAGCTGACAAAGTAGCTATGAGTCATTCGGTACCACTCTCCAATTATGGATAGTGAATCTTGCTTAGACTCCAAACCTGACCAAGATTCACCGCAACTCAGTTGGCAGGCATGTATTACGGGGTTTACGGACTTAGTAGGAATACCCTCTTGCCAGCAGCTGCAACCCGATGCAATTAGCTTCAACTTGATGCAGTACATCCACAAGAGGGTCGCATTTCAAATGTCACCCTTCCCCAAAAATGAAGAGGGGTTGATAGGGTTCGTCATCATAACGAACGGTAAATGAACTTCCTCGAATTGAGGATGTCAGAAGTAACTAAAGCATGCTCAAACTTGAGCAGGGCTGGCGAGTTGATAGCACTGTCCAGTTTTAGATGGTGGTACCAGAGTTAATATAAGGATATTCGTGAGGACTAGATCTCTAATAACTGGCGTATGTCACGCATACGCCAATAAGCTCTGCCATTGATGCGCTTTGGTTGTATAGGCCCATTGCTTTGACTTGACCAGTTACGCAACGTGGCAACGCTATAGCCAAGCATGCTTGCAGCATGAATGTGATTGACGTGTGGTGTGCCTGCGTGAATTGCAGTGTGTACTAACTTTTCACCATCATAGCGCAACACCTCATAAGCCCATCTGACAAGCTCATGACCACGCCTACCACTAGCTTTCAGTGCTTCAATGTCTATATCAGTTTCAATCGTTGCCATAAGTTATTACCTTTCGAGCCAGTCTTAATCGTATTAGTTAATACGGAGAGAATCAATATGATATCGATACTGCTCACGATTATAAATATTAATTGGCCAATAAAAATCCGCTCAAGGCGGGTTGGGTGATGGGGTAGGCAATAAAAAACCCGCTTCTATAATAGTTTTTTAAAATAAGCAGAAATAACGCTCTACTAGCATGAAACCCTTCAAAAATACAGGGTTGACACGAACAAATATAAGTGCTTTGTGAATTGAATAAAGTGTTGTTAGGTGCTACTATTCGCTGATTAAAGCTGATTAAAGCTGATTAAAGCTAGACAACTGCCCTTATGGGCGTTTCTTCGTATCTGGACTATCTATGAAGAAGTATGGATGCAATAGGGGTTAATCATGGCACCACGTCAACCTAAAACTAAAGAGGAAGCTCTTCGGTCTTTATTAAATGACCTTATCGAAGAGTACCTGTTAAATCAAGAAGGTATCGTAACAGCAAATGATTTTGCGCTTCAGGGGGTTTTGAAAAAAGCGGAGAAGAATAAAGAAGGCGGACTAGATTCTTACTACCTTGTTAAGGCGCTGGTTAATGTTATACAAGGGCGCTTAAATACTGCGGAAGGAGAGTTTAAGAAAGCTCTTCGTATATCACCCAACGACCCTGTTATTCTTACTAACTATTCAGTAGCATTAAGGCTTTTAAACAAAAACAATGAGTCTAATAGAATCTTAATCAAAGTAATTAAGGAATTTAAATTTTTTGAAAGTAGCATGCTGAATAACATTTTATTCAACTCGATTCCTGAGCTAGAAACAAAATACCTTCAAGAGGTGACTCAGTATCTGGAAACGGACAAGATGAATGGCACTATAGACAGCTTAATTTCACTGAAAGGAGATTTACAAGAAATTGATATTTCTTTTTCAGAGTTTAAAGAGGTTATTGAGTTGTTGCGATTTATGGTCAGCAAGCGAACTAGGCAGCAATTTATACCTCGGTTTAGTATAGATAATGGCCTAGATAGACATTTAAAAATAGAAGTTTTCTTGAATGTTACTACACAGGAAGCTGCCGAGTTAAACTCAGAATTTACCACTTATTTCGTGGATTATATTTTTGATAACGAACGTCACGATCTGTCAGGTAAATTTCTAGTTTTTTTCAAACAACAGAAGAGCCGTTATGATGGTACTGAGAATCCAGACGCCTTATATTTAGGTATAAATGAAGAGCTGGTGGCATAGATGGCTGTAAATGTTGAAGATATTTATAAGCAAAAATATGCAATAGATGGCATCAGTCTTGAACCTACAGAGTCTTACGAAAGACTAAAAATTACTCGGGGTTATTATGCAGCATTTTTATATGCCAGAGAGCTAATCGATACTGATGACTCTTTAGAGTGGCACTTCCACCATCCAAATTCTAAAGATCCTAAAAAAGATCGTTATGGATCTCATCAAAAAGTATCGATGAGTTTGATTCATTCGAAAATCAGGATTTTACATGAGGTTGGTCAGACACTGCTGCTTTACCATGAATTAAGAAAAAAATCAGACTACCGTCTAAATCTTAATATCACTCCTGATGACATAACAAATGCAGAAATCTATTTTAAGTCATGTAAGGAGCGCATTGAGTTTTATATTAAGAATGGCGACCAGCACTTCACCCAGGCTAAAAAAGTTATTGAGGTTACAGTGAGTTCTACTGGTAGAAACCAGATTAGCAAGTTAAAGGTTTTAAAATAAAATACCTCTACATCAATTGTACAACAAGGCATTCGTGATCCATTTACGTAATGCCTTTTTTATTGTCACCAATCCTTCTTAACAACCAAATCTGTCTCATCCGCTCATCACACACTTTCAACCCAACCTCTCTAGCTTCACTCAAGTCAGCACCCTTCTTAACGCTATAAGGCACGTTTGGAGTCATAACCGCTTGCTTTAGAGACTCAACAGCTGCTTTATTCAGCGGAGTGCCGATAGAAGAATCATCAGCAAAACCTGCTGGCTCAAAATATACAGCAGGACCAAACTCTGGATGAATACCACATGATATCTCACCATCCACAGTAAAGGGGTAGGGTGTATCATGATCAGCACCCCAAAACGTTTGATTTACTGCAACGAAGCCCGCGCCATGATTCTCATCTTGAACAGGAGTGCATGCAACTACCAATAAAGCAGTTAATGTGATTAACCACCAGGGCATATCGATTCGCATGGTACTCCGTCTTTGTCTCTATCTAGTCTAGTGTTACCACACTTCAGTGCCTGCTTAGCTTGCTCACAGTTAACCATCTGACCACAGACACTTGGTAGGCCTTTGCACTGCGAACCACCAGCACCTTTGGCAAACAGTGGATGATCGACTTCGACAGACTCTTTCAAGACTGTATTACCTTGAAAAGGATTGTCTACCGTTGTGATTCCAGCATTGGACGACATGGCGAACACAGATAGTGCCGCGGCTAGTATTAAGTTTTTCATCATTGACAACCTTCAATTAATTTATATTCAAATATGAGTGGATCAATAATGCTTGCCAGCAGTAGCTGACTAATATAATACATTCTGAATTAGATGCCACCTCAATGCACGCAAATTCGCTCACATCTATTTTTATGAAATTTTTCGCAAGACTACAAAGCGTTATCTGAATCATCATCTTTCTTGAAAAACCAATGGTAAAAGTAATATATAGCTACAATTACGAAAAGCAGCCCGAAATACTCACCGAGTATCAAACTAATAAGTTGGTAGATAGCAAATACAAATAAAAAGTACCAAAAACCATAACCCAAAATTAACATTGCTCTCATCATTAAACCCTCATTCTTAATTTTGATAGTCATACCATTGAGAAAGCTCTAAGTCGTGCAATAGTGCTAATAGAACACTGTGAGTTAACATTAATGTTGAATCATAAATTATAGTACCAAATGCTAGCCACGAAATCGCCACCATAGCTGCAAACGTATTAGCCATGTGTGGAATGCTAGTAAATGGGCTTAGAGCCTGTATAAGCGTAATCAATGAGCTGAAAGCTAAGCGAACAAGGTAAAGTTGTCACAATCAATTACAAAATATTATTGAACCGATGCAGTAGGATTAGAGGTGATTTTTAACGAAAATCGATTGTTGGTATTATGGTTGGTATCGTCTATTATTAAATTATTAATAATGTTTATTATCAAATACTTATATATATAGTTTAGTTTCCGCCATCTCCACCAAATATTAAAAATCCGATCACTTAGGTGGTCGGATTTTTTTTGATTGAATTTTAAATATAGATAATTAATAGACAGTTAAGATAGAAATTAAAAAGGGCACTCTACAGGCTCTTCATTATCGAAAAAGGTTATTTGATAATTATAAGAGTTATTGACGCATATTTCTGTTGAATCAACTGTATTAAACTGTTCTGCGGTCATTCTTATAGATTGGTTAAAGTCTATTATCTGTTGGGACGACCGCAAATCTGTGGTTAAATCATTAGCGGTAAAGTTAATCTTAGCTATATTATCTTCAATCTTGACCGTAAAACTATTATTACCAAAGTTATTTGACTCAAAACCCAAGTTTTTCTCTTCTACCGCTAAACCATTTAGATATTCCTGAATAGCATTTTTGAGCGGTGCAGCTTTATCTACAAATCGGATAATATATGAAGTATCATCCAAGTACTGATTATTAAAATATACCTTAACTGCTATCTTGTTTCTTACTACCTGACTGTTTTTATCTCGGAGGTATTTTTTATAGTTGTAGTTATATATATAAGATAACTTGGGATTAGCTTTAATAGTTGATTTTGTAGCAAACCCCCATAGGAATGGCTTAGAGCAACTGTCTTTATTACAAATTAGGTTTAAAATTTTATTTCCATCTGATAACTCTACTCTAGAATTTGGAAAAACTTTAGCCTTGTGTTTCTGATTCTTATAATATATTTCGGTAGTTGCAAAGAAATTATACTCAACTGGTGAAAGTTCTTGGGCCTCTATAAGCGAAGAGTAGGTCTCATAATCTTGAATTTCTATCGCTTCCTTAAATTTTTTGGAATCTTTCCAGTAAGTAAATACCATATTATCTTCGACATCTAGATTAAACTGTGCGCAGTTTAATCTAGATTGAGATATTTTAATGATTGTGGTTGAGATGAAGTAACATCTTTATCAGTAGTCTGAAGTATAATTGGATATTTTTTATCTTCTGGATTACTGCAACTTGCGACTGTAAAAGATACTACTATTAATAAAATTTTATCAAAATTTCTTTTCATCTCTTATTCCTCTGGAAATCTTGTATCAAACGTAAATTAGCTATTAGGGCAAGAGTGGATGAGGAATGGACAAGCCCAGCTTTTTAGTTATTGCCCAACTAGCATTCTAGAAAAAAAGACAATTAAAAATGATAAAGTCTGTCTCGTGGAAACAGCGCTATTACAATAGCTATCTTAATTTGTTCACATCTTGAAAATATATAACGTTTCCACTAGAACATTCATAGTAAAAGTGAAAGCCTACAGCTATATTTTTTTCAAAAAATTCGTCAGCTATCTCTTCATATTTTTTTATATAATTTTCGCAGTCGACCTTATAACCATCATTTGTTTGTATAAATTTGATAGTTTCATGAGTAGGTATTTTGTTACCTGCTAATAGGCTACCTATTTCTAGTAAACCGGACTTATTAGCTAAAGTGTTAAGTTTATTGTTTATATTAGCATTGTCGTAACTTCCCATGTAGTCTGAACCCATGACCTGTTCAATAGATTCGGTTTCAAAAGACAAATCTGATTCTTCAATTTCTTTCAATTTTGACCAAGATCCAACTGCTCTGTAGTCTTCATCTAGAAACTGTAAACTATAAAGGTAGTAAGTATTATCCTTAGCTAATAAGTAGTACGTAGATTCGTTTGAATCCTGATTTTTAGATAGAAAATATTTCCCATCAATTTTTTTAGGATTAAAATTTTTGCAAGTTTTGTCTGAACCACATTTCTTATTAGAAAAATAAATACCTGTTGGAATACCTGTACTTATATCTGCGTCTATGCCCGTGTCGATATCTGAGGATGATTGAACAGTATTTGTTTCTAACTTCGAGTTTATGCGACTGCCTTTATGGACGTCATCTTTAGGAAGCTGAACAGTGGTGTCGCTACAAGCTTGTAAAGCTAAAATGACCAATAAGAGTAGAGTTTTTTTCATAAGATATAGCTTCTTATCTATTGAGGTATTTCGAGGTGAAAAGCTGGTTCAGCTTTGTCTCTTAGAGGAGATATAAAACTTGAAAGCTTACCCTGTTTAAGAGCTGCATCACAAATTTCTTGGAATCTTTTCTTTTGCGCATTAGTAGTAAACCCATTACTATTGACACCTAAATCAATAATATTTTTTTTAGCATAAGTATCAAAACTAACACAATGCTTCGATACCCTCTGACCTTTTTTATCGTATTCTAAAATCTTAGATACCATATTTTTAAGGATTTGATTTTTGCCTAATCCTTTTTTTATACCGCTTTGGCAGATACGAGTTACTTCTGCTCCTGGTGGAGCATATCCAATCACTTTACCAGCAGCAATATTATTGTACATTGCACTAGCTTGTTCTTCAGGGGTCCTTAATGTGCTTGTTATATATATTGTTTTCATTCCATATTGAGAAGCAAGTTCACGCAGAATATTTTTAGATTTTTCAGTAACAACATTAGTTCTCTGTGTCTTAAATTTAATCTCAATATTTGGTATTTTAGGCTTCTTAGCCTTATAAACATAAGCAACGCTATTTTTATCACTATTAGCGACAATAGTCCCTTTTTTCACTTCCTTACCATTCTCGTTGACTAGAACTACAATACTAATACCTACATCTGAATCGTGTGTACGGCCTCTTGTACCATCACTACCTGTAGTAGCTGAGTTTTTGCCATACTTAGTAGATTGCGTCCAATAAGTTAATCCTGACAAAGGCTTATCCGTTGCTTCATCTAAAAACTTAATAGTAATCTTTGCTTGATCTGTTTTAACTTCATGTGTTGGCCCTTTTTGAGTTATCTTATCATTGCGTATGACATTACCTTTATCAACGGGGCTTGAAGTATTAGGTTTTGTGCCATTAGGTTTTTGAGCTGAAGAAGGGTTATTGGATGATAAATTACTAGCAGAGCTTGCTGAACTGCTAGAACCTTTAATCAGTTTACCTGTATCGAATGTCCATTCAGTCGCACCTTCAGTGACAATGTTTCTCGTAAATTTATTTGCTGCTATATGAATAACTTTTAGTTGCTGTCCTGCTAGTGCTGTTACAGTGGCTATGCCTCTAGCATTAGCTTTTCTAATCTCAGAAGTGCGACCGCGATAGACGGTTTTAAACGCATAATTAGGTATAGGTTTTTTAGTCTTATCAATGAATTTGAGCTGCAGCGTTACCACTGGGACTTTAAGTACTTTAGTCTGTCCATTTAAATCTCCTGTGACAGGAAAAGCCATACTGTAAATAGACTGTTTCTTGCCACCGTCATCGTCAAGATAGACGCTGATAGATTGGCTGACATCTGCTTTGATGCCTGATTCAACACCTGAGCTGTCGGTTTTATGGGGTTTGATGTTGTTCTTGTAGTCAAGGTGATAGGCTGTGTTTGGTAGTGGTTTGCCAGTATCGCCTTCTACTAGTTTTATGTTGAAGACGACTTCATTCTTTATATATTTTTCATTCGTATTAGCTTGCTTAATATCATCAATTTCAGTTTTTGGACTGCCATTTTTCTTTACGTTTTTATTACTTATATGTTTAACTGTTTTCGTCACGAACTTGTCATTAGTAATATTGACTTCAATCGCTAATTTTCTCTTATTAGCAACCGAATACGAAAACTCTTTATTATTAAGATTAAGATTTATTGAACCATTGATATTAGATGTTATTCCCTCTATGATCCCTTTGCTATTAGTTTTTTTGTCAATATAATTATTGCCATCAGTTTTTATGAGAACCTTAGTGTTTGCTAATAGATCACCGCTTGCACCTTTTTTAAATATAGCTGCAGTGATTGTACAGTTTGCTTTTTCTTCCGCACGTGCTATAGCTTTTCTCATAGTTGGACCAAAAACTCCTAAAAGTAATTCAGCATAGATTAACTCACCAGTCTTTTCGTCTGCGTGTGTTGCATATCCAGCATCTTCAAGAGCTTGTGCTTCTTTTTCAAAATTTCCTATAATGCCTTGGCTAAATACTTTAGAGTATCTAGGATTTCTTTTCAAAAAGTCAACTCTGTCGTAGATGGCTTCTTCTAGCGAGTCAAAAACAGGAAACTTAGAGTTCTCGTACCTACCACTACTTTTTTTTCCCTCCCACACTTTGAAAGTTTTAGTTTTCCCTTTCCACTTACTATCGAGTTTGATATTAAAAATATTATTAGTACCGGATAAGACTTTTTCACCCCATCCTGTCTCTTGAGCTGCCTGTGCTAACATAGTTTTCCAAGACATTCCTGTCTCGAATGAAACTTTTCTAATAGGACAGTAAATGTCAACGATAAAATTTAATTTATCTTCGTAAGTATAACTCATAGTATGTTTACACTAAATTTTTGATCGAAAGATGAAGTTATATTTTCATTATCTTCTTTTTTTTCTTTACACTTAATATTTATAGTTAAGTTAGATGTATTTAAAAAATCACCTCTTGAATGGTCAGGCATACAGCTCCAAGCTTGATTCAAGTATTTCTTTGGAATGAGATTGTTATCTTCATATAAATAAGTCGCTAAAGTCATTTGTGCAACTGACTCTGCAGGATGGTTTCGGTCTAGTCCTATGATAATTAAACCTTTATCAGTATTTAAGCACCCTACAACAATAGATTGCCAAAAATGATCAGGATCAGGTTCAAACTTCACCGTTTTTCCCATATAATCAAAATAGCTTATCCGCCCTGGTATGGTATCGTCAAAAACAGATTTAAACTGACATTCTGAATTTATTTCCATGGATTTTTTATTTTTTATTTCTAGATTGGGGATAGGCTTTTGAGCATTACATCCAGACAGAACGAGGGAAGTAATTAATATTGAGCAACTAAGCAAATTCAATTTAAAGTTAGCAACCATAGTCTTCATCTTCGTATTCATCTCCAAAATTTTCGTCAAGATCTAAATCTTTAATATCTATCTCTCTAATATTAACCGCGTCAAGCTCTAACTCAACTTTCTCAGCCTTATCACCAAATACTCTTAATGTCTGACCCTCTTCATCAAGTTGCCCTTCGATCTCTGTACCTCTTGTATGATTAATAAGTTTATAGCTAATACCTTGGTCTATTAAGTCTTGAGGAATAAGTTTTTTGAGATCAAACGCCTTACTAAATAACCCAGAAGTTGGTAAAGCAACCATCGGCGCGTTTACCTTAGCACCACCCACCAACTCTTTCTTCACCGCCTTAATCTTAATCGCTCCTGGGCATACAAGCTTAATCCCGCTGTCATCAAGCGTAATCGAAGCCCCCGCTGACGTTTGCAGCTTAATACGCTTAGGACTTGACACATTTACTTGCCCCGACTCACTGCCAATCGTCATCCCTTGTTGAGAGTGCAATTGCAGCTCGCCGCCTTGCGCTTGTATCGCCACAGGTTTGGTGTTGGCACTAATATGTATGCCTGACCGATTTGCTTGACCACCAATACCCGAGAGCGACTCAATCGTATCTGCCGTCAATGTATAATTGCCTGCCACCACCTCTGACTGCGTGCTGCCGGATTGTCTAACAATCGTCTTTGCTGTCCATAGCGTATTGCTACTCGATGTAAGAGTACTGTCTTTGCTGACTAGCATCACATCGGGCGCGCCCAAGACTTCCGTATTGAGTGTCTCATCGATCACTTGTGCCGTGGTTTTAAAAGCAGCTATTGATTGCCCCGCACGACTGAGCGCCTCGGTCGATTGCAGATGGGCTTGTTTGGCCTCTGCTAGCGTCTCACCCAGCTCAGCGCCTATTTTAAGCTGGCGTTGTCCGGCATCATTGACCCACGCCGACTCATGCTCTGATTGCGTATGTCTGAGTCCAAAGGTTGTGAGTAGCACGCCTGTATCGCCACTGATCTGTAGTCCGTGATCGGTTGCGACATTGACCCCTTGGCCACGGTCACTCGATTGATGATTGCTATAACGATGACGCAGTACGCCAAGCTCTACACCGTGTTCATCGGGGGCAAAGGTCGCCATCTTCGTGGCGGTTGGATTTTCGCTGTTTGCACTTGACCCAGTATTGACCGTCCACTGTAGTCCTACTTTGTTTGGCGTATCATCAAAGCTGAACGTCACCTCAGACTCAGCGCTTAGTCCATACTGAGCAATCCCCGATATCCAGCCGCTGTGAGTATCGTCCTCACTGATTTGCGAGTGTCCCAAACCATTGCCATGCCATCTAGGAGAGGTGCCGCCTTGTACGTTATGCCTATTAGATAAGCCCGCATCACGGGTCGTGATGTCCTGCTCATCCGTATCGCCCATACCGATACCGTCAAACAGTGACCGACTAATCACCGGACTGTCGATATCGCCGTACCAGTGACTAAGCAGGACGGGTTGTCCTATACGCGGGGCAAACTGCCAGCCATGCGTCGCGCCTGATGACAATTGTAATGAGCGTAGAGGCGGGGTGGTGCCATCATCATGCGGACTGATACCTGAGTAGACAGGGGTGGTGATGGTTTGGTGTAGGGTATCGTCAGTGATTTGTGAGCCGTAGCCTGGCGTGCCATCATCACCCGTACGGGCTTGAGTCAGACCGTGATAGGTGCTACTGACCAGCGATAGATGACTGGGATAAGGACAGTAAGGGATGGTGGCGTCAAGTAGGGTTGCTGTTACCCAAATACCCGTATCATGGGCAATGTCGTAGGCATGTTGGGGAAGAATTATGTCAGTAGTATTCACGATATCGTTTTGCATGCATTGTATAGTCTGCTCTAACCACTCTTTGATAAACGCCTTATGATGATAGGAGGTACTGTCGTTATCGGGCTCGATGCCGATTGTGATGGTATTTATACAGCGAGTCGTTAAGCGGCCAATCGATGGTATATCACAGATATCAACTGGGCTACCGACAAAAAGACCACGCATAGCGCCACTGGCTTGATAGCTTTCTCGCAGGCAACGATTAGCAGCTACCCATTGTTTAGCAAGTTTTATGGCAGACTCATCATTGGTCACTCGAGACGGTGCGCCAAGTAATACCGTGGTGTTATCTAGTGCTAAAGAGGAGTCATCAATCGCTTGCCCTTCATAAATAGTGTCATTAGCCAAACCATCTGCTCGGACCACCACCGTCTGACTACCGAGCTGCTGATTACTCATTTGTAGCGTATTCACACTGTCTTGACCAGATTGCACTGAGGATTGAGCATGGCTGTAGCTCAGTGGTAACAGCTCACTTTCATCTAATCCACCGACTAACCACCATGTTCCAATATCATCAGCTGAATCACCCGATACCCAAAAGGTAGACACACCAACATCAGCAAGCAGTCCAGTGACAAAGTCATAGTCACTGATATTTGACTGAGTGCGTATCGATAGCCTTTTAGACAAGCGTTCTGATGACAGTAGCACCTCAGAGACTTTCCAGGTCATATCATAGTCGCCAAGGATAGTCGTCACAATATCAAGAGTAGATTGGTTGATGAAGCTACGTGTATGGATGGACTGTGTTAGTTGCCAATCGGGACTGACAATTTCTAAAGTGTAGAAATGTATGGCACCGTCTGAATACTGATAGTTGACACCTTTTATCAGTCCCGTACGACAAGTGGCCGTGCGATTGGCTGAGAGCGTGCTCAGGCATACAGGTATATTGATTAAAGATAAACAATCGTTCGAATCTAAAAATATTTTAATAAACACTAGTATAAAAATATTATCGTTTTGATTGATACTGCTCGTTTCAGAAAATGCAAGTGGATAAAATATATCTTGTTCGAATAAGCTAGAATTAACGACAATACTGTGTAATCTAGCGGTTTTATAAGACATATTAAGCGTACCATCGTTACTATTTGGTATTAAGAAAATGAAACTATTTCAGAGATAACCCAATTATTTAATGAGAAAAGTATAGAGTTTATTGAAATTTTGTCAAGTATATGTATAATCGACCCCACGGAATTTTTGTTTATAGCAAACTTTAGTTCTATATAAATCCAATCTGACTGCCTTTTTTACATTTTTAGTGATGATATTGTTTTTATGAATTCTACTTACCGTAATAATTTTAAGGCAGCAAATCTGCTACTGCTCATACTTAGCCCAGCTTTACTAGCGATTGGTTGTAGTACAACAACGACGGAAAACAAACCACGTCAACTCAGCCAGCCCGTGATTGAACAGTTGAGTGAGCCGTCACTGATATATATGTTTGATACCAATGAGACGGATAGCACTAGTCCACGTAATATTGAGACGTGGGTAGCGATTGCCAAAAAAAACTACGAAGCAAAACACTATGCACGTGCATTGAGAGCAGCTGAGGAGGCTCTTAATATAAATAACCAAATGGTTGAAGCACGTCAGATTGCTATGTTATCAGCAGTCAAAATGATGGAAAGTAGTGTTGATGCTTATCACAATGATGATGTGATGGAAGATAGGGATAAATCGACATTTAAAAAAACGTTGACCAATATCACTACTCTGGTAAACGCATCTAATTGAATCCATTTTGAGTAGACAACGACATCCTTTTACTAATTATAACGAGCACCAACTTACGATGATCAGTATCAAAAGCAATATTAAAGTCAATTTTAAACTGACAAAAACCATGACAGCTGGCGTTTTAATAATGTGGTTGGCCATGAATACGTCGCATAGTGAGCTGGTAATACAAGAAAAGGATCCAAGTGCTAGCATCATTAATCAATTTGAGATGCTCAAAAACTCTGATGCAAAATCACCCCAATTACATCAATTCATCACAGAGTTAAATCAAAGAGTGACTCGCAACCCTAGTGACTCGTTGGCGTGGGAAATTCTGGCGCAGATTTATTATGACCATGACTATCATGCTTATGCCCTCTATGCCGCTAGTGAGGCAATAGATTTGGGTCAAAACACCGCTAAGCTCAAAAAAATATTGTTAAACAGTAGTGCTGTTGTCTCTCAAAACCAACTACAGTCAGACTACCTGACGGATGAAGTTGATGAGATGTTTTTAACCGAGTATCAGTATGCTTTGAGTAAAATCTATGGTGATGTCTATGGTTTTAACTATGATGAATCCTTACCAAAATCTCCAGCACCTTTTATAAAACCTAAAAAAGCTAAAGTGAAAAACAAGTCAAGAAGTCGGCCGCGTACAGTAGCAAAAAGACAAACAAAACCTGTTAAGCAAAAAGCAGCGATAAAGCGACCGTCACGCCAAGTACCAAAGGCAAAACCAGTCAATAAAGTGGTTAATCCGTCATCTCCTAAAAATAGCAATGCCAAATCCACTGATCCATTCAGTATATTACGTTGAAATTAGAAACTGCTGAGGCAACTTATTATGGCAAATCAAGACAGTGTGCAGAAAAAACTTGCAAAGGTACGTGCTCCTCGGGTGCATCTCACTTACGACGTCGAAGTTGGTGATTCACTTGAAACGAAAGAAATCCCCTTCGTAGTTGGAGTATTAGGAGAGTTTTCAGGAGATTCCAAGCTTGAGCAACCTCGTTTTAAAGACAAAAAATTTGTCGAAGTGGATTTGGACACCTTTGATGAGGTGATGTCAGGCTTAGCCCCTCGAGCCGCTTTCCGTGTTAGTAATGATTTGAGCGATAAAGGAGGCGAGTTTTCAGTTGATTTGGCTTTCAATAGTATTGATGACTTTCGCCCAGAAGCCGTTGCCGAGCAAATTGAACCGTTAAAACAACTGGTAGAGGCGCGCGATCGCCTAGCGGACTTACGCAATAAAATATCGGCTAATGAAAAGCTTGAAGACTTATTAGATGATGTGCTCAAAAACACAGAGCAAGTCAAAAAAATGGCAGAACAAAACCCAACTGAGGGTGAGGATTAAACCATGAGTGCTCAGGCCCAGCAGAATATAGTAACCGATCCGTTAGATAACGAAAGCTATGACTTACTCGAAGAAATCGTTAGTAAAAGTAACATTGCCAAGTCTGATGAAGAAAAGAATCGTGCAAAGTCACAAATCGCAGAGCTGGCTAATGAAGTTATGCAAGGCACAGTGACTTTATCTGATAATTTATCAGCATCGATTGACGCCCGTATTGCACAGATTGATGCGCTAATATCTAAACAGCTGACGACAGTGATGCACGCACCTGAATTTCAAAAATTGGAATCCAGTTGGCGCGGTCTGCATTATCTGTGTAGTCAAACCCCATCAGAATCGATGCTAAAAATACGCATGATGAATACCACGAAACGTGAGCTTACCAAAGACTTTCAGTCTTCAATAGATTTTGATCAAAGCACCTTGTTCAAGAAAATATACGAAGAAGAGTTTGGTAGTTTTGGTGGTGAGCCATACGCGGCCATCGTTGGTGATTTTGAGTTTACCCGTCAAAATGCTGATATGTATCTACTTGAGCAATTGTCTCATGTTGCTGCTGCTTCTCATGCACCCTTTGTATCAGCGGCCTCTGCTGAAATGTTTGGGCTGGACTCCTTTACAGATATTGGTCGCCCTAGAGATTTATCAAAAATATTTGAAACCGCTGAGTACATCCGCTGGCGCGCATTTAGACAATCAGAAGACGCCCGTTACGTTGCTCTTACCGTTCCTAGTTTTTTAGGTCGTTTGCCCTATAACCCTAAAGACGGCACCGTGGTTGAAGGCTTTAACTTTACAGAAGAGGTTTCTGGCAACGATCATAGCGATTATCTATGGGTTAACGCGGCTTATGCCTTTGCGTCGCGTTTGACCTCAGCCTTTTCTGATTATCGCTGGTGTGCTGCGATTCGCGGGGTAGAAGGTGGTGGTTTGGTAGAAAACCTACCTGTGCATACCTTTAAGACGGATGAAGGAGATCTGGCGCTTAAATGTCCGACTGAGATCTCTATTACCGACCGCCGTGAAAAAGAGTTAAGTGACTTAGGCTTCATTCCATTAGTCCATTGCAAGAACACCAATTATGCAGCGTTCTTTGGCGCACAGTCCGTTCAAAAAGCCAAAACGTATCAGAACGACGATGCCAATGCCAATGCTGTGCTATCAACTCAGCTTCAATACATCATGGCCGTATCACGCATTGCTCATTACTTAAAAGCAATGATGCGCGACAAGGTTGGTAGCTTTTTGGCACCTGGCAATGTTGAATCTTTCTTGAATGACTGGATTTCTCGCTACGTCTTACTAGACGATGGAGCCTCACAAGAAGCAAAAGCCCAGTATCCTCTGCGCGAAGCTTCTGTACAAGTTGTAGAAGTGCCAGGTAAGCCTGGTGTCTACAAGTCAGTGGTTTTTTTAAGACCACACTTTCAACTTGACGAGTTGTCTGTTTCTTTGCGTCTGGTCACTCAACTGCCGCAGGCTAGCAACAGCTAATCATTTATTTAAACTTAATGTTAAATCTAAACCTCCTAAAACAAGGTATGTGATATGAAAGATATTTATATTCAGTTTCGTGGTAAATACAAGATCGATGGCGAGTCGCGTGATAGCGAGCATAAAGGTTGGCTTGAAGTAAATACGTGGGATCACTTAATCCGTCAGCCAAAATCAGCAACAGCAAGTAGTGTTGGTGGTCATACTTCTGAGCGTTGTGAGCACGCTGATATGACTTTCATAAAAGATTTGGATTCTACAAGCTCTAAATTATGGGAAGCTTGTTCTGCTGGTTATACCTTTGATGAGATCCAAATCGATTTTTATCGTGCCAATGGTGACAAGCGTGTTAAATATCTTGAGATAAAGCTTAAGCATGCGCTTATCGCTAGTGTTGAGCCTACAGTACGTTCAGAAGGTGTCCCAACTGAAAAAGTTGGTATCAAGTATGCTGCGGTTGAGTGGACTTACACGCAACAAGATATCGACGGTACTGCTAAAGGTGCGGTTACTAAGAAGTGGTCATTAGCCAATAACACTGCCACTTATACTGCCTAAGCACGGTAGTATCAGAGGTTCTTTATCTATCGTGCCAAAAAAGAAAGGTTTATAGCTAGACCTTTCTTTTTCATTTTTACAAAGGGGAGTGATCGTATCAATGCATTACGCTACCAAAGACATTGGATTTCGCCCAAACTTATTTGAACAGCTGTTTGATGATCAGCCTCGTGAACTGGGGCATGAACTTGTGGTTCGCCGTCTTAATATCGATGAATTAAAATCGTCAGTCGCGCAAGATTTAGAGTCTTTATTAAATACGCGCTGTGTGATATCGCACAAGCTACAAACATACCAACAAGTGCGTTCATCCATATTGAATTTTGGCATATTGGACTTTGTGGGACTCAGTAGCGCCAATCCTGCTGACTGTGACTATATCTGTCGACAAATCGCTCAAACCGTTGAGCAGCAAGACACGCGATTAAAAAATGTTCGAGTATCTTTAGATATTGGGGCCGTCGATGTCAACCAGCTGTGTTTTTCTATTGAAGCTTTGTTGAAAGTTTACCCAGCACAAGAGTTAGTCAGTTTTGACGCGTTCTTTGAACCAAGCTCACAGCGTTACGTCATAAAATAACCGATAGTGCTACTCAACTTTTACAGTGGGTAGCGATAAACATATTGAGGCGTCATGGACAGTCTACTTCCTTATTTTGAGCATGAACTTAGTTTGTTTAGTAAACAGTCAAAAGCGTTTGCCAAAAAATATCCAAAAATAGCCAATCGGCTATTGATGGGACACGACACGGTAGATGATCCGCATATTGAGCGATTGATACAAGCTTTTTCACTGATTAGTGCCCGTATTAATAAAAAACTAGACGACTCGTACGCTGATTTTACCGAGTCTTTGTTAGAGGTCGTTTATCCCGATTATCTCAAGCCTTTTCCTTCTGTTTCTATCGCACAATTCAATTTAGGCGTGCAGGGCGGTGCGATGAGTGAAGGTGTCGTGGTGCCTAAAAAAAGTATGTTTGCCACCCAAAAAATAAATGGGACGCCTTGTCAGTTTCAGTCAACCCAAGATGTGACTTTGCTGCCGCTACAAATAGACAGCGTCGACTTTGATACACGTCAAGAAGTATACGACAATCAGTATGGGCTGCTTAACGGTTGCATTAGTATTAAATTTAAAGCGCTTAATCCAAGCTTCGATTATCAAGCGTTATTGAACCATCCGCTAGATTTATATATTGACGAAGATGCCAGTCAAGGCACCAGCTTATGGGATTTATTGGGCTGCGATATTAGACAAACGCATTTTCATGGTAGGCAAGTTGATAAGACAGTCGGCAGTCCGTTTGAGATTATTGGCTTTGATCCTGAGCAGCAAATTCTCCCTACCCACCGTGTCAGTAATGCCGCTTCTACTTTATTGAAAGAGTACTTTTATTTTCCTGAAAAATTCAATTTTTTACGCCTGAATCTGGGTCAGGTTTGTCCTGACATGAAGATTGATAGTAACGGCTTTGAGGTTCGTTGCTATTTTAATTTTGATAAAAAAAACACCATCCGTCTAAAAAATCTACAGCAGTTGAGCGTTTCTAGTATCAAGCTGTTTTGCACACCTGTCGTAAACTTATTTAAAGCGGCAGCCAAGCCTATTCAAGTGACGCATCGTTCTATCTATTACGATCTAGTACCTGATACACGCGCACTGTTTCAGCATGAAATCTACGAGGTTCAAAAAGTTATAGAGTCTAAACAAAATGATAATCGCTTGATACAACGTGAGTATCATCCGTTTTACGCGCTCAATCACTATGAGCAGCAAGACGAAGGCCGTTATTACCACGTTAAACGTGACAAGGATATGGCAGAGTTTAAGCAGGGTTTTGAATATCAGATTATGTTTGTAGAAAAAAGCCGTGAAGACCTTTCAGGCGCGGTGAGTATGAGTACTTCTTTGCTGTGTACCAATCGAGATCTGCCAGCTCAAGTGGTATTCGGTCAAAGTCGCGGTGATCTGTTTAGTGAAGGGATGACGGGTTTTAGTAGTTTGTCGCTATTGAAGCAGCCAACCAGAACAGCACGGTTTGAATATACAGGGGAAGAACGCTGGCGCTTGATTTCCTTGATCAGCTTAAACTTTTTGTCGCTGGCTTCTCAAGATGCAGAACTCATGAAAGAGTACTTGTCCCTATATGACATTACGCAATCTGCTTCTAACAAACTATTGGTTGAGGGAATTGTCTCTGTCGCCACCCGTATTGAAGCTCGGCGTATCCAGCGTTTACCGCAACCTGGGTTTGTGCGTGGTACTGTGATTGATATTCACATTAACCAAAAGAATTTCGCTGGTGTCAGTATTCGCCAGTTTGCCCATTTATTGGCTCATGTTTTTGGCTATCACGCCAGCCTCAATAGTTTTGTTCAGGTTGCCATTAGTGATGCTGTGACCAAGGAGGAGATATACAGATGTCAGCCACGCAGTGGTCTCAGTCCTCTTATTTAACTGATCTCATTGCTCAGCCACAATCCTATGAGCTATTGCAAGCATTACGCTTGGTTCAGTCTGAGATCAATATGGGACTTGCGCCTATTGAGATACGTTACCGTGCTTCCTTATCACTGGCTTTCCCGCAAGCTGAAATTGAGTCGCTAGCGCTCATCGCTCAAGAAAGTATGGATGCCAAAGCAGGTCAGGTAAGCGTGAGGCAAGTAGAAGTCTATCCAGCTGTCATTGGGCTGACAGGGCCATTATCTGCTTTGCCAGCGATGTATACCGATCATTTGGCATCACGTGTGCAACATGTGAAGGACAAGGCAGCGCCCGCTTTTTTGGATTTATTCAATCACCGTTTGACGGATTTATATGTTCAAGCCAGCTGGTTTTATAACTTGCCGTTACAGTATGAATTAAATCGCAAAAAAGACAGCTATTTGCTCAGCTTACGAGCACTGGCACGCCAGCCTAAAAAGATTACGGCAATCGATAGCTTAATTGCTTATGCAGGGATGATAGCCCCAGGACGTCTCACTGCCGATCAATTGGCGCATGTATTGTCTCATTTTTTAGACAGTGCTGTGAGTGTGCAGCAGTTTGTACCTGAATGGTTTGATCTGCCAGTAACGGAACAAACGGCGCTTGGCGGGCAGCATGCAACGCTTGGGCTATCGGCATTTTGTGGCGCGCGCGCTGTACAGTTTGATAGCAAGATTAGAATCGTATTCCATCAGCTAGATGACAAACGTTATCTTAGGTTGTTACCTGCAGGTGATATGTATCAAGTCATCATCGACTTTATTCGTAAGTGGTGCGGGGTGTGTTTGGCGGTTGAAATGCAGCTGGAATTGGATAAGCAATATATTACGCCGTTGTCTTTATCTGAAAGTCATTTTGGCAGCTTGGGGCGAGGTGGTTTTTTGGTATCGAAGCCTGCTAATGCGCATCACGATGACACCCGCTATGCGTTACCAATTCAGTAAATGATCATGACGACTTAGAAGCAGTTTATCAGAACACACTATACATAAACCCTATGACTATAATTTCAAAATCAATAAGAATGCTAAAGGAAGAGAGTTATGAGTCAGTTAAAAGCTGTGATTACCCGTTTGAGTCCGAGCTGCCGACAGTGTTTGCAGCAGGCAGCGCGACTTTGCATTGATAAAGGACATCGTGAAGTAGATACCATTCATTTGCTGCACGAACTCATTGCCACTGCGCACAATGATGTGGCGCAAATATTGAAAGCGAATAAGATCAATCAGCCGTTACTGCTAGCAGAGATCACAGACTTATTGGGCGCGTTTGGTCAGGCAACAGGCTCAACACCGGTCTTTAGTGAGCGTTTGATGGCATTGCTCGAAGACGCATGGGAGCTGGCAAGTAGCCAATATAGTCAAAGTGAGGATAACAATAGCCCACTAGAAATCCGCTCTGGACACATATTGCTGGTGCTTTTGACGCACGAGCGTTATCAATCATTACTTCATGCCCTACCTGAGCAGCTTCAGTATATCGATCGCTTTACGCTAAAAGACGACTATGAGCGTCAATGCATTGGTAGCACTGAGGGCAGTAGTTCCGCCAAACTCGATAAAAATGGTAATAAAGACAATAAAAATAAAACAGATAATGACAGCGATAATACGAATGTAGACATCGCGCAAACTGCTCAGCCCACACCAGCGCTAGACAAATATACGTACGACTTAACCGCCAAAGCGACTGCTGAGCAAATAGATCCAGTCATTGGTCGTGAGTTTGAAATTCATCAACTGATCGATATTTTAATTCGTCGTCGTCAAAACAACCCAATTTTGACAGGTGAAGCAGGCGTGGGCAAGACTGCCGTAGTAGAAGGCTTGGCACAAAAAATAGTGGCAGGTCAGGTTCCAGACCAACTCAAAGACGTGACGATACGTAGTCTCGATATGGGACTGCTACAAGCAGGGGCGAGCGTTAAGGGTGAGTTCGAAAACCGTTTAAAGCAAGTCATTGAAGAAGTACAAGCATCTGTACAGCCAATCATTTTATTCATTGACGAAGCGCACACCCTGATTGGGGCGGGCGGGCAAGCGGGGCAAAACGATGCAGCCAACTTGCTCAAACCCGCACTGGCTCGCGGTGAGCTACGAACGATTGCTGCCACGACTTGGTCGGAGTATAAAAAGTACTTCGAAAAAGATGCAGCATTATCGCGTCGCTTTCAAGTGGTCAAAGTCGAGGAGCCTGATATTGATACGGCAGTGGCGATGATTCGTGGCTTAAGCGCCAAAATGCAAGCGCATTTCGGTATCTTGATAGATGATGATGCGCTACAAGCCGCCGTTGAGCTGTCAGCCCGTTATATTAGTGACAGACAGCTGCCTGATAAAGCAGTGAGTGTATTGGATACAGCCGCCGCCCGTGTGAGTTTATCAAAGACCGCTATGCCCAATCAGCTCGACAAATTAAAAGCAAAAGGCACGCAGTTAGAGCAGCATATCAATAATCTCAGTCAGCAGCTTGAGCGTATTGGCGGTGTTGATGAAAAAGAAAAGGTTAGCCAGCAGATATCGGTGCTTGATGAGCAGCGCCAAGCCAATCAACAAAGTATTATTGATATGACGGCTCGTTGGCAAGAGCAGCGCACGCTCAATGATCAGCTTGATGCGCTCAATCAACAGTTGAATGGCAAAATCAAAGGCTCTGATACCCTTAGTGCAAAGGAGCGCTTAGACAAACAAGCCGAGTATCAAGCGATTGAGCAAGCGCTAAAACAGGTACAAGAAGCACATCGACTTATTCATGCCGTATTGAATCGGCAGGTCATCAAACAGATTATTTCAGATTGGACCGGTATTCCACTTAACGATATGGCAGGTAATGAAAAAAACCACATATTAACCTTGGCGGATACCTTGCAAGCACGCGTCATTGGACAAGACCATTCTGTTGCCACCATCGTTAAACGTATTCATACGGCCAAAGCACGTCTAGATGATCCCAATCGTCCGCAAGGGGTGTTTATGCTTGTGGGTCCAAGCGGTGTAGGCAAGACAGAGACCGCATTGGCACTATCCGAAGTACTCTACGGCGGTGAGCGTAACCTTATTACGATTAACCTCTCAGAATATCAAGAAGCGCATAGCGTTGCCTCGTTGAAAGGCTCGCCACCAGGCTATGTTGGTTATGGCGACGGTGGCGTGTTGACGGAAGCGATTCGTCGTCGTCCTTATAGCGTACTGTTACTTGATGAAGTAGAAAAAGCGCATCCCGATGTATTGGATTTGTTTTATCAAGTCTTTGATAAAGGCGTCATGGAAGACAGCGAAGGTCGCTTAATCGATTTTAAAAACACCCTTATTTTATTGACCAGCAATATTGGTTCATCGCAGATTATGCAGCAGTGTATCAATACAGACCCTACTAATACTGACTTTAGCCTGCCAGACAGTGACCGCTTAAAACAGGTAATTAATCCGCATTTATACAAAGCCTTTAAACCTGCATTTTTGGGTCGTCTAACGGTGATTCCATATTATCCGTTGACCGATGACGCGCTGGCAGAAATTATTCGCCTCAAGCTTCATAAAATTACCGATCGCATTCGTAACAATTACGACGTGCCTTGTGTCATTGACCCTGAGGTGATTGAGCTGATTTTATCTCGTTGTCATGAAGTTGACTCGGGTGCACGTAACGCTGATGCCATCATTAGTCATACGCTATTGCCACAGCTGGCAAGTCAGCTACTGGCTCATGATGACAGTCAAAGCGTGCTCAGGAAGATTACGGTATTCGTCGATGCCGATGATAACTTTGCTTATCGTCTCGACTGCGATTCTGTTGTGGCGCTCAACCAAATGGCACAATACAGTGAAACTAAAACTAAAACTAAAACTAAAACTGAGACAGAGAGTGGCTCTAATACCGAGACCATTTTAGCCACTAAACCGATTAGCAAAAAAACCACTAAAGAGACATCAGTCAAAAAAACAACCCGTAAAAAACCAATTAAGGAAGAATCCCTATAATGAAAACTGATAATTCCTTAATGACCACGATTGACACGCTGATTGCTCCTATTGAAGGCAGTCATCATGGCGTGGGAGAAGATTTAATATTTGACCCACGTGTGGATGCCATTGTTGCTGCTCGTCAAGAGGATGATCCATTACTAGCGCAAGGCAACTGGGTCACTGAGTTAAAAATTGCCGATTGGGATTTTGTCAAAGAGCAATGTGCAGATTTATTGAGCCGTACCAGTAAAGATATGAAGCTGGCGCTTTGGTATGTCGATGCGCTCAGTCATACCGACCACTTAGCTGGCATCAGTCATGGCATTAGCTTGTTACAGGCGCTCAATGAAAAGTATTGGCTCACCATGTATCCGCCACTTGATGGTGAAGAAGATAGCATGGATATCAGGGCAGGACTGCTGTCATGGTTTGTCAAAACGCTAACCGATGACCTTAAACAGTTATCACTCTCCGATACCAAGGCTGGCAATTATAATTATAACTATTATCTAACCGCTCGCGATCATGATAAGCAGCGTCAGCAAAATCCAGATGGTGAAACACCCAATCAATTAATACTGAGTGACTATAACCATGCCATAAAAAACAGTAGCGATTTATGGCAACAGACACTAATGACCAATCTCATGACCGTCATTGAGCAATGGCGGACGCTCACCGATCAGCTGAACGACCTCATGGGTATGGATGCGCCCGTGTTTGCGCCAGTGACGGATTTATTGGCAGCCCTTAGGCAGCATCTGCGCTCATTGCTTCCAGAGGCTGCCATCAATGCAGACGGTGCTGGTGCAGAAAATAACAATACAGCCGATGTTATAGAAAATGGAGAGTCTATTTTGGATAACGGCGGACAAGCAAGCAATTCTACAAACGCTAAGCCAACCAGTTTTAACCCGAGCAATCGCGATCATCAAAGTAACCGTCAGCAAGCGCTTAAGTTATTGGGTCAAATTCAAGATTACTTTGCGACCAATGAGCCGCACAGTCCAGTGACTTTTCTTTTAGGCCGAGCGATTGATTGGGCAGACATGCCACTAGATCAGTGGTTGACCCACATCATCAAAAATGAAGATCAATTAGCGATGCTCTCTGACATGATCGGTATTCAGCCAAAACGGGAATCCTCTGACGATGGGTATTGATATCTAAGCATTTAGTGCCTTATTTATATTATAGGTAAGGGGCTAGAGCACGTTTTCACGTTTAACTTGTTGGCTTTTTGATTTTGATATTTAAACCGTTGGACTGAGATAGAAGGGCTTATCATGGTATGGACTCAAACAAAGCGGCACTTGCAAATCAGCAGTGCCCATCCTGATATCGCAACCAGTCTTGTACAGCAGGCGGATATCATTGAGAGTTTACTGGGCATGCCACTCCCGAACAGTGTTTGGGCGACGCCTACGCTCATGCCAGTGCCGAGTGACTATCCAAGTCCTTATCATCATGACCAACGTGCTCAAAGTTATAAAGAGCGTCAGCTTGCGCTGTATTGTGGCTACCGCATGAGTATTACCTTATTGCATCCACAAGCGGGACTCAATATCACAGGCTGGCTAGGGCAGATGCTTTCGGTTCAGTGGTTTACTGGTGATATGGCACTACCGCATCAAACTCGTCACGGTATAATCACAGAAGTGGTTGCCCTTGGTAGTAATAGCGGCATGGCAGCTTATCGTATTGTCTGCGAGCCTGCATTAAACCAGTTACGTCTCTCTAGCCACAATCGTCGTCATCATCACCTTAGCCTCAGCGAGCTCATCACTGATATATTAAGCCCCTATGGGATGGACATCGAGATCGATGAGCGTTTGAGCGATTATCATATTCAGCACAGCGTGCAATACAACCAAACAGATTTGGCTTATTTGACTCAGTATCTTGCTTTATACGGCGTTACAGGTTACTACCGTCATGAAGCTGATAAGCACACTCTAGTCTTATTGCCGAACGACGCCGAAGCATTGCGTCCAGATACCACTGAAGTTCATAGTATATTGAGCCAAAACCCAGCCAATCTTGCCGACAGACAAGACCGAATCACGGCCATTCATCCGCGTGTTGCTCAGCATACTCAACAAACCGATATTTATCGTTATGACAATCGATTAATGAGCACATATACTGGTAGCAGCACTAGTGAACAACCGATCGATTCGAGTAGTCCAAATAATCATACCCGCTTCCTACATAGTCATACTCGCTTCGATGATAACAGTCTGGGTGATCTTGCTACTCGTTATCAAAAAAACGCTGAGCAGCTTGCTAATGTAAGTAGCCTTGCTGGTAATATCCGTCATCTGAATCTACCAAGTGCACACTATATCGATGGTAATCCTTATGTGACAGAGCCGATTAGCCTGACGTCTATTCATCATCGCATTAATAATCATATTCCGGCAGATTGGCTGGGCAGCGCACCCTTTGATCCAATGACGTTGCAGCCTCATTTAATTGATAATGACAATAATAGTGAGGACGATAGTAATAATAATGTCCACCATATCACTGCTTGCTACCTACCATTTCCGCATCATAACCATATTCCTTTTGGCGAACAGCTAGCTAAGATCGGGCAGCCGCACCCCAGTCTCACTGGACTGATGAGCGCCAGCATTATTGATACCAATAGTAGTGCCATTACCACTGACCGAAATCACCGTGCTCATATTCGCTATCATTGGCAAAATGATGAAGGCGGACAGGATAATAATAGTGACACGTCTCACTGGGTACCTATTGCTAGCCATCTGGTTGCCGATCACATGGGACAAACCCATCCACTGCGCCATGGCCAACACGTCTTGATCGACTTTATCGGGGGTGATATTACCCATCCCATCATCATCGGTAGCATTCATAACGGTCAAGGCAACAGTGACGCCCAGCACAATAGTATTGCCAGTGACACAGACTTCATCGACGCCACCAGTCCGACATGGTTTATCAATCAAAGCCATCCCCATCCTATAGACGGCATCAAAACCCAAAGTATCGACTCAAGCCGTACGGGGGATGCGACCAAAGACAGCCTCGCTAACGGCTACAACCAGCTCATGTTTGATGCTCATCCTGAGAGTCCGCAAATCAATGTCTATAGCACAAGCTACCAAAGCAGCCTGACGATTGGTCATCTATACCAGCATACCGACCACACGCGAGGCCTTGCACGTGGACGCGGCATCAGCATAGAGACTGGGGCCGCCGCTAATGTACAAGGTAGCAGAGGACTGCATATCAGTAGTCAGCAAGCAGATCCCTCATCAAACCCTCATATGAGTCATGACAGTCATAGCAAACTACAAACCGCCGATCAGCATCAACAAGCGTATGAGCAACTCGCCAATACCCATCAGCCTGTCGGATTGGCTAGCGGTGCCAATAACAAACCAAGTGGTAGCCAAAACCAAGAAGACGCTCAAACGCCATTTGCCCAGTTTAGTAAAGACACCAATGACACAGCATTAAGCGAATCTGGACAATGGCAACAGTCGCATCTGCTTATCGACTCCCAGCGTCATCTCGCCATACTCAGTGGACAGCATAGCCAATTTACTAGTATCCAAAGCACGCATAGTCATGCGACAGAAAGCACCCATCATCACAGTCAAACGCAGATGAATCAACTGGTCGCAGGCGATATTCATTACTACTCAAACAAAGCACAAACTCATACTGCCGCGCATGGTGATGTGACCATACAAGCGCATCAAAGCGAGATGCGCCTTGATAGTGAGCAAGTACTGCGTATCCATAGCCGAGACAGTATTGAGATCATTGCGCCTGATACGCTGACGTTAAAAGCTGCTGGCAGTGGAATTGAGATGTCTAGTGGTAATGTGACGTTTATCACGCCAAGCCAAGTAGGTTATAAGGCAAGTAAGGTAGATTGGGGTAGTGGGGGCGGTGCTGCTAAGGAATTAGTGATGAAGCAAATGCAGTTTGAAGCTTGTGAGAAGTTAGCAGAGCAGGCTGAGGACAATCATGCCGCTAGTACCGACTTGTAATAAAGATGACTTTCACTCAAACCTTATATACAGATATAAAAGCATGACAGTATCATGAATATTCAACCAGAAAAACCATTGAGCATAAGTCTACAGACGCAAATGCTTAACGCTAGGGTACTTAGTACCTTTGACGTCATGATTGTTCATCATAGTCAAACAGAGTTGATTGAAGAAATTCATTCTGTTTTTCCTGATGCCATATATTCATTAGAGCAGGAACTGATGCGCTATCACATGATTGATAGTCCAGTCATGGTCACGCTAAGCTCAGACATTAGTAATATATTAGAGGTGCATTTGCAGCAGTGTGAGCTGCTATCTCGTCATCACGGGATACTCACACTATTGGATTATACTGCCCCTAATATAAGAGCATATAAAACAAGAGTCAGTGCAAAAGAGTATCTACCAGATGATCCTGAATGGCAGCAGCCAATAGTTACTGTAACTGATATAGAAGCCTTCAAACCAGATACTAAGCAAATCGCTCGTTTACTAGGATTGAACCAAATCATCCAGAAAGGTGGTCAAAAAAAGCATTTTCGCTACTTAGATGCGCAAGTACTGATTCACCTTTTACCGTTACAACAGCACCATTATATTGCCAATCGCTATGGCTATCCCAAGCGGCTGTGGTTGGCCTTTGGTAGTGACTGGTGCAGTTTAGATAAGATTCACGATTGTGTACTAGACACTAAAAGCTATATCCAACATCAATCAAGCTACTGCCCAATCGCTCAAAACCAGTTAGATAACATTAGTATACTCAATCGCTTCTTTGCTAAAGAAGTGATTGATGGTAACGATTTGATATTCAATCACTATGAGGCATTACTTAGTTGGTTGGACAAAGCCAACACTCAACTAACCGCTGCCACGCACCTTACCAATCCTGTGGATCGTATGACGATGATGAATAGGTGGCTGTATGAGTGCTATGAACAATCTAGCTTAGCAGAAATAGATAATTAAAAAATAAGGAACAAGGTCATGGCAGAGAGATGTGAGCAGTGCTTGACGGAAGGGATTACATTATTACCAATGCGTTGGGGCTGTAGTATTGATATTAATGAGCTAGGCATAGCTAATTTATCTTATCCTCAAAGGCTATTGCATGAGGGCTATGTTTATATTCTGGATAATAACAATAAATGGTATGGCTATATTATTACTGAAGGTCGTTATTTTAAAGGTTTCACGGTAACTGGTGTATCAGGTCCGCCGCCTTATGCAAATGAGCCTGACTTACCTTACAAAGACTCAACATGCTTAAAGGGAGGTAACTGTACGGTATTAAACAGCTTTATCCGCATTCCTAATCCAAATAACGATATTGAAACGTTATGGATAGCTTATAGTCCTGTTAAATGGACAAAAACAGTATTAGATAGGCATAAAAATAATACTGATGGTGCTAAAACAAATAATATGATTGAACTTAGCCAAGCACTAAAAAATAATTCTAGGTTATATGAAGCTGGTCAAGCAAGTACATGGGGTTATGCATCGGATGGAGGTTCAAATTCACAGGCTTTATTTGGAAACCTTCCTATAGAGTACGGACCTATAGGGCCTTTTCAAATAAGAGAAAAATTTATAAAACCAAACCCATTCACAAATGAGGGTTATCTGCCGAATAAACAAAAAGAAGCAATAGAGTTAAATAATGCACTCATTAGCTATATGAGAAAAGATATAGATACGACTGGTGAAGACAACACAGTATTTGTTGTCACTTTTTCTGACTCTGTTGGTACGCTGATTGATTTAAATGAGCTTATGATTAATATTGAAGATTATTATGATTCAAAACTACTTAAAAGTATGTCTGTTAATTCTTTTGATACACTGAATCATAAAGCATTTATTGCTAACACTATACTTGATTTAGAAAACCAGATTAAATCTAATGCTCCAGCATATGCTGATAAACGGAAGCGAGAGTCTCTAAGTGATCCCTATGGCTCTAATCACATCTTCTTGACTTCAAAAGAAGATTTGGCAAAAGGTTATTATAAAAATAATTGGGAAGAGGGTTTTAAAGAGTTTATTAGATATGATGAAATGAAAAAATGGTCATCTAGCTATGATAAGGCTAAAAACACTAACAATATAAGTCGAAAAGAAATATTAGATGAGTTAGTTGAAGCTTATAACGAAGAATTACTCTCAGAATACCTAAAAGCAGAAATGACGTACAATTTTGATAGTGGCGATATAGACAGCTGTGCAAGTTATACGCTGACTGTACAAGAGTTTATTGGTTCAACTGCCAAGTACTCTATCATAGCCGAACAGTATACTGCTATGCTGACAAAAAATTCACTTTCAAACAAAAAAAACTACTTAGGCCGAGCTTACTGTTTCAATGATGACAGCACTATTAACCAAGTTGAAAATCAAAGCAAAGGCCTTACCATTAATGGCATTTTAACACTTTCATGGTCTGCAGCAGCAGGAGAGGTGTTATCAGTGATTAAAAATAAATATCTAACAAAGTTAAAAGATTATGGTACTACCATTACTTTAGAGCAACTCACCTTTGATACTTACTTATACGCTCGTAAAATTGGTAATGATAAGCTAGTAACCAGTACTGCTTACCCAAATATAAAGCTTGGGCGTAGTGATTTATTGATGAGTATATTTACTAGAAGGCCTTTGTCTGTGGTTACCGTTGAGGGTAATATTAAAGAAATTACTAAAGGGGTTTATGGGCTACTCAAAACAGAACTTAGCAAAAATGGTGGTCAGCAAATAAGTAACAATAAGCTGAGAGATGCCGCTTCACAATTTGTCAATGAAATGGAAGCAGATGGCATTGAGGTAAACAAAAACATAACTACCAAAGTGACTGTTTTCGTTAGTATAGAGGCTTTGACTAATGCTAATAGTGCAAAAAGCTCAGCAGATATAGCAAAAGCTATGATGACTGATTACAGACTAAAATTTGAAGAGTTTAAAGTTTTTTATAAAAGTCAAGCATCCCAGTCAGGTGCTGGTAATTTTGGTGGTGTACTACAAGTATTGTCTTGTTTAAGTCTGTTTGGAGGCTTCATAGATTCTGCTGGTACTGATGCGAAAGAGCCTTTACACAAGTTTGGTGCCAGTATAGCGATATTGGCAGGTGGTGTGGTACAGCATAGAGCTGACGTTGTTGGTTTAAGAAGAGAGCTTTATGGGGCAGTTCCCACTAATAGTCCTCACAGACAGGTTAAACTGGCTAGAATGGTAGAAGGTACTGAACTTGCTTATTCAGGTCTAAAAGTAGGCGCTAGGAGCCTTAATATTGGTGGGGCAGCCGTCTTTGCTTATTATGACTATCAAGCAGCGATGACTAACTTTGAAAATAATGATAATGCAATGGGTGTCTTGTACTTAACATCTGCTGGTTCGGGCGTTATATCAACTACTTTGCTCGCATTTGGTGTTAGTGGTTCGTGGGTACCGGTAGCGGGGTGGGTTATTTTGGGTGTATCTATCGTGGCTGGGTTGGCTATTATGTGGTTCGAAAGAACACCGTTAGAAAAATGGCTCCAGTATGGTACTTGGGGGACAGATAATAAATCGTGGACATTTGAAACTGAAAAGCTAAAGCTTGAAAAAGCAGCCAATGGCGAAGCCATAAAAATTTAGGACAATGAATAATGAGTGGATATGTTGTAGACATGGAAGGGCGGTTTCGACTGACCAAGAAGCCACCATTTTTGACCCCTGGTTATCAGGCAGTGGGGCAAAAGCTTGATGATGTAAAAGGCATCCGTAAAAGAGTGCTGTTAGAAAAAGATACAACCTACGATGTGCCGTTGCAGCCTCAACAAACGGTTGTACAGTTTAATTCAACGTATCTAGAAACCACAGGTCGCAATGAAAGAAGACGTGGCGATGCGGTAGGATGGGGGCTGGCTTTAGGGTTTGTTGGACTGTCTGTTAGCAACGGTATTATCTTTGCGATAATGAGATTTATAACAGATTTTAATATTGTGTATTTAAGTGTTTGTCTTATTCTTGCTTTTTCTATGATTCTTCTATTCTTTGTTCCATTAATAAATGTACTCTCAACCGAGTTATTGACCACATGGCATTATCCTATCCGCTTTAACCGCAAAACCCGTAAGGTCTATGTCCGTCAATATAACCGTAAGGTAGAGGTATATAACTGGGACGAATTGACCTTTTTTATTGCCTATATTAGTGAAGACAGAGACATTAGAGCGGTTACCTTTGATAAGGATGGCGAAACCGTGACAGGTATGTTTGCACTCGCTTTTCAAAACAATGTCATAGATCAGAGTTTAATCAGTTATTTTGAGTTTATCCGTCGGTATATGGAAGGCGATGATCAGCAACTAAAAGAAGTCAAAGAAGCCATACGTTATATCTATCCCATTCATAAGAAACGTGAAACACCGCTCATGTCATTTAAGCGCTTGATACTCAATGTACTATATTACTCTCACGAAAATATAGAGTATCCTGAACGCACGTTTAGATTTTATCCAGTGACATTAGTTATTCTGCCTTTATTGGCACTGCGCTATGTAGGCCGCGTGATTTCTATGCTGACCAGTTATCGGCATCGCTTTAGTAGACAAATCGAAGCGGAATGTCAGATTGATCCCAATGACCCTTATGATCTGAATAAGAATTTACCTGAAGGCAATCTTGAGCAGCGCAACCAGCCTATTTGGAAAACAGTGTCTTACAGCGTAGGAATCGCTATTGCTACTATTGCCATGCTATTCGTGGGTGCATTTATTATAGACATGATGGGTGCTGTAAGACCACACGGTGATTATCCAAGTATGGTTGGTAAGCTGTGGTATGTGGTCAGTTTGGGGTGGTTATTTTAATAAATTTTTGGTCACCTTTTTTTTATTGTATGTGATCGCTTAAATTAAAATTAGAAGGCTTTGAATGCAACTGCGCAACGACTTTGCTACTCATATTAGTGAACTTAATAATCCTATAGATCGCCCATACACTCAGCCTATAGATAAGACGTTACTCAACGATCATGAAAGTGATATAAGTTATCTTAATAGAGAAATTCATAATTTAAACCCCGATTACCTTACCTTTTTCCCTGCTTATTTTTGGTATTTTTATTTTATTATTGGCTGGGTTTATTTTTCTGTTTTTATGTTTTCTATTATGAGTCTTATGGTAGTAGGAAATGAAGAGCTATTGAATTCCAAATTTATGGTTTGGTTTTTAATAGTTGGGATCTTCATATTTATACCGTCATGTATACCTCTAATTCTAATTCTCTATCAATTCATTACCAAGAAACCGTTTCGCACCCAATATTACTTCTTAAAGCAGCAGCAAAAGATAGCCTACTACTACCGTCCGCTATGGAAAATCAGACAGCCCTACGAGCTGAAAATAGTAGACTACAAAGACATCCATCCAGACCTGCATCAAGACAAAGGCAATCGGGCATATACACCGCTTAATTTATACGTTGCCGACACCGAGACCGGAGATATCACCCATCATCTAAAATTGGAAGACTATAACGTGAATCCAAGAGTGCAATGGGCCTTTATCCGTACCTACATGGAAAGTCCAAGTGAAGCGCTACCGATAGATTCAAAGCTATGTCAGGCTTATCCTACTGATACAAGCAAATCATTATTTGCTTGTAGCGACATTATCTATCGAAGAGAGGGTTCTATAAACACGAAACATAGTGGGGGAACCGTTATGGGCATGCTAGCTATAGGTTCAATATATGCTTTAGGTAACTTGTTTCATGGCAGTCATTATCAATGTGTCAAAAGGGCGATTCTACATCCTGATGTTAAGAAGTTACTCACATGGGATGGTAAAGACAATCCTTATCCGATACAGCCAATCACTACTGAAGCACAGAGGGCATTTCAAGGTAAGAATTGGCAAGTCAATTTTAGATGGATAGTAGCGATATTAATTAACATAAGTTTGTTTTCGTGGGCAGTGGTGGTTTATAATAGTTAGTTAACATTGCTCGCTAATCACATATCGTTTAACTATGATCTTACCCATTCCTCCCATACCTCCTGTCGGTAAAATACTCAGTCGCCCCTATGAGGGCGGTATTCCTAATTTTAAAGAAAAAAATGCCAGTATTAAGAGATTAAGTTCGCTTATCCATGAGGTGAATCCAGATTATCTACTGTTTCATCCAGTAATAAACTCTATTCAAAACGTATGGCTTTTAGCGTCATATTGTGGTGCATGGTTAGGTGGGCAGAATATATTTTTCTTGTTGGCGGTTATATATGATTACATTTTTTTAAGTCCTTTTGATATTGTTGGTTTTTCATTAATAATAATGCTGATTATACTGATATCAATCTTATCATTCGGTGCATTTTTTACTCTAAAGCAACTTAAAAGAAAGCAATCTCGATACCACAAAATATTGCTATTAAAAAATACTCAACAAATCGCTTATTATGAGCACAAGCGTAAGCAGAAGCCTATCTTTCACCTAATCAATTACAAAGATATTACTGCCTCAGTGAGACGTAATGAAGGCTTAGTTTATGAAGTTCTTAATTTGCACGTTATCGATGAGTCAGCAGGAGATTTGATACACTCTATTAGTTTTGAAGATATGCGACTTAATCCCTACGACCAATGGTCCTTTATTCGCACCTATATGGAGCGTCCAGCAGATGAGCTACCACTAAACTCAGAGTTTGCGCAAGCTTGTCCAACTGATATGAGTAGATCATTATTTGCCTGCGCTGATATTGCTCAAGCTTCCAAAGATTATTATCTTAAAAATCCCACGCATGAGTTTCGTCTTGGTGATTGGGCTAGATGCTGCATAATCAGCTATTTAGATCTAGCTGAAGGCAATATCTATCAATCAAGCGCCAATCCTGCCCTGCATCCGGAAGTGCAGCGTCGTCTCATGTGGGAGGGAAAAAACAATCCCTATAATATCTTGCCTATCACGGCAGAGCGTCAAGCGGCCTTTGCTAACCAAAATAAAGCGGTTAAACGTAAATGGTATTCAGGGATTGCGATCAATGCGACATGGTTTATCGGGTCGGTACTGTATGTGATGTTGGTGATTGCTTAATAAAAAGTGCAATAAAAAAGTCGACACCACTTGGTATCGACTTTTTTGTATTGTCTCATAGCGTTTACATACCAATCTGAGTGACCAAAAAGTAGATAATCGTGCCGATATAGTTGCCGACGACATAACCGACCGTACCGATGACTAAAATAGGGCCGACCAGTTTTGTCCAGCCTTTACTAATTGCCAACGCCGCTGCCGTAGTCGGTCCACCGATATTGGCATTACAGGCAAGTACAACTTCTTCAATATTGAATTTGAATAGTTTACCGATACCCATGGTAATGGCCAAATTGACCATCGCAATGATAAAGACAAAGACGAATAATAAGGGTGCTTTGGTCACAATCAAGCTGATGGAGGCTGGGATACCGATGACAACAAAGAAGAGATAAATACAATAAGTACCAAGCTCCTGACTACCATTTAATTTTTCAAAAGTGCCTTTAAAGAGAGAAGCCACGATAAAGGTAATCGTGGTCAACAATAAGTATTTATCAGTAATGAGGTTGATAATCAAATCACCGATAATATTATCGCTGGTACCTAATACCGCTTTTAATAATGCAGACAATTTGAATGAAATCAAAACAATGAGCATGGAGCTTGCTAAACAGATTGCAATGTCTTTTAATGATATGAGATTGGGCTTCCAATAAGCCTCAGACAAAGTGCGACTGCTTTGCATTGCTGGATCTTTTTCAATCTCATCAGTATGCGGTGAGCCCCATATGCGGCGAATAATAGGTATACCAGCCAATCCAATGAGTATTAAAAAGTAAAAAGCCATCATCATATTGTCAGCGACGATCGTAGCAGCATTAATACTTTCGCTCGGCTCTAATTTGGCGGACATAGCAGCATAGTTCACACCGCCACCACTATAAGAGGCTGAAATCATCCCACTGATTTTATCTAAATCGGGTATGTAATGTCGCAGCGCCAAAAAAGCAATGACCGTACCGATCATGGTTGCCATAGAGGAGGTTAAAAAAAGTAATAATAGCTTCCAACTTTCTTTGACCAGCGACTGTATGTTGGTCTTGAAGAGTAGTAAGGGGATGGCAAGCGGGACGATATAGCCCCAAACAATGTCATAAGTAGGTGCGTCTGTTGGGATGATTTTTAAGTTTGAAGCCGTAATAGCGATTAACAAAGCGATCACCGCACCGGGTATTTTACTCGCCCATTTATAGCGTTGCTCAATGAAAATTGCTGAAGTGGCAGCAACCAATACGAATGTCCATAATGCTAAATGATCATCTGCTTGAATAAGTGTTTCCACAAAGTCCCTCCATGAACCAAATACAAGTGTTGCTTAGCAAAAAACTAGGTTAGGTACTATCTTAAGCACTACGCGTACCTAAGACGCTACAGACTCCCAATGAGCGGCCCCATAGATAGCATGATCCTGCTGATAGTAATGCGCCCAAAGCGGGTTGCCATAGTCAAAGTGCCACCATTCTGTTGGCAAATTGCTAAAACCAACGGTCGTCATGACTGAGTACAATAAGCGTCTGTTCGTGCAAGCAGTATGCTCGGGTTGGTCTTCATAAAAATGCGTGTGTGAGCGTTCTGTGGGCTCATCGAAATCAGCGCCCATATCAAGCCATTCACCCGTTTTTACATCAAACAAAGTAATATCTACAGAGCCACCTGTTAAGTGAGGACTGATAAAATTTGGACCGACTGGCGCGACAAAGTCTGACAAAATGTCTTGTTGATCAGACATACTTAGATTCGGATACTTGGCTTTTATGATGTCGCCTATCTCTGTTTGAACGGCTTGTTGGACATCTCGTGAGCGCCAAGCATCTAGTACGACGATCCCTAAATGATCAGGGAGTAGGTTTGCCGCCTGTTGCAGCTTTTGAATAACAGAGGATCTTGCTACACAAACATCAATGGCGTGTGATATATTTTGATCAAAATAAATAGGAAATTGTTTTAATTTTTCAGTATTTGGAATGATATGTAGGGGCTCATCTGCTTCAAACACGGGGATAGCTTCTAAGTTTTGCCATTTGTGTTGAGGAAGCTTGGGAATGGGGTTTACAGACATTGTTTTCTCGCATTAACGGGTTTTGCTTTGCATTTAATATATACAGTTATAGTAAATATCAGCAGTATCGCTATTTATCTTATCTTGTGTTTAAGAAGTGAGTCAACTTCGGGTTATGACATGATAAGTTTTATATTCTATAGGCTGCTATGGAGTGAGCAATGATAATAAAGCGTATCAACGCCTTTAAAATCAATGTTTAGCAAGAATTTTTTATCCATTGTGCCTTTAAGATACCAATAGTTGATAGGCATTTGAGTTCAACTACCGACTGATTAAAAAAGTACGTGGGCGTTTCTGGCTATCATAATAAGTCCACTAACGACCATAAGTATGAGCAGCATGATTCTAAACTGACTCACACTCATGCCCGCCAAAAAGCGTTTGCCAATAATATTACCAATAACTGCACCCAGTCCTAACACAAGCCCATATAGCCAAATATTCGCAGTAAGCAAACCAAAAAAAGCATAGCTGCCGATTTGTACAATGCCCACAAAAAAAGAATTGGCGGTTTTGGTGGCAATAAGACTTTCTTTCTCTAGACCAGCATTCATATAAAAAGGATTGAGTATCGGGCCGAGACCACCTATCAATGTGCTCATAAAAGCAATGACAAATCCTAAAGGTATAAAGCCAACTTTTGGCATATTAAAGGTCTTGCTTACCTTGCCAAACTTATATTGAAAAATGGTAGATACCAAAAATACCCCGACCAATAATTGGATCCAGTTGGCATTTAAACGACTAAAAATCAATGCAGCCAGCCATGCCCCTAAGATTGCACTAGGTACGTAATATTTGGTCAATGACCAATCAATATGATGCCAAAATAGATAAATTCGTGAACCATTACTGATAAAAGTGGCCAAGTTGATTACTGGTGGCGCCGCTGCTGCTCCTAGCATCCAAGAAGTGACTGGTATCAGTAGTATGGCTCCGCCGCCGCCAGAAATGACAGAGATGATAAAGGCGACCATACCAGCGATAAACAAGCCTGCTAAATGCCAAGTTGGAATTGTTTGTAGTAGGTCTAAAACAATGAACAATATAGAATCCTCTTCCCTGAGTCATATTGAATAATGATTGTGTACTTAATTATTATATAGCATTGAAAAATGCTGGGTAGGGGGCACGGATAGATACGTTTATCCACGCAAGCACTGTCATTTATTTGCTTAAAAAAGGAAAGAAAGGCTCAAGCAGACCAGCCAAGGTTTATCAAGTAGGCAAGAAAATGTTAGTGGACGACTAATAATAAAGATATCTTTTGATAATGAAAACAATGATGCAGTGTTTTTTAGCGTATCGCAAGGCTGACAATCAAATGCTTTAAACAGGATAAATACGAGTAATCTAATCCGTGATCGTTTTTATCCAGTGTAATGGTTGGCTCGTCGTCTTCTAGGTAGACTATGCCTATGTATGCTATCAATAGGATAAAATAGGCTTCGCTTAATTTGTAAATATAAACGCGCACAAAAAAGCCCAAACGCTTATGACGTTTGGGCTTTTTTGTACTGCTATATGGTACCCGGAGCCGGACTTGAACCGGCACGCTATTGCTAGCGAGGGATTTTAAATCCCTTGTGTCTACCAATTTCACCACCCGGGCAAAACTTGTATTATCTATTCAGTAAGCATTCTACTTGCTAGATAAGTGCTGGCTATTATAAGCGGTTATGCTAATAATGCAAGCTAAAATTAACGTAAAGTTAATAAATAATTGGAGGCTGGAGTCGGAATCGAACCGGCGTTAACGGAGTTGCAGTCCGCTGCATGACCACTCTGCCATCCAGCCAATCAAGGTGGACTATATTAGCAAAAATATACCAAATTACAAGTCATTTTTTGATTAAAAACAGGTTATTTTCTCGCTTACTTATATTTAGATACTATTTGCGTTTATTTATACTATAAAAAGGCTTCATAGACTCTGCGTTGGGTAGGTATTTGATAGCGAACATACAGATTGATATTATCAGTGACAGCTTATTTACTGAGTTTTCACTCTAATAGCATTTGGTTTTTTGATAGCATGGTAGATTAGCGACGTCTTATATAGCTGCTCTAAGTATTTAGATAATTTGAATAATATGTCACTCGATCATTGCGCAAAAATCCAGCCACACCCAATCCATAGCGTTCAGCGACGCGAACCGCGGTACTGGTAGGGGCAGACATACCAACCAGCCAAGGGATATCACTACGAATGGATTTTTGTACCAGCTCAATCGATAAACGTGAGGTCATCAGCACGCAGCTTACCTCTCTTTTCTGACGCAACTGCCAGCCAATCAGTTTATCAAGGGCATTATGACGGCCTACATCTTCAAATAGATACAATTGTTGTTCATGTATCGTGGCAGCTGCATGTACCGCGCCAGTCAATTGATGTGTATGCTGCAACGCATCCACTTTTTGTCGCATGTCTAATAGATACTCAAGACTGGGTATTGCTGCACGCTTGGTTGAGTGAGATTGAGGCGTATGAGGTAAGCGCCTTTGTGAATAGCTGCTAAGATCGGGCAGTGCTTGTGTCAATCCAGTAATGCCGCACATGCCGCATCCTGTGCGTCCTGCTAGCTGACGCCTTTGAGCCTGAATACGTTGATGACAGCGCTGACTTAGTACCAGCTCGACCACATAGACATCATAATCTTGCAGTTGCTCGGAAATTTGCTCAAAAGTAGCAGGTTCATTACTGTCAGCATCTAGGTCTTGAGCAAATTGTTGATAACTTGAAATATCAATAAGCGGCGTCACTTCCCAATCTAATAGCTCATGACTATGTTGAATTAAGCCTTCACTAAATAAAAACCCAACGGCTAAATATTCAAGCTGGTTCGGACTTGCCATTAGTACCGCGTAATGTATGCCATTGATGACAATGGCAACAGCGGCCTCTACTGCTAAGCTGGCTGGCTGGTTGTCAATATAAGGCTGAGCTGCGCCGCTCTGAGCGTATCCGTCTGAAAGATAAGCGTGTTTCTGTGACGAATGAACACGCGCAAGCGGCGTTGTAGGGATGTCTAGAGCATTAGGTTGCTTATCTGCTAAAAATGGCTCATTTGCTTTATCTGTCACATTAGTCTTGGTTTTATCTGTCATTATAAATAGTCACAATGTTCAGTCATCGATATAGTCAATCCAATATAAAAGAAATACAGTACTGTCAACATCATATGTTCTTGCTCGTTTTGCGTTCGCAAACACATAGGAGATGAAAATATATTGTTAGCAGTACATAATCGTTGTTGTACGTTTTTTATTTAGGGTTCACCATATTAGTTTTATCATCGTCGTTACCGAGAGACTTGGCGTTCAAGAACTAAGCAGAGTCTGCCATATCTATTTCTGCATTCACACGCTGTAAAATCACGGTCGTGGATTTGTAAGCAGGTATATGAGAGTCTGGCGCATGCGTATCTAAGTCGAATAAATCATTACACTCAGGGTAGTAAGCTGCTACAGCATTTGAGGCAATATCCATCTCAGTCAATACTAATGGGCCTAATATACGTGGCTGCTGCGTGCTGTTTTCGCTGGCGTGTCGAGTAACCATCACCTCATCGCCTTTTTGCCATCCTAAACGGCTCATCTCATCAGGATGCATGAACAGCACATCACGTCGATCGGTGTGACGATAACGATCTTGAAACCCAAAAATCATGGTATTAAATTGGTCATGGCTACGAACACTGGTCAGCTGCCAAATTTTTTGCTCATTACCTGACGTATCATCCGTAGGATTAACAGCTCTAATTTTTGACTCCTCTCTAAACGAGGAGGTTGCCTCTGCCATTTGTGCAGCCACATAAGTGATCGGATATTCGGGTACTACAAATTGAGCTTTACCATCGCTAGTATTCCATACGCGATGACGCGCTGGATGATACAAATGAAAGCCGCGCTCAGTGGTACGAATGTGTTGATTGAAGTCCTCAAATCCGTCAATTGCTTGGGCAATATAGTCACGAATGATATCGAAGTCTTCGCTCATTGCTTGCCAAGGGATTGAAGTATCAGTGCCAAATAGGTGAGTTGCCATATCCGCCACAATTTGCGCTTCAGACTTTAATGTATCGCTAACTGGTTTAAGCTTGCCTTGAGTTGGCACGATCTGGCACATAGAGTCTTCGATAGTGGCAAACTGTTCACCTTTGGCGGTCACGATGCGTTCAGTACGACCCAAACATGGCAAAATAATATTGTTAGCGCTTGGGTATAGCATCGTCTCGTTGAGCTTAGTGCCCACAAAAATATTGAGCTGAGTCGTGGTTAACGCTTGTTGAATGGCTTTGGTATCAGGCGCTGCAACGGCATAGTTGCCACCCATACCCATAAATACTTTTAACTTGCCAGCAATCAATGCTTTGGCACCTGTGACCACATCATAGCCATGCTCTTGCGGCATAGGATGCTCAAACACACGCTCAAGCGTATCCAGTAGTTTTTGAGCAGGGCGTTCATGGATGCCCATGGTACGGTCGCCTTGTACATTGGAGTGTCCGCGCACTGGGGACGCGCCTGCGCCATCAATACCGATCATACCCATTAGTAGCAATAAATTGGCAATCATCGCCACATTATCATCGCCTTGCACATGCTGAGTAATACCCATGCCCCACGTGCAAATCGTTGCTGGACTGTCAGCCACTAGCTTAGCAAGACCGATAATTTCTGCCTGAGTGATACCGCAACCACGCTCAATATCTGTCCATGACTGCTCGGTTAACCACTGCTTTAATGGCTCAAAACCTGAAGTATGAGTCGTGATAAAGTCAGTATTGATCTTATCGTTTTCAATAAGCCATTTAGCCATACCGGTTAGCAATGCTGCATCGCCACCAATTTGTATCTGAATGACGTCATCGACCATTTTATCGCTCTGACCAGCTGCCATATGAGTAGGTTTTTGCGGGTTTCTAAACTTACTCAAGCCTTGTTCACGCATGGGGTTGATTGAGATAATTCGGCAACCTTGATCATGAGAGTAAGCCAGCATTTCAAGCATACGTGGATGATTGGTTGCAGGGTTTTGTCCAAACATCAGTATCAGTTTGGCTTGTTCAAAGTCTTCTAGTTTGACCGTGGCTTTACCAACACCTAATTGTCTGCTTAGCATGACTGAAGTGGGTTCATGACACATGTTTGAGCAATCAGGCAAATTATTGGTGCCAAAACAGCGTACAAATAACTGATACATGAAGGCGGGTTCGTTGGTGACACGCCCTGAGGTATAAAAGAGCGCCTCATCTGGTGAGTCAAGCTGTTTTAACTGCTCAGCAATACGCTGATAAGCGGTTTCCCAAGAAATCGGCATATAATGGTCTTGCGCTGCATCATAATAGACAGGCTCTGACAAGCGGCCAATGTGCTCAAGCTCGTAGCCTGACCATCCCTGTAGTTCAGTAACCGTATGTTTTGCAAAGAAAGCCGCATCTGCTTTTGTGGTCATGGTTTCACTAGCGACCACTTTAATACCATTTTCACAGACGTCTATGGCTTTATGTGACTTATGATCGGGCCAAGCGCATCCTGGACAGTCAAAACCGCCTTGAGGCTGATTACTTTTGAGGACACTGGCACTACCACGCAAAAAAGTCTGATAGTCCATCAGTTTACGAGCAGAGGATATGAGCGCTGGCCAACCAGCAGCAGGATGAGTATAAACAGGAATTTTACGCATGACAGATCTCACAGATAAATAGCGATATACAACAACTATATCTCTATGAGAAAAGTTTTTATACGATTATTAACTATAGATAACAAAAAAACCTCCAAGAAAATTATGTCTTCTTGAAGGTTTATAACAATTGTTTTTATGTGGCTTAACTTAAAATTAAACTGTCATCTTCTACTTTTTCACCGCGCGTTTGCTCAAACATATCGAGCAAGTCATGCACTGTCATGCCTTTACGAATGTCACCTGAGACATCTAGAACGACTTGACCTTGGTGTAGCATGACCGTGCGAGTGCCATGCGCCAACGCTTGCTGCATGGAATGCGTCACCATCATCGTCGTGAGCTGGTTGTCCGTCACGATCTTATCGGTTAACTCCAAAACAAACGCCGCTGTTTTGGGGTCAAGTGCAGCGGTGTGTTCATCGAGCAACAGAATTTTAGAGGGTTGTAAGGAGGCCATAAGCAAGCTGACGGCTTGACGCTGACCACCTGATAATAGCCCCATGCGATCGGTCAAACGGTTTTCTAATCCCAGTTTTAGCACTGACAGCTTTTCTCGAAACAGATCACGATTGTTTTGATTGAGCGCAAAGTTTAAACCGCGTTTGCCGCCACGCTTGTAGGCAAGAGCCATGTTTTCTTCAATGGTTAATGCTTCACAAGTCCCTGCCATCGGATCTTGGAAGACACGAGCCACCCAATGAGCGCGCTGATGAGCGGTCTTTTTAGTGACATCAATACCATTTAATAAGATGGAGCCACTATCGACACGGGTGGTGCCGCTAACGGCATTCAAAAAAGTTGATTTACCAGCACCATTAGTACCAATGACGGTCACAAATTCACCATCTGCAATATTTAGGTCGATGCCGCGTAATGCAGGATTTTCAATGGGCGTTCCAGGATTAAAGGTCAACCGCAAATCTGTAGCTTGCATCATAATAATTATTCCTTATGGTTGCACATTGACATTAAGCCCGAACTTTACGACTTAAAAATTTATTTTTGGCTTTTGGTAATACCAGAGCCAAGACCACGAGTAACGCTGTAATCAAGTTCAAATCTTGCGGACCAAAACCGATGCTACGCAGTGTTTGACTAGATAGCGCAACCTGAATAAAGAGTTTGTATAGCACCGCACCGACGACCACTGCAAAAGTGATTAACCAAATCCGCTTAGCAGGAATAATAGTCTCACCAATGATAACCGCTGCCAAACCAATGACAATCGTACCAATACCGATAGATATGTCTGCGCCACCTTGCGTTTGTACAAACAGCGCACCAGCTAAGGCTATCAAACCGTTAGAGATTGCCATACCAATAATGGTCATCCACGACGTATTGATACCTTGAGCCTGTGCCATTCTAAGGTTTGAGCCAGTCGCGCGCATGGATAAGCCAGTTTCGGTACTATAAAACCAGTTTAAAAATAACATGGCAAGCAACACGACAGTGCCGATGATTAGACAGCGCATCCAGTAGCCGTTGCCATCGGACACTAACGTGCTAAACACAGTGGTTTCGCCCAATAGCGGCAAGTTTGGTGCACCCATGATACGTAGGTTGACAGAATATAGCGCGACCATCACCAAGATACTGGCAAGTAATTGCAAAATCCCAAGCTTGACGTGCAACCATGCAGTGACAATACCAGCGACTGAACCTGCTAGCATACCAAACGCGCAGGCAAGCCATGGATTGATACCAGCGATAATAGAAATACCAGCGACTGCACCGCCAAGTGGAAAGCTTCCATCAGCAGTCAAGTCAGGAAAGTCGAGAGTACGAAATGAAATTAGCACACCAAGTGCTACTAGGCCATAAATCAGACCGCTTTCAAGCGCACCAAAAAAAGCAATTAAGGACATAAGAGATCAGTAAGTCATAACCAAGCGTTTAGTAAATAACGTTGTCGCTATTCATAGGATAAAGCAACCAAAAAAATCGGTACCATTTTATCCATGAATCAAGTTATCTAAACGGCTGAGCGGTGAATTTAACAGATTAGGTAATCTGCGGTTAGGGTAAACCAAAACATATCAAAAAGAAGCCCAGCCTACTGATTCATAGCTGGGTTTCTTATAATAAACACTTGCTGTCATAGCGACACATGGTGAATGACAATGTTGTCATTATCACGCATTATCTTTTTTCGCTATGACCATCCAAGTATAAAAGTTCGTTATTCTACCACTTCTTTTGCTTTATCGATAACCGCTTGTGTCAAAGTAATGCCTTCTTCTTTAGCATGCTTTGGACTGACGTATAGGTCTAACATTTGCGGGGTATAGACAGGAATAGCACCTGCTTTTTCACCATTCAAGATACGAACAACGATTTTGCCAGTTTCGCGACCAAGATTGTAATAATTCACGCCCAATGCTGCCACTGCACCGCGCTCAACAGAACTGGTGTCTGAAGCAATAAGTGGGATTTTACTTTCTTTGGCGATTTGGTAAAGCGACTCGTAAGCCGATACCACGTTATTGTCAGTTGAGGTATAAATCATGTCGACTTTACCCTCAAGGCTACGTGCTGCCATAGCAATATCATTACTACGCTGAGCAGGTGCTTCATGCACATTGATACCGAGTGGCGTTAATTTTTCTTTCAGATTTTTTAAGATGATGGTTGAGTTCACTTCACCTGGGCTATAAACATAACCAACATTCTTTAAATCAGGAATGATTTGACGCATCAATTCGATCTGTGGTTCATACGGTAGTGCATCTGATGCGCCTGTCACGTTGGTGCCAGAGCCGTCAAGCTTAGGTACCAGTTTGGCTGCTACTGGATCTGTGACCGCTGAGAATACCATAGGGATACTGCTTGTTGAAGCTGCAACAGACTGGGCAGACGGGGTTGCAATAGCGACGATCACATCTGGCGCATCGGCAACGAACTGTTTTGCAATCTGTCCAGCAGTTGCTGTATTGCCTTGGGCGCTTTGGAAGTTGACAGTCAAGTTTTCACCGTCTTTAAAGCCTGCTTCATTCAACTCGTCTATGACACCTTTGCGTACATCGTCAAGCGCTGGATGTTCAACAATAGCAGTAATAGCGACTGTCTTCATCTCTGTTGCCGCATCACCAGTGGCAGCAGTATCTGTCATACTGGTATCTTGTGCCGATTGATTGCAACCGGTCAAGATAGCGGTACAAACGCTGCCCACTAATAGCGCCTTGCTAAACTTAAAATGACCAAAACGATTTTGATACAACATAGGTTTCACTCCTGAAATAATAATGTGTCCGTACATTATTGAATAAATAAAAGTTCATACGAGCCATCTAAACAGACAGCCACTATCTAAAGGTTATTTCTCAGCACTTTGCGCTTTGTTATCGACATTGATGGCATTTTTTAATAAATCATCTGTCAAGCTGATGCCTTGATCAGCTGCGTGTTTCGGGCTTGCATATAACGTTAGGGTGTTCATGACTTCAGGCTTAATGGTATTGATAGCCTCACCATTTAACACGCGATAAACCATCTTACCTGTGGTGCGACCAAAATCATAATCATTGACACCCATGGCAGCAGTCGCACCTCGTCTGACACTAAATTCATCTGAGGCAATGACGGGGATTTTTAGCTCATTGGCAGCGCCTGCCATCGCTTCAAAAGCGGATACCACGTTATTGTCCAATGACGTGTAAATAACATCGGCACGGCCAGATAAGCTACGAGTCGCCATAGCAACGTCTGTTGGGCGATTGGCCGTAACATCTAATATGGTCAGTCCACGTGCTGTGGCAGCTTTTTTAAGCTGGTTGAGTACGACGACCGAGTTCACTTCGCCTGGGCTATAAACGTAACCAATGGTTTTGGCATTAGGGACGATTTTTTGGATATTATCTAGTTGTGGCTCAATAGGGAGCTGACTAGACAGCCCTGTTACGTTAGATTGGATTGGCACCTCATTTTCATCGATGAGCTTTGCTGCTACAGGATCTGAGATGGCTGTATAAATGACAGGAATTGTCTTAGTTGACGCTACAACAGATTGAGCAGACGGCGTCGAGATGGCTACGATCGCATCTGGATTGTCTCCTGCAAATTGCTTGGCAATCTGACCTGCTGTCGCGGTATTGCCCTGAGCGCTTTGAAAATTCACAGTCAAATTTTGGCCTTCAACGTAGCCATTATCTGCCAGCTCATCAATAATACCGCGACGCATCTCATCTAATGAGGGATGCTCGACAATTTGTGTGATGGCTAGCGTCTTGGCAGGCTTGGCAGTATCAGCAGCCGAGCTTTCATTGGTAGCAGCAGTATCGGTTGCGTTTGAGCAGCCAATCAGTCCAAGAGTGACACTGATAGCAGCGCCGAATAGGCTTAAGCGTAAAGGAGAAGCAATAGTCATTATTAGGATAACTCATAGGTTATATCAATCACAAAAACCAAGCGAGGACTGCCAGATTGGTTGAGCCTGCTAATAGCAATGCTCAAATGATCTGTTTGGCTCTCTTTGGTTTTAAAAAAGATATTGGAAAATGCAGATTAGCCGAGTCAATGCTAGGTTGATGTCAAAATAGCAGGCTAACCATTAAATAAAGTAATCGTTCCGTCGATTATTATGTTCATATTATGACAGTAATGTAAGTTATCGCAATAAAAAATTAAAGCGCATTCGTCATAGGCGTACTGAGTAAGACCATTAGGCATTGTCGTAACCATTATCATAAGCGTGGTTTTGAGTATTTAACCATAAAAATTAGCCTCTTAAGGCATTGTCTTATCCAATAAACTGATAGTCAAAAAGCGTACAAGCTAGCAACGCATCTATTACGAACCGACTTCATAATTAACGTAAGCTAATGTTTATACGAAAGTTTTTTATATGAGAAGTAGAGTACGTCCAAAATACATATCATTATTATGTTGACGTGTTGAATATACCACGCACTCGAATATCTCATTATTATTATTCAAACGCATATTTTAAGGATAACATCATGAATACGGCTAATTTAAAGTTATTAACCATCGCTGGAATTACGGCAAGCTCGTTGATTTGCCTGCCTGCTATGGCAAAAGACAATCATGGTAATGGGCACGGTCATGGAAATGGCAACTCCGCTCACATTAGTAAAGATTACAACCATAACAGTTATCAAAATAATGGTAATGCCCACCCTAATATCAACGCGTATCGCAATGCAAGTCCCAATGCCTCATTCAAGCGTGACCTTGATAAGTACGGTTATAGAGTAGTCGGCAAGATTGATAGAAGAGATTATGATCGTTCTGTCATTTTAGACCGTTATGATAACCGTTACGAGCGTATCCGTACGCCAGACAATAAGATTGTGACAGTGATTAATAATACGTTGGAAATTATTGATGTTTTGAGTAGATAACAGCGAACTTTAATTTTTTAAGTCAGCCATAAAAAAACGGTCTATTTAGACCGTTTTTTTTTCGTTCTTTAATGATTACTTACATCATTACTTAAGTTAACGTTACTTATTAACGTTCCTATGCGAGCACATCACCAATGACACAGTTGTCAGGTAGAGTAACGACCGTTAGCTGAGTTTTTGGATTGCCTGTTGACAATACCATGCCTTCTGATATACCAAATTTCATCTTACGTGGCGCAAGGTTGGTCACGCAAATGACCTTCTTACCCGTCAGTTGCTCAGGCTCATAAAATTTACGAATACCGCTAAACACGTTGCGTGGTTTGTCTTCGCCAACATCTAGGGTGAACTGGAGTAACTTGTCCGCACCTTCTACGTGATTGCATTCTAAGACGTGTGCTACTTTCATCTCGACTTTGGCAAAGTCATCAATACCAATATAATCCGTTTGCTCAGCATCTACATTAGCAGGTGTTTTGTCTTTTGCGGCTGGCTTATCATTATCAGTCACAGCAGGAGCATCTGCTTGAGTCAATGATGCTTTTGAGTCTTCTACCATCGCAGTGATGTCTTTTTCTTCGATACGCTGCATTAAGGGTTTGAACTTATTGATTTTATGACCAAGCAACCACTCATTGCGGCTGGCAAAGCTTAAATCATCAATATTCAAAAACTCTTTGGCATTGGCGGTCAGCTCAGGCAATACTGGCGCGAGATATACCATTAATTGACGGAAGATATTGATTGCAACCGAGCAGACGTCTTGAACTTCTTGCTCAGTGCCTTCTTGTTTGGCGAGTGACCATGGTTTTTTGCCATCAATATATTCATTGGCTTTGTCCGCACATTGCATGATTAAGCGCATTGCACGCGAGAACTCACGATTTTCATAAGCCGCGGCAATCTCATCGCCAGTCTTGGTGATATCTTCTAACAACTCAGACTCTACGCAAACGTCTGATAGCATGCCATCGTATTTCTTAACCAAGAAACCTGCGCTACGACTGGCGATATTGACCACTTTACCGACCAAGTCTGAATTAACCTTTTGCATAAAGTCTTCTAAATCAAGGTTGATATCTTCGACTTTGTCAGACAGCTTACTGGCGAAGTAATAACGCAAATATTCAGGATGCAAGTACTCAGCGTAGGTTTCGGCTTTGATAAAGGTGCCGCGTGACTTACTCATTTTTTCGCCATTGACCATCAAGAAGCCATGGGCAAACACGCCTGTTGGTGTGCGCAGCTCGCTACCTGCAAGCATTGCAGGCCAAAACAATGCGTGGAAGTAAACGATGTCTTTACCAATGAAATGATAGACCTCAGTTTTGTGCTCGTTTTCTTGCATCCAATAACGGTCAAAATCTAGCGCGTTCTCAGTGCCTGCGCGTTTATCACATAGGTTTTTAAAACTTGCCATGTAGCCGACAGGCGCATCAAGCCAGACATAAAAATATTTGTCTGGCTCATCGCTTGGGGTGTCAGGAATCTGGAAACCGAAGTAGGGCGCATCGCGTGAAATATCCCAGCTGGTAAGTCCCGCATCAAACCATTCTTGTAGCTTGTTAGCGACCGATACTTGTAGACGGTTGTCACTGCGTGTCCAGTCTTTTAAGAACTGCTCAAACTCAGGTAGATTGAAGAAATAATGCTTGGAGGTTTTGAGCACAGGCGTTGCATCAGACAACGTTGAATACGGCTCTTTGAGGTCTGTCGCATCATAAGTAGTACCACATACTTCACAATTATCGCCGTACTGATCTGGTGCACTGCATTCAGGACAGGTTCCTTTGACAAAACGATCGGCCAAAAATAACTGCTTTTCAGGATCAAATAGCTGCTCGACATCTTTTGTGCTGATATGACCAGCATCATTTAATCGACGATAAATCAGCTCAGAGAATTGCTTGTTCTCTTCTGAATGCGTGGTGTGATAATTATCAAAGTTGATAAGGAACTTCGAAAAATCGGTTTCGTGCGAGGCTTTGACAGCGGCAATTTGCTCCTCTGGCGTCACGCCATTGGCTTCTGCCTTTAACATGATCGCTGTACCATGTGCATCATCTGCGCAGACGTAAGTGACTTGATGGCCTTGTGCTTTCATCGCACGTACCCAAATGTCTGTCTGAATATATTCTACAAGATGCCCCAAATGGATATCACCATTGGCGTAGGGCAGCGCACTGGTTACTAGAATCTCACGCACTTTCATCACCTATATTTTTATATAAACGGGTTGGTTATCAAACGTCGTCAGCCATTTATGGCTATTAGACGCGATATTATCAATGCTAAAAACTTCTAAAAATGAAGAAAATTTAAAAAGTGTGCCTATGATACCGTAATTCAATCATCTTTGTGATGTTCCTCTTTAATTAATACGGTAATTCGCTTCATACAGTACATACATTCCTTATTATAAAAAACCCACCTAGCGAGCTGCTAAGTGAGTTTTTTTATTTGAATGCAAATTTCTAATGTAAGAGAGAAATGCTGGAAAATTTATATGAATTTTAAAATGAGCCAAACATGGTTCCTAAGATAATAATAGCAGTGACGGCTATTAGTGGAATGACAATGGTCACCATTGCCAGATTTAGATAAGACTGTTTGTGTGTCAAGCCGCAGATTGCTAGTAAGGTGATGACAGCACCACTATGAGGAAGCGTGTCCAAACCACCTGCTGCCATAACGGCCACACGGTGCATCAGCTCAGGGTCGATACCTGCGTTTACCGCCATTCTTAGATAATCTTCGCCTAAAGTGGATAGCGCAATACTCAAACCACCAGAGGAAGATCCTGTAATACCAGCCAGCGTAGTCATCGCGACTGCTTCTGAGATAAGTGGATTGTCAGGTGTTAAGTTCAGAATGCTATCGCGAATAATAATAAAACCGGCTAATGAGGCAATGACGGCACCATAGCCCACTTCTGATGCGGTATTAAAAATAGGCAGCATGGAATCATAAGTACCACGGTTGATGGTTTTTTGCAGGTTGTTCCAATGCCCAATACGTAGCAGAATTAACACCACACACGCCACGATTAAGGAGATAATAATAGACCATAATCCGAGTGAGCCTGCGATATTTAAGTCAGGGAACTGAGTCTGGAGAGGGGTAAAATCCATCGAGGGGAAAACCGCATACGTCAATAAGGCGTTTAGAGCGATTACCAGTACCAGTGGAATCATAGCAACAGTGAATGACGTGTGCTGAGTAGTTAAGACCTCAGTTGTCTTGGCTTCTTTTGTACTACTGCCAAGACTGCCTGTGTCTTCCTCGTCATGCTGACCGTAGCCTTCACCTGCTGCATTGGCTTTTTTAGCGCGAGTTTGCAACCACAGCCAGCCACCAATAAACATAATAGTACCGCCGATGATGCCCAGTACAGGTGCCGCGAATACATTGGTATTATAGTAAGGAATCGGAATGGCATTTTGAATGGCTGGGGTGCCGGGCAACGCGGTCATGGTGAAGGTAAAAGAGCCCAAAGCAATGGCTGCTGGAATCAAGCGTTTAGGTATGTCAGCGGCCTTGAATAAATCTTTAGCAATAGGATAGATAGCAAACGCTACCACGAATAATGACACACCGCCGTAGGTCAAAATAGCGCAGACTAAGATAACGGCCAAAATGGCCTTACTAGCACCAAGCTTTTCAACCACTGTATTGGCAATAGCTGTGGCTGCGCCAGAGTCTGCCATCAAACGCCCAAATAGCGCCCCTAGTAAGAAAATCGGAAAAAATTTGAGCAAAAATCCACTCAATGCGCTCATAAAGACATCGGTATAGGCAGGAATACTACTTAAAAAATCCCCTGACAGTAATACTGCTAATACCGCCATAATCGGTGCTAAAATCAACACCGAATAGCCGCGGTACGCGAAGAACATCAATAATAATAAAGTAATGACAATAGCAAATGTGCTAAACATAATCGCCCTCCTTGGCAAAATTAAAGCAATGAGAAGGCAAAACCTATGATCACAGATCAACAAAGAGATAATAACAGACGGATTCACTGTTTATTGCTAAATAGCAATCTAGACTGATACGATGTTGACCTACCATATACTGAGCACTTCCTTTCGCTCGGACACCTGCAATCTTATTTTCTAGTCGCTGCGGGAATAATATGGTAAGTTAGCATAAATATTTACTATATGATATATCGATATAAAATGTATTAGTATAGTGCTGAGTGCTAACGAAACCATGAGTTGAGTACTGATAAACTGATGAGAAGTAACTGAAGAAAGCGAAAATCAATGATGATTGAGCAGCCTCAATAACAAAGAATAGACTTGCAAGGAGATGAGCATGAGTCAATCAAAAGTATATAGCAGTGCCGAAGAGGCGTTAAAAGATGTCGTAACTAGCGGTCAAACGCTTGCCATTGGCGGCTTTGGTCTATGCGGTATTCCTGAAGTATTGATTGAAGCACTGCGTGATAGCGGTGTAAAGGATTTGACCTGTATCAGTAATAACGCGGGTGTCGATGAGTTTGGTTTGGGTTTGTTATTACAAACTCGCCAAATCAAAAAAATGATTTCCTCTTATGTGGGTGAGAATAAAGAATTTGAGCGTCAGTATTTAGCAGGGGAGTTAGAGGTAGAATTGACACCGCAGGGCACATTGGCTGAAAAGCTTCGTTCGGGCGGTGCAGGTATTCCTGCCTTTTATACGGCAACTGGTGTGGGCACGCTTGTGGCTGAAGGTAAAGAGACGCGTGATTTTGATGGTCGTACTTATGTCCTTGAGCATTCACTACGTGCGGATGTGGCACTTATCAAAGCGCAAAAAGCAGACAAAGCGGGTAATTTAATCTTCAACAAAACTGCTCGTAACTTCAATCCAGATTGTGCAATGGCAGGTAAAATCACTATTGTTGAAGTAGAAGAGATCGTCGAAGTCGGTACTTTTGATCCTGATGAGATCCATTTGCCAGGCATATTTGTGCAGCGTATTGTGTTGAACAGCACGCCTGAAAAACGTATCGAAAAAACCACGACCAAAGCCGTTGAAGGCGCTTAGCGTACTTACATTCATCGCGCAATACATCAAAAAATTGTTAAATTAATAATAGAACATTGTAATAATAAGGAAGTTAACATGGCATGGACAAGAGAGCAGATGGCACAGCGTGCCGCAAAAGAGCTGAAAGATGGTTATTATGTCAACTTAGGAATTGGTCTACCAACACTTGTGGCAAACTATATTCCTGAAAATGTAGATGTATGGTTGCAATCAGAAAATGGCCTCCTAGGCATTGGCGAGTTTCCAACCTTAGAAAACGTCGATGCTGACTTGATCAATGCAGGCAAGCAAACGGTCACTGCAAAATCAGGTGCGAGTTATTTTAGTAGCTCAGAATCGTTTGCGATGATTCGAGGCGGTCATGTCAATCTTGCCATATTAGGCGCCATGGAAGTCTCAGAGCAAGGTGATCTTGCTAACTGGATGATTCCTAAAAAAATGGTCAAAGGTATGGGCGGCGCTATGGATTTGGTCGCTGGCGTGCAGCGAGTGATTGTACTGATGGAGCAAGTCAATAAACACGGCGAGCCAAAGATTCTTGCTAACTGTGAGCTGCCATTGACGGGTAAAGGCGTGGTAGATCGTATCATCACTGAACTTGCGGTATTGGATGTCACAGAAAAGGGTCTAAAGCTGGTTGAGTTGGCAGACGGTGTTAGCTTTGATGAGTTGCAAGAAAAAACCCCTGTCAGCATTGCCCAGTAGAGATTGAGCGCTCAAATTCGTTACTTATTTTGATTTTATAAAGGAAAATATATGGCGACCCAATTACAACAGGATTTGACGGGCAAGGTGGCCTTAGTCACTGGCGCCGCAAGTGGTATCGGGCGCGATATTGCTGATACTTACGCGCAAGCAGGGGCAGCGGTCGGCATCGCAGACATAAACATTGACGCCGCCCAAAAGGCGGTTGATGCTATCGAAGCTTGTGGCGGTAAAGCATTCGCCATTGCAATGGATGTGACATCGGAAGCTGCTGTTAACGATGGGGTACAAAAATTGGTTGATACCTTTGGTGGGATTGACATTTTGGTCTCCAATGCAGGTATTCAGATTATTGATCCTATTCACAAAATGAGTTTTAGTGACTGGAAAAAAATGCTAGATATCCATTTAGATGGCGCCTTTTTGACCACCAAAGCTGCTTTGCAACATATGTACAAAGATGACAAAGGCGGTACGGTCATCTACATGGGGTCAGTGCATTCGCATGAAGCCTCATTGTACAAAGCACCTTATGTGACGGCCAAGCATGGTTTGCTAGGACTGTGCCGTGTACTTGCCAAAGAAGGGGCTGAGCATAATGTGCGTGCGCATGTCATTTGCCCAGGATTTGTCAAAACGCCTTTGGTTGAGAAGCAAATTCCGCAACAGGCAAGCGAGAAAGGGATTAGTGAAGAAGCAGTCGTCAACGACATTATGTTAGTCAATACCGTCGATAAGGAGTTTACTACTGTCGATGATATTGCACAATTGGCCTTGTTTTTAGCGGCGTTCCCAAGCAATGTCTTCACTGGACAGTCTATTGTTGCCAGTCATGGTTGGTTTATGAATTGATACCTTATTAATAAATGTCTGTTACTGGTGCCAAACCACAAGGTCATTCCTACTGGCGTTGTGGTTTTTTTATGTCTGTAATTGAGCTACACTGTCACGAGAAAAGGTTTGGACAAAAGGCTTGTCAGCTATATCATTGACCGCATCAGAGTAGTGCTTGATTTGTCTTGCCATACCAACCCACTTGTATAGGTAGCAACGGTAGCCATGTTTAATTTTATGAAGAAAAAAACCAATTCAGACCCTGAAACGCCGCAACAAAGAGCAGAGCGAGATAGTGCCGTTGATAAAGTACTACTCGGCTATGAAATTGGTACGGTGAGTATCGCGACCATGGTCACAGGTCTTGAGCGTCAAGGTGACCAGCTTACTTTGGATTTGCGGCTACCTCAAGACAGTCGTCCTGAAAGCATTCAACAGGAACTGGGACAGCTTCTTCAGCCGCATGGCATTAATACCATACATATGAATGTACGTTTGCCTGCACCAGAAAAAGGAGCAGGATCGACCTTACCTAAGCCCATGCCAAAGACAACCAATGCCATGGACAATCAAAGCCAGTCATCTGCAACCAATAATGCCAATGCTGAACCAGCAATTACCAAGTCAGCGCCAACACAAGCCTCATTGGCAGCGCATCCACGTATACGTCATATCATCGTCGTGGCATCGGGCAAAGGCGGCGTTGGTAAATCAACCACCACCGTCAATATTGCGTTAGCATTACAAAAACTTGGTAACCGCGTAGGCGTACTTGATGCAGACATTTATGGGCCTAGTATGCCAACGATGTTGGGTGTAGATAGCGTAAAACCTGAGTTAGAAAATGAGCAATTTGTTCCTGTTAATGCGCATGGCTTAGCGATGCTATCGATTGGTAGTCTGCTCGATGGTGATAATACGCCTGTTGCTTGGCGTGGTCCTAAAGCGACAGGGGCTTTGATGCAACTATACAATCAAACCAACTGGCCACAGCTAGACTACTTGGTGATTGATATGCCGCCAGGAACAGGGGATATTCAACTGACATTGGCGCAGCGTATTCCAGTAACGGGTGCGGTGATTGTCACGACGCCACAGCATGTAGCACTACTCGATGCACAAAAAGGCATAGAGATGTTTAACAAAACCAATATTCCTGTGCTTGGCGTGGTTGAGAATATGGCACTACATACCTGTAGCAACTGCAACCATACCGAAGCCATCTTTGGTACGGGTGGTGGTGAGCGGATCGCTGAGCAGTATCACGTGCCTTTATTGGGGCAACTACCGCTGGCTAGTGGCATCCGTGCTCAAGTGGATAAAGGGGAACCAAGCGTATTGGCTGATGATGAGTTTGCGTCATATTATGTGAACATCGCTAAAAACATCGAAACCAATATTGATAAATTCGCCAAGCCTGTTGATGACAAGCGGATCTTTTAATGTTTGAAAAGTCTGATGAAGGACGGCATTTTTATGTCTAAAATATTAGTACTTACTTAAAGAGAGTATTTTGAGTTTATCTACCTATGAAAGGCATCTTAAAGAAGTGCCAAAAAAATACAACGTATTACAGTTATTTCGGCCGCCGATATATGTGATTGAGCTGTCAAATAATCAACTGAGAACCGTTTGCTACTACAAAGATGGTAGTAGCAAGCGCCATCAGCTCAATGCTGACTTTAGTAACCGTCGTATGGTGATTGCCGATTTTCTTAAGGCAGTACAGGCTACTTCTGATCTGCTTCAACAGTTTCCCAAACACCCATTTGGAGTAAATACTTTTGCAGTAGCTAATGTGACTGAAGAGTTGGCAGATGGTTTGACTATGGTAGAGATCAAAGCCGTTATGGAGGCTGTTTGGACAGCTTCAGGAGAGGCAAAAAGAAAAATAGTGTATACCACTGTTAGTTACCAAGGACAGACAGTTTCCTAAAATGCTGCAATGATAATGACCGTAGGCTTCGTTGACTATAAACTTATTGCGCCCCTATAAATTAACCCATCAATTCCGTATAATCACCACTATCAAAAAATCGTCGCTACTAAATATTTGCTAAGGAATAACAATGTCTATCAAATCTGACCGCTGGATTCGTAAAATGGCTGAAGAGCATGGCATGATTGAGCCATACGAACCAGGTCAAGTGCGTTTCAATGATGATGGCGAGCGTTTGGTGAGTTACGGTACGTCAAGCTATGGTTATGACGTGCGCTGTGCCCCTGAATTCAAAGTATTTACCAACGTTCATTCGGTTGTCGTGGATCCTAAAAACTTTGATGAAAAAAGCTTTATAGATATTGTGGGTGACGAGTGTATTATTCCGCCTAACTCATTTGCGCTAGCACGTACGATGGAGTATTTTCGTATTCCACGCGACGTATTAACCATTTGTCTTGGCAAGTCAACGTATGCACGCTGCGGCATCATCGTCAACGTCACGCCACTTGAGCCTGAATGGGAAGGGCACGTTACCTTAGAATTCAGTAATACAACCAATCTACCCGCGCGTATTTATGCGGGGGAAGGCGTTGCACAAATGCTGTTCTTCCAAAGCGATGCTGATGATGTGTGCGAGACCAGTTATAAAGATCGTGGTGGTAAGTACCAAGGCCAACGCGGTGTAACGTTACCTAGAACGTAATAACTATACTCATGTCTTAGTGCCTTTATGGGTCTTAGTTTGTCTAAAAACATAAGCAAAAAGCCAGTCATATCGAATATGGCTGGCTTTTTGTTTGTACGGAGCGGGTTATTTTAAAACTTTTAAACCTGCTTTATTATCACGCTTAGGTTTAGGCGCGCTAGTCGTTTTATTGGCAGTCGTGACCGACTCTTCTTCAGGTTGATAGTTTTCGTATTCGTTCGGGTCAAAAAACATACCTTGTGAGTTTTCTTTTGCATAAATGCCCATGACTGCGGTGAGTGGCACCCAAATATCTTGTGATACCCCGCCAAAGCGAGCGCTGAAATTAATGTAGTCATTCTCCATACTCATGTTACCAGTGGCACGGCTGGCAATATTGAGTACGATACGACCATCTTGTACATGCTCTGTTGGAATCTGTACGTTTTCAGCAGTGGCATCGACCATTAAGTATGGGGTAAGTTCATTGTCTTCTATCCATTGATATAGCGCGCGCACCATATAGGGACGGGTTGGAGTAATAGAGGTGATGTCGCTCATTGTTTGGCTTCCTATATTGATTGCATTGAATGATTACATTTAAAGTGATGGTTTCAACTTTTCATCGATTTACCAAGGATTTATACTCTTTACTGTTTTTTATTTTAAGGCTGTGACATCTGATTGTCTAATCAGCGTACGCTTTTTTGAAAACTGTCTCGCTCAAAGACCCGTTTTTGATATTCAAATAACGGACGACTAATAGCGCGTGGCAATTCAATCTTCATCTCTTCGAGTCGCCATAATAAAGGTGCCAACAGAACATCGCACCACCCAAATTCATCCGCCATAAAATAAGACTTATGAGCAAACAAAGGGGATAGGGTGATTAAAGAATCGCTTAGTTGTTTTTTAGCCATCGCTGCCTGCGCTTTATTGAAGCTATCTGGGTGCGTCAGTAGGCGTTTGCCAAGTGATAGCCAATCACGCTGAATGCGCCAAGCAAGCTGCCGGAACTGCGCGCGCTCTTGTGGTGTCTCAGGCAATAACTTGTTTGTGTGGTAACGTTCTTCAAGATACTCAAAGATGACATTGATTTCATAGAGCGCAATTTCACGCTGCTGTAAAACAGGCAACGTATGATAGGGATTGAGCTCGGTTAAGTCTTCAGGACGCTCAGAATGTAGGCGTGATAAATAGTAAGCAAGCTTTTTTTCTTCAAGTAATAGGCGTACCACATGACTGTCGTAGCCGTCATCAGCGTATAAAATTAGCTGACTGCTTGGTATGTCATTCGCATCAATCATGAAAGCCTAATGTTAGTAGTAAAGCCTGTCATCGTAAACAAAGTCGCCTTATTTATCAAGGTAACGTACGTAAACATTGCTGCTCAGCCCTTTATTTGTTGATAGGAGGTTTATCATTTAGGCACAAAAAAGGCACTACCAATGTAGTGCCCAATATTACCTGTAACATCTAGGTATTCAATACTTGGTTATTTTACATCTTTCCAGAACTCTTTATTCAATAAGTAAACTGGGATTAGTAAAACAAGTAAGAATAAAATAACAAAGAAACCAATCACTTGACGGTCGTGACGTGCCGGCTCTGCCATCCATGCCATAAAGTTAACCAAGTCACCAACCTCGCTTTGAAACTCTTCGGCACTTAGCTGCTCTTGCATATTGTGTAATACATGAGGCATTGCTGCATTTTGTAGCACTAAGTTATTAGCGCCCCAAGGACGGCTTGGGTCTTCATAAAACGAGAGTAGGTAAGTATATACCCAATCATCACCACGCAGTCTCGTCTCAAGTGACAAATCTGGAGGCGCTGCGCCAAACCATGCTGCTTGTACTTCAGGGTTAATCTCAGCGTCGATATGATCACCGATTTGATCAGTGGTGACCATCAGGTACTTTTCGACCAGCTCTGGCGGTATCTCTAAATCTTTGGCAATGCGTGAGTGCCGAACATACTTTGCTGAGTGACAACCCGCACAGTAGTTCATAAAAGTTTTCGCACCATTTTGTAGAGAACCCTTATTGGTAAAATCAATAGGAGCAGTACTACAAGCTAAATGCTCTTCAACACCTTCAGCGTTCACGAATGTACCACATCCGTGACCGCCAGCTGCTAATGCCGTACCAGCAGTCAAGGTCAATGTCGCGCCTAAGCCTAGACCAGCTAGGGATTTAATTAGCGTGCTCATCAGTGACCTCCGGTAACGCGTTCTGGTGGCTGTTTACACTTCTCAATGGCAGTGTAGAACGGCATCAGTAAGAAGAACAAGAAATATAGAATCGTAAACACACGAGCCATAATAGTCGCTGTTGGTGTTGCAGGAGTTGCACCTAAATAGCCCAATACGATAAAGCTAATAGCAAAGACGGTAAGTGCAATCTTAGATAAAATACCCTTATAGCGCATAGAGCGTACAGGCGATCTATCAAGCCAAGGAATTAAGAATAACACAGCAATAGCAGCACCCATGGCGATAACACCACCAAGCTTATCAGGAACCGCACGCAAAATGGCATAGAATGGCGTGTAGTACCATACTGGTGCAATATGCGCTGGTGTTTTCAGTGAGTTGGCCGTCTCAAAGTTTGGTGGCTCAAGGAAGAACCCGCCGCCTTCTGGGAAGAAGAATACCACTGCAAAGAAGCAGATAAAGAAGACCACGATACCAACCATATCATGCACAGTGTAATACGGATGGAATTCAATACCGTCTAATGGTACACCGTTTTTGTCTTTTAGCTTCTTGATATCGATACCATCAGGGTTGTTTGAACCCACATGGTGGAGCGCCACAATGTGCATAAATACCAGACCCACTAGTACTAATGGGATAGCAACCACGTGCAGGGCAAAGAAACGGTTTAAGGTAATACCAGAGATGATATAGTCACCACGTACCCACTCAGCAAGACCGTCACCAATGACTGGTAGCGCGGCAGGAAGGTTCAAAATAACCTGTGCACCCCAGAATGACATGTTGCCCCAAGGTAGCAAGTATCCAAAGAAACCTTCTGCCATAAGCGCTAGATAAATACCCATACCGATGAGCCAAATCAGCTCACGAGGTTTCTGGTATGAACCGTATAATAGCGCTCTAAACATATGTAAGTACACTACGACAAAAAACGCAGAGGCGCCAGTCGAATGCATATAGCGGATGAGCCAGCCACCTTTTACGTCACGCATGATGTATTCAACAGATGCAAATGCCCCTTCGGCACTTGGATTGTACATCATCGTCAGCCATATACCGGTCACCAATTGGTTGACCAATACAATCATCGATAGCACGCCAAAAAAGTACCAAAAGTTAAAGTTCTTTGGCGCATAGTACTTTGACATATGGTATTCATAGGTTTCTGTCGCTGGAAAACGCGCGTCCACCCAGTGCATTAACTTTTTACCCATACTCATATTAAGCCTCCCCAACCGTCAAAATGGTACCATCCATACCATATTCTGGGACGGGTAAATTAAGCGGTGCAGGAACGCCACTGTATACACGGCCTGCTAAGTCATATTTTGACCCATGACACGGACAGAAAAATCCACCATACCAATCGTTACCACCTAAATCCACTGCGCCCACATCAGGACGGTAGTTCGGTGCACAACCCAAATGCGTACAAACGCCTTCAACCACCAATATGGTTGGTTCTAAAGAGCGAGTAGGGTTTTTGCAGTATTCAGGCTGTAAAGACGCATCAGAATTAGGATCAGACAATAATGGTTTGACTGACTCTAGTCCCGCGACCATATCTTCGGTGCGTTTAACCACATAAATAGGTTTACCGCGGTATTTGACAACGATCATTTGTCCTGCTTCGATAGAACCAATATCTTGGGTCACTGCAGCCCCTGCAGCCTCAGCTTTAGCACTTGGATACCAAGAACGGACAAAAGGGGTCGCCACAGCAGCTACCCCAGCTGCACCGATTGCGGCAGTCGAGGCAATAAGAACTCTACGGCGTTGTACATTAACGCCTTCGGCTTGGCTCATTAATACTTCCTCCAGGTGAATGAAATGGGATTACCCCACACTGGGTTTGTGGCTTAGAAAATACACAATATCAAGCCACTTTAGCTGTGCCTAATCTTGCTAATTGTTGCTATTCTAAGCTATTTTGGTGATAAAATAAATTATTGCGTTAAAAATAAAGCAACCTTTGTAGGACATATTATAAGGTTGAATATGATGACCAGCATAAAATAACTAACGTTATCAATATCTAGCATCTATGTTTTTTACTAGGGATTGTAAATGTGATGACCTTATAATTAATAAGGATATTTAGTAATAGCGCATGATACTTGAAATTGCGGTAATGTTCACTAACTTTCAGTATCTAAACAGATTGTAACTGCTTTATAAACAAATAATCACCACTTTATCCTGTAAAGCGGTGATTATTTGAAGGTCTTTAAGCATTTATCGAGCAAAAATAAGCAATGTCTAACAGGTTTTTCTAAAGAGATAATAAGTTATTTCTTACTATTAGTCCTCAAGTGTGCTCCAGCGTTCAAGCTTATTCATCATCTCTTCTTCGATCACTAACAAGCGCTCACTAGCAGCAGTGGCCGCCTCAATATCTTGCGTAAACCATGAGCCGTCTGCCAGTTGTTTTTCTAACTGGCTTTGTTCTGCTTCTAGTGCTGCAATCTCTTTCGGTAAATTGTCAAGTTCACGTTGCTCGTTATAATTGAGTTTCTTAACCACTTTTGCAGGTTTTGCCGCTACGGTCGACTTATTAGTCGCTTTAGTATTAGCTCCGTTATTGGCTGGTGCTCTAGCAGCACGGGCAGCTTCTTCGCGGTTTTTCTGCACCAAATACTCTTGATAGCCACCCACATATTCTTTAACAATGCCTCTGCCTTCTTCGTCCTGATCAAACACCCATGTAGAGGTGACAACGTTGTCCATAAATGAGCGATCATGACTAATAAGTAAGATAGTACCGTTGAAACTGCTGACTGACTCTTCTAATAGCTCGAGAGTGGCCATATCCAAATCGTTGGTTGGCTCATCTAGCACCAAAATATTGGCAGGCTTTAGCAGTTGCTTAGCCAATAGCACACGATTACGCTCACCACCTGACAGCGCTTTTACTGGGGTACGGGCGCGCTCTGGTGCAAATAAAAAGTCTTGTAAGTAGCTCATGATATGCGTCTTACGACCACCAACCTCGACAAAATCAGAACCTTCAGAAACGTTTTGCGCCACGCTGGCTTCAAGATCTAATTGATCACGCAATTGATCAAAAAACGCAATTTGCAAGTTGGTACCAAGCTCAACATTCCCTGTTTTGGTGACCTCAGCATCAGACATATCGAGTAGGGCTTTAATCAATGTGGTTTTACCCGCACCGTTAGGACCAACGATACCAATTTTATCACCGCGCATCACTGTCGTGCTAAAGTTGTCAACCAAGACATGACCATCGTATTCGAGGTGTAGGTTTTTAACTTTACAAACCAGTTTACCGCTTTTCTCACCTTCACCCATCGTGATATTGACGTTGCCGACTTGCTCACGGCGACCGCTACGCTCTTCACGTAAGGCCTTTAGTTCACGTACGCGGCCTTCGTTGCGGGTGCGGCGTGCTTTGATACCTTGACGAATCCAAACTTCTTCTTGCGCCAGTTTTTTATCAAAGTTGGCATTGTTCTTTTCTTCAGCCAATAATTGCAACTCTTTTAGCTCTTGATAGCGCGCATACCCTTTGGCACCTTGAGTAACGTCATAACTGGTCAATTGACCACGGTCAAGCTCGACGATACGAGTGGCCAATTTATTGACGAAGGCTCTATCATGGGTTACAAACAATAGCGTCAAGCCTTGCCAGTCAAGTAAAAAACGCTCTAACCATTCAATGCTCTCAACGTCCAAATGGTTGGTTGGCTCATCTAGTAACAAGACATCAGGTTTAGTGACCAAAGATCTGGCCAGTAGGACGCGGCGTTTACGACCCCCAGATAAAGAGGATAAATCATCTTCTGGATCCAATCCCATCGTGGTAATCAGACGTCTAGCATCACGCTCTAAGTCCCAGCCATGCACCGCATCGATGTCATGTTGTAGCGTTGCCATGTGCTCACAAGCATCCATGTCACCATTGGCACACAGATCAACTTGTTTATTATAATTAATCAACAAGTCAGCAGTGCGGCGACTGCCACCCATGACAATATCTAAGATACGTCCGCTTGTTTCAGGAACGTCTTGTTCTAGCATAGCAACACGCATGCTGCTATTGGTAATAATCTCACCGCTATCAGGCTGCAATGAGCCATTAATCAGTTTAAATAACGTAGACTTGCCTTCGCCATTGCGGCCGATCAAACACACACGCTCACCTGCATTAATAGCAAAATCAATGCCATCAAGAACGGGGGCGACGCCGAATGCTAAGTGAATATCTTTTAAATGTATCAGTGCCATAGAATATCTTAAGCTTATATAATAGAGGAGTAGGGGTTGTTGCAAAATTGCTAGCAGTATAACATGCCACCACGTGACTGTAGTGAGCGTAAATGGTTTTATAAGGACTATTTATAGCTTTTACGGCGAGCTGCTAAATTATGACTCTCAATCAATATTTAGTGCCGCTATTCATCGGCTGCTGATCCTTACTATTAGCCAATAAACCTCACCTTATTTATCACAATTTAGAGAGCAATATGAACCAATCTAATAATCAAAATGATGCCTCAAATCCGCCTAATGAATGGCAAACACAGCAAGTTATTGACCTACAGATGAGTATGGCACATCTTGAGCTGACAGTAGAGCGCCTTGACGAAGTCATTGCAAGACAAGACAAGGATATCCAAACGCTCCAACGACAGCTACAACTGATTTATAAACAAGTTGAAAGTCAGGATACCGAAGGAGGGATTGCGCCTTTCGATGTGATGGCAGACAAGCCGCCGCATTATTAATATTAGCGAAAGAATCATGCACGCATACATCAATAAAAACGGTAAGCGTATTTTTAGACAAGTGTAACGTCCAGTGACTATGTGGTCATAATGTAGAAATAAGCTGTTTTTATAGTTGTTTTCATGTTCGAATATCTTTAATATCGCTCATCTCGGATGCTGCTTGCCTAATGAAAATGGTTTTAGTAGTAAAACAATGCGGATGTTTGGAGATATACAATGCGGGCGAATTTTCACTTAAAAACTCTTACAGTAGCGGTTGCTACCCTTTCTGTTATTAGCGTTGCTAACGCTGCTGGTCTTGATCGTTCAGGCCAAGACATCACCGCATTTTTACAAGATGGCACTTATGCCGAAGCTGTTTATACCTATATCGATGCTGATGTTACGGGTCATGACAATGCTTATGTTGGTTCGGACAAGAATGCCTATCAAAAAGGCAAGAAGATTGACGACATTGCTGAATCATATGACTTTTTCCGTTATGGTGTAAAAGCAGACATTAACGATACATTTAGCGTCGGCATTCTATATGACGAGCCGTTTGGTGCTGCTGCTGATTATAGTGGCAATAATAATTTTGTCGACCAAAACCCTCTTTCACCCAGAAATGGTGAAGGCACTAACGTAGAAGTACGTACTGAAAGTATTACTGGTATCATCGGCGCAAAACTTGGTGAAAGTAAGAATTTTCAAGTCTATGGCGGGCCAGTAGCTCAACGTGTGAAGGCAGATGTAAAACTGCGTGGAACTGCTTATAGTGCAGCGAACGGTTATAGCATTCATGTCAGTCCAGACCAAGATTATGGTTGGATCGCAGGTATGGCTTATAGCAAACCAGAAATTGCACTTAAGGCGGCTTTAACCTATCGCTCTGAGATTGAACATAATGCTCCAGCCTCTGAATTATATCCTTTTGTTGCTAATCTACCGCCAGCTTTAGGGCTTTCAACAAATAGAAGCGATACTATTGAAATCAAAACGCCAGAATCAGTCAATTTTGACTTTCAGACAGGTATCAATCCAACGACACTAGCTACTGCAAAGGTTCGCTGGGTACCTTGGAGTGATTTTGCAATCGTACCATCTCTATATAATGATGTTAGCAAATTGTCGACTGGTGATAATACAGGGTTACCCTTGGTTGACTATGATGATGATCAATGGCAAGTAGAGCTGGGTTTAGCGAAGCGTGTAGCACCAGCACTAGCAATTAGTGGTACTGTTGGTTGGGATAGTGGCGCTGGCAATCCAATAACTTCCCTAGGCCCTATCGAAGGCTACTATAGTGCTGGTCTTGGCGCAAAATACAACTTCACTGAAAACTGGGCAGTATCAGCTGGTGGTAAATACTTGTGGTTCGGTGATGCTAAAGGGCAGATTCCAAACAAAACTATCGTCAGTGATTTTGAAAGCAATGATGGTTTTATCCTTGGCGCAAAACTTTCTTATCAAGCAAAATAACGTATAGAAGAGTCGTACTGTTAAAGTCCTTAATAATGAAATAAGAGCGATCCGTAATGGGTCGCTTTTTTACTGCGTTATTTATACGTAAAACTTTGTCTTGATCATTCAATCAAAATAAGTGACTTTTATTTTCTTCACATGTCAGTGATGGAAAAATGTGTTTTCCTAAAATAAGAATCCGTATGTTGTTTATATCTTATATGTACTGTTCAGTCATATTTGAGAAATAAAGTGCTTTAATTGTTGTCTTAGTGTCAAAAAGGCATTAGTATTCAACTTAGGACACTACTTTAATTATCGAAATACTACGCATAGTAATGCTAAGTATTGATGATTCAAGTATCAAAACAACGAGGACGTTTGGAGATACACAATGCGCACTACCTTTCATTTAAAAACCCTTGCAGTAGCAATTGCCACACTTTCTGTTGCTAGTGTGACCAATGCTGCTGGTCTTGATCGTTCAGGGCAAGACGTCACCGCTTTCTTACAAGATGGAACGTATGCCGAAGCTGTTTATACTTATATTGATGCTGATGTAAGCGGCTACGATAGCGCGAACGTCAACCCTAACCAAAATGACTATGAGCGTGGTAACAAGACGGGTGATATTGCTGAATCCTATGACTTCTTTCGTTATGGTGTAAAGACCGATATCAACGATACTTTTAGCATCGGTGTCTTATACGATGAGCCTTTTGGTGCGGCTGCTGAATACACGCAAAGTAATTTCGTTGCAAGTGAAGACAGAAATGCTTCAGGAGGGGCATTGGTAGGTGATGGTGTAGACCCACAGACCGCAGGTGCAATAGCATTAGCTGAATCAGCCACTGCAGGTGAAAATACCAACGTAGAAGTCCGTAGTGAAAGCTTAACAGGGATTCTCGGTATGAAATTCGGTGCCAATAAAGAATTCCAAGTATATGGTGGTCCAGTTGCTCAGCGTATCAGAGCTGATGTGAAGTTGCGTGGTTTGGCTTACGGCCCTGCTACTGGCTATACGTCAACCAGTAACCCTGATATGGATTACGGTTATATCGCAGGTATCTCTTATAGCAAACCAGAAATTGCACTTAAGGCTGCCTTGACTTATCGTTCTGAGATTGACCATGATATTGATATCGCTGAAAATTATCCTATAGCAGGTATCTTAGCTCAAGGAGCTGCTTTGCAACAAGGAGCTACTCCAGCACAGGCAGCAGCTATAGGTGCTGCGGCTGCCAACCGAAGCAGCAATTATGAGATTACAACCCCTGAATCAGTCAACTTTGATTTCCAAACGGGTATCAATCCAACAACACTAGCAACGGCGAAAGTGCGTTGGGTGCCATGGAGTGATTTTGTAATCACACCACCATTATATAATGACGTTAGTAAACGTAATTACGGTCCTGATGGTCTAAACTTGGTTGAATATGAAGACGATCAGTGGATGGTAGAGCTAGGTCTGGCTAAGCGTGTTGCACCAGCCCTTGCTATTAGTGGTACTGTGGGTTGGGATAGTGGTGCGGGTGACCCGACAACGTCGTTAGGTCCTGTTGATGGCTATTATAGTGTCGGTCTTGGTGCCAAATACAATGTCACTGAAAACTGGGCGGTATCGGCAGGTGGTAAATACTTGTGGTTTGGTGATGCAAAAGGCCGTCTACCTAGCGGAAAAATTGTTGGTGATTTCCAAGACAATGATGGCTATATCTTAGGTTTGAAACTTTCTTATCAAGATATCAAATAGTATCCATATTTAGCAGTACTAATAGATAAAGAAGCGATCCGTGAGGGATCGCTTTTTTTATAGCAGTTATCAATAAATTACCTATATAGAATGGACTGAGAGAAAACCAGTTATGAAATTTCCAGACACCCCTATACTATAGATTGTTTACTCTCTAAAAATTGGTTCACGTTACTGTGTAGTTTGTTTGATTATAAAGACATACTGTATTTGTCGAAATCCATCAATGAATAGATGTGAATAGTGATTACAAACAAATGCTAAAAGTAATCATAGGATTGCTAATGCCACAAACTTCTTGATCTCATCTATGAGTGTCACAGCTTTATCTTAAACATGAGCCTCTAGACAAAGATGGTCTTTATCAAATCAGTCAAATGACTACACCTTAAAGGGTAAACGACAACTCATAAAAAAACCTCGCCAACGTTGGCGAGGTTTTCTAATGACAAACTACTTTATTGCTTTACTTGTTTAAGTTAAGTTCCATTTCTTTATATTTTGCAGCCACTGAAGGTCTTGGACCGCCAGTCATGATACTAACCGCAAAAATGGCAATAGTACTTAAGATAAAGCCTGGAACGATAGCAAATAACCAGCTGTTAAGTGCCATACCATTCATTTGGAATGGACCATAAATCCATAGGATAACAGTCAAGGCACCAATTACCATACCAGCGACAGCACCGTTACGGTTCATACCGCGCCATGTCAGACTGAAGATCACCAATGGGCCAAACGCTGCACCGAATCCTGCCCAAGCATTAGAAACCAAATCTAGTACTGAGCTATCTGGGTTAGAAGCTAGGAAGATAGAGGCGAGCGCGACGGCTACAACTGAAACACGGCCTACCAATACCTGACGAGCTTCTGGTGCATCTTTATCAAAGAATAGTTTATATACATCTTTGGTTAGTGAGCTTGATACGACAAGCAGCTGTGATGAGATGGTACTCATGATGGCTGCTAAAATCGCAGCTAATAAGAAGCCTGAAACCAGCGGTGTGAATAAAAACTGGGTGAAAACCAAAAAGATGGTTTCAGGGTCGTCTAAGGTCATGGCCGTTTTTTGTACATAGGCGCGACCAGCAAAACCTGTCATCAAAGCACCCATCAAGCTGATAACCATCCAGCTCATACCAATATTTCGTGCTGTTGGTACATCTTTGACCGAACGTATCGCCATAAAACGAACGATAATATGTGGCTGACCAAAATAACCTAAGCCCCACGCCAGTAGTGAAATAATACCAATGATGGTCATACCATTAGTTATGTTCAGCATACTTGGATCAATATTTCTCACCGCTTCAGTAGTGGCTGAAACACCACCAAGATCTGTGAAGGCGACAATAGGTACAATCACCATCGCAAATAACATGATGACGCCTTGCACAAAGTCAGTCATCGATACTGCTAAGAAACCACCAAATAGCGTGTAAGCGACGACCACACCAGCCGTGACCCATAGACCTGTCGTGTAAGATAAATTGAGTGAACTTTCAAATAGTTTACCACCGCCCACCAGACTTGCAGCAGTATAAACCGTAAAGAATAAGATGATAACCAATGCAGAGATAACACGCAGCATATGCGATTTATCTTCGAAACGATTGGCAAAATAATCCGGTAGAGTAATAGCATTATCAGCAACCTCGGTATAAACACGAAGTCGCGGTGCTACGATAAGATAGTTTAAAAGGGCACCAAGCGTTAGGCCAAGTGCAATCCAGATACTAACCACACCGTCTGAATACATGTAACCAGGTAGACCAAGTAGTAGCCAGCCTGACATGTCAGACGCGCCTGCAGAAAGTGCAGTGACTGCTGGGCCTAAGTTACGTCCCCCTAATAGATAGCCTTCTGTATCATTGGCTTGCTTAAAATAAGCATAAACGCCAATTCCAATCATCACTAAGAAATAGGCGCCAAGTGATATCAGTACGCCACTAGAAACTCCGTTCATATAAGTTGTCCTTAACCAATATTATTGGCTTTAATTATGTTTGACTATAAGACTTTAAGCTTACAAGACGAGGTTCAAAACAATATTCAAAGACAAAAGAAGCCATTAAGTAGGACATAATGGCTTCTTTCAATACATGCTGTTAGCTTTTCATGAGTGACAATGCTTTATGGCTAGCACTCATATAGAGATAGAGAGCAACGGGAAGTTTTCACTCCACTTATCTGTTATTATTGCTCGCATCTGCTATTTGTATATGAGTATTAGCAACTTATATAATCAGTCATTTGCAACTATTCAGCTTGCTGTTAATCATCATATCTTACGCGAAGTATTCAATATATGACTATCAGTGTCCTTGTAGTAAACTTTTGTGAGAAAACAACGTCAACTGCATTATAACGTATGACTATCACAAATGCGAACAGCTTATTTTGTAAATCAAATATAGCGAATACATGTATATAGCAGTTATTCTATAGGAGCAAGTAAGTCTAATAAGGCAGTCACGCTACTAGATGGCGTTAATTTTGGATTGATTACGACGCCTAAGTAACGCTGTAATTCAATATTGTCCGCCATATCAATACGTTCCAAATCTTGACTAATCATCGTTTGTGGTAGTACTGACCAACCAAGACCGACAGAAACCAACATGCGAATAGACTCAAGCGGGTTGGTGCTCATGGTGGCATAAGGCTTGAGATTGTGCTTTGCAAATTCAGCCAACGTAATCTGACTGGTGAACGTATTGGCAGAAGGTAAAATAGCAGGATAACGTGCCAATTGCTCTAAAGTGACATTAGACTTGGTGGCCAAAGGTGACAGCGTACCTGTCATAAAGTACAGAGGATCAGACCATAATGTATGATAGCTCAAGCGCTTATCATAAACAGGTGGTAGTGTTACAAAGGCCAGTGACAAATCACCATCCAGTACGGCTTTGTGAGCCTTTTCTGAGTCAACAAAGTGTACTTCTAGTTGTACGGCTGGGTAAGTTTGAATAAAGTGCTTTAGTACAGGAGCTAGATGATGCAAACCAATGTGATGACTGGTACCGATGACCAATTTACCAGAGACAATGTGCTGAGAATGTTGCAAGTTGATTTTAAAGTTTTCATAGTCCTCTAGCCAGCGTTTGGCATGAGGTAGCATTTCACTAGCAGCTTGAGTCGGCACAATGCCTCGTCCGACTGTGTCAAATAGCGTGATATTGAACTCATCTTCCAGATTTTTGATACGCTTACTGACAGCAGGCTGTGTAATGAACAGCTTTTCTGCTGCGCCCGAGATACTGCCTGTATGCATGACAGTAACAAATGTCGTTAAGTTTGTGGTGTTCAAGCGAATGTCCTTAGCTATGTAGCGAACTATAAATAAAAGTTAACTGACCTAATCACAGGGTATTAGAAATAAAAGTTTGCATCTGGTTAAAAATCATCAATTATTATTATAGGATTAGCCTGCTATAATCACAAGACATCAAGGCGTATTGTGACATATTTATTGTAGCCACTTGGAAATTTGGCACACAAAACAAGTCTCAGTGTCCCAATATAGTCATAAATAAAAGAAACACATAACATTTGAACAAACACTTCGCCTATTATTACTGTATAGGAAAGTGAAATATTCAATGATTAGTAACCAATAAAGGATAAGAACATGGCCGGTCAAACGTTATACGACAAACTTTGGAGCGCTCACGAGATTACCAAACGTGACGATGGTTCAAGCCTAATTTATATTGACCGCCATTTGCTGCATGAAGTGACAAGCCCGCAAGCATTTGAAGGATTGGAGTTGGCAAATAGAGCGCCATGGCGTTTGTCTGCCAATATCGCAAGCCCTGACCACAATGTGCCAACAGTATCTAAAGAGCGCTTAGAAGGGGTGTCTGGTATTAAAGACAAAGTCTCACGCTTGCAAGTGGTCACATTGGATGACAATTGTACCAAGTTTGATATTGCTGAATTTACTATCAATGATGCTCGTCAAGGTATCCTACATGTAGTGGGCCCTGAGCAGGGCTTGGTATTGCCAGGTATGACAGTCGTATGTGGCGACTCGCATACAGCGACACATGGCGCACTTGGTTGTTTGGCGCATGGTATCGGCACCTCAGAAGTTGAGCACGTGCTAGCCACGCAGTGTTTGATTCAAAAGAAATCAAAAAACATGCAAATTCGCGTTACTGGTAAGCTTGGTGCTGGCGTGACATCAAAAGACGTGGTATTGGCCATTATTGCTAAAATTGGTACGGCCGGTGGTACAGGATATGCGATTGAGTTTGCAGGACAGGTTTTTGAAGACATGAGTATGGAAGGTCGCATGACTGTCTGTAACATGGCGATTGAAGCAGGTGCTCGCGTAGGTATGGTCGCTGTTGATGATGTCACCATTGATTATGTCAAAGGTCGCCCGTACGCGCCAAAAGAATCACAATGGCAGCAAGCTGAAGCTTATTGGCGTACCTTATATTCAGATGACGATGCGGTATTTGATACGGTAGTTGAAATTGACGGTAGCCAGATAGCGCCGCAAGTATCGTGGGGAACCTCGCCCGAAATGGTTGTCGATATCACGCAATCAGTACCAACACCTGATCAAGCGGTTGATGAAGCGCAAGAAGAGGGCTGGTTACGGGCCTATACGTATATGGGATTAAAAGCTGGGCAAAAAATCACCGATATTCAGCTTGACCGTATTTTTATTGGTTCATGCACCAATTCGCGTATTGAAGATTTGCGTGACGCTGCGGCAGTTATCAAAGGCCGTAAAGTTGCTGATAATATCAAAGAGGCAATCGTTGTCGCTGGCTCAGGACAAGTGAAGCTACAAGCAGAAGCAGAAGGTCTTGATGCTTTATTCACTGAGGCTGGGTTTGAATGGCGTGAGCCAGGTTGCTCTATGTGTCTTGCCATGAATGCAGATAAGCTTGAGCCGCAAGAGCATTGTGCATCGACCTCTAATCGTAACTTTGAAGGTCGTCAGGGTAATGGTGGTCGTACGCATTTGGTCAGTCCAGCAATGGCAGCAGCAGCAGCGCTCGCAGGTCACTTTGTTGATGTAAGAACGTTTTAATTCTACATTGGTATAGAGCATGACAATGAAAAGGCTATTTGTTTTATTTTGCCTATTGAGTAGCTCTCCGTTAGCGATGGCTCTTGAATACTGTAACGCAAAATTTGCCTACTGTATTGATGTGCCTAACCAATTAGAATGGCTGCCTGAGGCAGATAATGGAGATGGACGTCATTTTAAGTTGGCCAATTCCAATGCCGATATTTTAATTTTTGGCAGCTATACACCAAGTGTCTTGTTTTATACAGATAGCGATTACTTGAAAGAGAAGCAGCATCGATATAAGACAAGTACCATAGTTACTTACGAACTTTTAACAGTTAACACTTATACAGTAAGCGGCTATAGAGATAACGGTCAAGTTTTCTATCATGTTATTAAGGTTGAAGACGGTAAGGAAGCTGTCCTACACTTGAACTATTCCAAAAATGAAAAGAGTAGGATGACTAAAATAGTCAAGCACATGGGACGCTCTTTTGAGCTTTATTAAGTAGCCAAAAAATTTTACGTTAGTAATTGATATTTTAAGGAAAAGCTATGCAAGCTTATAACACTCAAACGGGTATTGTTTGCCCACTAGATCGTGCAAATGTCGATACCGACCAAATTATCGCAAAGCAGTTTTTAAAATCTATTAAACGAACAGGTTTTGGTGTCAATTTATTTGACGATTGGCGCTATCTCGATGACGGTTATCCGGGTCAAGACAGTAGCACACGCGTTATCAATCCAGACTTTGTTTTGAATAAGCCACGTTATCAAGGTGCGACTATTTTGCTGGCACGTAGAAACTTTGGCTGTGGCTCTAGTCGTGAGCATGCGCCTTGGGCATTGTCTGAGTATGGTTTTCGCACAGTCATTGCACCAAGTTTTGCCGATATTTTTTATAATAACTGCTTTAAAAATGGCATGTTACCCATTGTATTGGATGAAGCGATTGTCGATACTTTGATGAAAGCCACCTTTGCCAACGAAGGCTATCAGCTAACCGCAGATCTTGAGCGTCAGGTAGTGATTACTCCAACGGGTGAAGAGTACGCTTTTGAAATAGACGCATTTCGTAAGCACTGCCTGTTGAATGGACTTGATGATATTGGTTTAACGTTACAGCAAAGCGATGCCATCAAAGATTACGAGCATAAGATGATGCAAAAAACACCTTGGATATTTAATGAGGTGCGAGCCTAAGGAGTCAGATTCTAGCAGGCAGGTCATAAAAGCTCTGAGTAGTAATAATGTAGCGTTGAGTTATAGTGGTGAACTGGCTAAAATAAAGAGCAGTTTTTCACAGTCTTTTATTATCTCTATTACAAATAGTAGCCGCCATTATGAATAAAAAACGTTATGCGTTATGGACCAGTACAATTTTTGCCGCAACTTTATTGGTGTCTGGCTGTCAAGTATTGACTGGCTATCAGAAGATAGATGAAGCAGAAAATGCCAAGTCATTGGTAGGAAGCATTCAACCGCTTGATGGCGAGGTAAATATTACTTGTGCGGGTACTTATCATTGTGAAATTGTGCAGATAGACAAAACATTGGTTATTGCACCTGACACTCATGAGCCAGTCAATCCTAATATGTTGGTAACTTTACCAAACCATGATGGTGTTAAAAAAACGGTAAATGCACCGATGGATATGGCTCCATTGACCACTAAAGATGCGATCAAGGTAGTGCCATTATCTGCATCAGCAATGCCGGGTTTGACCAATTATTATGCTCGAGTCATGCCTGCAAAACGCGAGGTACATGTCAATTTTTATCCAGAAAACAATGAAGGTTATGTAGAGCGCTTTGCGATGATTCATGACTTTGTTAGGACAGGCACTTATAAGCTGCGAGCTTATCAAAAAAAATCTGATACAAACTCTGGTAGCTTATTAGAGACTGCCTCACCTGAACCCTTATGTGTCGATCTGCTACAAGATAATCAAGTACAGCGCCGATTCTGCAAACAACTTGATACCGAGCACCAAGGTGAGTTTGTAGAAGCGAGTATGAGGCAAGGATTATCAGCAGTGTCGAACCCTAAAAAGGTAAAAGCATAGAAGTGTGTTTAGCAATCACGTATGAACGCTCAAATAATAGTGAGCAATAATGCGTCATCACACTATCAATTAATAAAAATGTTCAATTAATAAAAATATTCAACTAATAAAAACTTATTTGTTTAAAAGGACCAGTATGGCAACGATTTTAACATTAGCAGGCGATGGTATTGGCCCTGAAATCATGACTCAAGCCATTGATGTGCTCGAAGCCGTCAATAAGAAGTTTTCGCTAGATTTGATATTAGAATCTGGATTGATTGGCGGCGTAGCCATTGATGCAACTGGCGAGCCTTTACCGGATGAAACTCTGATACGTGCACGTGCTGCAGATGCTGTATTACTCGGAGCAGTTGGTGGTCCTAAATGGGATAGTATCGAACGCAGCAAACGCCCAGAGCGCGGCCTACTTAAGATCCGCGGTGAACTTGGTTTGTTTGCTAACCTTCGAGTAGCAAAACTATATCCGCAGCTTGCTAATGCATCAAGCATCAAGCCTGAAATCATTTCTGGCTTGGATTTATTGATCGTTCGTGAATTGACTGGTGGCATCTATTTTGGTGAGCCGCGCGGTATTCGTACATTAGAAAATGGTGAGCAGCAAGGTTATAACACCATGGTGTATAGTACCAGTGAAATACAGCGCATCGGTAAAGTGGCTTTTGAGTTGGCAAAAACGCGCGCGCAAGCTGCAGGTACAGCGCCAAAAGTATGTTCGGTAGATAAGGCAAATGTCTTAGAAGTGACTGAATTGTGGAAGCAGACGATGATCGAGATGCAGCAAGCAGACTACAGCGATGTGGCGTTGTCGCACATGTATGCTGACAATGCTTGTATGCAACTTATCAAAGATCCCAAACAGTTCGATGTGATGGTCACAGGCAATATGTTTGGCGATATTTTATCTGACGAAGCCGCGATGCTGACCGGTTCTATCGGCATGCTACCATCAGCAAGTCTTGATGAAGCTGGTAAAGGGATGTATGAGCCGTGTCATGGCTCAGCACCTGATATTGCTGGTCAAGACAAGGCCAATCCACTGGCAACCATCTTATCTGTAGCGATGATGCTTCGTTATACCTTTAAGCAAGAAGCAGCGGCGCAAGCCATTGAGCAAGCAGTCAGCGACGTCTTGGATGATGGTTTACGTACTGTCGATATATTAGATCGTAGCGAAGAAGGACTCAAGCAGGTTGGCTGTCAAGAAATGGGACAGGCAGTATTGGCCAAACTGATATAAAGCCAATTTGAGGAAATCAATCTTCTCTTAGTCTTATCGAAAAGCGCCAATTGGTACTTTATCAACCCATAAATTGCTCAGCAGTTTATGGGTTTTTTATTGCTTATTCATTGAAGATAAAAACGGACAGCAATAATTTACGCCATATTAAAAACCTTCTTATCAGCAGTGTTAACAGATATGCCTCACAATTCAGATGCTATTAACATAAAGCTGTTACATCCTCACAGAATAATGTGTCAACATGAGTTGTTTGTTAAACTTAAAAAGTAACGCTTGAAATAGATTAATAAAGCTATGTATCGAGCAAGTGGGCATTCGGAGTAATCAGTCTTAATAATAAGACCCTTAATAACAGCATAATAAAAAATTAGGAGCATTACATGCATCAATTGAAAAAAATAAGCGCTGCAATCGCAGTGGCAAGTCTATCAACAGCAATGTTTATGAGTCAGAGTATTGCAGCGACGAATGATGGTCAGAGTGCCAATAACGCCTCTAGTATGGCTACGACTGATATCAGTCCAGTAACCAATGGTGTCAGCCAAAAGCTGATGGGGAATAGCAAAACGGTCAGTTCGCTCAAGAACTTACTTCCCGTTATCAACTATACAACAGATAATTTGTCTCCCATGGCAACAAAAGTGAATGCAGCAAATTGGAAGGCAGGTACAAAAATCGATCGTACCACAGGGACAAAGTTGCAGGCACTATTGAACTGGCATCATAATGGCGTGGGTCCCGTAGATGGATACTGGGGTAAGAATACGCGCAAAGCAATGCAAGCATTTCAAAAGGCAAACGGTCTGAGCGTCACTGAAAATTTGAACAACGAGACATGGCAAGCATTAACTAAAAATGAAAAGCTGGTTGCCCAGCCTGTCTTGGTGAGCTATCAATTAAGTGATGACGATGTGAATGTCAAAACGATCAAAATACCAGCTGACACAAAAGAAAAAGCCAAGCTCGATGGCATGTATTATGAAAGCCTCACTGAAGCGCTGGCAGAAAAGTTTCATATCAGTGAAGATTATCTAAAAGCATTGAATCCTAATGCCAAGTTTACAGCTGGTGAGACCATTATTGTCTATAACCCTAGCAATCCTAATACCAAACCTGTTAGTCGCGTTGTTGCAGATAAGGCTACCGAGACATTGTATGCTTATGATAACAATAACAAACTGATTGCTAGTTATCCCACCACGGTAGGAAGTACCGCGACACCGTCACCAACAGGAACGCATACTGTAGAAGTAAAGGTACATGAGCCTAATTATACGTATACCGCTGATGATGGTAGCAAGTTAATCATTCCGCCAGGGCCTAACAATCCTGTTGGCTTGGTCTGGATTGGACTTAGCAAACCTACATACGGCATTCATGGTTCGCCAGATCCTGCCCGTATCAGTCGCCAAGCATCAGCAGGTTGTATCCGTCTCACCAACTGGGATGCACTGGCACTTTTAGGAGTAATCGAAAATGGTGCCACGGTTGAATTCAAATAAAAGCTGTTTTGTGATTCAAAATTGATATTCAAAGAGTCCATAAAACACACAAAAAAATACCGCTGATATTAGCGGTATTTTTTTACTAAAATAAGTTGCATGCAGTAAATATTAAAACATTGATAGGCAATAATGAGTAGGTTAGCATTTTCATTATTATTATCAGGTAAACCACTCAAACATTCATATCAGCGGTAAGGAACAACGTAGCAACTGGTAGTATAAGTAAATGCTCTTATACCATTTTAGTTGATAAAGAGTTAGTTCTTACCACGGTAAGTAATGCGACCTTTCGATAAATCATAAGGTGTCATTTCTACTTTAACTTTATCGCCTGTTAAAATACGGATATAGTGTTTACGCATCTTACCAGAAATGTGAGCAATGATTTCGTGTCCGTTTTCTAAACGCACTTTGAATAAAGTATTTGGAAGGGTGTCGATGACTTCGCCTTCAAATTCAATGATATCGTCTTTTGCCATAATTTGTATCAATCAATTAAAAATAAGCCCATATTATACGTAAGTTGACTGGTTAAAGCAATACAGAACATGGTTTTGACTTGACAGTCTGTAAGTGATATGTATATCAATCAGGCAGGTTTAGCCAAAGTGGCGTTAAAGGCGCTTTTGGAAGCAATTTTTGAAAATGCTCAGGATAGTAAGCATTAATAAAATACAAACCATCACCAGATGCAGTTGGCGGTGCTATGGTACGATCTTTTTTGTTTAAAATATTCAAAAAATCTGTCGGATCAAGTTCATGTCTACCAATAGCATACAACGTGCCCATTAAATTACGAACCATGTGATGCAAAAATCCATCTGCTTGAATATCAAAAACGATAAACTGACCGTGAGAAAACAAGTTTGCATGGCTAACCTGACGCACAGGTTGGTTGGATTGACAGGCCGCAGCACGATAACTGCTAAAGTCATGTGTACCCACGATATCGGCTGCCGCCAATTGCATCGCTTCTAAGTCAAGAGGTTCGTAGATATGCGTCACTTGATGGTTGAGTATCGCAGGACGCTGTGCTTGATTGAGGGTGATATAACGGTAACGCCGTGCAATGGCACCAAAGCGTGCATGGAAGTCGGCTGGCATGGGTTGAATCCAGCGTAGCGCTATGTCATCAGGCAGTAGGCTATTTACACCGCGCAACCAGTTATGTGTAGGGCGATACGCACGCGTGGTAAAATGAGCAATCATATTGCTAGCGTGCACACTGGCATCAGTACGCCCAGCGGCGACGACTTCTACTGGCTCATTGGCGACCTTACTGATGGCGACCTCCAACGCTTCTTGTACACTCAGTACTTCTCGCTGCCGTTGCCACCCATGATAATGCGTGCCTAAAAACTCAATAGCAATTGCTAGGGTATAGGTTGGCAAAGTTTCAGGCTTGCTGGTTTTTATGTCAGGCATTATGTCAGTGTTAGGCATTGTATTTGTAAAGCTTATAAAATGAAAAAGGAGTTACCGTTTTTTAATGGTTGTACCGGTTTGAGTCACATTATTTAACCAGCGCTGTCGGCGTCTCGCTGGACTGTCGTAACGTAGTAACAACCACAATAAGCGTGCATAAACAGCGGGAATGGTCAAACGGCCACCAGAGATCACATGGTGCTCGTATTGCCAACTGCCAGCCGCATAACTATCGCTAACTCCGCCAAACGGGCATTGACTAGTACCTACTACCATATGTCCTTTTTGATGAGCAAGCTCCAAGGTTTCTGCCAAAGCTGCTGAATAAGGGACATTGCCGGCACCAAACCCCATCAAAATAATGCCAGAAGGCGGCTGTGATAGTAAGGCTTGTAATTGACTGTTTATCGCTTCAGCATCATTGGGCAAACAGTATAGCGCGCTGATACGCACGTTATTAGCACGGCTTTGAATATTTTCTACTACTTCTTGCTGGTCATCTAACCAATGCTGACGACGAGTATCTGGTAGGCTTTTTATATAACTGTTGGCTGGATAAGCTGCTCTAAAATGACCTGTAAACGCCATCAAATCATGACTGTGAATTTTTTGAACCGTCTGAGCAGGCCACGCCTCACCACCAAAACTGATCTTGACGCCAGATTCACCTGCTGCTGCCAACTGTAGTGAATGATTCAGATTGTCCCAAGCATCGCTATGCTCATCGATACAGTAAGAGTGGATCACTTCACTGTCTAGTAAAGGACGCATACTCCCAGTTAAGACAATACAGATATCGCTACCAGCAAAAGCTTCTGCCAAAAAAGCGCCCAAATAGCTTAGCGTGTCTGTCCCAGTAATCAACACAAAACGTCTACCACCTTGCGCATATGCAGCCATTAGAAGCTGATAAAAATGGGCAAAATCGCAGGGTGTCAATTGACTGCTGTCTTTGAACAACGTGTTGTCTAACCATGAGCTTTTTGATAGATGTGCTGTGTGCTCTTGAGCTGCTAATAGCTCCTGCACGATAGGTAAAAACACGTCTGCTGATAACGATGATAAAGGTTTTCCATAGCTACCAAAGGTGCCACCGGCATAAATCAGTTGAATAGGATCAGATAGAGTCTTTGTCATAGTAGAGGATGGCATAGTATTGGTACGATAAAAGAAGATAAGGCAGTAATAATAGATAATATAAAGGCGAAATGCAAAAAAATCAGCAAGTATTCTATGTTGTATATTTATAGAATACCTGCTGATCAAAAATCAAGCTATTTATGCTTGTTGTATCTGTAATTACGCTGTGCGTTTAAGCAAAAGTTTGGCTTGATGTTGCTGCTCTTGGTTACCTTGATCGATAACTTCATTGAGTAAGCGTTTGGCGCTATCGTATTCCCCCAATTGTACATATTGAGTGGCCAAATCTAAGGTCACTTGATGACTATCCAACGACTTTACAAAATCAAAGTCTGCTGAAAAACGGGATGCGAAATCTTCTGCTGATTCGGTATCAGTTTCATCTTCAAAAGTAATGTTACTGTCGGTTTCGACAGGTGCTGACGACGTCGGCATTGCTGGAGTACTTGGCTCAAACTCAAAGTCTTCCTCTAATACGGTGTTGTCATCGAACAATAGCGGCTCAGAAGCGGTAGTAACCTCTGGCGTCTCAATAATTTCGCTCTCTACAGAGTTGTCGTCGAATCGCAGTTCTTCAAGACTGATGTCTTCAAATTTATTATTGTCAAGGTTACCATTTTCAAGGCTACTGTTTTTAGAGTCAATATTTTCAAAAGTGTGGTCGTTAGAGCTGCTGTCTTCAAAGTCAGTATTTTCAAGAATGAAATTATCGATGTCATTCGTGTCTTCAAGAGTAGGTACAACGCTCTCTGACACAGTCTCTGTATTATTTGATGTATCAAAATCATCTAATGATAAGACGAAATCCTCTTCATTTTGATTCGAATCGATATTCAATGCTTCGACAGTTGATTCTTTATTATCAGTAATCGTATCGGTCTCAGCATCGGTGACCAAATCATCAAAATCTAAGATGAACTCTTCGCTTTCTAACGTCATATCTTCGTCAGCGTTATCAGAGTCACGTGACGCTACAGATGTGTGAGTTGGTGCTTTATCTGCTTCAGATGAATCAAAATCAAAGTCGAAATCAATGATATCGCTGTCTTCACTAGTTGTCTCATCGACGGTAACGGTATTGAAGCTTTCTTCTTCTGTGTCATTCGATGAGGTTACAGGCGCTGCACTAGTAGTGACTGGTTCTTCAAAACCATGATCTTCAAAATCATTGTCAAAGTCGCTGAGGGTAAGATCAAAGTCGTTTTCTACTGATTCATTAGTAGAGCTGATTTGATCAAACTCATTTGGCGCTGCGGTTTTATGGGTTTGCTCATCTGCCCAAGTAGGATTGCTATCTTGTACAGCTGGCTGGTCAGGCAGGACGTTTTGATCGTCAGTTTGGCTGATTGGTAAGTCAAAATCGATACTTTCAAAGTTGGTTTGATCTTCTACTGGTGCTGCTTCTACAGCAACTGATGCTTGCTCTTCAAAGAATAAAGCCTTTAATTCATTGGCCTGAGTGATACTTTGTGGATCGCTCTGAGTTTTAATAGTGTCATAAACAGTGTTAAAGTTTTCAGGTTGATCGAGTGTGGCATAAATGCTCAGTAGCTTAAGTAATAATTGACTGTCGTTCGGCTTCTCATTCAGTCCGCGAGTGAGTGTCTCAATGGCTTTGTCATGGCGCTGCTGATCGATAAAGCGCTGAGCAATGGTGATGTGATCAAATTTCTTATCAATATCTTCACGGCTATGAGCAGGAGTATTGTCAGTTGTTTTGGCGGTCGGCGTTAGAGTTGCAGCCTTTTTCCCTGTTTGAATAGCGGGTGGTATTGACGTTTCTTGTGCTTTCTTTTTGCGCAATACTAAAACAGCTACCAATAAGATGAGCACCAATCCGGCGATGATATATAGCATATTGTCCATAATTACTCCAACGCCTATCTATGATCATGGCGTACTGCATTGATCAATCAGGCAATTATTGATTGCGTAGTTTTTTAAGACGAGCTTGTAGCTCAGCCAGTTTTTGGTTTTGTAATTGAATTTTTCTAGCATAGTTATCAAGCGCGCTACTGGTCTTTGATAATTGCTGTGCTTGTGTCGCTGTGCTTTGTCTTGATGATTTTAGAGTCGCTAAGATATCTGTACTCAGACCATTACCCTTGGTCGCTGCTGATTTTGCCTGTGTGCCCTCGGCACTACCGTTATGATCAGGCGCTAGAACTGAAAACTGAGCTTTTGGCAATGTGCGAGTCTTAGTGGTTGTAGGCTCTATACGTTGTTTGTTTGCTTGAGCCATTTCAGATGACTGCTGTGAGGGTTTTTTGGTGGTTTTGGGTACCGCAGCAGTGTTTGCGCGGCGACTATATTGTCTTTGTGCGCTAATCGCGTCTTCTATTTTTTTCTGTGATGGGATCACCTCATAGCTGGGCAAGTTTAGCTTTGCATCTGCTTTTAGTTGACCTGCATCTTTATTGATGAAAGCGTCAGGGTTTTGTGATTGAATCTGCTTCATCACGGTTTGGACATTCAGATCATTTTCTTGGGCAATTTGCTGCGCGATCATCCATAAGCTATCGTTGCGTTGTACTTGGTATTGAGCCGCTGTGCTATTAGTTGTATTGCTAGAGACGGCATTGGTAACATTCTGAGGATTATTGAGGGTCTTGGCGTCAGAGTTTGCGATATTCGCTGGTATATTGCTAGTTGAAGCAACGATAGAGGTGGCATCGCTTGTATCAAGGTTTGTCTCTGAATTTTTAACAGCCAAATCTTTAGCCATAGTGTTATTGGGCATTGGTTCAAGATTAGAGGCAGCAACAGTGCTGACTTCTTTCTCGATTCTTGGCTGTATCTGGCGAGTGACTTGTATATTCAAAATATCTAACTGTTTGTCAGTAATAGCTTGAGTGGGTGCTTTATCAACTGCAAGGGTGGCTTGACTATGGTTTGCGTTATTAGCAGTACTATTATTGAGCCTGTCGTTGGCTATGCTTTCAATAGAATTGGCGCCAAGGCTACTTTGCTGAGTTGCAACATTTGCTTTATCTGTCAAACGACCATTGTCTAAACGGCTAGGTGCATAAGAGAGGCTGTTGCCTGCTGACGCCGTGACGGTAGGCGCTTGGATACGAGTCGCCTGAATACTAGGCACAGGCGATTTTGCAGCGATCAACTCATTTGTCGATGAATGGACGGCTGGTAGATTCGATGTAGACACCAATGGCGGCGGCGCGCCTTTTCTGAGCGTCAGCGGCTTGGCAGTACTGGCAGATACCCTTGGTAAGTTCGGCTTTTTTGCCCCTGTGTTGATGCTAGTAGATGTATTAAGGGGCAGGCCCGCATCGAGCGGCATCAGCAAGGTTTTGGGAACGACATTGCTCTGACCTTTATCATTAATGGTTAATACCACATCAGCAAAAGGTTTTGATACTGGCTGTGAGGTGGTAATGATGACTTGACCACTGGTTGCTGACGTGGGCGTAAAGCGTACCATCATTGAATCTGTTTTGGTCAATCCCATTTGCTGATAAATAGCTGGGTTTGCTAAGCTTGCTGAAAAGTCTGCTGCTCGAATATCAGTGACGACGATACTTGCTGCTAGCGGCTCATGCTGGGCAGAGGTGACGACTGTCTTGCCAATCGTTGCGGCCTGAGCACTTGAGGTTAGAGCCACATAACCGACAGAATACAATAATGCCATCGAAATCGCGCGATGTACAGTAGTCAAGCGATGAGAGAGATGACAAGACATGAGCCGCCCTTTAGGATATAAGTTGTCTTTGCTGTTATAGCAAAATACTAGCCAGTTTACCAGTTTATTTCACAACTGTTGTGACCAATAAAGAAATGTTTGTCTTATGTTCTATTTGCCTTTTTATCGAGCAACATGGCATCGCCGTAACTAAAGAAGCGGTATTGCTTTTCAATGGCGTGTTGATAGGCATGTTCGATGGCAGCTTTGCCAGAAAAAGCGGAGACCAACATCAATAAAGTAGATTTGGGCAAATGAAAATTGGTCAGTAGACGATCTATCACCCCAAACTTAAAGCCAGGGTAGATAAAGATATCTGTATCGCCTGACCAGCTAGAAAGTGGTTGACCTGCTGTCGCAGTCTTTTGATACGCAGTTTCAAGGACACGAGTGACCGTCGTGCCAATAGCAATGACTTGGTTGCCGTTGGCATGAGTTTGGTTGATAAGATCAGCGGTTGCCTGCGGTAAGTGAGCATACTCACTATGCATCGTATGATTGAGCAGGTTGTCTGTCTTAACGGGCGCAAAAGTACCAGCGCCAACGTGCAACGTGACAAAAGCGGTATTGATGCCTTTTTCTGTTAGTTGATTCAATACAGATTCATCAAAATGTAGGCTTGCAGTAGGGGCCGCCACACTTGCAAGCTTGGCTGGATCATGAAAGACAGTTTGATAACGCGTGTTATCCGTATCATCTGCATGACGCTCAAAGTAAGGCGGGATAGGCAGCTCGCCATAAAGCTCTAGATGAGGCAAAATAGGGGCCTCAAATGCCAAAATAAACAGATTGTCTTGACGACCAATCATAACCGCATTCATATGACCATCTGCCAGCGATACACGCTGCCCAAGCTTAGGTGCCTTACTGGCTTTTACATGACAAAGCGCAATATGTTCTTTATTGACAGTCGTATCGTTTACGGTCTCTATGTGTAGAGTGGTTACATCTAAATCTGAGAGGGTCACCAAACGCTCAATCAATACCTCAATCTTACCACCTGTGTCTTTTTGACCAAATAACCGCGCCTTCATCACTTTTGTGTCATTAAACACAATCAAATCGCCTGCGTTCAATAAATCGGGTAATTCAGCAAACAAACGATCCTGCACACTGGCTGTGTTTTTTTGATTATCAGTGGCTAAATACAGCAGTTTTGAGGCAGAACGTTGTGCCAGTGGATAGCGAGCAATAAGACTATCTGGCAATTCATAATCATAATCATCAACGCTCAAATAGTCTAAGACGTTGTGGTCTGCATCGTTATCAATTAAGGTGAGAATCGTAGAATCTAGCGCATGAGAGTCGGTCATAATGAGTCTTTAAATGAATGTAAATTTTGGCACAATTGTAGCAGAAATGAGGTTGTGAGAGGATAGCTAAATACAATTACTCATACCTAAAATAGCTTAAAAACCATAAATAGCCTAAGCATTAATTTATCATAATGGACCATAGATAAAAACACCCAAGATTTATGAGTTATAAAACTATTCAAATAAATTGAGCTGAGGTAGCAATTGTGCTGCTGGTAGTAACGATGAAAAAGTAACGCCCACCAGCCGAATGGGAAGCTGGCGTGGAATGTCTAAAAACAACTTATCAAGCCAATAATGAGCAGATTCGGCGCTATCAAAAGCCGTAGAGAGCGTGTGTGTACGCGTGATTTGCGTGAAGTCTGCGTACTTTACTTTTAAAGTAATGGTATGAGCGATGAGCGCCTTCTTTTGTAGCTGATTGAATGCGTCCTCATTTTGTTCATAAATCTGTATACGCAGTGCATCATCATCGTTTAAATTCTCTGTAAAGGTGGTCTCTGACCCAACAGATTTATGCGTTCGCTCTGATTTTACTGCACGCTCATCACGCCCATGAGCAATGTCATGATAAAACTGTCCACGCTTGCCAAACTCTTGCACCAATAAAGCCGCTGACAGGTTGCGAAGATCCGCACCGTTATTGACACCCATCGCGTGTAGACGCTGAGCAGTGGCCTTCCCAATACCGTGAAAGCGCTCGATAGGTAAGGTGCTAATAAAAGCTTCACTGTCTTCTGGCGTGATGATGGCTGTGCCATTGGGCTTGTTAATATCAGAGGCAATCTTGGCCAGCATTTTGTTAAAAGATACCCCAGCAGAAGCTGTCAATCCAGTGTGCTCAAGAATCTGGGCGCGTAGCCAATTGGCCATTAGGGTTGCTGACCCTTGATGGACTTTTAACCCAGTGACATCTAAGTACGCTTCATCCAATGACAACGGCTCAACATGAGGCGTTAAGCGGTACATAATCTGACGGATCTCGCTGCTGACGGCTCTATAAACCTCAAAACGTGGTCGTACAAATATCACGTCTGGACAGCGTTTGCGCGCCTCGTAGCAAGACATGGCAGAACGCACCCCAAATTGACGTACTTCATAACTGGCCGCTGCTACCACACCGCGACCATTTGGATCGCCGCCTACGACCAGCGGTTTACCTTGCAACTCCGGAAAATCGCGCTGCTCAACACTGGCATAAAAGGCATCCATATCTATATGGATAATCTTACGAGGATTGGGGTTTTTGAAGGTTGTCATAGTCCTTATTTTACCTGACAGACAGTTTGAGTTCAGTATCAATTATTGTCGCAATCAATATAATAACCATGTGTTTCAACACCTACTTGGTTGAGCCAACATCAGTATTAAATGAACGACGCACAATGATTGCAACGTGCTACTAAGATAAATTTTCCTTGCTGAGCCGTTGCTGTCAGAGGCTACGCAAAATTTATCTTAGTAGCACTTTATTTGTTTTATAGTGAATCAACCATGTGCTGACATCAATATACTTGACTGATATGTAAAGCGGAGTGTACCTGTGAAAAAATTCGAAGAAATATGTTTAATAGTCATTGATGACATTAAGTCTGGTAGAAAAAAAATTGGAGACAAAATACCTTCAATTCGTGCTATGTCAAAACAATATAACGTGTCAAAAAATACCATAGTGAACGCGTATAGTATTTTGTTAGAGCAGCGTTGGATCAAGGCGTTACCCAAATCAGGGTTTTATATCAGTGAAGATTTATCCAGCAAAGAGACGCACAATACCATGCTGGATTTGACCAATTTTTATAATGGCGTCGATTTACTTGAGCAACAGCTGGTCAACGAGTACAGTCACAAGCCTGGTGAGGGTAGATATCCAAGAGAGTATATGGATAAGCTCAAGCTAGACAGCTATTTGGGTTACCCGAACTATAGTGACAAATCCTCTTATCTTGACTATGGATATGGTGATCCAGCCGGTAATAGTATGCTTCGAGGACTGATCACTGACATACTCAAAAACCACTCTCTTGACGTTGATTCGCAAAATGTCTTAATGACCTACGGTACCAATCATAGTGTGGATTTAATCATTAGGCATTTTTTATCAGAAGGCGATAACGTTATCGTAGAGTCACCTGGATATTACCCTTTATTCAGTAAGCTCAAGCTTCATAAAGTGAATACGATTGCGCTCAAAAGAACCAAGTTCGGCTTAGATGTGAACAATCTAGAAGCCATTATTCAAAAAAAGCATCCTAAAATGTTGTTTTTGCAGCCCTTCGCGCACAATCCAACAGGAACAGACTTAACCATAGAAAACCTTGAAGCCATTAAGTCGGTCTGTATAGAGAATAATGTGGTTATCGTGGAAGATGATCCTTTTTTACTGATTCGAGAAAAAGCCGCCAGTTATCTGTTTAGTGAAGACGATCCTGTGATTTACTTAAGCAGCTTTTCAAAAACCGTTTCGGCCTCGTTAAGATGTGGTTTTATTGTCGCCTCTACACCGTTAATAAAATCCCTTACGCGTCTAAAAATGATAACGGTCATCAATACGTCATCAATCACCGAAAACATCCTTAATCATATGATCAGTAGTGGCACACTCGGCAGTCATCTACAAGCACTAAAGAGTCTGTCACATGAAAAGTCGGCCGAATCAATCACGGCGCTGAATACCATCGAAGGCCTAAAGCTTTATCCTCATAATCCCAGCGGTCATTTTTTGTGGTTTCGTATTCCAATGGATGACAAAAAAGTCGTCAATCACGCCAGAAAAAACAATATTTTTATGGCACCAGGCAATCTGTTTTTTCCTTGTGAAAATACGTACTTTGCTTTGAGAATCAATAAATTTTATATAGACCAAACCACGGTTACATTCATTGAAGAAGAGGTGTTCAATACGCGTTAGCCCATTGTTTGTTATGACTACTTTAAGCCAGTTGCCCAAAAAGAAACTGCTGGGTGAACACATTGTTCACGCTTAGTACGACTTCACGACCTATCTGTTTACCTATTTTACTTATCCTGCTTATCTAGTGACATCTTCCTGTATTCAATCGACTGTATTGGCCACAATTACCGCGCTTTATAAGAATGGGTACAGTTTTGAGGGAAAAAGCCTTTCTGTACCCTTGGAAGAATATTCTGCGCATGGTATTTCTATAATAACGGACTGAGATAGTACTGCTATGAGCAGTCTTAGGGTTTGCTATATCAAACCCTTTTTAAAGGAATCATTTTACAGGATGTATACCCATGCAAGACTCAACCTCTTCTTCGCGCATTTCCAGTTTTTATAAACTTGAGCACCAGCAACGGTTAGAAAAAATCGCTGAATTTTTGGGCGAAAGCAATTTCAATCAAGAGCACTTTTTGAACACTGGTAATACGGAGTTTCAAACCGTTGATAATATGATTGAGAATGCCATTGGTACGATGAATATACCCATTGGTGTTGCTACCAATATGATCATCGATGGTAAAGACAGATTGATTCCTATGGCGACAGAGGAGTCGTCCGTGGTGGCGGCTGTTTGTAATGCCGCCAGACAATGTCGCGCTACTGGCGGTTTTTATACCCATACTTCTGAACACATCATGATCGGTCAGATTCAATTGGTTGATGTCATCAATCCCATGATTACCAAACAAGTTATCCTCGAAAATGAGCACGATATTAAAGCTATCTGTAACGACGTAGATCCATTATTAGTGAAGTTAGGCGGTGGGTTCAAAGGGTTAGAAGTGAGAGTGTTGGATGATGGTCATGAGTACAATATTATCGTACATATTTTGGTAGATACGTGCGATGCCATGGGTGCAAATGCAGTCAATTCTATGGTTGAGGCGTTATCACCAGCGTTAGAGAGCTGGACATCTGCCAAGGCAAATATGAGGATTTTGTCAAACCTTGCAGACAAACGCCTGTCAATGGCTCGTGCCACATGGCCTACGGATGAAATAGGAGGCGAGGCCGTCAGAGATGCGATGCTATCGGCATTCCGATTTGCAGATACTGATCCTTATCGGGCAGCGACCCATAATAAAGGCATTATGAACGGGATATCGGCTGTGATTTTGGCAACAGGGAATGACACACGAGCGATAGAAGCGGGCGCTCATGCTTATGCTTGTAAGACAGGCCAATACCGCAGTTTATCCAGTTGGGGTGTGGATAAAGACGGTAATTTATGTGGCAGCTTAGAGCTACCTATGGCAGTCGGTCTGATTGGTGGTGCGACCAAAGTGCATCCAACGGCGCAGCAAAACTTAGAGATTTTGAACATTGATTCTGCAGATGAGCTGGCTAGGATTACGTGTGCGGTTGGATTGGCACAAAACTTTGCGGCAATGAAAGCCTTGGTGACCACAGGCATTCAAAAAGGCCATATGTCACTGCATGCAAAAAACATTGCACTTATGGCAGGTGCCAAAACCCATGAGGTTGATACAGTAACTGAGCTATTGGTTCAGAGCGGCAAAGTACGTATCGATGTGGCTGAAGAGATTTTAACAACCTTACGTCAAAACAATACGTAAGCGGGGCATGTCGATATAAAAAAGGTTCAGTAAGCATCAAGGTCGATGCTTCAAGGCTGGTTTTTAGATGGTCATTCTATACGGACTATGATGACAAGGATGAATATGACTATGGACAGTTCAAACAGTGATTTGGTAGAGGTCTGGGGAGATACGGTTAATTTTAAGTCCATGCTGTTCGCTATCGTGATAGGTAGTGTCGTGAGCACAGGTACTTTTTTATTGGCCAAGTTTTTTCTGTCTTCTTCGTCTGGAGACACCACGCTACTTAATGGTTATGCAATGCTTATTGGCTTAGGAGGGTGTCTGCTCTCAGGGTTTATTTGCTCCATTATGTTTAAACCAGCGAGGACAGTGATATCCAGTCAAGAAGACAATAGCGAGAATGTCAAAGCATTCATTGTCGACTTGATTAAAGACGATCCCAATTATACCAGCGTCGATGACTTACCTGCTGAGGTAAAAGAAGAGCTGAATTTGTTGCAATTAATGACTGTGTTTCAAGAAGCCGAAGAGACAGCAAAAAAGAAATAATAACCCATGGACGGTTTTTCTAAGTATTTATATAAGAGCCATTAGCCAATACACGACAGCCACTGGCTAAGAGTACAGACTTCAAGGAAGAAGGCGATGTTACATGAGATTTTGATTCAATTTTGGCCAGCGCTGATGTATGGCGTTATTGGCGCTATTATTTTTTCGCTGATTGGTATGGTGTCAGGAACGGATGAGACCGCGACCATGGTACCACTCACCTTAATGGTGATTATCATTGGAGCGCCACCAGCCGCCGTGTTTACGTTTTGGATGGCAGGTGCGGTGTCCAAACACATGACGCATGCCATACCGACAGCGCTGCTGGGGATTCCTGGTGACACGATGGCGACGCCTATGTTAGAGGAGGCAGATCTCTTACGGAAGTTGGGCATACCGCATATTGCTCTCAAAAAGATGATCTCAAGCTCAATTATATCGGCTTTTATTGCGGTGGTTGCCGCTGTTGGGTTTGCCTTAATTTTAGCGCCATTTGGTGATATTATTACTAAGTTTGCGCCGTGGATTTTTTTAATAGCGGCCATATCGATTGCTTATTTTTCTAAAGGTAAGTGGGCATCGGTACTATTACTCATTCCCTTTGTGACGTTCATCTTGGCGCTAAAAGCCTTTACAGCACAATACGATACCAGTCTGGGCGTGACTTACTTCTTAGCCATTGCTATCGGCCCGCTAATAGCAGATTTGTTTACCGTTATGAGTCCTGCTGGTAGAAAGTTGCAATCTCGAGCAAAAAATAATGAGGTTCAAGTCGCGCCAGATTTGAAGCTCTGGCAGGGTTATTTTCCCAATCCATTTAAAATTTTGAACAAGACACAGATTAAATTTACGGTAATAACCTCCCTCATATCGAGTGCCACCTTTGTGTTTAGCCCAGTAGCGATGACCGTGATATTGGGCGAGTTTGTCGGTTCGCGTATCAAAAATACGTATCACAGGCTAACGACAGTCTTATCTTCTAAGAATGGGGTCACTGAATCGACCTACATTGCAGAAGCTTTGATTCCACTCATTGCGTTTGGTCTGCCGCTCAGTCCAGTCGCTGCTGGCCCTGCCGCGCCTTTATTCAATGCGCCGCCTGTGTTCAATGTGGAGACAGCTGAGGTAGCAGGTAATAATTTGCACCACTTACTCAGTCCGATGGATTTTCTTTTTTATGGTGTCCTATCAGTCATATTGGCCGCTATTATCGCGTATCCTTTTTCAATGAACTACGCCAGAAACGCCGCTTTATTTGTAGTGAAAAAAATCAGTCACGAAGCGATTATCGCCACTTTTATCGGTCTGATTTTGGTCATTAGTATATGGGAAGGCGGATTGGTTGGCGTGTTTACCGTTCTAGGATTGGGTTTATTGGGTGGTCTTTTATCAAAGCACTTCTCATTCAATACAGGCTGTCAGTTCATGGGTTATTACGTGGCTGTGCTGTCGATCCCTGCGATTATTTGATATCGACTCTTGATGAGTAACATCTTTAATAGAGTGCTGAATAGCGTTCGGCACTCTTATATATTGTTAAACAAAGAATAGCGATAATGATAGTAAGGCATGGCTAAAAAATTTGGTATGAATTCTACTAAGCACGAATAAAGGTGCTAAGGTGAATGAATCAGGAAGAAAGTAATTTTAAAAGGGAGAGTGAATTTGTTGGCTTTATTGGGGTTTTTGACGATTGCTGTATTTTTGGTTCTTATATTGACTAAAAAAGTATCCGTGATTGTTTCACTGATTTTAGTACCGATCGTTTTTGCATTAATAGGCGGTTTTGGCAGCGAATTGGGCACTTTTATGTTGGACGGTATCGTGAGCGTGGCGCCAACGGGCATCATGTTAGGGTTTGCTATTTTATTTTTTGGTGTGATGAATAATGCTGGACTATTTGATCCATTAATTACAAGAATCTTAAAACTGGTCAAAGGCGATCCAGTAAAAATCACCATAGGGACAGTTGTCATTGCCATGATTGCTCATTTGGATGGTTCTGGAGCGTCTACTTTTTTGATTACCATTCCTGCATTATTACCGCTATACAATAAATTAGGCATGAGCCGAATTGTACTCGCGGGTATGGTAGCGCTCGGCGCAGGTACCATGAATCTTACGCCTTGGGGCGGACCAACCGCACGAGCCGCAGCGGCACTAGAAGTTAGCACCGCTCAGTTATTTAATCCTATTATCCCCGCATTCATAGCAGGTATCGTTTGGATCATCTTTGTGGCGTATCTGGTCGGAAAAAAAGAGCGTAAACGTTTGGGTGTTCAGGAGATGGAGCATAGCTTGCAGGATGAGATGACCGAAGAAGAACGTAGTATGCGTCGTCCTAAGCTGTTTTGGTTCAATTTGGTATTGACCGTTTTGACCATTGTGGCGTTGGTTCAAGTATGGCTGCCATTACCAATTGTCTTTATGGTGGCGTTTGCCGTCGCTGTGCTTATCAATTATCCCAAACCAAACGATCAGATGGATCAGATACGCGCGCAGTCGGTTGGCATGATTACGGTTGTTTCGATTATTTTTGCTGCTGGTATTTTTACAGGGATTCTGTCAGGTACTGGCATGATTACGGCGATGGCGACGTCTTTGGTTAACATCATTCCTAATCAAGTAGGCGGCTTTATGGGAGTGATTGTCGCTACCATCAGCATGCCACTGAGTCTGATATTCACCCCAGACGCTTATTACTTTGGTGTCATGCCGATTCTGGCAGAGACGGCTGGTGCCTATGGATTGGATCCTGTTCAAATTGGTCAGGCATCTATGCTTGGACAAATGACCACAGGGTTTCCTCTAAGTCCTCTCACGGCTTCGACATTTTTATTGATTGGGTTGGCAGGGGTAGAGCTTGCTGATCATCAAAAATTCGTATTCAAATGGGCGTTTGGGACGACCATCGTTATGACCATTGTGGCAGTCATCACTGGCGTCATCATATAAATAGAATATATAAAGAAAAAAGGAAACACTTCATGAAATCTATCAAAATTGGGTCGGGTGCAGGGTATTCAGATGATCGATTAGAACCCGCTCTTGATATCATTCGAGATGGCGATGTTGATTATATTGTGTTTGAATGCTTAGCAGAACGTACCATTGCCATTGCACAGCAGCGCAAAATGAAAGATTCAAAGCAAGGTTATGACAGTCTGCTTGAGTATCGAATGGAGCAAGTCTTACCGCTTTGTGTAGAAAACAACGTCAAAATAGTTACCAATATGGGCGCGGCCAATCCAAAAGCGGCTGCCGAAATGGTCAAGCAAATCGCTGAAAAACAAGGTTTGCACCGCTTAAAAATAGCCGCAGTCACTGGTGACGATGTATTCCCAAAAATTGAGCGTTATCAGAATGAGACACTGTTAGAAAACGGTCAGCAAATTCAAGCGCTTGGCGAGTCAATCGTTTCGGCAAATGCGTATATTGGCGCGGCAGGTATCGTACAAGCGCTTAAGGCAGGTGCCGATATAGTCATCACGGGCAGAGCTGCTGACCCGTCATTGTTTCTTGGTCCCATGATGTATGAATTTGGCTGGTCTTTTGACGACGCTGAATTGATCGGTAAAGGCACCATCGGCGGGCACTTAATGGAATGCGGCGCGCAGATTACAGGCGGGTATTTTGCTGATCCTGGCTACAAAGAGGTACCAGAGCTGTGGAACGTAGGTTTTCCCATCATGGAAGTGACTGAAAACGGAGAATATCATATCACTAAATTGGCGAGCGCTGGCGGTTTGGTGTCGTTAGCCACAGTAAAAGAACAATTGCTTTATGAGATTCATGACCCCGCGAACTACCTAACGCCAGACGTCATTGCTGACTTCTCTAATATTCAAGTTGAAGAAGTAGCAAAAGATGTGGTTAAGGTGTTTGGTGGCTCGGGCAAACCAAAGACGGGTTTGCTAAAAACGAGTATCGGATACAAAGATGGGTACATTGCCGAGGCAGAAATCAGCTACGGCGGTGCAGGTTCAGTTGAAAGAGCAAAACTGGCCAAAACCATTATGGAAAAAAGACTGGCGGCTCAAGGTATTGAACCCATTGAGACGCGCTATGATTTTATTGGACTCAACTCTTTGTATGCCAATGAGGTTTTTGACACTCAAGAAGTCTCTGAAACGCGGCTTCGTATTGCTGCAAGAACCGAGGATGAGACAGTTGCTAATGCTATCGTGCGAGAAGCAATGTCACTTTATACCAATGGGCCAGCAGGCGGCGGTGGCATTCGCTCAAATATCAAAGAGATAGTATCTATAGGCTCAATACTCATTCCCGAAGCAGACACTGATATTAACGTTTCATATTGGGAGGTATGATAAATGAAATTACGTGAAATAGCCCATTCCCGAACAGGTGATAAAGGCAATATATCCAATATTTCTCTTATCGCTTTTAAAGAAGAAGATTATGAGCTTCTCAAAAACAAGGTCACTGAAGATATCGTCAAAGAATGGTTTAAAGACATTGTACAAGGAGAGGTTGTTCGTTATGAGCTACCGACTCTCAATGCGTTCAATTTTGTGATGCATGGCGCGCTGGGCGGCGGGGTGACCAAGTCGTTAGCGCAAGATATGCATGGCAAAAGCCTAAGCTCTAAATTATTGGATTTAGAGATATAGACAAGTCAGTCGTTTATCGCAGGTCTGACAGCTGCATATAGCAGTTTTGGAAATTATGTATTTAAGAGAGTGCCTTCATATCAAGGTGCTCTTTTTTATTGAAAGTTTGAGTATGAGGGCAAGAGGTCGAAACATCAAAAAATATCATATTAACGAGACAGCTTGTGGTTAAATGAATAAGAATAAAAAGCAAGAATAAGGTAGCCTCAGGGTTATAAATAAAGTCTACATTCGGCTAACAGGGAAGTAAAAAAATGAAAGGGATTACACGTTTTTCAAATAGCTTGATGGAAAAGTATTTACCAGATCCATTTTTATTCGTCATTATCTTGACGGTTGTCATCTTTGTCCTTGGTCTAGGATTGACGGACTCTTCACCCGTACAAATGGTTGCATTTTGGGGAGAAGGGTTTTGGGCGTTACTTGCATTCTCCATGCAAATGGTGCTGGTGCTGGTAACGGGCTTTGTGCTTGCAAGCAGTCCGATTTTTAAAAAAGGGCTTGGTAAGCTGGCAAGCTTTGCCAATTCGCCAGGCAGTGCCATTGTTTCAGTGACGTTGGTGTCACTGGCTGCCAGTTGGATAAATTGGGGATTTGGCTTGGTGATTGGTGCGCTATTTGCCAAAGAGCTGGCAAAGCGCGTGGAAGGCGTTGATTACCGCTTATTGATTGCTAGTGCTTACTCTGGGTTTATTATTTGGCACGCTGGGTTTTCAGGATCGATCCCTTTATCGATTGCGACAGAGGGTCATCCATTCGCGGACAAGATTGGTATCATTCCAACGAGTGCTACTATCTTTGCCACTTATAACTTAATTATCGTTATTGCGCTCGTGATTATCGTGCCTGTATTAAACCGTCTGATGATGCCAAAAGCAGAAGATACAGTGACCGTCGATCCCAAGCTCTTGGTTGATCCTATCGTTGAGGACGTTCCAGCTAAAGCCGATATGACGCCAGCAGAGCGTTTAGAAAATAGCTGGATGTTATCGATGATTATCGGTCTGATGGGCATTGCCTTTATCGTTTATTATTTCGTGCAGAATGGCTTTGCGTTAACGCTCGACTTAGTGAACTTTATGTTCTTGTTCCTTGGGATTATTTTTCATGGCACGCCTCGTAAGTATTTGATAGCGGTTCAAGAGGCAGTCAAAGGCGCGGGCGCTATCATCGTACAGTTCCCATTTTATGCGGGTATCATGGGTATGATGACCGCCTCTGGTCTGGCGGCTATTATGTCGCAGGCGTTTGTTAATATCTCGACAGCAGAGACATTGCCGCTTTTTGCCTTTTTGAGTGCTGGACTCGTCAACTTCTTCGTGCCTTCAGGTGGTGGACAATGGGCGGTACAAGCGCCAATTATGTTAGAAGCGGCAGAAATGCTGGGTAGTGATCCGGCAAGAGTAGCGATGGCAGTGGCGTGGGGTGATGCATGGACCAATATGATCCAGCCGTTTTGGGCCTTACCAGCTCTTGCCATTGCAGGACTAAAAGCCAAAGACATTATGGGCTTTTGTGTCATTGTTTTGGTTGTCAGTGGCGTGGTGATCGGTTTGGGATTGCTGTTTTTATAAATACAGTTTAAGCGTTAAAGCATTGGCCTTGCCTTTAGGGGTGGGGCTTTTTACGCTTGAATACCAAAAAGATGACGACTATCCCATGGTTTATTGAAAGAATGATAAATGTTAGAAAATAAAGGTTTTATCTTTATGGTTAATTCAGAGTAAATGTGGAACATACAGAGGTTATATCTTATTGGTATAAATCTTCCTTCCTTGCGGTTCGAGAGAATATTCATTGAACACAAGACTCAAAACGTGCCAATAGACTGGTTATGTGCTCAACTGCATCTGCATTGCTCAAGCGATAGTATTTTACTTTTTAAGGAAGAATCATGACCCTACAAACACAGCAACAGACATTCATTTATAAAGTAATGATAGTAGGATTATCGTGTGGGATAACCATGTCAGCTATGGCTGATCTTGGTAAAGTGAGCACGTTAGTGAGTAACGGCGTAGCCACTGCTCAAGCCACTCTTGGCCATATGTATCTTACTGGAGAGGGTATTGGTCAAGATGACGTTAAAGCGTTTGAAAGAACCAAAGAAGCTGCTTATAGAGGCAGAGCGTTTTCTCAGTATGCACTTGGTGAGATGTACAGTAATGGCACGGGCGTACGTCAAAATGATACTAAGGCCATTGAGTGGTACGAAAAAGCTGCCAAACAGGGCAATGCTGAAATTCAATATAATCTTGGAACGCTTTATCAAAATGGTGACGGCATTCCGCAAGATGATCACAAGGCAGTTGAATGGTATCAGAAGTCAGCTGATAAAGGTTTTGCACCCGCTCAGTATAATCTGGCTGCAATGTATTACGAGGGTCAAGGGGTGAGTCAGGATTACGTGGAGGCACTAAAATGGCTAAGAAAAGCGGCTGCTCAAGGATATGCGAGCGCTCAAAACAATATCGGCGACATGTACGAGACTGGCAAAGGCATTGAGCGCAATGATACAAAAGCCGCTGAATGGTATCTAAAAGCTGCAAATCAAGAAATAGCCGAAGCTCAGAACAGTCTTGGCTTGATGTATTTTGAAGGCCGCGGTGTGAAGCAACACAAGGCCAAATCGCAAGAGTGGTATAGCAAATCTTGTGACAACGGATATGAGCCTAGTTGTGATGAGTTGTAGCTGGTGGTAGCGAATTTAGGCTAGAGTGGCACTTGGTAAAATCTATATTAGTGACAATATATATGGCGATAAATCTAGTGCTAACACCAGATACAACAAAGCCCCTGATATCAGGGGCTTTGTCGGCTCTATAAGTAACTATAGAACTATATATTGGTACCAGTGGTCGGAACGGTATTTATCACGTAAATAACTGATTTTAAGTGGAAAATTATTTTTATAATTTTTAGATGTACATGGCAGTGTACAGAGGGTGCTGATTTCATTTTCTCATTGATGGCTAACAAAATATAATTCAACTTTCTCTTATTCTGATTTTAGCGTTTATGAATACTTGAATTATGTCAACTATCGGACTTAATAGATTCGTACTCTGCGTCGATAATTCTTTTTAAGCAGGATGTTATGTCTTCACCGTAGGCTTCTGATATTTCTTTAACTTTCTTTTCATAGCCATGTGGCAACTTGATTTTTTTTTCAGCTTTCACTGGCTTTTTATCCCTAAATACCTTCTGATTCCAAGCAGTACGCATTCTTGATATCCATTCAACTTTGGCGTCGCTGGCCTCATAAGCACTTTGGACTAATTTTCCGTAAGCCTCTACTCTTGGCAAACCACTCTTTGTGAATTTTCTATAATTATTGGCTTTACTTTTCTTTCCATCTTTATCCATAGCTTCATTTTTTACAATTTCCTCTGTTTGTTTTAATTTTAGTCTCTTACTTAAACTTTGGTCCAGTTCAATTGTATTTTTAGTCTTGCTAATAAGCTTTTGCTCCAAATCTAAATGTAAATCAAGTGCATCCAGTGAAGCACATATTTGTGCATAGCGCTCCTTGTTACTAATAGGAAGAAATGTAGGGACGTTGATCAAAAGATGATTTTCTTGTAGGTACTGAATCGCCCAGTCTATTTGTTTGTGATTTTTATAGTTCAACCAAACCAAATCTTTAGGACTCACTTTATGGCTATTGTAGCTAGGGATTGCAAACTTCATTATTCGGATTTTGTCCCATCGTTGAAAGAACCCGAAAGTGCTTCGTTCCTTTTCTCTACCGTATTGGTAACAGTCGAAATTTAATATCAGGTCTCTAGAAAAAACATTATGCACAATCTCTATTGATAAGTTCCAGTTTTGTCCAATAATTAATAACGAGTAGAACCAAAGAGAGGCTCTTAAGTCATCTTTTAACCAACTTATTAACTCATCTTTAACTAGGCATAAGTCTGTTCTAAAAAAGGTGTAATCAGTCATACCCCTATTTGACTCATGACTACTAATAAGCTTGAGATTCTCAATATCCTGTAAAGGTCCAGTTACGAACCCTAACCGTTCTAAATTACAGTATATAAATTCAATCTCTCTCTGGGAATATCTTATTTTGTCAAAATCAAAATGATTATAGTCCAATTCAGTCTACCTTAACTTTGAATATTAACTGAGAAATTTTAGTAATTATAATATCATTTAATAATAATTTTAGAGTGATTTTTACGTAACGTAAAATACTATACCTTCCTTGTGTTACATAGGTTTCAGGGGTTATAAATATATTTATTTGGTTCAATAGAATCAGTATATTATTCCTATAAACATAATACGTAACTCCCCACACAATAAACTCGCTTTTAAACGGGATTTTAAAAACCCAAAGCTAAGTTACAGCGTGATATTTTTTGATCTTAAAATCCGGTTATTAATATTATTAATAAAATGTAAGCCACAAGTAGATTCGCTGATCACTCTCACTATTGAAAATAATAATTTACTCATCTGCCTAAGATTATGAACGTATAACTTTAGGTAGATAACATGATCATCCCAAACTTAAGCCATGAGGTAGTAGTCGCTAAAGTCGACAAACTCGTGAGCGATATCCTTAACCCTAAAAATCGAATTAGCATTCAACAAATTAGTTATCGACTAAATCTTTATTATCAGCCAATGACACTGCTCTACAACAACGAATTAAAATACACGAACTCGATAGAATGGTTTATAGGCAGCTGCTACCTTGTTTGCGGTAATTGCTATCCTCATGAGATTTTTTGGGATGAGGCGATGGCAGAGAGTTTTTTGAATGCGCTAAATTTTTATCAGTACGAGTATGCCACTGATAAAGCAGATTTTGCTTTTCAAGAACAACGCAATAGCCAATCACTTATGGAATATATGAGTTATTACTTAGAGAAATATGCACGTGTGCTTATTGTAAGAGTAGATCTTAAACTGAAAGTAGAGTTTGCCCACCTTGTTGATGCTGAGATCTTTCAGGGTTTCATGAATCAGCTTATGGTAAAAATCCAAAGAGACAGAGAAAAGGAAAAGAAAAGGAAAAATGGAAAGTTAGCAAATGCCAGTAAAGGGTGTTTTGAGGATCTAAGAGGTTATGCTTGGGCTATAGAGCAGGGTATTGAGACTGGTGGTCTACACTGTCACTTAGTTTTGATTTATAACGGTGATAAGCGTCAGAAAGACTGGTTTTTAGGCGATACTGTTGGTAAGAGATGGGTTGAGATTACAGAGGGTTTAGGCTGGTATTACAATGGTAATACCCCTAAGCGTAAAGCAAGCTATAGGCGCCGAGGTAAGCTCGGTATAGGGATGATTGATAGAGACAAGCCTTTAGAGGTGAATAACGCTATTAATGCAGCGTTGTATCTAGCTCGCCCCAACAAATATGAGCAACGCCTCAAATCTTGGCCACTTAAAATGCGTAGCTTTGGTCGCGGGGCTCTACCTAATAGCTAAGTAGTACTCAACATATATGATATCAAAATAATTTCAGATACATACTACCTCCATGAGATCGAGCATTAGCGTCCTAATGCTTATCCTACTTTGCCCATTAAAGGTCTGCCTCGTGCAGACCTTTTTTATGCTCAACATAAAAGGAGTTCTTATGAAACCAGTATGTCCACATTGTAAGTCATCTAGCGTTGATGAGATGACTGATGGCACTAACCACACTATGAATGAGACGCTGTTATCACCTACTGTATTGATCAGTATTGGCATCAGTCTATGTAGATCATTTAACGTTCATCCAGCAGTTGGCGTTATTGCAGGTACTGCAATCGCAACGTTATTCAAAATGTCTCAATCGAACAATGCTCTACCAATGCTGATTAATAAGCAGTATCGCTGTGAGGACTGTACTCACATGTTCTCAACCATCCATTCATTTAACTCAATCTAACTAAACCATCAACTCACTAAATAACACTTAAAAGGAAAATCAACATGGCACATTTAATCGAAAGCATGGCATACATCGGCGACACCCCATGGCACGGTCTTGGCAACGAGCTATCCCCCAAACAGCCGATTGAGGTCTGGGCACGTGAGGCTGGGATGGATTGGCGTATTGAATCCTCAGATGTCAGCTACATGGCAACCAACGATAAAGGGCAAAACCTGATCATGCCTTATGACAATAACAAGGTACTGTATCGCTCAGACACGCTTGAGCCGTTATCAGTGGTGAGTCAGCGCTACCAAGAAGTGCAACCAAGTGAGATTTTAGAGTTTTATCGTGATCTGACTGAACAAGCAGACTTTGAGCTGGAAACCGCTGGTGTACTTAAAGAAGGCCGTAAGTTCTGGGCACTCGCTCGTACGGGGCAATCAGCAACGCTACGTGGCGGTGATGTCAGTCATGGCTATCTGCTCCTAGCAACCGCTTGTGATGGTACGCTTGCCACCACAGCACAATTCACCAATATTCGCGTGGTGTGTAATAACACTTTAGCGATCAGCCTCGCTAATGGCAGTGGCGGTGTGGTGAAAGTACCGCATAGCACTACCTTTGATGCCGAGAAGGTCAAGCAACAATTGGGCGTATCCGTCAGCCAGTGGGATGCGTTTAACTATGAGATGAAGCAGTTAACCAATAGACGCGTCACGCAAGCAGAAGCAGCCAACTACTTAAACCGTGTGTTTAATGATGTCAAAGACGATGGCTTGATTCTGTTTAATACGGCGAAGAAGGAAAAAGATGCCATCCCTAATGCAAAAGCGATGAATCAGGTGATGTCCATGTTTAACGGTCAAGGTCGCGGTGCAGATCTGGCATCCGCTAAAGACACGGCTTATGGGTTGTTAAATGCGATGACAGAATTTGTTGATCATGAACGCCGTGCGATGTCGCAAGATCATCGCTTGGATTCCGCCTGGTTTGGGGCTGGGGCCAAACTTAAAGATAAAAGCCTCGATGAAGCGCTACGCTTGATTGCTTAGATAGTCTGATCTAATGAATCAACCACGCCTTTGCGCGTGGTTTTTTTATGCCGTTAATTAAGCAAGGCACATTTACAGATACAGATCACCAAGAATAAATCTACTAAAGGAGTTCACCATGAACCTGATCGCAGTAAACAACACAACCACGAATCAGCTAAAACCTAAACGTTCAGTCATGACAGGTAAAACGTCCAGAACCGCTAAGTCTAAAATCAAGGACAATCCAGCAGAGGTCACGCTAAAGCAAAATGAAGTCATTAGTAAACTTGCTCAACCAAAGACATCAACCACCGCTAAGCGTTTGGTCAATACCAAGAAACTAAGCCGTGAAGACTGGCTACGAGTACGAAAGCAAGGTATTGGCAGCTCTGATGCTGCCGCTGCCTGCGGTATCCATCCGTATCTATCCATGCTTGAGCTATGGATGATCAAAACAGGACGCATGAGCTCAGACATTGATGCCAGTAGTAATAACGGCATTGAAGGGTATTCGCCGCTCTACTGGGGCAATACGCTTGAACCCATGGTCGCAAAATACTACCAAGAGCATACAGGTAATAAAGTACGCCGCGTTAATGCTGTCTTGCAGCATCCTGATCCTGATAAAGCGTTTATGCTGGCCAATTTGGACTATGCCATTACAGGTAATGATGAGGTTCAGATTTTAGAGTGCAAAACCGCTGGTGAACATGGGGCCAAGCTGTGGAAACATGGCGTACCTCTCTATGTGACTTGCCAAGTACAGCATCAACTGGCGGTTACAGGCAAAACTGCTGCCCATATCTGCGTGCTACTTTGTGGACATGAAGCGAAGATTTATAAGGTTGAGCGTGACGAACGCTTGGTTGAATCTATCACTGAGCATGAGCGTTTGTTCTGGCAATACGTGGAAACGGATACTCCGCCCACACCGGATCACTCTGAGTCAGCAGCGCGAGCATTAAAACAGCTGTATCCAACTGCTAAGCCATCAAGCAAGGTTGATCTACGAGGCGATGATGGGGCCAACAGGTTGTTTGAACAATTACTTAGCTACCGCGCATCTATAGAAGACATCGAGCAGCGTTCTGATCAAGTTAAGCATCAACTGCAAACACTGATTGCCGATAATGAGGTGGCTGTGTTCTCAAAGGGCGCTATTTCTTGGAAGCGCTCTAAAGACAGTGTTGGTCTTGATAGCAAAGCTGTCATAAAAGCGTATCCTGAATTGCTCGCGCAGTTTAGTAAAACACAGCAAGGTAGCAGACGCTTTGTTGTGCTCAATAATTGAGCTAAAAATCACTCAATCATCAACACAGCAATCAACCAGTCGAAGCGAATCAAGCAAGCGCATAACCGCCCACCTAACAAGGTGGGCTTTTTTATGGCTAAACACAATCTATTAAACATATAAGGAATATCACCATGATTAAAGGTCTAACGATAACCCCGCCCGTATTAGGTCGCATCAGCATCGGCCGTGTCATTGAAAAAGACGGCAAGCGTCTGCCTGCCAAAGACGATCAATTCACGATTACCAGCCAAGTCCAAAACAAGGATGGCTGGGTCAATCATCCACTTGATGCAAAGCTACGCGAAAATAACGACGGTAAGCTCAGACAAATACCGGTACGCATGCTGTTTAATGATCCTGAGCTAAACCTGCGAGCTGAGTACACCTTGTTCGATAGACAAACAGGTCGGCCACTATGCGTGGGTGACGGTGAGAAGTGTCAGCGTAGAACCAATAACGGTGTCGAGCAGCTTACTTGCCCGTCGCCAGATCGCTGTCCGTTGGCGCAAGGCGGTGCTTGTAAGCCGTATGGTCGTCTGTACGTTAATCTGAGTGAGGATGATGAGCTTGGCACGTTTATCTTTCGAACCACAGGCTTTAATAGTATTCGCACTTTAGCCGCACGCTTAAGCTACTTTGCCGCAGTATCAGGCAACAAGTTGTCATGTCTGCCTCTGCAACTCACACTCCGAGGTAAAAGCACCACGCAAAGCTATCGTACGCCAATCTACTTCGTGGATTTGACGCTACGTGAAGGCGTCACTCTAAAACAGGCCGTACAAGATGCGCAGGCAATTGATACGGAACTGAGCGAGCACTGCTTTGATCAAGCGGCCTTAGAAGAAGCTGCCAAACAAGGTTACGTAAATTCCTGCTTTGAGATTGATAGCGATGGTCTGCTGGATGTGGCTGAAGAGTTTTATCCGATGGAGACAGAGAATATGAGTAGTAGTCAGCAAGGAAACTATCAGAACGGGTTAGCCACTCAGAACATGACCAGCATCGAGCACGGACTACGAAAAAGCGTGACGGCTGTGAGTTAAAACAATTGTACGGATATGCAACAAAAAAAAGAGCTGATTGATTCAGCTCCTTTTTTTGTTGTCTGAGTCAACGTTAGAAGCCGGACGGTATGGGATGCCGTAAAAAAATATGGGACTCCGTAACTGTATGAGAAGAAAGATTCTCATTAACTTACAAAGGAGATAATCATGGAAAATTTAAACGCAGCACAACCTGTAATCGAGCAATGCAATCATATACCACAGTTGCTAAGTATCAAAGATGTTAGCAACTATACTGGTCTTAGTCGTTCTACCATCTATGAGATGATCAACGAAAACTCTGATCGCTATGATCCAACCTTTCCTAAGAAAGTACAGCTTACCCAAGTGAGAGTAGTGTGGGTAGCGGGTGAGATTGCAGAATGGATCAATACTAAGATAGCAGAACGCTCTGCTTAAAGTTATCTAACCGCTTTACCACTAAAGGTAGGGCGGTTTATTTTTTGCTAGATTTTACAGATTAGATATACTTCTAACAATCTCATGTATTTTTTACATGCCAAACTTTATAGTGTGAAGGCGTTTACTACCCACTAATCAATAACTCTACAGCGACTTCAAAATAATACTTATTTTTGATAGTAATATTTACTTTACCTTTATGGGCATTAGCGATAGCTTGAACAATAGATAGACCTAGTCCTGTTCCAGAATACTTATTGTCTGTTTTATCATGACGATAGAATCGCTCAAATAATTTATCGGCCGCGCTTTGCTCTAGCGGTTTTTCTAAGCGGTTAGTCAAGGCGATTCTTAATAATGATTGTTTTGAGGATAGAGGATCTTCTTTTGAGCTCTCAAGAGTGATATCTAAGGCAATGATGGTAGCTGATACAGTGATAACACTGTCACTAGCTGCATAATAAATCGCATTTGACATCAGATTGGCAAACAACCGTTGCAATAAACCTTCATCCCCTAGTATTGTTTTAAAATCACCTGATTTCTCAAAAACTATCTTACGATCCTCTGCAATCATTTCATAATAGTCTATCAGCTTTGTGATTAGACTCTCGGTATCTACGTTACTAATTTGCGTGTCGCTTAAGCCTTTTTGAGTTTTTGCCAGCAGCAACATATTATTAATCATAGCCGATAGCTGCTCTAACGTGTCATGTTGATGGTGTAGCTGCTCAATGTATTCATTACCATCTCTTGGCTTATTCAACATGACTTGCGTTTGCGTACTCAGCGTCGCAATTGGGGTACGGAGCTCATGGGCGATATTATCTGAAAACCGAGACAAGGATTCAAAATTACTCTCAAGTTTGACCATCATTGAATTATAAGATTTTGCTAGTGGTCGTAGCTCTAAAGGCATATCACTGACGGTTATTCTTTCATCCAGTCTTTCAGGGTTAATCCTTTTCATTTTTTGTACGATAGTGGCTAAAGGTGCAAAACCCCAATACACACTTAATGCAGCTACTGACACCAGTAGTAATGTAATAGCGAATAAAATCATACTAAGCTGACGATTGAAATGCATGAGATAGTGGTGATGAACATCGATGGGCAATGCAATAAGTGCCAAAACCTCTTGGTTTTCGATGATGATTGCTCGGTAATTCCTACCCTTTATCTCAATCGTGAATTGCTGATCACGATAGACTTGCCACAATTGTGGCAGGCTAAAATCTGATGGTAGGTCGTTGATGAAGCTGGTTGGATCGCTAGATAACAGTACCCCGTTTTTATTTGCAATGACAGTTTTTAAGTCATAGTCAAGCCGAGAAGGATGTAGATGGTTGGCGCTAGTTAATGACTGAGATTTTGAAGCTGCTGCTGACTTTGTCTGATCATCAGAAGCATTGATACTTTTGCGTAGGTTAAAAGCTGCATGCGTGATAATCTCAGAGTCCATTTGTTCAAAATGTCCACTGACAGAACGCTGCACCCACGCGTAAATAATCACTTGAGAGATAATTACGAATACGGTTAGCAGAAAAACGGTGCGCCACAGTAATGGCAGGCGTCGACTATCTAACCGATATTTCATATTAGATATCGTCAGCTTCGTCAGATGGCTTGCTATCAGCGATTGTATTGACAGCATCTAATCGGTAGCCCATACCACGCACAGTATGAATCAGCTTTGCCTCATGTTCATCGTCTATTTTTATACGAAGCCGCCTGATTGCCACATCAATCACGTTCGTATCATTTTCAAAATTCATATCCCATACTTGAGAGGCGATGACTGAGCGTGGTAGGACTTCACCTCGGCGCTCTAATAAAAACTGTAATAACGAGAACTCTTTTGCGGTCAATTTAATAGGCTGGTCTCTTCTATGTACGGTACGCTTTGCAATATCCATTTTGAGATCTGCTATTTGCATAATCGTACTTTGATAATCGACTTGATTGGCACGTCGCAATAAGCTTTTTATTCTGACTATCAATTCTGCAAATGCAAAAGGCTTGGTTAAATAATCATCGCCCCCAATCTCAATCCCTTTTATCTTATCGCTTAAGTCATCTTTTGCCGTTAAAAATAGCACAGGAGTATGCTTACCTGCAGCTCGGTAGTTACGCACCAGCTCAAAGCCACTAACATCCGGTAGCATGACATCCATCAGTATCACGCTAAATTCTTCAGTCATCAATGCGTGATAGCCATCTAGGCCTGTTAGATGATGATCCACAATAAACCCAGCTTCAGTTAAGCCTTTTTTTATATATTCGCCAAGTTTCAACTCATCTTCTACAAGCAGTACTTTCATAATAGCTTCCCATATACCTTTCACGCTTACCTAGCATAGTAAAGCATAACCCCGCTTTGAACATCAAAAATTCGCAAGATGACAATATTGTAATCTTGCGGTCATGTCTCTGTCAGAATCAATAAAGTATGCTTTAGAGTAACTTAATACTTTGAAGTCTTGTTGATTTCATACCAATCAAATAAGGATCTATCATGTCACTATTTAAATCAATCGTAGCAACCGCTATCGCTTTAGTTGTTTCAACGTCAGCTTTGGCTCATGACCCTAAGATGCATGCTGAAAAAGATCAGATGAACTGTGAAAAAATAGAAAAGCATATGCAGATGATGCAAAAGATGGATCACAGCAAGATGGACATGAATGATCCTGCCATGAAAGCAATGATGGCTAATATGGGTAAAATGAAACAGATGTACCAAAAACACTGTGTGAGCAGTGATAGCGACTCTTAACGATTCCTTTTATACGCTCATGATTATTGCTAGATGATTTTCATCAAAGGTTAATCGGATATTAATAAAAATGGATTTTTAGGATGAGCCTATGAAGTTTTTACTAGGAATACTCTTTGCTGTCTTTGTCGCTATTGTAGGCGTTTTTGCGGTAGTGACTAGTGGTGTGATAAATATTGGCGCTGATCAAGCCCATAGTCCACTGGTTTATAAATTTTTAGAGACTGCCCGCACGCGCTCAATAGCAAATGCTAGCAAGGACATCATCGTTCCAAACCTAGCAAAAGTAGATATGATCAGTACAGGCGGTGCGGATTATAAAGATATGTGTGCAGGCTGTCACTTATCACCTGGGGTGGAAAGCACCGATTTTAGTGAAAGTCTATACCCTAAACCGCCCAACTTTACCAACGCTGATGTGGTGAAGCGCTATCAAACGAAAGCTGGCGCACAGCAAGGATTTTGGGTGATTAAGCATGGGATTATGGCGTCTGGAATGCCAGCATGGGGTGCCTCTCACGACGATGACAGAATGTGGGCAATGGTGGCTTTCATTAGATCGTTGCCTGAATTGAATGACGCTCAGTACACGATGCTGACCACGAGGATAGACACTGACATTATGGACATGAGCTTTGATGGAGATATGGATATGTCGGATGATAGCTTTGAAATGCAGCACTAATTATTTAATAAAAAGCGTAGCACTAAAATAGTGCTACCTTTTGCAATTTAAGTTTGGCCTGTTTTACTTTATTTAGTGATAGGTTGTAGAAATTTTAAAATGTCCAATAGACAAATACATGCTTAGGAGTGTTTTATGAGACGCTATACCAATATGTTTTCTAGTAAGCACAACCAGTTATCTGGTCGTACTCTTTTAGTGATGATGACATCTTCACTGTTACTAGCGGCTTGTAGCCAATCAAATACGGGCACTTCTGATTCAAAACCCGTACAACCTGAGCCAACTGTCGCCACATCAACCACTCAGGTGACAGAAACACAAGCTGAATCTACAGCGGTTACGACGCCTGTAATCAACCAATCAGACCTACTTAAAAATGTTTCAGCGACGGTTTATAAAGATGCCAACTGTGGGTGTTGCAAAGAATGGGTAAGCTATGCAGAAGATAATGGATTAAGCGCAACCGCACACGATGTTGAAGATCTGTCTTTATTCAAAGAACGCTATAGCGTACCGCAGCAGATGCGTTCTTGTCATACCACTGTCACCACCGACGGCTTTGTTTTTGAAGGACATGTTCCTGCAAAATACATGGCACAGTTCTTAGCAAATACTCCTACACAAGCCATTGGACTTGCTGTACCAAGTATGCCTGTTGGTAGCCCCGGTATGGAGTATGAAGGTAAATTTATGCCTTACAAGGTAATGCAGCTTAACAAAGACGGCACCACAGAAGTTTATGCCGATATTGAGTCTCCTCAGCAGCAACTGTGATTAAATTATTCGTTAAATATAAGAAATATTACAGCCATAAGCTTAACCACCATCTCGCAAATTAAATTAGGTCATCATTATGAATAAACAGAACATACTGAACCGCCGACGTTTTTTGACTGGATCTTCTGCTGTCCTTGGTGCTTCCTTGATACCGACCATTGCCAGTAGCGCATTAGGCCATTCGAGTCGCTCGGGCAGTCAGGCGGCTACCATTAATAGTGATCAAAACACTCATAAAGTACCTATATTGACAGGCAAAGAGTTTGATTTATACGTCAGTAAACAGTCTGCTATTGTGAACGGTAAAAAGAGCATGGCGACGCTCATCAATGATTCACTGCCAGCACCAACGCTAAAGATGCGTGAAGGTGATACGGTGGTGATACGTGTTCATAATCAGATGGATGAATCAACTTCTATTCATTGGCATGGGTTGCTGGTGCCGTTTGAAATGGATGGTGTACCTGGAATTAGCTTTGAGGGCATTCCTGCGCACAGCACCTTTACTTATAAGTTTAAGCTCATGCAGTCAGGCACCTATTGGTATCACTCACACAGTGGGTTCCAAGAACAAACTGGCATGCTGGGTGCTATGGTGATTGAACCCAAAGGTCGCGAGCGTCATCCTATCGAAGAAGACCACGTGATCGTGCTCAGTGATTGGACCAGCCGTAACCCGCATAATCTACTGAAGCTGCTCAAACAGCGCGCAGACTTTGACAACTATCATCTGCCAGACTTCAAGAAGCTGTTGTCTGATATTGCCGAAACAGATATGAAAACCGCGTTTGATAAGCGCAAAATGTGGAATCAGATGCGCATGATGCCAACCGATTTTACTGACTTGTCGGGTGAGACTACCTTTACCTACCTTATTAATGGCAAAACAACGGCAGCTAATTGGGCACAAATCGTTAAAGCAGGACAGCGCGTTAAATTACGCTTCATCAATGCCTCAGCCCAAACCATTTTTGATGTGCGCATACCCGGTCTCAAAATGACTGTAGTGGCAACCGATGGTATCGATGTCGCACCAGTTGCGATTGATGATTTTCGTATTGGTGTGGCTGAGACTTATGATGTCATCGTTACCCCGACCAAAGATGCCCATACCATATTTGCCCAAAACATAGACCGTTCAGGCTATGTCGCAGCAACACTTACAACCAAAGAAGGCGCTCGTGCAGCAACGCCTGCCATGGACAAAGTTGAATGGCTCACAATGGCAGATATGATGGGCGCTATGGGTGCTGATGGTTATAAAGCCCGTCATGCCAAAACAGAATATGATTTTAAGAGTGATATGCGTGTGGACAGTCCACGTATGAATCTTGATGATCCCGGTATCAACCTGCGCAATATTAATAGAGAGGTATTGAATTATAGTCAGCTGCGCTCTGTCGATGAGGCAATATTTGCGGAGCAGCGCAAACCTACCCGAGAGATCGAGCTACATTTGACTGGTAACATGGAGCGTTATATTTGGGCGTTCGATGGGGTCAAATTTAGTGACGCGACACCAGTTAATATTAAGCCGGGTGAGCGCGTACGTATTACCTTGGTTAATGACACGATGATGAATCATCCGATGCATCTACATGGGATGTGGAGTGATTTACGTATGCCTAATGGTGAGTTTCAGGTGCGCAAGCATACTATTATGGTACAGCCAGCGCAAAAGATTAGCTTCGATGTGACAGGAGAAGCTGGACGATGGGCATGGCATTGTCATCTGCTGTATCACATGGAAGCCGGTATGTTCAGAGAAGTGGCCGTCGTTTAATAAACCTTCGAATATGAGCCTTATTATGAAAATTTATAAAGTAAGTCTACCGTTTATTGGCATGTCATCTTTGATGTTATTAACGTTACCTTTAGCAAATGCTGCTGAGATGCCCATCATGGATCATAGCAGCATGGATATGTCAGGCATGGATCACAGCAATATGGATATGTCAGGCATGGATCACAGCAGTATGGACATGCCGGATATGGATCATAGCAGTATGGGCATGTCAGGTATGGATCATAGCAGCATGGATATGTCAGGTATGGATCATAGCAGCATGGATATGTCAGGCATGGATCACAGCAGTATGGACATGTCCGGTATGCAAGGTGGTCAGGCTCCAGCTGATGCTCGCAGTCCTGACTACTCAAACGGTGTTCCCTATGGACGTTATGGCAAGCCTATGATGATGGGTGATATGCCATTATGGGGCGTTTCTGTAGATGATTTAGGTTATCAGTTTGATGACGATCAGATTAATTATGAGGTTGGTGCTTGGTATGGCCTAGATGAGCGCCGCCTCTCTTTACGCAGCGAAGGTAGTGTTCAGACCAAGGGTGATAAAGAAATTGATAGTCTGACCTCGTTGTCTTATTGGAAGCCACTAAGTATCTTCTGGAATGGTTTGGCAGGGGTAGCCTACGATACCGAGAACGATAAGCCTGCTATTATGGCGGGTATTGAGGGCACAGCACCTTATTTTATTGAAACCGATGCAATGGCTTATCTGTACTCTGATGGACAAGTCCGATTGGACCTCGGCGCAGAATATGAGTGGCGTTTGAATCAGCATTGGGTTGTGATACCAGAAGTAGAACTAACGGCATTTAGCAAAGAGGATAGCGACAACCATATTACTAAAGGCTTTAATGAATTAGAGGCTGAAGTGAGGCTGACTTATGAGACACTAAGCCGTCAATTAGCGCCTTACGTTGGTGTGAGTTATGAGACGGCGCTTGGTAGTGCTCGTGGTCAACGACGTCAACATAATGAATCAATTGATAGCAGTAGTTTGACAACGGGGGTCAAATTCTGGTTCTAATATCATTAAAATAATAGGAGATATACTATGAATGCTTCAGATCAGAAAAACATGAATCATCAACAGGGCATGAACCCGTATGTAAAGTTCACCCTGATGATTCTAACGTCTACGATTGTGATGTACATCATGATGTATTTCAATACTTATGAGTGGGATCATATTTATTTTAGTGAGACCAGAGCCTATATGGCACTGTATATGGGTGCAGGTATGGCAGTGGTCATGTTGGCCTTTATGACCAACATGTATAAGAAGACCAAAATTAACTTGATGATCTATGGTCTGAGCGTATTGATGTTTGCTGTTGGTATTTGGGGTGTTAGATCACAAGCAACAGTCGATCAAGTCGATTGGATGCAGGCCATGATACCGCATCACTCGATTGCTATTCTCACTAGTAGTCGTGCTGATATTGAAGATCCGCGTGTGCAGCAGCTTGCCGACGATATCATAGAAGCACAAAAGCGTGAAATTAATGAAATGAAGCAGTTGATTGATGAGCTGGAATAAAGCATGAAGAGTTTAAAAGGTGGAATCTAGAAGTTAGAAATTAGATAGGAGTGTGTATTGTGAAAACAGCCGTGGTTTATCGCATGGTCAAACCGGATCATGTTTGTCCATTTGGTTTAAAAGCACTCGATCTTTTAGAGCGTAATGGTTATCAGGTCGAAGACAAGCATTTGACGAATGATGCTGAAACTCAAGCACTTAAAGACAAGCTCAATGTTAAAACTACGCCGCAGATTTTTATCGATGGCGAGCGCATAGGCGGGTATGATGATCTGCAAGCCTTTTTTGGCAAAGAGGTTTCTGAAAGTACTGAGATGAGCTACACGCCAGTGATTGCGATATTCTCAACCACAGCACTCGCTAGTATTTCACTCAGTTGGGGTTTTAGCAGCACATTGTTTTCGGTACAAACTATCATCTGGTTTGTTGCCTTATCCATGATCGTGCTTGCTATTCAAAAGTTGCAAGACTTGGAGAGCTTTACCAATCAATTTTTGGGATATGATTTGTTAGCACGTAAGGTGGTCCGTTACGCCTACGTTTATCCTTTCGCCGAGGCGTTTGTAGGTATTGCCATGTTAGCAGATCTCGCATGGCTAAGTGTAGTAGCGGCTACCGTGGCTATATTTATAGGCGGTATCAATGGCCTCTCAGTGTTTAAGGCCGTCTATATAGACAAGCGTGAGTTAAAATGTGCCTGCGTTGGTGGTAACTCAAATGTACCGCTTGGTTTTGTGTCTTTGACTGAAAACATCATGATGGTTGGTATGGGCATATATATGCTCATGAAATTTTCAAGCATATTCTAGTTCTTATGATGATTGGCCTTAGGCTTGAATCTAAATAAATCCGTGAATCATTTAGAGTATAAAGATAGCTTTATAGGTAGTTTTTCTATCACACATTGGCTGATTATATTGGTAATAGTAGTGGTCGTGTTTGATACTGCTAAGCTCAAGAATGCAGGTAAAGATTTAGGTGGGGCAGTTCAAAGCTGCTGATTGTTGTCTGCTATGCTTTTATAATGACAGAATAAATGTAGTATTAAATACTTCTTACACATAATGATTTTTTAGAGAAACTGCACGGAATAATCTTTATTATTACGAATATTACAAAAATAGTCTTTTTATAAAAAAAGACTATTTTTGAACTATTATCCATTAATAAAACTATATAAAACAATTACTTAAACCTCTCTCTAGAGACGATTAAATAGTCTTAAATTTGTCAATAAGTAATGTTTTTTAGTGTTTTGATTGAAAAGGTAGGTAGGCTATTTAAGAGTGAAAGCGAGTAGATAAAACTGGTTATATGCTTACCTGAACACGCATATCTTGTGTAGAGGTCAACTAATTTAGAACACATGATAAGAGGTTTACCCAAAATGAGCCTTTCCCAAAAACCGTATAACTGCTCCCAACCCTCTACCAATAAAAAAGCCACCTTGCAAAATGCTAAGGTGGCTTTTTTCAGAACTACTAGCTATCCATCAAGTACAGCTACTCATATACTGTGCTTCTGTCAGATCTGGGTTACGACAATCGGCTAACGGATCATATCCGTCGTCATAACCTGAACGTTCGATCACGAATTTACGCAGATCAGCATCTGTGCCACCACCAAGGGTAAAATCATTTAGTAAATCTATCATGTCTTGTGGTACTTCAATATCGTTATTAACAAGGTAGTCAATGTGTGCTGCTTGTGCTGGTGTTAGTAGTTCGGTCGTTTCTACAGAGTAATCACCGGTTCCATTATCGTAGTAGTCATTATTCGACGTATCATAAGTAGCTTCACTCTCATCTGATATAGACGTAGTATCAGTATCCAGTTGCTCACTTAGATCTTGGAATATGTCATCATAGGTTTCATTTGCAACATCTTCATCAATCAAGCCGAAGTCAGTGACAGATGATTCCTCGATGTTCTTATTAGAGTTTTTATCTTTTAAGTCTAATGAAAAAGAAATCCTTGTGACTTTCCAGCTAAGACCGTCTCTCTGCATAATCACATCTAATGACTCATCCGAATCATCAGCATCAATGATCTGAACTTTGAATTGATTAAAGGATAGGTAGCCAGCTTTATAATCAATATCTTCATTGTTGATTTTAGCCTTATCTTCAGAGCTGTCATTACTTGAGTCAAAATCCAAATTTTGCCCTTGAAACATTAATGCAACCCCATCAGGTGTGACCAAACCATCAACGAGTGGATCTATCATTGCAGCGGCTAACATCGTTCCTAAAGCTTCAAAACCATCTTGCTCATCACTTGCAGCAAGCTCTTCAACCATAGCAGCTTTGACTTGATCTTTTATGCTCTGCTTAACGCTAGGGAAGTCAATATACCCTGACAGCTTATCTGCGTCTTTCTGTTCAACAGCATTTTTAATATTGTACAAAGCTATATATGGTGAAGCGTAGAGATAAATCGCAAATATAACCAACAAGCCAGCCAGCCAAGGTAAAAGCTTTTTCAAAAGATCTCTCCTGAATTTTTAACAATATTAAAATACGATGAAGCACCATTTACTTATAACGCTTGAAGGTTATTAGCTGCCGTGCTTACAAATCGTAATTTTCGCCAAATTTGTGTATTTATACATGTTTACATAGTAGTAACATTTAGAAATTAATGCTAACATTAGTTGACTTGCAAAACAATTTAATAAGCTTTTATTTATCAAAATACCTTTTAGTATTCGACAAGAACATCAACGTTGTCGTTCATAGAGTAATTTGCTTAGGTCTATATAAATTCTGAGTCGAGCAAAATAAAAATTAACCATTGTTTGTGATCTATATCGAGTACGAGATAACAGTTCCTTCCAAAAATGAATTGATAGATAAGCTTGCTTAAAAGCCCAATCTAGTTAAAATTGTTATCACAAAACAAATCACTTTCTTGTACGGCTAACCATACATTTATTTCATGGTTAGCCATCAGAGCATAGAGAACAAAAAAACATGGCCAAAACATCGGTAAGCAAAAAAGATAAAACAGACAATGGCAATTTTGAAGAAGCCCTTTGGGATGCGGCCAACAAGCTACGAGGTAGCGTTGAATCCTCAGAATATAAGCACATCGTTCTTAGCCTGATTTTCTTAAAATTCATCAGTGATACTTTTGAGCAGCAGCGCCAAAAGCTGATCGATACGGGCTATGAAAAACATATCGATGTGGTGCAAGCCTATACCAAAGATAACGTGTTCTATTTGCCAGAGGAGAGCCGTTGGAGCTTTATTCAGCAGAATGCCAAGCAAGAAGATATCGCCCTTAAAATTGATACGGCGCTTAGTACCATTGAGAAGACCAACCAATCATTGAAAGGCGCATTGCCTGACAACTACTTCTCGCGTCTTGGCTTAACGGCTAGTAAACTTGCTGCTTTGATTGATGTGGTCAATAACATCGATACCATTGGTAATCCTGAGGAAGACACGGTAGGGCGTGTCTATGAGTATTTCTTGGGTAAGTTTGCCGCGACTGAAGGCAAGGGCGGTGGTGAGTTCTATACGCCTAAGTCTGTGGTCAATCTGATTGCAGAGATGGTTGAGCCATATCAAGGCAAAATCTATGATCCTTGCTGCGGTTCAGGCGGCATGTTTGTCCAGTCCATCAAGTTCATTGAGAGTCACCATGGCAATACCAAAGACGTGTCTATCTATGGGCAGGAGTACACCAGCACCACCTACAAGCTCGCCAAAATGAACCTCGCCATTCGTGGTATCTCTAGCAACTTGGGTGATGTGGCAGCCGATACCTTCTTTAAAGATCAGCATGAAGACCTAAAAGCCGACTTCATCATGGCAAACCCACCTTTTAACCAAAAGGATTGGCGCGCGCCTGATGAGCTGGTCGATGATCCACGCTGGGCAGGCTATCCGACACCGCCAACGGGTAATGCCAACTATGCATGGATATTGCACATGATATCTAAGCTCTCTGAGCACGGTACAGCAGGTTTCGTACTGGCCAATGGTTCGATGTCTACCACCACCAGTGGTGAAGGTGATATACGCGAGCAAATCATCAAAAATGATCTGGTCGATTGTATGATTGCGCTACCGGGTCAACTGTTTTATACCACGCAGATTCCGGTGTGCTTATGGTTTATCAGTAAAGACAAAGCCGTCAAGTCCGCTGATAGTCAAGCACGTGGGCTGCGTAATCGCAGCGGTGAGACGCTATTCATTGATGCCCGTAATATCGGTGCAATGATAGATCGTACCCATAAAGAATTTTCTACTGATGATATTGAGGCGATTGCTAAGACTTATCATGCATGGCGCGGAGAGAAAGAAGCTGGCGGTTATGAAGCCTATAGCGATGAGGCAGGCTACTGTAAATCAGCAAGCCTAGCGGATATCGAAGCTAATGACTATGTGCTCACGCCTGGGCGTTATGTCGGTGCTGCTGCAATTGAGGATGACGGAATCCTGTTTGAGACAAAAATGTTAGAACTCAGCCAAACGCTGTATGCACAGATGCAAGAGTCACAAAAACTAGATGCAACTATTCGTCAGAATTTGGAGGTGTTGGGTTATGGCGAGTGATTGGGTAAAAACAACTCTTGGAGAAATAGTAAAGCTAGGCAATGGAATAATTCAGACAGGACCATTTGGTAGCCAATTACATGCCTCTGATTATGTTGATGAGGGGATTCCAGTAATCATGCCTCTTAATATTATCAATAATAAAATAGATTTATCTGGTATAGCTAGAATAACTAAGGAAGATGCAGAAAGACTATCAAAGCATTTAGTGAAAAAGAACGATATCGTATACAGTCGCCGAGGTGACGTAACTAGAAAAGCGTTGATTACTGAACTTGAAGAAGGAATGTTTTGTGGTACTGGATGCTTACTTGTAAGACCTGGTAATAGCATAGATGCTCGTTTCTTGACCTATCACTTAAGTTCGCCTATAAATCAAGAGTGGATAATCAGACACGCTGTTGGCGCTACTATGCCTAATCTTAATACAGGAATACTCAAGCGCGTTCCTTTGAACATACCAAGTTTGGATACTCAAAAAGCCATTGCCCATATCCTTGGCTCATTAGACGACAAAATCGAGCTAAACCGCCAAATGAACGAAACGCTAGAAGCGATGGCGCAGGCGTTATTTAAAAGCTGGTTTGTTGACTTTGATCCCGTGATTGATAATGCGCTCGCAGCTGGTAATGCCATTCCTGATGAATTTATCGAACGTGCTGAGCAACGTAAAGGCATTGAGAAAAAAGACAATTCAGATATTCAGGCATTATTCCCTGATGAGTTTGAGTTTACAGAAGAGATGGGTTGGATTCCGAAGGGGTGGGAATCTGGAACGCTTGCTGATATTTGCTTTTTCGGGAAAGGTAAAATAAATACTTCAGAACTCAGTTTGGAAAATTATGTTTCTACTGAGAATATGAATAAAGAAAAAGCGGGTATTTCTTACGCAGCAAGTATCGCGATTACTAGTCAAGTTCCAAAGTTCTTTGTAGGACAAACCCTGATTTCTAATATACGTCCGTACTTCAAAAAGATATGGCTTGCTAGTTTCAGTGGTGGTCGGTCAAATGATGTTTTAGGCTTTCAAGCTAATGATGCTGTAGCTAATGAATATCTATTTAGCCTTCTTTATCAGGATTCTTTCTTTGATTATATGACTGCAACGTCAAAAGGAACCAAAATGCCACGTGGCGATAAAGCAGCAATCATGAGCTGGTCAGTAGCAATACCTCCACTAATATTGATGGAAGAGTTTTCAAATAAAGTAAAACCTATGTATTTAGCAAATAATATTCGTTCAAAGCAGGCTATTTCTTTATCTGAACTCCGCGATACTCTTTTGCCTAAGTTGATGTCAGGTGAGCTCAGCATTCCCGATGATGTTTTTTAGGATGCTTGGAAAGTAGCCTACAGAATTTAAAATTAAGCCATAAGGTGCAAAAATGAAAAATAGCTATGCGCTGCCATTACTATTTATACTTATTTGCTATAGCCACAATGCTAATGCAGTTGATGTATATCCCAAGCAGGCCAATAGCCTGAATTCGTATGAGTTTGGTCAGTTCGTCAAAGACTATATGCCTAATGCTAATGCTTCAAATTCATGGAGCTTTAGCACTAACGACTCGAAAATTATTTGGGACAAAGGCATTGAGAGAAACGAATACACTAGGCAATTCCAGAAAAATGGATATATACGGATAAACTTTGATAACTATAGCTTAAAGGAATCACCTTATAACAATCCCAATAGTAAGGCTGAAGCCGCATGGGGGATTAGTTACTATGGAGACAATACTAAAAATGTTGACATGATAAGTATAAATCATTCTGAAGCTGCTGGAATGTTAAGCACAGATGAAAACGAAAAAGTTAAACCCTTTAATTCTTTGATTGAAAAAAATATTCTTTATAAGCCGGTATGTCTTTACAAGATGACGGGAGGTAATTATTCAATAGCTTATGAACTCTCCTCACCAAATAAGAAGAATATATACTTACTTGAAACGAACTCAGAAGGTTCAGGCGGTCTATCAACGTTCTATGATTTATTTAATGAAAAAGAGAAGTTGCATGAATATTTCTTTGATGTTAGCGATAAAAATGAAAACGCTTGTTTGATTATCTGAAGGAAACTTTAAATTGTACTTAGGGTTTCGATTTACACGCTAAGTTTATAAAAAGGACGCACGCATTGAAATTCACCGAAGACAGACTTGAACAAGCCATTATCGAATTGCTAGCAGCCGAGGGCTATCCACACACGGTTGGTGAAGCACTTAACCGTAATCCTGATGATGTGCTGATTAAGTCTGATCTTCGACAGTTTCTGGCAACCCGTTATAAAGCAGATTTGATCACAGAGTATGAGATTGAGTCCATCATTCATAAGCTTGAATACCTTCCTGCGTCCGATCTGTACGATACCAACAAAGCCATTATGAAGCTTATTGCTGATGGCTTCACACTCAAGCGTGAGGACTATACCCAAAAAGACTTATACATCCAACTGATTGATTATGAAGCACTCGATAACAATCGCTATCGCATCGTCAATCAGATGGATATACAAGGCTTTGAGCTGCGTATTCCTGATGGTATTCTCTCTATCAATGGCTTACCATTGGTAGTGTTTGAGTTTAAGAGCAGCATCCGTGAAGATGCCACTATGTTTGATGCCTATACCCAGCTGACCACTCGCTATAAGCGCGATATTCCAGAGCTGTTTAAATACAATGCCCTATGTGTCATCAGTGATGGGGTCAACTCAAAGATGGGTTCGTTCTTTGCGCCTTATGAGTTCTACTACTCTTGGCGCAAAGTCACTGGCGATGAGAAATTAGAGAAAGACAGTATCCATTCCTTACTAACCATGATTAGCGGCTTATTCGATAAAGCACGTTTGGTTGATGTCATCCGCAATTTCATCTATGTGCCTGACAAATCAAGCAAGGAAGAGAAGATAGTATGTCGTTACCCGCAGTATTATGCAGCCACCAAGCTATACGCCAATATCAAACAGCACATGAAGCGGCTCGATAGTCATGGCAACTTGATTGACGATAATGGCTTACGTGACGGGAAGGGTGGTACGTACTTTGGCGCGACTGGCTGTGGCAAGAGTTTTACCATGCTGTTTCTCGCACGTCTGCTGATGCGCGATGTGGAGCTTGGCAGTCCAACCATTATCTTAATCACTGATCGCACCGATTTAGACGGTCAGCTGTCTGAAACCTTTACCAATGCCAAGACCTATATCGGCGATGACAATATCATCAGTGTCGAAAGTCGAGCGCATCTACGCGAACAGTTAAAAGGTCGCAGAAGTGGCGGTGTGTTCCTAACCACCATTCATAAGTTCACCGAAGACTTAGCCCTACTGACCGAGCGTACCAACGTCATCTGTATTTCAGATGAAGCACACCGTAGCCAAATCAATCTCCAACAAAAAGTCACCGTCACCGAAAACGGTGTGAAAAAGACCTACGGCTTCGCTAAGTACTTACATGACTCATTGCCCAATGCCACTTACGTTGGCTTTACGGGTACACCGATTGATGCCACCCTTGATGTCTTCGGTCCAGTGGTTGATAGCTATACCATGGTCGAATCGGTATTCGATGAAATCACGGTACGTATCGTTTATGAGGGTCGCGCTGCCAAAGTATTACTCGATAGCAAACAGCTTGATGAAGTAGAAAAATACTATAAAGAAAGCGCAGATGCTGGCACCAATGAGTATCAGATAGAGAAAAGCAAAAAAGCCATGGCGAGCATGTCCACTATTCTTGGTGACCCTGACCGCATCAGAGCCATTGCTGAAGACTTTGTTCAGCATTATGAAGCGCGAGTAGAAGAGGGTACCACGCAGAAAGGCAAGGCAATGTTTGTCTGTAGCAGCCGTGAAGCCGCCTATCAGTTATATAAAGACATCATAGAGCTGCGTCCTGAATGGGATGAGATACGAGCGTGCGAAGAAGGTTCAATCTTATCTGAAAGCGACAAGAAAAAGGTCAAACCGATGGAGCGCGTCAAGATGATCATGACTCGTAACAAGGATGATGCAAAAGGGATGTGGGACAGTCTTGGTAATAAAGACTACCGCAAAGAGCTAGACCGTCAGTTTAAAAATGGCAAGTCTAACTTTAAGATCGCCATCGTCGTCGACATGTGGCTCACAGGCTTTGACGTGCCATTCCTAGATACCATCTATATTGATAAACCCTTACAAAAACATAGCTTGATTCAGACCATCTCACGGGTCAACCGTAAGTTTGAAGGCAAAGAGAGTGGCTTAGTCGTTGATTATATCGGTATCAAAAAGCAGATGAATCTGGCGCTCTCGCATTACACAGGCGGTCAGGTTCAAAACCTGGACGATATCCAAAAGTCAGTCGTAGTAGTCAAAGACCATTTAAAGCTACTCGATACGGTCTATCATAAGTTTGACGCAAGCCTTTACTTTAACGGCACGCCACTAGAGCAGCTCAATTGCTTAAATGCAGCAGCTGACTTTGCGCTGCAATCTAAAAAGCTAGAGAAACGCTTTATGGATTTGGCCAAGCGTCTGAAGTCTGCCTATGATATTTGCGTGGGTAGTGAAGCGCTTAACAAGGTGCACAAGGACAAGATTCATTACTACCTAGCTATTCGTACCATCATCTTTAAAATTACCACTGGCGGTGCGCCTGACGTTGAACAAATGAATCAAAAGGTACGTGACTTGGTAAAAGCTGCACTGATGAGTGATGGCGTTGAAGAGATCTTTAAGCTGGGCGATAACACCGACGGTGAGATCGATATCTTCGATGAAGACTACCTAGCCAAGCTTGAGGTGATTAAGCAGCCCAATACCAAGCTGGAGCTGCTACAACAGCTACTCGCAAAAGCCATTGGTGAGCTGAAAAAGACCAATAAGGTGAAGGGCGTGGATTTCAGTAAGAAAATGAATGCGCTCGTTGAGAAGTATAACGACCGTAACGAGCAAGATTTACTGCGCGCTGAAGTCATTGGCGACTTCTCTGATGAGATCATCAAGCTGTATCACGAGCTGCGTGAAGAGATGGCATCATTTAGTGAGATGGGTATCGACTTTGAAGAAAAAGCGTTTTATGACATTTTGCTATCATTGGCGCATAAGTACGACTTTACCTATCCAGAAGACAAGCTGCTTGAGCTGTCTAAAGAAGTGAAAAAGCTCATCGATGATAAGGCTAGATACACTGACTGGAACAAGCGTGATGACATCAAAGCTGAGCTACAGTTTGATCTAATGGTATTGCTCGATGAATGGGGCTATCCACCTGTTGATTCAAAAGAGGTCTATAAAGAGATATTTGAGCAGGCTGAGAACTTTAAGAAAAGTAGGGTGGTTTAGTTGTACTCAGACGTAATTTGGTATGACCTCTCTGAGTTTGTAAAGCAGAGTTATGACAACTTCATCATGTCAGGCATGGCTGCCTGACTCAAGTAAATCAACCTCCGATATAGTCGGGGCGGTTCAGTTTTTAAATCTACTTTTGTAAACGATTAGCTTCATCCAGTGTTTCTTTTCTACTCAAGATCCTTAATATTTAATATTGGACTTAGACTGTTCTCCAAATATTAGATTTTTTAAGGTTTAATAAATTTACATTTCTATAGGCATTTTAGTAAAAACATGAAAAATTTCACATTGTTAACACTCACTCACAAATATTGTTTTGAACCTGAAGTTACCGAAATGTTAAATAATCTCTTAGAAAATGCTTACTATAGTAATTTCACAACGATAATAGAAATATCTAATTTTATTGTAAAAAATAATCTTGAAGGTGTTTATGGAAAGATATCTGGGACAGTGGAAATGAGTAAAGAAGGAAGAACATGGTTTCGCAGAGGCGGTTTTTCTCCAGACATGTATGACATCATTTGTTCAGAGTTAGGTATTGAAAACCAAAGAAGTACGGCACACTGTATTGGCTACACTCCTTATGGATAAGTTCCGAGTTCTAATTTATTATAGCAACCTTATTAAAACCTAAAGTAACCACCGAATATATTTTAAGTACAGGTATTTTTTATTTACCTTCCAGTTTTTTGGATAAGTATAAACTTACAAAAACTATGCTAACATTTCACTTTGTTATAGTTAGATAGATTTCATAATTCGCAGAGGGGGTAATCCCCTTGACCCCTAAAAGATAAAATAAAGGATTTTCTAATGGCTGCTTTTTTAAAATTTGAGAATAAATACATTAGCATAAATAATATTGCTCAAGTTGAACTAGATTCAACCTCAGCTACCTGCCACGATATTAATATTCATCCAGCTCAAGGAAACAGAATTTTTTTACAGCTTAGAGTTAGCGAGAAAGATGTCGCTGACAAGATTTTTCAAGAACTAGGAAAAGCATTAGATACCAATAATTCGATTGACCTTGATGCCATCAAGTTAAAACATACCTCTGTTGAGTAAGTATGGCGATTTATCACCTATCGACTAAGCCAGTATCGCGCAGTAGCGGAAGAACCGCCACTGCGTCTATTGCTTATCGTGCCGGTATTGCTATCAAAGATGAACGCACAGGCAAAGAACACGACTACACCAAAAGAAGCGGTGTAGTATCTACTTGACTTCATACCCCAAACGATTTAGAAATTAAGCGTGATGAGCTTTGGAACTTAGCGGAAGCCACCGAAACAAGAAAGAACAGCAGAACTGCTAGAGAGATTGTCGTTAATTTGCCTCATGAGTTATCAGGACGTGAACGGATCATGTTGGTTAATGAGTTCGCCAAGGACTTAGCCAATCAATATGGTGTTGCCGTTGATGAGGCAATACATTATATCTGACGGTTATGGCGATCCTAGTAGTCTTTTCGAGCTATAGCAGCGAACATATCAAGCTGCAATACACTGCTCATAAATCTTGTGCACCAGTGCCTTATATTTCGCCTCGTGTGGCAAATGCTGTCACCGTATTAACTTAAGCAAGTTAACTATCTACTTAGATCGCGATGATGGAGTATGTCAGTATTTTAATGAGGTGAGTAATCTGTGCAATAGCTATAGTGAAAGGCCTTTAATCTGTAGAGTAGGAGACTACTATAAAACTTATTTAACTGATCAAATAGGTTGGAGTGATTTCGTCAAAATAAACATGGACATCTGCGCAGACCTTTAAATGTATTACTGATTGAGCCTTTTGAGAGTGATTGTTAAACGTTTTTTAGTAAATAGTATATGACTCAATTTACTTAGAAAGCAGTATCTTAACCTTTGTTTTTCAACAGTTCTAAAACCTTATCCTCTCCAAGCTGATCGACTAACGCTTGCAGTTGCGCGGTAGAGTCAGCTTTGGTTTGTGCATCCGCTCTAAACTCAGCCGTATCTCTTCCTTCTCTGAGTGCATCTAAATAGTCAGCCCACTTCTGCATCATATCGCTACGATCATCAATGTACTCAAATCGACCGTAAGCGCTTCCATTAGGATCTTTAGTGGTATGACCCAATGCCATCTCTACAAGCACAAGCGGATACTTTAACTGCTCTTGTAAGAGTGTCTTTGCTGTCGCTCGAAAGCCATGAGCACAATGTATGTTTTGATAGCCTAAGTCCTTGAGGCGTTTGTTTGCTGTATTCTCAGAGATGATCTGATGCTTTTTTGCCGTTTCGCTAAAAAAGACATATTCGGTATGACCATTAATTTTTTGCTGTTCACGTAGTATAGCTACGGCTTGATTAGGTAGGGGAACAAACATATCCTTAACCATAGTTACCTTGCCTTGTCCCTTCAATGGCTTTAATTGCCACCTGCCAGCGTCTAGATCAATATCAGACCAACGCATACGTCTTAGATCACCATTACGCACGAACAGTAGCGCTAATAGCCTAAGAGAATTAATAGTATTTAAATCACCTTCTATCGTTTCAATAGCTCGCAGGAGTTTGGCTAGGTCTTTAGGTTTGGTGATGGCAGGACGATGACCATAGCTAGATTTAGCCAATTGACTCTTGATAAGCGCCGCAGGATTGCTGCTACAGAAACCACGAGCGCCAGCATAGACAAACACGTCACTAGCGATACCTGCACAGCGTTCAGCCTTATCTGTGGGCTTACCAGCTTTATTTAATGAACTGGCCTGAATATCTAGTAGTACTTCAAGCATTCTAGGTGAGTCAATTTCACTAATAGGTTCATTACCAATATAAGAGCATATAAGCGCTAAACGGCCCTTTTTACGAATGAGTGTATTACCTTTTTGAGTTTGCTCCAAACTGTCAAAATACTCCCATGCAAAATGATTAAAAGAGTTTTTAGTTTTGCTAATAAGACTTTGCTTTAATTCTTCACGGTGGTTTTTGGGATCAATGTTACGGCTTAATAGTTCTTCATAGTCACGCCAGATTTCACAGGCACGTGAGAACGATACGTTTGGATACACGCCAAGCGATATGCGTTTGTTTTTTGAATGAGTAGGGGATAAGTAGCGATAAACCCAAGATCTGGTGCCGTTAGGTCTGACCATTAAGTAAAGCATGGGATGGTTTTTGACAGAGACCAGATATTCTTTGTCATCGGCTTTATGACTACTGATACTGCGGTCGGAGCTAATAGGCTTGCGAGCTTCCATGACTGATACCCCAATGTACATTTAAAAACCAGTGTACATAGTAGTGTACATCAGATGCATGGATTAGGATAGATAACACAGGACAGTATAAGACGTCAGATACAACAAAGCCCCTGATATCAGGGGCTTTAGCTATTCTATAAGATAGTATAGAACTATGTATTGGTACCAGTGGTCGGACTCGAACCGACACGCTTTTAAAGGCAACGGATTTTGAATCCGTCATGTCTACCAATTCCATCACACTGGCATGTAAGGAGATAATGTCTATTCAAGAAATCATCGAATTGGGCTACAGGGTTAACTCTGTATAGGCTGCGTATTATAGCAGCCTATTTTTAGCCGTCAAGAATTATTTTAAATTATTTTCGACTGACTTGAAAAAATACCCATTATCCAACAAACGCACGCTCAACAGCATAGTCTGCTTGTACACCCATACGCGGTGATACGGTTAAACCAAAGTCATCCAAAATGGTTGAAACATCGGCGTTAAATGGCATACTGCCACATATCAACACACGGTCATCCTCTTTATTGATTGGCGGCAGTCCAATATCTTCAAAAAGCTTGCCTGATTTCATCAAATCCGTCACACGACCTTGATTTCTAAATTCTTCACGGGTAACGGTAGGGTAGTAGATGAATTTTTCACGATACCATTCGCCAAAAATTTCATCATTGGGTAGCTCGTTTTCGAACATATCGCGATAAGCTAAGTCCTCTGCGTTACGTACCCCATGTACCAAAATAATCTTTTCAAAACGCTCATAAACTTCAGGATCACGCGCCAATGCCAAAAACGGTGCCATGCCCGTTCCTGTTGAGAGCATGTATAAGTGTTTGCCCGGTAGCAAATCGTCTAGTACCAGTGTACCTGTCGGCTTTTTACTGACCAATAACTCATCGCCGACCTTGATGTGCTGTAAGCGTGAGGTTAGAGGGCCATCTGGAACCTTAATAGAAAAGAATTCTAAATGATCTTCGTAGTTAGGGCTGGCAATTGAATAAGCGCGTAATAGCGGTCTGCCATCGACAACGATTCCAATCATTGCAAACTCGCCATTACGAAAACGTAAGCCGTCGTCACGAGTGGTTTTGATGCTAAATAGAGAGTCATTCCAGTGATGAACCTCAGTGACCGTTTCGGTGCGAAGTTTTGACATAAAGTCCTCGTCAATAAGTTGCTATCTGTGTCGTTAAATTAAATGAGTATTAAATGTATTTTTTCAATGTTACATTAAAAACGATAAATGATATTAAAGATGATAATAAAGGGATTGAGCATCGATGACGGTATCAAGTGTTGTTTTTCAAACATCAATCTTACAAGCGTTCGATCATATCACGTATTCATTGACCAAAAATTTGAGCGCTATTCTAACATTTTATGGGATATTGTCAGTATGTAGAGATGGCTTGAAGGTCTGTAGAAAGATAAGAAATTGAACGGCTGTCATCGAAGCGCTCGCTCATAATACCAAACTTTAAAATAAAAATCCGTCCAGTAGCAGCGATGCAGCATGATAAAATGGAATATCGTTAGCGAGTAATTTTGTAAGATTGAACCATTTTGCTTGATAAAAGCGTGCTGTTATTTACGGAGTAGAGTTATGCCTAGTGAAAATGCGTCTCAACATGGAGGCTATCACGCGCCTATTATTGGTTACCATCGTGCGCCGCTAACGCAAAAGTTTGGCGCACCAAGACAGCCCAATCTGGTAGCACTGACCAGTACCATTGAGATGTTAGCGCCCTATGATGATCCAGCCGCTTTTATTGGTATGGAGGCGTTTAGTCATATTTGGATCAGTTGGCATTTTCATCATAACTATATGGATAAAAACAATAATCTCAATCGAACAGACAGCAGTTTTCGCCCGCAAGTACGTCCTCCTAGACTTGGTGGTAATCAAAAAATAGGCGTATTTGCCAGTCGGAGCATGTATCGACCTTCTGCCTTAGGATTGTCTGTCGTTAAGCTTGAACGTATTGACGTCGTAGAAGGACGCGTATTACTGGTTGTTAGCGGAGCCGATATGATCGACGCCACACCAATCATCGATATTAAGCCTTATGTGGCTTATAGTGATGCAATTATGCATGCAGTGAGTGGTTTTGCTCCATCTGCCCCTATAGTATTAGAGGTGACGATGACCGACTCTGCTCACGAGCAGTTTATGGGTTTGGTAAATAAAGAAAATCTAGCTGATAACGTCAGTGAGGTAAAACTTGATACAGTCGCTGCGCGTATTTATCAAATACAGAACCAATTGCTGGTCACTGACATGGGTGTGATTAAAGCGCTTATCGCTCAAGATCCGCGTCCTGCCTATCGCCGTGATGATACAAAAAAGGTGTTTGTGATGCGTTATAAGTCTGTTGATGTGAGCTTTCGGTTGACGGAATCAGATGAGTTACAGATAACTGATGTGGTAGCGGTGAGTGTATAACGTTAGAATCGTCTCGTCGCATTTACGGGTTAGTTGTTTATGAATGATAGAGCCGTGATTGATAAAGCGCTAAACTGACACTTGTCTCTATACCAACAATATAAGAAGAAAAATATGTCTGTCCAAAATTATTCGATAGTGATTGATCTGCGCTGGTGTCTTGATGAACTGCTGGCAGATAAAGTCATTGATCAGCGCGGTTACAACTTAGTGATTACCAGCCGCCGTGATAAAGCGCAGCATCCACTGATTACCATCAGTGAGTTTGGTTTACCAAACGGTCATGCTCTTGATCCAAACGCTGAGACCAAACTTACCCTTGCATGGTTGAACCAATGGTTGGCTAGTAAAGCAGGTATGCCACTGGTTCGTATCGACCCATTAAAAGTTGATGTCCCTGCTGCGACCCAACTGATGTCTTTTGAGTATGCTCGCTCGCAGCATATCTTACCGATTGAAGTGAAAAGTGATGAAGTGGTTATCGGTACAGATCAGCCATTTTATACGGATTGGCAAGCAAATATTGAAAAGCTCATTAAGTCTAGAAGCTACCGTACAGTCTATATCAGTCCTGACCAGATTCATCGCTATCGACGAGAGTTTTATCAAGTCACCCAAGCGATTGCTGGAGCGAATAGTGTCCATAAACGAGCGGCTGCCGATGTCACCAATGTCGAGGCATTGCTTCAGCTGGGCGATAATACCAATCCCGATGCCAATGATCAGCATATCGTCAGAGTGGTCGATTGGCTGTTGCAATATGCGTTTGAGCAGCGCGCCAGTGACATTCATCTAGAGCCGCGCCGTGAGACAGGCAAGGTTCGCTTTCGTATTGATGGTGTGCTCCACACTGTTTATGAGATGCCATTGGCAATCATAGTGGCAGTGACGGCACGTATTAAAATCTTAGGACGGCTTAATGTCGCTGAAAAACGCAAGCCGCAAGATGGCCGCCTCAAAACCCGCACACCAAAGGGCTTAGAGACCGAGCTGCGTTTATCGACCATGCCAACGGCGTTTGGTGAAAAATTGGTCATGCGTGTGTTTGATCCTGAAGTATTGGTACGCTCATTTGCTCAGCTTGGCCTATCTGGCAAGCAGCTTGAGACATGGCATGAGTTGACCGCCAATCCTAACGGCATTATTCTGGTGACAGGTCCGACAGGTTCAGGAAAAACCACCACTTTATACAGTACACTTAAGCAGTTAGCCACTGAGCAAGTCAACGTCTGTACGATTGAAGATCCAATTGAGATGATTGAGCCCGCTTTTAACCAAATGCAGGTCAATCCTGGTGTCGAGCTGCATTTTGCCGATGGTATTCGCTCATTGATGCGCCAAGACCCTGATATCATTATGGTTGGGGAGATTCGAGATGCCGAAACGGCAAATATGGCAGTACAAGCTTCTCTGACTGGTCACTTGGTATTATCGACATTACATACCAATGATGCCCCAAGCTCATTGACTCGTCTGCACGATTTGGGCATTCAACCGTTTTTGACGTCAGCGACCATCTTAGGGGTAATGGCTCAGCGCTTATTGCGGACGTTATGCCCGCACTGTAAGCAAGCAGTAGACGTTACACCCGATAGCGAGATTGCCATCCAGTGGCAAGAGTTAGTCCAGCCTTGGCGTGCGTCTTTGCCTGCTCAAATCTATACAGCGCAAGGTTGTGAGCACTGTCGCCACACTGGTTATCAGGGTCGTGTGGGTTTGTATGAAATCATGCCCTTATCCAATGATTTAAAAAAACTGGTCGCTGCTGATGCAAGTTTGGATGTGCTCAAACAACAAGCATACCGAGAAGGCGTACAACCACTACGTTTATCTGGCGCAAAACGTATTAGCGAAGGCGTCACTACCATAGAAGAGGTAATGCGCGTCGTGCCGTTGCACTGATGATTGGCATTGACGTTATGTTCATCGCTCCCAGCGTACATTCTGGCGAATAATTTTTGCTGGCGTGCCTGCTATCATAGAGTTTGGTGTTGTGACTGATTTATTGACAAACGCGCCTGCTGCAATGATGCAGCCACTGGCAATAGAGACATTTTTAGAAACAGTCACATTGGCGGCAATCCAAATATGACTGCCTAAAACGACATCAGAATGAGCAGCATTTAAGCGCATATCGGACTCTAAATCGTAAACCTTATGCACATCGGTAGCACGGATTTCAATGCCGCGCGATATCATACAAGATTTGCCAATTTTCACACTTTTATCACGTGCCAAGATATAGCAGTCGATAGCGGTGGTATGTGCACCGATATGAATGTGTAGATGATTACCGACAACTAATAGATGGCCGGAGAATTTGACATTTTGTTCAATGGTGACTTTATTGTGATTGCCATTGATATCGATTTTTAAATGATTAAGTTTGCCTTTTTCATCGATTGTAATTTGATTATCATGACCCTTACGAATGGTGATAGATGAATTGCCAATGATACGTACATCTCTAGCAATTTTGATACGGTTGTCATGACCGTTGTCTTGTAATAAAAATCTCCGTCTATATAGCTTTTTTGGTAATACCGCTCTGAGGATCGGAGATAAGGTGATGGTTTTTTTAGAATTCATAATAAAAAGCTTATAAATAAGTAAAAATTGTATGGAGCTGCTTGCTGACGATTTTATGTGTTTTCGAAAACCATTCTATAGTGTACTTTTAAACCTCACTTGAAAACAGCAGTCTTTAGAGCAATAAATACTATTACAACTTTAAATTTTTAACCCAATTTTGCTATTTATCCATTTTTATTAACGAGAATATATATGTTTACTGATACCCATTGCCATCTGAATCGTTTAGATTTAGCCAAGTACGATGGTCAACTGTCTGGCGCAATAGATGCGATGAAAGCCGCTAACGTCACTCGGGCGATGGCCATTATGTGTGACTTCAATGAGTATGAAGACATTGCCAAGATTGTGAGTACTTATAGCGATGAGATCCTCAATCTTGGTATGAGTGTGGGCATTCATCCTTGTGAAGACATTCAGGTCTTACAATCAGCGACCGTTGAGCGACTCATAGAGACGGCCAGTAACGATCACGTATGGGCAATAGGAGAGACAGGGCTCGATTACTATTGGTCAACTGAGAATAAAAAAGAGCAGCAAGCCAGTCTTGCTCGTCATATTCATGCCAGCCAGCATTTAAAAAAACCACTCGTGATACATATGCGTGATGCCAAAGATGATACCATCGACATCCTAAAAAGTGAGGGCGCTGAACACGGCATTATTCACTGCTTTACTGAAGATTGGGAAACCGCAAAACAAGCGTTAGATTTGGGATTTTATATCTCATTTTCAGGTATTGTAAGCTTTAAGAGCGCCCAAATGATTCAAGATGCAGCAAAAAAAATGCCTAGAGACAGGATACTTATCGAGACGGACAGTCCTTACTTGGCACCCGTACCCAAACGTGGTAGACCCAATGAGCCCGCTTATGTGCCCTATGTCGCCGCTTATATTGCAGACATGTATGACTGTAGCGCCGAAGATATAGGCAAATTAACTGCAAAAAACTTTGAAAATTTACTGGCACAGTATCATTAAAATCGTTATGCTATGACCAATCAGTCATTTATTCGTTAGCCTTGAAACCTCATGCGCTAAGCCATTCAAATGATCGGTATAACCCTATGGTTGATGGTAGCTATTTTGCAAATATAAGCATATCCTCTATTGTTGTTTTTGAGCCGTCTTTGCATAGATGCATACTTGCATTGCCGATGCGCTAATCCAAACAACGGTTGTATGTCCAAACTTGTCAGGTTTTAGGAGAGATTATGAGTCGTCAGCACCAATTCAAAGCACGAGAAGAGAATATCTTAGCGATGGCAGAGCAGCTGCTACTTGAGTCGGGCGATGGTGATATCACTTTAGACAGTTTGGCAGACCAGCTTGATTTGGCTAAAGGCACACTATATAAGCATTTTTCTAGTAAAGATGAGCTTTATTTGCGCATCATTATTCGTTATGAAGAGCAGCTATTTGCAATTAACCGTATTGATGACTGCCCATCGGCAGGCGTGGCACGAATGATTTTTCAGCAGCTGTTTAACCCACAAAAAGCGATGCTACTCAATCAAATTGAAGAACGCTTGGCGGCCTCAGTGACAGGCCTCAATCGCTTATTTGGTGAATTATACGATATTCGCCGTCAGCGTATGAAACGCTTGATTGATATCATTAGTGCCTATCTAAAAGACGAACACAGTAGCCTAAGCACTCGTGATTATCTCTCTTCTATTTGGGCAATGGGTCAAGGCGGAGCAGGGTTATTGAATTCAAGCTTCTATCAGCGTTATTTAGGTCGCCGTGATACCTTGCGTTACGCTTTTGTGCAGCAAATGCTTGAGTTGCCAAGCCATTATCCGGCTCATGAGAATGAGGTGATGGATGAGGATATGCAAGAGCTGGTAGAGCAAATCGATACCGAGTCAGAAGAACACCGCAACACCAGTTATTGATATCTTAACGCGTTAACCCTATAAATGGGCGCGTGCAAAAATCTGTGTCGTCGTACAGGCGATGGCGACACATACCACTCTGTTTTTTTAGCGTGATGCTACTCATACTACTGTATATACAACAACCTGCTTATTATGGGCTTATAGGTGCAATATGCCGGTCACTGCCAAGATTCAGTCCAGCTCAGTGACCAGTGGCTATACTGCCTTAATCTATGAAAACCTGTCATATGATAAAACGAGTATCAATCCGTTAGATTGTCCTTATTCTGATAAACACTCTTTGCAAAAAAATCCTTACGCGCCTGCTTCTCGTCTGCTTTATTTACCACGCTCACAATCAGGGTTTACTTTGGTTGAGATTGTCGTTGTTGTGGTTATTTTATCCATCTTTGCTGGCATGATGAGCTTATCCGTCGGTAGTAGTGAATCTCGCAAAAACCGTGCATTCTATGAGCATCTTACCGATTCATTGAGCTATGTTCGACTGTTATCGGCGGAGCGTATGCAGCCAATGGGTCTGAGCCTACAAGCGGATAAGCAAGGTCAGGTGGCACCTGTGATTGTCACTTTATCAAATCCTTATATCGCTTATCAAACACCTGAAATTCCCTCAAATAGTATGGACAGTCGTCCTAAAAACGTGATGGAATTATCGTCAGATTTGACAGGTATGCCTGATGAGCAACAGCCTACGCCAAGCTGGGAAGTCGAGCCAGAGGTCAGTTTGCCTGAGTTACCGACTGGTGTCAGTCTGAGAATACAAAGTTTGGATGCTGGTGGCGCATCAAATGCTAATCAGAATCAGACACTACAGCCTTGGTTTACCAGTCAGACCGTGCCACAGATTTTATGGTTTGGTACGGGACAAGCGACACCAGTGACTATTGAAGTGATTCACAATTCTCGCTTGGTGGGTGAGGTGATTATGATTATGCCGGATGGCAGTATGATGATCGGACAGGAGTTATAACTGATGGCTCTTTTATCCAAACCATCTCCCGCTGTTATCAAGACAGCGCCATCTAAATCCAAATACGAGCGTGGCTTTACCTTAATCGAGGTTATGGTTGCCTTAGCCATTTTGGCAGTGGTTGCCGTTGCTGCTAGCCGCGCAAGTAGTGCGTATCTCAGCTCTGTCGATATATTACGCACTCGCACATTGGCACACTTCGTCGCACAAAATGCGGCAGCTGATTTACATATTCAAAAGACATGGCTAACCGCAAATCGTACTCAGACAGTCAATGCTCAAGGCCGTGATTGGCAAGTGGTGATGACGGTCAGTGATGCCATCACGCCTGCATTAAAAAAAGTAAATATCGCTATTGCGCCCATAGTAGACGGACAGGTGCGCAATGCAGTGACAGATATTGATGTGATCTTGAGTAATCCGAAGCAAGATATGGGCAGTTTGGATCTGGGTAGTATGAGCAGTCAAAGTACGGGCATGTCAGGACAAGTGGGGGGCGGCCTATGAAAGAGCAAAATGGGTTCACTCTACTTGAACTCATGGTTGCGATGGCTATATTTGCCATGCTAGCGGTGGCAGGATGGCAAGTGTTTGATAGTGTCAATCGTGCTCGTGAACGGGCACAGTTGCATGCCGATCACTTGGCTGTGTTGCAATATGCTTATCTACAATTGCAGCAGGACATGAATCAGATTATTCCTTACCAAGCACTCGATGCCCAGTCAGATAATATGACAAATAACAGTCTCAATGCGGATAGCCAAGCCAATGAAACAGTACCAGAGCCTTTTATGAGCTTGGATGGAGAGCATATCAGCTTTGTACGCTACGCCGACCCTGATCCGCGCTATCAGAGCAGTGATAGCATACAGCATGTTGAATATATTTTTGTAGATGAGCGCTTGGTTCGCCGTCAATACACCAGTTTAGAGGGTGGACGTGATAGTGTTAGCTTAGATAGCGTATTGCTCGAAGGCGTCACTGATGGACGTTGGCAAGCCTATCTACCAGAATTAAGCGCCAAATTTCCTAACGAAAATAGTAGTAATGTTAATATGAATAGTGGCGCTATGCAGACAGCTAGTGATGGTGTCACAAAGCCTGAAGTATCCTTACTACCAAAAGGTACGGCTGTCAGCTTCACTTATCAAGATATGCCAATCACTTGGCAATGGGCACTTGCACCTCAGCCGATACCACGTAGTTATAAAAATGTCAGTAATAATTAGAATTCTTCTAATGACCAAAACTCTCTTGACGGACATAATAACAATCGTGATATTGCTGGCAACGACGCCCAGAGCGGCTTTAACGATGTCATAGAAAGCAGTAACTAAGAAGGTGACATTAAAAATGCACCGTAGAATCAATAACCGAGGCAGTTACCTATGTCAATGACAGCGCACTCTCAGCGCGGCGTGGCGCTCCTGACTATCCTGCTATTGGTCGTCAGTATCACTGTGGTCGCAGGGGCCATGCTTGCCAGTCAAAAAATTGCTATTCGGCGCAGTGGTTTGTTGTTTGATCAAGATCAATTATTACAAGACCTCAATGCAGGTCAGCAATTAGCGCTCACTATGATTCGGGCTGATGATAAGCTCAATGATACGGACAGCGAACAGGACATTTGGGCACAGCCCATACCACCATACACCTTGGGTAAGCATAGTATTGGTATCGAAGTGCGTGATGAGGCCAGCCGCTTTAATATTAATAATTTATATCAAAATGGTGCGGTTGATACAGCAGCTGTCGCCATGTTTCAAAGGCTGTTGACTCAATTAAATTTAGAGCCTGATATTGCTATTGCGGTACTTGATTATCAAGACACGGACAGTGAGGTGTATAAAGATGGCGGTGCTGAGGCGGCAGTATATACGCAGCAGTCAAATACGACGACCTTGCCCAATCAGTCTTTTGTGAGTATCGATCAGTTACAAGAAGTGAGAGGCGTCAACGCTGAAGTATTAAAAACACTACGTCCGTATATCACAGCGATGCCTTATTTTGTACCCGTGAATGTGAATACAGCCAGCCCTGTGTTGTTAGCGGCTTTGATGGACGGTGCTACAAGCGAGCAGATGCAAGGGCTGGTCGATATGAGATCAAAACAGGCAATCGCAACCGTTGATGATCTGTGGCAATTACCAGTGCTGAGCAGTTTGGACGACGCGCAGCGTAAAGAGACCTCGACGTTATTGGCGGTGGACAGTCAGGCATTTTTGGCGCTCATTACAGCAACCGATGGTGGTAGTGTCGGTCAAACCAGACAGCGCTTTGCAACCGTACTGATCAGTAAAACGCCAACGTATGCCAGCGTTATAGAAAGCAATAATGATGCTAATAACGGCGGTGCTAATAGTGCTAACAAAAATAACAGTGGTACTGAGAACGATGATAAAGCCAAGACCATCGAGATAGTAGCGCAGCGTCTTTGGGCTTTTAGACCCAGTTTTTGATAGGTATCAAAAAGCCAGTGATTAATCTTTCAAACGAGTCTCTTCACTCGACTTCCAGTTATAAGCGCCATAAAACAGCATCTGCGCTTGGCGAGTACAGTTATGTAGCATGAGATGCTTATTCTCTTCAACCTCATTCAAATCGACCTCATCGTCATGATCTTCTGTATAGGTCAGCTCCAACCAGTCAATGATCCAAGAAAAGAACATATTGACACCCGCTTCAGCCAATAAGCGACGATCATACCCATTGATATGGGTAAAGGCTGGCTGCAACGCCAGATCTTCCGCAAGACTGTGCGCGTGCTTTTTAACCAGCTCATTAATGGCTTTGCGCACAGCTTCTGAGCCACCATAACGCTCACTGACCAAAAACTGCCAGTAATAAGGCTGATCGCTGACCATATACAAAAACAGCTGAATACTTTTTGCAATCTGGCGATCAAAGCTGCGCTTGCGGCCTATCTGTAAGCTGTCGCTCAATATGGCGAGTGTGCCGCCCAACTCTTCTACCACAAGCGCACGACCCAGCGACTCCATATCATCGAAATGTCGATAAAATGCAGTCGGCACCACACCTACCTCACGAGTTACCTGCCTGAGGCTAATAGAGCTAAAAGACTGTCCTGTCATACACAGATCGAGCACTGCATTAAAAAAGGCGTGCCGAGTTTGAAGTTTCTTTTGTTCGCGACTGCTCATAATGGTTCAAAATTATCCGATAGGGGTTTATGATACTCATTTCAGCGCACAAATACGACTGAAATACGCAAATTGTATTCAATTACTACACCATTGCCCCCCAATGCCCTTGTAGCTCCTGCGCCAAACGATACGCTTCATGATCATTCATACCTGTAATAAAATCCAAGATGTTTAAGATATTATGGTAATGATTGTCTGTAAGTGTACGGTGATGCTCATCAAGATGGGGTTGGAGTAATCTCAGTAGGCGCTGCTGTTCAAAGGACATAGATAGTGAGGTGGAGGTCATTTGATTGCTTGTCCAAGCAAGTGGCATAAAGGCATCTAAGAGACGGTGCAAGCATTTGTTTGCCATCAGCTCCATTCTGACTTTGCTTGGATGATTGAATATCTGCTCACGTGCCAACTGTTTGGCTTGATTGATGCCATTTTGCACGCTTGCATCGCAATGATCAAATAGGCTGCCGGGCAGCTTTCCAGCCAGTAAAGCATTATTATTGTCCACAAAGGCATCGGTCACGGTATTGACCAGACGCATCATGGCACGTGCTCGCAATGAGGCCAAGCTTTGTCTGACCGACATATGTGCTGGTAGTTGAATACTGCTCGGACGCTCACCAATCAACTCATAAAAAATGCTGGCCACATCCGTATAGGTTAGCATATTCAAATTGATGCCATCTTCTAGATCAATTAAGGCGTAACAAATATCATCAGCCGCTTCTAGCAAATATGCCAGTGGATGACGGGCAAAGCCATCGTGCTGCTCTGATCGAGGTAAATGTAGCGTTGCGGCTAGTACTTCTAACTGTGCTGACTCACTATTAAAACAGCCAAATTTTTGTACGTTACTGACCATGTTGGGATTATTAACATCATTACTGTGAGTGGCAAGCCAAGGGTACTTCATAAAAGCGCCCAAGGTTGCACAAGTCAGCCGCATGCCGTCTTTATCAGGATGGTGCTCGTTGCGCACCAATAATCGAAACCCCTGTGCATTGCCTTCGTATGCCAACAGATCTAATTGCTCATCTATGCTTAGGTTTTGCAAAATTGCTTGAGGGTTGGGTTGCCGAAACCAATCACGAATGGCGTATTCTCCCGCATGACCAAATGGCGGATTGCCAATATCGTGAGCAAGACAGGCCGCTTGTACAATGACGCCAACATCGGCTGGCGAGATGCCAGCAGGAATACCACTATTTAATTGATCATGCAGTTTTTCTGCCGCCATCATACCTAAAGAGCGACCGATACAAGAAACTTCAAGTGAATGGGTCAAACGAGTATGAATACCAAGCTGATTGGTCAATGGGTGAACTTGGGTTTTTTGATTAAGCTGACGAAAAGAGTGAGAGAAAACCAGTCTGTCGTAATCTTTATGAAAGTGGGAGCGGGTGGTTTCACCAGCTTTAGGCGTTTTGGTTGAACCAAGTCGTTGAGCACTGAGTAAGTGTGACCATTGTGTGGTGGTAGAAGACACGGTTAGATGGTTAGACATTATTATTATAATCCCTGTGATGAACGGACAGTATTTACTCTATTGCTTCTTAGCATAGCAAAATAGTCGCATAGGTTCATCTGTTGTCGTTGCCTGATCTCAAACAGACAACGACCTCCTTTAAAGGGACAGTTATATGTATTAATCAATAAATCTTAGCTGTCTGCTTTTTGGCAATCAAACAATACGGCTTCAGCCTCTGTCGCGACACTGCCGTCCAACGTTTTATTGCTTAATACTGCTTTCGTGGCGTCAGCATTTAACTGCCATGTCATACCGGCATCATTCGCAATACCAATATCGGTCTCATACGCAGCACCAGTAGTATTATTTTGAGGTAAAGTCATGGCGGTTAGATCATACTCAATCCCATCGATCAATAAGTGGGCGCTGGTGGCAGGCTGGGCACTATCTTCAGGATCATAGTGAGCTTCAATGGTTTGTTCAGGCTGGCAGTTATAGGTCGTCATGTCTGCATGATCATGATGATGTCCTTCATGATCGTGTCCGTCGTGGCTATGTTCGTGGTCATGCTCTTCATGGTCGTGTTCCTCATGAGCATGATCTTCATGCTCAGCATGGACGTCCTCTGTCGTTGCCACTTCATTAGAAGTTTGCGGAGACTCGGTTTTTTGTTCGCAGCCTGCGCCTGCTAATAGAAAAGCCGCACAAAGTAAAACCGTTTTAGAGTGAGTAGGAGTAAGCGCTATCATGGGAATGCCTTTACAAATATAAAAGTAGGTGAATGAAAGTAACTACATTGTTACGTTATAATATAACATATAAACCATAAAAAAAACCAACATAGATTGCTCTACATTGGCTTTTACGCGTAAGACAAAATATATTACACGTTAAATCTAAAGTGCATCACGTCGCCATCTTGTACGATATAGGTTTTGCCTTCTAGGCGTGACTTACCAGCGGCAGCCGCACCTTTTTCACCGTTATATTCGATAAAGTCATCATAAGCGATGACTTCAGCACGAATGAATCCGCGTTCAAAATCAGTATGAATCACGCCAGCGGCTTGCGGCGCTGTGGCACCGACGGCGACTGTCCATGCGCGTACTTCTTTGACACCCGCAGTAAAGTAAGTCTGCATATCAAGCAGGTCATAGCCGCCACGAATCACTTGATCAAGACCGGCCTCTTCCATATCCATCTCAGCCAAGAAGTCTTTTTTGTCATCTTCGTCGAGTTGGGCAATCTCAGATTCAATTTGATTACAAAGCGCGATGACGATAGAGTCTTCACCAGTGGCGTAGTTACGGACGGCATCTAGATATGGATTGTTTTCAAAACCATCTTCAGAGACGTTAGCGATGTACATGGTCGGTTTTAGCGTAATCAAACCATAGCTTCTGATGAGTTTTTTCTCATCATCATCAAGATTGGCTGCGCGAGCGGCTTTACCTTCTGCCAGTAGTGGTTCAATCTTTTTGAACACATCCAGCATGGCGCTCGCATCTTTATCGCCGCCTTTGGCTTTTTTGGTTAGGTTCATTATGGCGCGCTCAACGGCTTCTAAATCTGCCAAGGCCAACTCAGTGTTGATGGTTTCGATGTCATCAATCGGGCTAACACGACCATCAACGTGCACGACATTGTCATCATCAAAACAACGTACCACATGGGCAATCGCGTCGGTCTCACGAATATTGGCTAGGAACTGGTTACCCATGCCTTCGCCTTTTGACGCGCCAGCCACCAAACCTGCGATATCCACAAACTCCATCGTCGTTGGCAATATGCGCTCAGGATTGACGATGTCAGCCAGTTTTTTTAGACGTGGGTCTGGCACAGGTACGATACCTGTGTTGGGATCTTTGGTACAAAATGGAAAGTTTTCAGCGGCGATACCCGCTTTGGTCAAGGCATTAAACAGGGTAGATTTACCCACGTTTGGTAGGCCGACGATGCCGCAATTAAAACCCATAACGTTCTCTCAATATAGTAATAAAATCAGTTGATGTACAACTTGCTCAAATAGTAAATCAAAATTGCGCATATTGTAGCAAATTTCACTCAATAGGGGTGAGGTTGTTATATTGGATAAACGGATTTTCATGAGACAGCATCTGTCAGGTTAGCTACTTGCACTATTATGATAAGCTAGGACTTGTTGCTTACGTTAAACGATTATTCAGTGGCATTAATCTAACTATTGAGTGCGCCGCAAACCCCATCAAAGGCAAGACTGTATCATGAAACCTACGATTTTTGACACACATCATTATAACTACCCGCAAAACTTCATTGAGATGAAACCCAAGCTTACGCGTCTCGAAAAAGCGATTGAGAAGCTTGAAGCCAATTTGATGACCGCGGATACTGACTTGTTGCAGCAACGGCTTGCTCATGATTTAGGATTAAAGATTGATTATGCCAGTGAGCTAAACGCTCATCAGCTCTTGGCTGCCACAACCATTGAAGGTAAGGTTTTGGTCATCGCGGGTGCAGGCTCTGGTAAAACAAAAACGCTCACTTATAGAACCAGTTATTTGATAGAAAATGGCGTGTCTCCCAAAGAGATTTTGCTGCTGACGTTTACCCGTAAAGCCGCCAATGAAATCAAAGGTCGCGCCAAGACCTTGCTGGCAAGTAGTCTCGCGAGTGATGGTGAGAGCCAAAAAGACAGTCAAGCGCTCAATGCGATTACCAGCTGTACTTTTCACTCGTTTTGTACCCTGCTGCTGCGCCAATATTCAGGATTGCTTGGTATCAATCCAAGGTTTACCATTTTGGACACGGGCGATAGCGAAGATGCAATCGACTTGATTAATAAAGAGAAAAAATACGCAACCAATATCACCAGCCAAGCTTTTCCGCGCAAAAAAACGCTGCAAAAAATATTTTCTACGTCTAGAAATCGGCGAATCCGTATCCGTGAGTTGATTGAAAATGGCTATCCCGATATTGCGACCCATACCCCTGCTATAGAGCAATTGGCGATTGATTTTCACGAATACAAACGCGCCAATCATTTATACGACTTCGATGATATTATCGGCCAAGTGGTACGTCACCTAAAAACCAATGACAAATTCCGTGAGCTGCTTCAAACGCATTATCGTTATGTCATGGTTGATGAATATCAAGACACCAATATTCCGCAAAAAGAGCTGATTGATCTCATCTGTACCCCCGAATCAGTCTCACTGATGGTGGTCGGTGATGATAACCAAAGCATCTACGCCTTTCGTGGCGCCAACTATGAAAATATTCTTTTATTTGGTGAAACATACCCTGATGCCAAGCTTATTAAGCTTGAGCAGAATTATCGCAGTACGCCCGCTGTCTTAAATTATATCAATGCCTTATCAGATGAAATCACATTAGGCTATCAAAAACAGTTGTATTCAGGCTCTCAAGTAGAGGGGATGAAGCCTGTTTTTTGCCGCTTAAGTAACGAAACCAAAGAAGCCAAATATATCGCCGATAAAGTCATCGCGTTAAAGTCAGAATATGATTATCAAGATTTTGCGGTATTGTGCCGAACGTCTTTTCAGTCTAATTATATACAGCTGGAATTTATGGAGCGTCAGATTCCATTTATTGTTGTCGGCGGTATTAAGTTCATTGAAAGGCGTCATATCAAAGATGTATTGGCATTTGTCAAAATACTTTATAACCCCAACGATACCATCTCTTGGCATCGTATCTTAACCTTGTTTAAAGGGGTTGGGTCAGTGACTGCAACACGCTTAACCCAAGCAATCACTGCGGATAATAATTCTTTTGAGCCATTACTGACGGCAAAATTTGCCAAAAAAAGTGATCAGTTGATGCCGTTATACAAGATGCTGAGTCAGGCCAATCAAGCAGATTCAGTAGAAAAAATTATTGCGCTGATTCTTGAGTTTTATATACCTGTCTTAAAAATCAATGAAGACAATTGGCGGGAGCGTAGCGAGGATTTTCGTGTCCTTACAAACTTAGCGAATGAGCATGACAGTCTGGACAGTTTTTTAGAAAATCTTGCACTCGATCCACCTAATGACTCAGTTGCTACCGCAGGCAAGTTTGAGCAAGGCGATGCGGACACTGATAAACTCACCATCTCTACCATTCATAGCGCTAAAGGGCTGGAATGGCCTGTGGTATTTGTGAATGCGTTGGTTGATGGTATCACGCCACACTACCGCTCATTGAGTGATTTTGCAGAGTTGGAGGAAGAGCGTAAGCTGTTTTATGTCGCTTGTAGCCGTGCGAAGAACCGATTGTTTTTGACCGCGCCAGATTATTTTTCGAGTTACTCAGGGTATTTTGATAAAGCCTCACGGTTCATCGCTGAGCTATCCATAGATAAGGTTGAAGTAGAAACGGTTAAGAAATCTATTAAAGAAAGTGATGAGCCAGTGTGGTGGTGAGTATGGATTTAGCAATCTCATTCCTTTTAAAAATGACCTACAAATAAAGGTATAGCCAAAAGTATTTAATAGTAAAAATATTTTTCAGATAAGGGTTTAATATTGAGCACAATGCGTTACTATTACCACCTAATTTGGTTAGACCTTTATATTTGATACTCTGTATTAACACCCTAAGAAAAGGATAGGTTATGCGCTATGAAGTTATCGTTATCGGTGCAGGTATGGTTGGCACGTCAATCGCGTGGCATCTACAAAAAAATAACTCAAATGTATTACTCTTAGACAAGAAATTGCCTGGGTCAGAGACCTCATATGGCAATGCAGGATTGATTCAGCGCGAAGCGATTCATACGCATCCTTTTCCGCGTCAGCTGACAGAGATGATCCGAGTATTGCCGAACCAAGGTACTGATATTCGCTACCGTATTCCAGCGATTCTGCGTTATCATCAAGCGCTGCTGCAATACTGGAAATACTCTACACCTGCGTCTGTCAAAAAAATCGAGTCAGAGTGGCAGACGCTGATTGAGCATTGCACTAGTGAGCACCAAACCATGATTAGCGCTTCTGGTGCTGATGAGCTCATTACTCGTGATGGTTGGTTACAACTACATCGCTCAGAAGAGACATTCAAAGAAGCGCAAGCATCCGCCATTGATGCGCGTAACCAAGGTGTTGAGCATAATGTATTAAACCTTGAAGAGCTAAAAGCAATGGAGCCTCGTGCCAATTTTGAAGGTTTCGTTGGTGCGATTCATTGGTTAAATTCATGGCAAGTATCAAACCCAAGCTCGCTTGTAAAAGCTTACGCAAAAAACTTCCAAGACATGCAAGGTACGATCAAAGAAAATGACGTAAAAGAAATCGTCCAAGAAGCGGACGGCTGGAAAATCATCACTGATAAAGATACATATTATAGTGATAAATTGGTCATCGCAGCAGGTCCTTGGTCAAATGATTTGATCAAACCACTTGGTTACAATCTGCCACTATTCCCAATGCGTGGTTATCATCAGCATTTCAAAGTGACAGAAAAAAATACCATCCATCACAGTATGTTTGATATGGACAAAGGTTTTGTCATGGGGCCAATGCAGCAGGGTATTCGTATCACCACGGGTGCTGAGATGACCACCATGAATGCGCCAAAGAACTTTGGTCAATTACAAACCGTATTGAAGCTTGCTAAAAAAATCTTGCCGTTAGAAGATGCGGTTGAGAGTGAAGCATGGGCAGGGTCACGCCCTTGTATGCCTGATATGAAGCCAGTCATCGGTCCTGCTGATAAGCATGACAAGCTATGGTTCGCCTTTGGTCACAGCCATCAAGGCTTCACTCTAGGGCCAATGACAGGTCGTCTTGTCGAAGAGATGATTCACGATAAGCCTACATTGGTCGATCTTGCACCATTTAGTGCCCAGCGTTTTTCTAACTAAGAGCGCATCTGATATAGTTAGCACAGACTTAAATTTATAAATTGAAGGATTATAATATGATAAAGAAGCTACATAGCACGCCACGTATGAGCAGAATTGTCGTCCACAACAAGACCGTATACTTATGTGGTCAGGTCGGTAATGCAGAAGACGATATCAAAGCGCAAACATTGACTTGCTTGGAAAAAATCCAAACGTTACTAGAAGAAGTGGGTAGCGATAAGTCAAAGCTATTATCTGTCACGGTTTGGATCAAAGACATGGCAGACTTTGCGGCTATGAATGAAGTCTATGACAAATGGTTTGAAGGCATCGAGCCGCCAGCGCGTGCGTGTGGTGAGTCTGCATTGGCACGTCCTGAGCTACTGGTTGAGATGATCGCCATCGCTGCTGAGTAATAAAATAGTTTGAAAGCTTGAATAAAGCAAAAAAGGACACGATAGCGATATCATGTCCTTTTTTTATGAGTATGTTTTTTATACGAAAGGATCTAGTTATATAAGCAATATTTTTTAGCGTAGCTAATAATATAAGAAATCTCGGTAAGCTAAATAAGCCTACATTATTCATTAATTAAATATAGTTAAATGCTAAAAGCGAATTATTTGACTATATTATTTACTATAAATAGAACTTATGTTCAATAAAGTTATGTGTTTTTCGAAACAAATGTTATCATAAATAATACAAATTAAATATAGTCAAAAAACTTAATCAACATAGTAACCCTATTTTTAGGTCAAGTAGGGGAGTTTCTAATTTTGGTTGACTATGGCTTACTTCATACTAAGATTTTAGGGGATTATCACGTGGGAATTATAGGGATTGGTTTATTTTTTATTACTTTGATCATTTGTATTATTTATGGGATTAAGTTGATTATCATTGCTTTTCAAGAATCAACTGCTTGGGGGCTCATGTATTTATTTGTACCCTTTGCCAATCTGTATTTTGTTTTCACTAGATGGGAAAAGACCAAATCACCATTTTTGAAAACATTGATCGCCATTCCACTATTCTTGATTGGATCCGTTATGATGGCATCACAATCATAATGTTAAATTTGAGTAGTATGAGTATGTTTAATATTCCTTTCATACATTCTAAGATGCCTCGTTGAAAATGAGCTGCTCTTATATATCAATTAATAAAAAATAGCACCCTCAAGTTATGAGGGTGCTATTGATTTAGAGGTAAATAGAGTCGATTTAGTATTGACGAACAAATATGCCAATATGCCAAAGGATTATTCTTATCTCACGCTTTGACCCAGTCGCATGGCTGCGGCAATATTGACAGCGGTGGTCTCAATATTGTGATAGGCCGCACTTAGCACATTATCAATGGAATCTATCCTTTGAATACTGGGCATAACCACATCGAACTGGGTGGTTTGAGCAGGTTTTAACCCATCAACACTGCCGCAAATAGCGATAACTGGTGTATGAGTGGCTTTGGCAAGTTGGCTGATGCCGCCCGCGACTTTACCCATTGCTGTCTGCTCATCAAGCTTACCTTCGCCTGTGATAACAAGGTCAGCATCAGCAATATGCTGCGATAAGCTGGCAACTTCTGCAACTGTGTCAAAACCTGATTTTAATTGAGCATGGCAAAAGCTCATCAACGCATACCCAAGCCCACCAGCGGCACCAGCACCAGCAACTTCCTGACATCTCTCATAGCCATGTGCATCACATATGGTGGCAAAATGACCAAGCGCATGGTCTAAGTCAATAACCTGTTGAGGACAAGCGCCTTTTTGAGGTCCAAAAATAGCACTAGCACCAGACTCACCACACAAAGGATTGGTCACATCACAAGCAACTTCAAATACTGTCTCCAAGATGTCTGCATGAAAACCAGTATTATCCAGTCTCTGTAAGTTGGCAAGCTCACCGCCGCCTTGTCCCAACATATTGTCATCAGCGCCATGAAAAGTCATACCGAGCGCGGTTAGCATACCAAGTCCTGCATCATTGGTCGCACTACCACCCAGACCGATGATAATGCGTTTGGCACCTTCACCCAAAGCATCTGCAATCAACTCACCAACACCATAACTACTGGCAATGACAGGATTACGCTCCGCGACAGTTAGTAGATGTAATCCGCAAGCCTGAGCGATTTCAATCACGGCAGTGGCATCTGGTAATAGCAAGTATTTTGCGGTAATCGGTCTCATCAGAGGATCATGTACACGCACCTCTTTCCAGCGTCCGCCCAACACGTATGACAATACCGCTGACGTGCCTTCACCGCCATCAGCCATAGGCAGTAACGTATAATCAGCGTCTGGAAACACCTGACTAAATCCAGACTGAATGGCATGGCAAACATCCAATGCATCTAAGCTTTCTTTGAACGAGTCGGGGGCGATTAAAATTTTCATGAAAATCCTTTGAGTATTTCAGTAAAGGCGTTTAGGCAAAATTGGTCAAATACAATCATCGACCAATCTGTCTTTTGCTATATTTGCCATCACAGGCAGATGGTCTAGGGTGTGTCCTCACTTTTCATGCATCTAGATACACATCAATTGAATTGAGGACACGCTCTAATAGGTTAAATAAATACTAAGGTCAATAGCCAGATAAATACGATACTGGTGACACCCTGAATACCAGTAGCCATCGAATGAGCCTTGTAAGCCTGCGCCACACTCATACGGCTAAACTGACTAACAATCCAGAAGAAACTGTCATTTGCATGTGAAACGGTCATTGCGCCTGCACCAATAGCCATCACACAAAATACACGACCAAGCTCGCTGTCTAGACCGATCTGATCCAACAAAGGCGCAACCATTGCAGAGGTAGTAACCAAAGCAACCGTGGTTGAGCCTTGCGCTGTTTTTAGCGCAGCAGATACGATAAATGGCATAAAGACGCCCAAACCCAATGCAGATAACGTGGTACCCAAATAGTCACCGATAGGCGTCACTTTTAGCATGGCACCAAATGCACCACCAGCACCCGTAATCAATAGGATGGGGGCAGCTACTACCAAGCCTTGCGAAATACTGTCACTAATTTGCTGCGTTTTTTGATCAGTATTGATAAGTAAAAAGGATAAAAACAAACCGATAAGTAGGGCAGTTAAAGGGTTACCGATAAATACAAGGATATCTGTCAGCATGCCGCTTCCAAAGGGCATACTTGGAAGATTGGCAACAGACGATAGGCAGATGAGCAAAATAGGGACAATAATAGGTAAAAATGCCATCGTTGCTGAAGGCAATTGACTATAATCATCGCGTGTTTTCATACCATCAGGCATGACTGCTGCAGGCGCATCGGCATCTATATTGTCAGGCGTAGCATTAAGAAAGCGGTTCGACCACCACCAGCCTGCCAATACAGCAACTGCTGTCACAACCACACCAACCATGATAACCAAGCCTAGATTTGACTCCAGCCCTAAGTTCCCTGCGGCGGCAATTGGACCGGGCGTTGGTGGGACAAAGGTATGGGTTGCATATAGACCTGTTGCCAATGCAATACTCATTGCCACACTCGACACTTTCAAGCGCTCGGCCAAAGACTCTTTTAAAGAGTTCAAAATGATGTAGCCTGAGTCACAAAAGACAGGAACCGATACCACAGCACCGACGATAGACATGGTTAAAGTAGGGAAGCGTGGCCCCAATACTTTGATCACAAACTCAGCCATCACAATGGCGGCACCCGTTTTTTCAAGAATTAGGCCAATGATAGTACCGAACACGATCACCAGACCAATATAGCCTAAGATGCCACCAAAGCCATCTGATATTGTCTTAGCAACAGTATTCAGTGGTACTTGATAAAAAAGCGCGACCAAAAAAGCTGACAATATTAACACTAAAAAAGGGTGCCACTTTAATTTTGCTGTGGCGAAAATAATAAAAAGAATGGTCAGCACCAGCCAAAATACGATCATTACTGCCTCTATATAGTTGATATTTTTGGGAATTATCCATGCAGCTGTCACTGAGCTGGGCATCAATAGCGATATGTGTTTTTAAAGGGGCATATTCTATCTTAAATACGCCTTTCTAGGAAATCTATTCAACACAGAGATGACGCTATTAATAGTGAAACTTCGTATTCTGCTAGTATGGGTTTTTGATTTTATATGTCACAGCATTAGGATGCTTGCTTCGAACACATTTACCCCGGCGTTGCCCAGTAACTTACTGATTAACTTGCTGATTGTAGGAGAGGCGAGTATTTTGTAGGAGAAGTGGGTATTGGAAATACTTCAGCTGTCAGTTTGTTGATAGCAAGGTTGGGTCATCTACCTATTGCTAATAGTATTGGTCGTGGTACAGGGCTAAATAATAAAGAATTACAGCATAAGACAGGCAGGAGTGTCCCGACTACCTACTATAGCCAATGAGTGCCTACGTCCTGAAAATTGTCTAGAGCGTAGCCAATTGGATTTTTGATCAAAAAAATAGCCAATTATCATGACCATTCGTTTCAAAATCAGATTTACTAATTATTCAGTATGGAGCGCGTTATTATCAGTAGTTGGCTACAAGTTAAGCGATTTTGTCAAACCAAGCTTTACTGTTTTTGGCAGTAATAGAATCAAAGCTCACATAGATACCTTGATCATCCAAAGTGGCGTACCAGTGATCTTCATTATTGCCAGTTAATAACTGGAAATATTTATTATTCACAATTCTACCGACTGTGTAAATCTCACCTTCTGAGTAAAAATCATTACCGCGTACACATAATAATTTATCATCAGTATTTATCATATCAGTACACCTTGTCAGTAATTAAGAGGCAAGTAGAGTAGCAACTTACTAAGTAACCTTGTAGATGACTTTATATACATAATCTTATTATTAAGTATAAGTTTTTTAACAGATTTATTGCAAGTAGTTGCTAAAGTGAATTATGAAGAAAATAATGAGGTAGAGGCAAACTTGCGTAGAGTCTATGGTGCCACACACGGTTAAAACCGTCATTGCTCAATATATTTATTCTGTTTACGTAGTGACACTCTGCCAAAATATAGGTATAAAAAAACCAGTGACTGGGCGCCACTGGTTTTTGTGTAGACTAAACTTAGATATTCAAAAGATTACTCTTCAGAATAGTCCTCGCTCTCGTCTGCAGCTTCTTCTTGCTCTTCGTTATTACCATCTTCAGATAGGATAGTAACTAAGATGCTAGCAGTAACGTCATGGTGTAGCTGAATATCAACATTGTATTCGCCAACTTGACGTAAAGTGCCTTCAGGAAGCTTGATTTCAGCACGGTCTACTTCTAGACCTGAGTTAGTCAATGCTTCAGCGATATCGCGAGTACCGATAGAGCCGAATAGCTTGCCTTCGTCACCTGATTTAGCACGCATGATAACATTAACGTCAGTTAACGCATCAGCACGTTCTTGAGCAACTGCTACTTCTTTTGCTTCTTCAGCTTCAAGTTCAGCACGACGTGCTTCAAACTTTTCAATGTTAGCTTTAGTAGCAGGTAGTGCTTTGCCCTGAGGGATAAGAAAGTTACGTCCGTAACCTGGTTTTACATCGACAGTCTCACCGAGTTTACCAAGGTTGACGATACGCTGTAACAAAATAATTTGCATGAGTCATTCCTAGTTAACGGTTAACCTTGATGGTTATCAGTGTATGGAAGTAGCGAAAGATAGCGAGCTTGCTTGATAGCAGTGGCCAACTGACGCTGATATTTAGTAGATGTACCGGTAATACGGCTTGGTACGATTTTACCATTATCACTGATGTACTGTTTTAGCAATTCAACATCTTTATAATCGATGTGAGTGATGCCTTCAGCAGTGAAACGGCAGAATTTGCGACGGCGATAGAAACGTGCCATGAGTATTCTCCTTTAATTAGTCTTCACTGTTGTCGTTGTCGTCATGATCGTTTTCACGATTGTCTGGACGACGAGTAGTTGCTTTGCGTGCGCGTTTTTCATCGGCATTCTTGGCTAACTGCGACTCTTCAGTGACAGCTTCGTCACGGCGCATAACTAGACTACGAATGATCGCGTCGTTATAGCGGAATAATTCTTCAAGTTCAGCCAAAGTTTCACCGTCAGTTTCAATGTTGAAAAGAACGTAATGAGCTTTGTGAATCTTGTTGATTGGGTAAGCCAGTTGACGACGGCCCCAATCTTCTAAACGATGGATAACACCGTTGTTGTCTTGAACTAACTTGATGTAACGCTCAACCATGCCAACCACTTGGTCGCTTTGGTCTGGGTGTACAAGTAACACCAGTTCGTAATGTCGCATTATGACTCCTTACGGATTAGTAGCTATTAACCCTATGTTAATAGCAAGGAGATTTATAAAGTAAGCCTGATTCTTAACCAATATGGTAAGCAATAAGCTTAGTTTATAAAGCGCCGTATTATAACAGTACTTTAGCATTAACACAAAGGTTAATCGCTTGGCACCTAGAATAAGCGCTAAAACTGACTTTTTAGTATCAACAAAAAAGCAACGATAGAACGCTGCTTGTTTATTGATACTAAAAGGAGGTTATATAAATAGCAGAAGGGGTGGTTAAACTTGAACCAAAAAACACTGGCTCAAACATTGACTACTTAATCTTAGGTTCTTTTACCAATTGACTGCTATCTGCTTTTACCACCAATGTTTTGGCAAGTTTGTCGTGCCAGCCGATGTTTTCAGGGCTTTTCGCTGCCATGTAATAATGAATAGCAATAATGACAAAACCTAAAAAGCTGGTGAATGAGAATAACAGATTATAGATGATAAAAAGAAACAGTGTACGCATACCCACCAGTTTGGTAAATGATGGCAAACGATGTGTGGTTTGATCTACCACACGAATACCCGTCAGCAGTTTACCAAGTGACTGACCACGTAACGTGATAAATATCAGTTGTAAGGCAAATAATCCAAAAACCATGACTTGTGACATCATCAGTGTGCTGCTAGGAAGACTTTCCATCAGCGTCATTGAATATTGATAAGCAACATCCATATTTTGAATGTTTTGGAATTTACTATAGTCCACATCCATCTTAGTCAATGCCAAGACGAGTGGAATAATGGCCAATATATACAGTAGACCATTAATAGCTGTTGCTAATACACGCGACATAATTGGCGCAAGCACAAGATCACCGACGACTTTGTCTTTGCCAGATTTGTTAAGGACAGACTTATTCAAAGACACATTGTGATGCGGTGTTTGATGACGGTTGCCTGTCATGTCTATCTTTGCATTTTTACTTGAGTCTTTTGAACGTTCAGGCTTGCCATATAATCTGTCTAACGATACGGACTTGTCACCTTGGGAGTGACTGGCATTGTCTTCAGGAAAGATGGTGACATTGTTGATGATAGAGTCGTTAACCTCTGAAGTGCCGACATTATTAATTCTATAGACTGTTTGATTGTTGGTTAGGTTACCAACTCGCTGCCATTGATCTAGGCCTTCATGCCACATCAAGTCATCCAGCAGTACCTCGCCAGATGCCAACATGATATTGAGCTGATCCAATGTGTATGGGCCAGCTTGTACGTTATTTCGAGCAAGGAAAATCTGCATAGTTGCCTGCATAGTTAGTCATATCTAAGTCATTATATTAGGGTCTATCTGAAAAAATCAAATAGACCCTAAAAGTGATATCTTTAACGACTGTGTGAGTTGCTCTGCTAAGTTAATACTGCAACTTAACATTGTGACTTAACGTGATGGCTTATTTTGTTTCTTCACCCGCTAAGAAGAACCAAGTATCAAGTACTGAGTCTGGGTTCAATGACACAGAGCTAATACCTTGCTCCATGAGCCAAAACGCTAAATCTGGATGATCTGATGGGCCTTGACCACAGATACCAACATATTTGTTTTGCTTACGACATGCTTCAATAGCCATAGTTAACAGCTTTTTAACAGCAGGGTCACGCTCATCAAATAGATGTGAGACGATACCTGAATCGCGATCGAGACCTAGCGTTAGCTGAGTTAAATCGTTAGAGCCGATTGAGAAACCATCGAAGTATTCTAGGAACTCTTCTGCTAACAATGCGTTGGTTGGTAGCTCACACATCATGATGACGCGTAAACCATTTTCGCCACGTTTTAGACCATTTTTACCAAGTAGCTCGATGACTTCTTTGGCTTCACCAGTCGTACGTACGAATGGAATCATGATTTCAACGTTGGTCAAGCCCATCTCGTCACGTACACGCTTCAGTGCTTTACACTCAAGCTCAAAACAGTCACGGAAGTTATCAGACACATAACGGCTAGCACCGCGGAAACCAAGCATTGGGTTCTCTTCTGATGGCTCGTATAGCTTACCACCAAGTAAGTTAGCATATTCGTTTGATTTGAAATCTGACATACGAACGATCACTGGCTGATCCATAAAGGCAACGGCTAAGGTTGAGATACCTTCAACCAATTTATCAACATAAAAGTCAACAGGTGAAGCATAACCTGCAATACGCTCATGAATGGCTTGTGAGATTTCACGTGGCAAGCTGTTCATGTTTAGTAGTGCTTTTGGATGCACACCAATCATACGGTTGATGATAAATTCAAGACGCGCAAGACCAATACCTTCGTTTGGCATTTGCGTGAATGAGAAGGCGCGATCTGGGTTACCGACGTTCATCATGACTTTGAATGCAAGCTCTGGCATAGACTCAACAGAGTTGGTCTGAACTTCAAAGTCAATTTGACTTTCATAAATGAAACCAGTATCACCTTCAGCACAAGAGGCCGTCACGTCTTGACCATCGACCAGCAGCTCAGTGGCGTTACCACAACCAACGATGGCTGGTACACCAAGCTCACGCGCGATAATGGCAGCGTGACACGTACGGCCACCACGGTTGGTGATGATGGCAGAAGCGCGCTTCATAACCGGTTCCCAATCAGGATCAGTCATATCTGATACCAATACGTCGCCTTCTTCTACTTTATCCATCTCGTTTAGGTTGGTCACGATACGGACTTTACCTGAACCAATACGTTGACCGATTGAGCGACCTTCACACAATATTTTGGCATTACTCGTATCGATGATGTAACGTTCCATGACGTTGCTGTCTTGACGGCTTTTTACCGTCTCAGGACGCGCCTGTACGATAAAGATTTCATTAGTGTCGCCATCTTTTGCCCACTCGATATCCATCGCTTGACCATAGTGCTTTTCGATGGTCATGGCTTGTTTGGCAAGTGAGGTTAGCTCTTCTGTAGACAACGAGAACTGCATACGATCTTGTTTTTCAACATCAACGGTTTTTACTGATTTTGCGGTACTGCCTTCATCACCGTAGATCATTTTCTTGTGCTTGCTACCAAGGTTACGGCGAATAACCGCAGGCTTACCATTTTCTAGCAGACGCTTTGAGATGTAGAATTCGTCTGGGTTAACCGCACCCTGTACAACCATCTCACCAAGACCATAGCTTGATGTGATAAACACCACTTGATCAAAACCGCTTTCGGTATCTAGCGTGAACATAACGCCAGCTGCGCCAGTCTCTGAACGTACCATACGCTGTACGGCAGCAGATAAAGCAACGCCCTCGTGCTCAAAACCTTTATGGACACGATAAGAGATGGCACGGTCGTTATATAGAGACGCAAATACTTCTTTAATAGCAATAAGGATGTTATCAATACCGCGAATGTTCAAGAAGGTTTCTTGCTGACCTGCAAATGATGCATCTGGCAAATCTTCAGCCGTGGCAGAAGAGCGTACCGCAACCGCGATGTCTTCGCCGCCGCTCATGGTTTCGAACGCCTGACGTACTTCTTGCTCAAGATCTTTTGGCAGCTCTTGCTCAATAATCCAAGTACGGATAGTTTTACCAGTAGCAGCAAGCTTATTCACATCATTGACGTCTAATGTTTTTAGCTCGTTATTGATTTTGTCCAGCAAGCCTGTTTCTGTCAAAAAGCGATTGAACGCATTTGAAGTTGTGGCAAAACCGCCTGGAACACTGACGCCCAAATCAGAAAGATGGCTGATCATCTCGCCAAGTGAGGCATTCTTACCACCGACCACTTCAATGTCGTCTTTTCCTAGCTGATCAAGATTGATTACAAGCGCTGTAGATTGAGCTGCCATGATAACTCCAGAAAATAAGGTTATTTAGTAAAGATTATAATGGTGGATTATACCGCTATATTCTGAGAATTTCGAGGGGGTAAATTAAAAAACTTGTGAAAAAAATACAAATTGTCAGATTTGCTACATAATTATTGACGTCACACTAAGTTATTATGAATGATCGCTCTGAAAGTTTTTAGCCAAAAATGAGATAATATCTGCTTTTAAAGGTGAAAAAGGATGCTGTCTTCTGAGTGAACGCCTGTAACATTGATTTCTATTAGTTCTCTAATATGCGTATAATGGATAGCATAAATAGTAGAGGCTTATCATTATATAGGTGTTCAATTTCAGCACTTAATACTCAGTGTTAAGATATCAAGTACCAAAATATTAAGTACCGAATTACGTGCTATATGAGAGCAGTCGAAGACAGATGAGAATCAAGCGCTACATGAAGGTTACTATTGTGTTATCAATCGAGGTGCCAACGTTATGTACTCAAGCAATCCTGCTGAACAAGTGAAACCCACTATTCAAAATCGAAATGCCCTAAATTTAGACAGCTCACAAGCCGTTAGAACGGCATTTTTTATCTCAGATGGTACAGCGATTACGGCTGAAACACTCGGGCGTGCTATTTTGAGTCAGTTTGCCTCGGTGCCTTTTGAGACGCGAGTATTGCCTTATGTAGATAGTTTGGAGCGCGCTGATGATGCGGTTGAGCAAATCAATATGGCCTATCAGCGAGATGGCTTGTTGCCACTAGTATTTGATACGATTGTCAATCCTGAGATACGTGAAAAAATCAACGCAGCCGAAAGCTGTAATCTGGACATGTATGAAGGGCTGATTGGACGCGTTGCTGAAGAAACAGGGGTAGAGCCAGATGGACATTCAGGTCATGCCCATGATGATGTGGATTCTGAGACTTATAAAGAGCGTATCGATGCGGTTCACTTTGCCTTAGACAATGACGATGGCGCACGTACTCGTCATTATAATGCCGCTGATATTATTTTGATTGGGGTATCGCGTTCAGGCAAAACGCCAACGTCACTATACCTAGCACTACAGTTTGGTATTCGCGCTGCTAATTATCCTTTGACTGAGGATGATCTGTATGACAATCAATTACCAAAAGCCTTGCGCGATCACAAAGACAAGCTATTTGGTCTATTAATCGATACTGACCGTTTAGTAAAAATCCGTCAAGAACGCCGTGCGGGCAGTCGTTACTCTAGCTATCAGCAGTGCCAGCAAGAGCAGCGTGCGATACAAGGCATCTATATTACTCACGGTATCCCAAGCTTAGATGTGTCTGAGATGTCTGTAGAAGAGATTGCCACCCGTATTTTGCAGATGACTGGTCTTAAACGCCGCATTGGCTAATACCATATGTATTATAAAAATAAGCGCTAAAAAATATTAGTATACGCCATTCACTATCATGTCATTATCATACAGAGAATATTATGATCTCAGCCTATAAATCGAGTAAGACGCCTTTATTGTTGACCAGTTTACTGAGTATGGCGACCTTGCTCAGTGCCTGTCAAACATCACCATTCTCACGTGAGCCAGTGCCTGAGCCGCGTTATATCCCGACCATCGTCTTAGGCGAAGCACAAACGCTCACTATCATGCCAAACCGAGTGGCCTGCGCCTCAGCCCTGCCAATGCAGTGCTTACTGGCCAAATCAAATAAAGATGGCAGCGTGTTTCAGATTCCTTATGACTGGGTTGATGACTTTAAACCAAGTCTTGGCACAGAGTATGTGATCAGTGCCCGCCCACAGATTGATCAAGCCAAACAAAGCCCGACGGGGTATTGGACATTGCAAAATATAGTGTCACAACGTATGGTGACCATGCCTTAGCGCTTGAGATTGATACATACTTGAGCTTGGTACAATGAGCTTGACTCAACCAAGTATTGATTTACTCATGGTCTAACCACCACATAAATAAGTAAATATAAAGAGGACATGATGGTAAGTAAAAAACCAAAAGACGCGACCAATGAAGTTGGCGAAGATACTCAAACCGAAGTCTCAAACAAAAAAAGCAACCTTACCCCTAATTCTGAACATACAGAAGGTAAAGATAAGGAACAAAAGATTGAGCAAACTCACGAGCAGGTGACGGATGATATCATGCACCATCCGCATCTTGTAAACCCACTCGATGACACGCGTATTGATATCAAATCTGGTTTTGCTAAAGATTTGAATCGCATCAAAGGCGATGATCATGAGTATGAATACGATGTGGTCATTTTAGGAGCAGGGCCAGCTGGTGAAGCGGCTGCCATGAAGCTGACAAAATCAGGCAAAAAAGTGGTGGTTGTAGACCCGCGTGACCAAGTGGGTGGCAACTCTACTCATGTGGGCACCATTCCAAGTAAAGCCTTACGTCAGTCAGTATTCAACTTAATTAACTTTCGCCGTGACCCTATGTTCACTAAGGCGATGGAGTACAAACAAGTTCCTTTAAATAGCGTACTGGCTAATGCTCGTCAAGTCATACGTCGTCAGGTAAATACGCACACACGGTTTTATGAGCGTAACCGTATTGAGGTGATTCAAGGTTGGGCAAGTTTTGTCGATACCCATACGCTGCGCATCGAAATTGATGACAATATGTTTGAGACCATTACCTTTAACAAAGCCATCGTGACTGTTGGTAGCCGTCCATATCGTCCAGACATTCTAGATTTTAATCATCCACGGGTCTTTGACTCTGATAAAATCTTACAAATGGATTATATCGTCAAAAAAATCATTATTTATGGCGCAGGTGTTATTGGCTGCGAGTACGCCTCTATCTTTACTGGTCTTGGCTATAAAGTTGATTTGATTAATAACCAAGATCAATTGCTCAGCTATTTGGATAGCGAAATTAGTGATGCAATCGCACACGATTTTAGACAGTTCGGTGTATTAATCCGTAGTAATGAAGAAATTGACCATTTAGAAACGCATGATGATTGCGTGATTTTGCACTTAAAAAGTGGTAAAAAAATCAAGTCTGATGCCATCTTATGGTCGAACGGACGTTCGGGTAATACAGAAGGTCTGAATTTGGAAGCCATTGGCCTCAAAGCCAACAGCCGTGGTCAATTAAAAGTTGACGACACCTATTGTACTGAAGTCAAAAACATCTATGCCGCTGGTGATGTCATTGGTTGGCCATCGCTGGCTTCTGCGGCTTATGACCAAGGCCGCTGTGCGGCAGCCTTTATGGTTGGTGATAGCGATGCTGAACCAGTATCTAGTGTCCCAACAGGGATTTATACCATTCCTGAAGTCTCATGTATTGGTAAAACAGAGCAAGAGCTGACGGATGAAAAAGTACCTTATGAAGTAGGGCAGGCATTCTTTAAGCACCTAGCACGTGCGCAAATCATCGGGGAGCGTAGTGGGGTACTGAAGATCTTGTTCCACCGTGAGACGTTAGAAATTCTTGGTATTCATTGTTATGGCAACCATGCTTCAGAGATTATCCATATTGGTCAAGCTGTTATGAAGTGTAAGAGTAATAACACGCTTGAGTACTTCGTCAATACCACCTTTAACTATCCAACAATGGCAGAAGCTTATCGTGTTGCAGCATTGAATGGTTTGAATCGAATCTTTTAATGTACCATTATTGATTGTAAGTTTTTTACAGATAGTACAAATAAAAAAGCGTCTACTGAATAAGTAGGCGTTTTTTTATTTTTGCCTTAATAAAAGTATTCATTAAAAGGCAGATTCGTTATTTATAAAGGGTGGAATAGGTCATAGCAGAGCTTTACGCTGCTGTACAGAATCGTACCAACGTATGAGCATCAGCAGCATAAAATAAAGTACCCATAGTCCTGCCAGTGCATAAAACCCTAGAGCAACTTGAGAGATACTGGCCCCCATTTGATTCAGCTGGACAGAGGTATTGATCGCCGGTGTGGTCGGTATGAGCCAGCGAATGATCTGTAAAAACTCTGGAAGTTGATAAGCGGGCCAAGGGTAACCGCTGACAAAAAACATTGGTAGTGAGCTAAAGATCAAAAGTTGCATACTGCGCTCACGTTGACGGAACCAGAGCCCAAGTACACAGCCAAGCGTCGCGACCGTCGGACAAAACAGTAGTAAAAATAACAGGCTACCGATCATATTCTGTCCGCGCGCATAGTGGTGGAGCTCAAATGCCCAGCCATAATAAAAACATCCAGTCATAAAACCAAACGTGCTGAGGGCTGCAATACGTCCAAGCCAGCCCCTTATACTCGCCCTATGACGCCGCTGTTCATACCACGTACCGACCAGCATAGCAGTTGACATCAAAAGTGTTTGCTGCAAAATCAGAATAGACACTGCGGGCACGACGTAAGCCCCATAGCCTTCGGTTTGGTTATATAAAGGGATGATTTTTAATGGTACTGCCTGAGTATTGGCGGTGGCAGTTGCAAGATAAGCGCCTTGAGCCACGTTTTTTTTGATTTTAATACCAGCAGACACCGTACTAACGGCTTTTAAAAATCCAGTTTGTACGTTTTTATTTAATAAAAAGTAACCACCATTACCCAAAACACTGACACTGGCTTCTTTTCCTGACATCACTTGCTGCTCAAGTCCGTTTGGAATCACCATATACCCAGCAATGTCATCTGACCATATGGCTGCTTTGGCTTCTTGTTCATTCAGAAAACGCTGTGTGTCTAACTGCGGGCTGGCACTTGCATAACGAATGATGGTTCGTGATAAGTTGCTGTTGTCGTTATCAACGATACCCACAGGCACATGATTGACCACTTCTGTTGAATAAGGCCAAGGATAAAAAAATCCATAAATGATGGGCGCAATCATGAGTAATAAAAGCACCCCCTTATCAGAAAATACGTCTTTAAGCGTCTGTAAAAAACTGCCTAAAAAATGTTGTGAGGAGTATTTGTCCGAATCATCTGCCGTGGTGAATGAGTGGTTTTTCGATGTTAATGACATTAGCGTGCTCCCCAACGCTCAGGATGCGCAAGCGCACGTTTGGTTAGTAGCGCAGTCAAAATCATGGCAATGCCTGTTGCAAGGGTCAGGCCATAAATAATTGGCAGCGACACGGCTATAGGCGCCTGCATCTGTAATTGCGCAATGTGCAGCTTTAAATAATGAGTGAGTGGCAATGCATCTGACCAATGTTTGGCACTGTCACTAATGGCAATGTAAGGAAAAGTCACCCCAGCAAAAGCGTAAGAAGGTGCTGAGATAAAGGCAGTAGAAGACAATCCCATACGCAAGGAGAAGGCACCCAAGGTAAAAATAGCGCCCAACCAAAAAGACAGCATGATGAGCAGTATGAGACCGATGTAGGTAATAATAAATGAGCCAATAGCGATCGATGTTTGAGGTGTGGCGAGCCATAATGCCAACATTGCCCAAACACTATACGCCACTGTTGGCCAAAAATATTTGCCCAACAACCCACCCAATATCACCAAAACGCTGGCTGGTTCATCGATTTTATGGCCTGACTGATGCTTATTGATAAAACGATACCAATGACCAAGATTTTTATCACGTAACTCACGACCAATTGTGGTTGCACCAATGACCATCGCCAAAATATGTAATAAAGCAGGAATAACGGTCGACGCCAAAAACTGTTGGTAATTGGTGGCGGCGTTAAACAAGCTGATACGCTGTATTTTGATGGGCGAGTAGGCAATGGCTGCTTGTGCTGGTGACATGCCTTTTTTGATCAAACGCTGTATCTCAACGCCTGCTGACAACGTACCAGCAACGGCTTGCACACTGGTCTGAATAATGCCTGAATGTGTACCGTACTGCGCATTGACTCGCAGTACTAGCGGAGCTGACTTGCCCGACAAAATGTTGCGAGAAAAGTTTTCTGGAATCACCACGATGGCATACACGTCGCGCTGCAAGATTGCCGCTTGCGCCTCAGTATCTGAGTAATAAAGCTGTCTTACGGTCAAAGTGGGGCTGGCTTCCAAATAGCGAACAGCCATGTTGGCAACAGGCCCATTATCTTGATCCATCACGCCAATGGGCAAGTCGGTAATCTGAGTCTGTGAGAATATCCACCAAACCATGAATACGGTTAGCAGCGGTAGCCAAACCACCATACTAAGATCCCATGGGTTTTTGGTTAAAAACCGCCGTTCGTAGGCCGCGCTGCGTATAAAAGCCCCACTCAGCTTAGTTAGACTCATGACTTACTCTTGGGTCTGACGAACAGTAGTGGGATCAAGACGTACGACAACGCTCATACCTGAGCGGATACGGGCATCAGGCGTGGTTGGACGTGCTTTCACCTCAAACGTACGCACATCAAAGCCATCATCATTATTGGTTGGGCGCCAAGTGGCAAAGTCAGATAACGTCGAAGTGGCATAAACCGTAAACTGCTTGGTATAAGGCTGATTGGTCGAGGATAGTGCTGGAATTGTACCTGTAAATTGCTGACCAATCGCAAACTGATTTAGATGTGCTTCGGTGACGTTGAGTACCACCCACTGATCATTGGTATTGACAAGCGTTAAGATGGGTACGCCCTGTCCGATAACTTCTCCTGCATTGACAATAACATTATCGACAATACCGGCGATAGGACTTTTTAAATTGGCTTCTTCTTTTGCTACTAAGGCTTCTTCTAGTTGAGCATCGACTTGCGCGACTTGCGCGCTGGCAGCAGACTTGTCTTCACTGCGCGTGCCTTCCATCGCCAAGTCGTATTGTAAGCGTGAGGCCTCGGTTTGGTCTTGAGTGGCCAAATACTGCGCATAGGCTTCGTCACGTTTTTGCCGTGCCATGAGCCCTTCTTCATACAGGCGATTGACACGTTGGTACGTATTCTCTGCCAAATCAGAAGCGGCCTTATTAGCTTGCCATGCCGCTTTTGCTTGGGCGATTTCTTGTGGACGCGCACCGTTTTCTGCTTTATCTAACTGACTTTGTGCCATCTGTTTGCCAGCGCGTGCTTGGTTGATTTTGGCATTAATCTCAGGTGAGTCCATTTCAATCAGCTGCTGACCTACCGTCACAGTATCGCCCTCGGTCACTAATATTTGAGCAATACGTCCTGATACTTTTGCGGCAATAGAGGTTTGCTGCATCTGCATCTGACCTTGCAAGGTGACAACTTCAGGCTCGCTGTGCTGATTGCTTTTATACAAACCATAAGCAATGATGCCCACTACGATCAAAAACACTAACGCGAGTATGCCTTTTTTTATCAAAGCCGCTCTTTTGGATTTGGCGTTATTACGATGATAGGCGGGTGTAGGCTGCGCTGCTGTAGCTTTAGGCCCATCTTCTGTCGAATCAACGGAAACCTGTTCATTTTGAGAGGTCACTGACTCGGTCGAATCAGTGGGTTTGCGTGAGTTATCTGATTCATGTGGCAATTCAGTCATGACAGGAGGGTTCCTAAAGCGACAAGGTTGAGAGTAAAGGTTTTATGATTAATACACACGAATGGCATAAGGTTTGCCATTTTCTATGACTTGAGAGTTAAAAATAGCACCAAAGGCGATGATAAATGCTGAGTAATAAAGCCACAGCATAATGACCACCGCTGCTGATAGGGCACCAAACTCAGCGCTGTAATTATTAAAATTCTGCACATAAATCGAAAATAGTAAAGATAGCACAATCCAAAGTACAGTCGCCAAAGCCGCTCCTGGCATCAGCTGTTTTAGCACGATAGCGTCACGATTTGGCGCTAGGCGATATAGGCCCAAAAAGCTTAAGAAAATAATACCAGCCAATATCGGCCATCGGCTCCAAAGCGCAATGGTCTTGGCTATTTGAGGAAAAGGAAAATACTCTGCTCCCAGCGGAATAACGGCAATAGAAGATATCGCTATGATCAAGACCACTACTGCCCCGAAGGTCAAACCAATCGCTCGAATCGTACCTTGAATAAAACTGCGTTCTTGGGTGATATGAAAAGCAAGATTGATCAAAATAATCAAAGATTTTATGCCTTTTGAGCCTGCATAAAGGGCAAGAAAACTCGATAACAAAAGACTAAAAGTCAGTGTGGACGTGGTGTTAGAGACCAACTCACTTAAGCGCATATTAAGAACATCATAAACCGTATCTGGTATAAAGGCGCGTAACAGTGAGATTTGTTCTTGCATCTCAGCGGGCGAAAACGCAAGACCATAAATCAGTACAAACACAGCCATGACTGGAAAAATAGACAAAAAGCCAAAATACCCAACGCTCGCACAATGTGCCCAAATACTGGATTTATTTGCGATACGCCATGTTTCTAATAAAGGATGCAGTCCACTGGTCAAGTTGGAAGTTGTTTTTTTCATAAGACAGTTATTCACAATAAGATTAATAATGGTAGGGTGATGGGTAGTTGTATGATAGTTAGTATAAGCGCTTATCCACATACCCTACGATTTTTAATATAAAATCATCATTCCGTATACAAAGTTGGCAACTGAATGTCGGCGGCATTGAGATAAGTATTGAAAGCCATCGGTGTGCCGCAGCTTTGCATCAGTGCTGCCAATGATTGTACATAACTGTTTGCTGCTTGTGCTTGTTCCGTACGGGCTTTGAGCGACTGTGTTTGTGCTTGTACCACATCGATTGGCGTATTCACGCCTTCTTGGAGTCCCAATTGCCGTAGACGTAAAACCTCAGCGGCCAAATCAACATTACTTTGTAGTGCCTGATAACGTGATTGGGCATTATTGACATCGTGCCAGTTCTTTTCGACCAGTAACAACAGGTTGTCACTGACTTCAATCTCGGACAAATCTGCTTGACGTATTTTGGCATTACTAGATGCCAATGAAGCGGTTTTATCGAGTCCGCCCCACAGTTTCCAGCTTGCAGAAACCCCAGCGACCCAGCTGGGATCTTTTTCAACTTGCCCATAGCCATATAGTAAAACAGTGGGTTTATAACCTGTATCTGATAACGCATGTAATTGCTGCGCCTGCGCGCGTTTGGCAGCCACTTTTTGTAGACCTGGGTGATTATTGAGCGCCAAATCTTGAAAATAAGTAACGTCTGGCAAAGGCCGGCTGGAGACAAATAGCGGCGTTGAAGGTTTGATACGATAGTCAGTACGTAGCAGACGCTGTAAAGCCATCATGGCAAGCCTTGCGTCATTGTTGGCATTAACGGATTCGCTTTGTGCATCCGCCAGTGCGGATTGCGCTTCTAAACGATCAACACGTGAGATAAATCCTTCTTCGAAAAGTCGCTGCGCCATATGGTCGGTCTTCTGCAACGTGTCATAAGCATCGTCACGTAAGTAGGCAGCAATAATGGCCAGCTGTGCCTTAAAATAACGCTCAATTAATGTGTTATATAGCTCATTTTTATCTAATAGACTGTCTGCTCGCGCTTCTTGGGTTCGAGCATCAGATACCCCCGTTAACGCCGTGGTACGTCCAGCAGTATAAATTGGCCATACCACGCCAACACCGGCTCCTGTTGTCGAGCCTGAGCGCTTTAATTCGTATGAATCAGGGATACGTTCACCGATTAACTCTCCAAAATTTGGTAAGTCAGGTAACGTAGGAACAGGAGGGGTAATCCCGTCATTTACTTCATTGATAAGACCACTCTTGAGCGTGGATAAATCAAGATCTGTATCCAAGTTATAAGCAGTAGCCGATACTCGCGCAAATACCAAAGGGTTGTCTATGGTTCTAAGCGCGTCCGTTTGATATTCACTGGCGGCAATCGCTGCTTGATTGGCCGCAATTTTTGGTGAAACTTGCAATAGAATGTTTTGAGCTTGTTCAAGGCTCAATAAGCTAGACACTTCTATCGGGTAGCTATTATCCACGCTTTTGTGGGTAATAGGGTCGATAAGGGTGGTTAAGCCAATCGGTTTTCCTGCTTGATGCGGCTCATTATTTGTAATGGCGGTATTGTCATTTTGAGTATTGCTCTGATCATTAGCGTCAACAATTTGGGTCACAGTGATTGGTATCACGTCATTTTGTTGCGCAAGCTCAGTGTCTTCAGTTTGCGCAATAGCTGGAGTAGCCAAACCCAGCATCATAGTCGTCATCACAGCAGTAGACAGCGTCGATAAGGCAAATTTCATAAGTCATGTAAGCCATTAATTAGAGAGCAAGATATTTTGAAGTTGTGTAAAGCGTAAATACTATCGAGCACAGGGCGTGCTAAAAAAAGATCATCAATGAAAACCAATATCAAAAACCAGAGTTTTGTTATTCATGATAAAACGTACACTGTAGTGCCACAATGGTGACGGGTCAATGCTCAGTATTTGTCGGTTTTGCATTGAATGAACAAGGGTTTTATGTTAGTTGTTTGAATTCGAAAAGCACAACCGCATCGCTTATTGAATCACAATAAAAGGTTTATCAAACAGTTAAGGGATAAATCACAGAGGCGTTGATATTATTGGATGTTGATTAAAGAGCCATTAAGTACAGCTAAGTACAGCCAGCATAGACAGTACCAATGTATGTTATATTCCAGAAATCTAAATTATTTGTCTGATTACCACACATAACCGCTAAAAGCCGTCGTTCTTAGTTAATCATATTTTAATAACTGATGATGCGAGAAACTATAAATATGTGCAAATAACAGATAAATGGCTATAAAATATCAATGATAAATGACTGAGATAAGATAGGGTGTGAGTGATGGCAGGATATATTTTGGCTTTAGACCAAGGGACAACCTCAAGTCGAGCGATATTGTACGACGATCATGCGCGTCCAATCAAAATGGTACAGCAGCCAACGATCCTAAAAACGCCGCAGACAGGCTTTGTTGAGCAAGATGCGCAGCAAATCTGGCAGACGCAAATCAGTTGCGCACATGATGTCATCAACCAAGCAGGGCTGCTTGCCACTGATGTCACCAGTATTGCGATTACCAATCAGCGTGAGTCTATCGTCGTGTGGGACAAAAAAACGGGTAAACCATTAGCACCTGCGATTATTTGGCAAGACAGACGTACCGCAAGCTATTGCAAAAAGCTGACTACCGACACTCATAACAGCCAAAATGATATGTCAAGCGACGTACAGCGTATAACAGGTCTACGCTTGGATCCGTATTTTAGCGCCAGCAAAATCGCTTGGCTGTTAGAGCACAACCCCAAATGGCGGGCGCGCATCGACAAAGATGAAATAGCAGTCGGCACGATAGACAGCTGGCTCATCTATAAGCTAACAGGCGGTGAGCATGTCATTGATGTCACCAACGCTTCTCGTACTCTACTATATGACATCAACAAAATGGCATGGTCAGAGGAGTTGTGCGCACGTTTTGCCATACCTATGAGTTTATTACCTAAAGTGCTGCCCTCTGATGGCGACTTCGGTAAAACTAAAAAAGGACTGTTTGCCAAACAAATTCCCATCCATGCGGTACTGGGTGACCAGCATGCCGCACTTTTTGGACAAGGCTGCCTCGATGCTGGCATGGCAAAAAACACGTATGGGACAGGCTGCTTTTTATTAATGAACATTGGGACAAAACCCAAACTTAGTGAACATAAGCTATTGACTACCATTGCCTGGCAAAAAAAATCGACATCGTTGCGCTCTGATAGTCTATCACTTGAGCAAATTGTGCAGTCGGGTCGGCGCATGTTGCAACCGCCTAAAAAAGAAGTCACTTATGCACTCGAAGGCAGTGTGTTTATGGCAGGTGCAATCGTCCAATGGCTGCGTGATAATTTGGGTATGATTCAAAGCAGTGATGAGATTGAACAGCTGGCAAGGCAGGTCGATAGTAGTGAAGATGTGGTGTTATTACCAGCTTTTACAGGGCTAGGTGCACCCTACTGGCGTTCAGACGTCAGTGCTAGCATTACTGGAATGAGTCGCGGTACGACCAAGGCTCATATCGCGCGTGCAGCATTAGAAGCAGTCGCTTATCAGACTTACGATGTGCTGATCGCTATGCAAAAAGACAGTCCTCATCCATTAACTGAATTGAGAGTTGATGGCGGAGCTGCAAATAATGACTTGCTAATGCAGTTTCAAGCAGATTTGCTTAATGTACCAGTATTACGTCCAAAAGACACAGAGGTCACAGCTAAAGGTGCAGCGCTACTTGCTGGTCTAAAAACTGGCCTGTACGATGAAGCCACGATACAAGCTTCTTGGCAAGTTGATCGGATTTTTGAACCTCAAATGTCTAGCGATATGCGTGAGCAGCATCTGAGTAAATGGCAGCAAGCCATTGATAGAGCATTAATTGTTTTATAAAAATACGCTTTCAAAGAACGACTGTATGTAAGGAAACCCAGTCGCTAGATAATGATTAATTACGTAAATGGCTCTACCATCCTACAAAATAGAGAGAAAGATACAGGCTGTAACGCAAGACAATCGCAAGTAAGACACAGTTTACATAATCCGTCTATCTGTTTCTCCCCATAAGTTTTTATACTTTAGAAGAATTAAGTAAAACACCTAATTTATTATTCCAATGATAAGTTAGCACCCAATAACTACCAATATATAAAAACGAATTTAAGGAAGATATTATGAATAACGATGGCCGTATTACAGACCCTAATAACCGTGTTGTTGCGGATGATGACTACCTAGAAGTTGGCGATAGAGAGCGAATTATTGATGACAATCACCGTAGAGTAGCTGGTAATGATCCTATGCTGGACGGTAATAGAGGTGTTCTACATGACAATGACAACATTATAGACAATCATGATGCTATTGATCGTAGTGAAGTAAAACACATGTCGAAAGAGACAAAAAAAGATTTAAACGCTGATGTGATTACAGGTGAGCCAGGTTCTCATCCAGTAGGTACAGGTATTGGCGGTGTAGGCGGAGCAGCGGCAGGCGCAGCTATTGGTACTATGGCAGGCCCACTCGGTACTTTGATTGGTGGTGCCATTGGTGCTATCGTTGGTGGCGGTGCAGGACATGCAGCAGCAGAAGCGATTGATCCAACGCATGAAGAAGCTTACTGGCGTGCTGAACATGCAAATGCTGATTACTACAAAGAAGGTTATGATTTTGACCGTGACTTGCACCCAGCATATGCAGTAGGCTATGCTAACCGTGCACGTTATCCTGCTGATGCTCGTTTTGAAGATCACGAAGCAGATTTAGAGCGTTCGTGGCACGAAGTAAAAGGCGAGTCTCGTCTGGAGTGGAATGAAGCACGTAGAGCTTCAGCCGATGCTTGGAATCGTATATCTTAATATAGATATGCATTCAGAAAAGGGTAGTATTTCCAAGCGCTTATCTGACTTACGTAATTGGTCAATCTATTATATTACTCTCATATGACAAGAGTTAGTTTGATTGTAGAATTGGTCTTTTTACTAAACAAAATCAGTAAGATTTGTGCTAATTTAAAGCTTCCAGAGTAATCTTTGGAGGCTTTTTTGCTGCAAATGAGTATGTAATAAATTAAACTTGATAATATCTGTTCTCAATAAATATAATAATAGGTGATTTAGGATGAGTAGTATGGAAGATAGTGGTCAAAAACAGTTTTATATTGCGACAGCCAACTTACTCAATTTTGCCAATCCTGATCGTGTTTATTATGAAAATGCGCCCGCTTATAGTCAGCACCAATACCAGCATAAACTGTGTGGTATCACTGATTTGTTAGCGAAGGCGCATGCTGATATTATTGCAGTGCAAGAGGTATGGGATAGTCAGGCACTTGAAGAGTTGGCTGTTGCTTTGGGTTTTGAGCCAAAGCATGTTGTCGCGCCGCTGGCAAGTAATGACAGGGCAAGCTCATATACTCAAGGTAGAGGCGCACAGAATACGCCTGCTGTTGGGATTATTAGCCGTTTTGAGCAACTAGAATGTAGTTTGTTAGAAGATATTTTGCCAAAAGCTGTGATTGATATACCTGATATTGGATTGTATCAACGTTTCAATCGTCCGCCACTGGTATTACGTGTCAATGCATATGGCCAGCCAATAACGATTGTGACAACCCATCTAAAAAGTAAGCGCGCTTTTTTCTTGCGCGATGAAAACGGTGATTTGTTAGAAGATATGGATGATCCAAATATCCGAGTCCGTGCCAAACTGCGCAGTTTATGTATGCGTGCAGCAGAGGCAGCTTCTATTCGCATGTCTATCATAGAGCGCCTACATCATACTCGTGAGCCACTCATATTGTTGGGTGACATGAATGATGTCACTGGCAGTGTTACCACACAGTTAATGGCTGAGACTGGCGAAGTTAACTATGATAAGAGTATGCGTGATATTGCCTTGTTTGATGCGGCGCGTATTCAATCACGTTATGATTGGATGAGAGATGTGGCTTACACTCATATATATCAGGGTATGCCAGAGGTGATCGATCAGTTATTTGTCTCAGAAGAGTTTTTGCCTGATAGCAAGTTTTCACTGGGCCAAGTTGAGAGAGTAGATTACTTTAATGACCATTTGAAGTGGGATTATGCAGATAGAGTCATTGATCATGGTATTATAAGAGCGAAAATCAAACTTAATGATTAGTTTTAATTGAACGATTAATTTTATTGCAATTCATGGTCAGCTTGACTAAATTGTTGATCTGAACATCATTTTAACCCATTCATCTCCCTTGCTTGATAGTGTACAAGCGTTTATGATGCCTCTGCAATGAGTCTTATAGCGCTGATACTAGCATTATATTATTGACTGATAGGAAATATTTCTTCAATTAGGAGGAATATCTTCCAATGAAGATTATTTTTATAAATTAGGGTGTAATTTTAAGAGACTTACAATGAGCGAAAACAAAGACGAAAAAATTGAAGATGTGTTGGTAGACTCGGAACTGGCAAAGAAACTTGTTCCAAATAAGTTTAAGTTTACCAGCCAACAAGGCCGCGCACGTCGTCAAAAACTTTTGGCGGGTGCCAAGAAGTTGAGTGAAACACAACCGATTAACGATATTACGTTGGCGGCTGTGTGTGAAGAGGCGGGTATTCCAAGAGCTTCTGCCTATCATTTCTTCCCTAATATCGAAGCAATATTTTTAGCATTGCGTTTTTTGAATGCGATCGAGATATTAGAAATCGTAGAAACGGTTGATGTGGGTAATTACGACAGATGGCAAGGGTACTTAACGGCTCTGATTGACCAATGTGTGATGATCTTCCATAACGACGAAACCAAAGCCAAACTTATTTATGATACCAATACACCTGATTTTGAAGGTGACAGTTTTGGCGAAGATATGGATCATCAAATCGTCGATTTGGTTTATAAGCGTCTGTCAGAACGTTATGAGATGCCAAACTTTGAAGACGTACAAGACACCTTATTGATTGCCTATAGCATTGTGAATGCGATATTCACGTTGTCTTATCGTCGTCATCAAAGTATTACAGATGAATACATCCAAGAAGCGAATACGGCATTCATTGCTTACTTACGCTGTTATTTGCCAGAGAAGTTACCGCGTAAAAATCGCTAAGACAACTGGTCAAATACTATTGAGTAGTGGTAAAAAGGCCGACATTAATTGTCGGCTTTTTTGTTATTGTTCAGAGGCGTCAATATCTGTCCACGGCAGACGTCATCACTGGCATCCAAAGGTGCATACTGCTTGTAGTAGCTGACGATAGCCTGTTCTAAAGCGACGTTAGTTTGTGAATCGTGGGCATTCACATAAGCTTCGCGTGCTTGCTCAAGCCAGCGATCCGCCATTCGAAAATGTATCCCTGACTCGCGCCAACCGCGCTCGCACTGATTGGTTGCTGCCCAAATTAATGCCACTTCACTAAATGCCATTTCACGTGGTGCTGACTCTATACCATCACTGTCTTTGAGCGCGCTTAGCGTTGCCCATAGATCAGGACGCATTAGAGCAGAGGTTGTTGGGATGTCTTGCTGTAGAGCGATGTCTTGTGTGGTATCATTTTTTAGCGCTTGCAATATAGACTCTGCCATGTCTACCGCCATGGGACCAGCAGGTGAGCGGCTATTCATGCTGTCTTGATGAATCGCATAATTAAGCCATGCTTGTGCTTTATAGGCCAGATATTGCTGACGTGCGGTTTTGTCTTTTTGCTGATAGGGCTGTAGCTGCTTTATCATACAGTTAAGCACACGTTGCGGCGTGCTTTGGTATTTATAAGAAGGAGTTTGAGTCTCTATATCAGTGTGACAATCTACAATACTTTTTGTATTCACGATTTGAGTCGTATCGGTAGCGATATTATCTGCCGCTGATGCAAGCGAGGCCATGCTCAAAAGTAATAGTCCTAAGAGCGTAGCCTGTAGGGGTTGGGTACAAGCACTGGTGTTAAGGGCAGCTTTGAGCATAATGCAAACCTTATAGGAAGATAATAAGTGTTGGTATTTACCATTATTAGCGCTGATTTTGTGGTCTCTAGTCTCACAAATTATAATGCCAAAACCATCAGGTATGATTTAAGACACCACCAGCAACACTATAAGCTAGTGTCGCCGATTTGAATAGAGTCACTATTTAGACGCTTGTTTTTGCGTGGGTCTTCACGTTTGAATAGGTTTTCATCAAACTTGAAACGCAGTCTAAAGTAAGCACCTTCTTGGGTGCTATCATCATAAGCAATGTCTTCGTCCTCAAACCCCATGAAATTGTAGCCAAGAGACAACCAAAGATTGGTCATTGGGCTGTAGCCAACTTCAGCGCCAAGCATATAAGCCAAGTCATTTGCTTGATTGTTCCAGTACGTGCCAGCTTGCAATCCAACATCCCAGCGCTCGCTGATGTCATAAAGTCCACGACCATAGACGGCATGAGCCGTGTTGTTACTGGTCAGGCCATCTGCCTCGTATTCTGTATATTTACCTGCATAGCGACCAGACAGTGTTAATGGACGCGTTGGATGATAGTTACCATTCCATGACCAAACGGTCGTGTCTTTTTGATAAGTGTCATCACCCGTATTATTATCATCCAAACGATACTCAAGCTTTGCAAGCATGTCGAGCTGATTGCTATCGTAATCACGGTAAGCCGCGCCTAATTGGAAGCGATTGATTGTGCGATCACCGTCATTATAGTCAATGCGTGAGTAGGTGTCTTTGGCAAGTAAAGTCACCTCATCAGTGTAACGATAAGCAATACCAGCGCTACCAAGTAACGTGTCGCTCGTTTCGCCCCAACGTTTTTCGACACGACCTGAAGCTTTGTAATTTTGCTTGGCAAGGTATTCAACGCCAATACCTGCGGCGGTTGCGGTGTTGTTTTCTTCACCTTCGAGTGACTCAACACGCTCAAGCAATGTGTTTAGGGTTAGGCCTTCTTGCACATACCATTTGTTTTTTAGACCGAGAGCGGCTTCAGCTTCACGTGCGCTAATAGCATCACGCATACGATACTCGCTATAGACCTTACCATCTTTCATGTAATTGGCATCAAAACCAACCACGGTGCGTTGACGCTCATCGGTATCATCAAGACCATAAGTGCCAGATAGACTGTTGATCAAGTCATGACGCGCGTACAATCGACCTAAGTTTCCGATAGGCGTTTCGCCGCCGATAGACGTGGCATTGCGTGAGCTGTTGTCGATATCCTGCTCGTATTCTGCAAATACCAAGCTATTATTAAGTTTAGGCAGGCGAGAGGTGATACGAGCACGAACGGTCGTACCTTCGATGTCTTTATCAGCATCACTCACGCTACTCAAGGCAGATTGGTTGATGATGTCATCGTTAAACAATGTGTCATCAGTGATATCTACAACATCTGTGGCGGCTTGCGTATTACGCGAGGCGGCAGTGGCATCTTGCTTATAGTAGCGGACACCAATCTCGCCAACGACGTTTTCACTCAGGCGTTGCTCGATACTGGCTTGTACGCCTTCACGACTCGCTTCGGTAGTATGGTCTTCGGTATATATACCTTCTAACTTCAGGGCAGTCTTTTTATTGTTTAGCTTATGGATAACTTCTACACCAGACTCCGTACGTCCAGCGGTAAGCGGTGACGCACCAGTGACAAAACCTTCGTCAGCATCATTATAATAAGCCTTGGCACGGGTGTTTTTCTTATTGTCAAAGTCAAGCTCGACACGTAATGCATCACCTTTCACGTTGTTGTCGTCTAGTTCTGTCGTATTGATCTGATTGCTTGCTTGATAATTTGGGTTCTCAGCTTTATTCATCGCATATTCAGCGACCAGCTTCAACTTATCATTGAATTTGATAACGCTATTGATACTAGCCAGCTCTTCTTTGTTCAATGGATCGTCGCTATTGATATAGCTACCACCGATAGAGACTTTATCCGTCAGCTGTTGTTTAGCAGCGATACCGCCAACTAAATAGTCTTCACCACCTTCGTCGACCTCTACTGTGACACGAATATAGATAGGATTGCCTTCAAGATCTTGGCTGGCAATTGGTGATTTCAAAAATAAGCTACGGCTAATCGGGTCAATTTCATAATCAGCAAAGCGAGTCAGAGTCTCACGGTTAATGATGAGTCCAGGATTGTTGGCATCACGAGTGATAACTTCAACCGTTTCAGAGTTTTCTAGTACCGCATCAAAATCTTTAGCAAGTGGATATGGCCCAGAAATACCCAAACCGCGAGTCTCGTTCACACGCTGGCTAGTGCTGGTCTCTGCCAAAAATGCAGTCACGCGAGTATTGTTGTCTTCGAACTGAGTTTTTAGACCAGTCAATGTACGGTTGTACTGTCCCAGTTTGATGCCTTCATCATTGTCAATTTGGGTTTTTAGATCGCCATACATAGCAAACGAGCGACCTTTGTCCACACGCACATAGAGCTTGCTAGTTGATTGCGCATCAAAGCCTTTGGCAGATGAATCGCCATAGACAGGATAGTACTCGCCAGGATCGATATCGCGGAACAGGCGCTCGCCTTTTTTATCACTGTCATAAGCTAGAGTCAACAAATAGTCGCCACGTACTTTGCCTTTAAGGAACATGGCGGCACGACCTGATGCGGTATAGTCGTCGTTACCAGCAAAATCATTCAGCTCTTGCTCAAATGCACCTTGCGCATCAGTGATACTACTACCATCAAAGTCTTTGAGTGAAATGGCACCTTCAACGATACCAACGGCAATCAGTGGACGCAGTTTGGCTGTGAACTGTAGTGGGATGGTCTGCTTGCTGCTACCAGTATCGATGACAAGCTCACCTTTACCTGGTACGCTTGGTGCCGTGACTGGTATCAACAGCTCGCCACCTGATACAGTAACTTGAGTGCCCGCTTGATCTTTGCTGCTATCGGTAAGGTTAATACGGCCAATGTTGGTGTCGATAGTGATAGGGGTCGAGGCAATATAAGGGCGGCCATCGCGATCTTTTAGGCTGATAACGATTTGGTATTCGCTGATACCATCTGCAGGGACTAACTGCGCTTGAGTACGGTAATCAATCGTTTGCAGAATATCTGGCGTTAGTACCTGAATGGTTTGCTCAGAGATAACCTTACCATTTACGTCAGTCGCCACGCCGCGCAAGGTATTTTTGCCACGTTGTAAGTCAACCGCATAATAATCAAAAGCCATGACGCTTTGTTTCTTTTGCTCAGCAGTTTTACCAATTTGTTCTTCTGATATGGCTTTTCCATTGGCGTATAAGGTAAATACCGATCCTAGCGGAGCCTGTACTTGCACTATTTGCTTGTAAGTGCTGAGCTGCTGACCGTCGCTCAAGTTAATAAAAGTGACGTTATTGTTGGCCACTTCTTTTAGATATTCTTCAAGCTCTTTTTCTTTGGGTGCAGCAATTTTATTGACTTCCATTTTGATGCTGTCAGTACTAAGGTTCGCCGATTCATTAACAATGGCAAAGTCACACTGAATGCTTTGATCTAAAATATCGTTAGACTTGCAGCCACTGGCATCGACATTGTCTGTATTGTTGATATCGTAATCAGGATCCAAGATGAGCTCAGCTTTTACCGCTTGCTCAAGGGTGTCGTTTTTTGCACTGATGCTTTTGCTACGAGCGATAAGCTCAGCGTTTAAGCGTTCAGTGCTGTCAGCCATACCGCCAACTATCGCAAAATCTGCACGATGTAGCTCACCGTATTTTAAATCTACAAAACGGCTACCAGCATCACCAGCGTTACGGTTACTTTGAGTGACCAGTTCTGTTTCTTTCGGCAAAGTAGTGCGGTCAACTTTTAGTACGTGTGTTTTGGCGCTAACCCCATAGAAGTTATACTTACCTTCAGGATCAGTCACGATGAAATTACCGTTTTCCATATAGATACGTACGCCAGCAACACCAAGCTCGCCATCTTCTTTCTGCTGAATACCGTCACGGTTGATATCGTGATAGACCTTACCGATGATGATGCTATCAGTATTCATAATGCCGCGGCTGACCTCGACAGGCCACTGTGCTTCTAATGATGCCAAAGTATTGTTGTTGGCATCACGGCCATGCGCGGTGGCGCGGTTAACACCATCACCACCCAATGCTGATGAGCCAATGAGCACACGATATCTGATATTTTTGGTTTCACCAGCCGCTATCGTGCCTAGGTTTAGCACTTGGTATTTGCCATTTGCTTTAAATTCAGTCGTTTGGGCTTGATTGACATCGATACTAGCAGTTTGACCAACACGCACACTATTGTTGACATAATCAAAACCGCGTGGCAGCGCATCTTTTAACTCGACATCATAAACAGGTGCGGTACCATCGTTAGTGACCTTGACAGTATAATTGACGTAATCACCAAACTCTGCCGATTTTACATCACCTTCTTTTTCCACTCTTAGCGTCGGTGCATCATCAACGATAAGGATGTTGCTATTGATATCATCGGTAATTAAGTCGAGATCAGAGGAGGTTGGCTGCTGATTCAAACCTACTGAGGCTGCGATACAAGCGTCCAAATGAACATTCAGATTATCATCTTTCAATGTTTGAATGATTTTATCATTGATAGCATTGGCATTGTTTTGAGTAGCTGCTGAAAGCTGATATTTGCCAGTATTGTTACCTGTTTCTATGCCTTTGAGTGAGTAGGTATCTCCAGTTTTTGCTGATTTAATGGTTACCCATACTTGATCGGGCTTGTCCGTTTGCACGTTGCATTGAGCGTAGCTGGTACTGACATAAACATCTTCATTAATTTGTGACGTGGTTTTACTTTCATCAAATTTAGGCGTAGTGAATTTGATGCCAGACTCAACGATGACTAAGCTATCAGTTGCCATTACGTTATTTATTGACGGATCCTCTAATACAATGGCACCGATCTTAATATTAGCAGTATCCCCGTCTTTACCATTAGCGTCTGATAAAGCTTGTACAATAAGCTGTATGTTTTCACCCTGTCCAAGCTTGATTTGAGCGCTCATATCATCAAGAATAATCTGTCTATCACCACTATCGATGAGGCCATTTTTATTCAAATCTTGATAAACTTTTAAATTAGATAGAGTGGGCGATACATCAAACGTCAGCTCAACATTTTGATTGCTATAGCTAGTATTACTAAGCACATTACTCCAGCTTACTAGCGTGTTAGGTGCGACAGTGTGTAAAGGTTGCTGAGTTAAACTGATGCCGTATTCAGGTAAGGCAGAAGCTTTGACTTGTACTTTATTTGAAATGCCATTTTGTTTAATAGAATCAACGACATAATTCACATTAGCAATGTTGTTGATAGTTTGTACGAGGGCGCTAGGCGCAGCGAATGCCGTATTTGATTGCATAAGCAACATTGCAGCCGTCAGCGCAGAGATCTTCGCTGTACACAATGCGGTACGATTAGACGGTGTCATGATAGATAGAGTCATATGTCGCTTATCCAATAAAACATAAAGAGGTAACAGGGTAGAGCGTCTCTAGCTTGACTCATTAAAAAATAATTGGTTCAAGCTAGAGAGATGTACTATAAGCACCTTGTGGCGCTTATAGGGTATTTGATTATTAATTAGTGCCTGTTTGCGAAGGTTTTGCGGCAAATATAACGTTGGCTGTCGTATTAGCAGCGATACTCGCAAATGTCACTTGTATTGACTGACCAAGTGTTTGAGTCGTTGCTGTTGGTGACGATGAAAAGCTATTGGATTGATAGGTAAGTTTGCTATCTAATGTATCTGAAACCACAAGGTTGTTAACGATTTTGGTAGCATCCATAAATGTGTTTTTGGCTTCTAATTTATAGAAGACACATTGATCAGCAGTAGCAGTTACATTACCAGTCGACCATGCAGCAGCGGTAACACCAGGGTTGGCATCACAATTAGCCGCTATTTGGTATTTCTTCAGATTGATACCCTGCAAGGTCGTCGTAGAGGTTGTAGACAGTGGGTTGCCAGCAGTGCTAGTAGGCGCGGCAGTACCGCTAACGGCACCATTAGGCTGTACAGCGACGGTTAAAGTCTCAAAGTCACCTATGTTGTTTACGTTATCTGTTGTAGAGTTTGGATCGTTGCTACCTTTACCTGTTGAAGCGACCTGTACGCCAATTTTGACGCTCTCGCCAGGCGCTAACCCTTTACGAGTGGTCGTACTACCTGTCACGAAAGGAGTGGCAGCATTAAGATCGTAGATGCCATTCACACCAGTAAGTTCAATCTCACCAGTGTCAAACTTACCATTGTTGTTAGCGTCTACATAGACACGTGCGATACTGATGTTAGGATTATCAATGATGCCGTTATCTTGAGTAGCCGTTGGCTTTATAGACAGTTTGACAGCATTGGCGCTATTGCCTGTTCCTGCTGCTTCTGTAACGTCAGTACCATTGTTGGTGATGGTATACGTGTAATTGTTGGTCACATCATTAACAGTGTTTGGGGTAACAAGCGCAATTTCTTTATTGGCACCAGGAGTGATGGCAATAGCACGCGTTTGATTGGTCGTGTTTACGGTTGCATTGGTATTATCGTCTTTACCTATTAGAGGTTTAGCGGGATCTTCATAAGTGCTTTCAGTAGGACCGCCTGGAGTAGTACCATTATCAGATCTATCGATGATATCAGGCGTATTCGCAGTGGCATCGTCTTTGGTATTGTCTCTGACAACTGCATAGTTGACGAATGAGCTAGTAGCGGTTGCGCCAGTTGCTTTTTTGGCACGGAAAGTGACGGTGATTGTTTCGCCAACTTTGATATTTTGACCAGCTACCGTGATGGTTTTGTTGGCGGCTGATAGTACAGCTGTACCTGTTGCACTACCATTAGAGGCAGTAACAGTAGGCGCTACATAGTTAGCTTCTCCTGACGCTATTGCTACCAAGCCTGATGGTAGATCATCTGAGATACTGATTGCAGTACCAGCGATATTACCTTCGTTTTTTACGGTAATCGTATAATCAACATAAGCAGTGGCATTATTTAAATCTAAGTTACTGTTACCAAGGTTGGTAATCGCCGATTTTGTGATAGCGTAAAGTGGCGTTTTGGTTAACGCATTATCAGTGTTAGTGGCGGTATAAGTAGTAACAGCGCTGTTACTAGGTTTCGATTTTAAGTAGGCACTTTGAGCAGTGACGGTTAAGATACCATTGGCATCGGCAACCCGTTTAGTATCGGCTTGAGCTGTCACGGTGATTAACGCTTTTTCGCCTGGTGCTAATGCAATCGTACCGCCGTTAGCAATGGTCACCAAACCCCCAGTGTTAGCACCGCTAGCATCAACTTTTTGATACTTGATAATACTACTGCCTAGGTTGTAATCAAAATCATCGCCCGTGGCATTGGCAATATTGATGGTATAAGTATCATTAATGTTACCAGCATTGGCCAAGGTATGGGTGAAATCTACGGTTGAAACGGCTTGTGCATTAATAGCGCGATCTCTACCAAAATCATCGTTGGGATTGGCATCAACAACAGTAGAAATCAAACTAAAAGAACCCGTTTCAGAAACATTAACAGTGACTACGTTTGATTCCGCGTTTTGTACAGTCGTATTACCAGCGACAGTATAAGAAGCTGTGGCTTTGTTATTTACATTGAATGAGCCAGACGTACCACCTGTTGGGGTAGCTGCATTGGCAGTAGTAATACCCATAGCCGCAACCACACCGATGGTCAACACTGAGTATTGGAATAAATTAGGTTTCATGCGGTCAATCTCCAGAAGGTTTAAGATAAAAGCATTGTGTAAGTATTAGTTGACGATTGTGTTGAGTGATACGGCGGCGGATTTCATGGCTGGTAATAGCTTGATATTCCAACGAAGGCTACGGTATTCAGAAAACGGCACCTTAACTACTTTGCCATTTACTTTACGCATCAAAGGCATGTCAGCATAGTTCTGACCATCAGTACTGGCCTGAGCGCTAGCAGGAGTGGCGTCACCTGTGAATACCATGTTGGTAGGAATTGGTAGTGCTACCATCAAATCGTTAATATCTTTATTGATAGTATTGGTATAAGTTGCTTTGTATTGAATGACAGTACCTTTTGGTGCTGTGCGTACTGGCGAATAAACCGTTTTACCTTCTGCATTTTTGATAACTTGATTAGCAGTTAAATCCATTTTCAAGGCATCATCAGCGTGAGCGGTACCTAATACACAGGTAGAGGCCAACGCTGCTAACAAAATGTTGGTTACAAGCTTAAATCGTTTCATATAAAATCCTTGTCTCGATCGTAATGCTAATAAGGTATTAACTTACAAATCGCGGAGTAATTAACCTGAATCTGTTATAGAAAGTACGCATAAAAAATAGGTATTTTCTTCTTTGGTGATTTTCACGTAAACGATACAAATAATCACTATAAAGATGACAAAGGGCTTATTAAGGTGACCAAACGGCAAAAGCCCTATCTTGGCAGATAGGGCTTTTTGGCATGAAAACGAAAGCTAGTAGATTAGGTGAGAATTAATGACTGATCGCTACTGAGTGTCTACAGTAGTACCGTATTTGGTATTGAAATAAAATATGCGTTTATCTCTTTTGGGCAATGTCTGAGATATGGTTCGTATCGTGCCATTTTGTCCATTGCTCAGGCCATCGTTAAACACATTGGCTTCACGAGCAGGGGTAGTCAGGACTGAGGTTACAGTCGCATTATTGATCCCTTTTTTCTGTAAAATGTCTTGCATGATAAAATTATCAATAGGGATATTGGCGCGATTGGTCGCTGTAATTCTATAAGCAATGCATTGACCTGGACGTATATCAGGGTTGTCACCTTTTTCATTTAAAGCATCTTTGCTGTATTTGAGCGAAACATCTGTCAAGGAGGTGATGTCACACTTATTTGCCGCCTGTTCTTTTTCTAATACTAAAGCTGAGTTCTCAACAATAACTCGACCAAAGTTATTGTTTGGATAGTTATAAGTAGACGATTGAAAATTAATGGACCTACTGCCGGAAGTGGTGCGTATTGGAAAAGAAGTAGAACCTTCTTTCCTTTTTTCCACTAAACATAGGTTGGAGTATCCTGCCAATTGTGCTGCAGAAACATTGATCGAATACAACCCATTAACTGCGACTGGTTGTGAGGCAATAATTGTTCCTGAGCAATTGGTCAGATCGACCGTACTATCGTTATCAGAAATAACCGTTTCAGCATTGGGTGCCGTGTTATCGAATACGCCATTAAAGTAATTAGTGTTATTGGCATAAGGGCCAGTCACAATATCGGCATTAGAGGCATTGGCATTAGTGATGCCGCCATTGTCATTGAACACAGTGCCAGAGAAGTTATAATTGTTTACCGAGTTGGTGATAGTACAAGTGATTTCATCACCATATGTCGTATTAGCAAGTGTAAACGAGCGAGTTTTAGCGGTGGCGTTGTAAGTCATTGCAGCAGTCGGCATGACTGTGGTGCTACCAGTCGTGGCGTTGGTGCAGGTATAGGTAGCGTTATAGCTCGCTATATCACCAAGTGCTGTACCATTGATGGCTCGTTCTGTAATAGTGTAGCTTGTGTTCTCCGCTAAGGTGAGTGTAGCGCTAGTACCGTTTGTAATGGTGGAGCCTGTACCAGTGGTGGTAAAGCTGTTTGTCGCTATTGAGCCGCCAGTAGCGGTTATCTCAAATTGATCTCGTTTAGTGTCACTGTCATTCACACGGTTGCCATTAAGTGCCTTTTTGATTATCAGCTTAGGCGGTGCCAAGCAAAAATAAAAGTCAGAGTAGCCTACAGCGTGTGGGCTATTTACTTGTGAAAGTGTATTGTTGTGCTTAAGGTTTAGAGCAATATTTGCAAGATTGTAGTTCCAAGCGGCGTCTATAGTACAGCCTCCAGCACCACAATTGAGCCCTGAACGAGCTGTTACGATATCGCGAGCCGCATTTATCGTATGGAAGTTATTGTTAAAGGTTAATTGTCCTTTGCTAGAAGAGACATCCACTTGTTCAATATAAGGTACTTGTCCAGTAGCTCCAGTTGAGTCTAGGTCTTGAATTTTATATCCAGTTTTACTCGTAGATTGATTCACTTTGACGTCTAAAACGTGGTTGGTTCTAGAGGTTGCTGATACAGGAGAGTTATGAACCAAGTTGATAGCTGAATTGGTTACACCGCTCAAGCTATCATAAAAAGGAGATTCAGCATTTGGCGGAGCACTAATGGCAGTAGTGGTTTTGTCTAGTATGTTAGAAAAAGCAATTGTGAATGTTTTATTTCCAGATGACTCTGTGAAAGTAAAACTTTTGGTGGTTTGTCCAGCTGTCCAAGTCAACGTTTGAGAAACGACAAGAGACGATGGGGTAGAAGCAGGAGGATTGGCACCAATATAATACATTTTATGATTGGCAGGACACATACCAGTTGCAGAGGTTTCATTTGATGCAAAATCAGCGCGAGCACTATTAAGAGTAAGTATCAAACTTAAAAATAGAGCAGATATGATAAAATTTAGCATTTGACTGACGTTAAGGTATTTACCCAAGATTGGATATCTATCGATACACATCTAACCACCCCGATCCAAGTTTGTATCAAATAAAAATTACTGTGTAAGAAAAGTAAAGATTAGTAATTTTTATTAACTTAATATATCTAAGATCAGTATCAAAAGCTTTTTAAAAAGGACGAAAGGTTCATATAGTGCGATGAGTAACCATAGAATTATCAATTCCATTGTAAGTTGATAAGCCTATAAATATTTACCTAATCACTAATCAATATTTATTTCAAAAATACTTGTCATATCACCATTTCTTTATAGTTATAAACAACTGTGGCATAAACGCCTATAATAAAGGGTTATTATCGTTTGATGGTTGATTATAGGAGCTAGGCTGAGAGCGTATTTTACTATCTGATTATTCAGTTAGCATACGATATATAGATGCACAGTAGTACCGTTTTTACTTTAATTACGTTGGATGCCCAAGATTATGAAATGATCAAATGCAGCCGTATACATGCAGAATACTGAATGTAATTTCTTGAATTAACAAGGAAGTCATTGAGCAAACCATTCCCTTAAGACAGTATTGAACAATACTTCGACTTAACAACATCCTGTTTTTAGGCAGGGCTGACTGACAGAAAAGGACAGTAATGATGAATTATTATAAGGATGCTGATAGCACCGAAACCCAAGAATGGCTTCAAGCCTTTGAGTCTGTTCTCAAGCATGCAGACAAGGATCGTGCTCAGTTTTTATTAAAAGCGCTATACAATATGGCGGTTCAAGAGGGGTTACCATTTAACCGCCTCGATACAGCCTATATCAATAGTATCGCTGTTGAAGATGAGCCAATGTACCCAGGTGATCTGGGTATGGAGCGTAAGATTCGTGCATTGATTCGCTATAACGCTTTGGCAATGGTTATGCGCGCTAATAAAAATGATGATGATTTAGGTGGCCACCTAGCGTCATTTGCTTCTAGCGCCACGCTTTATGAAACAGGATTTAACCATTTCTTCCGCGCAGCAAGTGATCACTTCGGTGGTGACATGATTTATTATCAAGGTCACTCAGCACCAGGTATCTATGCGCGATCTTATTTAGAAGGCCGTTTGACAGAAGATCAGCTTGATAACTTCCGCCGCGAAGTGGGTGGTAAAGGCTTATCAAGCTATCCACATCCATATTTGATGCCTGATTACTGGCAGTTCCCAACGGTATCCATGGGCCTAGGTCCGATCATGTCGATCTACCATGCTCACGTGCATCGTTATATGGAAAACCGTAAACTGTTAGAAAAAGAAGGCCGTAAAATTTGGGCATTCTTGGGTGATGGTGAGACGGATGAGCCAGAAAGCTTGGGTGCAATCTCTCTTGCTGGTCGTGAGAAGTTGGACAATCTGATTTGGGTCGTTAACTGTAATTTGCAGCGTCTTGATGGTCCAGTACGTGGTAATGGTAAAATTATCCAAGAGCTAGAGTCAGTATTCCGCGGTGCGGGCTGGCGTGTGATTAAAGTCATTTGGGGTGGTAAATGGGATAGCCTGCTTGCCAATGATGATACGGGTGTTCTCAAACATCGTATGGAAGAAGTGGTCGATGGTGAGTACCAGCTATACGAAGCGCGTACGCCTGAATTTACTCGCAAAGAATTCTTCGGTAAATATCCTGAATTAAAAGAGATGGCTGATGCATTGACTGATGAAGATATTGCACGCCTAAACCGTGGTGGTCATGATCCACAAAAAGTGTATGCTGCGTTTAGCGAAGCGATGAAAACTAAAGGTCAGCCGACGGTCGTATTGGTCAAAACTGTCAAAGGTTATGGCTTGTCCAGCACAACACAAGCGGTCAATAAATCGCATCAAATCAAGAAACTTGATCAAGAGGCGCTCGTTTATTTCCGTGATCGTTTCGATTTACCATTTACCGATGAGCAATTAGAGACCCTACCATTCTACCGTCCTGAAGAGGATTCGGCAGAAATGAAATACTTGAAAGGTCGCCGCGAAGCATTGGGTGGTCATCTACCAAATCGTCGCAGTGGTCACATTCCATTGAGCATTCCTGAACTGTCAATATTCGATCGCGTCTTAAAAGGCAGTAATGGCAAAGAACAATCAACGACGATGGTATTTGTACGTCTGCTATCAGCCATGCTGAAAAACAAAGACATCCAAGATCGCGTCGTACCAATCGTACCAGACGAAGCGCGTACCTTTGGTTTGGAAGGCATGTTCCGTCAACTCGGCATTTACTCTGCGGTTGGACAAAAATACACACCAGAAGATAGCGAAGCCTTGATGGGCTATAAAGAAGCCATCGATGGTCATATGTTAGAAGAAGGCATCAACGAAGCGGGTGCAATGAGTACTTGGATTGCCTTAGCAACCAGTTATTCTGTGAACGCGCTACCAATGATTCCGATGTATATCTATTATTCAATGTTTGGTTTCCAGCGCATAGGTGATTTGGCGTGGGCGGCAGGCGATTGTCAAGCGCAAGGCTTCTTACTAGGTGCCACTGCGGGTCGTACGACTCTGAATGGCGAAGGCTTGCAGCATCAGGATGGTCATTCACAGATTCTATTTAACGTGGTACCAAACTGCGTGACTTATGATCCTTGCTATGGTTATGAGCTGGCTGTTGTCGTACATGATGGTCTACGCCGTATGTATGGAGAAGGCGAACGCGTTTATTATTACCTAACGCTAATGAACGAAAACTACGACCAGCCTGCAATGCCAGAAGGTGCTGAGGAAGGTATCAAACGCGGTATGTATTTGTTAGAAGACAACGGTTCAACTCAGGTACAGCTATTGGGCTCGGGCGTAATCTTACGTGAAGTACAAAAAGCCGCTAAGATTCTAAAAGATGAGTTCAATATCACATCAAACGTTTGGAGTGTGACCAGCTTTAACGAGTTGACTCGTGATGGTATGGTCTGTGACGACTACAACCGTCTACACCCAATGGACGAAGAAAAAGTGCCATGGGTTACTGAGCAATTAGCACCGCACGAAGGTATTGTAGTTGCAGCAACTGATTATATGCGCAACTACTCAGAGCAGATCCGTGCTTGGTTACCGGACAATCGTCCTTATACCACACTTGGTACTGACGGTTATGGCCGTTCTGATACTCGTGAAAACTTACGCAGCTTCTTTAACGTTGATGCAGCTCACATCGTTGTTGCTACGCTTAAGCGCTTAGCAGATGAAGGCGAAGTGGAAATGCGTTTGGTGAAAGATGCGATTTCAAGTTTAGGTATTGATGTGGATCAGCCACCTGCATGGCACCAACAGTCTTATTATGATCATTCTCCAGATGCACCAGCACCAGGCAAAGTAAACCCAAGTCCTGTACCTGAGTTTGTCGCTGAAGACGATGAAGAAATCAGCAATGAAGGTCGTGCTGAAGATCAAGCGGATGCAACTTTACTCAATGACGGCGATGTCAAAGAATAATAATCATAAGACTAGGAGATAAACATGGATATTAAAGCCCCCGATTTGGGTGTCGATAGCGCCGAAGTCAGCGAAATTATGGTAGCAGTGGGTGATGTTATCGCAAAAGATGACAACATTGTTTTGCTAGAGTCTGATAAAGCTTCGGTTGAAGTACCAAGCTCTGCGGCTGGTAAAGTCACCAAAATCAGCGTTGCTATTGGCGATCAAGTTAGCGAAGGCATGGTATTGATTGAACTTGAGAGTGCTGAGGCAAGTGACAATGCTGACGACAATGCCGAAGAAGTAACTGATTCAGAACAAGCAGACGAGAGTACTGAAGACGCACCTGTTGAAGAGGATGCAGAGGAAGAGGCGACTGATGATACTAGTGAAGGCGCATCGACAACCCATGCACTGCCAGATATAGGCGTTGACGAAGCGCAAGTGGCTGAAATCATGGTGAGTGTAGGTGATACGGTCAGTGCTGATGAGTCCATCTTACTGATTGAGTCGGATAAAGCCTCTGTCGAAGTGCCTGCACCAGAAGCAGGCGTGGTCGAAAAAATCTTGGTAAATGCTGGTGACACTGTTGCTAATGGTCAAGACTTTATCGTCATTAAAGCGGCAGGTAGTTCTAAGGCAAAACCAAAAGCGGACACTGCTAAAAAAGCGGATAAACCTGCACCAAAAGCTGACGCTAAATCACAGCCAGCTCCAACAGGCGAGCCAAAGCAAGCACCTGCACCGACCTCAACTGCGGCATCTACTGATAAAAAATTGACCGAAGCACAAGTCAATGAAAAGCTTGCAGATGTATATGCAGGCCCTGCTGTACGTAAACTGGCGCGTCAACTAGGTGTTGATATTACACAGGTAAATGGCTCAGCACTGAACGATCGTATTCTAAAAGAGGATTTGTTTGCGCATGTCAAAAACCGTTTGACCACCCAGCAAGCCGCGCCAGCTGCTCAGGGTGCTGTTAGCTCAGGACTGCCAAAGCTACCTGACATGAGTAATACTGAGATTTGGGGTGAGACGGAAACGCAAGATCTTAGCCGTCTTCAAAAAGTCTCGATACCTCAGCTTAACTATAATACGTTATTGCCACAAGTTACTCAGTTCGATTTGTCTGATATTACAGAGACTGAAAAACTGCGCGGTGAGCTAAAAGGTGGTATGAAAGCTGAAGGTATTGGCCTGACTATTTTGGCCTTTATTGTTAAAGCAACTGCTTACGCTTTGACCCAACACCCACGCTTTAACAGTCATTTGAGTGATGACAATACACAAGTGATTTTGCGTAAGAGCGTTAATATGGGTATTGCGGTTGCGACTGATGACGGCCTAGTGGTTCCTGTGATTAAAAACGCACAGGACAAAGGTATCAAGCAGATCGCCATCGAAATTGGTGAGTTGGCAGTCAAAGCGCGTGATAAAAAGCTCACTACTAAAGATATGCAAGGTGCTAGCTTTACTATCTCAAGTCAAGGCATCCTAGGTGGTACGGCATTCACACCACTCGTTAACTGGCCACAAGTGGGTATCTTGGGTGCATCAGAAGCGACCATGCAGCCTGTTTGGAATGCGGCTAAGCAAACTTTTGAGCCACGCTTGATGCTGCCATTGTCATTGTCTTATGATCATCGTGTTATCAACGGTGCTGATGCAGCGGTGTTTACCCGCTATGTCGCTACCTTATTGGCTGATCCGCGTCGTATTTTACTCTAGGTTTACGTCTCAGCTCATAGCATAATTGATTTAAAAAAAGACTGTCTACGGATGGTCTTTTTTTATGCTTGAGCGTTTTTTTGGAAACCATCATAAGCAGCAATAAAAAAGCCAGCTATCAAGCTGACTTCTTTATTTACGCTATGTCATCTTGGGTGTATTAGAACTGTTTAACAAATGCCACGCCATATACCCAAGGGCTAATATCAACTTCACCAACATCCAGCGTTTTACCCGCAACGTCTACACTTGCGTCTGTCTTGATATCCATATAGCGAGCATCAATACGAAAAGATTCAGTCGGCTTAAAAGGAATATCCAGACCAATATGACCAGCAACGCCAACACTGTCATCCAGTTTTAAATTTTCATAAGTGTCGCTATAGATTTTTTCTTTAAAAAAAGTTGTGTAGTTCACACCGACGCCAACAAAAGGTTTTACATTCATAGGCATATTATAGCCGTCAAAATGATATTGTAGAGATAGAGTAGGCGGTAGATGCTGAGTCTTTGCATCAATCGTGGTGTTACCAGCTGTCAAAGTAATATCATGGTGAAATGGAATGGCTGCTAATAGCTCGACTCCCACGTTGTTCGCAATGAAATACTCGCCACTGATGGTTGGACGGATGTCACTATCTACATCAACATCTATGGCGCCATTTGCAAGAGTACCATTATTACTCTTAGGGTCGACCATATGGGCACCAGCAGCCACTGACCAAGTACCAGCAGGGATTGCAAAAGCAGTATTCACGGTCAATGCAGCAATAGTAGCTAAAACTAGGGATTGTAGTTTCATCATTGTATTCCTCAATATAATAGATGGTTTCGGTAGAGATCTAATGAGGGATGGCATTAGCTACCGATACACAATGTTATGATTATTCACTAAGGTGTAACATTGTGATCATATTATAGTACAAAACCATGTTAATAGTAAGGTTTTATGGATGTGTTTGAGACGGTTTTATTCAGTAGATAAAGAAAAACGAGATTTTAGTCAAAAAAATTGGGCGTTTTCATAGAATTGGTTATCATAGAGCAAGGATAGTTGCCTCTATTACACCATAAGCCCATAAGGTATAACGGTCATTGTTTGCATATAAAGCCCCAAAACTGAAATGCTGATTTTAAATTCAGTCAGATTTACCTAATACTCTTTGGATTGATAATTATGTTATAAAAAAGGCGTATATATTATGCTTGGCTACTGTAGTAATTCTCCACTACGCTGTGAAAAAGCACGTTCTATGGAAACATTGAATCAGGTAGATTCGTGTTGTCCTAAATGTCATCTATTTTTACTGCCTGCCCAAGATATAAGCGAGCAATTACGCGTAGAGGAAAAGGTGCTACAGTCTGCTATTTTACTCATTGCATTCATATTATTCACATCTGCCTATATTTATTATTCAAATTTTGTATAATCAATGACGTTTGACACAAATGAATAGAGCTATGTATTACTAATGTCCTTTAACGTAGTAGCAGATGCTTGGCATCAGCGATGACTACGCTAAAACCCAAAGAATATATTGACGGTATATGTTGTATTGACATAAGACCAGCGTATTACCAATTAGGGATGTCATGCTACTCCAATCTATACGGCGCTTGCGTCTTTTTGTCTACAATATCTTGCAGAACGATGACCATGACACGTTCTTTAGCCGCTGCGTTGATTATTTTTTAATATTCTTAATCATGACCAATGTAGCAGCGGTCATTGCAGAGTCTGTCGATCAATGGTATTACGGTTATCAAGCATACTTTACTTGGTTTGAGAATTTCTCCATTGTGATATTTGCTATCGAGTATTTGCTGCGGTTGTGGAGTGTGGCTGAAGCAAAGCCAACAAACACGACTTGGCATCAGCGTTGGCAGTGGCTAAAAAGTCCTTCAGCATTGATAGACTTGGTGGCGATAGCCCCTGCGTTTCTGAACTTCTTTGTGAATATCGATCTGCGATTCTTACGTATTTTGCGCCTATTCCGTATCCTCAAATTGACACGATATTTTGCCTCTTTACGTATTCTACTGGTGGTCATTAATAAAGAAAAAGGCTCCTTTCAAGCCGTTATTTTTATTTTAATCATTATGATTGTCACCGCGTCTAGTGGTATCTATTTGGTTGAAAATCACGCACAGCCGCAGGAGTTTGAGTCGATACCCAAAGCCATGTGGTGGGCAGTGGTCACATTGACTACAGTTGGTTATGGCGATGTCATACCGATTACCACGGCTGGTAAGATACTGGGGGCAGTTATCACGATACTGGGTGTCGGTTTAGCAGCGTTACCAGCTGGTATCTTGGCGACAGGGCTTGCAAATGAGCTTGCCCAACGTCGTGAGGAGCTAGAACAGCATTTTCGAGAGCAACTGATTGATAGCGACTTTGACTTGATACAGAATCAGATGATGATAGACAAGATTCGACGTGAGCTTGGATTGGATAAAGAGCAGGCGCAAAGCATCGTGCTACAAGTATTACGTGAGCAAGAACTTGAGCGCCGTGAGAGAGAAGTAAACGTCAAACAGAAGAATTTTTGTCCGAACTGCGGTGAGGCATTATAGAAGATAAAACAGTAAAAACGGCGAGTATGAAGCCAAAAAAAGGGCAGCGTTTTGATGACGTAGCCCTTTTTTTATAGTGACGGGATATATGCTGTGAGAGGTTCTATATGCCTTGTGGAATAGGGAGCGCGCGTGCAAGTTCATGAGCCACTTCTTGCGCGGCCTCTATGATGTCTTCGGCAGCGAGTGGTAAATTATGCAAGGTTAAATGCCAATCTTCTATTTCTCGGCGCAAATGGGCTACCCAAAGCGTGGTGCAATCACGAGGAAGCTGCTTTAAATTGACTTCAAAACAGCGATTGCCTTCATCATCACTAAGATGAATCTCACCTTTTTTTACTCTAGAAAACGGGTGGTCATGATAAGAGTTGGCAATCAGAGCAATATGGGTGATATTGAGTGGGATTTTTTCTAAAGACAGTCTGATTTGCTCTTGGTCAAGTGGCGCCAGATACATGGCTTGTTCGCCGCGATCTTTACCATTTAAGCTGTCCCCTTGGTGTTTGACCGATTCAGCTCTATCGCGCAATTGTTTGAACCAAACGATATCATGAATGGTGCAATGCGTGTCATACAACACGCACGCCAAATCGATATCAATTGCTTCTTTGTTCTTTTTAAACCGCTTCAACAAACCTTTTGCTTCAATTTTGGTAAAGTCATAATTTAGCGCAAAAAACAACGTTCCTGCATCTATGCCCAGTCCTTTTAAGCTTTCTGAAAGTAATGGTGCTGGGGCAGTGGTCGACATAACATTCCTTTTTAATTCTTAGTTTTTAAATGCCTGCATCTATGTGAATACAGTTAAATTTGAGTATGGTTACAGTTGGACGTTATTCATTGTTTACAGACTTATCCAGCACAGCTCGATAGAGCAGCTCAGGTTTGGCATTTAACAAACCGCTGCCAAAACCACGTAACCACCAAACCAGCTGTGACGTTAGATTTACAGTGGCTTGGATAGTCAAGGTGTCATCGTCGTTTGACATGACTATTTGATCGTCGCTCAGCTTGCTTTCAGTAAGACTTTTACCGGCTTGTTTGGTAAATTGTAGCTCAATAGCGGTGTTTTTACCACGATTGGGCAGCTCGCTAAATAACGGGTGACTAAAGCCCATGCCACCTGCGTCCAAATACGTATCAAGCTGAAAATTCTCTGGTGTTTTTGCGGCGCTGTCGAGAATCTCAACACTGGCAAAACGGTGCAAAGCAAAGGTACGAATGATGGATTCTGTGTCGTCGATACGAGTGGCGACCAAATATATAATGACACCGCGCTGGATAATAGCAATTGGATTTAGGGTATATTCACTGGCCTGAGATTTATCACCACGAGTGTAGCTGGCTTTGATTTGTAATTGATAAAATAACGCATGATAAATATTGTCTTTACTTTCTAAGTTGATATGCGGGGCAATTAAGGGCTGAGTTGCGGGTTCAATACGCACTCTATCTATCCATGAATGCGTGACCTTACTGTTTTTTAGTTGTCGTCTGGCTAAGTCAAACCAAGGAAACAATTCATCCAAAATAACAGGGGGTAGCAGCTGAGTCAGATTGGCTTCCACCATATTGAAAGCCACGGCTTGCGACAAGTTCATATGCGGCAAGCTCTGTAATGGCGCGTCATCGCACCAGCGCCAACCTTGTGGATTGGCGTTGTTTTTTTCAATCGGAAAGCGCTTGGCAAGCGCATTTAAATCGCGCTGTACGGTACGTAGGCTGATATCAAAACCTGCCATGATAAGTTGCTCAAATATATGAGTTGTACCTACCCAGCGATTGCGCTGTAGCTGAGACAGTACTTGCCACTGCCTCGCTGTTGTGGCTGCGCCATGGCGATTATCGCTTGTATCGTTTAAGACATGACTGTCCGTTGCGACTGGTATGTTAGTCTGCTCATCAGAATCGGTCTGTCTTTGAAGAGAGTTAGCATCAGTAGTAGGTACAGTCATGAAAAGATAACCTTTATAAAGTTACAGTCAGTTGTTTTTTATGTATTTAGCGCACTAATAACTGTTTATCATCGCAGAAAAGCATCGTAGCGTCTAGGGACGTTCATCAAGGTGTAAGCCTGCTAAATATTGCATACGTCCGCTAAATTAGGCTGAGCCAATACAGCATACAGTGAAGCGTTATTTGATGACAATCAACCGTGAGTTGTGCTAAATACTATTAAGCGGTCTTTTATTCTGGTGGTGATTGTTGCTTTTTTCGTCATTAGTTACGTCTTTGCGATCATTCATTATATCCATCGCTTCGCTCTCACTTTTCTGAGAGTCATCAGTATCTTTTCTTTTTTTGTCGTCTTTTTTTTGACGTTTGGCTTTGCGCTTTTTCTTGTCTTTCTTTTTTGAATTCTTATCGTCAATATCCTCTTCTTCATTCTGATTCTCATCCCATAGCATCAGACGATTCAGCACTTTGCCAAACAAGGTGTCTTTGCGGTAGCGACCTTTTTTATTCATGGTATCGATAGGAAGACCTGTCATCAGTGTTAAGGCTTCGCTTAGCGTATAGACGCCATAGATATGAAAACTGCCTGCTTTGACGGCTTCAATAATATCGTCGCGCAGCATCAGTTGTTTGACATTGGCCATAGGAATCACAACGCCTTGTTGTCCTGTCAGCTCCTGCTCACGGCACGCATCAAAAAATCCTGCAATTTTTGCATTGATACCGCCCACGGCTTGTACTTCACCAAGCTGATTCATGGAGCCTGTGATGGCAAAAGATTGGTCAATGGGGACGTTGGCTAGTGCGGACAATAGGGCACAACCTTCGCTGACCGTGGCACTATCGCCATCTATGTGGGCATAACTTTGCTCAAACGCCAGTGACGCACTAAAGTTTAAGGCATGATGCTGACTAAACAGCGCTCGTAAATAGCTGGTCATGATAAGCATGCCTTTGGCATGTAAGCTACCGCCCAAATCCACATCGCGCTCAATATCTAGAATCTCTCCAGCGCCAATATTTGGCTGAATGACGGCGGTGAGACGTGCTGGCATGCCAAACTCACTGTCCGCATAGCTAACCACCGTCAAGGCATTGACCTGTCCGACAGCAGAACCTTGTGTTTGAATCAATTGCTGACCGTTTTTTAGCTCATCCCAATACAAATCTCTTAAGTATCCTGAGCGCTCATCCATATCACTAATGGCTTGAGTAACATGCGTGGCGGTAACGATGTTTTCATCATTTAAGCGGGCATGACGGTTTGACTCATGGAGCAATTTGATTAGAAGGTCGCTATGTAGGCTCAAGCGGTCTTGTTCTTCCGCTTGCAAGCTCAAATGCTCAAGCAAAGTGGCTTGGGCGTGACGATCGAAAGGATAAAGGTTGGCATAGTCGATAATGTCAGCCATCTTGGCGACCAGTGCCAGTTCGTGCTCGCTGGTACGAACGACGTCGTCATGAAAGTCAGCGCGAACCTTAAAAACCGCATCAAATTCAGGCTCCAGCTCCAGTAGCTCATAATACAAATCTGCTTCACCCAATAAGATAACCTTAATATCTAGATCAATGGGCGCAGGAGATAACGATAAGCTGCCTGTCAAGGTTAGCATTTGCTCAAGGCTTGAGAGCTTGATTTTGCGAGACTGCAGAGCGCGCTTGAGTCCTTGCCAAGCATAAGGGTGCTCTAGTAAATGACTCGCCTCTAATAGTAAATAACCGCCATTGGCACGGTGTAGCGCGCCTGCTCGAATCATACTCACGTCAGTGGTTACTGTGCCCAGTTGGGTAATTTGCTCAACATGGCCCAATAAGTTTAAATGAGTTGGTAGGTCTTCGAAGATAACTGGCGCACCACTGTCAGGTACATGACTGACAATCACATTGACCGCATAACGACTTGGCGTGGTGGCCAAAACTGCCGTCACGAATTCTTCATCATCGCCATTGACGATACGTTCCACATGAGTGACCATATCTGCAAACACCGCTTTGAGATAATCAACGACAAGCGGGTGTGTATTAAATTGTTCATAAACAGGTGCAAATAAAGGCTGTAATGCCCGCTGTGCAATGTTTCTATGCAGCGCTTCTATCTCATCGTTGGCTTCGTCTTCCAATTGCTCCAAAGCGATGGTCAGCTGACTGAACCTTTTTTGCATATGGTTCTTTTGTACAAAATTATTAAGCTCAGTTTCGTATTCACTGTCACTATTACTGTATTCAGCACCGTTGCTTTCTGTATCATTGGCTGAGGTTTCGCTGTTACCTTCTACCTCTAATTTTTTATTAGCGTTATTTACGAGCAGATCGGTGTTTCCATTGTTCTCATTGTCAGTCTGTAGCTGGCTAGGATGCACAAAAACAGCTTTATTATCAAACGATCGAAACGTCAGTGCCAAGTCATATTGCTTGCCTTCAGCGTTTAGTACTTCATACGCCTGACTTTCTTTTTGATGCGTATTGTTTTTGATGGCTTCGATTTTGCTTTGATACTGATCGCTACGAAATCGCTGGCTCAAACGTTTTTTGGCTTGTTGCCACAGATGATTGACTTGCTGCTGTAACAGATCTGCATGACCTGCTGGCAGTCGCAACGCCAAAGGGGTACGAGGATCGGTAAAGTTATGTATATATACCCAGTCATCTGGTGTCTGTGCATCAGCTGCGATGCGCGTGAGTAAACGGCTGATAATCGTGCGTTTGCCTAAACCATTTTCTCCAGCTGCAAATACATGATAGCCACTGGCTTTGATATCTAAGGCGGTTTGTAAGGCTTTGAGGGCACGCTGTTGACCAAAACCAACATCTAGATCAGGCGCTGTGCGTGTATCAGTCGGCAGCTCATCGGGATCGCTATAACGCTTGAGTTGCTCAGTGCCGATCAAGCAGCGTTGCTCAACCTCGGTAAAAACAGGATGCGGCGCAGCTGGTGATGTTGGTTCGGTTTCTTTTAACTCAGAGAGAGATGTTGCCATATTATTGGTGTCTTTTGATACTTGATAATGAAGGTTATAAAGTTGTTCGGTCATAAGCGTATGATAAGTCATCTTAAAAGAAGTGAGTCATTATTGATTTTTTAATACTTAGCTCGGTTCGCATGTGTTTTTCTAAGTCTAATTTTTACATGAGTTTTTTGATACATCATCAAAGCATATTACAAGATATCGCTGCACTTGAGACAAATCATTAAACGCAGTTTTGTATCATGATGAAGTAAATGGTTAAGTAAAATGAAAGAAATAAGTATCAAGAGATAGGCCATCTAGAGTCATTAAAGAAGAATAACGCACTTCATGTAGGGGAAGATAGTATAAGATGTCTCACATTGGCGCAATCTGCAACTATTCAATGAGCAGGCTGCATGATAAAATAGACGGTTCACATGTCAAAACTGGATAACTTGTTGTATGTCAGCTTCCGCTAAAACTTCTTTGCCTTCTGCTAGTACAGGTAATGTACACATTGATCCGACTGGCTTTGTAAAGCTTGGTTCACAATTGCCAGCACTTGCCAAGACCTTGTCGCAAGCAGCAGACAAACTGAATCTACCTCTAAGCGAGGCACAGCAACGCACGTTATTATTGTACTTAGACCAGCTCTTATTATGGAATAAAGCGTATAATCTGACCGCAATCACTGATCCAGAAGAAGCCTTGATCAAGCATGTGATTGATTGTTTGGCTATTATAACGCATTTACCAACCGGATCTTTACTCGATATTGGCACTGGTGCCGGTTTGCCTGCTGTTATTATTGCTATTTGTCAGCCAGAGCGTCCGTGTACCGCGCTTGATAGTAATCAGAAAAAAATCCGTTTTATCAAACAAATCAGTAGCGAGCTTGGTTTGAGTAATATGCAGCCAATTGCATCTCGCATTGAAGCTCATGAGGCCAGCTACGACGTGGTCACTTCCAGAGCATTTGCCAGCTTAATCGATTTTGTAGAAGTGGCACAGCCTAGATTGGCAGATAACGGTTATCTGTGTGCTATGAAAGGTAAAGTTCCGAGCGATGAAGAGTTGCAAGCGCTTGAGAGCGAGTGGGACATTAAAACCATCAAACTTCAGGTGCCATATTTACATGATAGCCGTCATTTAATTGAATTATCGGTCAAAAATGTCTAAGCTACCAACAGCTTTTGACCATGAAACAGCCATAATTTTTTTTGTGAAACAACGTTTACGCCTGTATTTAAATGGCATAGTATGGAAAATACGCTGAAAGAAGTGCGCTATTTGTCTAATGAATGGTTTATGTCGCTTCAATATCCAAGTATGATGCATGCGCTTTGAGACATGATAGCGATACAATCATGGCGCAGACAATAGCAAATAGACAACCAACAAGAATAACAGTAATAGACCCTAATAAAATTGAGTGAGTGTATGGAAATCATAGCAATTGCGAATCAAAAAGGCGGCGTGGGTAAAACCACAACGGCGGTAAATTTGACCGCCAGCTTGGCTGCTAAGCACAAGCATGTACTACTGATTGACTTAGACCCACAGGGCAATGCGACCAGTGGCACTGGTGTAGACAAAAATGAGTTGGCGTTGACGATAGCCGATGTGCTACTTGATGGCGTGTCTCTGACCGATGCCATTGTCACAAGCCCAGCAGGATTTGATGTCATTGGTGCCAATCGCGATTTGGCTGGTATGGACATCACTTTGATGAGCAAAACCGATAGTCATGAGCTGTTTAAAACAGCAATGGCTGATTTGGTCAACGATCAAATCACTGCCAAAAAGCCTGCCTATGATTATGTCATCATCGATTGTGCGCCCAGTTTGAATCTACTAACCATTAATGCGTTAGTCGCGACGGATGGCGTCATCATTCCTATGCAATGTGAGTATTATGCATTAGAGGGTCTCGCGGATTTATCACAAACCATCGAGCGTTTGACTGAACTCAATCCCAACCTTTATATTCGCGGTGTTGTGAGAACGTTATTCGATGCACGTAATACATTAGCGCGAGATGTGTCTGCCGAATTGGAGTCACATTTTGGGGATATCATGTACAACACGCATATTCCAAGAAATATTCGCTTGGCAGAAGCGCCAGCACACGGTTTGCCAGTTATTGCGTATGAAAGATGGTCGAAAGGTGCGCGTGCTTACCAAAAATTGGCAGCAGAAGTGATGAAACAAAGTCGCTAATTGCTTTGCTCTTAAGCAAAAGTTGCTGGTCATCAATGAAACCGACCAGTCAGAAGCGAGCATATCCAGCGAGACATCAAAACACTTAACATTGTATTTTTAGTAAGCCGCATGAATCATTATTTGGCTTTTATTTTAGCGTTAGAGGATAGGTAATCATGGCGAAGAAAAGAGGATTGGCTGCCAATCGAGGCTTGGATGCCTTATTAGGGTCAATCAAAAAGGAAAAGCAAATTGCCGCCTCTGCCTTGCAAGACGATATGGCTGCGCGTGACAATACTTTGCCAGTTGAAACGCCAGATACCGTTGCATCAGCTAAAGTAAATAGCACTGAGACTAGCGACGAACCGTCTGCAACGCCAACAGATTCTAAAATCATCAGCTCTGAGACGATGGATACCAGCAATCGTAAAGCGCGCCTGCCACGTACAACGAGCAAAGCGGCCGCCAATAAGTTACGCACTAATGGGGCGGAGACTAACGCTACAGAAGACCAAATCAGTTTGGTACAAATCGATGTGATGCGCTTGCAAGCCGGCAAATATCAACCGCGCCGTGATATGAGTGAAACGGCTCTAGCAGAGTTAGCATCGTCTATTGAGCAGCATGGTGTGATGCAGCCTATCGTGATTCGTCCGCTACTCGCGAATGAGGATAAGAGCGAAGCCTTCGTAACGCACGAAATCATCGCTGGTGAGCGTCGCTGGCGTGCCGCGAAAATGGCTGGCAAGTCGGTAATTCCAGCAATTGAACGTGCTTTATCTGATGAGTTGGCTATTGCACTGGCACTGATTGAGAATATTCAGCGGGAAGATTTGTCTGTGATTGAACAGGCCGCGGCTTTGCAGCGCTTTCATACTGAGTTTGGTATGAGTCATGCCATGATTGCTGAGGTTGTAGGTAAAGCGCGTACGACAGTGTCAAACTTACTACGATTGAACCAGCTGCATGATACGGTAAAAGACCATTTGGCGAACAATACCTTAGATATGGGTCATGCGCGTACACTGTTAGCCTTATCGTCGGAACAGCAGCCAATCATTGCACAAAAAATTATCGATGGTGGAATGACAGTACGCGAAGCTGAAAAATTGGTGAAATCCATTTTACAGCCTGCTCCGAAAGCCAGTCGTGCCGAACAAATCCAATCTCGCGATGCTGAACAATTGACGCAAAGACTCACAGATATGTTAGGCGCTCAAGTGAAGCTCAAGCACAAAAAAGATGGGCAGGGCAGCGTTGAGATTTTCTTCCACAATCAGGATCAGCTGGCAGCGCTCATTAAGCATATAGAGGCGCAGGCTTAAACGTTAAAATAAGCTTGCACAGCATATTCGTATGTCAATCATTTTGGTAACCGCTGTTTTTAGAAAAAATAGAAGAGAGTCACTATGTGGGAGTTGGTGAAAGCAGGTGGTTGGTTAATGACCCCTATTGTTGTGTGCTCGATTTTGGCATTGGTTATTATCATCGAGCGTAGCCATACTTTACAGTTTAACAAGATTGTACCCAGTAGGCTGCGCGAACAGCTGATCACGCGCTTGCGTGAAAACGGTGATATTGGTCGAACACAATTGATGAATGTCAAAGAAAAGACCGCGCTTGGCGATATTCTAGCGACGGGTTTGCTCTATCGCCAGTATGGGTTAGAGTCAATGACGATGCATATGCAGAATCGTGCAAGCGTGCAAATTCATCAATTAGAAAAAAACATCAATATGCTCGGTACCATAGGAGCCATTGCACCACTGCTTGGACTATTGGGTACAGTGTTGGGTATTATCTCTTCATTTTTGGCAATCACCGATGGTGCGATGCAAGATCCGACGATGCTTGCGGCAGGTGTGTCACAAGCATTGATTACTACAGCAGCGGGTATGATTGTCGCAATTCCAGCATTGGTTGCTTATCGTTATTTTCAGCGCCGTATTATTGATATCAACGCGCAATTTGAGACCCAAGCAGGATTGATGATTCAAGAGCTATATGATTATCAATTGCTTGAGAATACTTATGTGACAAGTGTCAAGCAGCCTGATCGGTATGCAGGGGCATATGATCAATTGCATAATGCAGTTCAAGCAGATTAGACCAAAATAAAGTGACGACAGTGGTTCCTTAATATCAGCTTATCATAAGCAAATATGTGAACCATCACCGAACATAGTGCTATTGAGTGAATTAAAGAGAGTGATATGCGCTTTAGAAAACCGACGGTTGAGCCACTTGAGATTAACTTAACCCCAATGATCGACTGCTTGTTGTTTTTAATTGTGTTTTTACTACTGGCAACATCGTTCAATCATTTTAGTCGCTTGAATATCATTCTTCCTGAGGCTGAAGGTGTCGCATTGACAGAGCAAAAAAACAGTATCGAAGTGGCCGTACAAGAAGACGGCAGTTATTTGGTCAATGGTATTACGCTGGCTAGTAGTAATGAAGCGGAATTGACCAGTATGCTACAACAAGAAGCAGGCAGTAATCGTGATATGCTATTTGTCATTGCTGCTGATGCCAATGCCACGCATCAGTCAGTCGTACGAGTAATGGATATCGCTGGTAAGCTTGGATTTTTAAATCTTAATATCAGTACCGTTGTGCCACTTGGGCAATCTTTGCCGCAATAAGGCCTATATTATATAGTCAGTTTTTCTATAAATACCCTTGTAAAGCTGTGTGTTAATCACAGTCCATTCATATGATGATACCCGAATTGAGGCTTTTATGAGCCAAACCTACCAATCTGATTCTGCCAAGACTTCTGCTACTGCTAAGATAACACCAGCAAGTGTGTCTAGGTATGCCACATTATTGCGCCTTTTACGCTATCTGAAACCATACTGGTGGGCATTATTGCTCACAGTTTTGGGGTTTGCCATTAATGCTGGCACTGAGATTTGGATTGCCAAGCTGTTGCAATATATCACTGATGCTATTAATCAAAATGATCAAAGTCAACAGGACTTATTTCCGTTACTGATTATTACATTGTTCTTTGTTCGCGGTGTCGGTAGCTTCTTAGGTAACTATTATTCGGCATTGGTGTCGCGTAATTTGGTTTATGAGCTACGAGTAGAAGTTTTTAATAAGCTGCTACGCTTGCCAAGCTCATTTTATTTGGCCAATCCAGCTGGCACCATCTCGTCCAAATTGATTTTTGATGTTGAGCAGGTAACGGCCGCCAGTACTGACTCTATGAAAACCTTGCTACGTGATGGTTTGACAGTCGTAGGACTGATTGGATTTTTGCTCTATAGCAACTGGCGTTTGACCTTGATCTTGTTTGTCGTGTTACCGCCTATCTTGTGGCTAATTCGTCTGGCTTCCAAACGATATCTCAAGTTGTCTAAAGGTATTCAAGAGACGATGGGCGATGTGAGTCATATCACTAATGAGGTCATCGGCGGCTACCAAGTGGTCAAAAACTATGGTGGGCAGGCTTATGAAGCCAAGCGTTTTGATAAAACTTCAAAAAAGAACCTACGCCAAGGGATGAAGGTCGTTGTTACCAACAGTATTAATACGCCAGCCGTGCAACTATTAATGGCAGTCGCCATGTCAATTGTAGTGTGGCTTGCCTTGCGTCCAGCAGTGATAGACAATATCTCGGCTGGTGCTTTTATCTCTTATATTGCCGCTGCAGGATTACTCAGTAAGCCTGTACGGTCATTGACTGATATCAACCAAAAGCTGCAAAAAGGCATCGCTGCGGGTGAGTCGATATTTGCTTTATTGGATGAACCAGAAGAAGAAGATACTGGTGTGCTGAGTCCTGAACTATCAGGACAGATTCGTCTAGATAATGTTGGTTTGGTTTATCCAGATTCGACCGTAGCCTTGCGTGATTTTACGTTGGATGTACGAGCGGGCGAGACGGTCGCGTTGGTCGGTCGCAGTGGCGCTGGTAAGTCGTCTTTGGTGAATTTGCTGACCCGCACTTTATCGACGACTTCAGGGCAGATTACCTTGGATGGTATGCCTATTGAAGATATTACTTTAGAAAGCTTACGGTCTCAAATTGCGATGGTCAATCAGCAAGTGGTGCTTTTCAATACCACCATATTTAACAACATCGCTTATGGTAGTTTAGCCAATAGAACCCAAGCTGAAGTCGAAAAAGCAGCGAAAGATGCCTTTGCTCATGACTTTATTATAAAAATGCCAAATGGCTATCAAAGCGAAATCGGGGCCGAAGGTTTGCAGCTCTCCGGCGGACAGCGTCAACGCTTATCCATTGCTCGTGCTTTGCTAAAAGATGCGCCTATTTTGATTTTAGATGAAGCCACTAGCGCCCTTGATAACGAATCAGAATACTATATTCAACAAGCACTAGATAACGTGATGAAAGACCGTACGACGTTGGTGATTGCTCATCGTTTGACGACGATTGAATCCGCCGACCGTATCGCTGTCATGGATGGTGGTCAAATAATTGAGCTGGGTACACATGATGAGTTGATACAAAAACAAGGTCATTATGCGCAAATGTATGCTCGAGACTTTACGTAAGTCAATCAGGACATGCGATTAGGCAATAGTTAGGTACAATTCTCGCGCTTAAGCAATGAGAAACATGGGATAAATGGCTAACAATGAGTATTGAGACGACGGTGACGCGCGCGTGGCAACGTCAGGCCACTTGGTTATGGCTGCTGCTGCCTTTAAGCTGGTTGTATGGGCTCATTACAATGATACGTCGGCAGGCTTACAAGAGCGGCGTCTTATCCAGTTATCGTGCCCCTGTTCCTGTGATGGTGATTGGTAATATCAGTGTGGGTGGTAGTGGCAAGACGCCGCTGATTATTACTTTGGTCGATTATTTGCAACAACAAGGGGTTAATGTCGGTGTCATCAGTCGTGGTTATGGCGGGGATACCAGTCAGATGCCAGCATTGGTTAGTAAGAGTAGTCTGCCCAGTGTGGTAGGAGACGAGCCTTGTCTGATTGTGAATACGACAGGGGTGGCGATGGCAGTATGCCCCAACCGTGAGCAAGCAATTACTACGCTATTAAAGGCCTATCCAGATCTACAGTTTATTATTGCGGATGATGGCTTGCAGCATTATGCCCTACAGCGCGATATAGAATGGATTGTCGTAGATGCGGCACGGGGTTTTGGTAATGAGCAGCTGTTACCCACTGGGTTTTTACGTGAGCCAATATCACGGTTAAAAGAGGCGGATGTCATTTATCATGAGAAGGCAATGGATGCATCAAATCATGATAATGCAGACAATGACCAGCATCATGTCAATCGCCTGACCATGCATCTAGAAGCGGATAGTATGCAGCGCTTATGGCAATCCTCCTTTGACAGTCAAATGAGTAGGGATATGCCTGAAAAAGGTAGTCCAGTACATGCAGTCAGCGGTATTGGTTATCCGCAGCGTTTTTTTGATACGCTAGATTCGCTTGGGTACAACGTCATTGGGCATCCGTATCCTGATCATTATGCCTTTAGCTTAGCTGAGCTGGCTGAATACAGTGATTATCCGATTGTTGTAACCACGAAAGATGCAGTAAAAATAAGAGCACTATTATTAGAATATACGGCACAGCAAGCGTTAACGGGCGACTATGAAAAGCTTGCAAATAATTTATGGGTATTACCAGTCACTGCTGTATTGTCCAACAACTGTTACTCGCATCTGAATCAACAGTTGAGTCAATTAGGTATCACTACGCAAAACGATCAAGCCAACAGCCATATGAACGAATAAAATAGTACAAAAAACAATGGCTGATATTTCAAACCATACAAACTCTATAGGAATAAACCATGTCATTCGCTGCTGCGCCTGCCAAAACTCACATTGTCATTCCTGCTCGTTTTAAAAGTACAAGGTTGCCTGGTAAGCCACTATTAACCATTCACGGTAAGCCAATGATTCTTTGGGTCGCCGAAAAGGCAAAAGCGGCAGATTTTGCAGATGATATGTGTGTTGCGACTGATGATGAGCGTATCGCTCAGGTGTGTATAGAAGCGGGCTTTGATGTGGTCATGACCAGTAGCGAGCATGTGTCGGGCACAGATCGCCTAGCAGAAGTGGCAGCTATTAAAGGCTGGGCAGATCATGACATTGTGGTCAACATGCAAGGTGATGAGCCTCTTGTGCCGCCGTTGTTGCTGGAGCAAGTAAAGGCACTTTTGGTCGCCGACAACGATAGCGTGATGGCAACCCTATGTGAACCTATAGAGGATTATGAGACTTTTCATCGCCCATCTGTGGTAAAAGTGGTCAGTCAGCAGTCCAATAACAGTCAGCGTGCGCTGTACTTTAGCCGAGCACCGATTCCTTGTGACCGTGATGTGGTTTTGTCTAACACAACCGATCATAAAGCCCCAAAAAACGCCTATCGTCATTTAGGTCTATACGCTTATCGCGTCAGTCTATTGCAGCAGTTTGTACATTGGCCACAAACACCACTTGAGAGCCTTGAAAGCTTAGAGCAGTTACGTATTTTAGAAAACGGTGGGCACATTGCTATTGCATCAGCAGCATGTCAGCTGCCAGCTGGTGTTGATACGCAAGAAGACTTGGCGCGCTTAAATGCGATGAGCTTAGCCGATTTTCAAAACCCTATTGCAAAATAATCATGAATAACCTGATGAAAAACACAGGCATCGTCGATGCCACAGAGAATATTTATTTTGCGCCGTTGTTGCCGTGGCAAGAGGCTTTGTGGTCGCAGTTGACAACGCGAGTGCAATCACAACAGCCTTTGCCTCATGCGCTACTTGCCGCAGGAATGCAAGGCATGGGTAAACGTGCTTTTGTATGGCGACTGATTGCTTGGTTATTGTGCCGCGAACGCGCAACGCACCCAGCAGGAGCCTGTGCAAAATGTGAGAGCTGTCAATGGCTCAGATCAGGCACGCATCCAAGCTTGCAAGTATTACCTATTGTTCGTATGCCAAGTAGTACAGAGTCTACGGATAATACAGAAAAGTCGAATAGCAAAACAAAAGACAAAAAAGCATCCCAATCCAACAGCGCGCTTAAAATTAAAATAGATGACATTCGTGCCTTACAGCCTTTTATTTATCAAGGGGGTCAAGGCATACGTATCTGTGTGTTAGATCAAGCTGAGCAAATGACCATTGCGGCTGCTAACGCATTACTTAAGACGCTGGAGGAACCACAGTCGCAGGTTCATTTGTTTTTGATCAGCGATACGCCCGCGCAGTTACTGCCCACTATCAAAAGCCGTGTCCAGCAGTTACCGTTACAAACAATTGATACTACAGTTGCTGTCGATTACGTTACCCATGCATTGGGTCATACTATCAATCGTGAGGCTGTGAGTACTGCTGCGATTGAACAACTTATCCAACTGGCAAATGGCGCGCCACTCGCAGCAATAGCCATGGCGCAAGCGCCATGGTACAGTAAACGAAGCTTATGGCTAACGACGTGGCAAGCATTGCGTAGCGGTAAGCGCAGTAGTGTGGCGGCGAGTGATTACTGGCAAAATCAGTTAAGTATTGTAGAATTTATGCAATTGTCTGAGATGATGTTACTTGATATACGCCGTGTCCGTCTCGGTCTTCAAGAGCTACAAAAAGACGTCAATCTATCAAACGTTTTAGAGTCGTATCAACCAACGGATAGTGGCTTAGAGGCATTTGCCAGTAGTCTACAACAGACCAAAATTGCACTACAACAAAATGTGCAAGAAAAATTTGCCTATGATAAGCTGATGCAAGAATTGGCGTATTTATAAAATTGCATGGTAGCCACTAGAGACAGTTTGGGCATTTGTTACTATTATGCTGTATGTATCACTAAGTAATATGTCGCTAAGTAGTCATATAAAAAATCTAACTTATAAAGGAAGCTGACGATGGCAATGCCAGGACGCGGCGGGATTTTAACCTGCCATATTGAAAATATTGAAACGTTATATGCCAGCTACTTATCCTTTGTGAGTAACGGGGCATTATTTGTGCCTTCTAATCAACCGCAAAAACTGGGTAATGAAGTATTCATTGCCATCACCCTACCAAACTCAAGTGAGCGATTGCCTATGAATGGCAAAGTGGTTTGGGTAAATGCTAAAACACAAGGTGGGCGTCCAGCAGGTTTTGCCGTACAAATTGGGACAGACATCGCAGGTCAACGAATCAAAAATGAAGTTGAGCGCCTCCTTGCTGGTAAAATAGAAGGCTTGCAATCTACTTATACGATGTAATGTTGAAAGATAACAGAGCGCTGTTTGTTAAATACAGTATTTGTGAAATATATTAAATTTTGAATACGCGTAAAAAAAACAGCCTTACCATTTTATAAGGCTGTTTTTTTATGCATCATAAGATGTTAGTAGCGAGGCGGCACATACATATCATCTGGAATCGGTTCACGATAGTACTCATCATCACGCTTGCGATCAGGTAGCTCAATCTCTTCACGCGGCACTTCCTTATAGGGGATTTGCTCAAGTAAGTGTGCAATACAGTTTAGCCGAGCGCGCTTCTTGTTATTGCCTTCAACCACCCACCATGGTGCCTCAGGGATATGAGTACGCTCAAACATGGTTTCTTTTGCTTTGGTATAATCTTCCCAACGTCGCCGTGATTGCAAGTCCATTGGTGAGAGTTTCCACTGTTTAAGAGGATCATGAATACGGCTCATAAAGCGTGAGTGTTGCTCATCGTCAGTGATTGAAAACCAATACTTGACCAAGCGAATGCCTGATCGTACTAGCATACGTTCAAATTCGGGTACGGACTGAAAAAATTCTTCGTATTGAGCATCGCTACAAAACCCCATGACCCTTTCAACACCGCCGCGGTTGTACCAACTGCGATCAAATAAAACAATCTCACCTGCTGCTGGCAAGTGTGCCACATAACGCTGAAAATACCATTGGGTTTGCTCACGTTCAGTAGGGGCAGGTAGGGCAGCTACTCGGCACACACGAGGGTTTAGGCGCTGGGTAATACGCTTAATCGCGCCACCTTTGCCAGCAGAGTCTCGACCTTCAAATATCACTACGATACGCTCACCGCGATCGACGACCCAATCTTGTAACTTGATAAGTTCTCGCTGTAGCCGTACCAATTCTTGAAAATACGTGCGACGGTTTAGCTTTTCTTTTTCACTCATTTCAATACCATCAAAACGAAAGTCACGTATATAATCATCTATCTCGTTTTCAAGCTCTTCGTCATAATTGTCGATCAAATCTTCATGCATCTTACGACGCAATTCATCGTTAAAGACTTCTTTATCCATGCGCTCAACAAAATTTTCTTGCTCACGCACGCTAAGCTCATTACGTTCTTGCGGTGTTAAAAATTTTGGGTCAATGGCTGAAGGTATATTACCCATCAAAAGCTCCTGATAAATATTGTTATAGTTTTTATTAATTGCGCGTCTTACTTTAGCATATTTAACAATAAAGATTATGACTTGACCCTGCTTTCTCATTGTATTTTCACGGATTTTGTTACTGAGTGTATGACGCTTCTAAAGTAGCATAGATGCAAGGATAATCACCTATAGTTGTACCCGTAGATTTTATGGTAAGGACACTTTTCATTCAAAAGGCAAAAATAATGACAAAAACTGTCTGTCTAAATAGGAACTTTTTATCGCATCCTGAGTCTGGATTGATACATCTAGGCACAAAAAAACATCCTCTAATCAGCAGATTAAAGGATGTCTTAATATTTTGAAAAGCGTGATCGATTAATTAGTAAATGACAGATTTACTTTTCTAAGATGCAAGTCACACCTTGACCGCCAGCTGCACAAATAGAGATAAGCGCGCGGCCAGATCCTTTTTGATCCAGCAATTTTGCCGCAGTGGCTAAAATACGAGCGCCAGTGGCAGCAAATGGATGACCTGCTGCTAATGATGACCCATTTACATTGAGTTTGTTGCGATCGATAGCGCCAAGTGGCGCGTCAAGACCTAAGCGCTCTTCACAGAATTTCTGGTCTTCCCAAGCCGCAAGTGTCGACAATACTTGTGAAGCAAATGCTTCGTGAATCTCATAAAAATCAAAATCTTGCAGTGTCAAGCCAGCGCGCTCAAGCATACGCGGTACTGCATACGCTGGTGCCATGAGTAAGCCTTCAGTAGTACCAGACTTACCAATGAAATCAACGGCGGCTGTTTCTTGGTGTACGATATAAGCGAGTGGTTTTAGATTGTGCTCTTTCGCCCACTCATCAGTACCCAATAAGACACAAGACGCACCATCAGTTAATGGCGTAGAGTTGGCTGCTGTCATTGTCGGGTTGGCATTCTTTTTACCAAATACAGGTTTTAGTTTGCCCAGTTTTTCTAAAGTTGTGTCTGGACGCAAGTTGTTATCACGCGTCAAACCCTTATATGGCGTGATTAAGTCATCAAAAAAGCCTTCATCATAAGCGCGGGCAAGGTTTTTGTGACTGTTAAAAGCGAGCTCATCTTGTGCTTCGCGGCTGATATTCCATTCAAGTGTGGTGATGGCTTGATGCTCACCCATTGACAGTCCTGTGCGCGGCTCACCATTTTGTGGCGAATCAATCAAGTCTTTTGGGTTTAAACCCATCAAGGCTTTTAGACGTTGTTTATTGTCTTTTGCCGCTCCTAACTTAATGAGGACTTTACGTAAACCATCGCCAATGGCAATAGGTGCGTCGGAGGTCGTATCAACGCCGCCTGTGATGGCTGAGTCAATCAGACCCAAGGCAATCTTATTGGCAGACGCGAAAGTCGCTTGTAAGCCCGTACCGCAAGCTTGTGAAATGTCGTAAGTTGGGGTATGCGGACTGAGCGCTGTATTCAATGTGGCTTCACGAGTAAGATTGATATCGCGGCTCAACTTCATGACAGCGCCAGACACCACTTCACCCAATACTTCATCTTGTAGATTATAGCGCTCGATCAAACCGTCTAAAGCAGCCGTTAGCATGTCTGTATTGCTCACATCAGCGTATGAACCGTTTGAGCGTGCAAATGGGATACGATTACCACCTAAAATAGCCACTCGATTCTGACCTGAGGCCATTCCAGATTTGCGGCTTTTGGTCGCTACTGGCTTTGATTTTTTGTCATCACTTGCTTTTACAACAGTGCTTTCTACCACAGGACTATCAGGGTGATTGTTTTTATTACTCATTGCATTATCCTTAAAAGAGAAAATTTATTTAAAATAAAATACGGTTTAATCAGCAAAATAACAATAAGCAACTATTATTATTTATTACATGATACAGCTGTTTATGATAAGGCGTTTTTATCGCCTTACTGTATATCTTTGGCAAACAAAACTAAGCGGTGGCAAATTTGGTTGGTGCTTAAGACAAACATCTCTTAGACTGATGAGTATATATCGCCAGCATTGCATCACAGCGTCTTTGATAATATATTGTTATTTGTTTTTTAATTATACATAACTTATAGACCTGATTTTAGCATGATGTCATATCTTTGATGCTAGGAAAAGTAGCGTACTTGTATACTAGCTTGTTTACAGATTGTTGTAGACAGTCGCGATTTTTGGACTTGTCTATGATGAGAGTGTATAGTTAAGACGATTTAAGAGCCATTTATTCAATATCGATAATTATAAAAGCAGAGCGCCTACAGCATTAGGTAATTTGTATTTTTCATTCATTATTCTTTAACCACTACTTATAGGATTATATTATGTCAGACCGTTACGGTGATTTTGTTCAGTCTTCTATTGGCAAAAAAGTTGCAAAGAACTTGGGCTTGCCTTTACCAGTCACACTTGACCGTTTTGAGAGTGGTGAGCGTTTGGTTCGCGGTAGTGTTCTGGTGGGCCGCGCCAATGGTGACGACAAAAGTGTCAGTGAATCCGTTGCACGCATCTTGTCGGATGTGCATGCTGAAGTGTTCGTCAATAGTCATGACGATATCAAAGACGCGTTGGCAGATGCGAGCATAGAGGCGAAAGCCAATACAGGCGGTGAAGATAAATTTAAAGTATTGTTGTTTGATGCCAGTAATATTCGCAATTCTGACGACCTCAAGCAAGTGTATGAGTTCTTTCATACCGTTGCACGCCGCGTAGAGACGTCAGGCCGAGTAATTGTGATCGGTCGTCCACCTGAGCAAATTACAGATATTGACGCGGCTTTGGCTCAGCGTGCGCTAGAAGGTTTTGTCAAATCGGTTGGTAAAGAGTTCAAACGTGGCGTAACCGCACAGCTTATTTATGTAGAAGAAGGCGCTGAAAAGAATCTGGATTCAACGCTACGCTTCTTTACTTCAGCACGCTCATCTTATGTGTCAGGTCAAGTAGTGCGTGTTGGCAAGGGTGATTCGGTTGAGGTTGATTGGACCCAGCCACTGGGCGGAAAAACCATGTTAGTGACTGGTGCCAGTCGCGGTATTGGTGAAGCGATTGCTCGTGTGTTGGCACGTGAAGGCGCTCATGTTATTTGCCTAGATGTACCGCAGCAACAAGGTGACTTGCAAAAAGTGGCAAGTGAAATCAGTGGTTCTATTCTAACCGTTGATATCACCAGTGAAGATGCAGGCGCACAAATCGCAGACGCCGCACAGAAACGTGGGGGCTTGGATTCAATCATTCATAATGCTGGTGTGACTCGTGATAAGACGCTTGCAAAAATGGATGAGAAAAAATGGGATATGGTCATCGATATCAATTTAGGTAGTGTGGCCAAGCTCAATCGTTACCTATTAGACAACGATGTCTTAAAAGAAAACGCACGTATTGTTTGCGTGTCATCAATCTCAGGTATTGCTGGCAATATGGGTCAGACCAACTATGCGACTTCTAAAGCGGGTGTTATTGGTTTGGTTGATGCGACTGCCAAGCAGTTGGAAAACAATGCAAAAGGCATGACCATCAATGCAGTGGCGCCAGGATTTATCGAAACACAAATGACAGAAGCCATTCCATTTGCCATTCGAGAAGCAGGTCGCCGCATGAACTCAATGAGTCAAGGTGGTCTACCAGTAGATGTTGCTGAGACCATTGCATGGTTGGCATCACCTGCTTCTGGTGGCCTAAATGGCAACACGGTACGCGTCTGTGGGCAGAGTCTACTTGGGGCATAGCGCCAGTTTTTATGCAAAGGTAAATGTTATAAATAGATAGGTAAATATCTGATATCACCTATTATTTTTCATTTACCTCACATATGCTTACGAAAAATTGCTAATAAAGCTGCCCAAGGGTGGCTTTTTTATGATAAAAACACAGGAACCATACGCCAGATCGTTTTTTGCTGCAATAGTCGCTTGTACGTTTGACTAAACATAGGACTCTCTACCTGATTATTGATAAGTTTTAGTCAACGTATTCATAGTATCTTTACATGCACACAGAAAATTTGTTCAAGCCCCACTTAGGATTTATTTATGTCAGACAAACATTATGATGCGTTGCCAAAAGCGCATACTACCTACGCCAATATTGTAAAAAGTTTACTGCCTATGGGTAATAGCGGCAAAATTAGTAAAGACCAGCTGCCGCAAGCGACCTATCATGTCGATGATCTGCATATTGATCAAGAAAACTTAAACGATTATCGAAAGATTTGCGGTTTTGCTAACAACGGCAAAGTACCTATTACGTATTTTTCTGTACTGTCTCAAGCATTACAGATGAATATGATGGTCAAAGAACCGTTTCCGTTTGCTATGTTAGGCTTAGTACACGTTGACAATAGCGTCACCCAGTACCGTCCTATCGGCGAGCGCGAAACCGTTGCGCTGTCAGTGGCTTTTGATAACTTACGCGACCATGCTCAAGGTCAACAATTTGACTTTGTGACCACAGTCAAATCAGAAGACGAGGTGATTTGGGAAGGAACGTCGACTTATCTATCACGTAGCAAAAAACCCAGCAGTAGTAAAGATAGAAAGAGTGCACCACGTTCAGCAACGGTTAAGCCAGTAGTTAAAGAGCAGGGCGTACATAGTATCTTCGAAGTACCAGAAGATATTGGTCGTCGCTATGCATTTGTTTCAGGTGACTTTAACCTTATCCATTTACATCCACTGTCAGCTCGTGCTTTTGGTTTTCCAAAAGCGATTGCGCATGGTATGTGGTCAAAGGCCAAATGTCTTGCTATGATGGATGAGTTGCCTGATGCTTGTACCGTTGATGTGTCATTTAAACTGCCGATTTTTTTGCCAGCTGAAGTTGAGCTGATTGCTGATCCCGTCTCACAACTTGAGAATGCAGAAGACACTTGCCAGTTTGGATTGTACAGCTCAAAGAATGACAAGCCGCATTTGGCGGGCATTGTTACTTTAAAAAGTGGTAGCAAATAGCGTACGAAAGCGCTTATCTCATATAGCCATATTTAACGAACCAATTTATAACTATGACTTCACAAAACCCCAGTTCACAAGACTTAAGCTCACAAGGCAGCAGTTTACAAGGCAATGCGACAAGTAAAGAGCAGACAGACGGCTTAGTAGCGGTTGATACAGCGGTTAACCACAACGAGGCTGATGACAGATCTTTGAGTGACCATTCGGGTAGCGACAGTTTGATTAATGACGATTCTGTTCATGACGCGCCTGACAATGGTGTCAATCTTGCTGCTGTTATTGAACCGTATTTCCGTCCTGATGCAAACACTATCGTATGCGGCGCGCTTGATGAAGAAAAAGTAGCAACGCTAGCGAAAGCAGGTATTGATGTGGTGATTAACTTGCAACCGGATGCAGAGCTGAGCTTCGATGAAGCTGCCGCAGTTGAGCGCGCAGGCATGGGTTACGAGCATTTACCCATAAGTGGTGCTGCCGATTTAAAACAGCTCAAAATACTGGCGTTTGATAATATTTTGCGACAACACCATGGCAAAAAAATAGCCGTACACTGCGGGTCTGGCAATCGAGTAGGGGCAGCGATTGCTTTGCGTGCAGGCTGGTTACGTGGTCGTAAGATGGATACAGCGATGGAACGTGGTCGTAGTCATGGTTTGACAAAACTTGAAGATGAGGTGTTTAAGCGCTTGCTCGTACCACGCTAAGCCAATACTTTGTTCAGGCATCATCGTTTAATAACAAAAGGCGACCACTAGGTGGCCTTTTTTATGGGTAAATGTTTGATTTGCGTTTATCATAGAGTTCCTCAATCTCCGATAATCAGATATTGTGTTTTATTTCTTTATTTTATAAAAATGGAGCAAAGCCACCATGACGGGCTATCTCAAAGAGAACAATCAAAACGTGGATCGACAGATTAATACAGAATTTCAGCAGCGCTTGCAGCAATTATTGACTGATTTGCAGTTAGAGGACGGGCCAGCAGGCGGCGCTTTGGTGGTGTATCAGGCAGGAAAGTGTGTTGCCAAAGCAAGCACGGGAATGGCGCGCTCAGATATGCTATGGCAGCCTGATACGTTGGCGATCAACTTTTCTACTGGTAAAGGGGTGCTGGCAACGCTGGTACATGTGTTGGTTTCAAAACAATTATTGAACTATGATGCACCCATTGCTAGCTACTGGCCAGCATTTGCCGCTAATGGTAAAAAAAGCATTACTTTGCGTAGCGTACTGTCTCATCAAGCAAATCTGTTTTCTATTCAAAGCATTGATGCCGATAGTGAAACAATGCTTGATTGGGCGGTCATGTTAGAAAAAGTGGCAGCCATGCCAGTCACATCACCGACGAATGCAGACGCCTACGATAGCGCTTATAGTGCCTTAATCTACGGCTGGGTATTGGGCGGTATGATAGAGGCTGTGACCAATATGTCGTTAGCCAAAGCGTTGAGGCATTATTTAACAGAGCCTTTGGGTATTGCAGACAGCTGCTATTTTGGTGTGCCTGATGATAAAGTAGAGCAGGTAGCAACGTTGGTTCAAGATTTTGACGCGTCAGAGGATGAGGACGCATTATTACGGCATAAACGCCACAATCGTAAGCCTGTGCTAAAACCTGACTCTCAAAGTACCTTACAAACTTATCAAAATCTACCCAGCTATTTGTGTTGGCAGCAGCAGACTGTAAACAATAAAAAGGCCGTAGATAATCAAAACGTTGTAAGCTCTGATAAGCATAATGAGTTGCCAAAACTAGACACAGCGCGTATCACCCGTTTGTACTTTGATACCAGTCATCTCAATTTAAGAAACTACAAGGCAGCACTCATACCTGCCAGCAAACAACCGATTGACTATCATAAGCGTGAGACAATACAAGCAGTTATTCCAGCCGCCAATGGTGTGGCCTCAGCAGATGCACTAGCAACTATTTATACCATGTTAGCAAATGGCGGTGAGTGGCAAGGAAAAACGCTTATTGATCATAATACTTTTCAGCAGCTCTCTACACCGCAAGTGACAGGCTTAGATGCTGTTATGCCAGCTCCAATGCAATGGCGCTTGGGCTATCATAGAGTGTTTAGCTTATGCGCCCGTGAGCAAAGCGTTAATGAGGTAATCGAACCTCAGTTAGCAGGATTTGGCCATATGGGTTACAACGGCTCAGTTGCTTGGTGCGACCCTTCACGTCAATTGTCGTTTGCTTTTATTCATAACTTCGATACCACTATGTTGAATGATATTCGTCAGTTCGCATTAACAGAAGCAGTATTGCTCTTGATTGATGAGGCGCACCCAGCAAGCTAACATAAGCTGTTAACATCTATTCATCGGGCTTTATTTGGTACCATTTTGAGCAGTCTATTGGCACTAAGACCATGCATGAATATCGAAATCAAAATAACGATTGAACAGACAACCCACAGTTTAAGCGCATCTTCCTCACCGAAAAAGCCTTGATTGAGTGCATAAGCCAAATAGTATAGGGTACCAATACCGCGGATACCCAATGCTGAGATTGCATATTTTTCGGTACGAGGAAGATTCAACCCCGAAAGAGCAATAAAACCGCCAATCGGGCGTATGAATAATAAGAAAGCAAAGCTGACAATATATACGCGCCACGTTAGCTCAACCCCAGATTGCAATCCTTGACCCAAAAATATCCCGAAGGTGACCAATACTAATGTCATCAGCAAACCTTCTGATTGCTCTGCAAAGTCGTGTAGCTTTTCATGATATTCGTGTTTGTGTTCTGAACGTCGGAAAGCAAACGCGGCGATAAACACGGCAATAAAACCATAACTATGCACGAATTCTGCTAATCCGTAAGCGACTAAAGTGAGCGCAATGACGACATAACCTTGTGAGATGGTTGTGTCTTTGGTATGTTTTGAGAACACCATTTTGGCCATGACCTTACCAACGATGATACCCGTCACCAAGCCTGCACCAATTTTCCATAGCACGTCGTGAGTGAACCATTCCCAAAGCAGTTCACTGGTAATACCATGGCCCTCGCTAAATGCTTCTGCTATTTTTATTGCCAAATACACAAAAGGAAAGGCCAAGCCATCATTCAACCCCGCTTCTGAGGTTAGCGCGAAGCGCGGTGTGTCTTCACCACCTGTATTGGGTGGACCCACTTGGATACTAGAAGCCAAAACGGGATCAGTAGGTGCCAATACTGCGCCGAGTAAGAGGGCAGCTCCTAAAGTAAGACCAAAGGCATAATAGCCCAATACTGCCATCGAAAAGATACCAATCGGCATGGTGATGAGCAGAAGGCGTGTCGTGGGACGCCACAATCGCCAGCTTAAAGGGGTGTCAATTTTAATACCAGCGCTGACTAACGAAACGATGACCACAAACTCAGTGAGCTTTTCGATAATCACGCCATTATCAATCGGATCTAAAAACGTAAGTGTGATCCAAAAATAGCCTACTATCACGCCTAATGTGACTTGTAGCATGGGCAATGAAATAGGGGTCTTTTTAAAAATAACAGGAAACAGGGCGCCGAATAAAAAGGCGACACCGCAGATTAATAAGAATAAGTTATAGTTTTCTATCATAAGGGTTTTATGCACCGATATAGGGTTTTTAAGACTTGCAAACGTACAAAATGAGCAACTGATATTGATTGGTTGTTAGACGTAACGTGGATACATTTAGATAATGGAGGTATCTGCCATAAGAATATAGAAGACCTGCTTATCATGACGATAAACTGACTTCAATGTCGCAAAAAATCGTTATCAAAACGACGGCTGTGTTGTTTTTTGGTGAAAAAAAAGCCTGCATGGCGCAGGCTTCATATGTTTCTATAAGCGTTTTCTAATAATTCATAAGACAGATTGTAAGACAGAATTGATAAATAGCTGCTGGGCTTAACGCTCTACTTGGCTAACATCACGTATGGCACCAGTATCAGCACTGGTCGTCATGGCAGCATAAGCGCGAAGAGCAGGCGTCACATAACGCTCACGACTGACAGGCTTCCATGCATCGCGACCACGAGCTTCCATCACGTCACGACGAGCTGCTATCTCGGCATCACTTACTTGCATATTGATGGTGCGATTTGGGATATCGATATGAATGGTATCGCCTTCTTCAACCAGACCGATAGCACCGCCTTCAGCGGCTTCAGGGCTGGCATGGCCAATCGATAGGCCTGAGGTACCACCAGAGAAACGACCATCTGTCAGTAGCGCACACTGCTTTCCTAACCCTTTTGATTTGAGGTAAGTTGTTGGATAGAGCATCTCTTGCATACCAGGACCGCCTTTTGGCCCCTCAAAGCGAATAATGACCACATCACCGGCAACGATTTTGTCGTCTAAAACGGCAGCGACTGCATCGTCTTGAGATTCAAAAATACGCGCACGACCGGTGAAGGTTAAGATACTCTCGTCGACGCCAGCAGTTTTGACCACGCAGCCACGCTCAGCAATGTTGCCATACAGTACCGCAAGACCACCGTCTTTTGAATAAGCATGTGCTGCGCTACGGATACAGCCAGACTCACGATTCACATCCAGATTTGACCACTCTTTTGATTGTGAAAAGGCTTCAGTGGTTCGTACACCGCCTGGTGCTGCCAGAAAACGTGCGCGCGCCTCGGTATTATCAGGGTTCATGATGTCCCATTTATCAATCGCTTCTTTCATAGTATTGCTATGGATGGTTGGCACATCAGTCTTCAGTAATCCAGCACGATTAAGCTCGGCCAGTAGTGCAAAGACGCCGCCTGCACGGTGCACATCTTCCATATGATATTTTTGTGAAGCAGGGGCAACTTTTGCTAGGCAAGGCACACCGCGGCTTAAACGGTCGATATCAGCCATTTTAAAATCGATTTCAGCTTCATTGGCAGCCGCAAGTAGATGCAATATCGTATTGGTTGAACCACCCATGGCAATGTCCAAACTCATGGCATTTTCAAAAGCCGCTTTGGTTGCAATCGAGCGTGGCAATACAGAGTCATCATCTTGCTCATAGCGACGCTTGGCCAGTGAGACAATGGTACGACCGGCTTCTAAAAACAGCTCACGGCGCAGTGAATGGGTAGCAAGTAGCGAGCCGTTACCTGGTAAGGCCAGTCCTAACGCTTCCGTCAAGCAGTTCATTGAGTTGGCTGTAAACATACCAGAGCATGAACCACAAGTTGGGCAGGCTGAAGCTTCGATAGCCGCCACATCTTCATCACTGATGCTATCATCAGCCGCATCCATCATGGCATCGACAAGGTCAAGCTTACGGATGGCGCTACTGTCGTTGCTATCGGTATTGTGACTCTTACCAACAGTACTGGCCAAAATTTTGCCTGCCTCCATTGGGCCACCTGAGATAAATACCACTGGAATATTAAGGCGCATCGCAGCCATCAGCATACCAGGCGTGATTTTATCGCAGTTCGAGATACAAACCAGCGCATCAGCACAGTGAGCATTGACCATATACTCTACTGAATCAGCAATCAAGTCACGACTTGGCAATGAATACAACATGCCACTATGACCCATGGCAATACCATCATCGACAGCAATGGTATTGAACTCTTTTGCCACACCGCCTGCCTTTTCAATCTCGCGCGCGACCATTTGACCAAGATCTTTTAAATGTACATGACCTGGTACAAACTGGGTGAATGAGTTAGCAATGGCAATAATTGGTTTGCCAAAGTCGCCATCAGTCATACCAGTCGCACGCCATAGTGCACGAGCACCAGCCATATTACGACCACCAGTAGAGGTTTTTGAGCGATAATCCATGTGATATTCCTTACAAATAGGCGAGGTTTGTTAAAAATGCTTCCTCAAACGTGATGAGGATAGTTTGCTTTTTATAGAGAGTGAGGACTAGTGAATAATACTAAGTCAATACCATACCATTAGCTATGAATAATTCAAAATAGCTCAGTAATGGTAATGATTTAGAGATAATCAAAAATATGTTCAATCCGCTATTCAAGGCGCGCTAAAATAGCCTTGTCAAACCAAGGTAATTCAGCCTTGTCTGCTTCTAGCTTTACGATAGCCGCAAGCGCATGAGTAGCTGGTAACTGTTGATAGTCGCTACTTGGATCAATCGTCAATAGTGATTCGGCAGGTAATGCTTGAGTACTGAGGTTTTGCTCATCAATACTGATTAACGTCTGCTTACTATTTTTATAAAGGACGTCTATACGACCAAAGAACTGCCAGTCTTCAAAGGCGGCAAGAATAGCGTCGGCGGCATCCTTAGTGTATATCTGCTGGGTCTCTTTGCCTGTATTGGTCCAATGCAGACGAACGGCTAACTGCAATGCTTCACTAAACACAACCAATGAGCCAATCACTTTTACATGCCAAGGAGTGGTCAATAATGCTTCATCAATACCAATCAATTTAGCTGCTTCACGAGCTGACATAGTCGTATTGAATTGGGTAAGTAGCTGAGGTGTAAGGGGATGCGTCTGCTTGATAGTATCGTCTAGGCTATCGTAGTGATATAGAAAAGGCAGTGGCAAGTCTTGCGTGACAGTCTTTTTGATAATTTTACAATTGTGTATCTGCCAGCTGATGACTTTGTCGCTCAAAGCTTCTGCTAAGATGATAGCATTGGGGTCAATAGTTTGAGTACTATCTTCATTGTCAGGACTATGATGTTCACTATCGTGTACAGAATCGATATGTGCAGAATGTGTCGGTATAGAGGTTTCTGACAAAGTTTTGGGTGCCGAATTCTCAGCGTTTGTAGATGTCTCAGTTATATTTGACTGAACGGGCACAGTAGACGAATCCATAAGCATTATGTTTTTAAAGTAGGGTAGTAATATAACATTTAAAGCACTTAGCTCGCCAATAAATTAGCGAACAACGATGAGAATAGACTTTATCGCTTCTTTAAAGCACATTATCATACCTTGTACGGGCATAACGTTTAGTCCACTATATTCAAGACTGCCTAATAATTCGAAAAATCTACTGAATCATTCAACCTCAAACCAATAAAGGAATACATATGAGCCAAAATAATAAGCAAGTGACTTATGATGACAATAATATTTTTGCCAAAATGCTTAGTGGTGATATTCCCTATCACAAAGTCTATGAAGATGACAAAACGCTTGCCTTTATGGATATCATGCCACAAGCAGAAGGTCATGTACTGGTAATACCTAAGCAAAAAGCCGTTGATTTGGCAGATCTTGAGCCAGAATATGCCGCCGCTGTCTTAATGACTTGCAAAAAAGTGATGCAAGCACAGCGCCAGGTATTTGAGCGTGAAGGCATCATTCAGATGCAATTAAATGGCGCACAAGCAGGGCAGACCGTTTTTCACTATCATGTACATCTCATACCATCCAGTATTCATGAATTAGGTCGTCATGCTGTGACACAAGTAGAGAATAATCAACTGGCTGACATGGCCAAAAAGCTTACTTCGGCTATCGAAAGTTAGTTTTATTCAGGCATATTATTAGCCTGACAATCAGTACTTCTTATAATGAATCGAAAGGCAGCTGAATAGCTGTCTTTTTTATTATTTGGTAATCATGATGTAATATTCCTTAAAATATTGTTACAAAAGCAGTGATAATCTGGGGTTTTGGGACATACTGTGATAAAAACTGTGCCAACTATATAAACTTTGCTCCATATTTAACATGACTTATTAGTGCTCACTTGAAGAAGGAGTTGCTACTTTTATTATTCATTTTCTGAGGGAATCATTTTTTCATGAATAAATTACCTCGCTCCACCATTTTGCTGCCGGTCTTTGTACCCGCAGCTGCCATTATGCTTTTGCTAGTGATTGGCACCGCTATTAATCCAGAAGCTGCTGGCGAGTTATTTAGTACAGTACTGGCGTTTACCACCGATACTTTCGGTTGGTTTTATATGCTGGCAGTTGCTATCTTTTTATTATTTATTATCGCCTTAGCGTTTTCGCCTTATGGCAGTATTAAGCTTGGCCCTGACCATGCTGAAGCCGAATACAAGTTTCTTGAATGGTTTGCTATGTTGTTTTCTGCAGGATACGGCATCGCCTTACTATTTTACGGGGTGGCAGAGCCTGTATTACATTTTGCCAATCCACCAATGTCTACACCGCAGACCATTGAAGCTGCAAAAGAAGCCATGCAAATTGCCTATTTTCACTGGGGCTTTCATATTTGGGCTATTTATGGCGTCGTAGGTTTGTCGCTGGCATATTTCTCTTTTCGTCATGGACTACCGCTGTCCGTACGTTCAACCCTATATCCGCTCATTGGTGATAAAATTCATGGCCCTATCGGTCACACGGTAGATGTGTTTGCGATTTTGGGTACGATGTTCGGTATCGCTACCAGTCTAGGGCTGTCAGTTGCACAAATTAATGCGGGTCTGAATTACTTATTGCCAAATTTGGTGCCAGTGAGTACGACGGTGCAGGTTATCATTATTGCAGGTGTGACAGCAGCAGCTTTAGTATCTGTGTTAGCAGGTATGGATAAGGGCGTAAAACGCTTGTCTATCTTAAACATGCTTTTAGCGACAGCATTGATGATCTTCGTATTTATCGTTGGCCCATCGATATTTATTTTAAACGCGTTCATGGAAAATACGGGCAGCTATTTGGGCAATATTGTTGAGCGTACTTTTAGCTTACAAGCCTATCAATCAAGCGATTGGATCGGTAGTTGGACATTGTTTATCTTTGCATGGACCATTGCATGGGCACCCTTTGTCGGTCTATTTATTGCCAAAATCAGCCGTGGCCGTACTATTCGTGAGTTTGTACTTGGTGTGATGCTGGTACCAACGTTCTTCACGTTCTTCTGGTTTGCCGTCTTTGGTGATACTGCTCTACATATGATCATGGTCGATGGCTATACATCATTAATTGATGAAGTGCAAAATAACCAAGCCATCGCTCTGTTCAAATTATTAGAGAACTTGCCATTCACGCAGATCGTTTCTTCGTTAACCGTTCTTTTGATTATTACCTTTTTTGTCACATCGTCAGATTCAGGCTCATTGGTCATTGATTCGCTGGCAGCAGGTGGACGTAGTGATACACCATGGTGGCAGCGTTCGTTTTGGGTGTTAACTGAAGGTGCAGTTGCTGCGGTTTTACTGATAGCAGGTGGTTTAAGCGCTCTACAGACAGCAGCGATTGTCAGCGCATTACCATTTGCCGTTATCATATTGATCTCAACATTTGGTATGTGGCGCGCGCTACGGATTGAAGGACATCGCAATCAAAGTTTGGCCAATGACAATCATCTGCCGCCTCATCTACTCAAACTCGACGCATGGCGTGATCGTATCGATTACATGACCAATCAACCAACGCGCGAGAAGGTGCTAAATTATATCAAAGGCACAGTTTTGACATCGATGAATGAAGTGGCAGAGAAGTTTGCAGAAACAGGCTGGCTACCTGATGTCAATTATGATGAAATTAATAATCGTGCTGTACTAGAATTGAGACGCGGCGATAATGTTGAATTCTGGTATGAGGTTCGTTTGTCTGAGTATGATGTGCCCAATTACTATATAGATGATAAGGCAGGTGGTGTGCCACAAGAGCATCATTATCGTGCTGAGGTTTATCTACGCCGAGGCGGTCAAACTTATGATTTGTATGGTTATCAACCAGAGTCTATTATCAACGACATCATTGATCAGTTCGAAAAATATCTTCACTTCTTAAACATGGCACCTGACAGTCTGCCGTGGCGTATGCAGGAGCATGATGAAGATATCACGTTAGAGCAGGGTAGTGTGTTTGATAAGTAAAGATTTATTATTAAAAGTTAGTGTCCATCAATGCAAGTTATTCACGTGAATAGCTTGCATTCTATGTATGATTGCTTAGAATAACGGCTTGTCCCTCTCGTGATACAAGCCGTTTTTTATGTCTAATAACTCTTCTGTTGTATCTCCGTCTTTATCTGCTACTGACCATCCATTATTACAGCCATTAAATATCGGTGGTTTGACGATTGAAAATCGTCTGATGGTTGCGCCCATGGCAGGTGTCACCGACAACCCTTTTCGCCGATTGTGTAAATCATTTGGCGCAGGTCATGCGGTCAGCGAAATGATTATCGCTGATACAGCGCTTTATGCACGCAAAAAATCTTTATATCGCGCCAATTTTGACAATGAGATAGCACCCATTTCTGCACAGATAGCAGGCGCCGAGCCAGATAAACTGGCTGAGGCTGCCCGTTATCAGATTGATAATGGCGCACAAATTATTGATATTAATATGGGCTGTCCTGCCAAAAAAGTCTGCCGTAGACTGGCAGGCTCAGCGCTCCTACAAGATGAAGATTTGGTTGCCCGTTTGTTAGATGCGGCAGTGAATGCAGTTGATGCTCCCGTGACATTAAAAACCCGATTGGGTTTTGAGAATGGACGTGAAAATATTTTACGAGTGGCTAAGCGCGCAGAGCAGGCAGGAATTGCGGCGATTGCGATTCATGGACGTACGCGTGAAGACATGTACACGGGAGAGGCGCGTTATGAGCTGATTCGTGATGTCAAAGAAAGCATTGGCATTCCTGTGATTGCCAATGGAGACATTGATAGCGCACAAAAAGCGCAGCGAGTTTATGAGCTGACAGGCTGTGATGCTGTGATGATTGGACGTGCGGCACAAGGACAGCCATGGTTATTTCGGGATATTGGGCACTTTTTGCAGACAGGTGAAAAGCTGGATGCGCCTAGTGTTAGCGACATCAAAGAAATTGTACTGGCGCATTTACAAGAGCTTTATGATTTTTACGGTGAATATTCCGGTTGCCGGATAGCACGTAAGCATATCGCTTGGTATACAACCGGTATTCCAAATTCTAATGCCTTTAGGCAGGCAATGTATGGCGAAGAAAGTACCGCGGGTCAGTTTCAGGTGGTTGAAGCTTTTTTGCACGCGCACGAGTAATCAAACGTTGGTGGAGAAATTAAGGGCGGTCAGGTTTGATCGCATGATCTGCCTCTGAGTTGCTCTCGGGTACGGTTTTTTCTTTTTGCCACGGAAAACGACCTTCGAGCTCGACTTGTAAAGACAGACTCAAAAACGTTCGAATGAGGACGATAAAACCCAATACAAGAATACTGCGCAAAGTCGGCTCTGTGACAACAGTGGCCATAATATCAGCGGCAATCAGCACCTCTAATCCTAACAGAATTGACTTACCAACCGTTTGCCTAACTTCGATGTAAGTATCATGGTTGAATCCACGAGTTGAAAAAATACCTCGATAAAAAGCCAGAAATAGGCCAAAAAACATAATCAAGACGCCGATAACCTCGACAATTTTGGCCACCAGATCAATATAGTAGGTAAGATATTCAAGCAAAACATACACTCCTCATCAATAGTAAACAAAAACCGAATACGCAAAAAACGCTCATATAGCTTTATGAGCGCCTAAAATAGTCAAATTAACCGTTTGAGCTGGTTGTTTTATTCACTTTATCATATACTTTTTTGCTATGCTGTAACTGAATATACATAGGCACAGGACAACAAAAAGGACTTTTTATGGCTAATCCCTCAAAGAAAAAAATTACCAAAACCGTCAAAGGTAAAAATATAATTATTACAGGTGCCTCAAGTGGTATCGGCGAGCGTACTGCCTTTTTGCTTAGTGAATGCGGTGCTCATGTGATTTTGCTGGCTCGAACTGAAGACAAACTAAAAACGGTCAAAGAAAATATCGAAACACTTGGTGGCAAGGCCAGCTATTATCCATGCGATCTCACTGACATGGACGATATCGAAAGAACCAGTAAAAAGATTCTTGAAGACTTTAAGCATGTTGATGTATTGGTGAACAACGCTGGACGCTCTATTCGTCGCTCAGTTCACGAATCTGTCAATCGCTTTCATGATTTTGAGCGAACCATGGATATTAATTATTTTGGTGCTGTCAAAATTATTCTTGGTTTTTTGCCCACTATGATTGGTCGCCAAACGGGTCAAATTGTCAACATCTCATCCATTGGTGTACTGGCAAACAGTCCTCGTTTTGCAGCATACGTTGCATCGAAGTCAGCACTAGATGCATTTAGTCGCTGTTTGGCCGCCGAAGTCAAAGGCGATAATATCAAAGTGACCAATATCTTTATGCCATTGGTACGTACACCAATGATTGCACCAACCAAATTGTATCGTTATATGCCAGCGTTGATGCCTGATGAAGCGGCAATGATGGTCGCAAAAGCCATTGTGCATAAGCCCAACAGTATTGCTAGTAATATGGGTAAGTTTGCTTCAGCCAGCTACTCTTTGATGCCAGCATTTAACGTCGGTGTGCAGTCAATTGGCTATCGTATCTTTCCAAGCTCGACAGCGGCGCAGACAACTGACAGCAAGCCAAACTTTGCTCAGCGTGCGTTTGCCAGAATCCTTCCTGGTGAGCATCATTAAAATAATATTGTTATTAGCCCTGAAATCAAAAAGGATACGACGGTATCCTTTTTATGTCCCGCCCATTTATAGCAATGTTCGTATAATATAAACGGGTAGGGCATTAACAGCATTACGTAAGGCAAACCAGAATGATCTATTTTCATATGACTTTTTTCTGGTTCTATTAAAGTAAGTTTTATGAGAAGTTAAATATAAAAAAAAGTAAATCTTTCACTATCCTATTTGATACCAGTTGCCACCCACAAATACCCTCCGATATCATAACGCCCGACGCTTTTTGCACACTGAATGGCTGAGGTATTGTCAAAATGAATCGTTCCAAACAACATATCAGTTTTGGGTCTTTCTAATTGTCTACCTTGACCATTAGCCAAGTGATATATCATAGTCTGTTGCATCCATTTCCCCAAACCCTGTCCTCTATATTCAGAAAATATAATATTCTCAATAATATAAAAGCCTGTCATTCCTAAGCTATTATCAGGCTCTACTATGATGACTCCTGCTAATTTATCGTTAACATATAATAGATGAACAAAGCCTTGATCCACCCAAATTCTCATATCCTCTATCGGCTTTAGCTCCATCATCAAAGCATGTTGCGGGAATTCATCGAGCAATTTGTTATATGCCATGACATACTGGTTATAAAATTTAAGAGAGTTTGTAGATAAGAGCTCATATTTTTTATCAGCACAATAGGCCATATCTTGTTCTGCGTTTTCATTTAGCACATCCAAAGAATTTGCTAGTATACGATTGTCCCAGTGGGCTGAAGAAAAGTTTGCAGGCTCTATATCTAAATAGCTTGGCACATAGAATTGTATATATTGAGGCTTGAAGCCCTCAAATGACTTTGAGATATTATCTACCAATACATTCATACTAGTTATACTGAGTGGCTTTAGCGTAGCCGTTACAGTGACAAATGGCTGAGAGATATCCATACCACGAAAGCGAATACCACATAATGCAATATTGCCATTATCGCAGTTAATTAAACGGGTTTTGTATTCTGAGGGGTGCCGACCAGTAATGGACGCGTATTGCGCAAATAATAATGCCAAGCGATCACTTTCCAGTCTTTCTATATCTTCTTGAAGTTCATGAGCACATTGCTTATACAGATCTGTTTTAGTATATATCCTTTTCAATAGTGACGGTGCTTGATCAGCTTTTGCTTGTATTAACGATTCAATTATTTTTGTCATGTTTGGCCTAATTTATAAAAAGTATGTAGCGTATAGATACGATTTTAACAGCACAACTCAAAACCAGTTAGCTACTTTCACTGGTTTTGAGCTATTTAAATAGTTGCAGTGTGCTTCACAATATACTTTCTAGGCAGTTTAAAGTTGCTTGCGTAAGACTGTATCTACAATAAAGTACTTATTATCAAAACTCTCTGAGAAACAGCCTAAATGAATACGGGTAATTTTTATGAATAAACTTAATCAGCCCAAAGAAACTTTTTCTTGTACTGAAAATCTTACTTCAGACATTATTCCAGCATCATTTAATCTTGTATTGCGAAAGTTATTTGAGCCAGCAGGATATGCAGTAGAAAATGTTGAGCCTGAAATAGAAAGTATAGAGTATGGAGCACTTAAATTTACACTGAATGGCCAGAGGATAATTTATCGACAAGCGAAAACTACACCAAAAAAAATTGGTCAATTTGTGACAATATGGAAGCGTGAACATCCTAACAGTGAGATTTCGCCAATTGACCTGAAGGATGGGGTGGACTGGGTAATTATAGCTGCTAATGAGGGTACTAATTTTGGAGTTTTCGTTTTTAGTGCACAACTTCTAGCTAAAAAAGGCGTATTTTCAGAAGAAGCAAAGGCTGGTAAAAGAGCGATGAGAGTATATGCTCCTTGGACAAATCCAACCGCTGCTCAAGCCAAACGAACAAAAAATTGGCAGACGAAGTGCTTTTTTGACTTTGAGAGTAGCGATGCAGATTTAAAGTCTTTTACTAAAAAACTGGGATGATAATAACAAAGTACTCCAATTCCTTGATCTTTCGAAATGTAATCAATTCCCAATACTTGGCTATTGATACTTTTGAGATGTACATCAGCTGAGCTAAAAGCCTAGTCTATGTTTACTTGATAAATCATTACGTGTTTATTATATTTTTCAGGAACTCGCCCTTACTTTCTAATATTTCTTTATACAAGTAATAGGTATTCGTATTTATAAAATCCACGTACCTATAATTATTTTCTGTTATTTGAATAAGGTCAATATCGGGCATCAGCATGATAACTGGAGAATGAGTAGCAATGATAAACTGCGCCCCTTTCTTTGCTAACTGTATAATTCTCTCGACAAAATCAATCTGGCTTGCAATTGATAATGATGCTTCGGGCTCATCGAGTATATAAAGTCCTCCCCCTCTAAAACGATTAAAGAATAATGCTCTCATGGACTCTCCATGTGAGATGGTATGTAGATCCCTACCTCCATAGTAGCTATTTATTTTAGGATCAAAACTTAATTCTGAGTCCAGATTTCTCATTTCAGTGAGAAGGTTATAATAAGTTTCAGATCTATAAAAGAAAATATCTTCTATTTTTTTACCGCTTTTTGAGATTCTCAGATGTTTAGTGTAATCCAGATGCGTATTCTCAGTTTCGTAATGAAAATTTATAGAACCACCTTCGGCAGGGCACCCCAGTTTGACTGCTAAAGCCTCTAGAATAGTTGATTTGCCAGCTCCGTTTTCGCCAGTAATTACAGTGATATTTTTTGTAAAACATAAGGGATATAGATGCATAAACGGAAAATCATGAGGGATAGTGTTTAATAAGTCTATTCTTTTCAACATAGGTGCATTTTCATACATAAAGCTAATCCTTAAGAAAATTAGCGAAAATATTTATTTCTAAAGATAATGGACTAGGCTAGTCTATAAAGAAATAGATTTTAGAAAAACAGAATTAGCAGACGGTGTGCATTATTTTCTATCATAAATACTTGTCCATTCTTTATAAGTATCCTTTGTGAGTTTACCCAAAATCGAATGAAATCCGCCTGCTATGTTTTAGAACATTTAGAATTTCTAGTTCTAACTGCTCATTTGTACTGCTACTAAACTTCAAATAATAGCAAACTGAGTATACTATCCTTGATTCTATTTTTTGGATATGAGCGTATGAACGAGACGATAGCCTGAGTCACCTGCGGTAGAAACATACTCCAATTTTTCTCGTGCAACTAAGTGTATATCGTAGTAATTGGCGTAGTATTGTTCGAGTTGAGTTTGTGTTATTAAAAAAGGTGGTAAATCATTATATTTGTCATCACGTTGCTTTTTTCCATCATAAGCAAACGATAACAGTAGTTGATTTGCTGTATTATTCAACTCCATAACTTTCTGCGTGTAAAGTGTACGTAGATTTTCTGGCTCAGTATCTGGCAAAGCAACTAGGGCGCCGCGATCATAAATAGCATCTATTTGTCCAACGTGAATAGAACTCAAATCAAAAATATTACCTACCCATATTTTGAGACTCTGGCCTTTGTGCTTAGTTTGATAGCAGATCAGGTTGGGTGTAATTGAGTATGGCGGTATTGTCGCCTGCAAGCCATTTTCAGCGAAAAATTGGGTGACTGCTATTTCTGACAACTCAACACCGACAACCTCAAAACCTTCACTTAAAAACCATAGTATATCTATGCTTTTACCACATAGAGGTACAAAAACACGCCCACCTTTAGGTACATTTAAAACTTTAAAGTGCTCTATTAGCATTGGATTGGTTCTTTTTTGGGTAAAGCCAGTCTGGCTATTTTTCCATGCATTTTGCCAAAACTCAGTGTTCATAACATTGATCTTTATTTTTAAAAATTAACTTTAGATAATAGAGGTAGACTTAGATATGATTAGCGGTATATAGGTGTCTAATAGTATCAATTTATTCAAAAAATAATAGTCAGTTTGGTATTCGATATGTTCTCTGATAGAGCTTCTATCAAACTGCGCAGGGTCTTGATAGATTCCAAATTTTCGTATTAATGGAAAAGAGGTAGAAGATATGGACTTTCTTAAAATTCTGCGTTCATTAGATGAATTGCTGTATGAAGTTATCACATGGCTGTTCTTTTATCCACGTACTTTATGGCGTGTGCTGAGACATCCGCTCAAAATGGTGGATTATACCAAGCAGGAGCTGGCTAAACAGGATGCACAGTTTAAGGATGCCATTAGTCCCCCTTTATTTCTTATATTGACACTCATCATCTTATACGGGTTCGCGCTTGCCAACCATAATCAGGCATTCTTAAATAATAATACGCAGACTGGAGATATTGGTCATATTGTCTTTGGGAGTATCCAAAACACGCTCATGTTTCGTTCACTAAACTATAGCGTTTGGTCGCTCATTTTCTCTTTAGGGTTGTTGAATATGCAACGAATCAGCATAGACAGAGAAACTTTGCGTGCACCGTTTTTTATACAATGTTTTTTGATTGCCCCTTACGCATTAGGTGTAACGCTTGGTTTCATCTATACGGCTTCTCATACGCTAGCTTTACAGATATTAGGATTGGGCTTGCTATTCGTCAGCTTACTTTGGTACATAATCGTTCAGGTTAAATACATTGTAATGGTTGTCCACATCAGTTATTTGCGCGCCGTTCTACACACCCTTCTTTATTTTGTATTTGGATGTATGATTTCTTACCTAATCGCTTATATGATGCTCAAACATTTAGCGTAGTATATTTTACCCAAACACCCGCCATAATATCCAAAACATACCTAGCATAATCACTACAATGACCAGTACTCTTTTTAGCCAATAGGGTATGAGTGGCTTTTTGTAGCCCAAATCCTTGAGCCGAGTGTCAACGCCTGTCTGCAATGTTTGAAAATCTTGATGTGACTTGGTGGTTTTGACACGATTCTTTACCAATGGGTCTGCATCCTCATTAGGCTCTTGTTCTCTATCAAAGCTAATAGCATGATTAGAGATGCCTTGTTTATTGGCAATGGTATTGAGTTTTTGCTGCTGCTGTACCTTTAGCTGGGTTTCGTAGGCATCAATTCGTACCTTGGCCTCATCCATACTGATTTTTTCATCGGCTGCCAATGTCTTGATGGCCATGACTAGGTTGTTTTTTTCGATCATCATGATGACCGCTTTTGGCAGTTTTTTACTGGCTGATTTCGAGCTGGGGTCAGGATTGAACATGATTTTCCTTATAGCAGCGTAGGGGTAAAGAGAATGTTTTATTATAACCATTTTATATTAGTCACGTTCAAGCAAAAAAATACCGCAGTCACGATAGTGACGGCGGTATTTGAATCGTATTTATCTGTACGAGCATAAATATCAAGCTTGGGTAGATTATAGATCTTTCCAGCGCTGGATAGATTCTTTAATCACTTCTTTGGCTTCTGCAACATCACCCCAAGATTCAACCACAGTGGTACCTGCTTTTTTCAAATCTTTATAGTGGCTAAAATGGAATTCTAGTTGGTTGATTAGTTGTTTTGGCAGATCAGCTAGGCTGTTGTACGCATTGCCAGTATCACGGTCGTCAGCTGGTACGACAACGATTTTATCATCCACTTCGCCATCATCAACGAACTTCATCACGCCAATGACTTTGGCTTTTAGGAAGATGCCAGTTGGTAGTGGCTGTTCAGTCAAAATCAATGCGTCAAGCTCATCACCATCTTCGTCAAGCGTTTGTGGGATAAAACCATAGTTGCAAGGCTTAGCAAAAATCTGTGGGTCAATACGATCAAGCTCAAATACCGCCAATTCGCGATTCCACTCAATTTTATGGCTGCTACCAGTTGGGATTTCTACTACGACGTTGATGATGCCGCCATCTACATCGCCTGCGTCTAAAATTTTATTAAAATCTGCCATGGAATACTCCAATTTTCTTTTGTTTAGAATGTTTGAATAATAAGTAATGGTTAAAGGGTTCATCTGCGAGCACTATAATACTGTCTATACAATATGGTCGCTGCCCCTTATTTTTGTTCCGGTTGCGATTATAACAAGTTTGGTTCAATTTTTCTCATAATGCTTAAGTCCAAGCGCGCACGATATTATGCAAAAATGGACTCAAAGAGTTACTTTGGTGCGATCGCTCTCAACTCAATCAGCCCAGCATGACGCTTAGCAATATTATCAATGAGCTTTTGTGTGACTTGCTCGTAGCTCAATGAAGCGCGCTTTTGGTCATTAATTTGGCTGTCGCTTCCATGGTCATGAGCATCGCGATGCATCGACACAAAGTCCGACAGACGCAGCATTTGCATACCCGCGTATCCGCAAGGATTGATCGCATTGAATGCTGATAAGTCACAATCTAAATTGATCGCAATCCCATGATAACTAAAGCCATGTTTAATTTTAAAGCCTAATGATGCCATTTTTCCCAGCATAATTTTATCATCGGGAGAGAATGTCGTAGACGCATCACTATCACTAGTCACCTGATTGGCTGTATCAGCATATAAGTAAACACCAGGCGCATCACGGCGAGAATGCGCACTGATGTGAGTACTGTCATCATTGATACTGTTCGAAGATGACGACGCCAAACATTCATTGATGACGTCTTCGATGGCTTGTTCAGCGTGAGAAACCAGATTACGCACACTCCAGTTCAAACTGTCCAAATCAAACAACCAGTAAATAACCAGCTGCCCATGACCATGCCAAGTTACCTGTCCACCGCGATCGGTCTTGATAATTGGCGTATCAGTACGCTGCAAGATATGCTCTTCTTTACCTGCTTGTCCAAGCGTATACACGTCATTATGGTCCACAACCCATAATTCATCAGGCGTACGTGTCCCTTGCTGTTTTTTTAAATCGATACGTGCGAGCGTACGTGCTAGCATGGCATCGAGCGTTGGCACATAGTCAGCTGCTAAGATGGATCTACTGATTAGTGTGTCATTGAGGTGCTGTATTGGGTTTTGCATGAGAATAAAGGTCTTATTATTGTCAGATTTAGAAGTATGATTTACCGATATTTAGTGTAGCAGTTTTAAAGAGCAACGCCCAAATATATCTCTTAGCAGATTATTTTTGATATCGTCAATACGTATAGAGCAATTGCGACAAAAGAGTGTCGTATCATTAGTTTATATGTTGAATGAAGACTTGTTTGTCACAAACGCAGCAGTCAGTTTAATGTGCTGTTCATTGAGTATTCAATACGCTACATTGAAGTATAATGAAGGAAATCTCGGTAATATTGATAGGTTTAGAAGTTATTAGTCATAGGATATTTTAACTGAGAAAGTCCCTAGAGATACGGCATCTTTCACCCAATATAACGTATCAATGCCAATATATAATATAACAAGGAAGATAAATGATTAGTACCGACCACACTATCCATGATCAGACGTCGACCAATACTGATCTGATGCAGTACCAAGTACCTGAAGTGCCGAGTATCGCCAAGACAATTGATGAGATGCACGCGCAATTTTCGTACTTAAAAACGTTGAGTCGTACGCAGCCGATCAACGATTGGGCCACTCGTGAGACCCAACTGGACAATTTAGAAATCATGCTGAGCGACAATCAAACAAGTTTTGCGAAAGCAATCAGCGCTGATTTTGGCTACCGTAGTGAATCAGAGACCCAGTTTGCTGAGTTATTTCCGAGCTTTACTGGAATCAGCCATGCCAAAAAACACGGCAAAAAATGGATGAAAGCGCAACGTGCGCCTATTTCAGCGTTATACAGACCCGCTCATAATGAGATTCAGCCGCAGCCGCTGGGCGTGGTTGGTATCATAGTGCCATGGAACTATCCATTATTTTTGGCAATAGGACCCATGATTGATGCGATCACCGCAGGCAATCGTATCATGATTAAAATGAGTGAGGCAGCGCCGCAATTTGCACAAACATTCGCGAATACGATTTCGCGTTATTTTTCACCAGACATGATCTGTGTGGTACTGGGTGAGGTTAATATCGCTGCGGCGTTTAGTGAGCTGCCTTTTGACCATCTGCTTTATACAGGCTCTACCGCGGTCGGCAAAAAGGTGATGGCGGCAGCAGCGCCCAATCTAACGCCAGTGACCCTTGAGCTTGGTGGTAAATCACCTGTAATCGTCTTTGAGGATGCCAATTTGGAGGCGGTCGTCAATCGCGTCATGATGGGCAAAACCTTGAATGCTGGTCAAACCTGTATTGCACCCGATTATGTGTTGGTTCCGCGTCAGTATCACGAAGCATTTATCGGCTTGGCAAAAGAATGGATGGCAAAACACTATCCTAACATTGAACACAACCCAGATTATTCTCGTATCATCAACGGTGCGCAATTTAAGCGCGTCAAAGGCTATCTCGATGCGTTACCGAGTACTGAAATACATCCGCTGACATCGGTTGAGGCAAACATTGAAACGCGCCTGATGCCGCCCGTCATTGTGAGCGAACCTGCGTCCGATAGTGATGTGATGCAAGAAGAGATTTTTGCACCCATTTTGCCGCTCGTTCATTACGAAACGCTAGATGATGCCATTCAGTTTGTCAATTCACGCCCCCGCCCTTTGGCCCTATATGTTTTTGGTGAGAACCATAACGACATAGAAAAAGTACGTAATAATACGGTGTCTGGTGGTTTATGTATTAATGAGGTGATTATGCATGTGGCGCAGCATGACTTGCCGTTTGGCGGGGTTGGAGATTCTGGTACAGGTTCTTATCATGGAAAAGCTGGGTTTGAGCGTCTAAGCCATATGAAGCCTATCTTTGTACAAACCAAGCTCAATGGTCTGAATCTGCTGTTGCCGCCTTATGGTGGGTTATTCAAAAAAGCCATGGCGCTGTTTTTAAAATAACTATTTTTAAAGTCACTGCTTCTCAAGTAACTATCAAAAGGATGATGGTAAAATAGCCGTATCAAATCCATGGTTCCATAAGCAATAGCATCTACGCAAGTCGATGCTATTTTTTTGCCAAAAATTCTATATTTACGAGCCCCAAGAGGTGGTGATGAATGTTCTATAAGTGTTACAGATTAAAATATGACCTTAACAACCAGTAAATAAGTATTTATTATCAACCTTATAAATCGCTACATTTTATTGATATATTTAAACAGTATAGAAAAACACCTACATAAATAAGCAATAAGGATTATGAGTCATAGTGACAGCAGGTGAAGTACAACCAAAATACTGTGACGTTAATAACTATTTTGCTACTGATATGAATAATAATAAATAGGACAGAGCATGCGTCAATGGATTGCGTTAAATATACTGTGGATGAGCATGCTGTTATTGCCCATATCAGCATCTGCTGCTTGTGACTCGCCAATCAAATTTGGCGCACTTACGTGGGAGAGCGGTCAATTTATCTCTGGTGTACTCAAATATATCGCTGAAGATGGATATGACTGTACGATTGAAGAAGTGCCAGGCGCAGGCCCTGCACTTGAGACGGCATTGTCACAAGATGACATTCAAATTATTGGTGAACAGTGGGTCGGGCGTTCTCCAATCATGGAAAAAGCCATCGAAGAGAACAAAGTTGCGGTCATTGGTGATACGCTCAAAGGCGGTGCCACTCAAGGCTGGTATGTTCCTAAGTATGTCCTAGAAGAAAACCCTGGTTTGCGCACCTATCAAGATCTGCCCAAATATGCTGAGTTGTTTAAAGACCCTGAAAACCCAAATAAATCTCGCTTTATGAATTGTCCTTCTGGTTGGACGTGTGAGATTTTTAATACCCGCCTGCTCAAAAACACGGGCTTAGACAATACATTCAACAACGCCCATCCTGGCACAGGTGCTGCACTCGATGCCGAAATTGCCTCAGCGTTTGAGCAGCATAAACCCTTACTATTCTACTATTGGCAGCCGACGGGGCTGATGGCTAAGTATGATTTTGCGCCATTAGCATTTCCTGCTCACAATGATGCTTGCTGGCAAGATTTATTGCGAGCAGATGGTACCGCTGATTGCGTCTCTGGCTTTCCTGTATCACCTCTCGGCATCGCTGTCTCTACACCATTTCTCGATAGCAATCCTGAATTGGCAGAGGTTTTTAAACAAGTACAGTTTACCTCAGATGAGCTTAATGGCGCTATTTTGGAGATGAGTGAGAATAAGCGTAGTGGCGAAGAGCAAGCGTTAGTGTTTTTACGTGAAAATCCAAACGTTTGGCAACAGTGGGTATCTGAAGAGGCCGCGACCAATCTTGCTGATAAGTTAGGCACTAATTTGACTGGAGCTGCTAGCGTTGACAATACAGCAACCAATAGCAACCTGTTGGGTTTGTCCTCAAGCTTTCCTTCGTGGTCTCTTGAGACACCGCTGAACAATACACTAGCAAATGTCGTCCAAAACTACGGTGATGTGTTTCGTACGATTAGTCACATAGCATTGACATATTTATTGCTACCTATCGAGCGGTTACTTACCGTCATTCCGCCATGGTTAATTATTGGACTGGTGACTGTACTCGCATGGTTTGGCGTCCGTAAAATTTGGTTTGCGCTTGCGTGCGGGGCAGGACTGTTTTTGATTGGTGCATTCGGATTATGGGGCGCATTGATTGATACCTTGGCGCTTCTGATTGTTTCTGTATTGGTCACAGTGGTTATTGGTATTCCTATCGGTATTGCCATGTCGGGCAGTCAGTTACTACGTAGGATTGTAACACCCATACTGGATGTGATGCAGACCATGCCAAGCTTTGTTTATTTGATACCAGTATTGATGTTATTTGGTATTGGTAAAGTGCCTGCGTTGTTTGCCACCATTATCTATGCACTGCCGCCACTCATTCGTTTGACCATGCTCGGTATCACGCAAGTGAACCATGAAATGGTGGAAGCGGGGCGCTCATTTGGCAGTACGCATTTACAATTACTCATTTGGATCAAATTGCCACAAGCGTTACCGAGTATTATGGCGGGCATTAACCAAGCTGTCATGATGTCTCTTGCTATGGTTGTATTGGCTTCTATGATTGGAGCACCAGGTCTTGGCGAAGATGTCTTGCAATCAATACAAACGCTCAATATTGGTCAAGGTTTACAAGCAGGTACTGCCATTGTCATCGTAGCAATTATCATTGACCGTATCACTCAGGCATTTGGTCAAGGCAAACGTGCGCGCCAAAAGACCATCGAAGCTGGCAGACGGCCAGTGGGTTAGGTATTTGATCAGTGATAAAGACATTTTAGGTTAATAATTTAAGTCACATTTACAAAAACAACGCTCATAAAATAATACCAATAGTGAGAACCACAATGAACCATATCCAGCTCGAAAATATCAGTAAGATATATAACGCTACTAGCTCACAAGCACAGTCTGCATTGGCGTTACTGGCAGAGGGTATGGACAGCATCAAGGTAAAAGAGCAAACAGGCTACTCAGTGGGACTTTATGATATCAATCTTGCGGTCAAAGCAGGCGAGCTACATTGCATCATGGGGCTATCCGGTTCGGGTAAATCGACCTTGATACGCCATATCAATCGCTTGATTGATCCAACCAGTGGCAAGATATGGGTAGATACTTCTATTAATGCTCATCATTTTGATAAAGAGCTTGTTTCTACTGCGCCAAACGTAGCAGAAACTGAACATGCAACCTCTGCTGTCAACGTACTAGAGTTTAATGACAAGGAGTTGCAACATTATCGCCAGCAAACCACCAGCATGGTTTTTCAGCATTTTGGCTTGGTACCGCATATGACGGTTATCCAAAACGTTGCTTACGGCTTACGAGTGCGCAAAATGAGTATTAAAGATCGTCATGACGTGGCTCGGCACTGGCTTAATGAGGTTGGGCTGTCTAACTTAGAGCGCAGCTATCCTGATGAGCTATCGGGAGGTATGCAGCAGCGTGTTGGTCTAGCCCGTGCTCTAGCAACGGACAATCCGATTTTGCTGATGGACGAAGCGTTCTCAGCGCTTGATCCGCTCATTCGTGCTCAGCTACAAGACCAGCTTTTGGAGCTGCAAGATCGCTTAAATAAGACGATTGTGTTTATCACTCATGATATTGATGAAGCAATCAAAGTCGGTCAACGTATCAGCATTTTAAATGGTGGTCGCTTGATACAGACGGGTACGCCACAAGAGCTGCGTCTCAATCCAGCCGATGACTATGTTGCACAGTTCATGCACGCCAAAAACTAACCGCCCTCATTTCATCTTTATCATTTGATACTATTAAAATATTTGCGTCAAATTTGAATGATACTTATGGTTATCGAGCATCGATTATAAAAAACCTTGTCTTTTCCTCAATTTATCTCCATATAGACATATACAAACAACAAGTATGCTTGCTATAGAGCAGTAAGATTTCTATATCGCCACTATTACTAGGTTGTTAAAAAAGTGTAGTGGGCCATAAATTATTATTAAAGTAAATTCCATTGCCGATGTATACTGTTAAGGTAAGCTAATGCGAACCAGCAGGCAGCTCTTGTCCAGTAATGGTATATGAGCTTTCTACCAAGTGAGCGTGTTACTCTCATATTTTCATTCGTAGATGGCTTATATTTATATATATGGCATCCATTCTTTGTAAAAGATTGACTCTGGTTTTTTGCGAACCTTATAAAAACACCATGAGTTATCATTCATTTCAGCCTATGGACGTCAGACTTCGTAGAAGGGACATATTATGCCAAATAAACATATTCCAAATAATGACCATGAGAATGCCGATAAATTGGCTTCTGGCTCACCGCGCACTTCGTCCCGTTGGTTTAAAAATGCTAGTACGTTTGGCATAACGACCGTATTGAGTGCAGGAATATTGGTTGCTTGTGGTCAAATGAGCAATGCGGACAATAAGACGAGCAGCACTGCTGGCAAGCAAACCAGTGAGGCTAAAACCTCTCGTGATATGTTGCCCTCTGACATGCTTAAACAAATACAAGCCTTGCCGCAGCTGACCAAAGGTCTGGGTGATACAGGCGCTGATGTGATAGATCCTAACAAACCGACCTTAGTGAAGTTTTGGGCAAGTTGGTGTCCACTTTGTTTAGGGACGTTGGCAGAAACGGAAGAGTGGCGTACGGATCCTAAGTTCGCTGATCTAAATGTGATTACTGTAGCAAGTCCGGGTCATCTGAATGAAAAAGAGGACACTGACTTTAGTACTTGGTATGCAGGCGTTCAAGCGGATTATCCAAAACTGCCTGTATTGTCTGACCCTTCAGGAGATTTGATTGGCAAACTTGGCGTGCAGGTATATCCAAGTTGGGCCATACTTGATAAAAAAGGTAACTTGGTTCATTTGGTTAAAGGCAATCTAACCACAGAGCAAGCCTATGCGTTGGCTGAAAATGCTAATAACGATTTTGCTGAGCTCAAAGCAGGTACTGCAAAACCTGCCAACGTACAAGCATTGGACAACAACAGCAAGATTGAAACCATCAAGCAAAAAGATGGGGTTTACTACAATGATAAAGGCAAGGCGATTAATACGCGCTCAATTTATTTGGCGGGTGGTTGCTTCTGGGGTATAGAAGCTTATATGGAGCGGGTTGATGGTGTTGTAGACGCTGTGTCAGGTTACGCAAATGGTGACACTGCCAATCCAAGCTATGAGCAAGTGATTCGTGGCTCAGGACATGCCGAAACTGTCAAAGTGACTTATGATGCGGATAAAATCGATTTAGATACAGTCTTAAAATATTACTTCCGTGTTATTGATCCAACCAGCGTCAATAAGCAAGGCAATGATCGCGGCGTACAGTATCGCTCTGGCGTTTATTACACCGATAAAGCAGATAAAGCAGTCATCGATGCGGCTCTCAAACGAGTGCAGAGTCAATACAAACAAAAAGTCGTGGTCGAAAATGAAGCATTAGACAATTTTTATTTGGCGGAAGCGTATCATCAGGACTATTTGGCAAAAAATCCCAATGGCTATTGTCACGTTGACTTGAGTTTGGCAGATGACAAACCTGTAGGTACAGCCTCTACCAAACTTGCTCCTGCCAATACCGTAGCTGAAGTATTGGATCCTAAGCGTTACGCTGGGTTCGACAAAGGCGCTCTCAAGAACACATTGACGAAAGCGCAGTATAATATTACTCAGGATGCAGGCACCGAACGGGCATTTAGTCATGAATATGATGAGTTATTTGCGCCTGGAATTTATGTTGATGTTGTAAGCGGTGAGCCGCTGTTCTTGTCCACTGATAAGTACCAATCTGGTTGTGGCTGGCCAAGTTTTACTAAACCGATTGACATGCAAGTCATCACTCAGCATGAAGACAAAGCCTTCAACATGGTGCGTACTGAGGTTCGCTCTCGAGTCGCGGATTCGCATCTTGGCCATGTATTCCCTGATGGCCCAAAAGATCGTGGTGGCCTACGTTATTGCATCAATGGCGGTGCCTTACAGTTTATTCCTGTCAATGTGATGCCTCAGTCAGGTTACGGACCATTGGTGAAGCTTGTGAAATCGTAATAGGGTTGCAACAGTAGTATTTATAAAAGACGCTAAGAGTACCCTTAGCGTCTTTTTTGTGCTCAATGTTTGATCGTATGTTGACCACCCACGTATAGTCAGTGAAAAATAATGTCGATATATCAACAATACCGTAGCGCTTTTAAGATATGTTGATTGTAGCTATCGTAGTAATTTTGCTGCGATTAATCGTGAACTCTGAAATAAGCGACAAACTTCGTTATACTTAACAGTTTATTGAGTGCTGATGATTCACATGCGCTCTTTTTTGTTGTTTATGTATTGTGTCGCTTTAAGTATCAGGTGACGTTTATTTATTATTCTCGCTTTTATTTTTTAAGGCCATAGTATGACCGTTACCCATACACCTATTATTACCTCGTTACTTGATAACGATTTGTATAAATTTACTATGCTACAAGCCATGCTACATCAATTCCCGCAAACGCATGGTGTGTACCGTTTTCGCTGCCGCAATAATAAAGAAGCGCTTTATCCTTTGGCTAATATTAAAGAGCAGCTTGAAAAACAGCTAGACAGTTTATGTGAGTTGCGTTTTTTAGAAGATGAGCTGGAGTATCTGCGCAGTCTGCGTTTTATGCGCTCAGACTTTGTGGACTATCTTGAATTATTCAAACTCAAACGTCGTTTTATCACGGTCAGCACAGATAACGAAGGTCGTTTGTTTATCGATATTGAAGGGCCGATGATTCAGGCAATGTTCTTTGAAGTCTTTGTACTGGCGATTGTCAACGAGCTTTATTTTAGCGCTTTATCAAGTGAGCAAGTGATTGAGGAAGGTCAGCGTAGGCTTGATGAAAAAGTTGCCTTACTGCATCATTATGCAGCAGAACAAGCCAAAGGTGATCGCAGCAGACCACCCTTTATTGTTGCTGATTTTGGTACTCGCAGACGCTTTAGTAAAGCATGGCAAGCGCATGTGGTTGAGACAATACACAAAGCTGAGCCGAAGATAGTTGGCGGTACGTCTAATGTCTATTTGGCAAAACAGCTCGGTATGACACCAATCGGTACGATGGCGCATGAGTTTATGCAAGCGTTTCAGGCATTAGATGTGCGTTTGCGCGATTCACAAAAAGCGGCGCTTGAAGCGTGGGTACATGAATATCGTGGTGATTTGGGCATTGCATTGACGGATGTCGTTGGAATGGATGCATTTTTACGAGATTTTGATTTGTATTTTGCCAAACTGTTTGATGGACTGCGTCATGATAGTGGCGATCCCTATGTGTGGGGTGATAAAGCCATTGCTCATTACGAAAAACTCAAGATTGATCCCAAAACCAAGATTCTCACCTTTAGTGATGGTCTCAATCTTGAAAAAGCATGGGAGCTGCATCAATATTTCCAAGGTCGTATCAAGACCAGCTTTGGTATTGGCACCAATCTAACCAATGATATGGGCATTACGCCGATTAATATCGTTCTTAAGCTGGTTGAGTGCAATGGACAGCCAGTTGCCAAGCTGTCTGATAGCCCTGGCAAGACCATGATCAATAATGACACGTATCTTGCCTACTTGCGCCAAGTTTTTGAGGTTGATGAACTAGAATAGCGTGCTTAACGGTCGCTATTTTCTGTCTTGTTCTCTTCAGCGAACGCAGCGTCCAAGGCTTGCTGCACGGCATTGATACGCGTCTCACAAACGCGATAAGCGGCAATAGATTCTTCGACAGTGGTCATCAGATTGTCAATATCAGGCTCATCTTGTTGCTGTAGCTCAGTGGCATTGGTTTTTAAGATATCGTAAGCCGCCTTAAAAGTTTTTGGGGCGGCTTTTTTGCGTTTGCGAGTAGGGGTAGTCATAATCTGTCCTGATGATCAAAATTAAGGTTAAGTCATTAAGGTTAAGTCATTAAGGTTAAGTAAAAAACTGACTCTAAATATCATATGCTCATTATTTTTTGACGGTATTTAGCAGTTAAGTTTTTATGTGGCTTTTACATCTATTATCTGCGCTTTGGCTTTGCCATCTTTTAAGACAATATGCACCATTTGCTCATTGTGAAGCTGGGTACGACTGGTGAGTGTCTGTTTGTCTTTTTCATCTGTCAGTAAGGCATAACCTTGCTTGAGTATACGAGAAGGCCTGTGTAGTAACACAATATCCCGCAGATGCTCGCTGTCTCGCTGTGCTTGTGTCAGCTGCTGCTGAGTACGGTGCATAATGGCTTTTCGATGATTGTTGCTATAAGTAGACGCAATGGATAACTGCTGATAAGACGCCGCTTGAATCTGAGTATTTAGTTCTGCGGTTTGTCTTGCTGCTTGCTTTACTTGGCGCTGAGCGCTTTGCTGAATACTGAGCCATGCATGGTTACTGTCTTTTTGTAGAGCAGTTAGTTGCCCTGTTGTTTGCGCTTGTATTTGGCTTAATTGACGCTCTGCTCGTTGTTCCGCCATATTGAGTTGACGCTGCGCGGCTTGTTTGATTTGCGACTGATATTGCAGCGTCTGAGTGACCAATTGCGCTAAGTGGAGACGAATGGCAGCAATGACTTTTGATGGGGTATCAAAGCTTGTATGAGCCACTTCGTCCAAGATGACTTTGTCACGCTCATGACCAATGCCCACCCAGACAGGAACTGGCTGCTCAGCCACCAAAGCGGCAAGCTCGTAATCATTTAAATATGCCAAGTCACCAACCGCACCGCCGCCACGAATAATGACTAACAAATCAGGCAAGCGTCCGTACGTATCGTGAAATTGCTGCTGAGCATTGACAATGGCTTCGCGTATTTCAGCGGGTGCATGATTGCCTTGAAAGGTTGCGTGATGGTAGTGAAAATGGCAAGCACCTGCCTCGGCTAATCGATCAGCATCAGCTTGAAAATCTCCCAATCCAGCGGCCTTTTCAGGAGCAATAACCAGTACATGCTCAATATCGAAGGGTGTAGGGAGCTGCTGATTGAGGGTCAGTAGCCCTTCACCCGTCAAGCGATCAACCATCTGAGCATATTGGCGTGCCAAATCGCCTAACGTGTAGCTCGGATCAATGTCTTCAATCGTGAGTGAGAAGCCATATTGGGCATGAAAACCAGCTGAGACTTTAAGCAAAACCGTTAAGTCGCGATCAAGCGGCATACCTGTCGCCCGTTCAAACTTAGCCAAAACGCGCGCAGCTTTAAAGCGCCACAGATTGCCACGGCAGCTGGCCACGACTTTGCCATCATCATCTTTTTCTGCTAATTCAAAATAGTAGTGACCGCCTTTGCTCGATAGATTGCGAATCTCTGCTTTTACCCAGACACGGTGGTCAAAGGTTTGTTTGATAACCATATCAACGGCTGTCAAATAGTCACTCAAGCGCAGTACTGTGTTTTCTAAATGGTCTTCTTGCTCTGCCAACTCAGCCTCCAAGGTCGCCAAGTCTTTGGCAGGGGTTAATACTTGAGCCTGTTTTACGTTTGAAAGTTTGGGTTTGCGCATAATAGTAGACCAAAATCAATAAAGCTTGAAGTTAGGATATAAGCAATCCTAGAGACGGTAGTTTACCTTAAAAGCAAACGCACAAAAAGTAGAGCCGACAAGTAGCGAGAAGATTTCACGCAAACATGTCGGCTACACACGGGCTAATAATAGTTTGGCTAATCGGTATCAATAGAAAAAACTACACAAAATTTACCGTAACGGTTACTAGCTCACTATTTATTGATATTACTTATTGATATCACTGGCAACGAAAATTAATCGTGTATTCATAGTCATCTTTACGTGACAAGTCTGGTGAGCCAGTACCAAAAATGGACCCGACAACCGCGCCAACTTGACCGACCATACGACCAGTGCGCTCATCTAAAATACCGTTATATTTGACAGTATCATTGACGATAATGACTTGTTTGCTTCGGCAGGTTTTTTGCGCACTATCGATCGCATTTTGTTGTGCTTTGACCTTAGTATCTGCGATGCCAGTGGTTTCATAAACTGAGTTGGCACGCTGGATAACAGGAGATGACGGCGTACTTTGACAAGCACTCAAGGCAAGTGCAGCCGCTAGAGTGGCCGTTACTGTGACGGTTTTATTCAGAGTATTCATAAATATTTCCCAATTTTTTTCAGTTGACTATCAAAGTTAAGCAGGTGCGATGTATTGCCCTATATAGATGATGAATCTAACTCATTCTTATCTTGGATGTCTAGACTGTTATTGTGCTGCGTGTTGCTATTATACGTAGTGGACTCAATGTAGCAGTGAGACAAAGCGACTGGCATGGATGCTAGGCAGGCTTTGTATCTACAGCAATGAGGAGAAAGTTATACCAGTCTCACGTGTCTCTTAACGTATTGATTTTATTCTGATCCGCCCATACTTTATCTTTTGTATTGTGACCAGATTCGAATTAAAAGATATGTAAAAGGTGCTGATATTGCCAGCATTGATAGATTTTTTTGTTGTTATCGCTTGAAAGTTGACATAAGTGGCACGCTTACACAGCAAATCACTTGAAATATAAACCATATCTAGGATAATTGGTCTATTCATTCTTAACGAGTAAGCAATTTTATGCAATTGATTCCTGCGCCTGCTGGCGTGCTCGAAGTCGACGCACTATGGCAACAAAACAATCCTAATGACCCAAATACAGATACTGTGGCATTACTTTGCCATCCTAACCCATTATTTGATGGAACGATGACCAATAAAGTGGTGACGACTATGTATCGTTTTGCCCGTGATAGTGGGATGCATGTGGTACGTTTCAACTTTCGGGGCGTGGGTCAATCAACGGGCGAGCACGATTATGCGGAAGGTGAAGTGGTAGATGCGATGACCGTGCTACAATGGATCGCCGAACAAACCAATGCGCGTAAGTTATGGCTTGGCGGGTTTTCTTTTGGTGGCTATGTGACAGCGCGTGTGGCTGAGCAAGTAATTGAGGCCTCTCACATCTGGGACGTCAGCGATTTTGACATTGTTAATATTGCTCTGATTGCCCCCTCTATCGAAAAAAATGAGAGTAGCGATCTGCGTTTACCAGTCGATAAGACCTTTGAGATTTATGGTGATGCAGATGAAGTCATTGATCCCAAAAACATGCAGGCATTCGCTGACCATTTAGGTATTGAGGTCAGCGTTGTGAATGGCGCAGGCCACTTCTTCCATGGTCGCCTATCAGAGCTTAAAGGTTTGTTAGAAAAACACAGCTTTGGTAGTGAGAAATAGTTTTTTTGATCCGTCTTAGCGTATAGTCGTTTTGTTTTAGAAAGTTTTTGATGACTTTATCTTGATGTGATAAAGCCGCAACACATTAGTATTTTCATATTCATTTTATCCAACGATGAGTCGTATTATGAGTTTATCTCCATTGCAACGTTACGAGCAAGCCGTCAGTACGGACGATTTTACTCAAGATGAACAGCAATTTAAGGCCATGAGCTACCTTGATGAGATTTATCATCAGCTCATCAATACTGCGCCGCAAAAAAAGGGCTTTTTTAGCTTTCTAAAGTCCAAGCCGACCGCACCGAAGGGTCTGTATATGTGGGGCGGTGTGGGCCGTGGTAAAACATGGATGATGGACATGTTTTACGATTCTTTGACTATTGATCGTAAGATGCGCCTACATTTTCATCATTTTATGAAACGCGTGCATCAAGAGCTGCATAAGCTGCAAGGTGAGAGCGATCCGTTAGAAAAAGTTGCAGATATAATCCATGCAGAAGCCGTCATCATTTGTTTTGATGAATTCTTTGTATCCAACGTTTCTGACGCGATGATTTTGGGCGATCTATTTACCATGCTATTCAATCGTGGTATCACCTTGGTCGCCACTTCAAACATTGAGCCGTCAGGGCTTTATAAAGATGGTTTGCATCGTGATCGTTTTTTGCCTGCCATTGCTGAAGTTGAGCGTCATACGACAGTGATGAATATCGACTCTGGTATTGACTATCGCTTACGTGTGCTGCAACAAGCAGAACTCTATGAGTCGCCTTTAACCAAAGCCAACCATCACTGGCTTGCCAACCGTTTTGCCAGTTTGTCTAACAATCAAAAAATCAGTCATGCTCCGATTACGATTAATGGCCGTGAAATTAAGATTAACGCGCGTACTGAAGACATCTTATTTTGCGATTTTCGCCATCTATGTATGGAGCCGCGTTCTGCCTCTGATTTTATTGAAATCGCTAAGCAGTTCAACACCGTTTTAGTCAATTCAGTACCAGCACTCGATGATGATTTGCGGGATCCGACACGTCGATTTATCTACCTTGTGGATGAGTTTTATGATCGCCGCGTCAAGCTCTTGGTTCGAGCAGAGCAGTCGATTTTGAATTTATATCAAGGCGAGAAGTTAGCATTTGAGATTGAGCGTACGCGTTCACGTTTGCTTGAGATGCAGTCAGAAGATTATTTGCGTATGGCGCACCGTGTCGAAGAGGGTGCTTAATAAAAATCCTTGAAACCTTCGTCAAAACTGAATGTCTATCATGCATTCAGTTTTTGGCTTTTTTTGATAAAAAGATATACGCTATGAGCATATAAAAGAATAAATGTATTAACACAAAAAGAAAGAGATAATAATAAATAAGGAATGACAATGACCGAATCTAATACTGATGATAATGCAAAAAATGATAAAAAACTGACCGTCAAGAACGTCACAGCTGCTGATGCACCATTGGCCACTGATATGCTGATTGGTTGGATCAACTCAAGACGCAGTATGGGCAACTTGGATGAGCCAGCACCGACACACGCCCAGATCGAAGCAGCAATTGAGTGTGCTGCCACTGCGCCAGACCACAAAAAGTTAAACCCATGGCGTTTTATCGTGACGCAAGGCGAAGCTCGTCACCAGTTAGGGCAAGCATTGCTTAAAGCTGCTCAAGAAAAAGCAGCGAGCGAGGATGAAGTGCTGTCTGAGAAAGACATTAAAAAAACCCAAAGTATGCCACTGCGAGCACCGCTTATTATTACTGTGGTCACTAAAATACAAGCCCATAAAAAAGTTCCTCCTTTTGAGCAGATGTTAAGTGCTGGGGCTGCTGTCCAAAACCTTATCTTGGCCCTAAAAGCACAAGGTTTTAGTACTGTATGGCGTACTGGACTGCTATGTAACGAGCCTGCTGTAAAAGCATATTTTGATGTTGGGCCAGATGATTATGTGACGGCTTTTGTTTATACTGGTACCAGCCCAAAAAATGAACCCATACGTAAACCCATTGATATCGAGCCATTGGTACGATTTGAGTCATAATATAGCTGAGCGCTGTCTATTAAATAAAACGATCTTCTAATAAGACAATCAGTCGTAGTAGCCAAACTCAGTAGGCAAATAATGATACATTTTATGAATAATCAGTCAGTCAATATGGATAAAAGAACATGACCAGCCCAAATAACAGCAATAAAAACATTGGCAACGATGACAGTGATACAGAAAAAAGCACACCTGATAAGCAAAACAGTCTGCTATCAGGTATCATCGAACGTGCGACCAAATCTGGGCTTGGCCGTAAAAAACTGAACCCTAGTGCGGTCGAATCAGCAGTGGCAAAAAACATGGCAGAGATTCATAGTAATCCTACTAAGCTGCGATTGGCCTTTTTAGGGGGCGGCAGTTTTGGTACGGCAATGGCAAACTTGGCCGCACGAAACGGCTGTGATACCACACTGTGGGTACGCAATAAACGTACCGTAAAAGCAATGATAAAAACCCAGACCAACAAAAAATACTTGCCAGGTTATAAGTTAGATGACCGTTTAAAATACAGTCATGATTTGGCAGCAACAGTAAAAGATAAGGACATTGTTTTTATCGCTGTACCAGGTTTGGCTTTTAGAGAAACCTTAAAAAATATTGCGCCATTTATCAGTGGTCAGTCTATCGTCTCACTGACGAAAGGTATGGAGAAAGACACGTTTGCCTTAATGAGCGATATCATCAAAGATGAGCTACCAGAAGTAAATTTTGGCGTGATGTCAGGGCCAAATTTGGCCATAGAAATCATGAAAAATATGCCTTCTGCGACGGTCATTGCTAGTGAGTCTGAACCGCTGCGTCATGCGGTACAAGCAGCGCTGCACAGTGCATTTTTTAGAGTATTTGCCAGCGATGATGTCAAAGGTGTTGAGCTGGGCGGCGCGCTCAAAAATATTTATGCGATTGCGATGGGGATGGCAGCTGCCTACGATGTTGGCGAAAACACCAAAGCGATGATACTGACACGCGCTTTGGCTGAAATGAGTCGTTTCGGTGTGGAAGCAGGGGCAAATCCGCTCACTTTTTTAGGGTTGTCAGGAGTGGGCGATTTATATGCCACTTGTAGCTCAGAATTGAGTCGCAACTATCGTATTGGTACCATGCTCGGTCGAGGCATGAATATAGACGCTGCTGTCAAGAAACTTGGTCAGACAGCTGAGGGTGTTAATACTATTCAGCAGGTGCACGAAAAAGCGACCAAAGAAGGCATCTATATGCCTATTACTCATGCTCTTTATGCGGTTATTTATGAAGATAAAGCGGCTTTAGGAGTTGCTCTACATTTGATGGAGGCGGGTTTCCGTAGCGATGTTGAATTCGTTATGGCACACGATCATAGTAATGCCGCCCTGACGGCCCATATGAAAACATCGAGTAGCACTGAAAAAGACAAGGACGACGCCGACCACAAGTAAAGCCATTTTGATTAATGCTGCCTCTGGTTTCATCATGCAGCAATAAAATCAGATTAAGCTATGCTTTGTATTCAAAAATATTTAACAAGGATCGTCATGAAAATTATACTAGTTCGTCATGGTCAAGCAGAAGATGAAACGCGTCCTGACAGCGCCCGTCAGCTGACTGACTTTGGACACAAGCAAGCCGCCCAAACTGCAGAATATGTGACCACTCATTATCATCCTGATCGTTTTGTTGTGAGCCCTTATGATAGAGCACAGCAAACACTCGCTGAATTCCAAGCAAAAGCGCCAAAAGTGCCGTCAACGATACAGAGTAATATCACGCCCTCTGACGATGCAGGCAAGGCTTTAATCGACATCGGTCATATCGAAGCGGAATGTCTTGTGGTGGTCTGTCATATGTCTATCGTTGCCTACCTTGCTGGATTGCTGACAGGAGATTATCCTGAGTCATTTTCTCTGGCAGAAGCGCGCGTGTTTGAAATGGACTTTGTCATGAGCGGTATGGCAAAAGAGATCGATCGCTTTGTTCCCAATCAGCCGTATTGATAACAGCCCTTTATCATCGTTTCAATAATTAAGGACACGCTTAGTGTTACATGTTTGGTTACGAGCGCAGCATAGCCCACTAGCTGTCTGGCATGAAGATACACAACAATGGCAAACAGTCGATGGCTGGCAACAGTTACAAGCAATCTATGGCAGTCATAAAAACAATGCTCACAAAGCATTGTGCTTATATTTCCCTTCAAGCCATCTATTACAAGTCGACACGGAGTTTACGGCGACTCAGCTTAAACAACTGGGTGTGAGCGGTAAGCAATATCTGTTTGAAGAGATGTCATTGACCCCCGTTGAACAACTGGCAATTCGACAAATCAGTCATGCCGATCGTCATCAGCTCTATGCATTGTCACAAAATGATATTGAGTCGTGGCAGCAAAGTACCAAGCTTGCTGGTATGACCATCACAGCGTTACTACCTGATTTTTTATTGTTGCCCACACCAGAAGAGGGGGCAGGACAGCAGGTGACACTCTATCAAGACACCCAAACCATGCTGCTGCGTCAATCTTTACGCCAAGGCATGGCAGTTAGTTACCTGCCATTGATTTTCGAGCGTTTCCCGCACCTTAGTGAAGTCAACGTACTGTCACCCGTAGCCACTTTTGAAGACACATCAACGCTCTCCAATAGTAACCCTATTGATACGTTTGGTGATTCTATGGCGTCTCATGACATTGGATTGCAAAAGTCATCAACGCCAACATCGTCCACGTCAACGGATTTTATGGCACCAACCTTAGCGATGATTACTGAGCATCAATTATTATTGACCACACTGACAACGACACCAAAACCCATTGAAAACCCTGATCGTCATGCGCTAAATTTCTATATCAAGCCAACAGATTCACAGTTGTCGCCTTATTTGCGTGTGGCTATGATGGTTGCATTGAGCGCATTGGTGTTGCAGATGGCGACAGATGGTGTGCAGTGGTATCAATATAATAATGCAGCCATCGCAACCAAGAGTGAAATTGCCAAGCAGTACCAATCGTGGTTTGCTGATGAGCCTTTAAGCACTCGTACGAAGCTACAAGTACAACTGCAACCGAAACTGCGTAGTGATAGTCAAGCACCTGATTCGCACATGGCTGTATTGGCTCGCATATCACCTCTTATCAAACAGTCTTCCTTACATGCACAATCACTGGTTATGCAGCCATCATCACTTAGTTTTACTTTGATAGCGCCTGATCGCACTAGCTTGGATACATTCACAAGCACACTGGCAGCACAAGGGTTGAGCGCGAAGCTTGCGCAAGTGAGCGGCAATGAGCAAGGGCAGTTTAGCGGTCAAATCACGGTGAATGTGGTAGAAAATAACGATACGCAAGCAAATACGGCGGCATCATAATCTCTATTAGCCATATCAGTCATAGTCATGGTAAACATAGTCATGGCAAACAAGGTCAAACAATGAAAAGATTACTACGCCGTAGCAAACGCAATAATGTCAATCCTTCATTCGATAGAAGTATGGAAACGCATGCATTATCAAAGCGCATGAATAATTTTCAAAGTGTTTTGTCATCGCGCTGGCAGGCATTGTCTGGACGTGACCAGTTGGCATTGCTCATATTGTCTACCTTTTTATTATTGTTTGTTGGTGGCTATGGCGGTTATAGCATTCATCAAGCGGCAAATGATAGTAAGAGTGACTATCAAGAAGAGGTGGCTGATTATTTTTGGCTGCGCGCACAAGCAGGCAATATTGATAGCAATGCAATGCAGACCAGTACATCTGACGGTGAATTGCCGCCTGCTAATAATGTCAGTACCGTGTTAAATAGTGCAGGTATCACAAATGCTCAAGTAGTGGCAGCTGGCGATGCTGTTCAATTGAGCTTTACTCATGGCAGTCAAGCGGTGGTTGGTACAGCGCTTGGTAAACTTGAGCAGCAAGGTTGGCAGTTCACTCAATTATCCATGCAGCAAGATCCAATCAATAAGTCCATTCAGGTACAAGCGACTGTTGCTCTATAAACGGCCACTTCATAGCTGGCGACTTTCTAAAATAAGATCCTAAAATAGTACCCTATCGCGAGGCAATCACTGTACATCATCGATGTTCAGAATTTACTATTCATATAAGTGTGCATAGCCATATGTAGCTGCTGATATTGAAAAATCACTGCTTTGACACAATCAAATAATGACTAGTCACTGTCAGATAGAGATCATTATAATGAATCGTCCTTTTAAGCATGAACCTGATGAGCCTGTGCGTCAAAAGACTCATACGGCTGACCATCACTACCCTGATTCTATGGATACAATGTCTGATTACGAGCTTGCCCAAAGAGGAAAACACCGCATGATGAGCGACAATAAGCGCCGTTCTTTAATCACTTTTAATCACATTACTTATTTTCTGTATGTCATCAGCTATTTTACGGCAGGCTTGCTTTGGATTGTGCCAATTGTCATGAACTACATGAAGCGTCATGATGCAGAGGGCTCTTGGCTTGCCACGCATTTTGACTGGCAAATCAAAACCTTTTGGTACAGTATCGTCTGGTTTTGCTTGGGTATCATTATTATTGTGTTTGCCTTGGGCGGTGTGGGTGTGAGCGTGTTAGCAGACAGTGGAAACATTGCTATTGGTTCTGTGCTGTTGGCTGCCGTTGGTCTTCTCATCATGACCTTTACCTTTATCTGGCATCTTTATCGCGTCATTCGAGGATGGATCGCATTGACGGATAACCGTCCTGTGCCTTAGATATCATCTATAACTTATTGAATATATCACTCATCGACTAGTAATGATTGACACTGATTTATGGATTGCTAAAAAGTAAATCTAAAAATTAGCGCATGAAACTTTGCTCTTATTTCTGTTAAGCTGATATAATCGCAGCGCTTGATTTTATCAGCACTTTTCATCCACTATGTCTTTCGAGCAGGGTCTGTCATTACTATGTCTTATGCCTTACTTCGCCCTTTTTTGTTTAATATGGATCCAGAACATGCCCATGAGATGACTTTGTCTTTATTAGACAAGGCTCACAAAGCCCGTGTCTTAGGACTGGTATATGGTCAATCAATGCAACCAACTGATTGTATGGGGTTGCAGTTTTCAAATCCAGTTGGCTTGGCGGCAGGACTGGACAAAAATGGTGACTATATTGATGCTCTTGCCGAAATGGGTTTTGGCTTTATAGAAGTCGGTACCGTCACGCCGCGTCCGCAAGTAGGGAATGACAAGCCAAGATTGTTTAGAATAAAACAAGCTGATGCCATTATTAATCGTATGGGCTTTAATAACCAAGGCATTGATTATCTGGTTGAAAATGTCAAACGCTGTAAATATAAAGGCAATATTGGTATTAATATTGGCAAAAATGCCGATACACCAGTAGAGCAAGCTGCCGATGATTATGTTTATTGTTTAGAACGCGCTTATCCGCATGCTTCTTATATCACAGTAAACATCTCTTCTCCCAACACTAAAAATCTGCGTGATTTGCAAAGTGGAGATGCCTTAACTCAGCTGTTAGATACAATTAAAAATCGTCATAGCCAGCTGGCAACTGAATACGGCTTTTATGTGCCTTTGGTACTCAAAGTTGCGCCAGATTTAGAGCCACTACAGGTCGACTACATATCACAACAGCTGATTGATTTTGAAATAGACGGTTTGATTGCAACCAATACGACGTTGAGCCGTGTAGGTGTGGAAGATTTAAAAGATGGCGATCAAATGGGCGGATTATCAGGTCGGCCAGTGAGCCACATTAGTACCCAGATTTTACAACAGTTCTCTGATCAGTTGGGTGATAAAGTCACTTTGATTGGTGTTGGCGGTATTGATAGTGGTGCCAAAGCTGTCAAAAAAATAGAGGCAGGGGCAGATATGGTACAGCTTTATACAGGGCTTATTTATCGTGGTCCTGGGCTGGTACAATCCTGTATTCAGGCAATCGGCGGTTATTACGACGCGATGGAAGGTTAGGGCGGTATTAAAGCCTTGTGATGGACTTAAAATACTGGCTCTTGAATACACTCTTAACCATTTGTGATGCTATAGAACCTGAATAAACCCCAATAAATATGAATAAAGTGTGAGGCGTAACACATGAGTGGTCTAGATATCGTGATTGCTGTTGTTGTCTTGATTGGCTTATGGCGCGGCTTTCAAGTAGGACTGATCAAAACAGCCGTTGGCTTGGCAGGCTGGTTTATCGCCTTTATTGCTGCGACGCGTTTGGCAGGCGTTGTATCGCCTCAATTGTCAGGGGTTGTGCAAAACCCTGTATTACAGTTGGCGCTGGCATTTTTACTCGTGGTAATTATTATATTGGCTATCATGCATTTGGTCGCGTTTGTGTTTTCAGGTGTGCTCAAAACCTTGCGCTTGGGCATCTTTGATAAAATGGCCGGTGGTGTATTGGGTGCTGCCAAAAACGTGCTGATGGTATTGGTCATCCTTAGCGTCAGTGCACCCTTATTGGTACAGATGCCGCAATGGCAAACTTCAGTCCTTGCTCCTGAATTACTGCCTTATGCACCGATGGGCAGGGAGCTGGTGTCAAATGTGTTTGGTATGGCTTGGGATCAAATCAACCAATCATGAGTTTTTATACTTCAAATTTTCGTCATTATGAGTCTCAATACTTTTACCTTATGGTTTCTTGCTGCTATAGCCTTTATAGCAGCGATACTGTCTTTGTAACCTATCCTTGATAAAAAATTATTCGATAGCATTTAGGCTACATAGATGACGATAGATAAAGTATCGATAGCTCATTTTCTGATAATCAAAGATATACATACTTTTTAAACGTTCAACATCATCAGGTCAACGGTGAGTGACAGCTCAAATATTTACTAGCGTGTTGTCAAAAAATTGCCGTTATTGTAATACTAATGTATGGGTCAAAATAGGATATAACTATGTGTGGAGTCATTGGGGTTGCAGCTCATGAGCCAGTCAATCAGATTCTTTATGATGGTTTAACGATGCTACAGCATCGCGGGCAAGATGCAGCAGGCATCGTTACTTTACAAGATGGAAGACTGTATCTGCGTAAAGAAAACGGCATGGTTCGTGATGTCTTTATGGATCATCATATGATGAAATTGGTCGGTAAATTCGGTATTGGTCATGTGCGTTATCCAACAGCGGGTACGTCTAGTAGTGCTGAAGCTCAGCCATTTTATGTCAACTCGCCTTATGGCATTACGCTTGCTCACAATGGCAACTTGACCAATGCTGAGAGCTTGGCAAAATCATTGTACATTGAAGATCGTCGCCATCTCAATACTGACTCAGATTCTGAAGTATTGCTAAATGTGCTGGCTCATGAAATGCAAAGTCTTAACAAAACCAATCCAACGGCTGATGATATTTTTAGCGCGGTTACCGCTGTTTATAGCCGAGTTGAAGGCGCTTATGGCGTAGTAGCGTTGATTACTGGTCATGGATTACTAGCGTTCCGCGATCCAAACGGAATCCGTCCGCTTATCTTTGGTAAGCGTATGGCAGAGAATGGTGGCACCGAATACATGGTTGCCTCAGAATCAGTCGCACTGACAGGCTCAGGTTTTACCATCATTCGTGATGTGAAGCCAGGGGAAGCCATTTTTATCGATTTGGACCATAAACTGCACACGCATCAGTGCGTAGAGCCAAAAGAATACACGCCTTGTATCTTTGAATATGTTTATTTTGCTCGTCCAGATTCAATCATGGACAATATCTCCGTTTATAAGTCACGCTTACGTATGGGTGAGAAACTGGCAGATAAAATTCTGGCTGAATGGGGTGAAGATCATGACATCGATGTTGTTATTCCTATTCCAGATACGTCGCGTACTTCTGCGATGGAGCTAGCGCTGAAGATGAATGTTAAATACCGTGAAGGGTTTATGAAAAACCGCTATATCGGTCGTACGTTCATCATGCCAGGGCAGCAGCAGCGCAAAAAGTCTGTTCGTCAAAAGCTAAGTGCGGTGCCGTTAGAGTTTAAAGGTAAAAACGTGTTGTTGGTTGATGATTCTATCGTTCGTGGTACGACGTGTCATGAGATCATTCAAATGGCGCGTGATGCAGGTGCGAATAAAGTATTCTTTGCAAGTGCCGCGCCACCAGTGAAATTTCCAAACGTGTACGGCATTGATATGCCTGTGCGTAGTGAGCTGATTGCATCAGGTCATACCACAGAAGAGGTACGAGACATTATCGGCGCTGATCGTCTGATTTTCCAAGACTTGGACGATTTGATTGATGCTGTAAAAGACACCAAGCATAGCAGAGTTGAAGGATTTGATTGTGCGGTCTTTAATGGCTGTTATATCACGGGTCAAATCAATGAAGCCTATCTTGATCATCTACAAAAACAGCGTAGTGACACTGCCAAAACAGGTAAAAAAGGCGTACAAATAGTTGCTGATACACCAGTCGATATGACAGGTGTCGAAGAAATGTAAACTGCTTTAAAGAAAAATAGCTGCAAAAATAAAAGGCTGTATTCTGATTAGAATGCAGCTTTTTTTTTGTGATTTAAAATAGAAGGGCTTTAACCTAAGAAATGAGTAAACGTCCATAATAAGCTATTGATTGCTGCAATACCAACAACCATGCTGACCAGCAGCTGACGACTAACATGATAAACGAGCAAGACCAAAAGGAGCGCGCCAATTTGTGCCATCAATAAGTGTAGCTCTGAACTATTGATACCAGTAGTAGCAGATAAGTCTTGATAAGAGAGACTGGTCAAAATAAGTAGTACCATGACGGACAATGGCAGACTTTCATTCAACCGATGTAGCCAAGGCGTATCTAGTAGCGGTTTGGGTATCAAAGCAGGCAGCGCACGGGTAACAAAAGTAACTGCTGCCATCGCAAAAGTAGCAAAAATAAGATAACTACTACTCATGATCTCCCCCTGTCACATTGTGCTGTGTCCAAATACCACGTACTAAAATCATTATCATACAGATGGTAATAGCCACCAGTAATAACCAGTTGCTTGTAAAGCAAGAGGCAATGGCTAGAGACACGACCGCAATAACGATAGGAAAATAGCGTTTGATGCTTTGAAACTGCTCATAAGCCAAAATAGCAAACAAACAAACCAACGCGAAATCTAAATGTGGCACCAAGTCACCAAGCGCGCCTCCAATTATCACGCCAATCATGCTTGCCAACACCCACCAACTTTGATTAAACAAACTGATAGGCAACATCAACGCCTGTTTTGACTCGTTAGGCAAACTGGTCATGACTGAGAAAGTCTCATCAGTCAATGCAAATAGACAATAGGTTTTAGCAAGCTTCTGCTTAGGTAAGTAGTTCAATAATGGCATACCGTAAAACACATGTCGCAAATTAATAGCCGCAATATTGGTGGCGATGTTACCAATTGGCAAACCAGCGCTTAGCATCGGTAGGCAAGCGTATTGGGCTGCACCAGCATACAAAACGACGCTAAGCATCATGACTGCCCATATAGGGATACCAGCAACCTGTGCCAATACACCAAAAGCGATGCCTGCGGGTAAATACCCCATTGCAACTGGCAGACTTTTTTTAAAGCCTTCCGCCCAGTTGTGACTGGTTTCAAACGGTTTGTTTAATTCATTTGAGCGAGTTGTCACGTAATATCCTAGTTTGTGCTGTAAATCTTTGGTTGTTAAATTGGTTGATTAAAAATTAAGCATGATCAAAAATACGGAATCAAAAAACTCATTTAGACAATGTCATGCTTATTCAGCACATATCAAACAGTGGGCTGTAGCTTTTCATAGCTCCCTGTTTGGTGAGCACGATATAAAAACACACCTAAAATAAAGAGTCTTAGTAAAAGCAGACACCATACACTGAGCCAAATACCTGTCATGTCCCATTGCTGATATAGCAGCCAGCTTAATGGAAAAAAGACAGCAGCAAGTATTAGAGCAGCGTTTCGAATCACACTACCAGCCGTTAAGCCAAAAAATATACCGTCTAGCCAATAGGCTCCCACACCAATGAGCGGTAGCAGGACAGCGTACAGACGATAGTCTTTAGCAAGCGCAAAAACGGTGTCAATATTGGTCATTAATTGTAAGTAAGTCGGCATCAAAAACCACCAAATGGTACTCAGAATGATAGCAAGTCCATAGCTAACAATTCCTGTTCGCTTAACAATAAGACGAAAACGTGGCCAATCTCGCCGTCCTGCTGCTTGTCCACTCAAGGTTTCAGCAGATACTGCTACGCCATCAAGGGCGAAAGCTGAGATGCTAAGTACTTGCAACAAGATAGCATTGGCTGCCAGTATGACATCGCCACTTTGTGCGGAGAGGCGAGTGATCCAAGCAAAACTCAGAGTCAAGATAAGTGTGCGAATAAAAATATCTTTATTCAACGAAAATAGCCTAAGTATCTTCTCTTTAGTAAAATGCTTTGGATCAGCTTTAAATAAAGCTACCCAAGAGATTTCTAAATGTTGACGGCTTAACCATAACGCTAGTAGAACACCTGACCAAAACGCAATAGTAGTACCCAAAGCCACACCAACCAAGCCCATTTGTAGACCAAACACAAAAAATAAGGTTAACACAATATTTAGTACGGCGATGAACCCTTGTTGGTACAGCATATAACGTGTTTTGCCTTGGCCTGCAAACCAACCAATAAAAGCAAAGTTCATCAATTCAGCGATGACCCCCCAAAACCTGACATCTAAATAGATTTTTGCAGCGCGACCACTTTCAGGGTTTGCTGATAATGCTTGTAAACCAAAGTCTATGAGCCAAGGTTTTGCCAATAGTAAAATAGCGCCAATGGCAAATGCGAGTAGTAAGGCACGCTGCAAAATGGACAAGAGTGGTGATGGTTCTGGGTTCGATGACAACGTTTTGTCATTGATAGAGTGGTCAGTAGCGTGCGCCAACTGTCCTAATGCCTGAGCTGACAGTCCAGAAGAGGCATACTGTAAAAAGTTAAAGCTAACCAGCAATAAGGACAGTAATTGTATCGCAAGACCCATACCAGCAAGTTTGGCAGTGTCATTCATATTGCCGACGATTGCCGTATCAATCACACTTTGCAGTGGCATGGCTAAGTTGGCCAACAATACGGGCAAAGCAATGGCGATGATGCGTGCGTATCTGGTATCAATCGGTGGCATCTTACTAGAGGAGGGTGTGGTGAGGGACATTTGCGGCTCGTTTATATTTAGGTAATAAAGAGAGTGCGGTGGATTAGTTATGGTTGTTGGTTAATGAAATAACTGGGTTGCCATGGCATGCTTGAGAGTCAAGAAAAACAGCTATAAAGACAAAAGCACCTAGACTCATTACTTATGAGTCAGGTGCTTTGCTTTAACAGTCATTGTATTGCAATCAAAGATAAATATTAAGATTACTACATTTTTTCTTGTTCAAACATTTTTGGATCATTAAAAGTAACAATTTCTTCTTCGAACTCTGGTTTCACTTTGACAATGAAGTCATCGCGCGACAGACCCATACGTAATGGGATTGAGCTGGCGATATAGGTTGAAGAGTAAGTACCTGCCAACAGGCCAATAAACAACGCTACTGAGAACCAGAACAAGCCATCGCCACCTAGGAACAACATCGCTAAAACAACCAATAATACGGTAGAGATTGTCATAATGGTACGACGTAGTGTCTCTGTTAATGATAAATCAATAGTTTGACGCGGTGTAATACCGCGGACACGGCGGAAATTCTCACGGATACGATCATACACAACAATCGTATCGTTGATAGAGTAACCCACCAAGGCCAAAACAGCTGCCAAAACGGTTAAATCAAAAGGAAAACCAAATAAGGCAAAGACACCAATGGTCACAATAGCATCATGAAACAGCGATAGTACCGCACCAAGCGCGAGTTTGAACTGGAAGCGTAAAGCAACATACCCCAACATACATACCAGGGCTAACACTAGTGACATAACTGAGTTTAGATAAATCTCGTTACCAACTTGGCTACCGATAATATTAACGTTACTGATTTCGACATCATTATTAGGTAGAGACAGGGCTTCGTTAAGGCTCGCATTCAACCCATCAACACTATCCGATTGGGGAGGAAGACGAATCAATAGTTCTTCTCGAGTCCCAAGATACTGCACTACTGCGTCGTCGAAACCATTATCAGCTAAGGACTGTACCACCTCAACCTGCTCGACAGGCTGCTCATAACGCACATCTGCTGAGACACCACCAGTAAAATCAAGACCCAGGTTCAAACCATTTACTGCAATCGCAATGATACTGCCTATCACAAGAAATAAAGATAGAAGTGCCATTGGCTTTTCTATTTTCATAAATGGAATGATACGCTGATCGCCTACCGCTTTAATACCACCTTCGGCAGCTGCAGCGGCGTCATCAGCCGCATCACTCGATAATAAGCTTGGGTCAGTTGCCTGAGTTGCCAATGCGTGACTGTCTTTTTCGCCACCTTTGCCACTGCGACGAGCCTTACTTACCATTGGCTCAGTATTATTGGTTTGGGTATTACTGCCCTTACCATTACGACGTGGTTTTTTGCGGCGGCGTGTACTGGCATCAACATTTGAGTTGCTTGAACCATCTCGGTCTGGATTATTTTGTTGCTCTAAAGGATTGTTCTTATCAATCGTCATAATGTTCTCCTAACCGATGCTCAAACGTTTGATAGATTTACGCTTACCATAAGCAATTTGTACCAGCGCACGCGTTACCATAATAGCGGTAAATAGTGAGCTGACAATACCAATAGCCAATGTAACCGCAAAGCCTTTAATCGGACCTGTACCAATGGCAAATAGAATAAATGCAATCAATAGGGTAGTGATGTTGGCATCGAAAATACTACTAAAGGCTCGATCAAAACCTGCCACAATGGCGGATTTTGGCCGCACGCCATTTGCAATCTCTTCCCGTATTCGCTCAAAAATCAGTACGTTGGCATCAACTGCCATACCAATGGTTAAGACGATACCAGCGATACCAGGGAGTGTCAGTGATGAGCCTAAGATCGACATAATGGCAATGATGATAATAACGTTGACGGCAAGTGCCACGTTAGCAATCACACCAAACAGACGATAGAAAATAATCATAAACGCAAAGACGAGTAGGTAACCAACCTGAGTAGAAAACAGACCTTTATCGATATTTTCTTGACCCAATGAAGGACCAATAGTGCGCTCTTCTACAAAGTACATTGGTGCAGCAAGTGCGCCTGAGCGTAATAAAAGGGCAAGTTCTGCTGCTTCAGCCGTACTGTCCAAACCAGTGATTCGGAAAGAAGAGCCAAGTACCGCTTGAATATTGGCGCGGTTAATGACTTTGGTTTCGGCATAAGGCGTTCTTACTTCGACAGTTTCTCCAGTCGCTGGATCTTCTTCATAAGTAATTCTTTGCTTATTTTCGATAAACAATACTGCCATTTGCTTGCCGACCGCAGTTCGCGTGGCATTTTGCATCAGCTTTCCGCCCGCGCTATCTAGCGTAATACTAACCTCAGGAGAGCCATTTTCGTCAACGCCTGTTTGAGCGTTGGTGACTTTATCACCAGTGACAATTGCCTGACGCTGTAGCAGTACAGGCGGGCCATCTAGGGTTTCAAACGGGAAAGCTTCAGTACCTGCTGGTGGGATACCGCCAGTATAGTTTTCACTGTTTTCAGCCACCATACGGAACTCAAGGTTTGCAGTACGGCCGAGAACACGCTTCGCTTCAGCAGTATCTTGTACACCTGGTAGCTCGACTACAATACGGCTGGCACCTTGTGACTGTACCAAGGCTTCAGTAACGCCAAGCTCAGCAATACGGTTGCGTAGTGTCGTCAAGTTTTGATTGACTGCGTAGCTATTGATCTCATCAAGCGTGGCTTCATTATAGGCCAAGATTAAAGCAGGGCCTTGAGCATCAATAGAGGATTGTAGACTAAACGTACTGCCCATGGAGCCTTGTAGAACGTTCTGTGCACGATTACGTGTATCTGTATCAGCGAAATGCAATACTATGCTTTGACGTTCAGTCTTAATACCTTTAATCGCAACTTTCTCAGCACGTAGGTCACGACGCACATCACGACTGGCACTATTTAGACGCTGTTCAAGCGCTTTGTCCATATCGACTTCTAGTACAAAACGTACACCGCCACGTAAGTCAAGCCCAAGCTTCATTGGTCTTGCACCAATATCACGTAGCCATTGCGGGGTAGTTTGTGCCAAATTCAATGCGACTACGTAGTCTTCGCCCAATTTTTGACGCAGTACTTCTTGAGCTTTCAGCTGATCGACTGGGTTGTTGAGACGCACCAGCGCACTGTTGTCCTCAAATGTGCCATTATGGTTTTCAAGACCGGCCTCTTCAAGTAAGCTTTGAGACTGGGTCAAAATACCTTCAGACAACTGTGTACCTGCTGCGGCACTTGTAATCTGCACGGCAGGTTCGTCAGGATATAGGTTAGGAGCAGCATATAGACCGGCAATGATTAGCACGACGACAATAAGTAAGTATTTCCAAGCGGGATATTGCATAATCACTTCTTTAAGTTGATAAACAACTGGCGACAGGAGCCACAAGTTAGCAGATGGGAAGTTAGCGATAACAATGGTCAGATGCTATGTTGAGCATTATTTATGAAACACCATTGTAATCATCCGCGATAATAATAAAACGTAAAACAGAAAGGCAAATGATACAGACGTATCCTTATATAGTCATTAAAAATATAACAGATACGATCTACAAAACAGTCACTCAACAGCGTACAGATGGAACATTATAAGTCTAGAAATCTAATTTAACGCACTGTTTTATAGCAAAAAATGACCGTAAATCTTATACGGTCATTTTGAGTCATTGCACATACTGGTGATACGACCATCAAATCACCATCAATAAAATACTATCAATGATTAAACGCTTTCGATCGTGCCAGCAGGCAATACTGAAATAACAGAAGCACGTTGTACTTTTACATCAGTGTGGTTATTTAAGCTTACAACGGCATAGTCGCCTTCTATCGCTTTAATACGACCCATCAAGCCACCAGCAAAGATGATTTCGCTACCCACGGTCAATGCATTGACCATCGCACGATGCTCTTTGGTACGCTTAGACTGTGGACGGATAACCAAAAAGTAAAAAATCGCAAAAAAGGCAATAGGCAATATAAGTTGACCGAACTGTTCCATATCTCTCTCTCTCATTAAATGATAGGTAAAAATAAAATTAAACGCATAGTAACAAAAAATCCCAGTCTTGGTAACTGTTAATCATAGGCTAAGGACGTTTTTATTGAGTTAACAGTATACTAGTAAGCCATACTTATGGTACCAGTGAGTAGTTTTACTCGGACAGTGATACTAAATTTTTGAAAGTATATCAAATTCTGAGTATTTGATGGCCAATAGATAAAGATATATGAGAAGACACGTCAAAAAATCAAGGCTCGAAAAGAGCGACTTATTGTGAAATGCTATCATCAATGCTACTATCAAATGGTAATAATTACTTGTATTTAGCATGCAATCCACTGAGATGTGATAAAGTTCTAATATGAAGTCAAAAATCCGTTTTGAGCGGTTGTTGGCCATTGTTTTTATAGGCATCTTGGCCTATTCTGACAAATAATCTTGTTATCAGATTTAACTTACTCGTTGTATCCCTTTTCCTTTTTTCTGTTTAGGTTCCCTAACTTGTTCAACACTCCTATGTTTATACCTCGTTTACGTCGTCCACGCGCTCATAAAGAAGCGTCTGCCAAACCTCCTCCGACGATACGTCATATCATGCGGCTTAGTCGTTACCAGTCAGTTTCTGGTATAGCAGCGCTAATAGCCTCTTTGATGTTGCTAATGTCTTCTTCTGCTTTTGCAGCAGGGGCAGGAGCGGTAGCAACAGAGGCGATAGCAGATCCAACTGCCACAAGTGTGTTGTTACTGGTGTTTTTTGTCGTCGTTGCCATTGGTATCTCATTTATTTGTTCTTTATCAGAAGCAGCGTTATTGAGTATGACACCGTCGTACATTGCTGATATTCAAGAGCATAATCCAAAAAAAGCAAACATGCTCAGACGCCTAAAAGTTGATAACATCGATCAGTCTTTGGCAGCTATTTTGACTTTAAACACAGTGGCTCATACGTTAGGGTCTATTGGTGCGGGTGCACAAGCCACCATTGTATTTGGTAGCGCGTGGTTTGGACTGTTTTCTGCGTTTATGACCTTGGCGATTTTATTTTTATCTGAGATTATTCCAAAAACATTAGGCACCATGTACTGGCGTCAAATAAGTGGCGTTGTCGCTTATTTTGTCCGAGGTATTATTCTACTGCTGTATCCTTTGATTTGGATATCAGAGCGACTGACAAAATTGCTGGTACGTGGTAAAGAACCTCAAGCGTTTAGCCGTCGTGAGTTTGCCGCACTTGCGAGTATTGGCGAAGAGTCAGGACAAATCGATCCACTAGAGTCTCGTATTATTCGTAACTTACTGGCGTTTGGTGCCATTAAAGTTGAAGATATTATGACGCCGCGATCGGTGATGTTAGCGTTTGAAGAAAACAAAACGGTGGCTGAGTTACTGGTTGATCGTCCAAAATTGACGTTTTCACGATTGCCAATTTATGAAGGCGATTTGGACAATATTACTGGTTTTGTCCTAAAGACAGATATGCTGTTGGCAAAAGTCAACCATGCTATGCATAAGCCATTGACACAGTTCAAAAGAGAAATTACGTTTGTATTCTCAAAAATGAAGCTGTTCGACTTGTTAGAGCTGATGCTAAAAAACCGTATTCATATTGCTATCACGGTAGGTGAGTATGGTGAAGTCAAAGGCTTGGTCACCCTAGAAGATGTGTTTGAAACACTATTGGGTCTTGAAATTGTAGATGAAATAGATCGCGTTGAAGATATGCAAGCGTTGGCTCGTCAAATGATGGACAGACGAGTGGAGCGTTTGGGTATGAAGCTTAGTGATGATGAAGAATACGAAGACATCAGCGGTAATAGCAAACTGTAATGCAAACTTGTAGAGGCATCGTTTTTAAATGCATTGTTTGCAGAGACAAAGATATCGTTAGCAAGAATCAAGCCAGCAGCTGTATATTGTATTCAACGAACTCAGCTGTTTTTGATGGTTTGATTGCCGCATTGTCATAACCGTAAGAGTCCCTTTATAACGACATCCTGTACGTTTTGTTTTTCGCAATAATTACACAGGGTGTCACATAACTGTGAGAATTGAATGATACGCTCACTCTATGATACAAGTAAGCTATCATCGATATTGATTGATATAGTGTTGATGAGATGGTGCTTAGGTATTGAAGTCAATTTATTGATTTATCGAAATATAGAGTCTAAAAAATAAGTATTTAAATGATAAAAGTATTGATTGTCATCATTCAAATACAATGATATTAACCGCAATGAAAACAGAGTTCCTAAGGATTACCATGAAACAATTATGGGGTAAAAGGTGGCTCGCGCTATTGATAAAAGGCACAAGCGTTGCTGCAGTTGTAGCAGCGGTGAGTGCAGTAAGTATCACTGCCCAAGCAGCAACGATGACCGAAGCGCTAGTATTAGATTATATAGCAGCCATGAAGTCGTCAGCGAACAGCCAAAGTATCAACCAAGTTGCCCGTCTGGTTTCTGATGATGCACTAATTTCATTATCTAGAAAGGGTAAATCCACCAGTTTAGATAAAGATGCTTATCTAAAATTATTACAGAATAGTTGGAATGATACGTCCAATTATAATTATGACATTTCTGTTGATAATATTGTTATTACTGGCACGCAGGCCAAGGCAAATGTCACGACCAATGAGAGTTGGGTAAAAGATGGTCAAAAAGTTTCATTTGTAACGACATCAAGGGTGACCCTAACAGTCGCCACTGGCAATGCAGTACTGTTACGTGCAGTGTCACAGGTCACCATTAATTAATCATTGATGTGACTGTAGGTCTGGTTTTTGCCTACTATCTTTTAATATTAAGGTAGTTTTTGCTTTACGTTGCATACTATACTACCAAACAACTTTATCTTATCACTTCTTGTCGTTAGGAAACTTCCAATATCATGTCTACTGTGCTATCAAAATCTCACTCATTTATTGCGTTGCCATTGACGCTTGCGGTCTCCACTTTACTTATCAGTGCTTGTAGTAATACGTCAGCGGTAAAAGATAAAGGTGTGACCCATGGCTCATCTGTGCTCGTCAAACGTCCCTCCACTCAAGCACCTAAACCAAATAGTAGCGATGAGTACTCAACTGCGTTTTTGGACGCAGAGAGCTTAGATGAGTTAGCAGATTTGTTAGAAGCCACTGACATGACGATGGTGGAAGGTAACAAACTTGCGATTCAACAGTATGGTGATTTGTGGAATCGTTTACGTGCTGGTTATCGCATGAACGGTGGACAGCCAATTTATAACCAGCGTATTGAAGGGCAGAAAAGCTGGTTTACCAGTCGTCAAGATTACCTTAATCGTTTGACAGCGCGTGCCAGTCGCTATATCTATCATACTGTACGAGAAGCGGAGCGTCGTAATATCCCAACGGAGCTTGCTTTATTACCAGTCATTGAGAGCTCTTACGATCCAAGTGGTACAAGTAGTGCGGCAGCGGCAGGTCTGTGGCAGTTTATTCCAAGTACAGGCCGAATCTATGGTCTGAACCAAAGCGGTACTTATGATGGTCGCCGTGACGTTATCGAATCGACGCGTGCCGCCTATGACTTTTTGACGGCACTGCACAATCAGTTTGGTAGTTGGGAGCTTGCGCTTGCTGCATACAATGCTGGTCCTGGTCGTATTCAAAAAGCAATCGATGCCAACGCTGCCCGTGGTTTGCCAACCGACTACTGGTCACTCAGATTGCCTACTGAAACCATGAACTATGTGCCGCGCTTTTTGGCAGTTGCCGAAATCGTTGCCAAGCCTGAGCAATATGGTGTCTACTTACCAGCCATTGCTAACCGCCAGCATTTCCGTAGTGTGCCAGTCAACTATGGAGTAAGTTTGGCCGAAGTAGCCCAACTAACGGGTGTGAGTTATGATGAACTAGAAAGACTAAATACGGCTCTGACTTCTGGGCGTGTTGACGCTTCAGGTCCTCAGCGTGTCATCATTCCTAATGATGTCAGTCTCAATGCAGATGCTAAACTCAGCACATTGAGAGGCAATGGCACAGGTAACGTATTGGCTTCTAATAACACGAGCAGTCCAACGACTACCACAACTACGCCAAGCTATAACAGTAAACCATATAGCAACTCTTCTTTGCCATCTACCGGCAGTGCATTGGCTGATTATGCAGCAAGCGCCAGCGTGCCACAGCAAACAACAAGCTACATCTCACCTTCTGTGACACCAACCAGTGGCTCTACCTACAATAGTAGTACACCAAGCCGTACTGAGCCACCACTAACCAATGCAGAAACCAGCAAGATCAATGCTGAGCTTAAGAGTAGTAATAGTCTGCCTACGACTTCTGCCCAAATCACTCAGAATAATACGATTGTTCAAGAACCACCATTGAGCAAAGAAGAGCGTGATTTCATTGCCAATCAAATTCGTACCAGTACGTCTGAGACTAATGTCATCAATGCAGATGGTAATATTAATTTATCAGCAGTACAGACGCAGCAGTCTATTCTAGAAGCCAGTGGAGAAGAGAAAAAACTGAGCTTTGCAAATTCTTCAGCGAGCAAACCTAAGCCTCAAGGCACACGTACAACGTATACCGTAAAACGTGGTGATACTTTATCCAATATCGCCAGTCGTGCTGGTGTGAACTGGCGTGATATCGCAGAGTGGAACCAAATAGATGCCAGTGCTAATCTGCTATCTGGTAGTACCCTGTATTTATATAACGCCAAAACCATTGAACCTTTGAGCACAGAGAGCAGTGCCGCAGCCAAGCAACCAGAAAGCTATGTGGTACAAGGCGGAGATACCTTAATTGGAACGGCGAATCGCTTTGGTTTGTCAGTCACTCAGCTAGCCAGTTACAACAATCTTAGTAGCCGTGCCGACTTGCTAAGAGGTCAAAAGCTATGGCTGATACCAGGCAAAGTATCTGCGCCTGCTGTGACTCCAGCAGCACCGTCTAGTAAGCCAAGTAAATCAAGTACAGCTACTAAAAACTATAAAGTAAAAGCAGGAGATGGTCTGATTGCACTGGCACGTCAGTTCAATGTTCCAACGAATACACTTGCTACATTGAACGGTATTGGCGCTACAGATTCATTGTACGTTGGTCAAACGCTAAAAGTACCTGCTAGTGTTGATTTCAATGCCGCTGCCAGCACCGCCTCTACTGTAAGTAGCAGTAACGGCACCAGTAGCTCAAGCTCAGTCGCGACAACCAACTACAAAGTTAAGTCGGGCGATACCTTAATTGGAATCGCTAATAGTGTAGGGGTTAGTCCAGCGGACATCGCAGCGGTCAATAGTAATTTTAATGCCAATGCACGTTTGCAACGTGGTCAGACTATTAAAGTACCTGTGTCTAAAGAATTGGTAGATCGCCAGCTTAATGACAAAGAAGTCAGTTATAAAGTGAAGTCTGGGGATACCTTGACAGGCGTGGCGCAACGCTACAATATTGGCATCAGTGATTTGGCTGCCGCTAATAATCTAAAAACCAATTCTAATCTCATATTGGGTCGTACCATTACGATCCCTGCTGGCGGTAGTGTCACAACTTCTAGCGCTTCTAGCAGCACTAAGCAAAGTAGTAGCAGTAACACTACTAGCACAGCAAGCAGCACTAGTACTGGTAAAAAACTGGGAAATACTGAAAGCTACAAAGTCAAATCAGGTGATGGCTTAATTGCGCTAGCCCGTCAATTTGGCGTCTCAGTAGAAGACTTGGCTGCAACCAATGACATGGCAACCAATGCCCAATTGCAGCGTGGACAGACGCTTAAAGTACCAAAAGCAACCGTCAGTTACACCGTGGGTTCAGGTGACAGCTTGATTGGACTGGCGCGTAAGTACGGTGTATCGACGCAAGAGTTGGCTGATATGAATAATATAGCTGCCAATACCATGCTACAACGTGGTCAACGTCTCACAGTACCAAACCGCTAGTCGTACAGGAGTAACTAAAGCTAATATCAGTTTACCGACTAAAGGTTTAAACCTAAATACGTAAAAAAGCTGCTCTTTATAGAGCAGCTTTTTTATTAGATTATTTACCCATGAATGATGGATAAAAATCTGTGGTTAAACCGTTTGGGTTTTTATCGTCTCAAGGTAGCTTCTGATATTACTGACATAATGCATCGCCTGACCGTAACGACTGTTAGAGGCTTTATTATCAGCCAAATATGCATAAACGTTTGCCCAGCTTTTATCATCAATACCCTGATCTCTTAATTTACGCTGGATACTTTTTACCGCATTGGGGCCCATGTTATAACCCGCAAGCGCAAACCAGATACGATCTGTTTTTGGCACGTCTGCAAACTCGCTTTTTACTTGCTCTAAATAGCGTGCGCCACCACCGATACTTTGATAAGGATCTACGCGGTCTGATACGCCCATCGCTTTAGCGGTATTATTGGTTAGCATCATAAGGCCACGCACACCAGTGGGTGAGACAGCATTGGCATCAAGGTGTGATTCTTGATAGCCCATTGCGACAAGCAATTCCCAATCGTGGTTATAATTGCGCGCCTGTTCTTCAAAAGAAGATTGATAATCAGGCAGCTTCTCTGTCAGCGTCTTTTTGAAATGATCTTGACTATAAGCATCTTTTAATAAGTTTTGATTATAGAATGCCGCCAGCTTTTGCGTGTTTTTTAGCTTGATGCTATCACACAAGAAATAACTGGCTTTTTTTGATAAAGGATCTGTTGAAGAGCCAAATGTCCAGCTTACTTTTGGATGCAGCCCGTTTTTGGTTAAACTGGCATCATAGCCGCAGCTGACGTTGACAGACGCCAAATTCAGCTTGCTTTTTAGTTGCGTACTGGCTGTGGTCAGCGCCATATCTGCTTTACCTGAACGCAAGGCTTTTAGCGCTGCTTCCTCATTGGCATAAGCTTGAAGATTGATATCGACACCAAGCTCATCGGCATAAGTACGTACCAAATCAAAGCCAAAACCGTGTTGGAAACCATCAGTGGCAAAGTACGTGCTATCACCTGGGACAGCAGCAATCGTCAGCGTATTATTAAGCATGACGTGGTCATAAGCTGGCATTTGCACGCCCATCGTCGTCAAACTCTGAGCGGGGAGCGAGAGAAAGGCGATACTAGAGATTTGTGCCAACTTCTTAGTTTTGGAAAAACGAGTCGAGGTAATAGGGGTAACGGATGAAACGATGTTACTTTTAGTGTTGAGTCGGCGTTTGGTTGGACGCAGTAAATAAGAAATACGGCGTTTTGCCCCTTGCGCAGATACCTTTACACGGTAAGTAATACGCTGCATGGATGTCTCCTGATTTTAGCCATCCTACTTACCCTAAAACGTAAATGAACCACGCTGATACAATAGACGTAGACCACTATTACATTTCAAATGATAGGGCACTCATCGAATAGACAAGTCCACCATCACTCTGTTTTATCATCGCTCCGCTACTAGCTGTCTTAATAAGGTAGCAGGATGCTTTATGTATTCGCTCTCTATTGGCATAAACGTTGGCGACTAAAAAGATCGCCCTTAAAATCTAGACGCACAACCACGCGAAGGGTATAAATCGAATGACTCCTTCACCGATAATAGAGAGCAACAATAGTAAAACAACGATAGATCAAACACAGGTAAGGTCATGAATAAGTTATCAAAACAACACCGTATATCAATGGGTCAGCAGAGGTAATTATCATTACCACATCGCTGTCGCTCGAATATCAATACGTTCATATTTTTCACTATTGGCGTGTGTATTCATTTATCACGCAGCAAATAGGTGCAAATATGTCATTGTTCAGTTATAAGGATGAGCAAATAACCTTGATAGATAAGGACAGCAATCATAACTGTCTTATCATCAAAATATGCAACATCGTTATTAAGACGCCAAAATAAAGGCAAGTATCACTGCTCAAAATATATGAGACAGTAAAAAGCCAATGGACAACCAGTCTAAAACCTCACAAAACAATAAGATAGTAGAGAGTTATCCCCATTAAAGCGCCATAACCGGAAGCTATAATAAATGGGAAGTCTCATGACAAGACGTTCTTTCTTCAATGAGTAATATGTAGATACTAATAGGATTATTCAAGAGGAGTTAAGAAATAAGCGATAAAACTTAACAATAGAACTATAGACGGTAAAAAATAGGGTCATTATTTATGGGTTTACAAGAATAAATATCATAAAAACAGAGGCAATAAGACAAGAAATGGCTCTTCTCGTCTTATTTTTTTGACCGTTTTGGCCAAACGCTCTTCAGTCATGGGGTAATTAAGCAGGGTTTTCAATATCAATAAAAGTGACAGGCAGCGCAAAATGATCAGCAAGCACATGACCTAAAGCTTCAATACCGCCACGCTCTGTCGCATGATGACCGCAGGCAAAATAATCTATGCCAAGCTCACGAGCAATGTGAGTAGTGCGCTCTGATATCTCTCCAGAAATAAAGGCATCACAGCCCATGATCGCCGCCTGTTCAATCATGTCTTGCGCGCCGCCCGTACAGATACCGATGCGCTCAATCATTCGCTCATTTTCTATCAGGTTGCCGGTCTCATGAGAGGCATGATAGTTGGCTGAGATGTGTAGTGGTTTACGTCCCAATACTTGAGTGATGTGAGCAATAAGACTGCCTGCGCTCTGCGGCTGACAAGTAGTGATATTGCCAACAGGATGCGACTCATGAGGGTATAGCGCACCAGTGATGGTCAAATTCAGTAACTCTGCAAGTTTGGCATTATTGCCAATGATTGGATGAGCATCAAGCGGCAGATGATAACCGATCATAGAGATACCATGTTGCATCAGTTTGCGGATACGTCGTCCTTTCATTCCCGTAATAGGAGCGGGTTCGCCTTTCCAAAAATAACCATGATGTACCATGATGACATCTGCATTCTCTGCAATAGCCGCATCAATCAGCGCTTCACAAGCAGTCACACCAGTGACAATACGCTGCACAGGGCGTCCACCATCAACTTGTAAGCCATTTGGAGCATAGTCTTTAAATGCGCCAGCCGATAGGTAGTCATCACAAAACTGCGTTAAGTCTTGTACGCTGATACCAGTAGGGAGGGTAGGTGTTGAGACAGAGTTGGTGGTCATTTTTATTTTCCTTATCATTGGCATGTTTTGAGTCAAAATGAATGCGCTACAAATAGCTTATCATTAAATAGACTGTCACTGTACAGGGCAGAGTGCTTAAAGCCTGCATTTTAACATGACACTGCAAAAGAGTAGACAAAGGCAATAACTGAAATGGTACACGATACGTGACAATTTGATGATATGGAGAGTTATACTTTACGCACGTGAGCCTGTACCCAACATCACCTATTATGACCTCTCGGCAGTGATTGCCACTGGATAGGTGAGGCGGAATCGGCACGTTTCTCCTACTTCATTCACTTTCGTTTGCTTGTATCAAATTTATAGAGGTTTTATATGTCATCGTCTCGGAACACCAACAATAAGGCACCTTTTTTAAAATGGTTACCTTGGGTTTTATTACTGATAGTGATTGCCGCATTTGTCTGGTTGTTTATGAGTATGAAGTCGCCGTCTAAGGATGCATGGGAGCCGCCAAGAACCACGCCAGCTGAGCAACAAGCCTCAGCGCCTACCAGTGATACACCAGCGCCGATTGCCTCTTATCATAATGCGGTCGCTCGAGCGTCGCAGTCGGTTGTCAATATCTACACCACACAAACGATGACCGAGCATCCTTATATGGATGATCCTGTATTGCGCCGGTTCTTTGAATATCATGGTGGCCCATCACAAGAACAGGGCAATACCAATTTAGGCTCTGGTGTGATTGTGTCAGAAGATGGCTATATCGTGACCAATGCCCATGTCATCGAAAAGGCAGATGAGATTACGGTTGCCTTTAACGATGGTCGTAAGAGCCGTGCCAAAATCATTGGGACAGACCCAGACAGTGACTTGGCCGTGATTAAAGTAGACATGACTGGACTGACGCCGCTTGGCTTCCGTGAAGAACCTATTCGAGTGGGCGACGTAGCACTAGCCATTGGTAACCCGTTTGGCGTCGGTCAGACCGTGACACAAGGTATTATCTCAGCCACAGGCCGCACAGGCCTTGGCGTCAATAAGTTTGAAGACTTTGTACAAACAGATGCAGCAATCAATCCGGGTAACTCAGGCGGCGCACTGGTGGATGCGTATGGTGAGCTACTAGGGATTAATACTGTGATTTTCTCACGCTCTGGCGGCTCGATGGGTATCGGTTTTGCCATTCCTACCTCTATCGTTGAGCAAGTGATGAATGCTCTGATTAAAGATGGTCGAGTAAGCCGTGGTTGGCTCGGTATCGAGATACAATCACAGCTGCGTGATCCAACACAGCTTGAAACCTCAACAGGGGTCGAAGTCTTAAACGTCATCGAAGGTGGCCCTGCTGCCAAGAGTGGACTACGTGTTGGCGATATCATCTTGACTATTGATGGCGTTGAGATGACGGATGCCAACACACTGATTCAGTACGTTGCGCGCAAATCGCCCAATACCAAACTGAATGCACAAATCCTGCGTCAAGGTAAAAACGCACAAGTAGAGATATTGCTAGAAGAACGTCCGGCGCAAGAGACGGTTGAGCAACCTGTTGTCATGATGCAAGATGAAGACGGTCAATCAGGTCTACAAGGTGGACAGCAAGAAGTACCTATGATGTCAGAGGCTGAGCGTGATCGTATGCGCGAAGAGTTATTAAAATTGTTCGAGCGAGATGGTGCGCCTTTATAACAGGCATAGTTAATACAGAAAGGCTTTGAACAAAGTAGCCTATAAGAAAAAGCGCGTTATCCGTTGAGATAGCGCGCTTTTTTGATGGGACGGTCTTTAATGCAGGAGCAGTTATTTTACGACAACCTCATGATTGATATGAATCACGCCTTGCACACGGCAACAGCAAGGCAGGATTTCATCGTCCTCAATCATGGCAAGCGGATGAAAGGGATAATCAATTTTGTGGGAGCTGGCGATGTGCTTGACACGGCAGCTACCACAATAACCTTCACGGCATTGATAATTCACATCATGGCCTGTGCGTAGCAAACCATCTAACAGACTTTCGTCATCATGTAGATAGAACTGCTTTTTACTGGTCATTACCCAAGTCATAGTCTTAATCCTATTGGGATATGTCTTTGCTATTACTACTATTAAAGCCTAAAAATATTACAGTTCAAAGTCATCAAAATCACTGTCTGAGAGATCAGAATCAATCTGACCAACCAAGTACGAGCTAATCTCGGTCTCTTGCGGGGCGACCTGCACATTGTCAGACGACAACCACGTGTTGATCCATGGGATTGGGTTTGATTTTGAGTTCGGGAACGCCGCTGGCAAGCCGACCGCTTCCATACGTAAGTTAGTGATGTATTCGATGTATTGGCATAGAATGTCTTTGTTGAGACCAATCATTGAGCCGTCTTTGAACAGATAACCTGCCCATTCTTTTTCTTGCTCAGCCGCCTTGCGGAAGATTTCAATACTTTCATCGAAACACTCTGCAGCAATCTCGACCATCTCAGGATCGTCACGACCGTTGCGCATCAGGTTCAGCATGTGCTGCGTACCCGTCAAATGCAGCGCTTCGTCACGAGCGATGAGTTTGATGATTTTGGCATTACCTTCCATCAATTTGCGCTCAGCAAAGGCAAACGAGCAAGCAAATGAGACATAGAAACGAATAGCTTCTAAGACGTTGACCGCCATGATGCATAGGTACATCTGCTTTTTTAGCGATCTTAAATCAACGGTCACTTGCTCACCATTGATGTTGTGCGTACCTGGACCGTATAAGCTATATAGCTGCGAGTTGCGATACAGCTCATCATAGTATTGGGCGATATCAGAGGCACGGCCTAAGATGTGCTCGTTTTGCATAATATCATCAAAGATAATATTTGGGTCATTGACGATATTACGAATGATATGCGTATAGCTGCGTGAGTGAATGGTCTCAGAGAACGACCATGTCTCAATCCACGTCTCAAGCTCAGGGATAGACACTAGCGGCAGTAGCACCACGTTTGGACTACGACCTTGGATAGAGTCGAGTAGAGTCTGGTACTTGAGGTTACTCAAAAATATGTGCTGCTCATGCGAGGACAGATTGCTAAAGTCGATACGATCTCGTGATACATCGACTTCTTCTGGACGCCAAAAGAACGACAGCTGCTTTTCAATCAATTGCTCAAAGATCGGGTGTTTTTGTTGGTCATAGCGCGCCACGTTGACGGGCTGACCAAAGAACATCGGCTCTTGTAGCGCATTGTTTGGCGTTTGCGAAAAAATCGAGTAAGTCATGGGACTGCCTTTATCATTGATATGGTTATTAATGTGAATGTTAAAAATGCTGCTTTAAAAGTAATATATAGCCATTCCAAAATAAAATCGATACGTGCATGACGACGTGCTACTGGTATACATATTTTTTGCTTGCTGTTCGCAAGCGTGACAGAGGCTAAAAAATATGTATACCAGTAGCTCTGTATCGGTTTTAAAGTGTGTTGACCATATTATAAATTCTCTAATGATATCTGTGAGGATTCTTGTCCATCGTTCATATAGGCTTTGAATATCTCGCTTAGCTCACTATCATCGAGTGCCTCTAATTCATCAAGTGCGCTTTTGCGTAGTGTACTCACATCAGACTCTTCCGCTGCTGTTTTTAAGTCTTTTTTAGCCGCTCTCGATACTGGTTTTTTGGCTGCTTTTGCCACGCTTTTTTTGGCGACGGCTGCCTTTGGTGCTTCTTCTACACCTAACTGCTGACGCACCGCTGCAATATCAACCTCGACTTGTACGATATGTGAGCCACCATCGTTTAGGTCTGAAAATACGTTTGGGATAAACAAACCACCGTCTTTGATGATTGCGGTATATTGCACATGACCTCCGTCGTTTTAGTTCTATCTAGGTTTTGATTATGGCTGACGCGTCGCCAGACTGTCATATACCTTGTTGTTTTCTCTTTTACCGACTGCCAATACATAAACCACTACCACGTCATCTTTGACGGTATATACCAGACGATAGCCTATGGTGCGTAATTTGATTTTATAAGTATCTGTATGTCCAGAGAGTTTTGACGCAGGCACATGAGGATTTGAGAGTCGCTGCTGTAATTTTTTCTTAAACTGCTGCTGGATACTTGGCGCTATCTTTTTCCACTCTTTTAATGCTAACGGGTGAAACTCAAGACTATAAGTCATCTAACGTGACCTTGATAGGTGTTTGCCCATCATTCATCCGTGCGCCCACGGTTTGGCTGAGTGCCATATCGTCCATCGCTTCCATCATGCGCTCAAACATGTCTGTTGATACCAAATAAGCCACGGGTTTGTTGTGGTTTAAAATAGCAATCGACTCACCATCTGACTGTTTGATTAAGGCAGAAGGATTGTTTTTTAGCTCTGAGATACTGGCTGTTTGTGTCGCAAATATCGGTTGCATGACTCATTCTCCACTAAAATTAAGCTCTAAATATAGGGCTGATTTTAGCACGAAAATTAGGTCTTAATTACTACTATATTAAATTTAGATACATGACTTATTTTAGTTCAGTTCTGTTTACAAACAACGTCTTCTAGTACGACCGTTTTATCACTAATTATGTCTAGTATTGATGCTATCAAGTATTCACTAGAAAATTTTCTGATGACTATAGTGTAGGGCACCCAAAAGTAGTTGCTAAATGGCGAATCTATAACAGTGTTGTCCATAGATGCTATCACGCAATTTAACGAAAAGGCGGTGCCTGCGTAAATATTACCTTTGTACTCTAGAAAAAAATCCAAGTTTTCGGATAATTTGTCACTCACTTCAAATGAATGATGGGTATAAATCCGTACGCCATCTGCATCATATAAAATAGTGGACATCAGGTTTATCTCTTTTAGACTTAGCATTTGGATGCCTTTAGTGCAAGTATTAAATTCTTGCGGCTCATCGTTACTCTAGATGTACTCCACATCACGTGCAAATATCTTACGTCCTACATGCTGTATTGATAAAAAACTTGTCTGCTATTTTAAATTTACTCTGTTGCACTGTAATATCTTCTAATAATTGATATTCGTAGAAAATATCAGAATAACCATACTCTTCTTCTGTTGGACAATTTGTACGACATTTATTGATAGCGACATATGCTTTCATATCATTATCGAAAGTATAGTCTTTCGGATCAACGAATGGTTCAACAAATGGCTTACCCGCTATATTCTGATAAATAGTTTTGGGTGATACAGCAAGGTTTTCAATATCTTCCAACGATGAATCGTCTTCGTCTGTAATTTCGGGAACAAAGCGTTTAATCGTTTTGCCTTGCTGAAAGATAAGATGATCGTCTTTAATAATTGCTTTGATAGTATCTTGATAAGTCAGGTCTAGATACGTTGAAATACGAAAATCATTAAAATTATTGTTATTATTAAATGTGTATATATCTATTTTTGAATTTCCTTTATTCCCATTATCAGGGTTGTAAGCGAGTGAGATTGAATCATATTTCTTAGGTAGCTCACTAATATAAGGTCTTTTGTTGCAATCAGTATTTTTATTCAAGATAGGTGTTAGTATTGGCGTCTCATTCAATACATTATCGTAGTTTATGAACGTATTATGGCTAAGATAGGTGCCATTGAAAACTACTCGACTCGTCTCATTCAACTCAGTGGTATGACGACCATAGACGTTGAAAGGATAGGCGTCATAAGCCAGTAAGTGTAAATATTTACCATCTACCACTCGCCAATCACCAACCCTAATAGGGGTAGTAAAGTTAGAGCCAATCATTGTATATTTTCGATTTTTAGAAAGTTCAATTAGCTTTTGTTCTGCTTTAGACCCTTGTCCAAAAGATAACGTATAGTGTCCAACTAAATCATTCTCTATATCTCTATATTTATCGTCTATCTTATAAATTGGATCAGCAAGCTTTGACTTAGCTGAGCTATTTTTTAATGAGCTATCAACCTCTCCAAAACTTTGAGCATTCACTGGTATGGATAACAAAGAGATAGTGAGTAGACAAAAGAATATTGAAACATTATTGATTTTCATAACTATATTCTCTTGTCATTTTCGTCAATATTAAATTTCTATTTCATCGGTGTGCTGGGCACATCTTAAGATTTAATAAGCCAGCCATTATCGTTCGCAATATTTCCAATCAAATCGAAATCCTGATTATGAGAATCTTGACCGATATCCATCTTAATTTCGCTAATCAAGCCTTTGATCTGTTGCCAATTTAAATAACTGATAAAGTCTTCGGGCTTACTGTTATTTACGTCGAATGACTCTTTAAATAGCATCGGCGGATGGTAACGTTTGCAATCATCTGGCGAGTCACGAACGACTTCCATAAATATACAATATTTGCTGTCGTCATCTGCGGTGAATCTCAATTCAAGCGAGCCACCATCACGGTAAATTGTTGCATTAGCAGAGCTTTTATAACTGATTGGTGAAGACAGCTGCATTTTTATCCAACCTATCTAACAGGCGTAGGGTGTGCCTCGCGCACCTTTAAACACAATTCCTATACTATCGGTGCGCTGGGCGCACCCTACACTTTTTGCTAGTTAAAAATTGAAAATAAATAATTGATAAATAGACCTATAATTATTGTTCCAGCTAGAGAAAGAAACCAAAGTTTATAAGATCTGTTCTTATCCAACGTCTCCATATAAGATTTTGTTTTATTTGTTAAAATAATAAACGAAGTTGGAGGTTGAAGATAGCTTTTCAGAACACTTACTAAACAGATTAGTATAACTATAACCAGCATTATTTTTCCGAAGCGGTAAGCCATGTACCAAAAATCTATCTCAGGTCTGTTGAAAAACTTGTAAGCCATGAAGTCTATTTTGTGATGAAGACTTTCAATGCCCGTTGGATATTTATTTGAAATATCAAGATAGTTTGAATATGTTAAATCTTTTATATCTGTTTTTTGAGGAACTGACATGTAAATAAAAATTAAAATAAATATTGGAACGTACATATACTGCATTTTTAATATTGAGGTTAAAATTCTACCAATTTTTTTTATAGTTGTTTCTTTCACCCATATATCATCAAATGAGTTCTCTATCAATGTCAACATGTCATCAGCCCATGTACGTTCAGTATGGTTTATTTCTACAGAAACAACTCCAGTAAGTTCGTTTTGGGTTTTTAAAGCCACATCAAACATATTTCTAGCATACGTACCATTCGCACTTAATGAAGTAGCAAAATACATATCTATTTCTTGTTTTTCAGGTATATCCTTTCTAGGAAAATTTACAAGTATTCCTAATTTTAAGTTTAAATCTGTACTAACTAGATTTTTTGTTTCAGAGAAACCTTTGAAAGCTTCAATAGTTGATACTTTTCTCTTAGTTTTATCTTTATAGCCTATAGTTGCTTGAAATGAGACAATGCTATATTGGTTTTGCTGATCTAAGCGTTGGATTATTAAATCAATAAGATTAATAAAATATTGATAATCTGCTACGTACGAATCAGTAAAAATTTTTTCAATTGACTGAGGCTGACCTAGAAGACTTGAAATGAATGACGCTAACTTTTTATCTTCTAATGGTAGAAGGATGCCACCATCTTCACTATTTATATTAATCAAGCTACTCATTTATGCATCCTTACTAATTTTATTAAAAAACATTTAGAGTATATAAATTAATTCAAGATATCGTATGCATTTTTCTGAAAAATCTGACCAATTAGTTTAAAGGTAATTAACTGAAGTGAGCTTAACAAAGCTAGATGACGAGCTTAACCCAAAAGCCAAACCCGCCATCCATCAGAAATTCTATTTGAAGAATTTCTCTTGCGAACCTAAAATTGCACTGCAATTTTTTAACGGTTCTTAAATCTTACAAGCCCCGCCAGCACAATCATCTTCCATATCCGCTTGCGCATCGTTCGCACCATCACGAGTGTTATGGTAGTACAACGTCTTCACGCCCATTTTATAAGCGTTTAGCAAATCTTTTAGCAATATTTTCATCGGTACACGGCCACCAGCATAACGAACGGGATCGTAGTTGGTGTTGGCAGAGATACTTTGATCGACGAATTTTTGCATGATAGCGACCAGCTTTAGGTAACCGTCATTGTTTGGCATTTGCCATAGTAGCTCGTACTGATCTTTTAGCTTATTAATCTCAGGCACGACTTGCTTTAAGATACCGTCTTTTGACGCTTTGATAGAGACCAGACCACGTGGTGGCTCGATACCATTGGTCGCGTTGGCGATCTGACTTGAGGTCTCAGACGGCATCAAGGCAGTTAGGGTAGAGTTACGTAGACCGTGCTCGGTGATCTCGCCACGTAGCGTTTCCCAATCGAGATGTAGCGGCTCTTGGCAGATTTTGTCCAAGCCGGCTTTGTACGTATCAATCGGCAAGATACCTTGTGAGTACGTGGTCTCATTGAACGCAGGGCACGCGCCTTGCTCTTTTGCCAATTTGTTTGACGCTTTTAAGAGATAGAACTGCAACGCTTCAAACGTCTGATGGGTCAGACCAAGCGCGCTGTCGTCTGAATAGCGTGCGCCATTCTTAGCCAAGTAGTAAGCATAGTTAATCACGCCCACACCGAGCGTACGGCGACGCATGCTGCCGTTTTGAGCCGCTTTGACTGGGTAGTCTTGATAGTCGAGCAGGGCATCAAGTGCACGCACGATTAGCTCAGCTGGCTCTTCGATATCGCTGACGTTATTCACTTTACCCAAGTTGACCGCTGATAGCGTACAAAGGGCGATTTCGCCTTCTTCGTCATTGATGTTATCAAGTGGCTTGGTCGGTAGCGCGATTTCCATACATAAATTTGACTGGCGAATTGGGGCAACCGTCGCGTCAAATGGGCTATGCGTGTTGCAATGATCGACGTTTTGGATATAGATACGGCCCGTACTGGCGCGTTCTTGCATCATTAGACTGAACAAATCAGCTGCTGGGATCTGACGGCTACGAATAGCAGGGTCATTTTCGTACTTGGTGTATAGCTCTTCGAACTTGTCTTGATCTTCGAAGAACGCATCATAGAGGCCTGGGGTATCGCCTGGTGAGAATAGCGAGATGTCTTGGCCTTTGATGAGGCGCGTGTACATCGTTTTGTTTAACTGTACGCCGTAATCCATATGACGGACACGGTTGTCTTCCACGCCGCGGTTGTTTTTGAGTACCAGTAATGACTCAACTTCTAAATGCCATAGTGGGTAGAACAATGTTGCAGCACCGCCACGGACGCCACCTTGTGAGCAGCATTTCACCGCTGTTTGAAAAAGTTTATAGAATGGGATACAGCCAGTATGCTGTGCTTCACCGCCACGGATAGGGCTACCAAGGGCGCGGATACGGCCTGCGTTGATGCCGATACCAGCGCGCTGTGACACATAGCGTACGATGGCGCTGGTGGTCGCGTTGATTGAGTCTAGGCTATCGCCGCACTCGATCAATACGCACGAGCTAAACTGGCGTGATGGCGTACGCACACCTGACATGATAGGCGTCGGTAGTGAGATTTTGAATTCTGAGGTCGCATCATAGAAGCGTTTGACGAAATCAAGACGGTCTGATTTGTCGTATTGGCTAAATAAGCACATACCGACCAGCATATATAAGAACTGCGGGCTTTCATAGACCGTCTTACTCACGCGATCCTGTACCAGATATTTACCAGCCATTTGCTCAACAGCGGCATAAGCCAAATTCATATCGCGCCAATGATCGAGGTATTCTTCTAGCTCATCAAATTCAGCACGGCTATAGTCCGCTAAGATATGCTGATCGTATTTGCCAGCGTCCGTTAAGGTTTTGACGTGGTCATATAGGTGCGGCGGCTCAAACTGGTTATAAGCAATCTTACGCAGATGGAAGATCGCCAAACGCGCGGCGAGATATTGATAGTCAGGGGTGGTTTCAGAAATAAGGTCGGCGGCAGATTTGATGATGGTCTCATGAATGTCACGAGTTTTGATACCTTCATAGAACTGAATGTGCGACTTTAGCTCAACTTGCGATACTGACACATTTTCTAATCCATCAGCGGCCCACGCGATAACCTTATGAATTTTGTCTAAATTAATAGGCTCTAAACGTCCATCACGTTTGGTTACTTGGATTTTATCAATATGTGTCATGTTGGCCTCTTAAGTTGATTACTTATAGTGATGCTGCACAGCTGATACTTGGCAGACATTCTTTATAACGCTAGTGCGATAGGTTTTTTTAGGCAAAAAGCTGCCGCTACTCATGATGATGATTAAAATCATTGAGTACTACATGTAGCGTGTTTGTTAGTAGGTAGGCACAATATAGCGGGAAATTTTTGAAAATACTATATTGATTTTAGGATAAAACTATGTTGCTACAACGTTGTAGACGGTCCAAATTTTGGCAAAGGACGATGGGATAAGGGTTAGGCGCAAATGCGGTCGATCATAAATTTTTTGTAAAAATAGTGCGGCCGTTTGCTTTTTATTTTCTCAGTGATTGTCGCCTGATAACCATCATCATGGCGGCAATAATGCGGGCGCAGATTGTACATCAAACCACAAAAAATCGCCACCCATATGTTATTACTAGTGAGTGACGATTTAGACGAAAAAGATAGCAGGTTTTAATCAACTATCTTTTCGTTAAGCAACAACGGTCTTATTAAACAACCATGCGTACCGTTTTGGCATTATCAAGTGACGCATATAGCGCATTGACCTGACTGGCATTGGTTAAATATAGATTGACTCGTGCTGAGTGAAAACGACCCGTTCTAGAGGGCTTGACTTCGATAGAAGCCAAATCAAAATCTGGGAACTGGCTGCCCAAGATAAGCTTCACTTCATTAAGCAAGCTTTCGTGCTCGCCTTCATGACCAATGATGCTTAAAGGATAGTTCATCGGAAAATCCCAAAGCTCAGGATTTTGAATGTCCGTTTTTTTGCCTTTTAAAGTACCTTCATTGGGTGTGAGGTCAGTCATATTCACGGCTCTTTTGTTTGCTGGGTTTTGGCTATTGTCTCTTTGATCATCACTCATGATGTATGCCTCGCTTTTCTAAGAATTTGGCTGTATAAATATCGGCCTTAACAAAGCCAAAAAGCTGAGACAGGCTCAGTCTTTTAATGAACTCAATTGCTGGACAGGTGCCTTTATTAAGGGGAGTTTCTTTATGCGCTATTTATGGTGGTATCTGCACGATTTTTCAAGTGCCTTGATATCCATCTATAATCAGTCAGGCGCTGTCATGCACCGCGGCAAGCTTAACAATTATACCATCAGGATAAATAGCCATCGATAGGGGCGATAGCGGGCGGCAGGTCTGTCTCTCCCAAGGCTTCTAACAGATTAATCTCAATCGTACGTGACAAAGCGGTAAGCGGCAGTTGATTGGCAGCCATGCCAAAGGGTTCTTCAAGCTCCTCGCTCAGTGCATCTAGACCAAAAAACGTATAGGCAATCACCGAACAGATGAGAGGTGTTGCCCAGCCGAGTGAGGCCACCAAGCCAAAAGGCAACATGATGCAATACAGATAAGTGGTACGGTGTACCAATAGCATATAGGCAAAGGGTAGTGGCGTATTGTGAATGCGCTCACAAGCAGCCAAGACGATCGTCATAGAGTTCAGGCGTTCATCCATATTTTGAATCATTTGCTCTGACGTCAGTCCTTGACGTCGAATATCCCCAAGCGCGCTCCCCATCAAACGTATTAGATAATCGGGTAAGTTTTGCGCTTGACGCATGCTGGCATGATGCGCTGGGTCAACAAACCGCTCGATATCTTGCCACGGCTGAGTATCACGAAGGCGATGGCGCACAGCGTGAGTAAACGCAATGGTTAGATAAATCATATTTTTCTGCAAATCTTGTCCAGTCTCGTCTTCTTCGTCTATAAAAGACAAGATTTGACGAGTGAGGCTGCGACATTCGTATACCAGCTGACCCCAAAGACTGCGCGCTTCCCACCAACGCTGATAGCTTGCATTATTACGAAATCCTAAAAATAATGATAAAGCGACACCGAGTAAGGTAAAGGTTGCTGTGCCGTAGTAGGGAAATGAGTTCGGAATCCAGTGCTGCACAATTGTAATCAAGGTACTGAGCAGAGCGATTAGCAGAATTTGTGGATAGATTTTTGGAATGATTGAACCGCGAAGGGTAAAAAATATTTTGAAACGATGAGGTTTTTGCCGAACAATCATGATGTTTCCTAAGGCTGGCGCGTCTATATGTAGCGCATAGTATATAGTGTAAGATTACACCATAGGGCAAAAACCTACTGTTTTTTCGCTCTAGTTAATCTATTAAAAATTAACATTTTAAAAGCTTCTTAAAAAGAGTAGATAGAGTGTCTGTATGCTTGTTAAGCTGACGAAGAATATTTGCTTATAAGAAAATTTGGAACTTATATGTTGAATTATATTGACGTAGATAGACAGTTTTCAGTTATTTCTAAAGATAAAGATGATTCACAAGATATTGAAAATTACCTCAAATTTAATGCTGGACAGTCTGAGTCATGGGGTTCACTTCTCAACGAGTATCGTTGTGTCGTACTTGCTGAAGCAGGTGCAGGAAAAACGCTTGAGTTCAAGGAAAGAGCTTCTTTGATGAAGTGTAAGGGGGAGTATGCATTTTTTATTAGAATTGAAGATATTGATCGTCATTTTTATGAAAGCTTTGAAGTTGGCGATGATGAGGCGTTCGATAGTTGGTTAGATTCAGATGAAGAAGCATGGTTTTTTCTGGACTCTGTAGATGAAGCCTTACTTACCAGTCCAAGAGCATTTGAAAAATCAATACGGTGTTTTGCTAAAGCCATTAAGAGAGGTCAGCTTAGAGCACACATATATATTTCTAGTCGACCTTATAGCTGGAGAATAAAGACTGATCAAGAATTAATGGATGAAGTTTTGCCACTAAAAGGCAGCGATTATCAAGAAGGGTCTAACAGTAATGATGAAAAATCTCCTAGTGCGCTTAAAGTTTATAGCTTACGTCCTCTGGATAGAGAAAAGATCGCTGCATACTGTCAAGAAAAGGGTGTTAAAGATACTGATCAATTATTAGATGAGGTTGAAAGGATTGACCTTTGGAGCCTAGCTGAAAGACCGTTTGACTTAGATACAATAATCGATAAGTGGAAAGATGATAAGTCACTTGATGGACGCCTAGAACTTATACAACATAATATTGATCTACGGCTTAAGGAGAGTCATAGCGCTGGCTCTCGTACCGCATTAAATACAGATTTGGCGCGCAGCGGGGCACAGCGCTTGGCGGCAGCTGTAGTATTAACAGGAAATGCAGAAATTAATGTACCTGACTCGGAGCGTAATAAAAAGGGCATAGATGCAGACACCATACTGTACGACTGGGATAAAAGTGATGTAAAAAAGTTATTAGAAAGTGGACTGTTTAACGATATTTTATATGGCGCAGTACGGTTTAGGCATAGGGATATACGCGAGCTATTGGCAGCAGAATTTTTTAGTTCGCTAATTAAAGATAATTATAATCGTTTAAATATTGAATCCTATTTTTTCAAAGACTCTCTTGGTGAAAGTATTGTCACCCCTTTACTTCGCCCAGTACTTCCGTGGCTGATTCTATTTGATGACAATATTTACGCTAAGGCTTTGAGTATAACACCAGAAATCCTCATTGAAGGTGGTGACCCGTCTAAGCTAGCTATGCATTTAAGAAAGCAAGCACTCTTAAAGCTTATCGACAGTATAGATAAAGATCGCTACAAAGCATACGTAGGAAGCGATACAGCAATTGCCAATCTTGCCCAGCCTGATTTAGAAAGTGATGTGCTCGAACTTATCGACCATTATAAAGGTAACGATAATATCATTCTATTTCTTAGCCGATTGGTGCTTCAAGGAGCACTGTCGAAATGCGTTAGTGCATTGATATCTGTTGTTATTGACGAGGATAGACAGAAGTATACGAGAAGAGTAGCTGCCAGTGCAGTTATGTCAGTTGGAACTCAAGAGCAAAAAAATACTGTATGGCAAGGTATTAATAATTCTAATAAGGAGATTCCAAGATGGCTATTAGCGGACTTAGTCCTGTATGCTGAATCAACGATTTCAAATGTTGATTTGATTATCCATAGTGTTGTTAATTTATCTGAACCAAACGAATTTACGCCCACAGCCTTGTCTGGAGCAATGTCTGGATTTATTGAACGTGCAAATAGTGATGTCACTGCTTATCTGTTAAATAAGCTCCACAGCCATCTAAGCATACAGGTGTTGAATGAAACAGAAAGGGACGAGGTGTCAAAACAAGATGCGTGGCTGATGAGTGTGGCGCTAAAATGTATAGAAAGATTGATTTTAGCAAGGAATCAATATGCTCTATCGAACGCATCACTGTCAGTATTGGCTTGTGCAGCTGAGTTAAGATTTTATCGAGAAGTGCGTTTTGATGCCTGTGAAACGAATTTGCACCATATATTACCTCAATGGACTGAGTTGAACGATGCCCTGTACTGGTACAGTATAGAAGATGAAAGAACAAGACTGAGTAGTGCTGATCAATCTCGACCTTTGAATTCCGACTTCCTTCTATTTTATAGAGATAATTATTGGAGGTTTGAAACGTCTGATTTTTCAAGAGTGCTTGCGTACGTCGGGTCACGAACGCTAGATGATGATAAGCTAGTCGCACTTGGTAATGCGTATCGAATATATCATCAGAGCGATTGTCCCACTGAGATGTTGGACGATTTGCGCAAAACTGTATCAGGAAGTGATGTACTTGAGGATAAATTAGAAAGATTATTGAATCCTGAAATCAGTGAAGCAATGAAAAAGTATGAAGAAGAATCAAAAATAAGGTGTGAGCAAGCAGAGAAAAGAAAAGAAGAGTGGGAAAAAAGTAAGAAAAAATGGATAACGCATTTACGCAATAATCCATCCGAAGTTATTACACCTTCAGTAGTGGAAAGTGAAATCACTAATAATCATCTATGGCTATTAGATGAGATAAGAAAAAATAGCGTAGATGCCAGTTGTCTATATTGTACCAACTGGAAAAGCCTGATTCCTGAATTTGGTAACAAGGTTGCATCAGCATACAAAGACTTTTGTATGAATTATTGGCGATATTATAAACCTCGATTAAAATCAGAACAAGACGTTGATAGTTCAATTTCTGATGCTCTATTAATCGCTTTGTCTGGTCTAGAAATTGAAGCCAATGAAATCAGTGACTTTCCTAACTATTTAGATAATAATGACCTAAATACAGCACTGCGTTATATTACTTGGGATATTCATGGTTTTCCCAGTTGGTTTGAAAGAATGCATAGAGCATTTCCAAAAGCCACAGAAGATGCTATATGGAAAGAGTTGGTTTGGGAGCTAGAAACCTCTTGTTCTGAGGGTTCTTTAAGTCATATTTTGCAAGACTTGATTCATCATGCTCCTTGGCTTCATGAATTTATGGCGGGCAGAGTATTAGACTACTTGATGGGTCGTACCAGTCCACTTACTATTCGTAAAGAATACTGTGTGAAGATATTGATTGAGGCTGGTGTTGAATCTGGAAAGTTGGCCACACTAGCTGATAAATATATAGCACTTAATGCTGATGACTATAAAGAAGTGGCTTGGTGGTATGCACTATTGGTTGATAATGATGCAGATAATGGTCTTCCAAAGCTTGAGCACTGGCTATCTGGTTTGAATAATACAGATGCTCAGCAACAAGCTGCAGCTATATTTATTACAGGCTTATTAGGTGGAACTTATACTCAGAAAACAGTATATAACGCAGGAAAATTTAAGATAGCCCCTCATTTAAAGACCCTTTATGTGCTGATGCATAAATATATTAAGCTAAGCGATGATATACAGAGAGCTGGAGAAGGTGTTTATTCTCCCACCATTCGTGATGAGGCTCAAGATGCTAGAGATAGATTATTAAGTTATTTGGTAGAGACACCAAGCAAAGAGAACTATTATGTTCTTAAGCAAATTTCTAAAGAGCATCAAGACAGCTCACACAAATTGTTGCTGCAAAAACGTGCTTACGAAATGGCGGAAAGGTATGGAGACATAACGCCATGGTCTGCCCAACAATTTAAGGACTTTTATAAATCTAAAATGTTGTCCCCTCAAACACATAGACAGCTATTTGATTTGGCAGTACAACAGCTAAAGGCGCTCAAAAATTGGGTCGAAAATGGCAATGACAGTCCATGGTTAACTTGGCAAAAAGCAGTAGAAGAAAATGAGGTTAGAACCCTTGTAGCGGGTTATCTAAATCAGCACAGAGGCGGTCACTATACCATTGCTGAAGAACCTGAACTGGCTAATGAGCAACGAATGGATATTTGGCTTGCTAATCCAAAAATTCAATCGCCTGTACCTATTGAGTTAAAGCTGCTTGATAAGAAATGGAGTGGTAATGATTTATGTGAGCGATTGAGAAATCAGTTAGTCGGTGATTATCTGAGAGAAGAAACGGCGAGGTGTGGTATCTTTCTTCTAGTCTCCCTGAATCAAACAAAGGGTTGGATAATTGACGGTAAAACAGTCAGTATTGATGACTTGGCATCAGCTTTGAAGCAATATTGGCAAACTATCTCTGATCAATATACGGGTATCGAGGAAATAGAAGTTATCGTCATTGATTTAAAAAAACGAGCGCTAGTTTCTAATAAATAAGCTGTCAGGTATCAAACCGTGATTTTTACGCACTTTAATACCCGCAATACTTAACTAGAGCCTTTAAAGTACAAAAAAGCCGAGATAAACTCGGCTTTTCTAGTTAATGCACCATCTATTATTGAGAGTATTTGATTTATAAATCCACTACTTCTTTACGCAGTAGTTGTCATCAAATCAGCTGTACTAATAATTTTCAGCAATACTCCAAGACAACAGACCAATTAAGATATTAATTGGTCTTACAAATCATTAATAACAAGCTTAAACCGATCTAGCACAGAGTCTAAGACTGATAACATTATCAAACAGACATAAAAAACTGAGATATGCCCAGCTTTATATGTTTTATTTTGATAAATGGCTTACGCTTAATTAGATCCTAAACTCTAAACCCAGATAACATAGTACTAAAGGCAGCCACTGTATTGGGTAAAGCAACTTCTGGATCAGTACTCGCTGCAATCCAAAGGGCAGCATTCATAGCAGCACCATTAATGAGCATGGCAGTGGCTTCCGGATCTACCTCTTTCATGGTTCCTTCTTCAATTAACTGAGTCACAATCTGCTTGGTAGACAATAAGCAGCGATTTTGACTGGGCCAAAGAGAAGGGTCGCCCAATACAGCAGGCCCATCTAATAAAATAATTCTCTGAATTTCTGGATCTAGCGCACTCTCAATGTACGTTTGTGCCTCAATGAGTAATCCTTCCCAAAGGTTCTCGCACCCTTCTACTCTAGCCTTTGCGTTTTCTACCATCTCCAAATCTATTTGTTCAACAACCGCTGAAAACAGTCCTTTTTTATTGCCAAAGTTATGGTAAAGCGCTCCTCTAGTCAAACTGACATCGGCTGTCAACTTATCCATTGACGTCTCTGAATACCCATATTCGGCAAATGATTTTCTGGCCGCAGCGATTATATTTTTTCTGGTTTCAGCCATTTTTAATGCACGTTTTGACATAGTCTTGCCTCAAAAGTAAAAAATAAAAATCACATACATCACGTATATTAACTTGACATACGCCACGTATGTGTTAATTTTACATACGCAATGTATGTTAACTGACAATAAGCACCATTATAAGGGCTATATGTCTTTTAATCCTCAATATATATCAATTCAAACATTTTGGAGTAAGTTATGTCTCGAAGAAAAGCAGTATTTCCAGCGGGTAGACACTCTCTTTATGAGAAACATGGTTATTCTGCCGCCATTCAATCAAAAGATTTACTATTCGTTTCAGGTCAAGTAGGCAGCCTTCAAGACGGCAGTGCAGAACCAGATTTTGAGAAGCAAGTCACACTCGCTTTTGAAAATTTGCGTCATACATTAGAGGCGGCGGACTGTACGTTTGAGGATATTATAGATGTGACAACCTTTCATACGGATCCCGAAAATCAACTTGATTCAGTACTGAAGATAAAAAACACTATTTTTAAAGAAGCGCCTTATCCAGCTTGGACCGCGATTGGTGTGACTTGGCTTGCTGGTTTTGATTTTGAGATAAAAGTGATTGCTCGATTGCCAGATGATGTGCGTTAGATAAAAAATTAGACATAGAGTGGGCTTGTGTTGTTTTAAAAGCTCAAATGCGTTTTCTTATATATAAAAGGAGAAAAATTTTGAATACTAAATATCCTATACTCTTTGCCGGTGCGACAGGCGTTGTCGGTCAGCAAGCGATAGAGTGGTTTCGCACGATCAATCCTGAGCAAGCCATTTATATTGGTGGTAGAAATATGGCACTCGCTGATGAACTTGCTCTCAAAGTCGGCAACGCATCGTCACTCGCAATTGATGTCGAACGGCCCAACTTGGGGATAGACGATCGTATCGAGATCGGTGCTGTCATGATGCTTGCTCCAGATTCTGGTACGCATGGTTTACGCCTTGCACAAAATCGCAAGATACCTTATATGAATGTTGTGACTGGAATGGTTGAGATTGGTGCTGAGTTGGCAGAATATGCATTGACCACCTCAGGCCCAGTACTACTCGCCAGCCATTGGGCTGCAGGTGCTGCAACATTTTTAGCACTACACTTGGCAGAGCAGTTTGATTCAGTTTCTACACTTAATATCGGTGTGGTGCTCGATCCAGAAGACATCTATGGTCCTGCTGCATTCGAGGATATGGAGCGATTACAATCAGGTGTGCCCTCAGCATTTTCTTATGAGGACGGAAAGAGAAAATGGTTAATCGAGGATGCTATACATCATAAAATATCTACGATTGATGGTCGAGAGGTCATAGGAACGTCCTTTGCTTCACTTGACACAGTGAGTTTACGAGCCGTAACAGGTGCAAAGAACATTAGGTTTGATATTGCAAGCGAGGCCTCTTCTTTTAGAAACACACAAGATAAGGCTGCGGCCGAAATTATTGTATCCATAACGGGAAGTCACGCTGGGGTAGAGAGCACTCGCAAACTAGCCATTGAGTTTCCTAAAGGTCAGTCTGCGCTAACCGGACTGTGTTCAAGCTTATTACTCAATGAGTTCATTAAAAAATGGCAGTCAGATGATAAGGCGACATTGTACACACCCGAGAGTTTGGGGATAAAGCCAGCAGAGTTTTTGGGTTTACTTGTGGATTTTGGTGCAAGGATTGTTGAACTATAAGGTTAATGATAACTGAATGGTGTGGCCGCAGCCGAGAAACATAAGACGACATATTATCTTTATGGTTGATATAATCGTAAAGATAATATAATGAAAATAAAGGAGTAAATGTTTAATGTCTAATTTAATCATTCCAATTCAAGTTGATTACGGCGCTGAGGAGTATATTTGGTATAGCTCGTTTACTAATATAACAGATCTCATTGAATGGTGGGAGAATGTCCCTTCTATAGATATTTTAAATTATGACCCATACAAACTTATTAATGGAGGTAAACTAAAACTTATAACAAACGAAATGGAATTCGACTTTGGGCAACGGTATTCTATAGATAATGGTCCAAGTATTATGATGGACAATGATTATTCTTCTTACCTTTATTATGGTGGTAAGCAGTATCAACATAAGGGACATAAAATTTATAGGAACGAGCACTATATAATTAAATGAGAGTGAGTCATGCTTAAATTTGTTTGTCGATGCGGTCGAAGGATAAGTCCATCAGAGTCTATCACTTACAAAAAAAATAGGATGTTATAAATCGAACGCATCTATGTTAGAATGACCGCAAATATTATTTCATACACTCAAAAAAGCTACTCACTATAAAGATGAATACGCCACCCTAGCTGTACCTCTCCTCAGTAAACATTGCTCTCGACAGCAATGACTCTTATAAAGCGTCTGACGCTTTTTCTTATGCATATGCGCTGCTTTTACGTTTGTCTCATTATTCGATGTTTCTACTGCATTATTAAGATCAAATGAACCATCAAGATCAAACCACGAAAAGTAAGTTATGACAACAACTGACTAACGATGACAGTTCACATTTTTATACTCATTACTTGATGGGCATCATGCTTAGATAAAAATGTGTCGGACTGTTTGGCTCAGATGTTTTCAAAACACTTCACTTGTTGACAGACCAAAGCTGCGCTCAAAAACTGAGCTAAAAATGTTAAATACAATTAAAGAACAATGGCTAGGCAACGTGAGAGGCGATGTCTTGGCTGGCATGGTGGTGGCTTTGGCCCTTATTCCTGAAGCGATTGCGTTTTCTATTATTGCTGGTGTGGATCCCCAAGTAGGTCTCTACGCTTCGTTCTGTATCGCTGTGGTGATTGCCTTCGTTGGTGGACGTCCAGCCATGATTTCTGCGGCAACGGGTGCGATGGCACTATTAATGGTCACGTTGGTTAAAGAGCATGGTTTGCAGTATTTACTAGCAGCCAGTGTGTTGACAGGCGTCATACAGATTATCTTCGGCTTTTTAAAGCTCGGTAATTTGATGAAATATGTGTCTCAATCTGTTGTCCTTGGCTTTATCAATGCGTTGGCTATTTTGATATTTATGTCGCAGATTCCTGAGCTGATGCCGCAAGCAGGCTCAAATTTGGTACATGTCTATGCTTTGGTGGCGTTAGGTTTAGGGATTATTTATGGCTATCCCTATATTCCCAAAATTGGCAAAATCATTCCGTCACCACTCATCAGTATTGTACTGGTGACCGCAATTGCTATTTTGTTTGGGGCAGAGGCGCGTACCATCAATGATATGGGTCAATTACCCGATACCTTGCCGATATTTTTGATACCTGATATCCCGTTAAACTTAGATACTTTATTGATTATTTTTCCATATTCTATCAGTCTAGCGATAGTGGGCTTGCTTGAGTCTATGATGACCATGACCATCGTCGATGATTTGACTGATACCAAAGGAGATCGCACCCAAGAATGTAAAGGTCAGGGTATCGCAAATATCGTCAGCGGGTTTTTTGGGGGCATGGCAGGCTGTGCGATGATTGGGCAGTCTATTATTAACGTAAAATCTGGTGGCTATACACGGCTTTCTACCTTGGTGGCAGGTGTGTTTTTATTGCTGATGGTCGTGTTTTTGAGTGACTGGCTAAAGCTGATTCCAATGGCAGCACTGGTTGCTGTGATGATTATGGTTTCTATTGGTACATTTAATTGGGGTTCTTTTAAAGAGCTGAAAACCAAGCCGCTACAAAGTAATCTTGTGATGCTGACGACGGTTGCTGTGGTCGTTGCCACGCATAACTTAGCGTACGGGGTACTTATTGGCGTATTACTATCAGCACTGTTCTTCGCCAATAAAATCGAGCGTTATATGAGCGTGCATACCTATATGGATGCATCAGGCACTCGTCATTATCGCGTTGATGGACAGATATTCTTTTCATCAGCAGAGCGTATGACGGAGTCCTTCGATATTAAAGAGTCTGTCTCCAAAGTCGTTATTGACGTATCACGAGCACATTTTTGGGATGTGACGGCAGTTGCTGCGATAGATAAAGTCATTATTAAGTTTCGCCGTGAAGGCACTGAAGTTGAACTAATAGGTCTAAATGACGCGAGCCAAACGATGATAGAGCGTTTTGGTGTTCATGATAAAACCGATGCTGAAAAAAACTTAGGGGTTCATTAATAGCCTAGATTAACAGACACAAAAAAGCCGAGATACACTCGGCTTTTTTATACTCAACTGACTAAAGGCTTAGTCATTTTCAAGGAAAGAGCGCAAGTGCTCAGAACGTGATGGATGACGCAGTTTACGTAATGCTTTTGCCTCAATCTGACGAATACGCTCACGCGTCACATCAAACTGTTTACCCACTTCTTCTAGCGTGTGGTCAGTTGGCATATCAATACCAAAGCGCATTTTCAATACACGTGCTTCACGTTCAGTCAAGTTGCCTAAGACATCACGAGTGGCTTCACGCAGACCAGCCGATGTTGCATCATCAACAGGACTTGAAATCGTGCCGTCTTCAATGAAGTCACCTAAATGTGAGTCTTCATCATCACCGATTGGTGTCTCCATTGAGATAGGTTCTTTGGCAATTTTCAACACTTTACGGACTTTAACTTCGTCCATCTCTAAGCGTTCGCCTAATTCCTCAGGCGTTGGCTCGCGTCCCATTTCTTGTAGCAACTGACGTGAGACACGGTTAATCTTATTGATGGTCTCAATCATATGCACAGGAATACGAATGGTACGGGCTTGGTCAGCGATAGAGCGGGTGATTGCCTGACGAATCCACCATGTGGCATACGTTGAGAATTTATAACCACGGCGATATTCAAACTTATCCACTGCTTTCATCAAACCAATGTTACCTTCTTGAATCAAATCCAAGAACTGTAGGCCACGGTTGGTATATTTTTTGGCGATAGAGATAACGAGACGTAGGTTGGCTTCGACCATTTCTTTTTTGGCACGGCGAGCTTTTGCTTCACCAACCGCCATACGGCGCGCCACATCTTTCATGTCATGGATTTTCATGTCGAGCTGCTGCTCGTAGTCACGGATACGACGTTGTAATAGAATCACGTCATCGGTGACTTTCTCTAGTGTGCCAGCAAATGCAGGCTTGCCTTTGATACGTTCGATGAGCCAATCAACGTTGGTTTCGTTGCTTGGGAAGGTCTTACGGAACTCTTCACGTGGCATACGACCACGGCGAATAACCAAACGCATGATTTGGCGCTCAAGCTTACGCACATCATCATAGACATCATGCATGATGGCCATGACCTGATCTGACAAGCGGTTGTTCAGCTTTAACATCATAAAGCGTTCAGCGAGTAGGGCATAAGCATCATCTGCTTGTGCACTACCACGACCGTAGTCTAGCAAGGCTTGTTTGGCTTTGATGAATAGATGCTCGATTTCTTCTAGACGTAAGCGAACTTCTTCTGGATCAAGACCACTGGTTTCTTCTTCAGCTTCTTCTTCAACGTCTTCTTCATCTTCGTCATCATCATCTAATGCCAGTGCCTTGGCATTGGCTTTTGCTTTGATGATTGGTGGGTTTTCTTTTTCTTCTTTGATTCGCTCTCGCTCTTCTTTTGCTGCTTCTTTGGCTTCTTGCGCAGCAATCTTGTCTTCTTCGGTTTCAGGATCTAAAAACCCAGTGATGACATCAGAAAGTTTTTTCTCACCATCTTGTACTTTTTGATATTCATCAAGGACAAACTGTACCGTACCCGGCCAGTAAGACATGGCATGCTGTACATCACGAATACCTTCTTCGATACGCTTAGCAATGGAGATTTCACCCTCACGGGTCAATAGATCAACGGTACCCATCTCACGCATATACATACGCACAGGGTCAGTGGTGCGACCAGGCTCAGTCTCAACAGAGGCGAGTACCGCTGCTGCTTCATCCGCTGCCATATCATCATCACTTGAATCATCGTTCATCAAGATGTCATCGGCATCGGGGGCTGATTCAAAGATTTTAATACCAACGTCAGTTAGCATTTGCACAATATCTTCGATCTGATCGCTTTCGGTAATAGAGTCGGGCAGTTGGTCATTCACCTCAGCATAGGTGAGATACCCCTGCTCTTTACCCATCTGGATTAAGGTGGCCAGTTGAGATGTGGACTTAGAAACTGACTTATCGTTCATAAATACTCGCTTACTTGCATCGGACATTTTTATATTGTGACTCGCTATCGCTTGTTGGCTGCGTTGATCTTATCAATCGATTGATCAAAATGGGGCGTAGAGGTTGTCAATAATATCAAAAATGAGTTGATATGAATAAAGGCTCAAAACACTACAATAACACTGCTGAAAACAGCTAAACATTCAAAAAGGCTTCAAACGCTGAGGCCTAAAAAACAAATACCTAAAAAATGTGTGCTCAACGAGGCGTGCGTATCATCACTCACTAAGCAATGCTGCAAATACACAGCGACACAGTTTAACACAGACCACCGCAGTCAAGCACGAGGTAGTGAGATCTACCCACTGTTTTTTACTGATTATTTGTCATCAGCGAAACGACTAATGGGCTGCACATGCTACTGGGCATAATCATTAATAGTGGGGGCAGCTATGATACTTTTAAAGGGCTACCATTTGAGAAACAAAAATTAAGCATAGACGCTAAGATTGGACAGTGACCATTTGCGCTGATTGTTCGGCCTGCTGGGCGCGTAGCCAATCATTTAATAATTGAGACTGCTTACGAACAATTGCCAGTTTGATGTGGTCTGGATTTTTTATCAGCTCTTGCATCTTTTTTTGTAGATGTAATTTGAGCAATTGCATGACCAAGTTTTCAACCAGCTCATCTAGGCTTAATACATTTCTTGCGGTCAATGTCTTATAAAACCCGCCCCAACCACGGCTGAGCGTTTCTTGTGTGAGCGGCTTTAGATTGGATAAGATAAAGTGCGCCGCTGCATTGGCATCTTTTGGCAGGTAATTAAGGCAGCGTTTGATGGTGCTGACAATATCGAGCAAGGCCGTGTCTTGTAAGTCCTCCCAAGCTATAGGACGCAAAACATCAGGTGATGCTTTTTGTTGAATATGGGGCGGCAAATGTAAACCGTTAATACCAGCACGCTGCCAAATGATTTCTATAGGATCATCAATAAGCGTGCGCGGTTGAAACAAAAAACAAAGTTGAAGCTGCTGACTGATGGTCATGTCACCATCAAAATCTAATAGCGCATCTTTGGCTTCAACATTTTGGCTGCGTTTGCCGCCCAATTTTTGATAAATGTCATTATTGAGCAGATAGCGAAAGCTACTGCCTTTGGGCAGGGCCGTCGTCAATGAGCGTACTTGCGACATCAGTTTGGCTTTGCCTTCTGCCAACGTTAAGTCATAACGCTCGCTTAAATAAGCAAAGATGTACTGAGACAAAGGCATAGCGTTGGCAATTTGCTCGCGCATCGCATCGCCCCCCTGACTCTTGATAAAAGTGTCAGGGTCATGGTTGTTTGGTAAGGTTAAAAACCGCAGCTCCTTATCATCAGCCAATACAGGCAAAGCCACTTCAAGCGTACGCCAAGCGGCTTTTTGTCCCGCACCATCGCCATCAAAGCTCAAAGTTAGCGTCGGGTTTAACGTCAATAATCGAGATATCTGACTCTCATTAATCGCCGTACCCATAGATGCGACTGCGCCATAAATCCCCGCTTGATAAAGGGCAATGACATCCATATAACCTTCGACCACAAGCCAGCTGTCAGCACGTTGCTGGCGCGATTCATAATAGCCATATAGCACGTGTTGCTTATGAAAAACGGGTGAGTCTGAAGAGTTGATATATTTGGGTTTTACTTCATTGTCGAGCGCTCGACCACCAAAGCCAATAGTGCGTCCTTGATTGTCACGAATGGGAAAAATCACGCGATCACGCAATAAGTCGTAATCTCGTCCAGATTCTGATTGGCGCACCAATCCTAGGGCTTTTAATCCCTCAATATCTTGTGGAAATTGATGCTCAAGATGCTGCCAGCCAAAAGGCGCATACCCCAAACCAAACGTCTCAAATATGTCTTCTGTGATACCACGTGATAAAAAATAATGCTTGGCGTGAGGATGAGTAGCAAGGTTGTGCTGATAAAACTGCTGTATCTGCTCTAGTAACTCATACAAGTTACCATCTTCATCAGCGGCAGGATTCAGATTGTGCAGCTTTGTGATGGCATCAGTGTCTGTCAACCATGAAGGCGGATAACCATTATCACTACTACTCTGATAGTCTAAGCCGTCATTCTCAGGTGAATAAGGCACTGAGTCATAAACGTCTACTGGGGGATAATTGTCATAATGACCCTCATCGTAAACAAAAGCGTCTGAATACGAGGAAGCGCTATTGTCTTGATTTTGACCAGCGGGCGTAGAACCCTCTGATGGAGGCGCTGTTGGTGCTTGAGGCGTTGGTTTTACAGTAGGCTGTTTGGTACGCTGATAGCTGACGTTTTGCTGTTCTTCTTTTGGTACTTCGATGCCCGTTTGCTTTGACAGCTCATTAACGGCTTCAATAAAGGTTAAACTTTCATAATCTCGCAAGAAACTGATGGCATTGCCACCAACCCCGCAACCAAAGCAGTGATAAATATTTTTTTGTGGATTGACATAAAAAGAAGGTGACTTTTCACCATGAAAAGGGCAGCACCCTTTATATTCGTTGCCCGCCCGTTTGAGCGTGGTATGACGCCCAATAATACTGATTAAGTCAGCTTGGCTATTTAATTGTTCGAGGATATGGTTAGGAATGCTCATACAAAAAACAGTTTACCATAGGTCAATTAGGTTAAGACATAGCCGAGCAATTAGTCGTAGCAAAATATCAAGGACAGAAAAATAAGGCCAACATAATGTTGACCTTATTATTTATGACACGCAGTAGACAGCATAGCGCTGCCCTAATAAATCTGCCTTAGTTCATATCTGTATCAGTATTCGATGGTGTGAGCATAATGCCATCACGCTCAGACTCAGGCAGAGTCGTGCGGCGTGTTGGGTTAACGTTTTGCGGATCAACGTTTGCTTCTCTGGCAGTCGAGCTTGTGCTTGATTGACTGGTAACGCGCTCTGTTGACGCTTCTGGCAATCCTAAGCCAATATTGACACCATTATTATTCATAGGCGCTGTGAAAGAACCAGCAACGGGTGCATTGGCTGGAGCAGCATTGTCACTTGGTAGTCTCAATTGACTGGCGTTGCGAATCATTTGGAGTTTGGTTGCACCATTATATTGACCAGTGGCAGCAGAAGCGTCTGTCATACTTGAGCGACCAAGTTTTCCAAAGGTTATCTTATTGAGCCACGTGCTGTCGCGTTTGGTTTTTAATTTAACACGGCCATCGTTGGTCAACCAGTTTGGATAGTTGATTTGCAGTAGAGTCTTATATTCATTTGCCAAATCAGTCAGACCCAATTTGCCATGACTATAAGCAAGCACGGCAATGGCTTCTGGCGTGGATTCACTGAGTGGATAATATTGGAATACCCATTTGGCGCGGTTCACAGCAGCGACATAGGCTTCACGCTCGATGTACCAATTGGCAGCGCTCATCTCACTTTGTGCAAACTGATTGTAAATAAAGGTCATGCGCTGAGCCGCATCTGGTGCATAAGGGCTGTTCGGGTATTTATTAATAAGCTCTTGGAAGTTGGCAAAAGCAATACGCAAGTAGGCGGTATCGCGCTCTGCTTGATTTAGTTTAAACAGCTTTAAGCCTTCTGATGAGCCTTCCATATTGGCCACGCCGCGTACATAGTAGGCATAGCTGACTTGTGGGTTGGATGGGTATAGGCGAATGAATTGTTCAGCACTGGATGCGGCCATTTCAAACTCGCCACTGGCATACTGTGCATACATCATGTCGAGCAGGGCTTGCTCAGCGTACTGTCCAGTAGGGTAAAAAGTACGCAAATTGGTCAAATCTTCGATGGCTTGATTGTAGCGATTTTTGTCAATTTGAGCGATGGCATCGTTATAGTAGTTTTGCTCTGATTTTTCGGCAGTTTCTACTGCATCGACGTCTTTTTTACCAGTCAGGTTTTTGAAAGTCTGACAACCCACAAGGTTTACGCTAAGCGCAAGTAAGGTTATTGAGGACAGTTTGATAAACGTATTGCCAACAGCTTGCATACTTCTTCTCCGACACAAGACGCACAATAGCAGCGCCATTATGCTATATAAAAGGTTAATAATAAAAAACGATGCTTATGGCATCAGTTAACTGTCTACTATTGAGTATGCTTATGATCAAGCGGACTCATTATAAATATGATCTTCATCGAATGCGATTTTGCTATGGCTAATACAACTTATGCATTAGATCAAGATCTTATTTTACGCTAATAAAATACGATTATTCTGAAATACAGTGCCATAGCATACAGCAAAACATGGCTATACTTTATAGAATAACACTGGCCTCGTCTATTTTTTCGCCATCTAATTGTAGCTACATGCTGTCAAATACCTATGAATCGGTGCTGCTCAGACATTTTAACATCACTCAGACCAGCCAACACCAGTTTTTGACCTCGCTATATTGATGCAATTACATGAGGATGTATCTGCTTATAAGTACAATATATTTTAGATGGTTTGACACCGCCCTCTGATTTTAGCCTAGCATTTTAACATGAGCGGTCACTGTGAGCGATATCCAATGCTACTGGCATCGCTAAATATACAGTAAATTACAGCAATGTCATATTCTAGAGAGTTACTAGGTGATGCTTGATAAGGCAGTTGATCTTCAAAAAAAGACAGATAAAACAGGGCATCTATAGGGCTTAAGTGCTTGGCATGATACACTATCGCCATATTGCTTTCGCTTTTTTTAACGAAGATTACTTTTAACATACATGAGTAATCAATGAGCGGTTGTCTGTTTTTTATAAAACTTCCTTTAACGTTGCTATTTCAAGCCATGCTAGGAAGTGTGTTCTATATAAATCTATTATGAATAATAATGCTATGACTACCCATTTACCACCGAATCAGACGCTAGATACTGATTCATCAGCACAAGAGTCACCAATGCCAAATAACGTTTTAAAAAATGACGAGCCTGACAATCAAGCAATGATTGATGAGGACACCGACGCTCTTGATCATGACGATTTGCTCGAAGAAGATAGCGATATTGATGACGAGATTGACGATAGCGACATAGAGGATGATGTTCCTGTTGCTGGTCAAGCTGTACCAGTGGTGGTAGATATGACGCACATTGTCACCGAAGATGAGTCTGGCCTGCGCATTGATAAAGTGGCTTCGCAGGTGTTTTCAGACTTTTCGCGTGTGCAAGTACAAGGTTGGATAACTGACGGAAGCTTGCTCTATAACGGCAGTGTGCAACGACCAAAAGTCCGTGTCAAAGCAAATGATGTCCTACATCTATCAACGACGTTGCAGCAGCATAGTGAAGATCAGCCAGAAAACATCGATATTGATGTGGTCTATGAGGATGACGACGTACTGGTGATTAACAAACCTGTTGGTATGGTGGTTCATCCGGGCGCTGGCAATCAAACAGGCACTTTGGTCAATGCTTTGCTGTACCATTATCCGCAGCAACATCACTTGCCGCGCGCAGGTTTGGTACATCGTATTGACAAGGACACATCAGGTCTTTTGCTCATTGGTAAAACCAAACCGGCTCAGATGGCCTTGATGGAGCAGCTAAAAGACAAGTCGGTCTATCGCCATTATCAATGTGTGGTGGCAGGAGATGCAGCAAGTTTACTTCGTCACAGGCGTATCGATGCACCGATTGGTCGTCATCGTACTCAGCGTACCAAAATGACGGTAATGACCGCAGGGCGTGAAGCTGTGACGCATTTATTAAATGTCACACCGCTGAATGAAAACTACTGTTTATTGGATGTTGGACTTGAGACAGGGCGTACGCATCAAATTCGTGTGCATTTAAGCCATGTGACTTATCCGCTAGTAGGGGATCGGGTTTATGGGGGGCGTCGCCAACTGCGCTCAGGTCTAACAGAAGCACAGCGTCAAGCGATTAGCAACTTTCCACGTCAAGCCTTGCATGCCTATACATTAGGATTTGTTCATCCAACGACAGGCGAAGACATTGAGGTCACAACACCACTGCCTGAAGACATGCAGCAGTTAATAGCAGTATTAAGCGATGGCTATGATGACGAATATGACAAATAAATAGGTATTTCTAAAGGCTTGTGATAGTCAATAAAAAAGCACTTATTGTCGGCAATACAATCACCATATATAAATAATAACAACCCATGAATACGGTATATCAGCCATGATTAATACGTTTCCCATGACATTGCTGGCGCAGATTGATAATGTGGCGGTTTTCCAAACGTCTGCTTTTTTTAGCGATGATACTCTCAATATTGAGACGCTCGATTCGAAGAGCGTGCAAGCTGACGAAAAGAGTAGGGCTAATTATGGTGAGCTAAACTTAGGGTTGCATGTTAAGGATGACGCGACAAAGGTACTAAATAATCGTATGCGTTTATTGTCTGCTATCAACGAGCAAATAATGAATGTAACGCTAAATAGTGAGCAGCACACAAAGATCAAACGCCTACATTGGGTCAACCAAGTCCATGGTAAACAGATTCAGAATATTGATTTTGCGGCACTAAGTATGGAGCCGATGGCTGCCGATGCCATGATTAGCAAGCAGGCGGGTCTTGGACTGGCGATCATGACAGCAGATTGTGTCCCTATTGTGTTGTATCAACCTGCCAGTGGTCAGATTGCCGCGATTCATGCAGGCTGGCAAGGGTTGGCATGCGGAATTATTCAAGCGACCGTGCAAGATTTCACGGAGTCTGGAGAGATTAAAGCATGGATTGGTGTTTGTATCAGTCAAGCGAGTTATGAGGTTGGTCACCATGTTCGTGATCAACTGTTTGCAGGCTGCTTTGAAAACCAGTCATTAACAGCCTCTGATCTTGATCGTTTTGACCAGCGGTATGTTGTTAATAGTGAGGCAGGTAATGCTGATAAGCTCAAACTTGATTTACCAATGCTGGCTGCCGATCAATTGAAGGCGACTGGTGCAACGTTGGCTGATGGGTTACCGGAGCATTGTAGTTACGCTGATAATCGATATTACTCTTATCGACGCCAGACGCATTTGAATCAGCCTGCTACAGGACGTATGGCATTGGTGATTGTTCGTAGTCTTTCTGCGTTTTAATAAAAGCTATTTATTAATAGAAGCAGGTAACGGTGGCTATTCGTTTGTAGCATTTATAGGTTAATCGTCCAAAAAAATAGCAAACTTATATTAAGTCTGCTATTTTTTTATTCGCAAATTATCGGTTTTTTTAGCATACAGAATCATTAGATTTTGGGACAGACAGCCCAAATAAGGGGCGCAAATATAAGGCTAAAAAAGTCCCTGCCATTGCCATAATGCCCCAAATATACCCATGAGCACTAAAAGAGGCAATACCACCAAAATAAGCACCGATATTACAGCCAAAAGCCAGACGCGCGCCATAACCCATCATCAAACCGCCAATCACAGAGGCTGCAAAATTGCCTAGAGTAATCTGAGTAAATTTGAATAAACCTCCTGCTGCCGAGGCAATAAAAGCACCGATGATAATACCGATATTCATGACCGTGGTCGAATCAGCAAAAATTGAAGCATTTAGCGCAGCGGCATTGGTTCCTTGCCAATAACCCCAGCTTGCAACATCAACGCCAAAGTTGCTTGCAATTTTAGAACCCCATAATGTAAATGCAGAGGTGATACCCCATGGCTGACCACGCGTGATCAATGTTAGCGCATTCAATACTGCTAAGACGATTGCTGCTGCAAATAACGGCCATGAGCCGCGAAAAATGCGTCTCCAACCTTTTTCAGTCGGCACGGGTGCCATTTTCGGTGCGTTGGTTTTTTTCTCAACAATGAGCGTGACCCATGCAATCAGACCAAATAGTGCAAGCGATACTATCCAAGCACCACTATAGCCAAGACCTGTGGAGGTCGCTAAAGAAAAAGGAGCAAAGGAGGGCATCTCTTCTGTCCAAAATGGCAGATGATAGGCGCCAACAGTTGCGCCAATGACAAAAAAGATAAAGGTGATAAACATCACTGAACGTCCACCGCCAACAGCGTAGAGCGTCCCAGAAGCACAGCCGCCGCCCAGCTGCATACCAATACCGAATACAAAAGAGCCGACGAGTAAACTGACGCCCACGGGTGATACATACCCTGCGACCGAGCCGCCAAACAGGGTCGTACCATAGGCAAGAATAGGGGCAAATAGACTGACGGCAACCGCTAACATCAGCATATGAGAACGCATTGCTTGTCCATTACCCACTGACATCAGACGCCTAAATGCAGAAGTAAAACCAAAACGCGCATGAAACAGAGTATAGCCAAGCAGTAGGCCGATAATAAAAAGTAAGGGCTGAGCCATAGGTTGAGTGCCAAACAGGTAAATCAGCATAACAAAGCCAGCAAGTGCGCCGCCTACTACCAGTAGCTTTTGCGGGTCGTTTAATTCCAAGGTTCCTCTAGCAATAGGGTCTAGTGTGTCGTTTACGGGTTGAACTTTCGTTGTTGTAATAGCCAAAAGAGTACATCCTTCCCTGATATATGTTTTCAGAGTTTGTTATTTAAATGGTTTTTTGGAATATTTAAGCGGTATATTCGGGAAAATTTGAATAAGTGACCTATGATAAACCCGTTCATTAAAAGCGTGACAAGAAGAAGGGGGATTTATATATTCTTCAATGGAATATATAAGCTTGTAATGGCTGATTAATGATTAATCGTAATACAAGGAATCTATCCTTTTCCTTAACTATTATTTATTCAATCTATTGGCCGCTCATTCATTAAAAATAGTTATATCGTTAGGACACTGATTAAGTTTTTATAAATATAGCAAATAAGATCAGGTTGAATTTACAAAAGCTTGCCTCATATTAGCTAAATAAATAAGATATCTATAACATACATTTTTAGCATCCTAAAAACAGACTCTGAGTCTGTTCAATTAATCCACAATTAGAGTTTGTATGAATACACCTGTGAAATCGTCTTTAACCTCCACCTCCACTGATAATGTTCCCAACGTTTCTATTGCCGTGATTTTTCATAGTAACTATGGGCATACCAAGCGTGTTGCTGAAGCTATTGTCAAAGGGGCGCACCAGCAATTACCAGCATCACAGGCCAAAATTGTCGATGTCCATGATGTCGATTGGGAGTATTTGGATCAAGCGGACTTGTTGGTCTTTGGTAGCGCTGTCTATATGGGTAGCGTGACGGCTGAATTTAAGACCTTTATGGATGAGACCTCAAAGCGTTGGTATCATCGGACATGGGAAGGTAAGTGGGCTGCCGCCTTTGCCAATTCGGGTGGGTTAAGTGGTGATAAATTGGCAGTATTGCAGCAGATTTCCTTGTACGCAATGCAGCATGGTATGAATTGGATTGGATTGCCCTTGATGCCAACGGGTCATGAAGCCCATGATTTGAACCGACTATCCAGCTTTTTGGGATTAATGACACAGTCTTTGGATGGACCGCCAGAAGAAACCCCAGGGCCTGGCGATATTGATACGGCTATTTGGTTTGGGGATCATTTAGCAAAAACCATTATCAAACATCAGCCAGCTTCTACAAAGTCTTGAGATAAAGTGGTAAGTTGCCCTTAAAGTCGTTCAATAAAAAAACAGATACCAAGTTGGTGTCTGTTTTTTTGCTTTACTGGGCATGGTTTTGTACAGCAAGAGGTGCCGTGACAGGTATGGGGCTATCAACGAATTGAAACGATTGACAACCTGTAATTAGCAGTACCGAGGTCAATAAACCGCTTAGCGTTAAGGATTTCATAAAGGTATCTCAAAAAGCAATGAAAGGTATATAAATACTACTTATTATAGTATTAATCATTATAAGTAATATTATAAAAAGCGCCTCGTATAACGTTAGGCGCTTTTTTATGTTTCACGAGTACATCAATAAAGCGAAGCCGACCCTCTTATTTGGGACTAGGTGACCAGACGGGTGAGCGGATAACACCTTGTCCTGATTTACCGAACGCTTCGCCGCCGTTTAATGATTTAATGGTTAGTACACCTTTACCGCCTTGCTTTGAGGCATATACCACGCGCTTACCATTTGGAGAGAAGCTTGGTGCTTCATCAATCCCTGTGTTGCCCAGATTAGCAGTGACCGCGCCATTGTTATTCATGATGGCAGCTGCTCTTCCACTCAAAAAAGCAATTTGTGAGCCATCGCTACTATATTGCGGACTGGTCGCATAACCGCTATTGGATACTTTGGTTGTGCGACCTGATCCGAACTCATAACGATAAATTTGCGGCTTATTAAAGCCGGCCCGATCACTGACAAAGACGAAAGATTTACCATCGGGTGCATAGCTTGGTTGTACTTCACTGCTAGGCCAATTGGTAAGTCTTCTAGGCTGACCGCCACTGGCACTCATCTCATAAATATGAGCACTGCCTTCAAAGCTGCTGGAAAATAGTATCTTACTACCGTCAGGCGAAAATGAAGGGCTCAAGTTACTGCCTGCAAAAGGCGTTAACGCACTTGCGCCGCCGCCACTAACATTTTGTACATAAATAACTGGGTATGACTTGTCGCGCTGTACAGAATAAGCGATACGACTGCCGTCTGGTGACCATGCTGGTGAAAAGATAGAGCCTGCAACTTCTGTGATGGTTTTGGCGTTTTCGCCGTCTGCATCCATAACTTTTAGGCGTGAGACTTTCTCTTTTCCAGCGCCAATCTCTTCAATATAGGCGATACGCCCTGAAAAATCACCTGGGATACCTGTGATAAGTTCATACACTTTATCGGAGATCACATGCCCTGCATAACGTAGGCTTTCTCTATTATTATCAGCGGTTAAGCTTTGCTTGCCTTCGATGACCCGACCAGATTTGACATCAATTACTTCATAATCAGTCACTATCTTTCCGCGATTACTGCGCGTAGTGCCGACCACCAGATAAGGAATTCCCATACTTTGCCATACGGGTAAAGAGCCTGCCAGCTCACCACTGCTGTGCGGCTGCTGCGGCAGGTTTTGGCTAGTCACTTTTAGCTCAGTCTTACTCAAATCATTTAATACGATAGGTGATAAAACCGAATCGCCAGCGAAGGGCACAAAAGCCACTTGGTTTTGCTGGACAGGGATTTCATAATTCCATTCTAAGACAGCAGGCTCTGCAAATAATGTCGGAGAAATAAGCAGAATGGAGGTACTAGCAAATAAAGCGATACATAGTTTCTTATCAGTATGCATGAGTCAGTTGAGCTCCTAAAGTAATATGGTTATCATTTTTATAAGTAATCGACATATGATGAAGCGGTATGTGCTGCGTAGACTGCGGTTTAGCCTCGCATTATCAAGTATTTACGTTAACAATAATACAAGATATGAGCAACTCATTAGTTACTACCTGTAAGCTTTATAACGAAGGTGGGATATCTAGGGTCGTCAGCATTAATTGGTAAAGTGCCTGTGTCCCATACTGCTTGTTTGGCAGCTTCATTCACAGCGTCATCAGATCCTGATGCTGTAACATCGAGTATGGTTCCATTAGCGTTTACGGTAATGGTTAGTGTAGCACTACGAGTCGAGCCTCTAGCCGCTGGCGGTGGATTATAGTTACGTTGAAGCAAGCTAATGATGTCAATATTGCTTGCACTGCGGTTACCACTTGACGCAGAACGTTCATTGCCTTTAGTAAGACTGGATGTGGCTGTGTCGCCAGAAATAATGGATTGACCATCTGATAAATTGTAGGTTTTACCTGCACTGCCTGTATTGATTTTTATATTACGATCACTTGCAGTAGGAGGCGTAATCTTTGGCGGGTTGTTGCGTTTATTACGTAAATCTCCGAGCGTCTCTTGCTCTTCTGCACGCTGTTCTCGTTTGTTTTGTTCAACTTGACTGTGTTCTTCTGATACAGATTCATCTAATTGCGCGGCCCATTCTGCCATCCGGCGCTCATAATCTTGGTTTTGCTCAAGTATGCGCTGACGCTGATCTTCACTCATTAGCATCGGCTGGCTAGCATCATCATCAGAGCGTGTAAAGACGGGTACACGCTGAGAGCTTGTTTGATTGGGATTTTGTGTGCTTGCGCCACCATCAAAGGTCTCTGTTTGCGTCATGGTAGTGGCACCATTTTCAGCCTGCAGGGCACTGGCTGCTGCTGCTCGATTTGCCAAAATTTGTCCCTGCATCTCAGCAAGCTGCTCAGGTGATACCATGACAGTCTCAATACTACCAGCCGTTTCTACCTCAGCGTGTTGATAATTATAAATAAGCACGCCAATCACAAGCGCATGTGCCAGCAAGCTGAGTAGCGTCGGCAAGGTAAGACCATTGCTTTCAGGTTGAGTTGGTACATAAACGATAGGAGCATTATGCATGGTAGAGATACTCAAAAACGAGGTTTATCAAATGATTGGCTTTATTATAGCAAGTTAGACGAGGCATAGACGTTATTATAATGAAGGTGTGGGCAAGGGTGCGCCTGTTAATAGCCCAACTTTTTGGATACCTGCTTGTTGTAAGGTTGCCATTAGAGTCATGATATCGCCATACTGATTGTTTTGATCCGCATTTATCATGACTTGCAAAGGTTGCGCCCCAGCAGCGTCGCTTTGATTTTGTAGGTTGGATAAGGTGTCAATCAACTCCAGCTCACTCATTGGCAAATCAATATTGTTTTCATAACTGATAAAAATCTCACCGCTATCAGTCAATGAAACAATAATGGGCAGTTGACTTTGGCTCATCGTATTGGTTTGCTCTTTTGGCAAGTCAACATCGACGCCCGTGATCAGCATAGGTGCTGTCACCATAAATATCACAAGGAGCACGAGCATCACGTCAATATAAGGAACGACGTTCATCTCCGCGTTGAGTGCCTTTTTTTCACGGCGATAAGGGCTTTGTCTCATAACCCTGTCACCTGACCCGCCGCCGCTTGAGTCTCTCTACCAGTGATACTCTCTGCACTGGTCTCACGTTGGAGCATGCCTGTCATCTCATCACAAAATAATGCGCGTGAATCATACAATTGGCTCGATTTGGCCGTAAAATGGTTATAAGCCAGTACGGCAGGAATAGCAGCAAACAAGCCCATAGCAGTCGCGATTAGCGCTTCAGCGATACCAGGCGCCACAGAGGACAACGTCGCTTGCTCGGTTTGAGACAGTCCCAAAAACGCGTTCATGATGCCCCAAACCGTCCCAAATAGACCAATATAAGGGGCCACTGATCCGATACTTGCTAGCGTGGTCAACCCTGACTCTAGTAATTGCTGCTGACGCCCCAAACCGACCCGAAGCTTGCGCTCAACGCCATCAATAATGTCATCTTTGGGTTGGCGCTTTTTATGCATTCTGAGATATTCAGAAAACCCCACATAAAAAATTTGTTCAAGCCCTTGGCGTTCAGGAGAGCCTTGAACCCCTTGATACAGTTTGGCCAAGTCTTCACCCGACCAAAACCACGTCTCAAACTGTTGATCGAAGCTCTTGGCAGTCCCAAGCCGTGCACTCATACGAAAAATAATCACCCAGCTGAGTAAGGAAGCCAATAACAATAACGCCATTACTATCTGTACCAAAAGACTGGCTTGAGTAATAAGGTCAATAATATTTAAAGATTCAGGCATGTATGAGACTCATGAATAATTGATAATGACTGGCAGGGCGCAGCACGCAAACCAAGTTAGACCATCTAATAAAACATAGAATAGGACACCAAAAATGTGCTTTGATTTTGCACATTGGTATCAACCGCTTAGTGTACTGGTAAATGTACAAAAGGTCATTTATTAAAGTGTTAAATACTCAATAATATGAATCTAGTTGGTTTTGAGCATGAGCCATTATCAATACATCGCGTTTTCTGAAAATAGGCAGGTACAATGCAATTGCGCTAGTGCAAGACAATTTACTTATTTTATGTCTGACAAGTTCAACAGATGACGAACTCTGATTATAGACCTAGCACCTCTTTAAGCAAAAGGACTGTACAGTAATATTGAAACCTTGTTTAGTCGCTGCTCATTTGGATGTCAGTAAGTCAGATTTGTACCCATAAGGCACGGGTAATGATTGAATTTACACCACAATTTCTCTAAAATGTTGCACTTTGTTACCGCTGCCTTTTGATTATGACGTCGCAATTTTTTGTTGACGTCATATTTATTTTAGGCACCAATAAATTTGTTCTTTCACTAGCAAGCTGGGCGCGACACTTATGAATGCAATTGAACGCTATTTTGGGATTAACGGTGAAAACACCACGGTCAAAACGGAAATCCTTGCTGGTATAACCACTTTTTTGACCATGGCATATATCATCTTTGTGAACCCTAACGTATTGGCTGAAGCTGGTATGGATAAAGGGGCAGTGTTTGTTGCCACCTGTATGGCCGCAGCAATAGGCTGCTTTATTATGGGGATTTATGCCCGATTACCTGTGGCATTAGCGCCAGGTATGGGTTTGAATGCTTTTTTTACCTATGGTGTCGTATTGGGTATGGGGTATGCGTGGCAAACGGCACTCGGCGCTGTGTTCTTATCGGGTTGTTTGTTTATCATTTTAAGCTTGTTTAAAATTCGCGAATGGATCATCAATGCCATTCCAACCAGTCTTAAGCAAGGTATTGTGGCAGGTATCGGTGCTTTCTTAGCGTTTATCGCATTACAAAGCTCAGGTATTATCGTTAGTCGTGATGCCACATTGGTGATGCTTGGGGATATGACTTCATTTTCGCCAATGATGGCGGCATTGGGGTTCTTTATTATTATAGGCTTAGTCTATAAAAAGGTACCAGGTGCGGTCACTATTGGTATTTTGATCGTTACCGTGATCAGCTTGCTGACAGGTCATACGCATTTTGCTGGCATTATGTCTGCGCCGCCATCTATTACACCGACTCTTCTAGAACTTGATATTGCCGGCGCGTTTGATGTTGGAATGATCAGTGTCATTTTTGCTTTTTTATTCGTTGATTTGTTTGATACAACCGGCAGCTTAGTAGGTATCGCCAGTAAAGCAGGTTTGATTGATAAAGATGGCAATATTCCTAACATGGACAAAGCGCTATTAGCTGATTCGACAGCAACGGTGGCAGGCGCTATGCTGGGTACTTCATCGACGACCAGTTATATCGAAAGTGCTTCTGGTGTGGCATCTGGTGGACGTACAGGTCTCATGGCGGTAACGGTTGGCGTCTTGTTTGTGCTGAGTATTTTCTTTGCACCATTGGCTGGTATGATTCCTGCTTATGCGACGGCGGGCGCGATTTTTTATGTATCGGTACTGATGTTGTTTACGCTAAAAGACATCAACTGGGAAGACTTAACCGAAGCGGCTCCAGTGGCAGTCGTACTGCTATTAACCCCGCTCACGTATTCTATCGCAGATGGTATTGCACTTGGCTTCATTACCTTTACCGCGGTCAAGTTGATGACAGGTAAGTTCTCTGAGATTACCATTCCTGTTTGGGTGCTGACCGTTATCTTATTGGCTAAACTGGTATTGCTATAGGCATCTGATAGTTAATTTCTTACCTTATATGACTGTTTTGAGTCCCCTTTATTCTGGATGAATGAAGGGGATTTTTCTTTGCGTAAACGATGATCCAATGTTACCTTGTAATTGCAAGTATTTGATTTAAAGAAATTAAATGTTGATAGTAAATAGAAAAATATAACCAGAGCGTCATCCTGACTAAGGTGCTGATAACTGGTTATTTTTCAGCACGATACGAATTTAGAAAAATAGTAAATAGTGTTAGTTTGAAAATTTTTTTCATGCTAATATGCCCAAGTTAAGCGCATCACCTCAATCAACGCCGTAGAGGTTTTTCTTACAGTGAATTAGCGTCAAATAAGATGACAGATTTAGACCTAGTCAAAATGATAATTTATTATCTTTTTTGATTTAGCAATAAAATCATCTGCTCATCACACTCCTTTCACTACTAACAAGAAGAAGGCACTAATGTCGCTTAACTGTTTGTTGCCTTTGTATTGTTAATGTAGCCCGTTTAACACTCGAACGACCTACTTAACCATTTCCAGCCGATGCTGGATTTTCCCGTTTTGTAATGGCGCCGTTTGGTCTTTTGATTACCGCTGCGAGTATCCCTATTAACCACTGTTTAAAATAACAGGGGGCGTAGGCACTTAGGCGTCATAATCAGACCTCCTAAAGCATCATTAATTATGGTTTTTAAACGATAGTTATGGAGTTGTTATGAACCCAGTAGATCAGTTTACCCCGCAAGAACCAATTTTATTTAATCCTGTCGATTTGCTATCGCCAGAATATATTACTCACTCATCAAAAGAGCTATATGCGCGTATCTCGCCATTATATAGCGTGGATGAAACCAGTTGGTTGTCAAAATTACTACCACTGGCCAAACCTAGCGATGAAGAACGCAATGCGGCGGCTGAGCAAACGCGTCAGCTGGTTGAGCATGTACGTAATGATGGCAAAGCGGTCAAAATGGTTGACTCATTATTGCTTGAGTACAGTCTAGATACGCAAGAAGGTATCTTGCTAATGAGCTTGGCAGAAGCCTTGATTCGAGTACCGGATAATTACACGGCAGATGCACTTATTCATGACAAGATGAGTGTGGCTGACTGGAAAAAACACATTAAAAATGACAATGGTTTTATGGTCAATGCGTCTTCATGGGGCATGATGATGACAGGCCGTGTCGTCAGCATTGATAGCAATACCACTGCCTCAGGCTTTTTGGATCGTATGACCAAAAAAATGGGTGAGCCTGTCATTCGTAGTGCGATGCAAAAAGCCATGCGTATTATGGGCCATCAGTTTGTATTGGGCGAGACAATCGAAAGCGCTAATAAAAACAGCCAGCCATATCGCAATAGAGGATATACCTATTCATTTGATATGTTAGGTGAAGCGGCTATCACGCATAGAGATGCCGAAAAGTATTTTAACGACTATCTGCATGCTATTAGAGCTACGGCTAATGTCAAAGTCAAAGAAGGCATGCCTAAGCCTTCTGTATCTATCAAACTATCAGCTTTGCACCCTCGTTACGAAGCCACCCAAGAAGCGCAAGTCATGGGATTACTGCGTCAGCGTTGCTTGTTGCTTATTGAAGCTGCACGTGAAGTCAACGTCGATCTTAGTATCGATGCTGAAGAAGCGGATCGTCTTGAGATTTCATTAAAATTATTTGAGTCTTTATACCGTGATAATTTGACCGCTGGCTGGGACGGATTAGGCATCGTTGTTCAGGGGTATTCTAAGCGTGCTATTTCTGTCTTAGTATGGCTGGCTCGTTTGTCATCAGAAGTGGGCGACCGTATTCCAGTACGTCTGGTCAAAGGTGCTTATTGGGATACTGAGATCAAACTTGCTCAGCAAAAAGGACTGTCAGGCTATCCTGTTTGGACACGTAAAGAGGGCACAGATACGGCTTATCTTGCTTGCGCCCGTTTCTTATTGTCAGATCATCTACGCGGTCTTATCTGGCCACAGTTTGCGACTCATAATGCGCATACACTGGCGTCAATTATGACGATGAGTAAGCACAAAGAGTTTGAGTTCCAACGTCTACACGGTATGGGTGATGCGCTGTACGATCATATTTTACAAGCCTATCAAATCCCTGTCCGTATTTATGCGCCAGTTGGTGCACACAAAGACTTGCTGCCATACTTAGTACGTCGCTTGCTTGAGAATGGCGCGAACAGCTCGTTTGTGCATCAGTTGTTGGACAAGTCTTATCCTATTGATAAGCTCACCGTGCATCCTTACGACAAGCTGCTTGCCAATGCCACCTTGCACAATCCAGACATTCCGCTGCCATCAGAAATATATGGCTCGCGCCGTGCAAGTTTTGGCCCGAATATCTTTGTAGAGTCACAATGGCTACCATTTAAATCTGCTATCGATAGCCACTTAAATAAAACGTGGTCAGCAACATCTATCGTTAACGGTAAAGCCATTAACGAATATGAAGTGGATGGTACAAACCAGAAGCTAAATGTGCAGACCGTGCGTGCTCCTTGGAATCATGAAGTGAGCGCAGGGGAAGTCACCTACGCCAATGCAGAACTTGCTCGTCATGCCATTGATGTCGCAGTTGCTGGACAAAGTGTGTGGAAAAATGTGCCAGCTGTTGAACGTGCTGCCATATTGCGCAAAACAGCCGATCTTTATGAAGAAAACTACGCTGAATTGATGGCGCTTTGCCAAGTTGAAGCTGGCAAAACCATGCAGGATAGTATTGATGAGATCAAAGAAGCGGTCGATTTCTGCCGTTTTTATGCTGATGAAGCCGAGCGTTTAGATGCAACAGTATATGAGTTTACAGATTTAAATGGACAACAGTCACGTCAAGTCTATAAAGCACGTGGTACTTTTGTTTGTATCAGTCCTTGGAACTTCCCATTGGCCATTTATACAGGTCAAATCGTGGCCGCTCTAGCAGCAGGCAACACGGTTGTGGCAAAACCTGCCGAACAGACCAGCTTGATTGCTCATTTTGGCGCACAACTAATGTATCAAGCGGGTGTGCCAGTAGAAGCTTTACAATTGGTCATCGGTGCAGGTGACGTTGGTGGTGCATTAACGGCTGCTGATAATATTGCAGGCGTTATCTTCACAGGCTCAACCCAAACCGCGCAACGCATCAATCAAAGTTTAAATGATCATGCCCAAGCCAGTGGTGAGCTACCTGTGTTTATCGCTGAAACTGGTGGTCAAAACGCCATGATCGTCGATTCAACTGCGCTACCAGAGCAAGTGGTTAGAGATGCAGTATTGTCTGCCTTTGGGTCAGCAGGTCAACGCTGTTCAGCTTGCCGCATCTTATGCGTACAAGAAGAGATGGCTGATGATTTGATCGAGCTATTGCAAGGTAACATGGCGGAGCTGTCAGTAGGTAATCCACTATATGCAGCGACTGACGTAGGGCCAGTGATTGATGCTGATGCTAAGCAAGGTCTAGAAGCACACATTGAGCGTATGAATGCTGAACCAACAGCGCGTATTTTGGCTCAAACGCCGATGAGTACCAGTTCAGTCGTCAGTCAAGAACAGTCTACCTTTGTATTGCCAACAGCGATTGAAGTGAACAGTATTGATGTGATTGGCGGTGAACACTTCGGGCCAATATTGCATGTACTACGCTACCAAGCACGCGACTTAGACCAACTGATTGATGCCATTAACGCCACAGGATTTGGTTTGACTTTAGGTATCCACAGCCGTATCGAAAATAATGCTGAGCATATTGAGCGCCGTGCTTTTGTTGGTAATACCTATATCAACCGTAACCAAATTGGTGCCGTAGTGAACGTACAGCCATTTGGTGGCTGTGGTCTATCAGGTACAGGCCCTAAAGCTGGTGGTCCGCATTATGTGGCACGTCTGATGACACTGAGTACAGAATCATCAGTGAACCCTCAGGCGACTGAGCAAGCAGCAGTTACGAATGACACAATCTCAACCACTCAAACAGAACTCGTATAAGGAGTAGCAACATGGCGACTGAATTCAAAAAAAATCATGCCCAGGTTTGTGAATCCTGGCGACTACTTGGCGCAGTCAATCGCGCCACATATCTACAAGCTGCTGTGCCAAAGTTGGCATTGCTGACGGGTGATGCCAATAAGGCAAAACGCTTATTCAATCACTTGTTAGAGGCTGCGCCGAGTTTGGATGAAGTGCATCGCATGGTTGGTGCCACTGGTGAGTCTAATGATCTATATGTGACTGCTCGCGGCAAAACCATGGTTATTGGCAGTGAATCTGCTAGAGCCATGGCAGTATTAGGGCAGCTCGTCGCGGCATTGTTGACCGGTAATGAAGTGATTTTGCATTGCCCGAGCCAAGATGAGATGTGTCATGAAGCGGCAAAAATACTTTATGAAGCGGGCATCAGCGATGATGTGTTGAGTGTTGCAAACGATTCTCAAACCATCACGCTTTTACATATTGACCGTCTGGCGCAAGTTGCAGTTTCTGGTAATGGTAGTGAGATACAAACCATCAGCCAAGAACTTGCCAAAACTGACGGTATCTTGACGCAAGTGATTGCGGTCAGTGATATGGAAGGCTTATCAGAAATGCTAAGGCCTGATTATTTGCACCGCTTCGTTACAGAGCGAGTCAAGACGATTAATACGACCGCCATCGGCGGTAACGCCAGCTTACTTGAGCTTGGTACAGAGTAATAATTTTTATCAAGCTGCGCTTAGTTTTGATCAAAGCTAAGCGTATTAAAATAAAGTTAATAAAAAACCGCTATCTGAATGTTGTTCAGGCAGCGGTTTTTTTATATGTTTATGTGAATGTTAAGCTAGTCAATGAGATTGATTGAACAAAAAATCACTCAGCAAAATCAATCCAAACCCAGCCATTTTCTAACCATTCACTGAGATCATCTGGATCAATGTCCGTCACATCGCTATGCAGCAGAGGCTCACCATTCGCCAAACGAATTAAGACAGCTTTTGTCACTTCGTCCAGACCATCAATGCGTTGACCATTGGCATACAGCACTGCGCCATTACTGTCCTGAGTATAAAGCAGACGATTGCTATAATCTGCTTGTAGTGTCCCGCCCTCTAACAACGCTTGCATCAACTCATCAGTATCTAACGTTTCTTCTGGCATCAGCGCATCATATTGACGTTTGCTCACCACCTCTGATACAGCCTGACGGATAATATGATCGCCGCGCTCAGATTGTAGCATTTGCAGCAATTGATTTTTGATTGCCTCAATACTTTGGGTTTGCAATGCACCTGAGGTTTGTATGGTCTGCGGAAGTAGCATGGGTACAAATAAATCGCTATCGTTGGTTGCGATATCAGCCATACTATCGATGATTTGCATTAGATTTGGACGACGACAGCCAAAAGAAAACGTCAAGCAGTCATCTTGAGCAACCCCAAAATGCGATAGCTTCGGCGGTACATAAAGCACGTCACCAGCTTCTAATATCTCATCAAAAACAATCTCACCCATATCATCAAAAAGTCTGATTGGCTCATCGGCGACGAATTCTGTGCTTTTATCGCAGAACTTGCCCAATTGCCAACGGCGATGTCCATAACCTTGCGCCAGAAACACATCGTAATCGTCATAATGTTTGCCAACTGAACCGCCTTTAGGCGCATAAGAAACCATGATGTCATCGCGTTGCCACTGCGGTATGAATCCAAATGCTTGCCATAATTGACCAAGCTCAGGCGACCACTGTTCAAGGTTCTGTACCAGTACCGTCCATTGCTTTGGTAGGTTGTCAAAATCCGATTCAGTCAGTGGGCTTTTTTTTAGTTGCCACTGCGCTTGACCGTCTTTTTTGGTATCGGCTTGTGTCAATAAACGTGCTGAGGCTTCTTCTTCTATAGCAAGACCCAGCATGTCTTCTGGTTCAAACATATCAATAAGCTGGGGTAAGCCTTGTTTAATAAGTAACGGCTTTTTTTGCCAGTACTCGGCTAAAAACTGCTCGGGCGTGATAGATTCTGGTAAACAAAGGGGTATAGAAGTCATGGATGAATCCGTATTTTAGATGAGAGTGAGATTAATAATGAGCAGTGCTTTATAGGAAGGTTTTAATAGTTTATGATGATCCTCTATCTGATGGCTATCATCAGAGCTACCACTGAATCGTAGGAACGTTATGAAAAAAATGCATTTGATCGTCATTCTCACAAGCGTATTTTTATTGCAAGCTTGTGTACATAAGATCGTCACTGTGCCAGCTAAGATTGCTTACAAAACCACCAAGGGTGTGGTTAAAGGCACTGTTGCTGTTGGTAAAGCCATCATACCGGGTGATAGCGATGACGATAAAAAAGACAACTGATCTATTTTGGGTCAGCCACTTGATGGTTACGAGTTTTAAATAAAATAACCCCTGCTGCAATCAGCCCACCGAGTAATGCCAAAGCCATGTCTTTGTGGGCGTCCCAAATATCCCCCTGCTGTCCATTATAAGCTTCAGCTGCCTCAGGCGATAACATTGAGGCGATTCCCCATTCAAGCAGCTCATAGAGTAGGCTTGATGACATATTAATCATAAGTGCGATAGCAATTAATAGCTTAATTGACTGAATACGAAAGACATATCTTGAGCTTTCAACCATGGCGCTAAGCAGCAAAAGCCCATAACTGAAATGCACGAGCCTGTCGTACATATTGCGCTGCCAACCAAAAATTTGGTTTAGATTTATACCGAATAGTCGCTGTGTCCAATCATTATATGGCACGTATGAGTATAAGTACCGTGCACCTATGATATGAATGATGAGAAATAACGAAGCCAATATGTAAGAGCGAGAGCCAATCTGCTTATAATGATAAGCACCCAGCATCACTGCCAAAAAAAGCAGTGTGCCGAGTTGATGGAGTAGGTAACTTGACCACTCTAGAGGCTCAATACTGGCCAGTACCATAACGATGAATACCGTGATAGTACTGGCAGAAACAGAGTTTAAGCGATGAGTCATGGCAAATATTTGCTCAACGATTCGCGCTTAGATTTTAGCGATCCAGTCTTTAATGGTGCGAGCTTGTTCAGCGGCATTACCAGTGTAAGTAGCTGGTGTCAATTCACGTAGGCGCGCTTTGTCAGCGTCACTCACGGCAGACAACTCATCACTTTCAACGAATGTCAGCATGGCTTCACGAGTCATGGCGTTACCGCGCGTCAACGCCTTTAATTTTTCGTAAGGGTTTTCGACACGGTAGCGGCGCATGACCGTTTGGATTGGTTCTGCCAAGACTTCTTGTGCTTGATTGAGATCTTCATCTAAACGCTGGGCGTTTAACTCAAGCTTACCCACACCTTTTAGACAAGCATCAAACGCAATCATACTTTGCGCAAGACCAACACCGATATTACGTAGAACGGTTGAATCCGAGAGATCACGCTGCATACGTGAGATTGGCAGTTTTTCACCCAAATGTGCCAGCATGGCGTTGGCAACACCTAAGTTACCTTCAGAGTTTTCAAAATCAATCGGATTGACTTTATGCGGCATAGTAGAAGAACCCACTTCACCGTCTTTTAGGCGCTGTTTAAAATAGCCTAAGCTAATATACTGCCAAATATCACGGTTAAAATCGATCAAGATTGTGTTGAAGCGTTTTACTGCGTCAAACAGTTCGGCGATATAGTCATGTGGCTCAATCTGCGTGGTGTAAGGATTGAAAGTCAATTCTAGACGCTCATCGATAAATTGTGCGGCATGAGTCTGCCAATCCACATCAGGATAGGCTGAAAAATGCGCATTGTAGTTACCGACTGCGCCATTGATTTTACCCAATAACTCTACTTGACCGATCTGCTTGATTTGACGAGCAAGACGATAAGCCACGTTTGCCATCTCTTTACCAAGTGTGGTTGGACTTGCAGTTTGACCATGGGTACGTGACAACATAGGCTGATCAGCGTGAGCAATCGCCAAGTCTACAATGCTATCGGTGACTTGCTGCATTTTAGCCACTACGATGTCGCGGCTGTCTTTGAGCATCAGTGCGTATGACAAGTTGTTGATGTCTTCACTGGTACAGGCAAAGTGAATGAATTCAAGTGAATCGATTAAGGCATCCTGACCACGGAATTTGTCTTTGATGAAGTACTCAACCGCTTTCACATCATGGTTGGTGGTCGCTTCGATGTCTTTAATCGCTTGAGCATCTGCTTCGCTAAAGTCGTCAACAATGCTGTTCAAAAACGCATTGGTATCTGCATCAAACGCAGCAAGCTCACCAATCGCTTCATTATCTGCTAATGATTGCAACCAGCGAATCTCTACCGTAACGCGAGCTTTAATCAAACCAAATTCAGACAGATACGGGCGCAAGCTGTCGGCTTTAGATGCATAGCGACCGTCGATAGGGGAGAGTGCGGTAAGTGGGGTCATAACGATACCTCAAATGATTGTAAATAGTGAACGTGATTAAAAAGAACAAAAATAACATCGAAAGATGAATAAAAAATTAAAACCCACAAGGCGCATCAATAGACGCGATGACACCGCCGCCCAAACACACCTCATCTATATAAAATACAGCCGATTGGCCGGGCGTCACTGCGCGCTGAGGCTCATCAAATATCACGCGGACTTCGCTACCGTCGGCTTTTGTGGCAAAAACATGGCACGCTTGATCTGGCTGACGATAGCGCGATTTTGCCATACAGCGTAGACCTGTGTCGCTAAAGACATCAGCAGGTGGCAAACCATCAATCCAATCGAGCTTATAAGCGCTTAGCTCATTGCTCATAAGCATCGGATGCTCATGACCTTGACCGACGATTAGGCGGTTTTTTTCTAAGTCTTTTGCCAGTACAAACCATGGCTCCTCGGGGCGGTCTTTGACGCCGCCAATACCGATGCCACCGCGTTGACCAAGCGTATAGTACATAAGTCCATCATGCGTACCGATGTTTTTATTGTCATCCGTCATGATGTCACCTTTTTGCGCAGGCAAGTACTGCTGCAAGAAATCTTTGAAACGGCGTTCACCAATAAAGCAGATGCCCGTAGAATCTTTCTTTTTTGCGGTAATCAGATCATGTTTTTCAGCGATTTGACGCACGACAGGCTTTTCAAGCTCGCCAACTGGGAACAGTGTTTTGGCAATTTTATCGCCGCCTACAGCGTGCAAAAAGTAGCTTTGGTCTTTGTTATTATCGAGTCCGCGTAACAACTGCGCGACCGTCTCGCCCTCATCATTAGTGTAATTTACGCTACGACGAGTATAGTGACCGGTCGCAATATAATCGGCACCAAGTGTCAGAGCATAGTCTAAAAATGCTTTAAATTTGATTTCTTTGTTGCACAAAATATCAGGATTGGGCGTACGACCCGCTTTATATTCTGCTAAGAAGTGCTCAAACACGCGATCCCAGTATTCCATCGCAAAATTGGCCGTATGCAGTTTGATGCCAATTTTGTCACAGACAGCCTGCGCATCTGCTAGATCATCCATTGCAGTACAGTATTCGGTGCCGTCATCTTCTTCCCAGTTCTTCATAAACAAGCCTTCCACCTTAAAGCCTGCCTGCTGAAGCAAAACGGCCGAGACAGAAGAGTCGACGCCACCTGACATACCAACGATGACGTGCTTGGTGCTAGGACTGTCGATATCAGCAAGCGTTAAAGGACGATGGGCGATAACAGAATCTGAGTGTGATGTGATGGCTGACATAGAACGGCTCAACTATTTATACTGGATCCAAAATCGTAATGACACTTATGACAGATGCTAAAAGTGATAGCATTAGCATTTTAACAGTGCCAGTTTTTCTTTTGAATTGGGTATTATGATAAAATAAGCGTCACATTATACCAGTTAATTGAAACTGGTGGCGACCTATGGCATCTTACGGTGAGTAAAATCGCTTTAGAAATTCAGATAGTGGTTTTGAATTATTTGAATCATGCCTAATTAATCGGTTCTAATTGAGTTGAGACAATAATGATAAAAATTGGTCAAGGCATTGATGTACATGCGTTTCATAACAATGGTCAGCAGCAGCAATATGTCATGTTGGCAGGCGTACCGATTGAGCACACGCATAGCCTACTGGCACACTCTGACGGCGATGTGGTGTTGCACGCATTAGCAGATGCGCTACTAGGGGCGCTCGCGCTTGGTGATATTGGTCAGCATTTTCCAGATACGGATGCCGCACACGCTGGTCTAGATTCGCGAGTGCTTTTACGCTATGTATATAGCAAAGTCCAAGAGGCTGGATATATCCTAGGTAATGCTGATATCACCGTCATGTGCGAGCGTCCAAAACTGGCACCGCACAATCAAGCCATGCGTGACAATATCGCAAGCGACTTGCAAACAGCGGTGGGTAATATCAGTGTCAAAGCCACCACCACTGAAAAACTGGGTTTTACGGGTCGACAAGAAGGTATCATGGCCAATGCCGTGGTATTATTGGTTTCAAACAAATCTGACACATAATCGACGTGCACTTGCTGATCCTCAGGCCAATCTATCAATTGCGCTTGTAATATAGGGATAATTGCCCCATGTATCAACCATATCGTCATTCAATACCTTTGCAATATTGCTATCTTAATATATTGCCTTTTTAATATACCGCCTTATCAATAGGAGTTTTTATGAGTGATCAAACCCCAAATACTGCTGCAAATGATGTTGAACAGTTGATTCGCGATCAAATCCGTGACAACAAAGTGATTCTTTATATGAAAGGCACACCGCAGTTTCCACAGTGTGGTTTTTCTGCCCGTTCTATCGAAGTATTGACGCAGATTGGTCGTCCATTTGCGTTCGTCAATATTTTAGAAAACCCAGAAATCCGTGCGACGTTACCAAAGATCGCCAACTGGCCGACATTTCCGCAATTGTGGATTGATGGTGAGTTGATGGGTGGTTCTGACATTATCTTGCAGATGTATCAATCAGGCGAGCTTAAGCCATTAGTTGAGGCCAACAGCCCTGCTGCTTAATATTCAAAACGGTTTAATGTATTACTGTTTATGTTATTAGTATTGATAGCATTGTTATGATGTTTTAAAAGTCAGCGATACATAAATTGGTTTTGCTATTGAAGCACCGTGAACCCAAGTAGTCTGACGGCTATTTGGGTTTTTTGCGGTTTATACCTTCTATTGCTTTTATAGGTTTTAACCCCATATATAATTGTTAATATAAGCAAAACAATAAGCACTATTATCAATAAGAGAGTCTTATGAATACTCAAGCATATGATCAACAACAAGCTCAAAAAGAAGCTGACGAGCAAGCGCTCATTGAAAAGCGTCGCGAGCGCCTGAAAAATGAATCTCTGCGTATTATTGAGATTGCAGACAATGAAGCCAACTCAGCCCTTAAGTGTATCCATCAGCTAAGTGTGGCAGGCGGTGCCACAGAAGCGACTTACATCGCTATTGAGCAGCGTATCGTTGCCGATCAAGATGCTGCTGGTGCTTATCATTTGGCACTATTGGCGCAAAGCACGCCAGATTTACCGATTGATGCGCGTCAGCTTATCGAATTGGTGGTGAATAAGGGCGACAATCAACAGCGCTTAGCGCTTCTTAAGAATTTGCCATTGCCTCCTGTCGATATTATCAAAGAACAAATCTTAGCCACTAATGATGGTGAGGCGATCGGTTTAATGAATGCGTATTTGCAAATCAATCCAGAAGGCTATGGTAGCCATCATATGCTAAGCAGTGGTCAATCTGATCAGGTTGTACCGCTAAGCTCTGGTAATCACTCAAACTAAATTTGAGAAACGAATATGAGTGATTTGGTTCATTTTTAGCATTAATTTCAACAGTTTTGGTTGTAGCGTTTTTTAAGTGACAAAAAATTGTTATAATTACTGGTTATCTATTTAAGTTTTAAACACTTATATCATCCGTTCTTAAAATAAGAGTAACGCTCATTTATAGGGCAGCAAGCGTATGACAATCAATACGTCGCTGGCTGGCAACAATAAAATATCGTTATTCAAGCGAGGCATGCATGCAGTATCCAAAAAATTACGACGTGGTAGTGATCGGTGGTGGTCATGCTGGCACAGAAGCAGCCCTAGCGGCCGCACGGATGGGCGCGCAGACCTTGCTGTTGACGCATAATATCGAAACGCTTGGGCAGATGAGCTGTAATCCCGCGATCGGTGGTATCGGTAAATCGCATCTGGTACGTGAGATTGATGCGCTTGGCGGGGCAATGGCGCTCGCAACGGACAAGGCGGGTATCCAATTTCGCGTATTGAATAGCCGGAAAGGGGCTGCTGTACGAGCCACACGTGCCCAAGCCGATCGTATCCTCTATAAAGCGGCTATACGCCATACGCTTGAAAATCAGCCCAATCTGGATATCTTTCAGCAAGCGGCGGATGATATTTTGGTAGAAAACGGTCGTGCGACAGCAGTTGTTACTTCTACTGGAATTATTTTTAAAACGGAAACGGTTGTATTGACCTCAGGTACTTTCTTGGGCGGGGTTATTCATATTGGCCTTGAAAACTCAAACGGTGGACGTGCAGGGGATCAGCCTTCGATTAAGCTTGCTGACCGTCTGCGTGAGCTAAAGCTGCCAGTAGGACGCTTAAAAACGGGTACGCCAGCTCGTATCGATGCCCGTAGCGTTGATTTTAGCGTGATGACCGTACAGCCAGGTGATACACCGCTGCCAGTCATGAGTTATATGGGTGATGTGTCGATGCATCCTGAGCAGGTTAACTGCTATATTACACATACCAATGCGCGTACTCACGATATTATTCGTGAGAACCTTGATCGTTCACCGATGTTTTCTGGCAAGATTGAAGGCGTTGGTCCACGATATTGTCCTTCTATTGAAGATAAGATTCATCGTTTTGCTGATAAAGACAGTCATCAAATCTTTATCGAGCCAGAAGGCTTGACCACGCATGAGTTGTATCCAAATGGTATTTCGACCAGTTTGCCGTTCGACGTGCAGTTAGACTTCATTCATAGTATGAAAGGGCTTGAGAATGCGCATATTACTCGTCCAGGTTATGCCATTGAATATGATTATTTTGACCCTCAGAGCTTGAAGCCAACGCTTGAAACCAAATCGATTGACCGCTTGTATTTTGCAGGTCAAATCAATGGTACGACAGGCTATGAAGAAGCGGGCGTACAAGGTCTTTTAGCAGGTACCAATGCGGCATTGGTTACGACCAATAACAGTGAGTTTGACACATGGACGCCTCGTCGTGACGAAGCGTATCTAGGCGTGCTTGTCGATGATTTGATTACGCATGGTACCAATGAGCCGTATCGTATGTTTACCAGTCGTGCAGAGTATCGTTTGTTGCTGCGTGAAGACAATGCCGATCAGCGTTTGACCGAGATAGGTCGCAAGCTTGGTTTGGTTGACGATGTGCGCTGGCAAGCCTATCAAGAGAAAATGGAAGCCATCGAGGCTGAGTCTGCAAGATTAAAAGACATGTGGGCAACGCCGACCAATACATTGGGTCAGCAAGTGAGTGCGCAAACAGGCGAGGTGTTGTCAAAAGAAGCGACCGCTTATGACTTGTTAAAACGTCCGCAGATTCATTTTGCTGATATTGCCGCTATCACTGATTCAAAAGTGGATGCACAAGTGGGTGAGCAGATAGAAATCTCTGTCAAATACGCAGGTTACATTGATCGTCAGCAAGAAGAGATTGATCAAATGAAACGTCTGGAAAATACAGCGTTGCCAGTAGATTTTGACTATACGATAGTATCAGGTCTTTCTAATGAGATTGTACAGAAGCTAACCAAGGTACGACCTGCTACGCTTGCTCAGGCAGGACGCGTGAGTGGAGTGACGCCTGCGGCTGTCCAGCTATTAGCAATGACCGTTAAAAAACAGAAAAAAGCTGCCATGGCATTAAACTTGTCGTAGCAAGCTAAAATCTAGAAAGCAAAGTAAGAAAAGCTTATAGCGTCATTTCGTTATAAGCTTTTTTTATGCTCAATTCTTTAACAATGTCAAAACAACTTAACACGGCTTTATGCTGTTTTGATGGTAAATAATAGGTAGAATGGAAAATTCTTATTAATGATGCTAGTTTGTTACTGAATTTCTTACTGAAAAGGAATGTCTTTATGCCTTATGATAAATTATCAGACCTGCCACCTGCGGTAAAAAACAACTTACCCAAACATGCTCAAGAGATATTTCAAGCAGCTTTTAATAGTGCAAGCAAACAGTATGATGAAGAGTCGCGTTGGTTTGCGACGGCATGGGCTGCTGTTGAAAATGTTTATGAAAAAAACGCTGATGATGAATGGGTAAAAAAACCTGATCATAAATAACAAAGCGTCGTAGACTTACCTCAAAATAAAAAATTTATCCATTTCCGATTGTTTACATTGACCTACAACAGACAGATTGTCACTGCTTTGAACATCGGGCTGTGAGAATGCTGCTGATTCGAGCTTACTTATGATTGAAGCCATTATTTTTGCGATTACCATTGTACTACCCAACCTTGCTTTGATGGGGTTGGGTTTTTTTATGCAACGCCGCGGCCAAGCCAGCCAGAGTTTTATTGACCAGTCATCAAATTTTGTCTTCAATTATTGTTTGCCCTGTCTATTGTTTTTCAGTGTGGCCGATAGTAACGTTGATTATGCCAAGCAAATCACGCTAATAGGTGTCGGAATCCTTGTCACCTTTACTCTGTTTATTGGGGCAGAAATTTACGCTAAATACTTTATTAGTAAACCTGCTGATCAAGGCGTGTTCGTACAAGGTATTTTTCGTAGCAACATGGCCATTATAGGTTTGGCCACTGTTTACAATGCTTACGGAGATGCAGGGTTAAGTATCGGCGCGGTTTATATGGGCGTAGTCACCATATTGTTTAATATTTTGGCCGTGATTACTCTGAGCCGTGTGTCGAAAAAGGTGGGAGATACGTGGGGCAGTCGCATCATCATGGTATTCAAAAAGCTGAGTACCAATCCTCTCATCTTGGCATTGTTGGCGGCGTTTGCTTATAAGGCGCTTGGATTACCACCGATCACAGGGGTTATTCATGTCACAGGTGATTTGTTGGCAGCGGTCGCCCTACCATTAGCACTGATTTGTGCAGGCGCTAGTATTGATTTGAAATCCATGCTACGTCTGTCTGGATTGTCCATGCAAGCCAGTATTGGGCGTATTATCGTTGCACCGCTGATGGCTATTGCTATTGGATTGGCATTTGGTTTATCAGGTGTACACATGGGCGTGCTATTTTTGATGGTAGCCTCGCCAGCCGCCGCCGCCAGTTATGTAATGGCAAAAGCCATGGGTGGCAACGATGTGCTTGCGGCAAATATCCTAGCTTTTACCACGGTAGTAGGCATGTTCGGAATGGCGTTTGGTGCAGCAATCCTACGTGCTTTGGGTCTTATGTAGTATCCTGTACTCTATAATAAGAAGTAAGACAAATAAAAAGCCCTTTTCACAATTGAAGAAAAGGGCTTTTTATTACTTAAACTGACTACTTTAGATGGTCTTGATTGCGACTGTCTTCTCGGCGTTGTTTGCGTTTAGGACTGGTGCGATACGTAAGGTATGCAAAAATAGCCATCACAACGATAAACGCGACAATGTACAAAAATATTGATGAACCAATGAAGCTTGAGGTTTCCATGACCTTTTTCTCATTATAGTTTATCAATAATTATGCAATCGCCAATCATGCTTGTAAAGTAAACAAGTTTAGCTCAGATGTAAGTTCAAGTGAACGCAGGCGCGCCGCTTGATCATAAACATTGGCAGTGACAATCATCTCATCTGGTTGGTGTGTGGCAATAAACGCAGCAAGTTTGGGTCTGACTGTTTCAACTGAGCCAATGAATGAAACTGACAAGGCATTATCCACCATCATTTTTTCTGCTTGACTCCAGATACTGTCCATATCATGTGTTGGTTTTGGCATTTGACCCGTTTCACCGCGGCGCAATCGTACGAAGCTTTGTTGTGCTGAGGTAAAGTGATAGTGCGCAGTTGCATCATCATCTGCAAGTAGTAGGTTTACCGCCAGCATCACATAAGGTTTATCTAGATAGGCAGATGGTTTGAACTGTTCACGGTAAGCGGCAATGGCTTGTGACATCATCTGCGGGGCAAAATGTGAAGCAAACACATAGGGTAGGCCAAAATGTGCAGCTAAAGTAGCCCCAAAAAGTGAAGAGCCTAAAATCCAAATAGGAACGTTTGATTTTGCACCAGGGAACGCCTGTACAGGACTACCGTCTGTATCATTCCCTAAAAAGTACATCAATTCTTGTACATCTTGCGGGAAGCGCTCAGCATCTTTCATTTGGCGACGAAGCGCCTGAAAGGTTGCGCCATCAGTACCAGGGGCGCGACCAAGTCCCAAATCAACACGATCACCATACAAGGCTTGCAAGGTACCAAATTGCTCAGCGATAACAAGCGGCGCATGATTTGGTAGCATGACGCCACCTGCACCAATACGGATACGTTTGGTTTGGCTACCTATGTGTGATAATAAGACTGAGGTTGCGGCACTAGCGATACCCGGCATGTTGTGATGCTCAGCCATCCAATAGCGATTCAAGCCAGATTTTTCTGCTTGCTGTGCCGTTTCGACAGTTTGGGCAATACCTTCGGAAATTGTCTTACCCTGAGGAACAGGAGCTAGGTCTAAAAAAGAGAGGGGGATTTTGTTACTCATAAAGTGTCCAATAAAGTTATTCATTATTTTCTCTTGATATGCTTATCATCGGTATCGATTTCAAGCTATGTTACTGAGTGGTAATAAATCATAACAAAGACGGATTATTGATGATTAAGGCGTTTAATGAGCAACAATATCCGTTAAGAGATAAGCCTGTCACTATAATAAGAATCATCAGGACATAAAAAAGCAGGTAGCCTAAGTTACCTGCTTTTTCAAAATGATGTTATTTAACTGAATGGTTATTTGAGTCGATTATTTAGCTTGACCACCAAGCTTATAAGCCACCACATAATCACCAATCTTCGTACCTACTGAACCATGTCCACCAGCTACCAATACCACCATCTGCTCACCTTTAGAGTTCAAGTAAGTCATAGGCGTGGCTTGACCACCTGCTGGAATACGAACATTCCATAGTACGTCGCCATTTTTTAGATCATAAGCGCGGAAGTTGTTCTCAGTAGCCGCTGATAAGAAAGCCACACCACCTTTGGTGATGATAGGGCCACCGATACCAGGTACACCTAGCTCAAACTTCAATGGAATAGGAGATAAGTCTTGGACCGTACCATTTTTACGTTGATAGGCAATCTTACCTGTTGCTAAGTCAGCGCCAGCAATCGTACCCCATGGTGGCTGCTGACACGGTATACCTAAAGGTGATAGGAAGGGTCCAAGCTCGACCGCATAATCTGCCCCTTTGTTAGCATTAACCCCATGCTCACCTGTATTGGTTTCTGCATCACCAAGATTTTCTTTAGGAATAAGCTTTGAGGTAAACGCCAAATAAGTTGGCATACCAAACATCACGCCATTTTCAGGATCGACAGCAAGGCTACCCCAGTTAAAGGTACCGAAGTTACCAGGATAGACCAATGTACCATTGGTTGATGGTGGCGTGTAGCGGCCATCATAATTAAGTTGATTAAATTCAATACGGCACATCATTTGATCGATAAGGCTTCCACCCCACATGTCTTTTTCAGTCAGTGGCTCAGGTTCAAAGCTCAAACCAGAGTATGGTTGCGTTGGAGCAGCATGTTCGCCTGCAACCAAGTAACCTTGCGGTGCATCACGTTCTTTGATTGGTACGATTGGTTCGCCTGTCTCACGATTCAATACATACACATCGCCTTGCTTGGTAGGAACAACAAGGGCCGGTTGAACGCCAGTGTCAGTCTTCAAGTCAATCAAACTTGGTTGGGCAGGCGTGTCCATATCCCAAAGGTCATGGTGGACAAATTGTTGAACCCAGCGCGCTTCACCTGTTCTAATGTCTAAAGCGACAACAGACGTTGCATATTTTTCTTCAGCCGCATTTCGATAGCTACCCAATTGATCTGGTACACGATTGCCCATCGGGAAATAGACCAAACCAAGTTTTTCGTCCGCACTGGCCGTTGACCATGAGTTAGGTGAACTGGTTTTATACGTCTGTGTTGGATCATTGACGTCGAAAGGTGCTGTGTTGTCAGGATCACCTGAATCCCAGTTCCACAATAGCTCGCCAGTATTGACGTCATACGCGCGAATCACACCAGAAGGTGAATTAACGTCGTAGTTATCATTGACTGCGCCTGCCACAACAATCGTATTACCTACCACGATCGGAGGCGACGTAGAATAGTAGTAACCTGCTTGTTTGAATGGCATGTTGTGCATTAAATCCAATGCACCATCTTCACCAAAATTCTGACAACGTTGTCCAGTATTTGGATCAAGTGCATATAGTTTGGCATCAGAAGTTGGGATAAATATCTTGGCATCGCATTGTTTAGACGCGTTTTCAAAGGTATTACCAGCCACTTTTTGTGCCATCACATTGCTGGTCGTAGTTGCTTTATTGGCAACAGCTACACTACTAGCACTATCATCACTTGCCTGTGCAGTGGCTGCTGGAGGCGTGCTACTTGTACCAGCTTGACCAGCATAGTAAGACACACCGCGACAGCTTTGATGCTGACGCTGTAGGTTTTCTCCCACTTTAGGATCAAATTTCCATAAAGTCTCACCAGAGTCAGCATCTAAGGCTAACACCCAGTTATGCGGTGTACACAGATATAGTGCGTTACCAATTTTAAGAGGGGTGGCCTCGTAAGTGGTCTCACCAACATCATTAGGACCTTTGATATCCCCAGTTTGGATTTGCCAAGCAAGCTCTAAGTCTTTGACATTATCAGTATTGATTTGAGTCAAAGGAGAGTAGCGCTGGCCATAATCTGTACCACCATACGCACTCCATTCACCCTCTGGTGTTTGCTGACCATTTGATAATGGGTCACCAAGATTGGCAGAAGTGTCGCCTTTATTAGAGGCAGTTAAATCAAGTTCACCCAATTTATCAGTAGCGTTGTTTGCTAAGCTACCAAAAGAGAGTAGTGCACCCACAACCACACTTGCTAATAACCCCCAATAGTAAAGCGGGTTCTTTTTAACAGTGTCGGAAGTTCTTGGGCTGTTAGCACCTGTCGCGACTTGAGTAGGCGCTCCATGCATCTTTTTAAAGACCCATGGGAATAGCATCAGCACGCCAAAGATGAGTGGGAAGCCCAAGCGAGTTGCTAGGGCCCACCAATAAAATCCAGATTCCCAAAGCGCCCATATTAGTGTTACAACGATAAATATCGCGTAAACCCCGTAAGCGCTCCAGTGTTTTTTGAACAATAAAAATGCTGTCGTTAGCATGGCAATGCCAGCGAAAAGGTAGTACGGACTACCTCCTAGAGAGAGCAAGTAAGCACCGCCGACAAGCAAAGGGACGGCAAAAACCGCCATAATGATCGCTACGAATTTTTCCATGAGCGGTATAACCTGTTTACATAGAAGCAAATGGACATGCACTGATCGACACCCAGCAAAAATGAGGCGCCCATCAATACATGCATAAATAATAAATAAGGAAAAGAAACGTTGAATCACGTTTCAGACTCCATTTTATCATTTATACACAAGCTCGGTAAAGGAGGTGTAAGTTTGAATCATTATCAATAGGGCTAACTACTGTGGTCTAATTGTTAAATTGTTTTTGACAAAGCTCCATAAAAGCACGTCCATACTGACGAATTTCTGCATCATCGCGCACGGCCATCCAGCTGGTAAAACGACCAAAGTGATCGACTGGAATCGCTGTTAAGTTTCGATAATGGCTTGGCTCAAAAGCCATCTCAGCAATGATACCGATGCCCAAACCCAAACCAACATAAGTACTGATTACATCTGCATCAAGCGCTGCCAATACGATATCAGGCTCTAAACCAGCTGCTGCAAACGTTTTGTCAATTGCACCGCGCCCTGTAAAGCCGCCATGATAGGTAACGATTGGATAGCTGGCAAGGGTTGGTAGATCAACAAATTCTTGATTGGCAAGCTCGTGATCGCTTGGCACGATAACGCGATGTGTCCAGTCATAGTATCGATAGCATCTTAGATAATTATTGTGAAGTAAAGACTCAGTTGCAATACCAATATCAGCCTGACCACGAATAACCATCTGCGCGATGGTTTCAGGATCGGCCTGCTGTAAAATCAAATTGACCTTAGGGAAACGTGCTTTGAACTCTTTTACTACTTGCGGTAAAACATAACGCGCTTGGGTGTGAGTCGTAGCAATGGTGAGTGTGCCGATGTTTGGATTGTTAAAATCGAGGCTCAAATTTTCAATGGTACGAATTTCTGCAAAGATGGACTCGATATGTGGCATGAGCGCAGTACCCATGGTCGTAAGACCCGTTAGGCGCTTGCCTTGACGAACAAACACTTCTGTTTTGAGTTGATTCTCAAGTGCAGCAATGTGTTTTGATAAACTTGATTGACTGGTATGCAATACCATTGCTGCTTGACTTAAGTTATAGCCATTAATCACCGTATGCCACACTGTTTCCAACTGTTTAAGCTGAATTTGCAAATGTCGCTGATTAACTACTACATCGATTGCCATAACCTAATCCTATTGGGTAAATATACAAAGCCTGTTTGTATACATAAAGTAAAAATGTATAAATATGGATAATGGAGTAGTGTAAAACAAAGTTATTATTCTTGTATATAATAAATAGCTATCAATTTATAATATTTGGGAATATAGAGTTTTTTTTGGTAAATGGTATCTACTAACAGCATACTTGCTGAAGGGTCACAAGAAAAAACAGCTACCTTTTGAAAGATAGCTGTTTTTGGTGTAATTAAACAGTGATTATAGTTTAAGGTTATACGTTAAATCATTCATACAGTATCAAAACGATCTGCATTCATAACCTTACTCCAAGCGCGAACAAAGTCATGCACGAATTTCTCTAAATTATCGTCCTGCGCATATAGCTCAGCATAAGCGCGCAGTATAGAGTTTGAGCCAAATACTAAATCCACGCGGCTGGCTTGCCATTTAGTATTACCTGTACTGCGCTCACGTATTTCGTAGCTACTGACCGTATCGCTTGGCTCGTCGCTTGTATTGACGGGGTGCCACGTGTAATTCATATCGGTCAAGTTGACAAAGAAATCATTGGTAAGCACGCCAGCCCGCTCGGTAAAGACGCCTTGTTGACTCTGACCATAATTGGTGTCCAAAACGCGCATACCACCGACAAGTACTACCATCTCAGGAGCCGTCAACCCCATCAACTGACTACGATCAAGCAACATCTCTTCTGGAGAGACTGCATAGTCTGCTTTTACCCAGTTGCGGTAACCATCGTGCAAAGGCTCCAAATCAGCAAAAGCTTCTGCATCAGTCATTTCTTCATCCGCATCACCTCGGCCTGCTTTGAATGGTACGGTGATATTTACGCCAGCTTCGTCTGCGGCTTGTTCAATCGCAGTATTACCTGCTAGCACGATGAGATCGGCTAAGCTGACGTTTTTGTCAAACTCAGCTTGAATACGTGTCAAAGTTTCAAGTACGCGCTGCAACTGCTGAGGCTCATTACCCGCCCAATCTTTTTGCGGTGCCAGACGGATACGAGCGCCATTTGCCCCGCCGCGATAATCTGAGGCACGGAACGTACGAGCGCTATCCCATGCAGTAATAATCAACTCGCGACGGCTCAAATCACTGTCCAATATTTGCGATTTTAAGGTCGCAATCTCTTCATCGGTCAAGTCAGTATTGCCAGTAGGAATAGGATCTTGCCAAATAAAGTCCTCACTTGGTACATCTGCACCCAAGTAGCGAGATTTAGGACCTAAATCACGGTGGGTCAGTTTAAACCATGCTTTGGCAAACACTTCATCAAAGTACGCTGGGTCGTCATGGAATTTCTCTGAAATTTTGCGGTAGACAGGGTCTTTAATCAAGGCCATATCCGCATCAGTCATGATAGGATTGCGGCGGACACTTGGATCATGAGCGTCTAATGGACGATCTTCTTCTTTGATGTCCGTTGGCTCCCACTGCCAAGCGCCTGCTGGACTTTTGGCTAATGCCCAGTTGTGATTCAATAGAAGCTCAAAATAGCCATGATCCCATTGAGTGGGATTGGTCGTCCACGCGCCTTCAATACCACTTGAAACAGTATCACCTGCATTGCCACGACCTTTAGGATTGCGCCAACCTAGACCTTGCTCTTTAATGTCAGCGGCTTCTGGCTCATCTTCCAATATCGTGGCGTCACCATTACCATGACATTTACCAACGGTATGTCCACCAGCAGTTAAGGCAACGGTTTCTTCATCGTTCATGGACATACGCGCAAACGTCGTACGCATGTCTTGAGCCGTTTTTAGTGGATCAGGATTGCCATCAACTCCTTCAGGATTGACATAGATCAAGCCCATTTGTACCGCTGCTAATGGATTCTCAAGCGACTCACGATCTTTATCACTCTCATAGCGATTTTCGGTAGGCGCTAACCATTCACGCTCAGAACCCCAATATATGTCTTTTTCTGGATGCCAGATATCAGCGCGACCACCAGCGAACCCGAGAGTTTTAAAACCCATTGATTCATAAGCCATATTGCCTGCTAGAATCATTAAATCTGCCCAAGACAGCTTATTGCCGTATTTTTTCTTGATGGGCCACAATAGGCGACGTGCCTTGTCTAAGTTGACATTATCAGGCCAGCTATTTAGCGGTGCAAAACGCTGATTACCAGTGTTAGAGCCACCACGGCCATCAGCACTGCGATAAGTACCCGCCGAGTGCCATGCCATACGAATCATTAAGCCACCATAGTGCCCCCAATCTGCTGGCCACCATTCTTGTGACTCGGTCATCAAGTTTTTCAAATCCGTTTTGACGGCTTCTAAATCGAGTTGCTTAAAAGCTTCAGCATAATCAAAGTCTGCTCCCATTGGATCAGTCTTTTTGTCTTGCTGATGCAATATGTCTAGGTTTAAACTGTTTGGCCACCAGTCGGTCGCAGCAGAGGCTGTGGTAGTATGCGCTTGATGCATGACAGGACAGCCACCCATACTAGGGCGCTGCGGTGCGTGTGTATGATCGACGTTTTCACTATGAATCGTCGGTCCCTTATCATCACCTTGATCATAGGTTGTATTAGTAGAAGCATCTGCTGGATTGCTATTATGGTTTACAGGACAACGTCCCATATCTGATGCTTCATTCTTATCGGCGTTGGTAGAGGTTGAGTCGGTCATGGCATAACTCCTGTACTATGATGATAGAGAGATTCAATAATTAATTATAATAAGCATTATTTATACACAGATCATAGCTAAATATCATGGTTTTACAAAACATATATATATGGATTATAAGTTTTAAATAACCAATCATAAAAAAGTGTATTTACCGTATCTTACCTTTTATAAGCCATAAGTTAATGTAAAAATATCTAGTCAAGGTAGAGGTTCTCAAGTACCATAACTGGATTTTGTTGCGATAAGAGTATTGGTGCAACGTTGAGCAATTTTTATCAATCCTTGTTGATAGTAAATACTTATAATGATTGATAAAAATTGTGCACGGTTGTGTTCTTCGTTTTAAATGTAGTGAGTCATTATGTCTGCTGTCAAATCTTCTCCGCCCAATCAGCCCGTTGCCAAAAAATCATGGGGAGAGGCAGCAAAAGCCTATCTCGATCGCCGCGCTATTATTATGTTATTTTTGGGCTTTGTCGCCGGCATTCCAATTCTGCTTATTTTTTCAAGTCTATCCTTGTGGTTACGGGAAGCCGGTATCGATCGTAGCGTAGTGACAATGTTTAGTTGGGCGGCCTTGGGATATTCGTTCAAATTTATCTGGGCGCCTTTGGTTGATGCCGTGCCATTGCCTATATTGACTAGACTATTAGGTCGCCGTCGTAGTTGGATATTAGTTGCTCAGCTATTGATTATTCTAGCTATTTGTTTGATGGCTAGTGTCAACCCAATTGACGAAAGTAGCTTGATTTGGATGGCAGTTGGTGCCGTATTGCTTGGGTTCTCTTCTGCCACTCAAGATATTGTGGTTGATGCTTATCGTATTGAGCTTGCACCGCCTAGTCTGCAATCTGTCTTATCAGCGATGTATACGGCTGGCTATCGCTTAGGTATGATTGTCGCAGGTGCAGGCGCGCTATATCTAGCCGACTATTTTGGTTCTACAGAAGCGCTTTATAGTTATGAAGCGTGGCGTAACACCTATTGGATCATGGCGGGTGTGATGGGGATTGGTGTAGTGACCACGCTGATTATTCGTGAGCCAGTGAGTGAGCAGGTGCGTGTACCTCGTCAGACCTCAGATTACACGCGTTTGGTCCTCGTATTTGCCTTATCGGTCATTGGCTTTGTCCTAGTATTTGCCAATATGGGTGCCATACTGCCTGAAACTGAGAGTGCGTTAATTGGCTTCTTAATTGAGATTGTACATCTGACATTGAGTTTGGCGACAGCATTAGTCATTGGTTATGTGCTAGTTAAAGTAGGGCTGGTTAAAGAAGAGGTAGCAAGAGCTACTTGGATCGAGCCGATTGCAGATTTCTTTCGTCGTTATGGCAAAAAGGCATTGTTACTGCTGGCACTAATTGGCCTATATCGCATCTCCGATATCGTCGCTGGTGTAATCTCAAACGTCTTTTATCTTGATATGGGTTTTAGCAAGACAGACATTGCCAATGCGGTGAAGCTCGTAGGTGTCATCATGGTAATTGCTGGTGGCTTTCTGGGCGGCTTAATGGCGCAACGGCTACGTATGATGCAAGCAATGATGGTTGGTGCAGTTTTGGCGTGTGTGACCAATTTATTGTTTGTGCTATTGACCTACCATCAAGGTAGCTTACCTGTCATGTATTTGGCGGTGATTTTTGATAACTTGGCAGCAGGTCTTGCCAGTGCTGTATTCATTGCTTTCTTGTCAGCACTGACGTCGATTCGTTTTACTGCGGTACAATATGCGATATTTTCGTCACTGATGACCTTATTGCCTAAAGTCTTGGGTGGTTATTCAGGGACTATCGTGGATAACATGGGCTATCCGTTTTTCTTTATCTTTACCTTTGCCATTGGTTTGCCAATCTTGATTTTAATCTATTTGGTCGATAAACACATTGTCATTGGTGATAATGACGATATCTATGGCGATAATGAGGATAAGTTGACGAAGGCAAATCCAAACCTGACCGATACCAATGAGCCACCGCGTGCGTCAGAATAGCCTAAGCATCAATTTTAAACTTGTTTAGTGATAGTCCTTTTTTGTTAGCCGCATCTTTTTATTAATCGTACGTTTAAGAGTTATTTATGACATCAATGACTGTTCGTCAAATAAAGCAGCAGATTGGACAACTGACGAATGGTAATACGAGCAGTCAGATTCCATCGTTTTGGCTAACCGATTGGCTGCTACATGTCATTGATAAGCCAGCGCTGTTTTTGATTACGGATGAAAGCTATGCGCTGACAGAGGATGAACAAAAACAGTTCAACGCTGGTGTCATGAAGATGCAGCAAGGAATACCACTTGCTTATCTAACGGGTCAACAAGCCTTTTGGTCACTGAACTTTACGGTTAATGAGCACACGCTGATTCCCAGACCCGATACTGAGATCATGATTGAGCAAATGCTGAATTGGATAAATGCCCAGCCAACATCGCCATTTACTAAACGCTTACTAGATTTGGGTACAGGGTCAGGTTGTATTGCTATCAGTCTTGCTCACGAGTTAAAAAAGGATAACTGGCAAGTGGTTGCCGTTGATTTATCAGCAGCGGCACTTGAGGTTGCACGGCATAATGCGCTTATCAATAAGGTAGGCAATATCGAATTTATACAAAGTAGCTGGTATGACAAGCTTTCGACGTCTGACCAGCTGTTATTCGATGTCATCGTATCTAATCCTCCTTATATAGACGAAGCAGATGAGCATCTAGCACAATTAAAGGCTGAACCTATCAGTGCGCTCAGTGCGCCCAATCACGGTTTGGCTGATATCGAACATATTATTCAGCAAGCACCAGACTATTTGCGTGCAGATGGACTACTGGCTATCGAACACGGTTTCGATCAAGGAGTTGCTGTCCGTCAACTGTTTGCAAACAATGGCTTTAAGTCTGTAATAACGGTGCAAGATTATGGCGGTAATGATCGCGTGACGCTTGGCCACATCTAGTCATATCAATTTTATTCAGTTGGACCCATTTATTGTCATTGGTTTTTTAATTATAGGTTTTAATAATGGATAGGGCGCACTCATTAGAGACAGAGCAGTTATCAGACGAAGAGCTACTGGTTTATGCGCGTCAAATACTGCTTGATGGCTGGGACATTGATGCTCAGCTGCGGTTAAAGTCTGCACGTATCGTCATCATTGGAGCAGGCGGGCTAGGTTGTCCAGCTTCTGAAACGTTAGTACGTGCAGGTATTGGACAGGTTTATCTCATTGACGATGATGTGATTGAGGCAAGCAATCTACAACGGCAAACCTTGTTTTTACCTGATGATATCAATAAGCCTAAAGCGCTAACAGCAGCGCAGATGCTCGAGCGCATTAATCCTTTGATAAGCGTAAAAAGTACGATAGCAAGATTGAGCGAAGACAATGCTTATGAATTGCTCGATATGGCTTCTGGTAAGCCAGACTTATTACTAGACTGTACTGATAACTTTGCGACTCGTGACGTCATTAATCGCATTAGCGTACGCTATCAGATTCCGTTATTGTCTGCGTCAGCGATTGCGATGCAAGGGCAATTGGCTTTGTTCGAACCGCATTTAGATACAGGGTGTTATCACTGTGTGTTTGGCTCAGTGGTAGATGAGATAGAAGCAGATGAACGTACGTGTGCCAATTCAGGTGTGCTTGCCAGTACAACGGCTATTATGGGCAACTTACAAGCCAATGCTGCTTTGCAGTATTTAGGATTAACCAAAAATCCACTGACAAATAAACTGTTATTGTGGGATGGTAGCCGAATGCAGCAACGGCTCATGGGCTATCGCAAAGATCCAGAGTGTCCTGTCTGTAGCAGTCATTAATCTTTGTCTATCCTCAAATATCCTTTTTATTACCACAGTTGTTTTTTATGAAAATTCATCGTCCCCATTTATTGAAACACACTTTCAATGTTGTTAATCGTGTTCGCCAAACGGCGAGCGTGGCTGGTCTTTCTGCACTAAGAGTTGTAAAAGGTGAGAAACCCGATGCTATGCTGCTAAAAGAAACTTTTGAGCAGCTAGGTACGACTTATATTAAAATTGGTCAATTCATTGCCAGTACGCCGTCGTTGTTTCCTCGCGATTATGTGACTGCGTTTCAAAGCTGCTTGGATCAAACCACGCCATTGTCTTATGCTTATATTGAGCAAGTCTTAAAGGAAGAGCTGGCAGCCGATGGTATGACACTTGATGAGCTGTTTGCTCATATTGAACCAAAGCCGCTGGCCTCAGCTTCTATTGCGCAAGTGCATGCTGCACGTCTACATAATGGTGACGAGGTGGTATTAAAGGTACAAAAGCCTGGCGTAGAGACCATCATGCAAACAGACTTGGGTGTCTTGCATGGGGTGACTAAGTTGCTTGAGCTACTCATGCCCTCTATGAAGTTTGCTAGTATTGCGCCGATTATCGATGAAATCCGTCTGCGTATGCTGGCCGAAACAGATTTTATCGCGGAAGCACAAAACATTCGTGATTTTCAGCAGTTTTTAGTGATATCTGGCAACACCCGTGTGACGGCGCCAGAAGTATATGAGACACTGACGACGAAGCGTGTGCTCACAATGAGCCGTTTATATGGTGTCTCTATGGTAGATGAATCACTGATGCGTCAGTACTGCGCTGATCCTGCCCAAGTCATGGCAGATACCTTAAATACATGGTTTGCCAGTCTCATGTTATGCAATAGTTTCCACGCTGATCTGCATGCTGGCAACTTAATGCTGTTAACCGATGGCCGTATTGGCTTCTTAGATTTTGGTATTGTCGGTAAATTAAAAGCGGAAAGCTGGCGTGCGTGTATGGGTATGATGCAAGCGATGCAAGACAACGATTATCAAGCAATGGCACGTCATATGATTGATATGGAGATGACACATGGTGGAAATCAGGTTGATGTAGTAAGCCTAGGGGATGATCTACAGCGTATGATGAAAACCATCATGGCAGAAGACAAAGCCTTTACCAGCGGTGTTCCTTTTAATAGTAAAGAGCAAGCAGATGAGCTCAATACCATGATGCTTGAGATTGTTGAAGTGGGTAAGCGTCATGGTATTCACTTTCCTCGTGATTTTGCTCTATTGACCAAGCAAATGCTGTATTTCGATCGTTTTATGCGCACGCTTGCTCCTGACATGGATATGTTTAGCGATCAGCGAGTGCAAATGCTTGGACAAGTGGAGAATGAAGCCGCGACAACACGTACCTTAAATCATTAATTGATTCTTATTTTTTACCCGATATTATGACGCAGCTATCGTTTTCAACGACGATGGTAGGGTGGTTGGCTCCAATTAATGACATTGGTTACTTTATCGATGGGCCTATTGCCATGTTTGTGTCTCAACGCGCTACATGGCAAGCAATGACAGCATAATGCGCGCTTAGGATAGCCTACACCACACTACGGCTAAATACTTCTCTCAGCTCAAAACTGGTATGGACTTGGGCAACGCCTTCAATACGATTTAACCTGTGCAATAAGAACTCCTCGTAATGTGCCATATCGCGTACCCGAACTTTAATCAGATAGTCTTCGGTACGACCAGTGACGATACTACAGCTCACTACCTCATCAAAACTTTGTACTTTAGATTCAAATTGTTCGAAACGCTCTGCTGTGTGGCGATCCATACTGATAGCGATAAACACCGCCAGTGGGTAACCAATTTTTTGTGCATCTGTTTTGGTATGATAGCCTGTGATAATGCCTGCATCTTCTAAGCGCTTAATACGGCGTGCACAGGGAGTCGCTGAAAGATTGACCCGTTCAGCAAGCTCAGTAATACTCATTCGAGCTTGCGTCTGTAATAAACGTAATAAGTGCTTGTCGGTATCGTCTAAATCGACTAATAAAGCAGTGTCTGAATAATGGCTTGTCATAAATTACTGCCTATCTAGAGATTTAATCTAATTATAACGAGAAATTTGGGTTTTTTCACTAAAATAACGTAAAAATGCATGAAAAAAAGCGGATTTCTGTAGCTCAAACTTTGCTATTATAATGACAGATACAGTGGTTATCTCGTATGATACATAACGCTTTAATAAAAAACTGTCCAATTAAATATATAAAATCTCATATCATCTAAGGATTGATTATGTCTAACCCAGCCACCAGCACCGTTGCCAAAGCGACCACCAAAATGACACCAAAAAGTGCCGCTTTTGATTTCCGTAAATATCGTCCATTTGCTTTTGCACCATCGTTACCAGATCGTACTTGGCCAAGCAAAACAATCGAGAAATCACCAATATGGGCAAGTGTGGATCTGCGTGATGGCAATCAGGCACTGATTGATCCGATGACTATTGAACAAAAAATGCGTTTTTTTAACACGCTAGTAGAGGTTGGGTTTAAAGAAATTGAAATTGGCTTTCCATCAGCGGCGCAAGTTGAATTTGATTTTGCGCGCAAACTTATCGAAGAAAATCATGTACCAGACGATGTAACCTTGCAAGTTTTGGTTCAGGCGCGTGAGCATCTGATCGCTCGTACCTTTGAATCATTGAAAGGCGCAAAACGTGCGGTGGTCCATGTTTATAACTCAACCAGTCGCGTACAACGTGAAAAAGTGTATGCCAAAAACAAAGACGATATTAAAGAAATCGCTATCACTGGTGCTAAGCTATTAAAAGAGTATGCAGCAAAATATCCTGAGACAGAGTGGGTGTTTCAATATTCACCAGAAAGCTTTAGCCAAACAGAAACTGAGTATGCCGTAGAGGTGTGTGACGCAGTCTGTGACATTTGGCAGCCGCAGCAAGGACAAGAGGTGATTCTTAACTTACCAGCGACGGTTGAAGCCTCAATGCCAAACGTTTTTGCTGACCAAGTTGAGTATTTCTGCCGCAATCTTGTCCATCGTGAGCATGTCATTGTCAGCTTGCACACGCATAATGACCGTGGTTGTGCCGTGGCTGCTGCTGAACTTGGTGTCCTTGCTGGTGCTGACCGTATTGAAGGGACGCTATTAGGTAATGGTGAACGTACAGGTAACATGGATATCATGGTAATGGCCATGAACTTGTTTAGTCAGGGCATCGATCCTGAGCTTGATTTTAGTAACATGAGCGAAATTGTACAGGTGGTGAGTGAATGTAATAACTTGCCTTTACATCCGCGCCATCCATATGTGGGTGAATTGGTGTTTACCGCTTTTAGTGGCTCACATCAAGATGCCATCAAAAAGTCGCTTGATTATAATGAAAAGCATCAAGACGAGACCGACAATGTTTGGGATGTGGCTTACTTGCCAATTGATCCGGCGCATATTGGTCGTAGTTATCAAGATGTGGTACGCATCAATAGCCAATCTGGTAAAGGCGGCGTCGCTTACATCTTGCAGCGTAACTATGGATTTAACTTACCACGTTGGATGCAAATTGACTTTAGCGGTGTGGTACAAAAACAAGCTGAGGCCGTAGCGCGCGAATTGCAGAATGATGAGATTTTGCAGACTTTTGAAGACACATATCTACAGCAGGGCAAGTTTGAGCTACTCGATTATAGTGTCAATAATAAAGGTGGCGAGGTTTACTTTAATGGTCAAGTACAAATGAACGGCGATATCATCAATATCGATGGTACTGGCAACGGGCCATTGTCATCTTTCATCAACGGCCTTGCACAGCACACTGGCAAATCACTTCACATCATCAATTATGCTGAGCATGCAATCAATCCGCAGCACAATAATGGTAATGGGATTGATGATGATACCAACCGAGACAATAAGACCAATGCAAACGCTGCCGCTTATATTCAATTAAATGTAGATGGCGATGTTTATTCAGGCATCGGTACTTGTAGTAGCACAGTATCGGCAATGCTTAAAGGCGCATTATCTGCCTTTGCTCAAGCAGTAGGCACTGCCGCTGCCTAACCGCTATTATTATAATGGTATTGACCATATGTATTAATGACCTCATCGCTCCTTGTTATAAGCAAGCCTGCGATGGGGTTATTTTTTATACTATAAAAGCGTTAGGATTCTAATGTAGAGCCTTACAATGATGCATTATTTTAGCGTGTGCTAAGTCATCATCAATAGCATAATGTTACTTGTGTTTTTGGTGTCTAAGACTTACGCTAATGTATATAACGCATATTATTATAAATAAAAGGTCAATTATGGAACCTATATCATTTGCTTCATTTTCATTAGCAGCTTTGCTGGCTTCATTGCCAGCGAATGGTGAAGTTATTAGTAAGCCAACGATTACTACTCATATCAGTCCTGCCATCGCTGGACAGTGGGAGATAGACTTAAACAGCGAGATCACCATGACAAAAGAGGCTAAAGCCAGACAGGCTGCTGCCTTAGTCGATGGACAGAACGCTGGGATAGATGAGCCTAAAATAATGGCAGGATCAGAGGGCGGTATTCTGACCCAAGATGAAAAGCGGGCACTCAATATTCAATCAAATCCTAACAAAAACTTGGTCGCCTCTACTAAAGCTCCCAATCAATGTCGCGAGCTATACAATTTTGCAGCAGATAATGAGGTATGGACTGTCAGTGGTAAAGAATTGACATACGGTCGCTATCTCATCACACATCGTGAAGAGGGTCTACCTATTATCGCTATTAAAACTATCTATGATAATAACGAAGTAGACTGTTCTGGTAATAAAATTGATCAAACGGATGAAGCGTTGATTGCATTTGTGAATCATGATGGCAACCAAATGCAGTGGTGTGCCGACCCTGATGGTAATGAGTGCTTTATGAACTTTAATAGGATATTACCTTGATTAGCTGTATTAATTGCCTTTGAGTTTCATGAATGGTCATAATAAAAAACCGCTATTTAACATAGCGGTTTTTTCTTTTAAAGCACTATACTTTTCAATGCTAGAATTATTTTTTAGCTTTGTTCGCTGTTAGTAGCTCTCTTTCAAGATAGTGAATATTTTGAGCTTCATTGACAAAATTATCATCTGCTAAAATCACGTCACGATGTAGAGGAATGTTGGTTTTAATACCTTCAATGACCAACTCATCAAGAGCATGCAACGTTTTAGATACCGCTTGCCGACGCGTTTGACCGTGACAAATAAGTTTACCAATCAACGAGTCATAATAAGTCGGTATTTCGTAGCCAGGGTACAGGTGTGAATCAAAACGAACGCCTGCGCCACTTGGGGCAAACAATTGACTTACTGTACCAGGGCAAGGAACAAAAGTTGCGGCATCTTCAGCATTGATACGGCACTCAATCGCATGTCCTTGAATCTCAATCTCGCTTTGACGATAAGACAATCCATAACCAGCAGCAATTTTAAGCTGTTCGACGACCACATCGATACCTGTAATCATTTCGGTAACAGGGTGCTCAACCTGAACACGAGTGTTCATCTCGATGAAGAAAAACTCATTATTTTCGAATAAAAATTCGAAAGTACCTGCGCCGCGGTATTTCACCAGCTCACAAGCTTTTACGCAAGCTTTTAAGATGGGTTCACGTACATCATCAGGGATATCAGGAGCAGGGGCTTCTTCTAATACTTTTTGGTGACGGCGTTGTAGCGAGCAGTCACGATCGTATAAATGAATCGCGTTACCGTTACCATCGCCCAATACCTGTACTTCTACATGGCGCGGGTTTTGTAAATAACGCTCCATATAGACGGTATCATCACCAAACCACAACTCTGCTTCTTGTTTGGCAGCTTGTACTTGACCGACGATATCTTCAAAACGTTCAACCACACGCATACCGCGACCGCCGCCGCCAGAAGCTGCTTTAATCAACAAAGGAAAACCAATATTGCGTGCTTGCTCTTCAGCATTATGAAGCGTGACAGCGCCCACAGAACCAGGCACAGTCGGTACGCCTGCTTTTTTCATCGCGTTAATTGCTGATACTTTATTACCCATCAAGCGAATATGATCAGCGTTAGGGCCAACGAAGGTCAGGCCTGCCTCTTCAACTCGTTCAGCAAACTCAGCATTCTCTGATAAAAAGCCGTAGCCTGGGTGAATGGCATCTGCGCCAGTGATTTCAGCTGCGGTCAAAATGGTATTGATATCAAGATAACTCTGACTGGCGTTAGGTTTGCCAATGCAGATTGCCTCGTCAACAAAGCGCAAATGCATTAAGTTTGCATCAGCTGTGGAATAGACACCTACAGTTTCTATTCCAAGAGCTTTACAAGCTCGAACGATACGCAGGGCAATCTCACCTCTATTGGCGATGAGCAGTTTTTTTATCATGGGTTCATCCTTGTCGAAGCGGCATTCATTGATAGAGTCGCTAACTTAGGCATACTTAAAGTAAAATGCGCTTAGTATAAGACAATCCAAATTAGATCATCCTAAAGAAGATAGCGAATCCTCTATCATCATGAGATAAAGTATGGCAAAAATAGTCGTTAAGCTTTGTAGCGTACGACAGGCTGACCAAACTGTACCACTTCTGAGTTATTCACTAAGATTTCGTCAATGACACCACTTTGAGTCGCCTCAAGAGGATTCATGATTTTCATCGCTTCAATGATTCCTAGGGTGTCACCAGCCTGTACCTTTTGTCCAACCTTTACAAATGGCGGATCATTAGGACTAGGGGCTGAATAATAAACACCTACCATTGGCGATGTCTCAACACTACCAGCTTTTACAGCTGCAGGAGCAGCTTCAGCAGTGATAGGTGCACCTGCAGCTGCGGTAGGCGCAGCCATCATCGTTGGCGCAGGCGCATCATAGTGACGAGTCAAACTGATATGCTCATCATCTGAGCTGACTTCTAAATTAACCAGTTCACTTTCTTCCATAAGGGCGATCAGGGTGCGTATTTTTTCAATATCCATAGTTTTAATTTTGCCTTGTACCAAAGTCGAGAAATAGTGTAACTAAATATTGTGTAGATAATTGCTAATGATACCTATATTCTGTTCAATGAGCAATCGATGTACAGTTGTTAACTGAGTTTTTTTACATATTATGACGTAAGCTATCGTGCGCGTAAGAAAATACTAACGATTTATCATAGTCTATGTGACCTCATAGCGCCAGTAAATATCATTAGAAGCTATGTTTAGATGTTTAGATAAATCGAAATATGATCAACCCCATAAAGCTCTCAGACGTCTTTGTTGATATCGTAGTCTGAGTGTGAGTAAGACAGATGACAAAACTAGACCAGTAATCAATGCCATCCAAAATCCTTGTGCACCAACATCAGTGAAGCGCACCAAATAAATCCCTAGTGGTAGCGCCACTAACCAATAACAAAATAGCGTGACCAACATGGGTACGGCAGTGTCTTGCATACCGCGCAATATCCCTGCGACATTTACTTGCCAGCCATCAAAGAGCTGATAAGCGAGCGCAAAAATAAGCAGGTGCATAGATTGAACCATTACGGCTGGATTGTCAGTAAAGGCCGCCGCCAATTGTGGTCTAAATAACCATATTCCAATCATACAAACAATGGCAATCAGCACTGTCCAAACAAGACCAGTGGCTTGCACTTGACGCAGCGCCACCATGTTCTTTTCACCGAAGCGATTGGATACCATGATGGTTAAGGCCATCGCGACTGATATGGGTATCATGAACAATTGCGAGGTGACAGACAATGCCACTTGATGCGACGCGGTTGCCAGCTCGCCCAGTGGGCTGATGACTAGTGCGCCCAAACTAAATAAACTGGCTTCAAAAAATATCGATATGCCGATAGGAATACCAAGTTTAAGAAGCTTTTTGATCTGTTTGCGATTAGGACTGGCAAACGCATAAAAAAAGCGAGTACTAGCAAATTGTTTACGCTTAGTGAAACTGGTATAAGTCGCCAGTAGTAATACGTTTATCCATAAAACCAAGGCAGTTGCAACCCCGCAACCGGCGCCGCCAAGCTCAGGCATTCCAAATAAGCCATGGATAAAAATATAGTTAAGAGGAATATCGGCCAGCAAACCAATGATACTAATGACCGTCACAGGCTCAGGTCGACCAAGTGCTTCGCAATAACTGCGTAGAACCGCATAGACAGCCAAAGCAGGGAAGCCAAAGGAGACACCATGCAAATACTGTGTGGCAATTGGCTGAATATTCTCAGGTACGCCCATGATGCCAAGTACATTGGGTGCCAAATTGACAACAATAAAACCGATGATACCAAGAACACCCGCGGTCCATAAAGATTGCTGGGTGATATGTGGTACTTGACTGTGCTGATCTTTACCTATCGCTTCGCCAATCAGCGGTGTGGTTGCGATTAAAATACCAGAAGCCAATAAAAACAGGGGAAGCCAGATGCCAGATCCAACAGCCACAGCTGCTAAATCAAGTGCAGAGACTTGGCCTGCCATGATGGCATCTACAACACCGAGCGCTGCTTGGCAAAATTGAGTAATTAAAATAGGAAGCGCAAGCACGCCTAAGCGGAAGCTGTAGCTTTTAAAGTCTTTAAAAGATAATGGAAAAACCATAGTGAGCAACTTGTTATTCTTTGTGGTCGTCATTGCTGATGAGCAAATATGGTCATCGACAAATCAATAGCGGACAGTAAGACAGAAGTTGTGCCAATGATAATAATTTGATAAACAGTAGGAGCAAGCCTATTAGGGGCAAAGTCTGAAAATAAAATGAAAGGCACAAAAATGAAAATAACCCGTCAATTCAAAAAGTGAATAGACAGGTTATAAGTAAACAAGATGGTAAAGAAGCTAGGCTATGATGTCAACGTTAAAGAAGCGTTTGTTATCACTAAAATATTAGCTTATAAAGATTCTGGTAAATCTTGTACCACTGCTTGATAGCCGATCAGTACATTATTTGCATCAAATGCTTGTACGACAATCGCGTAGTTAATTGATTTGTCAGAAATAACAGGCGCAAACTGAGTTTCAAGATTATTCAATACCAGATTTTGTACATAGCCATTAGCACCCGATTCTGCTTTGTTGACGTCGATTTGACTGATTAATACGTGCTGAGTATTAGCAGGATTTTTCCAAATGACGGTTTTCTGATTGCCGTTACCGACGATATCGAGGTTCATTTGACCAAATTCATAGTCTAGAGGGTAGGTTCTAAAATTGGAACGATCACTAATGGTATAAGTCACATTACAATTGTTTTCGCCACTCGATAGCGTTTTGCCGCCCAATCCGTCTTGATATTCAAAGCTGCCTTTCCACGGTGAGCCTGCTTCTTTTTCTTCAAAACTACCAGCAAAGGTAGTGAGCAAGTTTGGTGTCTCTATCCCTAACTCATTAACATACTTAATATCCAAAAACTCTAAGGTATCGAGACTGCCTGTCACTTTACCAGCGATATAATTATCGACTTTTAGGGCTGAATTTATACCCAAGCTGTTATTTTCTTGGCAAGCTTGCTGCTGATAGCTAATGCTACCGTCAACACTGCCAACGCCATCTTTACTGATGTCGAAATATATGGCGCCAATATCAGTATCGTTGTCATCACCATCGTTGAGTTCAACGAAGTGTCCAACATACAGACCACCACGTCCACCCTCTGGTGTTAGCTTATCTAAGAAATTATCTAAGGATTCTTCTGGCAAAAACACTGACTTTAAAATCTCAGCCATAGATTTTTCGTCATCGCTGAGTTTGTCTTCAACTTCTTTATATTTTTCTTTTACTTTGTCTTCCACACGATCATATTCGTCTTTTACCTGATCTTCTATGCGGTCGTATTCTTCTTTGGCCTTATCGCCATCACTACCACAAGCACTGAGCGTCAAGCTGAGCATACTGAGGGTTAGGGCAGACAATAGCAGTTTGGGTGTGCTCATAACTAAATCCTAGCGTTGTGATATGACGGTCATAAAAAAGGGTAAACAAATAAAAATTTATGCTCGCCAATATAGCAAATTTATACAGCTTATACGTGCATAAGTGTTAACTTACAACATAAAATTTTTTATATTACCCTCACAGATAGACGTTGGCCTCGTCTGGCAGTACGCCAAGAGTCTCTGCCATAGACATAATGGCGTGCCAATGTTTTGGCTCAAGTGGAATAATAGTAAGCTGCTCACACCCTTTTTTTAGGAGTAAAGAATCTTCAAGTGCTGGCAAAAATTTAAGCTCTGATAAAGGTAAAATATCTGTAAAAGCCAACTCAAAAGTCACTTCTACCATGTACCAGCGCGGCGTGTCTTCAGTGGCCAGTGGATCGTAATGGCGATGTTCAGGATGAAACTGGCTGGGATCAGGGAATCCAGCTTTGCTAATAGTCATGATGCCAGCCACGCCTGATGGTTTGGCACTAGAATGATAAAAGATAACCTTATCACCAACACGCATATCATCGCGCATAAAATTGCGAGCACGGTAGTTACGAACGCCATCCCAGTCGTCTGTCTCTAATCGCTCTAAATCTGTAATGCCAAAGAATTTTGGGTTGGATTTCATTAGCCAATAAGCCATGTGTTTTATCCTTATACTATTATCAAATCATTGTTATTAAATTATTGTTACGAAAGCTTTATTTGTAGTCGATACGCTCAAAAAACAATATGGGGCAGTTTTATTAATGGTCACTTACAACATAGACTGTATATCTTGTAGCAAAGTTATTTTTAGTTTTATGGTTACGTGGCTTTTCTTTGTATCATCTAGCCGTTATCCTAGCGCTACTTTTTGCTGATAACAGCAGCCACCTATTGATACAGACTTTTTTGCAGATAGCTTCTTCACAGATACCTTTATTAAAGAACCCTTCGTTTATGCCAAATACTCAATCTGCTCATTTCTCAAGTAGCAACAGACCTTTTAATGATTCTATGGTGAGCGTATGGGACGTAAAAGCCATTCCGCTAGCCCTATATATTCACATACCGTGGTGCGTCAAAAAATGCCCTTATTGTGACTTTAATTCACACGAGCTGCCAGAAGATTCTCAGCTGTCCATGTACGATGAATACGTAGATGCGCTGTTGCTGGATGCTCGATTACAACAGTCACTGACGCAAGAGCGTCAAATTAGCTCGATATTTATAGGCGGGGGTACCCCATCATTGCTACCAATTGACCAGTATCAGCGTTTATTTTCTGGTTTACGTCAGATTTTTAGATTTGCTGATGACATTGAGGTGACGATGGAAGCCAATCCCGGTACGCTTGAGCATGCACCTTTTGTTGAATATCTGAATGTAGGCATTAATCGCTTATCCATTGGGGTGCAAAGCTTTGCCGCTGATAAACTGAAAACGCTTGGTCGTATCCATGATCCTGTACAGGCACTATCAGCAATCCGTGCCGCTCGTGCCGCAGGGTTTGAGAGAGTCAATGTGGATTTGATGCATGGGTTACCGCAGCAAACGATGGATGAAGCATTGACCGATATTCGTATGGCGCATACAGCAGGCGCTACCCATATTTCTTGGTATCAATTAACCATTGAGCCCAACACGGTGTTTTATCGCAGTCAGCCTATTTTGCCAGATGAAGACAATTTGGCTGATATTGAGCAAGCTGGTCAAGCGCTCTTGGAGGACTTGGGCTATAGCAATTATGAAGTCTCAGCTTGGGCGGGCGCGTCAGACAAGCCGTGCCGTCACAATGTTAACTATTGGCAGTTTGGTGATTACCTCGCGATTGGCGCTGGCGCACATGGCAAGGTAACGGTTGGTCATGTAGGCGCAAACCCAAGTGAAAGTGAGTCATGTTCTTTAGAAGAAGACAGTAAGTCAGAAAATAATTTGCTAGAAGCATCTGGTATTTACCGTTTTAGTAAGTCGCGCTTGCCTAAAGATTATATGTTTAAAAATGATGCGTTTGACAGTCATGATACTGCTAGCCTTGAGGCTAAAGATTTACCAGTAACTGAGTATTCGTGCCTTCATCAACGTGCTCCAAAAATGGTTGGTTGGCAAAAGATTGCCAGTGACGAGCTGGTCAGTGAATTTATGCTGAATGTACTACGTTTGCATGGCGGGGTAGCGTGGTCATTGTTTGAAGCCAGAACGGGTCTTAGTTATGATGACATTGCTGTGCAAGTGAAAAATCTGATCGCGCAAGGGCTACTGGTAGACAGTACTGAGAGGCTACAGCCGAGCGCATTAGGACAGCGTTATTTAAATCAGATATTACGAGCATTTTTGTGATCGTGAATTTTAACAATCAGATTATTAACCAACCTCTTGAAACTGAAATCTTATAAAACAGGCCAATAAAAAAAGGCTTATCAAATCAATGATAAGCCTTTTAGATCATCTAAGTAGTTAACACTTAGATTTTATTTTGTACTTCTTGTGCACTACCAGTTACAGCATTGCCAGCACTTGATACGTCTTGGCCTACACCTTTAAGAGTGTTACAACCAGTTAGAACAAACATAGCAGCTAAAGATGCGATAATTACTTTTTTCATAATAGTATCCTCAAAAATGGTTTTTTATAAATAATCACAGTGACCTAAACATCTGCTTAAACTTCACTGAGAAGGTAATGAATAAAATGATAATGTATAAAGATTATCTCGCTATCCGTTACCGACATAATAGTGAAAGTTAAAAACGCTGCACAGTATCAAAATGTAATTATCGCTAGTAAACTGTAACTTTCCATTACATACCATATATAAGCGCAAACAACAGTTTGCTTTGATTACTTCAGGAGTTTTATGACCATTCATATTGTACTGGTAGCCCCTAAAATGCCCAGTAACACAGGCAATATTATCCGCTTATGTGCAAATACTGGCGCACAGTTACATTTGGTGAAACCTTTAGGGTTTGAGCTTGAGGATAAAAAGCTACGCCGTGCTGGCTTGGATTACCATGAGTATGCGCATCTGCAAGTACATGATGATTGGATCATGGCAAGACAGGCGTTGCAAGCTGCAAATTGTCAAACGATTACCGCCCTGACCACCAAGCTGAGTAAGCCATTTTATGACTATGATTTTAGCGGACAGCGAGGCACTAAGGAGGCAGAAAAAGACTCAATGCCTAGTATTGCTCTGGTGTTTGGATCTGAAACCGCAGGATTGGCTGACGATATTCGTGAAGACATCGGCGCGGATAATTGGCTAAGATTGCCGATGCTTGCTGATTCACGCAGTTTGAATTTGTCGAATAGCGTGGCAATATGCTTGTATGAAATATGGCGCCAGCAGGGCTTCTCTGGGGATGAGGGCCGCAGTATTGGCTATGAGACATTGACTGTTTATGACCCAAAATAACGCTCTGTTGATTGGATGACTAAATATCATGTCCTATATCTCTAGACGCGCATAGTAATGCCCCATCCTTTATAAACAGTTGGGCGGCTTGGGTAGACCAGCCAAGCGATTGACATGGCGAGCAACCAACCCTGTATTAAATAACTGCTGAAGTTTTTGGTTGCTAATATCATGGGTTGGCAGCGTTTTTTGTAGCCATTTAATGAGCGGGCGTGTGGCGGGCGCGTGATTGAACTTATCAAAAAACGCTCGCACCTGTTGTAGGATTTGCAAATGCTCATTCTCTAACACCACATCCAAGGTATCAGCAAGTTGCTGCGCAATCGCAGGCGTCCAAATAGTATGGTCACATAAATGACCATCTTGATCCAATGCCACGTTACTCAAATCGTGAGTCATACTACTGTCGTTATTCATAAAGCAATCGTCACCACTTTTTCAAATTGACGGTTTTGGGTTAGATTGACCCAGTCTAGATCTGTCAACAAACCATTTAATTTGGCATCTAAATTGAGCTTAGCACTGGTATCGGGGGTTAGCTGAGCCACATCATCTGCTAGCGCATAGATGCCAGCAATACCCTGTATCTCGCTCTCTTCTAAATGAGCCTTAAACCAATCGATAAAAGCGATGGTTGAGCCAAGCAATATCACGCTGTCACCTGCGTGCCATGTGCGCGCCATCTCTTCGGTGGCGTGACTGAGCGTATCCATTGTACTGTGTAACTGATATAAGGTTGCCATAAGTATGTCCACTGCTGTTATTCTAATAGTGATCTATCTGAGGATATTACTTGTCATCAAAACCGCAATATCTGCTCAAAATCTTGAGTGTTCACTGCTTCAGGGATTAATGTCAATTGTGAGGTTAAATCGGCTGGTAGCATGCCCATGGCCCAACCGCTAAAAACATCATCAGGGAGCCACGCGGCAGGCATATCATATAGATCAAGTGACTGGATCATGCCATGCAAACGTGATTCAGGCTGCATCAGTAAGCCAAAAACTGGCGCATCTAGATACAATTGTACCTCATGGCCAAAAGTCGCTAATGTTAGCGCAAGTGCACAGCCTTCATAACTGGCCATCTCAGTCGCCGTATGGAGCTGAATTAATAATTTCATGATTACTTCCTAATCTGTGTAGTCACTGACCGGTCTTTATCTAAGGCCGCTTTTTGTTAAAGCCGTACTTTATCAAAACTGCATCAGCGTCTTATTTTCTTGCATCATCATGGCAAGTTCGCTAAGTCCAACTAAGCCAAAACCTGCGGCAAGGTTATCGCTATCAAGCTGATGACGTGCGCTATTATCAGCATCGGTGATACCGCGACTAAGGGCAGTACTGACACAGACAGGCAGCGCTAAGTCATATTGCTCAGCGAGCTTTTGCCATTCTTTGGTTAGATTGACTTGATCAGCAGACTGCCAACGCAAACGATTGGCAGTATGAGCGCCATCTCCATAAAAAAAGATATTTAACGGTGCTTTTTTTGCTTTGGAGTGGTCGCTGTCATTGTGTTGCTCGTCCGCATTTGCAGCATTTTGAAGATAGGCGCGTGCATAACGTAGCGCTAGCTTGGCAAGCGGATGGCTCGGGTCAGCAGTAATAAGAAGTAAGGGCGTTGTGGTCATAGAATTTTTATCGATCATCTGTGCTAAAGTTGTTTATGCTACCATAAAGCCACTCAAAGCAACTAGGCGCACTGCTATGAAATGTGGTTTTATATCCTACTGTTATTATTTTATTTATAACTAATCAAGTGCTGTTATCGGATACAGTGACTGCTTCGTAAGAAAAAACAATAAACTTATGCGCAAGCTTCACGTAGTCTTATCACTCTATGCAAGGAGTCTATGTCCCTATGTTACCTGCCATGCCTTCACCCATGAACAATACGACAGATTATCAGCCGACAGCGGCGCAGCTACAGATACTACAAACGGCAAGTAGCTTTGCTTATCAGATTTGGGAGAGCCGGACGGTCTCGTGTCAGACGTTTTTGCGTAGCTATCCTTTAGACCAAACCCTAACACGCCAGCAAATTGACGATCTGATTCAAGATTATACGTTGGATGAGAACTATCAGTTGGTTGATGAAGTAAAGGTAATGAGCGGCTTACGACACTTGCGTACACTGCTGATGATGCGCTGGATTTGGCAAGACGCCTTACAAGTGATTGCGCTTGAGCAACTGACTGATGAGCTGTCTGAATTTGCTGATGGTTGTATCTCGTTTGCTAAGGACTATACGTATCGTCATTTGGTTAAACAGTACGGTGAGCCAACCTTTATTAACGCTCAAGGTAATATACAAATTGATGATATGGCAATCATGGCGATGGGTAAGCTGGGTGCTCATGAGCTGAATTTATCGAGTGATATTGACCTCATCTTTGTTCATCAGGCACGCGGCGAAACTAACGGTAATAAGGCAAATGGCAAACGCAGTATAGACAACAAGCGTTTTATGACGCGACTCGGTCAAGGCATCATCAAACTATTGGACAATAAAACGGCTGATGGTTTTGCTTTTCGAGTCGATATGCGTTTGCGTCCATGGGGTGATGGTAGTGATTTGGCCATACATTTATCAGCGCTACAAAAATACTTCTCTTTGCATGGACGTGCGTGGGAGCGTTTCGCTTGGCTAAAAGCCCGAGTAGTAGGCCAAATAGAACAGCCCTTTTATGATGAATTACAAGCACTCATCAAACCATTCGTGTTTCGCTACTATGTGGATTATAGTGCGTTCTCAGCGCTTCGAGAGATGAAGTCATTGATCCAAAACCAAGTGGCTCAGCGTGAGGACTTGGATAATATTAAGCTGGGTGCAGGCGGTATCAGAGATATTGAGTTCATTGTACAGGCCTTTCAGCTGATTTATGGGGGCAGGCATCCGCAGTTACAGATCAAGTCTTGCTTAGAAGCGATGCAAGTATTGTGTGAACTTAGGTATTTAGAAACATCAACTTATGAGCAGTTACAGTCGGCATATCGGTTTTTGCGCCGGCTTGAGCATGGTATTCAGGCCATCAATGATCAGCAAACTCAGCGTTTGCCGCATGATCCAAAATGGCAGCACAACCTTGCGATCACCCTTGGATTTGATAACTGGGAAGCGCTGCTAAGCACTCTTAATCAGCATCGAAACAATGTCAACGTGCCATTTGAACGCATGGTGACTGAGCGTCAGGTGCCCACTCAAGAAGAGACAGATATTGGACCAGAAGGTTTGGATAAACAGATTGCGCGTTTATATCAAGTGCTGTCAGAAGACAATGGCAAGTTGTTACAGGATTTTTGGCAGTCAAAAATGGTTGCTAACTTAAGTGAAGAGGCCCGCGAGCGCTTGGATGATGCATATCCTGTTATCGTACATGCGCTACTTGCGCATCAAGAACAGCAACAACTGGCGAATACTGCCTTACCTCGCCTTATCGCCTTGCTCGAAGCGATTTGTCGCCGCTCTATATATTTGGTCATGATTGCAGAGAACCCGAATGCAACGGTTGAATTGATTCCGATGTTATCAGCCAGTCCGTGGATTGCAAAAGAGCTGGCACAGTATCCGGTACTGCTAGATAGCTTCTTACAGCAGCGCTATCGCCATTTACCTGACAAGCTTGAATTGCGGGATATTTTGCGTCAACAATTATTGCGGGTTGAACCTAATGATGAAGAAGAGTTACTCAGTGTCCTAAGACTGTTCAAAAAGAACCAAGTATTGGCTGTGGCGGCCAGCGATGTGTTGGCTGAGCGTCCAATCATGAAAGTGTCGGACTCCCTGACTTATATTGCAGAAGTGGTGTTAGAAGCCGCCCTTGAGCGTGCCTTTGCCGAGCTTGTGAAGCGTTATGGTTATCCTATTGGTCAAGATGGAGACCCAGTTACAGAGGCAGATTGCGGCTTCGCTATTATCGGTTATGGCAAGCTTGGCGGGCTAGAGTTGTCCTATGCGTCAGACTTGGACTTGGTGTTCTTGCATAAAATAAAAGAGCAGGGCATGACCACAGGTGAGAAGTCAGTGAGTGGCATGAAGTTTGCGGCGCGTTTGGTACAAAAACTGATGAATTATCTCAATACTCAGACGCGAGACGGCCGCGCTTATGAGATTGACATGCGTCTGCGTCCTTCAGGCAACGCAGGTATGATGGTAGTATCCTGCCATGCTTTTGAAACCTATCAGTTTGAAAAAGCATGGTCTTGGGAGCATCAAGCTTTGGTTCGCGCACGCGCCATTTGTGGTGATAGGCGAGTGACAGCACAGTTTTGCGATATTCGCCGAGATGTGTTGGCATTGCCACGGACAATAGAACAAGTACGTTCTGAAGTCACCAGTATGCGTATAAAAATGCAAAAACATTTGGGTACAAACCAATGGCAGCAACAAGCAGGCAAGTTCCATCTTAAACAAGATGCAGGCGGCATAGTCGACATTGAATTCTTAGCACAATTCGCGGTACTGGCTTATTCGCACGAGTACCCAAGCTTGACTAAATGGAGTGATAATGTACGTATTTTTGAGGAAGTGGGATTGCTAGGTATTTGGGAGCAACAAGTGTGTCAGGATTTGACAGATGCTTACCTCAGAATTCGCGCTGCGACGCATCAGTTGGCGTTGTCAGAGCAGTCACTCTTGGTCGATGAGTCATTATGGAAAGAGACGCGTGCACTTTTGCAAGCGCAATGGCAGCATCTGATGGGTGTTAATTTGACAGACACTACCTTACCGACATCTTAAGAAAACTTTTGACTATAAATAATATGAAAATAGGGTGTGAACCAAAAGATTTCATTTGCTCGTACTGCCAATGATATAATCGGCCTCACATCATAATGTCACCATCAGTATCGATTCATAATGAAATTGCATTTTTAACCATAAAATTTGATACGGCGGTGTTATTATATGATGTTGATAATTACTGTTGAATAAAATCTATTTAAAAAGTTAGACGTTAGCGCTAGCATAAGGACTATAAAATGAATATGGCAACACAAGATGGTAAGCTTTGGATGAATGGCACGATGCTTGAACAGCCAGATGCCAAAGTGCATGTACTGACGCATAGCTTGCATTATGGTATGGCTGTGTTTGAAGGCGTACGCGCTTACCAAACAGCCGATAATCGCACTGCTATTTTTCGCCTAAAAGATCACACTGAGCGTCTATTGGGCTCTGCAAAAATATTCCAGATGGATGTGCCTTTTGATGCAGCAACGCTTGAGCAAGCACAAAAAGATGTGGTCAAACAGAACAACTTAGTAGAAGCCTATATCCGCCCTTTGATTTGGGTAGGCGCAGAAAAACTAGGTATTTCATCTCGTGAAAACAGTATCAATGCGATGGTTGCGGCTTGGCATTGGGGTGCTTATCTAGGAGATGAAGGTATCAAAAATGGTATTCGCGTCAAAACCTCTTCTTACACGCATCATATGCCTAACGTTACCATGTGCAAAGCAAAAGCATCTAGCAACTACCCTGTGTCTATCTTGGCAAACCAAGAAGTGACTCGTAATGGTTATGACGAAGCGATTTTGATGGATCCACAAGGGTTTGTATGCCAAGGCGCTGGCGAAAACTTATTCTTAGTTAAAGATGGTGTTTTACATACCCCAGATCTATCTGGTGGTGCATTAGACGGTATTACTCGTCGTACTATCCTTCAGTTCGCAGCTGATTTAGACATCAAAGTTGTTGAGCGCCGTATCACTCGTGATGAGTTTTACTTAGCGGACGAAATCTTTATGACAGGTACTGCTGCGGAAGTGACGCCTATTCGTGAGTATGATGATCGTACTATCGGTAACGGTGGTCGTGGTGAGCTGACCGAAAAACTGCAAACGTTATATTTTGATGCTGTGCATGGTCGCAATGAAAAATATATGGATTGGTTAAGCTTCATTGACTAAGCCATATTGATGAATGCTTTGTCAATAAATGCTTATTGCTTAGTAAGCGATTAAAGAAGTTGCAAACAAAAAGTCCAGATTATCACTTATCTGGGCTTTTTTATTGTGCGTTGTAAAGTGTTTAGGTGCTCATACTGATATCTGACCAACGTACCAATCTGACGTCATGTTGCTGCAACTGTTGACCAAACTGCTCGCTCATTAACCACTCGTATTCAAGCTCGCGCGCTTGCTTAATCTCATCTTGCCAAGCATTACTGGGTACCGCAGGATGGCACATGATTAGTGTGAAAGGCGAATCAGCCAGCAACGGGTGCAGGCTAGTCGTACGTGGTGCTTTTTGTAGCCAAGTCTCCCAAAGTGCGCTTAACTCTTGACTGGTAGCATCAAACCCATATACCCCGCCAAAGCGATCATTAATAGAAAGGTGACGATCTTCGCACAGCCTGCGCCATACACTACCACCAAGTGCGTAAATAATCCAAGATTTTATGTCGTGAACCAAAGGTGTCGTCACTCGTGCACCCATAGAGGTTTGAGTATTTTTGCTGTAGCGGGTGCTGATTTCATTGACTAGATGTTGACGAATAATTGGGAACTGATGAATGTGTTGGTGACCGTCTATAAAGACAGGCGCTCGTCCAAAACAGTCTTCAAACGCATCCAGTTGTTGCTTTATAACGTCATTGACTTGAGCAGGATTGAGTTTGCGCAGATAGCTTGCCACAATAATTGACTTAAGAGAACTGTGCAGTGCAGATGGAAATATCCCAGTTAAGTCTAAATGTAAACCGATATCGACGTTCAAGGCTGTCAACGTCTTGATCTCACTATCAGTGATTGTCCCGCCAACCATATAGCTGCTAGCGCCAATCCGTCCGCACTCAGCAAGATGCAATACAGCATCGTTCACTGCACCTGACAACCCTAAGTCATCAACATTAATCATAATGGCTCGGGCATTGTCTTTGGCTTGAGACGACGGTTGTTGCAACGCGTTGATTGTCATGATTTAAACGCCCACAGTTTGCCTAAAGAAAAGGTCATTACCGTAATAATGCCAGTAACTACTATCCATATCGGTATGTAGTAGTGCTCACCAAACCAGTTTAAACCCAATACAAACAAGCTTTGATTGGCCGCAAAACCTACCGCTGAGCTGGCAAACCATTTGATTAATGTTGGTAAGGAGTGACGCCAAGAGAATACACGGAAATTTTGCTTAGCGTTTTGTTTCTGATCGTCATACTCGTAAGCTTGCATTGGCTGACGAAACGTCAAATAAAAATGACCAAAAAAACTCACAATAAAGGCGAGCAAAAAGGCCATAACATTTGCCCAAGTCGGTGTGATGGCGGTAAAACTTACGATGCTGACCAAGACTAAAAAATGCACCAATGCAGCACTTGCGCCGACGATCAAAAACCATAGCGCTTGTTGGGATGTGGAGGCTGGCGACTTTGTTGTTGATTTTGTGATAGCCACTTTATTCATCAACCTGTTTTTCGCTACTGATGGTTTCATTAATTAGATATAGCGGTCGCTGTTTTACTTCTTCATATAGTCGACCAACATACTCGCCAATTACACCGATACAGACCAGTTGTATACCGGTAGAGAACATAATACCCGCCGCAACGGTTGCCCATCCTGCGACATCAGCACCAAATAACAGCGTATCAATAACGATATACAAGCCGTATAAAAATGCCAAAGCAGAAACTAAAAATCCCATGCGAGATATCCAGCGTAAGGGCTTTTGGGAGAAGGACGTAATCCCAACTAGAGCCAATTCAAACAGTCCGCCATAGTTAAATTTGCTCTCACCTGCGTCGCGATTGTCTGCGGTGAAGGGTAGATAAACAGTATTGAAGCCCACCCATGCATACAATCCTTTCATAAAACGCTGGCGCTCGGGCAGTAAGCGCAATGCTTGAACAACTTTGCGATTCATGACGCGAAAATCGCCAGCATTGGGACGAATCTCATAACGCTGTCTGTCTTGAATAAAATGATAAAAGCTGCCTTTTAACGTTTTTGCAAGCTTGCTCTCATGAGGACGGTTTGCTTGAATGCCAGCCACCATATCGATATCAGGTTGTGCAATCATATTAAGCATTTGTGCCAGCACTGATAATGGGTGCTGACCATCAGCATCAATCATGGCAACCACATCACCTTGTGCTTTAGCAAGGCCAGCACTGAGGGCAGGTTCTTTGCCGAAGTTACGAGACAAGCGTATCAGATGAAGCGCTGTATTATTGGGACGAGTCGGCATTAGAGTAGTCACTACTTGAGTTAAATCATCCTGACTGCCATCATCAACGATGATAATCTCGCAGCGGCTCGTAGTGGTTTTACCCATAAGGATATCATCACTTGTAGGCGCACAGAATGACTCAGTAAATGCGAATACTTTTGGCAAAAAAGCCTGTACTGCTTCTGCATCATTGTACGCTGGTATGATGATAGACAAATAAGGTAAGTTTGAATGGTTTTGAGACATAAGCACACTTATCAAAATGGGTTGAACGGTATAATCAACAAACTGTCATACAACCGTAATCTACTGAGGCTATTTAAGACAACTAATAGGGATATAAGCAGTCCAGTTTACTAATAAAGGCTCAGTCGCCTTGATATCGCGCCAATCAACTTGCCATTGACCTTGTTGCTTTACCAAAGCCATCGGGTTATTTTTGATGTCATCATTACTGTTACTGACCTTACCAGTAGCATCTATATTGTCGGTTACGCCAATATCAGTGACTGTTATATCATCTAGCAAAGGCAATACGATATCTTCTTCATCACCATCTTGCCATAGGATTAGCGTCCCATTTTTTTGAAGACGATCAGCACTCATCCATGGTGAATGCCTGGCAGGCCCTGAAATCATTTGTGATGGGAAGCTGCTATTCATAGCAACCAATGCGCCAAGCCATCGATCGCCCGACACACTATCAAGCGGACAATTACTCAAGGTCTGCCATGTGTCTTGGGCCTTGACTGCCAAGGCTTTTTCAGGCCAATTCATCCGTGAAGGCTTATGGCGTATTTTATCGCCAAAACCAACATACACCACCATGAGTACGGTCGCAAGTGCAAGCCAGATCGTTAGTGCTTTACGCAGTTTAGTAGCGGTCAAAACTTGAGTGGCGGGTGCGATAAAGGAGGCGGCAAGAAGCCCTGACAATGCCCACATTGGCATGCCCCACATATCACGCAGTCCGACACCGAACACCAAGCTTAGTATTACCAGCAACACAAGAGGAGCAAGCCAAAGATACCATAGTAAGGGCGCGCCAGTGGGTAAACTGTATTTATAGTCCTTTATACCAATCAATCGTTTACGATTAAATCCAAGCATTAACAACAGTGGGATATGCGCGACAATTTGAGCTGCAAGAAAACCGAGCCAGCTAAAATGACGCGTGATACCGTTAGCCGTTTCAATCACCTCTTGGGAGCGCCCACTTGCATAAGTCAGTGGTAACCAATCATGTGTCATGAGCCAGTACAAGTGCGGTGCAAATATGGCGAGCATGACAAAGGCGGCAATCCATGGTTGTGGTTGCTTAAGTAAAGGCCACTGTTTTGGTAATACCAAATATAGTGCCATCGGTAACAGCAAAAAAATGACACTATACTTGGTGAGCATACCAAGCCCGCCGAGTACACCAAGCAACAGCCAGTCGCTCAAACGATTGCGCGTTAGAGCTTGATAAAACACCAAGTACAAGCCCGCCCAAATGGGAAACTGAGCAACATTATGATTAAATTCAAGGCTTGGATAAACGTAATAAACGACGGCAAGCGTGAGTAAGGAGCCGAGCAGGGCTGTCTTTTGTGACCAAATCTTTTTACCCAATTGATAAATTAAAAATAGGGTCAAGAGCACACATAGTTGGCTTAATAAATAAGGACCGATGTGCCCAAAAATCTGATAGAAGCTATACAGTATCCATGAAGATAATGGCGGGTGTTTATAATATCCCCACTGCCATTCACTGCCCCAATTAATACCTTCACTGACATCAAATGGCACACTACTAGCGATAAAAGCAGGCAGAATGCTCCACAATATAAAATATATACCAAGTAATATAAGAAACGACTGCCATTGTTTGATATGGCTATGAGCGGGAGAAGGAATAGAGGGCATGAATAAGCTCGCACATGTATGATAAAGATTCAATCATAGGATTACATATAGATAGCGGTTGATAAAAAAGCTAAGAACAATCGATAGTAACGCGCATTGTAATCGCTTATCCGTTATATTGCTAACTTATAAACATGTAAAAAGAGGGAGAAGGCTTCATTAATAATTATTGGATAATAAGTTATGTCAAAATGGCTTACAAACCATTTTGGCAGCTAAAAGCCAGTCATACAAACATAAACCGCTATTCATATCAAAGTACTTCTTAAAGTCACTCATATTATGAATAGCACGTTTCTTGTTTTTATAGAAAATAGCTATAATTGTTTAGTTTTTCTCATACGATGTGTGCTTTGTATTTATCAAAAATGGGGTCTTAACCAATACTTGTCTGACGTTGTACTTATCTTTCGCTCTCTCAAAACCTGATATCTGCATGAAAGTCTCTGAAGAGTTATTTTTTACACGCTGCCATTCTCTTGAAACGAACTCCTTAACAGGGTTATCGTATTTTGGCGTTTTGCGTCTTTTATCAAACATGGTCAAAATCTCAGGCGTGATTTCAGGAAAATTGGTTAATAAGAATGTTTTGTAAACTTCCTGATATTTGACAGTATATTTATTATCAGTCATCCAAGGTTTATTATCACTGATAAAATGAATAATGTAAGGGTCTATAATATCCGTAAACTTATAGGTCAGCTTATTGATTTGCCAATTAAAGTCAAACGGTAAAAGCGCTATATCAGTTAGCAGAACTCTGTTGAGCGCTGATTGGTCATGGCATTGTAGACTGCTAGCATTTTCAAGGGCATAGTTAAAAACTCTAGATAATACATTTTCTTTTACATAATTCTTGGTATGAAACACGAGCACACCTGAATTGCGATAAATATGTTCTAACTTATGATAAGACTTTACATAAGAGTCAACAACACTCTGCTTGCTTTTAAAAGATGAGCGGAACTTTAACTCCATGATATCGGCCGCAGCAGCAACAGAAAAGTCTGACGGGAAACCCTTTACATGTTCCATCATGTCACGATAAAAAGCCTTATTAATATAAGTATCAGCATCTAAATAGATGATATATTCATAGGCATCTTCAAAAACTTGCGGTAAAAATAGACGATAGTATGCAGCAATGCTAAGGCGTCCTACAGGCAAAGTATCTATTCCATTGATGGCCAATTCAATAAAGCGAATTTGTTGGTTTTTAAACTTTTCAGGTACTTTGCTAATATCAGGCAAGCAAATACAAATATCGCATGGAAAATTGGGATGTAGAGTAATGAACTGTTCAGCTGCGAATAAGGCATAAGGCAGATATCTATCATCCACACAAAAAGCTAAGGTATTATCGTTATGGGCTTGCCCAGTTTGAGCTGAAATAGTTGCAGAAATATCCATAGGCGTAAAGATCATGCCATGCTCTCCTAGATAAAATAATTTGAAACGTTACATTGAATACTTTATATAATCAATAAAAAACCGATAGTATTACCTATCTCTTTTGACTGTTGCCGAGCTACTCATTTAAATTTAGAAAATTAATTAACAACCACTAGTACAAGAAGAATGACGATCACTATAATTGATAGGATGACAATCCTATTACGCTTTCTTATCATTTGACGTTTAAGCTTAGTATGACCTCGGCTTGCTTGATATTGTTCAATAAAGACGTCGCCTTCGTAGTCTTTATCAAATATTTTAATATAACCAGGATTAAGTGGTTCAATTGATAACTGGTCACCAAGCTTTTCCATTGCCATGTCAAGACTGTCTTGATCTACCTGAGTACGTTTACCATCTACCTGTTCAGCAATCCACTGTTTAACCAGATTAACGGTATTTTCTGTATTTTTGAAAAACATCGTACTGGCCAGATAGTCATGAGACATGCCTTCCATGCCTTTTGTCTTATAAAAGGCAACATCAGCGTTAATATGGTTAAAATAATCTAGAGGTTTTTTAACGAGGGCATCGGCGTCTAAGTATAGGACATTTTTATCGGGAAACTGGTGTAAACAGTCCAAAATGAAATGTGGTTTAATGCGGGTGTTTGCTTCCCAATAACCTGCGTCGTCAACTTGCTTGAAGTAATAGTTTAAGCCAAAACTATCTAGTGATTGCTTTAAGGATAAAGCATGATCACGATAATTTTCTGTAAAGAAACAACAAACAATGAAACTATCTTGAGAGCTGGTATTCTCAAAGGATTGAGGATGGGAAACTGTAGTCATTGAACACTCTATAAGGTTTGAACGCAAGTAAATTGATGGTTGTTCTAATTGCTAGTGAAACTCATCAAATTTATAAAAAAATAAAACGCGTAGATCATATTACGCTGTTTTGGCAAAAACGAATAATAGCATAGTCATTGTCAGTTTATCGAAACCAAACGAAATTCTTTAGTAGGTATGCTTATTTTTTAACGTCACATATAGTATTTATAGAAAAAAGGGCGTTTTTAACGATAGCGCGACCTATTTTATCATTAATTAGTGTAAGGAGTTAAAACTAACGAGTCCTTATATCAATAACTAGTCCTTTATATAACTATTAGGAATGCCTAAATTTTTGAAAAGAGTAAATAAGTTTTTATCCATTAAGACTATCAAATAAGGTTTTGGAGACTGGAGAAAAATTGGTAACGGGGATACCTTGGTGCTTATACACACGACCTAGCAAGTTAAATGAAGGCACAATACGTTCAGTGATGGCTTTGCTCAATTTTGACGGAGCACTATTATCAGTGCTTTCATAAAACCTGGGCTGGTCACTGTTTAGTAAATCAATACCATATAAATGAATGGCACCAGCTTGTCTAGAAAATGCCAATTGTGCTGCTATATAAGCGACAGTACCGCCTTCTACGAAACCGTAAGTGATATCAAGAGACACACCGATTGCTTTTGGTTTATGAGCGTCATCGATTACAAAGTTTGGATGAGTTTTAAATTCTGTTAAAGACTTTTTCTTATTAAGGAATTTTTCTTTAAACCCCTGCTTACTAAAAAAAGAGGGCTTTGATTTGGTGGCTAAAGGACGATCTACCGGGTGTAGAATCCTCATGACTTGATGATACATGAGTAAAAGGGCTGGGTGAGTGATTTTCATTGCTTCGAATACGGCTAAAGTTGCGTACAGAGGCTGACCTGTGTAATGCTTCTGTAAAATCTCAGGTTGGTGACTGATAAAGCGAGCATCACTGATAACATAACCTACTATATTGGTAAAGTCATACTGTTCTGTTAGGCTAATGCTACCATTAACAAAGATAGTCGGCATATCTAATAGTTTTGCAAATGCTAAATCAGCAATGGAAGGACCAGAGGCAATAATATTAACAGTCTGATTATGAAGATTCTGTATAGGCTTACTCGCATCAAATGCATAAACAGTAATAGTTTTATTGTCGATATTGAACTGAGCATTAGGAGCTACGGTCAAATCTAATACCATATTGTTCTCCGGTATCGTTATTCGTTATTTAATATATGCTAATCTGTAATGTTGTAGCTGCGACAGTAAAACAGTACGTATTGAGATTGGCAAGGTCTAACTGATCTGTATAGTGAAGACTGCACATTCTTTCATGTGAGAGCACATAACCATACTTCAATCAGTCTAAGCATAGGGCCAAAGGTAGCTGAGACTAGCATATAAAGTCAAAATTTGGCAATCATCGTAACCATTGATATGCTCATTTGACCAGTTTGCCATACTTATATTTCTACAACCTTAAGCTGGAATAACCATGCCTGCAACTATTCTATTTATTTTGAAAGCGCTTGAAGGTCGCGGTGCTGAGCGTATGGTGACAACGTTAGCAAGTGCTTATGTAAAAATGGGCCATAGCGTTCATATTTTATGTTTGGAACACACGCAAGACATGTCCTTGGATGCTGGTATTCACTATCATGTGGTGCCATATGATAAGGTGTTTTCTCCTCAAAATATGGCACCATCTTCTACCCAATCAGCCGATTATAGGACTATTGCTCAGCGGGTTGACAATTATATATTAAGCCAAATAGGGACGCCTGATCTAATATTGGCTAACATATATAAAATAAATTGGATTATGGCGTACAGCCAATTACCCAACATTGTGAATGTGCTACATACAGCGCTATCTAAGCAGTTTGAGCATCAATTATCTGATAAACCACTACAGGCGATAAGTCACTTACGTATGGTCTATGGTGCTCATCCCTGTAGCTGTGTAAGCGAGGGTGCACGCAAAGATTTAAAATCGCTTTTAGGAGACATCACCAAAACCGCAACCATTTATAATCCTTGCGATGTCGCTTGGATTCAAAGCAAAGCGTCACAAAAACCACATATCGAACAGTTTGGCTTAGCAGATAAACAGTATATTATTCATGTGGCCTCATTCGATACCATGAAAGGTCATCGAGACTTGCTACAAGCCTATGCGAAAACAGAGCGGAAGCTGCCATTAGTATTGGTCGGTAAAGGCAAGCTTGAAGCAGAGATTAAAGCGCTGGCGCTTGAGCTCGATATCAGTGATGATGTGAAGTTTTTAGGCTTTCAGACCAATCCTTATTCGATCATTGCCTCGGCGGCATTGATGGTGCTCACTTCCAAATTCGAGGGTTTTGGTTATGTCATTGTAGAGGCGCAAGCACTTGGCGTACCAATGATCAGTACCGATTGTCCATTTGGTCCAAGAGAGTTGCTACCTGTCAAAAACTTGATACCTGTCGGTAATATTGAGGGATTGGCGATACTCATCGATCAAGCAGTAGACGATCTGACGAATTACATAGTACCGCTAAATCAGCAGCTCTTACCGAATCATATCGCGCAGCAATATTTAGAATTTGGTGTAGCGTTGAATTCATCAGTTAAGAATGACTAAAGATCATCAAATAGAGATTTGGAGACAGGGGAGTGATTGATCACAGCGACACCATGTGCCTTATAGCTCCTACTCAATAAATTGAAAGAAGGCACAATGCGCTCGTTCATGACTTTGTTCAGTGTGCTTGGCGCGCGGTTGTGGTTATTTTCGTAAAATCGCGGCTCATCGCTATTGAGTAAATCAATCCCGTATAGGTGAATAGTCGCCGCATGGCGTGAGAACGCCAGTTGTGTGGCTACGTAAGCAACCGTACCCGCCTCGACAAATCCATGAGTAACATTAAGTGAGACGCCGATCTCAGTAGAGCTATGACCGCTATCAATAACAAAATTCGGATGATTGATAAAGTAGGATAAAGGCATTTTCTTATTCAGGCGTTTTTTCTTAAAAATTAGCTTATTGAATGATAGCTTATTTGATTTGACGCCCCACGGTCTGTCTACTGGATACAATACCCGCATGGCGTGATGATACGTACGCATGATATCAGGGTGAGTCGTGGCCATCGCTTCAAAGACGGCTAATGTTGCATATAAAGGTTGACCCGTATAATACTGACGTAAAATGTCAGGTTGATGATTGATAAAGCGCGCGTCACTAATAACGTAGCCGGCGACATGAGTAAATTGATGCCGTCCGGTAAGGCTAAGACTACCATTAACAAAAATAGTGGGCGTGTCTAATAGTTCTGACAATGCTAATTGTTGTACAGATGGGCCTGAGGCAATAATATTGACGTCTTGTCCAAGCAAACTTTGCTCCGCTTCATTGGCATTAAAAGCACTAATAACGATGAGCTCGTTATTAATGTTGAACCCAGCGGTAGCAGGTAACCTCAAATATAACGCCATACTATGTTCCAGTCGTTGACCTCAAATAACTTGTATCCTAATGCGTTACCTGTAAATTGTTTGGACTATTGGTGAAGTATATAGACATGGCTCATGGCTATATATTTACTGCCAGTATTGCTTTAACCATGGGCTTGGTTTCACATGTCGATACCATTTGCCGCCGCTACCAGCAATCGCATCGGGCGGGTTAATCTCACCATGGAAAATTACAATTTTTGCCTCATCTGGAAGAGCAGGTGCCCGCACAAAGTTAAAAGGAATGGGCGCGATACATTGATACTTGAAGCTCACGCACCATGTCTTATCCCAGTACTCTAGGTGATGATGCTCGCGCAAATAGTTAGAGAGGTAAGCCTGCTCGTGACGCACTTGGGTACGAATGGTTTCAAAATTGCGCTCAAAGTTTGCCAGCAAATCAGGATAGGTATTCATGCCAATATTAAAGCGATACACGGAGCTATTACCAATCATACGCCACGGCTTTTTCCAGTCGCGGATGATGACCACACTGTCTTCATGCTTCGCTTGATAAGTGAAAAACGCATCGATATTATCGACAATTACTATATCAATATCCAAAAACAGCGCCACACCTTTAAGGTCATAAAGCTCAGGCTTAAAGGTGGTCAGCTTTTTCCAGCCGCGCTCAGGGCCAGCGGGCAGATCCATCTCAGGGATAGGGTAACAAACAATATCAGGATCAATACCAGTGCTGTCATCAGTCAAACAAACCATCTGAAAATCTAGTGTAAGATGACGACTGACCATATTGTAAAGACGATTGACATATTCAGGACCGTATTTGTCGCCCCACTTCATACAAATAATATAGCGCTGGTCAGCAGTATTATCGCGGGTGTGAGTTGAATCTATTGGGGTGGTCTTAATTACGTCAGATGTCATAATGCACTCGTCGTGAAATAATGGTGAGGTAAATGAAGGACGAACAATAAAAAAAAGATGCAAGATTTGGCCAATATTAGCATAACTGCCACTCACGATATTTTTATGCAGTTAAACTATATTATAGGTATTATCTGTGATCATCGATCTTAATATTACCACTTAAACCATTGTCAGAATGATCGGAGGTGGTAGCGTGATGCGATTGAATAAAGGCTGCTAATGCTGATTTGTCTTTTCTATAAGGGTTGCCTAGGCTTGGTATACGTTTAAAACGTCGATAGCCCCACATGTAATGACTAAAATTGTCCTTAATCATGTGTTCCATGACACGGTTAAGAGCGCCTGTGGCGGTTTCAGCATTACGGTCGTACAAGGCTGGGTCATCAAGTTTGTAGCAATAAATATCAAACCCACGTCCATCGTCACGGCGAATACAAGATAAGCCCACCAAGGCACATTTGGTTTTGCTGGCAAGTTTGGAGGCAAGTGTACTGGTTAAGGTATTGATACCAAAAAAAGGCACGACCACACCCCCTGAAGGGTCAGGTACGTGGTCTGGTAAAACAATACTAAATCCACCTTGTTTGAGCGTTTTAAATACAGCCTTAACGCCACTACCATCAGTAGGCACTAAAGTTGCATTGAGCCGTGCACGACCTTTTAACACAAAATCATTGGTCATATGGCCTTTGACAGGCTTGTACATAATGGTTGGTGAGCCAAACTGATTGAGCCACGCGTTCATCATCTCCCATGTACCAAGATGAGGGACGATAGCAAGCATACCATTGGGGTTGGCCAGTCCTTCTAATAAAATATCTTTATTATGGACATCACAAATCTGAGCAATGCTCCATTCGGGCGGCATCGCCCAGCTTTTAATAGACTCAATACTGGTCAAACATTGATGATAAATAATGTCTGTGGTCAGTCGTGTTTTTTGTGCATGAGATAAGGCAGGAGCAATCAGCGCCATATTGATATGAATAGTACGCATGATGCTTAAACGGGGCATCTTAATAATTACCCAAGCAACAATACGTGCCATTGTCTGTAATATAGACAATGGCACGTATTTAAAAACATGATATGGATTCATGAGTATCCATATGGTGATAAATCACCTAGCATGTGGCGTAAAAAATAACCAAACATCATCACATCATTTACTATTTGGTATCAGCTTGTGCTTTTTCGCGCACACGAATACCAAGATCACGTAACTGCTTGCTATCGACTTCAGCAGGCGCTTGAGTCAATGGGCACTCAGCAGTTTTTGTTTTTGGGAAAGCGATGACATCACGAATAGAATCTGCGCCTACCATGAGCATGATTAGACGATCCAAACCAAATGCCAAGCCGCCATGCGGTGGTGCACCAAATTTTAGCGCGTCAAGTAAGAAGCCAAACTTATCTTCCGCCTCTTGCTCACCGATACCTAGTGCATCAAGTACGGCTTGTTGCATATCATAGGTATTGATACGTAAGCTACCACCGCCAATCTCAGTACCGTTTAGTACCATGTCATAAGCGATAGAAAGAGCAGCTTCTGGGTTGCTTTTCAGCTCTTCAACAGAGCCTTTAGGCTTAGTAAATGGATGATGCATAGACGTCCAGCGACCATCATCAGTCTCTTCAAACATTGGGAAGTCAGTCACCCAAAGCGGTGCCCACTGACAAGTTGTCATCTCAAGATCTAAACCAATCTTCTGACGCAGCGCGCCAATAGCATCATTCACCACACTGGCTTTATCTGCACCAAAGAAGATAATGTCGCCATCTTCTGCACCAGTACGCTCGATGAGGCTAACCAAAACATCATCAGTCATGTTTTTGATGATAGGTGATTGTAGACCTGATTCTTGATCCACACCATTGTTGATGCTGCTTGCGTCATTGACTTTAATATAAGCCAGACCGCGTGCGCCATAGATGCCAACAAACTTGGTATAAGCATCAATTTGCTTACGGCTCAATGAGGCGCCACCAGGAATGCGTAGGGCAGCCACACGACCTTTAGGATCGTTAGCAGGACCTGCAAATACTTTGAAATCGACGTCTTTCATCAAGTCGGCAACGTCAACCAATTTCAATGGAATACGCAAGTCAGGCTTGTCTGAGGCATAATCACGCATTGCTTCAGCATAAGTCATGCGAGGGAATTGCTCGAACTCAACGTCCATCATGGTCTTGAACAAATGCTTGATGAGACCTTCATTGATGTTCATGATTTCTTCTTCGTTTAAGAAAGACGTCTCAATATCGACCTGAGTGAATTCAGGCTGACGATCGGCACGTAAGTCTTCATCACGGAAACATTTCGCGATTTGATAATAACGATCAAAACCTGACACCATCAATAATTGCTTAAATAGTTGTGGCGACTGCGGCAGAGCAAAGAAGTTACCAGGACGCGTACGTGATGGCACAAGATAATCGCGCGCACCTTCTGGTGTTGCACGAGTCAAAATAGGCGTTTCGACATCCAAGAAACCATGATCGTCTAAATAACGACGAATCGCTGATGTGGCCTTGGCGCGGAATACCATGCGCTCTTGCATCTGCGGACGGCGCATATCAAGGTAGCGATATTTTAGACGCAAGTCTTCTGATACGTTGGTTTTTTCGTCATTCAATGGGAAAGGCGGTGTTTCAGATTTGGCCAGTACTTCAATTTCTTTACCCAATAGCTCAATTTGGCCACTGGTCATATTGTTATTTTCGGTGCCTTCATAACGGCGACGTACGCGGCCAGTGATCTTTAGTACGTATTCAGGACGTACCGCATCAGCAGTAGCAAAGGCTTCTGGGGTATCAGGATCGACAACTACCTGCAAGATACCAGCGCGGTCACGCATGTCCAAGAAAATCACGCCGCCATGATCGCGACGACGATGTACCCAGCCTACGACACTGATGGTTTGCTCAAGTAAGCTTTCGGTTACGGCTCCGCAATATTCGTCTCGGTATTCGCTATGCGTCATAATATAGTTATCCAGTTATCAGCCCAATTCAAAGTACAATAATGCAGCCATTGTTGTGCGATTCAAGCCATTTGCAATAAAAAGCACAAACAACGCGATTTAGACAAAGGTCATCACGTTGGCTACAGAAAATTTGATACAAACGCATATTATGCCTAATCTGCCATTGTTATACAACCAGATGCGTTTAATCAAAACAGAGTAATACGTCGGTATCAGACTTATTTATTCAGTAACATTTGGATTGGGTTAAATATTGTCAGTTTGCTTGAAAATTTAATCAAGTGTGCGCATATCAACCGCACGCTAATAAAAACAGCCATATCGATATATCTACTGACTTGAGGAATTGCCATTATGTTGTTTCATTCACCTAAAAACCCTATTGAGCTTAAGATACTTCATCTTAATGAAGCGCAAAAACAGCGCCGCGAAGATTTGATGGAAGCCACGCAAGGTAAAGACGCGCTTAAGCAATTTAAAAAAACCATGGCAAAAAAAGCCAAGCAAGCATTAAAAGCCAAATCCAAAAACAAGAAAAAAGGCGCTAGTACCGATACCAAATCACAAGTGTTCGTTTTGGATTTTGATGGTGACATTAAAGCGACAGCTGTTAAGCATTTGCGGGAAGAAATCAGCACCCTAATTAGCGCTGCAAACAAAGGTGACGAAGTGGTCATCCGTCTTGAATCCGGTGGCGGCCTCGTACATGGTTACGGACTAGCAGCCGCGCAATTGGTGCGCTTAAAAGATGCTGGTCTAAAGCTAACGGTCTGTGTCGATAAAGTGGCGGCGAGCGGCGGCTATATGATGGCGTGCGTGGCAGATAATGTCGTGGCTGCGCCATTTGCGATTATTGGCTCAATTGGTGTGGTCTCACAATTGCCAAACTTTCATAAATGGCTAAAAAACCATGACGTCGATTATGAGATGTTCACCGCTGGTGACTATAAGCGTACAGTGACTGTATTTGGTGAGAATGACGAAGAAGATCGCGCAAAGTACCAAGAGGAGCTGGAGCAGACGCACGAATTATTCAAGCATTTCGTCAATACTTATCGCCCAGAATTAGATGTTGCCAAAGTGGCAACAGGTGAGCACTGGTACGGTGAAGACGCACTAAAACTGAACTTGATTGACAGCTTGCAGACCTCTGACAGCTATATTTTAGCTCGTATGGATGATAGTGAGGTATATGCACTGCATTCACGTCAGAAGCCAACATTGGCAGAAAAGCTTGGACTGGCACAAGCGGCAGAGGCAACGCTAACGATAGCTGTCGATAAATTGCCAGATGCATTGGCTCGTTTTGATCTAAACAGTCGTCTGAATATTTTAAAATAGATTTGTGATTATGTTTAGATAGTATTTGGCATTACTGATAATCATCTGAGCACTGTTTGTATTTTGTAAAAGGCGTGTCCTAATGGGTCGCGCCTTTTTGCTGTTTATTCAAAACTGCTGTGTTATAAATACAGGAGACAAAAAACAGTATACGTACGTGCACTATAAAAAATTGTTTATTAGAACTTGATGAAAATAAGGAAAAGGATGTCACCTATGTCTAACAATACATTGATGTTTACGGCAACAGAACATGGTCAAGCCATGTATGAAAAAGTCAAAGCGTTTATCGAGACACAGATTGAACCCATTGAAGCACAGTTTTGGCATGAGTGTCATGAGCAAAATCCTGATGGCAATTGGCGTAACTGGCAGTGGCCAGAAAAATACGAGAGCTTACGCAAGCAAGCACAGGAAGCTGGACTGTGGAATTTATTTCTACCAGATGACACCTTAGGTGCTGGTCTTTCGGTCACTGACTATGCACCGATTGCAGAGTTAACCGGTCGCAGTTTGCTAGCGCCTTATGTGTTTAACTGTAATGCCCCTGATAGCGGCAATATGGAGCTGTTGTGGCGATACGGTTCTGAGGAGCAGCAAAACAAATGGCTAACCCCAATCTTGGAGGGTAAAACGCGCTCTGTATTTTGTATGACTGAGCCTGAGGTAGCATCAAGCGATGCGACCAATATGCAAGCGACCGCTGTGGTAGAGGGTGATGAGATCATTATTAATGGTAGTAAATGGTGGTCGTCTGGTCTTGGTGATCCTGCCGTTGATATTTTGATTGTCATGGCATACACACCTGACGAAAACAAAGACCGCCATCATCAGCACTCTATGGTGCTTGTGCCCGTCAAAACAGCAGGCGTCAATATCGAGCGCATGTTAAAAGTATTTGGCGATTATGACGCACCGCATGGACATGGCGAGATCAGCTTTCATGATGTGCGAGTGCCTGTCAGTCATTTTATTGGTGGCGCAGGTATGGGTTTCGAGATTGCTCAAGGGCGTCTAGGGCCAGGTCGTATTCATCATTGTATGCGCTGTATTGGCGCTGCCGAAAAGTCGCTTGAGTTGGCAGTGAAGCGCGGTATGGTACGCACCGCATTTGGTAAACCTTTACTACAATTGGGTGGAAATTTTGAGCGTATCAGTGATGCCCGTATCAAAATCGATCAAGCTCGCTTACTGACCTTGTATGCGGCACAAAAAATGGATGCGCAAGGTACAAAGGCTGCACTCACTGAAATATCAGCCATCAAAGTTGTGGCTCCCACTGTATTGCAAGAAGTGGTGGACATGGCCATTCAGATTCATGGTGGTATGGGCATGTGCCAAGACACAATGCTACCCAACTTCTTTGCGCAAGCACGGGCACTACGACTGGCCGATGGGCCTGATGAGGTACATAAGACCATGATTGCCAAATTAGAATTAAAGCGTCAAGGTTTTAGTCGCTCATCTACACCTAAAAAGTCGTCATAAGCATGGCTAAAAGTATGCATTTTTAGTCAAATATTGACGCAAAGGTAAGCAAACCACTTAAGCCATAACAAAATACTTTGAAAGATAAAGCGCTTTGAAAAATTCACTATGAATGGTTGAGTAGTGAATTTTTCATGGCTCAATGGTTTGATCATTTTCACACTAAATTTTTAATAATAAATGACCACAGGATAAGGAACATCTTATGGCAACTGATTATTCTGCAAGCCAAACCGATGGCAAAAATCAATCCACCGAGAACAACAGTCAAATACTGGATAAAGGCGGCGAGGTTCGCGAGGGTGAAGCGCTTGATGTCAAGGCTGTCAGTACATGGCTGCGCGACCAAGGAATCGATATACAAGGTGAGCCTACCGTCACTCAGTTTTCAGGCGGCGCCTCAAACTGGACGTACCGTTTGCAATACGACAATCAAGATTTGATCTTACGTCGGCCGCCAAAAGGCACCAAAGCCAAATCGGCCCATGACATGGTGCGCGAATATACGGTGCAAAAAGCACTAAAAGAGGCTTATCCCTATGTACCAAAAATGGTGGCACTCTGTACAGATGAAGACGTGATTGGCGCTGATTTTTATGTCATGGAGCGCATGGAAGGCGTCATTCCTCGTGCCAATCTACCCAAGGGTGTCGATTTAGACACTGCACAAACGCGGGCGTTATGTACCAATGTCATCGACGCATTGATTGAACTGCATCAAGTGGATTATAAGCAACATCCTGATTTGGTGAGTTTGGGGCGCGGTGAAGGGTATTGCGAGCGTCAAGTTAGTGGCTGGGATAAGCGCTATGTCAAAGCAAAAACACCTAATGTCCCAAGTTTTGCACTAGTCAGACAGTGGCTGGGTAAGCACACACCTGCGGACAGTAAAACCTGTGTGATTCATAATGATTGGCGCTTTGACAATGTGATTTTGGATGCCAATAATCCCACGGAAGTCATCGGTGTCCTTGATTGGGAAATGGCGACATTGGGTGACCCTCTAATGGATTTGGGTAGTGCTTTGGCATACTGGATTGAAGAAGATGACAATATCATTATGCAGCAATCTCGTCGTCAGCCAACCCATTTAGAAGGCATGATGACCCGTCATGAAGTGGTTGATTATTACCTTGAACAGACAGGGCTCAAGATAGACAATTGGACCTTTTATGAAGTGTTTGGTTTGTTCCGTCTGGCAGGGATTGTCCAGCAAATTTACTATCGTTATTACAATAAACAGACGACCAATTCTACGTTTAAGAGTTTTTGGATCATCGTGCATGTGCTGCATGCCAAATGTCTGAAATTGATTGCTCAATATGAAGGGGAGGCATTGTTTGCCAGTCATGTGCAGCCTCATCTGCACGACAGAGGTATTGATGCTGCCACTATTGAGCAGCTGCCAAGTCCGCTACAGTCTGTGATTAAAGGTATTTTACCCAAAAGTTATTTTGTACCGGCGTCTCATAAGTCTGCTGAGCAAACAATCAAATAATAATTTATGAAAGATATGATAAGAAGGGATTCATTTATGACAACCATACTGTTGGTGCGTCACGGTCAGGCGTCTTTTGGCCAAGAAAATTACGATCAGCTCTCAGAGCTGGGCAGTACTCAGGCGCAAATGCTGGGTAAACATTATGCAACCACGCAGCGCCGTATTGATGCCATCTTTACAGGCAGCTTGGTCAGACAGCAGGACTCTGCCCGAAATTTTTTGGCGCGTTACCAATCATCAATCAACACTGACTGTAGCAAAGCCCTGCCTTTGTCGTCCGCAATCAATATTGATGAGCCTGACAGCTACATCCTGCCGCAGTTCGACGAATTCAATCACCAAGATGTATTGATAAAATCGGACCCTACTTTTAGTAATCGTGCTGCGCTCGCTGCTGAAATTGCTAAGTCAGAAGCACCAAATACAAGACTTGCTGAGTTATTCGATCAAGCGATGCAGCGCTGGCATGGCGGTGACAATGACCACGATTACCTTGAGAGCTGGCCACAGTTCAATGAGCGTGCACAGCAAGCAATTGAGCAGGTTCGCACAAAGGTAGCAGACCTAAATTTAGGTGGTGATAGTACAGTGTTGGTATTTACCTCAGGCGGTGTGATTGCTGCCATTACTGCGCAACTATTAAAACAAGGCAGTCAAATTGCATATCAGTTGAACAAAAGCTTAGTCAATACGGGTGTCACATCCATCACCCTAAAAGAGCAAAGCACTCGTTTGATGTCTTTAAATGAGTACAGCCATCTGTTCTGTGAAGGCAAACGCTTTGTTACTTGGCGCTAAAGTGATTTGATTGATCTGATTCAACATAGTATAGATGCGTTAAATCAATGATAGAGGGATTATTATTTGATGGTGATTGCTGGCTATGCATCAAAAGTCAGCAATCTTTTTTGCCTAATTATTGTTTATTTTTATAACTGACAAACCCAATCTATAGATTTGCGGTATTATAGACTATCAACTTTACCCAACATCTATAAAAAAGGATTGTCCATGCAGAATAAGTTGATCAATTCAGTTGTTAAGAGTGCTAATCAAAGTAAAAAACAGATATTGAGCGCGGTTCAGCCGTCTCGTTACTTGCAGGACTTAAATAAAAAACAGGCTGGACACAATAAAACAGTACTCATCACGGGTGCCAGTTCAGGGCTGGGTGAGGGAATGGCGAAACTTTTCGCCAAGCTTGGCTATAATCTTGCTATTTGTGCTCGCCGTGTTGATCGTTTGGAGCGTTTGCAGTCAGAATTGACAGCAGCATATCCTAATATACGTGTTGAGTATCAGACACTTGATGTCAGTGATTATGATGCCATCTTTGATGTTTTTAATGCCTTTGCAGAAAAGTTTGGCAGCATTGATCGAGTGGTGGTCAATGCTGGTATTGGCGATAGTCGCCGTATCGGTAAAGGGCGTTTTGATACCAATCGCCGTACCGTCGAAATCAATTTCATATCAGCATTGGCGCAATGTGAAGCTGCGATGAGTATTTTTCGAGCACAAAACAGTGGTCATTTAGTGGTTATATCAAGCATGTCAGCCATGCGCGGGATGCCTAAGCATTTGACAGCTTATGGAGCAAGTAAAGCAGGGTTAGCACATTTGGCAGAAGGGATTCGCTCAGACATGCTCTTAACCAAGCTTCCTATCAAAGTCTCTACCATTTATCCTGGTTATATTCGTACCGAAATTAACGAAAATGCCAAGCCATTACCGTTTGAGGTCGATGCTGATACGGGTACGAAAGCGATTGTTGCCGCCATCGAAGCAGGCGTAGAAGAAGCTTGTGTACCGAGCCTACCATGGTCGTTTGTGGGTCAGGCATTAAAGCATTTGCCACTTAGAGTTGTGAGTACAGTCAGTTAATAGCATTGATGCTACTGGCAATAAATAAAAAAGCCGCTTACATCACGCTGTAAGCGGTTTTTTTATTTATTGGTTTAAACTCAGCGCTTAGGCGTTGTCTAAAGTGTGTTTCTCGCGCAGCTTTTGACGCAGTACTTTACCAACGTTACTCTTTGGCAGTTCACTCACAAATTCGATGTGACGTGGGCATTTATAGCCTGTCAAATTGTCTAAGGCAAACTCTGTAATCACTTCTTTGGTTACATTGTTATCAGCAGGGACGATATAAATTTTTACCGCTTCACCTTGACGCTCATCAGGAATCCCAATGACCGCACAATCAATAATACCATCACAATCTAGCATCACAGACTCAATCTCATTAGGAAATACGTTAAACCCTGAGACCAAAATCATGTCTTTTTTGCGATCAAGTAAGGTGAAGTAGCCTTTTGAATCCATGCTGGCGATATCACCGGTTCTAAAATAACCATCACTGGTGAAGTCATCACTACTTTCTCTGTTGAGATAACCTGAGGTGACATTTGGTCCTTTGATACACATCTCACCTGCTTGGTTGACGCCCAAACGGTTGCCGTCCTCATCAATCAGAATGATATCGACACTGGGTACAGGTATGCCAATAGTGCCATTGAACTTACGATCAGTAATAAGGTTAGCAGTTCCACCCGCGACGCCTTCAGTCATTCCCCAACCTTCGACCATCGGACAACCTGTGATTTCTAACCAACGTGTTGCTGTTTGTTCGGTTGCTGCCATACCACCTGCTTGTGAGATGCGAAGCGAGCTAAAGTCCAGCTCTTTGAAGCTTGGCTGCTCCAATAATGCTTTAAATAGCGTGTTTACTGCTGGGAAAATATGGAATGGTTGCTTTGATAAGGTTTTGACAAAACCTGGCATATCACGTGGGTTTGGCACCAATATAAACGTGTAGCCTGAACGCATGCCTAACAGGCTGAGCGAAAAGGCAAAGATGTGATAAAGCGGTAGCGCCATGACCATGTTGATATAGACCTCATTGATTTCTGAGGTAACAGGGCGATACCAAGCTTCTGCCATCAAGGCGGCAGATACGATGTTGCGCTGAGTGAGTATCGTCCCTTTAGACAGTCCGGTAGTACCACCTGTGTATTGCAAAATAGCAAGCTGATCTAAGCTCATCTTTGGCGCATGGAAAGGGAGGTTTTTACCCCTCTTAAGTACATCAGGGAACTTGGTCACTTCGTGTTTTGGATCGTCAAGCTTGTATTTTGGGATCAAACGCTTGACCTGACGAACAATGGTATTGACCAACATACCTTTGAGTCCCATCATATCACCCAGTTTGGACAATACAATGCGCTTGATATTGGTTTCGTCCACGACTTGTTCGAGGGCTTGAGCGAAGTTGTCGACCACAAAAATAACCTGAGCGCCAGAATCGTTCAACTGATGGCGTAGCTCACGGCCGGTATACAATGGATTAACTGGCGTACAAACATAGCCTGCTCGCAAAATACCAATCATGATCGGTAAGTACTGTGGAATGTTTGGCATCATTAAGGCCACAACGCTGCCTTTAGGAATATTTTGCGATTGCAACCATGCTGCTACTGCAAGTGACGCTTTATCAACATCGCCATAAGTATGAGTGACGCCCATACAGATTGTCATAGGGTGCATACGAAAGCGCTCGAAACACTCTTCGTATAGCTCCATTATGCTGCTATATTTGTCTGGATTGACAGTTTTGGGTACACCATTCGGATAATGGGCAAGCCAAGGTTTATTTGGCGTCATGGTCAGCGTCCTTGAATTCAAAATAGATTAGAATTTGTGGTAAAGCAGTCATATCCGTGTCAATAAAACACATCAGCGCTGACGTAGCATTTATCGCTGATAGAAGTAGTATCCTTACTTATTGACTGGCTGCTATATTTTATTGCCGTACATAGGTCTTCTTGACCCAACCAACAATGGCACTGGTCAGAAGGTATAAACGGGTAAATTGGCGATAAAAAATACACCGTATCAAATATACATTATCTAATGTTTACCACTAAGGTATTAAAAAATAATACATTTAAGCAATACATTAGCATGAATAGATTTTAATGTAATACCAGTATGCAAGACTGAGCAGTGCACAAATAAAGCTGAAAAATTCAATTTCTTTTTTATCAGATTTGTAACGTGGGTACTTAGAGGTTCATTGTTAATAACGTAATAGTGTTTATTAATCAAAACTGTGACTATTGAACATAAAAATTATCTTAACCGTGATTAAGGCAGGATTAATTGCTTGTGTTTATTAAAGAATCGACGATAAATGAGTAAAGCGCTGATGGTGCAGCCAAGCATGCTACTCACACATATCAAAAACATGGTGACGATTTGATAGCGAACCGCTTGAGTCGGATCGGCACCTGCCAGTATTTGCCCTGTCATCATACCAGGTAGACTAACAATACCGACGACTAACATGGAGTTTAGCGTGGGGGTCATGCCATTAATGATTGCTGATCGTATAGGATCGTGTACGGCCTCGAAAGGACGGGCAGACAGACTTAGCATCATCTCAATACGTCCTTGCTGTTCATGAAAGGCATTAATCAGCTGATTGCTGGTCAATGAGATAGCAGTTAAAGAGTTGCCCAGTATCAAACCCAATATAGGAATGACAAACTGCGGAGTATACCAAGGCTGCACCTGTAAAATCATCACAATAGCGATGGCAGTCACCAATATGCCAGAAGCACTCACTGCGATCAGAGTATCAGCCAATAAACCTTTGTAATGGCGTTTGACACGGTTCTTAGCAGCGCTTCCTGCAATCAGCGTCATGATGGTTAAAATAACCAACACTTCGTACCATTGTTCGCGAGCAAAAATCCATGCCAGTATTAGGCCAATAAAACTCAGCTGTACGATCGTACGAACAGCAGCTATCAATAAAGTTTGGGTGAGCTGTAAGCGCAGGCGGCACGATAAAATGATGACGATAATAATGAGGCTGCTGGCAAGAGCGATGTCGCTATACGTTAGAAATATCTGCATGTCGGCCGTCGCGCTCATAGGTGCTCATCATAAAAGTAACTGGGAAAAGTAGAGTCGAGCAGAAAATAACCCATTTATATAAATGAGGGTTTGTATGAATGGGTAAGGGATATTTTGGTTATATCATTAAGAGATATCGCTCAATATACCTGCCTGCATGTGCCAATGTCTATCGGCCAATGGCATAATATCTTGGTTGTCATGTGTCACCCATAGCAAGGTGCGATGTGGGTCAGCTCGCAACCAGCCAATGAGCAAACGTACCAGCTGGGCTGATGTGTCACTGTCCAAGGCGGCTGTTGGTTCATCTAATAATAATACCTGTGGATTTAGTTGCAAGAGGCGCAACGTATTGACCAGTTGGCGCTCACCACCTGAGAGGTGAGTGGCTTCTTGGTATAAAAAATCAGTACGACGTTCTAAATGGTTGAGCTGTTCGACGTGCCAATCGATATCAAACTTACGATGCTGGTGTGCTTGCAGACGATAAGGCAATTGTAAGTTATCAATAACACGTCCTTCTAGCAGTTGAGGATGTTGTGCAAGCAGCGAAACTCGCGAGCGCCACTCTGTAGGGGCTATCTCATGAATACTCTCAAGAGTGCTAACATGACTAGGGCTGTTTGAGTGTCTTTGACCTTGTAATCTCACCTCACCACTGCTCATCGGTAACAGACCTGCCAACACACGCAATAATACAGATTTTCCACTGCCAGATGATCCTGTTAAGACCGTTATCTGTCCTGCTAGCAGTTTTCCGCTAACCCCATTTATTAAAGTGCGCTCCTGAGTGAGCATAGCGTGATCTGGCGCTGACCGATTTGTTATTTTCTTGAGCCAATAGCGGTATTTTTCAGACAATATTGAGTCAGTGGTAGAAGCACTTTTTTGGTTCGGATCAGATGTCGTAGCGCGCTTGCTATATACCCAAAGGTTATCGAATGCTAGCATGAGGCGCTTCTGATATATGCCAGCAGGGTCGCGTCATCATTCATGGGTCTGCTGAGTAATGGCGTTTTGAATCGCATCATGTAGTGCTTTTGGAACACGAATAGGGCGCATGGGAGCGTTATAAGCAGCGACATGGTCATTTTTAGACGCTGAGTCAGGTTTGACCTGATTTTGCACGCAAGCGATGACAATTTTAGCACGGCTTAATAGGCTGTCATTGACTTTGCTAGTGGTGTTATTGTCAGGTAAATGGCGATGGATGCTTTGGTAAAAAATCATGCTGGCAGGTTTGAGCTCAACTTTATCAATGCGCACATTGATGACTTCATCCAACAAAATGGCTCTTTTATATTGTAAGTCTGCTTGGCTCACAACAAAATGTTGTATATCACCAGCATCACTCTGCAAAAAATACCCATTTAGCCCAAGATGAGTAAACCAATCACGGCGGCAATTTTCAAAGAACACCAGATGATTGGCATGATAAACTATACCGCCAGCGTCAGTATGGTTAATATAGACGTTATAATCAGTCGCAAATAATGGCAGGGTAGCGTTGTCAGATTTTGAAGATGCATCTGTATGGTTATTTATAGGGGTCGTCATAGTGGGACTCAGTAAAGTTATTTAATAAAAAGCGATGTATGTGATAATAAGGGTTACTCTAACTTAAGATACAAAGGCGCGCAACAGAGAGGCGGCCTGTGTCTGTTATCATAGTCATTTATTTGTCATGTGTTCGTTTATACCTTCTCTAGTCAAATAGTCTAATCAATCAGTATAGGATGGTTTATGCCTCGTTTTGTCAGTTTTAATATCAATGGTATTCGCGCCCGCCAACATCAGCTTGAAGCTGTACGAGAAGTCATCGATCCTGATGTGATGGGTCTACAAGAGACAAAAGTACATGACGAGCAGTTTCCATTAAAAAACATAGAAAGTCTTGGTTATCATATTGAGTACTTCGGCCAAAAAGCCCATTATGGGGTGGCATTATTGTCAAAAGTCGCGCCTATTTTTGTACAAAAAGGCTTTCCTGGTGAAGATACAGAGGCACAGAAGCGCTTTATTCATGCCCGCTACGTGATAGAAGGTCGCGAGATTGATGTGCTTAACGGTTATTTTCCGCAAGGCGAGAGTCAAGACCATCCTACCAAATTCCCAATGAAGCGTGCTTATTACGCAGATTTGATGGCTTATATCGATACCTTAAAATCAGAAGGACGTTCACTTGTCATTATGGGGGATATGAATATCGCCCCAGAAGATATTGATATCGGTATTGGTGAAGCCAATGCAAAACGTTGGCTAAAAAACAGAAAAACCTCGTTTTTACCAGAAGAGCGTGCATGGTATAGCGACTTGATGTCGCGCGAGTTGACCGATACGTATCGTCTGCACTATCCAGAGAGTACAGACTTATATAGTTGGTTTGATTATCGCAGTGGGGGATTCAATGACGATCCTAAGCGCGGCTTACGTATCGACCATATTTTATGTACCGCTGATTTGGTCAAGGCGTGTGTCGATGCTGGTATCAGTTATGAGCTGCGAGGCATGGAAAAACCCTCTGACCATGCGCCCATTTGGTCAGCATTTGATTTAAGCAAACTTTAATATATACATGACTTTTAATAAAGCAGTACGCATACCGTATTGGCTAAAATTTTTTATACCCATAACACTAAAAATTGAGACATAAGGATTCAATAATGGCTGTCGGAAATGTTGCAGTACCTAATACCGTTTATCCTATTGAAGGCATCAAACTAAGCGCCACCGCCGCAGGTGTACGCTATAAGAACCGTGATGATCTTGTGATTATTGAGATTGCTGATACAGCCACCACTGCGGTTGTGACCACTAAAAATACGTTTTGTGCGGCACCCGTGCGTATATTGCGTGAGCATTTTGCCAACGCCGCTCCGCGCTATTTGATCACCAATACAGGCAATGCCAACGCAGGCACGGGCGCTGATGGTAAACGCCGTGCTATAGATATCTGTCAAGCGTTGGCAACCAAAACAGGCGTCGATACCAGCGCCGTATTGCCATTCTCTACTGGCGTGATTGGCGAGCCACTCAATAGTGATGCTGTGATTGCTGGTTTGGACACAGCGCTCGCCAATTTATCATCTGACAACTGGCTGGCGGCAGCGAACGGTATTCGTACTACTGATACTATTCCTAAGCTTGCGAGCCAAAAAGTCGATGTTGACGGTATCAGTTATCATATTACTGGTATGTCAAAAGGCTCAGGTATGATACGACCTAACATGGCGACTATGCTGGGCTATGTGGCAACAGACGCCAATATTGCGCCTGACTTATTACAAGAAATGCTAAGTGCCATCAATGAGCAATCCTTTAACCGCATCACCGTTGATGGGGATACGTCAACCAATGATTGCTGTGTATTGATCGCGACAGGTAAGGCCAGCTCGGATGTGATTGACAGTCCAACGCATCCGCATTATCAGGCAGTTTTTGCCGCCTTGACAGAGGTGTTTGTACGTCTGGCGCAGCTGATTGTACGTGATGGCGAAGGCGCGACTAAGTTTATGACGGTAAAAGTGACTGGCGGTAAGACCACGCAAGAGTGCTGCGATGTGGCATATGCAGTCGCGCATTCACCGTTGGTCAAAACAGCGTTCTTTGCCAGTGATGCTAACTGGGGACGTATCCTAGCAGCAGTAGGCTATGCTGGTATTGAAGATTTGGATACAGAGCAAGTCGATGTCTATCTAGATGAGGTGATGATTTGCCAAAATGGCGGCGTTGCTAGCACTTATACAGAGGAAGCGGGCAAAGCTGTGATGAGCCGTGCTGAAATTACCATTCATATTGATTTGGCACGCGGTGATGCCAGTGATACAGTCTATACGTGTGATTTGTCATACGATTATGTCAAAATCAACGCGGACTATCGTAGCTAATATCTTTAGAGCGAAGCATTTAATCAATGTTATTAGGAAGCCAGAGTATAGATTGCTCTGGCTTTTTTGCGATTTGTGGATTATCAATTTATACCATTATCTTATACGTTTTATTAACATCAGTTGCAAAAGCTGACGTTACTTTACAAAGCAGTCATAGAGAGAACGCAGTCTTGCGTCCTATACTAGCCTCAGTAAACAATAGACGACATTGTTGATATTGCAATGAATTTTATTTCATTTGGTATTGATAATATTGTCAGAATAATCATTAAAAACTGCCTATAAATTTTGAGTATGTATTAAACAATACAGGACGTTTATAACAATAAATTCAATCTGGTAGGCGCTAAAGTACATACAAACATAGATTAATTCACTGAGGATTTGATAATGAAAAAATTAGCACTTGCAGCATTGATGACGACGTTTGCCCTTTCAGGTTGTTCAACGATGGGTATGGACAATGAGCGTACTATGGTTGTTGAAGGACAGCCTATGAATGTTAAAATTGTGAACATTCCAAGCTTTGAAGTAGAGATCGCTCCACGTAAAGCAGTATGTGATCTAACAGCCACTGATGGTAGCAAAGTAGAATCACAGTGCCTACAGTATCGTCAGACTCATCAGAAAAACTTCAATACACTAAACGGTAACATCCAAGGCTTTACTTATGAGCCAAACTACCGCTATGTACTTGATGTTCGTCAAGAAGCCGTGACTGCTGAAGGCTCTAACATGGTACAGCCAGTTTGGATTCTAAATGAAGTGATTTCAAAAACAGCTGAATAGTACTATATTGACTTGCATTAATGAGTCAGGCGTAATAAAAAAGCCTCTAACATGTTAGAGGCTTTTTTGTATGTATAGCAGAGCAGTGATTGATACTAGCATTGACTGTAGTTAACTGTAACACCGCGAGTCGCAGTAGGAATGCGATTGTCTGCATAGACAGCTAAGCCACCACGAGCCGTTTCTTTATATTTATCAGACATATCTGCACCTGTCTGTTTCATGGTTTCTATTGCTTTATCTAAAGAAACAAAGTGCTGACCATTACCTCTACAAGCAAGCCGTGCTGCATTGATGGCTTTGACGGCACCCATGGCATTACGTTCGATACATGGTACTTGTACCAAGCCGCCAATTGGGTCACAAGTCAAACCTAAGTTATGCTCAATACCAATTTCAGCAGCATTCAAACATTGTGCCGGCGAGCCATCCATGATTTCTGCCAATGCCGAGCCTGCCATAGCACAAGCCGAACCCACTTCACCCTGACAGCCAACTTCAGCACCAGAGATCGACGCATTTTGCTTAATTAAGCTGCCGATTGCCGTGGCATTTAATAAAAATTTACGTACGCCATCTTGGCTATAATTGGGCAGAAAATCCCGATAGTAATGCAACACGGCTGGAATGATACCGGCAGCACCGTTGGTTGGGGCAGTGACGACTTTACCACCGTTGGCATTTTCTTCATTGACGGCAAGCGCATACAAATCGACCCAATCCATAGCGGCAAGTTTATCTGTCTTCGATATAGGCTGATCTTTTTCGGTACATAGCTGCGAGTACAAGCCTTGTGCACGGCGCTTTACATCCAAACCACCTGGTAAGATACCGCCATTTTCACAACCTTGCTTGACACAATCTTGCATCACGTCCCAAATGCTGTCCAAGTAAGCAAAGATTTCTTCTTTGTCATGGAAGTAGCATTCGTTTGCTAAGACCAAGTCACTGATGCTAAGGCCGTGCTGAGAGCATTGATCCAAAAGCTCTGCGGCGTTGTTGAAGGGATAAGGGACTCGATCAATCGTTGGGCTGGCTTGATCTTCATCAGGATTGGTAGCATCTTCTTCATTGATGACAAAGCCGCCGCCGACTGAGTAATAAGTCTGCTGATATCGAGTGCCATCTTGCAATATTGCTCGAAGGGTCATTGCATTAGGATGATAAGGCAAAACGGTATCATCGTACCAATAAATATCTTGCTCTGTATCAAACGCAACGGTATGCACGCCCGAGACATTCAACGTTTTATCAGAAAAAATAGGGGACAGATAACGACTGGTCATACGGGTATCGATGGTACTAGGCGTATGACCAAGTAATCCGAGCAGTATCGCTGTATCCGTGGCATGTCCTTTGCCTGTGGCAGCCAAAGAACCATAAAGCTCGATTTCTATTTTTTCAACTGTCTGTAATTCTGCTTGTTGGCTTAGTGAGGCCAAAAATAAATTTGCCGCTACCATTGGGCCGACGGTATGAGAGCTTGATGGGCCAATACCAATTTTGAATAAATCAAAGACACTAATCATAATAAATTACCGAAAATTTGGAGCGCTTGAGTATGGGACATCCATTCCCAAAAGCACTTTTACGAAAAATATGAGAGACAGCGGGCACTTTTATGCAATCGTAAAAATAGGCATAAGATGCTGTCTATGAAAATGTGTAAATCAAAGAGTGTACATGGTGACTGAATAATAACTTTTATTTATTTTGAAACTCCGTTATCATGCTCGGAGTCAGTAGTTATGTAACATCCTGTAAGTGCTCATCGCCATAGTGTACATCGAGTCGTAGACGATTAAAACCAGTTCCAGTAGAACACATCTGACCTTATACCTCTATCAAAGAATGACCATCATACCAAATCGTACTTTTGGTTTGTTATATGAGAACATAAATGAATGAATAAATAAGGATGGCATATTATAGATGGGAATATATAGAGTTGCTATGGATAAAATAGCCAATGACATAATAATCCTATCGACTGTCCCTGTGGCTGACTCAATACATTTTTATTCAAGACAGTTTTATTCAGTTTCTATTTCATCAGTTATTTTAGCCTATTACTTTAGCCAACATAGGACAAGCGCGCATGCCCTCTCAAACAGATCCTTCCATACCTGCAGAAAACAGCGCTAAAAACCAGTCGGCTCACAATGCCTTGGAGGGTGCAGCTATAGACTCAGCCTCTAGCGTTTACTCACATAATCCAGATTTTGAAAACGGGCGCTGGTTTCCAACATGGCAGCCTTACAAAGGCAATCTAGACCGTGACCCAGTGGGTATTAATGAGTATTTGCCACCATCAAAAAGTGTCCTATTGGGGGTGCAACATACGTTTGCAATGTTTGGCGCGACCGTACTCGCGCCGCTTTTGATGGGGTTTGATCCTAATCTGGCAATCTTGATGTCTGGTATTTGTACAGTGATGTTTTTTGTGATCACTGGTGGACGCATGCCAAGTTATTTGGGTTCAAGCTTTGCATTTATTGGCCCAGTTATCGCTGTGACAGCTTACGCGGGGGCAGGATTTAATGACAACTTGAATGTCGCTTTGGGCGGCATCATGGCTTGCGGTATCATTTATGCCTTGATCGGGCTACTGGTAATGAAGACGGGCACAGGCTGGATCGAGCGATTGATGCCACCAATTGTGACAGGTGCCATTGTGATGATTATTGGTCTAAATTTAGCACCAGTCACTATTCAAGGTGTCTCTACCAATCAGTTCGATGCGTGGATGGCCACGTTGACGGTATTACTCATCAGTGTCGTGGCTGTATTTACTAGAGGTATGTTACGTCGTTTGTTGTTGCTTGTGGGGTTGGTGCTGTCTTATATTGCCTACTTTGTAATGACCAATATACTAGGCTTTGGAGTAGCCATTGATTTTAGTAGTGTGGCAGCGGCTTCATGGTTTGGACTGCCAAGCATTCATACGCCGCGATTTGAGATGAGCGCTATTATTTTAATTGCTCCAGTGGCCTTTATTTTGGTTGCCGAAAACTTAGGACACTTTAAAGCCGTTGAGGGGATGACCAAGGCACGAGTAACGCCTTATATGGGTCGCGCCTTCTTTGCGGATGGTCTTGCGACGACGTTTTCGGCAGGGTTTGGTGGCACAGGTGTCACCACGTATGCTGAAAACATCGGTGTAATGGCGGTGACAAAGGTGTATAGCACCACAATATTTGTGGTTGCGGGTTTGGTTGCCATCTTACTAGGACTGTCACCAAAATTTGGTGCCATTATTCAGACCATTCCAGCGGCATTGTTGGGCGGTGCCTCTATCGTGGTGTTTGGTTTGATTGCGGTGGCAGGGGTAAAAATCTGGATAGACAGTCACATTGATTTTAGCAAAAACAGCAACCTAGTTATCGCTGCTGTCACTGTCATCATGGGTACAGGTAACTTTAGCCTGCACTTAGGTGGTTTTGATTTGGGCGGTATCGGTACGGCTACTTTGGCCGCTATTATACTCAATGCTTTATTCAATTATGGATCTGAGGCAAAAGATATCAAAAAATCACTGGCCCAGTAATCAGGCTTATAGCCGTCGGTTATTGATGAAGTTCACATAGTTAAAAGGGCGCTTCTTTATATAAGAGAAGCGCCTTTTTTACAAAAAATATTAAGCTTATTTGTAATCGCGCTTATAAAACCGTGAAAAGAATCGATAGCGGCGTAGGGCGCGCGGCTTAGGTTTTAAAGAGCCCAAATAAATGGCAAACATGGTTAATAGCGCACCGCTCCATTGTAAGGTATTGATGGGCTTATCCAGCCAGCTGTAGTCGATGACCAATGCAGCAATAGGCTCTGTCAATAGCAACAATCCAGTCAATGCCAAGGACAGCTTAGGGATGGAGTAAGCGATAAGACCCCAAGCTAAGCATTGCATCACCGTGCCATAGATCAGTATCCAGCCAATCTCCGACCACGTATTGGGTAAAATATTGCCCATATCAAATACTAGCATTGGGACAATCATTGCTAAGACGCCGCCAATGCTAATCAATTGCATGAGCATAAATATGGGTGTTGGTTCCGTATCATGTGTTTTTCGGATAAAAGTCATGGAGGCCGCCAGCATTGCCCCAGACAAAATACCACTGACAAACCCCCACGTGGCCGCTGTATTGTGTGCAAATTCAGGACTGCCGATCATCGCAACCCCAATCATGGCCAAAAATAAGCTGATGAGCTGAATGATGGATTGACGCTCATTGAAGTATAAAAACCCAATCGCCGCTAAGAAAAAGATCTGGAGGCTATTGAGTAGCGTCGAGATACCAGGGCCGACCGCATAAATACTCTCGTGCCAAAGCGCCAAATCCAACCCTAAAAAGACACCAGACAATAAGCTGTAAAAAATAGCGCGCCTTGAGCGAGGTAGACGTTGGCCCATCATTTTGGCCAAAGCGGCAAATACGATGCCAGAAATTAATAATCGCCAAAAAGACATCGCCCAGCCACCGACATCCACGTGAGCGACAATCAAACTACCCAGTCCAAATATGACACAACCAATGACTAAGCCAATAGGTGCAGAGCGTGAAGAAGCGATAGTCATAGACTGTCCTTAAATCAGTATTATTTTTTTAGTGGTTTAACGGTACTATCAACGTAGGGCATATTGTCGAGGGTTTGATCCTAAATTGAAATGCCTAAATGCTCATTTCTGTTTATTTTTTAGATGACAGCTCATCATATTTAGTTTTTAAGGGTCAAGGGATGTATACAGTCTGGTCACGTGCGTGCAGGAATGATAGTCGCGTAGATAACAGTGTTTATCGCTTTAGTGGTTTATAATGAGGGTAGGTTATCTACATTTGTATTAAAAATTTTCATATCATCAGTCTAGGTTTACTTATGTTTCGACGTTTATTATCAAAACGCCAGCCTTCTTTGATACTCGGTTTGCCGCGAACATTGTCGCACTCTGGTTTAACGCTGAGTATTTTATCTGGCGCTCTACTTATGATGCCAACTGCTCAAGCGGCCAGTTGTAAAATTCCCAAAAGTTACTATAAGAATGTTTCTTGCACCGCAAACAGTGGCTATTTTTTAGCTATAAAGGATTTCGGCGCGCCCGTGGCATTGCTCAACAATAAAGGCAAAAGCGTGGTGGATCTGTCACGCTATCAAAAAGTCGATGCCAATAAGTTGTCAGGTGGCCTGCTGCCAGTACAGCGTAACAATCGAGTCGGTTATCTTAATATGAAGGGCCGCGAAGTCGTTCCTGCAATGTATGATGTGCTCTCAGAGAGTCAAGATTGGGCGCGTCCAGTATCTGATGGGCGCATTGTAGTAAAAAAAGACGGTAATTATGGCGTCATTAATACTGCCAACAAAACTATCGTGCCATTTTCGGCAGCCATTAGTGATATTGATGATTATCAAAATGGCATGGCACGGGTACGTAAAAACCGAGCAGTCAGCTGGCTTGATAAAAATGGTAAGACAACAAGTGAACCAAGTAATGCTGATGGGGACGAATTTGCGGCTAAATCGTCGGCGAATAAAAACAGTAGTGCCTCCGCCCAGACCAAGCAAGCTGCGTCCAATCGCTTTACAACGCTGGATGCGCGTCAGCAGGATGGCAAATGGGGCTACGTCGATGACAATAATGTGACTATGATTACCTATTCATTTGATGAAGCACGGCCATTCTCTGAAGGATTGGCTGGCGTACGTATCGGTAAGGATTGGGGGTTTATCAATCTTGGCGGTGAGCTTGTGATACCGTTTCGATTTTCTAATAGCGGTGTGTCAGCCAAAGGCAGCTATAAAGGTCAGTCGGCATTTATATTCAAAGACGGCAAGGCTTGGATTGGTAATTTAAAGAACGGTAATAAGATGTGCGTTGACACAAAAGGGGAAGGGGTTCGCTGTGAATAAAACCTGCATCTATGTAGACGATTTACTATGAGATAACCCCTCTGTTATTGGTATAAAAAAGAGTGTAACGCCTATTAATATATCAATAGGTTTTACACTCTTTTTTATTATCGATTTGCTCAGACAATCAAATACTAAGATGACTTAGCCAATAAGTGATTACTGATCAAGTCAACCATATAAGGCTGATAATACTCAGGGATATCGTGTGCCATCCCTTCAATTAAGTGGAATTTAGCATTGGGAATGGTTTTGGCTACCACGCGTCCTTGTGAGGGAGGTAGCAATCCATCTGCGCTACCATGTAGGACGATAGTAGGCGCTTTGACTTGTTTACTAAAGCGGCTGATAGAGCCAGATGCCAAAATGGCGTTAAGCTGCTGCACGGTACCAAGCGGATGAAAATTGCGCTGATAACGTAGCTTAGCAATCTCACGCACCATACGTACATTGACATGCCCAGGCGTACCAACCGTCTTCATGAACCAAACACTATGGCGTACAATGTCGCGCTCAGAGTGGCTTTCAGGACGGTTGATGAGGGTATAAAGCTGCTTGGGTTTTGGTGGACGCAAAAATGCACGATTGGTTGAGGTAAACATCAAGGCCATGCGTTTGACAAGGCTTGGATAACGCGCGGCCACAATCTGTGCAATCATCCCGCCCATAGAAGCGCCAAGCAGATGCGTCGGACCGAGGTTAAGAGCCTTTATCAAACGGGCAGTATCTTCTGCCATATCTGTCAGGTTGTAAGCAACGGGCGCGCCTTTATTAGAAAGCCCTGTTTGCAAGCGCATCATCATTTTGAATTGGCTGATACGCGGCAGTCCCTCAATCTGGACTTTAGAGGACAAGCCAATATCGCGATTGTCAAAGCGAATGACAAAAAACCCTGCATCAATAAAGCGCTTGATAAAGTTGTCTGGCCAAAATACCATTTGAGAACCAAGTCCCATCACCATCAATAGAGGAGGGTTATTGGGATTGCCACCCGCTTCCACACAAAGCTCGATACCATCACCAATATCAATCATTGCTTGGTAAAGATGCTCGCTCAGGTCAGAATCACCCCATTGATGTTCACCAAATTTCTGCCACTCAGGTGTTGGGTAGCTGCTCGCAGGTTCAGCCAAGCTCTCAGACAATTTGGTGTCATTGCTATCGTTTGATTTTGTCATGAAGTATCCTAATTAGAGGAGAGGGTCATCTACTAAATCTCAAGCATCTCAAAATCTAGCTTGCCAACACCGCACTCTGGACAAGTCCAGTCATCAGGAATGTCATCCCATTTGGTGCCGGGTGCGATGCCTTCTTCAGGACAGCCGAGCTCTTCATCGTATATCCAGCCGCAGACAATACATTCATAACGTTTCATAAATAGTCCTATCGATCATTACCAGTCTTACAGTAAATTGTTAATGCACATGTTTAGAATCACAGTCACCATATTGGACTGCAAAAACGCACGTAGTTTAGCATATAACCTTTGCTATATGGCTAGGGTTTTCGTAGTTAAGTTTACACTTGTATATTGAGATAAATAGTCTTTTATCAAGGCCATTGATTGTAGATTTTTAAAATCAATGGCGCTATGAGACGGCTGATGACTCAACATCTCTATCAGCTGTGATATAATCATCACCGAAAAATTATCGCGATTGTTAGCACTTAAGATCGTTATAGTATTACTTTATACTGTTATCTAAGCCATATACATTAAGGGTTATTATGAGCAGCAATGCCGCTATATCCGCGAACAACGACACTAAACCTTCTGACCTGCTCAATACGGACCATCAGTTTTGGCAAATCATCCGTACCGTACCAGACTTCCCAAAAGTCGGCATTGACTTTTATGATATTACGCCGTTATTGCGCAGTCATATCAATGAGGTCATTGATGCATTAATCGCAGCTTTGCCAGAAGGGTTGTTGGATGAAGTCGATTGTTTGGGCGCCGTCGAAGCACGCGGTTTTGTGTTTGCAAGCTTGCTGGCAGGTCGATTGGGCAAGGGCATGATTTTGCTACGCAAGCCTGGTAAGTTACCACCGCCAGTGGCGAACAAAGCGTATGCATTAGAATATGGAAAAGACACTCTTGAGATGCAAAACAATTTGCCACCTGAGCGTGTCTTGCTTGTTGATGATATCTTAGCCACGGGTGGCACGTTGACCACGGCTTATGAGCTTTGCCAATCAGCAAGCCACACTGTGGTCGGTGCATTGGTGTTGCTAGATTTGGTCGATTTACACGGTGAGTTTCCTGTACCCGTGTATACGGTACTAAAGGCTTAAGCAGATCGTTGCGCTATTTTTATGAACTAAGATTATTCTTATAAACTAAGATGACTATAAGAAAAAAGCGCGCTGATATCGCTCAGCGCGCTTTTTTATTGACTCATTTAAACTCAAACCATTAAACCGATTTTTGGCCATCTTGATAGCTTTTACAGGCTTGATCGACGATGAGGCGACCAATCGTTTTGGGAGTAGTAACGACAAAATCTTTGGTCGTTAGTATGGGCTTTTCTGATTGCCAAGATTTGATGACTTTATCGTCAGCGCCATAGTCCACATAAGCTCTTTTATAGTAGCTTGCATCTTTGCAGGAAATCAATAACTGCTGATCGCTATGATGAAGTGTGGTGTCTTGACTGGCCTTATCTTTGATTGCCTTGGTTTCTTTCGTTGCTGCACCATCTTTGCCATCATTTTTCTGTGCAGAGTTTTTTTGAGTCGGGTAGGTTCTACGAATCGAAACCGTGATATTGTCCATAGGTTTTTTATCTATGACACTGATGTCAGAGCTTTCGATGGAGTTCAAATCGACACTAAAAATAGTTCCAGTAGGACTTTCTGATACTTTTGACCAGTTCACTGCATTTGCGCTGACTGCTAGAGCACTCCCTGCCAATAATACTGATAGCCGTTTCATAATAAAGCCTTGAATAGGGTTGTGAAAAGTAGGCCATAATAGCCAACTTACTGTGAGCAGGCAAATATCTTTTAAGAAGATTGCCTACTCCTAGTATATCGTCAATGACCCTATGTGCTTGTATTAATTGCGCATCGCTGCCAGCATTTGAGCAAGCTCGTCACGAGCGCCAATGAAGCCATCAATACCTTTTGGCAGTAAATCTTGTGTGACGGTATCTTGTTGATAGGCAGTACTGAACTCTTCATGCGTTAAGCTGACTCGTGCCATATCTGCCATTTCTAGTGACATACTCGGTGATAGCTCTCGCGTAACATCGGCATCCATTGCTGCTAACTCATCGATAAGATCGGGCGCGATGGTTAATAAGTCGCATCCTGCTAATGCTAGTATCTGCTCTGTTGAGCGAAAGCTGGCTCCCATTACCTGTGTGCGATAATCATGCTGCTTGTAGTATTGGTAAATACGTTTTACGGACTGTACGCCCATATCGTCTGAAGCCGGGACGTTTTGACGGTTTTGTTGACGTTTTTGCCAATCCAAAATGCGACCAACGAAAGGCGATATCAGTGTCACGCCAGCATCAGCACAAGCGATTGCTTGGTGCTGTCCAAATAGCAAGGTCAAATTACAGTGAATACCTTGGGTCTCAAGATAGCGAGCGGCTTCGATGCCTTGCCAAGTGGCCGCCATTTTAATCAAGACACGCTCTGAATCAATGCCTGCTTTTTGGTAAGCTTCCATAAATTCCAAGGCTTTATCGATGGTCGCTCCAGTATCATAAGACAAACGGGCATCAACTTCTGTAGAAACCCGACCCTCAATAAGCGCTAAAATATCACAGCCAATTTGTATGGTAAGGGCATCAATCACCGCATCTACATTGCCATTATGACGGCTCATGGTTTCAGACAGCATGCCTTGATTGTCAGGATGGATCAGTGCTTTGGTAATAAGGCTGGGGTTGGTGGTTGCGTCGATAGGCTTTAGGCGGGCAATCGCATGTAGATCACCAGTATCAGCAACAATAGTAGTCATGGTGCGAAGTTGTTGTAAAGCGCTCATCAAATATCCTTTTTTGGTTATAAATTTATATTCTTATTGATAAAGTGGTTGGCTATCGGCAGTAAACTGTATCATAGTTTTGAGCCTATGTTACTTCATAGTTGCACTAAGCGGCGCTGACATAGGTCATAGTTTTGCTGATATTGATGAGCTTATCTATTTTTATAACCGTTTACATCCATTTACGCATGGGCACTGAGCACAGTTTTTGTTATAGTAGACCCGAGCGGATTTCTGTCTGCCGTATTTACCATTTATAGTATGGTGCGTTTAAGATAACCATAAAAGATAAGACTGGTAGGGCACAATATTTTTGATAGACTGGTCTATTGCATATTAAAATCAACACAGTAATACTTAACAGATTATAAAATCTAAGAAGGATGGGCGGTAATGAGTGAGCAGTCAACAGAGCAAAACATGGATAATTTGAATCAAGCCATCGCAGGCACTAACGACGCTGCAACTGAAAAAGAGTTTTTGGATAATATTCGTCAAAATATTGATGCAGTAGATTGCGAAATCCAAACATTAATCAATAATCGCGCGAAATTGGCTCAGCAAGTGGCGGCCGTGAAAAAAAGCCATACAGCCAATAATTCCTCTACTGACAATAGTAACCCTATTTTTTATCGTCCAGAGCGAGAGGCTCAAGTCCTAAAAGCGGTCATGGCACGTAATACTGGGCCGATTGCTGATGAAAAAATGGCTCGCTTATTCCGTGAGATTATGTCGGTTTGTTTGGATTTAGAAGCGCCGCAGCGTATTGCTTTCTTAGGACCTGTTGGCACCTTCACACATGCAGCTGCCCTCAAGCATTTCGGTAAAGCGGCTGATACAGTCCCTATGACAACTATTACGGATGTCTTCCGTGAAGTCGAAGCAGGAACCGCCATGTATGGTGTGGTGCCTGTCGAAAACTCGTCAGAAGGCGTGGTCAATCACACTTTGGATGGCTTCTTATCCTCTAGTCTCAAAATCATTGGTGAAGTTGAATTGCCCATTCACCAAAACTTTTTAGTGGCAGAACACACCAAAATCGATGGCTTAAGCCGTATTTATTCGCATCAGCAGTCATTGGCTCAGTGCCGTCATTGGCTGGATGTGAATTTTCCCAATGTTGAGCGCGTGGCGGTATCGAGCAATGGAGAAGCGGCACGTCGCTTGAAAAACGAATGGCATTCAGCAGCAATCGCAGGCGATGTGGCAGTTGCAGAGTATGGCTTACACAAGTTGTATTCCAATATTGAAGACAACCCAAGTAACACTACGCGCTTTCTTATCATAGGACATGAAGCCATTGCGCCGTCAGGTCAGGATAAGACCTCTATCGTGGTATCAGCGCATGATAAAGCGGGCGCATTGATCGAGATATTGAAGCCGTTGTCTTATCATGGTGTCTCAATGACTAGTATCGAAACCCGTCCTGAACGCCCTAATAAGTGGGCATACGTCTTCTTTATTGATATGAATGGTCATATCGAGGACGCAAACGTGAAAGCCGCCATTAATGATATTCGCCCATTAGTAAAAGATGTACGTATACTGGGCTCTTATCCGAAAGCCGTTTTATAGTTTGATGTAGCGTTTGTAATAAGCATTACCTAATCCAGCAGGCTTAACCCATAATAGATGTCTGACCACGTCTAAGGATAATTCATGAAGTCTACTCAAGCGACAGAGTCAAACTTATTACCGCTAGTGCCTGCCTATGATAGTATTCTAGAGTTGGCACCTTATCAAACGGGAAAGCCCGTTGAAGAGTTGACGCGTGAGTATGGCATCGCGGATGTGGTAAAACTTGCCAGTAATGAAAATCCAATGGGATGCTCGCCGCATGTGACGCTGGCTGTAACTGAGCAGCTGGGTCAGCTGGCGCGTTATCCTGATGGTAATGGCTATTATCTCAAGCAGGCATTGGCGGATTTTAATGAGGTCGACGTTAAGCAGATCACATTAGGTAATGGATCAAATGATCTATTAGATATTTTGGCGCGCAGTTTTGCCGGTACTGATGATGCGATTGTGTATAGCCAATATGCCTTTATTATTTATCCGATGCTGGCAAAAATGCAAGGCGCAACAGGCATAGAGGTGCCTGCTCATCGTTTTGGACATGATCTAAAAGCCATGACTCAGGCAGTGCAAGACAATCCCAATACTAAGATGGTATTTATTGCCAATCCTAATAACCCAACGGGTACGCAGCTTGAGCACAAAGCATTGCGTGAGTTTGTCGCTAGTGTGCCACGCGCTGTATTGGTGGTGTTAGACGAAGCCTATATTGAGTACAGTCCCGAGAGTAACAATCGTGCCTTGCTGGACGAGTTTGATAACGTCGTCATCGTGCGCACTTTTTCTAAAGCCTATGGGCTAGCAGGATTGCGTATCGGCTATGCATTAAGCTCAGTGGCAGTGGCAGAATTGTTAAATCGTATCCGTCAGCCATTTAACGTCAGCCGTATTGGTTTAGCCGCTGCTGCTGCTGCTCTTGCTGATCAAGATTTTATTGAAAAAACCCGTCAGATGAATGATGAGCAAATGCGCTGGCTTGAAAAGCAGTTCGATGCGTTAGGACTGGGATTTATCAAATCGCATGCCAATTTTATCATGGTCGAGGTAGAAGTTGAGATGGAGGACACAACAGCCGCCGTGATTTATCAAGCGCTGCTTGAGCAAGGCGTTATCGTCCGTCCATTAACAGCTTATGGTCTGCCTAATTGGCTACGAATCACCGTCGGCGTGGCAGAAGACAATCTACGCTTGATTGATACCTTGCAATCTATCTTGACGGAAGATTGATACAGTCGTCAAAATTTTTAAGAGTCAGTCATTAAATTTTATACCACAAACATTGGATGGCTTTATCCATCTGGATGTTTGTTTGTACAATGAGAACAGTCGTGAGTCGTCAGCAAAAAAATCAAAAGAATAACAATCAAATCCTCTTAAATACTCAGCCGCCGTTGTTCAAACAAGTTTGTGTGATTGGACTTGGACTTATCGGCGCCAGTCTTGCGCAAGCCATTAAAGACAATGGTTTGAGTGAGCGGTTGGTGGCAGTTGATAGACATGCGCCAAGTATAGAAGAGGCCATCAAACAAGGTCTGCTAGAAGCCGGCAGCTCCACTTTGGGTGAGGTAGCAGCTGGTAGTGATTTGATCATCATTGCTGTGCCAGTACAGGCGGTACAAGCCGTATTCGCTGATATAAAACAAGCAATGGATAACGGACAGCTCGCATCTGATTGTATGATTACCGATGTCTGTAGCACAAAAGCCAATATCATTGATGCCGCCAAAGCAGTATTTACCTCGCTGCCTACAGGTTTGGTGCCCGCACATCCGATTGCTGGGGCTGAAAATTCAGGGTATCATGCCAGACGCGCCACTTTATTTGCCAATCATAGTGTCATTATTTGTGAGCTACCTACGACCAATCATGTTGCTATTGCTAAGCTGCGATTGTTGTGGGAGGCTGTGGGAGCAAAGGTGATGCCGATGGAGGCAACTCACCATGATGCCATACTGGCGCATACCAGTCATTTACCGCACTTACTAGCGTTCAATCTGGTGGAGCAGTTGGCCAGTCATGATGATAATTTGGATATGTTTCGCTACGCTGCTGGTGGATTCCGCGATTTTACGCGTATCGCCGCAAGCGACCCTAAAATGTGGCACGATATATTTTTTGCCAATCAAAACGCGATTGTCAGTGCGCTTGATGAGTATGGTGTCTATTTACAAACCATGCGTCAGCTGATCATCGATAAAGATTCAACCGCCCTGATGGGACTTTTGGGCCGTGCGCAAGCCGCGCGGCGACATTTCGGCCATATGTTAGCCAGCACCCCTTATACGGATACTTCTGCCATGTCAGCTTCTTATATTATTACGCCAAGCAATACCGTTTCGGGCACAATCACCATTCCTGGTGATAAGTCTATCTCTCATCGCAGTATCATGCTTGGTAGTCTTGCGACAGGCGTTACCCATGTCACTGGATTCTTAGAAGGCGAGGATGCGCTTGCGACGTTGCAAGCATTTCGTGATATGGGCGTGACCATTGAAGGGCCTGATAATGGCAAGTTGACCATTCATGGCGTTGGCATGAATGGCTTAAAGCCCAGCAAAACACCCTTATATATGGGCAACTCAGGCACCAGTATGCGCTTGCTGGCAGGTATTTTGGCAGCCCAACCATTTGACAGCGTGATGCTGGGTGACACCAGTCTCAATAAGCGCCCAATGGAGCGTGTGGCAGCACCATTACGTATGATGGGCGCTGTTATCCAAAGTACAGGCCATAGCGGCACTGCGCCACTCAGCATCACAGGTCGAGACACCGCGGGTAAGCCATTGCAAGGTATAAATTATGAGTTACCAGTTGCTTCTGCTCAGATTAAGTCTTGTCTATTGCTGGCAGGTCTGTGGAGTGAGGGTACAACAACCATCACTCAACCAGAAGTGAGCCGCGATCACACCGAACGTATGCTGTCAGCTTTTGGTTATCCTGTCACGGTTGATGGCAATCGCATCAGTGTAAAAGGAGGCGGTGCATTGGTAGGTGGGGATATCGCTGTCCCTGCCGATATATCATCAGCGGCTTTCTTTATGGTGGCGGCAGCGATCAGTCAAGGCAGTGAGTTGACTTTGACACAAGTGGGAATTAACCCCACGCGTACTGGCGTGATTGATATTCTAAAATTGATGAATGCAGACATTAGCCTAAGCAATGAGACATATGTGGGCGGTGAGCCAGTTGCAGACATTACTATTCGCAGCTCAAACTTGGTTGGTATAGAAATACCAGAGCATCTCGTACCGCTAGCAATTGATGAATTCCCAGTATTGTTTATTGCTGCTAGCTGTGCGCAAGGCCGTACGGTATTGACTGGTGCCAAAGAGCTGCGTGTCAAAGAATCTGATCGTATCGCAGTGATGGCTGAAGGATTACAAACACTTGGTATTGATTGTACGGTGACTGAAGATGGTCTCATTGTTGAGGGCAAGGGTGTGGTCAGTCAAAACGATCAAATAGACAATAGCCAACCTGTTTTCGGTGGTGGTCAGATTACCTCGCATCATGATCATCGTATTGCCATGAGCTTTGCGGTTGCGAGCTTACGGGCATCAGAGCAAATCATCATTGAGGGGACCGAGACGGTCAATACCAGCTTCCCAGGATTTGCTGAGCTTGCTAATCAGATTGGTATGTCCATCCAAGTTGAAGATACCAGCATTTAAGCTGATATCATTTTGAAGATGAGAGCACATTCTAATCTTTACATGAATGTATTTTAAAAGAGTGGTTATTTTTAGCAATGTGTTGATGTCTATGTAGGCATCAACACATTGCTTTTTAACTTGTATTTTATCTGTAGTAACCCTGCGTGCTTGCCTTTATCAATATAAGAAATCATCATGAGGTGAGGGCGCGCTTTGCTCTAAAACGTTGTACTGTATTATGGCTACTCAAGACGTTACCAAAAAACCCGTTACACCCATCAAAACAACCAGAAGTGGTATTTTAACTGCTCTTAGTGCTTTTTTTATCTGGGGTATTTTTCCATTATATTTTAAGCAGCTGGCAGCCTATGATGCGACTGAAATTATCGGTCACCGTATCGTTTGGACATTCGCATGCTTACTTATGGTATTGGTAGTGACCAAACGGTGGCAGTGGATTGATACGCTGAAGCAAAACCCTAGATGGATCGCGTTTTCTTTTATATCCGGTTTGATCATCGCCACCAATTGGCTTACGTATGTATGGGCGGTCAATCACGACCGTATACTCGAAGCCAGTTTGGGATATTTTATTGGCCCCTTAGTGGGTGTGGCGTTATCAATGATCTTGTTCAAAGAACGGTTGCGACCTTTGCAATGGATTGCTATTGGCTTTGCCCTTCTGTCTGTAGTGATTCAGGTGGTCATGCTTGGTAGCTTGCCTTGGATATCCCTGATACTGGCATTTAGTTTTAGTACTTATGGAACAATTCAGCGTCAAACGCCCCTAACGGCGGTCGATGCTATGTTTGTTGAGACAACCTTATTAGTGCCGATTTTCTTATGGTGGTTTTGGCAAGCAGATGTGGTCAGTAGTCAACTGAGCTTTTGGTTTAGTCCAAGCATTTGGCTATTGATGCTGGCAGGTCCTATTACATTGATACCGTTATTGCTGTTTAATAAATCGACTAAGATGGTGGCATTCAGTATCTTAAGCTTTATGAATTATCTGACACCGACCTTTATTTTCTTCTTGGCAGTATTTTATTATAAAGAGCCTTTTGATTTGCATCGCTTAGCAGTTTTTGGGCTGATTTGGCTCGGTCTATTATTATTCAGCATTGATTTGTGGCGTCATCGTCCCAGCAAAGCGCTAAAAGCCAAGCATTTACGTGAAGCCGCGTTGTAAGTATTTAAGTAATAAGGATTTGAGTAAAACTATCATAAACAAAAATTTTGGTAAAAATCTGAATTAAAGATTGAGCCGACAAGGATGAAAGCATGTTTCATACCCAATCTGATGTTGTATTTGTAAAAGGCTTAAAAGTAGAGGCCGTCATTGGTGTTTATGAATGGGAGCGTGTGATTACGCAGCCGCTGCTGATTGATATCGCACTTGAAACCGATATCAGCCGTGCTGCTATATCAGATGATGTCAACGATGCGCTGAACTACAAAGCTGTGTGCGATGATGTCAGCGCATGGTGTCAAACCATTCAAGCAAAGCTTCTTGAACATTTGGCAGGGCAGATTGCTGATAATCTACTGGCAAAATACGCGACTCAAAAAGTCACGCTCAGTATTGCCAAACCGACGGCCATCAAACCGGCGGACGCGGTTGGTGTACAAATCACTCGTCACGCCGAAGCGTCATCCAATGATGCATAAAGCACTGATAGATTTGCAGGATTTTGAGCGTTTGCAGAGAGAGGAGCCTGAAGCGTTGCAAGCGCATTCGGTGACGGCAGTGCTATTGGCTTTGGGCAGTAATTATCAGGCAGAAACGTATCTGCCAGTTGCGCAAGCGCAATTGGCAGCGTTAGGTCAGATACAATTATCGACCGCTTTTCAAAATCCTGACTTTACGGCCACTGTTGAACATCCAAAGCCTGATTACACCAATCAATGTGTACATCTAGCATTGACAATACCGATGACATTGCAGCAGCTACAGCAAACATTTAAAGATCTTGAAGGAGATTGCAATCGGTGTCGGCAGACTGATGTCAATCAGGTACGGTTGGTGACAATGGATATTGATATCCTGCTGATCAAACTGGCTGATAAAAAAAATAGCCTAAGCAAAAATGATAAATCCAAATGGATCATCATGAAAGATCGTTATCCATTCAAATCACATGAAACGGCAGGCATTAACGAGCTGATCGCAGAAGGGTTATGTGGAAAATAAACAAGCGATTAATACCAAAAAAGTATTGTCGAACATTTATATAAAAAAATAGCGATATAGAAAGCGTCATAATGACCATCTATATCGCTATGAAATTCCGTAATCTAGTCTTGATAAATCAAAGCGATGCTCACTTTGAAGCAGCATCAGTCTTATCTAAATCGTCATTACCAATCACATCGAAATCTTCTAGACACAGTTTATCGTATTCTTTTTTACAAAAATCAGGATCAATTTGGCACATTGCGGCCTGTAATTGGTCCAGACGGTTTTCTGATTGCTGAATGTGCTCAAGCATCTTAGCAAACGCTTCTGTGACTGGATCTTGTGAAGAAGGATCAACCCCATATGCTTGGAAGGTAGTGGTACGCTTGGTGTTTGAAGCGGCTTGCTTACCATGGTTTTTTTCAGGATTGCCTGCCGCTTGCGCTACTTTTTCTTGTTGTTTGGCATCTTGTACTTGGGTGGTGATGGGATTGCCTTTTTCATCATGATGATCTGAAATCATACGAGCGGCGCTGCCGACCATCGTTGCGCCAGCTGGTACTGGCTTTACCACCACGGCATTTGAACCGATTTTGGCATTTTTACCAACGGTGAAGGGCCCCAAAACTTTTGCACCAGCACCAACAGTGACACCATCCTCTAATGTCGGATGACGCTTGCCATTATTCCAAGACACGCCGCCAAGCGTTACGCCGTGATACAGGGTCACATCGTTACCAATCTCCGCAGTTTCACCAATAACAACGCCAACCCCATGGTCAATAAAGAAGCGCTTACCGATTTTGGCAGCAGGGTGAATCTCGATACCAGTAATAATGCGTGAACCATAAGAAATCACACGGGCTGCCAGTTTTTGCTCTTTATTCCAAAGGCAATGCGCGCCGCGATGCAAGATAAGTGCGTGAAAGCCAGGGTAGGTCAGTATGATTTCTAAACTATTACGTGCTGCAGGATCACGAGTGAACACGGCATCGATATCTTCTTTTAAGTCTTTTTTGATGGTGGCAAGCGACTTAAACCATTTGGATGGGAATGACATAAAGCGTCCTATCTATTTGTCGGTAAAATGTCTTGATCAAGAATGCTGTGATAAAAACAGTCATCTCTTAATTTGTCATTATTATATTTCCATGAATATTGAGATTTATTGATACCCATTTCTCTCAAGTTATATCAGCTTTGCATCATAAAATATAGTGATGAATCATCATATCAACGCTGATTGATCAATGGGTACTGACGCACTGGCGTCAGATTTTTACCCATTTTTAAAAATATACGTGCTATCTATACTTTTGAGAGTTTGGCGATGAGCGAGCTTAGTAACTGATACTCTTTTTGATCAAGTTGCAGGCGAGAGCCAAGTCTCGATAGTCTCGACGGTAATGATTTTAAATGTTCGCTATCTGCTAGGCCACGCTGAACCATCAAATCAGTCGTACGCTGGGTAAGCTGTTGTAGCTGCTGCTGCGTGATGGCAGGCTCATCCCATTGCTGGCGAAGATGGACATCGACAGTTGGCTGAGTGGTCACGCTTTTATTATCGTCTAAGCTGATATCATCAGTCTTAGCATTGGCCTGAACATGGCCTTGTGTATAAGCAAAAATAAAGCTTGCGATGACTTGAACGGCTGATGCCACATTGAGAACAGGGTAGTTGGGATTGGCGTCTATTTGGATATGATAGTCTGCACAAGCCAGCTCTTCATTGGTCAGTCCTCGGTCTTCACGACCAAACAAGATAGCAATGTTTGGCTTATTTTTGCTATCGTCCGCTTGATCGATATCAAGATCCTCTTTACCTTGAGTATTCAATGCAGATTGATTGTCAATAAAGGCCAGCATGATCTGAGCTGCCTGTGTTGGCGTGACGACCGGCCGTGGCAAATGACGGCTACGACTACTGGCCGCAAACACGAGCTGACAGTTGGCAATCGCTGATTCCAGCGTTGGCGCAATAATGGCAGATGCCAATAAGTCACTACCACCAGCGGCATGTGACACACTAGACTCATCGATTGGCAGTTTAGGATCAACAACAGTTAAGCGCGACAAACTCATCGTATGCATGGCGCGCGCCGCCGAACCAATATTGGCAGGCAAGGTTGTATTGACCATAACCACTTGCATGCAATCAAGATAATCACTCACGCTATGAATAGGTGCTGAGGCTGATGACAAAGAAGTGTGACTCATTATTGCCCCAGTCTTTGATTGATTTCTTGTTCAGCACGTTGTAGAGCGACAGCGATATTTTCAATAAGATCAGTTTGCTCGCTGATCAGTTGCTCACGGCAGCGCTCTTGCAACTGACTACTCAAAGTCATTACTTGCGTTGCACCCAAATTAGCACTAGCACCTTTTAGGGCATGAGCAATCTCAAAACCATTAGTATTGTTTTGTTCTTGCTGCGCTGCGCGAAGCGCTGATATACGCTGGCGACTGTCAGCGAGATAGACTTGTATCAAATCGGCAAAATCCTCTTCTAATAAGTCGCGCATGTCTTCAAATTGCTCATGATTGATGATTTCTTCATCAGTCTGCACAGTCGTATTGCTATTGGGTATATTATTCATAGTTTGTTATCCGGTTTTTTGAAATTAATACAATAAAATTACTATAATGAATTTTTCGACCGTAAAGTACGTTTTAGCTGTAATGAAAGTGTAAGCTGTCCTCATTAACCATGGTTTTTAATTGCTGTAAATTGTCATCGTTGGGGTAGATACGCCAGTGCTCTGATAAACTGACATTGGCAATACCAAATTTTTCGTAAATACTTAACCCAAGCGGCAGACAGTTATCATTGATAGACGTGTCTGTATTGCTCAGTGCATTATTGGCATATTGACCCATCTCATTTTCTAAAGCCAATAAATCATTACCATCTTCATCGTATAAACTTCCGCCCATAGCAGGGTCATAAGCGCCATCGCTGCCATAATTGTCAGATTCGTTTTGCTCGTCACTGTACCCTAAGCGCGGCGCAGGTATGATGTCTGCTTGTGCTGATTTAAGTAAAGGTTGCAGACGCATGAGCAAATTAATGTCACTCGCTTGAATCTTGATGCTGATTTTTTTGAGCCAACGCAAGCGCGCATCAACGATGCTCATGGCATTATCGAGACGGGCAAATAAACGACCATCGCGCTCACGGATACTGCCCTTGATAATCACCACTTCGTCAACTTTTAACTGCTCTTTAACGCGGTTGAAACGCTCTGCATAGCAGCTAACTTCCAGACGAGACGTACCGTCATCTAACGTGATGACATTGCGATTACCAAAATTGGCAATATCTATAATCAATCCTGAAAAATAACAGCTGCCATTGTAGCCAGTGTCCGTCAGCTTGTTCAGTCGAGCGCCTGAGGTATAGCGTTTTAGCTCATCTAAGTATTCATTGATCGGATGACCTGTTAAGTACAGACCTAAGGTGTTTTTTTCAGCTTTGAGGCGATGCTTATCTCCCCAAATCAGCTCTGGCGTCATCACAAGTGGCGGCGCGGCAACCACGCCATCCATTTCACCGAACAGATCCATCATGCCAAGCTCATTGTTTTGACGATCTTGCTCAGCGGCTTGTACAGCGTTTGGCAATTGACTCATCAATGCACCGCGAATCTCATAAGCGGCATCTGCTGGCAAGTCGGGTCGAAGAGTGGCGGCAAAATCATCAAAACAGCCAGCACTCACCAAAGCTTCAAGCGTACGTTTATTGACTTTTTTGATGTCTACGCGGCGACAAAAATCGTATAAGTCTTTAAAAGGACCATCCGTGCGCCGTGCTTCCACGATGGATTCAACCGCGCCTTCACCAACCCCTTTAATCGCACCCAGACCATAAATGATATTGGTCGGTGTGTCAGCGACGAAATGCCATTCACTGCGGTTAACGGATGGATTGACCACAGTCAAACCGAAGTTTTCGCGGCAGTCATTGATAAAGAACACCACGTTGTCGGTGTTGTTCATATCAGAGGTCAATACTGCGGCCATAAATTCAGCAGGGTAGTACTGTTTTAAATACGCCGTTTGATACGCCAGTACACCGTAAGCGGCGGAATGTGAGCGGTTAAACCCGTACCCTGCGAACTTCTCCATCAAGTCAAACACACCGCCTGAGGTAACCTCATCGATACCCTGAGACGTCGCGCCTGTCACAAAAATATCGCGCTGCTTGGCCATTTCTTCAGGTTTTTTCTTACCCATGGCGCGGCGTAGCATATCAGCGCCGCCCAAGCTATAGCCTGCCATGACCTGCGAGATTTGCATGACTTGTTCTTGGTACACAATAACGCCATTGGTGTTTTCTAATATGGGCTCAAGATTGGGATGATCGTAGATGACTTCTTCGCGGCCGTGCTTACGGTCGATATACATCTCTACCATGCCAGCATCAAGGGGCCCTGGACGATAGAGCGCACACATGGCGATCACATCTTCGATATTGGTCGGCTGTAATTTGGCGAGATACTTTTTCATGCCCATACTTTCTAACTGAAAGACAGCCGTGGTCTTGGCATCTTGCAGTAGTTTATAAGCTTTGGCGTCATCTAAAGGCAAGTCTTCTAACACCAAGGCATCCACGCCTTCTTTGGCACGGCGTAGATTGATGTTTTCAACCGCAGCATTGATAACGGTTAAGTTACGCAAACCTAAGAAGTCAAACTTGACCAGCCCAACAGCTTCCACATCATCCTTGTCAAATTGGCTAACGCGATGCCCTTCATCATCACAATAAATGGCACTAAAATCGGTAATCTTATGCGGAGCAATGAGAACGCCACCAGCATGTTTACCGACATTTCGGCAAACGCCTTCAAGCTTGATCGCCATCTCCCAAATCTCAATGGCATCCTCATAATCCATATTATCAGGATTGGAGATTAAGTCTTTGAGCTGCGGCTCTTGCTCTAGCGCTTGGCTAAGCGTGATGCCTGGTGTTTTAGGAATAAGTTTAGAGATCTTATTTGCCAAAAAATATGACTTACTTTGGACGCGCGCCACATCACGCACCACCGCTTTTGCCGCCATCGTACCAAAGGTGATAATCTGCGAGACCGCCTCACGTCCATAAGTTTGGGCTACATAGTCAATGACACGGTCGCGCCCCTCGATACAAAAATCGATATCAAAATCGGGCATAGAGACACGTTCAGGGTTTAAGAAGCGCTCAAATAATAGATCATAATGAATCGGGTCAAGGTCTGTGATGTTAAGCGCATAGGCGACAAGCGAGCCAGCACCAGAGCCACGACCTGGCCCCACAGGTACGCCATTGGCTTTTGCCCAGCGGATAAAGTCCATGACGATTAAGAAGTAACCAGGAAAGCCCATGGATAAAATAACTTCTAACTCGTACTCTAGACGCTCATCGTACTTTTGGCGAATGTCGCTCCAATTATCACGGCGTGTCTCAATAGGAAATAGCTTGTCTAATCGATGATCAAGACCACGCTGCGACTCTGAGCGAAAAAACGTTTCAATCGTCTCTCCCTCAGGCACTGGGAAGTCGGGCAATACATTAATACCAAGGGTCAAAGACACATTACAGCGCGTTGCCAAACGTAAGGTGTTGTCAATCACCTGCGGAATATCAGCAAACCGCTGCGCCATTTGTTCTTGAGTTTTTAAATACTGCTCATCGGAGTAGGTCTGCGGGCGACTTGGATCAGCCAATACGTAGGAGCCTGCAATACAAACACGCGCTTCATGAGCATCAAAATCGTCTTGCTGTAAAAAACGCACGTCATTATGCGCAATAATAGGAATGTTGTGCTTGGCACCTGATTGGATAGCCGCCTTAATAAAAGCATCTTCTCCTGCGCGATTGGTACGTTTGATGGCAAAATACAGGCGATCATGAAATTGCGCTTGCCATTCTGCAAGTAGCTCGTCGGCCTTTTCTGGCATAGAACCAACCAGCGCCTGACCCACGTCTGATTTTTCAGCGAGCAGTACAATCACGCCGGCTGCGTGCTCTAAGATATGACGACGCTTAATGACAGGCGTACCATGATTGACAGGGTCAGCACGGCCTTCAGTAAAGCCAAGCGATACGATACGAGTGATGTTTTGATACCCTTCGTTGTTCATTGCGAGCAATGTCAGGCGCGTGTCTTCATTGTCCATGATGACTTCGCTGCCGATAATCGGCTTGATACCAGCGCTTAAACAGGCACGATAGAACTTCACTGTCGCATACAAATTGGACAAGTCAGTCAGTGCAAGTGCACGCTGATTGTCCGCTGCCGCAGCTTTAACGAGCGGCTTGATACGCACGATAGAATCAGTGATGGAATATTCGCTGTGAATGCCAAGGTGTACAAATGCCATAGAGGACTCTTACGGATACGATTAAAAATATCGATATTAAAATAAATTTAATATTATCAATGCTTTAATCTGGTATATGAGACAAAAAATACAGAAGGAATCGTATTTATTCGTTTTAAATCAGGTCGTTAATAATAGCATTATTTGCCGTAGACAGCCACCGATTGCATTTACTAATGACCGTCGGATCGGCTGCTTTCTCATTAATAAAGCAAATGCTGAACGTTTTATTGTGAATAGGTGGTATCAAAAGCATTTATCTTCAAGTTATTATGATATAAATAAAGTTAAATCCATTTTCATAAACTATTGTTCATGCAACCCAAAACGACGGTAACACTATGAGTAATATTACAAAGCTGCCAGCATTTGGCGATATGTTAAATGCTGGAATACAAACTGTAAAAAACCTCAGTACACGCAATACGATTGGTCGCACTGTGTTTTATAGAGAGTTTGAAAAGTTAGCGCAGATTGTAAATGATCACAAAGAAATTAATTACATGAGCAATTATGATATACGGCATGAATGTCACAATGGTTCACCTTGTTATGATGAAATTGTCGATTTAATTCTATTGTGTCTATCGGCAATGGGTCTGGTCCAAGAAGGTAAGTTCAGTTTGGTACCGAATTTAAATCAAAATTTTGCTAATTTCATTACTTTTGATGAAAAGGTGACACCCAAAAACATGATACGTTTAGATCCTTTTGGCAAAGTCTACTTTTGGCTAGCTGGAAACAATTTCAACCAATATATTAGTGACGGTATTCCAAATAGTGATTATATTGCCAATTTAAACCGTTTTGATAATAAAGCGTTTGCTGATCTGCAAAAAGTCAATATTGCTGCTTACGGAAAAAATGGCGATACGCTTATTAATCATTTAATAGAAGAAACACAGCGCCGAACGTCTATATTTATGAATAATTATGCAGACGCGGCTGTTGGTAATGACTTTGTCAAAGTCACACCCAGTATGATTATGACTCAAATTGAAAGTTTGTCTCCCTTACAGTTTGAATGGTTTTGTCTAAAATTGATTGAACGTTCGCTAGAAATTGAAAGTCCTGAGAGTAATTTAACGTCCCGTCATACTGGTCGCTCAAACGACAATGGTATTGACGGTCTCATCATTCAAGATTTCCCAGATGGAGAAGTGCATAACTATTACATTCAAGCCAAACAGTACAGTGCAGGTAATAACATATCTAATGGCGATTTGAGAAATTTCATAGGTGCTTATCCACCGCAAAAAACCAATCATCACGGTTTATTTATTACCACGACAAGCTTTACCAAGCCTGCACAAGATTATGCAAATTCAACTGATTCGCACAGTCTTATACTTATTGATCAAATGAATTTGATTGAGCTAATGATGCAACATAAAGTAGGTTTAAAAGAAGTAAATGCCCGACCAAAATTATTACTAGACAATGAATTTTTCGAAAAAATAAAACTCTACTAATTGCTATTTTCGAAAGCAAAAGATAAGCAAACTTTCTGAACAATAAAAAGCCTTCTATATCCATTTGATACAGAAGGCTTTTACTCCAAAAACTAAATTAATAACCAACCACGGCTGCATCAACAATTCGTGGATCAGAAGATCCATAGACGCCATCTGGCGTAATCATGATTGACTGGGTTGAACCCATGGTGGCTTGTGGACTGACGGTATGTCCCATAGATTCGAGTTTTTTGATGGTGTCTACGTTGAGGGCTTTTTCGATACGAATCTCATCTGGCAACCATTGGTCATGGATACGCGGCGCGTGAGTTGCCTCAGCGATATTCATATCATGATCGAGTACATTTGAGATAACTTGAGTGACGGTTGTAATGATACGGCTACCACCTGGGCTGCCTGTGACGATATAAGGTTTGCTGTCTTTGAACACCAGTGTCGGACTCATTGAGGATAGCGGGCGCTTATTGGCTTCAACGGCATTTGCCTCACCGCCCAATAATCCATAACCATTCGGCACACCTGGTTTGGCAGAAAAATCATCCATTTCATTGTTGAGTAAAATCCCCGTACCCTCAGCGACCAAACCAGTGCCGTAAGAGAAGTTTAGGGTATAAGTATTGGCGATCGCATTGCCGTCTTTATCTACGATAGAAAAATGCGTGGTCTGATCACTTTCGTAAGGAAGTGGATTGCTCGCTTTAATCGTGGACGCTGGGGTGGCTTTGTTTGGATCGATCAAACCGCGTAATTTATCGGCATAAGCTTGTGAGGTTAAACCACTTGACGGTACGTCAATAAAGTCAGAGTCGCCTAAGTATTCAGCGCGGTCTGCATAAGCCAGCTGCATAGCCTCAGCCATTAAGTGAATGGTTTGGGCGCTGTTTTGTCCGTAGTCTTTTAGCGGATAGCCTTCTAATATGTTTAAGATTTGAATGATGTGAATACCGCCTGAAGAGGGCGGCGGCATAGAGACAATTTCATAGCCACGGTAGTCGCCTTTGACGGGCACGCGAGCGATGGCTTCGTAGTTGTCTAAATCCTCTAAACTCATCCGACCGCCTGCATCAGTGACAGCTTTGACCAATTTTCTGGCGGTTTCGCCTTTATAAAATCCATCTGCCCCTTGAGCCGCAATCAGTTTTAGTGAGCGGGCAAGCTCGGGTTGTTTCAAGCGCTCACCAGGTTGATAGGCGCTGCCGTCAGGTTTAAAAAATATCTTTTTGGTGCTCGGCCATTTTTGTAAGCGATCACTTAGGGCTTCTAGTGACTCGGACAGTCCAGCGGTGACTTCGATACCATTCTCTGCCAGTGCAATGGCAGGAGCCATAACTTGTTCACGGCTCATTGTGCCATGATCTTCTAATGCTTTGAGCAATCCTGCGACAGTGCCTGGCACACCAACCGCTAAACCATGATAGCGTGATAAATCGCTCACGGCGTTGCCAGCGCTATCAAGGTACATATCACGTGTGGCACTGCTTGGTGCTTTTTCACGATAATCGAGCGCCACGGTTTTGCCTTGTTTTGCGTCATAAATCATCATAAAACCGCCACCGCCAATGTTGCCTGCGCGCGGTAACGTAACGGCAAGGGCGAAACCAACAGCGACCCCAGCATCAACGGCATTGCCGCCATCCTTTAGAATTTGAAGTCCGATATCAGAAGCCAGCGCTTCTTGAGTCGCGACCATGCCGTTCTTTGCCCATACTGGATGATGAATAGCATCGGCTGAGTAGATGGCTTGGTCGGTTTTGGCAGTTTTAGTTGTCGGTGTAAGGCTATTGGTTTTTGCGCGAGTGATTCGTTGGTTTTCAGTCAAAACGGTTGGTGCGTTGGTCATGATCGGTAGATTGATCGCACTGGTATTGAGTGAAGAATCACTCATCGTACTATTATTGACTGAGTTGGTGGTTTCTAATGCATGAGCAGAGACAGACAGTAATAGAGCACTACTGATGAGCAAGGCAGATTTTTTTAAGGAGGTTGTATGATGGGTTTTATTCTGTTCAGTCTTGTGCTGAATAAGACGGGATGATAGCGGCGCCATTGCAAATTCCTTTTTACGTGATTAAAAATTGGAGTAGTCAGTTTTATGAAACAATTGAGACACATGAATAGTAACGAAAATATTGAGTAGTAGAAAGTTGTTTATTGAGTATTATTTTTAGCCGTCGCTGCTCATAGTTATAATACGCTTGGTGTTTACATAATTACTATCATGGTTACCCTGATGTTTTTATTAAGAAAAATTCAAAAAAATATAAAGCGTCCTTAAATACTCATTGTTAATATTACTTAAGTGTAACTTTTTGTGCTATAAATATGCACAATAGTAGGCATTTATTATTGGCTGTTTATCTGATAAAGGGGCGCTCATGTTATTCACTCATCAAAAAAATCCCAAGCAACCACATTGCTCTAAAATCGCGTTGCGTCATTCCTCTATCCATCGTGAAAACAGCCATAAGCCTTATAAGCTGGTCTCTATTGCTCGTTGTGCACTACTGCTGGGTAGTACTTCGCTGATGCTGGCAGGTTGCCAATCCAACCCGAGTAGCTCATCATCTACTGCTACATCCAATAAAATGATAGATTTTAATATCGCAAATACTGCACAAAACCAAGCGCAGGGACGTGCACTTAATGCCAGTTTGGCTGCTGACTCTGAGCACTATGAACAGCTATTCAATCAAGACAAATATCCCAATACTGAGAGTCAGGCCAAAGCGCACTTATTGACCGCTATTCGTCAGCATTTAGCCTCAGAGCACGTTGCTGTTGCGAAGGCCAATTATCAAGCCGTACCCTTTATTGATCCAGACAGCATTGATGCAGGCTCTAGCAGCTTACTGAAGACGATTATAGAAACATACATGTATCAATCTGGGTTAGAGAGTGATTATAGTGAAAATAGCTATGATGAGAATGGCTACGATGAAAGCAGCTATGACTACACTGATGCCGATGAAGTCGTTGTCGATGAAGAAAATGTATCGGATACGATGCCTGAGGATGACTCTGAAGAAAACGCAGCAGCAGAAAGCGCCGCAATAGCCATGATATTGGAAGAGGCGGGCGAAAATGATGAGTCATCATACGACGACAACTACGATAATGAAGAAGACAGTGGCACTGATTATGGGCGAAGTAGTAGGTTCTCAGGCTTAAAAGCAAAAAACCTTCTACAAAACTATGAAGCCATGCAAATGGTAAAGCAACAGCCAAAGACAACCAGTGAAGCGCCCATATCATCCACAGGGCTGGTTGGTAATATCTTTACCATGTTCCACCGTACACCAGAGCAGATAGCGGCTTCAAATGCTTATCAATATAAACATCTAACATTCAATAGCGTCAGTCATTATCAACCTCAAAAAAGACAACTACAAAGTGTCTATAGCTATGATTATTTGACACCAACCATCGCCTCATCAATACAGATACCACTGGCGTTCGATTTTAATAACAGCAAGATCAAGGTTGATCCATCGGCAATCATGCCTATCATGGCGATTGTCAATCCTGAAAGCACTCCATTACCCAATCAGATGATTTCACATACGGTGAGTTTTGGTTTGCCCGACAGTATCACATCGCAACTACCGTCAGCGGTGCTCTATGATGCGGCAATTTCTGCCATACAAAATAGTATGGCGGAGCTTGCGCCCGAGCATTTTAGTGCGGTAGACATCGGTCAAGATCGGTTTGCTAAAGAAGTTGGCGCTAGCCGTGCGGTAAAAGTCTATTTCGGCAGTCAGCAAAGCGGTGAGATGATTGGTAAAGTACTCAAATACATGACCCAATCACTTCAGCAGTATGTCGATACTCATCCAGAAAAATACCCTGACGGTGCGCCGCTAAAAGCTGCGCTTGATAAAGCGGCATTGTATAACAAAGGCTATCAGAGTGCCGATGTAGGAGCGCTACTACAGCTTATTGAAGCCATTGGCCCTATCACATTTAACCAGATAAATTATTATTATTTGGACAGCGCCGATCGTCTGCTTGCCAAACAACAGCGTATGAATATCGGTGGGGATTTATTAGGTTCGACAACCACTGTATTGAACCAAGTACGCTACGACAAAGCCAGTTTTGATAAACATGCACTAACGCCCTTGTTGGCTGAATCTCTTGGAGACAATGCCAAACCTGCCATTGATGGCAACGCGTGGATGACCGCCCAGCGTCAACAAGAAGATAGGCTACAAGCGGCACATTACGCTCGCTACGACTATAGTGATCACCGCTTAGATGATGACTATCCGCGTGATTATGATGACAGTGAAGACAGCTATAACGACGATAGTAATGAGGACTATAGCATTACGCCGAGTGACGATGAGGCTGATAACAGCATAGAGGCTTGGTAGTACTGTCTTGTCACGTTTAAGCGAATATTTATTAAGGATAAAATATGAAAACAAATCATCAAGTTACTAAGCATTGTCTATCGTCGTCTATCAACAGCAAGACCTTATTTGCGAGTGCATTTTTGACAGCTGCCCTGTTATTGACGGGTTGCCAATCTACCAATCTGTCTAGTCACCCAAATCCATCTAGCACCATGACCAAAAACCAAACGTCAGCGGCAGCTAAAACCGCCTTAGCCACAGCATTGCAAAAACAGCGCCGTCAATCGTTTAGCTATCATAGTAATATTGAAATTAATAATGAGCAGCAATTTGCCAATGTAACAACAAACGATCAGGTCGCATCAGACTATCCAAGCGAATACTGCGAAGACACTCACGATCAAGCTTATGCGGCTTTACTTGAGCAAGCAGAAGGTCAAAATAAGGATGTCTTAAATACTGAGTATGATGCTCAGCGTACGGCATTAAAAAACAATTATCTTGAATGCAATGCTGCGTATGAAGCGTGGGTAGACCATCAATACGACAGCGACATCGCTGTGCCGCCCTCTTACCAGCAGTTATTTGACAATTATGACAGCAAGATAAAGCCGCTAGAAATCAAAAAATCAAAACTGTTAGATGCTTATTGGTTCAAGCCTCTATCTTTCAATGCTCAAGGTATCTATCAGCCAATGGCTGGCAGGGCAACCATGCTCGCCAGCGCCCAGTATCAAGCGCGTAATCATCACAGTAGCATCAACCAGCCTATCTATATCGATTTTAAGAATGGCGATATTTATCTATGGGCAGATAATGTTGCGATGTTTAACTCCTCGATGTTAGATGATGCACTTGGTACAAAATGGCAAAATAAATGGTTAAAAATAGCCATGGATGATGGCACCTTGCCCAAAGGCTTTGGTCGTGAAGTGATAAAAAGTCACTTTGCGGCCATGGATGAGACATTTGAAACGGTGCCTGTGAGCCAATTTGACTATGTGGCGCCCAATACGCTAGCGTCGCTTTCTCCTAAATTACCAGCGTATCAGCTAACCCCAATGCTAGCGACTGATACCATCATTAGGCGTGTACAAAGTGCTGAGAGCTATGAGCAATTTTATCAAGACTATATGCGCGTTTTTTATGACCGCATCAGCAAACAATATCCTGAGCTGACTCAAACAAATGCCTCTGATCAATCAGAAAACACAACGTCTGATAAGTTCACCAGTAAAGCGTTGGTGCAGCAAGTGTTGGCCATGATAAAAAGTCAGGCGGAAGGTGGGGATGAAACAGAAGAGGGAGCACTGCCAGAGAACACAGAGGTGCAAGAGCTTTACGGATTTGATAAACGCGGTCAACTTAAATGGCAGCATCTGCGCAATGAGTTACTGAGTAAAACCAAAGCCGTTTCTGGTACGTCAAGTAAGGGCGTGACTGTAGATATGTTGCAGCAATATTCTGCCATAAGCCATCAAGACATGGCGTTTCCTACCTTGCCAAGTGATGTGCAAGTGCCAAATGCCAGCAATAGTATTGATGCAAGAAAGTATGGCAAAGAGCTGATGCAGTATTACCGCGATGGGAATGGTACTTTTATGGGTAAAATGATATTCAGTAGATTTCCCACGTCTATAGAAGCGAGTGGGGCGGTTGATTAAAGAGCGTGATTGAGATCTCAGTAAATTGAGAGCCCAGTAAGTTGAGATCTTAATAAATTGTTAGACAGTTTAATCATCCATAAAAAAAGTGCACCGTTGATACGATGCACTTTTTTATATGCTTATATTGCAGACTGAGTATGACAAGATACTAAGTATGACAAATAGTATAACAAGACAGAGCGCTGTACCACACGTTGCCTATTAAGAATTACATGCCTTGCTGTTTTTTACCTGCCATTTTGTGATGGCCTGGACCTTTATGTCCTTTAGCCATTCTTTCAGCTTCTAATTTTGCCAGTTTTGCACGCTGCTCGGGTGTCAAGACTTGGGCAATAGCATGCTGAGTTTGTACACGTTCAATAAAGCGCTGCTTTGTTTTCGCGGCTTGCTGATCAGCCAAACGATTTACGGCAGCAGTGTTGAGCGTACTTGCATTGGTCAAAGCTTGCATTTGCTGATGCATCTGCATACGCTCTGCTTTATTTTCAGCGCGATCAGCTTTGTAGTCACCATGTTTTGCTTCCATAATTGCTTTGATTTGCGCTTGTTGCGTCGCTGTCAGATCCAACTGAGACATAGGGCCTCTCATACCGCCCTTTTTCATGCCGTCTTTGTGCTGCATTTTGCTAGACGTTGGTGCCGTGTCAGTAGTTGCATTAACGCTGGTACATGCAGTCACAGTAAACACGCTAGACATTGCCAGTACTGAGCCCAATAGTAGTTTTTTCATAGTGTAATCCTTTATGTCGTTTGGTTGAATGATAATGAACAGCAACGTTTGATTTTGCCAATATGACCATGGCAAAGTGCAGTACTCGCTGTTGATGAGGCTATTCTACGACAGCTAAAGGTTACGAACATTTATGAAATATTAAGAAAGGTAACGGTTATGGCGTATCGATCAGTAATTGCCTGATAATATAAGTAACAAAGCTATTGACCGCTTAAGGAGACAACGGTGCCGAATATACTGCTGGGCGATGATGATGAAGAGCTGACTCAGTTATTACAAGAATATCTCCATAATCATGGCGTGACTTGCGACTGTGTTCATGATGGTGAAGCCGTGATTCAAACACTAAAAGCGGCGAGTAACAATGCGTCTGCTTATGACTTGCTGGTGCTAGATATCATGATGCCAAAAATTGATGGATTAAGTGTGCTGCGCCAACTGCCAAACATCAGTGATGTGCCTGTTATCATGTTGACTGCCAAAGGCGAAGAGATTGATCGTATCATTGGCTTAGAGCTTGGGGCTGATGATTATATCACCAAACCCTGCAATCCTCGGGAGCTGCTGGCGCGTATCAATGCGGTGATTAAACGCACCAACGCGGTTGCATCAGAGCACACGCCGTTACCAGAGAGCCGACTGCATCTTGATCAAAATCAGAGGCTGTGTCAGATAGATGGTGTCGAGCTGCAAGTGACTGGTACAGAGTTTGATCTGTTGGTTGCATTGCTCAAACAAAAGGGTGAGGTCGTGAGTAAGACGTGGCTGTCAGAGCACATTTTGCAGCGCGAATTGCAGCCATTTGATCGCAGTTTGGATGTTCATATTTCGCGCTTGCGTAAAAAACTTCAACCCTTTCACGATGAACCGATTAAAGCGGTTCGCGGTAAAGGCTATCAATTGGTACTGTAATAGTAGATTTACCGATGAAAAATGCCACGTTTAAAGTGCGAGTTACGCTGTTTTGGCGTCTGTTTTTGAGCCTGTTATTAACGATTTTGATGACCTCTGTATTATCCATTATGGTGGAGCGCTGGCTGGTCGAAAAAGAGCTAACAGCACGCATGGATGTACAAATTGACAGTTTGTTGATTAAACGTCAGAACATAGTTGAAGCGTTAAAGGTAGGAGACTTTGCAGCCGTTAGAGAGATGTATCGTCAAGACCGGCGGCTCATGAATCAGATTAGAGTCTATGATGACCAAGATGCCATCATATTTCCGCGTTATCGAGACAAAGACGATCAGCGTAAGCCAGAACGTAGGCAAGAAGATGAGCAGGCGATAGAGCAATCAGCAACACAGATCAATTCAACACAGATAAAGCCACCCGCACCTCACCTAGATACTAAAAAAATGGTCAATGGTGAGAACAGAGTGCATGACACCCCATCTATGTTAGATCATATTTTGCAGCCAATAATGCCGCGTGGGGCTAAGATGGCTGATCCTGACACTCGCCCTGAGTTGGCTGATGTAACGGTTGCTTTGCCTGATAAAAAAACAGTTCTTATCCAATTGCGCCCGCATTTGCGTTTTTCAGATGTGGTAGAGCTGCAACGTAGCAATTTTCCAATACGGTTATTATTGATACTTCTTTTTAGTATTTTAGTCTGCGTTTGGCTCAGTCGCACGCTGACTTATCGTATTCGCCGTGTACAAAGCACCGTACACCGTATGATTGATGGCGATTATCAGGCAAATCCAGATTTGTCTAAAATGGGTGATGATGAACTGGGTTTACTGGCCAAAGACGTTGCCAAACTGTCGACAAGGCTGGCTGAGAGTGAGTTGGCACGCAAACAGATGCTCAGTGATATCTCGCATGAGCTACGTTCACCGCTGGCGCGTCTGGAAGTGGCAACCGAGCTTACACGCGACTTTGCTCCCAATACCAGTCGCTATCTGGATCGCATCGATAAGGAATCAGCACGAATGAATGAGTTGATTGAGCAAATCATTCATATTCAATCGTTACAAATGCAGCAATATACCATCGACAATTTAGAGAATGAGGCAGTCAACCTTTCTGAGATTATCAGTGAGATAGGGCAAGATGTTTGCTTTGAGTTTCAGCATAAAAACGTGCGCTGGCAGTGGCAGCCGTCTCGTTTTTTATCAAAGAGAGATACCGATTTTTCTTGGACAGTCCTTGGCAATCAAGAGCAGCTACATAGCGCCTTTGAAAATGTGATTCGAAATGCTTTTATGCATACAGCGGCGGGCTCCACAGTCAGTGCCGAGATGAAAGAAGTGGAGATGGATAATAAGGCACATGCTATCCAGATCACCATAACAGATGAAGGCGGCGGCGTTGCAGAAAAGGATTTAGAGCGAATCTTTCAGCCATTTGTACGCCTTGATTCGGCACGTCATCGCGAAACAGGCGGTTATGGACTGGGTTTGGCAATCGTCCATGCAGTGGTAATAGCGCATAAAGGCTTGATCAAAGTTTACAACAGACAAGATGGTATAAAAGGTTTGATGATGCAGATAACGTTGCCAACTGAGTATAAGGGTCGCTGACAACCGTTGAAAAGAACAAAAGCGCACGTATCAGATGTTTATGACGTCTGTATACCTGCGCTTTTTTTGGCTTAAAAATAGAAATTCTGATAAACGCGCATAATTTGGTATGGGCGGACAATGGATAGAGGCTTATATTCTTTTATGTGAATATAATAGATTGATGGTGGTAAGCGTCTGACCAGCTGCGTTGTCACTCTCTATATATTCGTTAATACTAATATATAGAGAGTGATAAAAATATCGCAAGACAAAACGTCTTTTACCTCAATACCAGTAACATAGTGAAAAGGATGTCCCATTACCAGCTCATAAACCGTTTTATTCTGCGATATCAACTCTCTGCAACATAGATTGTATCTCTGATTTTTTCAAATCTGACAATTCTATAGGGGAGTACATATTATGAACCGCATCTACAAGGTGATATGGAACGAAGCCTTAAACTGCTTTACGGCCGTCGGTGAATATGCCAAGGCACATGGCAAATCTTCCAAATCAAGCGTTAGTTCTAACGCTACTATCAATACCACTTCTAACCTATCTTCTATCAATACATTACGCTTGAGTACAATAGGACTTGCGCTGTTAGCCGCTGGCTTTGTCGTACAGACAAATGCTGAGGTCAGTTACTCCAATCTCATCAATATCACTGGTCATCAAAGCCAAGGTAATGGTCATGACACCCATGGCAACGGTAATGGGTATGGCCACGAAACTCATGGTAACGGTAACGGGTATGGTCACAATGAAGATGGCAACAACGGTAACAATGGTTTTGGACTGAAATTTGCTGGTGATACTGGTGGAACGATTATACGGAACCAAGGCGATACGCTGAATATTAAAGGCGGCGAAACTAATGCCTCAAAACTAACCAGCGGTAACAATATCGGTGTGGTGTCTAATGGCACCAATACTTTGACTATCAAGTTAGCAAAGGATTTGACGGGTTTAAACAGTGCAAGTTTTAACAATGGCGTTGTGATTTCCGCGACTGGCATCAATGCTGGTAACAAAGTCATCTCAGGCGTCGCTAACGGTGTGGCTGGTAATGATGCGGTCAACGTCAATCAGTTAGCCACTAGCATTGCCACCAACAAAACCAAATACTATAGTGTCAACTCAACTGCGACTGGCAATAGCAATAACGATGGGGCAACCGGACCAAATGCAATGGCCATGGGTGGCAATGCAACGGCTGCTGGTGGACAAGCGATTGCCATTGGCAGTGGTCAAAGTGGCCAAAACACAACAGCAAGCGGGCAACAATCCATTGCGATCGGTGCCAATGTGGTCTCAAAAGGTCACTCATCTATCGCACTTGGCGGTGATGATCTAGATGACGCTTCAAAAACAAATATCGGAAGCAACTCAGCCAGTGCTACATTGAATGGCGGCACCGTCAATACGGCCTTCAATAGCTATGCAGGCAAAAACCTTGTCGAACCCAATCGGTATGATGTCAATACAGAATCGGGTGGGGCTGCGTCTATTGCAATGGGTGTAAAAGCCTTATCTAAAGGTGATTTATCTACCGCTGTTGGCGTACATGCTAGCTCGGAAGGTACCGCCTCCTCAGCCTTTGGTATGGCAGCCTCTGCTACCAAACAAGGATCGTTAGCGCTTGGCGCAGGCGCTAAGTCTGATGTTCAAGACGGTGTGGCTCTAGGGTCGAGATCTGTTGCTAATGTGGCAGGTGGGGCGACTGGATTTGTACCAGCAGGGACTTTGACCATTGATGAAAATGCCATTATCGCAACGAGAAGTGTGGCACTGGGCGCTGTATCAGTGGGTACAGGTGCACAAGGTGGTAATCGTCAGATTGTAAACGTTGCTGCAGGTACCAATGACAGTGATGCTATCAACGTCGCTCAATTGGTTGGTCTCCAAAATGGCATCAACGGTACGCTAAACCAAGGTATAGATTTTGGCGGTGATAGTGGTACCAACGTCAATCGTAAGCTTGGCGAAAAATTACTGGTGAAAGGCGGTGAAACTGATGCCACAAAACTCTCCAGTGGTAACAATATCGGTGTGGTTGCTGACGGTAATGACACCTTAACCGTCAAATTAGCAAAAGATTTGACCGGGCTAGATAGCGTCACCGCAGGCAACAGCCTACTTAACACCAATGGTTTGAGCATCACCGGTGGTCCAACATTCACCGCAACCGATATTAACGCCAACAACCAACAGATTCAAGGCGTAGCAAGTGGCGGTACAACGGTGTCTAACGCTGCCAACATCGGTGATGTCAACACAGCGATTACTGGCGTCACCACTTTAGGCTTTGGCCTAAAAGCGGCCGATGGTAATACCGTACAAAAACCCCTAGGACAAGCGGTTGAAATAGTCGGCGCTAACAACAATATCGGCACGCGAGTGAACAACGGTAAAGTAGAAGTGCAACTTAACAACAACCTTGACCTTGGCAACAACGGTAGTGTCAGCACAGGCAACCTTGCCAGTGGCACCAGCGTCAACCGCCTAGGCATCGTCACAGGGGGGCTTCTTACAGGTGGCGTCACCAGCGTCAGTGGTGCAGGGGTTAGCGTCACCGGCCTTAACCCCTTCAACCCAACCAGTGCCGCCTTAACCAATGATGGTCTCACCATCTTAAATGGACCAAGCGTGACCAAATCGGGTGGTGTCAACGCGGGCAATAAAAAAGTAGTCAACGTCGCCAATGGCGTACAAGCAAAAGATGCCGTCAACGTCAGTCAACTCACCAATGCCTCGGCAGCAGCGCGTACCAAAGTACTGAGCGGCACCAATGTCGCCAGTGTTGACTTCTCAACCGACAGCGTTACAGGACAAGACGTCTACACTATCAATGCCGATGGCACCAGCGCCTCAGCTGGCTCATCAGCCGTCACCGTCACGCAAGGTGCCAAAGATGGCGCAACCAACCTGACGGACTACGCAGTGGACTTAAGTGACGCCAGTAAAGCAAGCTTAGTCAAAGCGGACAGCGCCATGCAAAGCGTGGTCACCCAGATCGATGGGGCGGATGTCAAAACCCTAAACCGCACCGACAATAGTGCCAACTTCCTCACAGGTGACAACATCGTCTTAACCGCTGAGGATGGTGGTATCAAAGTGGCCACGGCACCAGACGTGTCTTTCACCAGTGTCACCGCAGGCAACAGCCTACTCAACACCAATGGTTTGAGCATTACAGGTGGTCCAACATTCACCGCAACCGATATTAACGCCAACAACCAACAGATTCAAGGCGTAGCAAGTGGCGGTACAACGGTGTCTAACGCTGCCAACATCGGTGATGTCAACACAGCGATTACTGGCGTCACCAATTTAGGCTTTGGCCTAAAAGCGGCCGATGGTAATACCGTACAAAAACCCCTAGGACAAGCGGTTGAAATAGTTGGCGCTAACAACAATATCGGCACGCGAGTGAACAACGGTAAAGTAGAAGTGCAACTTAACAACAACCTTGACCTTGGCAACAACGGTAGTGTCAGCACAGGCAACCTTGCCAGTGGCACCAGCGTCAACCGCCTAGGCATCGTCACAGGGGGGCTTCTTACAGGTGGCGTCACCAGCGTCAGTGGTGCAGGGGTTAGCGTCACCGGCCTTAACCCCTTCAACCCAACCAGTGCCGCCTTAACCAATGATGGTCTCACCATCTTAAATGGACCAAGCGTGACCAAATCGGGTGGTGTCAACGCGGGCAATAAAAAAGTAGTCAACGTCGCCAATGGCGTACAAGCAAAAGATGCCGTCAACGTCAGTCAACTCACCAATGCCTCGGCAGCAGCGCGTACCAAAGTACTGAGCGGCACCAATGTCGCCAGTGTTGACTTCTCAACCGACAGCGTTACAGGACAAGACGTCTACACTATCAATGCCGATGGCACCAGCGCCTCAGCTGGCTCATCAGCCGTCACCGTCACACAAGGTGCCAAAGATGGCGCAACCAACCTGACGGACTACGCAGTGGACTTAAGTGACGCCAGTAAAGCAAGCTTAGTCAAAGCGGACAGCGCCATGCAAAGTGTGGTCACCCAGATCGATGGGGCGGATGTCAAAACCCTAAACCGCACCGACAATAGTGCCAACTTCCTCACAGGTGACAACATCGTCTTAACCGCTGAGGATGGTGGTATCAAAGTGGCCACGGCACCAGACGTGTCTTTCACCACCGTCACCGCAGGCGATACCTTGCTAAATACAGAAGGTGTCAGCTTCCTTGGTGGTAGCAGTGTCAGACTCAGCCAAAGCGGTCTGAGCAATGGCGGCAATCGCATCACCAATGTGGCTGATGGCGCAGATGATACCGATGGTGTCAATGTTAGACAGTTGAAGGCAACCAACAGTACCGTTGACTTGGGACTCGACTTTACTGGAGACGATACTGCAGTAATCGTCAACCGTAAGTTAGGTCAAACGTTAACGATTCAAGGAGGTGCGACAACCTTAACAGATAACAACATCGGTGTCGTGGCTGATGAAGATGGCAGACTAAACGTAAAATTGGCTGAAGATGTGGTGCTTGGCAGAGCAGGTAGTGTCAGAATGGAAAACACCGTGCTCAACAACGCAGGTGTCACTATCACTGATGGACCCAATCAAACCGTGACGCTAAGCAATGAAGGTCTTGATAATGGCAATAATAGAATTATCAAGGTTGGTGAAGGTATTGCACCAAGTGACGCTGTCAACTTCGCACAGCTCACAGTCACCAATAATGAAGTGGCTAAAGGCATCAAGATTGGTGATGGTAATAGTGACAATGATCAGCAATTTGCATTAGGCGATACTATCAATGTGACAGGAGACAGCAATATCACTACGGTTGCTTCTGCGACTGGTGTCCAAGTGAAGCTTAACAATCAGTTGGATCTAGGACAAGAGGGTAGTATTCAAATAGGCAATAGCATCATGAACAATAATGGTTTCACCTTTGTTGATAATGGCTCAGGTAGAACGGTTGCACTAAGCAGCTTTGGTCTTGATAATGGCGGCAACACGATCCGCAATGTTGGCAAAGGTGTACTAAATACTGATGCTGTAAACGTCGAGCAATTAAAGGAGGTTGCTACTGTCTTGGATCAAGGTTGGGGTATCAGAGCTCAAGGCGATGTTGCGACTCAGGTAAAACAAGGCACTGCTGTTGATCTTAATAGTAGAGACGGTAACATCAAAGTGTCTAGAACTTTAGCCAGTAATGGCGCTGGGTCTAGTGCTGGCTCAGGTGTAGCCGCGGCGGCTGGTGCTAATGATATCAGCTTTGATTTGAACCCAGACATCAATGTGGTTAGTGTCACAGCTGGCGATACGACAATCAATAGCAATGGTCTCACGATTGCGGGTGGTCCAAGTATCACTAAAAGTGGTATTAATGCCGCTGATAACAAAATCATCAATGTCAAAAACGGTGAAGTAACAGCAACGAGCCAAGACGCTATCAATGGTAGCCAGCTCTATGCTCAAGGCAGTGGTGTCAGCAGTATCATCGGTGGCAACACGGTTTATAACGCTGAAAACGGTACTTTTACCAATAGTGATATTGGTGGAACGGGTAAAGGCAGTATTGATGGTGCGATTGCTTCTATTAGACAAGGCACAGTTGAAATTAACGAAAATGTGCAAGCCAATACAACCAATATCGCCACTAATACGACCAATATCACCACGAACACAAACAATATCGCGACGAATACCAGAAACATCACAACCAACACCACTAACATCAAAGCCAATACAGATAGGCTTGATACAGGACTTAATTTTGGTGCAGATAGTGGCGCTAATATTAACAAACCTGTCGGTGATGGTAGTGTTCTGAAGTTCACTGGCGGTAATAACATCACGACCACAGCACAAGGTAGTGCTATCAAGTTTGATCTCAACAGTAACATCACCGTAGATAGTATCAAAACAGGCAATACCACGGTGAATAACAATGGGGTTACCATTGCTAATGGACCTAGTATGACGGCAAGCGGTATCGATGCTGCTAGCAACAAAATTACCAATGTTGCGGATGGTATGGCACCTAGAGACGCGGTTAACTTCGGTCAATTAGATGCGGTTAGTAGACAACTTGGTGACAACATGAACCAGTTAGGATATAAGATCAACGAGGTCGAAGACGATGCCAACGCTGGTATCTCAGCAGCCATGGCAATGTCGGCGCTACCACAAGCCTATCTCCCTGGTAAATCGATGATTGGAGGCGGTGTTGGTACTTATAATGGAGAAAGCGCTGTTGCTATCGGCTTCTCCAAACTGTCCAATGATGGTCGTTGGGTCATGAAGATAAATGGTACCGCAGATACACAAGGTAATGCTGGTGCTTCGATTGGTGCAGGCTTCCATTTCGATTAACGAAAAAAGCCAGACCAAGTATGACGCTAACTAACAAAACAAAAAAGCAAGACACGGGCTGTCTTGCTTTTTTATGGGTGACACTATCATCTGAATAGAGTGGGTATAGATAAAATAAGAAGATTAATCACTCAAGTTTTATCTACCAAATGACTAAATAAAATCGTATAAAAGTTTGTTTTTTAAGCGTATTCTAATAGTTATTATGATACCAGCTTTCTTTACTCGTCCTGCCACTACTTGGGTCACCATTCTTGTTATCGCACTGCATGGTGTCATCGCGTGGGCAATGGTATCTGTCGATAGTCCGCCGCCTATTGTCATCAAAAACAGCCCCAAGGTTATTCATTTAGAATTGATAACATTGGCCTCCGCCGCTGATAAGACACCATCATTGACTAAACCATCGCCGACTAAGCCTGCGCCTACGACTCAGCCTACAGCAAAACATCCTGCACAGCCCAATATCCAGCCCATTATTGCCATAGAAAGGACTGAAACGGCCAAACCGCTGCCAGCGCCAAAAACAGAGCCACCCGAATCGCTTCAAACTCATACAAATCAGCAAACAACGCAGATAAAAAATCAGACGTCGGGCAAAGCAATCATTGAACAAGACACTGATGTTGAGAACGAGCCTAAAAACCTGCCATCAGAGCAGAAATTGACGATAGTAGAATCCAGAAAAATAGTGAGCAGGTCTGACGAAGAAGAAACCGAGGATGACCTATCTGCCATGATTCGCGCCGTGACAGCCCAGTTCAATCGTGAGCAAACCATTCAGCAGCGAGCCGCCAAAAATCAAGCCAACAGACAGCTTATGGAGCAAGAGCAATGGCGCATACAAGCTGCCAATGAAGCAGTTATTAAGATGCTCGCATTAGCCGCTGCTCAAGCCGAAGACCAAAACAATGATGAAACCGATTCAGAAGATAGCGTTGATAAACAGGATGAGGAAACCACGTTTTTGGCAAATGATGGGAGCTGGATGGAGAAGCAAGAACCCATAACCAGTGTACCAGCGCTTGTATGGCGCAACATTAATACAAGTTTGGGTGATGTGTTTATCGTCCTATTAAAGTTGCATGTCGATAAAGAAGGCCATATTACCAAGGTGCAAGTACTTGAATCATCAACCAGTCCAATCATCGATGCCATCGCCACCACACAGGTAAGAGCAGGGCAACTTAACCCGCTTATACATAATGGTATGGTAGTAGATGGCATTGTACCGATGTCACTGGTTTATGAAAGACCTTAGCTTCAAATATCTTTAACACCATAAAAGGTGGTTAAAAGCTAGCCCCACCTTTTTATAGCGCATTTCATTGACTTTAAAAAGCACGCTCAAAAAACCACCATAGTGCCACCAAAATACTGATCAGTGAGCCTACGTAAAATATAACGTACTTATAAAATTGTGTGTGGCGCAATAACAGGGCTAGAGGAAACACTAAAATAATAAAGAACAGTTGTCCCAACTCAATGCCGACATTGAAGCTCAATAATGCCAATACACGCTCGCTGGTCGCAAGTGGCAAATCGACCAATACATTGGCAAAACCAAAACCATGAATCAGTCCAAAAAAGAAGGCCAAGTAGATGGCGCGTACCCGTAGCATTGGTATCACGTTATTCAAGGCGGCAAAGGCAATAGATAGCGCAATCACAGACTCAATCAACCAAGCAGGGATGCTGACAATTTGTAGTGCGGCCAAACTTAATGTAATGGAATGCGCAAGGGTAAAGGAAGTCGCAATCCAAAAAACCTCAAGTAAAGCTGCTTTTGGGTTGGAGACAGCAACCAATTGTTTTTGTTTGCGCATATAAACTGCAGGAATGAGCAAAACAAATAAGAACAGCAAATGATCCCAGCCAATCAGTAAATGATGTATGCCGCTTTTGAGAAAGTTTGTTGCTATAGATAGCAAGCCTGCATTTGCTTCTGAACCCAAAGGACTTTGACCAACGGCAAGTACTTGTAGCGCTGCACCTGCATCCGCTTGCGTCATAATCAAGCGATGATTGGCATCAACACCTGCCAAAATTTGATAATCGAGGTTATCAATTGGCTGTTCACAATTGAGCTTAAAATTGGTGTACAAGTAATTAAAGCCGCTACGTGTATTGATGGCGAGCGGTTCAAAACTGGCTACTTGACAGGTTTTTGCTGCATTGTCCAATTTTACCTTGGTCGTTATCAACTGCTCTATGAGTGGCGCTTGTGACTTTACTTCCGCCCAGCTGACTTGTTGATCTCGGTTTGGATCGATATCTATTAGCAATGCTAAGTCGCGAAGTGACAACTCATATTCAGCATTATATATAATGCCTGTTGTCTCTTCAGAGTTGGCCTTACTGAGATTCAGGTAGGCGGTACTGGCCTCATGGGCTTGTGCTAAGGTGCCAGTCAGTAGTAAGACTAGCAGCATCAAGTAACGGTAGGCATGACGACAAATAAATCCACTAAGCGCACTCATAAAGCCTCCTCCTTGTTTTGAGTTTGCTCACCTGACGTGTCGGTCGGACTGTTGGCGGTTCGCGCCATTTGCGAGGCGTTTTGATCATGGATGGCTTGGCAATGCAAACAATCGCTAATTTTACCTAAGCGCAGATCACGCTCTAGTGCTGGATACTCGAACTGAGTATCTGCTATAAACTGCCGTACAATCTCGATGTCTTTTTTGCTATTGGCTTTGAGCGCTGCTGTCGCATAGAGTACGATATCAGCAGTTTCGCGCTGCTGTTGCCAGTTCTCTTGAGCCAGTTTTAGGGCGTCTTCAATCTGATTGGCAAGCAAGGCATAACTGGCTTGTTCGCGCATGTGAGCGTTTTCTTGACGTATTTGCCACACCTCAATGCGCTCTTTCATCAAAGCTAAGTTTTGCTTGGCTTTTGGATCGCCAAGCTTCATTTGAGCCTCAATGAGACGTAGTAGTAGGGCGTCTTTATCCGTATGGTCTTGCAGCAACTCACGAACTTGTTCGTATTGACCAATACTCAATAACCAATCAGCGCGCGCCATCAGCGCAGGTACTGTTTGATCATCCATCGCTTCAAATACTTGCTTAGAAAGGGTGGCGTCTTGGCTACGTAAGGCCGCATCCGCCTGAATCAGATAAATCCAGCGTGCCGTTGATGGATCCAGTCCGGGCGCAACGGCGGCCAATCCGCTGAGAGTCTGTTTGACAGGTGTGAGCTGTCCGGTCATGCTCTGTATTTGAGCGCTACAGGCCAATTGATAAACACGTAAGGCAGGATCGTCAAGCTTTTCGCAGTAGCTCAGCGCTTCTGTAAACTGACCTTGAGCAACCAGTAGTGAAGAGAGTGTTAGTATGGCATCTGGATGCGCTGGGTCTTGGCTGAGTATCTGTTGTAGTAGCGCTTTGGCTTCAGTAAATTTGTGATCAGATTGCAGCGCTCGGGCTTTTAGCATCAGGGTTTCTGTGCTTTGATTGGTTGTCTGATCTAGCTGCGCGCGCGCTTGTCCTAATGCACGTGGATCGCCTTGTAAGTAGGCACGCTCTAATAGTTGACCAGTGTCTTCTAAGTTGCTTGCATCCGTTTTAGACACAAAATCAGCGGCACTTAAATAGCGTGGTGGTGGTGAGTCATCAGGTAAGGTTTCGAGAATTTGTTGGTCGTTTGTAGGGACAAAAGAGGCGGCATGAACAAGCTGGCTACTGATAATGACGAATAATAACAGTTCGATAGGAAACTTAATCCAACGCATAAATTATCTCACTCAGAATATAAAGAAGCACCCAATCAGTAGGCTGACTAGGTGCTGGATTTATCTCACGTGATATTACAGTGAGGCATTGGCATTTGCGACCACAACAGGTTCTGCCAGATTTGCTTCAGGCAGTATGATTCGGTCAATGTCTTGAGGCTCATCACTGTCGACATTATTACTGGCGTCAATCACATCGGACGTTCTCTCAACTGCCACTTTGGCTTTTGCTTGGTCTAACGCAACATCGTCCTTCACTGGCTTCGATGAGCTGTTATTATCGTTATCACTGAAACAACCAGAAAGCGCTGCTGATCCAGTGATCAATACGGCTAATATTATATAGCGCATAGTATTTCTCCTTGGGTTAGAGTCAGCTTATCGGCTACCTGGATTAGGCGTTGTTAGATAAGGAAACACTGAGTCAAACTCAGTAGCGGGTTTGAGGGCACCATCAGTGAACAGCGCCTTACCAGCTTTGGCATCGGCTGGGACACAAGTAACAGCAGGTGGTAGGCCAGCATGACATAGCGCACCCATAGAGACTCTTAATGCAATATCGGTGACGTCATCACCAGGACGCCTGCCATTTGGAAACCCTGCAACGTCTTTGGCATTTGCATTAGGACGACCGTCATTTTGACCAGGAATGATACTGATGACACCCAAATCATTTTGGTTGGCGGCCGAGACAGCAGCTATGCTGGTATTCAAACGCAGCATATCGGCTGGTACCATATTAGGATTGGCAGGTTTATTGACTGTTGGAACGCCTGTCAAAAATGCCGTCACCAAATCTTGACGCGGGAAGTTCGTTGGTGCTGGTGCACTCGGATACAAGGTCTGAATCAGTGCTGGAAGCGTTGGATAAAAGACATAAGGCGCAAATTTTGCCACATCGTCTTTTGGTTCTGAGGCATTAAACTTGTCCTTGTCTTTTAGTCCAATCACGACTTCGTTGACCAATGGCATACCCAGTCTTGAAACCTGAGTCCATGCGCCGCCTTTTTTGGCTGTGGTACTGATACCAGAAGCTGGCGAAGGATTTACGAGGGTGGCCTGACGGACACTCGCTGTAGTCCAAGCACCAATCACAGGGTCTTTGCTGGTAGCGTTGACCAGACAAGCCTTCGGTACTTCCATCGCAATCGACGTGACGTTCTTATCTGCTAGCACGTTGTTACCGCTATCGCGTGCGCCTAGTGGGTTTAGGTTAACCAAGTCAAATACTCTACCCAAATCGATGGCAAACCCTTCAGCACGTTGACCGACAAAGACTTTACCTTGTCCACAGCTACCCAAATTCAGCGTCTTGATAAAACTTTTGGCATAGGTGGGATAATCGGCAAAAGACTTGGTGCCGATATAATCAAATGGTTTGTTAAAGTTGCCTAACGACGTACGCGTGCCACTACGGCGATCGCCTTTGACCATCGTGACATTATAGCTCTCGTTGGTTTGTACATTAGCAGAATTTGAGGCGTCGCCTGCATTAGATAAAGGAATGGCAACATTTGGCGTTGATGGATTGCCATCGGAGTCAATCTCAATACTGTTTAAGTTCTGCGTAAAATCAAATTGAAAAGTGATGTCTTCGACCGCGTCACCGTTGTTATCGATGTGAATCTCATAGAGTGCATCTGGGTCTAGGGCAAAATAATTGGGTCCACCGTAGGCATCTTGAAGCGGTAGATAATTGGCAATAATCGTGACGTAATCTGCCCGATTATTTTCGTAGCTATTAAACATATAAAAGTCAGAGGCATCGACTTTTGGGGTTTTAGTGATGGAGGGGGCTTCACGGTGACTTGAGGCAACGGCACTTGCGCTCACGCAAAGCGTCATGGCTGCTATTAGCGCCTTGGTAGTATGTTTCATAAACATCCTTGTAAAGAAACTTTAATGAATAAGACTGTTGGGTGTGGTGACGCTGATAATACAGATTAACTAAACAATATCTCAGTCAAGCTAATTTCACTATACACTCATTTAAACGAATGTATAGAACTTTTTTTGGTTTTAACTGCTCGTTTTTACTGATTTTTTGGCGCATCAGGCTGCATCATAGGGTCAGCGTCCACAAACGCTTGTAGCGTGCGACAATGCGTGTCAATTTCGACAATATTGGGGTAGGCGCTCAGGTCTACCCTGAAGCGTCGAGCAGAAGACACCTGCGGAATCAAATAGCAATCTGCAAAAGTAGGGTGGTTGCCGTAGCAGAATTTTCGGCGCGTTTTGTCATCGGCTAAGCGTTTTTCTAATGCGTCGAACCCTTCTTTCATCCAGCGACCGCACCATGCCAGCACTGCCTCTTCATCTACTGATAACTCATTACGCAGATACTGTAGGACACGGCGATTATTGAGCGGGTGAATGTCACAACCAATCATCGCACTTAGCGCTCGTACCTGCATACGACCAGCCGCATCCTTGGGCAATAATGGAGTGTCAGGATAGACGTCCTCCAACCACTCCAAGATTGCGGGGCTTTGATACAGGAGTAAGTCATCCGCTTGTAAGACAGGCACCAATCCTTGAGGGTTGATAGATTGAAAAGCGGCCTCTAGTTGCTCGTCTTGCGCCAGATTGACGGCGATATAGTTATAATCCAATCCTTTTAAGTTCATGGCGATACGCGTACGATAAGACGTGCTGCTACGAAAATAACCATAAAGTGTCATCATCATTCATTCCTTTTATTGTGTTATGTTATCAATGGGATAAGCGGTTATAATTAAAGACCGCGCTTATGTCATACGGAAAAAGAGTACGGTTAAATAGAGCGGTGCTGAGCCGTATTATTATTTGGCTGATACGCACCCTGACCAATCATTCATTAAAAACATCATTTATCGAGCACAGCATGCCAGCATCTGACAACCTTGTAGATAGCACATTGACCACTCATTCTGCCAGCAATAAAAACCAAAATGGCGTCCAATCCCTTGAAATTGGATTGTCCATCTTGGATGTACTTATCGAGCATAAAGAAGCTATGATGCTAAAGGACATCGCCCAAGTGATGCAAATGCATCCCGCAAAATGCCATCGCTATCTGGTCAGCCTCATTCGTAAAAACTACGCTCGCAAGCTCGGTGATGGTCGTTATGGGCTTGGTGATAGAATCAATGCACTGGCAGCACTTGGTCACACAGGATACAATCAAAACAATATCTTAGAGCGGTTGACACATATCGCGAATGAGATCAAAGACACGCTAAACTGCGCGGTACAAATCGCCAAGTGGTTCAATGAAGGCCCTATCATCATTCACTCTGTTGAGCCAGACAGTCCCATTAGTATCATTACTCGGATTGGTTCACGTATGCCGCTGACGACATCAGCAACAGGACAGCTGTTTGCCAGTTATCAACCTGATGCCATCATCGAACCATTGGTCATGTCAGAATGGCAGACAAAAGATAAAATGGCACTGACAGCACAATGGCAACATTTTACGCAGCTGCAAACTAAGATTCGTACTCAAGGTTATGCGACGGTCACTGGCGATATGCTAATGGGTATCAACGCCATCACGATCCCCGTTATATTGCCGCAACCAGCGAATGCTTTTACCACGTCATCTCTTCACCATGATGATAATGATAAGCGCCCGCTAGAAAACCTATCAGTAGAATATGCTATTACGATTATTGGAACCACAGAGCAGCTACCCATGAGCAAGCAGCATAATGTGGTTGAGCAAATTCTAGCCATCGCTCAGCGTTACCAAATCGCGTAGGTATGCCTTGAGTCATAACCGTATTAGGTATCGCAGTAGCTGCCTAATCATTTGAGTCTGTTAAACCGCACAGGTCTTACTGGTGGCTTTGATCTTCTCGTATACAGCATTGGCGTCTAATCCTGTGGCATTTACTTCATCTAGATATTTTTGTGAGCCTTCCATTAATGGTCCTTTCCAGTTGGGATCATTGAGTGGATCAGGAATATCAATCATCACATCGCCTTTTTCTTTGGCAGCCGCCATGGCCTTATCGTTACTCACATCAAAGACTTTGGAGACATTGGCCGCCAGTGCCGCCCCTGAATTATCATCAATGACTTTTTTGAGATCCTCTGGTAGACGATCATATTTGTCTTTGTTCATGCTGATAACAAAAGTGGAGTTATAAAAAGGGATGTTGGTATGAGTATGGATCAGCTCATCCAAACGAAACGCTTGAATGGGTTGCCACGTAAAGCTGAGTCCATCAATGACGCCGCGCTGAAGCGCAGTATAGGTGTCGCTGGCAGGCATGCCAACGGGTGCTGCTCCAGTTGCTTCGATGATGTGGCTTGCCACGGCAGATGGCTGTCGAATCCGTAAGCCTTTCATATCAGCAGGTGTACGTATAGGCTTGTCCACCGTATGCAGTGCGCCTTGACCTGTTCCGATAAGGGCAAGCAGATGCGTGTCTTTGTACTCGTCTGCAATGACGCCTTCATCATAAAGCTTATGAAGGATACAGCTTTGCTGCTGGGCGCTATTGGTGATACCGGGAAGCTCGGCAATTTGGGTTAAAGGGAATCGTCCTGCGGTGTAGCCTTGGGCTTGCATACCAATATCAACGATGCCTTTGGCAGTGGCGTCATACGTAGCCCCTGGTTTGCTCAGCGTGGCAGAAGGATAAATCTCAACCTTGATACGTCCGTTTGAGTCGGCTTCGATTTTTTTTGCCCATGGCTCTAGCGCCTCAGTGTTTATATTGTCATTGGCTGTCATAAAATGGGAAAATCTGAGAGTAGTCACGTCGGCGGCATCTGTCGAAGCCTTAACTGCCTCATTACTATTGCTACAGCCAGCCACCGCAATGCAAGTGGTTAGCAGTATTCCTAAGTGCATTTTTGTTTTCATCATAGAATCCTTTCATGATGGGGCGGTAATTATCAAGGGGCAATAGTCATCGCCAACAGGTTAGATTTCTGAATAAAGTCTCAATATTAAAAAGCTTACTGTTTTTTAACAACCCAAGTTAAATAAAACAGTAAGCGGAACAACGGTTGCATTTACTCGCCAGCAGGTGCAACCTCTTTTGCCTCGCTAAGCTCGTCACTGTGCAAAAACTGCGTATGCGTTGGTGCGCGTTTGGTACGTGACCATTCTTCTAGCATATCGTGTTTGATGGCTTCTGTGATCATAGAAACCTTATCGTGCGAGGTCGGATCATCATAGGTCAGCTCCAAGCGATGGCCGTTTGGATCAAAGAAATAGATAGAATGGAAGATACCGTGGTTGGTCACCCCAATCACATCGATACCCGCCTGTTCCAAATGGGCTTTGGCTCGTAGTAATTCATCGCGATCTTTGACCTTGAGCGCTAGATGCTGGACCCAGTTTGGTGTATTGGGATCAAAACCCATTTCTGGTTGGTTGGGTACTTCAAAAAATGCCAACACGTTGCCATTACCTGCGTCCAAAAAAACATGCATATACGGATCAAAGGCTTTGGTCGAGGGCACATGGTCTTCAGCAAATGCTAAGATGAAGTCCATGTTGAGGTGTTTTTGATACCATTCTACGGTTTCTTTGGCATCTTTGCAGCGATAAGCCACGTGATGAATTTTTTCAATTTTAAAGCTCATATCAAATTCCTTTTGATAAGGCGCGTGGCAAGTTGTTGGTATCTAACCTAACAGTGCCATTTACTTGCTTTCACGCCCATTTTACGATGGTTATGCCAATGCGGTTTGTTGAATGTTATTTGTCAAAATCAAACTGAATGGCGGGCAGGACTTTACCGCGTACCTCACCAAACCCGACACGGATGCCATCTTTTTCGCTATAGCCTTTCATAATGACGGTATCGCCATCTTCAATGAAGCTGCGAGTTGCGCCGCCTGTTAGCGTGACAGGCTTTGTCGCATTCCAAGCAATCTCTAGCATCGAGCCATAAGAGTCTGGCGTTGGGCCTGAAATGGTGCCTGAACCCATCATGTCGCCAACTTCTACTTTGCAGCCAGTGATGGTGTGATGGGTAAGCTGCTGCGCCATAGACCAGTACATGTATTTAAAATTGGTCTCACAAACCACGGTGGCGCTATCGCTGTTTTCGGGCATGAGTTCTACTGATAAATTGATATCAAAGCTATTATTGCTGTCTGTTTCATTCAGATAGGCAAGGGGTTTTGGTTCTTGAGTCGGGCACGGGGTTTTAAACGGGGCCAATGCCTCCATCGTCACAATCCAAGGAGAAACCTGGGATGCAAAGGTTTTGGCATTGAATGGGCCTAAAGGCACGTATTCCCATTTTTGGATGTCACGGGCAGACCAATCGTTGAGCAGGACCATGCCAAAGATATGATCAAACGCCTCATCTACTGCGATGGGCTGACCGATGCTATTGCCTTTACCAACGACAAACGCGGTTTCAAGCTCAAAATCCAAACGCTTACAGGCAGAAAAAATAGGACGATCATCGGCATTTGGTTTGAGCTGACCTGATGGGCGGACAATATCAGTGCCACTCACGACCACGGTGCTGGCGCGTCCATTATAGCCAACGGGCATCTCAGTCCAGTTAGGCAATAGCGCATTACTTGGGTCACGGAACATCGTGCCGACGTTGGTGGCGTGTTCTTTTGATGAATAAAAATCGGTGAAACCAGGTACTTGTACCGGCAGGTGCATGGTGACGTCTGCTTGCTGGAACAATGCCTTTTTTTGTAAATCTTGATTGTCACGTAAATCTTGATTGTCACTAGATAGCAGGGTTTGAATGGTTTTGCGCGCTTGCGTCCAGTTGTCTTGACCAGAGTCAATGAAGGCGTTAAGCGTTGGTTGATCAAAGTAGGGACCGCCATCCAAGCTTAGTAAACCTGCGGCTTCGATGGCAGCGAGATCCAATACTTGCTCGCCAATCGCCACTCCAGAACGGCGCTTGCCATTAGCAGTGTCGCTAAAAATGCCATAAGGCAGATTATGAATTGAGAAATCTGAATCGCTTGCGATGTCGATAAATGAGGTGAGGGTTGAGTCAACCGTTGACATAAGATGCTCCTTGCGAAAAATAAATGATAAATTACGTTATAATTAATTGCTTACGAATAATGTAATTTATAGAAAGTCAGATTGCAAGTTTTTTATATAGCGAGCATCTATTGTATGGATGCAGCCAATGCTAAATAACATAGGTAAACATAATATTACGTGCCACCGAGACAAGTTTTTCTCATTCGCTGTGCCTGCGCAGACAGAGGCTTTGACTCAGCAGCACTTTGCTTTTTTATAGTGTATTGACGGTGATTTACATGAGTTTTGGACGAAAAAAAGGCTGAGCAGTTGCTCAGCCTTTCTTATTATATTTGCCGTTGTATCAAATTCGCTTAATTGCTACGCGAATCAGTTCAATAACGGGTTTAATCAGTCTTTTAAAACATCAGCCATGGCATTGGCCACATAGTCGATGTTGCTGGTATTTAAGCCAGCCACGCACATGCGTGAATTAGAAATCATATAAATACCGAACTCGCTCTGTAAGCGCGCGACTTGCTCAGGCGTCAAGCCAGTGAAGCTAAACATACCGTTTTGGCGCGTAATGTAATCAAAATTACGATTCGGAACTTTGCTTTCTAAGACGGATTTGAGTTTGAGACGCATGGCTTTGATACGATCACGCATCGCATAAACTTCGCTAACCCACTGGTCGTGTAGTGCTTCATCATTCATAACGATATCGACGACACGTCCGCCGTGTGATGGCGGGCTTGAGTAGATGCGACGTACAAAAGCGTTGAGCTGACCAAATACGCGCTCGGCTTCGTCCACGGTTGGGCACACAACAGATAAGCCGCCAACACGCTCGCCATAGAGCGATAGGTTTTTAGAGAATGAGTTGCTCACAAACAATGGCAGACCCATATCGACCGCTTTACGAATGGCATAAGCATCGCTGTCCATGTCGTCGCCAAAGCCTTGATAGGCGATATCCATAAATGGAATCAAGCCGCGCTCTTGAACCACGTCTAGCACAGTGTCCCATTGCTCACGAGTCAAATCCATACCCGTTGGGTTGTGGCAGCAAGGATGTAATAACACCACATCGTCTTTATTCAAGGTTTTGAAAAAAGCGATCATCTCATCGAATTTGACGCTATTGTTGGCTTTGTCATAGTACGGATATTTACCAACTTCAACATCTGAGCCTTCAAAAATGGCAATATGGTTGGCCCACGTTGGATCGCTGACATAACACTTGGCATGAGGGAACCATTCATTGATAAACTCTGCGCCGACTTTTAACGCCCCAGAACCACCAATCGTAGCGATGGTCGCAACCAAGCCATCTTGTAAGACTTTTACGTTTTTACCAAACAGCAGCTCTTGACAGCCTTTGCGATGCCCTGGCAAACCTGCCATTGGCAAATACGGACGAGGCGAGATGGGATCTGCAATGCGCTGCTCGGCAGTTTTTACACAATCGAGTACCGGCAATACGCCATCTTCATCATAATAAATACCAATCCCCAAGTTGACCTTGTTTGGATTGCTATCTTCCAAGAATTTTTCCATGAGCCCTAAAATCGGATCACCAGCGTAGTAGTCGACACGTTCAAACATGTTGCTTCCTTATAAAATATAAATCGAACCGCCAAAAATCATAGAGCAAATCGACGGCTAACTCAATATGAGATTCAGATATCTTGAATAATTCCCAGAATAATTACCCAAATGGCTTAGTTTTTTGACAATTTTAACGTTAAACGCGTTTTGTCAGTCAGCATTTAAATATGCTGTAGGTCATCAAAGTGACCAGAAAAGTAAGTTTGTAAAAACATTTTGAATGCGATAGTGGCGGGCGAGAGGGCGCGTGAAGAACGCTGATAGATAAAAAACTGACGCATTTTGATGGGCTGGGTCAGTGGTCTCATCTGCAAACCATTGGCGCTGACCCAGTCAATGACCTCTGGCATGTAAGGCAGGCACAATGTAATACCGAAGCCTTGACGCGTCATCTCAAGCGCGGTGGACATAAAATTCACCTTATAACGGGCTTGCTGGATATGACTTGAGATGCGCTCATCGAGCTCTGCGGTCACTTGTTCGATAAAGGGGCCTTGTAAGGTAATGAGCGGAATATCCAATAAATCCTCCCAAGTAATTTCAGGCTTTTGGGCCAGTGCGTGATCATCAGGCGTGACCACGCAAAACGGTAGCTGGTATAACAAATCCGCACTGATATCATCATCAGCCTGCATAAACTCAAGCTCCGTACCAACGCCCAAGTCTACCTCAATGTCTTGCACATGCCTGAGTAAGTTCTCAGCAGAGCAATCCAATAATGACACATCAATCTCAGGATATTTTTTGGCAAATTGAGCAATCACCGCAGGCATAGAAGACGCTGCAAACTGTGAGACGGCCAGTCGCACCTGTCCTTGCGCAAGGCTGGTTAAGCTACTGGCCTCATTTTCAAACAATTGCATCTCATTCAAGATACGCCGAGCTTGCGGCAGCAAATGCCGTCCTACTGCGGACAAAGACAGCTGGCGTGTGGTGCGGTCAAACAACACAATACCAAGGCTGGATTCTAATTCTTTGATCAAACCACTAACGGCAGATTGGGTCAAATGCATCTGGTCGCTGGCACGTGTAAAACTGCCATGGTCAGCGACTTTGATAAACGCGGTCAATTGGCGAAGGCTGATATTCATAAGTAAACCTGATAAATAAATCATAAAAAACAATTAGTCTTATAAATAAAGCTAATCTAATATAAATACAACGTCAACCAAAAAGATTGATGACCAATCGTTTTATCGCATTTTTACCACCAATTGAAATTAAGGATGATTACAATGGCAGATTTATTTGACAATCCAATGGGGCTACAAGGGTTTGATTTTGTCGAATTCGCCTCGCCTCAACCTGAAGCGGTCGCGACCTTGTTTGAACAACTTGGGTTCAGCCATGTTGCCAATCACAGATCTAAAGACGTGGCTTTATACCGTCAAGGTGACATCAACCTCATCATCAATCGTGAGCCATCAAGCCCAGCCAGCTATTTTGTCGAAGAGCATGGCGCAGGCGCTTGTAGCATGGGTTTTCGCGTTCAGGATTCCAAAAAAGCTTATGAGCGTGCCATCGAGATGGGCGCACAACCAATCAACGTCCCAACTGGGGTGATGGAACTACGACTGCCAGCCATCAAAGGCATCGGCGGCTCACTTATCTATCTGATTGATCGTTTTAAAGATGGCGAGTCCATTTATGATGTCGATTTTGAGTTTTTGCCAAATGTAGACAGAAACCCTATCGGCTATGGCTTTAAAGTTATCGACCACCTGACTCACAATGTCTACCGTGGGCGTATGGCGTATTGGGCAAACTTCTATGAGCGTATTTTTAACTTCCGTGAAATTCGCTATTTTGATATCACGGGTGAATATACAGGTCTGACCAGTAAAGCCATGACCGCACCTGACGGCAAAATTCGTATTCCACTAAATGAAGAATCTAAGCAAGGCGGCGGACAGATCGAAGAGTATTTGATGCATTTCAATGGCGAAGGGATTCAGCACATTGCCTTGGCCAGTGATGACTTACTTGCCAGTATTGATATGCTCAAAGCGGCTGGCATTCCACTCATGACCGCGCCAACGGCTGCCTATTATGAGATGCTCAATGAGCGTTTGCCAAACCATGGCGAAGATGTTGATGCATTACAAACTCGTGGCATCTTATTGGACGGTACAACAGAAGATGGTACGCCACGTCTATTACTACAGATTTTCTCTGAAACCATCTTGGGTAGCCCAGTATTCTTTGAATTTATTCAACGTAAAGGCGATTACGCAGAAGGTTTTGGCGAAGGTAACTTTAAAGCCTTGTTTGAGTCAATTGAGCGCGATCAGTTACGCCGTGGTGCCATTGGTCAGCAAGAAACTGAAACGCCTTAATGCTCGAACGCGACCATCGTGAGTACATTAGTAAAAGGCAAGTACAATAATAAAAGGTAACTAAAACAATAAACGGACAAGGCAAAAGGAGTTTGTCTTGTTCGCATCAGTCCAATCGTCACAAGTACGCTATAGTTGAAATATTTTAAAGTCGCTACCGTATTGCTGGTGTGAGTTTTTTGCAGTTTCTGTCTGCGAAAGCACAGCAAGCAAGAAAAATTTGTACCAGCAGCACGTATTTTAGCGATATTACTTTTCACCGACTGTGGTCTGTAGGACAGTGACGCTAAGGTCGTTGATGCAAACGCAATATACCCATTGCAATAAAAGGAATATCGGCATGGAACGCCTCCAACAGACAACTTCTGATACCAAGAATGCCAATGTCAACGCCAGTGCTAAGGACGCAACCTTAACACCTCTTAGTAATGACGGTTTTGGTCAAGAGGATGCCACGAATAAAAAACAGCCTTATGTCTCACATCAGCCAGATAGCCATGGTCACATTCAATATGGCGACCATGAAAACGCGATGTGGCAAGCGCTGCTCGAACGTCAAGCCAATGAGATACCTAACCGCGCCTGCTCAGCCTATATAGAGGGTTTGAGCAAACTCAACCTACCTGCCACGCACATTCCGCAGCTCAGCGATATTGATGAAGTCTTGCAAGCCACCACAGGCTGGCAGACGGCGGCTGTGCCTGCGTTAATCAGCTTTGGCAAATTTTTTAAACTGCTCGCCAATAAGTCTTTTCCTGTAGCGACGTTTATCCGTCGATTCGAAGACATGGATTATATCGAAGAGCCTGATATTTTTCATGAAATCGTCGGGCATTGCCCACTGCTGACACACCCTGCGTTTGCAACCTTTAACGAAACTTATGGCAAGTTGGGTCTTGAAGCCACCAAAGAAGAAAGATGGTTTTTGGCACGGCTTTATTGGTTCACCATTGAGTTTGGTTTGGTTGGGCGTCGCCCTGAAGAGCGCAGAATCTATGGCGGGGGTATTCTAAGCTCACCTTCTGAGACGATTTATGCGCTTAGTAATGAGTTACAAAATCCGTCACAGCCAATCCCAGAGTGCCGAGCTTTTGACCTGCTGGACGTGTTACGCACGCCATATCGTATCGATCAGATTCAGCCGATTTACTATGTCATTGATGATTTGGATACGCTGTTTGACATCGTTGACAGTGACATCATGGGCATGGTCAAAAAAGCCATGTCATTGGGATTGTTTGAGCCAAGTTATTCCATAAAAACCAGTTGATGGTGGTAAGACCATCGTCAATTTACAATATAAGTGATACAACCATCATTGAGAGTACTTTAGGATTAAATATTTCAATCGTCGTAGCACCACATCGACATGGATGTACACCAATTAAAAAACACACGTTAAAATAAAAGGACATTATAATGACTGCATTATCACAAGCCAGCTGTGAAGCCTGCCGTATCGGCGCACCGACAGTGGATACGGCTGAAGCAAATGAGCTACTACAACAAATCCCTGATTGGTCACTGATCGAAGTGGATGGCATCAAACAATTACAGCGCCAGTATAAATTCAAAAATTTTGTCAAAGCAATGGCATTCGCCAATCAACTTGCAGACATCGCTGAAGCAGAAGGGCATCATCCAGGCATCTTGGTAGAGTGGGGCAAAGCGACCGTGACATGGTGGTCGCATAGCATCAAAGGCTTGCATCACAACGATTTTGTTATGGCGGCTAAGACCGATCGTTTATTGGATTCGTAATCCGATTGGCAATCGCCAAGCAAACTCATTAAACTTGCCCCCACTTAAATTCAATATTTAAATTCAACCTAACGCCAGACTGTACTGGCGCTTTAAGGATGTGTGATGCCGCCAAAAATATTAACCCAAATTTCACCGCAACTGGCATTTATGATTTCTGCCATTGTCATTGCCATCATGGGCGTGACCATGATTGGTTTTGGCTGGGTACCACATTTATCATTGATACTCGCTATCTGTTTTTTATTGGCTATCGGTTTGTATAAAGGCTTGAGCTTTGATGACATGCAAATGCAAATGGCATCAGGGGTCATGCGGGGTATTGGTGCGATATATTTGTTCTTCTTTATCGGTTTAATGGTTGCCGCTTTGATGATGTCAGGTGCCATTCCAACCTTGATGTATTTTGGTTTTCAGCTGATATCACCTGAGTACTACTATATTTCTGCCTTTGTCTTAACCTCAATTATCGGTATTGCCTTGGGCAGTAGTTTGACGACGGCGGCGACGTTGGGCGTGGCGTTTATTGGTATGAGTAATGCCTTTGATGCCAATGTTGCGATTGCGGCGGGCGCAGTGGTATCGGGTGCGTTCTTTGGTGATAAGATGTCGCCGTTATCAGACACTTGTACCATCGCGTCATCGGTTGTGGGTATTGATTTGTTTGAACACATTCGTAATATGATGTACACCACAGTACCTGCATGGATATTGACAGTTCTGCTTTTTTGGTTTTTTTCAGGACAGACGGCAGGCTCTGATCTTAGCGAAGTGACCATATTGCAAGGCCAATTGATAGAGAGTGGTTTGGTACATTGGTATGCAGTGCTGCCTTTCGTGGTGCTGGTTGGGCTGGCTATTTTTCGCGTCAATGCGATCTATACCATCATTTGCACCATTGCTGTGGCTTTGATCATTACTTATTTGCATAGCTCGCCAAGCTTTGGTCAGTTGGGTGGGTATTTGTTTGCAGGTTATGCGCCTGCTGAGTCATTAGAGCTGGGTGAGGTAGGCGGTATGCTGTCACGCGGCGGTGTGCAAAGCATGTTCTTTACGCAAGCGATTGTGATATTGGCATTGAGCCTTGGTGGACTGCTGACGGCACTCGGTATTTTGCCTGCCTTGTTGTCTGGTATCAAAGACACTTTGACGACATCAGGACGTGCCATATTTGCCGCTGCCATGTCAGCACTCAGCATCAACGTGCTGATCGGTGAGCAATATCTGAGTATATTATTGTCTGGTACGGCCTTTCGCCCCACGTTTGAGCGCTTAAATTTGCATCCCAAAAACTTGTCTCGTACGATTGAGGACGCAGGCACGGTTATCAACCCATTAGTGCCTTGGAGCGTGTGCGGTGTCTTTATCAGCCAAGCGCTCGGCGTACCTGTTTTGGATTACTTGCCTTACGCGTTTTTCTGCTATCTGTCTCTAGGGCTGACGATATTATTTGGCTTTACGGGTATCACGATTAGCCATGTAAAACGCCATGAGCCGATTAAAGCAGTCTAAAAAGTTTTAAACCGCTAACGTCTTGATGATAAAAGTGATAAAAAGTGAGGGCGCACCTCTACTAGAGGTGCGCCCTCACTTTTTAAATGCCTTTTTTAAGCGCTTTTTTTAAACACCTTGTAGCATGACCGTGTCGTTGTTTAGCGATACTTGATAGGCTGCCAGTGCTACGTCTACATCATCTAAACACTGTCCTGTAGCAAGATTAAAACGCTGCTTATAAATCGGCGAGGCGACATACAGTACTTCTTCATCTATACCAGCCTCATTGACAATCGTCGTGCCACCAATCAGACCGCGAGACAGTACATTGGCTTGGCTGAATGGGTCATAATTATCAATGGCAAAAAGGTCGTTTTTTTTGGTACGAAAGATGGCAATTTGCTTGCCGTCTATCAGTGCACACACGCCAGTTTCAGGGAGAATGTCATTAAGTGGGCAAACGGTGTGCTGTTTCATAGCGTGTTATCCTTAAAGGTTATAGCGATAAGCGACGATGGTGTGCTTTGCTAAAACACAAAGCACATGCAAAGTTATAAAGTTATTAGGCCAACTCAACCACTCTAATGGCAGATTTCTCAGAATCAGTGGCAGGGCGAATTTGCTCGCGTTCGGTCACAAACACCACATTGTCATCGCCTTGCTCACTATTCACAAAATGACGGAAGCGTTTGAGCTTTTCGGTGTCATTGATCGTCTCCGCCCACTCGCAGACATAATTTTCGATTAACAGCGCCATTTGTGTCTCAAGCTCCTCAGCGATTCCCAAACTGTCTTCAATGATGACCGCTTGTAAGTACTCAAGCCCGCCGTCTAGACTTTCGCGCCATTTTGACGTGCGCTGCAATTTATCGGCTGTTTTGATATAAAACATGATGATACGGTCGATATATCTGACCAAGGTTTCGGTATCAATGCCAGTGGCAAACAGCTCTGCATGGCGCGGTGTGATACCGCCATTACCACCGATAAATAAGTTCCAGCCGTTTTCGGTTGCAATCATGCCAAAGTCTTTGCTTTGTGCTTCGGCACATTCTCTCATGCAGCCTGAGACGCCCATTTTTATTTTGTGCGGTGAGCGCACGCCTTTGTAGCGATCCTCCAACCTCAAAGCCAGACCCATACTGTCGTCGACCCCATATCGGCACCAGTCATTACCCACACAAGACTTGACGGTGCGTAGCGATTTGCCATACGCATGACCTGTCTCAAATCCTGCCTCTACCAATTGTGTCCAGATATCGGGCAGCTGCTCCATACGCGCACCAAATAAGTCCACACGCTGGCCGCCCGTGATTTTGGTGTAGAGATTAAATTCTTTTGCGACTTGCCCGAGCACGATGAGTTTGTCGGCTGTAATCTCGCCACCCGGTACGCGTGGCACGACTGAGTAAGTGCCGTCTTTTTGGATGTTGCCCAAGTAGTAATCGTTGCTATCCTGTAGCGGTGTCAGCTCAGGTTTTAGCACGTAATCATTCCAACACGATGCCAAGATAGAGGCGACAGTCGGTTTGCAAATCTCACAACCATGACCGCGACCATGTTCGGTTAGCAGCTCATCGAATGTCTTGATGCCGTGTACGCGAATCAAGCTGTACAATTCCTGACGAGAATAGGTAAAGTGCTCGCATAAGTCGTTTTTGACTTCAAACCCAAGCGTTTTTAGCTGATAACTCATGGTGTCTTTTACCATCGGTGCACAGCCGCCACAACCTGTCCCTGCTTTGGTCACTGCTTTGACGTCAGAGATTGAGTACGCACCGTTTTCAACCGCTGAGCAAATTGAGCCCTTTGTCACGTTATAACAAGAGCAAATCATGGCCGTGTCGGGCAAATTGTCAATGCCCATCATGGGTTTTTCGACGTTGGGCAGAATCAAGCTTTCAGGATGGGCTGGCAGGTCAATGTCATTGAGATACAATTGCAGTAAGTTATTATAATCTTCGGTATCACCAACCAACACCGCACCAAGCAAGCGTTTGTTATCAGCAGTAGTGACCAGTTTTTTATAGATGCCTTCAGCAGGGTTTTGATACAGGTAGCTCAGGCCGCCTTCCGTCCTGCCATGAGCATCACCAATACTACCGACATCGACGCCCATTAGTTTTAACTTGGTACTCATATCAGCGCCTGTAAAGGTTTGCTCACTATTACCTGCAATTTGTGCGGCACAAATACTGGCCATGCTATAACCGGGTGCCACGAGGCCAAATACTTGATTGTCCCACACGGCGCATTCGCCAATAGCGTAGACGTGATCGGCATTGGTGCGACAATGCTCATCGATCCAAATGCCGCCACGCGCACCCATGACAATGCCGCACTCTGGATTGTTTTTGATAATGGCATCTTGTGGTCTAATCCCTGCGCTAAACACAATCATATCGGTGTCCAGCGTGGTGCCATCGGTGAACTGCATGGTGAGGTAACGAGCATCATTGTCTGTGTTATCAGCGTCAGAGACGCAATCTGTATGAGAAATAATTTCTTGGGTGTTCTTACCTGTCAAGACCGTGACGCCCAGCGCCTCGATTTTGCGCTTTAAAATCTCACCGCCCGCAGCATCAAGCTGCACGCCCATCAATTGCGGCGCAAACTCGACCACATAAGTCTCCAGACCCAGCGTAACCAAGGCTTTTGCTGCTTCTAGTCCAAGTAGGCCGCCACCGACGACCACGCCTTTTTTGACGCTTGGCAATTGGGCAATCGCCAAAATCTCATCCAAATCTGCAATCGTACGATACACATGACAGTGTGGATGCTCACGACCTTTGATGGGAGGCACAAAAGGATAAGAACCCGTTGCCAGTACCAGCTCACTGTACTCAATCTGCTCGCCACTTGCGGTGGTGATAGATTGGTTGGCGGAATCAATATTCACAATCTGTTGGTTTAGATGCAGCTGTATCTGCGATGACTCATAAGCGGCTAAGTCCACGAGATTCAGTTTATGGGCGTCTTTGTGCTCAAAATAACTGGATAAATACACACGGTCATAAGCAGGGCGGTCTTCTTCTGCAAAGACATGAATCTCAAATTGTTCATGCAAGCCTTGCTCAATGGCTCTTTCAACAAAATGATGACCGACCATGCCGTTGCCAATGACAATCAAATTACCTTTTTTTTCTAAGACCGCATTTTTCATGACTGAGTTTTTTTCAATTGTGTCGTTTGTGCCCATTGTAGTGCTGCTCATGCGTCTGTCCTCTATATCGCTGATAAATGACATTTAGATGCCTACTGATACAGAGCATTCAATAACTGTGCCAAGCACTCTTAGGTTGACGTAATTTTGAGGCATGCTCTTAGGAGTGGTGGTCAGACATATAGGGCGAACCCTAGGCGTCTTAATGGTTTTCAAAGACTCAGCCTAAACAAAAGGGACGTAGGTATCACTGTCTAGACCCATAATGGGGAGATGAATTCTCTGTCTTGTCTCAATATCTAGATGGCAGGCCATTGCACCAAAATAGATAAAATTATGCACCAATTTGGGTTCAATAGCGGTTTGTCAAATGGATGACAGTATTTGCGTATATAGGTATCTACTTATTATTATCCAAACATTCATCCAATATTATTACTATCCCTCAAGCCTTGATAAAAAAGCGCTGTAGCACTGATTGAGTATCCAGATTCATTTTATGGAAGCAGCTTTACCATGTAACTGGCATAGCCATTGCACCGCATCAACTGTCTCATGAATTATTTCATGAGCAATTGACGCTTTGTGATAACCGAGAACTTCACCATTTAAGGAAGCTGCCGCCTATGTCATCGCCATCATCGAACCCCGTTGCTACTACTAAAGATAAGCTGAATGTGCTGTCTTTCGCAGGTAAAAATAAAATCCTTCATTTAGGTTGGATGGCGTTTTTTCTGACTTTTTTTGTATGGTTTAACCATGCACCATTTTTGTCCGCGATTGGTGAGACATTGAACCTCACAACCGACCAAGTCAAAACGCTATTGATACTAAACGTGGCATTGACCATCCCAGCGCGTGTCATCATTGGGATGTTGACGGATCGTTTTGGGCCGCGTCTTGTCTATACAGCGATTTTGGCTATCGGTGCCATACCCTGTTTTACCTTTGCGTTCGCGCAAGATTACAACACCTTGGCACTGTCTCGTTTTTTACTGGGCTTTGTTGGTGCAGGTTTTGTGGTGGGTATTCGTTTGATGAGTGACTGGTTCCCGCCCAATGAGCTTGGCACGGCTGAAGGCATTTATGGCGGTTGGGGTAACTTTGGCTCAGCCGCTGCGGCGCTACTATTGCCAACGGTAGCAATCGTGGCGGCGGCGATTGTGGGCGGCGATGAAGGCTGGCGTTATGCCACGGCCATGTCAGGTGTGGTGATGGCGCTTTATAGTGTGGTTTTTTATAAAATGGCACGTAACACGCCTAAAGGGGCGACCTACTTTAAGCCCAAAAAATCAGGCGCGATGATGGTGACCTCAGCCGGTGATTTTTGGCTCATGATGGCATTCAAATTGCCGATGTATTTGGCCTTGGCGTTACTAGCGTGGAAGCTATCGCCTGCTGGTGTCAGTTTGCTTAGCCAGTCTAGCGTCACGCTTATCTATATTGGCCTTGCGGTACTGTATGTCTATGAGTTCATCAGCAGTTACCGCTTTAATAAAGAGGTCTTTACCACGCCGGTACCTGACGCGCATCGTTATGATTTTAAGCAGGTTGGTATTCTTAATATTCTGTATTTTGCAACTTTTGGTTCAGAGTTGGCGGTTGTCTCTATGTTGCCCTTATTTTATCAAGAAACCTTCAATTTATCGGTTGTGATGGCAGGTGTATTGGCATCGAGTTATGCTTTTATGAATCTGATGTCACGTCCAGGTGGTGGTTGGCTCAGTGATAAATTCGGTCGAAAAATCACCCTATTGATTCTGACAGCAGGGTTGGCGGTCGGTTATCTATTGATGGGTATTCTGGATTCAACGTGGCCGCTGGCTCTCGCTTTGTTAATTACTATGTTTTGCTCTTTCTTTGTGCAGGCGGGCGAAGGCGCTGTGTTTGCGGTGATTCCATTAATTAAGCGTAGTATGACAGGGCAGTTCGCTGGTATGACTGGTGCTTATGGCAACGTCGGCTCAGTGGTTTATCTCACCATTCTCAGTCTGGTGTCTTATCAAGTGTTTTTCTTTGTGATTGCTGCAACGGCAGTGGTTGGGTTTTTTGCGCTATTTTTACTCAAAGAGCCTGAAGGCGTCATCATTGAAGAGATGCCCGATGGGACGTTTGCCGAGATTCAAGTCAGTCACAGCTAAGACGGTTAAAGCTAAAACAAGAAAAACAAATAGGAATGACATTGAATACGATGCTAAAAGCCCAACCAAGCGCCAATCAAGAAAAACCTCAATATGGTGCTGATAAAAGCCCGAAGCAGGCCACTACGGATGCAAGGGCTGCTATGAGCGCTGTTATTGAATCCAGTCATCCTAGAGACGATGTTGCCTTGTGGTGGCTGGATTTTTTTACCACAAACGGTCGTAAAACCGAAAACCAAGACAGTCTACTGATCACCACTTGTTTGATGCCTCACTTGTCACAACAGGCATTGAACAAGCAAAACGCATACACGCAACCGACGATGTTGCCATCTTCACAGTCGAAAGCACCACTCTTGGTGCTTATGGCAGATGGCGTGAGTGCTTGCCAGTTCCCAAAGCAGGCAAGCCAGCTGGTCGTCAATACAGTGGCAGAAAAAATAACGTTGGCGTTATCAAAGCTTGCGTCTGTATCGCCTGAGAGACAGCACCCAACGCAAGCCGTGTCAGTAGATTTTGATGATGATCAAGTGGCTGGCATCATCAAAATGGCGGTGAACAAAGCCAATGACATGCTGTATTTTCCGCAAACCTACCAGCGAGTGCCGCCGTTATTATCGACGTTATCAGGATTGTTATGTGTTGGCGATCGTATTCATTTGTTTCATACCGGAGACTCACGTATTTATCGGGTTGGGCCTGACAGTCTGACGGTCTTGAGTGAAGATCACCGTATTCATCGCGGTCAAGACAAAGGCGCGCTGTCGGCTGCTATTGGCGCAGATGGGCAGCTGGATTTGCAGCAATCGGTATTTACACTGCATCAAAACGAGTGCTTGGCCATCATGACCGATGGTGTTTATGAGCATATTGATGACGTCGAGTTGGCGTTTGAGCTGTGTACGGCGGCGACACAGATGGGTCAGAGATTATCTGAGATACCTAGTCCACCAGCAGATTTTTGTGTCAGTCAGACTGTTTGCGAGCAGGCTTTTGCAGAGGGCAGTCATGACAATTTGAGCATGATTATGCTGAGTATGAATGCGATGCCAACACTGTCTAATCATATAGAGAACCATATAGAAAAATTGGATACCCATGCAAAACCCGAGGCCGTGATTCATGACAATCATCGCTATCAGCTGACGCCAGTGTTAGAAGTCGGAGACAGCATCGATGGTTTTACCGTGGTGAGTATCATCGCGCGTACGGCTCGTAGTCAGGTGTATTGGGTAAAAGATGAGAGCGATCACGACTTTGTATTAAAGTCGCCCAGTCTCGATACGATAGAAGACGGACATTATCTGCGTGATTTTTTACAAGAGCGCAAAATCGGTCTGAGTCTGTCAAAACACCGCCGAGCTGGCGAGTCTGCTCACAATCAATCTGACCCAAATCGCTTGCAAGTAACGGAGTCAACCAAAGCTAGTGCTCACGGAATCGGATCTGGGTTAAATGTTTCAGGGCTGCTGCGCTATTATCCTGTCCCTGCCAGTACGATCTACTTGTATCACTTAACTGAGTATATAGAAGGTGAGAGCTTACGAGATTTTATTGATCGTCATGCCCCATGCGATGTTTGGCAGACCTACGACTTGCTTATCAAAATCGCTATGGCGGCCCGAGTGATGCACCGCAATTATCTACTGCATCAAGATATCAAGCCTGAAAACGTACTGCTGACCAAATCAGGTGCCATAAAATTAATCGACTTTGGTTCTGCAAGCTCGTCAATTTTAAAGGACAGTACGCGACCACCGAATGGCGATCTGCACTATGCTGCACCAGAGTATTACACCGATGCACCAAAAGGGGTTCATTCTGATCTGTTTTCAATTGCAGTGATTGGTTATGAGCTATTGACAGGAAAATTGCCATTTGGCTCACAAGAATTAATGAACCCGCAGCAGGCTTTAGTCATGCCAGCGAAACCGCTTCGAGAGCAAAATGTGCCAGCCACAAGTCAACAAGCGCTGATACGAGCGCTGCATCCCAACCCCAAGGTTCGTTATCAAGCAATTGGCGAGTTTTTGCAAGACTTCAACCCTGACAATAGTACGCGCAGCCGTGACCCTGAGCCACTCATCAAAAGCAACCCCTTGCTGGTGTGGCATGGCATTTGCTTCGTACAGACTGTCCTTATCGTTTTATTGTTGTGGGCGTATCTGTCGTAGTGTGCTTACTTTCAATGACATATCACCTCCTGTTTACTGCTGCGTTATGCTGCTAAGGAACGTCGCTTTATGTTGCTCCATACATCAAAAACAGCCGCCAATCTTGTTACTTGTACCGACTTAACCAAAAGATCAGCTTCTTTTGCTGCGATCAGTCATGCTGATGCAGGTGGTATGAGTCAATCTGATACATATCAATCTAGCGCTTATAAAATCAAGCAGGGTCATGATACAAATGACAGCGCAGGGGTCATCATCATTGGCGCGGGTATGGCGGGTAGTCGATTTGCCATTGAGCTTGCGAGGGCGCAGCAGCAAAGCATCCAAGAAAAAAATGCTCACTTAAGCGGCATGACGTTAGCTGATGCTTGTGTGCCACTGCCTATTACCTTGATTAGTAAAGAGCCACAAGTGGGCTACAACCGAATCATGTTATCGCCTGTATTGTCAGGAGAGACAGCGTTTGAGGACACCTATTTATACGACAAAGCAGATTACGAGGCACTAGGCATCACGGTGCTGGCTGGTTTGAGCGTGGATACCATCAATACCGAGCGGCAGTATATCAAGCTCGATGATGGGCAAGTACGTCGCTATGCAAAATTGGTCATTGCGACTGGCTCCACTGCTCGAATCATCCCATTTCCCAATCATACGGCAAAAGGCGTCCAGGTGTTTCGAGAGGTGGCTGATGTTACCGCATTGACCAGTTATGCACGTCAAAACCAAACAGGGCTGGTCATCGGCGGTGGCGTATTGGGGTTAGAAGCGGCTTGTGCAATGGCTGCGCAAGGTGCTCGCATGACCGTCGTGCATACAGGGGATTATGTGCTTAATCGACAGCTTGATCTGTCTGCTGCTCAGCTTTTACAAGATGAGTTGAGGTGCCGCGGTGTGAGCCTAGAGTTGTCTGCCGATACAAAAGCCATTGCCATCAATGACAAGGAGGAGGTGTGCGGTTTGGTCTTAAAAGACGGTCGCACCTTGCCAGCGGATTTTGTTGTCATGGCAGTCGGCGTCATGCCCAATACGTCCTTGGCAAAAGCCAGTGGGCTTGACGTCAATCGGGGCATTGTGGTGGACGATTGTATGCACACCAGTTGTCCTCATGTGTATGCGATTGGCGAATGTGTTGAGCTAGATGGGGAGCTGTTTGGTATGGTCGCGCCTATCAATCAGCAAGTCGATACGCTCGTCTCGGTATTAAAAGAAGCCGTCATATCAAGCTCTATTAAAGCAGACGATGCCAAATCTTTACAAGCGCACTGGCAACCCTTTATCAGCAAACTCTTATCGTTAAAGTTAAAAATATCGGGCGTAGCAGTGTTTTCAGCAGGTCAAGTTACTTTTAGCGATATGGAGGCTGAGCGCATTGAAAGGCTTGTTTATCGTCAGCCGGCCTTAAACCATTATCACTGCCTTTATATAAAAGATAATAAAGTCATCGGAGCCGTACTCTATGGAGACATTCATGATGGCAGCTTTTATAGCCAACTCATCACGGATAACATTGATATATCGCTTATCAAAGATGACTTAATATTTGGCAGCGCTTATTGTGATTTGGACGCACAGGCTATGAGTAACACAACCACTGATCACATACGCGATGAGGCATGTGTGACTGAATTAGTGGAGGAAGTCTCATGAGCCAAACGATTGCCACTCATACCATAAGCACTGATAAAGACATTAACCAATTGGCATCACTAGACACGGTGAATAAGACAACCAAAACCATTCGCACCACCTGTCCTTATTGCGGCGTTGGCTGCGGTGTGCTCGCTCAGACTGATGAGGTAGGGGCAATCAGTGTCAAAGGAGATCCTAATCATCCTGCCAACTTTGGCAAATTGTGCTCAAAAGGTAGTGCCCTTGCTCAAACGCTAGGCACGGAGCGCCGATTGACTCAGCCTTATTATCAAAACAAGTCAGCGTCCATGTGGCAGCATCATAGGATGCCGCCAGACACATCCACTTGCACTACTGCGGTAAATACACCGCCACTTATTGAGCATACCGATTGGAACACAATATTGGGCGATATTGCTGAGCGTTTGAGTGACACCATCGCAGAATACGGGCGAGACAGTATTATGTTCTATGTCTCAGGTCAGCTATTGACGGAGGATTATTACGTTGCCAATAAGTTTATTAAAGGTTTTATTGGGAATAATAATATCGACTCCAACTCTCGGCTGTGTATGTCGTCAGCGGTAGCAGGACATAAGCGCGCGTTTGGTGCCGATCTGGTACCGGGTAATTACGAAGATTTGGAAGCTTGTGATCTACTGGTGCTGGTTGGCTCAAATATGGCGTGGTGTCATCCTATCTTATTTGGACGTTTTTTGGCTGCCAAAAAGTCAAACCCAAACAAAAAACTGGTGGTGATTGACCCGCGCCGTACCGACTCTTGTGAGTTTGCCGATTTGCATTTGCCCATTGCGGCTGGCACTGACACGCATTTATATAATGGCTTGCTGTGCTATTTGGAACAGCAAGGCTGTCAAGATGATGCCTATACCCGTCAAAGCATAGGCGCTGAGTCGGCTTTGGCGGCGGCTAGAGAATGGACAATCGATAAGGTAGCATATGCTTGCCAAGTACCAAGCGCTCGCATTCGTCAGTTTTATGAGTTGGTCGCTGCCAATGACAAAACAGTGACAGCGTTCAGCATGGGCGTGAATCAATCCAAAAGCGGCACGGACAAGGTCAACGCCATTATCAATACCCACTTATTGACAGGACGTGTGGGTAAAATCGGCGCAAGTCCATTTTCATTGACCGGTCAGCCCAATGCGATGGGCGGGCGAGAAGTGGGTGCGCTGGCCAATTTGCTGGCGGCACACTTGGATTTAGACAACATCGATCATCGTCAGCTGGTGGTGGATTTTTGGGCATCACCTCAGCCTATCGCGGCAAATGTTGGGATCAAGGCTTGCGACGCTGCAGATGCAATATTGGATGGACGCATTAAAGCCATTTGGATCATGGCCACCAATCCCGTCGTGAGTTTGCCAGAAGCGGATAAGTTTCGCCAAGCGCTGGCAAAATGCGACTTGGTGATTGTGTCTGATTGCTCAGTGGACAGTGATACAGTCAAATGCGCCGATATAGTACTACCTGCACAAGGTTGGGGCGAAAAATCAGGAACGGTGACCAACTCCGAGCGACGCATATCGCGCCAGCGCGCATTGATGCCTGCAACTGGAATGGCAAAACCTGACTGGTGGATATTGTCGCAGGTCGCCAAACGTATGGGGTTTTCAGGGTTTGATTATCGACACCCTAGTGAGATATTCAATGAGCACGTGGCTTTGACAGCTTATGGTAATGATAAAAATCAAACCGTATCAGCCATCAACCAACCTCGTTATCTCAATCTCGCTAAAGATTTATCCCTCTTTATGGCAGAAGCAGAGAGTGACGGGCAAGCGATTCATTGTAGGCACATGCCAACGGCACTGAGCAATGAAGAGTATGATTCAATGCCACCATTTCAGTGGGGTGGTACGCGCATAGCCATGATTGATATAGAGAGTAGGCCGTTAGATAAGTCAGCAAGCAATATTACCAGCGTAGCAGCTTCGTGTACGAAATCACAGCTTATCGCCATTACGCCTGCTGCTGACGCCAGTGTCCCCAATCGGCACCGACACCAGCGAAGCGGTAAAAAAAGAGACGCACATCATGATATGAATACCTTATTAAGGAAAGATGTACCAAGCATTGACTTGCGCCTTATCACTGGTAGGCTGCGTGATCAGTGGCACACGATGACTCGCACAGGTCTAGCACCGCAGCTGAACCAGCACCAATCGGTGCCAATGCTGACCATCCATCCTGATGATGCCGATCAACTTGGTCTAAAGACGGACGACTTTGTACAACTCCAGCGCCAATACGAAGCTGGCATGTCAGTAGATGAAAAGGCAAGTTGTGTGCTGGTACAAGTGGCCATTAGTGATGGGATGCGAGTTGGTGATGCGTTTATGCCCATGCATTGGAGCAATGCGTTTGCCACCTTTGCTCGTGTGGGCGCGCTTATTCCAACGGTTGCCGATCCACACTCAGGACAGCCTGAGTTAAAAAACTCTGCCGTTAGCATGACAGCGGTGCCAATGCACACCTTTGGTAAGATTTTGGTGCATCCGGATTGGCAAGACGCTGTTATGGGGCAATTGCGCAAGGTTTTGGATGATTTTGAGGCAAAAATACGGCAAAAAAAAAGGTTTAGAAAAAACAAAGATATGACAAATAAATTGGATGCAGCAAGCCACTGTACCGCGATTACGTGGAGTCTCAGTCGTCAAACAAATAGCGTGTTGATCAATTTTGCTTGCCCAAGCATTGATGTCAGTCAGCCGCTGAGCACCTCTCATTTTTGGCAACAGTTCGCAGAAGCGTTGCAGTCTTCCAAACCATTACTATCGCAGCCACATAACATCCATACAGCGCATACGATCAATGAAAAACAGGATCAAATACGCTTAGTGATGACTCAGTCGGCTTATGATATGACAGGGGTAGAGCACACCGCAGCAGACAATCAAAACCCTTCTGAACAGCTCATCATGGCGGTTTATCTTGCGCCAATGCTTAGAGACTTACCCAGTATACATTGGCTTGATAGCTGCTTTGCTGATACTAGACAAATCCCTGTCAACCAACGTTATAAGTGGCTATTGGCTGGACGTCCTGCCAGTGGTTATGTCGATCCTGGGGCGCTGGTTTGTTCATGCATGTCCGTTGGCAAAAATATCATTATTGAAACGATTACGCAGCAAGGCTGTACCAGTGCGTCGGCTGTTGGGAAGCTATGCCGAGCAGGTACCAATTGCGGCTCTTGTGTGGGTCAGATTAACGAATTGATTGCAGAGTATGCACCGCTAACACAGGCTTAATAAGTCAGATGGCATGTCACTTGCAGTGTCTTATGTACGATTCAAACCGACTGAGTAAAAATTACTGTTTACCCAACTGCCTTATTCTTATGACGTCATTTTTAACACGCTACTTTTATTATGTAACGTTTATCACGTTGTTTTAGTGTACCCATACTGTCCTCAGGAGCGACCATCATGACCCATTTACCTGACTTTACTCACATCAGTGCAGCTTATGACTCTACTGCTCAAAATTATACAGAGAATAAAAATGACAAAAAGGGTGTGGTTTATCTAGTGGGTGCAGGGTCTGGTGATCCTGAATTATTGACACTCAAAGCATTGAGGGTGATGCAGCGTGCTGATGTGGTGCTGTATGACAGTCTGGTTTCTGAAGATATTTTGGACATGTGTGCGGTGACAGCTGAAAAAATATTCGTTGGTAAGCGCCGTGCCAATCATGCGCTGCCACAGGACAGCATCAACGAGCTGCTGGTCAAACATGCCCTCGCCAATAAAACCGTGGTCAGATTAAAAGGCGGCGATCCTTTTATCTTTGGGCGGGGCGGTGAGGAGATTCAAGAGGTGGTTCTTCATGGTATTTGCTTTGAATCCATTCCGGGTATCACGGCTGCCAGTGCGGCGGCCAATCGCGCGGGTATTCCGCTGACCCATCGCGATCACGCTCAATCGGTGCAGTTTGTGACTGCTTGCAAAAAACTGGGCGCACCCAATGACGACTATAGCGAATTGCTCGATAGCACTCAGACGGTCGTGTTTTATATGGGACTACATCGTTTGACTGAGATGACACGCGGACTTATTGACGCAGGCCGCGACAGTGCGACGCCCTTTGCCATCATCAGTCATGCCAGTCTGCCCACGCAGCAAGTGCTCATCGGGACATTAGAGGATATCGCCGAACAACAAGCGGTTGCCAATCTTCCCACACCAGCCCTATTAATTATGGGCGAGGTGGTCAATTTGCATAGTGAGTTTGCAAACTATAACCTTGCGGCATTGGGTCACACTTTGGAGGTCAGTTGTGTATAAGGCGCTTATAAATATGCGTACAAACAGTCATCAATCATGACGCCAATAGACTTTAATCACTGAATCGCTACGCTCTAATCCCAGTCTTTGTTGGATAAGTCCTCGAAGTGCTTTGGCTGTGCCAGCTTCCATCGCGCCCCAAACCTTGTCAATATGCAATGGATGCGTGGTCAAGTATTTGCCCAGTATATCGTCAATCAAAATGGCCAGCGCTTTACCGGAATTGACCTGACCTGTCACGACAGGCAGCAGCGTAAACGCGGTGTCTGTTCTGTCCGTCATCATCTTTATCTCATCAAAGTACGCTTGATCAGCGGCGTCTTGGGTGACACAAACAACCAAAGGCGCTATCGGGTTTTCCCAAAGCTCTAGCAATCGGGCAACGGTAGGCATTGAGGTTTCATCAGCGATCAGCAAGGCCTGACCGTCTTGTAAGTGAGCCGTTTTTTCAGGAAACTCGCGCTTACTCAAGACCGTATCGCCCGCTTGTAACGAGCGTGCCCAGTCACCGCCTGGCGTATCACCATGCAAAAATACATCGACCCATGCGCGTACGCCATCCGACGTCTGCCATGCTTTGCGCAAGGTGTAATAGCAATGAGCGCGTGTCAGAGTGGTGTTATCCCTTTTTGCGCTGGTGAAGTTATGAGCCAAATCAAACAAATACGCATAGCCTGCTTCATCAACGGGAATAGAGTTGTTGGGAGAAGCATTTATAGTAGGCGCTGTTAACTCAAGGCGAAGCATGTTTTGACTGACCTTATAGCTGTCTTGTACGACAAAAGTCTGAGTGGTCAGCTTGATGGTTTTTTTGCCAAGCTTTTTATCTGCTTTTTGTTTGAGCAAAATATATTGCGTATTTAAGTCGCTGAACTGAGTGATGGGTGCTGTAAAGGGAATAAAAAACGTCTGATCAGAGCTCTGAATGGACGTTTTTTTTGTGCCTGTCGGTTGTATTTGCAAAACGATGACCTCGGCATAGATAGCAACCAGTTGTACAGTTGCCTCGGCTATATCTTCTGAAGACAAGGCCGTAAAAGCCGTCAAAAATCCAATTAACTCATCATAATGTTCTTCATTGATATGCGCGATGGCACTAGCAATCTCAGGAAATCTCAAGGGTGTATAAAGGTTTGTTTGGTCATAACCAGCGTGATTAACAGCAGATACGGAGTGGGTCATAGGGATACTCACGAACAATAGTGAATGAAAAAAGAAAGCGCATTAGTTAATGATAATTGTTTTTATTATCATTTGCGAGTAGAATCAGTTTTTATTGACTTCCTAGTATGGTCATAACGACTTTCATCGATAATGAGTATCTATATGCTACGTGTAAACCAACTAACCATCAGCCGCCAAGGCAATACTTTGCTAGACAATATAAGCTGTGAATTCAATAGCAATGAGTTGATTGCCTTAGTTGGACACAATGGTTCAGGTAAATCCACATTGATTAAAGCATTGGCAGGTGAGATGAGCATTAATGGGGGCAGTATCAGTCTAGATGAGCGCCATATCGCTGATTACAGTAATAAGGAGCTCGCTCAGCAAATGGCTTATCTGCCTCAACAATTGCCAGATGCGGCTGGATTTACGGTAAGTGAGCTGGTGATGCTCGGGCGCTATCCGCATCAAAAATGGTTGCAAAAACCCAGTCAGATTGACAAAGACAAAGTCGAACAGGCGATGCGTACCACTCAAGTAGAGGCGTTTGCTGAGCGTACGACGACCACACTGTCAGGTGGCGAGCGCGCACGAGTATGGCTTGCGATGTGTTTGGCACAAGACACGCGATATCTGTTGCTCGATGAGCCATTAGCGGCTCTGGATATGCATTATCAGCTCGAAGTAATTCAGCTCATTCGTCGCTTGGTTGATGAGCAAGGCTTAAGTGTGATTATCATCGTGCATGACATCAATTTGGCAGCGCAATATGCCGATCGTATTATTGCCCTAAAAAATGGCCTTATTTGTCACAATGGCACTATCAAAAGCACCATGCAGCCGGACATACTGCGCAGTATCTTCAATGTGGATATGCAGCTACTGAGTCACCCTATCACAGGACACCCTGTTGCCGTCGCGTAATATCTGAGTCCGCTTTACTTATCCCTTTCATATTTGCCTAAAAAGATAGACTGTTATGTTCTCTGTCCTGACCAACGTTAAATCTCCTAGACCTATCATAAAACCTTTAATCACAAAACAGCTTAGCTCAGCTGGCACTAAAGCAATCTCGCTTCCTATAACTATACTCTCATTATTGACACTAACGCTCGCGCTTACAGCCTGTCAGAAACCAACGATGGGACAAAAAGACGCGCAGATAGACAAGCCTAATGACGTTAAAATCAATATTGCTTCTCCCGATTGGGGCAATGCCGCAACGTTGACTGCCATGGGTTATCCACCAATTGCGACAGGCGATGTTCGAGTGTGGGATAGATGGGTTGGCACACCAAAACTGCCAACCTCAACAGTTGATGTCGGTATCCGTTATCAGCCTAACGCTGAACTGATTGCTCAGTTACCCGTTGATATGGTAGTAGATAACTTTTTTTATGAGCATGCTCGCAATCTTTATGGTGATGTTCCCGCTGAGTCGGTGATGTTTGCGGCAAAAGGGAAGAGTGCGACTTGGGCGGATTATGCCGAGCCAACTCGGAAGCTGGGTACACTGATTGAGGAGCCTAAACTTGCGGAAGATTATATTGCCAAAAGCCAAGACGATATAAGTGTCGCTGGCGCACGTCTCCAAGAGCGGTATCCAAAAGTCAAAAAGTTTGCGGTGGTACAGTTCTCTGATGCCAATAACATGCGTATGTATGTCGCCAATAGCTTATTTCAGCCTGCACTTACGCAGATGCAAAAAGAGCTTGTGGTGCTGGATGAAGGCAACTCATGGGGCTTTGTCCCTATACGGATGGGTGATTTGGCACAGTTAGGGGATAATGTTTGTTTATTGATCATCGATCCTTTGAGTCCCATTACAAAAGCTGAGATTAAAGACAGTTTGATTTGGCAGCGTTTGGGTTATGGCAACAATCGCTGCATGGGTGAGTTACCGCCTGTATGGATTTATGGCGGCATGTCATCGTTGGTGGGTTTGGCAAATAACTTATCAGCAGTTGAATTAAAAGGCGGGGAGGCATCATGACCGCCAATACTACCAACCATTTTCACCGTGCGATTGGTCATCGTAATGCTGATCGCACCCATACTGATCATACTATAAATAATACCAACGCTATGACATCACTTTCTACTTCTCAGCCAGTACAGTCATCAGCAGCACAGTCTAAAATATCCTCTAAAACACTCTTTAATAAACGGCTAAAGCAGCGTGGGCAACCTGATAGTCCACCACCGAATCCATCACGACAAAAAAACGTTCTCGTAGCCACTGCTTCGTGGCGATTTTGGCTTATGCTCATTATGCTGATAAGTTTGTGTGTATGGAGTAGTTGGACGTTAATCGCTCAGGAGTGGACGCGTCCTTTAGGCGAGTTGTTTTTTCCAAGCTCGCAGTTGGATATTGCCAGTATGGCAACGCAGCTACATATAGTGGCGACCAGTATTGTGGCGTTGTTGGTTGGCGGGTTGCTTGGCGTGGTCAGTATCTTGCTCCAGCAGTTAGTCAAAAACCCCCTTGCTTCAGACACCACCTTGGGCGTTGGCGTTGGCGCACAATTGGCAATGTTGATTGTCACGCTTTTTTTACCAAGCTTGGCGATTTATGGTGGGATTTATGTGGCCTTTGTTGGCGCCATCATCAGTATGGGGCTGGTCTTTGCCTTGTCGGCACCCAGTCGCTTTAACCCTTTGATTTTAATATTGGCAGGTTTGGTGGTGAATATCTTACTCGCTGCCGTCGCCAATGTGTTGGTGCTGTTTTTCGCTGAACGTAGCAATGGCATGCTGTCGTGGGCAGCAGGATTTTTGGCGCAAAACAGCTGGCATACCAGCGTGATGCTTGCGATTACAGCAATGGTGATGACGGTTCTGTGTTTGCCTTTATTGAAGCCGTTGACCTTGATGAGTTTAGACGACATGCAAGCCAAGCGTTTGGGTGTGCCTATTAACGCTATACGCGCCATCGTGGTGCTTATCGTGGCTATTGTGACTGCGTTGGTGGTCAGTGAAGTGGGTCTGATTGGGTTCATTGGTCTTGGTGCTGCCAGTCTGGTCAATGCGCTGGGCGTATCCTCAATTAGCAAGCGTTTGGTTGCCGCTTTTTGCTTAGGGGCGCTGCTACTGTGGCTCACTAGCAATCTGGCGTTATTGCTTGAGCCAATCTTGAGTATGCAAATCCCAGCTGGTGCAATGACAGGAATATTGGGAGCACCGCTCATTATTTGGTTGATTTTGCGCCAGCGCCGTGAGCGAATAGAGACGGTCACGCCTATGCTGACAGGCACTCATACGCCTGTTATGCTTTGGCGATGGGGTGTGGGTGTGATGGTAATGATTGTACTGGCATGCTTGTTTGTACAAGATTTAAGTGGTTGGGGACTGAGTACAGAGTGGGCAATCACTCAGCAGTACAGGCTGCCTCGCAGCTTGAGTGCGGCAGCGACAGGTCTGATGCTGGCTGTTGCAGGCGTATTATTACAAACACTCACACGCAATCCGATGGCAAGTCCAGAAGTACTGGGAGTCAGTTCAGGCGCCGCGCTTGGGGTTATTTTAGGGTTTTTATTGTTACCCAGTTTGGGATTGTCTGCCGGCTCAGGTACGTTGTTGATGTCAGGATTGACTGGTGCGATAGCCGTATTGCTACTCATTGTTTGGCTGGCACGTCGAGTAAGCTCAGGCTATCTGCTCTTGGTCGGTATCGGCATTGCCGCCATGATGGATGGGGTGATGCATATGGTCAAACTGTCTGGTGATCCGCGTCTAGAGGCGATGCTCAGCTGGTTATCAGGAACGACTTATAGCGCCCAACCGAGTACCGTATGGTATCTCATTGGTATTGCGCTTGTCTTATTTGTCTTGAGCCTATTACTCATCAAGCCGCTGCGTGTACTGGGTTTGGGTTCAGGCGTTGCTCGTACGCTAGGGGTGGCTGTGACGCCAGTGACGATGGCACTATTGGCATTGGTGGCAGCGTTAAGTACGGTTAGTACGCTGGCTGTAGGGCCATTAAGTTTCATCGGGTTAATGGTGCCACATTTGGCGACCTCTCTTGGCGCGGTGAGACTTGAGCGTCAATTGCCTTTGGCGGCTTTATTGGGCGCAGGGGTGATGGTATTGGCAGATTGGATAGGGCGTTATGTCATCTTCCCCTATGAGCTGCCTGCGGGCACAGTTGCTGCCATCATTGGCGGTGCTTATTTTTTATGGCTGATTCGCAAAGTACCGATTACTGTCAGTCGATAGCTTTTTATATTAAAAAGACATGCGAACAATATTCATGAGCGTAAGCCCATGAATATTGTTGTGCGCGTCCTTATAAGCATGAATAAATCTTCATTTTGTACAAATTCTCAAGCCAATCGTTTAAAAATAAATAAAGTGGGTTGACAGCAGAGTAAAGGTCATCAATAATACGTCTCACAAATGATAATGATTATCACTTTTATTATCATTTACAATTTTATTGAGGTTGTAGTGGATTTACACTACGTTTTTTAAATGATGCCGACTGTCTTTATAACGACCATACCAATAACGGTGTGTTCAATGATGATGTCTATAAGCTGTCTGCAAACAGTAAAACTTGTACTCGAGTTTTGGTGCATAAAACGAATAAGGTTCGATGCCATGTCTACGTCTTTTTTAAAAGAAAAAAACAATAACAAACGCTATTTACATCGCCAAGCTCAGTTTGAATCTAAGGTGCGCAGTTATCCACGCAAATTGCCTTTTGCGATCCAATCAGCCACAGGTGCTTGGATTACTGATGTAGAAGGCAATAATTACATAGATTGTCTATCAGGAGCAGGGACGCTGGCACTTGGACACAATCATCCTGTGGTCACTGAGAGTATCAAACAGCTTTTGGACAGCAATCTGCCGATGCACACTTTAGACATTACCACACCATTAAAAGACAAATTTAGCGAATTCATGTACACACTCTTGGCGACCGAGAGAGATGAGTATTGCTTGCAGTTTTGTGGACCAACAGGCGCTGATGCTGTAGAAGCCGCGATTAAATTGGCAAAACAAGTCACTGGTCGTTCAGGCATCGTCAGCTTTAGCGGTGGCTATCATGGGATGACGCATGGCGCGCTCGCTGTCACTGGTAATTTGGCACCCAAGCAAGGCATCGAAGGTTTGATGAGTCCGGTACAGTTTTTACCTTACCCCAATGCGTACCGCTGCGCTTTTGGTTTGTCTTCTGAGCAAAGCGTTAGCGCTCACATCGCGTATTTTGAGAACTTTTTACAAGATGTAGAGAGCGGCGTGGTCAAGCCCGCAGCCGTTATTTTAGAAGTGATACAGGGCGAGGGCGGGGTTAATCCCGCACCGATTGAGTGGCTCAAGCAGGTGCGACGGGTGACCAAAGCACTGGATATCTTATTGATTATTGATGAGGTGCAAACAGGGTTTTGCCGTACAGGACGCTGGTTTGCCTATCAATATGCAGGCATTGATCCCGATATGATTGTCATGTCAAAGGCCATTGGTGGTGGTTTGCCGCTGGCAGTACTTGGTATCAAAAAACAATACGATGCTTGGCAAGCGGGCAATCATTCCGGCACTTTTCGTGGCAATCAACTGGCGATGGCAACAGGACTTGCGACCCTCAAATATCTAAAAGACCACGACATGGCATCTTATGCGGCTGAGATGGGCGCTTGGTTCATGGCAGAGTTAAACGGCTTACAAAAACGCTATCCTAGAATTGGTCATGTCAGAGGTCGAGGTCTGATGATCGGCATGGAGATTATAGATCCAGACCTTCCCAGACAGCGTGATGGTAGTTATCCTGCCGATAGTGCGACGGCGGCAAGCATTCAACAGGCATGTTTTAGACACGGTCTGGTCCTTGAAAAAGGAGGGCGCGGCGGTACGGTGCTGCGTCTCTTACCACCGCTTAACGTGACCAAAGACGAGCTACACCAAGTATTAGATAAGCTTGAGCGGGCGCTACAAGAAAACCAATAGCGCTCAGTCGCACATCGTCATTTCTGTATGACTGTTTTAAAAAAACGTATAACAACCATCGCTTCTCTTATGTGAATAGAGACGCAAGATAAACTGGTGAGGATACTTTGCATTTATTAAACGAGCAAACCAGTGAGCAATACCTCACGCAGATGCACAAAACGAGCGCCATTATTAAAGAATGGCTCAATGACAATAATATGTACTCAGGCGGCACACCGCAGCAAGTACAAGCGGCGACCTCAATCAATATCCAGTCACAAGGACGAGATATCGAGGCCATACTAGCGGACATACAAGACAAATTTTTGCCCAATTGTGTGTCCACGGCACACCGTCATTGTCTGGCGCATTTGCACCCGCCGACTTTGGTGATTGGTCAAATTGCTGAGATGATTATTGCCGCAACCAATCAAAGTATGGATTCTTGGAATCAAAGCCCTGCCGCCACTTATATCGAAAAAGATTTGGTGGAGTGGCTGTGTCAGCTGTGTCAGTTTGAAACCAGTGATGATGTTCAAATACACACCCAAACAGACGCTCAAGTTGATAACCAAACGAGACACAAGTCAGGTGGCGTGTTTACTAGTGGCGGCACCCAAAGCAATCTAATGGGGCTGCTGTTGGCACGCAATAAATTCTATACCGCTAAAGGCATTGATGTACATAAAGAGGGCATGCTGGGTCAGCCTCGCGGCATTATTCTGTGCTCAGATCAAGCGCACTTTTCTATCGAAAAAAACGCAGCCTTATTAGGGCTTGGCGTACAGTGCGTTGAAAAGGTAAAGACCGATGCGAGTGGCGCAATGCTTATGTCTCATCTACAGCAAAAAATAGCGGAGACTGGCGCAGATAATGTGATAGCAGTGATCGCTACGGCTGGCACCACAGATCTGGGCGCGATTGATCCTTTAACAGACATTGCCAATATATGTCGTGAGCAAAAAATATGGCTACATATAGATGCAGCATGGGGCGGGGCGTTACTTCTGTCTCAGCGTTATCGCCATCTTATTGAAGGTATCCAAGTAGCGGATTCCATCACGTTAGATTTTCACAAGCATTTCTTTTTACCGATCAGCTGCGGCGCTTTTTTATTAAAAAATCAACAAGATTTTGAGAGCATTCGTCATCATAGCGAGTATCTCAACTCTTTTGATGATGAAAAAGACAATATCCCAAATCTGGTCACTTATTCTCTTCAAACCACGCGTCGATTTGATGCTTTAAAGCTTTGGATGGCGCTTGATTCATTGGGGACAGAGGATTATGGCGTTTTGATTGACAACTGTCTTAGGACAGCGAGACAAGCGGCAGAGCTGATTGAAAACCATGCAGATTTTGTGTTGGTGCACCAACCGATTATCAGTAGTGTCTTATTTTATTTTAAGCCAAAAGATACCGCATTGTCTGACGGCCAGCTGTCTCAGTTAAATCGCCAAATTGCGCAGGACTTATTGATCAATAATATTGCCAACGTGGCCACCACTCAGTTTGAGCAGCACCTTTGCCTAAAATTCACTATTTTAAATCCTAATACGCAAGCCTGTGACATCAACAATATTATAAAACAGATGACTATCACAGGTTTTGATCGACTCCAAAATTATGAGGGACAACACTATGATGCACCATAAAACGCTTGATCGTTTGACACTACAAAACTTAGTGAACGCCTACAGTTATGAGACAGGTCGCGGCAAGATTGTACCCGTAGAGCAGCAGGATGGGCAATACAAACAAATCTCACAAGACAAGCCTGTTTTGGTATTAAACCTCGCTCCGCATGACACTATTATGGCGGTGCCCGTGGATAGAGTCAGCCAATTGGGTCAGCACCGTTTTGCTGATACACCTTCTGTATTGAATGAAGCTTCATTAAAAACCCCTTCGACAAATGATACACAGTCAGAGCCACAATGGTTAAAGCCTTCTGCTATGAGTCTTGCCTCTTTTATTATCGAAGACCTCGTGCATCAGTACAAAGATGAGGTAAAACTGGATGGTAATGGCGTGCTCAAACGCTGGCTTGAGAGTTATGAAGGGCTGCAAATTATTTTAGAGCATCGCAGTGATGAGATGGATGATATTGTCGATGATAGACAGAACTTTATTCAAACTGAGCAAAGTCTGATTTATGGACATGCCATGCATCCAATGCCCAAAGGTCGCGCAGGTTTTTATGGTGCTGAATGGGCAAAATATGCCCCCGAAACCAACAGTAAAACGCAGCTGAACTATTGGCTGGTGCATCCTGACTATATTGTCGAAGAGTTCGTCGATGGCGATAGTATTACCACTGAGCTAAAGACCAAGCTACTCGCGGATATGAGTAACTATCAACGACAGCTCATTACCCAATATCCTGATCATAAGCTATTGCCATTACATCCTTGGCAAGCGACGTTTTTGCAGCAACAAGCATGGTATCAAGCGTTAACGGAAAAAGGTCAGCTCTTTGATTTGGGCGTGCTTGGGTGGCATTTGCATCCGACGACCTCGGTACGTACGCTCGCAGCATTTGAGGCACCTTGGATGTTTAAATTGTCGCTATCGGTAGCGATTACCAATTCTGTGCGTATTAATTTGCCAAAAGAGTGTAAGCGTGGTATGCACGCTTGTCGAATATGGCGTAGCGACTACGGTGAGCAGTTGGGTGCTGAATATCCTACGATTGCCGTATTGAACGACCCCGCTTGGATTGCGTTGTCTATAGACGGCAAAATCATCGATGAGACCATTTGTATCTTGCGTGATAATCCTTTTACTCAGTCTATGCAAGTCACCAATCTTGCAAGTTTGAGTCAAGATCATCCCACTCGTCTCACCAATCGCTTTGCCACTTTATTCCAGTCTATCCATGAGCGTACCGGTAAGCAGTTGGACGAGATTGCGACCGAATGGTTTGATACTTATCTAAAAGTCGGTTTTATACCGCTTATCGATCTGTACTACAAGCATGGGCTTGCGTTTGAGGTGCATCAACAAAACAGTCTGATAGAGCTAAAAAATGGCTATCCTGCGAAGTTTTGGGCAAGAGACAATCAAAGCTTTGGCTATATTGCTGAATATGCCAAACCGCTTATTGATGCATATCCTGAGCTGATCAGTGAAGCAGAGTGCGTCATTCCAGAAGATTTTGCTGACTCGCGTATTGCTTATTATTTAGTGGGTAATACGATCTTTGGTCTCATCACCGCGATTGCCCGCACGCAGCTTGTCAGTGAAACCACTTTATTGGCAACGTTTCGATATTGCTTAGAGACACTAGACAGTCAGTATCCGCACCGCTCTTTAATCGATCTATTGCTGCGTAGTCCGACCTTGCCATTCAAAGGCAATCTGCTGACCAGACTTCATGCATTAGATGAGCTGACAGCACCTGTTGAAACCCAATCTATCTATGTTGATATTCCCAATCCTATAAGTGCTTAGGGTCGATATGGTCAATATTAAGGGAACCAGATGCAGGTCATTATCTTGCAGAACTGATAACCATTTCCTTACTTGTTGCATCGAGGATGACAGAGGTTTTGGAGCCTTTATCCCAGTTCTGCTGACAGGTATTTATAGTGACCTGACGATAGCTCGATATAAATTGATATGTGAATAAGTGCTATAAAGCAATAAGGAATCAACGTGTTAGATATTCTTGGTATCGGTTTGGGGCCATTTAATCTTAGTCTGGCGGCATTGCTCGATAAAATAGATGTCAATGCCAAATTCTTTGAGCAAAAGGCAGGATTTAATTGGCATAAAGGTATGCTCTTACCGCACACCACGCTACAAGTGCCCTTTATGGCAGATTTGGTGACATTGATAGACCCGACCAGTCCCCATTCATTTTTGAACTACTTGCATACGCAGCATCGATTGCTGAAGTTTTATTTTTTAGAGGACTTTAAGATTTATCGCAAAGAATACAATCACTATTGCCAATGGGTAGCAGGGCAACTAGATAGTTTGGTGTTTGATGCGCAAGTGATAGACGTGGCGTTTAATGACAATAGTGCTTGCTTTAACGATGACGATAGCGCCTATGCCAACACACATAACGGGTTTATCGTCACAGTTCAAGAGCGAGGCGAGCGAAAAACGTATTATGCCAAAAACTTAGTCATAGGGACGGGCACGCAGCCAGTACTGCCGCAAGCGTTGCAAAAACTGGCCAATCAAGCCCCTGAGCGCTGTATGCACACCGCGCACTTTGCTAATAATTTCGATTTTGAGGCGATTAAAGCACGGGGTAATAAAGAAAATAGGCATAAAGTAGACGATAGATTAACCAAAATCGTGGTTTTAGGGTCTGGTCAGTCATCGGCTGAGGTATATCGCGAATTGTTTGACCAACAACTTGATAGCAACGACGAACCAAGGTTCCAATTGGACTGGGTAACCCGCTCATCTGGCTTTTTCCCAATGGAATACTCGCCACTGGGGTTAGAGCATTTTAGTCCCGCTTATACCGATTATTTTTATCAGTTGGACGGCGTGACCAAAGCAGAAGTCGCGCCCAAGCAGGATTTGCTCTATAAGGGCATGGGGTTTGACACCATACGCGATATTTATCATAAGCTCTACGAGCGTAGTATTGGCAATCAATCACCACATACGACACTGCTGTCTAACTGTGCAGTGGTTGAGGCAAGCCTTGACGACACTTTATCTGAGAAGACTTTAAAAGTAACGTTTGAGCAGTGCGAACAGCAGCAGACGTTTACGGCAGATTACGACTGTCTCATCGCTGGCACGGGTTATCGTCATGCGCTGCCTGCTTGCCTAAATTCATTGCTGTATGCCATTGAGTATGATGAGTTTGGACAACCAAAGATTGATCGGCATTACGCCTTGGTGTATCAAAATCATGATAATAATAGCGGCAAAATATTCGTACAAAACCAAGAAATTCATACTCATGGCGTGGGCACACCTGACTTGGGATTGGGTGCCTATCGAGCTGGGCAAATCATTAATCAATTGATAGGTAAGACCGTATATGACACCAATGCGTTAGAAGTATTCCAACAATTTGGCGCGTCGGTCTAATGTCGTTGTCTTAATGTCAGTTCAATATAAAAACGAGTCAGCGTGACTGGAATGCTTATCTTTAAACGAGAAGTTTTGCAGCCTCTGTCTGCGAAGGCACAGCAAGCAAGAAAAATTCATTCCAGCTCAGCGTTGGTATATAACGTATCTGTTTTATTTAGAATCGACTATATCAATAAGCAGTATCGTGGATTTTTAAAAAAGCGTACGTCTCTACTGATAGAAATTTTACTTTTAAACCACACAAAATAAGGAGCTATTTATGCCGACCATCACACAGGATCTGCCAGATACTTACGCCGCAGAGGCTTATGAAAAAACGTTTGGGCTACGAGCTATCAAATATCCTGAAGACATGCCAATGCTCTATCAATGGATGCACGCTGAGCATGTGGTCGAGCAGTGGCAGCTACATCTGCCTATGCCGCAGCTGCAAGTACATTTTGAAAAAATGCTGGCCGATGACCATCAGCGTCTCTACATCGTACTTTGTGAGGATGTGCCTATCGGCTATGTAGAGATCTATGAAGGCGCTCGCGATCGTTTGTCTCACTATTACAAGGCCGACGAAAATGACATGGGCTGGCATCTGCTATTGGGTGATACTGCCGTCGTTGGCAAAGGGTATCTCAAACCAATAGTGATGATGCTTAGTAAGTTTATCTTCGAGCATACTGACGCCAAAAAAATAGTGGGCGAACCTGATAGTAAAGTTGAGGCGTATAAATGGGTGGCTGATGGTTTTGCCTATCAGTTACAACGATTGATCGATATGCCTGAAAAAAAAGCAGCGCTTTATTTTTGTAATCGTGAGGAATTTTTTGAATCGAGTGGCTATCTCAAATTTTATGGTGCGGCTGCTTTATGATTCGATTTTTTGTGGTTGCTGGAGTAAACGCGCTGTATCCGTCATGTCATTACGGGTCAATGATATAAATGATGGTATCTCTCAAGAGCCGTGAAAAATTGAGCAATGAGAAGTTGACAGGCAAGCCACGTCGACAAGTACTTTTGACCTTGTTGCTTGGCGGCACGGTCATCAGCTTTAGCAATAGCGCCCTCAATCCTGCTATTCCTGTTTTTATGTCGGTGTTCGACGTCGATATTGTGATGGGCGGCTGGGTACTGAATGCTTACGTGCTGTCTATGAGCGTGGGGCTTATGCTCAGTGGGTATTTGCATAAAAATTTTGCGTTTAGGCCAGTTTATTTGACCGCAATTATCGGGTTTATGCTGGGGTCGGTGATTGGAATGTGCGCGCCCTCTATGACGATGGTCATCGTAGCGCGTGCTATACAAGGGCTAAGTGGTGGTCTGACGATTCCGCTGTCGATCGGCATGCTCTACCAGATATATCCGCAGCATAGACACGGTAGAGTGATGGCGCTGTGGGGCATTGTTATTATGATGTCACTGGCATTTGGTCCGTTAGTTGGTGCTTACTTGGTTGAGCAGTTTACATGGTGGACATTGTTTGCCGTGACGCTGCCGCTAAGTGCAACGGTCACTCTGATGGTGTGGCGATTTTTACCAAATGTTGGCTCGCCCAAGGTCGATAAGACTTTTGATGTGATAGGGTTTGTCAGCTTGTTGGTTTGGCTGCTGGCTTTGATGACATGGCTGAGCACGCTCAAAACAGATTTTCATACCAGCCTTGCGAGTGTGATTGAGACCAGTCTGCTTGCTGCCATGTTCTTGCTATCTTTTATGGTTTGGTGGGTGTATGAGCGCTGTCAGAGTCAGCCATTATTAAACGTACGCTTGTTTAGCAATACCGTGTATTTGCACAGTACGATTATCAGCGTGACACAAACCTTGGGCCTGATGGTGGGTTTGTTGTTATTGCCTATTTTAGTTCAAGAGGTCATGGGTAAGAGTGCCTTGTGGACTGGCGTGCTTTTGATGACCGCGACGCTGATGTCTAGTATCACCACGCATTTTGCTGGCAAGCGCGTGGATAAATATGGCGCGAGAGACATAGGAATTTTGGGTATTGTCCTTAGTGCGTCGTCCATGCTACTGCTGGCATGGTGCTTGTATCAGCCAACGCTTTGGTTATTGATAGTGATCATGAGTATACAAGGGGTGGGTGTGGGAATGGCCTATCTGCCCACCACCACGGTCGGTTTTAGTAGCTTAGCCAAAGAGATGGTGACAGAAGGTGCTGCCCTTAACAACATCAGTCGCCGAATCGTCTCTACCGTCTTTATAACATTGGTGACGATTTATATCGCAGGACGCGGGGCACAGTTGTTAGCGGCAGGTAATAGACAAAGCGTTGGTATGGCTATTCAAGAGATTTTTGTTGCTTTGGCTGTAATTCTATTTTTGACCATTTTTTCGGCGCGGCGATTACCAAAAGCGGTCTGAATGAGTAAGTGATTAAATGCTTTATAGAACCTATGTAGTGAATGTGTCAAACCAACCGAATTGAGGCATTTTTTTAAATAAAAAACGTAAATAATTATCATTCGCTTTAATATTTATTGATTATATCGACTTTACTTAACCGTTTTTTTTCAGTTTTAGGAAAGGATATTTAACCATGAAAAATCATCAAATAGACCATAAAAGTCATGACCAAAAGATTGACGTGACTGCGCCGTGGCAAGCACCAATCGATCACAAAGCCATGCAGCGCGTGGAGCAGCGGGTGATTAAACAACTACTACAAGCCCTACTGTATGAAAACATTATTGAGTTTGACTATGAGAATGCGACATCGAGCGATGACGACACGCTTTTAGACTTTACCATCAAGACCGCTAATCATATCCATTATCAGGCTCAAGGTTATATTCATTATAGTTTTGACATCATTCGTTTTAACGATTGCAACGTACAGCGCGTCATTGATGGCAAGACTCATGATGCCACGCTTGAGAATGTCATTAACGATATCTTATTAAAGATAGAAGATGCCACGTTAAAAGACAGTTTTATCAAAGAGCTGCGTCATACTTTAATCAATGAAAACCAAGCACAGCGACTGTCACCGCATTTATCAGTACCAAACATGCCAGCAGCTATTGATAGGCTGACTTACGAGCAACTCGAAGGCTATTTGATGGCAGGGCATCCCTATCACCCTTGTTTTAAATCGCGTATCGGTTTTGATTTACAAGACAATTATGACTATGGGCCAGAGTTTGATCAAAATATCGAGGTGGTGTGGTTGGCGGTCAAAAAGGATTTGTTGGTCAGCAACACTGCTGCCGATATAGATGTTGATGAGTGGATTAAAGACTATGTGGATATGGATAAGTTTGCCGCGTTACATGACAAGTTAAATCATATCCTTACGACCACGAGTGAGCAGGGTGAAATTGAAGCCATTGTCGCCAATGCCAATACTGATGTTAAAGCCAATGCTTATGGTTTGATACCAGCGCATCCTTGGCAATGGCAAAATATCTTAATTTTAGCGCTACAAACCCTTATTAAGACACAAGACATTATCTATTTGGGCAGTACGGGTAACCAATATCGCGCTCAGCAGTCGATTCGCTCCTTGTCTATGTTGCAAGAAGACAAGGATTATCTCAAGCTCAGTATGCATTTGATGAACACTTCAAGTACCCGTATTTTAGCCAAGCATACGGTGATGAACGCGGCGGTCGTGACCAAATGGTTGAATCAATTGGTGGCAGAAGATGCGACAGCGCAGGCGCTATCTATTGCCTTTTTGGGTGAGACGGTGGGTGTCAGTCTAGATCATGAGGTACTACAAGCGCGTGGCTACCAGCATCCGCACATCTATGGCGGATTGGGGGTAATTTGGCGCGAAAACGTAAGTCGGTATTTATCAAGCAATCAAACGGCTTTTCCTTTAAATGGGGTCAGCTATGTCAATACGGATGGCTCTATACTTATTGATCCTTGGATTAAAAAGTACGGCGTCGAGGCTTGGACGGCTCAGCTTATCAAGGTGACGGTGGCGCCGATACTGCATCTCTTGTTTGGTCATGGCGTTGCCCTCGAATGTCATGCGCAAAATATCGTGCTGGTACACGAAGCAGGATTTCCTGTAAAAGTCCTACTAAAAGACTTGCATGATGGGGTGCGTTATTCCCCAAAACATCTGACTCGACAAGACTTGATTCCCAATTTTTATAGCTTGCCTGCCGTTCATGCGGCGCTCAATCGTGGCTCCTTTATCGAAACAGAGGATACGGACGGCATTCGAGACATGACGGTCGCTTGCTTGTTTTTTGTGGCATTCGCTGACATTGCTATTTTTATACAAACCCACTATCACTATCCTGAAGCTGAGTTTTGGCAACAGGTGTCTGACTGTGTGACTGAGTACCAGTCTTGTCATCCAGAACATGAGGCAAGGTTTGAGCTATTTGATGTCTTCGCGCCGCAAACGCGTATTGAGTCTTTGGCAAAGCGTCGCTTGTTCGGCGATCATGTATTTCCAATTAAATACATCAATAACCCATTAGCCAAAAGCCGAGCACACGCATCATGTTAAGTACTGATAAAACCGCCAATATCAAGACAATGCCAATCTTGCCAACTTTATATCCAGTTCAAACGGATCATCCCGCTATCAAACCAGATGCGGCAAGAATACAAAGCGCATTAATCACCTATCTGACCGAGTGTGTCTTGCTTGAGGAGTGGATAAAAGCGTCTTTGATCGAGGTAACAACGACGACAGATTATCTCGCAAGTCAAAAGTTGCAACCGCATTTGGTGTTATTACCAAGTGCTTATCAAACGTTTTTTGCTGAAAATAATCCGCTATTGGTGATTCAAACGAGTAAAGATAATCGCCTATTGTTATTGGTAGAGTCGGGGTATACATCGTCGTGGCGATTGCATAAATCTTGCTTGCCTGTTTTATACCGCCAACAAGATAAGTCTCATTTCAACAGCTCCGACCACGATAGCGACAACTCTAATGACAATTCGTTTCAACCACTAGAACCAATCGAAACCGTAGAGACGCTTTTGAATATTTTGCTGTCTGCGATGGATCGATCTTCTTTAAGTGAGAGCGGAATATTAAAGCTAAAAGAGAGCCTGCAAGCGGCGATCATTGCCAAGACCCAATCTGCTCGTGCCAACATCACCACGACAGTTTATGCTCAACCACATTGGTATCAAACCTTAATTGCCGCCGAGCAATGGGGTTCACTGATGGATCGACCTTTTCATCCATTGGCAAAGGGCAAACTGGGTTTTACGGCCATTGAATATGAGCGTTACATGGCAGAGTTTAATCAGCCCATTGCGTTGGCATGGGTGGCGGTTGCCAAAACCCATCTGATGGTGGCGGATCAGGTAGAGGACATTGACCAACAAAATCCAGCAGCTTATTTATTAGATGCAGCGCAGCAAAAAAAATTGGCAGAGGAGATGGTAGAGCGTCATTTGAGCGATACGCATGTGGCATTACCTGTCCATCCTTGGCAACTGACTCAATTGATTAAAGCTGGTTTTGCTACCGATTCTGTTGGCAGTGATGATATGAGTAACAATGCCATGAATAGCCACGCGGATAGCTATGCCAAGGATCTGGCAGATGGCACAATCGTCAAGCTCAGGTTTGATGCGGCAGTCACTTATGCCAGTGCTTCAATGCGTAGTATGTTATTGAGTGCGGATACGCCCCACAGTATCAAGCTGCCAATCGGTGTGTATGCCTTAAATTCAAAGCGGTATTTGCCCGCCCTAAAACTGATCAATGGTGAAAAAAACCAGGCAATTTTGATGCAGGCAAGACAGATAGATGAAGCATTGGCAGCGACGCTGCGGCTTTGGGATGAGCGTATTTGGTGGGGCTATATGTCACCGATGCATGTGCAAGACAAATGCTCGACCAACCCGTATTTTTATCAAGAAAAACCCACGCATCTGGGCGCAATGCTCAGAAGTTTGCCTACCGATCTGTGCGAAGATCAAACCCGCCTGATGCCGATGGCAAGCTTAGGCATGTTGGTCTACAAAGATGGCGTCAGTCACCATCCTTTTGATGAGATGATTCAAGCGAAGTATTTAAGCTCTAAACCAGCGCCTGATCAATCAGTATCTATAAACGCAGAATACATAAAATCTGCGGCTACCGAATACTTCAAAAACTTGTGCGATGTGTTTTTGGGTACGATGCTGCGCTGCTTACGTTTGGGGCTTGCACCTGAGATGCATGGACAAAATGTCGTGATGGTCAGCAAACGCCATCGTTTTACCAGTATATTACTGCGCGACCATGATTCGTTACGCATTTACCTGCCGTGGCTTGCGCATTATCAAATTGCAGACCCTGAGTATTTAAGCCTGCCCAATTTTAAAAACCGATTGTACCGAGACAGTCCGCAAGCACTGATATTTTATTTACAGTCATTGGGCATATTGGTCAATATCCGCGCCATTATTGAAGCGTTGTCTGAGCATTATGAGCTTAGTGAAAATAGACTTTGGCTTGAGGCAACGAGCAGTATTGATAATGCGCTGGCAAGTATTGATTTTGATACTGATCAAGCGCAGTTTGTCCGTGAGCAGCTACTGACCAATCCATACTATCCACACAAAACCTTGCTGCTGCCAGTGATTGAGCGCGGTGATGATCCGCATGGCAGCATGCCTGCAGGGGAGAGTAGAACCATCAATCCTTTTTTTAGCGCAAAAAATATCGAAGCAAACCCTATGGCACATTCAGTACACAAGCATAGTGAGGCAAAAATAAATGGATAACATCGATATTGAGACGCTAGTAGAGAGCTACAAAGACATCGGCACGTCGACGATTGGTCATCTAAATGAGAGCGGGTACTTACCAGATATCAAAGCGCTATATCCTTGTACGCACACGGTGGTTGGCAAAACAGTGACAGTGGTTTTGAACTCCGATAACACAAAGGTCATCCATCAAGCTCTGATTCAAGCGCAGCCGAATGATGTCTTATGTATTGATGCCCAAGTATTGGGCAACAAAGCCTGTTGGGGTGCGCTGCGTACTTGCGCTGCAATTTATGAAAAGCTTGCAGGCGTGATTGTTATTGGACAGGCAACCGATTCGTTACACATCCAGCAACTGGGTCTGCCTGTCTTTGCTCAAGGCGTAAGCTCGGTCACTACATTTAAAAGTAATGCCACAGAAGGCGTGCTGGGAGCTGATATCTGCTATCGTTTTGGCGAGCAACATACGCTTATCCGCTCAGGCGATATCGCTATTATGGATAACGATGGGGTGTTCGTACTGTCGCCAGAGGTTGCGCAGCAGTTATTACCTGACTGCCAAGACAAGCATCAGCAAGATGAGGAAAAGTTCCAGCTATTTTTTGACGCCTATCAAAACAAGCAACTGGATTCCTTATTCAGACAGTAGTCATACTGTTTTTTAGATGAATGAATGACAAATCAATTGGTTAAGTGGTTTATGTGTTCATACATGAGCGTATATCAATCATTTATCTGTCAAAGTCATGGCTCTGATAGAGAGCAGCCAAGCGATAGTTTGTAAACAAGTGTGGAAATGTAAATAATTATCATTTACAATGCGTCAGTCACAAACCTAGTACACTTTGTATTATAAGCCAAACATACTTTAACCTGTCTCCACTTATACAGATATAAGCGAACTAACCATGAAAAGTCATCATCAAGTTGCTCTCTCTCTTCTCACGCTATGTATCAGTCAGCAGTTATATGCACAAACGGATGTCAATGCTTCTACAACAGATGCCGTTGAAAACGCGGCTATCAGTGAAGTGCCAAGCACAACGTTGGATACTATTACGGTAACTGCGCGTGCTAAAACGGGCACAGCACTGGCACAAAAAATCAGTGAGATGCCAGCGGTCACGCAAGTGATTGGTGAAGAGGACATTCAAGCACAGGCGACAGGCAACCGTACCACAGGCGATATACTGGCTCAGCTGATTCCAAGTTTGGGTGCTAGTAGTGGCTCAACCAGTAATTATGGTACGACCATGCGTGGTCGTCCAGTACAGTATTTGCTTAATGGGGTGCCGTTATCAGGATCACGTAGCTTATCACGAGAGCTAAACAGCATTGATCCTTCTCAACTTGAGCGGGTAGAAGTGCTGTCTGGTGCGACGAGTATTTATGGGTCTGGCGCCGCAGGTGGTTTGATCAATCTAGTGACAAAATCCGCAGCAGGTGCTGGTTTTACAGGTCAGACTCGACTCGGTATCGACAGCAGTCGTGAATTTGAATCCGACTCTCTCGGTTATCATGTGGGGCAGAGCTTGGGTTATGGCGGCGAACGTGTCTATGGCCGCTTGGATGTGGATTACGAAAATAAGGGTGGCAAGTTCGATAGCCGTGGTGACCGAATCGGAACAGACGTCAATCAAACCGATCAACAAGATACCGAGTCATTAAGTGTCAATGCCAACTTAGGTATGGACATTGATGATAGCCAAAGCGTAAACCTTGCAGTGACCTATTACAACGATGAGCAAGATACTGATTATGGCCCAGATTACGGTAACAACTTAGGAGTATTATTACTCGGTACGCCGCCGTCTTTAAAAGCAATTGATGGCGCTCGGATAGAAGATCAGCCTTATACCACCAAAAAATCAGTGAACCTAAACTACAACAATGATGATGTTTTTGGTTCTAATTTAAGCGTTACAGGTTACTACCGCGATGAACAGGGACGTTTTTATCCTTCGGCTAAAGACGGCAGAAAACAAGCCCGTGAAGTATTGCTAGAAAACGGAATCGACATAGACAAAGCGAAAGAGCTGGCAGCTGATGCGAAATTCGTTATGCAATCAGAAGCCGATATCGAAGTGATGGGTTTACGTGCGGCGATGCAGACTGAGACTGAGCTTGCTGACAAGCCAATACTGTTGAGCTATGGCACGGATTTTGAGCGTGAGAACAGTGAACAAACTTACCATGGACAAGACTTCACCCAGTTCGAGGACAGTAATGGTCTGGTCTCAAAGGCAAATGGTATGAGCTATAATAGCGGGCCAGACACGACCATCGATAAAATTGGTGCCTTTGTCAACTCTGACATAGACATCACTGACAAATGGCATGCGAGTGCAGGCGTCCGTTATCAAAAGCTCAAATCAAAAACAGATACCTTTACCCCCTTTTATGAGCAGCTGTTAGAAGAATATTTTAATGGCTCTAGTACTGACTACCAAGCAGGTGACGTCGCAAAAGGTAAGACAGATCACGACAAAACCTTGTTTAATCTTGGTAGCAGTTATCAGCTGACACCGAACGATCAAATATTTGCCAATTTCTCTCAAGGTTTTACCACGGCTGATATACAGCGTGCGTTACGTGATGTACGCGCAGGGTTTGTGGTCAACTCAGACAACGTGCAGCCTATCGCAATCAATAATTACGATTTAGGCTGGCAAGGCAAGCGCGGTGACACCTCAGCAAGAGTAACGGGTTTTTATAATACTTCAGATAAAACCGTTCAGTTTACCAATGACTATACGGTAGAAGTGGTGGATACCGATGAGCGCGTCTATGGCGTCGAAGGTTCACTGACTCAAGATATCAGCGATAATTGGCAAGTGGGTGGCAGCGTGGCCTACACACGTGGCCAGTATAAGAAAGATGGCGATTGGTTGGAGTTAGACGCGGTACGTTTGACACCGCTCAAAGGTACGGCGTTTGCGCAATACAACTTTGATGAAGGCAGTAATATTCGTCTGCAAGCGCTGGCTATCGGCGGCGATGATAGAGCGTTCAAAGACCAACAAAAAGATCCCAAGGCGAGTGCGCAGCCAGTCACAGGATACATGACCTTGGATGTACTGGGTCAAGTAAAAATGCCAGTGGGCCGAGTCGGTTATGGCGTTTATAACGTCCTCAATAAAGACTATCAAACGGTTTATCATCAAACCACGTTTGGTGATCTCAATCGTCTGCCCGCAACAGGCACGACTTATGGCTTGAGTTATACGGTTGATTATTAAACTATCTAAAGTACAGATAATAAAAATAAACCCCACCATTTAAACATTTAAATGGTGGGGTTTTTACATTGCCGTTTATATCCATTAAAACATTAAAGCTTACGCTCTCTTGCTCGTGCAATGTCCAAAATCAACGCTTTTAATAGACTGATTGCCATCAAAATAATGATAAAGGAGAAGGGAATCGCCGCCACAATCATGGCTGAAGTAATCGCATTTAATCCGCCCGCCAATATCAACGCACCAATGACCGCAGTCAGTGCAATGCTCCAAACGATGATATGTTTTGGGCCGTTCTCGATATGGACTTCACCTGCCGCATTTAAGGTATTGACGACCAGTAATGCAGAGTCGGCTGACGTCACCAAATAGGTGAGTAGGAGCACAACCACCATCGACGATAAGACACCTGCCATCGCTGGATTTAGCATAAAACCAATAATCTCAAACAGCTGCGCGGTCAATCCTGAATCAAAAATCTTACCGTTTGCGATACCGCTTAACTCTAGATCAATGCCAGTACCACCAATGAAGGAGAACCAAACAAACAGGGTCAAACTTGGGGCAACAATACCAATCAAGCCAAACTCGCGAATGGTACGGTTTTTAGAAATACGTGCCAAGAACAGACCAACAAAGGGGGCAAACGCAATCCACCATGCCCAGTAAAAAATAGACCAGCTGGTTTGCCAAGCACCCAGCTCGGTATTAGGATCCCAAACTGTTACTGCCATTGCAGGCAGATGTATCACATAGCTAAAAATACCTTTACCCAGCATCTCTAACGCAAACATCGTTGCGCCAAAAATCAAGAAGAAAGCTAACAGTAAAAATGACAGCACCATGTTGATGTTACTGAGCCATTTAACACCGCGTCCAACACCTGATAGGGCTGAAATCATAGAAAGACACATGACCACAAGTAACGACATCAATAATGCGCCTGTCGTCGGTTCAGGATTGACTGCATCCGTGACCAGCCACGAAATACCAGTAATACTATACAATCCTGAGGCAAAAGAGCTGAGTCCAATACCGATGGTTTGCGCCACGCCAAAGATAGTCGCAATGACGGCAGCCACATCGATGATATTACCAAGTGGCCCTTCTAAGTGTTTGCCAAATAAAGGCGCAAGTGCCGAACGCATGGTGAGCGGCAAACCGCGTGTATAAGCAAAAAATGCCAAACAGATACCAACCAAACAATACGTCGCCCAAGCACTGATACCCCAGTGAAAAAACGCATAACGAAAGGCGGTGTCTAATGCTTCATCACTTTTGGGTATGACGAGATTATCAATAGGAGCCAATGCGTTAGCCGCGACCTGATCTTGATAAAAGGTAAAGACATCAGCGCCTTGCGGCAGTGCGATACCATTGCTGCTCATTGATGACAAAATGAGCTCTTTTGACATAATGATGTCAGGGTTATTCATCAAATGCCAAAGGGGTTCGGCGGCGCTATACGTTAAGACACCAATCCCAATCCCTGCACCAAATATCATCGAAAACCAAGAAAAATTCGAAAATTCTGGTTTGCCATTTGGGTCAGAGCCAAGCTTAATACGGCCAAATGACGGCCATAAAATAACCGTCAGACAGACCAAAATATAAAAGGCGATAGAATAGGTGTAGTAGCCGTTTAGATTGGCATACGACCAGTTCTTCATGGCATCGAGCATGGCACCAGAACGCTCGATGTCACTTAGAATCCAAATCACCACCAGCGTTACAAAAATCTTCGAGGTTACGGTGACAAAACGATTGAAACCTTTATAAAAACCTTTGTCATGGGTTTTTATCTTTAACTCTTCTAAAGGAGGACGGATAGCCATAGTTTTTTCCTTAAAACTTAATGTAGCTGACTACACCAGTTGGTTATCTCATGATAAAAGGATTAGCCATCGGCTCCGCCGAGATATTAATCCATGTGGTTTTTGTGCGTGTGTATTGCAGTACCGATTCGCTACCAGCCTCACGCCCGTAGCCTGATTGGTTATAACCACCAAACGGTGCAGTTGGAGAAATAGCACGGTACGTATTGATCCAGCAAACGCCTGCCTTAATTTGCTTAGAGACGCGATGGGCGCGAGCCAAATTCTGTGTGAATACGCCTGAACCCAAGCCGTATACACTGTTGTTTGCCATTGCAATCGCTTCATCTTCGGTATCAAACGCGACTAATGACATGACAGGGCCGAACATCTCAATGGTTTGCGTTTCGATGTCCGTATTCGGGCATTCGACGAGCGTTGGGCAAAAGTAGTTGCCATTTGCCAATTCCGCATCTTCAGGAGTCTGACCACCAAAGCGAATGGTTGCGCCTTGTGCGACTGATTTTGCTAATGTGTCTTTGATACGCTCAACCTGCGCTTTGGTGCATAAAGGGCCAACGTGCGTCTCAGGATTGAGTGGATTGCCAATCACGATGTTTTTGGCTTTTTCTTCTACGCGTTTGATGATTTCAGGCAAGATAGAGCGATGAACGAAGCCGCGAGAGCCTGCCACACAAGACTGTCCAGACGCGCCAAAGTTACCAGCGATCAAGCCGTTAGCAGCACTCTCCAAATCTGCATCTTCGAAGACAATGATAGGAGACTTGCCACCCAGCTCTAAGCTTGTGACCGCAAAGCTATTGGCAGAGTTTCTGACCACGTGACGCGCCGCTTCAGGCCCACCTGTAAAGGCAATCTTATCGACATCAGGATGACTGGTCAGAGGAATGGCGCAGTTTTCGGCATCCCCTGTGATGACAGAGACCACCCCTTTTGGGAAGCCTGCTTGCTCAATCAATTCAGCAAACGCAAACATCGGACAAGGCGCGACTTCTGACGCTTTTAAAATAATGGTACAGCCCGCCGCTAACGCTGGGCCAAGTTTGGTCGATGTTAAGAACATCTGGGCATTCCACGGTACGACCGCAGCGACCACACCGATGGGTTCACGAGTGGTGAAGACATGCATGTCAGGCTTATCAATCGGTAACGTCGCGCCTTCAACTTTATCAGCAAGACCCGCGTAATAACGATAATAGTCGCTGACATAGCGGGTTTGAGCGACCGTTTCGTGAGCCAGTTTTCCACTGTCTGTCGTCTCAATCTCACCAAGTCTCTCAGCGTTTTCTTCGATCAGTTCAGCCAAGCGGTACAATAACTTGCCACGCTGAGTGGCGGTCATTTTTGCCCATTCAGGATTGTTAAGGGCTGCTTTTGCACCGCTGACAGCACGCTCAACATCGTCAGGGCTGGCACAGGCAAACGTTGCCCATGCTTCGCCAGTCGCAGGATTATAGCTGTCCAAGTGTTGGTTGTTACTGCCTTCGCACCACTCACCGTTGATATAGAGCTGGTAATGAGGTTTGGTCATGGTGATTCTCCAAATTTTTTAGGTTGTCTGTTTAGCCCGCACTAGAGTAAGAGACTCAAAATATTTATGCAAACGCAGGCATGACATTATCAATAAAACGGCGTAACGAATCGCGTTTTTGCTCATACGTCATACTAGAGTCAATCCAAAATGCAAATTCGTCATAACCCAATTCTTCATAGACTTTGAGCTTTTCAATGACTTGCTCAGGCGTTCCTATTGGCATGTTTTCTAACATTTTTTCAGGCGCATACATATCGATTGCTGCCATTTCTTCTTCGCTCAATGGCTCAAGCAAGCCTTGACGAATGGGGCGCTCGTTTTTGAACCACGCGCCAAAGTAGCAGTAAAAACGACTGATGGATTTTGCTGCTGTCGCCACATCATCGGCATCACTACCCACATAAGCGTGCTGTAGTAGCATGATTTTTGGGTTCTTACCTGCACCATGTTCAGCTTTGGCATTTTTAAACGCCGTCATGAGGTTTTGAATTTCTGTCATGCCTTGCCACAGTGGGGTGACTTGCACGTTGCAACCGTTTTCTACTGCAAAGTTATGGCTATGAGGGTCACGAGCTGCAATCCACATAGGCACGCCGCCACTTTGTACCGGTTTTGGTGCTGAGGTGGTCGATGGGAATTGGGTGAATTTGCCATCGTGGGCATAGTCGCCTTTCCATAGTTTTTGGACGGCAGGGACAAGCTCTCGCATGCGTCCGCCCGCTTCCATGGCATCCATACCCGGCATTAAGCGCTCGTACTCAAAATTATAAGCACCGCGCGCGATACCCAAATCCAATCGGCCGCCTGTGATGATGTCGGTCATGGCAGCTTCGCCAGCCAATTTGATCGGATGCCAAAAGGGTGCAATCACTGTACCCGTGCCTAAGCGCACGTTTTTGGTGTGATGGGATAGATCAATCAAATTTAAGAATGGGTTGGGGGCGATGGTAAAATCCATACCATGGTGTTCGCCTGTCCAGATAGCGTGCATACCGCCTTGGTCGGCCATTTTTGCCAGCTCAATAAAATCACGATGGAGCTGTTCATAAGATTGTGATTCGTCGAGGCGTTCCATGTGTAGGAATAGTGAGAATTTCATAAGGCATATCCTTTGCTATTTGTTTTTACTGACTGTATTTACAGGTCATGTTTGTTTAAGTGTCGTTTAGCTATAAAGTTTAATGGACGCGGCCCTTTTCTTCTTGGCCAACATAGACGCCATAAAGACCGTTTTCGCTCTCTGCGGCGTAGCGAGCCATCATCGAATTCATGGCTGAGGTCGCAAAATCTTGTTTTTCAATATCATCGATTGCCACGTATTCACCAAGCCCTTGGGTCTCTGCTGAGTTTGCAATGGCGCGGTAAAAGATATAGTTGGTATTGGTTTTGGTGTTTTCATAGATTGAAAACACAGCGCCTAATTGCGCATCTATACCGTTATCTGTCAAAAACTGTTTGATGGTGCTGACTGCGTTGGTATTGTCATCGGTTGTCGTATTAGGTAAGACAGCTTTGCCTTCGCTTTTGTTGATAATCACTTTACCGTTATGCTCGATAATAACGCCAACACAGACGTGTTTTTCTTGGGTGCTGATGTCTGCCGCTTCGCGCTCTAAGGCCAAACTAAAATAACCGCCTGACGCATAACCCAAACCATGGCCTTCACGATTAGAGAAATTCAGTACTTCTCCGACTAGAAGATTGTGGTCACCTGCATCAAGGTTGCGTTCGGTTTTACAAGAAAAATGTGTGAGCGCACCATCAATGACAGGGTTGCCTTGCTCATCCTTGTGCCACTCAATCTGACTAAAACGGTCTTCTTTAGAGCTGGCAAAAATGTTCGATACAGCCTGCTGATCTTCACTTAGAATGTTGACAACAAAGCTGTCACAGTTGGCAAATACCTCAAAGGTAGATAAAGATTTTGCTGGGCAAACCAGCAGCAATGGCGGATCAAGCGATACCGAGGTGAAGGAGTTGGCTGTAAAACCGACAGGCGTACCATCTTTACTCACCGCTGTTATCACAGTCACCCCAGTCATATAACTGCCAAAGGCGTTGCGTAGCATTTTAGGATCAAGTTGTTTCATGAGAACCTCTTTTTCAAATTAAGCATATTTTAGATTACACATTGGCCGTATGGTGCGCGTCGCACTGGGCAAAAAACCTTTCCAAGGCGCTATTAACGGCATTGGCGTGTGTCATTTGTGTCATATGGCGCGCTTCTGGCACGATAACAGCATTGGCATTCGGCAGGATTTCAGCCATCGTAAGCGACATCTTAGCGCTTGAGTTGATGTCCATCTCACCTGTCAACAATAATGCAGGAACGCTAATGGTTTTGAGTTCTGCTGCTGGAATACCCCGCAGATGTGCGAACATCTGATAAGCTTGCGCGTACCCCAAACGGTTACCATTATTTAGCCATGAGCGGCACAGCTCCGCTTCATTGTCATATTGCGGATTACCATCGAACCATCTGGCAATCGGCTTATCAGTCACATTTTGATCAAGATCGTTGAGTAGTGATTCTGCGCGAGTTTGTACATCTTGCGCCGCATTATCAGGACGATTATAGATGGCATTGAACGCGGCAACGCCTCTGACCATTTTTGGGTAACTGACCGCCGTTTGTAGGGCAGTCATTGCACCAAGCGAGTGTCCAACGACAATGGCACGCTCTCCAACCACATTTTGGATAAAAGTGTTTAGAGCCGCCGCAAAGTCTTCTAACATAAGCGTGGGCTTGGGCAATAAATCACTTTCCCCATGTCCTGGCATATCGATCACATAACAACGATAACGGTCGTCAAAGGCTGATACCTGCTGATACCAGCTTTCTGCTCGCAAGCCCACGCCATGAACAAAAACGACGGGAGTGGTTTTGTCATTTTCATGCTGATTGTCTTGATTACCATTAGAGTAATAAGCAATGCCGTCAGAGATTTTGCGTGACCATTTCATCAGTAACTGCTCCTTAAACGGCGGCTGGGTTATTCAAATCGTGACCGAGATCTTTTAGGTCTTGGTAACGATCACCAATGCGATGATGAGGACGACCACCAGTGGCACCGCCTAACACAATCACTACTTCATCGTCGCGAGGCGCATCAGGAATAGCAAATTGAATCGTCAAATAATGCGAGCGGCGCCCAGCGTCATCTTTGTCCATCAATGGAACCATGATAGGGGTGTTGGCAGTGCCACGTGTATTGGTAAAGGCCAAATACGTATTGGCAGACAAGGCTTCACGATAAAAATTGCCAAAATGTAAGGTATGAATCAGACCTGAGGCATGTTCGATTTCGCCATTTAGACCCACTACAGCGGCTTTACCATAAGCTTCAATTTGGTCAGCCCCACCTGCTAAAGCGATGATTTTGTCCGTCAGCAGTTTACCTAGTACAGGGGCGAACGCTTTGATTTCAGGTTGCAAGTCTTCAGCATAACGACCAGCCCATGGATTGGTCACAACAGCTGCAACCGCAAACATGCGTAGAGGTGTATCGGCTGACTTATAGCCTTCAACCAAAGTCTCTTCTTCAAAAGTGACGATTTTTCTGATTTCTGGTTTTTGCATGATGGCTTCCCTTTTAAATAATCTTGAGTAATAAATGGTTTCTAACAATATTGGTATACCATAATACGGTATTAAATAAATTACTAGCTTTTTTTGAAAAAAAATATTATGGTATACCATGATACGATGTACAAGCTTACTGCTTTTTTGTGCCATACTCGCTATACTTCTTTTTTACATCTAAGAGAGCAGAGACCTTATGTTAGAAAAAGTAGAAAAACCAAAGACCCTAAAAGACACAGCGCTCGAGCAATTGCGCTTGGCTATCATGATTGGACAGCTTGCACCAGGTCAGCGATTGGTGGAGCGTACGATCTGTGAGCAGTTGGGTGTCAGTCGTACCGTGGTACGAGAGTGTATAAGGCATCTAGAAAGCGAGCATTTGGTGACTTTTTCTGCAGGCGGTTCTTCAGTGGCTGTGCTTGAGAGCGATGAGATTCGTCAAATCTACCATTTGCGAGCCATGCTCGAGAGTGAAGCGGTTCGGCACTGCGCTGAGCAAGCCAGCCCTGAGTTAGTGGAATTATTGCAAGAAGGGTTGATTCAAATCCGAGACAATTTGCATGCAGGAGATGTGGTCGAAGCACTGGCGCATTCTTATGCCTTTTACGAGCGTCTCTTTGTGACGGCTGGCATGACGGTTGCGTGGGAGTTGACAGAGCGCTTGAATGGTCGTATCGGTCGTTTGCGTTTTATGACCTTATCGACCAAAGAGCGTTCGGTAAAAGGCCCAAACAATCTACAAGACATCGTCAACAATATTGCCAAAGGTGATAGTAAAGCTGCTGTTAAAGCTTGCCGCAAACATATCGATGAAGCCTGCCGTATGGGTTTGCATCTCAACCAACAATAAATAATAGGGAATAATCATGGATAAAACACGATTTGAGCTTGGTCTCACCAAGCGTAAAGCCGTCTTAGGCGCTGAATATGTAGACAAAAACCTACAGGCCGCCGACGATTTCAACCGTCCGTTTCAAGAAGCGATGACAGAATGGTGCTGGGGTTTTGGTTGGGGTGATGAGGCCATCGATGCCAAAACCCGTTCTCTGATGAATCTAACCATGATTGCGGCACTCGGCAAAATGCATGAGTGGGAGCTACATCTAAATGGTGCCATCACCAACGGCTGTTCGGTGGAAGAAATTCGTGCCGCGATTCATGCCATCGCAATCTATTGCGGCGTACCCCAAGGCGTAGAATGCTTTCGCATTGCCCGTCAAGTATTAACCACACGCGGATTATTAGAAGCCTAAAAACCTGCTGGAGAGAGAAATGCAATTAAAAAACGATGCGTTGTTTAGACAACAAGCCTTTATCAATGGCGTGTGGTGTGATGCTGACGATAAGCAAACCCATGAAGTACTGGATCCAGCGACAGGAGAGGTCATTGGTACGGTACCAATGATGGGCGGTGATGAAACTCGTCGCGCCATTGAGGCTGCGGACACGGCGCAATTAACATGGGCAAAAAAAACGGGTAAAGAGCGCAGTATTGTTTTGCGTCGTTGGCACACGCTGATTGCCGAAAACATCGAAGATTTGGCGCTACTCATGACGCATGAGCAAGGCAAGCCAATCGCTGAAGCTAAGGGTGAGATTCAAAGCGGACTCGATTATCTAGAATGGTTTGCTGAAGAAGCGAAACGGGTTTATGGTGATGTGATTCCTGGCCACATGGCAGATAAGCGTTTGATCGTCATCAAACAACCTGTTGGGGTTACCGCCGCTATCACTCCGTGGAATTTTCCACACTCAATGATTAGTCGTAAAGCAGGGCCTGCCTTAGCAGCCGGTTGTCCAATGATTGTCAAACCTGCGATGGAGACACCATACTCAGCATTGGCAATGGCGTATTTGGCACAGCAAGCGGGTATTCCTGACGGTATTTATAGCGTGGTGACAGGGGATCCGATTGCGATTGGGGAGGAGATGACCACAAACCCGATGGTCAAAAAAATCAGTTTCACCGGTTCAACGCGCGTGGGTAAAATCCTGATGAAACAGTGTGCTGATACGGTCAAAAAGATGTCAATGGAGCTGGGTGGCAATGCACCTTTCATCGTTTTTGATGATGCTGACATAGACGCTGCCGTCACTGGCGCGATGATGAGCAAGTATCGCAACAGTGGTCAGACATGCGTGTGCGCCAACCGCTTATTTGTGCAAGCGGGCGTGTATGAAGCGTTTTCACAAAAACTGGCAGAACAAGTACGCGCCATAAAAGTCGGTAACGGCTTAGAGTCAGGGGTGACACAAGGCCCGCTAATTTCGAAAGCTGCGGCTGATAATACCGAGGCGTTGGTTAAAGATGCCAAAGACAAAGGCGCGACGGTACTGTGCGGTGGTCAACGAGTCGATGCGGATAAAAACTTCTTTAATCCAACCATTTTGACCGACGTCAACAATGACATGCGGATTGCTAATGAAGAAATTTTTGGCCCTATCGCGCCCATTTTTAAATTTGACACAGACGAAGAAGCAATTGCCTTAGCCAATCGTACTGAGTATGGCTTGGCAGGTTATTTTTATAGCCGAGATATTGGCCGTGTATGGCGTATCGCTGAAGCGCTTGAAGTCGGTATGGTCGGCGTCAATACAGGTATGCTGACCACGGAGTTGGCACCGTTTGGCGGGGTTAAAGAATCTGGTCTGGGGCGTGAAGGATCAAAATACGGTATCGAAGAATACGTTGAAACCAAATATATTTGTTTAGATATCAGCTGAGATAAATGACGAATATCATAACGTGCGGCTGAAATAAATTTTGTGATTGCTGTGCTTTCATCGACAGCTACCTAACATGTATTTTAGCCGCGCTGTGTTTATTTTATAGTGAATTAAAAACACGCTTATTATTTTGCGGGTATCGGCTCATCCCAGTAAGGCGGTGAACCGTAATACCCTTCAATAAAATCAATGAAGCATCGGATTTTATGCGGCAGTAGTTTTCTGTGCGCATACACCGCATACAAGCCTAACGTTTCGGGCTCATATTCAGGCAGCACTATCACCAGCTTACCGTCTACAATGGCTTCGCTGGCAATAAAAGTGGGTTGCAGCGCCAATCCCGCACCTGCTATCGCTGCATTGACCAGCAAATCTCCATTATTACTGCTCAGCCCGCCATCTCGCTGACTGCTCTCTATACTCAGTCCTTGATAAATCTCTTCTTTACTGCTTCTTTCCATATAGCTGTAATGTAGATAACGATGATTTTTTAAATCTTCAGGGTCGCGAGGGATACCATGCTTGTTGAGATAGTCAGGCGAGGCACATAAGATGACTCGAATAGGCGCTACCAGCTTAGCAATCAATGAAGAGCTTTTGAGCTGTCCAATACGAAGCGCCACATCAAACCCTTCTTCCACAATATCTACCTTACGATCTGTTAATTGTAAATCGACATTGACTGAAGGGTAGAGGGTCTGAAAATCCGTGATCAATTGCGCCATATGTTTTAATGCAAATGACACGGGCGCGCTGATTCTTAACGTTCCTTTAGGCTTTTGTTGAAACCCGCCCAGTTTGGACTCCATGTCATCGATACTTAACAGTATTTGCTGAGCATGCTGAAAATAGTGCGTGCCAGCTTCTGTTAGACTGACTTTGCGCGTGGTGCGGTTGAGTAATCGTATCTCAAGACGTTCTTCTAGCTTTGACACATACTTGCTCACTAACTGCGGCGACAGTTGCATCGCGGTTGCAGCATTGCTAAAACTGCCTTCAGTGACGACTGACACAAAGGCGCGCATGGCATCGATTCTGTCCATTACTGATGATTTCCTTGAAATGACTACGAATATTATTATCAACATTTTGTTGTTAGTTATTTGCTATTAGTTATCTTACTCTTTTACTTTGTTGATAGTAAAGTGTATTGCCTTATCGAGACGAACATAAGTCTCCACATACATTTTATAGAGTAACCATCAATGACAAATTCAACCTTAAAAAAAATCTTCCTATCAAAAGCTGGGATAGCCGCGCTAATACTGCGTGTGCCAGTTGGTCTTATTTTGGCCGCGCATGGTGCGCAAAAGTTATTTGGCTGGTTTGGCGGTAATGGTTTGGCAGGCACTGCTGGCTGGATGAGTAGTATCGGGATTGAGCCAGGTTATCTGATGGCCATATTGGCTGGTAGCGCTGAATTTTTTGGTGGTTTGGCATTGGTGTTAGGATTATTGACCCGACCAGCCGCAGTGGTTGCCGCCTTTACCATGATAGTCGCTATTTTTTCGGTACATATTAGTAATGGTTTATTTGCAAGCAATAATGGCTATGAGTATGCGCTAACCTTATTGGTTGTATTGGTTTCTTTGGCGATACAAGGCGGCGGCCACCTAAGTCTTGACAATCAGTTGGCAAAAAAATAAACCACTTGTGGACGTTATAGCCAATTACTCAAAATCAGTCTAATGTGTCCAATCAGCCTTTACACACGTCTGTGCAAACTCCTCTTGCGCCGCGTGTGTTTAGGGAATGATGTTATCTAAAAAAATCACTTTTGTAATTTTATCCCTCACCAATATACTTATCCCTCTGCTCAATCAATCTGCTTCGTTCAAAAATAATAATTTTAGATGTCTTCTAACAATATGATATTTATATTAAAATTTTTTACTCTAATTCGTAAACAATAATAATTATCATTATTGTTTGTATTATCCTTACAATGTTGCTAAAGTGTGCATTCTTTATTGCTGAACAGTTAACTGTTGTTTGGTTTGTCTGTTTTAAAATGTGGCCTGTATCAATATGCTGACCATTTAGTGTCTATCAGTTGCAGTCAAAGAATGCCAGTTTTTCTTTTTGATCAAAATTCCATTGTGTTTGCTCAAAACATAAACACACTTTAGCCTCACATTATTCATTTTTACATCGTGTATGTGTGCTATTACTGAGCTTTCTTTGATGGATGACGCTAAAAGGTATTGATAAAAACAAGTACTTTCAGGATTGTTATTTATGCCGATGTTATCAACACCTTCTTATAAAAAACCTGTTCATACAAAAAAATTATCCCGTTTTGGGACTGGTCAAGCGCTGTTGAGTGTCGCTATTGCCTCTATTCTTAGTACGACGGCATTTGCCGCTGAAAGCAATCAGCTTACGGCACAAGAAGCGACTGAGCAGCAAGAGATGCCAAGCACTCAGCTTGATACCATTGTTGTCTTAGCGGCTAGAGATGAGTTGGTGCAAGCACCAGGTCTATCTATCATTAGTGAAGAAGCCATCGAAAAAGCATCGATTTCTAATGACATCTCAGAAATCGTGCGTAAAATGCCAGGCGTAAATTTGTCAGGTTCGTCTACGTCGGGCCAGCGCGGCAATCAGCGCCAAATCGATTTGCGCGGTATGGGCCCAAATAACACACTTATTTTGATCGATGGTCGACCAGTCACTTCTCGTAATGCCGTGCGTCCTGGTCGCGGCAGTGAGCAGGACACCCGCGGTGACTCACAATGGGTACCGCCAAGCGCCATTGAACGTATTGAAGTTTTGCGTGGACCTGCAGCAGCTCGCTATGGTTCTGGTAGTATGGGCGGCGTGGTCAATATCATAACCAAAGCACCGACCAAAAAAGAGTTTTCAGTATCAGGTCATTATGAGCTGCCAGAGAGTAATTTTGAAGGCGACGATTGGCGGACTAACATCAATATGGCAGGCCCGCTAACAGATAAGCTGTCCTTCCGTACCACACTTGGCTATCATGAGAGTGAAGGAGACGATCCTTATATTAATGCAAAAGATGCAGTCATTGTTGATGGGCGTGGTGGTCCAGAAGCTTCTGTTGCGGCAGGTCGTGAAGGGGTCGAAAATATAGATGCGCGCCAGCTGTTTGAATACGCGATGGATGCGATGAATACCGTTGGCGTTGAGATTAATTATAGTAATCAAAGCAATCGCTGGGCGGGTGATTCGCAGTTTCAAACCGTCAATGATGATTTGGTCAATGCCTTAGCGGGTCAAGAAACCAACAAAATGGAGCGTTATGGCGCGGCATTCACTCACCGCGGTGAATATGACAATAGCAGTAGCAATAGTTACTTAGAATATACGCGTACTGTCAATGAGCGCCTCAACGAAGGCAGCGCAGGTCGTAATGAAGGTCAAATTTCAGTTCCTGGTGAAGGAGAAGAGTACACTTGGACAGAAGCGACTTATGACACGCTAAATGCAAAATCAGAGTGGGATATCTACTTTGACCGTCATACGTTGACGGCGGGTGCAGAATTCCGTGGTGAAAAACTGGATAATCCAGTGGTTGCCAACTTAGCATTTGATGACGGGTTTGAGTTCGGTGATACAGAGACCGATCCTTCTAAGCGGGATCCAAAGACAGACTCGTATCTTATCGGTGCTTATTTAGAAGACAATTATCAACTCAATCCTGATTGGTATATCACGCCTGGTATCCGTTTTGACTATCATGATCAGGCTGGTAGCAACTGGTCACCCAGTATTAACACCACTTGGAACTTTAGCCCGAACTGGTCGGTAAAAGCAGGTGTCAGTCGCGCATTTAAAGCGCCTTCACTTTATCAGCTTGATCCGAACTATATCTACTATACTGGTGGTAATGGCTGTCCATCTAATGTACCGCTCGATCAACGAGGCTGCTATGTCTTGGGTAACCCTGATTTGGATCACGAAACCTCTTGGAACAAAGAGTTGACCTTTACTTATAAAGACAATGATGGGCTCAATGCAGGCTTAACTTACTATCATAACGATTATGACAATCGGATCGGTGCAGGTGTCGATCGTGTAGGTGTGATAGGGGTCGTGGCAGATGGCATTGCTACCAGTCGTTCTGTATTCCAGTGGGAAAACCAAGGCGATGCGGTTATCGAAGGTCTTGAAGGATTTGTCAAAGTACCTGTCACAGATACCGTCACATGGTCAACCAACTTAACGGGCAACATTCGCTCAGAGCGTAAAGATACGGGCGAGCCGCTATCGTTAATTCCTAAATTCACAGCGAACACAAGTGTCGATTGGGACATTACCCCGCGCTGGAATACAGATTTTGGCGTCAGCTACTACGGAACCATCGAGGCACCTAATATCTCTGTGACAACTGGCGATGAGCTTGGTACTGCAAAACTTGACCGTGAACCTTATGCACTTGCTAATGTGAGCACGCGCTATAATCTAACGGACGCTATCACCGTCGGCGCTGGTGTCAAAAACATATTTGATAAACAAGTCAAACGAGAAGGTACGACGACCAATGCTGGTGCGCGTACGTTCAATGAACCCGGTCGTTATTATATCTTTGATGTCAGCGTTGATTTTTAATACTGATTCACTTTGATAAATAGGTTTTTTGCGAAAATGAAAGGTTTGAGTATATGCTTAGACCTTTTTTTATGATGTCTTTTAAGGGGGAATTAACGCTACATAGCTACTGTCGCCTGATTGTATCAAAAACGATACAGCGCTGATCCTATCTTGACAGTGAGAATGGCGCTCACGTATATTTTAGGATGCCAACTTCGATGTCAATGACTTGCTGCTTGGCGGTAAATCTATCCAAGGTATTGTCGAGGGCGACTCAACCACTAAAGTCTTTATTCCGCAGCTGGTTGAGCTGTATCTACAAGGACGTTTCGCCTTTGACAAATTGGTCAGGTACTATGATTTTAAAGACATCAATCAAGCCGCAAAAGACAGCGAAAAAAGGATCACCTTGAAGCCAATTATTCGTATCGCGGATCATGCTTAAGGCTGTTTATTTATAAACATAGGAGCGTGTATGGTGTCGAATATATCATTGTCATCGCTCCCTTTATCGATGATACTATGCTCTAATTTTAGACAGAATAAGATGCGCAATTGTGGTGTTATCTTGGGCTTTATGGTCTTATTTTTGGCTGCATGTTCTATCAATCCACAAGAAAAAGGCACTATTGTCCTCAATAACAAAAGCGATTATCTGTTATCTGATATTAAGATCAAATATACCAATAGTAAGCGTGTGGACTTGCTCGGCGATTTGCCTGCGCATACGCCCTATACGTATAAAATTCACTATACAGATTCTGAGGATTCTATCACCGTGTATTATATGGATCACGAGCAACGCAAAAAATCGCTAACGGCCGTCGGTTATGCTGCTAAATATGATCGGCAGCGTTATGTGCTGCACATTAGCTAATTAATACCCATTTAAACTACTGTTACCTAGTCCAATATTTAAAAGACTTCTATCACATGATAGCGGTCTTTTTTTTGGGTATTCAAAACAGAGGAGCCTGATTGCTATGCTTCTTTCTGAAATAAATAAGAACACTTTTCACCATAACTGTTTACCTTCCGACACTTTCGTTATAGTATAACGTTTTTTTTGAAATGTTATACTATAACGGAAGATATATGAGAAAAATTGCTTTAGTTTCTGTGTTAATCGCGCTAGCAGGGCTGGCTTGGTACGTCATCGCGGGCTCAAAAGCAGCCGATGGTCAATCAACCACCACTACGCAAAAGGAGGATCAACAAAACCTTATCGTAGTCACTCCTTGGGAGCTGACCTCTCTTGATCCGAGTAAGTCAGGGTTTATTTTTCAGCGTTTGCAACTTGCCGAAACGCTTGTTGACGCGGCTCAAAACGCTGATCTACAGCCCATGCTTGCCAAAAGCTGGTCTGCCAATGACAAAGGCGATGTTTGGACGTTTGTACTGCGTGATGGTGTCAAATTCCATGATGGATCACCATTGGCTGCTGAGGACGTGGTAAAAAGTCTGGAGGTCGCATTAACCAAGCCGACGGCTCTAAAGTCTGCCTTTATTTCACAGATTAAAGCGATTGATAGCCAAACGGTTGAGATTAGATTAGAAAAACCATTAATGTCCTTGCCTGCTTACTTGGCGCATTCAACCAGTATTATTTTGGCAAAATCCTCGTTTGATACTAACAATGAAGTCAAAGCCTTGATTGGTACTGGCCCTTATTACGTCACCAAATTTGAACCACCACAAAAAATTGAACAAAAAGCCTTTGCAGACTACTGGGGCGAAAAAGCTAAAATCAAAGATGTCACGTATCTGGCAAACAGTCGGAGTGAGACTCGCACGTTACTGGCGCAAAGCAAACCCAATTACCTCATTTTTACCTTAGATTCAGCGAGCCTGACACGCTTGCAGCAAGACCCAAATTTGCAAGTCAAATCAAAGTCGCTGGCTCGTACTATTCAATTAAAAGTCAATGCCAAAAACCCTTTATTCAGTGATGCCAAAGTGCGTCAAGCGCTCAGTGATGCCATCGATAGACGCGGTATTGCTCAGTCTGTCATGCGTACAGACAATGCAGTGGCTGAGCAAATACTGCCGCCTATTTTTAAAGACTGGCAAATCGATACGCCTACCCAAAGCGCCGATCCTCAAGCAATCAAACAGCGCCTACTAGACTTAGGGTTTACGGCAGATGCAAGCGGCATGCTACAAAAAGACGGCAAGCCATTCACATTCACTTTACGCACCTTTTCTGACCGTCCAGAACTACCAATCATTGCAACGGCGCTACAAGCCCAGTGGAAAAAAATAGGGGTAGATGTAGACGTATCTGTAGGTAATTTTTCAGAGATTCCAGCGGGTCATCAAGATGGCACGCTAGAGATGGCGCTGTATGCCCGTAACTATGGCATGACGCCTGACCCAGTGGGGTCACTCATAGAAGACTTTGATCCAAACGGCAGCGATTGGGGTGTCATGAATTGGCAAAATGCGGCATTGAGCAAGGATTTATTAACGCTTGAGACGACCAAAGGCAACGATATAGCGACCAAAAAGCGCGTCTCAAAAATTATTTTTGATGAGCGACCTATCGTGCCGGTGGTGTACTACCAACAAAATGCCGCCGCTCATAAATCATTAAAGGGTTTAGAAATCGATGGTTTAGAACGCAATTTTTATTTAAACAAATTGTCTTGGTAATTGGGCTATGTCTTCATTTTTATCACCATTTTTGAAATGAAGACATGCGCTAGCTGTTGCCGTAACTCGCTTTATACATTTGAAAAATAGTGATTAATAACTATGTTTAAGTATTTTTCCCATCGTTTATTACAACTGGTCTTTGTCATATGGTCGGTTGGGACATTGACGTTTATTTTGACCCGAAGTTTACCTGGTGATATGGCGTACCGTATCGCTGCCAGTCGTTATGGTTATGATCAAACCGATGCCGCTGCGGCCGCCATTGTGCGCTCAGAGCTTGGTTTGGATCAAGCATGGTGGCACAGCTATATGGAGTGGCTAGTCGATTTGGCGCAGCTCAAACTGGGTCATTCATTGGTAAGTGGTGAGTCTGTCTGGAGTGAGATCGCGCATCAATTCGGGCACACACTAGCACTGGCACTTGTGGCATTGGCCTTATCACTTATCATCGGCCCGCCTTTAGGGTTACTGGCGGCGCAAAGACCGAGTGGGATATTTGACCGTTTAACCTTGGTGGTTAGTACCGTATTGCGCTCTGTGCCCGTTTTTATTATTGGTATTGCTCTAATCACACTACTGGCCGTACAGGTCAAGTGGTTGCCCGCGGCAGGATATGGCACGCCGCAACATTACATTTTGCCTGCGTTGACCTTGGCGATTGGGCTAGCGGCGGTCTCTATCCGCGTCAGCCGCCACGCCATGGTACAAGTGCAGACGTCTGAATATTATCATTTTGCTCATTTAAAGGGGCTTGGTAAATGGACGGCGTTTTGTCGTCATGGTCTGCGCAATGTGGCCATTCCGATTTTGGCATACCATTCAGTGCAGCTGGTGTATCTGGTTGAAGGGGTGGTGATTGTGGAGAGCTTGTTTGCATGGCCGGGGAGTGGTCATGCGCTGGTGCACGCGATTGTCGCTCGTGATGTGCCGATGATACAGGGCACCGCACTTATCATGGGCGGTATGTTTGTCGTACTAAATATGATGGTGGACTTATTGAGTAGCCTGATTGATCCCCGTATTGATTTATCACGCTAACGGTCATCAAAAAAGCAGCGATCACACATAAATCCACCAGTGTCAGCGCATTGATAAATGGGTACAGCGTCAAGCTCGCTTGCCTCATACTCATTTTCAAAGGCTTTGACTGTAATACTAGGAAGACTAACTTCATGAATGTTTTTAAATCATTTGGCAAACCACAACCCTCCCAGAGTTTTGGGGGTATTTTATTACTCTTACTGTTAGTGTTTGCCTTTTTGCAGCCTATTTATTATCCAATGGATGCCAATGTCCAAGATTTAAACGGTATGTTACAACCCTCGAGTCTCAGTCACTGGTTTGGTACCGATCATTTTGGACGAGACATGCTGGCACGGGTGGCCTCCGCCATTCGCTTGTCATTTTCGCTTATTGTGCTGTCAGTGAGTTTTGCCTTATTTTTTGGGCTATTGCTGGGTGTGCTCAGCGGCTATTTTGGCGGCTGGATTGACTTTGTTTGCAGGTTTCTGTGCGACATCGTGATGGCGCTACCAGGGCTGCTGTTCGTCTTGTTGTTTGCGGCTATCGCGCCAAACAGTTTTTGGTCACTATATCTTGGTATCTCATTAGTGTTATGGGTAGAGTTTTTTCGTATGGTACGCGCCATGACGCAAACCATTGCCAGTAGCCGAGAAATTGAATCCTCACGGTTGATGGGTATGGATTTTTTCTATTGCTTTAAGCGCCATTTTTTACCAAAAATTTTGCCTGTCATCGCAACCCTAAGCGCCTTTGCTGCGGGCAATGCGGTATTAGCACTGGCGACCTTGGGCTTCATTAACGTGGGCTTGCGACCACCAACGGCTGAGCTTGGGCTGATGATGACTGAGTTGTTTCCTTACTATTATCAAGCGCCATTTATTTTTCTACAGCCGATTATCGCGGTGTTTGTTTTAGTACTAAGCTTACAGTTAATGTCAGGGAAAACAAAATGATAGACCAGCAAACAGCAAAAAAAGTATTGGTGCAAACCAACAATGTAGCAGTGTTTACCAAGTCAGGACAGAACTTGGTCGAGCCTATCAGTTTGACATTGTATGAAGGACAAAACGTCACTATCTTGGGCGAAACGGGATCAGGCAAGAGCTTACTTGCGCAAGCCATCATGGGTGCTTTGCCTGAGGAATTGGTCGCTCAAGGTGACATACTGATCGAAAACCAAGCACTAGACAATGCGCAATTGCGTCAATATTGGGGCAGGCGTATGGCGATGCTACCGCAAGAGCCGAGCCGTTCTCTTAATCCAACCATGACCATGCTCGACCAAGTGTGGGAGAGTTTGTTTTTCGTCGCCAAAAAAGACACCAACACCAGTAAGCAATTGGCAAAAGAAAAAATCGAGCACTTGGGACTGGCTAAATCCGCTGATTATTATCCGCATGAGTTGTCAGGCGGCATGGCACAGCGCGCCTCATTTGCGATTGCCACCTCGGGCGGCGCGTATATTGTCATCGCGGATGAGCCTACCAAGGGCTTGGACGACGCCAACAAGCAAGCAGTCATCGCGCTGTTGAAGAACGTCGCCGAAAATGGCGGTACGCTTTTAACGATTACGCATGATATCGATGTGGCAAGATCACTGAGTGGTGGTGCCAATGATCGCATGATGGTCATGAAAAAAGGCAAACTGTTAGAACAGGGCAATGGCGAGCAGGTACTCAATCATCCCGCGTCAAACTATGCCAAGCAGCTGATCGCAGCGGCACCGCACAACTGGCAAAGTCAAGATAGGACGGTCATTCAAGATAGCCCCTTGCTCACTGTGCAAGACTTAAGTCTGGCTCGTGGTAAGCGAGTTTTGTTTAAAGGCTTGAGTTTTAGCTTACAAAAAGCCGAAGTGCTGGGCGTGATTGGTGGCAGTGGTATTGGTAAAAGCTCGTTAGGTGATACGTTATGTGGTTTGCTAAAACCTGCCAGTGGCACCATTACGTGGCAGGAAAAACCCAATAGCCATCAAGTGCTAAAGTTATATCAAGACCCTCCAGCTGCCTTTGCCTCGCATGCCAGCTTACAAACATTGCTCAACGATGTCATTAAAAAGCACCGTTTAGATGCCAGTCGCGTACCTGTCTTGTTAGAGCAGTTAAAACTTGATAAACAGGTTCTTGAACGTAACGCGCTCAATGTCTCAGGTGGGGAGTTGCAACGGGTGGCAATTTTGCGTGCATTGCTCTTTAATCCTGTCTTGCTGTTTGCTGATGAGGTCACCTCCAGACTCGATCCCATCACCCAAAAAGAAACGCTGGATCTGCTAGTAGCGCAGTGCAAAGCGCAAAACTGCACACTAATCATGGTCAGCCACGATCATCACATCATGAGACATTACTGCCATCAGGTGATTGATTTGGAGTCATTGGCGGTATAGCAAATATCAAAGTGGCTGATAAAGCGGAACCTACTTACTTATGATAGTTAATCTTAAATAAAAAAGGTACGGCCATCATAAGGCGCAGCAAGCAAGAAATATGACGCTGACAGCCCTGCATGTATTTTATATTGAATTGACTATAAGAAAAGTCCAAAAAACACGCGTTTTTTGGACTTACTTTTTATGTAGGATAGTGACGTGCTAGTATAAATTTTCTTTGGGGTTTAGCTCAAAGAGTTGAGTTTACGCTGGCGAGATTGATAGCGGCTATAATAATAAATTGCCAAACCCGGTATGTATAGCAGCAGAGACAATAGGAGATTTTCAACGCCTGCTGCATAAATCAGCCAGACACCATAAACACTTGCTCCAAGACCGATGGCTTTGATACTCCAGCGCTCTGATTGAGCAAAGGAAACTTTGACCAAATACGCTCCTACCAAAAAATAAGGGATCAGGATCATCGAGGTGGAGATAATCACCAAGGTGTTATACCCTTCGCCCGTCCAAAAAATCATCAATAAGCAAAATTGAACCGTCAAACTGGTGAGCATCAGTGAGGCAGTCGGTGTGCCTTGCTCATTTTGCTTAGTAAAGATACGCGGAAATGCATTGTACTTGGCCGCCGTAAACGGCACTTCAGCCGAGTAGAGAATCCAGCTCAAATAAGACGCCAGTACCGAGACAATCAGGCCAATACTAATGACCCATTTACCCACATTGCCAGTCATTTGCGCCATGATTCCTGCCATTGAAGGATTGCTCAAAGCAGCGACATCCATGCGGCTCATGACCCCAAGCGACAGCAAAGTGATTGCAATATACAATACCAAAGCAAAAATCACGCCTATATAGGTGGCGCGACCGATATCAGAGCGCTTCTTTGCGCGCTGCGATAAGACAATGGCACCTTCGATACCTGTAAACACCCAAAGCGTGATCAGCATCGTCCCTTTAACCTGCTCCATAAAAGGCACATTCAAAGTCTCGCCTGCGCGGTCAGCCACGAAGGTTTGCATATCAAAAGCATAGTAAGCAAACACAATAAACGCAATGAGTGGCAAACTTTTGGCTAAGGTCGCCAGCAGATTGATAAAAGCCGCTTGTTTGACACCGCGTAGTACCAAATAATGCACCAGCCATAAAATAGCAGATTCACCTATGAGCGCCCATAAGGTATTGCCTTCACCGAACACAAGGCTGTCGGGCGTATCTATAAAGCTACCCAATGCAGCAAACGCCACCACCAGATAACCCACCACGCCAATGGTGGCGCACAGCCAATAGCCCCATGCCGAAAAGAAGCCTGCCAAGTCGCCAAATCCTGTTTTGGCATAGGTATAAATACCGCCGTCCAGCTCAGGCTTGAGACGAGATAAATGCAAAAAGCAGCCAGCGAGGAACAAAATACCCACACCTGTGATGAGCCATGCAGTGATGATCGCATCCACACCAGCGACTTCTGCCATGTTTTGCGGCAAGCTAAAAATGCCAGCACCGACCATCGAGCTAAACACGATGGCAGTGAGCATGGTTAACCCAATTTTTTGTCCGTTTTGCATCGTGCTATCTCTGTGTTGTGGTAGTGCCTGTGAAGTGCTGGCTCAGCTCCTGAATATGCTCAGGGCCAATACCGCAGCAGCCACCAATCAATGAGGCGCCTTGCGTTTGCCATTTTTGCGCCCATGTCAGATACGCTGGCGGTGTTAGATCTTCACGCACTTCATCAAGGCCATCATTGGCAGTGGCGTCTTTTGGTTGCGGCGGGAAGGCGTTTGCATAAGCACCAAGCTTGATCTGCGTGGCACCTTTATCTTGCAAAACACTTTGCGCCACATCAAGGGCTTGGTCGATCACTTCTGGCTGACAGCAGTTAAACAAGATTGCTTCTACCTTGAGATTGGCTAGAGTGGCGATGGCTTCTTCTACCGTTTCGCCTGAGCGCAAGCGCGGTACATCAAGATGCTCGCTGTCCTCCAACGTGAATGATACCCAAAGTGGCTTGTTGTCAGTATCTAGCGTGTCTAACAGTTCACGAACAGCAACAGACTCTGCGATCAGGCTTTGAGTCTCCGCCAGCCAAAAATCCACATGAGGCGCTAAGCCTTTGATAAGTGGGGTGGCAATATCTTCTACGTGTTCCGCATCAAACAAGTCGGCACGGTATGAGCCAAATAATGGCGGGATAGAGCCAGCTACCTTGGTGCTTGTACCTTCAAGCTCGACTGCTGCACGCGCCATCTCGCCTGCTGAGGCAGCCAAATCTTGTGCCTGATTGGCAAAGCGTTCATCGCCAATATGAAACGGTACGAGCGCGTAGCTATTGGTAGTGATGACTCCAGCGCCGCTTTGGATAAAGGCACGGTGCACATCGCGGACGATCTCAGGTGCTTCGATCATCGCAAGCGCCGACCATTCAGGCTGACGAAATGGTGCACCGCGCTTTGCCAACTCTCGTCCCATACCGCCGTCTAGAATTGTGATTGTATTGGTTGACATAATAAGTCCTTCTTTGTTGTAAATAGACACCTCTACCATCGCTCTTTTTTGGATAGTAGAATTATTTCAGGGTCGAAATACTAGGCGTAATAAAGAAGATATGCAACCAAAAGTTTGGCAACATTAAAAACTTATCACTTTTACTGTCTCTTTCTGATTTTTAATGAGTGTTTTAAAGGTAGTAAATAGTGAGTAGATGATTCGATACGATCATCTAGTCGCAGGTGATTATTGGCAGTATGGCTAAGTATAGCTGGGCATATGCAGTAGCGTTACTTTCGCTTAACAACTGTACACGCGGCCATCGTTGACAGCCCAACTTTAATCTGGGCATTATGGATAGCGAGAGACTCTCACAACACATAATAAATAATCAAAGGAGCATGATATGAAAGCCGCACGTTTTTATGACAAAGGTGACATCCGTATTGAAGACATTCCAGAACCTACCGTTGAGCCGGGTACGGTCGGTATCGACGTGGCATGGTGCGGTATTTGCGGCACAGATTTGCACGAATTTATGGAAGGGCCGATTTTTATCCCGCCATGTGGTCATCCGCATCCCATCTCAGGGGAGTCCGCGCCAATTACCATGGGACATGAGTTCTCAGGGGTGGTCTACGAAGTCGGCGAGGGTGTCGATGATATCGAAGTCGGTCAGCACGTGGTGGTTGAGCCGTATATCATTGCCGATGATGTCTCTACCGCAGAAGGGGAGAACTATCATTTATCAGAAAATATGAACTTTATCGGATTGGGCGGACGCGGCGGCGGCTTGTCGGAGAAAATCGCGGTCAAACGCCGCTGGGTACATCCTATCTCAAACGACATCCCACTAGACCAAGCGGCACTCATTGAGCCATTATCGGTCGGCTATCATGCCTTTGTACGTAGTGGCGCAAAAGAAGGTGATGTGGCATTGGTCGGCGGCGGTGGCCCCATCGGTCTGTTATTGTCGTCAGTTTTAAAAGCCAAAGGTCTGACGGTTATCTTGACCGAGCTGAGTGCCAAGCGTAAAGAAAAAGCCAAAGACAGTGGTGTTGCCGATTATATATTGGACCCTACCGAAGTCGATTTAAAAGAAGAGGTGATGAAAATCACTGACAATCGCGGCGTAGACGTGGCGTTTGAATGTACCAGTGTCAATGCGGTGCTGGACTCACTCGTCGAGCTGACCAAACCTGCTGGCGTGGTGGTGATTGTCTCTATCTGGAGCCATCCTGCAAAAATCAGCGTGCATAGCGTGGTGATGAAAGAGTTAGATATTCGCGGCACCATTGGCTATGTGAACAATCACGAAGACACCATCAAGCTGGTCGAAGATGGTTTGGTTGATCTTGAGCCATTTATTACCCAGCGCATCAAGCTAGATGATTTGATCTCTGAAGGGTTTGAAACGCTGATTCACAACAATGAATCTGCGGTCAAAATCATTGTGAATCCAAATTTATAAGCGATATTTTTTGAATAAAGTTGACCTTATAAAGTAATAGTCAATGATAAGAAAAAAAGCGCCATCTTATTAGAATGGCGCTTTTTTTTGTTTCGAGCTAATAATCGTCATGTGATGGATTTATAAAAACAAAGTAGCGTTATTTTTTATTAAAACGGAAACATCAGCCTTAGGTGATGCACCATAAGCCCTTTTATACTCTCGATTAAACTGTGAAGGGCTTTCATAACCTACGAGACTACTCGCTGTCATTGCGTCGACACCTTCGAAGGCCATTAAGCGTCGTGCTTCTTGCAGCCTTAATTTTTTTTGGAACTGAAGAGGGCTCATCAGCGTGATAATTTTAAAATGTTTATGAAATGCAGATAGGCTTAAATGTGCTTCTCTTGCCACGGCCTCAGCACTAAATGGTTTGTTAGCGTTTGCTTTTATCCAAGCAATCGCTTTTGCTATCTGTTTACTTTTTCCAACCCCTAAACTCTGTGCCATCAAATGATGTCCAGCAGGTGTTGAAAGCAGCCGATAAAGAATCTCTCGCTTAATCAATGGTGCTAAAAACTCAATATCTTCAGGGTTATTTAATAATGAGGTTAATCTCATAATAGGGTCGAGAATATCCTGTGTTGCTTGCTCTATTCGAAGTCCTGATGAAATAGGGCTGTTAACCTTTTGTTTATCATGAATAGCGACTACCAAATCCGCTAATATAGACGAGTCTATGTTTAGCTTTATACACAGATAAGGCGCTTGTTTTGACGCTTCTATTACTTGTCCTGTTAGCGGCAAGTCAAAAGAGACTGACAAATATTTAGACATGTCATAGTCGAATATTTGTCGCCCCAATATTACCCGTTTTTTCCCTTGTAAAACGATACATATCGCAGGCTTATGAAGCGTCCATAATTCTTCGGTAGGATAATCGCTTCTAATGATTTCTAGATCAGGAATTTTAGTCGTAAAAATCCCACTCTCTATTGCATGGGGAGTGATGTTCTCAATGATGTTAGTAATAGTACGATGCATAGCCTTACCTTTATCATTTACTCCAAGAGCGAATACTCAGCTATAGCCGTTATCGTCAACACTTAACTCCTAATATATATAGTTGATCCTAAATAAAATGGATACAAGAAATGATAGATCGAGACTGGAACCAATTTTTCTTGCTTACTGTGCCTACGCCGACAGAGGCATCAAAAAATTAGTCCCATTCTCGCTGTACCTTTTTTATATTGGATTGATTATAGAATTTTAAGGGGATGTTTTAATCGTTGATATCAGTTTTACGAGAATAATCCGCCCATTTATTCAAATCATTTTGACGATTGCTGTTTGCAGTACCTAAATATTCAATCGCATCAGAGCCAGCAGCCAATCGCATGGGGCGTGTGGGTTTTTGCGCTATTTCGACGAGCAATTGCCCTAACTTTTTTGGATCGCCAGCTTGCTGTTGGTTTTGAGAACGATACGCATCATTTAAAGCTTTGGCGTATTGCGCATAATCATCGATGGCTATTGTGCCAAATTTCACTGACGACTGGTCAAGAAAATCTGTACGAAAGAAACCTGGTTGGACGATGGTTACGTCTATGCCAAATTGCTTTACTTCCAAGGCTAGGCTTTCTGAAAACCCTTCCACTGCAAATTTTGCCGAACAGTAAATGGATGAATTCTCAAAGCCCAAACTACCCCCTATTGAAGAGATATTATAAATCAATCCTGAGCGTTGCTTGCGCATGAAGGGTAGCACTGATCGACACATTGACATTAAGCCGAAAACATTGGTGTCAAATTGTGCTTTCACTTTTTCTGGTGTGACTTCTTCAAATAACCCAAGTTGGCCAAACCCTGCATTATTAACCAGCACATCAATACTACCAAATTTTTTAAAAGCTGTTTCTGTGATACGTTGAATTTGTGGTTCGTCACACACATCTAACTCTAGTAGGAGTAGGTTTTTGGTATCATCAAACACGTCTTTTAATTTTTGCAAGTCTCTTCCAGTCGCTACCACGTTAGCCCCTGCTAGTAATGCTGCACTCGCTATCTGAAACCCTAACCCTCTAGTAGCCCCAGTAATTAACCACGTTTGCTTGTGTAAATTATTCATTGCTTACTCCTCATTGTTTATAGGTGCATTGTGCAAGAATAATGCAATACAGTAATAGATCGATTTTGCGCGATGATTGCCTAATACTATCTGTGTTTTTACCCAAGCAGCGGAAACTGATACAGATAAGCATAAATAAACGTAGCCACAAACACTATGATGACGCCCAGCCATACCAGTGAGATTTGTCCTTTTGACCACGACACACGCCAATTGATTTTACCTCGGGCGGTCAGCCATTCCATCATACTAATGGCAATCGTCAGCCATAATGTCCCCACCAAAAACCCACCCATCACGTCACTCAGATAATGCTCATTGAGTACGATTCGGCTCAATCCTATGAGCAAGCATAATAAGAGCGCGAGCGATAATATCCGAACTTGGCGAATAAAGCGTTGGCTAAAGCGAATCGCCATATAAGCGAGAAAACCATACAGCGCAATACTGATGGTCGCATGACCACTGGGAAAAGAATAAGTATGTTCCATCAGCAAAATATCAATCGGTCGTGACCGCTGAAACACCATCTTGCTCAAAAACGTAAAGGCGGTACTGCCGATGGTTGAGAGTAGCAGACCGACCAAAATATAAGGCTGACGCACGACCGCGCAGAGGATTGCTGTTAGCAGAATGATTAAGCAAGTAATCGGCGTAGAGCCTAAACTGGTGATAAAAACAAAAGCAGGCACGATGCTTGAATCTTGTAGCACGCTCATATGCTGCGACACAAACAGATCGGTGGTCACAATAGAGTCGGCCTCCACAATATCCTCGACCAAGCCTGCAAACAGCGCCAGAATATATACATTTAAAAGCGTCAAAACGGTGAGGATTAGACCAGAAAAATGACCACGGGCAAAGCGCTTGGTAATAAATCCAAACATTGCTGGGTATCTTTGCTGTAGACGTATCATCAGCGGTAGGCGTGCGATATGTCCGCGCAACCAAAAATCGACGCAAGAGAGCAACGCCAATATTCGCTTACCATAGCGAATCATGAGGCGTTGTATCAGCCATAACAGTGCTATCGTCAAAATAAGCACCATACCCAAGCTGATGAGCTGAGGGCGTTGTTCAATGAGCGCAATCATGGATAGCTTATTCCTTTATCGTGGCTGATATGGCACTAAATAATGCGCTTATCATCGTGTCTACTATGTCGGTTGGTTGGATACAGGGATTGAGACTATAGATGACATGTTTGATAACGTCTAGTCTAAATAATCGGCTGATACTGTAGCAGACCACGCGCTCATTGCTGTCTGATTTTCTTTACCATATGTCATTATTTGAGCGTTTTGCGCCATTCACTACTGCTTTTGTATTAGCGCAAAGCGGATACCTATTTAAAAGTAAAAATTGCAAAAAATAAGGTGATAAATGGGCGGCAAAGCTGCTACCTTTAACACTCGTTTTCCTTTTTTATTATTCATAGAGAGTATCGGTAAATATCCAATGAAAATATCAGCTCAAAAACCTCTAGCCAGTCTAGTACTTAGTCTACTGGCTGCAACCTTATTCATCTCTGAAACGGCTCAAGCAGCATGCTCCGATGCGTGTTTAAAGGGTAAAGTGGATGCGCAAGCCAAACAGTTGATGGCAGCGCATAATATTCCTGGTATGGCGTTTGGCATAATCGTCGATGGCAAATCACATTTTTATAACTATGGTTTGTCTGACAAGCAGCGCAACCAGCCTGTGTCAGAGGACACAATTTTTGAGCTGGGTTCGGTAAGTAAAACCTTTACTGCCACGCTTGCCAACTATGCTGAGTTAAACGGCACATTGGCGCTAGATGACACCGCAGACAAATATATTCCTTACCTAAAAAATAGTGCCATTGGTAATACCGAGCTGATCAACTTAGGAACCTATAGTGCTGGTGGATTGCCATTACAGGTGCCTGAAGATATTGAGAATGATAAGGAGTTGTTGCAATATTATAAGTCTTGGCAACCTGAGTTCCCTGTCAATTCCACTCGTCTGTATTCTAATGCCAGTATCGGACTGTTTGGACATATAGCTGCGCTGAGTATGGACACTGACTTCACCAAGCTAATGGAAAACAAGCTATTGCCTTCACTAGGTATGAGCAATACTTTTGTCAATGTGCCTGCGGATAAGATGGGTGATTATGCGTTTGGCTATAATAAGGCAGACGAGCCAATCAGGGTCAACCCCGGTATGCTAGATGCAGAAGCTTATGGCATCAAATCGACCAGTGCCGATATGACCCGTTATCTGGCTATGAATATAGGTCTACTGCCTTTAGACAATCAGATGCAGCAAGCACTAGATAATAATAGAAAGGGCTACTATCGTACTAACTCATTCACACAGGGGCTTGCGTGGGAAATGTATTCGTTACCGACCACATTGCCAACGCTTTTGGAAGGCAATTCAACAGACACTATTTTAAAACCTCAGCCGATCCAAATGAATGAACCACCAGCGCCTATACGCGATGATGTGTGGGTCAATAAAACAGGGTCAACGAATGGGTTCGGGGCTTATATTGCGTATGTACCTGCGAAAAAAACAGGCATCGTCATTTTAGCCAACAAGAACTATCCGAATACAGAACGAGTCAAAGCCGCGTATACGATTTTAGAAAGTGCGATTGGTCAATGATAAAATGAGTCATTGATATGAATGATAGGGCATCAGCATGATGCTACGCAGCAGTGATACCCAAAACATCAGGGCAGTGGACAAAGACTCTAGGGTTTATCTGGCGTCTTTGTCGCTTAGGTTCTTTATCATATCGATTTAGAAGCGTTTAACAGTAATTAAGAGCAGCCCTCGACCAAATAAATGGCTTCTGGAATACCGATATCGATACTCTCTACCTCACCTTTTAACGCACGCTTATTGTCTACCGTCCACTCAGTCTCGCTAATGATGTTATTACTGAGCTTTTGACCACCTTTAATATGATACTCAATTTGAATGGACAAGGTGTCGTTTGCATCATTCATCTTAATATCTTCTGGCTTTAAAAGTGTGCCCACATCATTGTTATTGGTCACGATAAAATTGACGTTCGCCGTCAAGTTGTAATAATCACCTTCAACGGCATATTTATCAACAGCATAAGTAAGACTGTCATCATGCGCGTTCATGACCGCCGTAGCAGTATCACCCACATGTACACCCGTATAGAATGGCGTTTTGGGATCTCTAATCGTAATTAGCGCTACTTTGCCATCTATGACTTGATATAGGACAGACGCGCGTTTGCCGTAAGCTTGATCCATATAGGATTGTTTTGAATCGCTCACATAATAGCATTGCTCGTTGTCACTCTCTTGTTTGGTCAGTCCTAAGTCCGCCAAAAGCGCAGGGGTCACCACTTGTCCAAAGCCCAGCTTTTGATAGCCAGATGGACTCACCGCTTGGTCATCGGTAGGACTTGTTTCGGTGCTGGTTGGTGCTTGTTCTGTGACATTTTTATCATTAACAGCAGCAGGGGCTGGCGTGTCCGTTTGCGCCGATGTTGTATTTTCATCAGCTTGGGCTGCACTATCATCAGAAGGTGAGGGTTGTGACTCGCAGCCTGTAAGCAATTGTATGCCGCCCACAAGGCAAGCTGAAAATAATAGTGACGTCACTTTTTTGGACAATAATTGGTTATGAGAATCAAACATGGTCATACTCCTAAAAACAAACTTCATATCGCTTAGCCACATAGCGTAATAGCATAGCATTGCGATATCAATCCTATATATACAAAACAACATACGCAGATTTGCCGTGCCATCTGGCAATTTATTATTGACTTATAACACATTAATGTTAATCTAACCACTCTTTGGGGAGTAGCCTGCTTTCGTCTTACGAAAGCGTTCACATCAACATACTTGGCCACATGCCATGGTGTGAACACCGCTCGGTTGGCGAGACCATCGATATATACACACTGCAGGTCGAGGGTGTGGGTATGTCGTGGACTCTATACTCGACCGAGAGAATCAAAATGAACCCTATCGCTCTTCTTTTACTTGCTTTTTCTATGTCTACTGATGCCTTTTCTGTGGCCATTAGTAAAGGAGCAGGTCTCAAAAACCCACGTTTTACCGAAGCTTTGAGAATGGGCCTTATTTTTGGCTCTATTGAAGCAATCACGCCTATTATTGGTTGGTTGATTGGTCGTTCTGCCACTACTTTTATAGATGCGTCTTTTATTGAGGCATGGGATCATTGGGTAGCCTTCGTCATTCTGGCAGGTTTGGGATTGCATATGTTGTATGCAGGTCTGAAACCTGATGATGAAGAACAAGAAGCACCATCACAGCATTCTTTCTTCAAATTGGCGCTCACCGCTTTCGGTACGAGTATCGATGCAATGGCCATCGGTGTCAGCTTGGCCTTCATTGACGTCAATATTTTCTTGGCAGCAGGTTTGATCGGTTTGGCGACCGCTATTATGGTCACGTTGGGTGTGATGCTAGGTAAAGCGCTTGGCTCACTGATAGGTCATAAAGCCGAAGCATTTGGCGGTGTCATGTTGGTTGTCATCGGGGCATGGATACTGATAAGCCATCTTTAAGGTCGCGACACTCATTTAAAATCCGTGCACTGAAAAATGGTATAAAGAGACGGGTATTATGTTTTGCGTGTTCGTTATCAGTGGCTACAAAACAGAGATATTTAAATTATCAAGGACGAGTGGGCAATCACTACGGATGACGCCAGTATGTATCATGGCATCATCCGTAGTAGAGCAGGCGTTAAGTTCTTACTTGCTTTAAGTGCTTTTTGAGGACGTGGTCAAATATAAATGGTCCAAATGGCAAGAACGAGCCAATAACGCCTGCAGGTACGGCCCAAATAGGCATTTTTATTCTCATCGCTGTTGTGACTAGTACAACGATATAAGCCACAAATAACATACCGTGTGCCATACCGACATATGTCACAACCTCTGGAATGCCCATCATGTACTTCAAAGGCATGGCGATGCCTAGCAGTAATAAAAAAGAAGTCCCTTCTAAATAGCCCATAATCATAAGGCTTTTTAACGCCATGTTTTGTGCCTTATTGAGGTGCGGTATGGGTTCAATACTTGACTGAGAGGGCAACACGGTATTTTCCTTTTATGACCATTAATAAATAATAAGAAGTAAGGCGGCGGTATATCCCGCCGTTTTTAGTATCAATGTTTGCTATTTTAGAGCAAGGTAGCCTGCATCAGAAAAGTACTGCTGGCCAGCGCTTGAGCGCAAATAATTCGAGAAATCGGTCGCTATGTCTGAATCGCTGATGACAATACCATCTTGTAAAATAGGAGGATAAGAATCGGCTGCCAAGGTATAGAACTGGTCGGGCGTGGCCTTGATTGCGGTGAGCTGTGACTGCGCGACAAACCCATAATCGACACTCCCTGTATGAGCATACTGAAATGCCTGCCCAATATTTTCAGCTTGTATGAGACGCTTTTGTTCAGTAAGCGCGTCATAGAGGTTCTGAGTTTGTAAATAAGACTTTGCCGATTCGCCGTAAGGGGCAAGTTTTGGGTTGGCAATGGCAACTTTTGTATTCGATCCAGTCGTTAGTATGTCATTCAATGTGGTCGGATTAAACTCTTTTAAAGAATGCGTCACGCTATAAAGTGCTAGCTGACCTTGAGTATATGTAAAAGGTTGCGACCATGCTTGATTGCCAGACGTTTTATTATTCAAATTTTCTTTGACCAATTTAGCAGGAAATGCTTGGTTGGCGGCCAAAAATATGTCGTAAGGGGCGCCAGAGGTAATCTGAGCATATAACTTACCTGAAGAAGCGTAGGTAACTTCAATCTCTTGAGCAGGCAGGTTTTTGTCGGCTTTATATCCTTCAATAATCTTGGGCAATACATCTGACAGATTGGCTGCTGCTGCGATACGAATGGCGTCTCTGTGTTCGGTGGCGTTAGCAGTATCTAAAGAGGTAGAATTGGCGGTTTGTTCTTTGGTACATGCCGTTAGCATGAGTGCCACGCAGGCTGTTGTGACAATTAGGGGTTTGATCATTACTCAACCTTGTTATTGATTCTTATTATTTAACTTTTACTACTTTAATGAGATAAATAGGCTTTATAGCAGTATCTTCTTAAATTCTCAACTGTGCTTGCCGTATTTCATACAAGTCTTCTGCCCAATCAGATGATTACCAAGCACGCTTCATTGAGAAATAGTAAAGCATAATGACATATACAATAATAAATAAACCCTTGTCAGCACTAGTCTACAAGGGTTTTTTAATATCTTAATGTGTGAGGCGTTGTAGTCATTAACCAGTATTGCGTAAACCTGCTGCCAAAGCATTGATACTACGAATTAATGGGTCTTCAACGTCAATATTGCTCTTGTCACTTTCATGGTGTTGCGCATCGCCTTTTTGTCTGGCACGTTTTAACAGCTCGATTTGTATATAGTTAATGGGGTCTAAATACGCATTTCGCCATTGCAGGGACGCGGCAAGATTGTGCTGATTTGATAATAACGAGGTTTGCTCAAGTAACGCGTTCAGACCTGAATAGGTCAGTTCGTGCTCTTCTATGACCGCTGCCATAATCTTATCACGCAAGGCTTCATCATCACACAACTGGCTGTAGGCTTGCGCGATGCTCATCTCAGATTTGGTAAATGCCATCTCGATGTTGCTAATAAACACGCTAAAAAACGGCCAATGAGCGTTCATCTCTTTCATCAACGCTTCATCTGCTTTCACACTATGCAGCGCACTACCGACCCCGTACCACGCTGGCAGTGTAAAACGAGCTAATGACCAACCAAAAACCCAAGGAATCGCCCGCAAAGTGGTTTTGCTTGGCACGCCTTTTTTGCGATGCGAGGGACGTGAGCCAATATTCAATAAGGAAATCTCTTGTACAGGGGTGACCTGTGAATAGAATTGATAAAACCCTTCGGTATGGTCGGTCAATTCGCGATAGCGACGCTCGCCTGCCTCTGCCAACCGCGCAAAGAGCGACTCATAATTGGGCAGCTCAGCGGGTTGTACCACAAACCTCGACGAGCAAGCTTTTAGCGTACCTGTGATACCCATGGTCAGCTCAAACACTGCGGTATCGGTGTTGGCGTATTTGGCGTAAAGTACTTCGCCTTGCTCTGTGACTTTGATTTGACCGTGCAGTGTACCAGCAGGCTGAGCGGCAATGGCATTGTGTGTGGAGCCACCACCGCGACTGACAGAGCCACCGCGTCCATGGAACAAGCGCGTTTTGATGCCATATTTTTCGGCAATACGATCAATGGTTTGTTGTGCACTATAAAGCTGCCATGCCGAGGTAATGATGCCGCCATCTTTTGAGGAGTCGGAATATCCCAGCATGATTTCTTGCGTGTTATCTGAGTTTTGAAGCAATCCTCGATACAGAGGATTGTCTAACACAGCAGGTAAAATCTGATCGATGTTTTTAAGATCTTCGATGGTCTCAAACAAAGGCGCGACTGGTAAATCAGCGGATAAATGCCCCTCGTCATCCACGCTACATAAGCCTGCAAAGCGCATGAGCAACAGCACTTCTAGTATTTGGCTAGCGTTGTTGGTCATCGAAATCACATAGCTACCAAAGGTGTCTTGTCCGACCAATTTGCGCAATGTCGCAACCGAGTTCATCAAGGCCAATTGTTCGCGGGTTTTATCCGTTAAATCATCGGTATAAATCAGCGGTGTACCCGGTTTTTTGAGTAAGCGCGTCAGCCACTCTTGACGCTCTGTTTCATTAAGCGTGTGATAGTCGGGCAAATTTGAGGCGCTTGCAAAAATATCTGCAATGACTTCGCCATGATAAGACGACTCTTGGCGAATATCGAGGGCCGCCAAATGAAAGCCGCACGTTTTGACCAGACGAATCAGATCAAGCAGCAGTCCTTCACCATGCGCAGTATCATGAGTATTGACACTTTGACGAATGATGCGCAGATCTTCTAGCAGTTCTTGCGGGTTAGTATAAGCGTCTTTTTTGGCGTCGCTGTCAGCCCCTTTGCTTTGAATCAGTTGATTGGTGGCTTTGACTTTGTTCAGAATTAAAGAGAGTAATCGGCGGTAAGGCTCGTTGCCATAGTCATCAAGGTTGTAATCAAACACGCGCTGATCAAGCTCGCTATACTGGTTGATTTTTTCATAGACGTCGGGCGCAACCGTCACGATGGTATCGCTATGAATCAGTTGGCGGCGCAGTTTTTTTAGCAGCACTTGATAGTGACGCAGCACGGTATCAGCGTGCATGAGCACAGCAAGCTCTGTGGTCTCAAACGTCACAAACGGATTGCCATCTCTATCGCCACCGATCCAAGAACCAAAGCTCATAAAGGCGGGTAAAGGGTAGTCGCTCAATTCTGGATAGATATCGACAATGGCGGCTTTCATATTGCGATACACCTTGGGAATGGCATTAAATAGGCTGGCATTAAAATAATGCAGACCGTTATTTATTTCATCATAAACCAAGGGCTTACGGGTACGTACCTCATCAGAGGACCACAGCAAATCGATGGTTTGCGCGGTTTGCGCTTTTGCTTGCTCATAAGCAAGGCTGTTTTCATCAAAGTTGTTTAACGCATCGCTATGGGTAAATAGACTTTGTAAAATATTCATCGTCGTGCGGCGGCGCGCTTCGGTAGGATGCGCGGTAAAGACGGGGATGAATGTTAATTGATCAATGAGTTCCTGCATTTGCTCAGGTTCAATATTTCGTTCACGGCACTCAAGTAAGGTGCGACGAAACGATCCTTCCCAGCTTTGTTCGGATTGAGCCCGTAGTGCCTGACGCTGCTCTCGTAAGTAGTTTTCTTCACTCAAATTGGCTAAGAAAAAATAAATAGAAAAACTGCGAATGACGTTTTTTAAGGTTTGATTGTCTAAAGAGGCGATAAAATCGATGAGCTGCTGTTTATGGGTATCATCAGGTGCGCGTCGCTGCTGGATAAACCCTTTTCGCAGTGTCTCAATGGTATGGATGGTTTGCTCTCCAGTCTGACGAGCAATGGCGTCACCGAGGAACGATGCCAGTAAGCTGATGCGTTCTCGTAATACGTCGTTATCTATAATCATCCTTGCCCTCTTATCAAATTGGTTAGCAAAACAGCCGTATGGTTATAACGGCAGTGCCCTCAAAGTGTGGTATGTATGCTGATAGTTGATAGGTATTGTATAAAGCCATTCTGAATGTAGCGTGATACTCATAAAATAGAGCGTTTATCACGTGGCGTCAAGATACTCTCTGATGAGCACATTATTTAATCATCATAACCAAGCCTTTTTGAGGGTATGTCACGCAACTGACAGCGATGGCAAAAAATTTTAAGTTTTTTTATTCAATAGTATTTATAGCAGATTCATAGACTTAAACGTCATGAAACAAATGTGCTTTGCTGTATTAAGGGGAGTAAGGGTCGATGTCGCATTGTAATCTAAAAACCATTCTGTTAACTTCGAATAACGATAATACGTTTATCAATACATAAAACATGGCTGTATAAAAGACCTTAATCTGATTTTAAAAGACTTTCGTCTGATAAAAAGGATAAAAATAAGAGGCTATAACTATGCTGGATTTAGCGAATATGACTCCAGAGCAGGTAAGAGGTTTAATCGGAAAAAACCAAATCAATCAGCCCACATCTGGTATGTGTACAGGTCACATCCAAGCCAATGTCGTCATTGTTCCTAAAAGTCTGGCATATGATTTTTTGTTATTTGCCCAAAGAAATCCAAAGTCTTGTCCTGTACTAGACGTGACGGATGTTGGCAGCTCAGAGCCACGTCTCATGGCAAAAGGCGCAGACTTAAAATCTGAAGTACCCAAATATCGTATATATAAACATGGCGACTTAGTAGACGAGGTATCAGATCTAAAAGATTACTGGCGCGATGATCTGGTTTGTTTTCTTTTGGGGTGTAGTTTTTCTTTTGAGTCTGCACTATCAAATGCCTCCATCCCTATTAGGCACGTAGAAGACCATCATAATGTGCCGATGTACCTCACCAACATAGATACTGAACCTGCAGGCCAATTCCATGGAAAAATGGTGGTCAGCATGCGCCCGATACCCTATAAGCTTGTGACGAGAGCCGTACAGGCCACTTCTCGGTTTCCTCAAGTGCATGGCGCACCCATTCATATAGGCGATCCCAGTCTCATTGGTATCAATGACATTCATTCTCCTGATTTTGGGGACGCATCTATCATAAAAGCAGGCGAAGTTCCTGTATTTTGGGCATGCGGTGTCACGCCGCAAAGTATCGCCATGACCAGCAAACCCGAACTTATGATCACGCACGCGCCAGGCTATATGTTTATTTGCGACCCAAAAGATGAAGACTTGGCAGTGCTGTAATGTCTGTCCCTTGCACTCGCTTATATTAAGTATTTTAAAAACCAATTCCTACCAATCAGCTTATCAAAGGCGCATAAACACAACGTCTTAATCAAAAACCATTGCTCACTTTTATACTAACGGAATAGCAAAACACATGAATATGAATATTAACTTCACGGATTTAGAAAAACTAATAAAACTGGCCGAAAGCTCAGACATAAAATCTTTAGAACTGACCGATGGCGACACACGTATCTCTATCGTTTGTCATGCTGATGGCAATGACAACGGCGAACACCATTCTCCTACCAACGCCCCTCATTCAGAGCAGCGCTCAGCAGCAGGCGCTTCTACTCAGAAAACCAGTAACAATGATAGTGAGATGACAAGCTCTGATACAACTAACGAAACAGTAGCTACTGAGAACGCACCCAATCAAGTAACGGCTCCAATGCTAGGCACTTTTTATCTGCGTCCAGAACCAACTGCTGATGCCTTTTTTACAGTCGGTGATCAGATAGAGGCGGGGCAGACGCTGTGTATCATCGAAGCCATGAAAATGATGTATGAAGTCAAGGCAGAAACGAGCGGTACGCTTAAAGAGGTTTTGGTAGAAGAAGGTGAAGTCGTAGAGTATGAGCAGCCTTTATTTGTGATAGCGCCAAACCGTTAGGGTCAAGCAATACCGCGTCCATAACGCTACATAAATACTGTATTTGACATCATATTTTTTAGGAAAACAGACATGTTCTCAAAAATCTTAATTGCCAATCGTGGCGAGATTGCTCTACGTATTATCCGAGCTTGCAAACAATTGGGTATTCACACCGTCATTGCGCATTCTGAAGCCGACAAAGACTCACTGCCAGTACGCTTAGCCGACGAAAAAGTATGTATCGGCCCTGCTAATGCCACAAACAGCTACCTGAACCAAAGAGCAATCGTCTCTGCTGCCAAAATAACAGGCTCACAAGCCATTCACCCAGGCTACGGATTTCTGTCCGAAAATGCAGATTTTGCGGCTTTGATTGAAGAGTCAGGACTGATATTCATTGGCCCAACCGCAGATAACATCAGAAAAATGGGTGACAAAGTTGCTGCAAAAGAACAGATGACGATGGCTGGTGTACCCTGCGTACCGGGCTCCGAGGGTGCGTTGCCTACTAAGCCAGAGCAAGTCATTAAGATTGCCAAAGACGTCGGTTATCCGGTAATCATCAAGGCAGCCAGCGGTGGTGGCGGTCGCGGTATGCGAGTGGTCGAAAAAGAAGCGGATTTGCTGTCTGCCATTGCTATGACCCAAACAGAAGCCAAAGCCAACTTTGGCAGTTCAATCGTTTATCTCGAAAAATACTTACAAGCACCTCGCCATATTGAGATACAAGTACTGTCTGATACGCATGGCAATGCTATCTATTTAGGTGAGCGCGATTGCTCAATGCAGCGTCGTCATCAAAAAGTCATTGAAGAAGCGCCAGCCCCCGGTATTACCGAAACGCAGCGTCAACAGATCGGACAGGCATGTGCGAGGGCGTGTCAAAAAATGCAGTATAGAGGGGCAGGCACGTTCGAGTTTTTATACGAAAATGGCGAGTTCTTTTTTATCGAGATGAATACCCGCGTTCAGGTAGAGCACACCATTACCGAGATGATAACGGGTGTGGATATTGTCCGCGAGCAAATAAGAGTGGCTGCGGGCTTATCACTTGCGCACAAGCAAAGTGATATCGCGATCACAGGGCACGCTTTTGAATGCCGTATCAATGCTGAAAATGCCAATACGTTTTTGCCCAATGCAGGACGTATAGATTATTGTCATATGCCAGCAGGGTTTGGGGTTAGAGTGGACAGTCACATCGAATCCAACTATACCGTGCCGCCCTCTTATGACAGCTTGATTGCCAAAATATGCGTACACGATCATTCAAGAGAACAGGCGATAACAAAAATGCAAGCTGCCTTATCAGAGGCGCAAATCACAGGTATCGATACCAATATAGGTCTGCATCAGCGTCTATTTAAAGACAAAGTATTCTGTGACGGTCAAATGAGTATTCATTATCTGGCTGAATGGATACAAGACAATATATAACGATACATAATAAAAATGAGCGCCAAAAAAACACAAAAGCTGAAAAAAAATGGAGCGCATACAAATGGAACGACAGTGGCAAATATGCAGTGAAACCAATCTGGCTTTATTCTTACCAAAGCCAGTGACGCTAGACAAACAACGACAATGCTGGGCGTTAGCGGATATTATAAAAAAAATGCCAGAAGTTATAGAAGTGGTGATTGGCATGAATACGCTCAGTGTATTTACGGTTTCATTGACCCTGACTGAGCTCAAAAATGTAGAGCAGGCGTTATCTGAGTTACTAAATGACATGCCCTCAAAAACCATAAAAGGCAAGCATGTCGAAATCCCTGTGCATTATGGTGGTAAGTACGGCCCTGATCTTGCTGCTATGGCAAAGGAATTGAACCTCTCGGTGGAAGACGTTGTCAATCTGCATACTGAGGCGACTTATACCGTATATTTCATTGGTTTTCAGCCAGGATTTCCTTATCTTGGCGGCTTATCAGAATCGCTCTATTTCCCCAGACATGCCATACCTCGAACGCAAGTACCAGCAGGCTCAGTCGGTATAGGCGGCGAGCAAACGGGAGTTTATCCTTTTGAGTCGCCAGGCGGTTGGCAGCTACTGGGTCAAACCGATACGGCATTATTTGACTTGACCAAAGACTCTCCGACGCTGCTTAACGCAGGCGATACCTTGACGTTTACAGCGATTGATATTCATGAATAAAGCTAATATGAATAAAAAATATAAATAGGTGATATCAATGAAAATTTTAGCCGCAAGTGCCCTTGCTAGTATCCAAGATTCGGGACGATTGGGCTACCGAAGCATGGGTGTGGGTAGAAACGGAGCAATGGACAGGTGGTCTTTGCAAGCTGGCAACGCATTGATGAAAAACAAGCTTAACGAGCCAGCGATTGAGATTGCTTTGGGTGGTTTGACCATACAGTTTGAAGAGGCGGTCAGTTTTTGCCTAACAGGTGCTTTATACGAAGCGTACTTAGATGACGAGCGCATTCCTTGCTATTGGCGTATCAATGCAAAACCCAAGCAAACGCTCAAGCTGGCACGTCCGTTACAAGGTATGTATACCTACCTATGTGTACATGGCGGCTTTGATATTGAACCAGTGCTGCAATCGACCAGCACCAATACTAAAGCGGGCTTTGGCGGGTTTGAAGGTAGGTATCTTAAAGCCGATGACACCTTAAACGTAAGAACAACTTCAAGCTTACCCGTTATCGGAGTGGCTCGCCTTGCGCCAACTCAAATGATCAGAGTGATAAAAAGTAGTGAGTATGAGTGTTTTACCGCTGCTTCCCAAGAAGCGTTTGAAACACAAAGCTGGAAATTGCAAACTAACAGCAATCGTATGGGCTATCGCTTAGCTGGCGAGTCCGCACTTGAGTTTGCTGAGCCTGTAGAGATGAGCTCGCATGGCGTGGATATTGGTATGATTCAAGTACCACCGCAAGGGCAACCCATTGTATTGATGGCAGATGGGCAGACGACGGGAGGCTATCCCAAAATTGCTACTGTTATCAATGCAGATATTGGACTGATGGCACAAATTCGGTTCGGTAAAACGTGTCAGTTTACGCTCGTAGATTTAGAACAAGCATTACATGAACAACAAAAAAGACACCATTACATTAAGAAAATTAAGGAATATGCTGATGAAAATTGATTTAAATGCCGATGTCGCTGAAGGCTGCGGGCAAGATGATAAGTTATTGACCATCGTCAGCTCAGCCAATGTCTGCTGCGGTCTTCACGCAGGGTCTTATGAGGAGATGTTGGCGACCTTGCAGTTGGCTAAAGCAAACAATGTAAGAGTCGGCGCGCATCCAGGATTGAACGATAGAGAAAACTTTGGTCGTACCAATCAAAGCTTGGATAAAGCCAGTTACCGCGCTTTATTGGCCTATCAGTTGGGGGCCACCAAAGCGCTCTGTGATTTGGTGGGTGTGCCTTTGGAGTATGTCAAACCACATGGTGCGCTGTATAACCAAGCAGCGGTTGATGAGGCGTTGTCAGATATTTTGGTCAGTGAAATCAAACGCTTTGACCCAAACTTAAAAGTGATGGGCTTGTCGGGTGGTCACCTTGTCAAGTCAGCGAAAAATCATGGTTTAGTGTCGATATCAGAAGTGTTCGCCGATCGCAACTATGAGGAGGACGGCTCATTGGTCTCCCGTAGTAAAGACAATGCATTGATCACTGATACCGATGAAGCAATCAATCATGTATTACAGATGATTACGGAGGGAGTCGTTACCAGCGTAAGCGGCAAAAAAGTGCCAGTAGAGGCGCAAAGTATCTGTTTACACGGTGATGGGGAACATGCCATTTTATTTGCTCAAGAGATTAAAAAACAGCTAGAGATCAAAGGTATTAAGATATCCGCTCAATAGTAATTTGAATCGACTTATTTTGTATAACACAAGGATGTTCATGAGTACCTTAAAAAAACACAATACCGCCATTTTGGGCGCGGCCTTTTTGATGGCCACATCAGCTGTCGGACCAGGGTTTTTGACCCAAACGGCTACCTTTACCGAAAGTCTGATGGCAAGTTTTGGTTTTGTTATTCTAATATCTATTATCATGGATATTGGCGTACAGCTTAATGTTTGGCGCATCGTCGCTGTCTCTAGAAAACGGGCGCAGGAAATTGCCAACTTAGTGTTCCCAGGCGTCGGTTACTTGCTTGCATTTTTAATCATTGCAGGCGGGCTTGCTTTTAACATTGGTAACATTGGCGGTGCAGGTCTTGGCATGCAGTCTATGTTCAATATCTCGCCGATCACAGGGGCGTTGATTAGTGGTGTTGTCGCAGTGGCCATATTCTTAGGCAAAGAAGCTGGCCCGATAATGGACAAGTTTGCTCAGCTGATGGGCTTTATCCTCATCATACTGATCATTTATGTGGTGTTCAAATCTGACCCACCATTGGCCGAAGCCGTCACTAAAACCATCATGCCCGATAAGATTGATGCAGTGGCTATCGTGACTTTGGTTGGCGGTACGGTTGGCGGTTATATCACGTTTTCAGGCGCACACCGCTTATTAGAAGCAGGCGTGAGCGGCGAAGAAAATCTGGGTGCGGTGACGCGAAGTTCAGTGTCTGGTATTTTGATTGCTTCTGTGATTCGTGTGTTCTTATTCCTTGCTGTGTTAGGCGTGGTGTCTCAGGGCTTTACCTTGAATCCAGCAAACCCAGCCATGTCGCCTTTTGAATATATCTTAGGCAATGCAGGCAAGGTAATTTTTGGTATGGTCATTTGGGCCGCCTCTGTGACTTCTGTGATTGGTGCTGCCTACACTTCTGTGTCTTTTATGACCAATTTTCATCCGTTTATTGAAACGTACAAACGCTATTTTATTATTGGCTTTATCGTCATCTCAACGCTGGTGTTTGCCACTATCGGTAAGCCTGCTCAAGTATTGGTATTGGTTGGTACATTAAATGGTTTGGTACTACCTATCGCCATGGTTATCATTCTGATCGCTGCTTATAGAAAAAACATCGTTGGTAACTATAAGCATCCTATTTGGATTGCCGCATTTGGTTGGTTGATTGCCATTGTGATGAGTATTTTGAGCGTGATAACCATCGCGAAATATCTTGGTATGAGTTGATAATTAATTAAGGGGTTTATGATGGATATAGAGCAAGTAGAACGTGTGGTCAAGCTGGTTGAGCGCAGTCAGTTACACGAAATGACGATTGCGAATAACGGGCAATCTATTACTGTGGTGAATAATGTAGCCTCACAGAATAGTGGATACCCTACAGAGGCCATACTAACACATGAGTCAAAAGAGGCTAATAATGTAGTGTTAGAGGTATGCGCGACTTATGTAGGAAACGTATATTTAAGCGAAGATGATACAACTGAGAATCTGGTACACGAAGGAGATAGTATCGAAAAAGGGCAAACGATTTGCTTTATTAAGGAGTTGACCCGTTTGCTCCCTGTTATCAGTGATAAAGCAGGTATCGTTGACACCATTTTAGTTAAAAATGGACAAAACATTGAATATGGTCAGCCTATTTTAAAATTGAAAAGCAGTACATATAGTTAATCCACTATAAAATAAATACAGGGCTACTGAGATAAATTTTGCGCAGCCTCTGTCTGCGAAGGCACAACAAGCAAGAAAAATTTGTTCCAGTAGCGCGTGCTAATCGACGTACCTCTTTTATATAGGACTGTCTATATCTTATATGGGTTAACTTAGCATTTAGTCAGCAATTTATTGGTTTCGTATTTGACGGTATCTTGTCTTTATATGGGCTTGGTACCGTTATTTTTATGGGCAGTGACTAAAGGTTTCATTATTAAGAAATGCTGAGAAAATTGGTAAATATCTGCTGTTGGAATCACAACACTTTCATAACAATGGCTGCTATGACGACAGATAAAATAGAACACGTATCCAAAACTGAAACCATAATTCAAACAATAAGGACGGTTTATGACTATGCATAAAACTATTTTAATCACTGGTAGCACGGACGGCATTGGCAAATTGGCCGCTTTAAAACTGGCAGAAGCAGGTCATCAGGTGTACCTGCATGGCCGCGATGCGGACAAACTGGCTAGTGTCATTGCAGAAGTAAAAGCCGTAGCGACAGGCGACGCGGTAGATCATATTGATGGATTTGTCGCTGATTTCTCTGATTTAACGGCTGTGCTCAAGATGGCCGCAGACGTCAATGAAAAATTGCCAAAGCTGGATGTCTTGATAAACAATGCAGGAATTTATACCACATCAGCTGCAACGACCAAAGATGATTTGGACATACGCTTTGTGGTCAATTACCTAGCACCTTATGAGCTGACCAATGCGCTATTACCGTTACTCAAGCAGTCTAGTAAAGCGCGTATCATCAATCTAAGTTCAGCCGCTCAGACACCGATATCATACGAAGCGTTTGCAGGACAAACCACCTTGGATGACAAAGCTGCCTATGCGCAAAGTAAGCTGGCGCTCACGATGTGGAGTATGGCCTTAGCTGATAAGGTTGCCAACGATGATATCAGTGTGATTGCTGTGAATCCAGGATCATTGTTGAACACCAAGATGGTTGACGAAGCGTATGGTCATCACTGGTCATCAGCAGACAAAGGCGCAAATATCTTAACGGCACTTGCCATCTCAGATGAATTTGCTAATGACACGGGTAAATACTTTGATAACGATATTAAAGATGGCGACCATGGTGATGCGAGAGGCGAATTTGGTCAACCGCATGCCGATGCGTTAGACAAAGAAGCCATTGCCAAGCTTGAAGCGCAAACTCAAACCGTATTGCAGTCCATTTTTGCCTAGCACGTATGTTTTACGGCATCCATAACTATTAGAAATTAAATAATCAAAAATACTTTTATTAAAAATAGGACAACATATTATGACCACCATCAAAGCCATTGGCTATCAAGACAATCTCGCCATCGATAACGAACAAGCGCTACAAGACATTACCCTTGATAAGCCAACTGCGACAGGCCATGACATTCTGGTAGAGGTCAAAGCCATATCCGTCAATCCCGTAGATTATAAAATCCGTCAATCGCGTCCTGCACCAGAGGGTGAGTACGCAGTGATTGGTTGGGATGCGGCGGGCGTTGTGACGGCTGTCGGCGACGAAGTTAGCCTATTCTCAGTCGGGGATAAGGTCTATTACGCAGGGGATTTGACTCGTTCAGGGAGCAATGCTGAATATCAGCTGGTTGATGAGCGTATCGTTGGGCGTATGCCAAAATCGTTGTCATTTGCAGAAGCGGCAGCATTACCGCTGACTACGATCACGGCTTGGGAGATGTTGTTTGAGCGCCTGCAAGTGCCTGTTACTGATAGCTTGACAGATAAAAATGGTGGTGACGAGCGTGCTAACGACGTCTCGGTGTTAGTTATTGGTGCAGCGGGAGGCGTAGGTTCTATCTTAACGCAGTTGTTAAAAACACGAACTTCTGCCACAGTCATCGGTACAGCATCACGAGATGAGAGTGTACAGTGGTTAAAGGATCTAGGCGCAGATCATGTCATTAATCATCGTAACCCATTGTTTGACGAGCTACAGAAGACAGGCATCACTGAGGTAGATTATGCCATCAGCCTAAACAACACCGACGATCATTATGCAGAAATCATCAAATGCTTGAAGCCACAAGGTAAATTAGGGCTCATCGATGATCCTGAATCTTTAGACGCCAAGGCGCTTAAAACTAAATGTCTGAGCCTACATTGGGAGTTTATGTTTACGCGCTCTATGTTCCATACGCCAGATATGATTGAGCAGCATCGTTTATTGACGGACGTGGCCAATATGATTGATGCAGGCGAGATCAAAACCACCGTTGCTCATAATCTTGGCACTATCAAAGCTGAGCATGTACGCCATGCCCACCAAATGTTAGAAAACCAACAAGCGCATGGCAAAATTGTATTAGAAGGTTGGTCTGCGTAGGATTCGCTATCTTGGTAGGCTTGATACGTGGCCTACCAAGATAGCGCTGGTGCAAAAAATAGCATAAACTATCCGATAAAATGCATCACTCTATAGATTTTTCAGTTCCATTTCTTGAGTCTGACTTTCTATTTGTTGGCGTGTCTCTGCATCATATCAACTACTGGTAAGAGTTTCTTATTCGTTAAGCTGTGCTCCTTAACACCTTCTAAAATAGTTTCGTAACCATTATGAAAATGAATGTCACCACCTTTATTGAGCATCAGCTGTAGCAAGTCAAGTTCCTCTGGCTGTCCGTTGATATAAGCTAAAGGAATAATATTCTTTAGATTTGCTGCGTTCGGGTTAGCGCCAGCTTCAAGTAAAGCCATAGCAGCACCTACATTTTCCTTACGCATTGCATAATGTAGAGGAGTCATGCAATAGCAGTCCTGAGCATTGACATCAACACCTTTATCAATAAGGTATTCGATACTTTCACGCGGTGGCATTTCTTGATTGAAATCTATTAAAGTAGAATGTAGCCAATTCCATTTTTCTGATTCAGTTGTTCTATCAAAACTACATGCACCAGAATCAACGAGCTCGTCAATTTTATTAAAATCAGCTTCATCAAGTGCTTCTAAAAACTCAATTGCTTGCTCTGTTCGTCTCTCTATACCCATAGTTCAGTACTCACTTAGATCTTAATTCTGAGGACAAGGTAGCAGTAAAATGCAATAACTTTATCAGTAAAAAAGCTATGAAATCTTAGACTTGTAAACACGAAAATGATAACGGTGGTTATTTTTTATAAAAACAATATTAAGCCATCACTGCCATATCTTACCCAACACCCTAAACCAATTTTTTGACGTGACTTTTTCAATAAGCGCATCAGAGAAGTGGCGTTGTTGCATCCGATCAATCAGCTTAGCGATTTGACTGATATCAGACAATTCATCAGGCAATAAGCAACCATCAAAATCAGAGCCAAAGCCAACGTGATCTTCGCCTAGATGGTCTATCAGATAAGCAAGGTGATCGACGATCACATCAAGGGAGGTCTGCGCATCTCGCTGCCCATCCGCACGCAGAAACGCCACATCGAAGTTCACCCCAACCATACCACTGCTTTGTTTGATGCCAGCCAGCTGTCGATCGGTTAGGTTTCTTGCTTGCGGACATAGAGCATGGGCATTGGAGTGGGTTGCGACAATCGGCTGATTCGCAATCTCTAACGTATCCCAAAACGCACGCTCATTCATATGGGACACGTCAATCAGCATGTGCTTATCACAGCAAGTTAAAATAAGGTCTTTGCCTTCGGGGCTTAGACCAGAGCCTGTGTCTGGAGAGTGCGGAAAAGACGCATTTAAACCATCACCGAATAGACTTTTTCTATTCCACAGTGGGCCGATACTTCTGAGTCCTGCTTCATAAAATACATCCAGCAACTCAGGCTCAATAGCCAAAAACTCAGCGCCTTCAAGATGCAAAACGATAGCCAATTGATGGTTCTGCTGACAGGCTTTGATTTGTGCCACAGATGTACAGATATGAACCTGACCGTCTGATCGCGCCTGCAATTGCTGGGAAAGTTCTAATTGCGCACAGCAAATATCAACGACTTCTTGCGCAGTGAAGTCTGAGTTTGATGAGTTAGCTAGTTTGTCAGGATGATTGTTTTTTACATAAGCATAGGGCGGTAAGAAAATAGAGAATAATCCGCCTATCCAACCTGCTTGTCGGCAGCGCTTTAAATCTAAATGTCCTGGGAGCGTGCCATAAATAAAATCATGCACAGGGTCGTCAGCCGAGCTTAGCCACAGGCGGGTCAATAGATCATTATGACCATCAAAAATTACAGGCTGATTATTCATCATTAATCCGTGACCGTACGCGTGGGAATCAGTTGCTCTTGACTTATACTTAATAGTTTAGAATTTTTAGGGTTCCTAAAGCGTAGCTCTTCAAACGGAGTTGGCGTCTCGCTATTGATACGTGCTTCCTCGATCAGGTAGTGATAAGGTGATTTGCCACATACTGGATCGGCGTTTTTTGCATCGCCCGTCAGCATAAACGCTTGGCAACGGCAGCCACCATAATCGCGTTCTTTATCGGGGCAGCTTTGGCACATATCAGGCATCCACTCATCACCGCGAAACTGATTAAAGCTTGCAGAGTCATACCAAATATCTTTAAGTGGTGTTTGGCGTACATTAGGAAATTCTATAGGCATCTGTCTTGCGGCATGGCAAGGTAGGGCAGTACCATCGGGTGCGACGGTCAAGAAAATCTTACCCCAACCATCCATACAAGGTTTTGGACGTTCTTCGTAGTAATCAGGCACCACAAAGATCAGTTTGCATTTGATACCGCGATCTTCAATTTTTTTGCGGTATTCATTGGTGATGCGCTCGGCTCTGACCACTTGCTCTTTGGTCGGAAGTAAACCTTCAATGTTTTCAAACGCCCAACCGTAAAACTGGCAAATAGCCAGCTCAACCGTATCTGCTTCAAGCTCTAAGCACAACTCGATAATCTGATCGATCTGATCGATGTTTTGGCGATGAATCACAAAGTTGAGCACCATCGGATAGTCATACTGCTTGACCAGACGTGACATCTCATACTTTTGTTCAAAGGCATGTTTGGAACCAGCTAAGAGGTTATTTACTGTGGGGTCGCTGGCTTGGAAGCTGATTTGGATATGCTGCAATCCTGCGTCTTTTAAACTGGCAATGCGTGCTTCAGTCAGTCCCATACCTGAGGTGATGAGGTTGGTATAAAAGCCTTGCTTGTGGGCATAAGCAACCAGCTCTTCCAAATCTTGGCGAACGAGTGGCTCACCGCCCGAAAACCCAAGCTGCACCGCGCCCATTTGCCGCGCTTGGTCAAACACAGCAAACCACTCCCCAGTTGTCAGCTCTTCTTTATACTGAGCATAATCAATGGGGTTGGAGCAATATGGACACTGTAATGGGCAGCGATAAGTCAGCTCCGCCAGTAGCCATAATGGTAGTCCTACTGGCGCAGTCATACTAAATCGATCCAATGTTCACGCTGGGCGACAAGCATGTATTCGATAATGTCTTGCTCGATTTCGGGAATATCACCAAATATCGCTTTTACCTTTTGGATGATATCCGCAATGGAGGCTTGACCATCGATATGCTGACCAATGATGCTAGCGCTGTCATTAAGTTTGATCATACCTTCAGGGTAAAGCAACACATAAGCATTTTGGGCTGGCTCAAATTGAAAGCGATAACCATGACGCCATATAGGTACGATAGAATGATCTAACTCAGGTATACTCATTTGAACAATCCTTTATGCCAGACTTTATCCGTCGTTACGCTTTGGTAGGGCGCTTGGTCATGCACATAAGCCAAGCTCAACGCATCCAAAATCGTCCATAAAATATCAAGCTTGAACTGTAAGATTTCAAGCATACGCTCTTGTTGTTCAACCGTTTTGAATGAGTCGAGCGTAATGGTCAGACCATGCTCAACATCGCGGCGAGCTTGACTCAAACGTGAGCGGAAGTAGGTATAGCCTTCTTCTTTGATCCAAGGATAATGTTTGGGCCAAGACTCTAAGCGAGACTGATGAATCTGCGGAGCAAACAGCTCAGTCAGTGAGCTACTGGCGGCTTCTCGCCATGAGGTGCGACGCGCAAAATTCACATAAGCGTCAACGGCAAACCGCACACCTGGTAAAACCAACTCTTCAGAAATCACTTGCTCACGCGTCAAACCAACCGCTTCAGCCAGACTGAGCCACGCCTCGCGGCCACCACCATCAGGATACACACCATCTTGATCAATCATGCGCTGGATCCACTCTTGACGCACCCGCTGATCGGGACAGTTCGCCATGATGGCTGCGTCTTTTAGTGGAATATTGATTTGATAGTAAAATCGGTTGGCAACCCACGCTTGAATTTGCTGCTGCGTTGCCTGTCCTTCATGCATCATGATATGAAAGGGATGATAAATATGATAATACTGACCTTTTGCCAAAATCGCTTGTTCAAACGCTTCTGTGCTCAGTGCTGTTTTTTCTTCTTGCATCGCTTTTACCTTAATATTTCGGTCTTCACCTTACAACTCAATCTGCATGCCATCAAAAGCCACTTCAACCCCATGCTGTTTTAGTTGGGCTTTTTGTTCAGACTTTTCGTTCAGTATTGGATTGGTGTTGTTGATATGGATCAATATCTTGCGTGAATTGGTGAGTTGATCTAAATAATGGAGTGAGCCATCTTCGCCACTGATGTGCAAATGCCCCATGTCTTGACCGGTTTTTGTACCGACGCCGCACTCTTGCATCTCATTATCAGTCCATAGCGTGCCATCAATCATCACGCAATCAGATGCTTTCATGATTTGCATGACGTCATCGTCAATTTTGCCCAAACCTGGGGCATAGAACAACTGCTTTTGTGTTTTTAAATCTTTCACAATCAAAGCAATATTGTCGCCATCGTGTGGATCATTGCGATGCGGAGAATAAGGGGGTGCTGAACTTCTGATAACCAATGGCGTGAGCTCTAAATTGCTGTAGCCGTCAATTTGAAAGCTCTTTTTTGGATCGATTTGATTGTATTGTAGGCCGCCGTTCCAATGCTTTAGCATCGTAAACAGCGGAAAGCCTGTGCTGAGGTCTTGATGCACCATGTCTGTACACCATATCCGAATCGGGCATCCTTCACGTAGGGTCAATAGGCCTGTGGTATGGTCAAGTTGACTGTCCATCAATACCACATCGGTAATTCCTGTGTCTCTCAAGTGACGAGCTGGTTGAGCCGCTTTAAAGTCAAATAACTGCTGGCGAATATCAGGTGAGGCATTGAATAGTATCCAATCCACGCCATTTTCTGATATGGCGATTGACGATTGGGTACGCGTCTGTGCGTCAATAGTGCCAAGGCGTACGCCATGACAGTTGTCGCAATTGCAATTCCACTGCGGAAAACCGCCACCAGCTGCTGAGCCTAAAACATGAATATACATAAATCAATTTTTCCAAATTTCTAAAAAAATAAAAGCCCTAATTATCTAGGGCTTTTAATGTACTGAGTTCTAGTAAATCTTAACGTGCTTCAAAATACATAGTGATTTCGAAACCGATACGGATGTCTTGAAAAGCGGGTTTAGTCCACTGCATGGGATGTCTCCGAAAAATTATTATGGGATCATCATTAAGATGAATGAAAGTAACCATCTATAAAGTAACTATATATCAATGGTATTATAAGCCGACCCTCAATGTCAATTTGTTAAAAATTATGTTTGAAGGGTTTTGGTAACAAAGACTGACGATAGTGAACGCTCTGACTCTAATGCTTAGGTTCTATAAAGCACTTTAACCACATGCCAGCCAAATTTGGTCTTCACTAAGTGCGGGGTCAGTATCTCACCGCTGAAGCAAACTTTATCAAATGCGGGTACCATTTGACCTTTTGTAAACTCGCCTAAGTTGCCGCCTTGTTTACCTGATGGGCAGGTGGAATGTTTTTTAGCCAGCACATCGAACTGAGCACCTTTTTTGAGCTTGGCAAGGATGTCATCAGCCTGTTCTTTGTGTTTTACTAAAATGTGTAATGCGCTAGCGGTACGAGCCATGATGGAGACCTTTCATAAAATATCGATTATCAAGGCATTATATCATGGCTTATCTTAGTTGCTAACCTCGCTTGGATACGCTATCAAATGGTAAGTGAGAATATAATTCTAACTAAGATAGCTAAAAATAGCTTTCACATGTATTAAGAAATCTTAGTATGAATAGCGGCCTAAACTGAAACCACAAGTTAATTTTTCGGGTAATAAGCAGCCGACAAGGGAATTTCTTGAAAAAATGCATCATCAAGCGCATGAGCTATGCTTTATCGCGAACTCAGTGAAAACTGAGGTGGTGACGGAGATTGTGGTTTAATATGGGAGATTCTATTGGCTTATTATGTGTATAAGATTAGACAAAAATATGCTAATTTTATACGTGTTAGCTTCTACACTTAGTTATTTGACAAAATAGTTATGGCGCTGGCTTTGAATTAAGCTAACCCACGAAAAGCGGAGGTCAACACCGTGTGGGAGTCATTATGTCTAAATGGCAAAAGGAGTTGTATGGTGGATTTAGAGTTAGATCACATTTTTATACTTACCGATAAACCAAAAGAGGCGGGTGATCTTTTAGTTTCTATGGGGCTAGAAGAAAGTTTTAGTCGGGATCATAAGGGGCAGGGTACTTCCAATCGTCGATTTGCGTTTTCTAATGGAATGCTCGAAATATTATATTTACGTGATAGTGAAGAGTCTAATAATGGTCCAGCTAAAAATTTGAGGCTTCCTGCACGGATACAAAAAGAAAATGCATCGCCCTTTGGAATAGTTCTGACTCGAACTAACGATTCAAAACTAGGAATGCCGTTTAGTGGTTGGAAATATCAACCAGATTATTTTGAGCCACCCAATGCATTCCATGTTGGAGATAATTCTGAGATATTAGAAGAGCCTTTGTGTATTTATGTGCCTTTTGTTGGTACAGTTAGCAGAATTGAAGAGATAGGAACATTTAAGTCTATTAGTAACGTTCAAGTATCTGTTCCGCTAGGGAACATGTCAGATACGCTACGTACATTACAATCGGCTGATAGACTTGAAATTGAGCTTGGTAGTGAGCACATGGTAACACTTACGCTTGACAATGAGCGTAGTAGATTATCTAAAGACTTACGACCAGTTTTGCCATTAATCATTAATTGGTAGGCACCGAAATATAACAAGTGGTTACTATGGGCTGCAATACGATTTGCGCTCTAAAGCCCAAGAACCAAGCGCTAGGTGAATCAAAACGGAGTTGATATATGTTGGAAATTAGACCTATTCACTTCGTTCAAAATGATAACACATGCCTTTTGCAGATTAACCCGGCGTTATGTGCCTTTCAGTCAATTATAAGGTTAGTAACAAATGAAAAATGTCATTAGTGACGATAAAATCAGAGACTTCCGAGATTTAATAAATTCTAACTCAAACTTTGTATATCAAATCTATAAGAATAAAGGTGGTAAGAACCTCTTTAACCTAGTCTGTTCTTGTCTAGACTGGATTACAGTATCAGTTCGACATTTAGAAAATGCACCTGAGCTTGATAAAAATATAGATACAAAATCTATGCAGGTCTATTCTTTGATATCTTCGATTGACCTCATATCTGAATCAATCAAACAACTGCACAGAGTCTTTGTAAATGAAAATAATATACCATTTTTAGGTGAGAAAAAGTGTTTTAATGAGCGACTGTTTTCTAATGAAGATGATAACGAATATTTCAAAACTATAAGAGCTTGCTTTGGTGCTCATCCTGTAAATCTAAATCAATCGAAATCAAAGCGCTTTGCTAGTTGGCCTTTTGAGAGTCATATCAATAGCAGCGATTTATGTGTCCATTTATACAGTAGAGATATAAATGAAGAAGATCTATTGTTAAACGTGAATATAAATGAGTTATTAAAATTTCTCGTTATTCGATATGACTACTTAGATGTTATTTCAGACAGGATAGAAAGTTTATTCAGCAAATATCGGAAAGACCTTTCAGATCAAATGATTGAAACGAAATCTGATCCGCTTGAACAGCTCTATATTCTTAGAAATGAGTCTAAAAAACGCTTAGACAACGATTATTATAATCGTGAAATTGATGATCTAATTATGATTTTCGAAGCAGAAGTTACTGATCCTGAACTTGTGCAAATAGCTGATAATTACAAAGAGTCTCTCTTACCTCTGATTGAAGAAATTAAGAGTAATCTTCAAGTGATGAACATCGTTGATTTAGAAAATGACTCTATAGTTAGAGTTCGCTCAAACCTTGGCGGGCAGTTAAACTATGAGCTATCAAAGTTCTATAGTTGGGTGTACGGTGATAGAGACGATCCACTACTGAGCTACTACTTTGAACGATTTAATGAAGTTACAAAAGGTAAGTTTAATTTCACTAGTTGTGATGAAATTAACCTGACGTTTCTTAAAGCAAAGTTGATGTTAGCCGAATAGAATACAAAATCAGGAAGGTTTATTCTTATAACCACAAATGGATTAAATTCATTAGTGAATCCATTAACTCTTTAAACCACAGATTGACTTGTTTTCGTTCAATACTAGCACTGAGCTGACTGTCAACACTTGAACGATATGAATCTTTACTTCTCTTTTAATTGTGCCAAACAGCATAACCTCGCGTTTTAAACACTTCTACGCCGAAAAGCACTCATTAATAGCTCTATTCATAACAGCAAGGCTCAATCGGTCATAACCCATTGAGCCTTACTATCTATACACTTACTCTATCGGAGACGGCTTACCATGTGGGCTTGAGCGTAGATATTGTTTAGGCGCTTTGACTTTTGCGCCAAGCTTTGCAGCAGCGTGCCAAGGCCAGTGCGGGTCGTATAGCATGCCTCGTGCCAATGCAACTGCATCCGCTTGCTGCTTGGTGATGATACTTTGCGCTTGCTCGGCTTCGGTGATTAATCCCACTGCAATGACGGGTATATTGACCGCTTCTTTTATCGCGGTTGCAAAAGGCACTTGGTAGTTAGCTTCCACAGGAATTTGCTGTTCTGGACTCAGTCCTGCGGTGCTCACATGGATATAATCACAGCCTAACGCCTCTAGTGCTTTAGCCAGTTCGATCGTTTGTGTAAGATCCCAGCCGCCCTCCACCCAATCGGTTGCAGACACACGCACACCCACGGGCTTTTCACTTGGAAATTCAGTTCGAACCGCTGTAAACACGTCAAGCAGCAAGCGCATTCTATTCTCAAGATTGCCGCCGTATTGATCATCACGGTTATTAGAAAGCGGGGATAAAAACTGATGTAATAGATAGCCGTGCGCCCCATGAAGCTCAATCAAGTCAAGACCCAGCGCATCTGCGCGTTTTGCCGCATGGACAAAATCACTTATTAACTCGTCAATATCATTTTGAGTCATTGCTGTAGGCACGGTAGAATTTTCATCATATGCAAGCGCTGACGGTGCCACCGTTTGCCAACCATTTACCTTATCAGGGGCAATCGAACCGCCGCCGTCCCATGGTTTTTCGGTTGACGCTTTACGCCCAGCATGCGCAAGTTGTACACCTATCGGCATAGGGCTGTACTGTCTGATAGCGGTGAGTGTTTTATCCAGTGCCGCTTGCGTCCGGTCATCCCATAATCCCAAGTCCGCATAGCTGATACGTCCTTGTGGGTTGACCGCAGTCGCTTCTAAGATAAGTAGTCCTGCGCCGCTCAAACTCATTTGGCCCAAATGAATCGTATGCCAATCGCTTGCCGCGCCATCATTGGCGGAGTACTGGCACATAGGGGCGATTATAATACGGTTGTCTAATGTGAGTTGCCCAAGTGTCAAAGGCGAAAAAAGTTGGCTCATGGTGAATCCTTAAAAAACGCGCCTATAGGCACGGAAAATAAAATACAAAAGCGATATGAATTATTTATGGTCGATGCTCTTTAAAAGAGACGTGAGACTGGGATGAGTGCTGCGCAGTCTTTGTATGAACAGCGTGCAATAAAAATCTATACCCGTCTCACATTATGATGAACGTATCAATTTTATTGAGAACTGACTATGTGTGATTACCGCTTGGATAGTTGATGGGGATGACTGGTTATTTTTATAGGGCGCATTTAACGGCAGGTTGTTAGATTTAGACTCAGGTCGTTTAAAAATTGTTAGTAGGTATTTCTTCGTATGATGTTTCACTACTTGGTTTTTACTACAATGCTTTTGCAAGGTATAGAACGGCTAGAGAGCCGCTATCTTGGCTTAAGTGGATTGTCGATTAAGAATTATCGATTTGCTATGAATAAAGTGTAGATGAGCAAGGTGAAGACAACCTCAAAAATCAGCTAATGTACAGATTGTCTTCAATGCTATTTTTCATATGTAGCAGGCGAGGGGCGATGTCTTCTTCTAATTTATCACGACTAAGGACGAAGCTTGGTGCGCCGCAGTTAAAGGTCAATAGGCCTTCAGTCGGATGCATCAATGCTGTGGCAACCGCGTTAACGTCTTTTTGCCATTCACTGATAGAAAAACAATAGCCATAATCGTCATAATCTTTAAAAGCTTTATCCAGCCCGCGTCTGATTTTTAACCAATCGTCTTTATGCTTCGTACGAATGGCATCCAGTATGAATTCTTGCTCCGCTTGCGGCATGCTGGCTAGGCAAGCTCTTCCCATTGAGCTTAAATGAATCGGTAAATACGAGCCAACATTGCGTCGCATGGTTGTGGTGCTAGATCCTTGCACGACATTGAGATACACCATCGTTAGGCGATCACGAGTAGCCATAGCCACGGCACTATTAGCATAGTCTGCCAACTCCTCCATAAAGGGGGTGACCAAATTATTGATAGAGATATTGACCATCATGGTATAGCCAAATCCCAACACGCCTACAGAAAGTTGATACTTGCTACTATTTGGAGATTGTTTTAGATAACCTAACTTGACTAAGGTATAAGTGAGACGCGTGATGGTTCCTTTCGGAAGCCCTGTTAATTGACTTAACTCTTGGTTTCCTAAGAAAGGACGTTGCGGGGTAAAACAACGTAGCAGCTCAAGTCCTCGGGCTAAAGCAGTGATGAACTGTCTATCGCTTTGATCTCTCATCTCTGCAATGGGCTCTAGCAACTCAATATGCGTCGTATGATTAGCGCCTTCGTCTGTAGGATTTTTAGTGGTCATATATTCTTATTTAGTCTCAATTAAGTGAAGGTAAGTACAAGGGTACATACTACTTGTAAGGCTATTTGTATCGTCAGATTAACATAAAAGCGAATAGAATATGATTGGGTAAAATTTTTCGTAGCCTCTGTCGGCCTAGGCACAGCAAGCCAGAAAAATTTTACCAGTCACGTATTATAATATTGTGTGTTCCTTACTTATTAACATGCATTCAAATTTTTACTACAGCTATTATAATCTATTTCGCTATGCGGTACATACTTGGACGACTATTGTGCTTTTTGTGGATCATATTGCTGTTCTTTGATAAACAAGGTTGGGATAAGACCACATAAGAAGTACGCGCCTGCCATCAACAATAAGCCTGCGCCGATAGAGTTGTGCATGGCCATATAACCAATGGCGACAGGGGCAATCACTGAGCCGAGTCGTCCAATATTGAAAGCCCCGCCAATCGCCGTTCCGCGAATAGCGGTGGGGAAGCTCTCGGTCAAGTAAGTGGCATTAATGGCATAAGGAATACCATATAAGAAACCAAAGGTGATCATCAGCCAGCCGATGTTTTCTGGCGTGTGCATATAGACCAAAATAGGGATAAATAAGGCGGTGCCCATGGTACCAAAGGCAAACACGATTTTGCGACCGATTTTATCAGCGACAAGGCCTGCGACGACTTTAGCAAACATCATGGTCAAATACGTACCCGCCATGTAAAGTGCCATCTCTTTAAATTTTATACCAAGCTCGGTTTCTAAATAAGAAGGTAGCCAGTTACTGACCCCAAAATAACCAAAGAGTAATAATCCTGAGCTCATCGACCATAAGATAAACATCAAGCGATGTTTTGGATTTTCGAATATGGCTTTATACGGGTTTTCAGGTTTTTGAAGTGAGTTTTTGAGTCCGTTAAGCTTAAGTGCGCGCGCCGCTTTCCAAGACTGCGGCTCAGGAATCAAAAAATACATAGAGATTGAGAGAAGAATAGGGATAAAGGTTAAGAGATATAAGGTGCGCCAGCCATAGGCAGGAATGATCCAAGCGGAGATGCTCGTGATCACTAAAGACCCTAAGGTGAAACCGGTCATTAGTGCAGCAAGCACGGTCGTTCGATGTTTAGTCGGCACCATCTCAGACATCAAGGTATTGGTTGCGATATACAAACTACCAAGACCCAAGCAGGCGACGAACCGTAAAGCCACAAACTGCTCATAGCTCTGCACAAATCCGCTAAAACCAGACAAGATAGAAAACATTGCTGTTGCAATCACAATAATACGCACGCGACCAAAACGATCACAGGCCCAGCCGCCAAACACGCCGCCGATGGCCATACCAAATAAAGACCAACTGCCAAGCGCGCCCGCTTGAACATTGGTCAGCCCAAACTCCTCTTTCAGACTTGAGAGGGTAAAGGCAAGAATACCAATATCGGCACCATCACATAACAAGACTAAAAAACAAAAAAAGAATGCCAATTTCCAAGGTTGCTTTTGTGCAGCAACCAAGTCTGGATTTGAAGTTATAGCAGCACTTTTCACAATATATATCCTTATTGTTGTGAGAGTAAAACACTATAGTGACGTGGCTAACATGACTGAGGTATCTGCGTCCTAGCAAATACCTCAATACGTTTTGATAGAGTTAATGCCTGCTGATAGTCAAACCAATGGCATTGAAATAGATGAGTATTACTCGCTCACTTCTTTGATCATATTGCGTGCAATGATGATTTGCTGAATCTGAGTCGTCCCTTCATATAAGCGGTATAAACGCACATCACGATAAAAACGCTCAATACCATAATCAGCGATATAGCCTGCGCCGCCATGAATTTGAACGGCTCTATCCGCGACGCGGCCACACATTTCGGTAGCAAACATCTTGGCACATGAGGATTCGGTCACGACATCTTTGCCTTCATCACGCAGACGAGAGGCATCTAATACCATAGATTTGGCGGCATAAATCTCTGCCTTTGAATCGGCAAGCATCGCTTGAATGAGCTGAAAATTGGCAATGGATTGGCCAAACTGTTTGCGATCTACCGCGTAATGTAGCGCGTCATTTAACATACGTGTAGCAGCGCCTGTACTGGCAGCTGCAATATGTAAGCGACCTTTATCCAGCACTTTCATGGCCGTTTTAAAGCCTACGCCCTCGACACCGCCGATCAATGCACTGGCAGGAACGACGCAGTTATCAAAGGTCACATCACAAGTGTGCGCGCCTTTTTGTCCCATTTTTTTATCAATTTTGCCAAGTGTGATACCTGGCGTGTCACTCTCAACGATAAATGCTGAGATGCCGCCAGAACGTTTGTTTTGCGGATCCGTACGCGCCATCACGGTAAATACCCCAGCTTGAGGCGCATTGGTTATATAGCGCTTGGTACCATTAAGTACGTAATTGTCACCATCTTTGATGGCAGTGGTTCGAAGTGATGCAGCATCCGAGCCTGACTCTGGTTCGGTCAAGCAAAAAGAGCCAATAATCTCACCGCTGGCAAGTTTTGGCAGATATTTTTGTTTTTGTTCTTCGGTACCGTCAATCACAAGACCAGACGAGCCAATACCATTGTTCGTACCTATCAATGAGCGAAAGGCAGGTGAGGTGCGCCCCAACTCAAAAGCCACAATGACTTCCTCTTCCATCGTTAAACCAAGGCCACCGTAGGCTTCAGGAATCGTTAATCCAAACAAACCCAATTCACGCATTTGCTCAATGATGTCTTCTGGTAGTCGATCGTTTTCTGCTACCCAGTCCTCTTTTGGTATCAGCTGATCGGTGACAAACTGGCGGACGGTTTGGACGATATGGTCGAGTACTTCCTTATCTCTAATCATGGATTTCTTCCTTGTTGAAACAATGGCTAAGCTTGCCTAATGGGGGTGTTACGATTCATTCGAATAAACAGCATAATAGATAGTTTAGTAAATTACAACGATTTTGGTTCAAAAAACCGCAATGCGGTATTTAATGATACTGGAATATAGTAGCATGATGATTTTCTTTTGATTATATCCATGTTTATCGCTTCACAAATCAAAATAAAAAGTATATATTGGAATTAAATATCGCTATGCGGTATTTATTATTTTAAAGGAATTGTTTACAAAGGTTTAAAGGGAAAAATGTCATGGAAGAGCAAATAATTTTGACTGAGCAGCAAACGAACGGCGTTTGCGTGATAACGCTCAATCGACCCAAAGTTCGTAATGCGTTAAATACTGAACTACGTCAAAAACTGGCAGATATCTTTATCCAGCTCAATGATGATCCACAGACTAAAGTCATTGTGCTAACTGGTGGTGATAAGGTATTCGCAGCTGGCGCTGATGTTAATGATTTTTTGACGGCAAAAACCGTCGATGTATATCTACGTCATAGTGAGCGTTATTGGGATGCGATTACCAATTGTCGCAAGCCAATTATTGCTGCGGTCAATGGTTATGCGCTTGGCGGCGGCTGTGAGCTGGCTATGCACGCTGACATCATTGTCGCTGGCAAGTCTGCTAAATTTGGTCAACCAGAGATCAAAATTGGGCTGATGCCAGGAGCTGGGGGCACGCAGCGATTGTTTCGCGTGATTGGCAAGCATAAAGCCATGAAGCTGATACTAACAGGCGATATGATCAGCGCTGAGGCCGCGGATCAAATGGGATTGGTTTCTGAAGTGGTAGACGATGAAACCACCATCAAGCGTGCCATTGAAATTGCTGAAAAATTGGCCAGTTACTCGCCCATTGCATTGATGCAAATCAAAGAAGTGGCCAATCTTGGTGTGGATATGCCACTACAGGCTGCATTGGCTTTGGAGCGTAAAGCCTTTCAGATTTTGTTTGATACTGAAGATCAAAAAGAGGGTGTGAAAGCCTTTTTGGAAAAACGTGACGCCAATTATAAAGGTCAGTAGCGTGTGGTTTGCTAAGGATAAGCAGACCAATTTTTTGAAAATAAAATTATTCAACAAGATCATATAAAGGACGACTATGACCGCCAATACAACAAATATCAAATCATTGGCCATCATCGGCACAGGTGTCATGGGCATGGGTATCGCCCAAATTGCTGCCCAAGCAGGTATTCAGGTGCTTTTGTTCGATGCCAAAACGGGCGCTGCTGCACAAGGGCGTCAATCTCTTCAAACCATGCTCGAAAAACTAACGGCGAAAGGTAAGTTCACTGACGCGCAGCTTCAATCTGCTCTAGAAAACTTGATAGTGATTGACAATATAGCCAACATATCTACAGTAGATGTCGTTGTTGAAGCCATTGTTGAAAACCTAGAAATCAAACAACAGCTTTTTAAACAATTAGAAAGCATTGTGCCTGCCGAGACGATTTTGGCAACCAACACTTCCTCATTAGCCGTGACCGCGATTGCTGCCAATTGTGTGCATCCAGAACGTGTGGCTGGATTTCACTTTTTTAACCCAGTGCCGCTCATGAAAATTGTTGAAGTGATTCCGGGACTTTCTACTCATCCATCCGTCGTCGAGACATTGACTGCATTAGCAACGCGCATGGGACATTTAGGGGTGGTGGCAAAAGACACGCCAGGCTTTATTGTCAATCATGGTGGTAGAGCTTACGGTACAGAGGCCTTAAAAATATTGGGAGAAGGGGTTGCCAGTTTTGAGGATATTGATCGCATTTTGCGTGAAGGGGCTGGCTTTCGGATGGGGCCGTTCGAGCTACTCGATCTGACGGGTATCGACGTCTCTCACCCCGTGATGGAATCGATTTATACCCAGTTTTATCATGAAGATCGTTACCGTCCCCATCCCTTAACCCGTCAGATGCTGATAGGAAAAAAGCTCGGTCGTAAAGTTGGTGAAGGCTTTTATCAATATACAGAAAATAAAAAACAAGAGGGTCAAAAAGTCACAGAAACTGCATCTAAACAGCCATCGCTTGAGGTGTCAGCATCTAATGCAGCCATTACCTCAGTTTGGATTGGCGCTGACGTAGTAGAGGATAAGCAGCAGCTGATTGACTATTTGAATGCTAACAATATCAACATCGACAATGGCGATAAGCCACAATCTGACAGTCTGGTATTACTGGCAATGTATGGCGAGGACACAACCAATGCTGCTATGCGCTATCACGTGAATCCCAAACAAGCGGTTGCCATCGATATGCTGACTGACTTGTCAATGCATCGTACGTTGATGCCAAGTATCGTCACCCAAGATAAGTTTGTGGCACAAGCCTATGCTTTATTTGGTAAACATCCAGACAAAACCATCAGTGATAATGAAAAGTCAATACAGGCTACGGTTGGTGTCACACTCATCAATGAAAGCACAGGCTTTGTGGCGCAGCGAGTCATCGCAATGGTGGTTAATTTAGGCTGTGATATTGCACTGCAAGGTATCGCCTCTCCTGACGATATTGATAATGCGGTTAAGCTGGGACTTGGGTATCCCTACGGCCCTATCTCATGGGGAGATAAGCTTGGTGCTGAGCGGATATTACTCATTTTAGAGCGTATTTATGGATTAACGGGCGATCCGCGCTACCGTTCTAGCCCATGGTTACAGCGCCGTGCCACCTTAGGTATCTCATTATTTACTCAGCAGCAGCATGGTTCATGCCAATGATCTAGCGTACAAAAATGTAGTGACGAAACGATGTGTTTTATTCAAATACATTCTAAAACAACAACAAGGAACAGTTATGTTAGATGCTTATATTTATGATGGATTAAGAAGCCCGTTTGGTCGGCATGGTGGCGCTTTAGCAACGGTTCGTCCTGACGACTTGATTGCCACGGTGATAAAGAATTTGGTGGAAAAGCATCAACTACCTAACGATATTTTTGATGAAGTATTGATCGGTAATACCAATCAAGCAGGCGAAGACTCACGCAACATTGCCCGTAATGCTGCGCTGCTAGCAGGGTTAGATGTAAAAACACCAGGTCAAACCGTCAATCGCCTGTGCGCTTCAGGATTGTCAACCGTCATTGATGCAGCGCGTAGCATTACTTGCAATGAGGGCGATATATTTTTGGCAGGCGGTGTTGAGTCAATGACCCGTGCGCCTTTTGTCTTTGCTAAGACCGAGCAGCCTTTTAGTCGTGAATGTAAAGTATTCGACACCACTATCGGCAGCCGGTTCCCTAATCCTCTCATCGAAGAGCAGTTTGGCAACGATAGCATGCCGCAAACAGGTGATAATGTGGCGCGTAAATATGATATCAGTCGTGAAGCTGCGGATAAATTTGCAGCCGCTTCGCAAGCTAAATACCAAGCTGCCAAACATGCTGGGTTCTTCGACGATGAAATAACACCAATTATGGTATCGCAAGGCAAAAAACTCCCTGAAAAAGCGATAACGGAAGATGAACATCCACGTGCCAGCTCTACGGTTGAAGCATTACAGAAGTTAAAACCGCTGAATAAAGAAGGTGTCGTCACCGCAGGCAATGCGTCAGGCATCAATGATGGCGCCGCTGCATTAATTATCGGCTCAAAACAGGCAGAAGAAAAGTTAGGCTTCAAGCCTATTGCCAAGATTCTTGCGTCTGGTGCCATGGGTGTTGAGCCAAATATTATGGGCGTAGGCCCTATTGAAGCTATTAAGCTTGCGTTAAAACGGGCTGATTTAACCCTTGATGACATGGCAATCATTGAGATTAATGAAGCATTTGCCTCACAAGTACTGGGCTGTCTCAAAGGTTTAGATATTGATTTTGATGACAAGCGCGTCAACCCCAATGGCGGAGCAATTGCTGTTGGGCATCCGCTTGGGGCGTCAGGAGCAAGAATTGCATTAAGCACCGCGCGCGAGCTACAGCGTACTGGTGGCAAGTATGCAGTAGTCAGCTTATGTATTGGTATTGGGCAAGGACTTGCCATGGTGATAGAACGGGTATAAATCTTCTACGCTACCTTTATTACTACGGTTCTCGCCACATTATTTTATGATCAAGGATGACAATAATGACTTCGATACTTAACCAGCATGAGGATTATCAGCAAGCTCAAGACGCTTATGGTTTTCCTTTAATCATTAAACAACTACTCAATCGTGCCAAGATTGCTTCTACCAATCAAACCATTAGTTACGCTGATAAGGTCACTTATACGTATGCTGAGTTTTTTAAGCGCGTCAACCGTTTGGCAAACGTGCTTAAAACCATAGGTTTGCAAGCTGGTGATGTGGTTGCTGTTATGGATTGGGACAGTCATCGTTACCTTGAAGCCTATTTTGCTGTACCTATGTCTGGCATGATTTTGCAAACGGTCAATGTGCGTCTGGCTGAAGACAAAGTACTGTACACCATCAATCATGCCAAACCGAAAGCGTTGTTGTTAAATGCTGAATTTGAGCCAATGGCAAAAAACTATCGTCAGGATGCACCTTCTATCGAGAAAGTTGTTTGGCTCGATGACACACAGTTTGATAAGACGAAGCTCGACGACACAAAGCTCGATAACACAAAGTATAGCGAATATGAGCCACGAACTGAGCAAGTCAGTATGCCGGATTATGTCGAAGGGGAGTATGAAGCCCTATTAGCTGCGGCCAGTGACGCGTTTGATTTTCCAGATTTTGATGAAAACACCATTGCCACGACATTTTATACCAGTGGCACAACAGGCGACCCAAAAGGTGTCTTTTTTACCCATCGGCAAATCGTATTACAGACGCTGGCAAGTACGCTAGCATCCGCATTAAATGCTGAAGGTCAAGGCGCTCGCTACAATGATGTATACATGCCAATGACACCGCTATTCCATGTGCACGCTTGGTGTTGGCCATATGGAGCAACCATGATAGGACTCAAACAAGTGTATCCGGGACGCTACCTCGCCCCAAGGTTGGTGGACTTAATTGAACAGCACAAGGTGACACTCTCACATGGCGTGCCAGCAATTTTACAGATGTTATTAAAGGAGATGGCTGCGCGAGGACGTAAGTTTGATGGTCTCAAATTATTGTTAGGTGGCTCAAAGCTCAATGAAGGCTTAGCCAAAGCGGCCATTGAAAGCGGTATCGAGTTCATGTCTGGGTTCGGTATGTCAGAATCCTGTCCTGTGTTATCTAGAGCGGTATTTGATGATAAAACGGATTCAATGGAAACGCCAGAGCAGCTTAACTATCGCTGTCTTTCTGGCTCGCCAATCATGCTCGTCTCCATGGAGATATGGGACGAAAATGGCAAGCCTCAACCCATGGATGGTAAATCTACAGGAGAGTTGGTTATTCGAGCGCCTTGGCTGACCCAAAGCTATTTTAAAAACTCAGATGCTGGGAATGAGCTCTGGCAAGGTGGCTGGATGCATACCCAAGATATTGCCAGTATTTCCTCAAGTGGTACGTTGAGTATTACGGATCGGCTAAAAGATGTGATTAAGTCTGGTGGTGAATGGATATCCTCGCTTGAAGTTGAGACTATTTTCTCGTTTCATCCAAGTGTCGCTGATGTGGCAGTAATTGGGATACCAGACGAAAGGTGGGGCGAGAGACCGTTAGCGTTGGTCGTCTTAAAACCTGACTATGTCGATACCAAGGCGGCTGATATTTTAGCGTTAGGCCATCAGGCAGTGGAAAAAGGATATCTGCCAAAGTATGGCGTACCAAACGAAATCAAGTTTTTATCAGAAATGCCAAAAACCAGTGTGGGAAAGCTTGATAAAAAAAGAATGCGGATGATGTGCGCAGAAAAACTGATTTGATTCAAAGAATGCTTCTTAATAATCATACAACCCTCATTTGAGGTTACTGCTTCTTTTAGTAGGTGTATTCATAGGCCAGTTTATACATAGATTTATAAATAGATAGGTACATCTATCGGCATGACGAGACGAGAATAATATGAAGGCTTTAGGTATATTACCAGAAATACAAGAAACGCTTAATAAAGACAAGCGTCACCCTATGCATGGTTTTGCTGCCATTTACTCTCAACAAGTAGAGTGGGGCGATATGGATTCTTTTGGTCATGTCAATAATGTGGTCTATTACACTTACGCTCAAAATGCTCGTATTTACTATAACAGTCAATTGAATTTATTTAATGAAAAGACTTTTTCTGTCATGGCAGCATCGTCTTGTCAGTACTTCAAACCTGTAACTTATCCCGATACCTTATGGATTGGCGTTCGAGTCAAGAAAATTGGCAATGCCAGCTTGATTCATGAATACACTTACTATAGTACGGCTATGAATACTATCGTTGCCAAAGGCGAGTCGGTACTGGTATATCTCGATAAAGAAAGTGGCCAAAAGAAAAATATTGATGAGACTAAAAAAGCGGCGATTATGGCTTTTGATCATGTTACTTAATTTGTTTGGCTGAAACAAACGTCTATAAACAGTTGGGCCTTGCTTATCGTTTTTACAGTCTATTAGAGTAAGTATTTGGCAGTCAAAAGCCCCACGCCGTATAAGGTATGGGGTTTTATGATAATATATAATCAAGGTTTTCTTTCTTCCTGCTTGCGGCGTTGAACAACTTCTAATTATTCTTAGTGTTAGCGCATTCTACAAGCCATACTCAACAAATTATGTCATAGCGTAATTATTCTTCCCTATTCTACTGATACCTCTCTTTACCCATAAGCCAGCTCATGCTGTCCATTATCTATTCTACCTCTGCAATACCAATCTTAAGCACCTAACTAGATCATCACATATACATGCTTGTCCCGATTCGCTCTATGCTGCTAATTGAGTAACACTTGCATTATTACTTCTAATCTATCAGTGTTTTAACGCTAACTTCTGCTTATAAAACTCGCATTACATTTTCCATGATCAATCAAAAGTTATTAGCTGTGCTTATAAATACTATTAATTTATAACGTTTGACTGTGACTTTTCAGCAACATATATTAGAGAAAAACAAGTAAAACCTATTAAATTTAGCTATCTACCATAAGATATAGCCAAATATGCTTCGGTAAGTATATTAGGATTTTTAATACGATTTTTTAAATGCTTTACAAACAAAGGAATGTTCAAAATGAAAATTTACAACCACGAAAATCAAATGCTTCATCATCCGCAAAGCTATTTTTCTCGAGGGAAAATGCGTCAGCCGCAAGAAAAGCCTGAGCGTTTGACTGAGCTTTTAAAAGCACCAGAAGCTCTAAACTTGAAAATTATGATGGCTGACGAGATAGGTATTGCCCCGATTTTAGCAGTGCATGACTTGGGGTACGTGAATTTTTTGAAGAATGCCTATAGTGAGTGGATAGCGGTAGACGAAGACATGGGTGAAGAGGTCCAGACTACTATCTATATGCCAAATAATAATGATGGCTTAGGTATTTTGGCAAAAGCCGCTAAGTATCAAGCGGATGGTAGTGCCCCTATTGGTGAACATTCATGGACGTCTATTTACTGGTCGGCTCAAACGGCACTTAATGCAGCCGAGGCCTTATTGAATGATGCAGATCATCAAAACTCTAATGAGAACAAGGTGCAAATATGTCTAACCAGACCTGCGGGGCATCATGCTCGCAAGAGCGCGGCAGGTGGTTTTTGTTATCTAAATAATGCTGCCATCATCGCTGAACATCTTCGTCAGAAATTTCAAAAAATTGCCATCATAGATACGGATATGCATCACGGTCAGGGCATTCAGGAATTATTCTACGACCGTAATGATGTGTTATATACGTCTGTACATGGCAGTCCTATCAATTTTTACCCAGTCGTCGCAGGTCATGAGCACGAACGAGGTGTAGGGGCGGGCTATGGATATAACATCAACTTTCCGATGCCACATGGCACCGATGAATCTGGATTTTTTCATTACGTCGATCAATCAATCGACGCTCTAAAACTCTTTGACCCAGACGTTATTGTTCATGTATTAGGGTTTGATGTTTATAAAGATGATCCACAAGCCAAATGTCATGTTAGCACCGAAGGCTTCAAGATTTTGGCAGAAAAAATCCAAGCAATAAACAAACCTGTCATTGTGCTGGTCGAAGGAGGATATTGCATAGAAAAGCTCAATGAAAACTTACAAGCTTTCCTCTCTGGGTTTACTGCGGAAAGGACCATCGATAATGACTAGTTGTAGTCAGTGATTGATTGTTTATCGAGCTATCTAACGAAAATAAAACCTTTAGAGGTCAGACTAAAATGATAAAAAATACTGAGATCACTGCCAATGAGAGTCGCTTATGGGCCTCTTTGATGGATATGGCCAAGATTGGTCCAGGTATTGCTGGTGGCAGCAACAGACAGGCGCTAACAGATGAAGATAGTGAAGGTCGTACTCTTTTCAAGAGTTGGTGTGACGCTGAAAATATGGTGGTGAAAATTGATGAGCTTGGTTCTATGTTCGCTTTTAGAGCGGGTACTGATCCAAATGTACGACCCATCATGATAGGTTCTCATCTTGATACGCAGCCTACAGGCGGTAAATATGATGGTATCTTGGGCGTTTTGGCTGGCCTAGAAGTGGTGCGTTCACTCAATGAACATAACATTAAAACTAAACACCCAATCGTTATCGCAAACTGGACAAATGAGGAAGGTTCACGCTTTGCACCTTCCATGATTGCATCAGGCGTCTATGCTGATAAATATGATCTCGAATACGCATACCATTGCAAAGACCCAGACGGCATTAGCATAAAAGATGAGCTAATACGCACAGGCTGGCTCGGCGATATGCCTGTTGGGGAGCCTAAAATACAGGCTTATTATGAATATCATATTGAACAAGGTCCCATCTTAGAAGCAGAAGATAAGTTAATAGGGGTGGTGACGCATGGCCAAGGTTTGGCTGCTCTTGAAGTGACATTGACAGGCAAGGCTGCCCATACTGGCTCGACACCCATGACCATGAGGTCAAACACTTCTTTGGCAATGGCCAAAATAATTCATGTCACCCATGATTTGGTCATGGACAACCAACCCAATACCGCAGTGTCAGTGGGCAAGATTGATGTTTCTCCAAACTCTCGTAATGTGCTTCCGAGCAAGGTGGTATTCACCATAGATATAAGGGCGGCTGCACAAGATAAGTTTGATGAGTTATGTGATCAGATAAAAGCTAAGGTGCATCAAATATCATCGGCGCTCGATGTGAGCTGCTCAATTGAGGTAGTAGGGCACAAAAATCCTGTCGCTTTCGACACTAAGTTATTAAACATCATTCGTAATGCAACCAGTAAGTTGGGCTACTCAAATATTGATATTTGCTCTGGTGCTGGACATGATGCTTTTTGGATAGCAGATGTGGCACCTTCTGCGATGATTATGTGTCCGTGCGTGGATGGTATATCGCACAATGAAGATGAAGAGATTTCCTCTGAATGGGCGATTGCAGGCACGAATGTATTGTTACATGCGGTGTTAGAAACAGCGATTATAGAAAACTGATAGGTAGCATGGGCAGGGCATTCAATCGGTATTTCATGATCGTAAAGTATAGAGGCGCTCTATAAATCAGTAACGCTCCTATGCCCTACAGCATTCATGAATTAGTTTATTTTGATAATGACTCATCGTCTATGAATGCTTGAGTGTGACCGATATAAACATTTATGAGGATAATGGCTCGACTTAATAATATAACAAGGATGTTCAATATAAGAACCTCCCTCCATTCTGAAAGTGGTCAGTTGTTTCGGTATTGATATTGGAGTGATTGTTACTACAGAATATACAACAATCTATAGGGAATTTGATTATGTATAGTTCAAATGAAAGTTTGATTTTAGGTTCTTTAGTAGTGATATATTTCTTATTTTTATTTGGTGTATCGTTTTATATCAATAAGAAAAGTATTAAGACATATGACGATTATAACGTTGCAGGAAGATCCGTATCGATCTTTCCTCTTATTCTAACGTTTGTAGGCACTGCGGTTGGTGGTGCGACGTTATTAGGTTTTATGCAGAATGGCTTTTTATATGGAATGGGACAACAATGGCTAAATTTTGCGATTTTCATATCAGGCGTGCTGATGCTGGCGTTCTTTTTAAAGAGAATTCGGGCAATTGGCGAAAAATATCAAATGGTAACCATTGCAGATTATACGGTTTTAAGATTTGGTGAGGGCGCTAGAATTCCCACAGTGGTCAGTGTTTTGGTTGCCAATAGCTCATTGACCGGAATGCAATTTGCAGCCATTGCCACCATACTTAATTTGACAATGGGATTAAATATAACAACGGGTATTTTAATCAGTTGGGTCTTACTGACGTTAAAAACCTATTACGGTGGAATGAAGTCCGTGATTTGGCAAGATGCCTTTCATGGAACGATACAGACCGTTGGTGTGTTTATCTTGTTTGTAACCGTAATCTTGGCGTCTGGCGGCTTGCAAGCAGTGTCTACACAAGCCGAACTTGCTAATCAGAGTGAATTTTTGAGTATTCTTGGTATCTCGCCTTCAGAAGTGTTTGTTTACCTATTAACCATTGGCGCTTATCAGTTCCTTAGACAGGACTTGTGGCAAAGATTCTGGGCTGCTGGCAGCGCTAAAATAGCCAGAAACGGATATTGGATAGCTGTTGTCTTAGGTGCTGTGACTGCTTTTATGATTATTGCTATCGGTGTTATGGCCCGCTTTGGGTTGAATCTAGGAGACATTGATTCTAGCCTCACTTATTACATAGTGATTGGAGACGTATTTAGTTTTCCAATGATTGTAGTGATGATTATTGCTCTGCTTGCAACAGTCATATCAACAGCCGATTCTTTTTGTATGGCTGGCGCCTCTTCAATTATCAACGATATCATCAAACCAAGATTGCAGGATGGCCCAGACCTTGACAGTCGCTTGTTAAAGTATAGTCGTCTTTCAGTTTTGCTAGTGTCAGTCTTTTCTTTACTGCTAGCGCTATCTATCCCAAAATTGGTTGGTCTATGGGTGACGGGTGCCGCTATGTTGGTGTCAAGTTTGTTAGCACCAGTGATTGCTGGCTTATTCTGGAAAAAAGCGACTCGATTGGGTGGCATAGTGGCCATGTGGGTTGGTTTAATCGTTGCAGTAACTTGGCAAATACTTGGACACCCATTTGGTTTGCATCCGATATTTATTGGTTTCCCAATCTCAGTCTTGTTAGTTATTGTTGTGTCGTTAATGACCAGTGATAACAGTAGTAATATTTAGTAGCTGACAAACTATTTAAAATAATGTGGAGCTAAAAGATGACTAGTTTAAAACATGGCGGTCAAGCAATTGTAGATAGTCTCCAATTACATGGGGTTAATCGTACCTATGTGGTTCCTGGTGAAAGTTATCTATCGGTATTAGATGGATTATATAATGCTGATATCCAAACAATCGTATGTCGACATGAAGCAGCTTGTACCTATATGGCAGATGCCCATGGTAAATTTACGGGTCAGCCTGGTATCGCTATGGTGACTCGTGGACCGGGTGCGGCGCAAGCTTATACTGGTATTCACACGGCTTGGCAAGATGGTGTACCGCTTATATTGTTCATTGGACTTATCCCTGTTTCTGATAGAAACCGAGAGTCGTTCCAAGAATTTGACCCGAATCAGTGGTTTGGCAGTCAATGTAAGCGCGTATTAATATTAAATGAAGTGTCAAGAGCCTCTGAGATTGTCGCAAAAGCATTTCATGCGGCGTTAGAGGGTAGACCGGGTCCTGTGGTTGTCGGACTGCCTGAAGATATTATCAAACAAGAATTCCATGGGCAATTGCATCCGGTGATTCCCATCGCTGAAGGTGCGGTAAGTGATGACAAGCTTGATATAGTAGTGAATGCATTATCCATTGCCAAAAAGCCGCTGATTTTTGCAGGAGGGCAAAATTGGACGACAGAGGCTTCTGCTCAGCTAACGAAGTTTGCCGAAGACAACGCCATTCCTGTTATTCATGACTGGCGCGCCTCAGATAGAGTGGCTTTTGACTCTCCTGCCCATGCAGGTTACCTAGGTTATGGGCGCTCGGAGGACTGTGCCGCATTGATTGAAGACGCCGATATAGTGCTGACGATAGGTACCGTATTAGGGGACGTTGCTAGTGATGGTTATAAATTGCGCCAGTCCTTTGACAAGCCTAATTATGTTGTTAATCTAGATACAAGCTTGCGTGGTCATAGTGGTTCAGTGACTGAGCATATCGTCGCTAGTCCTATTAGCTTTATCAAAGCAATCAGCCAAGCATCGCTGGCAAGTTCAGCGTCGCGTGAGATTTGGTTTAACTATTGTCATGAGCAGCAAAGAAAAGATTGTGCTTTTCCAGAAATACTCGTAACAACTGATAGTGCTGAGCAAACAAATACTGATCAGACATACGCCAGCATGACTTTGGTGATGAAAGAGCTGGTAAAAATCCTTCCAAAAGATGCCGTATATAGCTTTGGTGCAGGTAATCATTGCCTATGGGCACAGAAGTTTTTACCAACGCATATTTTTCCAAGTCAGTTGAGTAGTAGAAATGGGGCAATGGGCTATAGTGTGCCGGCAGGTATCGCAGCTGCATTAGAGTCGCCTGAACGTTTATCGATAGTGGTTACTGGTGATGGCGAGTTTATGATGAATGAGGCGGAGCTCTCCACATCCACTCGTTATGATGCGCCTGTTTTAATTGTCTTAATGGACAATCAGCAATTTGGTACCATTCGCCAACATCAAGAAGCGCATTATCCAGATCGAGTGTCTGGCACTCAGTTGCAGAACCCAGATTTTGCAGCACTCGCCAATGCTTTTGGGGCACATGGTATACGAATTGATAATAACAAAGATATCGCAACTAGTGTGACCGATGCATTGAGAATCGTCACAAAAGAGCGTAAGACCGTATTGCTGCATGTGATTACAGATCCTGATGAGCTAACACCTTAGCTATCCATTAGCTTGTCGTGACAAGGAAGGATCATGACAAGCCATACAATAAATAAGCATTTATACTGGCCCATTATCTCTAGCTGTATTGTATTATAGACTGAGGACAATAATGAAAGGCGCTAAAAAATTAGCGGTTAAATACGTATCGCAGAGACTGAGCCTGACGTATTTTTGGCAGACCTTTCATGTTAATTGGTTATCAATATATTTAGAATATAAGTGCTGAAATTACCATGATACAACGGAAATTAGCAGACAATTTAAACTGGACATTACTGCACGTATTAATTGCTATATGCGAAGAGGGGAGTATTAGTGCGGCGGCTGATCGTCTCAATATTACCCAATCTGCTGTTAGTCAAAGTCTCAAAAAGCTTGAAGAGCAACTCGAAAGCCAGCTTGTTATTCGTAATACCAAGCCGCTGGAGCTTACACCGATTGGTCGCTATTGTCTTCAAGTGGCTCAAACAATATTCACTGAGATTACGTCTATTGAAGCGATGAAAGGTACTAACTTACATCTATTGGAAGGTCATATTAAACTGTTGGTTGCTAGTCGACTGCACAATCCAAAATATAATGATTTTTTAGTCTATTTCAAAAAAAAGTATCCAAATATTACGCTAGATTTGACGGTCAAATCTAGTATGGATATTTTAAATGATTTAAAGCAAAAAAATCCCGCTATTGGTATTTGTTTAGCAAAGCATACATCCGATACACTCAATCAAAAGATGCTCTTCAATCAACGTTATTATCTATATTGTGGCTATCACCATCCTTTATTTTCGGTGAAGGAATTGAGTTTTAGTAATATATTAGAAGAAAATTTTATTGCATTTAATAGCGAAGCGATTGGTGATGTTCTCTCGCCAATAATGTTATTTAAAGAAGCCCATGATTTTACTGGCCATGTTAGTGCTTATACAAATAATTTAGATGAGCTGGTTCGATTGATTTACACAGGATATGGTATAGGCGCTTTGCCAGATCAGTTTGTTGCTGCGACTCATCTCGCATCTAAGCTTAGACGCCTGCCCCCAAGTGATGGGATTGCGGACATACCTATATATATTTTCTGGCACAAGCATCGCGCTTTGTCCGCTATTGAAGCCAAATTTATCGAGGAAATTATAGAATTTGATGTGTCTCTTTGATAGATATTCTATAAAGAGCATACTATCTGATTTAAAATGAAATGGTGGATGGTAACAGGTGTGTCTTGAATGGTGATTATCATTGATTATTATGTTCGGTCGTTAGCTTGGATGACATCTATCATTGTTTTTTGTTCACTGTCTTCTGATGGAGAATAAAAAACCCCATAACGTATAGGCTATGGGGTTATATGATACTAATTGATGGTGCGCCCACAGGGACTTGAACCCCGATCGGTCGCTTAGGAGGCAACTGCTCTATCCTGTTAAGCTATAGGCGCACTATGGAGTGACATTGTAGGAAAAAGCCATCATAAAAGCAATCCACAAAGCCCAAATAGAGGCAATTTATCATGGTTTGCCGTTACTAAGAGCATCAGCGACGTCTACAGAAGTCTCATTTGATGGTTTTTCTGATGAGGTGGTTGGACTAAACAAATCATTAACACTGTTTTTATAACCTTCGATATTATTATAGTCATGTTTTTTTAATATATCTTGCCCCGCACTAGAAAGTAAGAAATTACGAAAATTAATCGCAGCAGTGTTATCAGTCAAAATAACACCTTCAAGCATTTGATCGCCTTTGAGCGCATAGCTATAGGAATTTAGTGTGCGAGTATCGGTATGATTATCATCACCTATTTCCATATCCGTGCTATCTTCAATAATTGAGTCTTTATTATCTTCAACAATTTGACTGCTATCAGATTTGTTTTGGTTGATTTTATCTTGAGCCGCCTTTAGCTCTGCCTGTAAAGGCGCTAGTTGTTTTTTGGGTAGACTACTGTTTGAAATAATCATGTCTGTACTGACAATGAAGTCTGAGTTCACTTCATTGCTAAAAGCGTCATCAGACAGGGTTAGTAAAGTACGAGAAGGCACGTAGTTTGCCTCAACCTTGATGCTTGGATAACGTGATTCAAAACGGATAATGACCTCGTCTAACGCCTCTTGTAAGCTTTTTTCGGCTTGTATATGTAACATACTATCGGAGGTAGGCGTTTCGCTATCGTCTTCAGCGATTACCTTAGGTTCGTTTTCACTAGCCATGATAGGCAGTGGATTGGTATTTTTACGGTTATTAACCCATAACCAAGTGAAGAGAGCAATACAAAGTATCAACAGTAAAATTAGTCCAGCTATCAGTAGCTTGTAGTCTTTCATATGTGACCGATCTTCTGTTCGTGAGTGATTCAAAGGTGACGTGAGACACGTGACCTGTTATTTAATTTAAAGCGGTTGATGCAGCACTTCATCAGTTAACTCTGCCAACATTTCTGCAAAAACGTCCTTTTTTACAGCAGGTACGTCACCTTGATTGCCCGTATGATTGCTTTCACCAATCTCAGCGGGAGAGGCGTTTGAAGAGGAAATCGGTTGGCTGTCAATCGCTTTTACAGATGCTTGATGGGCTGCTAGTGGCGACTGTCCTTTCATGAGCTTATCTTTAAGCCATTTAAAACCATGGGTCTCCCACCATGCTTCGAAGCGTGGTAATGTGCTGCCATGCACTGCCATAGGCAAATTTAACGTCCGCAATTTTTGTGACAATATAGGATCGCTAATGGCTTGGTGAATACTGAGGTAAAGCCCACTGCTGTCATCGGTATAGAGGCGCTTATTTTGCCATGATCTGTCATCGATTTTCATACGCGGCAGCTGCCATAACTCGCCACGATAATACACCACGTATACGCGTTGTTTTGGATGTACAAAAATAGCATCAATGGGGCGTAAAAGCATAATGTTAATTCATTCCGTGAATGATAAAAGTTAAGTTTATGTAATGTGTTGGAAATCAATTCAAAGGGCAGTGGTCTTCTTTCTTTTTTTAGTAGCTATGAATAGAACCATAAAACGACACTCATCGTCGCAAGTTATTATAATCCTGACATCTACACTAGTAAACGATAACCATCAATGGCACACTGAGACTGCCATTATTTATATTCATAAATAGTATGCTAGCAGAAATGCAACACGGTCACGACTGTCAAATATGTATTGATGAGTACGGTTTGTGGCTTGATTTTAGTCTCCTCGCTACCCTTAATTTCAGATTTTTTTGTCTTTTTTGCTTTAATTTGTGTTTGTCGGTCTTATTATCCTACTACTCCAATCAGATTATCCGCTATGTTTACCATTATTCAGTCGCACCGTACCGAAAAACTCGTCGATCAATTGCTTGTGCAATATCAGTCAAAGAACCAATCTGTGTTCGAGCCTTTTATTGTCATTGTGCCTTCTATGGTATTGGGTGACTGGTTGGACAAGACGATTGCCAGTCGTGCTGGCATTAGTACGTTGGTGCGTACCAAATTTTGGGGTCAATATCAGTGGACGCTGATGCAGGACGTGCTAAGTCGCCATAATGACTATGTGTTAGAGCATAACCCTGAGATGGCTGTGTTAAATGTGCCTGAAGTTGCCGTATTATCGCCAACAGTGATGCAGTGGCGACTGTTTGGATATCTGACTTATTATCAAGAGTTGATTGTCAAAAATGAAGCGCATCCTGTACATCCGCTACTAGCCTCTTTGATTGATGAGCCAAAAGAAAATGGGCAACAAGACGCGCCACAGTCAGACATGGTACAACCAGATAAGGCGCAACAAGATGCGCGTATTTGGCAGCTGGCCAGTGATTTGGCTAGAGTGTTTAACCGTTACTTAACTCATCGTGAGGATTGGCTGGCGTTATGGTCACATAATAAGCCACTGAATGTAGATGCACTGATCGCAGACAAAGACGCGTTATCATTGCGCTTTGACAAATATGCGCGCGGTACGCCTGAATGGTTGGTGGAGCATTATGTGGAGCTGGAAGCTGCGCAGCGATTCTTATGGTCGCATTTGTTTGCTGATGTTCATCAGCACCGTGTGACCATTGAGGACAACTTTTGGTCAGCTTTGAAGCACAATCAGGCAAATGAGCGTGATCAATTGCCTAAGGTATTGCGCATTTTTACCATTCAACAATTGCCTCAGACTGAGCTTGATTTTTTACAGCGCTTATCGCAATACATGGACATCACCTTATTACACTACAATCCCTCAAAGCTATTTTGGGCAGATATCGTCGATAAGTCGTGGTTACAGCGTCAACAAATTATCAATCCTGAAAGTGTGTTTTTACGCGATTATGGTCACAGCTTGCTGTCACGTTTGGGCAAACAGTCTCGTGATACCTTTGCCATGCTTGCCAATCTATCAGGTAATGAGCAGTACCAAGAGGCGCTTGTAGAATGGCAAGACAATTTTGATGATGGGTTTGGTGATGAGACTGATCAAGGTGTTAATGACAATATCTATAATAATGATGACACTTATCAGCAGACGCAACATAGCCCAAGCTTATTGCGACGTTTGCAAAACGATGTATTGATGTTGGATGAGCAATCAACACAACAAGCGACAGCGGCAAAAGTGTCAGAAGCGGTCAGTCAGCAAATTGAGTTGGGCTTTGAGCAAGAAGCGTCAGATACGCCTTGGTACGACGATGAGGTGCTAGAAAATAAACGCTTTGAAAAGGATCGTTTTTGGGACATATCGTCGCAAGATAATAGCCTAAGCATTCATTCATGCCATAATTTACAACGTCAGCTTGAAGTGCTGCGTATCATGATTGGGCGCTGGCTCAACGAACCCACTAAACCCAATGAAAAAAAACGCCACATATCTGACATTGTGGTGTTGCTACCCGATGTTGAGCGCCATCATGCACTCATTGGATCTATATTCGTCAGTGGTAAAGGTCAAGATGGTTTGACTCTGCCTGCAAAGGTAACGGGTGTTGTCGATACTGATATTCGTCAGTTATGGGAAGCCATTATCGGGTTCTACAAATTATTAGGCAGTCATAGCGCCCGTTTTGAAGCAGCTGAGGTTTTAGACTGGCTGATGTTGCCGCCTTTGTTTGAAAGCTTTGGCCTGACTCATGAGCAAATGAGCCGTGGTTGCGATTTATTGATAGAAGCAGGTTTTATCCGCGGGTTTGATGAGCGACACCTCAAGCAAACCTTAGACGCTAATGACTACGATTATCGCTTTAGTTTTGCTCAAGCATTAGACAGATTGGCTTTAGGACTGGTGATGCCAGAGGCCAGTTTGAGCGATTGTTTATATCCTTTACATGAAGATGATTGGGCGAATACAGCAATGCCTGAGATGAGTTTGCCGTTGCCACAAGTGAGCCTAAATGACGCGATGATTGTAGAGGCCCTTAGCCGTATCTATATAGGTTTGGTTGAGCGGCGTGACGATCATACACAAAGAATGAAAGCCGAAGACTGGCTCGATCAGATTGAGACGCAAGTGATCCATCGTTACTTTGGCGATGTCGATCAGACGCGGACGATGCGCGCCATATATAACGCCATGAACGGCTTTAAGTCAAGTTTGCGCGCCAATCGTCATTATAGACAGTATTCTAGTGGTGATAGTGCTAATCAAGAAGTTGAGCAAAGGCTGGCAGGTGTTGAGCAGCTACCATTAAAGCTAAGCTTTATGTTAGACAGTATCGAGGACGAGTTAGAAAGTCAGCAAGTTAGTGCTGAGCCAACGGGCGTGATTACGTTTGGTCGATTTGGCGCACTTAGGAACGTGCCTTTTGAATTGGTTGTCATGCTTAACATGGATCTCTCTGAGTTTCCTGCGCGTGACCGTGATAATCGATATGACTTGATTAAAGCCACTAATGCTCGTCGCGGTGATAGAGTCAGTGAAGATGATGACAATGGCGCATTTTTGGATGCGCTGCTATGTGCACGTAGTGCGTGCTGGATATTTTATAATGGTCAAAGCCTAACGGATACGCATGAGCACTTACCAGCCAATCCAGTCAGTGAGTTGCTACAGTTTTTGCAGGGTGAAGTACAGTGGCAAGTAAATTCGCTTGAAACCTTGCCTGAAAATATCGATCCAACGACTGAGAGTCTCAAACGCTATTTACCTAAATTGATTAAACAATGGCTGGTGACTGAGCATCCAGCACTGCCTTTTCATCGTAGCCTGTTTGAGACAGACGTGGAAGACGATGGTGAGCAGGAAGTCCAGAGTAACGCATCTGTCAGTGAGGGTCAGTCCACTGTTGACGCTCATGATCATCATTTCGTCACAGTATCCGATGAACTAGATACTTTATTAAATAAAGCCATGCGTAAAACCAAATTGGCACAAAAAAAACAATTTCCACCCGCGCCATTATGGCAGGCTGTGTTCAACACCTTAAACGGTAGAGTAGCTAGTGAGCACGCGCAATTGGTTGGCTTACCAAATAGAGCACAGTACGAAGCAATCGCGACGATGCTTGGTCAAGGCATTGGTCAATTGGGAAAAATAGATGACCAGACTTTGTCTGTATTGACTGATATGTTAGCGCTAGATCATATTCCTGATGTCAATAGTACGACTAAAGTGCTTGCTGATACCTTATTTGATATTGGAGAGATAGATATCGAAGGAGGGTTGGTCTATCAGGTACGTCACCCTGCCAAAGCATTTTTACGTACTCAAAAAGTGCATGTGGTACAAGGCGAAGAAGCGATGGCGTATCAAGAGCCGTTATTTTTGGATAATCTGACGACTTATCAGATCAAAGAGCATTTGATTCAGTCATTGGTGGCCGATGCAACTGCGTCAAGTGAGGGTGATGTATCCATTGAAAACGCCAACGCCACTATGATGTATCAAAAAATGATACCAGCAGGGGTGGCTCGCCAAACCACCATACCTAACCAAAAGCAAAAATTACAACAGCAATGTGCCGAATTTAGAGAACAACTAATTGCTAATGGATTCGATGGTCTCAGCATGGGCGATGATTACGATGAGTCATTAGAGAGCAATGGTTTGCAGCTGCTTACCCCAACGATAGAAAAACCTGTTGAAGTCAGAGATTTGGCAATACTCTTAAATGCGAGCCATCATCAATCAGACAGCGATTCAAATTGTCAGGCAACAATAGAAACATGGCGTACACTACTGCCTACTTCTATTAAAATAAAAGGCTCAGTACCGATATTAGTGCCCGTGTCAGCACCGTCATCAGTATTGACAGACACGGATAACCAGCCAAACCTGTCTTATGCTGAGCAATCCCCCAAGCAGTGGTTAAATATCTTACCCAACTCAGCCAGTCCCAGACACTTACTCAAGTTTTGGTTATCGCATTTATATTGGCAAGTCGCCAGACGCACCACTACTGAACAAGTGGCATTGAATGATGGTGTCAGCATTTGGCGCTTTAATAAACCCAGCTCACAAGTGGATAGTTATAAAAATGCGATGACATTTAGACTAAGTCCTATTGTGTATGAAGATGCTGTCATTGAGCTGATCAAGTGGGCGATTTTTGGCAATCTGTCAGGACAAGTACCGATTACACTATTGCCTGAGTATGCACTCAGTTACCTTGGTAAGTGCGCAAAAGCTGAAGAAAATGAGAGCACAACTGAGCGTTATTGGCCAAAACGAGCAGATTTTTCTGACTGGTTAAGGCCTAGCTATCATTCAGACGCGGTATACGATACTTGCGCGCAACATGCCATTTGGCAGTATCTATTGCGTGATCAAGATGCTTTTAAGGCGCTATCAGGGGCATTGACCACTTTGGCGCAACCACTGTATGAGCCGATGTTTTCTGCATTAAGCGGTTTAGATAATTAGCTAGCATAAGTTTATTTCGCCCAATTCATTTTGCTTAATTTTTTTTGACCTCATAGATTTTGACCTTGTAGATAATAATGAAAAGTATCCGCTTATATGACAGACTTTAGTGACACAACTGATATCTCTACACAACCGCATTTATTTGACGACTATTTAAATGAATGTGATGATTTGACCTTGATGGCTGAGCCTAAGGCAGAGGCGATACCAGCAGTGGACGTCGAGTTAACGGGTAAGCACCTTATCGAAGCGTCGGCAGGGACTGGTAAGACGTGGACGCTAACGGGTATTGTGCTGCGCTTGTTAATTGAAGCACGGCGCGCGCCAGAGCAAATCATTGCCACGACTTTTACGCGCGCGGCTGCAGCGGAGATGCGTCAGCGTATTCATGACCGTTTGGTGGATTTTTATCAGCTATTACAATGGATTAATAATCTAAGTGCTGACACCAAGAACAGAACTATATTATATCCCGATGTATTACAGATAATGCCTGACAGTAAGGAGGGTAGACAAGCAGATAATGACACAAGTATTGATTCAAACGCTCAGACAGACATTGATGAGCTTAATCAAGATTTTACCCATGACCAGCAAGTTGCAACTGAAAAGCGTGTCCAAGCAAAAGATGCGCGTGACAATTGGTTGATAGAGCAAGCCAAATATGTGCGCTTAGATAACATCATGCAAGATCCTATCAACTTACATTTAGTGAGTTATTTATTAGATCATGTCTATAGCTACCCGATGGCAGAGGCGTTGCGACGCACCGCACTGGTATTAACCACATTGGATAAGCTATTTGTCGGTACGTTAGATAGTTTGGCGCAAAAATGGTTGACCGAATACAGCAGCGAAACTGGTCATCAGCAAGGTATGGCGATCATTGAAGACAGCAGTATTGAGCAAGTAACCGACAGCATCATTCATGATGAGCTGCGCCAATTTCAAAGCCGCTTATATCATGAGCAGCCTAAGCTGTATGCATTGATGGATCAGCAAGGAAAACTGACAGCAGTGAGCGATCATAAAAAGTTTGTTTCTCGTTCGCTTAATTTTATTTCTGCGTCAATTGATGAGATTGTGGTAAGTGATTTTTCGTTTGAGGGTTACGAACGGCTTATAAATACTATTGTTGAGCACAGCGAGGAGCTTGATATTTTCTTTAAGCCTGACGGTGAGTATTATGAAGTTCCGAAAGGGCAGTTACTCAATAACCGAGATTTTTGGTCAAAAATCGTTCAAAACTTACAGGAGTTTGGTCCAGCTGCTTATAAGTTTATATCTGATAAAAATAAGAAAACCAGTAAATTGATTGAAGCTTTCCAGAAGACGGACGATATAGGTAAGCAGTTCTATAAGCCAAAAGATGGCGAAAGAGTGAACTTAATATTTAACGAGTTGCAAGTCGTTCGTGATTTCAAACGATACATTGAACAAAGTAAAAAGCTGGATGAATACATAAACACTGTTTTGGCCAATCTTAACCGTCACATTGTGCTTGCCGTACGTGATAGGCTGCCAGTGATTTTAGAAGAGCGAGGGGAGACGACCTTTAGCTTACAAATGGTGCGTTTAAACCAAGCACTAACAGGGCGACAAGGGCATAAGCTGGCACGTTATATTCGTCATCATTATCCAGTGGCGTTAATCGACGAGTCGCAAGATATCAATGGTGAGCAAGCCATTATGATTGAAAGCATTTATTTGCCAAAAAATAAGCGAACACAAGAGCAAAAAGACAAACCATTAGGTTCTAATAAAGCCAATCGTGAGTTTTTGCTATTGGTGGGTGACCCAAAACAGGCCATTTATGGGTTTCGTGGTGGCGATGTGGCCAACTACAACTATATGAAAGCCCAGTTTGATACCAGCAGTCGTTGGACGCTCGATACCAACCGCCGCTCAAATGCCGGTGTGATTCATGCACTAAACTGCTGGTTTGGTATGCCAACAGCAACAACTAATAATAATAAACTGTCGCAGCTGGGTGGCGGTATTTACTACCAATATATCAAAGCATCACGACCTGAAAATCAGCTGTCTTGGTTTAATCATCAAGACATGATAAACAGCGACTTGGTGACTGAGGTGCTCTCTGCTCAGCCAGTGAGCGTATTGCATTTGCCTAATGGTAAAGACGTCGAGCTTGAGTACGATGAGCATGAAATCACTGCGCGTCATATTGCCACTTTGCTCAGCAGTGATCAGACACTAAAAGGCAAAGCCATTCAGCCTAGTGATATTGGCGTGCTGGCACGTGCCAAAAAAGATTTAAAGCGAGTTGAAGACGAATTAGTGAAGCTGGGCGTACCGACTTTGACTACCAGTGATGTCAGTATTTTTGAGACTATCATGGCAGAAGACTTGGCAGCACTGCTCAGCGCCATGCTGTATCCGTACCGACATGACATGATCAATCGGGTACTGACCAGTCACCTTTATGATCTCAGCATCAAAGACGTCAAAGCGATGATGACAGACCATGAATCAGGTATGGTTGAGACCGATAGCACAACGCGCGCTCATTCAAAAAATACGCCAACAACTGAGAACAAAAAAAGCTATCAAGACTTTATTACCTATCTAAAAGAAGGGGCGCAGCGCTGGCAGCATTTTGGCATATTGTCGGCGCTACATTACTTGTTGGACAGAAATCCTGTACAGTCAAAAGGCGTTTGGCAATCTTTGGCAGCGCACGCTGACGGGGATCGGCATATCATGGATCTACGCCATTTAATGGATGTGTTGGCGCAGTATGGCACGGGCATGGGCGAGCATGAATTGCTGGCTTGGTTTAGGCAGCACATAGATGCCGCGCCCAATAGTGATTGGGCCAAACAGTACCCACTACCGACAGAGTCTGGCGTGCAGCTGATGACTATTCATAAGTCAAAAGGGCTTGAGTTCCCTATTGTCTATGTGCTGGGTATGGGTGATGCTAGCCGAAAATCAGGCACCAATGAGAAGTATGGATTGTATTTATATAATGCCGAGCAAGCCCCTTCCGCGTTAGCGCAGCAATCACTACAAAATCAATTGATAGGCAATCAGCGCCGTTTTTCACCACTGCAAGGCTCCGCCACCACAGACGATTACTATACTGAGATAGAGACCAATGAAGGTTTTGATGAACTGCGTAGGCTCGGTTATGTGGCATTTACGCGTGCCAGTGAGCAATTATATATAGTGTTGCAAGAACCGAAAAAAAATGTAAATTCTCACTTAAAGCCTGTGTTTTATTGGTTTGACGCGCCAGAGGCAAATTTTGAGTTACCTGATCGGCTAAAAGGCACGATAGGCATGATTAGAGGTCATAGAGTCAATGAGTTCCATAATGACAGCTCTGCGAAACATGCCAACTCAGCAAGAGCAGGCTTGAATGATGCAACCCAGCTTACGTTGATCAAACCCATGACAGAGTCTATTGAGTACGATGCTTTTTCAAAGATCATGAAAACCAACTACTTTTATGGCTGGGCGAAGACCAGTTTTACCGCGCTTGCCCGTCAGTTGGGCGAATCGGCACAAGCGATGGTGATAGCAGATGAGCGTATTGATGATGCCATAGATATTGATATGAGAAGCGAATCTGCTCCAACTGATCCATTGTCTAATGGCAGCGACTCTCTTAAAGAGGTCAATGAACTGAGTCTCAAGTTGGAAGATGATATCCGCTTTACTTTTGTTAAAGGGGCGAATGCTGGTACATTTTTGCATGAAGTATTTGAAAAAATTGATTTTATCAATAAATCGCAGTGGTCTGGAGTGATTGATAGAGCCGTTAGTAGCTATCAATTACCGCTCGTTTATAGCAGTGCCAAGCAGCAAAGTCGTAGATTACAAGGGCAAGAGGGTGGAGCAGGTGGCCTTATTGAGGCGGATTTGATAGATACGACGAAGCATGACGCATTAATCGATTGGATTGAAGAGGTGATACAAGCACCGTTATTGGCATCCAACCAGCCCTTAAGTTCTCTTAGCACCAGTCAGCGGTTTGCCGAATTAGAATTTAATATGGGGTTGTCAGAGCAGTTCAAAGCACAGGACATCAATAAATTGTTTCAACAGCATCTGCCTGATGACACAGACAAACACGTCAATTTGGTGCCACAAAATAAAATGCATTTATATCGTTATCTTCGTGGTGAAATTGACTTAGTATATGAGCATGCGGGCAAGTATTACGTGGTTGATTATAAGAGTAATTTTTTAGGAAATAGCCTAAGCGATTATAATGAAAATACACTCAAGCAGGCAATGTCAAAAGCGGGTTATTGGTTACAAGCAGCCATTTATCAAGTAGCGTTGCATCGGTTTCTCTCCATGAGAATCAGTGATTACACAGGCAATGAAGAGAAATATCTGGGCCCTGTGGAGTATGTATTTTTACGTGGCGTATATGGTTCACATGCCGATGCAATCGATACTGTATCACCCAATACGAGTGAGCATGCTGGTAACGCATCACCTAATGAGCACTATGGATTGGTGACTTGGGATATTCCAATTGATTTTATTAAAGGATTAGACACATTGTTTGGCACGCCAGATTCCTAAGTACTAAATATAAGTCAGCTATCCAAGTCAGCCATACAATAAGATTGTATCGATTAAACAGATCAATATAGAGACAAGTAGACAATGAGTAATAACAATAAGAGTAAGGCCGCGATTGGGATACAAGAAAGCTGGGCCAGCAGCCTCAGTGACTATATTCTGTTACGCCGTCAGCAGACGCAGGTAGCGTATCACACGACGCATACAAAAGCTGATATCAATAGCGAGCAAGTCGATAAAGCAGAAGACAGTAATTTATTCACAGCTTTTTTCGTGATGCTGGCGACGCATTTAGAAGAGGGACATACAGTATTAACTGTTGAGGAAGCTGAGGATGAAGTGCCATTGCAAGACCAAGTCAATCATGAGGTCGTTGTGTTATATAAATGGCAAAAAACCTTATTAACCATGCTAGCAACACCAATTTTTGCCCTGATAAACACCCAAATCAATACACAAGTAGAAGAAGATTTGATAGCTGACGTATCACTGTTTTCTTTGCTGGAGATATTATTCGATAAGGGCGGGCAGCTTTGGACACAGCTTACCCTTAGTAACCATGAAAAAGAGATGCTAAACAAGCGCTTTACTATGATTGTTAGCTTATATCAATTACTGAAAAATACAGATTTGGCTTTTTTCATAAATTTGGTTAACCAACACGCTTTATTCGCAGAAGTGACAACTGATATTGCGAAACAAAATAGCCTAAGTAAAGACAATAAACCTATTATATATAAAAAAACCAAAGATGAAAAAAAATCAGCAATATCTATAATTTTTTGGCTACATCGCTCTTGGCAGGCAGAGTTTAACTTAGCAAAGCATATTAGTACTATTTTAGATCAACAAATAACTCCTCTGAAATTATCAATACCCAAACATCTAAATGAACAACAAGTAAAAGCCATCAATGTTGCCAACAATAATGCGTTTAGTATCATCACTGGTGGTCCAGGGACAGGTAAAACCTATACAGTCGCTCAGCTCGTCATTGCGCTACAACAAGCCACAGAGAGTAGGGATGAACAACAGGAGAGCATTAGATTCAGTACAGATAGCGCAAGCTTAGCGCTTGCAGCACCGACGGGTAAAGCGGCACAGCGTATGCAAGAGTCTTTGCAAGCGGCTCTAGATGCGTCAGAGGTGAAAATGCAATTACAAGAAGCCAAAACCATCCATCGTTTGCTAGGCATCGGTCGAACGGGTAGACCGCGTTATGATGCCACCAATCCATTGGGTGAGGATATTATCATTGTTGATGAGGCGTCAATGCTAGGTGTTGAGTTGGCTAACTATCTTGTTAGCGCTGTAAGACCAGGCGCAAGGCTAATATTGTTAGGAGATGCTAACCAATTAGCGGCGGTAGATGCAGGAGCAGTATTGGCTGATTTGTGCCGTATTCCGATGCTGCAATCCATTCATGCTGAACTGCTTGAAAGCCGCCGTTTTAGTGCAGAATCAGGCATTGGTAAACTTGCGTATCAAATCAATAAAGCAGAAACAGACACTCAACAAATTTGGCAACTGTTAAAACAAGATGATGCATTGAGCTTTCAATATGTGAATACGATACAGACAAACGATTTAAATGATAATAATATAAAAAATAGCCTAAGTAAATATAAAATTTTCAAAGAAATTTTAAAAAGCTACCATCCTTATATAGCAAAGATTAAGAATCTACTAAAGAATCCAGTAGAAAAATCCATGCCAGAATCAGTAAATGAAACAGTCGCATCACTATTCGAACTGTTTAACCAATTTAGAATTCTAAGTGCTGGTCATAATGGTGAATGGGGCGATCACTATATCAACAATTACCTCACCCAGTGGCACCGTACAGAACTAAAACTACCATTGGGACAAAATACATGGTTCCATGGTCGTCCAGTTATGGTTCTGCAAAATAACTATGAGCTAGGATTGTTTAATGGGGATATCGGTTTTTGTTTGCAGACAGGGGATGAGAGAGGTCAATTAGAGGTTTTTTTTGAAAACAAGTCACAAGGTATCGCTGTTAATCTACTGAATGAAGAAGTGATTGCGACTGCGTATGCAATGACCATTCATAAGTCACAGGGATCTGAGTTTGATCATGTTGCCATTACTTTTGACAATAGTCATGCCAGACTGCTCAGCAAAGAGCTTATTTATACAGCGGTGACGCGGGCTAAAAAACAAGTGACTATCTATAGTACAAAGTACGCATTTGAAAAAGCAGTTCAAACCCCAACTGAGCGTCATACTGGTTTAGGACTACAATTTTAGTCACTATCCTTAGCCATACTTTTGCTTCAGCTAATAAAAAAGCATCCAATTCGGATGCTTTTTTAGGATTCAGGTATAAGCTTTACACTTTATCTTCTTTGATTGCATAGATGCCAGGTAAGTGGCGCAAGTAACCATGAAAATCCATACCACAGCCGTAAACATAACGGTCTGCAACATTGATACCCACAAAATCTACCTCAAAATCTGCAACTTTACGATCGTGTTCTTTATTAAGTAAAACACAAGATTCAATCGATAAAGGCTTTTCTTTGCTCAGTTCTTCAACGACTGCTTTTAAAGTAATACCTTCATCAAAAATATCGTCAATCAGCAATACGTGCTCATTTTCGATACTAACATCAGGTTTGAATTTCCAATCAAGTTCGCTGGTGCCTTCGTTGTCACGATAACGTGATGCATGAATATAATGCATACGATGGTAGAACGTCAGATGCGTCAATAATTGACCAGCTGGGATAAGACCACCATTCATTACAACCATGACGATAGGATTTAATCCCGCATAGTGTAGGTTAAGCTGGGCAGCAAGACGCTCATAAGCAGCAGCAACTTCGATACTACTAATAAGGCACTCTGAATTACGCAGGGTTTTTTCTATTTCTTGATTACTAATTTGGGTCATGATTTGCGCCTTGGATAAAAGTGCCGCCTATTTTAGCAAATTTTAGTAAATTTGCCCAACATTACAGTCCTAATAAAAACGACCTGTCGGTTATTCTGATTTTTCTATGATAAAAGGACGATAATAGTCTGCCAAACGATTTAAAGAGCGATCTGGCAAATCAGGTAAGAGCTTATTAAGTGCCATATTCATACCCTTATCAATAGCAGCTTTTGCAACTGGCACGGACTTACGCTTAATCATACCTAGCTTTAGCGTCTCAGCATAACGGCTGATAAAATGCGTGAGCGTTTCTTCGTTCATCGTTTCAAGCGCAGTCTTAAATGCTTTTACGTCTACGTGTTCAGGCGTGATAGCAGCAAAACCTGTATTAACGGTTTTGGCATCTGCATCAGACAACTTAAACCCCACACGCTTTATGCCATCATTATCGATAAATGTTGCTTTGTCTCTCAAAAAATGAAAACTTGGCATCACTTCTTCGTTGCTTTCTTTGCCGAGTAAAATATTGAGCAGGGTGTCGGTTGAGCGCTCAATCATGGCGACAATTTTGCGCATAGCGGCTTGACGCTCAGGATTGGGAATAATCTCAACCAAACCAACCAATAAATTGTCAATCAAATCACGCGCGGTTTGATGAGTAAGGGCATCACGATAGGGGTAATAATCTACTTGCTCATCTGAAGCAACGACTTGTTCGGCCTCACTGATTAATGCTTTTAATTTATCTGAAGGTACGAATCCAAAATAATATGCCATCATGCTTCCTTTATTTGTTGTTTTTAATGCCTTACCAACGTTACATTTTTGGTCAAATCAGTTACTATTTAAGAAGAATACCAAACAAAGGCTCATCGTAATACATGCTAATTACTTGTGTGCCTCAATTATAAAATGCAGGGCTTTATTGAATATAGCCAGTATTGCGGTATTTTTACGATTTATCTAATAACCGATGAGCTGAATCATTCACCGCACACTAATTTAGCATATTTTCTATATTCTAATTTAAAAAGCTTGAACTTATAAGGCTAACTAATACTTATCTAGGGAGAGATAAATGAATAGTGCTATTGTACTGTTATTTGGCGTTGCCGCTATGCTATGCGGCTACTTGTTTTATTCAAAGTTTATCGCCACTAAAATTTTGGCATTAGACAATAGTCGTCCCACGCCAGCTCATACGATGAAAGATGGCGTAGATTATGTTCCCACCAATAAGTACGTATTATGGGGTCACCATTTTACCTCAGTAGCAGGGGCAGCACCAATCATTGGTCCTGCTATTGCTGTCATCTGGGGCTGGGTGCCTGCCATTATTTGGGTGGTATTGGGCACGATTTTTATGGCTGGTGTCCACGATATGTCAGCCATTTGGGCAAGTATGCGTAATAAAGGTCAATCGATTGGCTCTATCGCTGGTACTGTAATGGGCACACGGGTGCGCAGTTTGATGATGATCGTTATCTTTTTACTGCTATTGATGGTCAATGCCGTATTCGGTGTTGCTATCGCTAATATGATGATAAAAACGCCTTCAGCGGTATTACCAGTATGGGGCGCACTCGTGGTGGCCTTTATCATTGGTCAGTGTATTTATCGTTATAAGATGAATCTGCTTTGGGTATCAATCATTGGTGTCACGGCTTTATACGGACTTATCTATCTTGGCCCCATGTTCCCGATTGTATTACCTGAGACCGTTTTTGGATTGCCTGATAATGCGGTATGGATTCTAATTTTATTTGGTTATGCGGCAGTTGCGTCTTTATTGCCAGTATGGATGCTGCTGCAACCACGCGATTACATCAACGGCTTGCAGTTATTTGTCGGTTTGATTTTATTGTATGCAGCCATTTTTATTGCCACGCCAGACATTGTCGCGCCAGCCATCAACACGGCATTACCCGTTGGCACACCGTCACTCATGCCATTGTTGTTTGTGACGATTGCCTGCGGTGCTATTTCAGGCTTCCATGGATTGGTAGCCACAGGCACCACGTCCAAGCAGATTGATAAAGAAGAAGATGCTCGGTTCGTTGGTTACTTTGGTGCATTTGGTGAGGGTATGCTTGCGCTGGGTGCCATACTTGCTGCCACAGCAGGTTTTGCGACATTGGCAGATTGGCAAGCGGTTTATCAAAAATTCGGTGATGGTTCTATCGGTGCCTTTATTGATGGTGGCGCTACCATCTTAAATGCAGGGGTTGGTATTGATCTAGTCTTATCGCAAACGATGCTAACAGTCATGGCAGCACTATTTGCTGGTACTACTATGGACACTGGCGTGCGTTTGCAGCGTTATATTTTCCAAGAATTTGGAGAATTTTATAATTTGCCAGCATTGAACAAAGGCGTTGTCGCAACGTTACTTGCTGTTGGAAGCTGTTTGTTATTGGCATTTGGCGCAGGTGGTATTGATGGCGCAGGTGGTATGATTATCTGGCCACTATTTGGTACAACCAATCAGTTAATGGCCGCACTGACCTTAATGATTGTCACCGTAATCTTATTACGTAAAGGCAAGCCTGTCTGGTATACTTTGGCACCATTGACGTTCTTATTAGTCATGACCGTCTTTGCACTACTCATTCAGCTTAAAACTTTCTACACCGATGGTAATTGGCTGCTCATCATTATGGATATCATTATCTTGATAGCAACCATTTTGGTGACGTTTGAGAGTCTGTCAGTATTGCGCAAAGAATGGACACTTCACAAAGGTAAAAATAATACCTAAGCAGTAAATGAGCAATGAAATGAAAAAGCGCTAGCAGCAATTGCTGGCGCTTTTTGTATTGGTGTGTATTGGGTAGGCGTGATAGATTGGATATGAGTAAAACGTAAAAAGATAAGGCATAAGACCTGAAAGAATAACTACTAAAGAGAGTGTGATGAAAAAATCAAATATACCAGATGATCATGCAGACATTCAGCCATGGTGGCAGCGATTTATGTCTGGGCTCAATGAGTTTTATCATGCACCTTATCGCCAAACAATGGCACGCGCTGTCCGTGATGAAGAAGATTTTTTTATGCTGCTACTATTTGCAGAGAGTCTAGGTATTGATAATCCTGCCAGCTTCTATACCTTGGAGCTACAACCGCTATTTTTAGAGAATTTTCATGAATGGCACACCCGCATGGGTATGGATAGATGTCCTTTTGATCATGTGGGTTGCTGTTAATTGTTAATTGTTAATTGCTAATTATTAAAAGCCCCTATGACTGTTGCAAATTGATAAAAATGAGAGATGAGTATGGCATTACAAGCTCTACAGACACTGGTCGAACAATTAAAAACACAGCCTATTGTATTTATCGGTGGTAAGGGCGGTGTGGGCAAAACCACCACAGCGGCTGCACTTGCCAGCTATTATGCCAGCCAACAACAAAAAACGCTAATTGTCTCAACCGATCCTGCCCACAGTTTGGGTGATGTACTGAACGTACAATTAACCAATGAAAAAACCGCGATCAATCCTTATCTTGATGCGATTGAGCTCAATCCTGATGTCATCGTTGATGCGCATTTTGCTCAAGTTGAGCGTACGATCAAATCTTATACCAACCCTGATATGATACCAAAAATTCGTGAGCATCTACGTTTGTCAAAATCCGCACCTGGCGCACAAGAAGCCGCTATGCTCGAATCTATGTGTCAGCACTTGGTCACGGCAGCTGATGAACATTATGAGCACATTATTTTTGATACAGCGCCGACAGGACATACGCTGCGGCTGCTTGTCTTACCAGAGATGATGGGCGCGTGGACGGATGGATTACTTGCCCAGCAGCGAAGGCAGTCTAAACTGCGCTCAGTATCACTACATTTAGACAATAGCGCTCAAAAAGACAATCAGCAAAAAAGCGAGATTGCCAATCCATTTGCACCAAAAAAACAAGACCGCTGGGAGCGAGCGGTGTCTGTGCTAGAAAAGCGCAAACAGCTGTTTCGACAGGCAGGGATACTGCTACATGACCGTGCGCAGACCGCTATTGTATTAGTCATGACCGCTGATGTACTGCCATTGGCTGAAACCAAGCGAGCCGTAGAGCAGTTAGAAGATAGTAAGCTCGCGCCAGCCGCCATCGTTGTCAATCAGCTTATAGCACCAAACCAATCTGATGCGTTTTGGCGTCATCGCGCTGATCGTCAGCAGCAGTTGATGCAAGATATCGAAAAAAGTTTTACCAAGTATCCGCTGTATCCCATTTATCTACAACAAACGGATGTACGCGGTACGGACGCATTGAGCAACTTATTAACCACTAATCTGCACGCTTATTAGATTGTAACTTGGCAGACAATGACCACGCCATATCTGCTCGCAGTAACTGTGCCTGTTCTGACTTACCACTACTAAGCGACGACCATTGCGGTTTGCCTCGTGCTTTTTTCAACTCGCTTGGCAATTTATGCATGGGCCACGGCGTAATTGAGCGATTTGAGTCGTCTGTCTCATCATCGTGAGCTGCTGAGTCAGATGACTCAAAGGTATTTGTCTCGCCTTTATACAAAAGCTGTGTCGCATCGGTTGCGGCATGTCCACGGTGGCGTAGGGCAGTGAGTAAGTCTATTGCACGCGTGGCAAGCAATGTCAGTGTCGCAGGATCAATGTATAAGCGTTTTACGCCAGTAATCTTATCAGCAATACTACTGGTATTAGACAGCAACCCGCCTGCGATACCGCCAATCGCTGCGCCCAGTCCTAACGTTGTGCCCAATGCCGCAGCATCAATTCCCAATCCCAACAAAGCACCAGCCGCAGCACCTGATGTGGTACGAATGCCATAACTTTTTAGCAGTTCAGGATCGAAAGGATCTTGCTGATACGCTTGCAATTCAAGAGGCGTCGCTGCCACTGCATTGTCATAAAACTTGTATAAATTGAGCAAGCTATGCTGCATGGTGCGCTCGCTTTGTCTCACCGCTTCCTGCATTTGCTGCAACACAGGCATTGGGTCGTCATCTTCGTCAATCTCACGTACAAAAGCCGCCACATTTAACAAAAAATCTGCAATGATAATATTGGCCTCATCGTACAGTTGCGCCCAATCTTCAGCACGTCGCGCTATCAGTTGCTCAAGTCGCTCAGAATGAGTGAGCATGGTGGCAAGGTTTTGCCATAAGCGCATCTCATCCTCAAATTCAAACGCTACCGAATCGAATCGTGTTGAGATATGCAGATTACGTCTTGCCAGCATGGTCTGCCAATCATCAATATTGGCGTCTTGGCTATCCGTAAAGTTAAAGACAGGCATAACAGGTATGGCAGCCCAAGATAAAATGGCCAGCTCGTCTTTGTATTTACCCAACACGGGCTCACGGGCATCAACGACATAAATGGCCATATCACTTGCCAGCAATTGCCGAACCACTTTGGCTTCTTGACTGTAATCATAACTTTGCGAATCATAATGGCGAGCCGCGCCATCATCTGACGCTTGGGCGATATCTGCTGCCAAAAACTGCTGTAAGCGCTCGATGCCATCACGGCGACTGGCCGTATTGTCTTCTAACCAGTCCATCAATCCTGAAGCATCCTCCAAGCCAGGCGTATCGTACAAGGTTACCAGCACTTCACCCGTTTGACTGTCCGTTAGCTGAGCACGCTCAACATGCCGTGTGGTTGCCGCTTCATTTTTGACTTCACCAAAATAAACGTCTCTTAATAAAGTGCGCAAGATAGAGGTTTTACCTGTGTTGGTGTGACCAACGACCGCCAGCTTTAGGGACTCACCACTCGCGATGGTTTTTTTAAGAGGCATATGACTCGGGTCTGGCTCTTCACTTGATTCTTGTAGGTTATGTGCGTGTGGTGCTGACTCAGCATTGGTCATAGGCGTGGTCTCATATGCTTTGTCAGCAAAGAGACCTTTTGGTTTATGATGTTCTCGATTGTCATTGTCGCCATCGAGAGATTTTTTATTGTCATGGTTCATACGAGAGTCTTATTGTGGTGAGTAGTATTCAAAAAATATAAAAACATAGTAGCGGTTTATGGTAAATAAGTCAGGCTCGGTATCGGTATTCATACACAATTGCTAATGGGTTTTGGACGAGGCCACACTGGGCGGATAAAACAGCACTTTAAGTTTTTTCTTGATACCTTTGGCTCGAAAAAACCGTTGCCACATCCGATAAAACACACCAAAAATTAGGCCGATAATATGGTCATGACTGTCTTCACCAACGGCACCATATTTTACCGGATTATTAATAGTGTCTTCTTCTACATACGTCCCAAACCATCGATCAAAGACAATCAATACTCCGCCATAATTTTGGTCAATGTAGTTATCATTAGTGCCATGATGGGCACGATGGTTGGATGGCGTATCAAAAATGTATTCAACCCATTTTGGGAATTTGCCCACTGTTTCGGTATGAATAAAAAACTGATAAATCAGATCCAACGCATAAAAGAAAAACACCCATACTGGATGCACGCCAAGTATCATCAGCGGCACAAAGAAAACCCACCAACCTGTGACTGAATACAAAAGACTTTGGCGCATTGCAGTAGAGAGGTTCATATGGTCATCAGAATGATGCACGACATGGGCTGACCAAAACCAATTGACTCGGTGTGAGGCGCGGTGAAACCAGTAATAGCTGAATTCAACCGCGATGAATATGGGAATGGCAGTCAGCAAGGTCACCTCGATGGTAAACAAGCGATATTGATATAACCACAAGCAAATAGGCAAGACGATGAGCGCTTGCACAATCAGCTCAAAACCCAAGTAAGAACCGCCTAAGCTAAAGTTGGTCATCGCACGCTTCCAACCAAAGCTGCTGCTACAACCCCGTTTGGATTGATAAAACCATTCTGCCAAAAACAACAGGAAAAAAGGCCCGCCAGCGAGCGGTAATAACCATTCTTGCCAATGTGTAGGTAAAACACTGCTTAGCATTGGCTGCCACGAGTCAGGCACTATGGCCAATATATGCTGGTTCAACGTATTTTTATAGTCATCCAATATCTGACCGTACTGGCCTAGGGTCATAAGATTGTTATCTGCTGCCATGCTGGACTCCTATCCACTATACCGTCAACCCACTATAAACCTTCCTTGTTATTTCAACATCATACTAAACTTATAAATTTGCATGGATAAAAATGGTGCCCTGTCAGTTCTTAGCGTCTATATCACAAAATTGTCTACAGGTTACGATCATCAGCGCTATCACCAGCATGGCTGTCAGAATTTAATAAACCTATTTTTCGAGCAGAAAGGGCGGTTTGCCACTGCTGATAACGCACGTTTTTAGGATTGTCTGACGATGTATCAGCACCAATAGGACTGCTTCCCAGTAATTGTACGATCAACCCTTCTGTCGCATGACTGGCAATTTGATCGAGTTTACGTAGTGTGCCACGGTCAGGTAGCGCGCTTTCATGAATGCCCAATAATACCTGTACTGGATGGCTATCCAGATAAGACGTGAGCCTTGCCATATCATCACGGTCATCGATAATGCCAAAATTTTCAACCTCAAACTTATCATTAAAATGAGCGTCTAAACCCAATTGCCACCAATCATCCTGATCTGATGGGTATTCGAGCAAGGCAACCAGTTTTTTGCCCGCACTGATCGTCGCTGTTGGCGCAATAGGCGCTGGTGCTTCTTTAAAATCATCGGCATCCACCACCTGACGCTGCCAAAAGTGCAAAATCTTTTGATAATAGGGCAGTTTGATATCCAAGCGCATTTTTTTGCGGCGAAACATGAGGGCACAAAACGACCATGCAATCGCGCGCGGCACGATACCATACATCAGCAAGCTACCGACGAGCAAACTTGCCCATTGACGCGCAACAGACAACGGCATCGCTTCTGTCACCAAGCGGCTCTGGACGATAGCAGTGCTGTCTGGAACCTCAAACCCCACCATACTTGGCAACCAGCCAAGCACTCGCGTCAAGGTAATTAGCGCCTGATCAGAAAGTAAGGTGGACTCCCAGCTAAAACTATATTGACGTACAACCAGCAAAAATATAATCGCAAAAAGCATGCCTGTTAACGTGGCGAGCCATAACTGGTGGCTAAACTTGCCCAAATACCAGCGCATACCGCTGTGATGCAATTGGCGCTCATATAAATCAACAGCGGCGATAGTGACATCATCTTTGCCGCGTATAAGATAACTAGGACTCACAAAATTGGCGAACCAATTTGAGGATTGTTTGCCCTGATTGATAAGTGCCATTACCAGCCAGCCGACCAGCATCAGCGTATGAAAACCCAGCAAGCAGACCAACACATAAAAGAAATTCACCACATTGCTTTGTAACAAGGTGAATAATCCTAAAAAGCCTGAGACACACCACAAGATGCTCATGACAATCATGATGCCTTTGATACGACCATCAATCTTACCCAATACCCGCGCCAATGCCCCATTGCCATCAATACGCGCGGCGCGGCGATGCAGCTTTTGGAGCGGTTTGCCATCCTCACGTTGTAGTTTTTCTGTGATGAGTAGCGGATCAGTGGCAAAGACGTGTTGCTCCGTCTCAAGCGTGCGTACCAGCTCAGTCAGTTGGTCTTGGGGGGATAGCATAGGTCGGTAACATCCGTATAAAAACGTTTATTTGGTAGGCAGTTTTTGAATATTGTAGCGTATATATAATTGCGGTTTTATACCTTTTTGTCATGGCAAATTCAGTAAAAATGCGCCAAAATTAATCATAATAGGACGATATGAATGACCAGTTTTATAAGACGCCATGGACACTCATCACAAAAATAATCAAAAAAAAGGAATTGTTATGACGGATACAACGACGGACAAAACCTATCTCATCATTGGTGGTACGGGCGGCATTGGCAGGGCCATGGTTGAGCAGCTCATTGACAGTGAAAAAAGCAGCGAGACGGATGGGCCTCGCGTTTTTGCGACGTATCATAGAAATGTGCCTGATTTTGATGCAGACAATCTGTATTGGATACCCATGAACATCTGTGACGAGCAAAGTATCCAGCAAGCCGCTGATGTCATCAAGCAGCAAACCGCGCATATTGATTGGGTGGTTAATTGTGCTGGTTTATTACACACGGACGCGCAGCAACCAGAAAAAGCGCTACGGCAGATTGAGACGGCGTTTTTTTTACAAAACATGCAGGTGAATGCTTTGGCAAGTTTGCTGATTGCTAAGCATTTCAAGCCGTTCTTAGCCAACGCTCAGCGTACTACGGACAAACCAGCCATATTTGCAACGATATCGGCACGCGTCGGCAGCATCAGTGATAATCAATTAGGCGGCTGGTACAGCTACCGAATGAGCAAGGCGGCGCTCAATATGGGCATGAAAAACCTGAGTATTGAATGGGCAAGATCACTAAAAGACGTGTGCGTCGTTGTCATGCAGCCAGGCACGGTCAACACGCAGCTGTCTGCGCCTTTTCAAGGAAACGTGGCTGACAGACACTTGTTCTCGCCAGCCTATAGTGCTGAGTGCTTATTAGAAGTGCTAAATGGCATGACCGCCGCGCAATCAGGAAGTTTTGTCGATTGGGCAGGTGAGTCCATACCTTGGTAGGATTTATGAAGATGAGAGACGTGTCGTGGCATACAGCCCAATTGAGTTGTATGCCTCAATAATAGCTTAAATCATAAGATACAGCAGACCCAAAATAAACAACGCTGCCATTATAAACAGCAGGCCGCTCAACACTTTGGTCGTGGTATTGGAATTACTTGGTGCGCGCTCTTTTCTCACTTTGGTTTTTTTGGCAACACGCAGCACCATTTTTACGTGTTCAATATTTTCTTCAAGATACGTATCGCCTTCAGGCACAAAACCCAAAGATTCATAAAAGCTGAGCAAATAGGTCTGAGCGGAGAGAATGATCGGCGTTTTTTTGCCGTATTTTTTGCGGCAGCAAGCGATGGCTTGAATCATCATTTGACGTGCCAGACCCTCTCCTCGTTGCTCTGCCAATACCAGCACTCGACCAATGGCCGGCATAGGAGTAGGTGGGTGCGCGGTTTTTATACCAGCAGCATCGACATTGGCGCTGAGGTTGGATTTAAGCTTATTAAATTCAGGCGGAATGATACGGCAATACCCCGCCAACGCTTGATTCTGATGGGCAATCAGATGCAGACAATCAAAATCGGTATCATCCATGTCTTGATAAACACAGTTTTGTTCGACCACAAACACTTGTGAGCGCGCTTTTAAAATATGATACAGATCAACTGAGGTCAGCTCATCAAAGGTTTTGATAGAAAATTCATAGGTCATAATTAATTGGCTTTTGGCAAATCGGTTATTAGATATAAAGTGAGATGAAACGTGGGCGCACATATCGTCAAAATACCGCGCGGTTTCTAACAAATGGCATTATAACGATATATGTGCTTATCAACCATGGATAGTTTGGCTGATCTTGTCCAAATTCAAGCTATCAGACATGGCACTAAAGATCTCAAAGTACTTACCACCTTTGGCATAGAGCGCCTCATGCGTGCCTGTTTCTACCACTTGGCCGTTTTCTATCACCACAAGATCGTCTGCATCGATGATTTGTGCGATGTTGTGCGATACCATAATTACCGTGCGGTCTTTTTTGATCAGATCGAGGCTTTTTTTAACTTGTTGACTGGCAATGGCGTCAAGACTGGCCGTTGGCTCATCCAAAAACACAATCGGTGGATCTTTTAAAAACATTCTTGCCAGCGCAATACGCTGCTGTTGACCGCCTGATAGAGATTTTGCGGTACTCTCATAACCCTCTGGCAACTTGACGATTTGCTCATGAATGGACGCTTTTTTGGCGGCCACAATGATATCTTCTTCGCTTGCCTCAATATTACCATAGCGAATATTTTCACTGATTGTACCCGAGAAAATATGATTGCTTTGCAGTACCAGCCCGATATTTTGACGCAGCTCATGGGTATCACACTCCGCCAAATCGCGCCCATCCAACAATATTTTACCTGCATCTGGCTGATAGAACTTCACAAGCAGACTGATAATGGTGCTTTTGCCAGCACCACTTAATCCGACCAAAGCCGTAATACGATTGGGCTTGATGGTAAAGCTGACATCTTTTAATGCTTGTGTGCCATTGGGATAGGTAAAATCGACGTTTTGAAGCTCGATATGACCTTTTAGGTCTCGACTTTTTACGCCATCGACATTTTCTACTTGCTTATCATCTTCCAAAATATCAAAAAACCCTTCGGCATAGGTCAACGCATTATTGATCTGATCATAGATGCGGTGCAGCTGACGAATAGGGGCCGCGACATTTTGAAACAGGAGGACATGGAACAAAATCATGCCAATGGTCATCTCACCTTTTAACACAAAATAAGAGGTGAGTAAAATAATAGCCACCACGCCAATTTGTTCGATAAACGTCTTTATGGCATCGTAAATAAACCCAATACTACGGATACGCAGCTGATTGTCCGTCATGTCTTTTTGAATATTAAAATGCTTTTCCGCTTCTATGGATTCACGGACGAAAGACTTGACCACACTGATTGAGTTGATGAGTGAGATTACCAGACCACTTTTGGCTTCTCGAAACCCACGCATCTGCCGACGAAACCCTTGTAGGCGTTTTGCTTGTTTTTGACTGATAAAAAAGTAAATGGGAATAATAAATAAGCCGACCAAACCGATCCAAAAATTGGTCGAGAACATAATAATCAGTGAGACAATGGCGCTGGCAAACAGCGGCAGCATATCAATAAAAAAGTTCTGTACCAAAGTGGTCAGGCTACTGACGCCATAGTCAATACGGGTTTGCAGCTTACCGCTGTCGTTTTCGCTACTGGTATAAAACGACATGCGATACGTCAAAATACGCTCGATGATTTTTTGTGACAAGTCGCGCGACAGATTGATACGAATTTTTTCACCAAAAAAACGCTGCCCAAATGAGACGAATATCGACAGTATTTCTTTGGTCAATAACACCGCGCTGATAATGGCCAGCATTCGCACGCCAGCGGCCCAAGGATCAGGCAAGGTAATGATTTCGGTCAAGGTATCGACCGCATAACGCAGTACAAAGGCATTGACCTGCGCGGTAAACGAGCCAAGCACCGTTAATATCAAAGTCGCAATGATAAGCATTTTATAAGGCGCAGCAAAAACAGCCAGTTTTTTGAGAATATCCCACAGCAGCGCCCGCCGTTCTTTTTTCTCGACTGGCGGTTTTTTGTCTAATTGCACACGGCGGGGTTGGGGAGATGTTGGCATTTTTTTATTTTACCAAAGCTATCATTTCTTTGGACCTTTCAAGGTATTTATTTTATTTGCTAGCATGTTCAGCTCATTATCTTTTGAGCTATATATCTTTAACAGTAAGTCTTCGACTAACTCATAAGCATCCATAGCATCATCAGCGGTTATTCTGTCACCAGAATGACTTCCAGCATTCCCCAACCACTTTAGTGCAAAAAACTTAGTTTTTAAGCTCTCATGCTTTTCTGGTAGCTTTTCAATTCTTCTATGCAAATTATTTATCTTCTCAACACCTTGGTCTGTAAGGATTTCTTCGATAGAGACTCTTACTAAATTCGCTGCTGCGGAAGGAGCTGTAAAAAATAATTCAAATGATTTATTTAATAATTTTTTAATATCATCAGGAGTATCTTTTGGAATAGTGATTAAATTGAGGTTTGGATAGAAGAATAAAGGTTTGTAATAAGTATAATATTCATCAGGCTGACTAAAATTATCGTAATCAACTGCACGCTCAATACCCACACCTGCATGCCCAGTACAAGCAACAACCTCGCCACATTTATCATTAATACATTTAAACATGCAATTAAAAATCATTTGCATGTCCTGAAATTCAGAATATTCCTTACGCTGATATAGCTTGGAATCAACCGTTTCAACCGATTTCAACGTATCCTTATTTAGTCGTAACAACCCTTTATTACAGCGGGGGCATAAATAGTCGGGCGCTTCTTCTTCAGTGAAGGTATCTGTATACAAATATCTTTCCATTTATTAACCCTTAATTAAAACGCATCCGCTGGCACAAAAACCTCACCGACCATAATACGCCTTGCTGAGCGACTCATCGACACTTTTTTGGCTTGCCAGCGTCCATCGACCTGTTCAGTCTTACCACCGACCAGCAATGTACCTGATGGATGACCAAAACGTACCTCTGTCAGCTCACCACCGCCAGCAGCCTCGTTAACGAGTGTGCCTTGAGTGGTTGCTGCTGCAGCAATGGCTACTGCTGCTGTGCCCATCATGGCATGGTGCAATTGACCCATACTCATGGCACGTACCACTAAGTCAATCTCACCTGCATCGACCGACTTACCACTAGAGGACGTATAGCTCTGTGCTGCGCTAACCCAAGCGACTTTAGGGATGTGTTGACTGGTTTGCGCCTCAGAGACATCTTTAAACACGCCCATCGCCACACCGCCTGTAGCGCGGATTTTTTCAAGCTTGGCAAGTAGCGCGCTGTTACTATTGATGTCGCCTTGTAATTCAGTACCAGTAAAACCTAAATCTTCAGCTTTCATAAAGATGGTTGGGATACCTGCGCTGATAAAGGTGGCTTTGACGCTATCAGTATCAAGACCGCAGCCGGTCACATCGAAATCATCGACCAAGTTACCAGTAGGGAACATGTCGCTTGTGGCATCAACCGGATCGATAAACTCAATTTTAACTTCAGCTGCTGGGAAGGTCACACCATCTAACTCAAAGTCGCCCGTCTCTTGAACTTGTACTTTATCATTCGCGTCTTTATAGACTGGCACGTGCGCAATAATCGTTTTACCGATATTTTCTTGCCAAATGCGTACTTCACAAATACCGCTATCTACATTGTCATCGATGCTATTAGCAATCTTGTCGGTATCAACCAAACCCATATTAATAGCACAGGCACCGACGGCTGCGGTTAAGTTGCCACAGTTACCTGCCCAGTCAATCATAGGCTTGGCGATATTGACTTGTCCGAACAAGTAGTTTACATCATGGTCTGGTCTGTCAGAGGCCGATAAAATTACCGTCTTTGAGGTACTAGAGCTACCATTGCCAAGACCGTCGATTTGCTTGCCGTAAGGATCTGAGCTGCCGATGACACGTAATAGGAAGTTATCCCGCGCAGAGCCTGCGACTTGGCAACGCTCAGGTAAGTCAGACAATTTAAAGAAAGTGCCTTTTGAGGTGCCGCCGCGCATATAGGTAGCAGGGACAGATAGTTGCGGGGCGAAAGAAGCTTTTGATTTAGTATTGGTTTGGGCCACTGTATTAAGTCCTTTTTATATTGTTATAAGATTGGGTATGGCGTCATCAGCAAGTAAACACGAACGACTAAGAACGCTCATTAATAATGATAACGACAGGAGATAATCGTGAGGTAGTTATCATCGACGGCATATACCAACCGATTGGCGTCATCGATGCGTCTTGACCAAAATCCAGATAGATTTTCTTTTAGGGGTTCAGGTTTGCCAATGCCTTCAAATGGATTACGCTTACATTCGGTGATGAGTTTATTAATACGTTTGAGTGTTTTTTTGTCTTGCGTTTGCCAGTACAGATAGTCTTTCCACGCAGCGTCTGTCCATGCTAGTTGTTCACTCATTGTTAGACCCTTTGCATTGATTCAAGCCTTTGAGTTCAAGCACTTTCAATATCGCCATCCGTATGTTCATTATTATCGCTGCTACCATCACCTTTATCACTATCTTCTGCCGTATCAATTAGCTCACGCGTAACCGTCTTGCCAGCTTTATATTGGGCAATAGAGTCCGCTAAGTGCGCTGCATTGGCAGGAGATTTCAATAAATAGACGGTTTCCATCAGACTATTGTAATAATCAAGCGACATCACAACGGCATCATCAGCGTCACGGCGGGTTACGATAGTGGCATTGGCATCATCGTTTACCGTATCTAGGACAGATTTTAAATGCTTTCTAGCTTCTGAAAAACTAACAACTCTCATGGTTTACTCCTTTCATGATACGTTTCATAACTTGTACAATATATAGTACATATTACGCTATTGATTAAGTAAACTCAATATTTAGCTGCTATCTAACTAATACTTAGGAGTAAGTGACAAAACTCAGTGTATAGAACGTAAAAGCAAATAAAAGCCGATGTCATATAAATAGGTTATACAACATCGGCAACTTTCATACTTTGCTGCTTATCACGCTAAAACCTGCAGGATAGCCTTAGACAATATCTAACGTCCCTTCGATAAACTCTTTAGCAAAGCGTTGTAGCATACCGCCAGCATTGTACATTTTTACTTCATCAGCCGTATCTAAGCGGCAGATAATAGGCGTCTCAGTAGTACTGCCATCGGTACGATGAATCACTAGAGTCATTAACCCGCCAGCCGAGACTTCGCCTGTGACATCAAAAGTTTCTGTACCATCGATATTTAGCGTATGACGAGTCACTCCTTCCTCGAACTGTAGCGGCAGCGCGCCCATGCCAACTAAGTTTTGACGATGAATACGCTCAAAGTCTTCAGCGACGACGGCTTCCACACCAGCGAGACGCACGCCTTTGGCAGCCCAGTCACGGCTTGAGCCTTGACCATAGCCGTCGCCTGCGATGATGATCAGCGGCTGCTCACGGTTCATGTAGGTTTCAATTGCTTCCCACATGCGCATGACTTGACCTTCTGGCTCAACGCGCGCCAGTGATCCTTGGACAACCTCACCATCTTCATCGCGTACCATCTCGTTCAATAGCTTAGGATTGGCAAAGGTCGCACGTTGCGCGGTTAAATGGTCGCCGCGATGGGTTGCGTATGAGTTATAGTCCTCAGCAGGCAAGCCCATGGTATCGAGATACTCGCCAGCTGCTGATGAGCCAAGAATAGCATTCGACGGTGACATATGATCGGTGGTGATGTTATCACCCAATACTGCCAATGGACGCATACCTTTTAGTTTGTTCATCGCTGCCATTTGACCTTCCCAATACGGCGGACGGCGAATGTATGTGGTCATTTCACGCCAGTCGTACAATGGGCTTAACGCTTTGCCCGTGTCTTTTTTGGCTTCATCAAACATTGGGATATATACGGCATTGAATTGCTCAGGCTTAACAGCAGCTGCAACAATGGCATCCACTTCTTCATCATCAAACCAGATGTCTTTTAGATACACATCATTGCCGTCTTGGTCTTTGCCCAATAAGTCTTTTTCGATATCAAAACGGATGTTACCAGCGATAGCATAAGCGATAACCAGTGGCGGCGATGCTAAAAATGCTTGCTTGGCATACGGATGGATACGACCGTCAAAATTACGATTACCAGATAGCACTGCCGTAGTGAACAAATCATTGTCGATGATTTCTTGCTCGATGTCAGGGTCAAGCGCTCCGCTCATACCGTTGCAGGTCGTACAGGCAAAACCAACCACGTCAAAGCCGATTTCTTGTAGCTCTGGCATCAGGCCTGCTTCTTCTAAGTACATCTTGACCGTTTTTGAGCCAGGTGCTAGTGACGATTTTACCCAAGGCTTACGCAATAAGCCTTTGGCATTCGCGTTACGAGCGACGAGGCCTGCGGCAACCATATTTCGTGGATTTGATGTATTGGTACAGCTAGTAATAGCAGCGATAATCACTGCGCCATCTGGCATCAGACCATCTTTTGGTTCAGGGAGTTTTTGATCAGGCGCATGGGCGATGCCTTTGGCAACCAAATCATCGGTAGATACGCGGGCATGGGGGCGCGAAGGGCCTGCCATATTGCGACCCACTGAGGACAGATTAAACTCAAGCACACGCGCGTATTCGGCTTTTTCCATACCATCGGCCCATAGGCCCGTTTGTTTGGCATACTGCTCAACCAGTTTAATCTGTTCCTCAGAGCGACCTGTCAGACGTAGATAGTCAATGGTTTGCTCATCGATATAGAACATCGCGGCAGTGGCACCATATTCAGGGGTCATGTTTGAGATAGAGGCGCGGTCACCGACACTTAGCTGGCGTGCACCGTTACCGAAGAATTCGATATAGGTAGAGACCACACCTGCGTCGCGTAAGAACTCAGTCATCGCCAGTACAAGATCCGTACCAGTGATGCCTTTTTGCAATTTTCCCGTTAATTTAACACCCACATAATCAGGCAGGCGCATATAGGATGGATTACCTAGCATGACGCTTTCGGCTTCTAGACCGCCCACACCGATTGAGATAACGCCTAGCGCATCGACCATCGGCGTGTGACTATCCGTACCAACCAACGTGTCAGCGAATGCGACTTCTTCACCGGCTTTATTATGTACGACCTGTACGACAGGTGACATTTTCTCTAGGTTAATCTGATGCATGATGCCATTGCCCGGTGGTACGACGTTGACATTGTCAAAGGCATATTGGCACCAGTTAATAAAGTGAAAACGGTCATCGTTGCGGCGCTCTTCAATCGCACGGTTTTTCTCAAAGGCATCGTCTTCGAATCCTGCGTGCTCAACCGCCAATGAATGATCAACGATCAGCTGTGTTGGTACGATAGGGTTTACTTTGGACGGGTCACCGCCTTGCTCAGCGATAGCATCACGCAAGCCTGCCAAATCAACAAAGGCTGTCTGACCCAAGATATCATGACACACCACGCGGGCTGGATACCAAGGAAAATCAAGGTCTTGCTTGCCTTCGATATGCTGCTTTAGCGCATTGGTTAACTCTTCTGGTGGGCAACGACGTACGAGGTTTTCGCACAATACTTTTGAGCAGAATGGTAGCTTGTCATACGCGCCAGCTTCAATACTCTCGACAGCCTCACGGGTATCGAAGTAATAAAGGTCAGTACCGGGAAGTGGCTTTTTGAATTCATCGTTCATTGGTTGTACTAGGGCGTTGTCCATAAGTCACCTTTAGCGGTTGGCTAATTTTAATCAATTATTCAGTATCGGTAGGGGTCAAAAAATCCATCTTTTAGCATAACCTAATACGGATTTTATAGATTTTACTAGGAAAAAATATTCAAATATCATATATATATATATAAGAGCGCAGCAAATTGGTAAAAAATTCTAGCGTTTAGCATATGTTAAATACGCTTATATCTTTTAAATACCCAGTATGCTGCTGCTCCTAGAGCTATAACGATTGGTAGCATTATCCAGATACTAATCCAAATACCGATCAATACGAAAACTATGCAACCAATCGCAATGAGAGCAAGTGGTAATAAATAAATAAAAAGCTCATCAACTAAGCCGCACAATAACTCTAGTGCAATCCTACGAAAGGTAAGCTTTTTTCGCCATTTTTTTAATTTATTTATCATTATATGCTCTTAGTTTTAAATCGCTAATCACGCGCACTCATATCTGGTACAGGGCGCAGCTCTTCACCCGTATATTCTGCACTTGGGCGAATGATACGGTTATTGGCACGTTGCTCAAACACGTGAGCGGCCCAGCCAGTCAAGCGTGAACAGACAAAGATAGGTGTGAACAGTTTGGTTGGGATACCCATGAAGTGATAGGCTGATGCATGGAAAAAGTCAGCATTGGCAAACAGTTTTTTCTCGCGCCACATGACTTCTTCAACGCGTACTGATACTGGATATAACACCTCATCATTCACGTCAGCGGCCAATTTTTCAGACCATTGCTTGATAACGACGTTACGTGGATCTGATTCGCTATAGATCGCATGACCAAAGCCCATAATTTTGTCTTTACGCGCCAGCATTGCCATCATCTCTGTCTCGGCTTCGTCAGCTGAGTTAAAGCCCTCAATCATATCCATTGCGGCTTCGTTCGCGCCGCCATGCAAATGTCCGCGTAATGAACCGATTGCACCAGTGATACAAGAATGGATGTCAGATAAAGTAGAAGCACACACACGCGCGGTAAAGGTCGAAGCGTTGAACTCATGCTCTGCATAGAGGATAAGCGAGACGTTCATCACTTTTTCGTGTAGCTCGTTTGGCTTTTCGCCTTTAAGCAGATGCAAGAAATGACCGCCAATCGTCGCGTCATCGGTTTCGGTCTCGATACGCACATTGTCATGGCTAAAGCGATACCAGTAATTAATGATGGCTGGAAATAGCGCGAGCATACGATCGGTCTTATCGTTTTGCTGAGCAAAATCAGTTTCAGTCTCAAGGTTACCGAGCATAGAACAACCAGTACGTAACACGTCCATTGGATGAGCGCTGGCAGGAATACGCTCAAGCACGTCTTTTAGCGCTTGCGGTAGACCGCGCAGGCTTTTTAATTTGGCTTGATAGGAATCAAGCTCGCTCTGATTAGGCAAGTTGCCGTATAGCAGTAAATACGCGACTTCTTCAAAAATACATTTATCCGCCAGCTCTGATACGTCATAGCCGCGATAGGTCAGACCAGAGCCTGATTTGCCAACGGTCGATAATGCTGTCTTACCAGCGACTTGTCCGCGAAGTCCTGCGCCTGAAAGTTCTTTCTGTGCTGCCATGTTTACATTCCTTTTGTGGGTAGCTTCTAACAGTGAAAAATGCTGCTTATTATGGTTATTTATTATCTGCAAACAGCTTGTCTAAGGTTTGCTCAAACTCGTGATAGTTTAAGAAATCATAAAGCTCCATACGCGTCTGCATGGTATCGACGACTTTTTCTTGCGTACCGTCATCCAATAGATGCTGGTAGACGTTTAATGCCGCTTTGTTCATGGCGCGGAAGGCTGATAGTGGATACAGCACCATATCCACGCCCACACCGTATAGCTGGTCAGTGGTATATAGATCGGTCTGACCAAATTCAGTCATGTTGGCGAGGACTGGAATATCGAGTACATCCGTAAATTTACGATACATCTCGATATCGGTGAGCGCTTCTGCAAAGATCATGTCTGCGCCCGCCTCTTGGAAAGCAACGGCACGTTCAACAGCAGCGTCTAAGCCTTCAACAGACAGCGCATCGGTACGAGCCATCACCACAAAATCAGAATCCGTTTTGGCATCCAATGCCGCTTTTAGGCGATCAACCATCTCAGAGATACTGACGATTTCTTTATTTGGGCGGTGACCACAGCGCTTTTGCGCAACTTGATCTTCGATATGGACGGCTGCCACGCCTGCTTTTTCCATTTTTCTGATGGTTTGGGCAATATTAAACGCACCGCCAAAACCCGTATCGATGTCAACCAATAATGGCGTATCAACGGCATCCGTGATACGGCGAGCGTCCTCTAGCACATTATCAAGGCTGGTCATACCAAGGTCAGGCAAACCAAATGAGGCGTTTGCCACGCCGCCGCCAGAAAGATAAAGCGCTTGATGGCCAACTTGGGTCGCCATCATCGCGGTATAGGCATTGATCGCGCCAGTGATTTGTAAAGGTTGATGATTATCGTTTTTTTGCTTCAAGGCACTGCGAAAGCGTGCGCCAGCGGAGGTTAAAGTCATGTCATGATCCTTACAAGGAGAGTGAATATATCCGTCATTGTTATCGATTATACTCAATTTTCTCTATCGAAAAAGTCCGATTTTTCTATATTTGATTAATATTAATTTAAAGTTTATTTAATTATTTTAATAGTATTCAATTAATAAATAGCATTATCCAAAAATGAGTTATTTACCAAAACCACTATTCATATTCATAAAGCTAAGCCTTTTACACAACTTAAATTTTTACATTTAATTACAATTGTGAAAAAGGGGGTGCATATTGCTACGAAAATTTTGAGTATAAAAAAGCCCTCGTAGCAAGGCTAAAAGGGCTTTAATCATAAAATCTAAAAGGTTAATTAGCCAAATATACCAGCGAAATTGGCTAAGAATAAGAGTGTAAACCCTGCCAAGAATATCAAGCCTGCAATAGACCATGCATTCATGCCAGCCGACAGCTTTTTATGGTTTTTGACCAGTGAGTAGTTTAACCAACCAAAGATAGGCGCAGAAATAAATGCCGATACCATGGCAAATTTAAGCATCGCGCCTAACTGACCTGTGAAAAAAGTGATAATGACCAAGCCACCACCGATGGCATAAGTTGTCCAAAAAGCGATTTGCTTTTTATTAATCTCATTCTCACCTTTGATCAAACGCCAGCATTCGGCATTGGCACGACCATAACCGTCCGCACAAGTAATCGTGGTGCCAAACATACACATGAAGGCGACAAAAGCGACCAGTAGTCTTGACCAATCACCAATGGTGGCCGTATACATATTAATCAACTGATTGATATACGCGCCGCCAACCAACTCAATCTCTTGACCTGAGCCATACTGGACAAACACACCCAGCGCCAAGAAAAACAAGGCCAGAATCGCTGAGACCAAATACCCAACGTTAAAATCAAGTAAGCCTTGACGATGAGTCGTATGATCGGTTTTAACCTTGGCGGACGTCCACATAGAAGTAATGGCGGCAAACTCTAATGGCGCTGGCATCCAGCCCATGAGTGCCACAATAAATCCTAAAGTTGCCAAATTCCAAGGCGTTACCGCGACAAAGTCAGCAGCCATGACGGTGGGCTTGCCAGCCGCAATAACGACGGCGGCAACGGTGGCTGCCGTTAAGGCAATCATAATCCATTTGGTGACACCATCGAGCAACTTATAATGACCGGCTATTAAAAAGAACCATGAGACCGCAACGATAATTATCGATAGGGTGATGGTAGAAAACTCGAGAGAAGCGGGTAGCATAAATCCTAAAATCACTGCAGCAAGCAGCGATACCGCCCCCGTACTAATAACGGCTGACAGGATAGAGAGAATAAAATATACCCATAGGTATACCTTTGAGCGTTTGGCATAGCCTGCAATCAGACTCTCACCCGTATCGTAGACGTAGTCAGTGGCAAATCGAAAAAACGGATACTTAAAAAAGTTGGCTAAAACAATCATAATCGCCAACTGCCAGCCATATATGGCGCCTGCCTGCGTCGATGAAATCAGATGAGAACCACCAATAGCAGCAGTGGCCATCAAAATACCTGGACCGAAGATGCGCCAACTAAAGCCTTCCTGGCTGGCAGCGCTATCAACAGTATCAATCTGTTGTGTAGTCATAAATACCTCAAATTATATCAAGCAAAACCCTATCACCATTAGATGACAGGGTATCTGCAGCGAGAACACTGAGTTAAAAAACGGAAAAGGAAAAAAACAAAAAACAGACGTTTAGCAGCGACTTTAGCACACCTATAATGATACGAGATAATATTTATTTGCTTCATTTATATCCACAAATTGATATAAACTGGTTTAACTGATTAGTTTATGTTGAAAAAATATACTATTAAAATAGTAAAGCTTAATAATAGATACATATTTACGTAAACATACTAGCGATTAGGTAAATTGCTGGCGTCGGTAAGTGATGCCGCGTTGCTCATACACATGGTAGATGGCAGTGAGCAACGCAGGAATCTTGGGATGCACAAAATCTTTAAGAGTATGCAAGTAAACAGGGGAGGTGACGTTCTCATGCACCAAACGCTGATAGCTGATTTGCTCAGTACGCACGGTTCGTAAGCTGGCGGGTACTAGCGTAATACCTTCACCCGCGGCCACCAATCCCAAAGCCACTTGTAAATCGCTTACGGTTGTGGTGGTAAAGGGGGAGATGCCATATTGGGCAAATAAATGTAGCAAAGGTTCGGTGATAGGCTCGCTCAAAGATGGCTGCACACGGTTTGATAGATTTTTTGTGTTAACAGGTGCATGAGCGGTCAGTTTGGTGCTTTTTGATTTTGCGGTCGCTGTAGATATAGGCAGATGGGTTTGGTGATATAAGATTAAGCGGTTATTGGCCAAATCTATCAAACGCTGCTCACTCACCTGTGCTAAAGGATGTGACTTTGGTAGCGCGACCACATAACGCTCATGACGAAGGAGTATTTGTTGAATCCATGGGTCTTGATGAGCAAAGCGGCCAAAACCGATGTCTATTTCACCTGATTTGAGCGCATCCATTTGTTGATATGAGCTGATATCCTTGAGTGTGACCTCGATATCAGGGCTGAACTGTTTTAATTCAGCGATGATTTCGGGGAGCAATCCGTACAGCACAGAGGGTACAAAGCCAATATTTAATACGCTACTGGGGGCTGATAGACGCTGGGTCATACTGGTGACCGTATCAATCTCTGTCAAAACGGTGCTGATTTTGTCGTAAAAGAAGGCACCTGCTTCAGTCAGATTTAGGGGTCTGTGGTAACGGTCAATCAATTCAACCCCCATGTCGGTCTCAAGCTGTTTGAGCAGGCGACTCAGACTGGGCTGTGACAATCCTGTTTGGGTCGCCGCCGCGCTAAAGCTACGCAGATCTGCAACGGCAATAAATGCATTAAGCTGTTTTAAGTCCATGGCCTCAACTCTGTGTTTCAGACGATATGTTGATATCTTCGATATTGTTATTTTCGCTTTGGTGGACTGCACATGTTAAAAATGTTATCACCAGTAAATAAATTGTGCTTGAAGATAACGAGGGGAGCAACTATATTGTTCGTTAACGACAACGTTACATTTTGGTAAGAAATATCATCACTTCATTCTAGCAGTCATTTAATAACAGTAGAATCCACTGGTTTGGTATTATTCTATGAGCGACGAAAAAAACGACATCGATACGGGTTTTGAAGAAAAACTGGCGGAAATTGTCGATAAAAAATCGCGTAATCGTAGCAATCATAATATTTATGAGCGCTTCATCAACCGTGTTCAAGGTGATAATGACGGCGACGATAGTGAAAATGAGCAGTCAAAACCAATGGATCCATTGGATACAGACGACGATGCCTTCATTTTTGATTTTTACGATGATACCGATACTAGCAGCCAGGCTATAGATTCTTCTCTAACAAACGCTTCTTCAACAGGTCTTGCTGAGACTGACGGCAGCGCTGATGAAGGCAATGACAGTCAACCTGATACTTTAGAGCCGCCCACACCATCAGCCATTCAAGCAGTGCCAGTACAAGATAGGCTGGCAAGTAGTAAAAAACCGCTTATCATCGGTATGGTTTTTGGTTCATTATTGATTATTATGATCGTGCTAGCGCTTATTTATACAGGGGTTTTATCAACGCCCATGCAGACTACAGCGCCTGATAGCACAGAGGTAGATAGTGCTAGTGACTCAGAAAAAGCCGCACCAGACACTGCGCCAGCTGTCACTGTCAATACACCACCATCGTCTAACCCTGTCGAACCATCAGTCGCCAAGATTCAAGATACGGTGGTTAGTGAGAATCCAGAGGTAAGTAATACTTCTAAGACAGCCGAAGCATTGCCTGCTGCATCTAGTACAGATGCCGCGATTACTTATGAAGACTTTAGAGAAGAGTCTCAAAATACGCTGTATCGCGAAACTGATGACTAGCCAAATTGCAAATGCCATCATTCTGTTGTTTATCACGTAATTTTACACCCTACACCTCACCCTTAGCCATATGCTCCTCATAGGACAGTCGAATGTGCGCGCCAATGTGGCGGATCGGATCGGGCGGCACCCAGCTTGGTGCTGCATTTTTTAAGATAAACTCCAGCTCTGGGCTGTCTTTACCGCAAATATATTCTGCCATATAGTGACCCAAGTAAGTGCCTTTTGCCACACCAACGCCGTTCATGGCCGCGATGACATACACGCCAGCAGTATGCTCTTTAAAAACAGGCTCATGGTTCATCGTCACACAAATCATACCGCCCCACGTGTACTCAAAAGGCACATTGGGCAGTTGCGGAAAACGTGCCAGATACGATTTGCGGTGTTTGGCTGTTACTTTATCAAGTACCGCTTGAGGGCTGGATAGATTGGGCTGATAGTTCAATGTATTACGAATAAAAATTCGCTTATCAGCAGTCAGGCGTACCGTGGTGCCAGCAGGATGGGCAGAGGTGAGTCCCCAAGGTTCTATGTCTTTCAATGACAAGTCTTTGCACTGACTCATTTCCTCATCAGTCAAAGGTCGCGTCAAACTGGCATAAGTAAATATCGGTGTGATTCTGTTAGAGGATACGCCAAATTTTTCTGTAAAAGCATTGGTGGCCAGTACGATACTATCAGCACTGAGGCGCGCTTTTGGCGTTTGGATAGTTTTGTTGGCAAAATCTATCTCGCGTACAGGGGTATTTTCTAACAAAGTGACATTGTCAGGTAAGGCGCTGGCTACCGAAATGGCTAATGCTGCTGGGTTCACTAAAATGTTTTTGGGCGTATAAACGGCGCGCTTGTAGTAATGGGTTCCCAATCTTTTTGCTAGCTCATCACCACTGTATATCTCGTACGGCTCTCTCATGCACTCTAGCGTATCTACAAAATCAGCCAGATTGGAGAAATGCTTTTCTTCATGAGCGGCTAAGTACTTGCCAGCCTGATGCCAGCACACGTCAAGACCTTGCTGCTTTTGAATACGATCCAAACGTTGAATTGCAAACTTATTCAAATCTCGGATTTGCGTTGTTGCTTGTGTGTCAGGTTCTGTTGGATCGACGTTGTGAGGCAAATCAATGATAAATCCTGCGTTGCGACCGGAGGAGCCTTGACCAACTTCCATGGCATCAAGAATGGCAATACGCGCCTCTGGGCGCAGCTGCGCCAATCGGTCAGCAGTCGCCAGACCGGAGAAGCCTGCACCAACGATGATGATATCAAAGTGCTCATCTGCTTCGGCTTGCTGTATGGGCATGGGTCGCTTAAAAGGCACGGACTCAAACCAGCCAAGCTGACCATCTATGGCGGGCAATCTTTTGATCTGTTGCATTCAAGGTGCCTCTATAATCATCAGGTGTTTTCGTGTTTGCTGTAGCGCTCGGATAATCTATCATAAAATATTGATGTAATCGTCCGCTGATACCAATGTTTTGTATTTAACCTGTGCTGGCTAAACACAAATATATGGCTATTTATATTCAGATGGAGTTTTCCTTAAATGCATAAATCATTGAGCAAAGTTCAATGTGGCGTTTTTTTAAACGTATTCGTGATGATCATAATACCGAGTATGACCAAGCCTGCGCCAAGCCAAAATCGCATCGTTGCTGACTCATGCAATATCAGCCACACAAAAAACATCGCAAACAATGGCTCTGATAACTCAATCACTTGTACCTTGGACGCAGGCAAATAAGTGAGTGCACTGGTGGTACAGTAAAAACCTAAAATAGTTGGAAAAACAGCCAAGCCTAGCAGTCCAAGAATAGAGTGATATCCTATATGTACAGGCTCAAAGGTAATAATAAAGGGGATGAATAACAATAGGCTGCCAAATAGTAATAAGTATTTGGTCAAATAAATCCCGCCTTGCAAGCCAAAGCGCTGCATCAATACCGAAAATAACCCATAACCGATACCAGCCAGCGCGGCAAAAAACACCAACGTTAAATCAACACTGCTTGTCCAAGAAATCACAAAAATACCAGCGATTGCTAATAAAACGCCCAAAATAGTATTAAGCAATAGTTTTTCTTTAAGGAGTAGTGCGCCAAATAGCGTGGCTGATATGGTTGCTGCTGCCATCAAAATCACCACCACATTGGCGGGATTGCCATACTGATAAGCTTGGGTCTCAAACACAAACAGCGTAAAAATACCAAAAAAGGCACAAATAGCAACGGTGGCCATGATGCGCTTATGGCTAGCGTGCTGATTAAGCGTGCCACGTGTAGGCATGATGAGCTGTTTGTATTGTATGGGCCTTGGCGTTTTACTCAGCATAATAGAAAGCAAGGCAAAAGCAGCAAGCGTCTTTAAAAAGGCGACATCGTTACTTTTTAGTCCTGTATTCATAAGTAGCACGCTGAATATGCCTATCGTGGCATTGAGCGCTACCGCTGCCAAGGCAAATAAAGCACCCTTTATGCTCATGACATTTGGTCTATTAAAGTACGGATTAAGCACTATTATCTCCATGATCTGATGCTTAAATGATAATTGATGATAAAAAGTTCAGTTAATATCAATCCTGACCCGATAAACTCAATACTCAAGAGCACTTCACCTTAGAGTCAATGCTAAAGAAAGTCAGATACTTGGTATTATTTATAAGCCAGTCTTCTTCCTAGCCCTAATTTCACATTTGCCAGTAGTAACCCCGATAATATCAATATCATTGCCAGTATCTTCCACCATGTCACAACTTCCCCCGTGAGCACTACGGACGTTGTCATACCGAATATGGGAATCAGTAGCGCAAATGGCATCACCTTAGATGCGGTGTTTTTGCTGAGAAGATGCGACCACAGCCCAAAGCCCACTAGGGTTGAGATGTATACGATAAAGCCCAGCGACAGCCACGATCTCATCGATGCCTCGGTAAAGGTTGCCAGCTGCCATGCATCGGTCTCAAATATAAGCGAAGATAACGTCAAAAACACACAAGCGATCAGACCGCCCCATGCTACCAGTGCCAGAGCAGACAAAGCGGATGCCTTATTTTCTTTAGTATTGGAAGAAACAGTCCCAGAGGAAACAACAGGCACGTTTGTTTTTGGCTGCGCCGCTCTTAGGGTTGCCTGTGCCGAAGCCTGCTTGGAGGCAATATTACCAAAGCTCCAGCCCACTGCGGCAATCAAGATGCAGACAAATCCAGCCACAGGCATATCACCGCCGAGTTTAAGTGCAATCACGCTAAGTCCCAATACTCCGACCAGCATACCAATGATTTGCATGCGACTGACTGCTTCGCCTAGGATAAAGTACGCCAACAACACGGTGATAAAAATCTGAATTTGTAGCAACAGCGCTGTCAACCCTGGCGATGCGCCCAGATGCATGGCGGTAAATATAAAGCCGTACTGTATGACAAAGGTACCGACAGCATAAATCAGTAAAGTGCGGTTAAAGGTAGGGGGTTTAAGAAAAAACACCAACGGCACTGCGGTAAAGAAAAAACGCAGCGCCGTGAGCATCAGGGGCGGGAAGCTCTCAAGTCCCCAAGCAATAAAAGTAAAATTCACACCCCAAATAAAGGTAACCAGTACAGCCAGTGCAGTGTATATAGGGGTCATATGATTATCCCAGATAATTATCTTGCGTTTTTTATAATTTAATTGCCATTGTGCTTACTTTTTAGCGCCACAGCATGACAGCGCAGTACAGCGTCATCAATACAATCAGTGCATGGATAACTCGCATCACACGCGGCAAATGCACCAGTTTGCGCAGCCAGTGCCCGCCTGCCGCCCAGCAGCTGATCGATAAGATATTGATGATGGCACACATAATCAGTAATACTTGATTGTCTAGCCACGAGCTACTGGTATGAAACATCGCCAGACTGGGTGCCACCACTGTCATGGTCCATGCTTTTGGATTGAGCCACTGAAACAGCAATGCCTGTCCAAAGCTTAGTGGTAACTCGCCCACGCGGTTTTTTGCGGTGGTTGCGCCACTTGTTTTACTTGCCAGCTCCTGTTCTAGTGCTTCATTGACAACTGCGGTAAAGTCCGTTTTTGCCATATGGTAGGTGAGCCATAATAGATAGAGCGTGCCCAGTACTTTTATCGTCAACATAATCACCGGAAAGCTGACCACTAAAGTTGCCATACCCCAATAGCTCAGTCCAAGCATGACAGCAACGCCTGTCGTAATACCAAGCATATGCCAGCGACACGCCCAAAACCCACATTTAATACTGCCATGTAGCAGCATTAAGTTATTGGGACCGGGTGTGATTGAGTTAATGAATAAAAAAATAGCCAACGCGGTGATGCTACCTTCCAAGCCTGCCGTCATGCCCATTTATCTATTCTCCTCAAAACTTCAATGTGATTGAAGAGATCAACTATAGTTTATATGACCACAACAGACCCGATACAGTTCCACTGATGGTGAACAAAGTGTATAGTCATCCTTAACATGACAATTCTTAATACTCAGGTTTTTATAGTCAAAAATAAGTGCATTTATCATGGTCGAAAATTACAAACTTAATCCTAATTTGACGAAGACCGCTGCCGTCGCTGAATGGTTACAGCAGCGGATTGACTGGCAAATTTACTTACCAAATCAGCGTGTGCCATCGGTGCGAAAATTAGCAAAACTGATGGGTATCTCAAGCTTTACGGTGGTGCAGGCCTATGAGCAACTGGTGGCGACCAATGTATTGGTGGCTAAGCCAAGCTCAGGCTACTATGTGAATCTGCAAGCAACACTCGCTCAGCCTAATAATGATAAAAAAATCGGTACCAAGTACCCAGTCATAGACACGCGCTGGCTAGTACAGCAAGTATTTAGTGACATTCCGCATCACCGATCACCAGGGGTAGGCACCCTACCCAGAGACTGGGTGCGTAATGACAAGATGGAATGGGCGATACGGCAGGTCACTCAGCAAGCAGATAGCTTCATCTACGACTATGGCGCGGTGCAAGGCTACCTGCCACTGCGTCAGCAGCTGGTTCAGCAGTTGAATGTACTTGGTATGCAGACCTATGCAGACAATATCATCACCACCGCAGGCATATCGCAAGCCATCACCATGGTTGTCCAACTATTGACCAAAGTGGGCGATACGGTGGTGGTTGATGGGCCGGGCTGGTTTTGGCTATCGAGTTGCCTACAACAAAAAGGACTCAATGTCGTCGCGGTCGAGCGCGATCATCAAGGCCCCAATATTGAGCAAATGCAAAAGCTGTTTGAGACATATCATCCTAAGCTGTATTTGACCAACAGCGTGCTACACAATCCCACCTCTTATAATTTACATCCTGCTCGGGCGCACCAAGTGCTCAACCTTATCCATAAATATGATGCGTACATTTTTGAGGATGATTTATACGCCGCGTTTGTACCGGACAGTCAAGTACTGCGTTATGCCAGTCTTGATCAGTTCGAGCGCGTGTTTTATGCGACAGGGTTTTCAAAATCGATGGCCTCAGGCTGGCGCGTCGGCCTATTGGTATGCCCAGATAATTTCATCGATGATGTGCTGCGTATCAAAACCTTGAGTAATATGAATACGCCAGAATTTGGTGAGCGCGTCATTCATCACCTATGGACACACGGCGAGTATCGTCGGCAGATTAAAAAAGTCCATCAACACTTATATGATGCACATGAGAAAATGCGTAAGGCATTACCAAAGATTGGACTTGTCTATCCTGAGCATGCGCAGGCGGGACTTTTTGTGTGGGTAGATACTCATCAAGATACCAGCCAACTGGCACTAGATGCCTATAGCGACGGCTGGCTTGTGGCACCCGGTCAGCTGTTTCGTCCAGATGCCAGTGCCTCAACCCATCTGCGCTTGAACGTATCGACGACTAGCGATGCGTTTTTGGTATGGTTGGGGAAGTATTTAGACAATTAAATATAAGTCTCTGTTTTATTCAGGTGCTTAAAGTCAGTTTTTTTTGGACTGACTTTTTTTAAATCTATTTAGAACCGTCTCGCAGCTTATCTATATAGTCTGCCCAGTCCTGCATCATCTCTATCCTCGTATCAATCTCATCAAGTCTATTATAAGCGCCGCCATGTGTGTCTTTAATGCGATGACCGAGCTGCAGTTCTGTGACGATATCCGAATACCTCAGCTCAGGCTGCTCCATGAGTAAGGTTTTGGCCGATGCTCGAAACCCATGCGCGCATTGCACGTCTTTGTAGCCCATGCGATGGAATACCTGTACGAGCGCGGCCTTACTAATATAAGCATTATTTGAAGCGCGCGTCGACGCAAAGACATAATCGTTATGACCGCTGACAGAGTGAATGTGTCGTAAACGTGCGATGACTTGGGTAGCCAATGGCACCACCAAATGTGAGACCATATCATCACGACCTTCACCTTTAGTAGGGGAGAATGCCCATACATTGTTGTCCCAATCGATATCCTGCCAGCGCATCGAGCGCAAATCGATACTACGGACAAACACATAAGGTAGTAGGTTCATGGCCGCAAGTGTGATCTTGCTTGCCCCTTTAAAATTGGCCATATCCTGTAAGAGCGTTGCAAACTGATCAGCCTTGGTAATGGCTGGCAAGTGATGACCTGAGCCAGCTGGTGCCAGCTCGCCACGCGTGTCAATCGCCACATTTCTATCGCACAATCCGCGCGCGACGGCAAAAGAAAACACTTTTTCGGTATACAGCCGTGTGCTTGCACCCACGAAGGTGGCTTGATTATCATTGTTTTGAATGGCCTCACACACACTGAGTATTATCTCGCTAGTGATATCGTTCATTCTCAACTCACCAATCTCATGACACATATAACCCAGACACAAATCCCAAAACTTGAGCGTCGATTCACTAAACGCAGGCTTTTTAGATTTGCTATGCTGGCGATTTGATGTTTTGTGATTTCGCCATGCTTGTGCAATTTCAGCGAAAGTGGCGTTTTTTAGATGAGCGTACTTATTGACTTGCTCTTTTTGCTGTATGGCTTTGGGATCAGAGCCGTTTGCGACCATGTTAAGTATGGTTTCCGCTTTATACTTAACCTCGTATAGATTGATGTCCTCGACCTTACCCAGCATCATTCTGGGCCGCTTGCCTGTGATGTGGGGATGGGCGTAGCGTAGGTAGTATTCTTTTTTGCCATTTGGATAGACGCGGATACTCAGACCCGCGACGCCTGAGACGCTGACCGAATAGTCCTTATCTCGGTATTCAAGTTTATTAATATCATTTGCATTATCGACAGCCATAAAGGGTATCCGTAATTTTTATAAAGGGGCGAGTGACCGTAGGCAACAGTTATGTCATAAGACAGTATTGGACACTGACTGCTGGACACCAATATGGACACTGGTATTTGTTATACCATTCTTATAATCCTTTTAAATAAAAGATTATGACTATTAATCATCCCCAAGGTTCACTTGGGGATTATTTTAGCATAAAGAGCCATATTAAGTTAAAAACGTGCTAACTAGGAGAGGTATTAAGAAAAATAAATGGGTTAAAGCGACTAATGAGCGCTTTTACAGTCAGATAATTTTATTAAATATCGCCCGCACGCCTTATATTTCAATAGATTGAGAGATATTTTTATAAAAATCATGCTCGCTTACGTGCATAGAATTGGTTTATCAGGGTGATGGTAGGATTCTGTGTAAATTTGGGGGACAGCGATTTTTGATGGTTTAATGTGGAAGAGCTAATAAAAATAGACTTATATCAGTTATAATTGACTATTTGTAATATAGCTGTTCAGTAGGGTTAAAAAGTCATTTAGTATATGCTGATTTGGTGTATCACGTAAACCAAGTCGGCGTTGAATAAGATTCTGGGCATATGAGTATATGCCTTAAAAGAGTGAAAGGGATTTATAGAAGATGAAACTAAATGAAATTATAAGAATAATAAGAGAAGTCGCAGTAGTCTGTGTAGTCTGTGTAGTCGGATATCGAGTTATTAATTCAGACTTCAATATAAACCTTGGTACACTTTCAGCTACAGATATAGTAGCCCTATTGCTAGCTTTGTTCGCTGTTGGACTTTCTGTCGCTTTTTATTTCAAAAGTTCTGATTCAAGTAACAAGTTTTATGACAATATGCATAAGTTCACTCAAGATACGTCGGTTGTGCTTGGGACCATACAATCTGGTTTCGGCGAACAATTAAAGAATATAGAGCAAAAATCTCAAGATTTAAAAGAAAGCGTAGACAGATACTATACATCTAATGGTGCGGATGTCTCTGAAGAGATAGCAAGAGAAAAAGCAGCCACAGAAAAGCAAGTTTCAGATTCAGAACAAGAACTGGGAAAAATTATTGAAACCTTATTTGAAAAGTCAAAATTAGATGATTCGGAAAAACAAATTTTAAAGTCAAAACTTGAAGAAAAAGAGCTTGAGCTAAAGACGTTTCAAAGTGAACTTAATTTTATTTCTAATGAAGAGTGGGCTGATCTTAACACAGGAGTTAATCACCATTTAACTAGTCTTGTGAAAAGAAAGTTGAAAGAGGATGATATCGATAAATTGCGTCCAATGGAAATTTTCCTAAGTATCCTGTTCTCTGCTAAGAGTAAGGAATTTTTAAAGGATATGCACAAATTAGGTTACTTGGAAAACAGTTCTCCAAAAAGTGTGAAGGATATCACTGCCAGTGGTGAAAAGCTATTTATGTCTATTTTAAATAGGGTTTTGCCAGACAATTGATTTCGCACCATAAAGAATTTTTATTTTCAGTATTCATCACCAGTACATCTTAACCCAACTTTGTATTCTTCTATGTAAAATTGACTGGTGTTGATCTATGAAATATTGCGACTACCTATTGAAGACTATTTTGAAGTATTAGTTAATATCCATGATAAGCAGAAATAAAAAAGCAGACATCTCGATATCTGCTTTTTTTATTTCTAAATTATCCTTTAAACAATGATTAGCCTTGAGGTTTAATCAAGTACTTCTCACCAGTCGCTTGCTTGCCATAAGCAGCGATAGATTTTAATTGTAGCGCTTCTTCTAGCGTGACTTCATGCGTATAGCTGCTCGCAAAGGTAGTAGTGATTTCTTCTGCCACGCGCTTACGCATGGACTGAACCGTTTCACTACCTAGCTTGCCAAGCGCATTGAATAACAAGAAGCCATTCACACCCCACGCAAAACCAAAGTTACGGTTTAAGGTAATTGGGCCACGATCGAGCGCGCCATAGATATAAGCTTGCTTAAAGGTATTTGAGCCATAGACGCTGTATTCTTCCACGTCATGAGTGATGGCCGCTTCCATACAGTTTAGAATATCGCTGGACAGCTTGCCGCCACCAATAGGGTCGAATGAAATCGTTGCGCCCGTCTCGATGATTGCAGCGGTTAAGTCCTTGGTAAACGTCTCACTGCTTGAATTGACCACGTATTTTGCACCCATATCACGCAGTAGCTTTTCTTGTGATTCTTTACGCACGATATTGATCAGATCAATGCCATCTGCCATACAAATACGGTTGAGCATTTGCCCGAGGCTAGATGCCGCTGCCGCATGGATAATAGCTTTGTGACCTTCAGCGCGCATGGTTTCTACCATTGCCAGTGAGGTGAGTGGATTAACAAAAGACGAGGCAGCCTCGGTAGCAGTCGTGCCATCCTTCATCTCTATGCAGCTTTTGACATTTACGCAGTGGTACTGACGATATGTACCGCCGCCAATCACAGCGACCATTTTACCCATGAGTGCTTGCGCCGCTTCTGATGAGCCTGCTGCAACGACGGTACCAGCGCCTTCATTGCCAACAGGGGTGTCTTTGTTTACCCGCGTTTTGAGCGCTGGCATGACTTTCTCAGGCACATCAGCGGTAATCACAGGGCTATCATCAGTGCCTGACTGTACAGCGGTTGACATATCAGCGGCGCTGAACATCACCCCAAAGTCAGACGGGTTTAATGGCATGGCTTCCATGCGTACGACCACTTCGTCAGCACCAGGCTGCGGCATCTCGATGTCTTTTAAAGATAGGGTTAGTTTGTTGTCATCACTGATGGTGGATACCAGTTGTTTATTTTTATCGGTCATCATGTTTTCTCCTATGAATGATGCGCGGCATCACTCATTATTGTTATCGTATGGGTGTTATTTTAGGCTGAGCTGCTTGTATCTGAGCTTTTATGTGTGTCATAAACTCAGGCATATTGGCGACGCGATCGGCCTCTATTTTTTGGGCAATGTCAGATTGACTCATGGTCTTGTTCCATTCTTTCATACCGGGTATCTTTGCTAGCACGTCCCAGTCAAGTTGGGTTGAGGCGCAACCAATGACGACGACGTTTACATAGTGTATATAGATGTCAGCCATCGTAAGCTCTTGACCCGCAATCCAAGGTGAAAACTGGCATAACTGGTTTAAGGCAGGAATCCCGCGGGCGAGCACTTGACGTACTTCTTGTTTGAGAATATCAGGAGCTTGTGTACCTGAAAACACATAAGGGATGAGACGGCGGCTCGGTAATTCAAAATACAGCTCTGCTATTTTCATGATTTGACGCACGATTGCACGCTCGGTCACTGACTCAGGATATAACGGTGTATCAGGGTAGGCCTCTTCGATAAAATCACAAATGACACTCGACTCTGATAGTGTCACGCCTTCAGCCGTTGTGATAGCGGGGACTTTACCCACAGGACTAACGGCCAACAACTTGTCGTTGTCAGTAAATATAAGATGTTCTTGAAAGGGTATTTCTTTGTATAACAGCGCATGTTTGACGATGTTGTAATAGTTACTTGTGGGAAAGCCATGCAAAGTAATCATAAATTATTATTCCATTACGGATGTGAGTATTGTTTTTAATTGTCATGTTCAAGCCACACCCATTATTACTGTTTTTCATGGGGTGATATATAGGGCAAAACGCGAATCACTATTGCCTTTAAGACAATAATAAGGTCAAATTACTGAGTAATTGATACAGATATGTAAAAAATTGACGGTTTATTGAATGGAGATAGATTTTGGATCAGCTACGCGCGATACGATATTTTAGTAAAGTGGTCGAGACAGGCAGCTTTACCAAAGCAGCAAAAGTGTTTGATGTGCCACCATCTTCACTATCAAGACGAGTGTCTGATTTAGAAAAAAGTTTGGGCGCGACATTACTCAAACGGTCAACCCGAATTGTCAAACTGACAGAGGTAGGGCAGGTCTACTACAACGATGTACAGCAGATATTGAATCAACTTGAGCAAAGTAAAGAAACGGTACGCAGTTACCAAACAACGCCAATGGGGCGTCTGCGTATCAGCTCGATGGTGGGGTTTGGTGAGAAGATATTGCTGCCGTTGTTAGAGGAGTTTAGCGCATTATATCCTCAGATTGTACTCGATGTCAGTTTGAGTGATGAGCTGTCAACACTGGGGCGTGATGATGTCGATATTGCGATTCGCGGTGGCTACGCACCGAACGAGCGGGTGCTTGCAATAAGGCTCATGGATAATGAATTTATTCCAGTGGCGTCCCTCAGCTATTTGGAAAAATATGGCGTACCTGACCATGTCACGACGTTAAAGGAACATCGGGGACTTTATTTTAAAGCGCCATCAGGGCGAACCCCTTGGTTATGTTATGTGGATGAGCAATGGCATGATGTCTCAGGGTCCGTAGTTGCGATCTCAAACAACGGGCCGTGGTTGGCACAAAGAGCCTGTGCGGGCGACGGTATTTTAATGTCTACGCGCTGGGCGTTGGCATCCTACCTTGAGTCCGGTGCGCTACAAGAGCTGACGTTTGAGCATGAGCTGGCAGTCACTCAGCATGCGGACATGGCGATTTATTTACTATATCAAAAACAGCGATATTTGGTACCCAAGGTAAAGGCGGCGGTGGATTTTTTGGTAGAAAGGATAAAAGAAAAGTAGCAGGTGTGAATGAGTAGCTTAAATAAAAATATGATAATTGATTTATATATGCTAAATATTTTGCTTGTCTAACCCGGAAGGGTAAGCGCTAAGATGATCTGGTTCTTAAAGAATAGGGTGTTATGACTATAACAGGTACAAGAAATAGTTTGCCCCTGTTATGTAAAGTTATGCGTCAGCGCCGCCTAGAATTTTGTCTAGTTGCATTTCTGTTAAAACACGATCTTGAACAGGTTGTTTCGCCGCGTTAATCTCATCAACACCCCAAACTAAGCCAACAGGTGTGCGTGTTGGGCGTTTACCAGCAGGCATGTCTGCTAGGGTCAAATAAGCTTCTACGACCATTTGTGGATCAGGTGCTTGATCGCTCTGCATAAATTTACCGAACTCTTCGAACATAACGGCAGGGATATTTGCCAATTCGCCATAGCTGTCCAGTATGTCTGTACGTGATGGTTGTTGTCCTGATGCGCTTAAACCTGTTGGGAAGGGGCCTGGTTGTACAATGGCAACATCGATGCCAAATGATGCTACTTCGTAGCGCAAACCTTGAAGGTAGCCTTCCAAAGCATGTTTTGTCGCGGCATAAGTTGAGAAGTATGGTGCTGAAATTTGACCAACCATGGATGAGGTATTGATGATCAGGCCGGACTTAGCTTCACGCATAGTAGGCAAAACTGCCAGAATAGTACGCATAGCGCCATAGTAGTTGGTTTCCATCTGCTCGCGAGCTTGATCAATGCTAAAGGCTTCAGTAATGCCAAGGTACATTACGCCAGCATTGTTTAGCAAAACATCAATTTTTCCTGCTTTATCTAGTATGCTTGCAATGGCGGTTTCGACAGAATCGTCATTGGTGACATCCATATCAACAACATGGATGGAATCGCTATACCCTTCTAGTTCTGTTTTAACGATAGCGTTTTTCCCTTCTGGGCCACGCATGGTGGCGAATACTTGATAGCCTTTATCTGCAAAATCTTTTACTGACTTTTGGCCAAAGCCACTGCTGCTACCTGTAATAACTATGCTTTTCTTTGTATTGCTCATTTTTCTTTCCTATTCGATTTGCTAATTAAATACCAGTCGGTATAATAAGCGTAAAAGAATAGCGTGTCAAATTAAAATACTAGGTGGTATTAAAATGAGTTTAGATTCAATTAAGTCTCCAAGGGGGCGACCAAAGACCCTAGATCGTGATCATGTTCTAGAAGTAGCAATGAATTCCTATTGGAAGGAGGGCGTAGGTAATTTATCTCTTAATGAAATCTGTAGGAGATGTGATATCTCGAAGCCAGGTCTTTATCGTGAGTTTTCAAACGAAGATGGGCTGATGAAAGCTGTCATTCTTAAGTATCACCAAGAGGTGCTAAGCCCTGTTCAACACATGTTAAGCGGTGATGCTCCGTTTCGAGAGACGCTTGGTAATCTAGTATCATTTGCCACTTCAGTAGATGATAGTGAAGGTGCGCCAAAGGGATGTTTGTTGATAAAAATATGTGAAGCGCAGATGCATTTAGGTGAAGCAACACGAGCACAAATTGATTTGATTCAAGATCAAGCACTAGCAGCTTACAAGCAGTGGGTAGAGCATGCAAAGGCCAAAGGTGAGTTTTCTGCAGACATGTCATCTGAATTTGCCGCGACTTATATCGATGCTCAGCTAAGTAATGCCTCATCGCAGCTCGCTCGTGGTGTAGATCATGAAACGGTTAGGAAGCTACTGTTAGTCGCTTTTTCTATGCTGGAATGAATATGCCAGTCAGTTTATTATTTCTGCACAAATAAGGCGTTTGCTTATTTAGGTAAAAGAGCGCTGTGGTTCTCCGTTATCGATGCCGAATGGCCGGCTTTGTATCGGGCATTTTCACAATGGCTAGCGCCAGATAACTTTGATGAGGTCGGCAAGCAGCGAGCCCGACTGAGCGAGTTAATTCAAAAAGCTCTTCGACAACAGCTGTGAAGAGCGGCATCCATATACAGCCAAGACCACCATTTCTGTTTTTTAAGCATAAACTGACAATCACTCAGAATAATGACACGACCGTCTATTTACTATATCAAAAACAGCGATATTTGGTACCCAAGGTAAAGGCGGCGGTGGATTTTTTGGTAGAAAGGATAAAAGTTGGTAGTGAGGTCTAAAGAACGTAATACCATAGACCTCTCTTCTAAAACTATTATTCGGTTTTTTTAGAGGATTGATAATGCTGGTAGTGTCTTTGGATCTCTATATACTCAGCAATACGCTTGGCATCATGCCACACGCCCCAAATAAAGCTAGAACCTTTGCCCGACAAGTAAGGCAACCCAACAAAATAAAGCCCCGGCTCACTGGTGACGCCTTTGTTGTGTATCGGCGCGCCGTTTTCTTGAAAGATATCAAACGGCAGCCAATTGTAGTTGTACCCAAAACCTGATGCCCAAATAATGCTAGTGATGTTGTCTTTGTCAAAATCCAGCTCATGAATGGGATTTTTCATAGCGTCAGGCATGTCCATGAGGATCTTTGCTTCGGGCTCCTCAGGCAACTCTAAACCATTGCTTTCAATGTATCTGTCCATTTCTTCAAGATTGTCCAAATAGCTTTGTTCTGCACTGACAATGTTATCCACCAGATCATCATTAAACGAGACGGTCTTGTCGGTAAATGCCTTGGTCATGCCGACCAGCTGGATGCCTTCATGGCCCATTTTTCTAAAATCAACACTTTGACCACCATTCATACCGCTTACTGCAAACCCCTTAATGGGTCGTTGCGGCGGCGTGGTTTCATGCCATGTGCCCAAAACACCCAGCCACCACACATTGTCTCTGTCTCTGTATTTGCGCGGTGGACGCTCATGCGGGCCAACGGATAAGTATACCTTTTTACCCGCACTATTGAGCTCTGAGGCAATTTGTACCCCTGAAGAACCAGCCCCAACAACCAATACAGCACCCTCAGGTAACTGATTGGGGTTTTTGTATTGGTCAGAATGTATTTGATATAGATTTTTGTTTTGAGGCGCAATTTTTGGAATGATGGGTTGTTGGAATGGACCCGTTGCAACAACAATATTGTCGGCGACAACAGTGCCTTGACTGGTTTCGATAGTAAAACCCTTCTTATGCTTATTTTTTAAAACGTTTTGTACTTCGACGCCCGTCTCAATCGGTGCGTCAATCATCTTGGCATAGTTTTCAAAATATTCAGCGACTTCGCCGTGCGGCACAAAGCTGTCTGGATCATGGGGGAAGTCCATATTAGGGAATTTGTCATGCCAGCAGGGTCCGTTGGCGACCAATGAATCCCATCTACGTGTTCTCCATGCTTCAGCAATTCTGTTCTTTTCTAAGACTAAATGCTCAATACCTAAATTGCTTAAATGTTCACTCATAGCGATACCAGCTTGACCTGAACCAACAACCAAGGTGTCTACTTTCTTGTTATTAATTGACATAGGACCATTCTCTCTACATAAAAATGAATATTTTGAATAACCGCGCTATGAAGATCTGAATTTTTATAGATCACATTCACTGCCATTATCTTAATTTTTCTGTATGTAGAATGACAATCGTATGTCCTGAATAGCTACCTCAAAAAAACCGAATCACTCTGATATGGCTGAGCCTAATCACTGGAAAGGAAATCTTAATTTGCCTTGATGTTGATTTGCGACATACTGGTTGTAAGGCGATACAACATGCTATACCCCTGTTGACGCTTAGCTACTCATCTTATTTATTCACGCTTGAAGACTGACATGAGGTCGTCCATGAAACATACACGCATTCGCACCTTTAACACCCAAGATACTTATCCTGAGCAAAATATCGACAATGATCTGTGCCAAGCCGTCGTCGCAAAAGGCAGTATTGTATTTTTACGCGGACAAATCGGCCAAGACTTAGACACCAGTAAAAGCGTGTGTGTGGGTGATGTCAAAGGCCAAACCGAGCAAGCCATGCACAATATCAGCATGCTACTCAAAGAGGCCGGTGGCGAGCTTGCGGACATCTGCAAAATCACCATTTATATCATCGATCCTAGATACCGCGAGGACGTCTATCGGGTGGTTGGACGCTGGCTAAAGGGTGTGCATCCTGTATCGACAGGCATTGTCGTTTCTGCGCTGGCACGTCCTGAATGGCTGGTTGAGATCGACGCGACCGCTGTAATTTAAAACCATAATTATACTAAGGATATATAATGACATTTTCTATTATTGCGCGATGTGAAAAAACAGGGCAGCTCGGTGCAGCGATCAGCTCCTCATCACCCGCCGTGGCCTCTAGATGTATTCGTGCCAAGGCAGGCGTTGGTGTGGTCGCCAGTCAAAATATCACTGACCCTAACTTGTCGCAAATACTGATTGAAATGATGCAATACAATCTAACTCCGATTGATGCTGGTCATGAGCTGATTAAAAGTACTGAGTTTATTCAGTATCGGCAGCTGATGGCACTCAGCGCGACCGATGTGCCTTTTGTGTTTAGTGGTGAGCATACCTTAGGGACGTTCGCGACCGCGCAAGGTAAGCGTGCTGCTTGTGCTGGTAATATGCTGTCTAGCACGGCTGTGCCTGAAAAGATGCTCATGACTTTTGAGCAAAGCGAAGGCTCTCTTGCCAGCAGATTGCTTGAAAGCTTAGTATCGGGTTATCACGCAGGCGGTGAAGAAGGGGAGGTGCATTCGGCAGGGTTGCTGGTAGTAGACAAAGCCACATGGCCGATTGTTGATCTACGAGTGGATTGGTCAGACACGCCCATAGAGGACTTACAGAAATTATGGGACATCTATGAGCCGCAATTAGATGACTATATTGTGCGAGCCTTGAATCCCACTATTTCACCGAGCTATGGCGTGCCTGGAGACTTATAAACTGCTATTTAATAAAAGGGATCTATCGTGTTAAGTCGAATTACGTTACGTCAGATGGAATATTTTGTCACTACCGCAGAAAGCGGCAGCATCATCATTGCATCTGAAAAAATACATATATCCTCGCCGTCCATATCAGCCGCGATTGCACATATGGAAGAAGAGCTTCATGTCCAACTGTTCATTCGCCAGCATGCTAAAGGCTTGCTTTTGACCGAAATTGGCGAGCAGGTAAAAGATGCCTGTAAAGTTATCTTGGCACAATCCTCTGATCTGTATTCAATGTCGGCTGACTTCACAGGCATTATGCGCGGCAAGATCAAAGTCGGTTGCTTTTCAGCCTTTGCGCCTTTTGTTTATGCTGAAATCATACATGGCTTTGCAAATTTGTATAAGCAGGTAGATGTAGAAGCGGTGATTGACGATCATCACAATTTAACGCAAGAGCTCACAAAAAACACTTTAGATCTGGCTTTACTGTATGACTTACATATTGATGAAAACGTCATCAACTTTACGCCGCTGGCTGACTTACCGCCGTACGTCTTATTGTCCGAGACGCACCCGCTGGCCAAACATAAGGCTGTGACATTAGAAGAGCTGGCTGAATATCCAATGATCCTGCTGGATATGCCCTACAGTAATGATTACTTCCTGTCTTTGTTTCGCAAGAACAACCTCAAGCCCAACATTATCGACACCTGTAAATATGTCGATGTGATCCGCTCGATGGTGGGGAATAACATTGGCTACACCATCTTAAATGTTCGCCCAAAGAGCAACTTATCTAACGATGGTAAAAAATTGGTGATGGTCAGAATATCTGGCGATATGCGCCCCATGAAAATCGGCATTGCCACGCCCAAAAATGCCACCCTGACCAATGTGCAACAGGCATTTTCAAGTCGCTGCCAAGCCTTTATCTCCAACCAATACATACCTGGCATGAGTGTCTCGTATTTCTCCGAAGCACATATCAAAAACCAAAAAGAATAAGGAAGGCGCATGCAACATCACTCAGAATGCCTAACCGTATTAGAACAACTCATTGCTTTTGATACCACCTCTTACAAGAGTAATTTACCGCTGATCGACTACGTCAAACACTATTTAGACCACGACAATATCGACATTACCATCGACTACAACGACGCACAAAACAAAGCCAATCTATTTATCAGCACAGGCCCTAAAGACAGCGCTGGCGTGTTGTTATCGGGCCATACCGATGTGGTGCCTGTTGAGGGGCAAGACTGGGACACCAACCCCTTCACAGCAGTATTCAAAAATGACAATGTGTATGGTCGCGGCACGGCAGACATGAAAGGGTTTATTGCCTGCGCCTTGGTCATGATGAAAAGAGCGGCGGACATGCCCTTAACTTATCCGCTACAGCTGTGCCTGTCCTATGACGAAGAGATTGGTTGTGTGGGCGTCAGGCATATCCTAACGCAACTGAGCAGCATAATTGTGCCGCCTAGAGTCGTGATTATCGGTGAGCCGACCTTGATGGATGTGGCCACCAGCCATAAAGGCAAGGCTGTGTTTCAAGTGAGCTTTCACGGTACAGAGGGGCATTCTGCGCTAGCGCCAAACTACGCCAATGCCATCCACGCGGCAAGTGCCTTTGTACAAAGCTTGATTGACAGTCAGCAAGTGATTGCCAAAGAAGGTCATCAGGATACGGGGTATGACATTCCGTACTCGACCATTCATGTGGGCAAGATTCACGGCGGCACCGCGTTAAATGTCGTACCCAATCTGTGTCAATTAGATTATGAAATTCGCAATGTCGCAGAAGACAGTATTGCCACGATCCAAGCACAGATTTTAGAGCATTTTGCGGAAAAAGACTCAGGCTATCGTTATGAGATGCAAGACATCAATCAATATCCTGGGCTAATGACCAACCACGGCCAGCCAGAGTTGAAAAGCATTCAGGCGTTATTGCCACAGTCCAATATCACCAAACTCTCTTTTGGTACAGAGGCAGGCTTGTTCCAGCAACATTTTGACTCGCCCATTTTGGTTTGTGGCCCAGGCTCTATCGAGGTTGCTCACAAACCCAATGAATACATTGCTATTAGCCAATTAAACGCTTGCAGTCACTTTCTAGACAAGCTGGTTGCGACATTATTATAGCTTCACTCCTTAACGAATTTTAGAGGACAGATCATGCAATTTGATTGGGCATATACTTTTAGCTTGCTAAAAGACACAAACTTTTGGCAAGCCACCTTGACCGTGATTGAGCTTAGCGTATTAGTATGGGTTTTGGGCATCGTCCTTGGCTTTGTGATGGCACTGGGTAAAAAATCTAAACTCAAACCTGTCTCGTTACTAAGCCGCGCCTATATATGGCTGTTTCGCAGTATTCCTTTGTTGGTGCTTCTGATTTTTATCTACAGTATGCCGCAGGTGTTTCCACAGACCAGCGTGATCCTGTCTTCATCGTTTATGTCTGGTCTGATTGCTTTAACCTTATGTGAGACTGCCTACATCGCTGAGATTCATCGCGGCGGCCTGAACTCAGTTCATCAAGCTCAGATAGAGGCAGGCAAGGCCTTAGGCATCAAACCAATGGGTATTCAACGACTCATTGTGGTGCCGCAAGCGTTAAGAATAGCGCTGCCAACCTTGAGCAATGAGTTTGTGGTTATCGTTAAACTCACCTCACTGGTATCAGTTATTTCTTTGACTGAGATTCTATTGGTCGGACAGCGTTTGTATGCACAGAACTTCTTAGTGCTTGAAACCATGCTGGCGGTCGCATTTTACTACATCCTGATTGTCACTGTTTTTGGCTTCTTGATTCAGCGCTTTGAGAAGTTTATCGATATCACGCAAAAGAAGCCTGGTATTTTGAAAGAAGGCGAGTTAGTTGGTAATATCAGTAGCAATAAATCATTGAACAATTACAAAGAAATAAACCAAGAGCGAAAAGGCGATTATGCGCTGGAAGCCATTAATATCCATAAATCCTATGGCGAGCACCATGTACTAAAAGGTATTGATCTTAACGTAAAATGGGGCGAGGTGGTGTCGATTATTGGCCCATCAGGCTCAGGGAAAACCACCTTTATTCGTACGTTAAATAGCTTGGAAGCGCTTAATAAAGGCACGGTTAATTTGATGGGTAATCCATTTCTAAAGGATACCGTTCTAACCGATAAATCCAAGCCCTTTAGAGAGCAAATTATAAATATTGGTATGGTGTTTCAGAATTTTAACTTGTTCCCGCATAAGACCGTGTTAGAAAATATCATGCTGGCACCGCAGTACCACAAGGTGTATGACAAAGGCATCAATCAGCTGACTGCCATTGCAATGCTCGATAAAGTCGGCATGAAGGCCCATGCAAAAAAATACCCGCATCAGCTCTCAGGTGGTCAGCAGCAGCGGGTAGCGATTGCCCGTGCACTGGCGATGGAACCGTCGATTATCTTGTTCGATGAGCCGACCTCAGCGCTAGATCCTGAGCTGGTGAGTGAAGTACTAAAAGTAATGGAACAACTTGCCAAAGAAGGCTTGACCATGATTATTGTCACGCATGAGATGAGCTTTGCTTTTGATATTTCCGACCGTGTTATCTTTATGGAAGGCGGTCATATTGTTGAGCAAGGATCACCTGAGGCGCTTAGAAACAGTACCAACGAGCGCTTTAATCAGTTTGTACAAAATATCAATTAAAAGTAATGACTGATTTTCATAGATCAGTTTTTATATTAATCAGAGTCGCTAAAAAAGCCCTTATATCATCGTATATAAGGGCTTTTTCTTTAGCATTGTATCTTTTATATCAGGCAAGTATGGATGGGCTGGACAAATAGAGTTTTACTAAAAATAGATTAAAAATTATTCCATAAAATCAGGCTCTTGTATCAGCAGTAGCCGTTTAACCTCTTCTAAATGTGCTTCGCTAAAGTCCTCAATAGACTCCCAGTCCTGAGCCGTCTTTTCTGCGACGTCATCGGGGATGAGGCGCAATGGCTGATTGGTCGCGTAGGCAGTTGTGAGCACTTGGCAGGCACGCTCAATGGTGTACATGTCATCAAATGCCACACCGATGCTGTGCGAGCCGATCAGCACCCCATGATTGCCCATCATCAGACGACTATGCTCGCCTAATAAGCTGGCGAGTCGTTTGCCTTCCGCGTTGCTATCAGCCATACCTTGATAGCAATCATCGTAGCTCACACGGTTAAAATAGCGCGCCGTGTTTTGATCAATTGGTTTGATGATCGGATCTTTTAGCGTCGAGATGGTGGTGGTATAAATCGGATGTAAATGCAGCACGCATTTGATATCTGGTCGCAAAAGATGGATTTGGCTGTGTATGGCCCACGCGGTGGGGTCAATTTTTGCTAATAACTCGTCATTAGGATTATTGGTATCTAACAAAATTAAATCACTGGCTTTAATGGTAGAAAAGTGTTGCCATTTTGGATTTATCAGAAATTGACTGCCATCTTCAGATACCGACGCACTGAAATGGTTGGCGACTGCCTCGTGCATGTTCAGGCGTGCAAACCAACGAAAACAAGCCGCAAGGTCAATACGTGCCTGTGCTTCGCTTTTAAGATTGTTATTCTTAAATTCACTCATAAATCACCTCTGTATGTAAAATTATTACTATACAGAGTGCATTGAAAGCAAAGCGATTTTTTTAAATAGGATTTGCAGTAGTAGTGGGTAGGTTTTTCAAAATTGCTTTTAATAGGTCGTCTTTAGTATAAATGAGTTAAGCGATAAAGAGGTTATCGACACCTTGAGTACGGTTGTTTAAATTCATTAACCCACTAGGAATGACTACGATGAAGCCATTAAAACTGATGTTACTTTCTGCCGCTGCAGGCTTGGTATTAAACGCCTGTTCGAGTGAAGCACCTGCCACTACGCAAGAAAACAGCGCTGCTACTACTGAGAGTGCCAGTGCTGGTACTGACAAGCGAGTACTGACCATAGGCTCTGATATGACCTTTCCGCCCTATGAGTATCTGGATGAACAAGGCAATCCAGGCGGGGTAGATGTGGAGATTATGGCCAAATTAGCAGAGCTTAATGGTGATATCACACCCAAATGGGAAGACACCAGATGGGCAAACCTCATTCCCGGACTAAAAGGGGATAAGTTTGATGTGCTGTATTCGTCAATGTACATTACTAAAGATCGCTTAGCGCAGATTGATATGATTCCTTATTACAAAACGGACATCTCGCTACTGGTGCGTGGCGATTCAGACATGGCGCCACAAGGCGCAGATGACTTATGTGGTCAAAAAGTTGGCGCGATGAAAGGCACAGAATTTGTCAATCAATTGGGGAAAATATCTGCCAAATGCGTGGAACAAAACCAAGGCGCTATCGAAATTCGTGAATACGAAACCTCACCACAAACCTCTCAAGCATTACTGTCTAGAGCGGTAGATATTCAGTATGATGATGCCGCCGTCATGAAAGCTGCGGAAATGAAGCTTGGTGACCGCGTCAAAATCACCTCAACACAAGAGCTATATCCCATTGTCGGCGGGATCGGTGTGAAAAAAGGTGATACTGAAACCTATCAAATAATCTCAGACGGTATCGAACAAATGAAACAGTCTGGTGATTTGGAAAAACTACTGAGTGTCTACGGTCTGACTGTTCCAACTCAAGCAGATATTGATCAAATAATGAATTAATGTAGGGAAGGGGGCGCAAATGTTAACCAACGAACAAATTCAGCAGTATCACGATAAGGGCTATTTAGTAGTAGAAAACGCGATTGATTCTACTGATCTCACAGACCTTCTTAATCAAATAAATTTTTGGATAGATGAGAGTAAGGTGCATACCGAAGCTTGGGGTTCAACATTAGATGGTAGAGCAAGGTTTGATATTGATCCAAAAGATCATAGTGCCAAAAACCCCTCTCTACGCCGTGTGACATCACCAACAGAAATCTCTGAGTCCTTTGCCAATATGGCACTTAAATCCAATATGTCAGACATGGCAAGCGACTTGATAGGCGGTAATGGCACATGCTTTCACCATAGCAAAATCAATGCCAAGTTGCCCAATACATCGACTACCGTTAAATGGCACCAAGACTTTCCGTTTACGCCGCACACCAATGATGACATGCTCACCGCATTGCTGATGATTGGTGAGGTTACGATGGAAAACGGACCGCTGCTGGTGGTGCCCGGTAGTCATAAAGAAAATCTTTTTTCCCATTGGGAAAATGGGAAGTTTGTCGGTAAAGTGAGTGATGACATAGAATCAGAAAAATGCCAACAGTTTGTACCCTGTATCGGTAAGCCAGGTTCTATATGCTTTATGCATAGCAGATTACTGCATTCATCAGGACCGAATCAAAGCGATTTGCCAAGATATCTATTCATCTCGGTATACAAGGCAGAAGATGCACATGCGCTATCACCAAACCCGTTACCAAGTAAGCATGAGGGCGCTTTGGTAAAAGGTGCGATAAGTGGCAATGTTAGATTGACTCCCAACCTTGTACAGCTGCCAGAAATACCTAAGGGTGCATCGTTTTTTACTCAGCAAGAAATGGCAACGATGGGTTAGTATGACTACAATGATATAACAGTAGTAAAGATTATATTCATCGCCGTATAGAAAGGCAGATACTAAGGATAGTGTCTGTCTTTCTATACGGCGATTGTTTAAGTGGAGCAAGACAGTATTCTATTGAGCAATCCTAGAGAGGATATTTTTAATGGCTATACTGATAGCTGACAGTTTAGTTAAATAGCAATGTATCTATACCGTGATAGTATCGAAGGTTCCGTAAATAGATTACTTGAGATTGCTTATTTAACATAATATACATTATGCGAAAACTAACTAATGGTTTTAGGGGTGAGACTAACCAATGGTTTATTGACAGTCTAGAACTCACTGTAATGCCTTAACGCTTGCCCATAGCGAAAAGATGCTATGTGCGCTACAGGCTGATAATTGAGGGGTCTCTATCGTCATTTACCGAAAAGCTGTAACTGGAGGAAAAAGAAAAAGCCCACGTATATAAAATACATGGGCTTTTGTATCAGAAATTACTGAGGAACTAGTTGCTAACTTACCTCTGAAATCAGTAGCTCACTTGTAAAATTAACAGAGTTAAATTTATAAAATCGGTCATCAACTACAAACTCACAATTCTCTGAATCTTGCTTAATTAAGACTTCTGAAATAACACCTTCTACAGTAACAACTAAATAATCCAGAGACGCAGAACCCTTGAAAGGTTTATGTGTAAACTTGACCTGAGCACCTAGATATTTGGTAAAATCTTGAATAGCCATAATACGAACTCCTACTTAGTTCTGTTGTGGTTAGCAAGGCTTAAAGATTGCAGTCTTTAAGCTTTGTGTTTATAGATTAAAAATTCCTGTTGTAATTCTCTACATCCAGTCTCTGCTTAGCAACCGCCTTCCTCATGAATGAATTCAATTCCCTGGACACATCAGAATAATTAGCCTTACAGAGCTTGGTAAACTCCTCCTTTAGCTCAGAATTGACCCTAAAGGTGATCGTTGTATCAAGCTCAGTACTAAAATCAGTTTTGCCAGTATCGAAGAACATATTTAAACCCGTAAAAGATGAAAGCAGACCCCTACTTTATCATTAGTACATTGTAATAACAACGTACTAATTAAGAATATTTATAAAAAACAAAGGAAAACCTTTAGCAGCAAGGGATAGAGAGGTAAAAAAGATAGGTATATAGGACGAAATCTCGGACTAGAGTCCACCATTAGAATACGTGGACTCTTTTACGCCCCGC
>NZ_FUKN01000010.1 GCF_900163785.1 Psychrobacter sp. JB385
ACCTGCTGCCACTGTCACCATCACCATAGACACGGTCGCCCCTGATGCGCCAGTGAGTGTCACCGTTGGCAACGATGATGGTTTCATCAATGCAGCAGAAGTGGATGTAGATGGCAATGTCGACGTTATCGTCGGCCTGCCTGACAATGCAGTCGCTGGTGATACCGTGATTGTCAATGGGGTTGAACAAGGCGTGACGCCTGATGACATTGTAAACGGCACCGTCACCGTTAAAGTACCAGCCCCTGTCAATGGTGACGTACTTGAGGTCACCGCCACCATTACCGATGCGGCGGGTAACGTATCGGGTGCCTTAACAGACACGGCTGGTGTGGTCGACATCATAGCCCCTAATGCCCCAACGATTGATACGCCCATCGCCATTGATGACATCGTCAATGACGCTGAAGCCACCGCAGGCTTTACTGTCACAGGTACAGGCATTGACGGTGACACCATCACCTTAAGTAACGCAGCAGGGGGCGTGATTGGCACGGCCACTGTGATAGGCGGCACATGGAGCATTGCCGTTGATCAAGCGGATGTGGATGCCATGGGTGAGGGGTCAGAGGCCTTAAGCGCCACCGCCACCGACCCTGCTGGGAATACAGGACCTGCTGCCACTGTCACCATCACCATAGACACGGTCGCCCCTGATGCGCCAGTGGTGGACATTGCAGAAGCTGCTGGTGGTGTGAATGCCGATGAATTTGTAGATGGCGTTCAGACCCAAGTGACTATACCGACTGGCACCTTAGCAGGCGATACCATCACCTTGACCGTGACGCCAACAGATGGTGGTGATGTTACCAACACAACCTATGAGGTCACAGACGCTGATATCATTAGTGGTGTGGCTGAGGTCACCATTCCAAATGGCATGGATGGTGTCAGTATGAATGGCAACTATAGTGTAGTAGCTACTGTGACAGATAGCGCTGGTAATGTTAGTGCTCCAAGTAATGTTGCTAATTTTGATCTGAATACCACTTTTGATGCTCGAGACGATTCAGATACTTTGGATCTAGGTGAGTTACAAGAAACCACTTATGATCCGGTAACTGGATCTGGTTTAGTCATACTTGGTGCTCTTGAAGGTAGCGATGGTATAGAGAGTGGTCTTGGCTTTACAGTTAATGAAGGTACGAGTGGTACTGTAACTATCGGAGTCCAACAGACTGCACTAGTACAAGTAGCTGATGCGATTAGTCTAGAGATTTATGATGATCAGGGTAATCTTCTTTACATCGCTGCTAATGAAAACAACCCACTTGTAGGTAACGTTCTTGGCTTAGAGGTTTTAGGTTTAACAAACAACGCTGGCGGTTTGACAGCAACTATATCTGGTCTAGAGCCAGGTGACTATACGATAGTAGTTAGTAAAGATGATAGCTTATTAACAGAGTTAGTAAATGGTCTCACGTTAGCTGAGCTAGGTGAAGCTGGTGTAGTATTAGGACCTGAAAACCAAGATCTCATTTTAGATGCAGTAGGAGATGCGCTAGGCCCTCTTGGTGATTTAGTTGTCGGACTTCTTGAGCCAATTCTCACACCATTGCTCTCTTTACCTGATGGTCTAGGACTTGAGGAATTAGAGGATACTCTTGAGGGCTTAGATTTAGGTCTAGGTGTAGGTTTAACGGTTACACAAATTGATCAAATACTTGATAATGTAGTTGCGCCATTACTCAGTAATATCTTAACGTTACTCGAAACGACCGACATCACAGCCACAGTGACTGAGTTCGACTATGCTAACAATACTGTAATCACAGGTAATGTTATTGACCCTAATCCGGGGGCAGAAGGTGAGGATGGTGAAGATACGGTTACTCCTGATACGACAGTTACTGACATAGGCAGTAATAGCAATCAGGTAGAGCCCACATCTGAAACAGTCGATGGTATAACGGTATTTACCATACAAGGTCAGTACGGTGTTTTAATTATCGATGAAAATGGTGACTATACTTATACTGCAAACGGTGATTTTGCATCATTAGGTCAGTCGGAGACATTTACTTATACGGTTTCTGATGGCATCACTAGTGATACGGCACAATTAGTTATCAATATCGATGCTACGACACCACCTGTAGATGCAGTAGATGATCTTGGTACAGCAGAGATAGTCGTTACGCCTATCACGACTACTGAGACTTTATCCAACTCAGCGACATCAGTGTTGAGCCTCCTTGGCGCTGGTAATATTCAAACTGCAGTTGATTTCAATATTGCGGAGAACAGTACAGGCTCTGCAATAATTGATATTTCTGCCACTGGAGCAGTTGATGTTCTAAACAGTAGTAGCTTAGCTCTACAGGTAAGAGATGCTAGTGGAACCTTTGTTAACGTTGGTAACTCTAATACCAATACTGGTTTGATTGATGTGCTTGGCCTCTTTGGTACGAATGCACGTTACGAGATATCAGACCTACCAGCTGGTGAATACCGTCTTATAGGTTATGTTAATCCGGCAGTTGGCGTTATCACAACTGGTACCATAACAGCCACGGTCACTGAAACAGATTTATCATCTGTAGCATCTATAGACACATTAGCTGCTGAAGGTAATGTGATCGATGAAAATGACGCAGCAACATCTGATACGATAGTTACTTCAGTTGAGTTTGATGGTCAATCATTCAGTATTGATGGTACAACGTCTATCATAGGTGATCATGGTACGTTAATCATAGACGCTACTGGTGCTTATACTTATACACCGAACTCTAGTCTTGTTGAGATCGGTCAAACAGACGTATTTACCTATACTATTGTTGATACGGTCACTAATAGTACCGATAGTGCCACACTAACCGTCGGTATCGAAAGTGACTACCCCGCAGTCAACTTCCCAATCGATGCGGTAGATGATGTAGCAACTACAGAACTGATTGTGAATCCACTAGTGACAACGCAAACCATATCTTTATATGATGATGTAGCTATTGCTGGCACTGCAGAAGTTTCACAACAGTTTACGATTACTGGCGACTCAGGATCAGCAGTCTTTAGCGTCGCGTCAAGTGCTTTATTAGGCGGTACTGACCTCATTGTAGAAGTACAAGCTGGCGCTTTTTGGTTAGAGGTTGCTGATCAGGCGGATGCTGGGGTGCTTGAGCTGGGAAGTCTATTGGGGGATCGCTTAGTTCTGACGTTAGACAATCTAGATCCAGGTAATTATCGTGTGATCACTAGAGCAAGTGGAGTAGGTGCTAGCGTGACTCTGAATGGGTCTGTGACGTCAGTAGATTCAGATGTCGCAGGCACTTACGGCTCGCAAGCTGCGGTTGGCAATGTTATCAGTGAAAATGATGATGTCACTTTATCGACTGTTGTATCGTCAGTCGATGGTACAAACGTTATTGGTGCCACTGTTATTGACGGCTTATACGGTACGCTAACGATTAAACCAGATGGCTCGTATTTCTATCAACCTGATCCAGATACTAACGTTATCAATCAAGTAGAAACGTTTGAATACACGATACTTGATGGTTTTAATAATACCGATACAGCCACACTGACCATTAATATTACGAGTGATTGGCCTGCACCAGCGCCAGTTACTGCAGACAGTATGCCATTCGATGATGGTTTTATATTTGCTGATGATAGCAGTGATGACACTATCGAGCTACCTGATACATCATTGACTTTATCAGATGAAGGGCTTGATGTTCTGAGTTTTGAGGGCGCAGATCAAGTGATTAGCTTAGCGGATCTTATTCAACCTGAAACGCTTGATATCATCGATATCAGTGGCTTGGGTGCGAATACCTTGAACGTGGCGGCTGAAGATATGAGTTCCACTCTTTATATCAAAGGTGATAGTGATGATACCGTTGATTTAGGCGGCGCTGGCGATGACCTTAGTGATACCGATGGCGCTGGTAATCCCTCAAGTTGGATCGATACAGGAGTGGATGTCACAGATACGGGTGGACATGCATATAATGTATGGCAATTAGACAATGATATATCTACTCAGATGTACATTGATACGAATATTACGAATGTTATCTAATATTCGGTAATTGTATTTATAAATTCAAAACGCTCTCGAAATGGGGGCGTTTTTTGTATCGTATTTCTAATTTTTCAAATATAGTTAAGGGGTATTCAAAAGTAGCGATTCAATATAATTGCTTGATATTTACGTTGATTAAAAAACAGCATGAAAAAATAAAAAGGATAATAAAAACATGGATGAGCCTATAAAAATAAAGCGTTTGATGAGTCATCTAGCAGACAACCTTCCAGCCATTTATGACCGTTGGATACAAACTCATATTGCTCATATAGACAATAAAAATAATATAAAAGCGAGTAGCACGGACACTTTACCTGGTACTTTTGTTCTATCTATATCTGATGGGTATAAAAAAGCCAAAACAGTTACTTTCATCGTTGATGACTTGATAAAAGCAGATAAAACCGATAGCGCCAATCGCTTTGCAGATTTTGACAAAATACTACCTATCATTCACGCAAAAGTAGACAAACTCTCAGCAAAGTTTGACGCACCAATGGTGTGGCTGCGACTTGAGTGGCTGCATCAGGCAACATTCACAACGTGGACAGATTTACAGCAAGATTTAAAACGCTTTAAAAGAAATTACTATCGCTCAGGTATTGCGTTTGAAGGCATACGTGAGCCATGGTTATTGCTGACAGAAATGGAGCTAAATGCCAATGCTTGTCTCTATGCAGGAAATACTGTGGCTCATGCACAGGTAAATAATACTAATCTTGATGTCTACTTTAAGGCGCGCCATGGTAGCAGCCAAATACCCAATTTTCGTGATGATTTACCAGTAATTAGTTTCAACACAGCGGGTGTGTTCCTTGATGGCGATACGGGTGATTGTCACAATCTTGATATAAAGCCACGATTTAAAGGTCACCGCAAGCTGTTGCCGCTCTCAGCTGATACGACTCACCCTATCATTGAGCAGTCCACGCAGTATTTAGCCAGACAAGTCCAGCCTTCGGGCCAGTATGTCTATGGATATTTTCCTTGTTTTAATCGCAAGATAAATACTTACAATAGCTTGCGTCATGCCAGTAGTACTTATGCATTAATTGAAGGTTATGAAGCCTGTCGTGGTTTTAGTCATCTTAATAGTTCTAACAGTTTAGATAGCGTAAATATAGCTATGCCTGCCAAGTTAAGTTTGACTGAGATGCAGAACAATATTGATGGCTCAATGAGCTATCTGACTCATCAATTGATTCACACCTATGATGACAAAGCGTATGTCATAGATACAGGTGGCGAGATCAAACTGGGCGCCAATGCAGTCGCAATATTGGCAATCGTCAAGTATTTGCAGGTATTTGCAGAGACACCATTGGTAAGTGAATACCGTGATTTGGCCAAGAAGTTAGCGCTGGGCATCACTGAGATGCAGCAAGAAGACGGCAGCTTCGTGCACGTATTACATAAAGATTTAACCCTCAAAGCAAAACATCGCATCATTTATTATGACGGTGAGGCTGCATTTGCGCTCATGCGCTTATATGGTTTAACCAAAGATGAGCGCTGGCTAAACTGCGTGACTCGTGCTTTTGATTATTTTATCGAAGCCAAGCATCACCGTGCTCATGATCATTGGCTGTCTTACTGCTCAAACGAGCTCATTATCTATAAGCCCGAAAAAAAGTATTTTCAGTTTGCGGTCAATAATATCGCAGGCTATACCGATTTTATCAAAAATCGCATCACCACGTTTCCGACCCTGCTTGAGCTGTCGATGGCATTTCACAAAATGCTATTGAAACTTGATGAGCATCCAGAGTTCCATGACGTATTAGTAGGTTTTGATACTCAGCATTTTTATCAAGCCTTACATGCGCGCGCCAATCATTTAATGAATGGCTTTTTCTTTCCCGAGATGGCAATGTTTTATAAAGCGCCGCAGACTATTTTGCATGGGTTTTTTATCCGTCATCATTCATTTAGAGTGCGTATTGATGATGTGGAGCATTACCTATCAGGATTGATTGCGTATCAATATTTTTTAAAAACAGGTCAATATCCAAAAGTCGCGACAAAAAAATTTCGAAGTGCCAACCAGATAGCCACTAAAAACAATGGAGAAACGTTGCCTCGAACACAGGCAGACAGCCCAAAATTAAAGCAATCTGTATTAATACCTCATGCGCTTGTAGCGGCAACCAAAGGTAGGTGGCTGGTCACACCAGCAGAGGATTGGTCAGCGACAGGGATTTGCATTTGGCCACCCAGTTTTGAGTCAGGTCACATAATAGTGGCTCGAGGTAAGACAATGGATGTGGGTTATCTCTCGAAAAAAACGGTGGCATCTTTAGTAAAAAGGGGCGCTGCTGCGATCATCACTGATGATATGGAAGCCTATAGAGACATGGGCATCCCTGTATTGTACGTACGCAATGTGCGTCAAGCGACGATAGATATTGGTCGTTATGCTCGGCAGGCGTTTAATGGTCAAGTCATTGGCATCACGGGTAGCGCAGGGAAGACCACGACCGTCCACATGTTGGCGCATACCCTAAATAGTTTTGGCGAGGCTCATTACACGCAGTCTAGTGCAAATTTGCCCGTCGGTATCGCATGGAACTTGGCCTGTATGCCGCCATGTAATGACTACTGGGTGTTAGAAATGGCGATTGGGTCTATGTCTGTCAATACCGATTTGGTGCGTCCTCATGTGGCGTTGATTACCAATATTGCACCAGCGCATCTTGAGTATCATCATAATACCGATAATATCGCGCTCAAAAAATCGCGTATTTTTGAAGGCATGGCACCAGGTTCTTTAGCCATCGTATGCCGAGATATTGAACAGTATGAATTGATTGAACGTCTCGCACGCATTTGGGGTATTCGTGTCATTAGCTATGGCAAGCATGAAGACGCTGTCATTAGACTAGTAAACTATGGCCAAGAAGACGGACAAGCACAGACAGCAATAGACCATAAGACTTATACGCTGAGTCTGTCAGCCCGTGGTCAGCATATGGTTCTGAATGCAATGGCTATTTTAGCGGTGGCTCAGCATTATCATTTATCAATTGATAACGCTATCACTAGATTGGAATTTTTTACAGCCGTTGCTGGACGTGGACAAGTACTTGATACCACTTATCAGGGCCGAGCAATCACGCTCTATGATGACGCATATAACGCCAACCCACTCTCCATGCAATCGGCGTTCGAAACCTTTGAGCAGTTAGCGGTACCCGCGCATCAAAAAATACTGATTTTGGGCGATATGCTGGAGCTTGGTAATGACAGTCGCAAATATCATTTAACACTGGCGCCCATTATCGAAGCGATGAATTTTAGAGTGTTGCTTTTGGTTGGTAAGCACATGAAAGTATTGGCAGACCAGCTTAAATTATCAAATATACATGCTTATTATGCCGAAGATACGCAAACGCTAGCGACTCAAATACCTAGTTTTATTAAAAAAAATGACCATGTTTTTATCAAAGCCTCTAACGGTATTGGTCTTAATAAACTGTTTTTAAGGGAGCAAAACGATGCCGTGCAAAATCAAGACACAGACTCTGCTGAGCTAAAAAATAGGCTGTTAACAGAGGTTAAAACGAATGCTGCCATATTGGTGGAACGTTTTGAGTTAGACGAATATCAGTTTAGCGAACATAAAGTTATAACGTCTGTCCAACCAAACACTCCAAAAATGATGGCGTCACTGGCGAAACTAATGACCGTCATGCTGATATTGGACAAAGTCAAACAGGACAATATTGACCCAGCGCAAACGCTCATTGAGATGCCTGTGGATTTATTAAAAGGCAGTAGTGAGTATCATCAGTTTTATAAAAAAGGGGAGAAAATCCCATTAATCATACTTATTAAATCTGCTTTAATCGCCAGCTCTAATGAGGCCGCCTTTGCTTTGGCTTGCTGGCATTCTGGTAGCGAAACCAATTTTGTGCCGCATATGGTTCGTAAATCGCACTTGCTTGGTCTCACGCAAAGCCATTGGAGCAGTTGTACAGGACTTGAACGACGGGCTTATACCACGGCCCAAGACATGAGTACGCTTGCAAAAGTGTTTATCAGTCAATACGCAGTAATTGCTTCCTACTGCTCTTTGCAAGCTTTTACACATAATAATAAAAAAGTTTTTAATACCAATAAATTGATACGTTCTTATCCAAACATTAAAGGATTAAAAACGGGCAATCTGGTTGGTATTGGCTCTAATTTAATCAATTATTGGGTGGATAAGGACGTTCATTACCTCAGTATTGTTTTGGAGGCTGAAAATCGAGAGACTTGCTATGCATTGTCTGAAAGAATAATGGAGATGTGTGTTCAACCTATTATGCGAACATAAATTTTGAGTGATTTTTATAAGGATTTACCAATTTATCAAACCTTCTGTGTGTTGAGGTTTGATTATTTAAATTATTGGTGCTTAAATTTTACGACCAACACCGATTTTATTTTCTCTTAAGGATTCGCCATGTCTTTTATTCAAAAAATCACATATATGCTTAATTATCAATAAAAAATGGACAATAATAAGAGTGTAATGCCAACAATATATTGTCGTAGCCCCTGTCTATAAAGGCGTAGCAAGTAATAAAACATGACGCTGGTAGCATGGTGTCTATTTTATATTGACTTGACTGCATCTTGTTTTATCAAAATTATACTGAAAATTACTCATGCATTTTATTTTTTATAATAGTAGATTAATAGTTGAGTCTGCAAGCCTATGACTAGATATAAAAAATTCTGCTTAAAATTCTATAGATTCATCAGGTTACTTCGTATTAATTTTTCTATCATTCATATCTCTTTATACCCATCTGTTATTAAGCCCAATCTCGGCTGATTTATTGCTTTAAACATTTCTTTAGCCAGTATATGATTGTTTTATACTCTAAGTTTTAGTAAGGTTTAACACACAAAAGCTAAACACTTAATCAAGCGCATTTTTATAGGGCTAGCTACTGAAACTTAATATGAAAAAACCGTCAAACAAAAACCAGTTATGCCATCGGCTGTTACGTTGCCATTATGTGACGCTTTTAGTAGTTGGTACGTGTTTTACTATGACAGCGCAAGCCGCCGTACAGGATTTGCGGGTAGACAGTTTGATTACTCAAGCCATTCAGACGCATCCTCTGGTAGGCTCGGCAAGAGCCAATCAGCAAGCTACTACAGAAGGCATCAATGCAGCAAAGCTCAACCTTTTACCGACACCCAGTGTGAGCTCAGGCTACGATAGAGACAATGATTTTATCTCTCAAGTGTCTATTCGCCAGCCTTTATGGACGGGTGGCAAGCTGACCGCCGATGTCAATCAAGCCATCTTTGATGATAAAGCCGCCACAGAATATATCTACGAACAACAAAACCTCGTTGCCAAAACAACAATTGATGCGTGGCAAAGCTATATCCAAGCGATTGCAAAACAAAATGTTCATTCAGAAGCCTTAAAAGAGCTCAGCGAGTTTGAGGCTATGATGCAGCGCCGCGTGGGGCAAGGTGTTTCTGCTCGCATTGAGCTGGATCTTGTGACCAACCGCATCTTGCAAGAACAAACGGCTTATCAAGCAGCTGGCGAGCAGCAACGTATCGCAGCGGCGAGACTTGAGCAGATCATCGGTCAGCCTTTATCGCAAATAAGCGCTATGAGTCTTCCTGATATCAAAGTATTGGTCAATCAAGCCAAACAACAATCTGCTAACTTCGAAAAAATGGCATTTGAAAAAGCCAGCTTTTATAACCCCGTCATCGTCAAAGAGCATTTTCAAATCGAATCTGCCAAACAAGGCGTCGAGTCACAGCAAGCCGCTCGTTATCCCACCGTTTATGCTCAATACGAACACGCCTACTATCATGACGATAATGAAAATGACGGCAAGTTTTCGCTAGGATTGAGTTATGCGCCCGGCGCTGGGTTTTCTAATCTGGCGTTGGCACGCGCCTCTCAGGCACAGGTCAATAGCTTGGTACAAACGCAAGAAGCGTCACGCCGTCAGGTGATTGAGAATATTCAGGTTCAGTATCAGCAGTTTGTAAGCGCAAAAGACCGAGAAAACTCACTCATTGCTGCTGTGGTAGGCGCGCAGATTGTCGTCAACTCTTATCGTAGACAATTCATTGCTGGGCGTAAATCATGGCTTGAAGTATTGAACGCTGTTCGCGAACATAATGATTATAAAGTGCAGCTGGTACAAACGCGCGCAGACATATTGGGTGCATTTCACCGCCTACAAGTAGATTTCGGTACGATGCCGTGGCAACAGTTTGGGCACAACCGTCAGCCTGTGACGTTATTTAGACCGACAGATCCTGTCAGAGAGTGGATAAATAAACAGGATAAAAAAGCAGCCAGCCAACGCTTGGGCTATCAGCCAGAGATGTCAGATGCCAATGAAGAATACATAGAAATCAGACTGCCTGCTGGTGTAGAAGAAAGCCTAAATAAAGGCGAACGTATCATGCTAAACGATGACTATAGCATTACGCCTATCGTTGAAGGAAACAGTGTCAATTAAACAAAATACCACGACCAAAATAATCGGGCTACTAATCATATGGCTGTCCCAAATATCAAATAAGTGATGACTATGAGTTCAAACTTGAAACCGACGAAAGCAGATTTTGTTCATCACGATGAGCAAAACATGCCTGATCAGAGTGAGATGACCTCAAGCCTCGTAGATGCCATCAAGCATTTACTGAGTCAACAAGGATATCCAGTCGATAACATACGTCTGAACGATGTCGTTAAACAGTACAGTGAGCATCCCAAAAACAACCAAAGTATTCGTGAAGTGGGCGGTATTATTGCGGTCTTGGAAGGTATTGGTATTACTGATATGCCAGAAATACTAGAGCAGCCAGACGCCGCTTTTTTACCATTATTGGCCTATCATCCTGATTTAGGGTGGGGGGTTGTCGATGGTCAGACACCGCAAAAAAATTGGAATTTTCGTCAAGAGAAACGTCATGTTCACACACGTGCCGATGAGCTGTCGTTAATCCTAAAAATCCGTTTGAAAGACGACCCTGCCAAACAGCGTAAAGTGTCTTTCTCTGATTTGCTTAAGTCAGATTTAGGCAATTACAAAGGTATTTTGATTGAAGCGGTGATTGCGACATTTTTGATTAATGTATTGGCATTGGCGGTGTCGCTATTCTCTATGCAAGTTTATGACCGAGTGATTCCAACGCGCAGTGAATACACGCTTATTATCTTAGCCAGTGGTGTGTTTCTTATTATTCTTTTTGAAGCCTTTATGAAATTCTCACGGTCGAGAATCATGGATAAGGTGGTTGTGGGACTCGATCAGTATTTGTCTCGCGAAGTGTTTCAGCGCTTGCTCAAAGTGCGTATCGACCAGATGCCAGGATCGGTGGGCTCTATGGCAGCGCAGTTACGCGGCTATGAGCAAGTACGTAGCTTCTTTACGGCAAGTACTTTATTTGGGTTGGTCGATCTGCCGATGACCATTATTTTTGTCAGCTTAGTGGCGTTTATTGGGTCACCTCTGGTGGCTGTCGTCCCTGTGATTGCGGCGGTGATTGCGATAGTCATGGGTTTGTCTGCGCGCAAACGTATTGATGCGATTGCGGCTGAAGGCGCGACGGCCTCTTATTATAAGACAGGCTTGTTGGTAGAGGCGGTAGAAGGGGTTGAGACGATAAAAGCAGGGGCGGGCAATTGGAAGTTTTTGTCACGTTGGCTTGATGTGATGAATGTGACGATCAAAAACGATCTGGATATGAAGCACACCAATGACAATCTCACGTATTTTACCCAAATGCTGCAACAAGTCAGTTATGTAGGAATCGTGATCGTTGGCTCGTTTGTGGTGATACAAGGCGATATGACCATGGGTGGATTGATTGCCTGCTCGATATTGGGTGGGCGAGTGCTAGCGCCAGTGATGACGCTGCCCAGTCTGTTGGTTCAGTATTCGCATGCGAAAGCCGCCAAGCTCAATATCGAAGCTTTATTTGAGCTTGAGCAAGACAACCATGGCGTCGCCTATCCTTTGTCGCCTAGTCGCATTAGTGGTTTTTATCAATGCGACAATCTGGTGTTCAATTATAAAGACAATGATAGGGCGGCTATTAGCATTAACAATCTGACCATTCGTCCAGGTGAGCGTATTGCCATTCTTGGCCCCATAGGCTCAGGAAAATCTACTTTGCTAAAAGTATTGGCTGGCTTATATGCGCCTACCAAAGGAAAGGTATTGTTAGATGGGTTGGATATTCATCAAATCAGCCGCGAAACCTTGAGTGAGTGTTTGGGGTATTTGCAGCAAGACCATCGACTGTTCCAAGGCACATTGAGAGAGAATTTATTGATAGGAATGGCGGCACCTGATGACGATATACTACAAGACGCCTTGATGAAAACAGGACTGATAAATCTGGTGTCCAGTCATTCAAGTGGTTTGGATTTGCCGATTAGTGAAGGCGGTCGCGGCTTATCAGGCGGACAAAAACAGCTCGTTGCATTCACGCGTCTGCTTTTAACCAAACCCAATGTGTTTTTACTCGATGAACCCACAGCTTCGATGGATAACAGACAAGAACAGCGCTGCTTGCAGGTACTGAAACAAGCCTTGAACGAGGGTCAGACTTTTATTGTATCGACCCACAAAACAGCGCTACTAGAATTGGTGGATCGCCTGATTATCATGGACAATCAACGAATTATTATGGATGGTCCAAAACAAGTCGTGCTTGATGGGTTAAGAAAAAACGAGCAAACAAAAGCACAAGCGAGTCAAACACAGAGCAAAACCACTACCATCAAACCTATCCCCACCAAAACCCAAATACAGGCGCAAGGTAAGTAGAGATGGCAGACTATAAATATACGCCCACAAAACTTAAGATTGGCCGCTCAAGATTGAGTATTTGGATCGCTTTGGTGGGCATCATTACGCTACTCATATGGGCATCCTTCGCTAAGATTGATCAAGTAACGCGTGCCAAAGCAACGGTGATTGCTAGCGCACGCACGCAAGAGATTCAAGCGTCAGAAGGAGGCATACTGACAAAGTTGGCAGTTGTAGAAGGTCAGGAAGTAAAAGCAGGACAGCTGCTGGTGGTTTTAGAAGAAGAGCGTGCCAAAGCGGCGGTGGATAACTCTGCCTCTAAGACAGCGGCATTAAAAGCCAAACTGTCACGTCTAAATGCAGAGATTTTTGAGACGCCTTTGGTCTTTCCAAAAGAGGTCAAAAATTATCCAGAATATGTACAAAACCAAACCGCCCTCTATAATCGTCGTAGGCAAGCCATCAACGAAGAGGTTTCTTCACTTGAAAAAATGCTCGTGCTGGCAAGACAAGAGCTTAAAATGAATGAGCCGTTATTGAAGTACGGTGATGTCAGTCAAGCAGATATCATAAAGCTGAGTCGTCAAGTCGCTGACATCGAGGCGCAAATCAATAACAAGCGCAATAAGTATTTTGAAGAAGCGCAAGCGGAGATGACCAAAGCACAAGAAGAGCTAGATACCGAGATTGAGGTGCTGCGAGACAGTCTGCAAGTATTAGAAGAAAAGCGTCTGCTGTCGCCGACAGAGGGCAAAATTAACAACATTAACGTGACGACCATTGGCGGTGTGGTAAAACCAGGCGAAACCATCATGCAGATCTTGCCGACCAGCAGTGATCTTGTGATTGATGCAAAAGTCAGTCCTGCTGATATTGCCTATGTGCAAGAAGGACAAAGCGCAACCGTCAAGCTCGATGCTTATGATTATTCAATCTTTGGGGCTATGAATGGCACAGTAAATTACATCAGTCCAGATACCTTGATAGAGCAAACGCCCAAAGGTGAAGAACCTTACTATCGGGTATTGGTTGTTATTACTGGTGCTGAGTTTGAAGGTCGGGAAGATGAGATCGTCATTAAGCCTGGTATGACAGCTTCTGTCGATATCAAAGCAATGGAGCGTACGGTACTGTCTTATCTCACCAAACCTATCACCAAAACCTTGTCAGAAGGCATGGGGGAACGATAGTAAAGGGTTGATAAACCTTGAGCGTGCAAACAATAAAACCCCAGTTACTCGCTGGGGGTTTATTATCAATGCAATGTTGTAGTTATCTTTAGAGTGAATCACCTTGGCGCTCTTGTTCAATCACCTTGTTGGCGCTTTGACTGTCACTGGTATCAACGCCATTTCTTAACCGCTGCGCCTCATCTATTTTTTGCTGATTGCGGTTTTTGACCTCATTAATGGCGGCGCTCAATTGGCTGTTAATGTCTTCTACTTCAGATTTTACCGAGAGATAGTCTTTGTCTATTTTTATAGTGGGCTGCTGGGTCGGCACGTCGATAGACAACAAACCAGCACGAGTCTTGATACTCTCTAGCGCCTCGATATTGTCTGACGGTATCGACACAGACATCTCCTCTGTATCGGGACTTGGCGGCTTGATTTTTTCGGCACGCGATTTAAGCGTGGACGCTGACTTAGTAGGCATTAAAACCGAGTCTTCGGTCAGTGTTTGAGCAGCGCTGATGTCGTCTGTCTGTGCAAATGTGATAGGGTTTTTCTGAGTCGTTGATGGTGTTTCTGTCGTATCTTTGGAGCTGACGGTATTTACATTTTTGTCAGGTGCAGTATAGGTTTTGGCAATGGTAGGTGGCAAGTCATCTATAATGTCAGGCGTCACGGAAGGCTTGGCCATATCGATACGACTATTGGTCACTGGCAGCGAATCTTCTTTATTCACATTCATATAAAAAATAAAGAAAAACCCCACGTGCACCAATATCGCAAGGCACAATGCCCAAAGCCATTTTTCACGAAATATTATCATTGGATGACGATACCTTTTATAGGTGATAGCGTGCGGTCAGTATCTTGAGACTATAAATGAGGTTAACAAATAATGTCGCACGTTGCTATCGATATCAGTCATTACAAACGTTGGTTTTAAAAATAAAACATACCTATTAAACCAAAAAACCCTTAAGCGATATGACTGAGTATAAAATATCATCATATTGCTTAAGGGATTGCTAGTGTTATAGCAAGTATGGTCACTGCTACTAAAGAGCGTCGCCTATTAGGCAGCGCTTTCTGCATCGTTGCGTTTTTCAATTTTGTGCTGGTCTTCGGTATTGTCAACTTTCCAATAGCTTGAGATGTATAAATGCGTTTTTTCTATCGGACGATCGACTTTAAAAAATTGACGTAGTGCGCGCATGCTATGAAACTCACAAGCTGCCCATACCGCGGGCTCTCCTGTTAGCCACGTTAACGTTTTGGTGTGCGCAAGTAATGGACAGTTCTCTGCGTTTGGCTCTGCATTGATAACCCAGTGAATATCAATGTTTTCGGGTTTTTTGAGCGTTTGACTATCGTCCTCTGTTTTTATCTCAATGATAGCATAGCCACGCGCATCATCAGGAAGCTGGGCAAGATTGACAGTAATTGCAGGTAGGGCCGTCATATCACCAATTAATAAAAACCAATCGGCATCATTGTTTATAAGCTTCTTTGGACCAGGGCCACCCACTAGGATTTTATCTCCGATTTGGGTATTGCGTGCCCAAGTAGAGGCAGGGCCTTCAGCATCATGTAGCGCAAAATCCACATCTATCTCGTTGTCACGTTGGACGCTGACAGTATAGGTGCGCATCAATGGTTTATTTTCTTCGCCCTGAGGGAATATGAGTTTGATATAGGCGCTTTCTTGATCGATAGGAAAATCTATCAACCCTTCACCGCCAAGTGTGACGCGGCACATATTTGGCGTAAGGTACGTTGTACGAATGACTTCAAGCACTCTTGGATTAGATTTTGCCATGGGTATTTCCTTTTTGTATAACGATTCTTTTGATACGGTGTTAATGAGCGTATGGCTTATTATCTTGTGACGGTGTGACAATAATAAAACCCGTTTTTATGCAAACGGTGTTGAGAAAGAGATAGCTTGTATGGATTAAAAATTGGCCTTTAGACTGACTGACAGTTGCCGCTCAGGTCCCATCCAGCAATTATTGATGTCATAGCAGGCACCCACGTAGGTTTTATCAAACAAGTTATTGATGCTAGCGCCAACCGTAAGCATAGGGTTGATTTGATAATTGCCGCCAACGTCTACCAAGGTCACACTTGGCAGCTCATCTGAGTTTTGTTTATCAAGTTGCATGCCATCCTCATAACGCACGCCTGCGTTTAGGGTAAGCTTGTCTGTAGCATAATAATCTGTCCATAGTGTGGCCTTGTGTTTGGCCGTTTGCGCGGGCGTATTACCGACTACATCAGGGTTGAATTCATCTGCTGTGATTTCAGCATCGGTATAACTGTAGCTTGCGGCAACATCTACCCAGTCATTGAGCATGTGACTGCCTGAAACCTCAAACCCTTTCGAGCGGATTTTACCGGTTTGCGTTTGGCTTCTATAGTTGATCTCATCCGCTACGACGACGTTTTTTTGCGTGATATCGAAGACCGCCAATGTACCTTGTGTGGCTCGGTCGGGAGAGAGATACTTGATACCTGCTTCTAATTGATCTGCCGTGGTAGGTTCAAATGGTTTGTTGGTAATAAAGTTGCTGCCTACGACAGGTTGAAAGGACTGCGAGTAGCTGGCATAAGGCGATATACCATTATCAAAAGCATAGATGGCCGCGAGACGACCACTGGTTTTTGATGCATCATTATCAATCGTTTGGTCGCTATAGACTGCACCAGCAGATGCTTTGGTCTGATCAGTCATACTATCAAAGTTATCATGACGCAAACCTGCGACGACCGTCAAATCTTGCCATTTCATCTCGTCTTGTACATAAAACCCAAGTTGGCTTTGTTCGATACTCTCATCCTGACGATAGTTATTTAGCGGTAAAGTATCGGCATTGATCTGCGAAAAATCGGGATTAGACAAATCAAGGTTTGGTGTGCCATCCGCCCCAGCATCATAGTAAGTGGCGGTGCTGTCTGTTTCTTGATATTCCACACCGAACAACAAATTGTGTGATGTATTGGCAGTATCTAGTTGATAAGCGAGCTGATTGTCCGTGGTCCAATTACTCATGCTCTCATCGGTCGTGTAGGCCACGCGATTCAGTATTTTATCACTACCACTCACAAACCCATTGTTGTACATATTGCGCTGCTGCGCCTCGGCATCGGTATAACGAAGTATGTGCTTAAAGGTCAGCTTGTCATTGATATCCCAGTTGACGGTAACACTTGGCATGAGCACTTCTTTGCTAAAGCGATTCCATTTGTCGCCTGCATAAGCATCGCTACCCAGCTTCCCATAGCTGGCATTGTAGACAGTGCCCACAGCAGGTAGCGGCGTCGAGGGCACCATCTCCGGATCGTCTTGATAAAAGACATTGGCAAGCACTGAGATATCTTCTGTCGGTCGCCACTCGATTGATGGGTTAATCAGAGTACGCTCTTCTTCAGTGGTCTGCATCTGACCATCTTTTTTACGCTTTAATGCTACTAAGCGATAATTTAGCGTGTCTGTGATAGGGCCTGTCGTATCTACGCCAACTTCTTTGAGGTTTTGATTGCCAAGTCGCAGCTGCACCTCAGACGCTTGGGTGCTTTTTGGGGTTTTGGCAACTTGATTGACCAAGCCGCCTGGTGATGCGTAGCCATACAACGAGGATGCTGGCCCTTTTACCACCTCGACCGACTCGGTTGCATAGATATCTACTTGCGGCATCAGATTCCAAGCGCCATCGTAGGGCAGTCTTAGTCCATCATAAAAGTTGGAATACGTTTTAAACCCGCGGATATTGTATTCATCAAAGATAGACACTGTCCCGCGGCTCTCAGCACTGATACCCGGCTCGTAACGTAAGGCGGCATTGACGCTGTCTGCCTGACGTTTTTGCAATAATTCTTGATCAATTCTGGTATAACTCATTGGCGCATCATTGGGATCTAAGGCGGTTTTTGTACCTGTACTGCGGTAGCCGTCGGCATAAACAGTGATAGTATCCAAGGTGGTCGATGGTGTGGCGGTCTCATTGTCTTCAATATTGCTTCGTATGTCTTCAGCGTAAGCGCTATGACTGACGCTTAAGATCAGACCAATTTGTACAGCCGTAGTGAGACGTTTTTTTTGAATGGATTTGGAGGTGACAGGAGACCGCATCGTATGTCCTATTAGCAAGTTATCAGTGAATATGGCAGGTTATTTTGGCAAGAGTAACTGCTGTAGATAATAACACTAATGATTATTATTATCATTAAAAATAATCGCAAACCGTCATTGCTTTATTGGATGCAATAACTAAAGAATGGGTCGTCTAATATAAAAATGGACTAAAAATCAATCTGTTACAAAAGTGATTCGCTATGAACAGTGGTGTTTGAATACGTTTTCTCGTATCATGCAGCCGTAGCGAAAATATAGAAAAGATGACTGGCGTAAAAAACGAAGGTAATCACGATATCTGTGATGATTATCCATACGTTTGGGTCATTTATTGAGCAACCAAAGAGTGTTAAAGGTCATATCCATGAACAGACAATCCCTTCAATCGGACAATAATCAGCGCTATTTTACGGTATGGCGTTGGCATTTTTATGCTGGCATGTTTGTAGCGCCTTTTTTAATCATCTTAGCGTGTACAGGGCTTGGGATGATACTCATGTCCAACACCTTGGGCCGAGACAATGATCGTTTGACTGTGCCTACGCCAGAATCAATGGTGCAAGCGCCTGTCGCTACTCAAGCCAAAAATGCGCTGGGCACGTTGCCTGATAGTACATTGATCAAATATATCTCCCCTCGTGAGAGCGATACCGTGGCCTTGTTTCAGGTAGTATCAGAAGGGCATGACAATATGGTGGCGGTGAATCCTTACACGGCCGAGGTTGTTACAAGCACGCCCACCAATAGTGACTTGTATAGTACATTTGATGATATTCATAGCGATTTATTATTGGGCAGAGTCGGCGATTATATTCAAGAAACCACAGCCTCCTTAACGATTTTAATGATTTTAACGGGCTGGTATCTGTGGTGGAAAAAACGTAAATCTGTCAAAGCTATGTTGATTCCTGATGACAACACTACGCTTAAGAAAAAACGCTCATTTTTTCGAACCATTCATGGAACATTAGGAAGTTGGATATCGATTGTATTGTTGTTTTTTTGCATTTCAGGTATGGCGTGGGCGGGTATTTGGGGCGAGCGAATTGTACAAGCATGGAGTCAGTTTCCTGCGGGTAAGTGGGGTGTTGCGCCCATACCGCTTTCGATTGACCATAGTCAGCATCATGTTGGTATGGATATGGATATGGACAACGCTGATGCCGCGCCGCACGTTCATGGCGCAACACCAGCGATTGCACCAACACATGGCGATGCACTAAACACCGGCAGTACCAAGGATGTGCCTTGGGTACTAGAGTTGACACCGATGCCCGTATCAGGGACAACGATGGGTGAGAACGGTATTGCGCCCAATATTCCCATTATGATTGATACGGTAGATCGGTTTGTTCGTGAGATTGGTTTTAAAGGGCGTTATCAGATGAATTTGCCTCAAGGCGCGACTGGGGTATGGACGATTAGCCAAGATTCGATGAGCTATGATATGAAGAGCCCAACAGCGGATCGTACAGTGCATATCGATCGCTATTCGGGTAATGTCTTAGCAGATATTCGCTTTGATGATTACAATGCTTTTGGCAAATTTATGGCCGCAGGTGCCGCCATACATATGGGAACGCTAGGATTATGGAGTGTGCTTGCCAATGTGTTATTTTGCTTATCTGTCATTGCTATTTGTGTGAGCGGATATGTCATGTGGTGGAAGCGCCGTCCGCGTGGCATCGATGAGAGGATAGGATTGAACCCGCCCGCTCGTCATCTTACTTTATCGGTGTGGTGGCCGTTTGCCATTCCTTTATTGATAGTGGCGCTCATATTTCCGACCGCTATCATTGCCATTGTTGCCATAGCATTATTGGATTTCTTGGTGGTATCTCGGGTTGATTTTCTGCGTAAGCTACTAAAATAAAGCTTCAAAAAAATCGCATTTATATCAAATAAGTGATTTGTTTGACTACTAAAAAAGGGCGTCTTTTAGCAAGACGCCCTTTTTATTGCAATCGAATCAATATGATTGACGCTGTATATTTTTACTCATATGGCTTAAAAATTAAAAGTCGCTGACACTTTCAGTGCAGTAGGATCGCCTGCATTTAGATAGCCATAGGTTGGTAGGCCACCTACTGATTGCCAGTAGTCTTCACCAGTGACGTTGGTCACCATGCCTTTTAACGTGACATCTTGTCCTGCCAGTACCGTACGATAACGCGCACCAAGGTCTAGCGTGGTGTAGCCATCAACCTTCAATGTGTTGGCCGCGTCTGCATAACGAGCGCCTGTATGGATAATATCGCCCGTTAATGTTAGTCCTTCGATGGCGGCTAAATCATACTCTAGATTGACGTTGCTTTGGAGCTTAGGCACACCAATCACGCGGTTGCCATCCAATGTTATATCGCCTGTGTCTTTTTGCTTAGCACTCAAATAGGTGACACCTGCGATCAGGCGCATGTTTTCGCTTGGACTACCAAATACGGATAATTCAGCACCTTGATGACGGTTTTCTCCGGCTTCCACAAAAGTGTCATTGTCATCAACATAAGCGCGTGGCTCATCGGTACGGAATATTGCAAGACTGCTGCCAATCATACCATTGTCGTATTTTACACCAACCTCTGTTTGTTTGCTGACATAAGGTGCCAAATCTTGACCACCATTGGTGACCGTGGTGCCACCTTGTACCAAAGGTGCAGTATCTCCTTTGGCTAGGCTCTCGATATAGTTGCCATAGACAGACCAGTCCATACTGGGTTGATAAACAAGACCGACACTAGGTGTCCATTTGCTTTCATCGTAATCCGAGGTCTTTTCTTGCGTGTTGTAATCATAGCTGGTTGTTTGAATGTTTTGATGACGCACGCCCACGGTGGTTTTTAATTTGTCATCGAACAGAGAAAAAGTATCTGCTAGCGCGAAGCTTTGTAGCTGCGTTTCGCCTGTTAGTTTTGGGTTGTCTAAGTCACCACCAAAAAAGGCGGCGTCTGACCAGCTGTTATCACGATACTTAGTAGGGCTGTATAAGTTGGTCGCAAGTAAGTTACTAAAATCAAAACCGTAAGCGCCTTTTTCTTCTTGATCATAAATCTCTGTTGCGATTACCCAATCATGATCTATTTTACCCGTTTGTAATTTACCACGTAGACCAAGCTCCGCACTTTGTACCAAGTCTTTTCGAGCATTGTCAAAGCGGTAAGTTGTGCCTGTACCATCGACGTCATTGACCGTTAAATTGGCTAGTGAGTTTTCTTCCTCGCCACTTCTGACGCCATAAGCACCATAAGCCGTGATGGCATCATTGAAGTCATATTCGCCTCTAATGGTACCGAATACGTCTTCTTCGTTTGAATATGTCCAAGGCTGTGCCCAGTTTTTGGTTGCTTTTGGCGCTTTTGGTACTCTAGAAACTCCTTCAAGCGTGACGTTGGTGCGAGTCTCATTCATCTTGTTGTCTTGCCAACCTAGGTCAGCAGACAATCGATACTGATCGCCTCTATAGTCTAAGCCCAAAGCGGCTAGACCGAGTGTTGCAGATTCGTCGTCGATGGCGCTGTCACCATCTTGGTAAGCAGCATTGAAACGCACGCCAAGTGCATCATCTGTACCAAAGCGGTCACTCACATCTACGGCTACTTTGCCTTGATCGCCCGGACCATAACCGAGCGTTACCTCACGTAGTGGCTCATTACCAGCACGTTTTGGTAGTAGGTTAATCGTACCACCTGAGTTACCGCCACTTGGAGCTGCACCATTTAGCATGGTAGAAGCGCCGCGTTGGACTTCGACGCGCTCAAACAATTCAGTTGCGATGTACTGTCTTGGCAATATACCGTATAGACCGTTGTACATGGTGTCATCTGATGTCGTCACAAAACCGCGCATGAAGTAGGCTTCTTGAAAGTTACCAAAGCCTCTTGCGACGCGGACAGTCGGGTCTTTTTTGAGTAGATCACCCACACTTTGTGCTTGCTGATTGGTGATGTATTCATTGGTATAAGAGGCGGTGGAGAATGGCGTGTCCATAATGTCTTGATTACCCAAAATACCGACTCGGCTACCAGTCGCCACTTGCCCACCTTCATAGGCAGTCGGCAATCCATCAGCTGACGCATCAGCACTGCTGGTCACTACAATTGTATCAAGCACCACACTAGGGTCAGATTGAGTATCCGTGTTTGGCTCAGTTTGTGCCCACGCAACTTGGCTTGCACCAATCAGTAATACTGAGGTAGACAGGCAGGTTGAACCAAGTGATCGTAGAGAAGATGGTGAGCGAAATAAAGCAGAATATAAACGAGACAGTTGCATGCAAGCAGTTCCAGCAGATGGTTGAATTGCTTATTATAATGATAATTGTTTTCATTACAATATTATTACAGGATTAAGTTTTAACCTATCTGTCAAGGATATAAACAGTTACCAACGTTATTTTATTGTTGATCTTCATGCTGATGCAGGGGACTAAGCTTATCGGTAGTCGTTTGGATAACAGTCTGATTGCACGTGCAAAAAAAGCCAATATTTATCCGTAAAAGAATTAACTGTTGTGGATGAATCATAGCGTAAGCTTGTCTTAAGATTCGTTTGTTGTAATAGCGATATCTCACTTAGATTCGATATCTAACGATTCTATTGCTCGCAAATCAACGAATTATTTAAGGAATCATGGCTATGACTAAAAACAGCATAATAAACCCGACTCATGAGTCCGATCCTTTGTTCTCAAATACCCCTAAAACGAGGCAGGTACGCGTTTGGGATATCTTAGTCAGAGTGACGCATTGGACAGTGGCAGCTGGTATTACGGCCAACCTGTTGTTTACTGAAGCAGGTAGTCAATGGCATCAATATGTTGGTTACACTGTGGTAGGGCTGGTGGTCGTACGTCTACTGTGGGGATTGGTTGGCACACGCTACGCCCGTTTTAGTGATTTTTTGCCCACGCGATCTCGTATCAAGCGTCACCTATCTGATTTGGGCGCTCGCCGTATAGATGAGCAGCATCTGGGACACAATCCATTGGCGGCCATCATGATGATTGCACTATGGGCTGTGATTATAGGATTAGGTATCAGTGGTTATCTGATGGAAGCAAACATGTTTGGTGATAAAAACCTGCTGGAAGAAATCCACGAAACACTGGCCAATAGTTTATACTTACTTGTCCCCTTGCACATTATTGCTGCGATTGTCATGAGTTATTGGGAACGACAAAATCTCGTTAAATCGATGATAACGGGTAATAAGACGGTGACAATACGTCGTCCACGATAATATATAAAACAGAGGAGTGCTCATGGCACGCATCTTATTAATAGAAGACGACAACAATATTGCAGAAGGTATCGTGCTTGGCCTAAAAAGTCACGGCATGATGGTCGATTGGTTCTGTGATGCCAAACAAGGTGAGATAGCATTGCAAGAAAACATGTTTGATGCCGTGTTGCTGGATTTGACGTTGCCAAAAGGGGATGGGATGACAGTACTACAAAATTGGCGACACAAACGGATAGATACGCCTGTATTGATCATCACTGCTCGTGATGCCATTGCCAATCGCGTGGCCGGATTGAATGCAGGCGCTGATGATTATTTGGTTAAGCCATTTGCCTTAGATGAGGTGGTGGCGCGCTTGCAAGCTTTGATACGGCGCAGTCAGGGACGCAGTCAACCTGAGATTCGCTATGGCGAAGTCGCTTATTGGCCGCACAACCATCAGGTCTCTTATCAAGGTCAAGTCATCGAATTAACCATCAAAGAAGTGGCTGTACTTGAGCAAATGCTGACGCATCCCAAACAAGTTCATAGCCGAGCCAGTTTGGAGGACAAGCTTTATGGCTGGCAACAAGACATCGATAGTAACGCGATTGAAGTGCATATCCACCATTTACGCAAAAAACTGGGCAATGATTTTATTTTAACCAAGCGCGGTATTGGCTATTATCTCAATCCAGCGCTTGGCTAATGAATGATCTATCTTTAGTTTGACCTTTAATAGATGAGCCGTATGTGAGCTTATGAAAAGTATCCAGCAGCGATTATTAATCTCTTTACTCATTGGTCTGCCTTTACTGTGGCTCATCACATCGAGCTTCATCGCTTGGCGATTGTGGCACGAAATCAATGAGATGAATGACACACAAATCACGCAAGTTGTGCGCTATCTGATTGGCATATCTGCGAATGACAGTGATCAACAAAGCAGCGCGCAAGAAAGCAATGATCAAGAAAGCCGCCAAGGTGAGCGTAAAAGTAGTAACGAAAAGGTGGATAGCGAAATCCCTGTTGCCAAGATATATAATTTAAAAAGTAAGGAGCTATCAGGGGATCTTGGTGATGCTGAAGATGATTATATGGGCTTTGCTATTTGGGATAAGCAGGGGCATCTGTTGGCAGCTGACGAGAATGGTCAGTCTTTTTCTTTTTTGCCAGACCAGCGTGGTTTTGTAGAAGATGATAACTCAGCCTATCAGCGCCTGAATCCGTTTAGCAAGCGCTGGCGATTGTTCTATGCGCACGAAGATTATAGTAATGATAATAATAGCAAAGATGGTAAGCGTGGAGGACGGGTATTGGTGGTTGGTCAAAGCCTTGACTCTCGTCAAGAAATGATTGTTAAAGCCATGTCTGTGCAAGTGCTGCCTATGTTAATTGGCTTATTTGCCTTTATGGTTTTGGCGGTTTGGTTGATACGGCGCGGGCTGATGCCGCTCAGTCAAATCAGTGCTGAGGTTGAACAGCGACAACCGCAAGATGATAGTCCTATCACAGCAAATGTCCCGCAAGAGATTCAACCCTTAGTCACTGCTCTAAATGTATTGTTTATTAAAGTGGCAGATACTCTAGAACGTGAACAGCGCTTCACGGCGGATGCCTCTCATGAGCTGCGCAGTCCGCTGGCTGCGCTAAAGCTACAGGCAGATCTATTGCAACAGCAGCTATTGCAATTGTCTGGTATAGAAGATGACAATCAGTTGTTTTATCACACACAAAGAATCAGTGATGGTATTGAGCGTGCCACGCATTTGGTCGATCAGCTGCTGATTTTGGCCAAATTGGAACCACAACAGCAATTGCCACCTGAGCAATTAGAATGCCCAGATTGGCTTATGCTCACCAATACGGTACTCAGTGATGTGAACCGTCTGGCGCGTGAAAAACACATCCAATTGAAACGTATAGTGCAGTGTGACAATCCTGAGGACATTTTGCCCATCCGTATCAATCCAGTATTGTTTAAATTGTTAATCCGAAACCTATTGGACAATGCCATTCGCTACTGTCCAGAAGGCTGTTTGATTGAGCTGCATTTAGATGTAAACACGATCAAAGTGATCGATAACGGTGTGGGCGTTGATCCAGAACAGCTAGAGCGACTCAGTGAACGCTTTTATCGCCCCGCCGGTCAAGTGCAGTTAGGCAGTGGTCTTGGCCTATCCATTGCCAATCGAGTCGCCGAGCTTCACAACCTTACGCTAGACTTTGCCAATCGCGTAGCACCAAAAACAGGCTTTGTCGTCACAATAAGAAGTAAAAAACCACTATCAAGGATGTTGTCGCAATAAGCTATCGTCAGGTCACTATAAAAAAGAATCATCGCGAGCGCAATGCTATGTGAGTAAAACAAAGGCTTTGTCGTTTGTCGCCTTCGTCGATAATGGTACCGCAAGCCGTCAAGGTTTATACCAACCACGCATCAGCATATCGCGTATCTGTCTCATTGAGTATGAGCTATAGCGTAAGCTTGATATATTCTTATGTCTCAAATGGTATGAGCCGCGGTGGCATCAAAAATGTCATCAGAGTCATGCTGTTCTGTCTGCACTTTTGGGGGTTTTATGCATCATTCTATTCATGACGAAACGCATTTGAGCAATCGCAATCATTGGCTGAGGGCAGCAGTGCTGGGCGCAAATGACGGTCTAATTTCGACTGCCAGTTTGCTGGTTGGGGTAGCAGCGGCGGGGCCGAGCAGCCAGACATTAATGCTGACAGGGATGGCCGCATTGACGGCAGGCGCTTTGTCGATGGCTGCGGGCGAGTATATTTCTGTCTCATCGCAGGCAGATACCGAAAAAGCAGACCTCGATAAAGAAAGATACGAGCTGACGCATAACGCTGAGCGCGAGTTACTAGAGCTCACAAAAATTTATGAGGCACGCGGCCTGAGTCATGAGTTAGCAGAGCAGGTTGCCGTGAGTTTGACTGAGCACAGTGCGCTAGAGGCTCATGCGCGTGATGAGATTGGGCTCACCGATCTTAGTCAGGCAAAACCCATTCCTGCATCAGTCGCTTCGGGCTTGTCATTCGTGGCTGGAGCGATAATTCCGATTATCGGTATAGTACTCTTACCAGCAAGCACTTTGGTGTGGTCATTAGCGATGTTGACTATCGTGGGCTTAATACTACTCGGAATCATCTCTGCTCGGCTGGGCGGTGCACCTGTTATCCCTGCGACTACCAGAGTAGTGGTTTGGGGCGTGCTCGCTATGGTGGCAACCTCGTTGATTGGTCGCTTATTTGGCGTGTCAATTTAAATGCGCATTCACTCCACAACCATCTAGCTGATTATCATGATTTTCCAGCATATTTTTTGATGGTGGGTAAGTCTTTGACAATGGCATTACCAACGACATTGGGAAATAACCGATTGAGCCATGCAAAAAAACGTTCGGGGAATCCCAAATGCTGATGAGACTTTGTGGTTGATATAAAACTCACCAATGCCTTTGCCACTGTTTCAGGCGAGTCCATCTTGACCTTCAATGCTTGATTCATTGCAACGACTGTATTTTTATTCATGGTGGTTTTTGTGGCTCTGGGCGCAAAATAGCGAAACTTCACTGAGGTATCGGCATACTCACGACCTAAGGCTTCACTGGCCCCGCGTAAGGCAAACTTACTGGCGCTATAAGCGCTAAAACCAGGATAGCCAATGCTCCCAAACGTTGAGCCAATACTTATTATTTGGCTAGGGCTTTGTTGAATCATCAACATAGGGAGCAGTCTTTTTATCAGCTGTAAAGGATAAGCCACATTGACCAACATCATCTGTTCGATAATCTCATCACTTTGGTCAGTGAGTAAGGCAAAATCATTGATACCTGCATTGAGGATGACCGTATCAATGACATTGCCACAGTCTTGTACTGTCTCTCGCAGCGCTGCTGTCAATTGGATTTGTGATGCCCGTGAGCTCAAATCACAACTGAGCGACAGTAGTGGTATATCAGGATACGCTTTTGCCAATGTTTTAGCCAAATACGTCAACGTTTGGGCGTTACGCCCAACCAAAATTACAGGTTGATTGTGCGCACATAATTGTGTTGCAATCGCTTGCCCGATACCACCTGTAGCGCCGATGAGTAAAGTGTATGACAGGGTAGACTGAGCTGGGTTTGATTGAGATGTTGATTGCTGGTTAGATGATGTCATGATATCGCATCCTTAGTGAATACTGATTTTTGAAACATGGATTTTTGAAACACAAATTGTAGTGATACGTGCGGCTTTCAATCGTCTGAATCTTTGATACCAAGTCCCATCGCAATATAAAGCTTACGCTCAGCTAAAGGCACCTCGATTTGACGACGACCATGCATGATGCGTTTGTTGTCTAATATCACCACATCACCATTTTGCCAATGCACTTCTTGAGTATGTTTTTCACAGATTTGCGTGAGCTCAGCGACCATTGCCTCATCAACACTTTGACCATCTGCTAAGGTAAACTCAGGTTTTTCATAGTTAAATGATGGCCCGAGCAACGTATTGGCAAAGGCGGGCTGTCCACTTAAATTGTCTGCGCGGATAGCAGGTATTTGTAATACGTAACGCACGCCATCATCAGCTTGAGGCTCTACGTAATGCATTAATGTCTTACTCGTCGTCGCAGTGATAAATGTATCTAAATCATCCAAACTTATTTGATCGGCGTTTGCTCTACCGGTCGCAGTCGCTACATAATTTTGCCAAATGGCTTGAGGCAAATAGCGACTGATACGCATCGGTTGACTAAATAGTGCTTTTAATTCGGGCGATAGTGCTTGATATACAGCATATCCGTCACAAATGGTCGTTTGTGAGCCTTTTTTGGCACTTAATTCGCTAAAAAACGCAATGATATCGGGTGGCATGGGCGTGTTGCCATTCTCGATGTGCAGTCCAATCGCATGTGTGCCAGCATCTACCTTTTGCGCTTCAGAAGTGATGTTTTGACGGGCAGGATCGTAGGTCAGGGTTTGACATAGCTGTCTCATCAATTGGCTAAACGTCTCTACATCGTAGTGCTGACCTCGCAGTAGTATCCAGCCCTGTGTTCTTAAGGCTGTTAAAATATCTGAGGTGTCAGACAAGGGTGGCGTCATTGATGATGGAAAAATGACTGTTTTAGCATCATTATCGTTGAGATGGTTGCTTGACAGTGGATCATGAGACATCGCGTTATGTGCCATAAGAGTGGTTTTCATAATAGAATCCTTCAAAAGTAAATGATAAATACCATGAATCACAAGCCTAATACCGACTTATAAGTGGTGAAAATTTGTGGTCGTCGCAGTTTGCCGTTATCCGTCAATAATCCATTGTCAGTGCTGAATGACTGTTTTTCTAGATGCCAGTGTTTGATACGGGCATAGTCGGGTAAGGCCTGATTAACGGTTTCTATAGCGTGTTCGATCGCCGATTGTAGGTCGCTACAATTGGTCGCTACTTCGTTAGGGTTGGCGACTATTACAGCAGATAGGCTTGGTTCCCCATCTCCCAGCACCGCCGCTTGATAAATGATTGGCTGCGTTAAAAGCTGTGCTTCTACCCATTCAGGCGAGATGTTGCGCCCAAAACTACTGATCAGTACGTTTTTTCGTCGACCCGTGATATATAAATACCCATCGTTATCTATATAACCGATGTCACCTGTGGCGATAATGCCATTGTCTTTGTTATTCATATCTTCGCTGCTCGTGTCATGGTTTAGGTAGCCTTGCATGGCATTGCCTTTTACCATAACTTCGCCACTGGCTGCGATGCTAACCGAGGCATGGGGCATGGGTTTGCCCACACTGCCTTCACGCTTTGCTTTGGGTGTATTTAAACTGACCACAGAGCCACATTCAGACAAGCCATATCCTTCATAGACAGGCAAGCTCAGTGCTTTAGCATCTTGTAATAGGGTGGGCGAGACTTTGCCACCACCGACTGCCATAAACCGTAGAGATGGTAAAGCAGCGCTCGTACGAGCGTCAGGGTTTTTATTGGCTGCCATATACTCGCAAATAGCTTTGAGCATTTGCGGTAACAAGATAACGCTAGCAATGCGATGCGTTTGCACGGTTGTGATCAGTCGTTTGGCGTCAAATGCTTGATTGGATAGCAAGCCAAATTGATCAATCTTACCAATGACTAAGGTGCGACCCATGTATAGACTCACGTAGACGCCAGCCACATTTTCTAACAAAGTGGCAAACGGCAATACGCTCAAGTGACCGAAATGACTTGTGATATCTAAAGGGTTAGCAGCGTCGTCTGTCAAGGTGTCAGCGAGTGCTTCTGCTAGAGATTCGACAATACGCATCAAAGTGTCTTGTCCTAAGCAAACTCCTTTTGGCATACCTGTGCTGCCAGAGGTATAAGTAACTTTGCAAAATTCGCTAGCAATAGCTGACGCTTGAGAGGTCAGCGTATCAGCCGCATCGTTGTTAAGTTGATAAAACTCACCTGTGATATAAGCGGCGTGTTCAAGCTTTAATGCGGCTACTTCTGCTGTTTTAGCAATAACCCAATTATTCACATTGTGATTCACATGATCTACGTCATGTATGGCGGGCAGTGTCAAACCTGCGCCAACGTATACCAGCTCGATCTGTGCATCTTGGAGTAAGTGAGCCACTTGCGAGTCACTAAAAAATAAGGGTATGGGTATTACGACAGCACCTGCGGTACTTAGTGCCAAATCAAGTATGACCCAATCTATCTCATTATGCGCATACAAGGCCACACGCTTGCCTTGCCATGTATGCAATGTCTGATGAAGCAAGGCGAGGGTGCGCTGAAGCGCATCATAAGTGAGGCTAACGGTATGCTCGCCCACTACCGTTTTGATTGCTACTTGCTTGGGTACCTTGCGAGCGTGCTCACATATTGCGGTATAAATTGGTGTCATTTCGTCCTCATTACTTTGTGGTTATACAGTACTATCCGTTAAGTGGTTATTTTGTGAAGAGGAAGATCTGCGGTAGCGGCCATCTCCAACATTTCGGTATAGCGATAATGGGGCGCGCATACGCTTTTGGCGTCCGCCACATTGATGGCAACGACCAAGGGATTTTGTTGATAGTAATGTCCCCATGCTGATATTTGTTCAGGATCTTTTAGAGCCTCGGCAGTGGCTTTGGCAATGATATGGCTACGAATACCCATATGTGCCAATATATGCCGCACAGCCTCTGTACCTGTACAGACCACCCAATCGGCTTTGGTTTGGCTCTCATGGGTTACTGGATGCAGAGTGGGAGTAGATAAATAAAACACCAAAAATGCAATCATAAGCCGAGCGCTGCCAGCATGACCGGATGCCAAATTACCAATCTCAAAAATGCGCTCCCGACTGACTGGCTCGCCTGCTATCTGACTGACTTCATTTTGTATATGAGATTCCAAATACTGCTCTAAAAATATCTTATCTTCAGAAATAGGCCTTAGACCAATCGCAACACTTGTCCCTTTAAATGCAGGTAAGGCGCTGTCATCAGAGGATAACCAATCGCCATAAGAGGGCATATCAGCAAAACCTGAAAACAAAATAGGCATAAAATAACTTAATCTGGCGTGATGGATGTATTCGTAGATTTGCTTGATAAAAGCTTGAGCATCTTGGTTTTGAGCATATGAAGCGGGCGATGCCTCTACTGGCGTTTGTGTGCTGGCGCGAACATATAAAGACGAGGGGATTCCTTGCACATTCAATACTGGCATTGGCTTAACTGCCTCAATATAGAACGTCGTGTTAAAGACATTTTGTAAGGTATGAGTGCTATCGATAAATAATGACATGAGCGATCTCCAAATTGTTAAAAGTGTTTAGAACGATTAACATCATGGAAGAATCATAAGGTACCAACCTTAACTGAACCTTAAGACAATATCGTTGCAAATATCTAATAGGATAAGAGGTTTATACAAGGGTATAAAAGGTAAGGCACGGCACACAAAAAAATAGCGCATCCATATCATGAATACGCCAAAAGCTGATCAATATTGAAAGGGGTTATGGTACTAAATATAAGGTGTTAATCAGTTCTATGTCGATATTGGGGTGTTTAAAGTACTTGACTGGGTTTTGCTTTTTTTACCATCGACAGCTGCACTGAGATTGACTAAAAAGATGGCGACGGCTGCAATCATACCTGGGATGGCAATGAACAAGAAATTGGTCTGATGGCTCAGCTCAAGCGTCAGTAATGCACCCGTCAAGATGGGTCCGACGATCGCGCCAATACGACCGATACCTGACGCCCAGCCCATAGCTGTTGTACGAACGGCGGTCGGGTAGTACTGTGCCACAAAGGTATAAAGCAGTATTTGAGAACCAATCGTGGTCGCGCCAGCAATCGCGATGAGCGTATATAGAACCACCTGCGGGCTGTTATAACCAAGCAGTATCAATGAGATTGCCCCGAGCGCAAACATAATGGTCAAGACGGGTTTAAGATGAAATTTATCAGCAAGCACACCGCCACCAATCGCGCCAATCATACCGCCAATGTTGAGCGCAAATAAGAAAATCATACTTGCTCCTAGCGAATAGCCTGCTTGAATCATCAGTTTGGGTAACCAGCTGGCTAAGGCGTAAACCATCAGTAGACACATGAAAAACGCCACCCAAAACATCATCGTCGTAAAGCCACGGTTTTTTAGGAATAGCGCTTTGATAGGGGCATCATCCCCTTTGGTTGGCTCGTCCAATAGCAAGGTGGTAGCTGGAGTGATAGTTTCTTGTGGAGCCAGTTTTTGTACAATAATCTTTGCTTCGTTATCCCGTTTCTCTTTGACCAAATACATCAAAGACTCTGGCAGCATTTTCCAAATGATGGGAAGTAATAAAGTTGGTATGCCTGCGATATAAAACATGATTTCCCAGCCAAAATCCACCACCAAAAATGATCCAAGTAGGGCAGACGCCATACCACCAATGGCATAACCGCTGAACATAATAGCGACCAACGTACTGCGAATGCGTTTTGGTGCATATTCAGACGTCAAGGCAACGCAGATAGGCATGACACCGCCAATTCCTAAACCAGCAAAAAAACGCAAAGTGGCAAATTGCATTGGACCATTAGCAAAAGCGCCAAAAAAGGTAAAGCTACTAAAAAGCGCAACGCAGATCATAATCGTTTTCTTGCGACCGATTTTGTCAGACAACGTCCCAAAAATCATTGCGCCAAACATCATACCAAAAAGTGCCGCGCTCGCGAGCAGCCCTGCCTGTACAGCAGTCAACGACCACTCTTCCATAAGTAGTGGTAGCGCTACGCCATAAATAACAAGATCGTAGCCATCAAAAATGATAATGAGCAAACACCAAAACAGCACCTTCCAATGAAAGGGTGTAAATTTGGCATCATCAATGACCTTATTGATGTTTAAAGTTGGTGATTCCATTCGACTTTCTCCGTGGGTAATGTCCCTATAAGTACTTATTAAGTTAGGGTTTTATCAGGATCAAGTCAAAAACCCTCTAAGTATAAATTTATACCTAGAGGGTATGGATATTGATTGGCTGATTGGTGCAGTATCGGTATTAATGGTCATCCTTCTTTTAAAAAACTCAACGCCCTAACAATACCAATGTAAAAATACCAATAAAAAACCGCTCATCTATCTTTTAAATAGATGAGCGGTTTTTTATTTAAGCGTGTTAAGTATTCACAAACTGGATCAGTTCAAAATACCATAAGCAACCAACGCATCGGCAACTCTCTTAAAACCAACGATATTGGCACCTGCCATATAATCGATATAGCCATGCTTAGTTTGACCGTACTGCTCTGAGGCATCGGCTGCGCTATCATGGATGTTTTTCATGATATTTTTGAGACTTAAATCTATTTGCTCAAACGTTTTGTATTGACGTACTGAGTTTTTTGACATCTCAAGCGCAGAGACAGCCACGCCGCCTGCGTTGGCAGCTTTGCCAGGAGCATAATGCACACGGTGCAAGCGCACGTAATCAATTGCCTCGGCAGTCAGCGGCATATTGGCACCTTCAACGACATAGGTAACGCCATTGTCAACCATGAGCTTGGTGTCGTCTACCGTGACTTCGTTTTGGGTTGCTGATGGAATTGCAATATCACCTTTAAATTGCCAAGGTTTTTGCTTGGCACACCATTCACCGCCGTACACAGCCACATAGTCGGCCAAAGGTTTGCTTTTTGCTTTTTGCGCTTTAAGCCAGTCGATTTTTTCTTGGTTGAGACCCGCTGCATCGTACAAAGTACCTTTTGAGTCTGATACTGTGACGACGATACCACCCAGCATATGGGCTTTTTCAGCAGCATGTAGTGAGACATTACCTGCACCTGAAATGAGTATTCTTTTGCCATTGATAGATTCGTGTTGCGCCGTCAGCATATTTTCTAAGAAATACACGGCGCCATATCCTGTTGCTTCCGTTCGCATCAAACTTCCGCCAAAACCAACGCCTTTCCCAGTCAATACGCCGCCATACTCATGCGTGAGGTTTTTATACATGGCAAACATGTAACTCACTTCACTCCCACCCACACCAATGTCGCCTGCAGGCACATCAATGTCTTTATTCACGTAGTGATGTAGCTCGCGCATAAAGGCATAACAGAACCGGCGTATTTCGCTGTCCGTTTTGCCTTTGGGATCAAAATCTGAGCCACCTTTACCGCCACCCATTGGCAATCCAGTCAGTGCGTTTTTGAATATTTGCTCAAAACCCAAAAACTTCAAAACAGACTGATTGACGGTAGGGTGAAACCGCACACCGCCTTTATAAGGCCCCAGCGCATTGCTAAACTGAACGCGCCAGCCGCGATTGACCTGCACGTCACCTTGATCATTTTCCCAGTTAATACGGAACGCCATAATGCGGTCAGGCTCAACGAGACGCTCGAATACTTTCAATGCACTGTATTCAGGATGGGCGTCGTATAGTGGTGCAATCATCATGGCAACTTCTTTGACCGCTTGAACGAATTCAGGTTGGTGGGCATAACGCGCTTCGACTTTTTCGATGGCCTGACTGATACTCATATGTTTTCCTTGTTAGTATGGCAAAGCTCGTGGTAATGGTTTAGCGTCATTAAAATGACTAGGCTTGATGTACAGGTTTTATGCGTCACTGATTCATGGCTAAATAATCTATGGCCAGCTGACTCAGCGCTTTAGTACCGATTTTAAAAGAGGATTCGTCGGCGTAAAAATAGGGAGAGTGGTTGTAAGGGGCTTTACTGGCATCTTGTCCTACAGGTGTACCGCCTAAGAAAATAAACAGGCTCGGTACTTCTTGAGAATAAAACGCAAAGTCTTCAGAGGCTGTTAGTTTTGGCACATCAAAGACATTGTCAGCACCCGCTACATTTTTGAGTGTGGGCAGCATCTGTGCGGTAAGCGCGGGATCATTGATGGTGACAGGATAGCCTTTGGTGATTTTGACGTCTGCCTCTGCGCCTGATGCCATGGCTATATGAGAGGCCGTTGTTTTTATATTGTCAAAAATCTTGGCGCGATTGTCCATATCGAAGTTACGAATCGTACCAATCATGTTGACACTATCTGGAATAATATTGTCGCGGACACCGCCACTTATTTTTCCAAATGAGATAATGGCAGGCTCTTTAGTGATGTCAATTTGACGGCTGACAATATGATTGACCCCCGTCACGATCTGTGAGGCGGCCGCGATAGGGTCAACGCCATTCCACGGTGCTGACCCATGAGTCTGTTTGCCTTTTACGGTAATATCAAACGTGTCGCCACTGGCCATGATAGGGCCGCTTCGATAACCAATCTGTCCAGTATTTAGATTCGACATAATATGCAATCCAAACGCAACGTCTGGTTGATACTTCTTAAATATGCCTTCTTTTAGCATCAAGTTGGCACCGCCTTCCTCTCCTTTAGGTGCGCCTTCTTCTGCTGGTTGAAACACAAACATGATATTACCGTTCAGCTCTTTTTGTACCGCAGCTAATACTTCAGCTGTCCCCATAAGCATAGCCACATGGGTGTCGTGTCCGCAGGCATGCATCACACCCACGTCTTCTCCCATGTATTTGGTAACAATCGTTGATTTAAATGGAACATCGGCTTTTTCGGTGACGGGCAGGGCATCCATGTCTGCTCGTATCATCACGGTCGGGCCGGGTTTTGCCCCTTTTAAGTAGCCCACAACACCAGTATGGGCGATATCAGTTTCAACCTGCATACCGAGAGATTTTAAATGCTTAGCCACGAGAGCAGCGGTACGGGTTTCTCGGTTACTTAGTTCAGGATGCTGATGAATGTCGCGTCGCCATTCAATCACCTTTTTTTCAACACTTTTAACTTCTTTATCGATATTGATATCAGCGTGAGCGCTAAAGGCACTACAGGCAGCAATGCTAATAACCAATGCTTGCAATGATTTTTTCATGTTTCTTCCTTGTTTGGGGTAACGTCCTTGTGGGTAGTACTTTTATAGCTTCGCTTGGATACGCCGTAGCAGTGATGTGATCAACGCACCAAGTATTGCCGTATAAACTGATTGAATACGTCAGGTTGTTCAATATTCGAGATATGTGACGCCTCAATGGTAGTAAGCGTGGCATTGGGAATGCGTTCGACCATATATTGAGCGTCCTCAACGGTCGTCACGGGATCGGCTGACCCTGCCACCACGGTAATAGCAGCATCAATATCTTGTAATTGCGAGCGCGTATCAGCGTTCGATAATGCCTCACAGCAACTGGCATAACCTTCGCTACTACCAGCGGCAAGCGCCTCAGACAAGGTCTCGACTACATCAGGATGACTGCTGATAAATCCTTCTGTAAACCAACGCGATGCTGCTGTGGCCGCGATAGGATCTAAACCTTGCTCTCGTACCAATTGCGCGCGATCGTTCCAAGCAGCTTCGTTGCCGATTTTTGCAGCCGTATTGCACAGCATCAAATGATGAAAGCGATTGGGATGATGAATAGCCAGCCATTGACCTGTCATGCCGCCCATCGAGATACCACAAAAAAAGGCTTTATCAATGTGCAAATAATCAAGCAAATCAATGACATCTTGTCCAAGATCATTAAGGCTGTAAGGGCCTTTGGGTGCAGAGGATTTACCATGACCGCGCGTGTCGTAACAGATGATAAAGTACTCGTTTTGTAAGGCAGCGATTTGCGGCTGCCACATCTGATAGTTGGTTCCTAAAGAGTTAGAAAATATCAGGGCAGGGTTGTGGCGATCACCAAAAGTGGCATAGTTTAAGGTAACATCTTTATTTTCAAGTACAGGCATAACGATCATCCTTATTTGTCATTGTGGGGTGATTATGATGGTAGTGGCGCATCGGGTTATGACTACGATGACTGGTGATCTATGCGTTCAATAATCATGGCAATTCCTTGTCCCACGCCAATACACATCGAGCAGATGGCAAAGCGTTTGCTGGTTTTTTCGAGCTGGTTGAGCGCGGTCAAAACCAATCTTGCCCCTGATGCACCTAGCGGATGACCAAGGGCAATCGCACCGCCATTGGAATTGACGCGTTCGCTATCGTCAGGCAATTCCAAGTCACGTGTGCAGGCCAACGATTGGGCCGCAAAGGCTTCGTTCAGTTCGATGACATCCATCTGGTCAAGCGACAGACCTGTTTGTGCCAGTAATTTTTTTATGGCAGGGGCTGGAGCAAATCCCATGATGCGCGGTTCTACACCGACCGTTGTTGCAGCCACAATACGAGCGCGTGGTTTTAAGTCGAACTGTGTCACTGCTTGCTCTGAAGCGATTAAAAAGGCGGCCGCACCATCATTAATACCTGAGGCGTTACCTGCCGTTACGGTGCCATTTTCTTTGACGATGGCACGAAGTCTGGTTAATTTTTCAAGCGTGGTATCAGCGCGAGGGTGCTCATCTGTATCGACAATGACTGCATCGCCTTTGCGCTTCGGAATAATGACAGGGGTAATCTCGTCTTTAAAGAACCCTGATGCTTGCGCCGTATTGGTACGTTGTTGGCTACGTAGCGCAAACGCATCTTGGTCAGCGCGATTGATATCAAATTGTTCAGCGACGTTTTCGGCAGTTTGTGGCATAGTTTCAGTACCATACAAATCATCAAGCCTAGGGTTGATAAAGCGCCAGCCCATCGTGGTGTCTTCAAGTGTTTGCGTACGACCAAATGCTTTGTCTGATTTGCCCATCACAAATGGCGCACGGCTCATGCTCTCAACACCGCCTGCGATAACAAGGTTGGCTTCTCCCGCTTTAATGGCGCGGGCTGCAATGGCGATGGCGTCCATCGATGAGCCGCACAAACGATTGACCGTGGTTGAGGGCACTTGATAAGGCAGACCAGCCAGCAATGATGACATGCGTCCAACATTACGATTGTCTTCTCCGCTTTGATTGGCGCAGCCATAGATGACATCATCTACTTGCTTCCAGTCGACATTGGCATTACGCTTCATTAATGCTTTGATGGGGATAGCACCTAAATCGTCTGCTCTTATTGGTGCCAAGCTGCCGCCATAACGCCCAAACGGTGTGCGAATGGCATCAATAATATAAGCGTCATGTAAACCAGTGATAAAGTCGGTCATGGTCATATCCTGTTCTTAGATTTGGGTTTTGAGTATGGAGTCTTGTTATGCCTGCGTGGCATCAATGAGTGTGGCGCCAGTCACAGCTTGCAACTCAGTAAAGCTCATGCCGTCTACTATCTCTGTCACGACCAGTCCTTTCATCGTGACATCAATGACACATAGATCGGTAAAGATACGATCCACGCAGTGTTTGCCTGTCACAGGATAAGTGAGTTCGCTAACTATCTTTGGCTCGCCTGTTTTGGTCGTGTGGTTGGTCATTACAAAGACTTTTTTGGCACCAACGGCTAAATCCATAGCGCCGCCAACAGCAGGTATGGCATCTGGCGCACCCGTACTCCAGTTGGCCAAGTCACCATTGGCTGCTACTTGGAATGCACCCAGTACACAAATATCAATGTGACCACCGCGCATCATGGCAAATGAGTCGCCATGGTGAAAAAAGCTACCGCCATCAAGCATGGTGACGTATTCCTTGCCGGCATTGATAAGCTCTGGGTCTTCCTCACCTCTGGCAGGTGGCGGGCCAAAAGCCAGTAGGCCGTTTTCTGAATGCAAAAATACATCTTTGTCAGCAGGCAAGTATTTGGCAATTTTGGTGGGTAACCCAATGCCCAAATTGACATAGGCGCCATCTGGAATATCTTGGGCAGCACGCTCAGCGATTTGATCCCGTGTGAGTAATGTATGGCTCATGGTGACGCTCCTTATGATTGATCGTATTAAGCGATAGCCGCAACGTTAGAATGAGCAGGCTGGACTTGCACCACGTGCTGTACAAAGATACCGGGCGTGATGATGTGTTCGGGATCCAGCTCACCAAGCGCAACTGTTTTAGAAACTTGAGCGATAGTGACGTCAGCTGCCATCGCCATTATGGGACCAAAGTTACGGGCAGATTTGCGATAGACTAAGTTACCCCAACGATCGCCACTATCCGCTTTTATTAATGCAAAATCTGCTTTGATCGGATACTCAAGGACATAGTCTTTACCATCGATATGGCGCGTTTCTTTACCTTCGGCAAGTAAAGTGCCAAAACCTGTTGATGTATATACTGCTCCAAGTCCCATACCTGCGGCCTGAATACGGCATGCCAGATTGCCTTGTGGCACCAGCTCAAGCTCGATTTTGCCTGCATGATATAGCTCATCAAATACCCAAGAATCCGATTGGCGCGGAAACGAGCAAATGATTTTGCGTACCGCCCCTGTTTTTAATAGCTTGGCCAGTCCATGGTCGCCATTACCAGCATTATTGTTGATAATCACTAGGTCTTTGATACCCAAATCAATGAGCGCATCAATCAGTTCGGCAGGTTGTCCTGCTGTACCAAAACCACCAATCATAATGGTGGCGCCGTCTTTGATTTGACTGAGCACATCCTTGAGGTCTTTATCTGCTTTGTTAATCATGTTGATATCCTATAAAAAGGGAGAATTGGTTAACGTTGGCTGGCACTTTCTTTAATAAATTGTTTAGTAAATCATACGGCTGATTTGGTTTTAACAAGGGTTACTGGAAAATAGTACTATCAATAGCTCGTGAAATTTGTGATTAAGAAAATGACAATAGACGCTTTTTGTTTAACACATAATGAGCCACCATACCGATAACAATGCCCCAAAACACCGAGCTCAATCCCAAAAATCTCATGCCAGAAGCGGTCGCCAAAAAAGTGATTAAGGCGGCATCTCTTTGTTCGTCGTCTTTCATGGCAATCGTAATGTTGGTAGCGATAGCCCCAATGAGCGCCAGTCCAGCCAATGCCGCGACCAGCTCTTTTGGCAACAGACTAAACACAATGACAATACTGCTTGCAAACAAGCCGCCTAATAAATAAAAGATGCCGTTGGCAACCCCTGCGATATAGCGTTTTTCTCGCAGCTCATGCGCATCTTTGCCCATACACAAGGCTGCGGTGATGGCCGCGAGTACAATGGTAATGCCGCCCACACAAGCGACGGCTAATGACGCAAGGCTTGCCACACTGACAATGGGTTTGGCAGGCGTGTCGTAGCCACTAAGATTCAAAATGGCCATGCCGGGTAAAAACTGTCCTGTTAAGCTGACCAAGATAAGCGGAATGGCAAGGTTAAACGTCGCATTCCACGTCCATTCAGGCCAAATAATCGTCGGTATGGTAATGGCCAAATCCATATCGACAGGGTTCATTCTGCCAAGTAACACGCTTAATATCATCCCGCATAGCAATACCCAAATCATGGTGTAGCGCGGTGAAAACCGCTTGGCGAATAAATAGCAACCGAGCATGCTAAATACGATAAATGGCATGGTGTTGGTGGCAACAAAAAGCTCTAAACCAAACTGAAACAAAATACCGGCCATCATGCCTGCCGCAATACCATTAGGAATCCACCGCAAAATTTTGTCAAAAGAACCAGTAGCGCCTACCAAAAATATCACTACGGCTGAGAGGATATAAGCCGATACGGCCTCATTGATGCTCATCTCAGGAAACACGGTCACCAGTAGTGCCGTGCCAGGCGCTGACCAAGCAGTAATAATAGGTGCCTTATATCTAATAGACAGATAAATGCCAGAGACAGCAGCGCCTATAGATATGCCCCAAATCCAAGAAGCCATCATAGTATCTGAGATCTGAGCGGCTTGCGCAGCTTGAAAGAAAATAATCAACGGGCCAGCATATGAGATGAGTACCGCCAAAAATCCTGCCACAGACGCCGAGAGTGACCAGTCTTTTTTTAAGGTTTGGATGACAGAGGCCATATTGCTTCCTTGCAAATGAGCGATAATCAAAGGGTAGTAACGATGAGTCAGTCTACAATACTGCTAAAAAATTTAGCCTGCGTCGCCACCACCAACAGGAAGGGTGCTGCCAGTGATATAGGAGGACTCATCTGACGCTAAAAACACAATGGCATTGACCTGCTCATCGATTGTGCCGTAGCGTTTCATAAAGGTGCGATCAATGGTTTGGTCAACGACTGCTTGCATCCATAGCTTTTCATCATCTGTTAAGGGCGTAGCATTTCGAGGGATTTTTCTGGGCGGTGCATCAGTACCGCCTGTGGCGACTGCATTGACACGAATTCCATCATTGGCGTACTCAAAAGCGAGCGAGGCGGTCATGGCGTTGACACCGCCTTTTGCAGTGGAATAGGGAATACGGTTGATACCACGTGTGGCGACGGAAGAGACGTTTACGATAGTACCTGATTGCTGCTCGACCATGGCTGGCAATACTGCACGGCAACACCACAAGGTTGGAAATAATGAGCGACTGACTTCCTTTTGAATGTCTTCTTCTGAGAAGTTGATAAAGGGTTTCATCCATATCGCACCGCCAACATTATTCACGAGTACATCGACACGACCATAAGTCTCTATGGCTTTATTGACCGTGTCTTGTGCCCCTTGATAGGTCTCAAGATCTGCTTGAATCGTTATCGCATCACCGCCGTTCGCGATTATTTTAGCTAAGACTGCTTCCACCAATGGCGAGAAGTCTGCCATAACGACTTTTGCGCCTTCGTTTGCGAGACGTAAAGCAACGCCGCGCCCAATACCTTGGGCGGCACCCGTGACGATACAGACTTTATTATCAAAGCGTTTACTCATTGCTATCTCCTAAAAACCTTGCTTGTCTTTTTATAATCTAAGCCCTGTTATTTTTCACTTGGCGTAAATTTCTCATAATAAAAATTGCTGGGCTTGAGCTGACTGGCATCTAACCAATGACTGACCGCGTCAACCATGGCTAAAGGGCCGCAAAGATACACGTCGACATCGCCGCCATTTAACCAATCCTCTTCCACATGACTTGTGACATAGCCTTTACGCTCGTGATGACTGTCTTCGCTTGCCACACAGGTACGATAATCAAACCATGCATGGTTTTGTTTTACCTCTTCTAGCTTTTCGATTTCTACCAAATCCGTATCATTGGTGACACCATAAACCATATTGACAGGGTGATGACCGCCACTCACTTCTAAGCTTTTTAGCATCGATAAGAAAGGTGCAATGCCCGTTCCACCTGCCAAAAATAGAGTCGGGCGAACCAGCGGACGCAAATAAAAGCTACCAAACGGCCCTTCAAAATCAATGTCTTGACCAAGTTGCGCGATATCCGATAAAAAGGTGCTCATCTTGCCGTTAGGAATATTACGAACCACAAACTCAGCCTGCTTGGCATTCGGTACAGAGCTGAACGAGTAAGAGCGTGTCTCGTCAGAATCGGGGATATTGATATTGACGTATTGTCCTGGCAAAAATACCAAGGCATCTGGATTTTCGATATCAATGCCAAAGTGAATGGTTGATTCAGACAAGACATTGAGCTGTTGAAGTTTGCCTTTGAAAGTCGATTTACCGACTTTGCAAGCTTCAGAAGAGCTTGGTACTTTAATGACACAGTCGCTTTCAGGAATCATCTGACAGGTCAATACATAGCCTTCGCTGGCTTCAGCTTCTGTGAGGGCATCTTCGATATACATATCAGGGTGCATGTCATAGCTGCCCGATTCGCAATGACAACGGCAAGTGCCACATGCGCCATCTAGACAATCCACTGGAATGTTAAATTTTTGACGATACGCGGCTTCGGCAACCGTCTCATCTGCTTCACACTTGATGAATCCTGTGACGCCGTCTTCGAACTGTAGAGCAATACTGTATTCCATGAGAAATATCCTTTTTTCAACACGTATTAAATGAAGCATTTACTAAATATTGATTAGGCAGTGGCTGATTAATAGCCAAATAATGAGCGAATATTAGACGTGATAGACATCCATAATTTGATGCACATAGTCGTCTTTTAAAACCACATATTTATCCAAAATCTTTGGACGATCTTGAGTCATGTCTATTTTGTATTGAGAGTAACCCCAGTAGGTATTGGTCTCGTGATAGCGAAAAGACTTGTTGATCCAATTAAAGCGCACCGTCACGATACCGTCGTTATTCTCCAGCAACTCAATATTGGACAAGTTGTGGGCAGTACGAGTATCGGGAATGGTTGCGGATGAGCGCTCCGTTTCGATACGGAAGATACGATCTTCAAGACCACGACGATCAGGGTAATAAATCAGTGAGATCTCTCGTTGCGGGTCACTAATTAGCTCGCCATCATCATCCCAACTCGGCATCCAAAATGGGCAGTCTTCGTCGTAACACGTGAGCCATTCTTCCCAGTTTTTTTCATCCAGTAAACGTGCCTCACGGTATAAAAACTTCCGAATCTCTTCGATACTAATGCTTGTGTTTTTCATAATCCTATCCTTATATATTGATTGGTCTTGCCACCATCAGCCATCGACAGGCTTTGGTCGCCAGCTATACCGTGTCGTTGTTTTTTTGTGCCAAGGCTTTTTTCATCTCTTCATGCCAGTAGCGATGCTGTACGGTATAGAGACCCTCATCTTCGGTCTTAACCCCACTCATCAAAGGTTTAAGATCAATGGCAGCAGCGCCTTCATCAGCCCCTTCAATCCAATGCTCTGAGCCTCGGCACATATCGTTCCATTCCAGCTTAATCCCGTTGTAGCCTTCTTGACATGAGCGGAATTCTTCCAAATCGTCAGGCGTCGCCATGCCAGTGACATTAAAGAAGTCTTCGTATTGACGAATGCGGCGCGTACGTGATTCATCACTTTCGCCTTTTGGCGCGATACACCAGATGGTGACTTCAGTTTTATCAACGGCTAATGGACGAAGCACGCGGATTTGCGAGCCAAATTGATCCATGATGTAGACGTTTGGATACAGGCATAAGTTACGCGAACGCCCAATCATCCAATCCGCCATCGCCTCGCCATATTTGGCCACATAATCGTCACGATACGCATAGTTTGGACGGTCTTGTGGGTTTTCCCAATGTGTCCATAGCAGCATATGACCGTTTTCAAAGGAGTAAAACCCACCGCCTTGACGACCCCATTTCCCTGCATTCATGGCTTTGATATTGTCGGCCTTTATCGCTTCTTGCTCTTTACGGCGCGCAGTCGTCGCCGCGTAGTTCCAATGTACGGCTGACACGTGGTAACCATCGGCACCATTTTCTGCTTGTAGCTTCCAATTTCCATCAAAGGTATAGGTTGAAGTGCCACGTAGGACTTCGAGACCTTCTGGAGATTGATTGACGATCATGTCAAGGATTTTGGTAGAGCCGCTTAGCCACTCTTCGATAGGGGCAACGTCATCATTTAGACTGGCGAATAAAAAGCCTTTATAGTTGGCAAGCTTGACCGGTTTGAGGTCGTGTGAGCCTTCTTTGTTAAAGCCTTCAGGATACCCTGCGTGTCTTGGGTCTTTTACTTTGAGTAGTTTGCCTGAGTTATTAAAAGTCCAGCCGTGGAAAGGGCAGGTGTACGTGGTCTTGTTGCCTTTTTTGTGGCGGCATAATTGTGCGCCGCGATGTGAGCACGCGTTGATCATGCAATGCAGCTCACCTTCTTTATTACGGGCAAGGATGACGGGCTGACGTCCAATGTAGGAGGTGTAGTAATCGTTATTATTTGGCACCTGACTTTCATGCGCCAGATACACCCAATTGCTTTCGAAGATATGTTTCATTTCAAGCTCGAACAGCTCTTGATTGGTGAAGGCGCTACGATGCAAACGATAAACGCCTTCTTCTTTATTTTCTTCTAAAAAATCATCAATGGTAATATCTGATCCTTCAGGTACTAGATTGATACGCTCGCTCATAATGGCCTTCCTTGTATAATAACGGTGTGAAATAAGAGTAAGAGTTGACGCTTGATACGGCAGCTATGGACGTATCAAACGCAAAACGTGATGGTTTATTTATATTTAATAGCGAGTAGTCTTAAACGCTTGCTGTAGTCTTAAATACTTGCTATTGCATGACGCTATCAAGCAACCTTAACCTTGGGCGCGTCGGCGTTCGACTTCGCTGCCTTGAACAGTTTGTTCGATGTCTTTGACAAGATAAAAATCAAAATCAATACTGGCATAAGGCTTATCAACTTCTTTTTCTTTTAGCTTGTCTGCATCTTCGACCATAGTAACCTCTGGTACTAAACCTTCACGGCTTGCAAAAGCAAAGTCATCCCATAAGTATTCATCGCCATCGATGTTGATCTGTGTGGTCAACTTGCGATAACCCTCTGCACTAGCAAAGAAATGAATGTGGGCAGGGCGATGACCATGACGTCCTAATGCCCCGAGTACTTTTTGTGTCATGCCATCTGGCGGTACTGAGTATCCAAGTGGCACGATGCTACGAAAAGCATACTTGCCGTTTTCGTCCGTGATGATACTGCGACGTAGGTTGAAAGGTGTTTGTGATTCATCAAAGAACGAATAATTGCCCAAGCTATTGGCATGCCAGACCTCTACTTTGGCGTTTGGTAGTGGCTGATTGTCTTCACCATAAACCGTACCTTGCATAAATAACACGGTACCAATATCAAGGTTTGTACCGTCATCTAGACGCGCAAAGCCTTTTTCTTCTGGCGCACCAGCGACATATAGTGGGCCTTCGATGGTACGAACCGTCCCACCATCCAGACCCGCTGCTTTTAAATCTTCTTCAATCATCAGATCCATGAAATGATCAAAGCCAAGGCCGGGTGATAATAATCCTGCTTCTTTGCCCAAATCACCGATGAACTCCACACCAGACCAGTATTCGTCGGCCGTGATTTTGAGATCATTGATGGCTTGCATAAGATCGGTGACGATACGTAGTACAATCTCTTGTACGCGTGGATTGACCTGCTCAGGGAAGTCTATTTTGCCTTTGACGAACTGCGTGGCTAAAGATTCAATTTGGCTGCGTTCCATGTCTCTCTCCTTGTTGAGGACTGTTTAAAAGGTCAGGTTATCGAGTATTCTTACTCAAATTTTGTTTGTCTTATTAACTGTTTGATCAAATTTTGGATGACGAAATATACTGGGTCTTATATAGACCACGGCTGTTCAGTAATAAGAAATAAGAAGCTGTTAGTTAGATGTGCTATTGAGGAGGTGTCTGGTTGTGATGACACCTATTGATAGCATTAGCAATTATCAGCTATCGTCATCACGCACAGAGGATGGATGACGGAGTAATGGGGTGATCTCAACTTTCATATAAGGATAAAGCGGCAAAGACATCATAATGTCGTGTAACTCTTCATGACTCTCAACATCGAAGATGCTAAAGTTGGCGTATTCACCAGCCAAACGCCATATGTGACGCCATTTGCCTTGCTCTTGTAGTTTTTGCGATAGGGCTTTTTCGGTGGCTTTAAGCTCATTGACCGCATCTGCATCCATATCGGTCGGTAATAAAACATCCATTCTGACGTGATATAACATAACTGTTTCCTTACATTTAATGAGGGGAATACGACTGATAAGGGCTTTCTATCAGCCTTTATTACTATAGGTATATTCTTATACCCAATAGTGCTCGGTTACACGGTCTCACTATAAGTGTTATTTGCATAATCTAACGATGGCGTTGTTAGCATGGCTGCGGCCTGCTTGGCATAATGATAGACTTTGTCGTTATCAACTTCGATGCCCAGACCTGCACCTGTAGGGACATTTAGGCCAAAGTCTTGATAATCTAATGGCTGCGCTAAAATATCTTCAGTCAATAAGAGCGGACCGAACAGCTCTGTATCGAACCTTAAGCTTGGATATGTTGAGAACACATGGGCTGATGCCGCTGTGCCAATAGGGCCCTCTAACATCGTACCGCCATACAGCTCCACGCCTGCCAAATGTGCCATTTGTCCAATCAGGCAGGCTGCTTTTAGGCCACCTGCCTGATTGATTTTTACCGCAAAAACATCTGCACAGTGGTCGGCTGCTAATTGAAAAGCATTTTGTGGGTCTTGAACCACTTCATCTGCCATAATCGGTACATCAAAGTGCTCCGTTAAGCGCTTCAGTGCTGATTTATTACGCATCGATATGGGTTGCTCGATAAGATCAACGCCGCCATTTTGTAGTAGACTGATACCTTTCATTGCTTCAAGTTCTGTCCAAGCCTGATTGACATCGACCGTGATGCGGCAGTTGGGTAACGCTTGCTTGATTGCCAATACATGCGCCACGTCGTCAAGTATAGGACGGCTGCCAATTTTTAATTTAAAAATGCGGTGCCTGTTTTGTGCAACCATTTGCTTGGCTTCATTGATATCGGTCGCGGTATTACCGCTGGCAAGTGTCCATGCAACTTCGATACGATCACGGACACGACCACCGATTAGCTCACTAACAGGCAGGTTCAGACGTTTGCCTTCAATATCGAGTAACGCGGTTTCAATCGCACATTTCGCAAAACGGTTGCCATTGATATGAACATTTAGCAGTTGCAAGGCTTTTGCTACGTTGGCAGGCTGCTCTTTCAGTAATAACGGGGTAAGGTAGGTATCGATATTGGTTTTGATGCTGTGAGGACTTTCGTCAGCGTAGCTTAGACCACCAATCGTTGTCGCTTCGCCCCAGCCTTCATAGCCATCTTCTGTTTGGATGTGTACGAGTACGAGTACTTGTTCGTTCATGACGGTACAAGCAAGCTTGTGTGCTCGGATAGTAGGTATTGGTACCAGCAGGGTATTAATTGAACGAATCATGACAGTCCCTAATTGATGAATGGTGCTTCCATATGCTTAATAAGAACTATAAATGTTAGATATCAGCATGTCTAAGACCTATTTAGTTTAATACTGATACCTTTTAGGTATTTTGATATTCATCTTGCCTCATGTTATGTTCTTTAGGTATGAAGACCATTATGTCTAATCTTACTCAACTGACATTGTTATCTATATCAAGGAAGAAATAAGATGGAATTGAGGCATTTACGCTACTTTGTGGCAGTTGCAGAAGAAAAAAGCTTCAATAAAGCGGCAACCCGTCTGTATATTTCACAGCCGCCACTTAGTAGACAGATTAAACAGCTAGAGGATGAGGTGGGTGTGACGCTCATTGATCGAGAAAATCGTCCACTTAAGCTGACTGAAGCAGGCGAGTTTTTTTATGATCATGCTATTGAGATCTTAAAAAAGTCAGATGATCTGCGTGCAATGACTATTCGTAAAGGCAATTTTGATAATACGCTGTCTATCGGCTTTGTCTCATCGATTCTATACGGTCTCTTGCCAAAGGTTATTGCTCATTTTCGCGAGGCATATCCAAATATAGAGATTAAACTCTATGAGCTGAACTCTTGGCAGCAAACACAAGGATTGATAGACGGAAAAATAGATGTTGGGTTCGGCAGATTGTTATTTGAGGACGCTTCTATCAGGCGAATGGTACTTCGAGAGGAGAGCTTGGTCGTTGCGGTTCCTATTGGTCATCCTTTAGCAAAAGAAGGTCGCACCAGTCTCAGATTAATCGATCTGACCAACGAAAATCTATTGTTGTATCCAACCGCGCCGCGTCCCAGCTTTATAGATTACGTGCTGGAATTGTTTGAAGCACGCAAATTAAAAGCCAATTATTTTACAGAAGTGCGTGAGTTACATGTGGCATTGGGACTGGTGGCAGCAGGTGAGGGTTTGACCATTGTGCCAAAAACGCTTGAGCATTTGCGTAATCAAGAAGTGACTTATATCCCTTTTGAAGATGGACTGATCACCTCCCCAATTGTGATGAGTGTTAGGCATTTTGACAAATCGGAGCTGCTAAAAACATTACTAAACGTCACTTATCAAATCTACGATGCAGAAGGTTTTGATTATAAAAAAGAACGTATCTGAGGTATATAAAGTACAGCACATTAAGAATACTCAGTGAATATTTACCCAATAAAAACCCCTGATAATTCAATGATTGTCAGGGGGTTTTTTATAATCGTTCAGAAGACAGTATGTTTTAAAATCAATTGGTATTTGAAGGCCATTACCAGTTAGAACCAGGCTTATAAATTTTGCTGAGCGTATTGGCAGCATCAACAATGGCTGGGGTAATATGCTGCTCAAAATGCTCTAAGCTAAAAGCCTGTGCAGGAAAGCTTATAGATAGCGCATATACCATTTTATTGGAGGACAAATCCTTAATAGGAGCGGTACATGCAACCATGTCATTGTTGAACTTTTGCCAACTGGTTAAATGACTTTTGCCGCGCGCGCGCTTGACTGCCTGTAGCAATTCATCAAGGTTTTTAGGTGTGGCATCAGAATAAACTTTCCAGTCCGAAAAATCATCAAACCTTTTTTTAACTTCTTCATCCGACAAATCACTTAAGAGCATCTGCCCAATGACAGTGGCATAAGCGGGCCATCTTAGTCCAGGCAATATATTTGAAGTAAAACTACCTAAAGGTTGAATGTTTTGTAAATTGACGATCTCTGTGCCATCTAAAGTAAAGAGGTGTACGGCAGTTCCCGTATCATCTCTGAGTTGTTCCATGACCGCATAAGCTTCTTGTTTGAATGAAATAGACGTAAGATAAGAGTGAGACAAATCAACCACTTTGATATCTAACATGTAGTTTTTATTATGGTCTTTTTTGATGTAACCCATCTGCTCTAGAGTAAATAATAGTCTATATGCACTGGATTTATTAATACCTAACTGTGTTGCTATTTCTGATAATGACATCTCCACGATCTCATTCTTATTAAACAACTCCATCAACAAAAGCCCATTTTTTAGGCTGTTTACCATATATTTATCATCAGGTAATGATTCGGACATTATATCGATCTCAAAAATTGGTTAGAAATATTCTATCATACAAGGTAATTTATCGCGTAGTCCATAAGACTCGATAATAAATAGACAATGGTGAGCAGTTTATTGACCTATCCATTTTATCTCAATCTCTATCCTTCCTGCCTCTACGCGTATCAATAATATTTTCTAACTAATTTTATAGATCAGTCATTCAAGTCATGCGGTTCATTAGTTTTAGTCATGCGGCTACTGAGCTCTATCATCAATGTCATCTTTCTTATCTAAATCGTTCAAACCACGACTTCTGATTTTCTAATTTATAGGTCATAAAACGACTTTATCCACCTCAGTTACATTGCTTCTTCCTACGTCATTTTGACAGTTTTTATCCTACAAAAATGACGCCTGTTATTCTAGCCTTGCATCAAATACCTATAAATATTTTATAACTTAAAACTTTGTAAGCACAGATAATCGCAGATAAGTTGCTGATTATAAAAATTATTCTTTGAATCTTAGTTGCTTATAAGCCCTTTAATCTGTAGTTGACAAGTGCAGAAAGTCTACGCTATATTAAGTTTTACACATTAAACAGTGTTTCATATACAAAACTAAGGACGGTTTACATGGACTGGTTACCCATATGCGATTTATCAGATCTCAATGAAGATGAGCCTAAATCTGTAGAAGTCAACGGCAAGAAAATTGGGGTTTTTCAGATTGAAGAAGCTTACTTTGCGCTAGAAAATGTGTGTCCACACGCGTATGCCTTGTTGACGGACGGTTTTATCGAAGATGAGACAGTAGAGTGTCCTTTACATGAGGCTATTTTTGATATTAAAAGTGGCAAATTATTGAGTGGTCCTGCTGATCGAAACCTATGTACGTACGCTTTAAAAATCGAAGCGGACAAAATTTACATTCAAGACAAAGCTTAAAAGACTAAAGCAATGCACCAAAAAGGAGAAAGAGGATGCAGCAATACAACGAAAGCTTGATCCGTTGGAAGCAACACAGTCCTAGCAAGGATGCGGGAATCAACAATATTCAAATGCCAGGCCAGCCAACATTGATGGTTTGGCAAACCCGTGATCACGAGCCGACAGACTATGAATTGTCTTTAGCAAAAAATTTAATTGCTGCGTTTTCGTCTGGCGCTGAGACCGTGGAAGAAGTCGTCAGCGCTCTGAATGAGCAAGGCATGCTTCATGGAGATGGCAGCGCTTTTACCACTGAGTCATTTGAACGAGAAATGGCACGGTTGGGATACTAAAAAATCATCAAATAGGGAGTATAAGGCGATGAGACAGTTTCAGTCATTAGAAGAGTATTTGTCATTAGGACTTAGAAATCGCTGGCACCCAGTGTTGTCTTCTTGGGAAATAGAAGCGAATCCAGTCGGTATCACGCGCTTGGGTGAGAATCTTGTGTTATGGAGAGACGAAGCAGGCGAAGTCCATGCCCTCGAAGACAGATGTCCGCATCGCGGTGCCAGACTGTCTTTAGGTTGGAACTTAGGTAACAAGGTTGCTTGCTGGTATCACGGGGTAGAAGTCGACAAAAAGGGTACAGTTGTTGATGTCCCGGCGGTTAATGACTGCCCAATGAAAGGTCAGACTTGCGTACGGAGCTATCCAGTCCAAGAGTCAAATGGTGCCGTCTTTGTTTGGTTTGGTTTAGAAGATGGTCAGACGCCAACGCCACTTGAGTTGCCAGAGCAGCTAGCAAGTGACGAGTGGAGCAGTTTTTTGTGCATGGCTGATTGGAAAGTCAATTATCAGTATGCCGTTGATAATGTCATGGATCCAATGCACGGCGCTTTTTTGCATGCGACGTCTCATTCTATGTCAGAGGGCGATAAACAATCTGATATGGAGTTTAGAAAAACCAAAGATGGCTTTGTATTCGAAAAAACAGGTCAAAAAGGTGTGAACTTTGATTGGGTAGAATATGGCGATACGGGTAGTCCTTGGTTAAGACTGTCTATTCCTTATAAGAAAGATTTTGGTCCTGGCGGTGTGTTTTGGATTGTCGGTTTTGCCACACCGATTGATGAGCATCATACCCGTGTCTTCTTTTGGCGCTGCCGTGAAGTGCAAGGCTGGCAACGTGATACGTGGCGCTTTATGTACCGCACTTATCTTGAAAAACTGCACTGGGACGTCTTAGAACAAGACAGAATTATTTTAGAAAATATGGCACCACAGGCTCAGGCTCATGAATTTTTGTATCAGCATGACGTGGGTCTTGCTCGTTTGAGAAGAATTTTTCAAAAAGAAGGCAAAAAGCAATTTAACCAGCTGCAAGCGTTAAAAGAGCCTAAAGAAGAGAAAGTCAACGCTTAACTGGAATGCTTCTTAAAGGTGACATACAAGCAAAATACAAATTGAAAGGGAGTTCCAGCACTAATGAACAATTTACTACTCAATAAGAGAATTGTTGTATCAGGCGCAGCTCGTGGGTTGGGTCTGTCTTTTGCCACTGCTTGTGCCAAGCAAGGCGCAGACGTGGTCATGTTGGATATCTTAGCAGATGAAGTTCATAGCCAAGCCAACTTGTTAAAAGAGCAGGGGCTAAAGGCAACTGCTTGGCAGATAGATTTGGCAGATGCATCCAACATCAAATCGACAATTGATAACGTGATTGCTCATAGTGCTCAAATTGATGGCCTTATCAACTGTGGGGCTTTAGCAACTGGGGTTGGCGGCAAAAACATGATGGATTATGACGAAGATCTTTGGGATCGCGTAATGCAGATTAATGTCAAAGGTACGTGGCTATTGAGCAAAGCATTGGTTCCATATCTTAAAGCGTCTAGCGCTGGAAAAATCGTCAATATTGCCTCTGATACCGCGCTTTGGGGTGCACCAAACTTGATGGCTTATACCGCAAGTAAAGGTGCCATCATCTCTATGACTCGCTCCATGGCGCGTGAGCTTGGTGAAGACAACATCTGTGTTAATTGTATTTTGCCAGGTCTTACCATCGTTGAAGCAACCGCTTATGTACCACAGCAGCGCCACGACCATTATGTCAATGGTCGCGCGCTCAACAGAAAGCAATATCCAGAAGACATAGATGGTACAGCAGTATATCTCTTGTCCAATTTGGCGTCATTTGTTACAGGTCAAAATATTCCAGTAAATGGTGGCTTTGTATTTAACTGATGGTATTTAAATAGCAAGCTTGTGTCACAGCGAGTGACCTAAGCACTCCAATAAGGATCTCACATGATAAACGGAATTAAAACCTTAAAATTCGGTGTTGAAGACCGAGAGAAATGCCAAAACTTTGCTACTGACTTTGGATTAGAAGAAGTCAGCTCAGATATAGAAGGCACGACAAAATTTAGCATGGACAACGGTAGTGCCATTTATGTCTACGACAAAGATGACACCAGATTGCCGCCTGCTTTTGAAGACGGCTCGACGCTAAGAGAAGTGACTTGGGCTGTTGATGATCAAGAGAGTTTTGACACGCTAAAGGATCGCTTACAAGGTGTCGATGGTTATAAAGTAGATACAGATATTTTGTATTGCCGTGATCCAAATGGGCTGACGTTGTCTTTTGAAATCAGTGTCATGCAAACCAGTCTCGATCAAGCAAGCGCGGGCATCAATCAGTATGGTTCTATTAATAGAATCAATGAAGCCAGTCCAGTCTACGAAAAAGCCGCCCCATTGGGAATTGGTCATGTCGTGCTCTTCAGCCCAAATCTTGTAGCGGCACAAACATTTTACGAAGATAAATTAGGCTTTTATCTATCAGATGCCTATAACAATCGAGGGGCGTTTTTGCGCTGCTCCGCGGAAGGCTGGCACCACAATCTGTTTTTATTAAAACTGCCTCATAAGGATACGCCTGGACTAAATCATGTGGCCTTTATTGTCAGAGACATACATGAGGTCATTGGCGGCGGTCTGCACATGAACCGAAAAAAATGGGATTCGTTTATTGGGCCTGGTCGCCATCCTGTGTCCTCTGCGTACTTTTGGTATGTGCATTCACCATTTGGCGGGGCATTTGAATACTACACCAACGACGATTACTTAACGCCTGAATGGCAAGCTCGTCATTATGATTATTCACTTGATTTGTTTACAGAGTGGGCAGTCGAGGGCGGTATTGATGATACCACGAGACGGCAAATCAACAACATGTGAATGACCAAAGTTGGATGAGTTATATAGAAAGAGATGGCACACAAATAAGGAGGTTTACCATGAATCAGATAGTCGTAATTGGTGCAGGTCAGGCCGCAATATGGGCGGCAAAAACCCTAAGATCCGAAGGTTATACAGGTCGCATCACGATTGTGGGTGACGAAGATCATGCCTTTTACGAACGTCCTCCTTTATCCAAACAGGTGCTATTGGGCGAAGCCACTCATGAGTCGTTACAGATATTTAAGAATGAGGTTGTTGCTGAGCTTAATATCGAGCTATTGAAGCCAGTCAAAGTAACTCGTATTGATCGTCAGAATAAGACGGTCTATACCAACACTAATCAAGCAATTGCTTACGATAAATTATTGATTGCCACTGGCAGTAAGGCAAAAATCCCTGTCGAACAATGGGCGTCTTACGACAACGTGGTTAGCCTACGCAGTATTAAAGACAGTCTGCATATTGGTGACAAGCTCAATCAGGTAAATAAAGTTGGCATCATCGGTGGTGGCTGGATTGGTTTAGAAGTTGCCGCTTCTCTATCCAAAAGAAACATCGACGTGACGCTCTATGAAATGAATGACCGATTGTGTGCCAGAAGCGTGAGTCAAGAGGTGTCAGATTATCTATTAAAACTTCATGAGCAGCATGGCATCCATATCAGACTGTCTTGTAAACACCTTGACTTGGATCAATCAGATGAGGATCAAAGCGTCACCATTCATGTTGATAGTAGCAATGACAACGATACTGCTGTCTATGACTTGGTGTTTTTGGGTACAGGGGCGCACATTAATAAAGAGATTGCGGAAGTATCAGGATTAGAAACAAGCGATGGCATTGTTGTCAATGAATACTGCCAAACCAGTGATCCTGATGTTTATGCGGCAGGCGACGTGGCGATTCATCCGAGTTTGGGATTCTGTATTCAATCTTGGTCAAATGCTCAACATCAAGGCGTCGTTGCCGCTCAGTCCATGCTTTCTCAGCAAGTGCCTTATGAAGAGATACCATGGTTATGGTCGGACCAATACGATAAAAACATTCAAATATTAGGCTCGCCTATCGATATCGACCACTGTCAATTGGTGGTTAGAGCAGACGAAGATGGGGATCATTGCTTTTTTTATCTCGATAATGAGAAAAAACTGCGTTACCTAGTCGCCGTCAACAACAACAAAATTGTCAAAATAGCCAAAAGGTGGATAAAAGCAGAATGGCCACTTGATCCAGAGGTATTAAAAGATCAGTCATTCAATCTTATGAAGATCAAACCCAAATAGCTAATCACAAAAAATAGAACCTGAGACATGCAGTGCTATTTTTTGAATAGGAAAGACGCTTCTACTAGACGATTTGAATGTCATTTAATCATTGATTGAATCATCAAATCTTAAGTTAATTCTCAAGGATGATAGAAATGGATACGACCGTAGACAATGTCGATGCTGTAGGCGCACAAAGAAATAGACCGAGTGGTTTTAGATACTGGTTACCTGCCATTGTATTGATGGTAACAGTGATCTTGGCATTTTTTGACAAGATTAGTATCGCTGTTCTTTTCTCAGACCCCGCTTTTTTGTCTGACTTTGGCATTGCAGGGGACAAAACCAAACTGGGCTGGTTGATGAGTATTTTCTTATTAGCCTATGGTCTCTCATCTGTTTTTCTTAGCTTTGTAGGTGATATTTTTGGGCCAAAAAAGATACTGCTGTGTGGTATTGCCAGTTGGGGGGTGTTGATGCTCCTGATGGGGTTGACCAATAGCTTTTACATGCTTTTGTTTTATCGTGTGTTGCTTGGTATTGCTGAAGGACCGTTACTGGCGCTTTGCTACAGCATTGTTAAGCAAAATTATACGGAATCCGAGCAGGCACGTGCGTCTACTTTATTCTTATTGGGTACACCGCTGGGTGCGGCACTTGGGTTCCCGCTGACCGCGCTTATTCTACAAAACTACCACTGGGAAGCCACTTTCTTCTTCATGTCGTTCATCACCATATTCCTATTCATCCTCGTATTCTTTGGCTTAAAGGGTATTACGTATGTGAAAGCGAATAGAAAGAGTGTTGACCATAAAACGAACTTCACAACACTGTTAAGTAGTAAGCCATTTTGGTTGGTTACCTTCTTTAATGTCGGAACATTGGCCTACCTATGGGGTTTAAACAGCTGGATACCGACTTACCTAATAGAAGCAAAAGGTTTTGATTTAAAGCAGTTTGGCAGCTTATCTATGATTCCATTCTTAGCCATGCTTATTGGCGAAATCATTGGTGCATTTAACTCAGACAGGTTTCCAAATAAGAGAGCGTTACAAGTCTTTGGCGGTTTGTTTGGCGCTGGTGTCACCATGTTCTTATTAATTTATCAACAAAGTGTGGTGAATGTTCTCATCTTCATGTCTGCCAGTGCTTTTTTATGGGGCTTCAATGTTTCAGCGATTTTCGCTTTGCTTGCTAACACGACTGCAAAAGAAGTGGCGACAACAGCAGGCGGCATCTTTAATGGATTTGGGAATTTCGGTAGTGCCTTAGCACCCGTTATCATCGGCTATATTGTTGTTTATACAGGTAATATTGACTACGGAATTATGTTCTTAGCAGGTGTGGCTATCGTATCGTCTTTCTTCTTATTGCCACTACTTAAGAAATACTAGGTTTAAAAAGAAAGAGCGTAAACAGCACAAAATTTTGTTAAATCAACCGATTAAATAGTGAGTGAAACCACAAGGAGTGCAGTTATGAATACTAAAAACACTGAAACTTGGAAAAGACCAGAAGGCAGTACGTTAAAAGATTGGATATCAACCCGTGTTGCAAGATTTGAAAATCGCGAATATGACTTTAGCGCACTGAAGTTTCAAGCAGATTTTGATCCTAAATACAGACGCGCTCAAATGCGCTATATGGGAACAGGGGCGACCGGTATTTCTGGAGATAGCAATACGGTGCCAGCTGAAAACTTTACCTTTTCGACAATGCTCCTGCCAGCAGGATGTGAAGGCCCGCCACATGTGCACACCGATGCTGAAGAGGTTTTCTTTATGCTGCGCGGCTCTATTGAGTTGACGGTAGAAGAGAACGGTGAAGAAACCTCTTTGGTTTTGAATTACAGAGATTTGATCTCAATACCGCCCAATGTCTATCGAGGGCTTCGCAATCATACGCAAGAAGATGCGCTGATGTGCGTCATGATTGGTAACCCAAAACCTGTCATACCCACGTATCCAGAGGACCATCCGTTGTCTAAGATTAAACGTTAGAACTTGCGAACACGTCTTTGCTTCATCGACGGCTTTGAGCTGAACCTGCTCTGATTTTTGGATACATAAAGGAATCTGTATGAAAAATTTTGACAAGGAATATGATCCCATCAGTCGTATTGAGTTTATTCAAAATGATGGGCTAGGTAAGGAGACGATTGTCTTGTTACACGGTATCAGCTCAGGTTCTGATTCTTGGTCAAACCAAATAGATGCCTTGGCAGCTAATGCGTCTGTTTTAGCGTGGAATGCGCCTGGATATGGCAACAGTAAGCAAATCGAACCAGATATGCCTACTGCGCTTGATTACAGCCAGCGTCTATTGGCGCTGCTCGAATCAAAAAATATCGATCGTATCTATCTTGTAGGGCATTCCTTAGGTGCGCTTATCGCTGCGGGTTTTGCCTCCAAATATCCGACAAAGGTAAGCAAGCTAATCTTGGTCAATCCTGCTCAAGGCTACGGAGAGTTTGAGCAAGCAAAGCAGGATGAGGTTGCCAAGATGCGTCCAAAGCTGCTGCAAGAATTGGGCGGCGCAGAGATGGCAAGGCAACGGAGTAGCGCTTTATTATTCGACGCCAGTGATGACAAGGTCGCGCTGCTCGAGAAAATAATGGAACGCATTACGATAGAAGGGTTTGAAAAATCATCACGGCTATTGGCCCATGACAGTATTCACTATTATCTAGCAACGATAGACAAACCTGTCGACTTAATCTATGGCACTGAGGATGGTATCACCACGCCCAAGATTATGTTTGAGATTGCAGCGCGGCATCAAAATATCTCGTTGCATGCTATCGATGCCGCCAGTCATTTATCGTATTTGGATCAGCCAGCGCGTTTTAACCAAGTCCTTTTATCAATCATTCAAGGTGATGATTTATGAGTTTTAAAGTAAGAGATAAGGTAGTCATCATCACTGGTGGCTCCTCTGGTATAGGACTTGAATTGGTCAAGTTATTCCTAGCAGAAGGTGCCAAAGTCGCTTGGTGTGGTAGAAACCAAGAAAAGCTCCAATCAACCTTTGACGCATTGAGTGCAGAATACGATGCAAACCAGATGTTCATTCATCACTGTGACGTGCTTAATAAACAGCAAGTAGCAGATTATGTCGCGTTAGTGATCGAAAAGTTTGGCGCAATTGACATGCTTGTGAATAACGCCGGACAAGGTAAGGTGGCAGATTTTTTTGCCACCGAAGAGCAAGACTGGGTCGATGAGCTTAAATTAAAGGTTTTTAGCGTCGTGAATATGGTTAATGCGACGTTACCACATTTAAAACAGTCTGATATTGCGTCGATAACCAATGTGAACTCTTTACTGGGTCTAAAGCCAGAAACGCACATGGTCGCAACATCAGTCGCCAGAGCAGGCTTATTGAATCTAAGTAAAAATCTCGCTAATGAGCTGGTCAAAGAAAACATTAGAGTTAATTCTATATTGATTGGGTTGGTGGAGTCTGGACAGTGGCGCAGACGTTTTGAGGAACGGTCGGACCAAAGCAAAAACTGGCAAGAATGGACGGCCCATGTCGCTGCCAAAAAGCAGATTCCACTTGGTCGTCTAGGCAAGCCAGAGGAAGCAGCTTACGCACTTCTGTTTTTGGCATCGCCATTATCCTCTTATACCACAGGCTCAGTGGTTGACGTATCTGGTGGCTTGAGCAAAGAAATATAAAAGATATAAATAGGAGTAAGGCATGAAAAGTGTGATGTTCATAGGTTACGGATCAATGGCAAAAAAAGTACATGAGATGCTGCCTGAAAATATCGTTTTATCAACGGTAGTTGCCAGTCCTAAAAGTGTAGACAGTATCAAGGCAGAGATAGGCGACTCTATCGAGGTGATTACTTCTGTCGATGATTTAACCAACATGCCTGATTTGGCCATTGAGATGTCAGGACAAAATGGACTCAAAGAACACGCCATCAAAATCTTGGAAAAATGTATCCCGCTTGGCATTGTCTCCGTCGGTGCGTTTACCGATGAAACGTTTGCCGTAGCACTTGCTGATACCGCACAAAGAAACGGGGTGAAAATCCATATCTTAGCGGGTGCCGTGGCTGGCATTGATGGTATCAATGCGGCAAGTTTGGCAGGACTGGGTCGTGTGGTTTATCAAGGCAGAAAGCAGCCCGACAGCTGGAAGGGCAGTCATGCTGATCAGCTTATCGACTACGATCATTTAAAAGAAGCAACGGTCTTCTTTACAGGCACTGCGAGAGAAGCGGCGGCTTTATTCCCAGCCAATTCAAATGTTGCTGCCACCATCGCGCTGGCAGGTGTTGGTCTTGATAATACAACGGTAGAGTTAATTGCTGATCCAGCACTTGAACACAACATTCATCATATCACCGCTGAAGGCGTATTCGGCAAGCTTGAGATTAGTATGACGGGATTACCCTTAACCGAAAACCCCAAAACCTCAAGTTTAGCAGCCTTTAGTGCTTTGAGGTTGTGCTGTCAGATTGACCAAACCTTACAAATATAAAGCGCCATTAACGTGAGAAATCCTATGAAAAAAATATTTATTGCAGGTAAGTGGAAGCTTGGTGGTGGCAAACCGACAAAAAGCTATTATCCAGCCGATCATTCAGAAAATGCGGAAATATCAACTGCAAGTTTGGATGATGTCAATGAAGCGGTTTTAGCGGCTGATGCTGCTTGGAGGCACTCAAACTGGCGCGACACGCTACCGTCAGAAAAAGCTGCGATTTTATTTAAAGTGGCGCACCTATTAGAAGATAAAAAGATATTTTTAGCCAAAATACAAACCCGAGATAACGGTAAGCCAATCTCCGAAACCATGGGTTTGGTAAATAGTGCGATCGCCACGACCCGCTATATCGCAAGCTGCCTTGAAACCTTAGACAACGAGCTGACCAATCAGCGCATCAAGTCTGTCTTGACGTTCACCACTTATGAGCCGTTAGGGGTAATTGCCGCGATCACACCATGGAACTCTCCAATTGCATCAGAAATACAAAAAATTATACCTGCACTGGCAGGGGGCAATGCCGTTATCTTGAAACCAGCGGAAGCAACCTCTCTTATCGCCCTTGAGCTGGCGACGATATTTGAAGAGGCTGGTTTGCCAGCAGGCTTATTTAGTGTATTGACAGGTAAAGGCTCTGTGATCGGTGAGGCGATTGTCAAACATCCGCTGGTACAAAAAATCTCTTTTACTGGTAGTACCAGTACGGGTAGACATCTAGCACATGTGGCGGCCGAAAAGCTTATTTCTACGTCCTTAGAGCTGGGTGGCAAATCTCCTACGATTGTCTTTGAAGATGCCAATATTGATATCGCCGTAAACGGTGTGATTTATGGCATTTTTAGCTCATCGGGACAAGCTTGTATTGCAGGTTCAAGACTGTTTATTCACCAAAGTATTTACGATAAGTTTTTAGATGCTTTGATTGCAAAAACCAAGAAAATCATCGTGGGCAATCCAGAGGCGTCCAACACACAAATGGGACCTTTAGTCAGCGAAGCGCATCTTAAAACGGTTGATGATTACGTCAAAATGGCTCAAGAAGAAGGCGGTAATGTTGTGACTGGCGGCTACAGACTCACTGGCGAATACTTTGACAAAGGCTCTTACTACGCGCCAACCATTATTACTGATCTGACCAACAACGCCCAAGTTTGCCAAGAAGAGATATTTGGTCCCGTGCTGGTTGTGATGCAATTCAGTGATGAAGAGGCACTGGTGGCTGAGGCGAATCAGAGTGTCTATGGTCTTGCCGCTGGTATATGGACAGAGGATTACCGTAAAGCGCTCAATATGGCAAAACGTCTTGAAGCTGGAACGATATGGATCAACACCTACAAGAAATTCTCTATTGCTACGCCTTTTAGTGGACACAAAGAAAGTGGCGTCGGTAAAGAAAAAGGACGCCTGGGTATTTTGGATTATATGCAAACAAAAAGCATATTTTTGAACCTTGATGACACGCCAAATCCGTGGTGCGAAACCAAATAGCCACGTATTAAATAGCGATGTATCAAAAACCATGTACCAGAAAACCATGTTTAACATTCTTATTAAGCAATCAGATGATACCTATAGACAGGGATGAGATTATGACAACCACGAAGACAAACGGCATAAAAACGACAGTGACTGTTGGTGAATTAGTAGCCAGAGTCTTAGAAGAGCATGGTGTAAGCGATGTTTTTGGCTTGATTTCTATTCACAACCTACCGATTGCCGATGCCATTGGTCGAAGGAATAAAATCAGATTTATCTGCTCACGCGGAGAAGCAGGCTGCGTCAATATGGCAGATGCGTATTCTCGATTCAAAGGATTGGGCGTGGCCATCACCAGTACGGGTGCAGGGTCAGGGAATGCCATTGGTTCTTTGGTTGAAGCCTGTAACGCGGGTAGCCCAGTGATTCATATTACAGGACAAGTCGAAAAAGAATACTTAGATCGTGATGCCAGTTTCATTCATGAAGCGGCTGATCAGCTTGGTTACTTAAAAGCCAGTAGCAAAGCGGCTTTTAGAATTTTGAGTCCTGAGCATGCAGTTGGCATGGTGAGAGAGGCGATTCGGATAGCGACGACTGTACCCAAAGGCCCCGTCAGTATTGAAATACCGATTGATGTACAAGCGACAACCATTGAGCTGCCGACTGAATTGTCGTATGTCGGTGCTATGCAATTACCTGATGCTCCTAAGCACGCTGTGGATTTTGTGGTTGAACAAATTAAATCTGCCAAAAACCCTATTTTATGGATAGGCGGAGGCTGTATCGAAGCGAGCGCTGAGATCAAAAAATTGGCTGATATGGGCATACCTGTGGTGTCTTCCACTCATGCACGCGGTGTCTTGGCCGATACGCACCCAAGAAGTTTAAATGCGTTTCATAATTCATCCGCAGTCGAAGCGCTCATCACAGAGAGTGATGCTTGCATCGTTATTGGCTCTCGCTTACGTAGTAATGAGACAAAAACCTACTCACTAAAATTCCCAGACAACCTGATACAGATCGATGCAAGCCCAATGGCGCAGCAAAGAAATTACTTAGTCAAACACTTCTTTTGTGCTGAAGCAAAATCCTTTTTACAACGCGTGATTCAGCAGTTAGGGGACACTGATAAAACCGATAGCGACTATGATCAGCGGATCAAAGCGGCTAAAGATTTTGCCATTGATGCACTAGAGACTCAATTAGGACCATATGCAGATTTGTGCTACTTACTGCGTAAAGCATTGCCAGAAGACGGCATCTTGGTAAGAGATATTACAATGTCGGGTAGCACGTGGGGCAGTCGATTGTTCCCAGTCAATAAGCCATTACAGAACATTCATTCTTTGGCAGGCGCGATTGGCCTTGGTCTATCACATGGGATTGGTACAGCCATCGCCAATCCAGATAAAAAAACAGTGGCACTGGTCGGTGACGGTGGTTTGATGCTTGGCGTGGGCGAGATTGCCACAGCCATCCAAGAGAACGCCAATATGATTTTACTGGTGATGAACGATGGTGGTTATGGCGTCATGCGCGGTATTCAAAAGGAGTACTTTGATGGCAGACAATACTATAACGAGCTGCACACGCCCTCTTTTGTTGCACTTGGCGAAGCAATGGGCTGCAAATCTTTCAAAGCCGATTCTTTAGAAGAGTTTGATATCAAGATTAATGAGGCTATGAAACAAGACGGTATGTGTCTGGTTGAGGTCAATATGAACGCGATTGGTCCGCTCAAGTTTGCAGGGCCACCACAAAAGAAATTGTACTAAGCATTGATATCGGTTGGTTTTATAAAAAGGATTTTTACTCCCAAGATAATAGGAATGTGTCATGACCAAACTAATTTTCAAATCATTAATAGTGTTAGCGCCAGTGTTATGGCTACCGGCCATTACTAGCGCTCAGGCCAAAGTCCTTGAACTCAAAAGCGAGGACGGCAGCAAAGAACTAAATGTTGGGGGCGTCATTCGATTCAACCAGCGTTATCAGAGCTGGGGTGACGATAAGTACAACTCTGGCTTAGGTGATCCTGATTTTGATATTTTTCGCTTGGATGTGGACGGAAAATACGACGATTTTTATTTAAATAGTAGTTATATCTTTCAAGACGATGATAAAACCTCAATCGAGAAGGCGTACGTGGGTTACAACGTTGATGAACAAAATAGCATTGAGGCAGGTTTGGTGTATAAGCCTTTTGCGATTTATCCTTATCCGCAAAATGGCTGGACCTATCATCTGCCTTTCTTTTTGGGTTACGGCAACAATATTGCCCCAGGTGTAAATCTAAATCATGAAAGCAAAGATTGGGATATAAAGCTTGGATATTATCCTGAAATGTTGGCAGAAGATTTACGGTATTCGCCTGAAAGCGGCGCTTATAGTGAATTGGACAATACGTTTCCGTCTATGAGTAAATATGAGAATGAGAAGAAAAACCAAGTCAATGCGCGTGTCGCTCGTAAGTTTGAAACGACATCAGGCAAGCAGGAGATCGGCTTATCAGGCGCTTATTCCCAATTAGAGAATGGTTTGACCAATGATGATGGCGACTATTACGCAGTTGGTCTTCACACTAATAATAATTTTGACAAGTTCAATGTGCAAAGCTCGCTTATCCATTATGACTATGATGCCAAAAACCCGAGCGGTGTTGATGATAGTATGACGCTGATGGGGGCAAACGGATTAACGCCAGCCTATTTTATTGCCTCAGAAGGTACAGTGGGTAGTTTAAACTTAGCATATACAATCCCAATGAAAGATATGGGTGCATTGAAAGCTGTCAAAGTATATAACGACTACAGTTATCTTAAAAAACATCATGATGACTGGTCTGACTCACAAATGAACACCACAGGCTTGATGTTCATTGCACCGCCATTTTTGGTTTGGTTAGACCATACTTACGGCAAGAATTCTAATATCATTGGCGGTGCGACTAATAGCACAGGCTTTACGTCAACGACGTCTGAAAACAGTGATAAATGGCTGTCACGGGTCAACTTAAATGTTGGATTTAGTTTCTAACGTTAATTATGAATGGTCTATCGCTAGATCTCTTGTTTGAATGAACGCCAGTTGTTGACAAATTATCAATTCGGAACAAGCGCGCATTTTTGCAAGAGATCTAATGGATACCTTTAGACCTATTAAACTTGTTGAGATTTACGCTCACCCTCTCGAAGCGTAAGCACTTCATAACCATCTGATGTGACTGCAATGGTGTGCTCCCATTGAGCAGACAGCTTTTTGTCACTCGTAACCACAGTCCAACCATCATTTTTTGTTTTCACTTTGGCCTTACCTTGATTGATCATGGGTTCAATCGTAAAGGTCATGCCTTCTTCGAGTACTAACCCTTTTCCCTCATGCCCATAATGCAGCACTTCTGGTTTTTCGTGCATTTCACGTCCGATGCCATGTCCACAGTATTCTTTTACGATAGAGTAGCCATGTTTTTCGGCATAAGTCTGAATGGCATGACCAACATCGCCAAGCGTTGCGCCCGGTTTTACCACTCGTATCCCTTCCCACATTGCCTCGTAGGTCTTATCCACCAAACGTTTTGCCAGCGGTGACACCTCACCAATCATATACATTTTGCTCGAATCCGCGATAAAACCACCTTGTTCTAAAGTGATATCCACATTCACAATATCGCCTGATTTGAGGATTTGAGTATCTGAAGGAATGCCATGACAGACGACATTATTGACAGAAGTATTTAAGGCATATTCATAACCATATTGACCTTTGCTTGCTGGACGTGCGCCTAGTTGATCGACGATATAACGTTCAGCCAGATCGTTGATAGCCATTGTGGAAGTACCGATAGTAATGTTCTTATCAAGATAATCAAAAACAGAAGCGAGTAGTCGCCCAGATTCGCGCATTATCTTTAACTCTTCAGACGTTTTTAAAATGATGTTAGCCATCTATCAGATTCCCTATGTTGAGGTTGGCATTGATATCTGCTTTTCTCATTTCCTCATTGATAATCTGAGAGTAAGACAGCGTAGGATTGGCCTCAGCCAGCATACCTATCTTCATCCAATACTCAGCTTGGGCGTTGATGGAGCGCACCATAACAGTACTCGCTTTGCGAATCTCTTCGTGGAGGTCATCATCGATTTTTACGATACCCATGGTAAATTCCTAATATATGAAACGTATACGAATCATATATCATTATCATAAAATTTCAAGCAGACTTTTGAACGGGTGAGTAACAATCTTGGCTTATAAGTTGTCGGTAATTGTTTATGATATATGTCTAGATAGCATGTAATGATGAAACGATCATGCTGGTAGCGATGTATTTGTTTTAAAAGAAAGTAACGACTCTGATTAATGTAATAAAAATTTTGGCTTTGATAAACATAAGTAACTTTACCAATAATAAGACCATACCTATGCAAACATTTGAACGTACGATAAATCTAGAAGGCAAAAATGCCCGATATTATGACTTATCCACTTTGACGAAAGAGAGCAGGCATACCGAAGTGCAACCTGCGCATTTTTATGGCGGTAATGGCTTTACGACGGGTGTCTATCTACCGCTATTGACCAAACTTAGTGAGCGCTTCGAGCTGAGTAGTCTGGCCATGCGTGGATATTGGCAAGATTTGCCTACCCTAAAAAAACTGACCCGTGAACAAGATGCAGATATGTTGATTGGTTTTTTGGAAAAAACGCAAGATAAGCCTGTGGTGGGAATTGGTCATTCTCAAGGCGCGACGGCAACTGCCATCGCTGCTGCCAAACGTCCAGAGCTGTTTTCACAGTTGTATTTAATAGAGCCGGTCACATTTACCAAGTCGCAAAAGCTTGTAATGGATTTGATGCCAGCCACCTTAAAAATAGGTCATGAGCCGTTCAAAAGCACGCTCGCTAAGCAAGCAGAGTGGCAAAGTATTGAAGCTTACTTTGACTATCTGCGAGCACATCGCGCCTTCAAGCGTATTGATGATGACAATCTTTATGTCTTTGCAAAACACAGTCTGATTCAAAATAAACAAGGAAAGTATGATTTGCTGTTTGCGCCTGAGCAAGAACTGGCAAGCTACTTTGACACACCATTCGTCAATGACGCATTAAAAACACTTAATGACATAGCGCTTCCTTATACTATCCTTATGGGTAAGCCTTCTATTTTTATTAGCCAAAAAGTCCGCAAAGTCTGGAAAAGTTTGGTTCCAATCACGCAAATTATTGAGTTGTCAGACCATGGGCATCTTTTGCCAATGGAAGCACCTGTCCAATGTGCAGAGCTGATTGTTAAAACCTTTAACGACAGTGTCAGCAGTGCGGTATGACAGCTACCCAATAAGCATTAGTGTAATGCCTGCGCCAATACCTCAAATATTTTGGCATCGTTCGCTTGAGCGACATTAAAGCGCATGAAACTACCTGCGTTTTTGGATTGGCTAAACGTATTGCCTGGAGCCAAGACCACGCCTTTTGATAAGCAGTGGTTTGCTAATGCTGCGGCGCTATTATTGTCAGGCAGTTTGCACCAAAGAAACATACCTGCCTGCGGTATCAGCCAAGGCACGATACCCAGTTTGGTCAATCGTGGTACGGTTTGGGCACGGGCGCGTGCTAAGCGAGTATGAAGCGCCGCCATATGCTTACGGTAGCCGCTGTCTGTCAGTGCAGACAATACAACCGCGGCCGCTAATTGACCACTGCCAAAACCTGTGGCTATTTTTAAGTCCAACAAACTCTCTACCCATTCACTAGGCGCTGCAATATAGCCGCAGCGCATGGATGCCGATAAGGTTTTAGAAAAACTGCCAATATAAAATACCTTCGATAATCCATCCAATGCCGCAAGCCTAGGCGCTGGTGTGGTCTCAAAATCGGCAAAAATATCATCTTCAATGATGTACAAGCCAGCCGCTTGTGCCAACTGTAATACTCGATACGCCGTCGCTGGCGTTAGGGTCGCGCCAGTGGGATTATGAATGGCGGCGTTAGTAATATAAAGGCGCGGCTTATGCTCGTTTAAGATTGTGGCAAAGGCATCAACGTCTGGGCCAGTTGGCGTATAGGGCACACCAATGACTTTCACCCGATGTGCTCGCAGCAAAGCATGAAAGTTAAAGTAACAAGGATCATCCACCACCACAGTGTCACCAGGCGTCAATAAAAAGCGAAAGATCAAATCTATTGACTGAGTGCCAGACTCCGTCAATATCACCTGTGAGGGTTCTGCCTCAATACCCAGGCCTGCCATGCGCCGTGTCAATAACTGGCGCAGCTCTAGTAACCCTAATGGCGAGGCATACTCACTGATTATCCTAGTATCCGCCTTGGCGACGCCGCGTAGACCGCGGCGCATGCCTTCTGTATACAACCAATCAGGCGGCAACCAGCCGCAACCAGGTTTGAGTGCCTCACTTGTTGTTTCAAGCGACTGTCTTGATACCCATAGCGGGTCTACAGCTCGATCCAGATTTGGCCCTATTGCGGCCAACGACAAAGGTGCTGTGACGTCAGAGACATAAAAACCTGCACCAGGGCGAGAGGTAATGATGCCATCCGTTTGTAAGCGCTCATAAGCTTCTACCACCGTAGAGGGTGAAAATCCATGGTGTTTGGCAGTGGCGCGAACAGATGGTAAGCGAGTTCCCGGCAGGTAAGTGACGGTGGCTATTTTCGCCTTAACATCTGCCATTATGATTTCAATTTTTGTCATTTCAGCGCATCTCAGTACAGAACTTCTTAAAGCGAATTTTCGAACGTAAGCCGACTATGGAAAATTATAGAGAGCCTGCTATCAAAGTTATAGCTAATTCTAAATAAAAAAGGTACAACAATAATGTTGGACTGCCAACGATATATTTTCGTCGCCTCTGTCTGCGAAGGCACAGCAAGCAAGAAAATATGACGTTGGCAGCACTGTGTTTATTTTATAGTGGGGTGACTATAGTGCCCTCTTAATATTAAAAGAACTGTATGGGTAAATGACACCAAACAGTTCTGTCTTATTGTACGGTATTGTATATAGATAACCTATCACGCTTTTGGTGTAATCATCACCTTACCTACACAGTGATATGATTATGAAAAAATTAACTCAAGGATGGATTAGTGGGCTGGTTGGCGTGGTTATTTTTGCAGGATCGCTGCCAGCGACCCGCTTAGCAGTGATAGACTTTGATCCTATATTTTTGACTGCGGTACGAGCAACGCTCGCTGCAATAGTGGGCGGTATGGTTTTATTAATGTTAAAGCAACGTCCACCAACTAAGATGGATTTACCAGCGCTATTTATTGTGACTTTGGGTGTGGTCGTTTGGTTTCCTCTGCTAAGCGCCTTGGCTTTACAGTACGTCACGTCTGCCCACGCCACTGTCTTTTTAGGCATCTTGCCATTATTTACCGCAATTTTTGCCGTTTGGCGAGGGGACGAGCGTCCACCAGTATTGTTTTGGTTATTTGCTCTGTTGGGTAGCTCATTCGTCGCAGGATATGCTGCTCTAAATAGCGGACATGCCTCACTGGTCGGTGGACTGTTGATGTTGGGCGCGGTGATGGCTTGCGGTTTGGGTTATGCAGAAGGTGGGCGGTTGTCACGAACCCTTGGCGGCTGGCAGGTGATTAGTTGGGCATTGGTGTTATCGCTACCTATCATGCTACCGATGGTATGGTTGACGTGGCCTGAGTCTTTGGCAAAGGTGAGCATTGCGGCTTGGGCAGGCTTAATTTACGTGTCTTTATTTAGCATGTTTATTGGATTTGTGTTTTGGTATCGTGGTCTGGCATTGGGCGGTATTGCTGCTGTTGGCCAGCTGCAATTGATACAACCCTTTATGGCACTGGTACTGGCGGCTTTATTACTTCATGAGATAGTGAGCACAGGTATGCTAATCAGTACGTTGGGTGCAGTGGCTTGTGTGGTCGGCGCAAAGAAATATGCGGTTTAAACGAAAGACTAACGTACGCTTTAGCTATTTGTATTTGGCAAGTATCAATCACAGGATTTGACAATCAATGGTTAGCATATACTAACTGCTCATAGATCATCATTATGAGATAGACCAAACCTGCGGCCACGGTCAAACTGCCAAACCATACCACCACAAAATAGCCTGTCTGGTATGATAAGTAGGTCAGTAAAAACGCAATTACTAGTAGCGTAAAGCCTAGCCAACGTAAGCCTTGTCCTTTTGAAACAAGCGGCAGTTTACGTTGAAATTTGTCTTTGTGTTTTTTACTGGTCATCATTAAGGCAATCATCCCCAGCAAATTCAGCAAAAATAGCAGCTCAGATAGCGGCAGACTCGACATGTTATGACGCCTCTATCTGAGAAGTAACGCGACGTTTTGACGTCGTTTGTTGCTTAGGAGAGATTTTCTTAAAACTGGCCGCATAAGTGATGTAAGCAAATATCAGCGCTAGTATCAAAAACGCAATATCAAAGCTAATGAACAACGCATCATCATTCAAAACACTCTGGAAAAATCCACGCTCGGTCGTGAGACTATTAAGAAATGGCGTGAATAAAAGAGATAGGGTGACCAATGATAATAATACACGCCATGCATGACGACTAGGGAGTAATAACGTCAGCACAAAACTACCAGCCCATATCATAAAAAACCCGTCTACTTCCCATTTGGCACGTGCGGTCATCTCTAAAGGTAACAATCGGTTGAGCCATAACAGCCCGACCATAGCCAATGGCAATCCAGCCAGTGTCGCAATGTTGAACTTTTCTACCAGCCAAAATCCCAGATAAGGCTTATCCATAGTGAGCAGTTGGCGACGACGTTTTACGGTCCAAAGCACCAATCCCGTCGCAATCATACCGCATCCTGCTACCCCCAACAAAAAATACATCCAGCGTAACCAATAATCGGCAAAGCGACCTGCATGCAGTCCTACCATGACCGTATGGGTAGTCACAGCGAGTGGCGGTGGTTTACTTTGCTCAAGGATGTCTCCTGTCTGCCCATCATAAATACGAAACGCACCGATTGTCGAGATTTGACGGTCGGCTCTGCTATCAACAATGATTTTACTATGGTCAGTATTGGGGTGATTGATACTGACACTGGTAATCGTATAATTGGGATTGAGTTTTTGCCAATCTGATTGAGCGGTTGTTAATAGCGAGGAAATATCGACCATCGGTGCAGGTTGCAACTCGGTCGCATCGGCGGCTCGATAAGAGTAAATGCCTTCAAAAAGCTGCTTGGTATCAATATCGGCAACTTTGCCGCCCCATGGCATATACAGCGCAACAAGCGTGATGATACCAGTGAACGTAATCATGATATGAAAAGGCAGGGGTAGCACAGAAAAAGCATTGTGTGCATCAAGCCATGAGCGCTGTCCTTTGCCCCAGCGAAACGTAAAAAAGTCGGTAAATATCTTTTTATGAACAATAACGCCTGCAATAATCGCGATCAACATCATCATAGACGCAATGCCGACGATGATTCTGGCCCATATCACACTCATATAATGCAGATCAAAATGCATGCGATAAAAGAAATTGCCGCCCGCCGTGTCTCTTGGTATATAGGCGGTTTGGGTTTGTGTATCAAATTGATAGCGTAATCTTTTGTCGTCAGCACTGGTGGTGACATGTAAACGCTGCTCGTTACTGGTGCTGGTCGGACCTTTGGTGATAAACCAGTTTTTGGCGTTTGGTTGAGTGGCTTGCAAGTGAGCGATTGCCACACCAAAAGGCTCAGGTGTCTGCGCTGTATTTGGCAAATGTTGCGATGAAGAAGGTAGTGTTGAAGACTGAGAGACAGTCGGAATCTCAGGTTGCATCCATGCTGTCAGCTCATTATTAAAATAACTGACCGTGCCCATCAAAAAAATTGTGAACAACAACCAACCCAATAGTAACCCAAACCAAGTATGGACATCAGACATCAGCAGCCGATAGCCTTTTACCTTGGTTTTATCTTTCTGCTGACGTTTGGTCATCGGCACGGATTGGGTTTTAGTAGAGTCTGACATCAAAGATGACCTGATAATAAACGTCTAAATAGTGGCATAACATATCAAGCCTAAGATGCTTGAAATACCCGCCACTACTGCCCATGCTAGCCACAAGCGACGCAATGAAAATACCAAAATAATCACAAGGGCACAGACCACGACACTCGTTATCTGTCCCCAATAAATAGCAGAAATGTCATACATGGGCAACGCCAAAAACATCAGGTCAGTGAGTACCGCGATGCCGTAGCTACCGCCAATTGCTAAAACAATACGACTGATAACGCTAAAGTCTGGTAGATAAAAACCGTGGCTACTTTTTTGGCTACTACGGCGTTGACTCATGTGACGGCCTATGTACTCAAATAATTAAGATTAAAAACGATAGGTCAAGCGGCCCACCACATTCAACGGCTCACCATACGTCAAGCCAAAGAAGTTTTCACCAGCAAGGTACTTTTGGTTGAATAAGTTATTGATGTTGAGTTGTGCGTCTAAATTTTTATTAATAGCATATTTTGCCATGATACTAGCAAGGGTCACATCATCTTGACCATACTTTTCAGAGCGCTGGGTCACAGGATTGGTGACAACGCCATAGTAGCCGTTTGACCAATCAATACCGCCGCCAATAGTTAAGTTAGGAACAACATCGTCAAGATCATAAGTGGCAAATACGTTCAGCGTGGTATCGGCATAACCTGTATTGATGGCTTTGCCGTTCTTGTCTTCAGCATTAAAATGCGTGTAGCCAATAGTGGCTTTTAGTTTGTCGCTAAGCTCACCCGTCACTTCTACTTCGACGCCCTGACTGGTAGCGCCTTTTGCCCCAACGTAAGCATTTTCAAGGCTGGTACCTGGGATGATCTGGCCGCCATCAAGTTGCGCAAGGTTGTCTTGCTCGATTCTAAAAATGCTGACTTGGCTTTGTAGCGCGCCCGTGTCAGATTCGCTTTTTAGCCCGATTTCGTAGTTTTTGCCTTCGATAGGGTCAAGATAGTCGCCTTTGATATCGCGCTGAGTTTGCGGTTTAAAAATGTCACTGTAGCTGGTGTAGAGGCTATGGTTTTTGTTGATATCATAAGTAATACCCGCATAAGGCGTCCAAATATGTTTGGATTCAGTGTCTACATTACGACCATACTGTACACCTGAGCGCTCATAATCAGACACACGAGACCCTAAGATTACGGATAAAGGATCAGACAGTTTGAGCTGGGTCGCAGCAAAAATAGCCTTTTCTTTGATCGTGACATCAGAGCTTTGGGTTTTATCACCCCACGCGGGTTCAGGATAATTACCATCCCAATCTGCAAATTCAGAGACTGGTAGCAATCCATCAGGTGGCGCTTTATAAGTGAATGTATCAAGATCACTCTTATTATAAGATCCGCCAACGATAAGCTTATGCGTTCTACCTAATGCGTCAAAATTACCGGTTAACTCAGTTTTTACATTGACTTGTTTGCGTTCGGTATCCGCATGAAATGGGTTTAAGTTATAAACCAGTCCAACGTCAGGATCAATAACTTGACTGCCATTGGCATAGAGATAGAGCAGTTTTGGGCTACTATCGCTCTCGTTGTAACTGGCTTTAGTAGTTAGATTCCAATCTTCATTAAAATCATGATCGATATCAGCAAAATAGTAAACGTTGTCAGAGTCCCAGTTTGACCAGTTGGGGCTGGCGTTTGTACTGGTATCCCAATCTGCTTTTGAGCCATCACTTAAATAACTTGGCAAACCGCCCCACATGGTTGATTTTGATTTGTTGTGTTGACGACTGGCACCCACACTGACGGTGGTATTGTCACTCACATCTGCATCAACTGTGGCATAAATCAGGCTTTGTCCCAGCTCTTGACGATCGATAAAAGTATCACCATCTTGATAGCTGGCAACCACTCGGCCTCGTACGGCACCGCTGTCAACCAACGCCTGACTACGGTCAACGCTGATACCATAATTGCCATAACGATTGACATTGGCAGACAGCTCTGTGACAGGGATGTCGCTATCTGCACGTTTGCGTATAAGATTGATATTGGCAGAAGGATCACCTGAGCCACTCATCAGACCCGTAGCGCCGCGTACGATTTCCACGTGATCAAACATAGCAGTATTGGCAGAGTATTCGCCCATTGCTGCTTGCTGGACAAAATCCGTATTCAATCCATCGATTTGAAAACCCGTAATCCCAAAACCCCTTGCGGAAAATCCACTACGAGCCCCATCAATACTACCAACCTGAATACCAGAGGTGCGTTTGAGTACCTCTGTTAAGTTGGTTGAGTTTTGATCTTTGATTTGCTGATTGGTGACCACACTGGTGGCTTGCGGCGTCTCTTTTGCTGATAAGGCGAGTCCTGTGGCACTACTGGCGACAGGGATAGTATAGCTATCCGTATTTTCTGTGATTTGTTTGTTTGTTTCTGCTGTGACTACGATGGTGGGTAGCGTGGTGCTTGGTTCTACAGTGCTGTCGGCACGATTGATTTCGCTGCCCTCATCGGTGGTCGTGGTTTGCTGTGAGGTTTCAGCATGGATCATCGAAGAGCTGACAGCCAAAGATGCAATCGCTGATAAGTGCATGGTCTTTTTGACAAACCAACTTAATGTGCTTGGCTTATGTTGCTTTGTACCTTGTGCAATGATAAACATCGGATGATATCTCAATTAAAGTAATAGAAAAATTAGGGCGCCATTTTTCAATAAAGCATTAGATGGCTGACCAATAGACAGTTTGATAAGAAAATATACCGAGAAGTATTCTCAATTGCGTACATGATAATGATAATTATTATGATTAGCAATACAATACAGAAATATTTTTGACACATAGTTTCTGAGTGGAAGTGATGATGAGTTTTTCTAGAGAGGAGAAATCGTAAATATTTATGAACAATATTTTATAGATGTAACAAGCTCATAAGGGTAGGTCTGCGTCAGAGTGACGCTTATTTGTAACTAGGAATTCGCCAAATACAGTGAATAGAAATAAGATAAAATGTATATGAGCGCAGTATTTCAAATAATACTGCGCTCATCATTTGGCTGGATATTGGCTTTGTTTAGTGCAGCATAGAGATAGCATCAGCACTGGCACGCTGTCGTTCTTCAGCATTCAGCTCGATTAATTTACCTCGTTTCATCAACAGCAGTCGATCAGCGTGTTCAAAATATCCGTCATCGTGACTGATGATAAATAAGGTTTTGCCCATGGCTTTTAATTCAGGGATGAGCGTTTGGTAAAATACGCGGCGAAACGCAGGGTCTTGATCTGCAGCCCACTCATCAAGCAGGAGAATATCTTTTTGTTCTGCCACAGAAATCAACATGGCTAAGCGCTTACGTTGTCCTTGTGAGAGCTTATCTGTTGATAGGCGCTCGTCAGTCACGCTGACCTTGTCCTGTAGATTGAGCTTGTGCAGCCACGACGTTACCAACGTCATATCAGGGTCCTTACCTTCGCGACCGACAAGCTGCTTAAACAGATGCTGATCGCTAAAAATAGCAGAAAATAGCTGTCTATAATCAACCACATTGGCATCTGATATAGCCTTCTCATCAACCCTTACCTGACCTATGGTTGGGGTAAAAATGCCAGTAATAATCTTAGCCAAGGTGGATTTGCCGCTACCATTTGCGCCTATCAAAAAGACCACGTCGCCACGTTTGAGCGTCAGATTGACGTCACTTAATATATCGCCAGCCGTATCAGGTGTTTGAATGGCGGCATCTTGAGTATTTTGAACAGTGTCTTCGACACTTTGGTAGCGATATCCAATATCGGTCAATGAGATAGATTGCCAGTTCTGTATGGTGGCATTGGTGGCAAATTCTGGATGATAATCACTAAGTTCTAAAGAGTGAATTTTATCCAGTGCCACTTGAGCGGTTTGTATAGTAGGGTAGGCGCCAACTGCATGTAATAAGGGCGACTGCATAAACAAGATTGTTAAGGAAAAAGTTGTCGCAACACCCATCGGTATATCTAGATAATTGGACAACGCAAACACCACTCCAATAGCGGCGAACATCATAATATTGGACCAATTTACCGCTGATAAATGGAACGTATCGGCCTTGATCACAGATTTTTCATACGATTTAGCATGAGTGACAAAATCGGTTTTGTATAATTTTTCAGCACGGTGCTGGTTCAAAGCCAGCTCTTTGCGTCCTTCGATGATGGACTGATAATCTTGATATAAAAGATCGTTAAGCTCTCTTAATCCTGTTAGGTGTTGATAGACGTGCTTGACCAAGATAGTGCTGATCCAGATTGTTATCGCAATCCAAAATATGACAATCAATAGTAATGGCAGTGATAGCCAACCTAAATAAATCGCCACCCCAGTCGACAAAATCACCCCTTGCACCAACTCTGGCATACGCACAAAAGCGACCGTAATTGATTGAATATCAGAGGACAGACTGGCAATTAACCGCGCACTCCCCAAATGATCGATTTGTGGCACCTTGGTATCGATGATCTGTTTGACCAATTTGGTTCGTAGCTCGTAGACGAACTTATGTCCCAAGCAGGTCAGAGTATATTGCGATATAAACGTGGTAACCAGCAGTAGCACTATCAAGCCTGCAAAGTATCCTAGGCTTAACCATGACAAGGTGTCGAAGACAGGCTGACTGATAAAGGTATGGTTAATATAAGCAATAATGCCCACACTGACGGCCGCATTAATCAAGTTCAGAAAAATAACCTTGAGAAAGGGCAGGCGATAGTATGCCCAAATCATACGATACAAAGACGTTGGAGTGCGAGAAGACATAATGGCTCAGTAATAGAATGAATGTTATGTATGTTTGATGGCATAAAAGAGAGTGAAACCGCGTCCAATCTCTTTTGTGCATGTTATAAATCGTGTCAGGTGAGTAGGGTTGTCAGTGACTCACAGCGAGTGCTTTTAACTCTTTTGTGCTTAGCTACTTCTATTTAGTATTTATGCTTTAATACGGCGCATGAGATACAAGAAGTACGCGCCACCAATGATGGCAGCAATGGTGCCAGCTGGTATCTCGTAAGGAAAAATAATATACCGACCAAGCCAATCTGCGATTACCATCAAAGCGGCACCCAAGATAGCAGCCAGTTGCAACTGGCGTTTGAGCTGAACCGCACCAAGCGTTGTTGCTAAATGAGGAATCATCAATCCCACAAAACTAAGCGGTCCAACTGCCAATGTTGATACGGTACTAAGCGCCGCTACCAAGATTAATATCAAGCTTTGGAACAGTCTTAAAGAAACGCCAAGCTCACGCGCTATGCCACTGCCCAAACTTAGTATCTCTAGGGGTTTTACTATCATTAAACTCAATAAAAAAAGGGCGGCAGCAAACACCACCAGCAGCCATGCAGTCTCAGGACTGGCAAGATAAGTAGAGCCTGACAACCAGCTGAGAACCGCTTGTAGTCGTTGATCTCCGGATATTTTGACCAGACTTAACACACCACCCATTAAGGCTGCAATTGCTACCCCCACCAACAACAAGTAAGCGGCATTTACTCTGCGAGCCAGCCACAAGATCAAACAAAGTACGATAGAGGCGCCCAGTAATCCTGATAGTACAATGCCTGTATAGCCAAAGCTGGGTAAGAAAATAAACGCCAATACCACGCCTATTGCTGAGCCTGAGCTGATACCCAATACTTCAGGACTCGCCATCGGATTGCGAGTCAACGTTTGTAATAATACACCAGCAGTTGCCAGCATGACGCCCGTGGCTGCTGCACTCAAGGTACGAGGAAGCCTAAAATCAATAATTAAATCCCATACGGCATTGAGCTGCCAACCGTTGGCGGTAGCAGTAAAAACGAGTATGCTGCCGATCAGTAAAACCAAAGCAACGCTCCAAGCAAGCAAGTGGGTCTCGCGACGTTCTGAAACAAGTGTTGGCGCAAGATCCTCAGTATGCTTACGGCTTTGCATCATAATCAGCCATATAACCAACGGCGCACCCAATAAAGCCGTCATCGCATCAGCAGGAATATTGAGAGACAGGTAATGCTGTAGTATTGTCGTGACATTACTGGTAATCCACAGTAAAAGCGCCCCAAACCCATAGCCCAATAACAGCCGATACCCGATGTGTCTGACAGAAAACACATTGACGAGAGTAGCCGCGCCCAAACCAATAAATCCAATAGGGCCCACGCGACTGACGACAAGCGCCGTGAGAATCGCCACCAATCCTATGACGATTCCACGAATGAGATTGACAGGCACGCCCAAGCTTTTGGCTTGCCGATCATCTAGGCTCATGATTTCTAGCGGCTTTAACAACGGCATCAAGCTGATAAAGGCAACCACGCTAGCAATGGTCAAAGCGACAGAGACTTGCCAGTTATTTTGGGTAAGACTGCCTGCTGCCCATACCATGATATTTAAGGATTCTTCAGCATAATAGATTAATAATAAAGCGGCGATAGCACCCAGCAAAATATTGGTGACTAGCCCCCCTAGTACCAATACCAAAGGATTCATGCGACTAGGAGCCGCTAGGATAAAGACGATTGCCATACTGCTGATAGCACCAATAAAAGCCACCCAAAAGCTGCCGCCCAAATTGAAACTGGGAAAGAATAATGTGACCAGTAGCAAGGCTATGTTTGCACCGCTACCGACGGCCAAGGTCGTGTCTGAGGCAAGCGTATTTTTTACCAGCTGCTGTAGCAAGACGCTGACCAAGCCTAAGAGACCGCCAGCCGTTGATGCCACCAGCATCGTTGGTAAGATTTGTAGCTGGATACTCATGTCCGTAAGGGATAAGTCAAATGATGGGGTAAACAGCTCAATGAAAGGCAGATTCCATAGCTGCTGCACGACGGCATAACTACTGATTACCGCCATGATTATCAAAAAAACAACCATGAGATAAATACGGCTGGTAGACGAAAAGGTATTTTTAATCATAAGTCGGTATTGCCTACAAAAGTGGCATTCATAAGGCGATCGGCCAAGACATTCATAGAGGCGACGCCACTATTGTTCCATGTTGCGGGCAGTACAGTAAGACAACGGCTTGTACCAGCGGATTTTGGGTTTTCGCTAAAGGCGTATCCTAAGCGCTGCCACACGAGGCTATCTTCTAGCTCTAGTTTTAGAAGATCGCCAATAGGTTCAACGACCACAAGACACGTATCATCATCAAGCTGCGCTAAGTCGCCAAGCATAATGGGCATAAATCCCCATTCGTTGCCGTCTGCAAATGCGGTTAGCTCTAGACCCATGGTATCTAGCGCTGGTTGAAACAAGCTGTTGTATGAAAACATGCGCAAGTTGTTGGTGTCAGCAAATTGTACGACTGCCATTTTTTTGATATAAGGATAGCGTTTGTGAAACGTTTGGCCTGCTTGTGTTATCTGCTTTTTACTCTTATCGAGATACGTTTGAGCGGCTTGCGGCTGATTGATGGATCGTCCTAATTCTAAGGTTGGCTCTATAAAATCTTCCCATTTTGCCATCTGATTTGGACTGGTCAATTCGATAGAATGAATAGGTAAATCGCCGTACATAGGTTGCAGATGCTTATAAAAAGCGTTGTCTATCACCACATCCAAGTCGAGCTGAGAGAACATCTCAGGATTGGGCTGATAGCGTGTACCCACATCGTAGGTATCTGCCGGTATCAGCGGTTTGCCGACCCATTCTTTATAAAACGTTTTGTCACCCATGGCAACTGGCGGATATCCCATACCCGTTAGCGTGGCGGCGATGCCCCAGTCTGGAGTCATCACGCTGGGCGTCTTTTGAGGGTCTGAAGCACTCAATGCTGCTGGCGTTGCATCGGATGATTGGCAGCTACTCAGCAATAAGCTTGAGCAGAGTGCCATGCAGAGTCCGATCGAGGAGGGGATTGCTTTCATATAACCGCTACTTTGTGATTGGTATCGGGATGCGTTAGCAAGGTAAAATCCACCCCAAATATCGACTGCAATACTTCTTTTTGCATGGTGCTTGGAACATCGCCCATGTGGCAAAGCTGACCTTGTTTTAATGCAATGAACTCATCACAAAATCTTGCTGCCAGATTGAGGTCATGTAAGATGATGACCACACCCAATCCTTGCTCGTCAACCAACTGCCGAATCAGCTTTAGTACCTCGACTTGATACACCACGTCAAGTGCTGCTAATGGCTCATCCAATAGCAAAAACTCTGTTTGCTGCGCTAAACACATGGCCAACCACACACGAGCGCGTTCGCCGCCCGATAAGGTAGACACTTGACGGTCTCTAAAGGCATCGACTTGAGTCAGCGCAATGGCTTTGTTTACATGCTCATGATCCTGAGTACTCGGTTTTTGTAGCCATTTTTGATGGGGATAGCGTCCTAGCATGACCAGCTCATAAACCGTAAATGCCCCAGCGTCAGGGAGATTTTGGGGCAGATAGGCGAGATTTTGTGCGAGCGCCTTGGCTGAGAAGTCCTTTAGATTGTGCTCATTGATCTGAATGTCACCTTGAGTCGGTGTCATTTCTCCTGCCATCGCCTTGATAAGGCTGGATTTGCCCGAACCATTATGACCAATCAAAGCATATAGCTTCTTCGGCTCAATTTTAAAAGAAATGGGCTGTAGCAAGACTTTCTTTTGGCGTATCAAGCTTAATTTATTGATGTACATCATAGTGAGCAGTCTAAAGTAAATGAAGCATTCTAAATAAAAACCACTAACTAATGCAAATGATTTTCATTTTTATTCAAGCTGTTTGTGTCACGGTGTCACAATCTTAGGAGGTGCGCCAATACACTTGTATCGTCATGTCTTGACGTGACAGCCCAAGTGCTGACTTTAATTGTGGTCTCAATGATTTGATATCGGCAGCTTCAAGTGCACCCCAGACTTTGTCGATTGTAATTGGCGTGGCGGTTAGGCGCGTGTTCAGGGTGGTCATGATTTGTTCAGTCAGTGTCGTCTTTGCCGTATTGACGATATGTAGCAGATTATTTTGTTTAAAATGCTCGTCATTAGACAATCGCTCACTAAGCGTGAGCGCGTTTAAGTAGCTGATGTCGTCTGCATCATTGGTAATAACGAGGACTAGCGGCGGTAGCGGGTTTTGCCAGTTTTCTAAGAGATTGGCGATGGTGGGTAAAGAGGTTTCGTCACCGATGAGAAGGCATTGACCATTGATAAGGTGGTCAAGCTTTTCAGGATATTCACGCACGCTTTTTATTTGTGCGCCAGTACCAAGAGATCTCGCCCAGTTACCACCTGGGGTATCACCATGAATATAGACATCTATCCAAGCGTTGACAGATGAGCTGTCGGTATCTTGCCATGCTTTTCTTAGTGAGTAATAACGGTACACACCTTGGAACTTATCAGAGTTATCGCTGTCGTCGGCGTCGCTCTGTTCACCTGCGGCTATGGTTGAGGTGACGAAGGATGCACCCAAATCAAATAAATAGGCATAACCGGGCTGATTAAGAGGCGTATTGTCAGGAGCAGTGACCAGCAGACGGTACATATTAGGACTGGCATAATAACCTCCCATCACCGTAAAAAACTGCTCGCGTAGTTTTATCGTGCGTTTGCCAAGCTTGGTGGCGGCTCTCTGTAGTAAGGCGATATACTGCTCTTGCAACGACACTGAGTCACTGACAGGAGCCGTAAAATGAATAAAGTGTTGCTCAGTTGGGTAGGGCGCATGCTCAAAATGAGTTTGGTCGCTATTGATGCTGGTCAACGCCAGCAGCATGCCATCAGGATACAGCTCAACGATTGAAGGTATAGAGTCTTCGCGTAAGGTTGCTTTGGTAAAGACATTGATAAACATGGCCAGCTCGTCTTGGTGCTCATCGTTGATATGATCGACAAACAGGTCTTTATCGGCAACCATCAGTGGCGTTGTATTGGAATTTTCTTGAGTAAACAGTTGAGCCATAGAGCGTTCATCCAGTCTATAAATGAGATAACAGTGATTTTGAGGTGACATTACCGCCTCTAAAAGTGCATGCACAACCAACTTAATTATGCGTATTGGTGATTACAGTGGTTGTAATGTCAGAGGCAGAGTATTGAATAGAAAAAATGAGTGATTGATAATCATTATTATTTTGCTTATTGTTATATCTATTCATTCTCATGTCAATAGCTCACACACCTATTGAGAGGAATGAGGGCAAGACAAACCAGCTTTGACATCATATAGCGAGAAAAAATGTTATATTTAAGCGGCTAAAAGTATGACAAAAATGAGAAAGTTTTGACGGGTACTGTTACTTTTTATACCTCACTACAAAAACGCATCAAGGAGAAAGTATGCGCATCACAGCGAATTTTGACGCAGGTAATATCGACGTTATTAACGTAGAAGATAAAGCAGACATCCAACTGGCTATTCGTCCAGATGTTGGTGGAGAGTTCTTTCAATGGTTTAACTTTCGCTTAGAAGGTCAGGTTGGAGAGCAGTATGTTCTTAATATCCTGAACGCAGGAGAAGCCTCATACTTGGAAGGGTGGGAAAATTATCAAGCAGTTGCTTCATACGATCGTCAGCATTGGTTTCGTCTGCCCACGTCTTATAAAGACGGAAAGCTCACCATCATTGCCGACTTAGATCATACAACCATTCAGATTGCGTATTTTGCCCCTTACAGTTATGAGCGTCATCAAGATTTGCTAGCCGCCGCTCAACAGCACCCTTTAGTAACATTGGAGCATTTAGGCGAAACCCTTGATAAGCGTGACTTAACCTTGGTCAAAATTGGTGATGGCGACACGAGCAAACGAAGCATTTGGATCACGGCACGTCAGCATCCTGGTGAGACCATGGCTGAGTGGCTGATCGAAGGCTTAATAGATAGCTTGTTAGATGATGATAATGCCAATAGTAAGTTGCTATTAGAAAAAGCCAATGTCTATATTGTACCGAATATGAACCCCGATGGCAGTGTACGCGGGCATCTACGTACCAACGCAGTGGGGACTAATTTAAACCGTGAATGGTCAAATCCAAGCCTAGAGAAGAGTCCTGAAGTCTTTTATGTGATCAATAAAATGGAAGAGACGGGTGTCGATTTGTTCTATGATGTACATGGTGATGAGGCATTGCCTTATGTATTCCTTGCAGGTTCTCAAGGAGCGCCAAGTTACAACGAGCGACTTGCACGTCTACGAGATAAGTTTTCAGAAGTATTGACATTGGCCAGTGCTGATTTTCAATCTGAGGTTGGTTACGAGGTCGATAAATTTGGCGAAGCAAATATGACACTTGCTACCAACTGGGTGGCAGAGCGTTTCGATTGTCTTGCCAATACGTTAGAGATGCCTTTTAAAGATAATAATAATTTACCTGATGCAGAGACAGGGTGGTCGCCTGCACGCTCTGCAAAATTTGGCGAAGCCTCGCTAACTGCAATGCTGGCAGTCGTTGATGATCTGCGTTAGTTGCTAAATTAATATTGAGTGTTGAGATGGTATTTATGGTTAAAGATGTTCTGAATCTAGTGAGGTTTACTCGCTAGGATCAGAACCAGGTGGAAACTCATGACGTAGCTGCGCCACATTGGCCGCAGTCACGGTATCTGTGAAGGCATTGAGATCGCTATGCACGTACTGCGTGACGGCTGCTATTTGCTCGTCGTTCATCATGCTATGGAACGATGGCATACCGCGCAGACCATTCATGACGACGCTGATAATATAGTACTTCGATTGCATCTTACTATTATTGGCGAGCGGCGGATAGTAGCCTGCGCCTTGTGCACCTTCACCTTTAGACATATGACAGCCCGCGCAAGAATCATTGTAGAGCTTTTTGCCGTTGGTCGTAAAAAAACCAGTTTTACCTTGGGTGCTGCCTTCAAATTTGGTAAGCCATTTTTGTAAGTTGGCATCTTCGGCCATTTTCGGTATCGATTCGACATCAACGATATTGATGGGCGGATGGGTTAGCTCGTCATCGGACATATAGACGGCGCCCCAAGCACCGTTATTTCGGCTGGCTTGATGATCAAAAGTCGTTGCAGCCGATTGGTCACTGGCAATAGTAGGCGCGTTTTTTTTGGTGTAGTGACTACACCCTGATAAAAAAGCCATACCACCTATCATCACTATGATTGGTAAGTGATATGACTTATGTGAGGTCAAATTCATTAATGTTGTTTTTATCATGACTACTCGCCTTAAGTAATATACTGACTCAGAAATACCTATCAACCAGTCATTTTGGAGGTTATTTGCTGAACTAGCCGAGTTTTTTAGCTCTTTGGTGTAAGCGCTTGGCCGCATCCATACCTGACAGTATCGCGCCTTCTTGCCACGCTGGAATGTGTGAACAGTGCTCACCAGCCAGTACGATACGATGATCGATAGCGCATAGCGTCTTGTAGTATTGTTTGCGGCTCGATTCACTCCAAATACCGTAGCAACCGAGCGACCAAGGAATACGATGCCAAGCGACTGACGTACCCGAACGGAATTCTTTGGTATATTGAGGGTGAATGTATTTGCCATATTCAAGCGCTGCATTGATGCGCTCTTTTGGCGTCAAAGAATTGAATTTGTAAGAGGATTCTCCAAAGCCGTAAGCGCCCAAAAGCACACCTGACCCTGAGGTAAATAAATCTTGCGAAGGATAAGATATTTGGTTGATAGGTAAGTCGGTATAAGTAATGCCGCCATAGATCCACTCATCTTCTTCCCAAAAGCGCCGTTTAAACTCAAGCCCCACTTTGAATGAGCTTTCATAAGGCACAGCAGCCATTGCTTGTTTCATAGGCTCTGAGACATTGATGTCGATTTGTGTCAATACAGATAAGGGGATATTGCAAATACACCAATCAGCGCGAATGCTTTTGACGCTACCTTTTGGAGTGCTATTGTCAGAGTTATTAACATCTACATAATCAACGGTGACGCCAGTGTCGTCTTGATGGATTCTAGTTACCTTGGCGTTAAATTCAATCATGTCACGACATTCACGGGTGAACGCCTCACCGATTTTACCCATACCGCCTACTGGCTGGAACATGGCAGGTTGATGCACATAAACGGTGTAGTTGGTGTATATGTCCGACCACATGCCAGAATTCAATAATTTGTCCCGCGGTATCGGGGTCGATGGCTTGGCATCAGGCATAAGTCCGCCACCTGGATAAACGCTATAACCGCGATGTTTGCTGGTTTCATGGCTTTTGACATAGCGATAGTTATTATCAAGTACGCCCCATCCTTTTAACCCTTCTAACAGCTTTTCTTTGTCTTCTTTGGTAACAGTATCATCCAAGCTACCTTTGTTGACAGCTTTAGACAATAGCTCTGACACGTAGCCACGAATATCGCTTTGTACTTCACCTAAGCGCTGCGGTGTGCCACTAAAATGATTGGTACGATGCAAATACGCGCGATCGTTGGTTTGGATAAAAGGTTGTAAGGCAACATTGAATTTTTTGCAATAATGGAAGACCGCGTAATGATGGATAGGTAATCGCCAAGGTCCGCCATTGAAGTAATTGCCTTTTTCAAAATCACAAGTGACCTCTTCGCCGCCAAGCTCGGTATATTTATCGCCACTATTCAACGTCCAACTGCGTCCGCCACCGCGATTTTGATATTCCAGCACCGTCACTTTATAACCTGCTTTGCGTAACTCATAAGCGGCCGTCAGCCCGCCCAAGCCTGCCCCAAGAATGACAATACTTGCACCAGAAGGCGCGCCTTTTAAATTCATTTCTTGCTTGAAGCTGGACTCAGAAGCGAACCCTAAGGTAGTCATGGCTTGATACATAGCGGTCGCACCAGCCGTTTTACCGATCATCGAGAGCAATTGTCGTCTTGTAGGCGAGGGCAGCGTATCGTTCATCTCATTATCCTTAATTTCGATAGTAACAAAGTCAGCAAGTTTTCAAATCTATTTAAAACGTTAGCTTTTGTTCTTAATAATACGTTCGACATCACTAGCACTGACTTGGCTGGTGGTTAGACCGCCAAAATTAATGCGCACATAATTGGTGATATCAGCGATTTGTGCGTGACTCAAATCTTCATTGAACCCAGGCATTTTGGGCGCAGTATTAAACGCGCCTTTTGCACCAAACGCGATCACACTGATAAGTGCATCGGGTTTCGCACGGCGAATACTACTAAGACCGACGATAGAGGCATAACGCGCATCAGGTTGAGCATAACCATCAACGCCGTGGCAGCTTGCACAATGAGCCAGATATAAAGATTTTGGCGAATGGCTATCGTTTGTATTTTGGCTTAAGAGCGCGGTTTTGGCTTTTGTCTGTGCCAGATAATCTTTTTGCTCAATCAAATCATAAGTAATAGAGGTGCTGACAGGGTTTGGTAGCCGTGCGATATTGACGGGTATCAGATAATCGTCTGTCTTGATGGCAGGGACGACTTTTAGGTAAGATGCCATCGCGCTCAAATCGTCATCAGTTAAGTAGCGGGTGCTATGTCCTACTGCTTCTGCCATAGGGCCGCCCGCATAAGCCCGCTTATCAAGTTTGCCAGTTCGTAGGTAGGTGACGATGTCACGCTCACTCCAACGCCCAATACCAGTGTCAATATCAGGGGTAATATTAGGAGCGAACCATTTACCAAGCGGTGCACCAGAGAGGTAGCGATCTTTATCGAGGCCTTGCGTGAGGTTACGCGGCGTATGGCAAGTGCCGCAGTGTTCTAAATTATTGACCAGATATTCGCCGCGCTGCTGCACGGGTGTCAGATCAGTACGGTTTTCGGTAGAAGGCACATTGATGACATTCCATGCGAGCATCAAGCTACGAATGTTTAAAGGGAAAGACAGGTGAGTGGTTTTTTCAGGTGGTTTATCGACAATAGCAACCGTTTGGAAGTAAGCAAATAAAGCGCTAATATCATCATCAGTCATGCCATGATAAGAGGGATACGGCATAGCAGGGTACATTTGATGATTTGGTGAGCGACCTTTGCGTAGCGCTGTTGCAAAGTCAGCTTGGGTATAGTTACCGATACCGTAGCGCTTAGATGGCGTGATATTGGTTGAGTAAATATTACCAATAGGTGTCTCAATAGCCACGCCGCCGCTATAATCCTCACGGTGACAAGCCATACAATCTGCCGTACGGGCAATATAAGCCCCGCGATTGACCAAATCGCTGTTAGAGGCGCTCACATTGGGTAAGCTGATTTTAGCAGGCAGGTCAGTGTGTGTGATATAAAAGCTGTCCAAATTTTTATCGTCAGCTATGACAGTGCCAGAAGCCAATGTAAGCCCGCTCAATACCAATATCGATGTCGTGATAGAAAATGGCTTCATAATATCCTTATGACGCTAAACAAATAATGTTAGTCAATCGTCCTTGATTACCTTTACTAAAATAAAACTATTTTTCAGTAATAGCTACTGTTTCATCGCCTCAATCTGAATTTTTAAATCAAGATGCTTAGTCAGACCAAACAATGAATATTTATTGATATTCCATTTGGTTCGATCTATGGTAGTGGCAAACTCACCACTACAAACCTGTTTGTTAATGATAGAGTTTACATAGCAATTGAATGTAGTGGCCGTTAGACTGATGGGATGAGTTTTACCGTTTAAGGTTAAATTGCCATCTACTTTCGTCACCGCATTTTTATTAAAATACCAGTTAGTTGACTGAAAGCGAGCAGATGGAAAATGCTGCATGTCAAAAAAATCAGCCCCTTTTAAATTCTTGTTAAGCGTTTGATTGCCTGTTTCTAAAGAGCCAATAGGTATCATCAGTGAGATATTGCCTGATTGTGAACTCGGATCGTATTGGAGTTTACCTTTAACATTGTAGAATCCACCAGTAGAGGCGGCCGTTTTGAAGCGCTCAAGTGAGAAGCGTATATTGGTATTGGTAGGATTGATGATGTAGCTCGCAGCATGACTATTTACGATGCTACTTAACGCCAAAAGGCATCCTGCAAACGGTTTATAAGCATTTACTATTAATCGATTGATCCCTAACCCTACCATAGCCATATTCCATTATTGATGCGTCACTTGCATAACAATCATTGAGTTATGATAAGTTGGCGGTTTTCATAACATGAAAACAGGCCAATATCCAATGATATGAATCAGATGGTTTTTGTATTTTTGAAGAGGAATCACATTTCAATTCAAAGTGTCAATGATATGACACTTAATATAAATGGTAGATCATTAAGAAAACGTTAAGATGATGCAGCCGAGTGAATAAAAGCTGTCTGTAAGAGCTGTTTTTATTGAGTAAGAGGGGTTATCACGATGACAAGCAAGCCTAACATGGGTACATTTATCGTTACTGCCTTAAAACATTGGCATAGCAAACATCAGCACATCACACCGTAGTTATTGATCAATGGTTGAAAACTTTCGAATTGACAAAAATTGTTTGTCATAAACAACAATATGATGCCTACAATCAATAAAATAATCGCCCACAAGAGTAGCGTTAAAGGCCAGTTGGTCAAATCTTGATAGCCGCATTGCTTACAACTCCAAGCAGCACGTTCTAGTTTGGTGCCGCATTTTGGACACTGATTATGATCAATAAACAATGTGGCCTCCTATCCATACAGACTTTATAAAAATTATATATCCAATTAATCAAGTAAGCAATTGTTTATTAAAGTATCGGTAAGGTAACAGGGTTTGAATCAAGATTGATGCGTTCAAAGGTGAGCAGTTCTAAAAACGTAGATTTAGCAATTCATATCTCTCGCTTTCTTTCAATTATTCTTAATTGCTATTTAAGTTGTTCGATTTTTTTCAAGAAGGCCATAATTTCAGTATAATAGTGCTCTGTACTGACAAGCCCACCTAGACGTTTGTTTTACCAGTCGGATGACGTTTAGATCGATGTTGTTCATTAACGAACAACAGTTGTACTAGAATTGGCATTATTATTTGCTATCTTTTTGACAGCTTCCGCTTTAAATTCGGTACCATATGTCTGTATTAACTTCGTACCACCATACACTTTTAATAAGAAGATTTTACTATGCAAACCAAACGTCCGTTATACATTCCTTTTGCTGGACCAGCCCTATTAGAAACCTCTTTATTAAATAAGGGTAGCGCTTTTTCGTCAGAAGAACGGGATAACTTCAATTTAACAGGTTTATTACCTCATAACATTGAGACGATTGAAGAGCAGTCACTACGTGCTTATCACCAACTTCGCTCGTTTAATAATGATATGGATAAGCATATCTACTTGCGTAATATACAAGACACAAACGAGACCTTATTTCATCATTTGGTTGAGCAGCATATTGAAGAAGTGATGCCCCTCATCTATACGCCAACCGTTGGCCAAGCTTGTGAAAAATTCTCACAAATCTATCGTCGTAAACGCGGTTTATTCATCTCTTATCCTGAGCGTCATAACATCGATGACATGCTGCAAAATGCGACCAAGCAAAAGGTAAAAGTTATCGTTGTGACCGATGGCGAGCGCATCTTGGGCTTAGGTGATCAAGGTATTGGCGGTATGGGAATCCCTATCGGCAAATTGTCTTTATATACGGCTTGCGGCGGTATCAGCCCCGCTTACTGCCTACCAATCTTATTGGATGTCGGCACCAATAACCAACAATTGCTTGACGATCCGATGTACATGGGCTGGAGAAACCCACGCATCTCTGGTGATGAATATAATGAATTCGTTGATTTGTTTATCCAGGCGGTTAAACGTCGTTGGCCAGAAGTATTGTTACAATTTGAAGACTTTGCACAAGAGAATGCGACCCCGTTGTTGAACAGATATCGTGACCAATTGTGCTGCTTTAATGATGATATTCAAGGAACTGCTGCTGTTTCAGTCGGTACATTGATTGCAGCGTGTTTAAATAAAGGTCAAAAACTGAGCCAACAAAGAATCGCTTTCTTAGGCGCAGGCTCTGCAGGTTGCGGTATCGCAGAACACATTATTCGCCAAATGCAACGCGAAGGGTTAACAGAAGCGCAAGCTCGCAGCCAAGTATTTATGGTGGATCGTTATGGCTTATTAACAGATAGCATGACAGAGCTACAAAAATTCCAAGTACCGCTAGTACAAAAAGAGTCTGATATTGCCCATTGGGATAAGAGTCAAAAACTTGGCTTGGCGCAAGTGGTTAAAGAAGGCAAAGTCACGGTATTGTTTGGTGTCAGTGGACAAAAAGGTCTGTTTACCCAAGAGGTAATCGAAACCTTATGTGCAAACACGGAACACCCAATTGTATTGCCGCTATCAAATCCAACGTCTCGCGTTGAAGCGACACCGCAGGAAGTGATGAACTGGAGTCGTGGTAAAGCGATTGTTGCAACCGGCAGTCCTTTTCCTCATACCACTTTTGAGGGTCAGACTTTCGAGGTTTCTCAGTGCAATAACAGCTATATTTTCCCCGGTATTGGTTTGGGTGTTCTGGTATCGCATGCGACGGGTATCAGCGATAATATGTTGATGGCTGCTAGCCAAGCATTGGCAGATATCTCCATGGAATATGAAAAAGCACCAGGTGCTATATTGCCTTCAATCAATTACATTAGAGAGATTAGTGAAAAGATTGCTTATGCAGTAGCACTACAAGCGATAGAAGATAAGCTGGCCTTACCAGTCACAGCAGAAAATCTAGAGCGTCGATTAAAAGCCAACTTCTGGTTGCCTAGATATCGCAATTATCGTCGTACTTCTTTCTAGACGTTAGAAAGTAGCTAAGAAGTAACTAAGAAGTAATTAAGAAGTAATTAAGAAGTATCAATGAAAAAGCCGAGTACTACTGTGAGCAGTGGTATTCGGCTTTTTCGATTTGCAGGTTACGTTTTTAGAATGAGTGATTTTGACTTAGAAGATCAAGGTGATACAGAGCCCTCGACTATTATTTTGGTTTAAAATGTTCGCGGTGGCGTCATCCATAAAGACATCAATACCTGCTTGCTCGCAGATTGACTTGACGATAGAGAGTCCTAGCCCAGTTCCTTCCACCGTTTGTGCGCTCTGACTGGCACTATCTGATCTCGATTCATGGCTATCATCACGGAGTTGCTCATCGCTACTTGATAACTGATTAAGCCGTACAAAAGGCTCAAAAGCATTTTTATACTCATGAGGGTGAATGCCTGTGCCTGAATCTATTATCTGTAATACCACTCTGCTATCCGATGCTTTAGACAAATGCCTTGGTTTTCCAGAGTGAAGGACATGGGTGCCAAAATTATACGGCATATCTATAGCGGATTTATGTGAGCTGTCCAAGTTTGGTTCAAGTTGATACAGTTTCACAATGACTTGACCATTAGCTGGTGTGTAAATAATGGCGTTTTGAATAAGGTTTTTGACGAGCATGAATAATGAAGTCTCGTCTATAGTTACGTTGCTATTAGGTTGCAAATCAACGGTCAGCCCGACGTTTTTATGATCAGCAATAGGGATGAGTAAGCCAATGACTTGCTCGACAATAAATGTGACGTTGGTCGGTGTGTCATCGTCTTCTAATGCAGTCTTAATATTGCCAGCTCGAGCGAGTGTTAATAGCTGCTCGACCAAACTTTGATTACGCTTTAGGCGGATAGCCAGTTTATCTAAACCTTCTGACATGGCTTTATCATCAGCAATACGTTGTAATCGCTGTAGCTGTAAGGAGATGGCAGTCAGCGGCGAGCGCAGTTCATGGGCGGCATCTGCTATAAATCGCTGTTGACGCTCGATGCTACGCTTTACCACCGCCAATAATCTATTTAAGGATTCTGCTAGTGGTAGCAATTCAGAGGGCAGTCTGTCAATCTGTAAAGGGCTTAGATCGTTCTCATTACGTGCGCTGATTTCATGATGCAATTGGCGCACAGGCTTCATCATTCGCCACATGATAAAAGGCAATAGAATTATTAAGAAAGCGATACCGATAATAAGGGGTAAAAAAGATTGTAGCGCACTGGCCTTGGCCAAATCGTCTTGGAGCTCCGTTTGTTGACGCAAGATAAGTGCGACTGCTTCATCATGATCTAAGGAGGTAATCTTCACGTCATTCCTATACGTTCGCCAAGAATGACCGTCAATATCTTGATCGCTGATTCCTAATGGAATGTCAGACAGTAACGCCATCGGTATCGGTGCTGAGTAATCATGCTCATCATCAGTTTCATTGTCCTGATAGTCTTGTACTTCATTATCGAGTGGGGCTGTGAGTATGATGATATCAACGGTAATAGCACCATCATCGTCATCGGTGTCAAAATGGATATTGCTGCGCGCCCAATCCTCATGGCCTAAACGAGCTGCATCGCTATCCAAATCTCTATTACTTAAGTCTCTATTACCTAAAACACTGATATCAAGTGACTGCTCTAACAATGCTGCTGTATTTTTCAAGTTATCATCTTGAAAGTCGCTTATCTCATTGTAGCTATACCAAAATCCATAACCACCAGCGACAATAGCCAATGATAATAATGACAAAACAGACCAAAAGATGAGCTGGAACTGTAGGGAGTTTAAAAGCTTACGGCGTTTAGACATCTAAGTTTACTTCTAGCAATGATAACGCACGTTTTTGAGTGGTTCGATTACAGTTAGACATTGCTGATATACCACCCAAGTCCCCGAACATTTTTGATTCTATCTTGTCCGACCTTTTTACGTAAGCTATGAATTAAGAACTCAATGGCATTGCTTTCAACTTCATCGCCCCAGCCATATAAAGAATCTTCCAGCGCGTTTTTAGACATGACTTTATCAGGAGATAGCATAAAGGTCGTGAGGAGCATATATTCTTTTGCAGTTAAATCGATAGGGTTACTATCCATCATAACGCGTTTGTGCGCGGTATCTAGACTTAGATTGCCAACGGTAACGTGATTGTCAGCCATGCCTTGAGAGCGTCGTATCAATACTCTCATGCGTGCAAATACTTCGCCCAATTCAAAGGGTTTGACGACATAATCATCAGCTCCTGAGTCTAAGCCTGCAATTCTATCTTTTAACTGATCACGTGCAGTGAGTATCAAGACCGGTGTCTCAATCTTAGCATCCCGAATAGCCGTTAATACGCCCATGCCGTCAACCTCTGGCAGACCTAAATCTAAGAGAATGATATCATAAGGTTGTACTTTTAACGTCAGAATAGCCTGACGACCATTCTTGACCCAGTCGACCGTATAGGCTTCATCCTGTAATGCTTCGCTAAGACTTTCGCCAATCATCAAGTCATCTTCAACCACCAATACTCGCATTAAATCTCCTTACCTATAGAGCCTATAATAAAATCTGAGACGTTCAGCGCAACTATTTTAGTGATCGCTGTCTATCGGATTAATAATAACCTGACATATCCTATTGTCGATAATAAAATCAGATAGCTGTACCTCTTTAAAAGAAGAGTAGGCGATAGGTTTAGAAAATAAAAAGTACAATCACTATGTAGTTGATGCAATGATCTTTGGGTAAAAGGGTGCAGATTAGTATTCAATTATAGTGATGACGTCTAGAAGATGTATCAATAAAAAAGCAGCAACTAATATCTATGCTATCGAGATATCGGCTACTGCTGTGCATTAACGTTAATGTCTCGTTCAATCTTAGTCGTCTCTATCAATCTGACTGCTTAACACTTTACCAGTATTGGCATCTACGCTTACATCATACTTTTGATTGCCTTTGACCACTTCGATATCATAGATAGACTGACCTTTTTCCAAATCAAATGTAGCGGCTATTACTTTGCCATTCACGCTTTGAGTGGCTTTTTGGATAGCGCTATTCATAGATACTTTGGCTTGCTTCATGGCGCTATATTCAGCCATGTCTTCTTTATCCAATCTCTCTTGTTCAGACTTAATCACTTTACCCGTATCGGCATCGATTTTTACTTCGTAAGAAGTGCCATTTGCGATGAGCTTAACTTCATATTCATTAGTCGCATCGTCGTCGTCATAGTCAAACTCTGCACTGATAAGGTCGCCTTTAGCATTTTTTTTGGCTATAGCAATCGCTTGCGCTAGGCTGATTTTACTTTGCATGGCACTGATGGCTTCATTTGAACTTGTTGCGGCTTTGGTATTAGAAATAGGTGCTGCGAAAGCGGCTGCACTGACACCTACCACCGTAAGGGTAATGATTGCTGACTTGGTTAGCGCTGATAAATTTTGCATGAGGATCACCTTTATATTAAGTTTATGTCTGACAGTTTGTTTATTGATTTTGTCAGCTACCTTGTTGGTATGGGTCTATCATACGAAATAAGACATAGGAGAAACTTAGCGAGAGCCAAAGGTTTTAAATCACATGTTACGTATAATCATCATCAGACAATAAAAAAGACCTTCAATCTCTTAAAGGTCTTGCCTCTTATATATGGTGGGCTAAGTATCAACTTAGCTGAATAATTAAACCATTGGTTTTTAAAGATATTTTAAAAAATAAAATTGTTATACCAATAAGATATTTGAGTAGTAATCCAATTGGATAACTAAACTTATAAATAAAAAATCTGTAAGAAATTATTGTTACTACCTGTAAGATCAGTATTTTATCATGATTGCTAATATCGAAATATCAACAAAAACAGAGCAAGAGTCGCATGAGGTGGAGTGAATTACTTGATAGTTGGAGTCTCTGCTCATTAAGTTTTACAACAGGCTTTCAACAGCTGGAGTGGCAACCCAAGGTACAATAGCAGAGTGGGCGGTTACCTACCTGCTGATTGTCTTTTATCAGACGTATGGAAAAAATTGATGTGGACAGTAATGCTTGACGTTTTATGAGCAGCTACTTAAAAGTGATATTTACAATCACAGCACGCTATTCGATGATAAATAAATACATGGCGTATTTCAATCAGTGTGAGAGAGATAACACTTGTAAAGGCCTTATTCTTTATCTTAGAATGATGCTCTTAACAGTTTATGTGTTATGTTAGATTTTCTTTCTAGAGTCATTCAAACTGCAAAGTATTTATTCATAAATATTACTTATATAATATCAGTTGGTAATAGATGACAACATCATGCTTACTAAGTGGCGAACGCTCACTCTAAGACACTCATCACCAGTAACATTATGGTTTGGCATGCTGCTTGCGTGCTTTGCCTGGATCATGCATTTCTCGATGTTGCTGACGCCTTTATGGGATGATAACGCCCATTTAGGTCACGGCATTTGTATCAAGCTTGCACCTGTTGTCTCAACCGCTAAGCAGTACGAGCAAATACAGGCAGATATTACCCATACTGCACACAATATGCCTGATGATAGCGCCGCTTTTCATCTGCACCATCATACCGCTCCTAATTCCTTAGCATCGACTTCAAACGCCAGCTCAATAGTAAATGCTCACACAGAACTGTCGTCAAAAGAGTTACATAGCAAGCATCACCCTGAAAGCTCTGATCCAGATGCTATAAAACATGCCAGCTGTGATATTTGTCTTTCTATGACGGCGGTGCTTACACCAGAAGTGTTTGCACACACTGACTCTGCTTTATTTGAGTTGCCCGCCGTATTAGTCGCGTTTTTATATCACTCAACCACTCACTATCCTAGTCATTTTCTACGGCCTCTCACCCGCGCTCCTCCTCAAGCCATATTTCAATAACCTTAAACATTCATAGTTCAATATTTTATTGGTGCATTGGCACTCGCTATCAATCAATAAGCTTACTTATTGCTTTGATTGATGGTTTGTACTCGCTTGTCCAAAACACGGTATTTAAAATACAGTGCCCAAAATATTGTGCTTAAAATGCTATTTATTTATATCAGTACCTATTCAGTAAGCACCTCATCTGAGCTCTTAAGTGGCTTGGATTGTATGTTGGTGCAAAAAACGGAATAGCTGATTCAATTATGTTTTAGGAGTCATTTTTATGACGATGGCATTGTTAACAGCAGCGTTGTTAATGGGATTTTTTGGTTCACCGCATTGCTTAGGCATGTGTGGGGGGATTGTTGCAGCATTCGGCTTGTCTATGAAAGACATTAGCCCAGCAAAAAAACGAGGCTTAATCGCCACTTATCATTTAGGTCGATTACTCAGTTATGCACTATTAGGACTGATTGCAGGTTTGATTGGTACGGCTGTACTAGCGCCACTGATGGTGGGCAATAGTACGCCTCGCATCTTACTGGGGCTGGTTTTGGTGTTTGTCGGACTGACGATGCTCGGCCTTCCTTTTTTAAATAAGCTTGAGCGACTTGGTATGCGCTTATGGCAAGCACTCGCACCCCTACGTACAAAAGTCTTTCCCTTAAATACCGTTCCTCGGGCACTGGCAGCCGGTTTGCTCTGGGGCTTTTTGCCATGCGGTCTTGTGTATGGTGCGTTACTCATTGCCGTTGTGGGTCATGACCCATTGACAGGCGCTGTTCTGATGTTTGCTTTCGGTCTTGGGACGATTCCGATGCTGGTGGCTACTCATGAAACCGTCAATTGGGTACGCCATCATATTGGGCGTCTACGTCTACGACAATTGAATGGTGTGATCATGATGATATCGGGATTGGCCGTTATCGCTGTACCCATCATCATGGCAAACATGCATGGACATATGGATCACGGGCAAATGAATCACGAGCAAATGAGTCATGAACAGATGAATCACGAGTAAATGAATCACGAGCACTGAAAACTAAACAGTCGGACTCTGCTTCTAGCGCTTGCCATCCTTTAGATAGCGAAGCCTAAAATGACGAGTGTCGTCAAGAACAGAGCCATATAGCCCATTATTATTTAAGGATCTACTAATGAGTAGACAAAGTCAGAAACCAAAAAATTCTCAGCATTACTTTACCGTGTGGCGTTGGCACTTTTATTCAGGGATTTTTATTGCCCCTTTTTTAATTATTCTTGCTTGTACTGCGCTTGGCATGTTGCTGATGTCTAATACGACTGGCCGAGATTACGATCGCTTGACCATTATGCCGCAGGCTACGGTACAAACGCCTGTTTCCACCCAAGCCAAAGCTGCACTTGAAAGCGTGCCTGATAGTACGCTTGTCAAATACATCGCGCCCCGAGAGCCTAATACCGTTGCGCTGTTTCAAGTACGATCAGACAGTCAAGACAACATGGTCGCTATTGATCCTTATACGGCAGATATCGTCAAAAGCATCCCGACGCAAAGCAATTTGTATCATACTTTTGATGCGATTCATGGTGATCTACTTTTAGGAACAGTCGGTGACTATATCCAAGAAACCACGGCAGCGTTGACCATCCTGATGATTCTAACAGGTTGGTATTTGTGGTGGCAAAAACGCAAGTCGGTCAAAGCAATGTTAGTCCCTGACAATGATACTAATCTGAAAAAAAAGCGCTCGTTTTTTCGAACCATTCACGCCACTTTAGGAAGTTGGATATCTATTCTACTTCTATTTTTCTGTATTTCTGGCATGGCATGGGCAGGTATTTGGGGTGGCAAAGTGGTACAGGCATGGAGTCAATTTCCTGCTGGCAAATGGGGCGTGGCTCCTGTACCTATTTCGATCAATCCCGATGATCCTCATGCGGGTATGGATATGAGTGGGGCTAAGCCACACGTTCATGGTTCAGACAGCACACCAACACATGGTAGCGTCTTAAATACAGGTAAGACTAAAGAGGTGCCTTGGGTACTTGAGCTAACACCAATGCCAATCTCTGGCACGACCAAAGGAGAGAATGGTATAGCACCCAACATACCTATCAACGTAGATACGGTAAATCAGTATGGCCATGAGATAGGATTCACAGGCCGCTATCATATGAACGTACCTCAAGGCGATACAGGTGTCTGGACACTCAGCCAAGATTCTATGAGCTATGATATGCACAGTCCCACGGCTGACCGTACCGTACATATTGATCGCTATTCTGGTAAAGTATTGGCAGATATTCGCTATGACGACTACAACGCGTTCGGGAAGTTTATGGCAGCAGGTATCGCCATACATATGGGCACACTTGGATGGTGGAGTGTGCTTGCTAATGTACTGTTTTGCTTAGCCGTCATCGGCATTTGTATCAGTGGTTATATGATGTGGTGGCAGCGCAGGCCTAGCGCTCAAGAGGTGGCTGGGCTAAATCCACCAGCTCGCGGTAGTAAGAGATCGATACCTATCTGGCTGATGGTCGTACTACTTGTCGTAGCAGTCATCTTTCCCACAGCAATCATTGCTATTATCGGCATAGCGTTGTTAGACTTTTTGGTTATCTCGCGTTTTTCTGTTTTGGAGAAACTGTTGAAATAACGCTTTATCAAAAGTAAGACCACAACAAATGCGATGGTTTTTACTATCACATTTGTTGTGTTATTAAATAGTTCTAAGGAATGACATCATACTTAAATAGCAAAATAGCTACTATCGAGCAAATGAGTACACTAAGAAAGATGTAAAAGAACAAGCCATCATTTGCCAACTTTTTTTCAACTTCAGAGTATCCTAAAGTATCAAACGTAATATGATCAAAATCCTCATCTATGTTGGAATAGTTTATTATCTTGACACATTCTACAAAATGCTCTACAAACCAACTTGGCCAAGTTTCTGGTTTAAATGGCGAAACACTACTTAATTGCGTATGATTTGAAATCTTTTCCCAGTTACTATCGTTTAGATAAAGGCTATGCATGTGCCAATCTGAAAAGCTATAACCACCTACTTTTTCGGTAAAAATAACATCTACCTCTTTGTGATTGACGTCTTGAAAAATTCTTTTCATAAGAGAAAATACAATGCCCTTTGAGCCTTCTAAACACTGCAAAAAGCTTTCTTCGTTATTGCACAAAAAGCCCGTAATATTATTGCCTTTATTGAAGCGCTCTGAGTGAGTCTGTATATGTTTAAACACAGACTTCTTATTGGTATTTACCTTACTGATATATATTAATCGTATGAGAGAATCTGGAGAGATATCGCTCATACAACCTTCTAATGATTCATGATTTATTATGCTCATTCTTACGTCCACTCTCCCGAACAACCTTATACTTTTATTAATAAAATAGTTGCTATTTTACATGTTTTCTAAGTATTGGTTCAGGTTCAGCGTATGAAAAATATCTTTATACGTCCATAATCACAGCTCTGACAATGCATATTGATCTGACATTTCTTAATAATGCCCAATCAATAGATAGGTATAATATCTCTAGATTGCAGCGCGACGCGCACATCATTACCCATCGTATCTTCACTAAGATAAGTAGTACGAGGCTTGACTGTGTTCCAAAGTTTCTTAGCTGTCAGTGTCTCAATGAGACTTGGCTTAATAATAGGGAATTTAGATTTATTAAAAAACTTAAGCGTGAAAAATTCCAGACGGCATTAAGGGCTCGAAAAGTAGCATTGGCTTGTGAGGGGCTGAGTTTGGTTAACGCCAAGTGTTTTTCAGTCACGTTGCTTTGCATAATGTCGTTCATGGACTTATCTAGCCACTCTGCCAGCTTACCTAGTATCTGCCGATTGTATGTAGCAATGGTGGATGGTTTAAGTCCAGATTTATGAGAGAGGTAATATTCATAAACTTCGCTAAGGGTAGGTACAACCACGTTTTTCATATTGTCATTAAATGGGTCTTTGCACGAAACGGCAATCCAACCAAAAGCAGCAGACAATAAAAAACCCTTATAAACCGTGGCTTATAAGGGTTTGAATATGGTGGGCCCAGTAGGACTTGAACCTACGACCAAAGGATTATGAGTCCTCTGCTCTAACCAACTGAGCTATGGGCCCTAACGTTAGACGCACAATGATACCTGATTTTTTGAATTTTTCAAGTAAAAGATAGAAAGTTGTGAAGAAATTTCTTATTAAGCGCAATTTTATATTAAACAAGGCTTCCAGCTAAGGTCAAACTACGCCCGCCATCAATTGTGATAATCTCGCCAGTAATATAATGAGCCTCTACCAGATACAGCACGCTGTGGGCAATCTCATCAGGTCTTCCTATCCGCTGTAGAGGAATTGAGCGTATGATATTTTGTTGTTGCTCATAATCAAGCGCTTGGTCGCTATCCATTTCTGGTAATACATTGACCCCAGGCGCGACGCCGTTGACTCGTATGTCCGGTGCCATCTCTAATGCCAAAGACTGTACCATCATGCGGTGAGCGGCTTTCGCCATGTTATAGACAGTATAGTTAACGAAAGGCCTATCATGGGCATGAATATCGAGTAGGCTGACAATACAGCCTTTTTGCTGTTTCAGGTAAGGGGATAGGGCTTGGCTTAACCACAAAGGCGCTTTGGCATTGGTTAAAAAAAGCTCATTCCACTGTGTATGACTGATGTCTCCAAGCGGACTTGGATAGAAGCGGGAGGCATTGTGAACCAGTACATTTAGCTGACCAAAGGCATGTATGACCTCATAGACGAAAGCAGTTAGTGAGTTAACCTCTTCAATAATAGATAAATCAGCAACCACAATAGCAGCACTAGCGGTACGTATATGATTGAGTTTTGCTGCTAGAATTTTGGCTTCTTGCTCACTAGAGTGACAGTGAATGATGACTCTATAGCCTTGGTAATGTGCGGCTTCGATAGTGGCAGCGCCGATGCGTTTAGCGCTACCAGTCACCAGCATCACTGGCGCATCGTTATGAGCTGTGGGCGTAGTAGGTTTTTGGTTCATCACAATTACTTATTTTATGTTCAAAATTAAATTTTAATAATGTTAGTAGTGATTGGTCTGCAAATGATCGATTCTGGCTTGCTGCAAAGCGTCACCAATCGCAGGACCTTTTAGGTTTGGCTCGATATCTGCCATACCGATAGCATGAAAGCTATTGAGCGCAATCATCATCTGACGGTGCTGGATTGCTAACTGTAAGACATGGCTGGTTACTAGCAGTTGTGAGAGCTTATCAGGCTCCTTGTGAGCACCGCAAACTTGTATCAACTCAATTTTTTCGGCAGCATCAAGCGTATCTATTGTTGCTAGTTTTTTAATCTGTTGAACGAATAACTTGGCAAATTGGGTGTGCGCTTTTGGCACCTTAACCGCATTACCTATATCAAGAATTCCTTTTGTAATCGTTGATTCGTCAGGCTTTGATTCCTTGTATTTCGGATCAAACCAAGCAGGGTCGAGACTGGTCATCAGTAAGGCCCAGCGCTGTGACAAGCTCAGTTGCATTTGACCTGAAAAGTATAACGCTGTTTGTATCGTTTCTCGTACATGAACGTTCGCCCAAGCATGATGTAGCGACGCAAAATACTCGCTTAGTGCACCGATATCGTACAGTTGTTGCCAGTATACTTGAGGTGATAGCTGCATGGTTGCATGACTCGATTCTTGCCAGACACGCTCTGCACTCAAATGCATAAGCTCCCCTGAGTCTACAAGCTGGCGCATCAGTATCAGGGTCTCATCAGCGATGGTAAACCCCAAATCATAATAACGGCTATAAAAACGAGCCGTTCGCAAGACCCTTAATGGGTCTTCACTAAATGCAATGGAGACATGGCGTAAAGTTTTACTCTCTATATCAGCCAGCCCCCCATAATAATCTATCACGTCTCCTGTGATAGGGGAGTCGTCCATTAAGCCTTTGACTTCGATGGCCATGGCGTTGATGGTCAAATCACGACGCTGCATATCGTCTTTTAAGCTGACCTCGGTGCTGGCATGGACACTAAAGCCTTGATAGCCAACGCCTTGCTTACGCTCGGTACGAGCCAGTGCGTATTCCTCGTGACTGATAGGATGCAAAAACACAGGAAAATCCGCGCCCACTTGCTGGAAGCCTGCGTCCAGCATTTCAGACACTGTGGCACCAACCACAACAAAATCTTTGTCTTTAACAGGACGCCCTAACAGATGGTCACGAACAGCCCCGCCAACGAGATAAACTTGCATATCACTCTCTTTTTTTGACCCAATTTTACTTACCCAGCTTGCACTGAGCAAAAAAAACCAGTCAACGCGATTTGAGTGGCGTTGACTGGTTTTAGTATAGCAGACAGGTTCTATCAATAGACAATAGAACCTGCTTAATCATATTTTCATACGGCTATATTCGCATACCAAGTATGAAGTACTGCTAAATATGACGTATTACTGATTCTCGTTTTCTAAGTCTTGAGCTTCTGTCACAGTAAGAGCAGTCATGTTGACGATACCACGTGCAGTCGCTGATGGCGTTAGAATATGTACAGGCTTACAAGTTCCGAGTAGGATAGGGCCAATAGAGGCACTACTGGTTGCTGTTTTTAAGAGGTTAAAGGCAATGTTCGATGCATCAAGTGTTGGCAAGATAAGCAGGTTTGCAGCGCCTTTCAATGGACTTGATGGCATTTGGTTTGAACGAATGATTTCGTTAAGTGCCGCATCACCTTGCATTTCGCCTTCAAACTCGAAGTCAACATTCATGTCAGTCAGTAACTGATGAACTTTGCGCATTTTTACTGCGCTGGCACGATTTGATGCGCCAAAGTTAGAATGAGAAACCAGCGCGACACGTGGCGTGATACCGAAGCGATGTAACTGCTCGGCAGCCAAAACAGTCATCTCAGCCAACTGTTCAGCGGTCGGGTCTTCATGAACATAGGTATCAGCGATAAAGATATTGCGATCTTGCATCAATACAGCATTCATAGCATAAAAATCATTGATGCCTTCTTTTTTGCCAATGACGTTTTTGACATACTCTAAATGCATCTGATAATCACTGAACGTACCACAAATCATGCCATCAGCATCACCGTTGTCGACCAGCAAAGAGCCAATTAAGGTAGTTTTGCGGCGAACATCACGACGAGCAAGCTCAATACTGACACCGCGGCGTTTGTTTTTCTCATAATACCCCTGCCAATATTCTTTATAGCGAGGATCATCATCTTGATTAACGATAGTGATATTTTCACCATCTTTTAAACGTAAGCCTAATTTTTTGATGTGATCGTTGATAACGGCTGGGCGACCTACCAAGATAGGTTGAGCAAGTCCTTCATCAACCACAACCTGTACTGCTAGTAAGATATTGTTGTCTTCACCTTCACAATATACGATACGCTTTGGCGCAGATTTAGCACGAGCAAAGATAGGCTTCATGACAAACGCAGAGTTGTAGACAAACTCTGATAGACGCTGACGATAAGCTCTCATGTCTTCGATCGGCAAGGTTGCTACCCCTGAGTCCATTGCCGCTTTGGCAACAGCAGAAGCGATTTCAATGATTAAGTTTGGCTCTAGCGGACCTGGGATTAAGTAGTCGCGACCAAAGCTCTGAATGGTTTCAATGTTTCTAGCACTAGTGGTTGGTGTGGCTTCAACGTGTGCCATCGCAGCGATTGCTTTGACACAAGCAACTTTCATTTCTTCATTGACCGTTGTTGCGCCAACGTCTAAGGCGCCACGGAAAATATAAGGGAAGCATAGCGCGTTGTTTACCTGATTTGGATAGTCTGAACGACCAGTTGCCATAATGACGTCTGGACGAACGGCGTGTGCCAATTCTGGCATGATCTCTGGCGTTGGGTTTGCTAGTGCAAAGACAATAGGGTCTTTTGCCATACGGCGCACCATATCTTCTGACAACGTGCCTGGCATGGATAGACCCAAGAACATGTCAACATCGTCCATGACTTCTTCGATAGACGTAGCGGTTGTATCACGAGCATAGCGCTGCTTGGTTTCATCAAGATTTTCACGGCTGGTGCTGATAATACCGCGTGAATCGGAAACGAATATGTTGTTTTTATTGACACCCAAAGCGCAAATAATATCTAGACAAGAAATAGCTGCCGCGCCTGCACCTGAACAGACAATTTTAATCTCTTCAATCTTTTTGCCAGTAATCAACAACGCATTGAGCATTGCCGCCGCAACGATAATAGACGTACCATGCTGGTCATCATGGAAGACCGGAATATTCATGCGATCACGTAGCTCGCGCTCGATCTTGAAACACTCTGGTGCTTTGATATCTTCTAAGTTAATACCGCCAAATGTAGGCTCAAGAGAAGCAACGGCCTCGATGAATTTGTCAGGATCATTTTGTGCAATTTCAATATCAAAAACGTCGATACCGGCAAATTTTTTGAATAGAACGCCTTTACCTTCCATCACAGGTTTTGATGCCAATGGACCAATATTACCTAAACCCAGCACAGCAGTACCATTGGTAATAACACCGACCAAGTTGTTGCGCGCCGTATATTTGGCTGCCAATTTTGGATCTTTTGCAATTTCAAGACAAGGTACGGCGACACCTGGCGAATAGGCAAGCGCTAAATCGCGTTGATTGGCCAGCTGTTTGGTAGGGGTGACTGATATTTTACCTGGGCGTGGGAATTCATGGTAATGTAAGGCAGCTTGTTCAAACTGCTCTTTTTCTGTACTAAGATTGTCCGTATTCAAACTGGTATCGTCATTCATAATAATGGCCATGGTTGGAATAAATTGTATTAAAGTAAAGGGTGGTAAGTATGTCAGATGCTTAAAAGATCATTGAATGATGAAGATCAAAGCGTAAACTGACATGGGGCAACAATAATAAGCGATTGAATATCAGATTAAAAAAACAGCCTAATACAGGCCATCCTCCTAATATCATTGGCAATCCACTACATTGTTAACAGCAATGGACAGCACGAATAATATACTAAAATGATATTCATTATTTCGCCACTTGATAATACTAAAGACTATAGTCCTTTATCAACCATAATCTCTACATTATTGTTATTATTATTGCTCAATATTAGCGCTTATGATGAGCAACTGATTGGCATTTGCGGTGCATTAGGATGAGGGGGTGTGCTGTCAAGCTCAGTAGCAATATCCTGTACATCGTAAGGGCTTTTTAATAATGAAAATAAGCGATCGACTTCTTCAAACTGACCTTGCTCTGCCGCCGTGATTGCGCGCTGCGCCATACTGTTCCGTAAGACATAGACAGGATTGTGGGTTCTCATGTCATTGATGGCTTGCTCAAAAGATACAAGCTCTATTCGGGCCAAATAAGCGATTGACCAATCTTGCCATGCTTTTTGTGCTTTTTGATTGAGCTCTGTCGTCATCATTGCGAGTAGATGCCGCTCATAAGGATGTTCGTCTGGCGCGACAAGACCCAATAACGCTCTAAAGCTGTTAGTATAATCCAGCAGGTTGTCTTCGAGCAGCGTCAACCACTCAAATGCCAAGGTTAAGCTGTCTCTTTCATGCGGCAGTCCAAGCTTACGGCACAGTCCTTGTTGATAGTGCTGCATAAAGGTTGCTTCATAAGGCGCTAAGCATTCTGATAGCGTCTCACGAGTCACTCCTTCTAAACGCATAAAATGCGGCAACCATATATTGAGGTTCCAATGTCCAATGGCAGGCTGGTTTTGGTAGGCATAGCGTCCGGTATGGTCAGAGTGATTATTAATCCAAGCAGGATTAAAGCGCTCCATGAAACCAAAAGGACCAAAGTCTAATGTACTACCAGTAATCGATAAGTTGTCTGTATTCATCACTCCATGGGCAAAACCAATCAATTGCCAGTCGGCGATCATCTTTGCTGTGCGTTCAACCACAACCGTCAAAAATACCGGTACTGGTGTCTCACTATCGCGGCACTCTGGATAATAAGTGTCGATCATATAATCGGTAAATTCACCAAGTAAATCCGGTGCAAAGCTGGCAATCCATTCAACATGACCAAGGCGAATATGACTGTCTGCCACGCGCATCAAGGCCGCGCCTGCTTCCATACGCTCGCGGCGCACCTTGGTGTCAGAGACAACAAATCCTAATGCATTAGAAGACGGAATACCAAGCTGAGTAAGCGCATGGCCACATAAGTATTCGCGAATGGTGCTGCGTAACACCGCACGCCCATCCCCCATACGTGAGTAAGGTGTTAGGCCAATACCTTTCAAATGTAAATCTTGCAACTTGCCTTGCTTATCCACCACCTGCGCCATCAATAGCCCGCGCCCGTCACCCAATTGACCAGCCCATTGTCCAAATTGATGTCCTGCGTAAGCCATAGCAAGCGGTTTAAAATCAGCTGGCACATATTGACCAGCAAGAATATCAACCCAGTGTGTCATGAGCTCTTCATCATCTGTCCAGCCCAATTGCTGAGCAACTTGCTCGTTAAAATGCCCAGCACGCGGATTTTCTAGAGGCGTTGGTGGCTGCTCATGATAGAGGCGAGTGTCCAAGTTAATATAAGTGTTTTTATAATGCATACAGCCGCTCCAATTGCTCAATAAAATGAATGACTCACTATAGCATAGCCTTTACGCTGCATCGTTTTACTATGTCCATCTCTTGTAATATATGACAACTTAATCGTTGCTGTAAAATATTGCGATACTAAAATAGTATAAAGCGACATAAAAAAACCCCCTATCTTTTGCAGATAGAGGGAGGGAGAAACATCAAAATAAAAGAGCTTGATTACAAATACATCATTAGCAATTAAGCCGCTTTGGTGTTTTGACCAATAGAACGAAACGCTGTTTTTAAATTGCTATTATGCTCAAGTATCTTTTGCTCAATCTTGGCATAGTCATGCTTTAGCTTATCATCAACTTCATGCAATCGATCAGCAAACTCTGTCTTTTTCAGCTCGATCGTCTTCGCCTTGAGTGCTTGCCATTCTTCAACTGTTTGCGTGAATGCATCGTATTCAAACTTAATGCGATCTTGGAAAGCTTTCATTGCGTGCGGCAAATCAAGGCCTGTGCCAGTTGCAGTATCAATCTGCTGTTGTGCCTTTTTGAACTGCATTTGCACTTCAGCATGCTTGATGGTTGTGTCATCAACTGTCCGCAACTCACTGGTCAAACCAAGTTTTGATAAACCAGCAATCAACCATTTGGTTGGGTCATATTGCCACCATTTCACACCATTACGGTAGTCGTATTGGAAGAAATGATGATAGTTATGATAGCCTTCACCCCAAGTCACTAGTGCCAAGAAGAAGTTATCTCGTGCACTATTGGTATCGGTATAAGGGCGCGTACCAAACATATGGCATAAAGAGTTAATGAAGAAGGTAAAGTGGTGCGTTAAGACCAAGCGTAACAGACCAACGATAACCAGCGTGCCCCATACGTCACCAAGTAGCCAGCCAATTGCAGCAACCATACCGACGTTCAGCGCCACTACCCATAAACCATAATATTTATGTTGAATTTGTAGCGTTCTGTCTTTGGTCAAATCTGGGATGTTTTTGTAGTCAAACTTACCACTCGGGTAGTTACGCAGCATCCAACCAATATGACTGAACCAAAAACCGCGCTTCGCTGAATACGGATCGTCCAAACGATGATCCACATGGCGATGGTGAGTACGGTGACCTGATACCCAATCAAACGCAGAACCCTGAACCGCTAGAGTAGAGCCAAGCAACAAAAAGTTTTTTACCACTGGATGTGCTTTGTAAGCACGATGCGATAACAGACGGTGATAACCAGCAGTGATGCTGATACCAGTCCAAACCATAAAGGCACCGAATACACCCCAAACAGGTGCGCTGACATTATGAGTAAACAAATACCAGGGTGTAATGATAGCCGCAGCGATAGGCGTGGCTACCAGTATGGTCGCTGGAATCCAGTTGATTGGTGCTTTTGTAAACTCAAACTCACGCATATCAATACTGGCTTCTGTGCTAGAAACCTCAGTTTGATCAACGTCAGCGTAGTTGCGTTTGGCAACAGGCTGCTCATTGAGTGCGCTTTTCGTTTTATTCTCATCGTAACGTGTTTTAAAACGTGAGACTTGAACGCTGGCAGCTTTTACAAGCGTATCACCAGATTTGATAGCGAAACGTAAGCCTTTAAGCGGGAAGCCAAGTGCTTTTTTTGCAATCATATAATATCCCTAGCGGTATTAATTTAAGACCCTATAGTACCTGAAAAACATCATAAAGTGAACAGTTATGCACTATAAAAATATTGCTAAATAACAATAACTTGTATCGATTATAGAATGTATTTGCAAAAATAATCGGTCACTTATCAGGCGTTGGGTGAAAGTGTAAGAAACACGGTAAATATGTATGGTTTTGGGGGTAAAAGGTACGAAATGCAAGTGGGCTAATTTAAGAGCAAATAACTCGGAAAATCGGTGATAATAACGTCAGCCTGCCATTTAATCAATTGCTGAATACTATCCGTGTCATTGACTGTCCACGCGCTAACGGGTAAGCCGTAGCGATGGCTATGTTTGATAAAGGAATGACTGAGTAGCGGATGATACACACCGAGTCGAGTACAGCCAAGGGTCATCGCCGTATTGGTAGCGACCATTAAGGCCTCAGGCGTACGAATTAATAAGCCGCGCGGGATATGTTTTAATCGTTCACTGCGCTGTAGTCGTGCATGTAGCTCCACATCGAAACTGGTTAAAACTATGGGTAGAGTGGACAAAGGACTGTGTATCAAATCCTGTACTAGTGCTGCGATCAGTTTATTATAGTTAGTACGAGCATGTGTTTTGATTTCAAGCTCAATATAAATAAAGCCATTCAAAGCTGAGGCGATACTGGTCAATGTGACAATCTGCTGACCGAATTGTCGCTGTCGCTGTATCTCTTTAATATTTAGCTGATCGATGCGCGATTGCTGACCACACATACGTGCCAAATCATCATCATGGAATACTACCAAACAACCATCAGCGCTTAATTGAACATCAAACTCAATGCCGGTTAAGCCGCGTGTCATCAGACGCTGTGCATACTCAAAACCCATTACAGTATTTTCTAATGACTCACCACGAGCACCGCGATGACCTAATAACAGCGTACGTTCAAAATTTATCATGGCTCACACAGTGTTGCGACTTTTACGAGTAATCATATAGTGTCATAGGGATGGCGTCTAATGGTTTTTATGGATAGGTCTTTGTTGATGAATAAAGGTTCAATCTGGTTTATCGATATCGTTCATATCTTAGTTTGTTATGTTTTTGCAACTAAGTGTAGTTTTTAGGCCTAACAAGGGGCGCTATTTGTACATACAGAGGTTACAATAATGACCATTCCGTTCAGAAAACAAACAGTAATGGGTTTTATAACCTAGGATAGTTAGAAGGGCGGTCTGAACATCAATCACTGTCCATCAGTGGCGGTACGAATTAGTAATTGGGAGCAAGAACAGCATGAGCGTAGCAAATAATAGTTTGAGCAAGTGGCACAAAGTTGCTGGAGTTGGCATTGTATGTAGTTTGGCGCTTGCAGGCTGCGATCGCTCAGAGAAGGAAGACACCACTCAGGCAGCAGAAGTAACGGAGCAAGAGCCAGTCGTTGAAGAAAACACGGTGGCCAATGCTGTCAATTGTGATGATCCAATGGTACAAGATCGTCTTAAAGCCGCTTTGAAAAACACACTCAATCAACAAGCCCAAACACTGGCTGCTAACTACGCAAACGACTCAGAAATCAGTTTAGACAACGGCGTCGTCACCAATAAAACCAATGGCATTATGATAGATGTACAAAATGCAGCTGTCATACAAGAAGCCAATAGCAATGGTATGACCACTTGTCAAGCAAGCGTTAGCATGACATTGCCAAGTGAAGATCTATATCAAGCAAGTCAAGTGCAAGCGGCCAATAACCAGCCAAGTTTACAGTCACGTTTGGCACAAAACAACATTCGTATTAATAACAATATGTTAGTTGATGACGCCTTTACCTACGTGGTTGGTACCCAAGGTGGTCAAGTACGCACGCGTATTGCTGGGCAGCCAGCTTTGTTGACCGTAGTCGCTGATGTGATGGCAAGCTCTGTATACCAATCAGCGATGGACAATGAGCGTGCCCAGCGCGCCGCTGCTCAGAGAAGTGACAGCAATAACCAACCAGCGCCAGCTCGCCAGCCTAGACCAACAACGCCAGTAGAGCCAACTCGTCCTGCTGAGCCTACTACGCCACCGACAGTCAATCGTCCAAATAGCAATCAAGACAACGCGACAGGAAATAGTGCAGCAACCGCCCCATCTTCTGAAACCAAAAATTCTACAACACCTGCTTCACCAAAGCTAGTACCTAAAGATGAAAGTATCGATATGGTCATTATTGAAGACGATAGCGCGACTTACTAATTCGTCAGATCAGCACTGTTGTTAAGTATCGGTATCAGTGAATGGTACTTTACCAAAAAATCCCGCAAAACTTATATTGCGGGATTTTTTTATATCATTATTGGTCTTTAGCAAATACTTGTAATACTTGACTGTCCCACAGTACTTCAGACACTTGCTTAGGATCTGTACAAAAGCGCGCAGCGACAAACAACCAATCAGATAAGCGGTTGATAAGGCTCACTGCGGTAGGACGAATCGCCTCTGGACGTTGCTGCTGTAATGAAACCGCTTGACGCTCAGCACGGCGACAAACACAGCGTGCGATATGCAATTGACTGACCAAGACCGAACCCGTTGGCAAAATAAAATCTTTTAGTGGGGGTAAGCTTGTATTCATGGCATCAATTTGCTGCTCTAACCAGTCAATATGAGTGGCATTGATGCCTTCGTATTCTGGCATGGCAAGCTCACCGCCTATATTGAATAATAGATGCTGGATGATGACTAATGCTTGCTCAAAGTCTGCTGCTTGTTGTGGCAACACATGGGCAAGTAGTGGCTGATTTGATATCTGATTGTTGGCTGGTTGAGCCAAGTGTGCACGCACAAGGCCAATGTGTGAGTTGAGCTCATCGACATCACCCATGACATTGAATAAATGATCCGCTTTACTAACGCGGCTACCATCTGCCATGCCCGTACTACCATCATCTCCCGTGCGTGTATATATTTTACTTAAGCGATTGCCCATGTTGATGCCCTTGGTTGTTTTTAGAATCGAATAATATTAGTTGCGCGCTCATTGTAGTATTTTATGGCTGTTTTCGCTAAGATAATGGGTTAAGTTTTATATGACCCGCATTTTTTAATACTAGAATACTTGTATTATCCTCTATGTTTATTGATTCTACGTTTTACTCATAGCGTTGACCTGTCATATTTTACTTATATTGTTATTTTATTCTCTATACTTTTAATAAATAAAAAGGCTTTTTTACTATGACCACACCACTTGCAGACGCTATGTCTCAGCTTGCAATCTACGACTCACTCACTGGGCGCAAGCAGTCATTCAAACCGCTTGTTGAAGGCAAGGTTGGCATGTATGTGTGCGGCATGACCGTTTATGATTATTGTCACATCGGTCACGCAAGGGTGATGGTTGGGTTTGATATGGCCGTTCGCTGGCTCAAGCAATTGGGTTATGACGTCAATTACGTGCGCAACATCACGGACATTGATGACAAAATCATTGCTCGTGCTGCTGAAAATGATGAAGAGATTGGTGTATTGACCGAGCGATTCATTAAAGCGATGCACGAAGATGCCGCTGCACTTGGCTGTGAGAGACCTGATCTCGAACCACGTGCGACAGCGCATATCGATGAGATGCAACAAATGATTGAGACTCTTGTCACAGGTAATTATGCGTATGCAGGTGACAATGGTGATGTCTATTATGCCGTCGATAGTTTTGCCGACTACGGTAAGTTATCGAAGCGTAATCTAGAGGATATGCAGGCAGGCGCACGAGTCGATGTCGAAAATGATAAACGCAATCCTTTCGACTTTGTATTGTGGAAAGCGGCAAAACCTGACGAGCCGCAGTGGGCATCGCCGTGGGGACAAGGGCGTCCGGGTTGGCATATTGAATGCTCGGCTATGTCAACCAAATGCTTAGGTCATACTTTTGATATTCACGGCGGCGGTCATGACTTACAGTTCCCGCATCACGAAAACGAGATAGCTCAATCAGAAGCTGCGACGGGGTGTGAGTATGCTCGTAACTGGATGCACGTTGGATTTATCAACGTCGATGGTGAAAAAATGTCCAAGTCATTGGACAACTTTTTTACCATTCGTGATGTCGTTGCCAAGTATTTGTCTGAAACAGTACGGTTTTTCTTACTATCTAGCCACTACCGCAGTCAAGTGAACTTCTCAGATAGTGCTTTGGATGAAGCACACAATAGCCTAAGCAGACTATATAATGCATTAAAATTGGCTGAACAGCAAAAAGGGCAAGCAATCGTAATCGATGAAGACTTGACTACCGAAGCATATCGTACGACTGCTGGACAAGATTTTATTAAAGCCATGAATGATGATTTTAATAGCTCTACAGCGATTAGTGTGTTATTTGGGCTAGCACGTGATATCAATAAGGCGATTAAAGCGGAAGACGTAGAGACAGCTTGGAAATTGGCTCAGCAGCTCAAAGCGCTGGCACAAGTGCTCAATATTTTACAACAACCCGTGCAGCAATTTTTGCAAGCCGTAGTAGGTGATACCACTGAGAACAGCTTAACAGATGTGATGATCGATGATCTTATTGTTGAGCGTGCAGAGGCCAAGACCAACAAAAATTTCGCGCGTGCAGATGCCATACGTGAGCAATTAAAAGAAGCAGGTATTGAGCTTGAAGACAGCCGAGCAGGTACAACATGGCGCCGTGCATAAGGTAAAAATTACAAAACATATCCATTTATAGTAATAAACTAAGTCAGCTATATGCTGGCTTTTTTTGTAAACTGCATCCACCGATTATTAACTTAAACAACACACGTTTTGCATCCAAACCTTATATGAATTGATGGCTTTTAAAGATATGAATACTCTCAAAGACCGCTCTAGAGCAGTCAATAATATGAAAACCAAGGTTAACGATAGTTCGTTGAACGGTATTCAATACGTGCATGAGAATGACGAATTACGGCGTTATCATGGCTTTCAGTTTCTGCTGGCTTCTTTATTTATTGTGATAAGCGCCATTTGTGTGCCAATTGCGTCTGCCCAAGCAGCAAGCAATGCTGATACACAAAGCAGTAGTGAGGACAGCACAAGCGCGCCAGCTACCCTAGCTGAATATGCATCGCAAAAGATTGATACGATTAAAAGTCATAAGATAAAGCTTTCTGATGTTTCAGAAGAGATGTTTGACCCAACTGAGCGAAATGCCGTAGAACAAGCAGGCACAATGCAAGGCGACGCTAGTCTGACGGGGGAATACAATGAGAGCTATTATGAACTGAATAAGCTCAATGCGGGACTACCGCCATTATCTGTGCCGCCAAACTTGACAACCCCGCTTGCAACCTTAGAGTTTTTTCAATCAGCGGTGATGAAGCAGCAATATGACTTGGCAGCTTATGCTCTTAACATGAATTTAATTGATGAAAAAATTCAGCGCAGTCGTGCTATTGAACTTGCAAAGCGTCTGGATTTTTTGTTATCTGAAAAAAAGCTTTATGTCTTTGATGATTTGCCGGATCGACCAGATGGTTTGATGGAGCCATTACTAGGTAATGAGAGTAGTGTAACAGGTATTGTTAGGCGCTCCATTCAGCTGGGCTATATTGATTACCGCGAACGCCGTGTTCCTATTTATTTGCAACGAGTACGGATAGAAGACAGTGCCCCTATTTGGGTGTTTTCTGAGCAAACAGTGGGCAATATTGACAATCTTTATGAGCAGTATCACCCATCAGAGTTTGAGCGCTATTTACCAGAATGGTTAAAACTTAAGTTTTTTGGTATTGCTCTGTGGGAGTTTATCGCACTCACGACTTTTCTCTTACTCACAATGGGGCTTGGCTGGCTGTTGAGCAAAGGCACAGAAAAGCTGATCAGTCGCTATATCAATGCCGAAGAGTACAGCATGTATGTAGGCAGTAGCAATGGCGTTGCTGATTTGGTTAGTAAGTTGACGGTGCCTTTGACGTTTACCATCAGCTTTTTATTGGTTTTTACATTAGTCTCAGGCGGCTTTCCTTATCTAGATGCGGTCGCTTCATCCACTCGTCCATTAATTTGGATCGTTTTGGTCTTTAGTGCCATGTGGTTGGGTATTCGTGTCATTAACTTCTTTGCCAATCGCTACCAAAGTATGCAGATTGAAAACCTAGGAGAAGAGCAATTCGATAAAGTGCGACGTCGACGCACCTATGTATCAATCTTTCGCCGCGTGTTTATCTTTTTTATGATTCTAGGGAGCATTTGGATTGGACTCAGTGAGTTTACCAATATCGAAGGCTTGGGCCGAACCTTATTGACCTCAGCTGGTATTGCCAGTGTGGTCATCGGTATCGCAGCACAGCCTATATTAGGCAATATCATCGCAGGTGTGCAAGTGGCAGTGACACAGCCCGTGAGAATTGGTGATAGCGTGATTATGAAAGGTAACTTTAGTACGGTTGAAGACTTACGATACACTTATGCTGTCCTAAAAACATGGGACGAACGACGATTGATCGTACCGATGCGTGAGTTGATTACTGAAATGGTTGAGAACTGGTCACATACAGAAGTGCATCAAACCTGTCCTGTGTTTTTGTATATCGATTATGGAGCAGACATTGAGGCCATTCGCCAACATTTCATATCCGTGACTAAAAAAAATGAGCTTTGGGATAATAAAACTGAACCTCAAGTGTTTGTCGTTGAGGTGACTGAAAAGACGATTCAGCTGCGTGGCGCCGTGTCTGGGGTAGGGCCTATCGAGGCATGGACACTCGCTTGTGAAGTACGCGAACAGATGCTTGGCTATTTACATGAGCAGCAACACCAGTACTTGCCCACAGAGCGTTTTACGTTAGGTGAAAGTAAGTAGTAAAAAATGATCAGTAACGAGTCACAGTTGCTAGCTACGACAGGAAGTGACTAATGTCATAAAGCGCTTGTGATTAAATAAAGACATGATTCTACAAAATAAGCATGCGCTCTGTCTGCTTATTTGTTATAATATGGCGTTATTTTTAAGGGATAAATGAGCCGTCAAGAATAAGACAACGCTATATTTGCGTACGTTTATGATTGATGAATCAATAGCAATGATCGAGTGAAATAGTTAGCTGGTCTATTGTTGATTGTTTTAGTGCAAAAATCCCACCCATCAAAATAACCACCACTAGGGGTCTGTATGTTGCGAATTGTCGATGAAGCCTTAACCTTTGATGACGTTTTATTATTGCCAGCCTATTCTGAAGTATTGCCAAAAACTGCCGATCTGTCTACTCGTTTGACCAAAAACATCACCTTGAATCTACCGCTAATCTCTGCGGCTATGGATACAGTGACTGAGTCTGAAATGGCCATCACGATGGCCCAATTAGGTGGTATGGGTATCTTACATAAAAGCATGGATATCGTGCAACAGGCTACTCAAGTACGCCGTGTTAAAAAATTTGAAGCAGGTACGGTCGTGGATCCAATCACTGTGCATCCAGAGATGACCATTGGTGAATTGCTACGTTTGACTCAAGACAATAATATCTCAGGCGTACCTGTGGTTGAAAAGGGTACAGACAATGTCGTGGGTATCGTCACTCATAGAGACTGGCGCTTTGAAACCAACTTGTCAATGCCAGTCAGTCAGATTATGACGCCAAAAGACCAATTGGTAACGGTACATGAAGGCGAAAGCAACGAGAACATCAAAAGATTGCTGCATGAGCATCGCATTGAAAAAGTTATCGTGATTGATGACAAGTTCCGTTTACGTGGTTTGATTACCGTCAATGATTTTGCAAAAGCTGAAAACAATCCAAATGCTTGTAAAGATGAGAAAGGTCGTCTTCGAGTGGGTGCAGCGGTCGGTACAGGGGCAGACACGCAAGCACGCGTTGAAGCGCTGATTGGTGCGGATGTAGATATTATTGTTGTAGACACTGCGCATGGTCATTCAAAAGGTGTGATTGACAAAGTTTCTTGGATCAAGAAAAACTATCCAAACGTTCAAGTAATCGGTGGTAATATTGCAACAGGTGATGCAGCCAAAGCCTTGCGTGATGCAGGCGCTGACGCTGTAAAAGTTGGTATTGGTCCAGGATCTATCTGTACCACTCGTATTATCGCTGGTATTGGTGTGCCACAAATATCAGCCATTGATAATGTCGCCAGTGCTTTGCAAGACAGCATTCCACTAATCGCTGATGGCGGTATTCGTTATTCTGGCGATATGGCAAAAGCCATTGCTGCTGGTGCGTCGTGCATCATGGTAGGTTCATTGATGGCAGGTACGGAAGAAGCACCAGGTGAAGTAGAATTGTTCCAAGGTCGTTATTATAAAGCCTACCGCGGTATGGGTAGTCTTGGTGCGATGTCAGGATCAAATGGCTCATCAGACCGTTATTTCCAAGATGCCAAAGATGGCGTAGAGAAGCTGGTACCAGAGGGTATTGAAGGCCGTGTTCCTTATAAAGGACCAGTAGCTGGTATTGTTAACCAGTTGGTGGGTGGGTTACGTTCTTCTATGGGCTACACAGGCTCTGCGACTATCGAAGACATGCGTACCAATCCGCAGTTTATCAAGGTGACGTCAGCTGGCATGAAAGAGTCGCATGTTCATGATGTTCAAATCACTAAAGAAGCACCAAACTACCGTGTGAATTAAACATCGACTTATAATCCTGTGTTATATTGATAGCAGCGTTTTTGCAGGATTGTAGTGACTTTGATATACAAACGGCCAACAATGCTTTGTTATTGTTGGCCGTTTTTTTTGTAAAATACTTAACGGATTACTATAACAATAGCAATGCCAACATATACGTTTGGCTTTCTACTTTTAGATTGAGTTTACAATTAGGGAACACACACAATGAGCTACTTTGGCACCGATGGTATTCGCGGCAAATTTGGTCAGTTACCGATTACGCCTGATTTTATTTTGAAATTGGGTTATGTGACGGGTCAAGTATTGATGGAAAACAATGACAATCCTGCCCGTAAGCCGAGTGTGGTCATTGGTAAAGATACTCGTTTGTCAGGTTATGTTATTGAAGGTGCCCTGCAAGCAGGTTTTAACGCCGCTGGTGTTGATGTTCACATGCTTGGTCCATTGCCGACGCCTGCTATCGCACATTTGACCCGCAGCTTTAATGCGGATGCTGGCGTGGTTATTTCAGCCTCTCATAATCCTTATTATGATAACGGTATCAAGTTTTTCTCAGCGGATGGTAAAAAGTTAACCGATGAGATGCAAGCTGCTATCAATGATAAATTAAAGGCAGTGATGAGTCAGTCAGACGCTGGCGATGCCGTCATTATGCCAATTCTTGATCCGGCCAGTCTTGGTAAAAACAACCGAATCAATGATGCAAAAGGTCGTTATATCGAGTTTTGTAAAGGCAGCTTCCCTTACCAATACGATTTGAGCCATTTGACCATCGTAGTCGATTGTGCCAATGGTGCAGGTTATAGTGTGGCGCCAAGGGTCATGCGTGAGCTTGGTGCCAATGTAATTGCAATCAACAATGAACCTGATGGCATTAATATCAACGATGACTGTGGCTCTACGCATCCAGAAGGTCTTCAGCAAGCAGTGCTTGATCACGAAGCGGATGTTGGTATTGCCTTGGATGGCGATGGCGACCGTATCGTGATGGTTGATGAAACTGGTCAACTGATTGATGGCGATGGTATTTTATATCTGTTGGCTACCAAAAGTGCTACCAAAGCTAAAGGCGTGGTCGGTACACTTATGAGCAACATGGGGTTAGAGCTGGCGCTCAAAGATGCTGGCATTGACTTTATGCGTGCAAAAGTAGGGGATCGCTACGTCATGCAGACGCTCGAAACCAATGGCTGGATATTGGGTGGAGAACCTTCTGGACACATCCTATGCTTGGATAAGAGTCGCACAGGCGATGCCATCATCGCAGGCTTACAGGTGTTGGCTGTGATGCAAGCTCAAGGACGCGCGCTGAGTGATCTTATTGAAGGGTTCGAAGTATTGCCACAAAAACTGGTCAATGTACGCTTGGCTAAGATGCAAGACCCTTATGATCATGATGAGCTGGTTACTGCTTTTGAAAAAGCACAGTCTACGTTGGAAGGCCGTGGTCGTCTCTTGATTCGTCAGTCAGGTACAGAGCCGATGATACGTGTTATGGTTGAGTCGGATGACATTATAGAATGCGATGTGATGGCAAATGACTTAGCTGATCTTATCAAATCCGTATTAGAATAACCGCCCTTGAACGAATAAGACAAAACGAGGAATAACCATGAGCATGGACTTCACTGACCAACGCCTGTCATACGAAAAAGGCACACTGGATCAAACATCAATACCAGAGTCACCGTTTGAGCTCTTACATGCTTGGATGGATGAGGCAATAGAGCAAAGCTTCCAAGAACCCTATGCCATGAGTTTGGCAACCTGCGGCATGGATAATAAACCCAGTGTGCGTATTGTATTGCTACGTGAGATTACAGCAACGGGTATTATCTTTTATACCAATTACGAAAGTGCAAAAGGGCAGGATATTGCAGAAAATCCTAATGCCGAAGCCCTGTTCTTTTGGCACGAGCTTGAGCGCCAAATTCGTATTAGTGGAAAAATTGCCAAAATTGATGCGACAAAATCTGCGGCCTATTTTCAAAAGCGTCCGCATGACAGTCAAGTCGGAGCATGGGTAAGCCAACCACAAAGTGGCGAAGTGGCTAACCGTGAGGTAATGGAAGAAAAATTTGCACAATTGCAGGCCGATTATCCAGAGACCCTAGCCGTACCTACGCCAGAGTTTTGGGGCGGTTATGAGATTACGGTTGAAAAAATTGAGTTTTGGCAGGGACGGGCGAATCGCATGCATGATCGCCTCGTTTATGTGCAAGATAACAATGAGGGAACACCTACTTGGACAACGAAACGCTTATTGCCGTAATGCTAAAGGTGGGTTGTTAGGAGTATTTGATAGATAGTATAAAAGCCATTCTAAATTCCTTGATTAGTGGATTTAGAATGGCTTTTTTTATGCTACTTTTTGGCGTTGTGATCGGTGTCTATATCGACCGAAACTGACATGCCAGGACGTAAGCGCGCAAGTTCTGGTTGACCTTTATCTAAGTCAATCCGTACAGGAATACGTTGAGCAATTTTGATGTAGTTGCCAGTCGCAGGATTGGCAGCGCCAGCACTAAACTCACTACCAGTTGCTGGTGATATATTACTGACATGACCAGTGAATTCTGTGCCACCCAGTGCATCCACCCGAACGGTTGCAGGTTCACCTATCGCCATATTTGCCACTTGAGTTTCTTTGAAGTTTGCAATAATCCATACGCCTTCAGGTACGATATACATTAGCTGAGTACCCGCGCTGACATACTGTCCTTCTTTAACACTCACTTGACTAAGCTGACCAGATTCAGGCGCTGTGATAATGGTGTTGTCTAGATTGATCTGTGCTTGCTTCACACCAGCTTCAGCACTTTTTATGTTTGCGTCCAGTGAGGAACGGCTACCGCTGGTTTTATCACGGTTTTGACGAGCGGCTTGCAAATTGGCTTCTGCCTGTTGCACACTTGCTTGTGCTTGAGCAAGTTGTGCTTTGATATGAGCCACTTCCGCTTTTGAGACTGCACCAATGGCATCCAAACCTTGATAGCGATTTACATCCTCGCGCGCGCTTTCCACGTTGATTTTGGCACTGTACAGATCCGCTTCTCGTGCTTCGATTTGTGCTTGGCTGCTTTGCGTATCTTGCGTATTACTAGAACGATTGGTGAGTGCTACCTCTGTATCTGCCTGTGCTTGATCAAGCTGTTGCTGAAAGGTGCGATCGTCTATTTTTATGAGCAAGTCACCTTCTTTTACCGTAGCAAAATCTTGTACAGCCACTTCAGTCACATAACCTGAGACTTGCGGACTGATGATGGTTGTTTGACCTTTGACAAAGGCGTTATTTGTCTGCTGTATGGTGGGTGTAAAAGGAGGTAATTTCCACGCATACAAAATCAAGGTCACCCCAATAATAATGAGTAGTACCAATAATCCCAAATTTAAATAGGATTTTTTCTTGGGCGACCAGCCAGTTGAGTCAGGAATAGGCTCTTTTGGCGGCATGGGCGGCTCATTATCAGTTGGCGGATCATCCACACCAGATGCTTCCGTATTGCTAGAATTTGCAGTTGGTTTATGGTTGTCCTGAGCGGAGTCAGTCGCAGCTTGAGCCATACTAGCATCGGATTGTGTCTGTGAGTTCACTGCTGGAGCGCCATCTGACGTTTGAGCTTTTTGAGTCAGATCATTGGGTTTTTCTTGGCTCATGACGCTCTCCTGATTGTATTAAACATAGGCTTACAAGTTTTTAGTGCTGTAGAGTTAATAGATTGGGTCATTTGTTTTCACGCATTTTGGCAATCACTGCCAGCTCTTTGGCCAGTGGATTACGTTTATGATAGCGATAATAGAAATAATTTATCAATAGAATAATGGTAGTGATGGTAGCAATGCTTGCCATCAAAAAGAATAAGTCATTGTACGCCGCGACAGTTGCCTGTTTTTGTATACCTTGCAAGACTTGACTCATGGCGGCTACATTGACTTGCGTGGCATCTGTTATTTGACTTGATAAAGCCCGACTGGCACCTGCAACTTGTCCCATTAAAGCGGGGTCGCCCAAATTCAGTGAGCCAACCATATCTGCATAATGTGATTGCGTACGAATTGTGGTAAAGGCCTGAATAGCGGCAGCACCTGCAAGCCCGCCAACCGTTTGTGAGATTCCGAAAATCACAGAAAAACTGATAATATAGGCAGGCCCACTAGCGATAGCACGTAAAAATCCTTCAAAAACCAGCGGTCCCATGAAGTATATAGCTGCGAATGCAATTAAAGACTGACTGAGATAAAACATATAAGGTGCTGAATTAATAGAAACGCTTGTATCCATCCAAGATCCCAAAGCAATCAATGCCACTGCAAAAATAACGGGACGGCGTAAATCCATTGCATCAGTGCTAAAAATACTGATAATCAATGCCAAGGCACTGGCGGATAGTATGACAGCATAAAAAGTAATCAGCTGATCGTTGCCATAACCTAAACTAGAGAGTAGTCCTGCGGCACCCACATTCTGCTCAGACAGCAAAATACGCATCACAGCACCCGTAATCATAAAGGCAATGATATTGCGACTACGCATCCAGCGAACTTGTAACATAGGATTTTTGCGATGCGTTTCAATCCACAGTGCTATGCTAATATTAACAGCGGCAATAATAAGTGCATAGATTAGCCAAGGCGTTGTCCACCATTGAATACGGCCTTGTACCAAAAACACCGCCAATGCGGCAAGACCACTGGCAAAAAAAGCAAAGCTTAAAAAATCGAGCTTTTCAAAGACTTTTTCGGTATTACCAGGTGGTAATTCTAAAATATTGATCAACCCAAAACAGATCAATGCCAAACCAAACTGAAATAAGAATAAGTTTTCAAGTTGACCATCGATAGCGAGATAGGGTGAAATAATTCGTGACAACGGGATACCAAACTGCACCAAACCGAAGCCCAATATCAAGCCACTGGTGCGTTTGACCGTAGGCATGCCTTGCAAACAATAGAATAAACCTAGGATGGTCATACCACTAGCAACCATTCCACTCAACCCTCTAGCAATAATCTCTAGATAATAAGCATCAATTTGGATATTAATCGCGTCCAAAAAATGACTGTTGACAAACCACTGCAAACTTGTGGCCGCTAATAGAAAAAACAGAGTGATTTTGCTAAAAAGCGACATACCAAATTGCTGGCGAATTTTGTATAACAAAACGGTGATACAAGCATTGGTCATGTTATAACTGACAGATATCCAGCCACCTTCTACTGGTGTTAGATTCATTTCACCTTGGATTTGTGTCAAATTCGCCACCAATAAACCGTTCTGGAAGCTGGCAGTCAGACCAATAAAAATACCGATAAGTAGGTAGAATAATTTACGGCGTGCAGGATGGTCAGGATTGGCTGGAGAGCCAACCATCAATGGTTGTTCATGCGGCTTAAATTGATATTCAGTATTCATGAGCGTACGACGATGTTTGTAAGAGAGTCAATGACATGGGGCAGCGCCCAGACAAAAACTGTACCTATTGGATGGGTATCAATTAAGACAGACGCTATTCAATACGGATAAGACAAAAATATAACTTAAAAATAGCGGGCAGGATTTTATCATAACTTTTATCAAGTTTTTGTCATATACACGTAACGCGCTATGCTATTTTTAACTTATATTCAAATACTATCGTACGCCAACTTATAGATAATGGACATATGATTGAATCAAAAATAAAAACAGCTCTTTACAGAACTGTTCTTATGTCATAAAAATTAAGTGAGAGTATTAAAGGAAAATATTAAATCGACTGGTCATAATTTGCTTCCAAACGCATGGTACGCTGATAACTGTCAAGACTAGCGAGTTGTAAGGCGTACTGTTTTATAGACGGGTAGTCTTCTAACATCTCGCGCTTGGCAAGCATAATCAAATCAAAAGACAACATAAAGTCAGCCCCGCTCAATTTATTGCAAACAATAAAAGCCTTACCAGCCACTTCATCATTCAAATAGCTCAGCAACTTGTGTTTTTCTGCGGCAATATAATCATTCAAAAACTCGTTATCGTTAATACCCGCTTTTTTGGTAAATAGTTCAAGTAATAACGGCAACATAAGTGAGCTTTCGGCAAAATGGATCCATTGCAAATACGTCCCATACTCTGTGCTATCTATAGAAGGACGTAAATGCTCTGGCGCAAATCGTTCAATCAATAGCTCAGTAATAGCCCCCGACTCAGTATAACATTTGCCATCCATTTCAATAACTGGAGACTTACCAAGTGGATGTACCACTTTTAGACTCTCTGGTGCCAAATGAGTCTTAGCATCGCGTTGATGACTAATGACCGTATAAGACACGCCAAGCTCTTCTAGAAGCCACAGGATGCGTAGCGAGCGTGATTGATTGAGATGATGTAAGCGAATCATGGTAGTGGCCTTTTTGAGTGGTTGATTATATTCACCTTAAAGTCTCAGATTAACCTTTTAATTTGGCCATTAGGCGTTTGGCTGTTTCTTCTGATGAGGCGGGGTTTTGCCCAGTAATCAGCAAGCCATCTTCGACAACAAATGATTCCCAATCGCCCGCTTTTTCATAGTGACCGCCATTGTCTTTTAACGCATCTTCTACTAAAAAAGGTACGACATCGGTTAGGCTAACGGCTTCTTCTTCTGAGTTAGAAAACCCAGTAACGGTTTTGCCTTTGACCAGATACTCGCCATCAATTTTGACATTTTTTAGTGCCGCAGGAGAGTGGCAAACAAAAGCCACTGGCTTGTCTTGCGTCACAAACGTCTCAATCAAATTGATTGAGTTTTTATCGACGGCCAAATCCCATAATGGTCCATGACCACCTGGATAAAAGACAGAGTCAAAATCTTCTGCTTTCATATCAGCAAGTTTTTCAGTGTTGGCAAGATGTTCCTGTGCTTTTGCATCTTCTTTAAAACGTTTGGTGTCTTTTGTCTGTGCATCGGCTGTATCACTACTAGGGTCAAGTGGTGGTTGGCCGCCTGCAGGAGAAGCTAGTGTTACGTTGACACCAGCGTCAATAAAAGCATAGTAAGGAGCGGCAAATTCTTCTAGCCAAAAACCTGTTTTTTTACCAGTATCGCCGAGGCGATCGTGTGAGGTTAGTACCATTAAAATATTCATAAGTATCCTTGGTTATTATTGATATTTGATTAAATTTCATGAGTAGCCAAGCGCTAATAGTCATACTGCATAAAGATATTATGATTAACACTTGGTTATTGAACGAGTTGTCATTGCTTGTCTATTTGTCATTAATAGTATTAATGCAATGTAATCAGTTTGCAGTAGCAATATGAGTAAATTGTGTTGTTAAGTAGTTATTATCACTCATCTAATGTTAACTAATCAAAAAGTACTAAAAGTACTAGTTGACGTCAGCAATTTTAACCACTGTTTTACCAAAATTGTCACCGTTTAACATGCGAACGAAAGCATCAGGGGCATTGTCTAAGCCTTCAGCAATGTACTCTTTGGTTTTGACATCACCTGATTCTACCCATTTGCTCATGGTTTCTAAGAATTCAGGATAATGATCTCCATATTCTTCAAAAATAATAAACCCTTTGATCGTCAAGCGGCGGCTCAGGATGAGGCCTGTCAACACACTCAAACGATCTTTACCTTCAGGTAAATCAGTCGCATTGTACTGAGCGACCAAACCGCAAACTGGGATGCGAGCATGAGCATTCAAGAGGGGCATGACAGCATCAAACACGTGACCGCCGACATTTTCGTAGTAGATATCGATACCATCTGGACAGGCGGCTTTTAACTGCTCAGCAAAATCCTCAGCTTTGTGGTCGATACAGATATCAAAACCAAGCTCATTAACCGCGAAGTCACACTTCTCTTTACCGCCAGCGACACCCACCGTACGTGTGCCATATTGTTTACCCACTTGCCCGACAGTCGCACCAACTGGACCGGTTGCGGCTGCAACCACCAACGTCTCACCCTTTTGTGGTTTACCAATGTCAGTCAAACCCATATATCCGGTAAAGCCTGGCATACCTAATACACCTAGCCCATAAGAGGGGTTTTCCATATCTTTATCAAGCTTTAGGACGCCTTCGCCATTGCTAACGCTATAATCCTGCCAGCCTGAGTTTGAGACAACCAAATCACCGACAGCGAATTTATCTATATTGGATTCAACAACTTGGGCAACTGTTCCACCCATGATGACATCACCTACTGCCAAGGGATCGGCATAGCTTTTTGCATCGCTCATGCGCCCACGCATATACGGGTCTAATGATAGATAAACGGTGCGTAATAGCATCTCATTGTCGTTGGGTGAGGGAATATCGCTAGTCACTAGGTCAAAATTTTCAGCCTTTGGCTCACCTTGGGGGCGGCTGGCAAGTTTGATTTGACGATTGGTATTCTGGTTTTGTTGCTTATCAAAGCTCATTTTAATAATCCTTTTTTTATTTATAAATATTAGTATTCGTTGTTAAAGGAGTAACCACTCAGTGCCGAGTGGTTACTCTACAATACAATCAAAAAGACGTATTTTTATTATTATCGTATTGCTGATTACGACGCTTTACTAGTGACCGCACGTTGCAAAATACGGCGTGAGACATCTAGGTCATTTTTGCCATGCTCACCCAGTTTTACCATGTTATGTGCTTCAAGCTGTGTGACGATTGGGTCAATTGCCTCTTCTGTTAAATCAACATCTTCTAAGCTAACTGGTAAACCAAGATCGCGGAAGAAGTTTTCGGTATAAACAATAGCCGTCTCAATGATAGTGTCATCATCTTGCGCTGTATCAGTGATGTTCCATACATTGCGAGCATACTGAAGCAGCTTCTCTTTTTTGCTTTCTTTAAGCTCACGCATGACGGATGGAAGCACGATGGTCAAGGTACGAGCATGATCGATGCTATGCAACGAAGTCAATTCGTGACCAATCATGTGGGTTGTCCAATCTTGCGGAACACCTGTACCGATTAGGCCGTTCAGTGCCATCGTGGCTGTCCACATAATGTTCTTACGAGTCTCTAGGTTATTTGGCTCTTGCTTGACCACCAAACCTTCTGCGATAAGAATTTTAAGCAGGCTTTCAGCAAAAGCATCTTGAACCTTAGCATTTACTGGATATGTTAAGTATTGCTCCATTACATGGACAAAAGCATCAGCAACACCATTCATAACTTGACGCTCAGGTAGTGTCAATGTCTTGATAGGGTCTAGGATTGAAAACTTAGGGAAAGCAAGTGGATTGCCAAATGGTAGTTTTGCTTGGCGTTCACTGTAATTGATGACACCACCTGAATTCATCTCAGAGCCAGTTGCTGGAATGGTCAGAACCGCGCCTAAGTCAACCGCAGAGTCAAGATTTTTGCAATAGCTGATTAAGGCATCCCATGCTTGCTCGCGTGAAACGGTGCCGTCTTCTTCAGTTAAAGACGCAACCAAAGCGACAAACTTACTACCATCAATCACCGATCCGCCACCAACTGCCAAGATAAAGTCAATATTATGCTCATTCACCATATCTGCCGCTTTTAGTAGTGTCGTGAATTCTGGATTGGCTTCGATACCACCAAACTCAAACACTTCACGTGACCCACTTGCTGCCAAAGCTTCTTTTACTTCATCTAGCGTACCAGTACGCTGCGCTGAACCACCACCATAAGTAATGAGCACGCGTGCTTCTGTAGGCACTAGTTTTGATAATTGAGCGATTTGACCTTCGCCAAAAACGATACGGACAGGATTGTAATATTGAAAGTTGTTCATAAAATTCCTAAATGTTATTAGATATTTGTTAAATAAAAAGTGTATGAAGATGACGGTGGCTTATTTGCCAATCCGTTCATTGCATCTGCGGCTATTGTACATTAATTAGACCGGTCGTCTAGTAAATTTACAAAACTCTCTAACAATGCAAATTTTCTGCTAGAAGATATTTCTATACACGTGGTTTACAGCAATCGAATTAACGTCCCATTTGTGTGGTCGTCATCTGCCAAACTTCTGCAAGTGGAGTGTTGGTCTGACTGGTTTTGGCAATTAGGCTGGCACCTAACCAAGCAAAGTACCACCGTTTGGCCATACTCTCAGCCGCAACATTATCAAAGCGAGGGACAGAGTTGTCAGCCCAACCAGCTTTGATCTGCTCAGCCAGCCAATTGATGATTTGTTGATAACCAGCATTTAGGGCAAGACGCATAGACTCAGACATGTCTGCTACCTCAGCACTGAGTTTAACCACCAAGCATTTTCCGTGGTCACAACCGTTTTGCTGGGTGTCATACCAGTTCTGAAAATAGTTATAGAGCTTTTGCTGAGCACTAATGTCTTGGTCTGCAATAGCGTCTAAGCGCACTTTATAATGAACAAAATAATTACTGATGATCGCTTCACCAAAAGTCTCTTTTGAAGCAAAGTAATGATAAAACGAGCCTTTAGGAATACCCGCTGTATCTAGTATCTGTTTGATACCAACAGCGGTAAATCCTTTTTTAGCAATAAGTTGATAGCCTATATCTAACAAATGGGTTTTGGTGTCTGGTAGGGTATTCGCCGAGTTAACAGACATAATAGTCGTATGCTCCTAAGATTGAATAAGTGGTATGAATGGATAAGTGTCATCAATGAAAAGCTGAACGAGGTTAAATAGGGCAATACGCTTCACTTGTTTTTATCAAAGGTTATGTTGTGAAGTTACGTTTTTTCAACAAGACTTAATGATCAAATATGCTCATTCTCATTAAGTTTATGGTAGCATTAGACCAGTCGTCTAGCAAGTATATGTTTTAAAGAACGTTACTAGATGTTACTCATCCTTTATAGATTTGCCGCAAGTTTAGAGCAGCATTTATAACTGAGTACCTATTAATAAGAATAATATGGCGCCGGCGTGATGTGTTGTAAATCTCGTCGCCAACTATTTTTATTCAAGTAGATTTTTACTCAATATGACAACCACAATTATAAAATACTTAGGATAAATTATGTCAACTGATACCAATAGTACCAAACCCACTGTCTATCAAGATTTTCATTTGCAATATATCGCAGGTGAATGGCAAAGCGGACAAGACGATAGTGTCAACACCAATACCAATCCCTATAATGGTGACACGCTAGTAGAAATCCAGCAGGCGACCAGCAAGCAGCTTGATGAAGCTTATCAGGCAGCCAATACGGCTCAAAAAGAGTGGGCGCAAAGCACCCCAGCTCAGCGTGCTGCTGTTCTGTATAAAGTCGTCAGTATTTTTGATCAGCGCCAAGAAGAGATTGTCGATTGGCTCATCAAAGAATCGGGCAGCACTCGTATTAAAGCGATGGTAGAGTTCAGTAGTGCACGCGCCATTACGCTTGAAGCGGCCAGTTTCCCAAGCCGTGTGCATGGTGAGATTCGCCCTTCTAATATTGCGGGTAAAGAAAACTTCATTTATTGTGAGCCGCTTGGCGTAGTGGCTGTGATTAGCCCATGGAATTTTCCGTTGCATTTGACACAGCGCTCTATCGCACCAGCTTTGGCGCTTGGTAATGCTGTAGTATTGAAGCCTGCAAGTGACACACCTATTACAGGCGGTTTGTTATTGGCGAAAATATTTGAAGAAGCAGGTTTGCCCAAAGGGCTTTTGAATGTGGTCGTTGGTGCGGGCAGTGAAATCGGTGATGCCATTGTTACGCATGACATTCCAAGCTTTGTGTCATTTACAGGCTCTACGTCAGTCGGTAAGCATATTGGTGAGCTGGCAAGTGGCGGTGATTATATCAAACAAGTAGCGCTTGAGCTGGGTGGCAATAGTCCATTTGTTGTGCTAAAAGATGCCGATATTGAGCAGGCAGTCAAAGCCGCCGCTTTTGGTAAGTTCTTGCATCAAGGTCAAATCTGTATTGCTATTAACCGTATTATCGTAGAAGACGACATTCATGATGAGTTTGTAGAGCGCTTTTTGGCTCATGTAAAAACACTAAGTGTCGGCGATCCTAGCAAACAGGATACAGCAGTTGGTCCCATTATCAATGAAAAACAAGTCAAATCCCTCAAAGACAAGATCGCTAAAGCTCAAGAAGAAGGGGCCACGTTGTTATTAAGTGGTGAGATTAAAGGTCAAGTAGTACCGCCGCATGTCTTTACAGAGGTGACGCGCGAGATGGACTTGTCTTGTAACGAAGTATTTGGCCCATTGGTCGGTATCATCCGTGCCAAAGATGAAGAAGATGCGCTGTCGATAGCCAATGATTCCATGTATGGCTTATCGAGTGCCGTTTTTACCACAGACATGCGAAAGGGATTGCGTTTTGCCCGTGGTATCAGAGCAGGTATGACTCACATCAATGATATCTCAGTGAATGATGAGAGCAATGTGCCGTTTGGTGGCGAGAAGAACTCAGGTATTGGTCGTTTTAATGGTGAGTGGGTACTAGAAGAGTTTACTCGAACGCATTGGATATCTATGCAGCATAAGCCCCGTGATTATGCATTTTAATAACGGTTGACTCCGTTAAGCACCAAGTCAGACATATAAAAAAGACCGCCTTAATGGCGGTCTTTTTTATACATAGTATTTTATCTGGCATGGAAACCAAGCAGACCTTCAATCTCTTCCATACTCATTCGTCTAACCAGCGCTTGCTCCTCTACAGATAAGCGATTGGTATGCTCTTTAATCATTTTATAGAGACTGCGAGCGATTTCGGAGGTGGAGGCATAATACATTTGTGGTTGCTCTTTTGTCAGTATGATCAAAAAGCGGTTAATAAGCTGACGTTTTTCGTCTGAGGCATTTTTTTCAGTCATACCATATTCTCCTAAGGGCGAACTATTCATGTCTAAATACTAAATATAAAAATAGGGCAACCCTTTTGTATGTTGTTACATGTTCAAGACAGATGGCTAGTTAAGTATTTTCTAACTTTGGACGCGCTTTATTGATAGCCTTTAACAGCGCTTTTTTGAATTCTCCTTTGTGAAAGGTCACCAGATACGAATGTGCGGCGCAAAAATGACGAACATCTTGCCATTCATGTGCCAGATTGGTTGCCCAGTCGCAATACTGCTGACCAGCATTTGGTTTGTCTTTTAGTGCTTTTTTGGTCGTAGGGTGTAGTATCAATTCAGGCAATATGGCTTCTAAAGCTTTGATCGGTGGACTTATAAAAGTGTCATCGACATGCAAGCTTTTGCTGGCAGGGTGGTAGGCCAATAAAGAGCCTGCATGGATCATCTCATTGGAGGAGATATAATCAATACCTCTCACTATCGAAAACTTAAGCTCGGGATAGCGCTGAGCCACTGCGTCACTTTCGACCAAGTCTTCGGCCCATTGGACTTCAGGTACTTTTGTCGGATGGCGGCTACTGCCATAAAAGATGGCTTGCGGAAAATCTTTTGCCATTTGTGCACAGTGGATTGTATGAAAGGGATGTAAATTGAGCACCGCTTCCACTTTCTGACCGTTATCAGTCAGAGCCATGACCTCATCTCGAACGTCACCAGTGAGCGCATAACTGTCTAAAAAGATAAAGTTCCCTGATGCTAACTGAATAAGTGAGCATTGCGCGCCGATATTTAGTATACCACCAATGCGAAACGAGCCGCGTATGTTCCAAAATCCTGCATCTAAATTGTATATTTTATCTGACATTATTGTCTCTTCTTAGCTAGTGTTTAAAAGAGTGGCTTAAAGTGTGAATAAGTCTTAAAAGACATTTCCTTAAATATTGTTTTTACTTTGAGCGTTATTTTATGGTCTATGGTGATTGAAGCTCAGAACGAGCCGAGTCAATAGCAGACAGTAGCGCTGATTCAAACCTGCCTTCGCCAAACTCCACCAAGCCTGAGTGCGCACCGCAAAAGTATCGGGCGTCACGCCATGCGTGCGCAAGGTTTGTTGCCCAATCGCAATATTGCTCGCTTGCTGTAGCTTCATCGATTAGCGCTTGCTTAGTTGTAGGATGTAAACCCAAACTCGGTTGTACCGCATGAAACAGTTTAGAAGGTGGAATCTCAAAGGTATCATCAATATAGAGACTTTTGCTTGCTGGATGATAGACTAATAAAGAGCTTGCATGGACGTTTTCATTAGGCGAAATGTAATAGATGCCTTTAGGAAGTGAGAATTCAAGTTCCGTGTAGCGTGTTGTCACAACCTCGCTTTCGACCAAATCCTTGGACCATTTTACGTTTGGTACTTGCTCTTGATGACGACTACTGCCATAAAAAATGGCTTCTGGGAAGTCTTTTGCCATTTGTGCGCAGTGGACAGTATGAAACGGATGAACGTTTAGTACCGCTTCAACATCTTGACCATCATGGGTCAGTGCCATAACTTGCTGTCGAACCTTACCAGTTAGTGTATAGCTGTCCAAAAAAATAAATCGCCCTGAGGCCAGTTGTACCAGAGCAGATTGTACCCCGATGTCCATTATGCCATTTTTGATAAAGGATCCTCGTATGCTCCAAAACCCTTGGCCTAAATCATAAATTTCATCGGTCATAAAATTGGTTCCTCGATACTGGATTTTTTAATTATTCATTATTGTCATTAAGAAGATTATAGTTACGAAGTTTCGGCCATAAATACTATCGAAAGTGTCTAAGACTATACGAGTATGATTTTTTAAAGGCGTAATGTCTGTAATAAAAAAGATAGAAACAATGTAGATGTGTAAAAACAAAACGAACAATATACTGAACCTTTCGCTTATTATTCGCTATGATAGTCAGCATTAGCGAGAATGTTGCTACTGTGCGGTGGCTATAAGTCTCGCTTCTATTATCCCATTTCTATCACCCACGCCTATCTAGCCTTTGCTGACAGGCGCCCAATATAGTCAGTAATATTTTGAATAATCATATAAGCAGTAACAATAACGGTAACAGTCAAATCAATCAAAATACGCGTGCGACGGAGATAAAGACGCCTATCGTGTCTGCTCACCAGCCACCATTTGATTCGCCTTCATGGGGTTTAAAACTAACAATCGGTCTGATTGCAATGTTTGCTTTTTTGCAGGTCTATTCTATTCAGGCCATTTTGCCTGTCTTAATGATAGATCTTTTGGCAAGTGAGGTGCAGGCAGGAATGGTGGTCGGTGCGACTGTGTTAGCGATTGCTATTATGTCACCGTTTTTGGGGATGCTCTCTGATGCAGTAGGCCGTAAGTCATTTATCGTCGGTGCGTTATTATTTTTAGCCATACCGACGGCGTTGATTGCACAAAGTCCTAGCATCGGTTGGATGGGCATGTGGCGTTTTTTGCAAGGCTTGTCTGTACCTGGCATCACCGTGGTGACCATTGCTTATATCGGTGAGGAATTTGAGGGACGGGCGTTAACCGAGTTGATGTCTTTTTATGTATCAGGGTCAGTGCTCGGCGGTTTTTTGGGTCGGTTTTTACTGGGTCACTTGCATGAGATGATCGGTTGGCGTTATGGCTATTATGTGATGGCTGGCATGACGCTGATAGGTGCCTTATGGGTGATTAAGATGCTGCCATCGTCTCGTCGTTTTGTGGCCAATCCAAACTTTCGCTCAGCCATACAGACATTGGGCGAGCATGTGACCAATCGTTATGTGGTGACCGCCTGCCTGCTCGGTGCCTGTGTCTTATTTTCTCTGGTAGGGTGTTTTACTTTCATCAATCTTCATCTTGCCAAATCGCCTTATGAGTTAAGTACGGGCGCGCTTGCCAATATATTTGCGGTGTATCTGATAGGCGTGATTATCACACCATTGTCAACCAAGCTCCTCAGACGATTTGGTTCAGCACGGACAGTCAAAGTCGCTGTTTTGGTATCAATGGCTGGCGTGTTGTTGACGCTTGTTACGCCTTTGTGGGGTATCATCGTAGGGCTTGCTGTGATGTCATCAGGGGTGTTTATTACGCAATCTGCGACTATTAGCTACATCGCTGTCAATGTCAAAAAGGGACGCTCATTGGCCTCGGGTCTATATTATATGGGATATTACGCGGGCGGAACGTTGGGTGCTTGGCTTGGCGGTATAGTCTATGCACGCGGGCAGTGGTCACTCACAGTATGTCTGCTGTTGTTGGTGCAAGTGTTGGCGCTGCTTATGGCAAGTTTTGGTATGATTAAAACCAAGTCACCTGCTCCTTAAACACTTACATCTCTAGGAAACGACTGGTTCTATATTGGCTGTATGATACTTACTCAAGGTTGCTTTACATAACACTGATTTTTTCTTACTATCAATGGAGATACGATTAATTTTATTGATAATGCAAATAGTGGCTATCAAGAAAGACTCGCGTTCTAAAACATTGATCGTTGCATTGCTATTCGGATTTATACACATAATAATTTATACATATGACCAACAAGGAAGTCAGATCTATGTCAAATATTTACCAGAGTGCGCCGTCTGCTTATGATTATCCATTATTGGTAAAACAATTATTAAATCGCGCCAAAACAGTATCGCAAGAGCAAGAAATTATTTATGCAGACAAAAAGCGTTTCACTTACAAAGACTTATTCAACCGTATCAACCGTTTAGCCAATGTATTAGCGGGCTTGAATCTCGATGCAGGTGATGTAATTGCTGTCATGGATTGGGACAGTCACCGCTACCTTGAGTCCTACTTCGCTGTGCCAATGTCAGAGTATATCTTGCAAACGGTTAATATACGTCTGTCGCCAGAAAAAGTCCTTTACACCATCAATCATGCTAAGCCTAAAGTATTGTTACTCAACTCTGAGTTTGCACCATTAGTCAAAGATTATCAGTTTGAAAACTCTAGCATCGAGCATATCATTTGGTTAGATGATAATGGGGCAACGTTTGAAGGGGTTTTTGGCGGTAATCAAGGTCGGGTAATAGGGGAGTATGAGGCATTACTAGACGCCGCTGACAGTGAGTTTGATTTCCCAGATTTTGATGAGAACACCATTGCAACCACTTTCTATACCTCAGGTACGACAGGAGACCCAAAAGGAGTGTTCTTTAGTCATCGCCAATTGGTATTGCATAGCTTGGCTGAAGCGGCAACGCTTGGTATGCTGCCTAACAAGCAAGGTGTCAGCTACGGGGATGTTTACATGCCATTGACACCAATGTTTCATGTACATGCGTGGGGGTTTCCATTTACCGCCACGATGGTTGGACTAAAGCAAGTCTATCCAGGACGCTATGCACCTGATGCTTTGATGGATTTGATTATTAATGAGAAGGTGAGTATCACGCATTGTGTACCGACGATCTTGCAGATGATACTCAAAGAAGCGCAGGATCGTAATGCCAATTTCAATGGTCTTAAGATGATTATTGGTGGGTCAAGATTGACAGAAGGTTTGGCAAAAACGGCCATGTCACAAGGTATCGAAGTGTATACAGGCTACGGCATGTCAGAGACAGCACCGCTCATTAGTTTGACAGAGTTCAGTTTGAATGAGCCCAAGATGACAGAAGAGGAAGATATTGCCCGCCGCTGTATGACAGGTAAGCCTGTTTTGATGGTGGATGCACAGGTATGGGGTGAGGACAATCAATCGGTAGGTACGGGTAAAGACAATACGGGTGAGCTGGTATTGCGCGCGCCTTGGCTGACTCAAAGCTATTTGAAAAATGACGATGCAGGTAAGGAGCTGTGGGAAAATGGCTATATGCATACCCAAGATATCGCTTACATACGCCCAGATGGTTATCTTAGAATCACCGATCGTCTAAAAGATGTCATCAAATCAGGCGGTGAGTGGATTTCGTCCCTTGAGATTGAGACAATTTTATCTCTGCATCCAGCGGTTGGAGATGTGTCTGTTATCGGCATTCCCGACAAGCAATGGGGCGAGCGTCCATTGGCGCTCATTGTACTCAAACCCAATTGCCAAGATACCAGTGCTGAGGATATCAAAGCGATTGCTGAAAAAGCGGTAGAGCGCGGTATGATCCCTAAGTATGGCGTACCCAATCAGTTTAAGTTCGTGGATGAATTGCCAAAAACCTCAGTAGGCAAACATGACAAAAAGGTCATGCGCGAGATGTATGCCAAACCAGTTGAAAAACGCTAATACCCAATTGTCTATCAATTAGGCAGGTGTGCTTACTAATATCGACTAAAGTACACGCTTAACAGTTGACCTTTACAATTTGCTCTGTTACATTTTAAACCGATACATATTGTATCGGTTTTTTATTTTGGCAGGGACAGCCAGTTTTATATTATTATCTAATAAAATCGCATTATTATCGTTTATGCTAAGGACAGCCATTATGAGCGAGCACGCCACCAATCCAGATTTTAATCATACCTCTCAAGCACCAGCCGCTACTACCTCAAGCTTCACTGACATATATCAGGCTTCACTCAGTGACCGAGAGCAATTTTGGGCCAAGCAAGCTGAGCGTATTTATTGGCATAAAAAACCTGAGCAGATTTTGGACGATAGTAGATTGCCCTTTGCCAAATGGTTCGTTGGTGGTGAAACCAATCTTTGTTATAACTGTGTGGATCGCCATCTAGAAGAGCGCGCAGAACAAGATGCCTTCATTTGGCTATCGTCAGAGATCAATCAAGAGCTGATTGAAACCTTTCCAGGCGTTGTTAACGCATTCAAAGACTTAGGCAACAACGTCGAGTTTTATACTGACTATACCAAGCGTCGCCTGACCTATAATGACTTGTATAAAGAAGTCAATTATTTCGCCGATGTGCTACAGCGTTATGGGATTAAAAAAGGCGATCGTGTCATCATCTACATGCCAATGATTTTGGAGGCAGCTTACGCCATGCTAGCCTGCGCCCGTATCGGTGCGGTTCATTCGGTCGTGTTTGGTGGCTTTGCTGCTCATAATTTGGCGATACGCATGAATGACGCTGATGCAAAAATGGTCATCACAGTCGATGCAGGCTTGCGCGGTGGTAAAGTCATCAATTATAAAAACTTGGTCAATCAAGGGGTTGAGCAAGCAACCAAAAAGCCTGAGCATGTGCTTGTGGTAAACCGCGGTGTATTGCCTTTTCAACCGCAAGATATCGATGTGGATTACGCGACAGAGCGTCGCTATAGCTGTGAGGCCAATGCGATAGTGGCACCCGTCTGGCTTGAGTCAAACACGCCATCGTATTTACTTTATACTTCTGGTACCACGGGTACACCAAAAGGGGTACAACGTGATACAGGCGGTCATGCCGTCGCACTCACCACCTCAATAGATTATATTTACGATGGGAAAGCTGGCGAAACCTTTTGGGCAATATCAGATATTGGCTGGGCGGTTGGGCATTCTTATACGATCTACGCACCATTACTTGCAGGTATGACCAGTATTATGTATGAAGGATTACCACATCGCCCAAATCCAGGTATTTGGTGGCGTATTGTCGAGGCCAACAAGGTCAATATTTTGTTTACTGCACCTACAGGTGTGCGTATGCTCAAAAAACAAGATGAAACTTGGATGACTCGCTATGATGTTTCAAGTGTTAAATCGTTCTTTTTGGCAGGTGAGCCACTAGATGAATCTACCGCCAATTGGCTCAGCAGGCATTTGGGTGTGCCTATTTTGGATCATTACTGGCAGACAGAGTCGGGCTGGCCCATCTTGAGTAATACGCCCAAATTCGATGATAAGCAGCACAAACAAGGCTCGCCTGGTTATCCTATGTATGGATATGATGCGCAAGTCATCAATGAAGAAACAGGCAAACCTTGCGCGGCGGGTGAAAAAGGTCTGCTAGCCATTAAAGCGCCTTTGCCGCCAGGTTGTCTCACGACAGTATGGGGCAACGATGAGCGTTTTATCAGTAGTTATTTTGGCTTATTTGACGGTCAGCAATACTCTACCTCAGACTATGCGGTCACGGATGAAGACGGTTATTTCTATATTTTAGGACGTACTGATGATGTGATTAACGTAGCAGGCCACCGTATAGGCACACAAGAAATTGAGGAAGCCATTAGTAGTCATCCTGAAATGGCAGAGTGCGCTGTTGTGGGTATCCAAGACCAATTGAAGGGTGAGTTGCCGATTGCGTTTTGTGTACTAAAAGATCACGAGCAAGTGGCAACCACCGAAAACCGTTTCCGCCTTGAGCAACAAGTGATCGGTGCGGTTATCAAGTCATTGGGCGGCATCGCGCGTCCAGCAGCGATTTATTTTCCGCAAGCCTTACCAAAGACCCGTTCTGGCAAAATCTTACGTCGAGCTATTCGGGCATTAGCAGAAAACAAGGACACAGGAGACATGTCAACGCTTGATAATCCAGCAGCGATTGATGCCATCAAACAATCTATGAAAGAGTATTAGCGTTCTCATTCAGACGAGAGTTATAACAGAGTATCGATATGAAATAACAGGCTCATGAAACCTCATGGGCTTTTTTATTGCTTGGCTTCTCAAATCAGCTAAAAGTTCAATAAAGCGCTTGACCCTAAAATTGTTTTATTGTTATAGTCAATAACGATACAAAATAAATCATTTTAAATTATAACTTTTTAAATTATAGCCGTAAAAACAGTCGTTTTTAGCGCTTTTTATAGATATACAGACATCACAAATATAGCGATATTGTCGCCGCAGTCACATAAACAAGATAAGGATATCTTATGCACCATGTTCAGCAACTCATTAATGGTCAATTTACACAGTCTACTACTGATGAATGGATTGACATTACCGACCCTGCCACTCAAGAAGTCATCGCAAAGGTGCCACAAACAACTGATGACGAAATCAATCAGGCCGTTAACGCTGCTCAGGAAGCCTTTCAAACTTGGCGTAAAACACCGATTACTACTCGCGCTCGCATTTTCTTAAAATATCAATCCCTGATTCGTGAGCACATGGATGAGCTTGCAGAGATTTTGACCGCAGAACAAGGCAAAACCATTGCCGATGCCCGTGGTGATGTATTTCGTGGCTTAGAGGTGGTTGAACACGCAGCAGGTATTGCCAATTTGCAGATTGGAGACTTTGTCGAAAACGTCGCCTCTGGTGTCGATACTTATAGCATTTGGCAGCCGCTCGGGGTCTGTGCGGGTATTACACCCTTTAACTTTCCTGCCATGATTCCGCTATGGATGTTCCCAATGGCAATTGCGACGGGTAATACCTTTATCCTAAAACCCTCTGAACAAGATCCAATGGTAACCATGCGTCTGATTGAGCTTGCCGTAGAAGCGGGCGTTCCTGAAGGGGTGCTCAATGTGGTTCATGGTGGTAAAGCGACGGTGGATGCTATTTGCGATCACCCAGATATCAAAGCGGTGTCTTTTGTTGGTTCTACCAGCGTCGGTCAACATGTCTATGAGCGCGCGAGCAAATCAGGCAAGCGTGCACAGTGCATGATGGGCGCCAAAAACCACGGGGTAATTTTACCTGACGCTAATAAAGAACAAACGCTCAATCAATTAGCAGGTGCTGCCTTTGGTGCTGCCGGTCAACGCTGTATGGCGCTATCGGTGGTTGTGCTAGTCGGCGCAGCAGGGGAATGGATTGATGACATCAAAGCCAAAGCAGAAGCCTTGGTCGTATCGGCTGGCAAAAATGATAAAGATTTAGGGCCGCTGATTTCACCAGCTGCGAAAGCTCGTGTCGAGCATTTGATTGGTACTGGTGTTGAAGAAGGCGCTAGCTTGATTCTTGATGGTCGCGGCATTACCGTTGAAGGGTTTGAAAAAGGTAACTTTGTCGGACCGACTATTTTTGACAATGTCACAAGTGATATGCAAATTTATCAGCAAGAAATCTTTGGTCCCGTATTGTGTATTATGCGCGCTGCGAGTTTGGATGAGGCGATAGAACTGCTTAACGCCAATCCACATGGCAATGGTACGGCCATCTTCACCCAATCAGGTGCCGCTGCGCACAAATTCCAGCAAGACATTATGGTCGGCCAAATTGGTATTAACTTACCGATTCCTGTGCCACTACCTATGTTCTCATTCTCAGGTTCACGTGCCAGTAAGCTTGGCGATCTTGGTCCTTATGGTAAGCAAGCCGTACAGTTCTATACTCAGACGAAAACGGTGACGGCGCGATGGTTTGATGACGAAGCGAGTCGCGGTGTAAATACGACTATTTCGATTTAATAGCTGACTCATTATCGTTGCAGTGTGTTCATTGTTCTGATTGTTATTTTGCAGTAGGATTCGTTTATCACCATACTGCGTTGATGATGAAATAACAAAACAAGAAGACAATGACACACTCAAGCTCATTCACCATATTTGCTATACATGCACAAGGATGACCATATGGATTTTTCACTCACTGATGATCAAATTGCCTTTCGTCAAACTGCCAGACAGTTTGCTCAAAAGGAGCTTAAACCAAACGCAGCAGAATGGGATCGGACATCGCATTTTCCCATTGATGTTATCAAAAAGTCAGGCGAGCTTGGCTTTTTAGGACTGTATACCAATCCAGAGTACGATGGTTTAGGATTGCCACGTTTGGATTCTGCCATGGTTTTTGAAGAACTGGCGTGGGGCGATACGGCAGTCGCGGCTTATATGAGTATCCACAATATGGCAAGCTGGATGATTGGTGAATATGGCAATGATACGTTGTGTAAGAAGTATCTCCCAAATATGGTCAGCGGTGAGTGGCTTGGCAGCTACTGCTTGACAGAACCAAATGCGGGTTCTGATGCCGCCTCTTTACGTACCAAAACTGATAAGCAAGGCGATTACTATATTTTAAATGGAGAAAAAACCTTTATATCAGGTGCAGGATCGACCGATATATTGGTGGTGATGGCACGTACGGGCGGTGCAGGACCAAAAGGTGTGTCAGCATTTGTGGTCGAAGCTGATAGTGCTGGTATCGAATACGGCAAAAATGAGCACAAAATGGGCTGGAAAGCGCAGCCAACACGAACGATCAGTTTTAAAGACGTCAAGGTGCCTGCAGAAAACTTAATAGGTGAGGAAGGTCAAGGCTTTCGTATTGCTATGAAAGGTTTGGATGGTGGACGTATTAATATTGGGATATGTGCGGTTGGTACGGCACAGTCTGCGTTAGAAACCGCAACCAATTATGTCCAAGAGCGTAGTCAATTTGGCAGTCCGATTGCTAGCTTACAGTCCGTACAATTTAAACTAGCAGATATGCTGACCCAAACGATTACGGCACGGCAGATGCTGTATTTAGCAGCAAATAAGGTCGATAACCAAGATTCGCAGGCCTCTGTATACTGTGCAATGGCAAAACGCTTATCGACCGATCTTTGTTTTGACGTCGCTAATGAAGCCTTACAGTTACATGGCGGCTATGGTTATCTGAATGAATACCCACTTGAGCGCCATGTTAGAGATTTACGTGTCCATCAGATTTTAGAAGGTACCAATGAAATCATGCGAGTGATTGTCTCACGTCAACTGTTACAAGATGACGCGCTCAGCCAATTACGCTAATACATCGATATTAAAACAAGGATGTTTTATGACAGATTATACCAATCTTACATTATCCATTGACCATCATACGGCGATTGTGACACTGAATAATCCACCTGCCCACACGTGGACAATGAACAGCTTACAAGCGCTCAAAAAACTGATTGCTGACTTGAATGCAAAGGATGATGTCTATGCTTTGATCATTCATGGAGACGGCGAGAAGTTCTTTTCAGCAGGCGCGGATCTGAATAATTTTGCAGATGGGGACAAAGGTCATGCAATCAGCATGGCCATCGCTTTTGGCGAAGCTTTTGAGGCCTTATCTGCCTATCGTGGCGTTAGTATCGCTGTTATAAACGGCTATGCAATGGGCGGCGGTCTTGAGTGTGCACTTGCCTGTGATATTCGTATCGCAGAAGCACATGCGCAGATGGCATTGCCAGAGACGGGCGTCGGATTACTGCCTTGTGCGGGTGGTACACAAAATCTGCCTTGGCTTGTAGGTGAAGGCTGGGCAAAACGAATGATATTGTGCGGCGAGCGCGTCGATGCAGATACAGCATTACGAATTGGGTTGGTCGAAGAAGTAACGGCTAAAGGCGCGGGTCTAACAGCAGCACAAGCACTGGCACAAAAGGTTGCCAAACAGTCACCAGTTGCTGTCAGCTATTCTAAAGCACTTATCCAAGCAGCTAGAGACACACCGCCTGCACAGAACCTTATTCTTGAGCGTGAAGCCTTCGTTAAATTGTTTGATACCAAAGATCAGCGTGAAGGCGTCCAAGCATTTTTGGAAAAACGTCAACCAAACTGGCAAAACAAATAAATTAAACTTTCTAATTTTTGTAGGTGACCTTGATGGCAACAGCGATGACAGCGATGGATGATAGTGACAATCAAAAAACGATAGAGCAGGATGCGTCTGTACTTTTCGATACGGAGCCAACAGATTGCGGTCATCTTATCGGAATAATGACCTTAAACACGCCCAAATCCTTGAACGCGCTGAGCGTCGATATGTGTCAGCTATTATCAGCACAATTAGAGCAGTGGCAAAATGACGAACAGGTAGTCGCTTTGATATTAAAAGGCGCAGGCGATAAAGCGTTTTGTGCAGGCGGTGATATTCGTAAACTGTACGACAGCATGTCAGCGAATGCGCCACTGCCAAACCCGTATGCCACAGAGTTTTTCAGTCATGAATATCGTCTCTATCGCCAGATGCATTTTTACTCAAAACCATTAATACTATGGGGTGATGGCATTATCATGGGCGGCGGTATGGGACTGATGGCAGGTTGCAGTCACCGCATTGTCACCGAGCGCACGCGTTTTGCCATGCCTGAGGTGACTATTGGCTTGTTTCCTGATGCCTCTGGTAGCTGGTTTTTGCAACGCATGCCAGCCAAGACAGGGTTGTTTTTGGGACTGACGGGTGCGATGTGCAATGGTAATGACGCTCTCTTAGCCAATCTTGCAGAGTATGCAGTCGCAAGCGATGATTATGAAGCCATTATTCAGCGTTTAAAACAGAGTAATTGGCAAGCGGCAACTGAATCTACTGATGCTAAGAATCTTCATGATAGTAATGCTTATCATATCGTCAGTCGTGCACTGGCTGCACAGTCCGCTGTTGACTTACCCCCTAGCAAGTTGGCTACCTACTGGTATCCAATTCAGAAACTGATGAATAGTGGCGGTTTGGGCGATATTGATGCGCTGCTACAAAGTGATGAGGCGCTTGCACAGCTAGGGGCAGATTTTTTTGAGGACAGTTGGACACAACGAGCGGTAGCAACCTATCGTCATGGTTGCCCTACGACGGCTGCATTGACTTATGCGCTGTATCATAAAGTGACTGATTTATCGATAGAGCAAGTTCTGTATTTAGAAACCAATGTGGCCGTACATTGTGCTGCCAATCCAGATTTCAAAGAAGGCGTACGAGCATTACTGATTGACAAAGATCGCAATCCGAAGTGGTCACGTTCGTTGGCTGATTGCTTGAATGAAGAAGGGCAGGCATACATTCAGCAGCATCTCGTCAATCCTTATCCTAAGGGTGAACATCCTTTAGCGCATTGGTTGAGCGATCATGCTTTGGGTAATGAGCTTGTACGTTAAAGGTTTGATTTGACGCATCAGAATAATTACTAATTATAAATAAGACTTAAAAATAATACATACCATATGTAGTGATACCTACATAGCAATCATCAAGGAGCGATGAGATGGATATCAACGATAAAAACGCAACTGATAAAGACGGCGATAAGCCAAATATAGCTTTTATTGGGCTGGGTAACATGGGCGCACCCATGGCAGAAAACCTACTAAAAGCAGGCTATACCTTGTGTGTCTACGACTTGTCGCAAGCTGCAACAGAACGATTGCAGCAAGTAGGGGCAAGCGTTGCATCTAGCCCTATTGAAGCTGCGCGTCATGCTCAGGTGGTTATCAGTATGTTGCCTGCTGGCAAGCATGTTCATTCTGTTTACTTGGGTGAAAACGGTTCTAACGGATTACTGACTGAATTGCCCAAAGGCACGCTTGTGATTGACAGCAGTACGATAGCGGCCGCAGATGCGATAAAAGTCGCTGAGGCAGCAAGTCAGCTTGGTGTCGATTTTTTAGATGCGCCCGTATCTGGTGGCACAGGCGGTGCAATCGCTGGTAGCTTAACCTTTATTGTTGGGGGCAGTGATGAAGCTTTTGCCAAAGCGCAGCCAATGCTAGCCGTCATGGGCAAAAATATCTTTCATGCAGGCGATCAAGGCGCAGGACAAGTCGCAAAAATATGTAATAACATGCTGCTGGGTATTTTGATGGCGGGAACAGCAGAAGCCATCAATCTAGGAGTTAAGAATGGCCTAGACCCCAAAGTTTTATCAGATATTATGCTGCAAAGCTCAGGTCGTAATTGGACATTAGAGGTTTATAATCCTTATCCCCAAGTCATGGAAAACGTGCCCTCTAGCAATGGCTATCAGGGCGGCTTTATGAGTAAATTAATGCAAAAAGACCTCAATCTTGCCATGCAAACCGCCCAAGATACCAATGTCGAAACGCCCATGGGGTCGAAAGCCGCAGAGCTGTATGAAGCCCACACCGTAGAAAATGGCGATAAAGATTTTTCAAGTATTATGGGTCGTCATGATCATTCAGTGCTCTTTTAAAATATTCTTTACCTATCCTATCAAAATTTAGTTTGCTGACGTCTCTTGCGGCCAAAATTAAAAGAATAAGCAAATAAAAAAGGGTCTGCATGACTATATAATGCAGACCCTTTTTTATTTTATATGAATTGCTCTATTAGCTTTGCAAGTCATACACAAGGGCTTGAAGGTCTTGTGCCGCTTTTTGCAGGCGTGGAACATGAACTAGGAGTTCATCCAGTGATACACGTATGGTTGGCGCATGTAGGTATAACGAGGCCAGATAGCGAGACTTTTTATCTAATATAGGTACAGCCACTGCTACCATTTCAGAAATAAACTCTTCATTGTCTATGCCAATACCGGTTTCAGCAATACGATCAAGCTCGGCGTTCAATGCCTCAATGTCCGTGATGGTATTTTTAGTGAACTTATCGAGTGGCAGGCCTTGGAGTATCTTATGGCGACTGGTAGCAGACAACTGGCTCAAGTAGAGCTTACCTGTTGCAGTACACCACATTGGCGATTTTGCGCCGACGGGTAAGTAAATTTGTAGCGGTAGGGTCGTTTGAGCACGATTGGTATAAATCATATTCATATGATAAGGAACCCCAATACCGCAGGTTTCTTTTAGCTCATCAACCAGTTTTTGCAAAATCATTTGTCGTTCATTAAAGAACAGTCTTTGCTGCCAAAGCTCAACACTCAGATTACGTACGCGTTTTCCAGGGATAATACCGCCACCAATATCGACAGTCAAAAACCCTTCATCAACTAAGTTTTGGATCAATCTATGAATGGTTGGTTTGGGAATATCCAATTCTTGCGATAGCTCAAGTGGAGACAGGGGTTTTGAAGCGTAAGAGACTGCTTCTATAATCTCTAGCACACGGGTAATCGACGATACTTTAGGCATATAGAGGGCTCAACAGTGGTAAAAAGAACAAACAAAGACCATTACAAGCAGTCACAAAGCAAATAAATAGAGACAAACACAATGGATTGTAACCTCTTAATTTTTGCTTCTGATTCAGTACAGTACTGAACGTAGAGGACGTTTTTTCTTATTATATAGAAACATTAGTCTTACGTGGGCATCTATCCCAAATTTTATATAAAGGTAATAATAGATACGTGAACTCACAAAACACAACAAACTGTAGTATTAAGCTATATAACTGTCATTGAGTTAAATAATAAAGTAAGCCATGATAATGACATATTTTGTAATATCCTCACATGAACATTAAGCATCTAGTGTTCCTGTCGGGGTCACTTAGTTGGTTTGAGAGTATTGTGTAACAGAAAGTCGAAGTTTTACGGGTTAGTGTAGTAATTATTACAATATCTATGCAATCTTTACATAACGGTAAATAAAAAGCGCATCTGTAGGGGTGACTTTTTGAGCCAAAATTGTTTTAATCTGCTCAACAAAATGATCGATTTAAAAAAAGCTAAGTTGTCATTTTTTTTGGGCGAGTTATTCCACACTTTAGGAGAGTATTTATGAAACTTATTAAATTAACAGCAATTTCTGCTGCCGTTTTAGCGTCAACTGCTGCACTAGCAGCTGAACCTGTTATTGTTGTTGATAATAACGATGCAATGGCTTATGAAGCACAACCAGTTGCAGTAGCTTATGAAGCAGAGCCAGTTGCAATGGGCTACGAAGCACAACCTGCTCCTTCTTATGCTTACAACGCTGATGCTGGCGTACTAAGCAACACTACTGGTGCTGTATTAGGTGGTACTAAGACTTTGTTCCAAACTGCTATCAACCCAGCCTCTGTAAGTGCTGAAGTTGGTACTTTAGGTTATGGTGCTAACGTTGCTTGGTCAATGAACGAAAAAACTGAATTGCAAGCTGGTTGGGCAGGTGGCGATGTTGCTGACCTATTCGGCGGTGATTTTGATGCCAATGACATCAACTATGATGTAGATGCTGATTTTAGTAACCCATACCTAGGTGTTCAGTACCGTCCAGTTGCTAACTGGTTCACAATGGGCGCTGGTATCATTGTTCCTGATAACGATATCGATGTACGTGCAAATTCTAAAGGTCCAAACTTCAGAATCGACGATGTTGATTACAACGCTAGTCAGACTGGTACATTGTCTGGTACTATCGAACACCGTAACAAGTTAGCGCCTTATGGTACTATCGGTTTCCGTCCTAACATCACTAACAACTTCGGTGTGTTTGGTGAAATCGGTGCAGCATACATGGGTAAAACTGATGCTACTGTTCGTTCAAGCAATCCAGACGGCCTAGTTACTGCTGTATCTGGCAATAGCGGTAATACTTCTACTACTGTTGTTACAGGTAAAGACGTTGCTAAAGCTGCTGAGCAAGAGCTTGAAGATAAAGATTACTTAGAGTGGTTCCCAATTGTTAAAGTTGGTGCAACTTACCGTTTCTAATCTAATGACAGTCTAAATACTGTTACTAGAAAAGATTAAAGTAAAAAATGACCCTTTTTAGGGTCATTTTTTTTGCGAAAAAATCATAAAGTAGTTTATTTAAAATATAACGATCGTTTGTTGGTTAGGCAAAATAGCAACACGGTAATGAGGTAAATCACATTGAACGACTTGGATAGTGGATTCGCCTTCTAGGCAACACATCAAATCAGGAATGAGAGCGGCATAATTCATACCCAATCCTTGTGCCAAGGTATATTGATGAATTTTGATAAAGCTTTCTTTTATTTGCCATAATAGTTTAGCAAGATTATCACGTTGACTAATAGGCAGTGAATTTAGGACAGAAAGCTCATTGATTGAGTAAAAACGCTGTGCGATTCGCCATTTCACATGATTACTTTCTACATCAATACCTACAGGACGATGACGACTGATGATGACGGCAACGCGACTTTCGAGCGTCTCATTGAGTGTTGAAGCAGAGCGTTCATTAACGCTACTCTTGTTAGCGCTGCTTGTATGGCTAAAGCATACATAATAGCCATTATTATTGAGGCGATAAGGGAAACTTGATTCGTCTAAAGAATCATTTATATTGAGCTTGCTGAGTAGTTTCTTTAATAATAATCGAACGCCTTGCCGTTGTAGTTGGCGCTGCTTGTGAGCCAGTTCTCGTACCGATAGAGTCATGGCTACAGAGTAATGCTGCCAATTTAACTCTGCAAAGTCATAGCAAGCTATATGAGAAGTAAAAGCAGCTGTTTGCCGTATTATTTTTTCTTGCTGGGCTTTAAAGGTTTCACTTACTTTTGCAGTAGCACACCATGTTGTGGCGTCAAGCTGAGTATAATGCAGCTGGGTCAGACTCAAGGTTGATATCATTGGTCAGTATCGATTGATATAAGTTTGCTTAGTAAAACATAAAAAGCCCAGCAATATAATATCGTTGGGCTTTTTATTATCAAGTAGAATGCACTTGATGAGCTGTACCAGTATTAATAAGACAATTCAGCACGGCGGTTTTGCGCATAGGCTTCTTCAGTCGTACCAGTAGCAGCAGGACGCTCTTCGCCATAGCTGATAACACGAACGTTATTTACAGCGACACCTTGAGCCGCTAGGTAGTTACGAGCAGCCTGTGCACGGCGCTCACCCAATGCCATATTATATTCACGGCTACCACGCTCGTCAGTGTGACCTGCGATAACAACACCAGCGTTCGGGTTTGAGCTTAGTAAGCTTGCATGCTGATTGAGGACGTTTGCAGCTTGTGAAGTGATTTCACTGCTATCGAAAGCAAAATAGACGACCGCTTGCAAATTTTCAGCACCAGTAACCACTGCACTAGAATTATCGACGATGACAGCACCGTTATATCCTGCTTGACCACCTGGAATACCTAATGGCGCAACGACAACTTCAGAGGTAGCGCGTTTGGTAGCACAACCTGTGGTCAATGCCACAGCACTTGATAGTACAGCGAGGACTACGATCTTAGAAAAACTGGTTGACATAATAAGCTCCTAAAATTTTAATTAATTTTGTTTTTTTAAACTGCTTACGATAAAACCTAGGCAATTGCTATCTAGCATATACTAAATGTTACATTATGTAAGTAGTATTACTGTAAATAACCCTTGAATTTACATATAGATATCGGCTGTATTACCAACGGCTTTTACCCCAATTCTCGGGATTGGCCCAATAATCAGCATTGAGCCAGTTTGGTAATTGCTTATAGTCATATAAGTTAAATTGCCACAAAGTAGCTGAGTTTAATGAAGTATTTGATAAAGAAGATTTTGCTCTATCAATAGCTTTATCTTCTAAATTTTGCTCACTTAAGACATCAAAAGGCGTAAATCCATAAGCTTTGAGATCTACAGTATTATCTAAAGCGATTAAAACGTGAGCGGCATAGAGATCGCGATAGCGCATGAGTAATGGAATATATTGTTGTAGAAGCTCTAGTGATAATGTTGGTAGCCAAAAGCAGGCGAGTGTATAACGCTCAGGTATGGCTTGGTGAAAAAGCTTCGATAATGTATATATCTGTGGTTTTTGCATGTGTGCTGTTGATGAGCTGTGGCTCTCATTAATCACATGGCTATTTAACTGTGGCTCAATTGCTAATTGCGCTTCTTTATCTTGTAGTACCCATAGCACTTCAGCGTTATCATGAGTTTGACTAGATATTGCGTCCACGTGTGTGGTCAGTGATGGTAACAAGGCATCAACATAATCTATGAGGAGAGGCAAGGTAATGTTTGAGTAAGTAGTATTATATTGGGTCATGTAATAAGCCATTTATCGGATGTGAAGTGTCAATGTGCTTATTAAATCATTTTAGTGGCCATTATCCAATGTATAGGATAAGTTAATTATTTTGGTAGCTATTTCTTGTCTTGAAGGCTGTTCTGTCTTAGCAACACAGTCAAAAAACAACTGCTTTGGCGTACGCTCTTGAAATTTGAGGTTTTAGGTCAATCTAACTATCAGATCAGGAAGGTAAATCGTCTCTTACCCTTGGCCTTATCTGATCTATTGCACGTATGATTCAGTCCTTGTCATCGTCACATGCTACTATTGCTACTCATATACTATAAATAATAATAGGAATCTATATGTCTATCGCCGAAACTGATGCTCAAATCATCAATCCAAATATGCCTGATGTGCCGCCAACTGCCCCAAACAAAATCAATTTAAAAGACTATAAAAAACCAAGCTTTGATGTAGAAACTGTCAATTTGGATATCAAATTGTTTGAGGAGTATGCGCAGGTAAATAGTACTTTGAGAATGATGCGCCAAACCGCAGGTGATCTAGTGTTATTTGGTGAAGAGCTTGAGTTACTAGCACTTACGATGAACGGCCGTCAATTGGGTGAAGAAGACTATCATCAAGAAGCAGGTAAGTTAACCATTGCACATGCGCCTGATGAGGTAACATTGGACATTCAAGTACGTATCTGTCCGCAGACAAACACCGCGCTAGAAGGACTATATATGGCAGGTAGTGGTGACGATACGATGTTTGTGACGCAGTGCGAGCCAGAGGGTTTCCGCAAGATTACTTTTTATCCTGATCGCCCTGATGTGCTAGCGATATTTACCACTCGACTCGAAGCTGATAAGCGCTATCCAACGCTATTAGCCAATGGTAATTTAGTCGAAGCAGGCGAAGTGGCTGATGCACCAGAGCGTCATTATGCGATTTGGCAGGACCCAACCAATAAGCCAAGTTATTTGTTTGCCTGCGTTATCGCTGATTTGGATGTGTTGACAGATTCTTATACGACGAGTGAAGGACGAGAGGTCTTGCTTGAGGTGTATGCAAAATCTGCCGATATCGATAAATGTGATGTTGGCATGCAAGCGCTAAAAGATGCCATGAAATGGGATGAGGTCAATTACGGCCGAGCCTATGACTTGGATCGCTATATGATTGTGGCGGTCAGTCAGTTTAATATGGGCGCAATGGAGAACAAGGGTCTTAATATCTTTAACACCGCTTGCGTGTTATCGAGCCCTGAGACCACGACCGATGCGCGCAGTTTTAGCGTAAAAGCCATCATCGCCCATGAGTATTTTCACAACTGGACGGGCAACCGTATTACTTGCCGTGATTGGTTCCAATTGTGCTTAAAAGAAGGTTTTACCGTCTACCGTGACCAATCATTTTCAGCGGATCAGCAGTCAAGTGCCGTACAGCGTATCGATGATGTGGCGACATTGCGTGCGCATCAGTTTGCAGAGGATGCAGGACCGCTGGCGCATCCAGTACGCCCCGAGAGTTTTGTTGAGATTAATAACTTTTATACGACAACCGTCTATGAGAAAGGCGCTGAAATCGTACGCATGATTGCCAACACGTTAGGTTCAGATGATTTCCGCAAAGGAACGGACGAGTATTTCCGTCGTTATGATGGACAGGCGGTCACGGTAGAAGACTTTTTATCAGCCCTTAGCATCACTGATGACAAGATTGAAGATTTCATTGATTGGTATCGCCAGCCAGGTACGCCCGTCGTTTCGGGTCATCAAAAGTATGATAGCGCCGCACAAACACTCACCATTACCTTGAGTCAGCAAACACGTCATGTGAAAGGCTTTGATGCACCAAAGACATTACCGATACCCGTTGCGACCGCATTGTTTGACAAAGACTCTGGCCGCATTGTTGCTGAGCGTATGCTACTACTTGATCAAGCCACACAAACCTTTGTATTTGAAAACATCACTAGTGAGCCTGTTGTGTCTTTACTGCGTGATTTTAGTGCGCCAGTACAGCTCAACTATGATTACCAAGATGCAGAATTAGCATTTTTGCTCAAGAATGAAACCAATGGTTTTAACCGCTGGCAAGTGACTCAAATGCTCGTCAATCGTATTTTACTACAGGGACAAAAATCAAAAAGTAGTCCTGATATATATCTACAAGCATTGGCACAGGCATTGCCCATCCTAGCGTCTGATGATGCGATGCTGGCCGCACGATTGCTCGATATTCCCTCAGCACAAGAACTGGCTTCGGCAATACAGAAAGATTATGATCCAGAATTAGTCAAATCTCAGCGTGAAAGCTTGTATCAACAAGTGGCAGATACATTTAAAGATCAATGGTCAACGCTCTATAAACAGATACCTGTAGTCTCTTATGAGGATAGCGCTGAAGCGCGCGGTGAACGCGCTTTGCGTAATGTGGTACTCGACATGGCTTTGACTGCTGATGTCAATGGTGCAGTAGAATGGGCTGAGCAGCAGTACACTAATGCCAGCTGTATGACAGAACGTTTTGGCGCTCTAAAAGCCATGGTCAATCATCAGCTGCCAAAAGCCAATGATTATTTGACCGATTTTTATCAGCGTTTCCAAGCAGATGATTTGGTCATCGATCTATGGTTCAGTGTGCAAGCGTCTGCCAATAATGTGAGCGTCGATGTGATCGAGTCATTGCTTGCGCACGAAGATTTCGATTGGAATACGCCCAATCGTGTACGCTCAGTTGTTGGAGCATTCAGCGCGCAACCTACTGTACTGTGGACCCAAAAAGGTCTTGATATGTATACTGGTGTGATTAAGAAGTTAGATGATGCCAACCCTGTCTTGGCATCACGCTTGCTACAAGTATTAGCGCGCTGGAATACATTGGTTGAACCACGACGCCAAATGGCTCATGACAGCTTATTGGATTTAAAGAAACACGCTACTTCCAAGCACGTGCTCGAAAGTTTAGACAGTGTGTTAAATGCTGCAAACAGCTAACTATTGACCTATCCTTGAGTAAAAGCTATAAAAAGCCCGTTTGACAGTAGTATGTCAAACGGGCTTTTTATAGCTGATGAACATCAACATCATTGATGTTCATAGTGATTAACGGTTAGGCAATACGTCTTTTACCATGTCACGTAAGTTACGTAGTGACGCGACCGTACTTTCCCAGTCTAAACAGCCATCAGTAATTGATTTACCGTATTCAAGTGCATCCAAATCAGCAGTCAGTTCTTGGCGACCACCTTTGAGATGGCTCTCAATCATCATGCCAATAATGGATTTGTTACCATTTTGGATTTGTTCGGCGACGTTTTGGATGACCATTGGCTGCAAATAAGGATCTTTGCCCGAATTGGCATGACTTGAGTCAATCATGATTTTGCCATTCGTCTTACCTTTTGCCAGCTCATTTTCGACTTGAGCCACGGCAGTTTCATCATAATTAGGTTTACCGTTACCACCGCGCAGTACCACATGGGCGTAAGGGTTACCTTTAGATTTGATAATACAGACTTTACCATCAGATGACAGACCCAAGAAGCTATGACCAGCTTTTACGGCTTGCATCGCGTTGACAGCAACTGTCATACCGCCGTCAGTACCATTTTTGAAGCCGACAGGGCAAGATAGGCCAGAGCTCATTTCACGATGTGTTTGGCTCTCAGTCGTACGTGCACCAATAGCAGACCAGCTAATCAGATCCTGCATGTACTGCGGAGTATTAGGATCTAAGGCTTCGGTCGCACATGGCAAGCCTTTTTCGTTTAGGTCAAGCAATAGCTTACGAGCAGTACGTAGGCCTTTTTCGATGTCAAAGCTGTCATTCATATCAGGGTCATTAATCATACCCTTCCAGCCGACAGTGGTACGTGGTTTTTCAAAATACACGCGCATCACAACAAATACGCTGTCTTCGATCTCTTTCGCCAATACGGCCAAACGATCGGCATATTCGTGAGCGGCTTTGATATCGTGGATAGAGCAAGGGCCAATGACCACAAATAGGCGCTTATCTTTACCATCTAGGATATCTTGGATGGTGTTGCGTCCTTTTAGAACCGTATCATACGCTTTGTCTGATAAAGGCAGCTCGGTTTTTAATTCAGCGGGAGTAATCAAAGGAATAAATTTTTCAATATTCACGTCGTCAATGTCTGCATTATGGGTAACTGATGTTGTCATGGTTATATATCATCTAGCTGATTTATAGGAATATTCATTATGCGGACAAAACACTTAGTTGACAAGGGCAGTCGAGCAGTTAATTAACTGATAACTGGAATGTGGAAACCAAAACTTAGTTATACTTACACCAACTTAGGGTTGTATTTAACATCGCAAATGCATGTTTGGTATTTCGTTTTTCTGTCTATTAATAAGTATTGATTAACCATTGGCTATCCAATACTCAGTTTTTATGCGTGATTTTCGCTATTTTTGCCATCGTCACGTATGATGGCGACTTACACAATATGATTGAGATACCCTAAATAATAAAGAGGCTCAATGGCTTTAGCATTTTATCTCTCATTCTCTGTGGTATATTTTATAATATCCCTTTTGTATCAATTGTATTTTTGAATATTGAGAGCTTGTCATGACAGATTTTGCGACGCCTAATAGATATACTGACTTAACAAATTCGACAGCGATAGATTCTCAGGTAGCTGATTTAAAAAAAGCGCCACTCATTATAGGTATCGTGGCAGGGGAGGCATCAGGCGATAGCTTAGGTGCAGACTTTATGCAACAAATGAACAATTTGCGTGATGATATTGTCTGGGTAGGCGTTGGTGGTAGTAAGATGCAAGCGCAGGGACTACAAAGTATTTTTCCCTTGGAACGTTTGGCTGTGATGGGACTGGTAGAGGTCATGGCACAGTTGCCTGACTTACTCAAAGCCCGTCGCGAGCTATTGACTGCGTTTGAAGCAGCTGATATTGATTGGTTTATCGGTATTGATGCGCCAGACTTTAATCTTAGGGTCGCTAAAAAATTAAAGCCCAAAGGTATATTTTGTGTGCAGTATGTGAGCCCCTCTATTTGGGCATGGCGTGAGTCGCGCATTCATAATATCAAAGCTGCGACTGACTTGGTGCTGTGTTTGTTTCCCTTTGAGTTACCCGTCTATGAGCGCCATAATCATCCTGCCATCTGTGTTGGTCATCCGCTGCTTCGTACTATGGATCGAACGCTGTTAGAGACACCGATCAATCAGCGACGTAGTGAATTGGTCTGGCATAATGATGGCTTGCAGCAGTTTTTTATTGAGCGCTTCGATGATGTCAGTCAACTTATTTGTGTGATGCCTGGCTCTAGGCGCAGTGAGATTACTGCTATTTTGCCCTTGATGCTAGATGGTATTCAAAAGCTTTTATTATTAGATCCTAAGCTGTGCTTTATTGTTCCAACTGTCGATCAAAACCATCAATATATCGTACAAGATGTCATTGATCAGCGGTCAGAGCAGCTGCGTTCTGCTATCGTGGTGGTGTATGATAATAGTCAGCCAACCTTTAGTCAGCAGGCAATGGCAGCATCAGATATTGTCATGCTGGCATCTGGAACAGCAACTTTGGAGGCAATGCTGCTTGAGCGCCCAATGGTGGTGGTTTATCAATTAAATCAAATGACTTATCAGATTGCTAAGCGTCTTGTTAAAGTTCCCTATGTTGCATTGCCCAATATTTTGGCAGGTACAGCGATTGTTCCTGAGCTTATTCAAGAGCAGGCAAGCGGCGATAATATTTGCCGTACCGTCATGCGTCTTCTACAACCTCGCGCGTATGCTGAGCAATCCAGCGATCTCTTAGCTACCAAACACGCGTTAGAGCAGCAAAGCAATCATGAGCCTGCCAATAGTGTGATTGAGCAATGGTTCATAAAAAACAACCAACAATCCTAACGTATAATCACTTTTAATCCATATTTATCCCATTAATAACATAGACATAATAACTCTATGAGTAACCAGCACTCTACCAAGAACTCTGCCACACCGTTTGATATCATTATCGAAACCATTGATATTAACGGTCAGTATATCCATTTGGCTGAGCCTGTCCATTTATCAGGTCAGCTCAATGTCTCTGAGCTGCGTGCTCAATATTTGACAAGTTCAGAAGAAGATTTGGCGTTACAGATGGGGGTTGATGAAGCAGGACGCGGCCCACTTTTGGGGAGTGTCAATGTTGCGGCTGCAATATTACCTAGCGCTTGGGCAGGACTGATTGAGAATCAGCCTCTCAAAGATACCCCGTTGTCCATATTAACCGACTCCAAACAGTTGAGTGAAAAAAAGCGTGACGTGCTTTATCCCTTGGTGCAGAAATATGCAATGGGGTATGTGGTTGCAGACGTTCCAGCCGCCGTTATTGATCAGATCAATATCTTGCAAGCGACGATGCTTGGTATGCGCCTGTGTACGGAAGTATTATTAGAAATGGTCGCTCCGTACCTTATGATTGACAACGCTGATAGCGATTTGCAGCAAAAGTCTCATACGTGCGTACAGGTATTATTCGATGGCAATCGGTGTCCTGATTTGGACGAAGCCACACTTGAAAAAGCAGGTATCAAAAAATCTGCCATCGATAGTCAAGCGTGGGTAAAAGGTGATGCGCGTCATACCAGCATTGCCGCCGCCAGTATATTGGCAAAAGTCAGTCGCGATAAAACCATGTATACGCTTGATAATCAATATCCAGAATACGGAATTGCCAAGCATAAAGGGTATCCAACAAAGGCACATATAGAAGCCATTGCAATGCACGGTATTTTGCCAGCGCATAGACGCAGTTTTGCACCAGTCAGAAAGGTGCTTGAAAACTAAAACAATCACTCATTTGAGAACAACTTAGATTCAAATAGCCTAAGCAAAATATATAAAATAACATTATATCGCTTAATGACATTGAGATAGTTAACTTTAAGCTATATTAAACTCGTATGAGGGCTACTACGCTATAGGATAAAAAGGAATGTCACACACCTCACATGACAACGTTGCAACCATCCTGTTTTTGACGGTACTTTTGACGGCTTGTAATGGGGGCGGGGAAGATGCTGATAAGACTCCTGCCCCAAGAGTCACGCCACCTATCATCGAGTCAAGCGATACCTCTATAGACCAATCAAATGATAATCTTGACGATCAGGCTGCCAATTCAATAGGGAGCAATGATACCAATGCGGCGCTAATTGCCAACAATGCATTCAGCTTGGCGAGGACCAGTTGTGGGCTGAATGGCTTGTCTGCTGATACAGCCTTAGAAGATATTGCCACCCAGCATACCAATTATATCCAATACGTTTTTGCCAATAGCATACCGACCGTATTCAATGCGCATTACGAAAATGAGATTGCAGATATTGCAAACGTGACCAATACCAATAATCCGTTTTTTGGCGGGCTGGATTTGGGAGCGCGGTTATCCAATGCAGACTATGCTAATGCACGTTTTGGGGCTGCCGAAAATATCGCACAATCGATGTATTACAGTTCAGCAGGTAAGCTATTTAGCTCAGAGGTCATGGCAAACTCAATGGCCAAGTCATTGCTAGCCGCGCCGTATCATTTGCGGTCTCTTATGTTGCCAAGTTTATATCTGACTGGTACGAGTATCGTTACCTATAAGCCACATAATAAAAATGCTACCAATAACCAAGGTTATATATTGGTCAATAATAGCGCAGCCACGCAAGCAACCAAAAATGAAACCGTCAAAGGCGTATTTACTTATCCATGTCAAGGTGTCACGGATACTGTGACCGCGCTATATAATGAAACTCCTGACCCTGTTAAACATACAGGTCGGGACTTACAAAATGATCCGATTGGGCAACCCATTTATATCAGTGTGCCGTCTGCGCGCACGATTACTATCAGCAATGTGACGTTTTATGATGTTGGGCGCAATATCAATGTACCGATTGAATTGCTAGATTATCGTCAAGATCCCTACAAAGATACAGTCAATGAACTGCCAGCAAATGAAGCGTTTATCTTACCTATTACTGACGATTTAAAAAGCTGTGAGGCTTTTTATAGTAACAATAAAAACTGCGGCTTGTATGGCAATAGTGAATATCGCGTGAGCTTTGATGTATTGATAGATAACAAGACGATAGAACGTAAGAGCTTCGTCTTTAAGACGGGCGCTGTAAATGAAGCATAGACAGCACCCTGACTATGGTTTTATGTCTGTGAAATCAAAAAGAAGAGTTCGGCTGCTGCAAAAAGGCTTCTTCATCATCGCTTGACTCACGATCTAGCGTGTCATTACGATGAGGATAACGACCAAACTGCTCAATAATACTTTTATGACGATGTTCAAAATCCAAGGTTTCAGCATCGTTCAATTGTTCAAACAAAGGTAGATAACGCTCATGAATCATCAGAGACTCAGAGTGCATGAATGGCATAATCATAAATTTGCGCCAGTCTACTGGTAGCGTATCAAAATGTGGTTGCTGGATGGCTTCTTGTGCCAAGACTACAGCCATACTGTCCTGCGCAAAAGCACACGCCTGTCCGCGACACAGATTACGCGAGAATTGGTCTAAAACAATAATTTCTGCTAAACGTCCAGCCAAAGCGGTAATAGAGCTGTTGCTGTCCTTGGCGGCTTTTGCACTACGCCATGTCACGCATTCGCCTCGTTTTGCCGCCTGCCAAATTTTTCTAAACTGATCGTTTATTTGCTGGTCAAAACGATCATTTTTTGCAAACCAATATGACTTATTGTCTTGGTCAAACCAAAAATCTAAAACAGCTCGAGCATCAGCGTCAAGGTATTCCACATTCATATTTTTTGGATCAAGCTGGGATAAATTGGCTTGGCTACTAGCAGTAGAATAGTCGGTTGATAATGACATAAAATATTCTAATTATGATGAATTTAGTCTACTATAGCGCAAATATTTATATCTGTCATGACGCCAATAGCGCGATTAGGTAACCTATTATGAATTTAGAAAACTCAGTAAAACCGTCCGACGTATCATTACCACCAACCCCTTATTACTTGCTAGATGAAGCTGCCATCGTTGCCAATATGCAGATTATTGCTCGTCTGTGTGAGCTCTCAGGTGCCAAAGCATTATTGGCGCTCAAATGCTTTGCAACATGGGGTGTGTTTGATGTGATGCAACCGTATCTGCATGGAACGACTTCTTCATCATTGAATGAAGTGCGTTTGGGTTATGAGACTTTTGGTAATAATACTGACGTCAATAGCAAAGATAAAAAAGAAACTCATGCCTATAGTGTGGCATATAGCGCCGATGAGATCGATGAAGTGCTGAGCTATGCGGATAAGATTATTTTTAACTCAATCTCACAGCTGACAGCGTTTAAAGATAAAGCTGCTGCAAAAAGTATTCCTGTCGGATTGCGATTGAACCCTAAGACCAGCAATTCGTCATTTATTATTGCTGATCCAGCGCGCCCTTTTAGTCGTCTTGGCGAGCACGATAAAGAAAAAATCACAGGGGTGCTTGGTGATATTACGGGTGTCATGATTCACAATAACTGTGAAAATGACAGCTTTGAGGCTTTTAGCGCGAGCTTAGCAGACATTGAGACACGATTTGGCGATATTTTAAAGCAGTTAGAGTGGGTGAGTTTGGGCGGTGGTATTCATTTTATCGCGCCTGATTATCCGCTCGAAAAACTGGCCGAAAGACTAAAAGGCTTTAGCCAAACTTATGGTGTCCAAGTGTATCTTGAACCAGGTGAGGCAAGTATCCACGGTGCAGGGTCATTGGTTACGACGGTATTAGATACCATGTACAATCAAAAAAATCTTGCTGTCGTTGACTCTTCTATCGAAGCGCATATGCTGGATCTGCTGATCTATCGTGAGTCAGCGCCCATTACAGCCATCAATAAAGCGACTATTGATGTCAATCCTGTCAAGTCTATTATCGACGATTCAGCTGTTCATGAGCCCTCGACAGCCAAATCTGAGCAAACGACAGAAAATACGATTATTTATGGTCGTTCTTGTTTGGCTGGCGATATTTTTGGTGAGTATGAGTTATCGGACAGTTTGACAGTAGGTGATACCATCACTTTTGGTAATGCTGCCGGTTACACCATGGTCAAGAAAAATTGGTTTAATGGTGTTAATATGCCAGCCATTGTCATTCGTCGTTTAGGTGGGCGCATTGATGTACAGCGTGAGTTTGATTATCAAGACTATAAAGCGAGTTTGTCTTAATTTTAAGTCTGCTGGTTTTTAATATATAAAACTATTGGTTATCTTAGCGATTAATTGTTGCCGAAAAGCATGTAAAAATTGCTATAATCGCCACGGGCAAAAATAGCCATATTTGCCCGACGGGTGCGTGGGTTTTCCTCGGTCTTCCTTTTTAATTCACGCATATCATTCACTCGTTTCTGCTTTGCATAGCCACTATTAATGGTATCTACAGGAACACAAAGGAGGATTGTTCATTGAACACAAACCAATCAGTTAAGCCCAACAAAAAAGACGTACTCATCATTGGAGCCGGCGGAGTCGCTCAAGTGGTTGCGCATAAGTGTGCCATGCACAATGATGTATTGGGTGAGATTCATATTGCCTCGCGTACGGTAGATAAATGCAGTGCAATCGCCCAAAGCGTGATAGATAAAGACAGTTTTAAGCTGCCTGCGGTATTGCATACGCACCAAGTTGATGCCATGGATACCCAAGCATTGATAGAGTTGATCCAAGCCACAGGCGTACAGATCATCATCAATGTTGGATCAGCATTTATTAATATGACGGTGCTTGAGGCTTGTATTGAGACAGGCGTGGCATATATTGATACTGCCATTCATGAAGACCCGCGTAAGATTTGCGAGACACCGCCATGGTATAACAACTATGAATGGCAACGTCGCGAGCGCTGCGCAGACAACAATGTCACTGCTATTTTAGGGGCAGGTTTTGATCCTGGAATGGTCAATGCGTATGCGCGTCTTGGGTATGACATGATGGATGCAGGATCAGTCAGTGACATTGATATTATTGATATTAATGCAGGCAGCCATGGCAAATATTTTGCGACCAACTTCGATCCTGAGATTAACTTCCGTGAGTTCACGGGTACGGTTTACTCTTGGCAAGACAGCAAGTGGCAGTCTAACAAAATGTTTGAAGTCAAACGTACCGATGATTTGCCAGTTGTGGGCGTGCAAAACAGCTATCTGAGTGGTCATGATGAAGTGCATTCATTATCTGCTAATTTAGATGTACCAAACATTCGCTTTTGGATGGGCTTTGGTGAGCATTATATCAATGTCTTCACTGTCTTGCAGAATCTAGGTCTACTATCTGAGCAGCCAGTGATGACTGCTGAAGGCCAAGAAGTGGTGCCGCTAAAAGTTGTTAAAGCAGTACTACCAGATCCAAGCTCACTTGCACCAAACTATACAGGAAAGACCTGCATTGGTGACAAAGTCAAAGGCAAAATCAATGGCGTTGGGGCTGAAGTGTTTATCTATAATGTTTCAGATCATAAAGATGCCTACAACGAAGTGGGTAGCCAAGGCATCTCGTATACCGCAGGCGTGCCACCTGTTGCGGCAGCTATGCTAGTTGCAACTGGCGAGTGGGATGCGGGCAAAATGGTCAATGTTGAAGAGCTAGATGCCAAGCCATTTATCAATCTGCTCAACAAGATTGGTTTGCCAACGCGTATCAAAGACAGCAATGGTGACAGAGCGCTTGAGTTTGATATTTGAGCCTACGATCAAAATAAGTGTTGTTATCAATAGCAAAAAGCCTATCTATTATAGATAGGCTTTTTTATGTTAATAGAATTAAGAGGGTTGATGCTAAAAATATTCAATCCCTCACATGTTCTACTATGCTTTATTGGGCTATGCTTCACTAGGGTTATACTTTCGCAATGCTTCAATACGATCATCAAGCGTCGGGTGTGAACGGAAAAAATTAGCAATACTAAAGCCTTGAGTTTGCCCTGTTGAGATCGCAAACGCTTTCATGTTCTCAGGCATTTGGTCTGGACGTTGTTCAGCTGGGCGTAAGGCATTTAACGCACTGATCATTTTTTCACGGCTGGCAAGTTTCGCGCCCATCTCATCTGCACGGAACTCACGTAGACGTGAGAACCACATCACGATGGCAGATGCCAAGAAACCAAGCAAGATATCCATCACAATACTGGTGACAAAATAGCCAATACCAGGTGCATCGCTTTCATTTTTGAAGACAGTACGATCAACAAAGTTACCAATGATGCGAGCGAAGAACATAACAAAAGCGTTTACCACTCCCTGAATAAGGGCCAGTGTGACCATATCACCGTTTGCCACATGACCAATCTCATGCGCCAATACTGCTTCCACTTCATCCGCTGTCATATTTTGCAATAGGCCAGACGATACAGCAACCAATGCTTTGTTCTTATTCCAGCCAGTTGCAAAGGCATTGGGTTGTGAATTGTTGAAAATACCAACCTCAGGCATGCTAATATTCACAGCACGTGCTTGTTTTGCCACGGTATCCATAAGCCATTGTTCTGTTGGGTTTTTTGGCGTGTCAATCACAACTGTGCCAGTCGAGCGTTTCGCCATCCACTTTGAGATAAACAATGAAACCATTGAACCAATCATACCGTACAAGCCACACATAATAGCAAGACTGGTATAGTTGAGCCCGCCTGCTGAATGCACACCGCCAATACCGAAGACTCGGGATAAAATACCAAACACGATGCTAAATACGACAATCACAGCTAAGTTGGTTAATAAAAATAATCCAATACGCATCATTTCGCTAATTTCCTAATAAAAGTTTAAATGAAACTTTAGAATAAAACGCTTTAATAAGCGATTACTTGTATTTTGATGTTATATAAATGGCGTTATTTTGGTAAATAACAATGCCATCATGGGTTTAAATTGGGCGATATTCTCAAAAATATATAGATCAGCAAACATTCATTAAAAACGCTAAAGTACGGCCAATATTGATCGATATAATGATACAAACCGTTGAAATGAGAACATAACATGCAACTAGAAATCAATACTATTGACGCTTTTACCGATACCGTGTTTAAAGGCAATTCTGCGGCAGTTATTATCACAGAGCGTTGGTTATCCAATGATTTGATGCAGTCCATTGCTTTTGAGAATAACTTATCTGAAACGGGGTTCATTGTCCCTAATACTGACGGACTTTATCATATACGCTGGTTTTCACCATTTAAAGAGATTGCTTTTTGTGGACATGGTACATTGGCATCCGCTTTTGTTTTATTTAAGAAAAACCCTACAGCGAAGAGCATTCGGTTTTCAGCCAATGCGGTGGGCATTTTTACCGTCATACAAACCGCTGACGGCAAGATACAAATGGATTTTCCCAATAGAATGCCTAAAAAGGTGGATGAAATCCCTGACAGTTTGTTAGCAGGTCTCTCTATCGCACCTACTGACGTTTATTACAATGAAAAAGCCTATTTTGTGGTCTATAACGCTGAATCTGATGTGCTCACTGTTGCTCGCAATAATGAGAAGTTAAAAGAGCTATTACCACTAAATGTCGTGGTCACTTGTCAGGCGACGTCCGACGAATATAGTGATTTTGATTTTATCTCCAGATATTTTTGGTCAAACGATGGCGGCGGCGAAGACCCAGTAACAGGTTCAGTGCATACTGGGCTTGCGCCTTTATGGGCACAGCGTCTAGATAAAAATAAGTTGACTGCATATCAAGCGTCCAGTCGAGGTGGTGTGCTTGATTGTGAAATAGTAGGGGAGAGAGTACTTATTTCTGGCAATGCCGTGCAGTATTTGACGGGCTTTATTACGATTGAGGAAGCATAGGTTTTGACAGAATTAAAAACAGTTGGGCTTTTTGCGCTGACGGCCCTTGCAGAGATTGTAGGTTGTTATCTGCCTTATCTGTGGCTGCGAGAGGGTAAGTCAGTGTGGCTTCTTGTGCCTGCCACGCTTAGTTTGGCAGCATTCGTCTGGCTATTGACGTTGCACCCAACAGCTGTCGGTAGAGTCTATGCTGCTTATGGTGGGGTATATGTGGTCATGGCAATATTATGGCTGTGGACGGTTGATGGTATTCGTCCAACTATGTGGGATATGATGGGCTCTGCGGTTGCACTTTGTGGAATGGCAATTATTATGTTTGCACCGCGTGGCACTTAGATTTAGAAGTACCTAGTGATTTAGAAGTACCTAGTTGGACAGGTGCCTATTTTAAACTGTGGATTCTTAAAAGCGCTAATCGAACCATAGATTCAATTAGTGCTTTGATGTATAAGATATTAGTGTTTACCTAAGATACTACCATTGTCATCTTTCTTCGCTTGTTTGGCTGCTTTTTTCTCTTTGGCAGTTAATAGAGGTTTCTTTTTAACGTTCTTTTTGCTGTCCTGACCTTTACTCATCATTTTTTTCTTTTGGGGTTGGGCAGGTTGCCTTGTAAAAGCAATTAGACTTGAAGACAAATGCTACCCGTGACGCAGAGAGTGCGTATTTGATTGAGTATAGGCTTAAGACTGAGCAATAGATAGCATTTGCACAACCCCTCTACCTTTTTATCTTTTTATAAGTCGACTGTTATTTTATTTACCTATAAATTTATCAGCTTGGATTGATTCGTTCAATCAATACGAGTATTCATAAGTGCTTACTTACGGATACATGACGATTTGCTATAATAAGCAATAAGCCGATAACTAGAAGCGGCAAATTTTATTTAGCACGACTACCTTTAGCACGACAGTGCTTACTGTTTTGGTTGATTATTATGCGTATCCGTAAACTCTTCAAATTTGAAAATGCTCATATTGTTCGTAACTGTAGTTCTGAGCGCTGCAAGCACTCTATCCACGGCCATAGCTATCAGATCGAATTGATCTTGGAAGCGAAACGCTTGGACCATGGACAAATGGTGTATGATTTTGGATTATTAAAATCTTCGATTAAAGACATTATTGACAGTTTTGACCATGCTATCTGTTTTTGGAGCAAAGACGATCCTGAGTATGTCGCTGCTTGCAAAAAGTTCAGTGCGCGTTGGATCAGTTTGCCAGTCTCACCATCCGCAGAGCAGTTTTCACGAGTTATTTTCTTTTGGGCGCAAGAGATCTTGCAACAAACTCAAATGCAAAATGGCGAGACAGATGTTAGCGTTTATTCGGTGATTGCTCACGAAACCGCGACGGGTTATGCGCAATGTTTTGCTGATGATGTTGCCAATGAACAAATGGGCAAACTTGTCTTGGAGGACTTCGAATTTAGTGATCAAGTCCGCGCTGAATGGCACGATACCGATCTGTATGCCAAGCTGATTCGTGGTGAGCGCTTTGTGAATCCATCAGTGACCATGCAGGTTCAGCCCGATGCATAATGATAACGCTCAAATTGCTACCGACAAAGATAGCAAAGCGGTGCACACGTTAACCTTACACTCTGAAGACGATACGCAGGCATTGGCTCAGCAATTGGCAGCGCTACCACTGACAGGAAGCGTTTGGCTGGCAGGTGACTTGGGGGCGGGCAAGACCACTTTGACGCGTTATTGGCTACAAGCTTTAGGACATAAGGGCGCGGTAAAAAGTCCGACCTATACGTTAGTAGAGCCCTATCGTATTGACCAAGGAAACGGCATAACCAAACCTGTCTACCATGCTGATCTATATCGTCTACAAGACCCAGAAGAGCTATCATTTATAGGGTTTGATGAATATCTTGATGAGCCAAATGTACTGGTGATTATTGAATGGGCGAGTCGCGCGGATGGCTATTTACCAGTACCAGACTTATTCGTTGATATCACGCAAAAGGCGAATAGCGATGATGGTAAAGAAGTTCGTCAGATTGAGCTAAGACTGTCCAAAACTGGACAGGCACAAGGGTTAGATTTATCCATACTCAATATTTAAATATTACCTCACATATTTGCCAAAACGTAATCTACTACAATATATAATCGTTATTCATGACCAATAATCCCTCTGATACCCGTATTAAAAAGCTATCGCCGCTGCTCATCAACCAATTGGCAGCTGGTGAGGTAGTAACGCGTCCTGCCGCCGTGGTCAAAGAGTTGCTTGAAAATGCCATCGATGCGGGTGCGACTCATATTGAGGTACATGTTACTCAAGGGGGCATGGGGATGATCGAAGTGGTGGATAATGGGATTGGTATCCATCCTGATGATATGATCATGGCGATTACTCGTCATGCAACCAGCAAAGTGGCTGATGTGGCCAATCTACACGGTATTATGACCTTGGGTTTTCGAGGCGAAGCATTGGCGGCAACGGCGGCGGTTTCTCGTTTGACACTGATTAGCAGTCATGATCATAGTGGTATCGGTCGTCAACTCCAAGTTGCTGGGGTATTGGATGACATACCAAGACTGTCGCCTGTTGTACACAATCGTGGTACGACAATTACGGTCAGAGACTTATACTTTAATGTACCGGCACGCCGAGGCAATTTAAAATCAATGGCCATCGAGTTTGGTCATATTGAGACTGTGGTTCGTGAGGTTGCCTTGGCACGAGCGGATATTACCATCACCCTTTTTCACGATAAGAAAAAACGACTGTCATTATCTGCAAGCACCATATCTACCAATACCGTCGATGGCGATAACAACCGTTTATCCGTGTCCCGTCTTGAGCAAGCCATGGGTGTCTCGTTAACAGATAACGCTATTGAAGTCGCTGTGGACTTATCGGGCTTGGTGCAGCCACCGATAGGATACGATGTCAATCAAAGCGAGCGCCATGCGGGTATTACTGGCTGGTTGTGGCCGATGCATGAAAAAAATGATGCATTGCCAAAATTGATTTATGTGAATGGTCGATTGGTCAAAGAAGCCATCATTAGCAATCAGCTTCGACAAATCGCCCAAGAGGCGCAGCTGGCAGGTATTGGCTACGCACTCTATTTTGACTTACCTATTGAATGGTTGAATGTCAATGTACATCCATCCAAACAGCGGATTAGAATCAGCCCGTTAAATAATATTATGGCACATTTAAGTCATACGCTACGCCCAAAGCTTGTGGCACGCAAGTTGAGAAATAATATTCAACAAGACAAGAGAGTATCAAGCGATGTCTTTTCAAATATTGATTCTATAAATACTGGTTCTGCACATGCTGATGTTATAAATCAGCCATCTGATAAAGACTTACCAAAGACTGGCTCGATCAATCATAATGATGTTACACAAGGCAGGCAGGTGCAGTCGCCAAAAGCTTCCTATCAATCCTCAGAGAAGAGTGAATACCCTAAGCATGTAGACTCTTTTATTAGGGAGCCTTTGAGCCCAAGCTCTAGTACGCCCAATATGCCTACAACTGATGCTGCTGCGGTTCGGAGTAGATCCTCTGGTGATATAGCGTCTTTACCGCATTGTCTAGATGTCATTACTGGCGTGAGCGATGTGGTTTCCGAGTCTATCATTGGTCAGTATCGTTATGATAAACCGCTACCTTGGTTACTTTTTTATTATCAAAGGCAGTGCCTATTGATTGGCGCAGAGGATTGGCGAGTGCAAGTTGGCTTGTTGTTTGAATCTACAGTATTAGATAGTCATATATCCAAAAATCGCAAAATTCATGCCAATGAGATCAATCAACAACTAGCGACCATAAGTGCTCAAATGACGCAGCAGGACTTAGCATTATTTATAACGGATATTGAAGCTTTGTTAATGAGTAATGCCATAAAAGTGATCAATCGTGATCAGCTAGTTGCATTGATGCTCACATCCATATAAGCATCATTACTTACCATACAAATTAATACTAAAGGCAATTCTATGAGACAGTCGTCTGATAGCCTATCTCACCATCTCACAGATAATAGTGTGGTGTGCTTGATGGCACCAACAGCAAGTGGTAAAACCGCTTTGGCCTATGAGCTTTATGATACAGGGCGTTATGAGCTGATATCAGTAGATTCAGCGCTGATATATCGTGATATGAATATTGGAACCGCCAAACCAACGACTGCTGAGCTTACGCGTTATCCTCACCATTTAGTAGATATTGTTGACCCGATGCAAAGCTATAGCGTGGCAGAGTTTGTCAATGATGTTGCGCAGCTGATTGATAACTGTCACCAAAATGGCAAAATACCTCTACTTGTAGGCGGTACAATGATGTATTACATGGCGCTGCTTGATGGATTGTCTCCTGTACCAGATAGCGATCATGACGTGCGCGCACGCGTGGAGCAATGGCGACAAGAAGAAGGCATCGATGCACTATATGAGTATCTGAGTAAAGTGGATCCAGCAAGTCATCAGCGTCTCAATGCGACTGACACCCAGCGCATCACCCGTGCAGTCGAAGTGTATTTACAAACCAATACTCCAATCAGTGACTGGCAAGCTCAGCCCAAACAGGCATTGGCACAAAACCCAAATCAGCAGTGGTACGCACTAGGTGTTATGCCAGATCGTCCATGGCTGCACACACGCATTGAGCAACGCCTAGAGATTATGTGGAATGATGGCTTGGTAGCTGAAGTCATTGATTTACTGAATAAATACCCTTTGACACCCAACTTACCTTCTATGCGCTGCGTGGGTTATCGGCAAGTTTTAGAGTACTTAGTACAGATTGAGCACCCAGTATTTGAGCAACCGCATTTGGACAAAGCCGTGTTTTATGATGCGTTTAAAACGGAGAAAGACACAGCCTACAAGAATACGAAGGCAGAAAATACGTTGCAAATACTATCGCAATCAATTACCTCAGATGCACAGATTCAGGCGCTTGCTTGTCAGCAAATGCAAAATAAGGCATTATATGCTACAAGACAGCTTGCAAAGCGTCAGTACACGTGGCTAAGAAAAGTAAGTCAGTTATCTGATGCTTCAGTAGATTCATCGATTAACGCTAGCCCAATCGATACTCAAAACGCTCTTATTAATCGAGGTATAAAGATAGAGATGTTTACCTCTATGGCGCAAGCAAAAGATTATTTACAATAATAACTCATTATTGTAAATAATAAGGGCATAAAATTTAGACTATTCTCAAAAGATAGTTTCTTAACCATATCGCTCAGTAAAAGTTTTTATAAACAAACAATACAGCGATGACAATTAGTTTCAAAATACACCTTTGATAACTGTTATAATTTGATTTAGTTGTAATAATAAACTGGACATTGGTCTTGTTCGCCTCTAATTATTACTGATTAGTGAGTGTTTATATGGTTTTTTAATGAGATAAGCAGCTGTTACATTGCTCATCGCATGAATATATTTATAGTCACTTAATATCGGTAAAGCACGTTGAATGTTTATTTAGATACGTTTTAAAAAGAAAACCTAGCATTGTATCTACCTTTGGCCATTATAATGACAGTAACACTTAAAATAATTGGCACTTAAAATATAACTACATAATATTTAGGAGAGATTTCATGTCAAAAGGACAAACTTTACAAGATCCGTTCTTGAATTCGCTGCGCAAAGATCGCATTCCTGTTTCTATTTTTTTGGTTAATGGTATCAAGCTGCAAGGGCAGATTGAGTCTTTTGATCAATACGTAGTATTGCTTAAAAATACTGTCAGTCAGATGGTATACAAACATGCCATTTCAACCGTTGTGCCAGCGCGTAATCCTCGTAGTGCAACCACAGGCGCCAGTAGCCAAGCGCAGGGCGTAGCACCAGCTGGCTATCAAGGCGGTGGCTTCGAACGTGGTAATAATCCAGCCAGTGCAGGCGGCTTTGAAGAACGTGGTTTTGCTGCCAATCGTAGCGGTTTTAATCGCGGTGGCTTCAGTCAAGGTCAAGATCGTGGTTTTGAACGTGGCAGCTTTGGTCAGAGTCAGGAGCGTGGTTTTGAGCGTGGTGGTTTTGGTCAAGACCGTGGTTTTGATAACTCGATGGAAACTCCAAGATTTGAAGACAAGCCAAATGACGGTTCTGATGAGAATAACGGCTAAGTGTGTGCATTATTGAAGATGCGCTGTTGAGACATGTTTATTTGATCAAGACCTGCTTCTAATAGTGGGTTTTTTTTGTTTGAATGAATATGTCGAGAACAGCTGTTTGGCACTATGTGTGAAGATAACGGCCTTTGATTTCGTAGATTATTATTAATATGAGACATAGTATAGTAAAATACTATGCTGATTCATTATAAAAATAGAGTGGATTCATGAGTAATACCCAAGTCGATTTAACCTATGAGCAATTTATAAGCACCGCTATAGAGGCGATTAATACTGAGATCTCTGCCTTGTCATTATTGACTGAGCAGATAGATGATAGGTTTGCGCAAGCGTGTGATATTATTTTGGCTTGTAAGGGCCGTGTGGTCGTCACTGGTATGGGCAAGTCGGGACTGATTGGCCGAAAGATAGCAGCGACCTTTGCATCGACTGGTACGCCAGCTTTTTTTATGCATCCGGGCGAAGCGGGACATGGCGATTTGGGTATGCTGGTGAAGGGTGACGTCTTGCTGGCAATTTCTAATTCTGGGGAGTCAGATGAGATTAAGATGCTGTTGCCTGTTGTAAAACGGTTAAACATTCCTTTGATTAGCATCAGTCGTGACAAGCGTGGGATGTTGCCACATGCGGCCGATATCGTTTTGACGCTTGGTAAGTCGCAAGAAGCATGCCCATTGAACCTTGCACCTACTTCAAGTACAACAGCAACGCTCGCGCTAGGAGATGCCTTGGCTGTTGCCTTAGTACACGCCCGCAACTTTACTTCAGAAGATTTTGCTTTATCGCATCCTGCAGGCGCATTGGGTCGTCAATTACTGACGCGAGTTGAGGATTTGATGCATACTAAGTCTGAGTATTTGCCTCTCATTCATCAAGATGAGCCACTACAAGAAGCTCTATTTACCATGTCTGCTGGTCGTTTGGGTATGACAGTAGTGACTGACGACAATGATAAGGTTGTTGGGGTGTTCACAGATGGCGACTTACGCCGTGGCCTAGAGAAAGGTATTGATCTAAAAACGCCAATGCGTGAGCTGATGGTAAGCAATCCGCGCCATGTTAATAAGACCATGCGCGCATCTGATGCACTTAGTGTGATGAATGAAAGCGGCATCAGTCAGTTGTTGATTATTGATGAAAATAATTGCCTAGAAGCGATTATTACTGTACATGATTTGCTGCAAGCTGGCGTGAAATAACGACTGTATTAAAAATGGCCTTTAATAAGAGACAACAGATGCAAGACTTAATCAAAAAAGCGGGACAAGTGAAGCTGTTAGTAATGGACGTTGATGGTATTTTATCAAATGGCCAAATCATTTATGATGCTAATGGTGTCGAGACCAAAGCATTCTCTGTTCAGGATGGCGTCGGCGTTAAGTCTCTGGCGCGTTATGGGATTTTGACGGCTATCATTACAGGTCGTAGTAGTGCCATGGTCGATAAGCGTGCTACAGAAATGGGCGTCAATTATGTGGTGCAAGGTCGTGATGATAAGCTGATTGCATTAAACGAGCTGTTGTCTACGCTTGATCCTGCTCTCGGTATTACCGCTGCTGATTGTGCTTATATGGGCGATGATTTGCCAGATATCAAAGCGATGCAAACTGTAGGATTTGCGGCCACAGTCCCGAATGCGCATGCAGAAGTTATTAATCGTAGCGATATGGTGACGACTCGCGCAGGTGGTACAGGTGCCGTACGAGAAATCTGTGATTTGATATTAAAAGGTCATGGTTATTATCAAGACTTTATCGCACACTATACACTTGATGAAGCAAAAACTCAGGATGATTTGTCGTGAATACTCGTGTCTTAATAATCCTTGCATTGATTGTGGCTGGTATTGCAGGCTGGTTTTTTCAGCAGCAAGGTGAAGTATCGCCGCCTGTTAGTATGGGAACGTCTGATGTTGATTATGAAGCAACAGAGATCAAAGCGGTGCAGACCAATGAGAAAGGCGAGACAGAATACGAGCTTACTGCTGAATCATTGAAGCACAATCCACAAACCAATTTAGATGAGATGTCAGGCATTACCATGAATTGGGAGCCGTCACCCGAGCAACGCTATCGTATTGAAGCGGGTAGTGCGGCAATCAGTCAGCAGACGGGTGATCTTAATTTATCAGGGGGATTTACCTTAGTTAGTGAAGGCAACAAAGGTGGGTCTGATATTGAACCGATAAAGGTAACTGGTAATACCCTCAAAGGTAACACCAAATCTGGGAAAGTCTATAGCGAAGAGCCTGTCAAAATTGAACAAGGTATGAATCGGTTTGAAGCCTCAAGCATGACAGCCAATCTTGAAACAGGTGAGTATGAGTTTGGTCAAGTTGCTGTTGCTTTTACGCCTTCTGATCGCCAAGATAAAGCGTTGTTCTGATCTCAGTTGCGTTTATACTAAACCATATGACAAAGCACTAGCTCGCATGAAGTTTGCAAATCCTACTACCCCTTATAAACGAGTGATTTTTATGACATCTAAATTTTTGCCTACTTTGCGCTCATCATTGACCCGCTCTCATTCAACACTGTATCGCTTGCGTCGATTGCAAGCGTTGCCAGTAGTCATGCTTTTGGCGCTACCGCTTTATAGTCACGCATTGCCATCAGATGCCAATCAAGAGATTAAACTGTTGGCTGATAAAGCAACTTATAGTGAACGTACAGGCGTTACCAGTTACTCTGGTAGTGTTATTATCACTCAGGGTACATTCAAGATGACGGCTGATAATATCACTGTCAATTTGTCACAACAGCGTAGTATCAACTCTGCTGTAGCAACTGGACGTCCAGCGACAATGCAGCAAGTCGTCACGCAGGAAAAAGGCCTAGCCAAAGGTCAAGCTAATAAAATCGATTATAATGCGGTCACAGGCATCATTACATTGACAGGGAATGCAAAATTGGTTCAAAACGGAGCGAGTTTTGCAGGTAATGTCATTCGCTATAGCCTAAAAGCAGGTGACGTTGAAGCGACGGCAGGTGGTAATCAACGAGTAGAGCTTGTTTTCCCGCCAAGCGGTAACAATAGCCAAAGTGGTGTACGCTAATAAGAAGAGACTGAATCGTTCATTTATCGATACACAAACAAGTCCGTATGTCTCTAACGGTGCTTGTATGTCGCCACAGTATGAGTAAGTTATGAGTGATAATAAAAATGCAGATTCTTTAATAACCGATGCACCTGCTGCGCGATTAACCATGCAAAATTTGGGTAAACGCTATGGCAAACGTTGGGTGGTTAAAGACGTTTCTTTTTCTGTTGAGCAAGGTCAAGTTGTTGGACTGTTAGGCCCCAATGGTGCGGGCAAGACCACCAGTTTCTACATGGTGGTTGGTCTGGTCAATATGGATAAAGGACGTGTCACCTTAGGAAAAATGGACTTGTCTAAATATGCAATGCATGAGCGCGCGCGCGCGGGTATTGGTTATTTGCCACAAGAAGCCTCTATTTTTCGTAAATTATCTATTGAAGACAATATTTTGGCTATTTTGCAAACCCGCAAAGAGTTAAATGTAAGCCAGCAGCGACAAGAGCTTGAAAAATTGATTGGCGAGTTCCATCTAGAACACGTACGCAAGTCATTAGGTATGAGTGTCTCGGGTGGTGAGCGTCGTCGCTGTGAGATTGCTCGTGCCCTAGCTGCCAATCCAAAATTTATCTTACTAGATGAGCCTTTTGCAGGGGTTGATCCTATCTCTGTGGGTGATATCAAAGACGTTATTTTGACCCTCAAGAATCGGGGAATTGGTGTACTCATAACCGACCATAATGTTCGTGATACGTTGGCGATTTGTGAAAAGGCATATATCGTATCAGAAGGTGCGATTATTGCTGAAGGAACCTCTGATGAGGTCTTAGATAATGAGCTGGTGAAGTCTGTCTATTTGGGTAAAGACTTTCAAGTATAGGTCAATATATCAAGACATATTAAACCCGATATCTACGTTTAATGCTGGTTCAAAATTTTAAAGTAAAATCTTGAGCCAACTGTCACTAATCCTCTTTTCTTATGTATACATTCTTCTTATATTTTGCATTGTCTCTTCTATAAAACTAAGCCAGTTATATCGACTATAGGCTTCCCTGAAAAACTATTCTTAAATTAACGCTCATTGAAGCGTCACGTTATTTTATTCATTATTCTCGATTGACCCTCTGAATAAGGCTGATAGGTTATGGCAAAAAGTAAAAGTAGTTATGTCTGCCAACATTGCGGAGCGCATTTTGGAAAGTGGGCTGGACAGTGTACAGATTGTGGCGAGTGGAACAGTCTGGTGGAAGCGCCAAATGTCAGTATGCCGCACCATAATAAAAATACGACCAAGCCCAATGCCAGCCGTGCTACTCCTCGCAATACTAGCACGCCAGCTGGAAATTACTCTGGTACTCATAGTGCCGTTATGCCTCTCAATGCGGTTAGTGTCACATTAGATACTCGCTTACCAACAGGTATCAGCGAGTTTGATCGTGTGCTTGGTGGCGGTTTGGTTGCAGGTTCCGTCGTATTGATCGGGGGCGACCCTGGCATTGGTAAGTCGACAATCTTGTTACAGACGGCGACCAACATGGCCCGTGCTGACTCACTGGCAGGTAGTGCATTATATGTCACTGGCGAGGAATCACTAGCACAGGTTGCTATGCGGGCTAAGCGTTTAGATTTGCCTGCTGACAGATTGAGAGTATTGGCCGAAACCAATGTTGAAACCATTTGCGCTGCACTGACACAAGAGCAGCCTGCCATTGCCATTATTGACTCTATTCAGACTATTTATACGGACGCGATCAATTCAGCACCAGGTGGCGTTAGTCAAATTAGAGAGTCGGCTGCGATTCTGACGCGCTATGCTAAGCAAACGGGTACTGCGCTATTCTTAGTGGGTCATGTGACTAAAGAAGGAACGCTCGCAGGCCCACGCGTCCTTGAGCATATGGTTGATACGGTATTGTACTTTGAAGGTCAGTCTGATTCACGCTTTCGAATGATTCGCGCAGTCAAAAATCGTTTTGGCGCAGTTAATGAGCTGGGTATCTTCGGTATGACGGATATGGGTCTCAAAGAGGTTGCCAATCCATCGGCGATATTTTTAAGCCGCTATGATAAACCTGTCGCAGGCTCTGTGGTGATGGTGAGTCGTGAAGGCACGCGACCGCTATTGGTTGAGGTGCAGGCATTGGTTGATGATTCGCAAGGGCAACCGAGACGTATGGCTCTAGGCTTAGATTTTCAGCGCTTATCTATGCTATTGGCTGTCATGCACCGTCATGGCGGTATCCATACTAGCGGACAAGATGTATATGTCAACGTGGTTGGTGGGGTCAAAGTGATCGAAACAGGATCAGATTTGGCAGTATTATTGGCTTGTGCCTCTAGTATTAAAGAGAGAGCATTGCCATCTTCACTGGCGGTATTTGGTGAGGTGGGGTTATCTGGAGAGATTCGCCCCGTACCCAACGGACAAGAGCGTTTAAAAGAAGCCATGAAACATGGATTTAAACACGCTATCATCCCGAAAGCCAATGCACCTGCTAAGAATTCGCCACAATTTAAAGGTATTAATGTCATTGCGGTAGAGCGTCTGGATGATGCGATTGAAAGCGCTTTTGAGCTGTAAATTCATCTATTATTAGTTCAATATAAGCACGCGTCAGTGTGACTGGAATGCTTATCTTTAAACGAGAAGTGATGCTTATTTTTATGACAAGCATTAGCCAAAAAAAGAGCGCCTAACTATTAACCAAGTTAGGCGCTCTTTTTTGCTCTGGTTTATAACCATAAAGCTAAAACTATGGACCTGAAACACGCTCGATAGCAACGTTACCAACACCTTTACTCGTGATACCTAGACGCTTCGCAGCACCATAAGATAAGTCCATCACACGGTTGCCATGAAATGGACCGCGGTCATTGACTTTTACCACGACGCTTTTGCCATTTGTTTTATTGGTCACTTTAACGTAACAGTTAAGCGGTAATGAACGATGAGCGGCTGTCAAAGCATTCATATCAAATGTTTCGCCACTGGCTGTTTTGCGACCATGGAACTTACGACCGTACCAAGACGCCAAACCAGTTTGTTTGAATTTACTCACTGAGTTAGAAGCCACTGCGGTCAGACGTTCTAATACATCTTCATCATTACTGGCTAGTGTGGTATCACTTGCTAGTAGAGAGCTGTTGAGTGCTAGCGAAGTGGGTTGACGTGCTGATTTGACCAAACTTGATGCACCGTCATGTTGACGGCTAAGTTCACCAAGTACACGATCGATGTGGGAGGCGTTATCTTGTGAGATCATCGCAAGAGAGGTTTTTGCTTCTACCGCATTTGCATTGGTAGCGACTGCAGAGCCAGCAAACAATATAGCTGACATAGTAAGTAGACCAGATAAACGCTTATTCATAGATACCTCTATAACTTATATATCAAAACCTAGCTCTAATCATCGTTAGATTGAGTGTATAAGTAATAGACCAATCTAATACTCACACAAGCTCTAAAGCCTTCCATCAATGCATTGTCTATATCATCGTTGATGTCAAATTATGGCTTTTATAGATTTTAATATATGGTAATTTTCATTTCATTATAATAAGTGGGTAACGGCAACATAGCCGATAATACTTATAAAACGCTCAAATGATAGTTAGTAATACGGGTAAGCCCATAATTTACAATAAGAATCTGGGTGCTAATACCACTATATGCCAAATTTACAAAATCTCTTTCTTTGCTAAATTAATATGTTTTTTAAAGGACATTACGTATTGCTTTGTTATTAAAACGTTAATTAAGTAGTGTATTTGAAATTCGTAAATCTATAAGCTGCTAACTATACGTAAGGGCTATAACCAAACTATAATTAAATGCAAAGTTTATTAGCAGCTATGTACGGGTTATGTATCACGCTGCAATAAAACGAGGTTAACGCAATTATTTGTAAAAAACAAGGACTAAGTTCTTTTTAACCGCAGTGTCAAACCTCGTGATTCTGAAGAAATCCTTATAAAATGCATACTAAAACCAAAAAAATTACAGTCAATAATAATAACTTTTTTGTAACTACTGTCAAAAAGTTATAGCCCCTGACCGCTCCTAAGTTGATTTAAGGATATCAATCATGACTATTCATGTTTTTAGAGTAATGGAATCAGTAACAGATTAGAAGAGTAATCGTCTACGTGAAATGATTACGCAAATTTCTTTGTTCAAACTGAAATAAGACGGGCGTTAGCAAGAAGGGTAGGAATGCCAGTTGAAAAATAAACAGCATTCTTATGTAGCTTATAAAGATTGGATACTAACTTTGCATCATATTTATTATAGCGAGGAGGTTTATATAATGGGTTTACTGACACATTTCAAGGGCATTGTAAGATAAAAGTGACAGTAAACCGTTGATTTATATATAATTTGGTAGACTGGAGCCTAGTTGCTTTTATGCGTATGAATAGACATCAATAGCCCAAATCCAGCCATTAGGGTGACGATAGCTGTACCGCCATAACTGATGAAAGGTAAGGGTACACCAACGACAGGCAAAAGACCGCTGACCATCCCAACATTAACAAACACATAAACAAAGAAAGACATGGCAATAGCGCCAGCTAACAATCTGCTATAAACGTCAGGATGCGTAAACGCAATATACAACGCGCGCATAAGCAAACAAGAGTAAATAAACATCAATAGCATGACGCCTAACAGACCAAACTCCTCGGAGAAAGCGGCGATGATGAAATCGGTATGACCTTCTGGTAAGAAATGCAAATGGGATTGTGTGCCTTCCAAATAGCCTTTACCAGTGAGACCACCTGCACCGATAGCCGTTTTCGATTGAATGATATTCCAGCCAGCCCCTTGGACATCTGCTTCTGGATTGAGTAGGGTCAAGACACGTGTGCGTTGATAATCATGTAATAAAAAATTCCATGCAAAAGCAATAAAAGGCACGGCTAAAATGGCAGCGGCTGAAATCAATCGCCAAGACAACCCTGCCAAAAACAGGACAAATATACCACTGCCTGCTACCAGAAGCGATGTACCAAGATCAGGCTCTTTAGCAATCAGTAATACGGGAACAACGATCAAGGTCAAGGTAATCGCAATACTCGAAAAAGAAGGTGGCAGGTCACGTTTGGATAAAAACCAAGCGCACATCATGGGCATACCCAGTTTCATAAATTCAGACGGTTGTACACTACCAAATCCGGGTAAATTAATCCAGCGCTGAGCACCCATACGTACTTCGCCGATGATATCGACCAAAATCAGCAGCACTAAGCCAAGTACATAAAAAATAGGCGTAAAGGTGCGATAGATACTGGGTGGTATCTGCGCCATAGTAAACATAACCGAAAAAGCCACCCCATAGCTGACCATTTGACGTATGACCATATTCACTTCTTGGCCAGAAGCGCTGTATAAAATTGTCAGACCAATACAGCAAACCGTTAACAAAAGAAGGGTCAACCAAGGATCTATATGTATACGTTGCCATAGTGTCGGTGCATGACCTTGACCTAAGTGATGGCTTTGACGTGAAAAACGATACTGCAGGTTAGAAGACATAGGCAAAAGGTGACTAGCAATTGAAGGAGTAAGGAGTTTTTACTTAAAAAGAAGGCTCAAAATGTGACAATACTGTGTCTATTCTAATTGAACATCAACAATAAGGTAACGTACAAGTACCAAAATCACGTAATTATAAAAACTGTGAGGATAAGTGTTAATTACGAATATCACCTCTCTAATTAGAGACGATAGTTTAGCTTGCTTACCAAAAATTTGATAGTATCGATAAAACCTTTTTATTGGTAGTTTCTTGCAATGACCAACACAAAAAATTCTACTTACAGACAAATTCACAAACCGCTTGTCGTACTATTTATCTGTGCCAGCAGTCTCTCTGCCCAAGCCGCTTTACTGAGTGACAGCAGTGAGCGCCGTATTCAAATACGTCAGGGTAATAACACCGATAGTATTAATGCTTATATCAGCGCTTCTACCAATGCTTCAAATCACAGTCCTGGTGTAACGATGCTAAGCGGTGCAAATACTGGCGATAGTATGCAAGGGCTCATTGCCCAAAAGCAGCGTGATTTTACGCCCAATGCAAACATATCGATTCAAGAGAGCAAGCAGGTAAATATCAATCGCCGTACGCCTGTATATAGCACCACTTATAATAAATACAGTACCGCAAACAATACTTATAATAGTACCAATAGTGACTCTAGCAACATAAGTTTTAATGCGTGGTTAAACAGCAATAGCTACCGTGCTCAGCAAGTTGCAGAATATCAACGATATCTGACTACAAGAGTAGGAGCGCGAAACGTACCACCCTTGTCGCAACTGCTCACTACAGCGCGTAGCTGGGACAAATGTGGCTATGAGCCTTACCAGTTACCCCCACAAGAGTTATGGGCAAATATAGTACCGACGTTACGTTTGTATACTGAGCTCAAAAACCAAGGCATTATTCCAGCCACCAGTGAGATACGCTCGGTATATCGCAGTCCTGGCTTAAATAATTGTGCAGGTGGTGCAGACAGTAGCAAGCACATGAATGGAAGTGCAATGGATATCTGGGTACCAGAGTACGAAGATAATTTGTGGCAGCGCAGTACCATGCAAGATGGTTTGTGTCAGTTTTGGCAGTATCAAGGAAAAGAGCACAATTTTGGTTTGGGATTGTATGCCACAGGCGCCATTCATTTAGATACAGATGGTTACCGCAAATGGGGTTTTAACCATGCTAGTAGTAGCTCTTCTTGCCGTTACTAATTGATCTTATCTATAAACCATTCGGACTTTAGATGAGCATTTTGCAAGGCGAGAAATAGAATAACACTCATAAAGATTGGTACAGAAGTTCAAATATTGTAGATTTAAAAGATAGACGGTCAAGTCATCATAAATTTTCTAACACTCATAAATTGTGCTTTAATAGTAAGTTTTATTCACTTTATATTTTTGATGCATAAAGTAAAAAAACAGCACTGACTATGAGCAGGATTTATGAAAAAACGGTATTCAATAATACCTAAAGATGACGATTCTGGTAAATCAAAAAGGACTTTTCTACGACCAAACAATATAGCCGTGGCTTTGTTTGGTCTGGTTTTTCTGTTCTTACTATTTGTGAGTGCTTGTAGTCCAGAGACCTCGCCTGAAGACCATTCGTTGACGAGAGATAAATCTACCAAGCTCAACAGAAAAGCACAAAATGCGAAAGAGGTTGAGGAAAACATCAAAAACTCTTACGCCAGATTGGCGGCTGAGCGTACAGACCTTTGTCCAAAACTCATACAAGAAGAAGTGGGCAGTCAGGTCATCGAACGCACTAAAGAAGTTATGATAGACAACCATTGCGATTATTTTTTATACCCACGTAGTGGTCAAAGCATCTCTGTCAAAGTCAATGACAGTCAAATCGAAGCACTATTGATAGTACCTATGATGCATAATTTCGCCAATGGCGATTATAAGGTCGATTCTTACGACAAACATGTGATTCGATTGGCATATAATGGGGCAACTTATAAACCCAAAAATCTTGTGTATGACGTGGCCGTAACGGTTTCTGATTAATGGGTTCAGTTTTAAAGTGACATATATATTATTGGTATTTATACTAAATAAGGGGCGATGCTGTATGCATTGCCCCTTATTTATATGTCTTTTACCGCAGGTTTTATGACGATGGTTTTTTACCCTTTTTGTCTTTCCATGGGTCGTCTTGTCCAACGGTGACAATTAAAAAGTCTTCAGGTTTTAGGGTGTCGCGCATCGCTTGATTGACGCCTGCAAGCTTCACTTGATCAATACGATTGATATAGTTACTTAGATAGTCATTGGGTAATTGATAAAAATTCATCATACCGAGTAAGTTATTGATACCAGCATTGCTTGCAAAGCCCATCGGGAAGCTGTTTTTAAGATTGTCTGTTGTTAGGCGCATCTCACTATTGGTAATGCCTTGATCCAAAGTGTCATTGATGACGGCTAAGCTGGCATCAATGGCATCACGCGCTTTATCATTACGGGTCGAAAAACCAATCTGATAAGGGCCTTTGGCCAGCATCGGATTCATTGAGCCCGTAATTCCATAGGTATAACCAAGGTTTTGCCTAACCTCAGTCATCAAGCGTGCATTAAAACTGCTACCGGCCAGCACTTCATTACCCACCGCAAAATTGGTTTGTTGCTGCTGATCTTGTGGGTTGGTCGCACGTTTACTGCCCAATTGACCCATTAATATGGTGGTCTGAGTACTTGGAAACGGAATGTGGATGTGTTTTGTCTGATTGAGCGGTTTTGGCTCAGGTAACGTTGCGGCAGATTGACCAGCGGGTAATCCAGCAGTGATACCTTCTGCCAGTTTTTTCGCTTGTGCCAAGGTCAGATTGCCTGTCATCGCAATAGAAGCGTTGGCAGCAACCAAATAACGGTTTTTAAAGTCAATCAATTGTTGTCTGTCGATATTAGGTACAGTGTCTAAAGTACCAGCTGACGGATGGGCGTAAGGATGGTCACCATACAAGGCTTGGTTAAAAGCGTTACTTGCCAAACTGTTTGGGTCTTGCTTTTGCTGCTGTAAGCCCACCAGAAGCCGTGCTTTGTTGCGGGCTAATGTTTGATCGTCAAAAGCAGGATCAGTGAGCATCTGAGTCATTAAGTCGATACCAGGTAGTAAATGTTTGTCGTCAGACAAGCTACGCAGCGAGACGATAAACATATCCTTATAGGCACTGCTGTTTAGATCAATACCCAATGTTTCACCTGCTCGGGTGAACTCATCTTCATTGAGCTTGTTGGTGCCCTGTGTCAGCATCGTCGCAGTCATATTGGCAATACCAAAACCGTCTTTACGTATGCTGCCATCACGAGCGCTACCAGCGTTAAAACGCAAATCAATATCGACAATTGGTAGGGTGGTCGTTCTTACAAAGAGTACGGGCACGCCAGCTTTTGTTTTAAATTGTTGAATTTCGGGTGCGGTAACCTTTAAGGGCTTGGCCTTGTCAATGCTGGTCAATTTTGATAAGGCAGCAATTGGTGCGTTGGTGTCAACCAATGTCGCTGATCCACGAGGCTCTTCAGCACCTGCGGTCTCTGCCTGTGCTGTCACAGTCAGCGTTGTAAGACCTAATAATACGCCAACGCTCAGACTGGATAATTTCTTGAGCGTAGATGTGGCTACTAGCGTTGAGGGGCGCGCGTTATTCAACGACTTTTTTCTAATTTGATATAAATCACTGGGTTGGGTCATGGTTTTCTTCTTATTAATGAAGCCTGCTTAGTTGGCTTTTTGATTGGATGAAGGAATCATGCATTATCATTACTAATCTTTTTTAGCAGCACTATCGTTGGGCGGTATGATATGCATCACTGTCAAATTATCCTTTACCAAGTACTTTTTACTTGCCGCTTGAATATCAGCAATCGTTACTTTATCGAGTTTGGCGGGTAGCTCGGCAAGCAGCCTGTCATCAAGACCAATAGACTGTAGTGAACCAATCATACGTGCTTGACCTTCCATACTATCTTGAGCGTAGACGAGACCTGTTACTGTGTTGGTTTTGGCACGACTGATTTCATCGGCGTTGATGGGGTCGGTCTTTAGCTTTTCTATTTCAGCGATGATGGCTTGTTGCGCTTGATCGAGGCTGACGCCTTCACGCGGCGTCGCCTGAATCAAAAATAGCCCGTCGCCACGATCTAGTAGGTCATAAGATGTACCTACTGTCGTCAAAAGGCCTTTTTCACGTATTAATCGACTCTCCAATCGTGCAGACAAACCGCCATCTAATACGTCCTGAGCCAATGACAGTGCATAAGCTTGATTTTCATTATTAGCACCTGCTGTTACCAGACTTGGTACGTTGTAACCCATCAATAGCACTGGAACTTGTACGGCTTGCTCAGAATCGACTTTCTGATAGCCACGGAAACCTTTTTGATTGACAGCAGGACGATTTGGCAGCTCGCTAGGGGACAGCTCACCAAAGTAACGTTTGACTTGCGCCAATACCTCTGTCGGCTCGACATCACCCACAATGACTAGTGTGGCATTGTTTGGGGCGTACCATGTCTTGTACCAGTCTTTTAGGTCTGAGAGCTTGATAGATTCCAGCTCATTCATAGGCCCAATGACAGACTCGCCTTTAGGGCTATCAGGTAAGGCAAGTAAACGAAACGACTCGTAGGCTTTAGCCAATGGATTGTCATCAGTGCGCTGGCGACGTTCTTCCATCACAACTTGATGCTCTTTAGCAAAAGCGTCATCGTTAAACATTAAGTTTTTCATGCGATCTGCTTCAAGCTCTAATGCTAAAGGAAAGCGGTTGGCCGGAAACAGCTCGTAGTAGCCCGTATAGTCATAGCTAGTAAAAGCATTATTGACGCCGCCGAACTTGGCAATCAAACGCTCATAATCATCACTTGAAACATTAGACGTGCCTTTGAACATCATATGTTCAAGCAAGTGAGAAATACCGCCTTTATCAGCGGGCTCATCTGTAGAACCCACCCGATACCAAATCTGTGTCATAACCACTGGTGCGCGATGATCTTCTTTTACCACTACTTTTAGGCCGTTTTCTAACTGATATTCATGTCGACCTGACGTATTCATGGTCAGCTCAGATGATATGTCTGTTTGCGCTTTTTTGTCTTGATCTGCTGTGTTTTGACCTGAAGTGTTCTGGCTCAGGGTATTTTTATTTGAAACCGCTTGGGTAGCTGGATTGTTGAGAGTAGAGGAGTTAGAGCCAATAGTACTGGTTTGGCAAGCAGCAAGCGTAGTGGTCATGGCCAGCGCACAGGCGATACGCAGCGAAAGAGTCGATAGAGGTAAAGACGATGACATGGTATGTTCTACTTATATAAATGACAAGTTGTAGAGGAAGGGATGGATGCACTACATCCAAATATAACCATAAACGGTTTTATAATGATTTGTGTGCCCCAACCATTACGCTGGCAGTCGGTTTAAATTCTTGTGTGGTTGTGCAACCTGAGACGGCTGATAGAGCAAATGTCGCAAATAATAAGGTGGCGCTCATAACCACTGTTTTTTTGCTTTGTCTTTTACGAAGAGTAGATAACGATGTCATGGGGGATTCCTATAAATTAAGTATAAAGTGACAAAAAAATGATGAAGTAAAGCTTGTTAGAGTAGGCGAAGTTCGTCTGATAAGAGGTCAGATTTTTGTGTCCAAATCTTAAGCAAAACTTTCTTAAACGCTCCATTAGTCTCTTGAACTTGTAAATTTTGATGATAGTCTACGATGGTAAGGTCTGAGAGCCACTTGAACTATGCTAAACTAGGCTAAAAATTGTCTGTCATAAGGCAGTATGCTTATGACGATGAATAAATCTACTTAAAATAAACGAATAATTGATAGTGATAACTTTTAGGGCGAACTTATGAACAATCCAAATAATAGCAATCGTGTGGTCATCAATCTTGACGGCGATCTTGATGACTTAGATGACGATGATATTACCTTACCCAGTCTGCCGACGCAATCTGTCCCCATCATTGACGAGACTGAAGAGACTGTCGCAACCAAAACGCCCAATAACAAAGGCATATCAGAGCAACAAGTCAATGATACGAGCGAGCAAGATATTGTCAGTACTGACGAATCCAATAGTATCGCTCTGGCCACGCCCGTTGGTATGACAGAAGGACAGAGTACCCTTCATAATACATTTGAAAGCTTTTCAGATGCCAAAGAGACAGAAGCAGCTGTCAATGTTAATACTAATGTTAACACCGATGCCATGTCTTCTATCCCAGCGATGCCGTTACAAGAGCAGCTAGGGGATACGCCAAGCGTTGCGCCTATGGACAACCCACCAAAAGCGCCAGAACTAGAAAACTCTGCTGTAGCATCACAAGAGACTCAAGAAAATAAAAAATCAGGCAGCTGGTTTAATCGTATGAAAACGGGGCTTAGTAAGTCGCGTAAGAATTTGGCTGAAGGTATGGTCAGTATTCTTATCGGTGGGAAAGAGATCGATGATGAGTTGTTAGAAGAAGTGGAAGATCAGTTGTTGGTTGCCGATATCGGTGTCAATGCCACCAATCGCATTATCAAAAGCTTAACTGAGCAGACGGCCCGTGGCGATCTAATCTATGCTCATTCATTGTATAAAGCACTACAAAGTGAGTTGGTTGATATCTTAACCCCTAAAGTCGAGCCACTCGTGATTGATACCAGTAAAAAACCTTTTGTTATCTTGATGGTGGGTGTCAATGGAGTGGGGAAAACCACTACCATCGGTAAGCTTGCTAAGCGTTTACAAGGTGAAGGCAAATCAGTCATGCTGGCGGCAGGTGATACGTTTCGTGCGGCGGCTACTGAGCAGCTACAAATTTGGGGTGAGCGCAATAACATCCCAGTCGTCGCACAAGGTCATGGTTCTGATAGTGCCTCTGTTATCTTTGATGCCATGCAATCTGCCAAAGCAAAAAATATTGATGTGCTCATAGCCGATACGGCAGGGCGTTTGCAAAACAAAACGCATCTGATGGCTGAGCTCGAAAAAGTAGTACGAGTCATGCGTAAAGCGGATCCAAGCGCACCGCACGAAGGCATGATTGTTCTTGATGCGGGCACTGGTCAAAATGCGATTAACCAAGTTGAATTATTTAATAAAGCAGTACCATTGACGGGTATTACTATTACTAAATTAGATGGTACGGCTAAAGGCGGGGTGGTCTTTAATATTGCTGAGACGACCGATGTGCCTATCCGTTATATTGGGGTAGGCGAATCAATTGACGATTTGCGTGCCTTTAGTCCAAAACAATTCGTTGCTGCATTGTTTGAAACAGACAATAAAGAGTAGCTAGAGTAATCATTGATATTGCCAGTAATCAGATAATAGGAAAGGAGTCTCAATATGATCGTTACCAGCGTTGCATTAACCGATATCGTTCATGACGATAGCTCATCACCTAAAGCAGCTTTGTTGCTGGCAAGCCACGTCATTAACAATACAGCAAAGCTGATTTGGTGTAATTGGCTTACGCTTGATGAGCACTGGCAAGATAAAATCAAACTCAAGGCTCTATCAAAGCATTATAAGTTTGATGCCGATGAGGTGATATTTATTGCAGCTGAGCAGTTAGATGCTAATGACAAGGAACAAGCGGTATTGCTGGCAAGCATTGCTCAGATACAGCATTATATGCAAGGACAGCGCTGCGACTTTGATTTGCCGATTGATACCAGTTCGGGTACAGAATTTCAGCAAAGAGTTTGGAACGCACTGCAAGAGATTGGATATGGCGAGACTATTAGCTATGCCACTCTTGCTCAACGAGTAGATAACCCCAAAGGCTTTCGCGCAGTAGCAAATGCTAATGGTAAAAATCCCTTTAGCGTGATTATTCCTTGTCACCGAGTCATTAGCAGTGATGGTAAACTTGGCGGTTATACAGGCGGGCTGGATAAAAAGGCATACTTGTTGGCACTAGAAGGGGTTCGTTGCAAAGTCTAGTTTGAGTTAAGTCACAACCCATAGTTATCAGTCGTAAAGTAAAAAAAGGCCAAACGTCATAAACGTTTGGCTTTTTATGTGAGTAACAACCAATAACGGAATAAACTTATCCCTCAAGCTGTGCCATTACGTCAGCAGAGAAGTTCACGTTCGTATAAACTTCTTGCACATCATCAGCATCTTCTAACATATCGATCATTTTGAGGATTTTTTCGGCATCATCCACATTGTCTATCTCAGCGGTGGTTGATGGCGACATAGTCACTTCTGCATTGTCAGAGACAAGACCAGCAGCATTAAGCGCGTCTTGAACTTGACCAAAACTTTCCCATTCAGTGATGACCATCAATGTTTCGCCATCATTTTCGATATCGAGCGCGCCAGCCTCTAGCGCAACCAGCATGATATCTTCTTCTAAGCTGGTATCATTAAAACTGATTTCACCGCGTTTGGTAAATAGGTAAGCCACCGATCCTGACGTGCCCAAATTACCATCATTTTTTGTAAATGCATGACGTACTTCGCTGACAGTACGATTAAGATTGTCAGTCATAGTCTCAACCAATACTGCCACACCGCCAACCCCATAGCCCTCATAGCTGACTTCTTCCATGTTTTCGTTGTCACCGCCACCAGTACCGCGATCGACAGCGCGATTGATGGTGTCTCGGGTCATATTGACCGACAATGCTTTTTCGATGACAGCACGCAAGCGTGGGTTCTTATCCGGATCAGGATCACCTTGCTTGGCAGCAGAAACAATTTCACGAATAATCTTGGTAAATATCTTACCTTTTACCGCATCCTGACGGGCTTTACGGTGTTTGATATTTGCCCATTTTGAATGGCCTGCCATATTACATCCTTAATTTTTGCGTATTATTTTTTATGCTTAAAAAACCGATTAATAACACTTCTCAACGCTTAAATGTATATCTGTCATTGAGCCTATCTGAGTACTTAAAGTAATAGAGCTACCTACGTACTAACGATTTTTATGTCGTTAGAAGTGCTTTTTTGCTACACTGTGGCAACTTATGCGTTATATTCACGGTGATAAGTCGGGAATATTATAAACCAGTTTCGTGTATTTTAACCAATTTGGCCTTATTCCTCATATTTTAAGTCATTGCTTATTATCAAGCCATTGATTTTACGACGTACGGACTCTATGAAACAACCAACCACCGAAGCCATCACACACTTACGCAACCGCATTCATATCATCATTGAAGGTACGGATACCCGTTTGGGTAAGCTTTTCGATATTGTGTTGCTGATTGCTATTTTGGCCAGTGTGGGCGTGGTCATGTTAGACAGTGTGTTGTTTGTACGCTTGCAATATGGAACGATATTTTTTTATGCAGAATGGTTTTTTACCATTTTGTTCACGATTGAATATATATTGAGGCTGTTTTCGGCGCCCAATCGTTTTCGTTATGCATTCAGTTTTTTTGGTATTGTAGATTTGCTGTCTATCTTACCCAGTTACTTGAGCCTTGTCTTTGGTGGCGTACAGTACCTTATTGTCATACGTATTTTGCGTCTTTTACGGGTGTTTCGGGTTCTTAAGCTCAAAGGTTATATGCAACAAGCAGGTTTTTTGGCGTCAGCACTAAGAACCAGTCAGCAAAAAATAACGGTATTTTTCTTATCACTCGTTCTTTTGGTGACTATCTATGGCTCCATCGTATACGTGGTGGAAGGTCCAGAAAACGGTTTTACCAGTATTCCAATCTCTATTTATTGGGCCGTTGTGACATTAACCACAGTAGGATATGGTGATATTTCACCGAAAACGCCACTTGGTCAGGCCATCGCAACGATGGTCATGATTACAGGTTATGCCGTCATTGCGGTACCAACCGGTATTTTTACCTCAGAGTTGACACGTAACATGCGTCCGCAGCTTAATCCAGTGACCTGCCCGAACTGTGGCAAGTTCGGTCATGCCATAGGGGCTGAGTTTTGTGATCGCTGTGGTCATGCATTACACGTCTAGATAGTGACACTGGCGTTCGTCTAACATCCAGAAATATACTTATTGTCTAGACATCAATATAATCATCGACGAATGGTGACAAATCAATCTTAACACCCAAATTGACTAAGTTCCAATACTGTCCAGATATGGTACGATCTAGCATCATAGTGGTTGCAGACGGCTGAAATTGACCAAAGTATTTCAAAGAGGTACGCATTTGCGCAATGGCTTCGTGATGTATTTGGCTACTACCAAAATCAAAATCGCCTTCATGATAAGGCTTAATAGATAAAGGTTTTAGACCAATGGATAGCCATTTTTCATAGAATTCCCCAGGTATGTTTTTGTCATCATCTCGGCGGATATCTAAGGCAATCAAATCCTGCTCAAGCGCCGTTACATCGCCTCTAATGGCATGTTTGGCGAATCGACGAAACAATTGAACCTCGCTGTCACTATAGCTACGAATACCACCAAAATCATAAGCGACAACACTGCCATCTTCTCGAAAAGCAAAGTTGCCGGGGTGTGGGTCACAGTGCATGCGATATAAGCCAAATAATTGCCCTGCAGTAAAGTGAAACAAGCGCTCAGCTATCTTTTCTTTGATGTCGTTGTCCCAAGTGGCAGCAACTGTTAGGGTTTCGCCCATCTCTTCAGTCAAGGTCAAAATGCGCTTAGATGAGTGACTGCTGATGACTTTAGGGATAACAAGACCTTCATCATTGGCATGGAAAGCCCCAAACACTCGTAAATTGTGGGCTTCTTTAATATAGTCCAATTCATCATGCAAGCTTTGGCGAATTTCATTAAATAGTTGTTCTTGTAGTTGCTTGCTCATATTGAGCACACCAGCGATTTTCAACGCCATACGGACTTGCTTTAGATCACTGTCACAGTTTTCATCCACATCAGGATACTGAACCTTCACCACCACTTTTTGTCCAGATGGCAAGATGGCTTTATGCACCTGCCCAATGGAAGCGGCGGCAAAGGGCATCTCTTCAAATTCGCTGAATAGCTCATTGATGGGTGCTTTTAATTCACGCTCTACTTGTGCGCGGATTTGCGCATAAGGCATCGGCGGTGCGTCTTTTTGCAGTTTTTCTAGCGCAGTTGCCACTTCAGGAGGGAATACGTCTTTGTATTGTGAGGCAATTTGTCCTACTTTCATGACGGCGCCTTTCATCTCCCCCAAGGTTTCGGCTATCTGAATACCCACATCTTGCATCAACTCTGAGCGCGCTTGTATTCGCTTTTCTTCGTCGCTTGAGAGATGTCTAAATGAGTTTTTAGCTGCTTTACCGGCAATACTTGCTGTCATACCAGCGAGTTTCATAAAGCGCTTTCCAGACGATTTTGCCATTCATATCACCATATAGTGGATTGTTTGCTCAGCCGTAATTCTAATACTTTAACCAGATGATTGCTGTTTAACTAATGTGCTGATAAAAAAGTTATCTGATACAAACCCTGACCTGTACTTACCTTTAGTTGCTACTATGGATATTGTGAGTATCTATATCGCTCATATCTATAGAGTAGAGATGATCAAGCCAATACGTCAACGCCATCTGATATCCTAAATGTCCCAAGCCGCAGATAACCCCAACAGCGACATCGCTCAAGTAAGAATGATGGCGAAAAGGCTCGCGCGCATGAACATTGGATAGATGCACTTCGATAAACGGTTTTTGTGTGCCAAGTAGGGCATCGCGTAGCGCCACCGAGGTATGAGTGAACGCGGCAGGATTGATAATGATCGCATCTACTTGCTCGGTTGCATTGGCCAACAACCCATAATGCTGTATGTCATCGACCAGCTTGCCTTCATGGTTTGACTGTATACAAATCAACTCGATACCGTGCTCGGCAGCACGTGCTATCAAACGCTTCTCAATGTCTGCAAGCGTTGTATGACCGTAAATCTCAGGTTCACGCTTACCCAGCAAGTTTAAATTGACGCCATTAATCAGCAGTAATTTATGGGTTAGGTGTTTGGTGGTATTTTGCTTTGAGGTTTTTGTATTTGAGGCAGGTACAGAAGGGGTTGTCATAATGATCTCTATAACAGTTGAGCAGTAAGGGTAAATTATAATTTATTGTAAAATATATCGATGGTAAAAAAGTAAAAAAGCTAATTTCATAGTATTTGTCTTTATGATAACAGCTTGCCCATAAGGTTATAAAAAAATTATGAGGTAAATAAAATAAAGAATAAAAAACAGATTAAAAGTCTTTATGTTGCTAAAAACCCGTGCTATGATATTTTTTACGCAATATTTATTGCAAGTTTGTTACTATCATTATGATAAGCTTGAGTAGAAGAGAAGCGTTGGTTGTAAGAACGACTCTTTGAAGCCATGGCTTTATGCAAATAATGATGGTAAAAGTAGTACTCTTAAGTTTTTGATTTTATAATCTTAGATCCCGTTTGTATGCAATGTTGCAAAGGAATTTGGGGCTAAGCGGACTTTTTTAGGAAGCAATATTATGTCAGCTCGTGAGCAAGGTATCGTTAAGTGGTTTAATGACTCAAAAGGCTTTGGTTTCATTCAACGTGACAGCGGAGAAGACATCTTTGTTCATTTCCGTGCGATTCAAGGTGATGGCTATCGTTCTTTGAAAGACGGTGAAAAGGTTGAGTTTAGCGTAGTTGAAGGCGATAAAGGTCTTCAAGCTGAAGAAGTCAGAAAAGTAGGAGAGTAATCTATCCAGTCATGACAGCGGTTTCGCTATATTGTCTGTATACACTACTGATATACTACTGAGTCAAGCCCAGCTTATCTTACCTGTGTTGAGTGACATCAACATACTCGGTAGAATAAGGTATTGGGTTTGACTTTTTTTATGCTCCTATGTTTGTCAATGATATGCAAATCAAACGCTGCTCTCATGATTGCGCTCATTGCGCAATAAGACAACCGATTATCCACTTTCCATTCATAATCAATAACAAGTAGCCATTCATTTAAAAGGATATTTTTTTGAGTAATTTTACGACTTTTACTGACTTGCCACTGTCAGCTGCAACGTTACGCGCTGTTAATGACTTAGGGTTCACAGCATTAACCCCAATCCAAGCAAAAATACTGCCTCATACTTTGGCAAATCAAGATGCTATTGGACAGGCACAGACGGGTACTGGCAAGACGGCAACGTTTTTATTGACTATCATGGAAGCCTTGCTTAAGCGTCCTTTTGGTAATGATGAAGAGCGCTACTTAGGGGAGCCGCGTGCTGTGGTCATGGCGCCCACTCGTGAACTTGCTCAGCAAATATTTGAAGATTGTCTTGCGTTGACTAAGTACACCTCACTTCATAGTGTGTGTATCATGGGTGGAACCAATTATGAAAATCAGCAGCATGAGCTTGATCGTCAATATGTTGATATTCTAGTAGCAACGCCTGGCCGTCTCATTGATCTTGCCAATAAGGGCATGGTTTTTTTAGATCGTGTAGAAGTGCTGGTATTAGATGAAGCCGATCGCATGCTTGACATGGGCTTTATCCCAGATATCAAGCGTTTGGTAGGCCGAATGCCCGCCAATACAGATCGTCAAAGTCTACTGTTTTCAGCCACCTTTAACCAAGATGTCATGAATCTGGCCTATCGCTGGTTACATGAACCACAGTTTGTTGAGATTGAACCTGAACACAAAACCAGCGAGTTGGTCGATCAGCATTTTTACTTATTGACAGAAGATCAAAAGCTGGCAGCGTTGCAGCGCATTATTAGCGATACAGCGGTAGATAAAGTGATTATCTTTGCCAATCGTAAAGATCAAGTTAAGCGTCTCTACCATAAGCTGCGTCAAGCCCATAAAATTGTCATGTTATCAGGTGACGTCATTCAACAAAAACGTGAGAAGTATCTACAGCGCTTTAAAGACGGACATGCCTCAATCTTAGTAGCGACGGACGTGGCAGGTCGCGGAATTCATGTCGATGATATCAGCCATGTCATCAATTATACGTTGCCTGATCAGCCAGACGATTATGTACATCGTATTGGACGTACTGGTCGTGCTGGACAAACAGGTATTAGTATCAGCTTTGTGAGTGAAGATGATGCCTTTAATATACCGGCGTTAGAAGACCACTTAGAGACTAAGTTTGCGCTTGAGCAATGGCAAGAGTAAATTTTATACAATAAGAATTACTCAATAAAAAAGTCCCTACTATCAAAAGTGAGAGTAGGGACTTCTTTATTGTGCATAGAAAAATTTAGCGTTAAAAAAATTACTGGAAATCAGTGAGTATGATGCATCGTCTCCGTGTCATCACTCATATTATGCATACTATGATCCATCTCTTGGTTCATATCATGATTCATTTGACTCATGTCAGAGTGGTTAGCAGGATCCGTAGTCGTATGATTGCCGCCGTGATTGTGTTCACCGTGCATGCTAGACATGACAATGGGTGTAAAGACAACGGCTAAACCAGATATCACTAACACCGCACCATTTAACTGCCTTAAACGAAAACGTCCAATTTTATCACGCAACCAACCAACAGTCTCATGAGTGGCGACAAGCATCGGCACGGTTCCTAAACCGAATACAAACATAAGCGCCGCACCGCTCAGTGGATTATGCGTAACCACAGCGATAAGTAATGCACCATATACCAGACCGCAAGGTAAAAACCCCCAAAGCAGCCCTGCAGTTAGCGCGCGCGGGAAGGTATTTAAGGGAAATACTTTTTGACGAAGCGGGCTTAGATACTGCCAAAAACGCATACCAAACCGTTCAAGTTTATTCAAAAAGGGTGCGCCAAGCATGGTGACGCCAACAAATGCTAGTACTAAGCCCAATAAGATACGTGGCAGGTTATTACCCGTCATCAGCGGCTCTAACACAGTCGTACCAATCAAGCCTGCCATCAAACCTAAAAATGCATAACTGGCCAAACGACCAATATGATAGGTGGCAACCAGCGCACGACGTTTGGCTGGGCTTGAATCTTTCATCGATAACCCAAATGCGGTTACAAGACCGCCGCACATACCTAGGCAATGGGGAGAGCCGAAAAACCCCATAAGTAACGCGGCGACAAGTAAAGCGGTGGTCATAGAGGGCATCTCCAAAAAAGAAAACCTAATACTGTCTTTAATAGTGAGTATAAGAGTGCGCTAAACAGCTCAATGAAGGAGAGAACAGATGACAATCAAAGTGTGAATGTTTTTTATTTACTAACGTGCTTGATGGACTTTGTATCGGTACGGTCCGCTTTTGTGCTATCGATGTCAGCCTCAGTCAGCTTGCTCTTCTGAGAGGTAGGCTCTGTATGAGCTTGCATGGTTTGCCTACGTTCTTGACGATCGTCCAAGATGATACGCTGTGAGGCATTGTCTAAGTCTTCGAACTGGTTTGATTTGACAGCATATCGTACGGCCCAAATGGCAACCACAAACAGCATGAGACTTAATGGAATTAGTAAAAATATACTGAGCATGGTCACTCTCTTAAATAGCAATTTCCCTAACCATTATACACCTATTGTCAGTGTGGTGATGAATGTGAGGCAAATGAGTATCATAAAATATGCTACCAAGGCAAAGGTCTGTCGCTATTCATCCGTTGTCTTAGTAGCATTACCTCGTGGCGTTAGCAACTGCTGTGACGTCACGTCTCTCGCTTGACGGCAATCTACCTGCGGTCGTATCACATCGCGCAAATAAGCGGCAACCTCATAAACAGCACGTCTTGAATGACTGAGGTTTTGTGCAGGTTTCATCCAATCACGATTGACGGGTAAAGGCGCATTAAGCGGCGTACTATTGATACCATTTAAAGCAAACTGTCTACGGGCGCGCGCCATATGATAACTATCAGTAATGAGATACACATGGTATAAAGGAATGCGTTTGGCAGTAAAGCGCGCGTTTTCGCAAGTATTCATACTGGCATTTTCGCTAATCAAGCCATCAATGCCATGTTCAATAAGCCATTGACCAAGCCATGGCGCTTCAGCACCACTTAAGACAATGGGCAACGGCAAGTCGTGATAGGCGCTAGCAGCTGTACGAGCACGATTGAGACTGTAATTATTGAGGATGATTTGATTGTTATTATCATTGGTTAATCCTCCTCCTAATACCACATAAGCAGTCGGTGGCGAAGTCATCGCCATGCCAGACACTTTGGGTAACGGTAGTAGGGTAAATAGATAAACAACTGTTTGAGAAAATAACGGTGTGAATAAGCTGATGAGTACTAAAATAACAGCCGTTGAACCCAGCACAAAAGTAATATTGATAATACGAAACACCCTCATCATACGCTCAGCTGAGCGCAAATAATACCGCCATAGCCTTTTAGATAACGGCTTTCTAGACGATCGTCTATTGGATCTTGACGATTTACGCCACATACTCATCATATCCAACTGAGCCATCCGTATTTACCCAAACTGGCTCACGGGATAATTGAATAGCAAATTTTTCAAAAACAACCATGGCGATATATTTTTGAGAGGTTGCCACGTCATCTTGGGTTGCTTGATAAGGCGTATGATTAGTCAGTACTAAGGCTTGATGTTGATGAGTAACGATAGGTGCAATGCCGCCACCTTTTAATCCTGATTGCTCAATCAGCCATCCTGCTGCAACCTTGACCATATTATCAGGCATTGGGTAGCCAACGATAGCAGGATAGGTGGTTTGTAATTGGGTGAATTGCTCTAGAGATATGATAGGGTTCTGGAAAAAGCTACCACAATTGGGTAAATGTTTAGGATCAGGCAGTTTTTGCTGACGGATATCTATGATCGCCTGCATCACATCAACCGGCGTTGCTTGAGTACGACCTTGCTGCTCAGCATAGCGCTGTGCAACCGTTTGGACATCTCCATAACTGGCTAAGACTTTGTTGATATCAGTATGCAATCTGAACCCAACGCAACTGATTAACCATGTATTGGGGGCGCGTTTAAAGATACTATCGCGATAGCCAAACTCGCAATCAGCTGTACTTAACTGGTGCCATGTTTTGGTTGGTAAATGATAAGCGCGTACATATTGCATGCAATCTTCTAGCTGCACGCCGTAAGCACCGATATTCTGTACAGGAGCAGCTCCAGTAAGACCAGGTATTAACGCAAGATTTTCAAGTCCATACCAGCCTTGGTTTACCGTATGTACCACCAAGTCATGCCAGTTTTCGCCCGCCATGACTTCAATATCAACGTACTCATCAGTCTGCGCTACTAGAGTAATACCGCGCATTTTTGGCTGTAATACGATTGCATCTAATTGTGGTGGCAGTAAGACATTACTGCCACCAGAGAGTACAAATAATGGTTTTTGGTTTATGATGTCTGCATAACTTGCCATAACAGCGTCAAGTTGCGACTCATCTGTCAATGTCACGACTGAATCAGCAGCACAGGCCAGTGCCATTGTATTACTGTGTGATAAATCCACCGATACATCAGAGGGTAATAGGTTGGATGAATCAATTCCCATGGTAGATGGAGCGCTAGTATCAAAACGTGCAGTTGAGGTCATAATAGAGCCTATGTGGCGAATAAATAGCAAACTATGCGGCGTTTATTATAAAGGATAAGAAACATAAAAGGAGCATAAATGAGCATTCAAACCTAGCAAGCTTTCCAACTCTCAATCCAAGCTTGGGCGCTTGATTCGATACGTTCAATGACATCTTCAAAATCGTCATTCTCCCCTTTATAAGGGTCAGGCACATCATCACCGCTGTAGATAGGATCTTCTTCGCTAAACAATGCCAGCTTGGCTAAAGAGTCCTCAGGATCAGCTAACTCATCTTTGATAGCCTGTAAGTCAGCTAAGTTTTGTGCATCCATCGCTAAAATCAAATCAAAATTACGGAAGTCATCGGCACTTACTTGACGTGCGACCAACTTATTGATTTTATAGCCGTGTGATTTTGCATGGCGCTGCGAACGCTTATCAGGAGCATCGCCTACATGCCAATCACTTGTCCCTGCCGAGTCCACTTTAATTGATAATCCCGCAATGGCTGCTTGCTGACGGAAAATCTCCTCAGCTGTGGGCGAGCGACAAATATTGCCTAAGCAAACCAGTAGTACAGAAGAGGGCGTACAGGTTTTTATCAGCATAATATGACCTTTTAGAACGAAAAAACATGTCACAAGAAACCAGCATGAGTAATGCGATTCTTAGTAACATGCTATCAATAAAAAACAGATGCCAGAGTAACGGTTAATGCCTTGAATGGCAAGGGCAGAGGCTGAACACAGTGGTCATCCAAACATTAGATAATGACAGCAGTCACAGTCAAACACCTTGATATTGTGGTGGCTTTAATCTTGCTTACTTTTAAAGCGTTGAATGTCGCGGCGCTCTTTTTTGTTGGGTTTGTTATCGGGCCTGGCAAGGTTGGCAAGTTTACGCTGCTCAGCATAATAAGCGCGCCGTGTTTCACTTTCCTCAGTCTCTGAATATAAGACTTGAGCCGCATCGGCATTGCCACGTTGGGCAGATAGCGCCTCAACGATCACGGTCTTTTCAGTCATTGCAGTGGCTGACCCTTGACGAATCGTTAGTTCATCCCCGACTGCAATCTCTTTACTGGTTTTGACTCGGCTACCACCATAATGTACCCGTCCACTTTCGATGGCCTGTTTGGCAAGTGTGCGCGTTCGATAAAAACGTGCTGCCCAAAGCCATTTATCAAGACGAATTCTAGCAAGTGCTTGATTTTTATCATCAATGTTGTTTTTCATAATAATCACTCTGTATTGATTTCTGTCTCTCTTTAAAACAAGACAATACTCATAATATTAGGGCGAATTTCGCATTTACAAATAAATTTTTCTTATTAATTACAATAAGGTAGCCACTTTTGGTCAACGTTTAGAATGACGATAAACCTTTACTGCCATGGTTTTTGCCGTATTCGATTTTAGATTTTCTAAGCCATCTATCACGCCATCGATATCTTCTACCGTTTTATTTTGACTTAGTTTAAATTGGGCTTGTATTGATTCAATTGTGAGTTTGAATCCAACAATACCTCGACACATTGCATTGATATAATCATCAGGTGCATCATCCAATGACCAAGGATTATCTGAGATAGCTTCTTGTTGCATGGTCATCGTGCTTAATAACCATTTAAGCTTGTTGGTTTCTTCAATCAGCTCTATTTTAGATTGGATATGAATACTCTGGTAATTCCAAGTGGGTACTACTTTATGTGCTTTAGCTTTGGAAGGATACCAATTTGGACTGATGTAGTGTCCTGAATCTTGAAAAATAACCAACCATGAAGCATTTGGTAAAGCGGTTTGATAGATAGGGTTCTTACGACCAAAGTGACCGTAAAGACAGCCATTTGTCTTATCAGAATCATTGCTTTCATTGTGCCAGAACAAAGGTATATGACAAGCTTCCATATCATTAGGCGTTTGTGCGACTGATGTCGCTAAAGGGTTCGCTGCTATAAACTCAACAATAGTATCTATATTGTCTTCGGCGAAAGTTGAAGGAATGTGCATGATGCTCTCAAGGTGAAAGAGCGATCCGTCTTACTAAGAGAGATCGCTCATACTTGCTATGTACAAGAAGATAATTTTTTATAGTATGCTACTTTTGTTGATAATGACTCATTTCAAAAATAGCTGATAGCCGATATTGTCATTTAGCATCGTACAGTCATAGCCAATATCGAGTAGGGCGTCTTGTAATTGGCGAGAGTTGCTTTCAGTCGCTTGTAAACCGACCAAAACGCGTCCTTCAGCAGCGCCATGATTGCGATAATGAAACAAGGTAATGTTAAAATCATCGCCCAATTTTTCTAAGAACGTCAGTAAGGCACCTGGGCGTTCTGGAAACTCCACTTTTAGCAGTTGTTCATTTTCGATATGAGCATGACCTCCAATCAAATGACGGATATGCGATTTGGCAATGTCGTCATCTGTTAAGTCGTGGGCTTCATAGCCGTCATCTGCTAATTGATTGCTAATGGTTTGTCGTTCTTTTTCACCTTCTTTTAAGGCGATACCGACAAAGATGGCTGCTGGCTCCATAGAATCAGGGGATTTTTTACTACTGGCACGATAGTTAAACTCAGTGATATTGCGTCCATGTAGACTGCGGCAAAAGTTTAAAAAAGCACCCGTTTGCTCAGGAATCGCAACGCCAAAAATGGCTTCTTTCTTCTCACCAATTTCGGTACGTTCAGCGATATAACGCAAACGATCAAAATTCATATTGGCACCGCAGACGATACCGACACAGTTTTTGCCCTGTAGGTTGTTTGCTTTGATATATTTTTTCATGCCTGCTACAGACAAGGCACCAGCAGGTTCGACAATGCTACGGTTTTCTTCAAAGATATCTTTGACAGCGGCGCAAACCTCATCATTAGTACAAGTAACGACTTCAGGCTCGACCACAGGACCTGAACGATCGCTCTTTTGCATACGTACCACATCAAAAGGCAATTCGCCTATCTGTGCGACTGCGACGCCATCTACGAACAAGCCGACTTGCTCAAGCTTAACACGTTCACCTGTTTCAAGTGCTGCCTTCAAGCAGGCAGATTGATCCGCTTCTACTGCAATGACTTTGACATGCGGCGCGACCTCTCCTAAAAACGCGGCAACCCCTGAGATTAGACCGCCACCGCCTACCGCTACAAAGACATAATCCATATTACGCCATTGCTGAGTCAGCTCTAGACCAATGGTGCCTTGTCCAGCAATGACCAACTCATCATCATAAGGCGGGATAAAAGTGAGGCCTTCGCGCTCAGCACGCTCAATGGCATAACGATTGGCTTGATCAAAGCTATCACCATGTAAATCGACGTTGCCGCCCAATGCTTTCACCGCCTCTACTTTAATATCAGGCGTGGTAGTGGGCATGACGATGATGTTATTCAGCGATAATTTGCGAGCAGAGTACGCAACCCCTTGCGCGTGGTTGCCAGCCGAAGCACAAATCACGCCACGGGCTTTTTGCTCGTCGCTCAATTGGCTAATACGGTTATAGGCACCGCGCAATTTGAAGGATTTGACGGGTTGCAAGTCTTCACGTTTGAAGCGAATGTCGTTGGCAAAACGTTGGGTCAACTTGGGTGCAATTTCCAATGGTGTTTGAATGGCAACGTCATAGACAGTGGCTTGCAAAATGGCTCGTACCCAACGTGACAGCATAGTAGTTCCTAAACAGATGGTAAATGAATATAAAAAATGAAATAGATTAGCCTATGCTGATTTTGATTGTCTTGCAAGACACAATTGCATTTTTTGCTATGATTGACGGTTTTGTGGCTCGCCAGTAAAAACTGCGCCAGTAAAAAAGTGAAAATACGCGACGCACTTTAATAAAATGCCGCATCAGAGACTTGACGTACTTTAATATGTCTGTATTATTAGACATATGGAAATGACTACTGCTATCGCCAGCTTTGCTGCGCTCTCTCAAGACACTCGTTTAAAAGCCTTTCGGTTACTTGTCAATCAAGAGCCGAACGGCTTACCTGCGGGTGAAATAGCCCGTCAATTGGACGTGCCCCACAATACTATGTCAACGCATTTATCTGTGCTGGCACGAGCGGGATGGGTCGTCTCAAAAAGACACAGCCGTCAGATAGTGTATCGTGCTTCTTTGTCGCATATGGAAGCGGTCGTTCAGTTTTTATTGCAAGATTGTTGTGCAGGACATCCTGAATTTTGCGCATCGCTTGTCAGTAGCTTGAGTGGGTGCGAAGTGGTTAAAGCCGACCATTAAGATGATTACCAACGCATATTTTGATAAACATATTTATAAAATAGACGAGGTTATTGTGAAACCATTTGAAGCATCAAAACCATTGATTTTTCATAATCCTAACTGCGGTACTTCGCGTAATACGTTGGCTATTATGAAAGCCTCAGGTGAACAGCCAGACATAGTGGAATATCTAAAAACACCACCAACGCGTGACTATCTGGTTGAGCTATTAACAAAAATGGCGATACCTCCGCGCGAGCTGCTACGAAGTAAGGAGCCAATCTGTAAGGAGCTGGGTTTAGACAATGCTAGCGTCTCTGATGATCAATTGATTGATGCCATGATTGCGCATCCTATTTTGATCAATCGTCCTATCGTGGTGACGGATAAAGGCGCGGCCTTATGTCGTCCTTCAGAGCGAGTGTTTGACCTACTAAACACGCCAGTGAGCAGTTTTACTAAAGAAGATGGAGAGGTTATTCATTATGGACAACCGTAACCATCAAGCAGAAAAAGCAAACCTTGAATCGGCGGACTCAGAGTCGGTAGGGTTAGAGAGTATTAATTTTGATGAGTTACCCAATATTGATCCAAGTCACATACAGCCGATTGATATTGAATCTTTGGTTGGTACAAGTGATCCACGTCATCCACCCAAGATACTCGTATTGTATGGGTCTTTACGCACACGCTCATTTTCTAAATTGGCGGCGCAAGAAGCCAGTCGTTTATTGCGTTGGTACGGCTGTGAGGTCAAAATGTTTGACCCATCAGGTTTGCCGCTGCCCGATGATGCAGACTCTGAGCATCCCAAAGTACAGGAATTGCGAGAGCTGGCACAATGGTCAGAAGGGATGCTTTGGGTCAGTCCAGAGCGTCACGGTAGCATGACCAGTATTATGAAAGCGCAGATCGATTGGATACCACTATCACTTGGTGGCGTACGTCCGACCCAAGGCAAAACGCTGGCTGTGATGCAAGTGAGTGGTGGCAGTCAAAGCTTTAATACAGTCAATCAGCTACGGATTCTTGGTCGTTGGATGCGAATGATTACGATCCCTAATCAATCTTCTATTCCAAAAGCCTTTTTAGAGTTCAACGATAACAATCGCATGGATATGTCTCCTTTATATTTGCGCCTCGTGGATGTCTGCGAAGAGTTAGTGAAGTTTACTTGGCTCACACGCGGGCGCTCAGCGTATTTAACCGATCGCTATTCAGAACGCGTAGAAAGTGCCGAAGAGCTCTCACGCCGTGTGAATCAAAAATCAATTTAACCTCATTACTAAATTAACGGTTCTAAATTGAGTCTACTTAAATAAGGCTGTTCCATGCTTGCGCTCATTATATTTATTATGACTTTGGTTTTGGTGATTTGGCAGCCCAAAGGATTAGGCATTGGGTGGAGTGCATTAGGCGGGGCGTTGATTGCCTTGGCTTTTGGTGTGGTGCAATGGTCTGATGTGGGCGTGGTTTGGGATATTGTTTGGGATGCGACTTTTACCTTTGTGGCGCTTATTATCATATCGCTGATCTTAGATAAGGCAGGGTTTTTTGGGTGGGCCGCGCTGCATGTGGCAAGATTGGGCAATGGGCAAGGGCGCTTACTGTTTCCCATGATTGTGATTCTGGGTGCGTTTATATCGGCATTTTTTGCCAATGACGGGGCTGCGTTACTACTGACGCCCATTGTGATTGCTATCTTACTGCGTTTGAACTTTTCACCGCCCTCTGCATTGGCTTTTATCATCGCAACGGGGTTCATTGCTGATACGGCAAGCTTACCACTGGTGACGTCTAACTTAGTCAATATTGTCAGTGCCAATTATTTTGATATTGGTTTTGGGCGTTATGCAGCGGTGATGGTACCTGTGAATATCGTTTCTGTGATAGCAACATTAGCTGTGTTGTGGGTGGCATATGCTCGCCATATTCCAACACATTATTCAATTGCCAATCTGAGCAAGCCTTCGTCCGCGATCGAAGATCCTTTAGTATTTAAGGCCGCTTTCCCATTGTTGGCATTATTGTTGATGGCTTATTTTGCCACTGAATCTTTGGGTTTGCATATTTCACTTGTCACGGGCGCGGCGGCCTTATTCCTGATAGCAATTGCCAGTCGCTTTTGGCAGGGCGGTCGCGGGGCGGTTGTTTCCGTACGTGATGTCGTGCGTGACGCGCCTTGGCAAATTGTACTGTTTTCAATCGGCATGTATTTGGTTATTTATGGATTAGGAAATGCAGGGCTGACTGCTTATGGCGCGCAAGTTCTAAACTGGTTGGGGCAGCAAGGTGCAATCACTGCAACGTTAGGTACAGGGTTTTTGTCTGCTATTGTGGCATCAATTATGAATAATATGCCATCGACGTTGGTCGGTGCACTGGCGATTGATAGTGCGCAAGTACCCGTAGCGACTCGCGAGCTAATGATATATGCCAATGTGATTGGTAATGATTTGGGGCCAAAATTTACGCCCATCGGTAGTCTTGCGACTTTATTATGGTTGCATGTGTTGGCAGAAAAAGACTATAAGATCAGTTGGGGCCAGTATATGAAGGTGGGGTTGCTTATCACGCCGCCTGTGCTATTAGCGACGTTACTGGCTTTGGTATTTTGGTTGCCTTACTTGTCAAATGTGTAAACTCAATCTAAAAATACCATGAGCTAAAAAATTGACATGAGCTAAAATTGTGGTCAGTTCAAAATTTAGAAAAAGGATTACGCTGACATTCAGTAAAGTCATCGGTTATAATAGCCGCGCATTTTATCTCTTTTAGCCTTTTACTTTTTAAGACGATACGTTTATTTTACCAAGGATTTATGATGAGTGATCAGCAAGCACAAAAGCAAGCCGCGGCCAAAGCTGCTCTAAGTTACATTGAAGACAATATGATACTTGGGGTAGGAACAGGCAGTACGGTGAACTGTTTGATTGAGCTGTTGCCGACGCTAAAGCTTGCCGGAGCCGTTGCAAGCTCACAGGTGACGGAAGATAAATTACGCGCACTTGGCATAGAGATAGTCGATTTGAACTTTGCGGGCACGCTTGACGTTTATATCGATGGCGCGGATGAAGTCAATAATAACCTACAATTAATAAAGGGCGGCGGCGGGGCACTCACTCGCGAAAAAATCGTGGCAGCGGCTTCAAATAAGTTTGTGTGTATGGTTGATGCCAGTAAAAGTGTTGAAACATTAGGTCGCGCCTTTCCAGTACCGATTGAAGTGCTACCACAAGCACGCTCTTATGTGGCGCGCCAATTGGCGAAATTGGGCGGTGAGCCAGTCTATCGTGAAGACTTTGTCACCGACTATGGCAATGTGATTCTTGATACGTATGACTTGGATGTCAGTGATCCACTAGCGCTCGAAAAAGCGTTAAACAATATCGTTGGCGTCGTCTGTAACGGTATTTTTGCCGCTAATCAAGCAGATGTGCTACTCAAAGCGAGTAGTAACGGGGTTGAGACGCTCATTCGTTAAACACTGCTCCGTTAATTGAGCGTGAACACTTGGATAAACACAAAAAAGGCAAAGCACATTTATAGTGTTTTGCCTTTTTTATTTGCTACTGTCTATTTTTTAAATATTTTATAAACTGTTTTTGAGTTAAGCAGGTAGCTTAATTTTGTCTTTTAATAAAAATTCCATCAAAGCTTTTTGCGCATGCAGACGGTTTTCGGCTTCGTCCCACACCACTGAACGCGGATCGTCTAGCATATCATGAGAAATCTCTTCGCCGCGATGCGCAGGTAGGCAATGCATAAACACCACTTCAGGATCAGCTTTATCTAGCAGAGAAGGCGTCACTTGATATGGTGCAAAACGGCGCGCGCGGGTATTTTGTTCAGACTCTTGTCCCATACTTGCCCATACATCGGTGACAATGAGGTTAGAATCTTTTGCTGCATCTTGTACGTTTTCGACCAAACTTACGCAATGAGAGAAGCGCTCCATCAGCTTTGGGTCTGGCTCAAAGCCATAGGGCGCAGCCACTCGTAGCTCAAAGCCGAACTGGTTTGCCGCTTGCATAAAGGATGAGCACATGTTGTTGCCATCACCGACCCATGTCACGATTTTATTTTCGATACTGCCGCGATGCTCATAGTAAGTTTGCATATCAGCAAGCAATTGGCAAGGATGAAATTCATCAGTCAGCGCATTGATAATCGGCACACTAGAGTATTCAGCAAAGGTTTCGACCTTTTCGTGACCAAAGGTACGAATCATAATGATATCGACCATACTAGAGATAACACGGGCAGAGTCTTCTAATGGCTCACCGCGTCCAAGCTGGGTATCGTTCGGCGATAAAAAGATCGCATTACCGCCAAATTGACCCATACCCGTTTCAAAAGAGATGCGCGTACGGGTAGAGGATTTTTCAAAAATCATACCAAGCGTACGACCAACAAAGGGCTGGTATATTTCGCCCGCGTGTTGCATCTTACGTAACTCGCTGGCGCGTTTGATAAGGGTTTCTAGTTCTTGTTTGGTTAAATCAGATAAGGTCAAAAAATGGCGCAAACTCATAGTAATCCTAGCAGTCGATCGCAGTCAGTGAAACGTTATCAATCTTCAATAGCATCGCATTAGTGTGCATACTGGGGTGACAACAAACTTTTAGTATAGCGCAATTACTTCCAATGTAAATGTCCAATTTACGCTGAATGATAAGTCGCTTAAATAGACCATTCATTCGTCATTCTCTAACGCCAGTTACGCCAGTAAGCGTTTTGGTCGCATGGTCACACGGCACAGTAATTCATAGCTAATGGTATCAGCATGTACGGCTACCTCGTCAATGCGTGGCGTATCTCCCCACAGCATTACTTGACTGTTTAACAGCGCCATGTCATCTGGCACGGTGCTGATATCAATGACAATCATGTCCATTGCCACACGTCCAATCACAGCACACGGGTAGCGTTGGTTAGTCGTACTATCAATAACAGACACGTAAGCATCATCACTGACAACACGCGGATAACCATCTCCGTAACCCACACTGACTAGGGCTGTTTTTGTGTCTTGCTGTGCTACCCAGCGACTACCATAACCGATTGCGTCATTTGCCTTAACCGTTTGCAGCGCGATAATCTGTGCGCTAAAGTCCATAGCGGGTTGTAAGTCAAGGTCTTGTGCAGTTTTATCAATAACAGGCGAGCTGCCATATAAAATAATACCGGGGCGTACCCAATCGTAGTGATATTCTGAAAAATTAACCGTGCCAGCTGAATTGCACAATGATCCCTTAATATCAGCGCTAACGACCTCTCGTAAGGCAGTTAGGGCGTCGGTAAAACGCTGTATTTGTAATGCATTTAGTGGATGGTCGTGGTTATCAGCATTGGCAAAGTGCGTGGTCAAAATCAGCTTGTATCCTGCTTCGTGTAGGCGCTTAGCTGCTGCCATAACCCCTTCGGCATTGAAACCTAAGCGGTTCATACCCGTATTGTATTTTAGCCACACCACATGGGTTGCACTGTCAGCTGGTGGCACGTTGTCTAGTGCCCACTCTAATTGTGGTAGATGATGAATCACGCAGCTCACATCTTGTTCAATTGCTTGCTGCCACTCATCAGCCGTAAATGCCCCTTCTACCAAACCAATGGTTTTGTTCCAGCCCAATTGTCTGGCTTCTAATGCCTCTGCAAAGGTAGCGACGCCAATACCATCTGCTTGCGTTAACGCTGGTAGTACTGCTGCTACTCCATGACCATAAGCATTGGATTTGACCATCGCAAGGACTTTGGATTGTGGTGCCAATTTTTTGACCTGATTGAGGTTGTGAGTAATGGCTTTTGGTTTGATGGTAATGGTACGCATAATCGCCTTCTTTATTAGCAAAATGTCAAAATTAGCAGAGCTATGGAATGGTAGTACGAAGGTATAAAGCCAGCAATACATCAATCACGCTGATGCATTACTGGCTATTTTATCAAAATTTACTTGTTGGCTTATCTTTAAGCTCAAACTGTATAAGGTTATTTATTCATCGTTCTCAAAACTAACCCCTTGATAATACTCTGGCGTCAGGTTGATAAAGCGGGTATATTGCCCCTCAAAACCCAAACGGACAGTACCAATCGGGCCATTACGCTGCTTACCAATGATGATTTCTGCCACACCTTTATGGTCAGAATTCTCATTATAAACCTCATCGCGATAGATAAACATAATCAAATCGGCATCCTGCTCAATCGCACCAGATTCACGCAGATCCGACATGATAGGGCGTTTGTTGGGACGATTTTCTAGACTACGGTTAAGCTGCGACAAGGCAATGACTGGGCACTCAAGCTCACGTGCCAGCGCTTTTAAACTACGAGAAATTTCAGAGATTTCGCCCACACGGTTGCCATCTAAGCTTGGTACTTTCATCAACTGTAGATAATCGACGACGATAGCGCCCAAACGTCCGTCATGGTTTTTGGCAATACGGCGGCAGCGAGATCGCATCTCAGATGGTGGCAGCGCCGTACTGTCATCAATATATAAATGCTTTGATTGCAGGTGCTGAATGGCATTCATCATTTTTGCCCATTCATCCTCGTTCATTTGCCCAGAGCGCAGATGCGTCTGGTTAATCGCGCCCCATGAGGACAGCAAACGCATGACAATAGACTCAGCAGGCATCTCCATCGAAAATACCACAACCGGCAAATCTTCATTGAATAAAACCCCTTCTGCCAAGTTCATGGCAAAAGTGGTTTTACCCATAGAAGGACGGGCTGCCACAATGATCAAATCGCCTGCTTGTAGACCTTGGGTTTTGTTGTTCAATTCAACAAATGGCGTTTGCAAACCAATCATGCCATCAGGGTTCGATTTTAGCTCTTGTATTTTATCAATGACGTTGGTCAATACAGAGGTAATTCCCACAGGACCACGCTGTTCAGCACGTTTGTTGTGCTGCTCATTAATGCTAAATATCTTACCCTCAACACTGTCTAAAATATCGCTGACGGTTTGGTCTTTTGGGTTATAAGCCAGCGTCAGCATCTCGTTGCCAGTGGTAATGAGCTGGCGTAGGGTGGATAGCTCACGTACGCGCTGTGCGTAAGCGGTCAAGTTAAACAATGTCGCAGGACTTTGACTCAAAATATCTGCCAAATAACTGTCGCCGCCCGCACTTTTTAACAGCTTTTGCGCTTCTAACCAGTCATGTACCATGACCGTATCATAAGGCTCATTGACGGCTGCAAGATGGGCAATGGCATCAAAAATATACTGATGTCGTCCTGCATAGAAGTCATCTTTGGTAACGATGTCTGCAATCTTGTCATACGCCTCTTCAATACTCATCAAAGACGCCAGCAACGCCTTTTCAATGTCGATATTGTGAGGCGGTGTCTGATTGAGTAGTTCGTCGGTTTTTTCGGTGTCTGCCATGAGTGCCCAATGTGTCAAAAGAGTGTTTAAAAGTCGGTATAAAAAATATTTGTGACTAAAAGAGAATCGATAGTAGCGCCCACCCCATAAGTCTGGTTTCTAAAAGAGAAGTATCAAAATGGCGTCTCAGCATCATCAGGTAAATGCTACAATCAGAAGCGAAAGTTTAACACATAATGTGATTTTTTAGGCTTCATCGCTAACTAAATCTAAAGTGATTGTTGTTCGTCAAAGAGAAAATAACAGAGAGTGTCTAGATATAAAAACCAAATATTTTATTTATAAACATAATAAAATCAATAATTTAAAATTAGGTAGTTACCATGAATAAAGAAAAGAAACCGTTATTAATTACGACAGGTGAACCAGCTGGCATTGGTATGGACGTTGTGTTGCTGCTCGCAGCAGAAAATAAGTTGCAAGATTTTTTGCGTCCAATATGGGTCAGTGCTGATGCTAATGCCATGAAAAAGCGTGCAGATGAGCTTGTCGCCGCTGGCGTGCTCAAAAATTGTCCTACTTGGCAAACCTTTGATATAGATGGTGTAAAAGAAGACGCTATAACACAGCAAATATCGCAACGAAGTACTGATAATGATAGTGCTTTTGTCTTATTAAATGTACCTTGTGCTGCACCAGTCACTGCTGGGCAAATCAATATTGATAATTCAGCGATGGTGGCACAGCAGTTAGCAATTGCCCATAAACTTGCGACAAACCAAACCGTCGCGGCAATTGTCACAGGGCCATTACAAAAATCAGCGCTCATAGATGCAGGTATCAAGCTACCAGATGGCACGATGTTTAGCGGTCATACTGAGTTTTTTATGCAGCAAAGCGGCTGTGAAAAAGTCGTGATGATGCTGGCCAATCAAGCTATGAAAGTCGCGCTTGTGACCACCCATTTACCGCTCAAAGACGTTGCTTCTGCTATCACTATGGACAACGTACGACAAACGGTGCAAATTGTCATCGATGATATGAAAGAGAAATTCGGACTCACGCAGCCTCGTATTTTGGTGTGCGGTCTTAATCCGCATGCAGGCGAGGGCGGTCATTTGGGGACAGAGGAGATTGACATTATCAATCCTGTCCTACGTGAGTTTATCAAGGCTGGCGTGGATATTTCAGAAGCCATGCCAGCTGATACCTTGTTTACGTCTAGGCACTTGGCAAACTGTGATGCGGTGATTGCTATGTATCACGATCAAGGATTGCCTGTACTCAAGTCACATGGTTTCGGCGATACAGTCAATCTAACCTTGGGCTTGCCTTATATTCGTACCTCGGTCGATCATGGGACAGCGCTTGATCTCGCAGGACAGGGCGGTGCAAGTGCCACCAGCTTATATCAAGCACTGAATATGGCTAATGAGATGGCTGATAGATCACTTATCAATAAACCTCTTGCATAAGTCGCTGCCTTGATGAGATTTATTCCGCAGTATTGAATAAGTCTAGCATCAGTAATGTCGATTTATAAATTATCAAGCATGACCTAATATGAGTGGTTCTATTATATTGGCCTGTTTTAAGTAATCTATTAATAGGTTTGAGGGGCGAAATAACTGGTTCCCTTGGGGTATGCTCAAATGAGAGTTTTTATAAGCTCAACAAAATCACCAAAAGGCATTTAAGCACTTAATCCCATTGTTTATGCATTGAGCTAGGCATCACTAACTTTCAAAATGATAAATAGACTTAGCGCTGCTTGTCGGCGCACTTTCTATAGTATTTAAATCGTCAGTGATGCTAGCTTTAACATTGCTTGAATTGGGAGATGAAGGAGTAAGCCACAGCACCATAATCATGCCTAGTAGAACAAAAGTCACACCTACTAAACGCCCAGCATTTATTTCTTTCATCGGTAAATTCATAAGACCGTATTGGTCTAATATTAATGAAATAAGCATTTGCCCTGCTATCACGCACACGATAAAGCGAGTTGCGCCTAAACGAGGGACTAAAATCAATGCAGAGGTAATATAGATGACGCCAGCAATTCCACCAAACCACACCCATATTGGTAATTGTCCAATTTGATCCAATATTGGCGCAGGGACACGCATAGCGAGAATGACAGGTATTGCTATAACTACGCTCACTAATAGCGACACTACTGTGGCCCAAAGAGGATGTCCAAGAGCACGGCCTAGCTCAGCATTACTCGCCGCTTGAAGAGGGACTAAAGCGCCAGCAACTAAGGCTATAATGGCAAAAGAGATACCAGTCAGTGAGAGATTCATAAGTTTGCTCCAGATTTATTTAATTTTCTGGAATAATTATTTCATATTAAAAATTTGAATTGAAATTCTTGTTTTTTTACTTCACTATTCGTCATATGAATAACTTAAGACGTATAGACCTGAATTTGCTCGTGACGTTGCATGCCTTGTTAATGGAAAAGCACGTGTCGCGAGCCGCTCTCCGATTACATAAAAGTCAGCCAGCAGTTAGCCACGCGCTGGCCCATTTACGTACCATATTTGATGATCCTCTATTGGTGCGACGTTCGGGAAAATTGGAATTGACTTCGCGAGCGAGTGAGTTGATTCTGCCCTTAACGGATGTTTTAGAGCAGCTCGGTGCACTGATTGAGACACCAGAATTCAATCCTCTTAGTGCGAAGCGAGTATTTCGTCTGGCCATGTCTGACTATGGCGCGCGTGTATTGCTGCCTGATTTGGTGAAATCCTTAAGAGTGCTTGCACCTAGTATTGAGCTTGAAGTGACTCAAGGAAGCCGCAAAGCGATGATGGCGGATGTGTTCGATGGTGAAACTGACATGGCTTTGGGTGTGTTTCCAGATGAAGTGCCAGAAGCGCTTCGTACGCACACCTTATTTGTTGAGTCTTTTGCTTGTTTAGCAGACAAAAACACTTTGCCAGAGAGTAGTAATCTTGACCAGAATAGTTGGTTGGCTCGACCGCATATCCTCGTTGCGATGCAATCAGGTGCCAATAATGAGATTGAACGTGCACTTAGTGGCGCAGGATTAAGTCGTCATGTTGTAATGACTTTGCCACATTGGGGAATTGCTAATCAATTAGTAGCTGGTACTGACCTGATTTTGACAGCGGCGAGGCGTAGCTTTGATCTAACTGATAGCAACTCACAGGTTCAAATATTCGAACCGCCTTTTCCAATTGAATCATTCGATTTTAAATTGCTATGGCATCAACGCCGTGAGGGCGATGCAGCGCATAATTGGCTGAGGCAATTAATTATTAGTGTGCTTAATTCAGAGCTTAACGAAAGAAGTTAGAAGAACTACCTAGAACAATGACTCAACCTAGGCTGCAAGCATATAGTTCTATGCCTGTATAGCGCATCGATCACGATTTCATACTATTTTCATGCTTGCAAAGCGTATTAGTCAATATAAGGTTAATTCAATAAATGGCTCATTTGGATATACATGCTAAAGCAGAGATTGGTAAATCCTTAGCAGGGTTCACACTAGGTGAAAAATTGCAAAGCTTTTTGCATTATGTCGATCAGAGTGTAGATGGGAACAAGGTTTCTTGGAATGTTGATTTAGTAAACAATAATGAAGGTGTTTTACTATATAAATGGGGTTCATCGTACGGTAATGGATACGCAATATTCTTTAAATACCCTACACTAGAGCTTAGTTTTTCTGAACAAGGTACGCTTATCTTCATTCAAGCTGGTGAAGGTTATCAAGGTGAAATCTTTGATGGTGGTATCAAAATTGGCAGTCGTATCGGAGATATAGATCATGCGTTAGTTTTGGATGATACGGAAGATGTGCATTATCTAGCGGATGAGAAAGGACATTTCATTGAAGGGATATATTTCGTAGCTGGGGGCTTAGAGCTTGAAGAAGATCCTGACGCCATCATAGAAGAAGTGAGAGTTTATAATTACAACTTAATATAATAACTATTCTGGTCTAGATACCATCTTACTCAAGTAACCTTGCATCGCCCAACAAGTACACTGTGAAGTACACTACAGTTATCACTATAATTCAAAACCTTGATACCATTAGCCTACATCTTGATATTCGAGTCCTCACTAGGGTACCGAACCGATGGAAGCACCTCATTGGTTTCTTATAAATATACTAATACCTAACCATAAAATTTCGTGGAGAGAATTTCTTACACATCGCAAATAACAGCAAAATCCCAACAATCATTCCAACCCATGCTCCTGTTAAATCACTTGAAGCATCAATCAAAATACCTGCCATGAACGGGAATGCTGAAGCAATCAAATATCCACCACCTTGCACAAAAGCCAATAGAGTCACTGCCTGCTTAGCATTAGAAGCGTAATCAAGTGCTGTGATTAAAGATAAAGGAAATAAAGCACCAATCCCTAACCCTAAAATTATAACGGTTAAAAATGCAAGCTTTGAAGGGATATAGATAAGCAATATTAAACCAACTAATATGAGCGATAGGGTGACAAATAATGGCTTTCGGCGATCGGTGAGTTTTTTGATAAATATAGAAATTAAGGTGCCAGAAATGACTTCTGCAACCGTTAAAATACTTAGTAAAGCGCCAGAAGCATTTCTACTCCACCCAAGCTGGGTATAATTTAGTGGTAACCAAGCTAAAACTAATGTGTATGCACCTGTCCCTATGCCAAAGAAAAGCATTAACAGCCATGCATTTTTAGATTTTATAGGTAGAGATAAATAACCGTTTCTACTGCTCTTAATATGTGGCATACCAGAGGAAAACAGTATAATTGCTAATATGACAGGGATAGCCATAATCGATAAAGCGATATTCCATCCAAATGCTCCTTCTAAAGGAGAGGTTATAGCAGCTGAGATTGCAGCACCAGCCATAATACCTGTTGTAAACAATCCCATAAAAACGCTAGCATTGTCTGGCGAAATTCTTTTTAAATAGGCGGGCATTAGAGTTTGGATGATTGCTATACCAATGCCTCCGATGAGAGAAGTCAGAAGTAGAAGTAATGTAGAGTCAGCAAAAAATCGGTAGCCACAAGAAAGTGCTATCGCCAACAATCCAACTAATATACCTATATACATACTCGCTTACTCTAGATTGAATTCTGGGACCTAAAAGTGCAAAGCAGCCCATCATTGCAACTGGGAAAGTGGTCAGTAATCCAGCAGTTTGATTATTAATTTTTATAGAGTCTGTTAAAACGGGTACGATTGGAGATATCGAGGCCATAATAGGCCTAAGATTAAGACCTACAAATATTGTTATGGCGGCTAGTATCCACTGGTTATAACTAAACCTACTCATTTCCTACCTCACTCTCTTGGTTATATGTCTTTTTAGTTATGAGTCGATGCATGATCACTATTTTAAAAGAAAGATAAAACTTCCTAAGTTCAGGCTTCATTACTCACTTCAAATTTTTGTTCTAATCGTGCCATCATTTTCATACCACCCCATGTAACAAGCGCAACGCCAAGTGCAATCAAAGATGCACCTAGAATAAGTCCATCCGGTGGAGACTCACCTTGTAAAAAAATAGCGACAGGAACACCTACAATGGCGCCAATAGATCCTAATAAGCTTAGTAGAACCGGACCACCCGTTTTTTGAAGTAGAAACAATAATTGAAACTGACCGGCGAATATGAAGGCCTGTAAAGTAATTAAACCAAATGGCAGAAAATCTTCTAGTGGAAGAGTAAGTGAGAAGTCAGGTAAGAGGCTTGTTACGCTAAGTAAGAGTACAGCCGCAATGAGCATTCCTGGAGCAAGCGCATTGGGAGACGCTCCTTTCGGCCAACGCAATGTACGATAGATATTGCCAATGGCAAGCAAAACAGGACCGCAGAGTGCTATTAAAATCCAAAACACACTGGCATCTGGTGCAGAAAATTTACGGGCAGCTAGTATACCTGCACCGGCAAGTGCAGCTGCTACCCCAAGCGCTCGAACAGTCTGAAATCGCTCTATTCCTAATGCTAGTGCCCCAAGATAAGTGAGAAGCGGTGGTAAAGAAATAATTAGAGCGACAAAACCAGCACCGACATGAGGAATAGCGGAGAATAAAAATAAGTTGGAGCCTGCAACGCTGACCAAAGCAGAGATAAAGTAATACTCAAAGCTGCGCTTATTGAGAGGTGGAAGTTCATGACGCAGTAATGCAATAATTAATAAGATGGTGGCAGCACCAGCAATTGACCAAAATAAAAAGGCAAGTGGAGATAAACCAATTTCACCCGCATATTTTGCCACATTGGTAGAGATACCAAGTAATGCGCCTCCAACCAGAAGACAAATTAAAGGAGTTAACCATACACTCCTACGGGGAGGTCTATCTCGCTCTATAAATTTAGTCATACAATATCCTAATGGCCGAAATGAACTTGGTGTCAGAATATCATTTAATGTCTTGATGTCAAGATAAAAATATTGCTACTATTCCTGCTTATAAGTAATATCTCAGTAGAAATAAACATTTTAATATCTCCAAAATCATAAAAATTTTGATCGTAATGAGGAATAAATCAATGCAAAATGAAGGGTGTGTACAAGAGGATGCAGTACAGAAGATTATTAGTCAGTGGCAAAACCAAGGGTTTGCTACTGATAGTTTATTAGCCATGGAGACTATGGGGCGTATAAAGCGGTTAGAAGTGATATTAATGCGAAGGCTATCTGTTAACTATAAGATAAACTATCAAATATCACGTTGGGAGTTTGATGTGTTGGCGACATTACGACGCACAGGAGCCCCATATTTAATGAGCCCAACCGTTTTATTTGATAGCATGATGGTTAGTTCTGGAACGATGACCAATCGCTTACAACATTTAGAAAAGAAGGAACTCATTGAGCGCATTGATAACCCAGAGGACAAGCGAAGTTTATTAGTTAAACTGACTCCGAAGGGTCTTGAGTTGATTGATAGAGCTGTCGCATCACATGTGCAACTGCAGAATGACTTGATGAGTGATATGAGTAAGGAAGAACTACTTATCATCAATTTATTATTGAAGAAAATTGAGAATCAACTTCCTATTATTTAGTTATTAAATATACCTCTATATGAAGATAGTTTTTTATATGGCGATAATATTTTAAGGTAACTGGATTTACCTTCGAAAGTCTTGACTAATGTAAATTATAAGTACATCGTAATTCCATAACTTACGAAGGGTATTGATATCAGTAGCCTGCTGTCGAAGATCCAAATCTAGGCTTGGAAGTTACTCTTTATTCTCATAAAGGTACATTATGGTAAATGATTCTAAGGGTGGAAAATTATGATGCTGATTGCGCTAAGTTATGAATGCTCTATCAATAATAACGTCTCGAAAATATGCCCTAATTATGAGCTGTGGTATAATTCATCATTATAGAAAAAGCACGTCGTTGCTATAGCGCTATTGCCCATTTATCCTCTATACATTAAGACTCTCTTATGTCCAACTCTACGTTTGATGCTCAAACCATTTCTAACAGCTTAAAAACTGCCAAACACCAACCGCGTAAACGCTTTGGTCAAAACTTCTTGCATGATACCAGTGTCATTCGTCAAATTGTCGATAGTATTCGTCTGGAACGTGATGATAATTTGATCGAAATCGGACCAGGTATGGGTGCGCTGACTGAGCCACTGTTGGCAGAAGTGGATGGCATGACAGTGGTAGAACTAGATCGAGATTTGGCAGACAGTTTGCGTATTCGGATTGGTGCCAATAGCCATCCAAACTTCACCATTATCAAAGACAATGCGATGCATGTTGATTACCGTGAGTTATATAGTGAAGAGCGCGGTAAGCTTCGTGTGGTAGGTAATCTGCCTTACAATATTTCTACGCCGATCTTGTTTCATTTGCTAAGCTTCGCTGATGTGATTCAAGACATGCATTTTATGCTGCAAAAAGAAGTGGTTGAGCGTATTACAGCTGACGTTGGCAGCAAAACCTATGGCCGCTTGTCTGTCATTATGCAGTATCATTGTGATACCGATTATCTGCTGACTGTACCACGTGGCGCATTTAATCCGCCACCAAAAGTCACCAGTGCTGTTTTTCGGTTGACGCCGCATATCGATAAGCCAGTCGTGGCAGAAGATGAGGATTATTTTGCCATTGTGGTGCGCGAAACATTCAATCATCGCCGCAAAACGCTGCGCGCGATTTTTAAGAATTCGACCCTATTGCCGACGCTGAGCGAAGAAGACTTTGCTGCCTGCGATATCAATCCACAAGCCCGTCCTGAGACCTTAAGTGTTAAGGACTTTGTGACGCTAAGCAATCGCGCAAAACAAATAGAAGCGTAAACAATCATTGATGAAGAGAGCGAGCTTGTCTTAATTTTGACGCTCGTTTTTTATTATTTTCAAACCTGTGAGGTCGTATGAGTTTTCGACATCAATATGTCATTGGTGACTTACAAGGTTGCTATGCTGCCTACTGTCAATTACTTGAAACGCTGGATTTTGATCCCAGTCAAGATAAGCTGTGGTTTGCTGGTGATTTGGTCGCAAGAGGCGAGGACTCGTTGAACACCTTGCGCGATGTTAAGGCGCTATGTGAGCAAGGTGCGGCTGCAACAGTACTTGGCAATCATGATCTCAACTTGATTGCGGTGTGGCGTGGCGCAACCAAACTCAAGAAAAAAGACAAAACAGCACCGATTTTTGCCGCCGCTGACTGTGATGAATTACTCGAATGGTTAAGACATCAGCCATTATTGGCTTATCCAGACGAGCAAACGGTATTGGTGCATGCGGGTATCCCACCGCATTGGAGTATCGAGGCGGCAGCAGCCTATGCAAAAGAGTTAGAATCACAGCTGCAAGGTAGTTTAGAGCAGCTTGATGAATTATTACCGAACTTATATAGCAAAAAAGCAGATGACTGGCATTCAGATATTGCAGGCTTTGCCAGAATGCGCGCCATTGCCAATTATTGTACACGCATGCGCTTGTGTAAACAGGACGGGACGCTTGAGTTTGGATTTTCAGGAACTTTAAGTGAAGCCATGCCAGAAGATTTTTTGCCCTGGTTTGAATGGCAGGTGCCGCGCTCGCGTAAGATACTGTTTGGTCATTGGGCAGCGTTGCAAGGGGAAATTGATTTGCCTTATGCTCGAGCCCTTGACGGTGGCTGCGTCTGGGGCAATTACCTATTGGCTTACAGATTGGGTGATGAAGAAGTCATAACCTCAAGTGCGCAGTGCGAAAAACCATAATGGGTCATTCAAAATTAATGGTTAGCGCTTTTTGAGCGCTAACCATTATTCTATACAAACCACCAAAGTTATCTCTTTAATTGGGCAACTTTGGTGGTTTTTTAGGTTTTGGCAATGGCGTTTTGGCATCGCCTGTCGTCTTACTGTCAAGGCCAGTCGGCTCTACTTCATTGCCAGCCAATTCAGGATTATCGCTATTGGCAGTGTTTAGCGTTTTGGTTGCTTGGTCATACTGAATATCATCCGTATAAGGTGAGCTGTTCAATTCTTCATCTACCAAGCCATCATCTAAATCGACGACTTTTTTGGGCGATGTGTGCGGCTTTATATGTTCACCTTGAGGTTGGCTGTCATAGTATATGTCGGTATTCGTTTGTGAGTTTTCTTGGCTTGCTTGCTGAGATTCAGGTAATACTCTGACATCAGACAATCTTCGCACCACATAGTTGCTGGGTATTGCCTTGCTACCTTTTTGTACGGCAGAACTATCGTCAAATATCATATGACCTTGGCTGTCAATACGGGCGTATTTCATTGGTTTGTCACGCGGCCAAAAAAAGTCAGAAGGATGACTGATAATGTGACCAAAAATCAGCTTTGTGAGACGACCCCATTCGAAGAAGCGAACCTCTTTAGAACGCAGCGCAACAAATAATGCCAGCGAGAAACTGACAATGAGGTTGACCATACCAATAAGCGCTACGCCAAGTATCGACAGTAAAATTACATTCCAGCTTATTTGATCGGCAGAAAGGTTGAATAGGCCATGGGCTAAGTTTGCTGAAGCGAAGGCAATGTGACGAATGTCAATTGGTAAGCCAAATATAAAGCCAATAGTAGCGGTACTACCTAAAAATACCCCAAATAGGAAATTGCCCATAATGGCGCCTAAATTGGCTTCTACAAAGCCCCCTAAGCGTTTAAGCCATGACTCGGGCAGTATGGCTTTGAGTAATCTGTGGCGCTGAATACGCGCCCCCACATGGTTATAAACCGCTAAGTTATCATAATAACCTGCTATCAAACCCGCCAAAAACAAATAGACACCTGCAATAGCCGCATGAGGAAGGGCTAGTGAATGAAACGGATCAAGGTCATGAAGCAGGTGCCCTGCTTTTTCAGAGTCAATCATCGGTGCGCCTGTATATTGCAACCACGCAAAAGAGATAATGAGTGCGACGGGTATCGCAAGCATAACGTTACCCATGATCGCAATAAACTGAGTACGCAAGATATCGACGATCAACTCTGACAATTTGGTCAATTGATGAGACTTTTTGCCAGAACTTTCAGATATGGTAGACGCAATGGCTGCTGCTGTCATCGCTGGCTGTTTGGTTGCCACCGTCCCTCGAATAACATGGATAAATACGAAACCCAATCCATAAATCATACTGTTGATGAAAGCACGACCCATAGGGGCAAGCGCCAATTGATATGCCAGTATTTTTAAGGTCGCCATGAACGCAATGACAAACCCGCCGATAGAGGCTTTTTTAAACATTTGGCGATAGCCAGCTCTATCGGTGCTGATATAGTGCTCACCAACACGGCTGGCATTTTCAGTGACTTTACGTGAGAGCAGTTTGGTGTTGTTATCGATCAAATAGCCAATACTGTAGCGGCGATTGGAAGTTGTAATCAGAGTTTGAATCAGTTCAATCACTGCACGATCACGATTCTGATGACTTTCGGTTAGTAGCGCTGTCAAGATACGCATGCGTTGTAAGCTTTGATCCAAGCGCAGCATCATATTAGTCAGGCGAATGGAGATACCTGTCTTATAAATACGTTTTCGGACAGTGGCCACAATGTCTTCACACTGCTCAATCATCACCAATAAAGGCGCAGGATCGACTGCCTGTTCAGGCGTAATATCCGTCAAGCTATCTAACTCATGCGCTTGTCTATATTGATTGACAAACAGTACCGCTTCTTGGTTTTGAGCCACAAAAGATGCCGAATAGTTCAATATCTGCGGATAAGATTCCATCAAATCAGGATGTAGACCGATACCACTGATTCGATAAGATAAAATAATAATCGCATTCAAGATACTGTTTTTTGCTGTGGCAACCAAGTCTAAGTGCTTTTGTTCTACTCTGATTAATGAAACCAGCTCATCCCACTTTTCTTTTTCGACATTGGCAAGCCATCTCTCATCAGATCGCTTATTGAATAAGTAACCGGCCAATTCGACCACGGAATCATCTTGAGGTAATAGCGGTAAAAATCGATGACCGATTAAACGGCGTAAGCTATTAAAAAATCCTTGATCTGACATGATGCCAGTATCGGTATAGAGCGAGATCTGACGGTATTGAATGATTAATTTTAAAACAAAACTTGATAAGCCATCGCCATATTCTGGATGTTGACGAAGAATATCAATCAAAGACTGAATTTTTTCATTGGCCAGTGCGGTTTCTTTTTCGCTTACCCGCAGCTCATCTATTAAGCGTTTGAGTACCGCAGGATCGGGCACATCACTCAGGGCTGTAATCTGCTGTAAAATGCGTTTTAATTCTGACACGTCGCATCCTTTATTATGATTATTTCAGTAGTTTTTATAATGAAGTGTTGACCACTATGTGATGCGTAGTAATGGCAAACATTGCTAAAAACTCGGTAATATTTACATTTAAACTGAGCTATGTAATCTACGCGACACTTTTGCTTGCGTTATTTTAATCGTAACCATGCATCGATGGTTAATTATTTTGTTAGCAGTTATTTTTTCGTAATACATCTAAAAATCATTCCGACAAAAAAAAGGACAGTAGCGTCACTGTCCTTTTGATTAGGGTACTATAAATCGATGAGAATAACTACTTAACTGGCAGGAACATCGAAATAACCAAGATCGAAATTCATCATTGGATCACTACCAGCTTGCACCATTTTTGCATGCGCATCGATACGTGGCAAAATACGGCCAACGAAGTAATCAGCGAGTTTGGCTTTATTGGTATAAAAATCACCTTCTTTGCCATTTGCAGCTTCGACCATTAACGCAAACATGTATGAGTAAGCGAGGTAACCAAAGGCATGCATGTAATCAACGGCACAGCCATTGATCTCGTTTTTACGTTCAGCAATATTGCTTAGGACTGTATTGGTTAAGGTTTCTATCGTATCAGCAGCCTCAAGCGTGGCTTGTTTGATACCATGATTGGCTTGCATATTGTTCACAAAATCACGAATTTCACCTAAGAAATGCATGACATATTTGCCGTTATTTTTTGCCACTTTACGGCCCAATAGATCAAGTGCTTGAATACCATTGGTGCCTTCATAAATCTGGGCAATACGAGTATCACGAACGATCTGCTCCATACCCCATTCACGTATATAGCCATGACCGCCAAAGACTTGCTGACAATCAACGGTGGCTTCTAGCGCTTTGTCAGTCAAGAATGCTTTAGCCACTGGGGTAAGAAGGGCAACGCGCGCAGCAGCAGCTTGAGCAGCTTCAGGGTCAGTACTAAATTTTTCTTCATCAAGGCTTTTTGCCACATACATCGCAAAACAACGTGATGCTTCGGTATTGGCTTTGGCGTTCAATAGCATGCGACGGACATCTGCATGATGGATAATGGCATCGGCTGGTTTTTCTGGGCTTTGTAATTGCGTATCGCTGCGGCCTTGACCACGGTCATTAGCATATAGAGCGGCATTTTGATAAGCAAGCTCTGAACCACCAAGACCTTGCAAGCCCATAGTGACACGCTCATAGTTCATCATGATGAACATTGATGACAGACCTGTGTTTTCTTCACCAACCATCCAACCTTTAGCACTGTCGAAATTCATGACACACGTAGCAGAAGCTTTGATACCCATTTTGTGCTCGATAGAGCCAACGGCTAATGTGTTGCGCGCGCCTAAGCTGCCATCATCATTGACCAAGAATTTTGGCACAACAAAAAGCGAGATACCTTTTGATCCTTCTGGCGCGTTGGGCGTTTTTGCCAACACCAAGTGAATGATATTGTCAGTCAGATCATGCTCGCCGCCTGTGATAAAGATTTTGGTGCCAGAGATATCATAGCTACCATCGTCGTTAGGGACGGCTTTGGTTTTGATAATACCTAAATCCGTACCCGCATGTGGTTCTGTCAAACACATGGTGCCAGACCATTCGCCACTGTACATTTTTTCTAGATAGGTTTGTTTTTGCTCTTCAGAAGCCGCTGCATTGAGACAAAGCGTTGCTCCCACTGTTAAGTTTGGATAAAGCGCAAACGATTGGTTGGCCGTGAATACCATCTCTTCGGTCAACATGGTGACCATTTTTGGAAAGCCTTGACCACCGTATTCAGCATTACCACTTAAGCCAACCCAGCCTGATTCTGCATATTGCTTATAGGCTTCTTTGAATCCAGTAGGGGTCTTGACCACGCCATTACCTTCAAACGTTACGCCTTCTTCGTCACCAGTGCGGTTGATAGGTAATAGGATGTTTTTCGACAGTTTTGCCATTTCTTCCAAAATCATATCGACCGTTTCCATGTCGACATGCGCTAAGTTTTCGTTATTCTGCCAAAATTCTGGCGCTTTAAAGACGTCCTTTAACATAAAGCGCATGTCATTCAGAGGGGCGTTATAAACAGCCATAAACATTCCTTTGGTTCAAATGAATAAAATTGGAGTCACTAAGAATATCAACTGAGCTAATTATCAACTGTTTTTTTGAGGTCGTCTTAGCGATTGACAATCAAAGTTTAACAAATAAGCATGTGGGCGGGTGTATTTCTTCGTGAATTATGCGTGCACCAAAAGTTGGCAGTGGCTATTGTAGTAATAAAATATATTTTGATAACCAGCGCTATTTTTAGAGCTGTTTTGTTTTTTTAATGGTAAGAATAACCAATAGAGTTAACGTTTCTAAAAGGACGGCTGTTTTAAAGAGATGCCTAAAATAAATCGGCAACACACCGAAGTATGTTGCCGATAAAATACAGTATGAAAAGTCTCTAACCTTTCATTAAAAAGCAAATTGATCCACATCCATACTCATGTATGGCTCAACACCCGTGCTGATACGCTGTACATGTGTTGTGGTGCGTGGCAATAGTTTAGCAAAATAGAACTGCGCTGTTTTAATCTTGGCATCATAAAATGCTTGTTCGCCAGTGCCATCTGCAATAGCCGTTTGAGCAACGAGTGCCATACGTGCCCATAAATAAGCAAGAGTCACATAACCGCTAAAGTACATATAATCAACAGCAGCGCCGCCGACAGCATCTGGGTTTTCAGTAGCTTGCATACCAATACGTGACGTTAGATCGCCCCATTCTTTGACATGCTTGGCAAGTGGACGAATGAATTGACCCATCTCATCGTTGTCTTTGTTTTCTTCACAGAATTTTTGAATGATTTTTACAAAATTTGCGAGTAGCTTGCCTTGTGAGCCTAAGACTTTACGGCCTAATAGATCCAGTGCTTGGATTTCAGTCGTACCTTCGTAAAGACAAGCAATACGAGTATCACGAACGTTTTGTTCCATACCCCATTCACTGATAAATCCATGCCCGCCGTACACTTGTACGCCATGATTTGCCGCTTCCAGCCCAGTTTCTGTCAAGAACGCTTTGGCAATAGGAGTTAATAATGACAACATTTGGTCAGCGAACTTAAGCGCATCGCCTTCACCTTTTGCCACTGTATCAGCAAAGTGTGAGAGGTAATAAACCAATGCGCGACCACCTTCTGCAAAGGCTTTTTCTGTCAATAGCATGTTGCGAACGGCAGGGTGAACGATGATCGGATCTGCGACTTTGTCTGGCGCTTTTGCCCCTGAAAGTGAGCGCATTGCTAAGCGATCTTTTGCATAAGTCAGCGAGCCTTGGAAGGCATACTCTGCAGCCGTAAGACCTTGAACCGCTGTACCAATACGAGCAACGTTCATAAAGGTAAACATACATTGCAACCCACGGTTTTCTGGTCCAATCAAATACCCTGTTGCACCATCGAAGTTCATGACACAAGTAGCAGAGGCTTTGATGCCCATTTTGTGCTCAATAGAGCCACACACCACACTATTGTTTTCGCCTAAGCTATTGTCTTCATTGACCATAACTTTGGGTACGATAAACAGTGAAATGCCTTTTGTACCAGCAGGCGCACCAGGTAGACGAGCCAACACAATATGAATGATGTTGTCTGTTAAATCATGCTCGCCTGCTGAAATAAAGATTTTTTGGCCGGTGATGCTATAGGTGCCATCTTCTTTAGGCTCAGCCTTGGTACGGATAATGCCTAAGTCAGAACCTGCATGGGCTTCAGTCAAACACATGGTGCCTGACCATTCACCAGTGACCATTTTTTCTAAATACGTTTGTTTTTGCTCGTCAGTACCATGGTGCTCGATGGTTTGAATAGCGCCATGCGATAGGCCAGGGTACATAGAAAATGACCAGTTAGCGGTACCCACCATCTCATTGATGACTGTAGATAATGAAAATGGCATGTTTTGACCACCAAATTCTTCTTCAGCAGACAAAGCTGGGAAACCAAGCTCACAAAATGCCTGATATGCTTCTTTAAAGCCTTTTGGCGTGGTCACGACGCCATTGTTAAATTGACAACCTTCAGCATCACCGCTTTGGTTCAAGGGTGACAGCTCGTTTTCAGCGAAGCTTGCCGCCATCTCAAACAAGCTATCCATCAATTCACGATCGGCTTCTTGAAACGCGGGCAAGGTTTTGTAATGGCTTTCACTATCAAGCAGTTCATGCATAACGAATTGGATATCGCGTAAGGGTGCTTTGTATTGCATAACTTCCTGTCCTTTTAGAATATAATCGATACCAGATAGTAGGTACATAACTGCATACGCATTTCGTACGCAGATGTTATCCACTTCAATCTAGCGAGCCTAAATGATCCGTAGGCAGGAACGCAGAGTGATGCGGTGATCAATTACTTAAAATATTTATCGAAGAGAATGGTAATTGTCAGAGTCGGCGTATGACTTGATTCAATCTAACAAATTCTTCATAAAAGATAGGCTTTCACAGGCGATTATACAAGTTTGGTCATAACACTGATAAGTCATGAACCTATCTTGCATCGATTGGGTAATCAGCGGTAAGGATACATTTATAAATGTATAACCATTTGAAATTATTATTAATATTAAAAATGATAAAGGAGATAAAATAAATGGGTTAGGGAGCGTATTGCTTTACCAGCATTTCGGTTGCTATGTCTGCTGTCACGGGTTTGCCAAACCAATAACCTTGCCCTTGTTGACAGCCCATGTCTAACAATACATCACGCTGCTCTTCGGTCTCGATACCTTCAGCAATTACTTGCATGTCAAGGGCAACAGCCAAGTCTAAAATGGCTTTTACGATCGCACGCTGGATATGATCAGTCGTGATGTTAGAGATGAAGCTTTTATCAATTTTAATAAAATCGAATGGATACTCTTGAAGATAGCTCAAAGAGGCATAGCCCGTCCCAAAGTCATCTAACGCTAAAAAAACGCCCAGCTCTTTGAGTAAATCAAGTTTTTGTCTGATATTAGAGTGGCGCTGAATCAAAGAGGATTCAGTGACTTCAATATGAAATTGATGAGAAGAGATGCTGTACTCTTTGAGCAGACAACTGACCATATCAAAAAAATCAGGATGACTAAATTCGGCGGCATCAGCGTTGACACAAATGTGTTGGCAAAAGCCTTTTTGTCGCCAGATAGCCAGCTGTTTGGCAATTTGAATGGCCATCTGTGAGAACAGCTCAAACGATAGCCGATTATTGATGATGGCATTGATAAAATGATCAGGTTTTAACAGTCCACGTGTTGGATGCTGCCAGCGTACAAGGGCTTCAAAACCTGTAATGATACCAGTTTTTAGTTCAAACTTTGGCTGGTAATAAGGAATAAACTGACCTTCATTGAAAGCAGCTCTTAGCTCTGCTTCTAGTCGTAAACTGTCATCAGTTGCCTCGTTGATGGTTATGTCATACCAGCAAATGTCGTCCCCACCTTGTTGTTTGACATAATGTAGCGCTTTTTCGGCTTTGGCCAATAGGGTTTTTAAATCATCGCCATTTTCAGGAAAATAGCTGACGCCAACAGAAATATGACAATAGATATTGGTATCAGTCGTAGTATTCTGGCGTAGCGAAAAAGGGCGCTCACACATTTGCATCAAGCTGTCTAACTGATGCCGTATCAGATTGGCATCATTACATTCAAATAATAAAGCAAAATCATCGCCACCGAAGTGAGAAAAACAGTGTAAGTTATCTAGCTTGAGATCTTTGACGCGACCAACAAAATCTTTAACCAAGGTATTGATATCGTCTGGGCCCAGTAAGCTGGCAAGATTACGATAGCGGTCAATGTTCAGTCGGACAATAACCACATCTTGATAACTATCTAATAACAGATCGCTGGTTTGACTTAAGAATACTTTGCGGTTTGGTAAACCAGTTGTCTGATCATAGTTGAGCAAGTGTGCAACTTGTTTTCGGTCTTTAACGATGGCAGACATATCGCGCACCATGCAAGCATAATACACTCTTTGCTCTATACAAATTTTACGATAGGTCATATGACATTCAATGACCTGTCCGTAACGGTTCGGCATAGAAAAGTCATTTTCATAAAAACCATTGATATCTAATTGCTGGATAATGTCTTTTAAGACAACCCTTTCTTCTTCTGACAAAAATTCTGCTGCATAAATACCCAGTGGTCGCCCTAGTATAAACGTCTCGCTATAACCAATAATCATCTCGTAACTGGCATTGACTGCCAGATAACGCAAATCTGCATCTAAAATAAACACAGCATCCTCTAATTGCTCGCACAATGTGGCGAGTAGTTGCTGTTTGTCTGCAATAGGAATAGGCGTGAAATCAGGCATAACAGAACTCACAACGTCAAAGGTGAATCAGAAATGGACATACGTAAATGAGATGCTGACACGCTAAAAGCTTAAAGCGTGCATCGTTGCAAGTGCCACGACTGGCGCAGTCTCAGTACGTAAAACTCTTGTACCAATTTGCCAAGGTTCAAAACCTGTTTCAAAGGCTTGTTTACATTCATCATGACTGAGTCCACCCTCAGGACCAATCAATAACTGAATATAAGACGTTTTTTGTTTCAAGATTTTGGGTAACGACTCAGGCATATTAGCTTGCCCTGCGGCAGGTACACTGAGCTGCATCCGCAAGTCGGCTGAGTGTTGTAGCACTTGATAATGAGCGTCTTGGCTGAGTGCAGCGACAATAGGACTGACAGCTGATGTTAAATTCGAAGAATGGATAGATAGATTGCTCAGCCAATCTCCAATCGACAAAGGCGCTATGATAAGGGGTGGACGATTGAGTCCACATTGCTCGCAAGCCGCGATCGCCACTTGTTGCCAATGCGCCAGCTTCTTTTCTACTTGTGCAGGCTTGAGATTAACTTCGCCATGATGGCTACTAAGTAGCTGAATGGCAGTGACACCAAGCTCAGTTGATTTTTGGATGGCGTAGTCCATTCTTTCACCGCGGCTCATGACTAAACCGATTTGAGTCATGACGGTGCTGCTTCGATCATCCGCCAAATGTGAAAGTAAGGTTGCAGTAGCGTGTTTTTTACTGATGGTCTGCAATTGCACCTGATATTCACCACCAAATCCATCAAATAAGATACCTTGGTCGCCAACATTGGCTCTCAGAACCCGGCACCAGTGATGAACAATACTCTCTGTTAATTCAATACTGGCACCCATAGACAACGTATCCAGTCGAGAGTAGGGTGTAGCTTTGTCAGTATTGATGTCATCACTAATGGCATAAAAAAAACGTCGCACAGTCACTTAGTCCTATATTTTAAATAATAGTATGCTCAAATATCTTAGCAGAATATCATTACAGAAGGTAAAGGTATTATAAGTAGTAGGTGATATCCTACAGTTATTATTCTTTATGTCACCAATGAATAAAAATAACAATGGCAACAAAAAACTGGCGCTCCTAAGAGCGCCAGTCGTTAAGGTATGCATATATTGCAAGTTTACCCAGTCAACCCTAAGGCTTCAACCAAGCGTTTATTTGGCTCAACTTTATTCATGCTATAAAAATGCATGGCTGGCACGCCCTCGCTAATCAAGCGCTCGCACAGACGGTAAACCACATCAAAACCAAACTCACGGATGGCTTTACTGTCATCACCATAGTCAAATAACTGCTTACGTACATAGCGAGGAATGTCAGCGCCACAGCTATCAGCAAAGCGTATCAGGTTGCTAGAGTTGGTGATTGGCATAATGCCAGCTACCAATGGTTGGGTGGTGGTATCGATACCACGTTTTTCTAGCGTGTCACGCAGATACAGGTAACTATCCGCATTGTAAAAAAACTGTGTGATAGCTGCATTTGCGCCTGCTTGAAACTTATTGACTAAGTTGTCAACATCGAACTCGAAGCTGCGGGCTTGAGGATGCATTTCAGGATAAGCCGCCACTTCAATCCGAAAATGATCGCCTGAATGCTCGCGAATGAACTTTACCAAGTCCAATGCAAACGGCAGCTCGCCCATACCAACCTGACCCGATGGCAAATCACCACGCAGGGCCACAAGGCGGTTGATGCCTAAGCTCTTATAATGCTCAAGTAACTCAGCGATTTCTGCTTTGTCATCACCGATACACGACATATGCGGTGCAATATCAGTCTCACCGCGTATGCTTAATGCTTGTACAATGTCTAGGGTGCGACTACGAGTTGAACCTCCAGCACCATAGGTCACTGAAAAGTAAGCCGGTGACAGCTTATTTAACTCATCATAAGTGCCAAGAAGCTTTTGATGACCTTGCTCGGTTTTTGCAGGAAAAAACTCAAAGGAAAAAGCAGGCTTACTCACAGTGTGGCTCCTTTTAGTATTTATAAGCGTCAGGTTTGAATGGACCTTCGACAGGCACACCCAGATATTCAGCTTGCTTTTGGGTCAGCTTAGTCAATGTACCGTTAAAGCCTGCAACCATCGCAGCGGCCACTTCTTCGTCTAACTTCTTAGGCAATACTTTGACGTATAAGTTATCAAAGCGCTCATCAACTGGCAGGTCAGCAAACTTCTCTTCGAACAGATACATTTGAGCCAATACTTGGTTGGCAAATGAGCCGTCCATTACGCGTGATGGGTGACCAGTAGCATTACCTAGGTTTACTAGGCGACCTTCAGCAAGCAAGATCAAATAATCATTTTCATCGTCTGAGCGGAAGATTTGATGTACTTGTGGCTTGATTTCAACCCAGCGCCAGTTGTCACGCATAAACTGAGTGTCGATTTCGGTGTCAAAGTGACCGATGTTACATACCACAGCACCAGGCTTAAGGGCTGCTAGCATATGACGGTCACAAACGTGGTAGTTACCAGTCGTGGTGACGATCATGTCAGTGTCTTCAAGCAAGCGTTTGTTGATGTTGTCTGCGCCGCCAGTGTTGTCGCCGTTGATGTATGGTGACAATACTTCAAAACCGTCCATACATGCCTGCATGGCGCAGATAGGATCGACTTCTGAGACACGTACGATCATGCCTTCTTGACGCAGGCTTTGTGTAGAGCCTTTACCGACATCACCGTAACCGATAACGAGGGCGCGGCGACCCGCAAGGAACATGTCGGTAGCGCGTTTGATAGCATCGTTTAAGCTATGACGGCAGCCGTATTTATTGTCGTTTTTAGATTTGGTCACTGCATCGTTAACGTTGATAGCTGGTACTTTAAGCGTACCTTTACCAAGCATTTCAACCAAGCGATGGACGCCAGTGGTGGTTTCTTCTGAGATACCATGGATATTGTCAAGCAGCTCGGCATAATCGTTGTGAATCAAAGCAGTCAAATCACCGCCATCATCCAAGATTAAGTTGGCATCCCACAGCTGGCCTGACGCTTCGCCGCCAACATGTACTTGCTGGCGTAGACACCATTCATACTCTTCTTCTGTTTCGCCTTTCCAAGCATAAACAGGGATACCAGCAGCAGCAATTGCCGCAGCAGCATGATCCTGAGTTGAGAAGATGTTACATGAGGTCCAGCGTACTTCAGCACCAAGCGCGACTAGTGTCTCGATAAGTACAGCCGTCTGAATGGTCATGTGGATACAGCCAGCGATTTTGGCGCCTTTAAGCGGCTGGTCTGCTTCGTAGCGACGACGCAAGCCCATTAGAGCAGGCATTTCAGCTTCGGCAAGCGTGATTTCACGGCGGCCGTAATCAGCAAGGCTGATGTCAGCGACTTTATAGTCAGTGAAAGAGGGATCGATCGTATGGGCAGATGGTGTAGTAGACACTGCGTCCATAATATGCTCCTATCAGTGGTTGATTTATGATAAAAAGAATAAAAACGCAGGTGCCGTTATTTGCGCTGTTGATGACCTAAAATAGATAACCAACAGTTAACCGAGCCTAACATAAGAGTTAAATAGCAAGTGCTTGAATAAAAACACTGTCATCAATCATTATGGCGCAACACCTCTCGGAGGTCGTTATTGTAATAGATGAGGCTTGGCTTGTCACCTATTGGATAAAGTAAATGATAGGCGGTAATGGCATATGTGGTACGTGATTTCGATTATCATAAAAAAGGCCACCAATCGGTGACCTGTTTATTGTTAGTGGTTATTTACTGTTAAGTGTTCAAAATTAGAACCAGTTATAAGTGAGCGAGGTAAAGTAGTTGATGCCGTCAGTATTATAGCCAATATCTGTTATATAATCTTCGTTAGTAATATTGTTTAGACGTGCAGTCATAGATAGGTTATCAGTAAGTTTGTAGTTACCACTGATGTTCAGCAATCCATAGCTGTCCACAAATTGAGCGTCAGTATTGGTGATTCTGCTGTAATAGTCTCCCACATACTGATATTCAGCGCGTATATCTAAACTTGGTAGACGGTATCCGACATATACCAAGCCCTGGTGCTCAGGACGATAGGGAAGAGAGTTCCCATCATCACTTCCGCCACTACTGTCTTCTGCCTGCTGGTAGTCATAGCTGCCGCCGAATAGATAGTCGTTCATTTCCCAGTCAGATGTTAATGAGACACCTTTGATTTTAGCTTTATTAATGTTTTGACTAGCCCCTGCATAAGGGTTACTAGGCGTAGGGCTTGCGACATAACTGATTAAATTTTCAACATCATTATAATAACCAGTTAAGCGTGTAGTCTGTAACAACGTGTTGTATTCAGCAAAAGCTTCATAGTTGTCGCTAGTCTCAGGCTTTAGATCGGGGTTACCACTATATACAGGGCTTAAATCATTAAAGGAAGGTGCGCGGAAGCCTTTAGCATAGCTTGCGCCAACACGGAAATTAGGACTAAGATGCATCGCACCGCCTAAATTATAGGTGGTTTCATCACCATAACGTGAGTCATCATCGTAGCGTAGGTTGGCTTGTGCATCAAAGCGGTCATTGGCGACAACATAGCCAGCAAAGGCACTTTTGACATTACGGTCATCAATACTGTAAGCCGTGCTATCTAAGTCTTGAGTAAGGTATTCGAGACCATAAATACCTTCACCAGCTAGCAGCTTGTTTTTACCAACTAAGCTAATCTGGTCTTGAGTACTATCGAATACATTCGGAAATTGAGCATAAGATTCACTTTTATCAATAGAGTGACCGTATTGGAGCTTAACAGAGGCATCAGGCATATATTGCCAGTCTACATAAGCTTGCGCTGCGCCATTTTCTTGATCAGCATGAGCGTCTTCAAAAGTACCATCGTCATATTTAGTAGTGGATTTACTGTACAAGATGCTAGCACCTGTCAGTAACGTGTCACCAAAACGCTGATTGACTGCTAGGCTTACGCTGTCGCTCTCAAAACCATCATCGTCTTTATTATAAGGGTCATATTGATTACTGGTATCTGGTCGGGTCGCATTGATACCATCTGTTTCGTTGTGACTGGCTGAAAGGCTTAATGTAGTACCATTAGTATTGGCAAGTTGTGCGCTTGCACCGTATACATAATGATCGTTTGAGCCGATACCCGCGGTAACTGACATACTGCTTCGATCTATATTGCTGCCTTTAGTGAATACTTGAATCACACCGCCCATCGCATCCGCACCATAGATGCTAGAACCTGATGCACCATAGAGAACTTCAATTCGATCAATTTGATCAGCAGGTAGCAAGTTTAACGCGGCGCCTCCAGCACTGACTGAGCTATAACGTATACCATCAATCAATACGAGGATTTGTTTGCTGTCGTAGCCACGCATGTAAAAATTTGAAGTAGCACCAAGACCACCGTTTTGTTTAAAAGCAATGCCTGGCTGACGTTTAATCACTTCCAAAACAGTCTGACCTTGATAACGTTGCAATTCTTCGCTATCAATGACTCGAGTTTGTGCAATCACATTACTGGTTTTGGTAGGCGTACGCGTCGCTGTCACGACGATTTTATCAAGCTCAACTTGTGGTATCTCGCTATCATTAGTGTTGGTTACCTCAGGGGTCGCCGCCATTGCGGTATTGACGGCAAATAAACCAAGCGCGCTTAAAATACTTAGGCGAAGATAGGTACGTGAAGATGAACGTGATAAAACCATTTTTAATTCCAAATTAATCAAAATAGAGAAGTTACAGAAGTGAAAGTCAAGAAGGCAAAAATTACAAAAAGTAATAATTGGTTTACAGGCCGCTATTATCTATAAAACTGCTTCATTTATAAACCACTTTAATCTAATATTTATTCACGCTAAGCTGAATAACTTTCAATAGGGAGTATTATCTGGCGGTTTTGGCACCTATTTTGTCGACTGTTTAGATAGTTTTTATTAGTCATACAGGTGAGAAAAATCGAATTATAAAGTAATCATATCCACAGTTATGTAAATGCGTAATCAAAAGCGTGGCGGTTATAAATAATTGCTATCATAGGAAACCGTTTTATTCATTTCAGTTGTAGTGCCTACCAAGCTAAGAGGTTTGTTTTGTCTATTGAGCGTAATTTGATTGTCAATACTGGGTTGTCTTTGTCATCTCTGATCAGAACAACATCTTTAGCGATGAGGATGTTTTTGTTTGCGATGATAATGAGTTTATTATCACTTGGCACAGCTTTTGCCGCTGAGCCTAGTGCGCTTATTGGTGGGAGCAGCAGTGAAGAGTCGTCGACGAATACACCGCTACCGGATTCTTTTGGACGCGATACGCCACGACATGCGGTCCAAGGGTTCATTAGTGCACTGAGTGAAAACGATTATCTGCTGGCGAGTAATTATCTCAACCTATCAAAGTCTGATAATCCAACCACAATTGTACGACAATTCAAACAAGCTTTAGATGCGGGCGGGCGTTTTCAGCCCGACTTACAGATTAATAATACTCCTGAGGGTAATCTAACGGACCAGTTGCCACCAAGCCAAGAGAATGTTGGTGTTATTAGCATTGGTGACAAAAGCGTTTCACTAGTACTAGAGAGAGTGGTATCTAAGGAAGGTGAGCAGTACTGGCAGTTTTCAAGTGAGACCCTTAGCTCTATCCCAGAAGTCATAGAAAATACCGAACCGACTTTGGTGTCTCGTTATACCTTGGGGTCGTTAGAGGGTAAGAAGCTTTTTGGTTATGAAATGGCGGATTTGGTTGCAGCATTGACCATGATTGTCAGCAGTTTTTTGCTCACTTATATCTTTGTGTGGTTGTTATATCATCTACTGCGAATCACATATCCTCGTGTGCGTGGTGTACCGCTGCCGCTGCCTGACAAAGTGATATTGCCAATGGCTGTGGTCATTATGGCGTTAATATTATCTGAAGTGATGGTATATGCTGGTGTGTCCGTCACACTGCGTGAGCCTATCAATCGCTTTACGCAGATTGCCTCTTGGCTTGCACTGACTTGGTTGCTGCTGCGAGTTATTGATGCCATATTCACACGAGCAGTGAATTTAAGCTATAAGAAAAATTATACTGAACGTGTGTCGATTTTGGGCTTAATGCGCAAAGTCGTCAAAGCATTACTATTGATATTTGCTGTGATCGTCATCTTCGGTAATTTAGGGTTTGATTTGACAACAGGTATTGCTGCACTGGGTGTGGGTGGTTTGGCATTGGCACTTGGTGCACAAAAGACCATCGAAAACCTAGTTGGTAGTGTGGTCGTTGTAGCAGATTCGCCCGTACGAATAGGGGACTATTGTAAATTTGGGACGTATGAAGGCACTGTTATTGATATTGGGATTCGATCATCGCGTGTACGTACGTTGACGCGTACAGTGGTTACTGTACCAAACGGTGACTTTTCATCTATGCAGATTGAAAACTTTACCTCGCGTGATATGTTCCGCTTTTTTCATCAGCTATATATCAAGCGTACGGCCGATATCGATGTGGTTTTCAAAATGGTCAAAGAGCTAGATGAGTATTTGAATGAGCATTATTTAACCAACCAAGAGTGGAATCAGGTCAATATCTTAGAGTTACGCCAAGACTGCTATGTCATTCAATTACAGGCTTATATCAATGCCAATGGAATCGGGGAGTTTTATGACAAACAAAACGTTTTATTTGTCGATATGCTGACCCAAGTGGCCAAGTATAAAGTCGAGCATGCGCTCCCAACACAGCAGCTTATTGTCAATCAAAATGATCCTGATCCAACTTCAGATGAGGATACAGATAGTGGTAAAGAGACAATCGATGAAAGTGGTGTAAATGATACTGACATTATTTCTGCCGATAATAAAAATGACCGCTATAATTTTGTGTTAGACAAAAAAGATGATGATACCCAAAGTAAAGACAAAGTTGATCAGAAAACGAAAAAATCAGAAGCCAGCAAACACAATCATCCTCTTCGGTCATTGAGAAATAAAGGTCGCTTATTGAGAAAAAGCACCTTTAAGCAGGCCAACAAGCAAGAAAAAAGAAAACTGGGTCTTTCCATATGGAATCAGTTTTGATCATATCGCTTGAGCAGACTTGCTGGTAATTTTGATAAAAGAGTTTATGTTTTATAAAGGAATGGCGGTCTTATTGCGCAACAAGCCGTAATAGGACCAGAGTAATAGACTGGCTGCACTGCGATGGGGCGACCAGTCTTGAGTCAGACTTGTCAGTTGCTTTGGCGTTGGACGTTCAGTGAGTTCTAGTATCTCCATCGCTGCAACTTTAATTGCCAAATCGTCCACAGCAAGTATGTCTGCGCGCTTTAATGAAAACAGCAAGTACATCTCTGCGGTCCAGCGTCCAATACCAGTCACGGCAGTCAATGTTTTGATGACTGATTCATCTGGCATCATCTTTAATGCCTTAAAATCAATATTATGCTCGACTAATGAGCGAACGTAGCGCGTTTTTTGTTTAGACAACCCTTGTGTACGTAACGTCTCATCTGTGGCTTCCTCAATTGCTTGCGGAGCCGTCAAACCTGCATCTATTAGTCGTTGCCAAATACTCGCTGCCGCTGCTACAGATAATTGTTGACCTACCATGGCTCTCATCATTTGCTCAAACCCACCAGCATTATGTCTTAGGCTTGGTGTACCAACTTGCCTGTAGACAGAGGCGAATTTTGGTTCAATAGCGATCAATGCTGCAATATGCTCATCAAGCGCTTGTGTATTTTCAATCGTATTTATGCTCATACTGGATGCTCCTTAACAACGAAAAAGATATCTGCATTAAGATAATATAAAACCTTGCTTAAAGGTAGGTGACATATGATATACGGTGCTAGCGATACAAAAAAGGACTGCAAATAAGCAGTCCTTTTTTATGTTTGAATGCTATAACTTACTCGCCATCAGCTTTGGGTTTTTTTAGTAATACCAATACCGCACCGTTGCCACCATCTTTTGGCGGCGCTGAACAAAATGCCAATACTTCTGGCAATTGACGTAACCAACCATTGACACAAGTCTTTAGAATGGCTTCGCTACCTTTACCATGAACGATTTTTACCATGGTTTCATTGTTTTGCTTGGCTTGGCTCAGTAATTGCGTCATTGCATCACGTGCTTCTTCGATGGTGCAACCATGAATGTCGACTGCATCATACCAACGTAACTTGCCTTTTTTGAGCTGATCAAAAATCTTGTTTTGCAAAGTTGGCTGTTTATAAGAAAGATACGCTTCACCTGCCACAGGGTTCAACAGTGCTTGCATGTCTGATAAGCCTGCACCTAGATCGATTGAGTCACTGCCTTGTGCAGCGGCACGTTTCGATAAAGTTGCTGCATCAGGTTTGCGTGCCCTTGCCGTGCTTGTGGGTGAGCGCACGTTTTTGTCTTCAAGTTGATTGACACCATGCATGGCTTGCATGAACAGTACTTTATCGTCATCCACATGTTCGCTGTTCAATTGCTTTACCGTTTTTTTGACCTGTTTTTGGGTAAGCAATGACACAGGCTCATCTGGCTTCTGATTTTCGCCTTCAGGAGCATTGGTATCACGCCCTTTGCTCAATTGGCCTTTTAGCTCTTTGAGTTGATCTTGCATTTCTTTTGAAAATAGAGAGTTTGACATAAAAGTTAACGTATCGTTGATTGATGAATGAATAAGCTCATACTGTGTATGATAGCCAATACTGTATAAAAGTAATCGAGTAGCTTTGATAAAAATTTAGTCTTATCAAAGCTTAAATAGCTAATGAGAGCTACTTTACCCGTCTGCTGCAACGCCTGCAAGTAAGGATTGTAACGCTTGACCAGGATGATCAGTTTTCATAAATTGCTCACCGATTAAAAAGTGCTGAATATCGTGATCTAGCATCAAGCGAATATCATCACTGCTGTGAATGCCACTTTCTGTGACAATCAACGGTTTTGGCGCTGCGTTGTCAAGGTCTGCGTTTAGTGCTTCAATCAACAGGTTTTTCAGATCAAGAGTGGTTTGTAGGCTGACATCAAAGGTATTTAAATCTCGGTTATTAATACCATAAATATTGTGCTGTGAGCGAGGTAGCTGTAGGGCACGCTCAAGCTCAGCTTTGGTATGTACTTCTATCAGTACATCCATCCCCAGCTCGATACTTAATGCATGCAGCTCTCGTACTTGTGCATCATCAAGGCAAGCCATGATCAGCAAGATACAATCTGCTCCCATCAAGTAGGACTGGTAGATTTGATAGGTATCAATCATAAAATCCTTACGTAGTACCGGTAGGCTTGCAGCATTAGAGGCTTGGATGAGGTAGGTGTCATCACCTTGAAAGTACTCACGATCCGTTAATACCGATAAGCAGCTGGCACCAGCGCGCTCGTACTGCTCTGCAAATAAAGCGGGTGTAAAATTGTGATTGATGATGCCTTTAGAAGGAGAGGCTTTTTTGATCTCAGCAATAACACCAATGTCAGCCGCTCGTAGCGCGGCTGCAAAGCCTCGACGCGGTTTGGTGTCTGCCGCGACTTTCGCTTGTAAGTCCTCAAGCGATAAGGCTTGACGGGCGGCTTTTACTTCTTCTACTTTGGTTGCGACAATACGCTGTAGTACGGTGGGAATCTGTGTATGAGTTGTGGTCATGCTGGTATCCGAATAGTGTTAAATGTCAATAAAGAGTAAGGGCTAAGCTCACCTACTGATCGCAATTCTTGCTTAAGCTTTGGCTGCTAACTGCTGTGTATATGTGGCTAATGACTCAAGTTTTGTCAGCGCGTCACCGTTTTGAATGATACTTTGAGCTCGGCTTACCCCATTAGGATAGTTGCTGGCAAGACCGGCAGTATATATTGCTGCACCAGCATTTAAGGCAATCATGTCACGAGCTTTGAGAACAGAGCGATCAGTGGTCTCTACTCCTGATAAAGCCGCACGAATCAACTCAAGACTTTGTTTTGGAGAGTCAACATCGAGACCAATCAGCGTTTGTGATTCAATACCTGCATCTTCTGGCATCATCTCATAAACACTCACTTCACCATCTTTTAGCTCAGCGACTGTGGTAGAGGTGGCAAGGCTGATTTCATCTAGGCCATCTTTTGCACCAACGACCATCACATGACGGGCGCCTAAGTTTTTCATGACTTTTGCAATGGGTTCACAAAGCTGAGCCGTGAAGACGCCAATGACTAAGTTTGGCGTGCCAGCAGGGTTGGTCAATGGCCCCAAAATATTGAAAATTGTACGAGACTTTAATTCGCGACGTATTGGATTGGCATGGCGCATGGCGCTATGGTGATTAGGCGCGAACAAAAAACCAACGCCTTGGGTTTCGATACAGTCTTGGGTTTGCTCAGGCGTGAGGGTCAAACTAATACCAGCTGCCTCAAGTAGATCTGAGCTACCAGACTTGGTTGAAACACCGCGGTTACCATGTTTGGCAACTTGCGCGCCTGCCGCAGCCACCACAAAAGCTGATGCAGTAGACACATTAAATAAGTTTGCTCCATCACCGCCTGTACCTACAATATCTACCAGATAATCACAATTTTTTGGCGTAATGTTTGCTGCCAAATCGCGCATGGCACTGGCAGAAGCTGTAATCTCATCAATAGATTCTCCCTTCATGCGCAGACCAGTCAAGATTGCACCCATCATGGCATCACTACATCTGCCTTGCATAATGATGAGCATTACCTGATACATCTCATCAAAGGTTAAGTCGATATGCTGAAATATTCTCGCTAATGCTGTGGTTAAAATCTTGTGTGTCTCTTCATCAGACAGCTGTGCAACGTTCTGTTTAGAGAAGTTATCTGGGTTAGGCGTTTCTGTCGTTTTAGAGGTGTTCATTATTATCTCTCTTACTAATTTTTTATGAATGGCTTTTATTATAAATACTGATTTTGATTAGCAATTAACCAACTTGTGGCAAATCGTCTGAGGTTAATACTGCCAGATGATGGGTTTGCAAAAAACGGTTGAGTAAATGATATCCTGACTCGCTTAGGATAGATTCTGGATGGAACTGCACGCCTTCAATAGCAAGCGTTTTATGACGAATGCCCATGATTTCCTCAATACTGCCATCGCTATTTTGTGTCCAAGCAGTCAGCTCTAGACAATCGGGTAGGCTGGTTTTATCAATGACAAGGGAGTGGTAGCGAGTTGCCTGTGATGGATTGGGCAATCCTGCAAAGATACCTTTGTCATTGTGATAAATAGCTGATAAGCGTCCATGCATGACTTTGCCAGCTTTAACAATCTGGGCACCAAATGCTTGTCCGATCGCTTGGTGACCTAAGCAAATCCCTAATATGGGTATGATGCCCTTGAAGGTTTCAATAATTTCCAATGAGATACCAGCACGATTAGGATCGCAGGGACCTGGGCCAATGACAATCACATCTGGTTTTAACGTTCTAACTTGCTCGATAGTCATTTGATCGTTACGCCAGACAGTGATTTCCTGCTGCAATTCACCGAAGTACTGTACGATGTTGTACGTAAAGCTGTCGTAATTATCGATCATTAGAATCATTGGGCTATCAACTTATAGGTAGAGACACATGTTTATCTACAGGGCTTTTATATCTTGACGTTTTACCAAAACGAGAAATACTGTTTCATTGGTTTGATAAGACGCGGTTATCTTACCACTATTTTGTGCTCTATCAAATGTGGCATAAAAACAACGCACATGACCCACATTGTGAACTTAAAAATAGCTATCTCGCATCTTATAGAGCTGAATCATCGAATACTTAATAAATTTAAATTCTTATGCTGCACTAAAAAAATACAAGTCGCATAACGATAGCGCTTATTTATGCACTTATTTTGTGCATTATCTTGCTATAACGATTTGTTATCTCGTATTGTAAGTAAGAAGTCACTAATTAAAAATACACGAAAAATATTTTTGATGTACTTAAATAATTGAAAAATATATAAATAAATTTAATGCAGCTTTATTTTTTTATTAAATAAATGATGTTGGCATATCCTTTGCATCGATAATATTATGGTGATTGATGGTTGTTACAAAGCTAAAAATGATGATTGACACATGCCGCAAGAGTTCGGCATGATGGGTCACAGATTATTAGCATAAGATGATAGCTGGTTTGGCAGATTTTATGATGGTTTATAGTCTGATTAAGCCGATGCTCTAGATGAGTCTCTTGACCAATATTATGAGTGCTGATAATGATGCGCATAGTATTAAGGACATTATAAGTTAGTGGCACTATGCTACTATCAGAGACATTATGCTATTAAGCAGTTGAAACCATGACGTCATTTAAGATATGACATTGTTAAAAACACGGTGTCACTTTAGATGCGCATACAATCCTCATTCTTAAACCAAAAAAGTGCAGTAATACTTTTAGATAATTAAATCTTTAAATAAATGAATCGCAATAATGTGATCTACACAACGGAGACTATTTATGTCGAACAAACTACTAGACCTTATCAAATCCTCTAATGCAAAATGGGTCGACTTCCGCTTTACTGATACACGCGGCAAAGAGCAACATATTAGCTTTCCAGCGCACAGCATTGACGAAGAAGTCATGGAAGACGGTAAAATGTTTGACGGCTCATCTATTGCAGGTTGGAAAGGTATTGAAGCGTCAGATATGATCTTGCGTCCTGATCCAGAAACTGCCTTTATTGACCCGTTCTTTGACGCTGTGACAGTAGTCGTCACTTGCGATATCATTGAGCCATCAACACTGCAAGGCTATGATCGTGACCCACGCTCTATCGCACGCCGTGCTGAAGAGTATTTGAAGTCTACTGGTATTGGTGACACTGCGTATTTCGGTCCTGAGCCTGAGTTCTTTGTATTTGACGATGTTAAATGGTCAGTCGATATGTCAGGTGTGAGCCATAAGATTACAGCTGAAGAAGCTGCTTGGTCGACAGGCGAGACTTATGAGTGGGGCAACATGGCGCATCGTCCACGCGTAAAAGGCGGTTACTTCCCAGTACCACCAATCGACAGCTCACATGATATGCGCGCTGTTATGTGTGAACGTATTGAAGAGATTGTTGGTGAAGGCAGCGTAGAAGTACACCATCATGAAGTGGCTTCTTGCCAATCTGAGATTGGTGTGGCATTCAATACCATGGTTCGTAAAGCCGATGAAGTACAACAGCTAAAGTATGTGGTACACAATGTCGCGCATCAGTTTGGTAAAACAGCAACCTTTATGCCTAAGCCAATCGTTGGTGATAACGGTTCAGGCATGCATGTGCATATGTCTATCTCAAAAGATGGCGTCAACACTTTCTCTGGCGATGAGTATGCAGGTTTGTCTGAGACAGCCTTGTACTTCATCGGCGGTGTGATCAAGCATGCCCGTGCTTTGAACGCAATTACCAATCCATCAACGAACAGTTATAAGCGTTTGGTGCCACATTACGAAGCGCCGATCAAATTGGCTTATTCAGCGTCTAACCGCTCAGCATCTATCCGTATTCCACATGTTAGCAGCCCTAAAGCGGTACGTGTTGAAGCACGTTTCCCTGATCCAACAGCGAACCCATACTTAGCGTTTGCAGCACTATTGATGGCAGGTCTTGATGGTATCCAGAATAAGATGCATCCAGGTGAAGCGGCTGATAAAAACTTGTATGACTTACCACCAGAAGAAGAAGCACAGATCCCAACCGTTGCTGAAAGCTTAGATGTGGCATTACAAGCGTTACGTGACGATCATGAATTCTTGCTAAAAGGTGATGTATTCACAAAAGATATGCTAGAAGCATTTATTGCTTTGAAAGAGGAAGAAGTACAGCGTCTTAATGTGACTGTGCATCCTGTTGAATTTGATATGTACTACAGCTGCTAATTTTTGCTCCAAAAGTACATCTAATCTAATAAATAAAACCAGCTAAGTGAATCTTAGCTGGTTTTTTTATATTTTTAATCACTCATAGTATAAATGGATAAGCGAAGTTTCTCTACATTCACTACTGATTTCACCGCAAAAGTACCGCATAATATCGATCATGCTATTCATAACACATACCAGCAAGGTGAACTGACCATGACTTCTTTAATGAAAAATACCGTTTTAAATAATAAGTTGCCGCAAATTTTATTATCCGGTTTTATGATTAGTACTGCCAGTTTTTATATGACCATGGCAACCGCTGCACCTATTTATAAAGTTGTCGATGAAAAGACAGGTCAAGTAACGTTTACTGACCGTCCTCAGAACCATGAGCAGCAAGTGGGCAAGAGGGTGACTGAAATGGCTATCACCACAGGTAATGAGACCAACAGATTAGATAACAATACGACAAGTAATCAGTTATCTGATACTCAGCAAAATACCACCAAGCCTGTGACAAATACTAAACCCGAAGTACAAGTGAATTATCAGATTACCATTGCAGAACCGAGCGAAGAGCGTGCCTACCGTCGTCCAGCGCAAAATATCGATGTAAATGTGCAAATCAAGCCAGCCCTACAGGCAGGCGATACAATTAGCATCTATTTTGATAATAAGGAAGTCGCACAAGGATTGACTGCCTCGATTGCAACCATCGATATTTTGCCAGGTGCGCATAATATAAAAGCAGTGGTAAAAAATCAGAAAGGCGGAGTTGTCCAGCAAGTGACGCGTACTGTCTATGTCATTCAAAACACGACCGCATTACAAAATAAAAAGAAAATAGCGAAGCAACTGTTGGCCTATCAAAATTTGCCATGGCATCAAAAAGTCATGTTAAAAATGCGCCAAAAACAAGCGGCTAACCCTTAAGGCAGCTTTTAAAAGTAGTCAAATCTTGTCAAATCGCTTATTGATACCTCAATATTATTTGCGCTCTATATTAGATAAACTTAAAAAAAGAAGGCAAGCGCTTTTTACAGTGCTTGCCTTCTTTGTTATAAAGACTTCAACTTGCTTCAAATAAGGAGTGACTTATTTGGTCAGCTCAATCGTACCATTCGCGGTCACAGAGATGGTGCTATTACCAGATTCAAAGTTCTGTCTTGGCACAGCATCAGCAGATTCAGCCTTCATAGCCATTGCACTATACATTGGGCGTGGGTAGTTATTACCTGTATTTAAATTGACATTGACCACACGATATCCACGAGCATCCCATGCACGCGTTAGGTTTTTGGCCTGTTGTTGAAAGGCGCGAGAAGCGTCCGTCATCAGTTTTTGCTCTAGAGCATCTTTTTTAGTGTCTGAAACCCCAAAAGTCAAATTGTCCATCACGAGCGTTTCTTGCAGGTCTGCAATAAGCTGGCTCGTTGCTGCAAAGTCTGTGCTTTTCAAATCGATATTGGCTTGTCCAGTCCAGCCGATGATTTTGTCATTTTTGTCATAGCGAGGATAGGTGGTTTGTTGGCCTGTACTGACCGTAACGCTAGGATAGCGCTTAGCAATTTTCATTGCATTGTTAATGGTCGTATTAAGCGTGGTCGCTAGCGTTTTAGAATCCGTTGCCTGAGCTTTTTTGTATAGACTGGCACGTACTTCATCATTTTGTACTTCTTCTTTTACTTCTGCTTGAAAAGTAAGCTGGTCATAGCCAGTGGTCTCTGCGTGCGCGCCGCCCATCATAGCCGTTAATAGAAGCGCCGTACCAGTCGTCAGTGCTGCTTGGTTAAGTAAAGTTGTTTTCATAAATATCTCCTAAATTAATGTCAATATAAGTTTTAGTCCGATAAAACTTATGTAATTGTTGAAAGCTGTTCATTTTATTTGTTAGATGGCCATTTATTAGATAGACCATGTGTGTCCAGCTTCCTGAACTAAAATAACAAAATTTTAGAAGGCTGCTGTTAGAATTTTGTCACTTATGGTTACTATTTTTCTTGTGCAATAAAACAAATAGTTTGGAGAAAGGGGTTGCAATGCTAAAAAATTCTTGTATAATTTGCGACTGGTGGCTCCATTGGTAGCCTCGCAACATTGTTCTATGAATCCCGCCAGGACCGGAAGGTAGCAACGGTAATAGCCACAATGTGTGCCGAGGATTTGCTTTTGGAGTCGCTTTTTTTTGCCTAAAATTTGATGCTTGTGTCAAAAATTATGAGCAACACGCATATATTATATTAAGCCCTTCATTGTAAAGGGCTTTTTTTTTGCGAAAAATTTTGTCTAATAGCAAGATGACATTGACTAAGATGAGTTAAAATAAAAGGTGCTAACTTTTGTTAACCCTAAACGTTTTGGAATCTGACTATGAAGATGTTTGCTTGGTTGTTTATCGCCTTTGTTGTACTGATAGTAGTATTTGGGGTTAAGATTTTTAATAAATTGGTGCGTGCGCGCAATCAAGCAAAAAATGGTTTTGCGCAAATCGATGTGCAACTTAAACGCCGTCATGATTTGATTCCAAACTTGGTTGAGACAGCCAAACGTTATTTGACTCACGAACAAGAGACACTGACTCGCGTTATTGCGGCGCGTAACCATGCCCAAAGTTTGCAAGAGTCAAGTAAGCATCAGCCAGATTCGCTTGAGCACATAGCTTTGTTTGCCAAAGCAGAAGATATGTTGTCTAAGGCCTTGGGGCAGTTTTCCGCTGTTGTGGAAGCCTATCCTGAGCTAAAAGCTGACAGCATGATTAAAGAGCTGATGGATGAGTTGACCAATACTGAGAACCGTATTGGTTTTGCACGTCAGCATTACAATGATAGTGTCATGTTTTACAATAATGATCGTGAGGTCTTCCCAAATAATCTAGTTAGCACAACCTTCGGGTTTCGTCCTTTGAGTCCGTTAGTTTTCGAAGATAGAAAGACCATTGCTCAAGCACCAGTTGTCAATATGGGCTGATATTAAATGTGCTCGATTATTTTGAGGTCGGACAAATAGATGGATTTTTTTGGTGCCCAGCGAATACGCACTAAGCGCAGCTTATTGCTGTACGGACTGTTTTTTATTATTGTGTTTGCCCATATGGCAGTAGCGCTTGCTGTTATGGCATTACTGTTGACGCTGTTTACGGACGGTATTTATCATTGGGTATTGGTGCTGGTCACGATATGGATATTAGGAACCTTTATCGGTGGTAGCTTTTTAGAGTATCGTCGTCTAAAGGCAGGTGGCCGCGCGATCGCTCAGAGAGTAGGGGCGGTGAGACTATTTATTGATCGCAGTCAAGACGAGTGGGAGCAGAGTCGCGGGATTGCTCATCAGCATATACCTATGCAAAAAGTGCGCTACAGCTCCCGTCATATAGCGGTACGAGATGAGCGCGATTTGCCCTCTGTGTATCGTCGTTATTATGAGATAGCCCAGCAGCTAGCCATTGCTTCAGGTGTGCCTATGCCTATCCTCTATGTATTGCCTTATGAGCAAGGTATCAATGGTTTTGTCGCTGGTCGTCATCATCAGGATATGGTGCTTGTCGTGACGCAAGGGGCGCTGGATAAATTGTCTGATGAGGAATTGTACGGACTCATTGGGCATGAATACGGTCACATACTACACGGTGATGCGAGGTTCAATCTGAAGCTAATGGTCGTGCTTGCAGGCTTACAGATATTATATGATTGGAGCGATCCTTTTAATAATACTGGTTCCCGTAACAACTCAAGTGACTACTTTGAGAGTGCAGGCAGTCGCCACGTGCCTTTATCGCAAATGTCGCAACGTACTGTGGACACTCATGCAAGGCGTACTGAGGCACAGACTGATAACTTTAAAAGTCACAGTGATTGGATTGCCTACTGGCAAACACAGTCACAAAGACAGCAATCACAAGCCAAACAGCAGTCGAGGTGGTTACCCAATCGAGCGGCTAGTGATTGGTCAACATCACGTAGTGTGTGGGCATTGTTATTACATGCGTTTAGCTTCTCAAGTATGGCCAGTGCTCAGCTGATTAAACACAGTTTTAACCGTGAGCGTGAGCTACTGGCGGATGCAACCAGTGTGCAGCTGACGCGATCACCTGCCATCATAGAAACCTTAAAAGCCATTCATCAAGATGCAATCGGCTCACGTTTGACAGGTATCGGCAATCTCAATGGCCTCAGTCATTTCTTTTTTGCCAGTAGCGGTGCTGATTTGGGCGATGTGTCATGGTTTGCGACCCATCCCAGCCTGGCCGAACGTATGACGGCGATTAATACCAGTGCTTACCACAGTTTTGCCATAAAAATTGCTAAAGAAAAACAGCTCAATCAGCAGAAAATAAAGCAAATATATGAGCAGCGTCGATTGGGTAATTGGGAAGCAACAGAAAAAAATAGCCTAAGCAAAAGATTCCAAGAAAACACAGCCTTACAATCGCAAATATTATCTAGCAATCAAAAAATCAAAACTCCAGCTGACGAGCAATTACTCCAAACCCCAAACAATACTAATGATAGTGGCTCAGGCGTGTCTTCTGGGACTCTCTTGGAGCATGAGTCAGGGCTTGAGTTCGTCACAGAAACCGATGTCATCGTCGATGGACGCTTGCAAGTAAGTACATTAGATACGGATAGTCAAAAGTTATTAAAACCTTGGCAAGCAAAATCGCATAGCGAATTGCCTAATACAAAGCTGGTTACTAGTGAAGACGTAAAAAGAGCCGCACTACCGCAATATATAATCGATCATAGTCATCATCCGCTGGGCGCACAGGCACTTATTGAGGCGGTCATGTTATGTCATCAAGGTCAGATGTTATCGACAGCGATAAGTTATGATTTGACAGCGATTTGGTATCAATTACCGACGATGCCTGTTGGCACGGATAATAACGCTATAGAAGCGATGGCAAACGCTGCAAAAATATTACCGCATAAGATAGACAGTGAATTGTTAGAAAAAGTTGCCAGCCTTGATCGACGTTTGGATAGTACGCTGATTACATTGGCCATAAAACAATTAAACAACTACGATTTGTCTAAAAGCGCCATTGACGCGCTGCGATTAAAATATGAAAACCAGCCTGATAACCCTAGCTATCAGTATTACATACGGCAAAAAAAATGTCGTACCATGCTTGAGCGCTATCAGGAAGGAATGTTAGCCTTACTCAAAAGACAACTCACCACTGATTTGAGTGAAAAGTTTGCTCATCAGGTATTAAGCGATAAATCTGTTAGCGGCACGCCTCAACCGACACTCTTTCTTTTAGAAGACAATGCGCCCTCAATGTTATCCTTGTGGCAAGCATTACACATGCAACTACTATTACCTAGCTTGTTTGGTGTTTTAAACCATGAACAGCCTGTCGCACAAGCGGCATGGCAACAAGCATTGCAAGCGGGTAGAGGCAGTATTCTGATCCAGCTTGATCCTTCGGGTCAGATATTTGAGACGCTATGCGTTGCTAGGCAAGCGATTTTGATATTATTGGCGTATCGCTTATCAAAAGATATCAAAGGTCAGATGATATCGGCATTGGATAGCTCGACTCTATATTTTAACCATCCCAGTGTGGCTCACTATATTGTAGATTTAAGACGCCATGCACGCTTGATTGATATTGATCTAGCAACGGTCAGTGATGCCAATTTGCAGTGGTTGTTGTTGACAGCCCAAAGCTTAAATGGTGTACAATTATTGGCGTTGATACAGGCAGTGCCTATTTTTATAGCGCCTATCAGTGCAAGTCATCAATATGATAGTGACCAAGAGAAACCACAGAATGGTCTTCAAATAGATTATAATGAGCATACTGATAGCACTGCTCATCCTTACGTCTATAATGATTATAGGCAGTGGCTAAGTACATTGCATACGATGATGTTACACGATACGATAGTCAGCCAAGATGAGTACGACTGCTTGGTATTATTGTCAGAGCATTGGCTAGGCGTTCGAGAGCTTTTTTGAGCGATATGGCGCATCATTTGTACAGTAAAGGTTGGACTGCCAAAGTACTACAGGTGTTAGATCTTCTTTGCAATAAAAACCCATTTGATATTAGCAGGATAGTAAAGACGCATGAGTGATACCCAAGACCCGCTAATTGTATTGCAACATCGTATGCAGCAGCGTCAGATTTTGGCAATGATGGGTATTAATCAATGGGTGCAATCAGGCTCAGACACCATCAATGTTGCCAATATTTCTGCACCTGTCATCGTTGATACGGTAGTTCAGTCAGTGTCTTCTCATACCGCCATTGAATCACTAAATGTTGAACAATCAAGTATCGATGATGATGTAAATAACGATGTATCAGCTATGGATGCTGCTGAGACCGCCGCTTTAAACAATAGCGCTGTGAACAGTGCGTCAATAAGCAATGCGTCTATTAACAGTGATTACTTTGATGATAATGACACAACGTTAAGCCCACCGTCTGAACCAAATCCAGTCACGTATCGTTTTGATACGACGAACACTGATACAGTTACCCCCGATACAGTTAATCCTAATACGGCTGTCAAGCCTCTTGCCGAGAGAACAGAACGGCCAGCAGCCGCTTTTGATAAACAAGTTCAGTCAACGGACGGTTATTCTGACAATAGTCTCAAAGTTGCACCATTTAATCTACAAGGTGGTCGCTATGGCAATTGGGTGGTTTTGGTTGATATTCAAGCTCTAAATAAAAACAGCCAAAAGCTGTGGAGTAATATCACGCAAGCGCTGTCGATAACCTGCGAGACCACATCATTTCCGATCTGTGACGGTATGGATACGGCTGAGCTTGCTAATGCCAGTCTGGCAGGCTATGTCTTCAAAATAGGAAGAAGTGAGGACATACAAGTGGCTGCATTGACAGCGCTACCTGACGGACTTGAGCATCCGAACTTGACTACTGTACCTACATTAGATGAGATGCTCGCTGATAGCCGTTTAAAACGTCAATTTTGGGAGCAGCTCTCTGATGGATAAAGAGCGATTTGACCGTTTTATATATAATACGCCGTAGTCAATACAAAAATATAAGACCTTTTTTAAGGTGGTTTAATAATTACGTTTGAGTCCCAACCAACAACGATTAATCTTTTTATATCTAGGATGATAGCCATGTCTACAAACTCAATGCCTACGAATACAACAGCGACACCAGAAGCGGATACGGCTCCTCACCGTGTACCTAATTTTTCTGCAGGGCCAGCCACGATGCCGACTGCCGTATTGTCACGTGCTCAAAAAGAGCTGCTTGACTGGCAAGGTAGTGGTGTGTCAGTAATGGAAGTCAGTCATCGTAGCAAAGAGTACATTGAGATTACCGATAAGGCTGAAGCCAAACTGCGCTCATTGATGGACATTCCAGATAATTATAAGGTGTTATTTTTACAAGGTGGTGCCAGCTTACAGTTCTCAGCGATTCCTTTAAATTTGCTAAATGGTAAGCGTGCCGACTATCTAACAACAGGAACATGGTCAGGTAAAGCCATCAAAGAAGCCAAACGTTATGCCAATCTTGGTCTTGGTGAGGTGAATCTTGTGGCAACTGGTACAGACAGCAGTTTCACTGATGTGCCAGCTCAAAGCGATTGGAATCTTAGCGAAGATGCCGCTTATTTTCATTATTGTGCCAATGAAACCATTCACGGGTTACAGATATTTGAGCCACCGACAGTGGATGCGCCAATCATTGTTGATATGTCGTCTTGTATCTTGTCACAGCCGATTGATGTGTCTAAGTTTGGGATGATTTATGCGGGTGCACAAAAGAATATCGGCCCTGCAGGATTGATTATTGTTATTATCCGCGAAGATTTATTGGGGCAAGCAAGCGAGTGGTGCCCTATGCTACTAAACTATGAGCATCAGGCCGAAAAAGAATCTATGTCAAACACGCCAGCCACTTACTCTTGGTATTTGGCAGGATTGGTTTTCGATTGGCTAGAAGAGCAAGGCGGTGTCGCTGCTATTGGGAAAGTCAATCAACAAAAAGCAGATTTATTATATAAAACCATTGATGACAGCAGTTTTTATAACAATCCAGTTGCCCCTCAATATCGCTCTATTATGAATGTGCCATTTACATTGGCTGACAGCAATCTTGATAAAGTATTTTTAGAAGAGTCAAAGGCAGCAGGCTTGCTCAATTTAAAAGGTCATCGCGATGTTGGCGGTATGCGTGCCAGTATTTACAATGCGGTGCCTCTAGAGTGGGTACAGCAACTGGTTGACTTCATGATAGCGTTTGAAAAAAAGTATGCTTAAGAATGTATAAGCCGTAAAACGAAAAGACGCATCTCTTATGGATTGCGTCTTTTTTATTGAGTTTGCGCCAATCTTTTAAGAGATTGGTGTCTTTGAGTCTACACTTAGCATGGCAAACCATTAGGTTAAAAAACCTAAGTTTGTTATGATGAATTTTTATGGCGCTGCTCTTTTTTACTCACTCTCGATAAAATTTTAATTTTTCAATAAATTCTCAATACATTCATTGGTGTCGTTTGGAGGCTGGTGGTAACGTTATGATGATAAAAAATGCCCTGCTAAAAACCGCCATGCTCACCATTGCTATAAGCTCGATACCAGTGAGTTTGGCTGCACCAATAACCACCACTGCATTAGGGCACAATAGCCCGACTGAGTATATCAATGCGTCTTATATGCCTTATGCCAATCCAGATGCCCCAACAGGTGGCACGCTTTCATTGGATGCACGTGGTACTTTCAACAGTGCAAACAAATGGATGACCACTGGTGTGGCTATGATTGGAACTGATTATCTCTATGATACCTTGATGACTGGATCATTGAACGAAGCGTTCACCATGTATCCGCAGTTGGCAAATAAGGTCACTTATGACCCAGAGGATACCAGTTGGATTATTTACCATGTCAATCCTAAAGCACGGTTTTGGGATGGTTCACCTGTCACCAGTAGCGATGTCAAAGCGACATTTGATGCCCTGTTAACCAAAGGGCCTATGTATATTCGAAGTTATTTGGGCGATATTCGCGAAGTGCAAGTAATTAGTAAACAACAAGTAAAGTTTGTTTTTGCCTCAAGCGATAATAAAGAGATACTACTCACTGTCGGACAGTTTCCTATATTTGCCAAGTCTTCTATCGATAAAGATTTTGAGAAGATAACGTTGACGCCGTTAATGGGAAGTGGTCCCTACAAAATTGGGCGCGTCGATGCAGGCCGAGCAGTCAGTTATGTGCGTGATCCCAACTACTGGGGACGGGATTTGATGGTCAATCGCGGTCGCTATAATTTCGATATGATTAAGTTTGTCTATTATCAGAGTGATGAGATCGCTTTTGAAGGGTTTAAGTCTGGTCAATATCGCTTTCGTCCCGAAAACAAAGCTTCCAACTGGGCGACAGGCTATACTTTTCCAGCAGTCGAGGCTGGCATGATTAAAAAAGAAACCATCAGCAGTGAAAATCCAGTCCCCATGCAAGCGCTGGTCATGAATATGCGTCAACCGATCTTCCAAGATATTCGTGTGCGTCAAGCATTGAGTGCTGCCTATGACTTTGAGTGGATGAACAAGACGTTATTTCATGGTCAGTATGAACGTTTGCAAAGCTTCTTTCATGGTTCGGAGCTTGCTGCTACAGGCACACCATCGAGCGAAGAGATGAAGGTGCTTCGCCCATTATTATCTAAGCTCGAACCAATACAACGTCAGGCTGTATTAGCAAAGTGGCAGCTGCCAACCAGTGACGGTAGTGGCTTTAATCGTCAAGGATTGCTCGCTGCACGGCAATTATTATTGGATGCTGGGTTTTACTATAAAGATATGAAGTTGTATAAACCTAATGGTCAACCTGCCAAGATTGAAATCTTGATGACAGGCGAAACGATGGGACGTGTACTGCTGCCTTATATTCGTAATTTGAAGCGTTTGGGATTTGATGCGACGCTACGTCAAGTCGATGGCCCCCAGTACTATGAGCGTACGCGTCGTTTTGATTATGACATGATGGTTAATGTCTTCGCGCAAAGTTTGTCTCCTGGCGCAGAACAAGCTGGCTTTTGGGGTAGCGAGGCGGCTGACCAAATGGGTAACAGTAATACCGCTGGTATCAAAAATGCAGTGATTGACACGATTATTAAAAAGCTTGGCAATGCTCATAATCGTGATGAGATTGTTCTTTATACGCATGTGCTTGATCGTCTATTAAGAGCAGGCTATTACGTGGTGCCCTTATACGGTAAGTCTGGCACCAATGTCGCTTATTGGGATCAATATCGCCATGCCAAAAAACTGCCGACCAATGCGGTTGGGATCGATTATTGGTGGACGGACAAAGCGGCAGAAGCACGCGTCAATAATTACTTGAAGCAGTAAATCAGAGCTGCGCGTAAGGAGCGTATCGCCTTTGAAATGATTCGACTATACATAAGTATTTGTATAAAAAATATGAGCAATAATAATAACGACTGGTAAGGATTTAATATGAGTATCCGTATTCACCCTATTAAGGCTTTCAATGACAATTACATTTGGACCTTAATCAATGAAAACAATAAACAAGCGATCGTTATAGACCCCGGTCAAGCGGCCCCTGTCATTGCTTATTTAGAAGAAAATGAGCTGGAGCTAACCTCAATTTGGACCACGCATCACCACCATGATCATATCGGCGGCGTCGCAGAGCTACAAGAGTCTTATCCTATGACGCATTTGGTTGCTCATGCAGAGCACAATGTGGATGAAGACCAGACGATAAAAGAAGGTAGCACAGTGAGCGCTTGGGGCTGCGCGGCTCAAGTATGGGAGGTGCCTGGTCACACCCAAAGCCATGTGGCCTATATTTTAGATATCGAAGGACGTCATTATTGCTTTTGCGGTGATACGTTATTTAGCGCTGGCTGTGGGCGCGTTTTTACTGGTACGATTGAACAATTGCATGACAGCTTTAAGCGTTTGGACAGTTTGTCAGATGAGACGCTACTCTATCCAGCTCATGAGTATACGGCAAGCAACTTACGTTTTGGTTTGTCTATCGAGCCTACCAATGAGGCAATGGCGCAGGCGCTGGTACAAACACAAGATAAGACCGATCAAGGGCTACCAAGTTTACCTGTTACCTTGGAGCACGAGCGCGCGGTAAATGTGTTTTTGCGGGCGCAAGAGCCGAGTGTAATAGCAGCGGTCAAGTCTAAAACGGACATTATTGATGAGAAGTCTTTGACTGTGTTTGCTGCTCTGCGTGAGCTCAAAAATAATTTTTAAACGTTTATGTTTGATTCTTAAACCCCTATGTCTGTACTTGCGGTGTCATGGATGGTTATACAGACTTGGTAAAAGCGAGCTACCCATTTTCTCTGTTGTTGTATGTTTACCTTAGGAAGCTATCATTATGGGTCGTTATATCTTAAAAAGGTTACTGCTAATATTGCCGACGCTTTTTTTGATATTGCTGGCAAATTTTGTGATTGTACAAGCAGCGCCTGGTGGCCCTGTAGAACAACAACTGGCACTTATCGAGCAAAGCGCAAAAGATAACGCGCTGAGCGGAAACATTGGTGCAGGCAGTTCAGGTAGCAACAGTACCTATCAGGGCACTCGCGGCTTATCTGAAGACATGGTTGCTGCGATCAACGCACAGTATGGTTTTGACAAGTCTGCCCCTGAACGGTTTTGGCTCATGCTAAAAAACTATGCTCAGCTTGATTTTGGGGAGTCATTTTTTAAGGGACAACCTGTAACAGATCTTATTATAGAGAAGCTACCAGTCTCAATCTCACTTGGGCTTTGGAGTACGCTGCTCATTTATATGATTGCCATTCCACTTGGTGTGTATAAAGCCATGCATCATGGTTCAGGTATTGATAAAATTACTGCTATGCTCCTCGCTATTGGTCATGCGGTTCCTGTGTTTGTATTTGCCGTTATACTCTTGGTGTTTTTTGCAGGCGGTAGTTACTGGAATATTTTTCCTTTGCAAGGCCTAACATCCGAGAATTTTGATCAATTAAGCGCGCTGGGTAAGGTAAAAGACTATTTTTGGCATCTGGCATTACCACTTCTGGCAAGTACGGTTGGCGGGTTTGCAGGCTTGACCTATTTAACCAAGTTTAGCTTTTTAGAAGAATTGGGTAAGCAATATGTACTCACCGCTCGTGCTAAAGGTCTAAATGAGCGACAGGTTCTATATGGGCATGTGTTTCGCAATGCGATGTTGATCATTATTGCCGGTATTCCAGCCGCTATCGTTGGTATTTTCTTTGCCGGTAATTTTCTGATAGAGATTATTTTTAAACTTGACGGTTTGGGTTTACTGGGCTTTGAAGCCATTCAGCAGCGTGATTATCCCGTGATATTTGGTACGCTGTTTATTTTTACGTTGGTGGGGCTGTTATTACAGTTAATCAGTGATTTAAGTTATCATTTGATTGATCCTCGTATCGATTTTGAGGGGCGCTAATGTCAAGTCATCCACCAATCTCAATGGCATCTTCTGTCTCTATGCAAAAGAAGCGCCGTCTGAATCCTATCTGGCAAGCGCGATTAGGTCGCTTTCGCCGCAATCGTCTTGGCATGATATCGTTATTTATTTTTGCACTGATATTTGTGATTTGCATGGCAGCCAATGTGATAGCCAATGACAAACCGTTGCTGGTGCAGTATCAAGATGATTACTATTTCCCAATATTGAAAGCCTATCCAGAAACCACTTTTGGGGGCGTTTTTGAGACTGAAACCAACTATAAAGATCCAGCGGTACAAACCCTGATTAATGATCAAGGCTACTATGTCATGCCGCCGATTCCTTTTGCGGATCAGACGCCAAATGTCGAGCTTGGTCTACCGTATCCAGCAGCGCCCAATAGTCAGAACTGGTTAGGTACGGATGACTTGGGCCGTGATGTGCTGGCGCGAATACTTTATGGGTTGCGGGTGTCACTATTGTTTGGTCTGGCGTTGACGCTTGCAGGCGCGCTGATTGGCATTGTCGTTGGAGCGATACAGGGATATTACGGGGGCTGGGTAGATTTGGCGGGTCAGCGATTTATGGAAGTGTGGGGCGGTATGCCGCAGCTTTTTATGATTATTATCCTAGTCAGTTTGTTTAGTCCCAGTATCACGATGCTATTTGCCATGATGCTTTTGTTTGGTTGGATGGGTTTGGTGGGTCTGGTCAGAGCGGAGTTTTTGCGAGCGCGTAATTTTGATTATGTGCGTGCTGCCCGAAATCTTGGCGTGTCAGATAGCCAAATTATGCTGAGACATATCTTACCAAATGCACTGGCCTCAAGTCTGTCACAGCTGCCATTTATCCTAACGGCCAATATTATTGCGTTGACCGCGCTAGATTTCTTAGGATATGGGTTGCCACCTGGCTCACCATCACTCGGTGAGCTGATGGTACAAGGCAAAAATAACCTTGATGCGCCTTGGTTGGCATTGTCAGGCTTTTTTAGCTTAACTTTTATCTTATCATTGCTTATCTTCGTTGGCGAAGCGCTGCGTGATGCGTTTGATCCGAGGCGCTCTTAATATGACAACGACTACCGCAAAAGACGACCGCTCTAAGGCCAACCATACAAGTGAAAAAAATAGGCTTGTGCTCATGGTAGATAAGCTCAGTATCGTGACTCCTGCCAACGTCACACTCGTTGATCAACTTTCTTACGAGCTTAGACAAGGACAAACGTTAGCCATCGTTGGCGAGTCAGGCTCTGGCAAATCCATTGGCAGTCTTGCGCTATTGGGATTATTACCAGAAAATCTGACGATTCGTGGTGAGGTGCAACTGGTAAATGATGTAGGCATGACTGCGTTGCCGATAGTGAATAGCCGCGAGCGTAATGCTTCATTGCGCGCTATTCGCGGACAGCGCATTGGTATGGTCTTCCAAGAGCCAATGACGGCATTGAATCCATTACATACCGTTGCCAAGCAAATCGCTGAATCACTGCGATTAAGCGGTGTACCCAAAAAATCATGGCGAGACAGAAGCATTGCTTTACTAAACGACGTCAATATTACTGATCCTACTGATAAGCTCAAACGCTATCCACATGAACTATCAGGCGGTCAGCGGCAACGTGTGATGATTGCCATGGCGTTGGCACAGCAGCCCGATATATTGATCGCTGATGAACCAACCACCGCGCTTGATGTGACTTTGCAACATGAAATACTTGAGCTATTAGATGACCTTAAGCATCAACATAACATGGCAATGGTGCTCATCAGTCACGATCTAAATCTGGTCAGACGTTATAGTGATGAGGTTATTGTCATGCGTCAAGGACAGACGATTGAGCAGGGGCCAACGGCCGCTGTATTTAATCAGCCTCAGGCAGAATATACGCGTACGCTTATCCAGCAAGATTTTGGGCAGGCATTGACGTTACGTACTGATGAGCAGAGCCAGCATGTGACAGTACTGCAAGTCAATCATTTACAAGTGCAGTTTCCAATCGAAAAAAGCTTGTTTGGTAGTACGAAACGCTGGTTTGATGCAGTCAAAGATGTAAGTATGAGTCTAAAAAAAGGGCAAGCGCTGGGAATTGTTGGAGAATCTGGCTCTGGCAAAACGACCATTGCCCTTGCACTCAGTCAGTTACTCAGTAATCAAGCACGTGTGAGCGGTCAAATGCAGATTAATGGACAAGAGATTTCAACATTGCCCAAAAAAGCGCTACGTGCCTTTCGCTCCCAGATTCAAATGGTGTTTCAAGATCCATTTGCCAGTATCAATCCTCGTATGACCGTATTGCAAATAGTTGAAGAGGGATTGCTGGTGCAAGGCGTTGACAAAGTGGCTCGTCAGCAGGCAGTGATGGAAAGTCTTGCTACCGTACATTTACCTATAGAGTTTGCGCAGCGGTATCCACATGAGCTATCAGGCGGTCAGCGTCAGCGTGTGGCTTTGGCACGAGCACTCATCATGAAGCCAAGCTTATTGATCTTGGATGAGCCCACCTCTGCGCTTGATAGTACAACGCAAGTGACGGTGGTCAAATTATTACGAGAAATTCAAGAAAAATTGAACATCAGCTACGTGTTTATTAGTCATGATCTAAAGGTCGTGCGTGCATTATGTCAGCAGGTGATGGTGTTAAAAAATGGTGTATGCGTCGAGTTTGGTGATACCGAAACCGTTTTCAATAGACCGCAACATCCCTATGCAAAAAAGTTATTGCAGGCAGGTATTATTTAGCCTAAGCAAAATTCTTGTCTTAATAGAAAGTAGTTTGATTAAGACAATCAGTAGTGGTCAGTAAGTGAAAATTTGATTACTTCATGCAAATGATTTGACGAAACCACGGCATCATAGTGAGTTAGAATCTTATAACAATCAGAGCATGGCCCTTCATAATAATAACGACATACTCAAAATGGCGGTGGTACAATGAGTTGAAGCCATTGCTCGATAAAATGAATGATTGTGCTGATGTTATTGTTGGTGCAATCAAAAGCATAAATGGTTGAGTAAATAGTCACCATTGCTATGGTTAACATTGTTAAAAAGGATTTTGTACCCATGAAAAAACAAAACAGTATGGCTAAATTGGTAAGTATGAATGGGTTACAGCATGCTGGTTATTTGGCAGTTGCTAAGACCCGTGCCAAAGTACTAAAAGCGTTTTCTTATGTCATACCTATCAGAAGACCAATGTTATTTGTTGGTGAAACTTCTTGTGATGAGCTGTGCGATATGCTCATCAATGAAGGCAATACCAATGTCTTTATCGTCACTGATGCGGTGCTCAATAAACTGGGTGTGCCGACTAGAGTCACTGATTATTTGGATCAGCACAATATCAGTTATACCGTCTATGATGGCGTGACGCCAGACCCTACATTTAAGGTCGTTGAAGAAGGGCTACGCCAGTCGTTGGAAGCCAAGTGTGATTCGATAGTTGCTATTGGCGGTGGCTCAGTAATTGACGCGGCTAAGATGATTGCGATGTCACAAGGCAATGATTGTGCTCCCCAAAAGCTTATCGGTATACTTAAAGCAAGAAAACCTGCAACCCCTTTATATTGTATTCCTACAACGGCGGGCACAGGTTCAGAGGCGACACTAGGCGCGGTAGTATCAGATGACGAAACCCATCAAAAAGCCTTATCTATCGACCCAAGAATGGTGCCATTAGCCGCCGCTATTGATCCTATCATTATGAAAGGCATGCCAGCACATATCACAGCAGACACTGGGATTGATGTGCTGACGCATGCATTAGAAGCATGGATGAGTGTGAATGCGAGTGTGGAAACAGATTATTATGCCGCCTCTGCTGTCAAATCCGTGATGCATTATTTACCATTGGCCTATAAAGACGGCAGTGATTTAAAAGCCAGAGAAGAGATGGGAATAGCAGCACATTATGGCGGCATCGCATTTAACAAGGCTGGTCTAGGTTATGTACATGCCATTGCTCACCAGTTAGGCGCGCACTATAGTATCCCTCATGGTCGCGCTAACGCTATCGTGTTGCCTTATATACTTGATGTAAACCGTGATTCTAGCAAAAAGAGATTGGCGGCACTGGCCAAAAGAACGGGTATCGTGAAAGACAGTCAAACGAATGATAGTAACCTAACCGATTATCTTATTACCCAAGTACGTAATTTGATTGAAATCGTAGGGATCAATCCAACTGTCAAAGGGATGCAGGTCAGCGACTTTGATAAGATTGCTAAAGCGGCTGCCAAAGAGGTCAGTGATACCTATGCGGTTCCGACTTATATGTCGGCATCTGAGATAAAAGATATTTTAATGAAAATCAAGCAGGCGAGTGATGGGCTTTCAGATAATGAAGAGACAAGCGACAAGGTTGCTTAAGAGTAGGTAGGGATTAAAGGACAGAGTATCGCTGAGATACTCTGTCCTTTTTAGTATGGTAATGACTTAAATGATAATAGTGATCTGTTTGAATTACTTATTTTGAGCAAGGTCAAAACCAGTTATTTAAAACGCTGGTTGACGTCTAGGTATCGCCGTCAAAAATTCCATTCGTGCTTGATTGTCATGAACAAACTCACCCAGCATTGAAGTGGTGCGGGTAGTAGATTGTTGTTTATTCACGCCACGCATCATCATACACATATGCGAGGCATCCATCACAACAGCCACACCGCGGCAGCCTGTCACGTCCATAATGGTTTGCGCTATTTGATCACTTAGGTTTTCTTGAACCTGAAGACGACGGGCAAACATATCGACAATACGAGCAAATTTTGACAAACCCAATACCTGACCATTGGGCAAATAGCCTATGTGTGCGATACCATGAAAAGGTAACATGTGATGTTCGCACAAGGAGTAGAATTCAATATTTTGTACCAATACTAACTCGCGATTGCTCGATGGAAATAGGGCGTCGTTGACAACTTCATCCAAGCTTTGATGATAGCCTTGTGTTAAGTGAGCAAAGGCTTTTGCGGCACGCATTGGCGTCTCTTCAAGACCCGGACGTTCTAAGTCCTCGCCAGTTGAGCCAATCAGTTGACGATATGATTCAACGCTTTCTTGGTAATCTGATGTTATAGTTGGGGTGTTACTCATAAGTTTGGCAGCCATCCAAAATGTGGGTGTAGCTTAACGCTAAATCCTATTATGTAAAGGATTTTTATAAAAATTGTGCAAGCTGGGGAGGGTTGTGATTATACTTGAAATCTGACTAACTTCATACTGCTGTAGTGGCAGTTAAATTTTTAATGAATATTTATCAATATCGTAAGTTGTAATAGTTTACGAATGTACACTTAAAATATTTTATGTATAATGTAAAAGATTTTGCTTTCTTACACTGTAGTGAACTTACAGTTATATTAAAACACATTAATTAAACAACTTTTATCGACTAAAAAGGGAATACTATGTTGCTACAAGGCCAAAGATTTGTTGTGACCGGCATTGCAAGTAAGCTGTCTATCGCTTGGGCTATCGCAGAAGCACTACATCGTGAAGGTGCGTCGCTTATCTTGACGTATCCAAACGACAAAATTAAGAAGCGTGTCGATATGGCGGCGGAACAATTCGAAGCAGACTTGGTATTAGAGTGTGATGTGGCATCAGACGATTCTATCGCTGCCTGCTTCGAGCAAGTGAAAGCGCATTGGGGCGATGGTATTGATGGTGTCGTTCATGCGATTGGTTTTGCACCCATGGATCAGCTAGACGGTGATTTTGTGAATGCGACCACTCGTGAGGGCAGTCATATTGCTCATGATATCTCAAGCTATAGTTTTGTTGCATTAGCCAAAGCAGCACGTGAGTTATTGGCAATGCGTCATGGCTCTATGTTGACGTTGACTTATGAAGGTAGTATCTCGGTATTACCGAACTACAATGTCATGGGTATGGCAAAAGCCAGTCTTGAAGCCAGCGTGCGTTATCTAGCGACTTCTATGGGCGGCGAAGGTATTCGTGTCAATGCCATCTCAGCAGGTCCTATTCGTACACTTGCTGCCAGCGGTATAAAATCATTTCGTAAGATGCTCGACATCAGCGAAAAGATTGCACCATTACAGCGCAACGTCACTCAGAATGAAGTAGGGAATGCTGCGCTATTTTTATTATCACCTTGGGCATCTGGGGTTACTGGTGAAATTATGTTTGTTGATGCAGGGTTTAATACTGTTGCAATTAGTGAACAATTGATGTTGCTCGACGAACCAAAGCAATAACCATTTAACCCCATTGGTTATTGTAAATGTTTAACTTAATTTAATATAAAAGGCAACTGTGTTGCCTTTTTGGCCAAATGATAGATGGTTTGGCACTGATTTTTGGACAACACATATGATAACTAAATTACCAAAATGGATAATGTGGGGTGGGGCGCTACTGGCATTGAGTGCAGGTTGCGTAAATACAATTGCGTTAATGGGATTCACGACTTTATCAGTCTCTCATGTGACTGGGAATGTAAGCTTATTTGCAACCGCTATCGCTGCTTTAGATATGCGCAGTATTTTGTTTATTGGTGCAACATTATTAACTTTTTTAATAGGGGCAATATTGAGCGGTGTTATCATCGGTCAAACGTCATTAAAGCTTGGCAAGCGTTACAGTCTTGCGCTTAGTATTGAAGCGGTATTACTGATACTCAGTTATTGGTTATACCAGCAGGAAAATAATATAGGGCAGTTGACAGCTGCCATGGCTTGCGGATTGCAGAATGTGATGGTGGCCACTTATAGCGCGTCTGCTATTAGAACCACGCATTTGACAGGTTTGACCTCAGATGTGGGTCATGCCATTGGTAACTGGATTGCTGGCCGCTCTATCGATAAACCAAAGCTGACATTTCAATTAATTATTTGGCAATGTTTTTGTGGCGGCAGCGTCTTAGGTGCACTGTTATATAGTCAATTTCAATATAGGGCATTATTTATGCCGATCATGATTGTTTCGACAACAGCGATTTTATATAGCGCTATGCTGCAAAAGTTACCAGAAAAAAGACAGCCAATCGAAATATAAGAAGGACATACTTTCTATATAGATACTCTTGAAAACGCTTTTCAAGAGTATCCTTTCAAACACTGAGTATTAAAGTTTAATGCTCTAGCTGTTTATTTTACTACTCTCTACTTACCCAAACTATTATTTATCTTCTTGTTCATGATCTTCATGTTCATGCATACCTTGCATCATATCTAGCATCGAATCATCCGTGCGCTGCTGATCTTTTTTGGCAAGGCCATCTTGGTTGATATCTTTTGGCGCCATTTTGGTCGTCGAATCTGTTTTGTTATCGTTTGGCATAGCATACTCCTAGTCATCTCTATTAGTGTTTTTGCTCAACCTTATAATTATGTGACATCGATTTTGGCTTGTATAGGTCTGAATGATAATTGTTTGAATGCTTTATGTAATTTTTATAAGCCAAAGCGCCCATACGAAGCAGTGAGAGAGCCATGATTGAAAAATAAAAAGAATTGTGAGGTGATTATTGTTAATGAATCAAACAGATATCTTAAGAAACAAAATTAATCAATATGTATTCATATATAAATTATTCTGATATGATATTTTCGCGCGTAATATTCACTATATGAATATTATGATGACTTATAACAAGTGTGTGTTGCAATGATTTTTGTCTTCATACTCACTCTGGATGCGATAAGGATGATTTATGTCAGAGAAAAAGCTGGATAGCCATATTCCTGATGATGGTAATGAATATTTATTTACGGATACCTTTCCAAAAGGTACAGGCAAAGGATTGATCGTGGTCGCCATCGCGGCAATCATCAGTTTTATTATTTACAATGTATTGCCATTTGAAGTCAGTGCAAACAAAGGGCTAGCAATGCTGTTTTTTATCGGCGTGCTATGGCTCACTGAGGCGATACACGTCACTATCACTGCGATCTTGGTGGTCGTAGTTGGAACATTAATTGGCATTCCTGATTTTAATGCTGAAGTAGGTCTGCAAAGCTTTGCTAGTCCCATTATTTATCTCTTCTTTGGTGGTTTTGCCTTGGCTGCCGCATTACATGTGCAGAAATTGGATAGAAAGATTGCGCTAAAGATTTTATCATTGTCTGGCGGCAAACTGAGTACCGCCGTATTTTTGATATTTGGGGTAACGGCATTTTTGTCAATGTGGATCTCAAATACGGCAACAACGGCAATGATGCTACCGCTGGCACTTGGTATCTTAACGCAAGTTGACAGTAAAGAAGATCGCGGTACGTTTGTGTTTGTATTACTTGGTATTGCTTATTCAGCAAGTCTGGGTGGTTTGGGTACGATTGTTGGCTCGCCACCAAATGCGATCGCGGCAAAAGCCTTGGATATTGCGTTTGTTGATTGGATGAAATTTGGTATTCCAATGATGCTGATACTATTACCAGTATTGTTGGGTGCGATGTATTTATATCTGAAACCCAATCTAAACCGCACGATGACCTTGCAACAGGACGAGAACATTCATTGGAACAAGCCGCGGGTATTGACAATCATTGTCTTTATTGTGACAGCAGTGAGCTGGATACTATCTAAGCAAATTGGTGCTGCAATTGGTATTGAGGATACGGATGCCGTTGTTGCATTACTGGCAGCAGTAGCGGTCGTGAGTTTGGGTCTGGTATCTTGGAAGCAAGTGTCAGATAATACGGATTGGGGTGTATTGATGTTATTTGGTGGCGGTATTGCGCTATCGAATATCCTAAAAGTATCAGGCGCATCATTAGTACTGGGTGAGACGGTTGCTAATGGCTTACAAACAGCACCACTATTGGTCGTAATGCTTGCAATCTCAGCCTTTATTATTTTCTTGACAGAGTTTGCATCAAACACGGCATCAGCCGCGCTCTTAGTGCCTGTATTTGTGGCAATTGCCGAGCATATGGGTATACCGAGTGAAGTCTTAGTACTTATCATTGGTATCGGTGCGTCTTGTGCCTTCATGCTACCCGTTGCCACGCCGCCAAACGCTATCGTTTTTGGTACAGGTTTGATCAAGCAAACAGAGATGGTGCGTACAGGTGTTATCCTCAATATCATCTCTACTGTTATCGTTGGGTGTTGGGCGTATTTCTTCCTACTATAAGTCTAACGAACCATTAGCATTACCATGATAAATAGAACCTGATGCCCCAACATTAATGAGGCATCAGGTTTTTATTTTGTGTACTCTATTCATTTACCACATTGCAATTTATGGGGATAATAGACATTATGACGACATTCAATCGTAAGACTTGCATGACAATCGCTGCTATTTCAGACATTCATAGTAATGTCTTCGCGCTTGACGCGGTGCTTGGGGATATCAAAAAGCGCGGTGTCGATCAAATCGTCAATCTTGGTGATATTTTATATGGGCCGATAGCGCCTAGGGCGACCTATGAATTATTAATGGCCCATCGAGATGATATTGTTACCATTCGGGGCAATCAGGATAGGCAAATTTATGAGGCGCTGCATTTATCAACCATGGCAGAAATCGCTGATAATCCAACGATGGATTTTATTGTGAAAGATTTACCCAAAGACGCGATTGAATGGATGCGCGCTTTACCGTTTGATTGTCATTTAAGTGAGGACGTTTATCTTTGTCATGGGACGCCAACTGATGACATGGTATATTTGCTTGAGGATATCGCAACAGGCGTACCGACAGTACGTAGCGACTCGAACATCTTTTCATTATTAAATGGTATCGATAGCCCTGTCATTGTCTGTGGACATACGCATATTCCACGTACAGTCACACTATCGTCAGGGCAAATGGTTATTAATAGTGGCAGTGTGGGTTATCCCGCCTACGAAGATGATTTGCCAGTCGTCCATAAGATGCAAACGTATTCGCCTCATGCCAGCTACGCGCTTATAACCTGTATAGAGACGCCGCAAGGTAAACGCTGGCAGACTGAGCATATTAAGGTGGCTTACAATCATAAAGCAGCAGCAAAACTGGCACTAAACAACGGTCGTGAAGACTGGGCATTTGCATTGAATAGCGGACGGGTATTGTAATAAGACGCGCTCGATATTATGCTCAATTAAAACTAGCTACAATGAAAAATTTATAAGGACTGCGTTACATGTTAACTTTATATATGGCTCAACTTGGTGGCCGTCCCAAAGGTCGTCTGATTGAGCAGCACGATATCTTTTTTGGTGTGGCCAATCACGTCAGTGAGCTGGTAGAAGATATCAATCAGCATTGGCCAGAGGTTAAAAATAAATGGCATATTGATTCTTATCGAGCGATTACTAAGGTTGATGGCTATGCGATCAAACTGGTTGAATCAGATGAGCAGGTAAGCAAAGATGCTGACGTAAAGCTGTTTTTTATCAATTTGGGCGGCTATCAGCAGGGTAGTTTTGAAGAGTTTCACTATAAGCTTCTGATCGTCGCCGCCAGTCAAGCCGAGGCCATTAAGCAAGCAAAGCAAAGCGAGTTTTATAAACAGTTTACTTTTAAAGATGACGCATCGCCGTTCGACGCCGCTTCACATATTGATGATAAGTTTGAGGTCGATATAGATGATATCTATAACGTGAATGATCTGCTCTCAAATGTTCAGCTGTTGATTGAGCCTATCGTTGATGCAGACGGTGTCGATATCAAAGAAGATAAAGAATACGTGGGTTATCTGAGTATTAAAAATTTAAGGAAATTATCCTAATATGTCACTAGATATGTATTATAAAAGTGGTCTAATCCGCAAAGCGCGCTGTCAAATTTCGGATGACATCTTACCCACCTTATATCAGATTCATAATAATGCTAAGTTCCCACAATTGACTTGGTTAATTGACACTCTTTATGACAATCCGCAGATTCAACCTGAAACTGCCAAAGCTTTAGCGAATGAGATGGAGGCGCTAGAAAAATTAATACTTTCGCTGCACCTTCCTTTTCCAATGCAGCCCCTACAAAAAATTCATACCTTTTTTATAGGAGCTGCTACTAATCAGCAGATTATTTATACTGTTAGTGCTTAATTGTAGTATCCATACTCAATAAGTCAGTCGCTCATACAGATAAGGTTCATAGGTTTGAAAAACTTGATTAAAGAATTTATTAAGTGGGTTATTGTCGGTATTTGTATGGGGGTAGTACTTTTCATCGTTTTAGTGGCTATATAAAACTAAGGTAGCAAAAACACATAAGAAGCCTAGGTTAATAATACAAAGGTATTTCTGGCTTTAACCAAACACTATGATCAACTTGAATCACACTTAAAATACCCCCATAATCTAACCACTTCTACATAATAAATAGCCTAAGTAAATATGCCCAATACTCCAAAAAATACGACTTTAGACACTTCTACTATAGACAATAGCCAAGAAGAAAAGAAATTCGTAGTACCAAATGAAGATTCAATTAGCGTACTAGATAGTAAAAAAACATCTTCAATCACTGATAGCATTGATTTGCCAGTACTTGCAAAAGACAGCTATTATCTAAGCCGTCTAGAGCGAGAGTTGGCGCGCGCCGCAGTAAACACTAAAAAATCCAAGAGTACAAATAGCGATAACGATCATAAGAATAATAAAGCTGAAGACGCACTCGCTAAAAAACGTGCCCAATATGACAAAATAAAGAGTCGCTCACAGCAAGCGGTACAGGGGCGTATCGACAGTATTCCTGATGACTTACCTAGTAAGCTAAATCTTGATTTACCCGTCAGTCAACGAGCTGAAGATTTGGTACAAGCGATCATTGATCATCAAGTTATCATCGTTGCAGGTGAGACAGGTTCTGGTAAAACAACACAGTTGCCTAAGCTTGCCATGCTGGCAGGTCGCGGCATTACAGGTCAGATAGGGCACACGCAGCCAAGACGACTGGCAGCGCGTAGTGTCGCAAACCGTATCGCTGAAGAGTTGGGTGAGCAGTTGGGCAATACGGTCAGTTTTAAGATTCGCTTTAATGAGCAAGGCTCAGCCCAATCGGTCGTTAAGCTAATGACTGATGGTATTTTACTCGCTGAGCTGGGTCATGATCGTTTCTTAAGTAAATACGACACCATTATTATCGATGAAGCGCATGAGCGTAGTTTGAACATCGATTTTATCATGGGGTATCTCAAAAAAATGCTGCCCAAGCGCCCTGATTTAAAAGTCATCATAACGTCAGCGACGCTCGATACCAAACGTTTTAGTGAGTACTTTAGTCATTACGATGCCAAGCTAAAGCGCCAAGTCCCTGCACCGATTTTCAATGTTGAAGGCCGCAGCTTTCCAGTAGAAGTTCGTTATCGTCCGCTTACAGATGAGCCTGTTACTAGCTCTGATGATGATAGCTATGATGACTTTGAAGACAATCTGCCACGTGCTGTCGTAGCGGCGGTCGATGAATGCTTTAGTGATGCTCAAAACAAAGGTCATGCCGATCAGGCTGATATCTTGATATTTGCCGCGACTGAAGCTGAGATCCGCGAGTTACAAGAAGTCCTTGTACGTCATGGGCCCAAGCACACAGAAGTACTGCCACTATTTGCACGGCAGACTTATGAAGAGCAGCAGCGTATCTTTCAGCCATCAGGCCGTGGTCGACGTATCGTCATCGCCACCAACGTTGCCGAAACGGCATTGACGGTTCCTGGTATTCGCTATGTGATTGATTTGGGCTTTGCGCGTATTTCGCGCTACTCGTATCGCTCGCGCGTGCAGCGTCTACCGATCGAAGCGATTTCGCAAGCGGCGGCCAATCAACGTAAAGGTCGCTGTGGTCGCGTGGCACCTGGTGTTTGTATTCGTTTGTATAGCGAAGAAGATTTTAGTGGTCGCCCTGAGTTTACAGAGCCGGAGATTTTGCGAACCAACTTAGCGTCTGTTATTTTACAGATGGCAAACCTGCGACTGGGCAGCGTGGATGATTTTGCTTTTATCGAGCCACCGGATAGTCGTCTAGTCACTGATGGACACAAGCTACTTGATGAATTGGGCGCCATTACTACCAAAAGTGAATCGGCTACCACTCAAACCAGCAAGCCAAAACCCAAAAAAGGCATGGATCATCTCAATCTGACTCGTATCGGTCAGCAAATGGCACGCATGCCCATCGATCCAAGGCTGGCACGTATGTTAGTCGCTGGCTCTGATTTTGACTGTATTCGTGAGATGTTGATTGTGGTTGCCGCGCTTGCTGTACAAGATCCGCGCGAACGTCCTGCTAATAAGCGCACACAGGCTGATCAAAAGCATGCGGTTTTCCGTCAAGATGACTCTGATTTCTTGTTTTATTTGAGTTTGTGGAAAGCACTGTTTGAAAAGGATGAGGACGGCAATAAGCTGTCTGGTAATCAGCGTAAACAGTTTGCGAAAAAGAACTATCTGAGCTTCCCGCGTGTACGTGAATGGCATCAGACCCATCGTCAGCTGGTACAAATGGTGACTGAGCTTAGGCTGACCGATGTGAGCGATGCAAAAGCTGATGATGAAGCCAACGTCAAAAATGCTGCTATCGAAGCCGTGACCAGTGATCCTACCGCGATTGAAGACGAAGAACTCAAAGCGGTCAAATACGCCAACTTGCACCGAGCATTATTGACGGGCTTATTGTCCATTATCGCGCATAAAACTGAAAATCGCGGTGAGTATCTCGCAGCGCGTCAACAAAAAGCCAAAATTTTCCCCGCTAGTACTGTATTTAAACAAGTACCGCCTTGGGTCATGGCATTTGAGATGGTTGAAACCTCGCAAGTCTTTATGCGAACGGTCGCTAAAATCGAACCTGAATGGATTATCTCAGCCGCAGGTAACCTATTAAAATATCATTATTTTGAACCGCATTGGTCAAAGAAGACAGGACGTGTGAAAGCTTACGCACAGATCAGTTTGTTTGGTTTGATTATTATTAGTAAGCAGCTGACCAACTATGAGCAAGTCAACCTAAGCGAGTCGCGAGAAATTTTTATTCGCGATGGTTTGGTGACCGGCAATCTAGGTCGCGCTGCACCATTTTTGCAGCACAACATGGATAAAATTGCTGATATCGAGCGCATTGAGGATAAATTGCGTCGCCGTGATTTATTGGTTGATGAAGAGTCGCTATATCAGTTTTATGACAAAAAAATTCCAGCTCACATTGCCAGCCGTAAAGCCTTTGAAGACTGGCGCGCTGAGGTAGAAAAGACCGATAATAAGCATCTGTTCTTCACAGATGACGATGTGCTAAATAGCCAAGCCCCAACGACGGGCGACTTTCCAGAAGTATGGAAATTGGGTGATTTAAAACTGCCACTGCGTTATGTCTTTGATCCTGCTAGCGATGATGATGGGGTGACTATTCGTGTGCCACTTGCGGCGCTGCCACAGCTCGATGCGATTGAGCTACTGTGGGGCGTACCCGGTTGGCGCTTTGAGTTGGTATTGCAATTATTGAAGTCCTTACCAAAAGATATTCGCCGTCAGATTGTCCCTATTCCCGATACGGCTGACAGCTTGTTTGATGAGTTGCAGCCTACTGGCGGTCAAGGGTTGTTAAAGCAACTGTGCCAAGCCCTAAACCGTCGCGGCATCATGTCAGTGACGCCAGAGAGCTTTAATCCATCGTCGATCGATCGTTATTTGCAGCCACAAATCAGTGTGGTCGATGATAAAAACCGTATTATCGAAAAAGGACGTGACCTGCAAACACTACAGATTCGTCATGCGTCTGAGACCAGCCAAGCAGTGACCGAGCAGCAGGGCGTTCATACAGAATTTCCGGAGCACTTTGCCTTTAGTAAGAATCATCACAGTGCAGGTGTGGTGATGAAGCAGTTTTCGGCATTGGTTGCTGATGAGGCAGGAGAAGCTGTATCGATTCATCAATATACGGACGTTAATGCAGCATTGCAGGCGCACCGCATTGGTGTTTTGACGTTAATTAAAGGTAAGCTTGGCGCAAAGAAAAAACAGCTTACCAGTCAAATAGATAAAATATTTAAACTGGCCTTTGCACCGCTTGGTGACATGGAAAAACTCAAAACCATTATTGTTGATGCTGCACTAGACGCCGCGCTCGAAGAGCACTATGTGTTATTTGATCATAGTACAGATATACCTGAAAGTGCCGATAGCATTGCTGTCAGTCTGAGCGAAGAGCTGCCGTTTACCTCCGAAGAGTATCAAAAAACACTAGACGTGGTAACAAGTAACTTCTTATTGACGGGTCAAAGTGTGATAAAAACCCTCAAAAATGTCTATACCCGCTGGCAGCGTATTCGTCAGGGATTGTTGATGCTGGATCGTGAGATATTTGGTGAGTCTATCGAAGATATCGAAGATCAGTTAGAAGATTTGCATTTGGCTGATTTTGTTTACCGAATGGATTACAGTCATTGGCAGCAGTATCCGCGTTATCTTGAAGCTCTAGAGATTCGTCTTGAGCGCCTTGAACACAATCTGGATGCTGATCTAGACGGTGTTTATGCGCTAGACCTACATATGGAGCGTTTGGCAGGACGGGCAGACAAAGAAGCTATTAGTGAATACCGATGGATGGTGGAGGAGTATCGTATCCAGCTGTTTGCTCAGCCGATGAAAACCCGTGTGGCAGTATCGCCGAAGCGCTTAAGTAAAATGTGGGATAAGGTGGGTTAAAAGCAAAAAGTATTTCCAATTTTTAGGCGGGATTAGCAATTGTTAATCCCGCTTTTTTATTTGAAATGTTAATGCCTGATATGCTCTGTCATCACACCCACGCTATAGCATATAAAGGCAATTGTAGTTAGCGCGACGATAAATGGTGTAAATATCCAAATAATGATATTCATCAATATAGAAAGTAATAGGCTGTCGAATAATATATCTTTTGATGTAAAAAAATCTGTCATTACATCGATGGCACGCTTAGCAATAGGAAATAGTAACGTGCTAAGCATCAGCATATAAAGATATTTACTAAAGCTTGGGTCACTCATGACCACCATGAAGTAAAAAACTAAGAAAAAAGTGACACCTAATGCCCAGCATTTGAGAGTGTAGCTTAAATACATCATGGCGGTTCCTCCATAATTCTTCTTATGAGCATGCATAAAGAAAAGAGTACCTCTTTATATTCTAAATAACGAATATTATATATGTTATATTATGAATATATATGTCAAGTCAATCGCTTTTGGATAGAAGATGGAAGATAGGAGATAGAAGGTAATATTGAAGTATTCTGTAGCAGTTGTATTAGCGGGTAAAAAACATGTTGCATCGTTAATTGTATTTTTGATGCCAACAAGATATACCACTGCGATATCGATATACTTAAGAAAGGCAATAAAAAATCCAATGTTAGCGTTTTGATTCAAACGCTTAACACTGGATTTATACACTTAAAATGTGCTTAAGTTAGGCTTCTAACTAGCTTTCTAGTTGCTCAATCATACCTTGATATTTTTCTTTTTTCTCAACAAGCTTCTGACGCTCTTTCTTACTATTGGCATCTGACTCCTCAGAATCTTCAGCCTTTTTATCGAACGCTTCTAATTCAGCATCTATGCCGTCTACAAGTTTGTTCAACAGCATAGCAACCGCTTTTTCAGAGACACCATATGTCATGCCAGAAGCTTCAGATTTAAGATCATCTTTAAGTTTAGACGCCCATTGATAGATATTAGATACAGTGGCACTGTACTTGTCTTCTTTATCTGATTTATCACTGTCTGACTTATTGTCTTCTGATGTTTCACCATCGGATTTTTTGTCACTTGATTTTTTATCATCTGACTTGTTTTTGTCCGACATAAAATCATCTTTAAGCTTGGTAGCCCACTGATAAATATTGGCTATTGTTGTATTTTTATCATCTTCGCTAGATTTGTCGTCTTCGCTAGACTTGTCATCTTCGCTAGATTTGTCGTCTTTGCTAGATTTATCGTCTTTGCTAGATTTGTCGTCTTTGCTAGATTTGTCGTCTTTGCTAGATTTGTCATCTTTGCTAAATTTGTCATCTTTGCTAGATTTGTCATCTTTGCTAGATTTATCATCTTTGCTAGATTTATCGTCTTTGCTAGATTTGTCATCTTTGCTAGATTTGTCGTCTTTGTTAGATTTGTCGTCTTTGTTAGATTTGTCGTCTTGATCAGAGTGGTGATCTTCAGAGATAACATCGTCTCCTTTTAAAACCTCTACTGAGGTTACCGCATTGTTCGTAGGCGTATCTTCTGATTTATGCTCTGCATTATTATTATGTGAATTATTTGACATGATTTTTAGTCCTATTTATATTAATTATCGGAAGATTTGACACTTGATACTAAGCCAGTGGCTCTTTTTATTCAGTATATTAATGTAAATTTTTAGTATGAAATTTTACTTTTATTCCATAAATACTCATAAAATTGTCTCCTTAAACAGCAGAATTGGCTTACATGAGGCGTTATATCATGATTGATAAAAGCTAAGGATAGTTTGATATATAAGGTGTGACAGTGAATAATGATGAACAAGAACGCACTGCAAAAGTTACATTTGACTCATAATAGGTGAATGACGTTTCTTAACACGACTCAATAAAAACACAACATTCGCTATGCTAGTATTTTCTGATTATGACTAATAATGAGGTGCAACATGGAAAAAATAATAAATAATTTGAAAAAAGTGTCTGGTTTGACATTATTGTCTGTCGGTCTGTTTGCCACAGCGCAAGCATCCGCTGCCAGTGGCTGTGATGATGCCTATACTCAAGCGGATATAAATAAATGCATAGCAACTGAGCTATCGGCGGAAGACAAGAAATTGAATAAATCATACAGTGATTTACAACGTCTATTAAACGCTAGTGAAAAAAAGCAATTAAAGACAGTGCAGCTTGCATGGATTGACTTTAGAGACAAGGCTTGCAAATTCTCAGCTCGTAGCTTTAGTGGGGGCAGTGCTTATCCAATGGCAAGCAATGGCTGCCTAGCAACTTATACAAAACAGCGACGTGTGCAACTTGATGAAGAGATTCAAAACCTTAAAAAGTAAAATCTCAAAAATGAAGCCGTAGTATGTGAATCGCAGTCTTTAAAAATAGTATTTAGACAAAAAAATTCATCTTTGCTACTTCTGTTTTATCAAACACATATAGACGATTATACAAAAGCATTGGCTTAGGTTTATCTAAGCCAATGCTTTTGTCTGTAACACTAATATTATCGGTGTTCAATTTGGTTGAGTTTTGGTTCAATAAACGACAAGGATCGCTTAAGTAACTTTGCAAATGCTAGAAAAGTTATTAGGCGGCTGCTACTTCAGACTTATTACTAGAATAAATAAAATAGAGCGCAATCGCCAAACAAACCAACGCACAGATGCGACTGGTGGACAAACTGATTGCTTCATTACCCAACCAACCAAAATTATCAATCAATACGCTCATACTCAACTGACCGAAAATGACGGCTACCGTTGCAACGGCAGTACCGATCCGTTGTACCGCGACAACCATAATTACGATATAAGGCACACCGCACAGCGCACCAAGGAGTTGCCATTTGGGCACATCCATTAAAGTGACCGAATGATTTGGTTCAAAAAAGAAGATCAGCAATGCGGTGACCACAGCACCTACCGAAAAAGTCAAAAAAGCGCTTTTAAAGACACCAACATTACTACCAAGGCGACCATTTAGTGCCGCTTGCACGCTCAAAGTCGCGCCACCAATGATGGCTAGTACAATCATTAAAATAAGTGTCATTTATTTTACCCCTTTGCCATAAAAAACAGTGCTGCAATAATAAAAACCAAGGCAATAATTCTTTTATTGTCTATTTTTCGTTCAGTGGTTCCAAATAAACCATAGTGATCGATGATTAGGCTCTTGGATACCTGTCCTGCCAATATGCCAATCATCGTCAGCGCAATTCCAATCACAGGCGTCACAACGGTGAGTATCACGACATAAATAGGGCCTAAAATACCGCCAATGAGTAGCAAAGGAGGTTGCGAAAAAAACGAAGGGCTTTCGCGCGGGCTAAAAAATAGCATCAAAAAGAAGGTGAGCGCAGCACCGACACCGAAAATACTCAATGTTGCCCATAGTTCTCCAACTTCATGTCCTAATGGACCAAGTAAGCCTGCTTCGACAGACAATCCCATGCCCCCCAAAATGACCACAAGTACTAATAATATTTGCATAAAAAAATCCTTGATGAGCAATGGCGGTATTCTACAGGAGCTTATATTCATGAAAAACGCTATAATGTGGAAATGACCTTTGCATAAGTTGCACAAATGAATAATATCGATAACATCAGCATAAAGACTTTGCTTTTCTATATCAGTGTCTACAATGCTCAGAGTTTTTCGGTCGTGGCTCGAAAAGAAGGGGTTTCTGCGTCTAAAGTGTCTCGTATTATCAAACAGTTAGAAGATTCCTTGGGACAACAGCTTTTTTATCGTAATACTCGTGCTGTCATTCCTACCGAAGCGGGACGCGTGTTTATGACGTACGCGCAAGCTATGACAGAAAGCATGAACAGGGCACAAAAAGAGCTACAGGATAGGACGCTAGAACCAGGCGGCTTACTCAGAATTAATGCGCCAGTATTTTTTGGACAACGACACATCGCGCCTTGGTTGTCTCAATTTAGCGCTCAGTACCCTAAAGTACAGATAGATCTGACGTTGACTGATGACTTTATCGATCCTCATCATTATCCAACAGACGTCATTTTCAGAATTGGGACATTAAGCGATTCGGCTTTTCATGCGCGAATTTTTGGTGAGCAAACCTATCACTTGGCGGCCACTTCTGAGTACATAAATCAGTACGGAGAGCTACAATCGCCAGCAGATTTGATTCATCATAAGGGGTTGGTCTACAAGGGGTCGTCGGGGCCAAATCGTTGGCTTTTTAAGACTCAGGGTGAGGATTGGACGTCTTGTTTAGCACCTGCTTTACTCATGTCCAATAATGCAGAGTCTTTATTGGTAACCGCATTAAAAGGCATGGGGATTGTGCTTTTTCCTGATTGGCTGATTGGTGAATATTTAAAGAGTGGTCAGCTGGTAAAGTTGTTGCCCGAATACACTGCTGCTGTTAAAACCACCACTCAGCACATCGCCGCAATCTATCCCAATACTCGTCATGTTTCTTTAAACGTGAGAACGTTGATCGATTACTTTGCTGAGGTCTACGGCGATCCTTTTTATTGGCAGCTCAATGAATAAATGAAAGTGAGTAAGCTAAAGATAAATTTTGAATGGTGATATTAGTGAAATGACACCTTTAGCTTGATATTTCTGATGTCTTTTTACTTAACATAAAAGTTAAAACTGCGCCTAAAATGACAGTGCTTGCTATCACGAATGGTAAGCTTAACTGCTCAGATAAAAAGACCACACCCAGTATGGCTGCCAGTATCGGTACACATAATTGTACAATCGCTGCTTGTGTGCTTTTCAATAGTGGCATGGCTGTATACCAGATGCTATAACCGATACCAGATGCAATCGCGCCTGAAGCGCCTGCCAGTAGGATTCCTTTGGTCGTGACACTGTCCAAACTGACAGTAGCAAATCCTATGTTATCCATGTAATACATACTTACCAATAATAGTATTGGAACCGAGACAAGGCTTCTGATGAAATTAAAACCGGTGGCTCGTAGTGGTGATACGCAAGTTTTGCCACGTATACTATATATACCCCAAGCGATACCACTCATCGTCATCAGTATGGCCGCCAATGGTGACGGTATTGCCGCTGACGGCAACATTAAATAAATAAATCCCGCTACTGCTACAATAAATGCTGTCCATTGCAATGCGCTTAACTGCTCTTTTTTATAGACACCCCAACCAATCATAGTGAGCTGAACCGCTGAAAATAAAATCAGTGCGCCAGTACCTGTATCTAATTCTACATAAGCAATTGAAAAACATAACGCATAAACGACAAGGGTAAAACTGCTTAACCAGCTGCCTTTATCGCTTAAGATGAGAAGTGTGTCATTAGAAGCACCATTCATCTTATGCACTTGACGTTGTAAGCGAGAGGCGTGCAGCACCATGATGATACCCAAACAGCCAGCAGCACTCAGTAAACGAACGATAGTAAAGCTCCACGCATCTATATAGCCATCTGCTAACGCCATTCTACAAAACAGAGAATTCGCCGCAAATGCGATTAATGCAACAGTGGTATAAATTGTGGCTTTCAAAATAATTCCTACAATGATTCAGTTATTTTTCTAATAAAATAGCGAGTGAAAACGTGGTCGCTCTATCTTGTTTGGGCTGCTTTATTGATTGTCTCATGACTGATTCAATTTTGTGGCGCTTACGACAAATAAGTCGCTTGAATGGTACAGGCGGCTATTAAGCTTATTGGTTCTATTGGTGAGTAGCTGATTGGAACTAACGACAATATCCAACTTAATGTATTAAAAAAATGATAAATAGGAAAGAGATATATGGATTGGGCAAGTATTTTTATTCATGACACCACTTGGGTGTTTGCCATTGAGATTTTAATACGTGTCGTCGTGATGTTTACACTGATTATTTCGTTTTTACGATTTACCGGTAAGCGTGGTGTTCGGCAGCTCTCTATTTTTGAGTTGACCATTATTTTGTCACTTGGCTCTATTGCAGGTGACCCTATGTTTACTGAGGATTTGCCGATTATTCAAGCAGTCCTGATTATGAGTACCGTTATTTTACTTTATCGTCTATGCACTTGGGCAATGATGAAGTTTAATCCTGTTGAAAATTTTTTGGAAGGCAAATCCCTTTATATCGTAGAGGATGGTGTGTTAGTACTTGATAAGATTAAGAAAGGCAAAATGTCACATGATGAGTTTTTTGCAGAAATGCGTCAGCAAGGCGTTGAGCATTTAGGGCAGGTACGTACTGGATTGCTAGAGACAGACGGTAACTTTAGCATATTATTATACCCACCCGAAAAAACGAGATATGGCATGCCACTTTTCCCCAAAGAGTATCAAGCAGTCGAGCAAATAGAGGCAGGGGTGTCTTATGCTTGTATGCATTGTGGTCATGTTGACCATCTCACTGACACCAATCAGTTGTGCGAGCGCTGTGAAAACGGTAGTAAAAACTGGGCAAAAGCTCTGAATTGTAAGATTGTTAGATAATCACCTTATCGGGCAGCTCTAGGCGCATTACATTACGTATATTAATTGAGGCTAACGTAGAACTGCCCGATATGTCACTATATCAGTACGTCTTCATTGAACTAGGCAATTTTATACCAATCGATTTTACGAGTCATTACCATCACGCAGGCAAGAATGGCAAAGCAAAAAACCGCACCCAGTAATAAATTCATATCTTCTGTGGTTAAGATGCCAAAAAACGCTGCATACAATCCTGCCAACGTGCCTGTAAATATTGCTGCTCGTTTTATACCGCCTAAAACATAGTAGGTATACCAACCAATAAGCCCAACACAAGCACTAGCAGCAATGGCATAAGCTTTCCAAAATATGATTTGTTCTGCAAGTGGTAGTAACAAGACATAAAAAACAAATAAGGCACAACCGACCAACAGATATTGGATAGGGTGAATACGGCTCGATTTCATCACTTCAAAGAGAAAAAAGGTACCAAATGAGACGAGGATTAATAATAAGGCATATTTCATGGCTCGTTCTGTTTGTAAATACACATCATTTGGCTCAGCAAAACTCACACCAAAGCTGTTTAAACTCACCTCCCTAAAGCTATTAGGTACAGTGTCTGCGTCTGATATGGGAGAGCTTTCCTGCATTATCATACCAGTATCAGGATTCATTGATTGGTGAGTGCTATCAAGCGTTGCGCGACTTATGACCGTACATTGATTGTTAGCAATATTGATACACTGCGATAAGTTCTGATTATTGGCAATGGTCAAATATTGATTCTGCCAACTGGCCTCAAAGCCTTTAGAGGTCAGTTTTTTGGTATTTGGCAGCGCTTTACCAATAAAATTTGGCGTCAGCCAGTTGCTATGCATTGTCAGACCAAAGTTCTGTCCGGTCGGTACCGTGTTTAGGTTGCTGATACCTGCTAATGGCAGATCAACCATAATATCAATGACCTGATGACGCTTTTCTGTCACGTTTTTTCCTAAGCCACTCAATATTTCTTGTGGAATAGCAACTTCCACGTAGGTTATATTTTTTATAATGGGTATTTGCGGATAAGTTGCTTTGATTGGTTTTTTATCAATCGTCACTGTTGGCAAAGTAGCAAGACCACGCAGATCTGATACGGGAATGATTAATCGTGCTTTGTCCCAGTGAATGGTAGTTTTCTCTGGTTTTATTTTGCTTTTAGTGTTATCAGTGCTGATTTGATTTACTTCTGGATTGGCTACGCTTGTCGATTCGCCCAAGTTTGCGATGGCGTCATCAAAAGTATGGTTTTGAAAAGTATAGTCTTGATCAAATGTCAGGGCCCCATTGTAGCTGGTCGCATGGTAAATACCGCGTTGGTAAGTGTCTGTGCTAACATCAAGATCTTGAGTCGCTTGAGTTTGGTTGGCAAAGATAGTCTCGATCTTGGTATAAGCAGCCGCGCATTTATTGTTTGTCTCTGATGTTTCGGTCTGACATTCAGGTATGAGCGTGGTAGGAATGGCAATGAATGGGGTGATGATTTCTTGTGGATTGACGTGCTGCTGCGCAATCTCTCTTACTACGGATTCTGCATAGGTTTGCCGCTCATAAATGACGGAACCAATCATACTAAGACCGATGGCAAAAATAAGGCAAAGCCCAGCGATGATGGCTAACTTGGTAAATAGTGTTTTTTGCATAAAAGCTCCTCATATGACTCTTTATTCCAAGACTGTCGATAAGGCAGTCAATAGGGTTAAAGGAATCATAGAGGGGCGATAAAGAAAAAAGATGTAAGAAGCGTGGAGAGTGTATGGAAAAATAAGCGCTAGTGCTTATTGGTATCGCCAACAATTTTGTCCATAATCGCAAACAGCAATCCGGACAGAACGAAGGTCATATGAATAATGACTTTCCACATAAGTTTGTCGGCATCGCCTTCGCTCATGCCACTTGTTATATCCATAAAAGACTTTAGAAGATCAATAGCAGAAATGGCGACGATTGCGCCGATGACTTTGAGCTTTAGCCCAGAAAAGTCCACTTTCCCCATCCAACTAGGACGGTCATCATGATCTTTGGTATCGATTTTGGAGACAAAAATCTCATAACCGCTAAATACGATAATAAGTAATAAGCTTGCTACCAGTGAGATATCAACCAACACCAGTATGTCAACAATCACATTTGCTTCAGAAGCAACCAGAATATTTGCAAACATTCCCCAAAGCTTTTGAATGAATTTGATGAATAATAAAATAATGCCAAAAACCAAGCCTAAGTAAAAGGGTGCCAATATCCAACGACTATTGAAGATGGTTTTTTCTAAGTAACGTTCAATATTTTTCAGCATTGATATCTCTTAAGGTACTTATAGATAAAATTACCAATAATTTATGGGATGGAAAGATATTTAATCACTGATTTCAGAGAGCCATGCTGCCACTTGCTGAACCCGATCCTTTCTATCGCCACCAATATGACGATAGGCCTTTTGGTGATTCATTAATTGATTCTCAAAAAATTCACTTATTTCTTCGCGCTGATACGGACTATCCCGTAAGTCATCTGCTACCCAAGGAACGTCCACACTTGTGAGTAATATTAAATCATAATCATGCGTCAATGCTGCTGTCGTTAACGCTTCAGGACAATCACCATAATACCAGTTGGAATAGACCATCAGTTCAAACAAACTGGTATCACAAAATAAATAAGTAGGCGTGTCTGATGTAGACGCAGCTTGCTTGGCCAACGTATTTTCTAGCTTGATCTGACCTTGCGCAATAGGAAGCAGATCCTCCCATGTACAAGTCAGTTGCTCATCATTCCATTTTTTTTGTAGATAGGTGCGCATATATTCAGGAACCCAAAGGCTACCAAAATGCTCAGCCAAGTCACGACACAATGTGGTCTTGCCCGTACTTTCTACCCCTAATATGGCGATGCTAATGACGGATTTAGGCGTATGCTGTGTGAGGTTGCATGCGATAGCGGCGCTGCCATTCATAGTAAGCCCAGATTGCGATGAGAGTAAAGACTACGTATTGGAACGCAGTGAAAGTAAGACCTTTATAAAAATATAAAGGTATGGAAATAGCGTCGGCCACGATCCACAGTAACCAATGTTCAATCTTGCGTCGAGCCATCAGCCACATTGCCATCAAAAACAGCGCAGTGGTAAGCATATCGGTATAGTCGACCCACGTAAATAAATGCAAACCAAGCGTGGCACCATCTAGACTAAAACCATTATTAATGACAGGACGGAAGTAATAAACCAAAGCCACAAAAGCGATGGTAATGGTGGCTAATGCTGCCAATATAGGCACATCTTTAGTGGTTAAATGCTCAACCTGGATAGTATGATTGGTATCAGCCTTTTTCTTTGATCCCTCTTGTTGGCCAGTAGGATTTATGTGATCTTGCTTCGAGTCTTTATTCTTTGTCCAGTTGACCCAACCATAAATACTCATGATGCTATAGTAAGCATTGATAAACATGTCACCAAACAACTGCCATTTCCATAATAAATAAACGAATATGGCGGTACTTACAAGGCCAATAGGAAATACCAATATATTGGTTTTGCTGGCAAGTAGAACGCTTGCAATGCCGAACACCACAGCAATCAGCTCAAGCGCTATGAATACCGTAGAGTAGTCAGCATATTGACCAAATAACCAGCTTAAAAGTTCTACCATTAATATTTCCAAAGATAAGTATCTGTTGTCTTCAATCGTTTTTGATGCGGTTAGATTGCGATCAGCGTATAATCAAACGGCGATGATTATAGCGTAGCTATAATAAACTAAAAGTAATCTTTGCTTATTTTTCTCCACGAACAGATTATTTGTAACAAAGTATTAGAAAAATAATAATATTCAGGCATAATAAGGACACTGATTTTAAGTTTACATTTATTCACTGGAATCGAAAGACTGTGGTCTTTTTTCACCTTTATACTTATACCAATCCCTAAAGTAGTAGACAAGGAAGCTTATCATGACGACTTGTATCACAGGCACGGGCCTGTATATTCCGCCGTATAGCATTAGCAATGAAGAGTTAGTAAATACGTTTAACCAGTATGTTGATAATTATAATGCAAAGCATGCTGATGAGATAGCAGCAGAGACTGTTACAGCACTTCAGCATTCTTCGGCTGAGTTTATCGAAAAAGTATCTGGTATCAAGTCACGTTATGTGATGGAAAAAGAGGGTATTTTAAACCCTGAAATCATGGCCCCAGTGATCGCTTATCGTAACTTAGGCGAAGAGTTGTCTGTAATGGCAGAGATGGGTGCAGCAGCCTTAAAAGACGCGCTTGCTGATGCTGGGTTAGAAGCGAATGATTTGGATGGTATCATCCTTGCTTGTTCGAGCTTTCAGCGTACTTATCCTGCTGTTGCCATCGAGATTCAAAATGAGATTGGCATGGTAGGCGGTTTTGCTTATGATATGAATGTGGCTTGTAGTGCTGCAACTTTTGGTCTCTCACAAGCACATGGTTCTATTGTCTCTGGTCTTGCCAAGCGCGTCGCTGTAGTCAACGTTGAGATTACCTCAGCGCATTTGAACTGGCGTAACCGTGACAGCCACTTTATCTTTGGTGATGTTGCCACGGCTTCTATCGTTGAAGATTTGGATACACCAAAAGGGTATGAGATTCTTAACGCCAAGCTGTTTACAGAATTTTCGACCAATATTACCAATGAATATGGGTTTATGGATCGATCAGAGTATCTAGCAGCGCAAACAGAGATGTATCCTGATATCAAGGATCCTGTCACGCCTAAGCTATTTTTGCAAAATGGTCGCAAAGTATTTCGTGAAGTCTGTCCGAAGGTTTCGGAGATTATTACTGAGCATTTAAAAGAAAACAACTTACCAACGTCCGATGTTAAGATGATGTGGCTACATCAAGCCAATGCCAATATGCTTGATCTTATTCTCAGAACTGTGATGGGCAAAGAGGCAGACAAATCTATCGTACCAAGCGTCATTGCTGAATTCGCTAATACCAGCTCAGCCAGCCCTATGGTTGTATTCCATCGCTACAAAGATGACTTAGCATCAGGTGATTTGGGCGTTATTTGCTCATTTGGTGCAGGCTATTCAATCGGTTCGGTATTGGTACGTAAAGTTTAATCCGTCATTCTAAACGTTTTTCGTGATAAAAATAGCTAAGAGTGCTCTTAGCTATTTTTTTATGCCTATTTTTCGCTTAGTATTTTATAAATTACTAGATCGAAAATAGTGTCAAGCTCTCAGTTTTTGTGATGCTGTATTGTCACTCTTACGACAAGATTTCTTAGAATGAGACCAAGATTTCTGAGAGGTTTTAATTTATGCCAAAAAATTTGCTATAATCACCGTCTTATTCCTCTCATCTAACTAAAAGTCCTTTTATGAAAGAATCCTTACGCCTGCGTTTAGACCAGATGGTAGACCGTTATGAAGAGGTCACTGCCTTATTATCAGATCCTAGCATCATTAGTGATAATAATAAATTTCGTGAGCTATCTGTTGAGCATAGTGACTTGATGGATATCACTACTTTATGGCAAAACTATGTGCGTGCAGAAACCGATCAGGCTGATGCCGAGGCTATGCTAAAAGAAGCCTCAGATCCTGATATGAAAGAGATGATGCAAGAAGAGATTGATAGCGCATGCGAAACCATCATAGACATGGAAGAAGCGCTCAATGTCATGATGCTGCCGAAAGACCCAAATGATAAAGTGCCAGCGTTTTTAGAGATTCGTGCTGGTACAGGTGGTGACGAAGCGGCTATTTTCTCTGGTGATTTGTTCCGCATGTACCAAAAATATGCACAGACGCAAGGTTGGACAGTAGAAGTATTGTCGGCCAATGAAGGTGAGCACGGGGGTTATAAAGAAATCATTACTCGTGTATCTGGCAATAGCGTTTATGGTCGCTTAAAGTTTGAATCGGGTGCTCATCGTGTACAACGCGTCCCCGAAACTGAAAGCCAAGGCCGCGTGCATACGTCAGCTTGTACCGTCGCGGTTATGCCGGAAGTTGAGATCGACGATACGGTTGATATCAATCCTGCCGATATTAAAATGGATACATTTCGCTCAAGTGGCGCAGGTGGTCAGCACGTCAACACCACTGACTCAGCGGTACGTTTGACACATATTCCGACCGGTACCGTGGTAGAGTGTCAACAAGAGCGTAGCCAGCACAAAAACCGTGCGCATGCGATGAAGATGCTGGTCTCTAAAATCCAACAAGCAAAAGTACAGGCGCAGGTCGATGTGGCAGACTCTATACGTCGTGATTTAGTTGGCAGTGGGGATCGCTCAGAGCGTATTCGTACTTATAATTTTCCGCAAGGACGTATGACAGATCATCGAATTAACTTAACGTTATACAAACTTGATTCAATTATGGAAGGCGACTTAGACGAGATTCTTGATGCACTGTTGCGCGAGCATCAGGCAGATTTAATGGCCAGTATTGGCGGCGATTAGTAGCGTTTTAATAAAAGACAAATTGATAACATTTAATTTTATATAAACAGATCCATATCTTATAGGTGAGAATTATTATGAATAATCGTATAGCTTTATATTTTATGGGTTTGTTTGCTCTAATTTTTGTCTCTGCCTGTCAGACACCAGCAGTGACTGCTGAGCAAAACAGTACTAACAATTCGTCAAAAAGCCCTGAAAACCTTGCAAAAGAATGCCTTGCTAAAGGTGGTACATATACCCAGCAGGGCAGACTACAGATGTATAGATGTGTCATGAATTTTTCAGATGCAGGAAAATCTTGTAGTGATAGTTCTGAGTGTCAAGGAAGCTGCTTGAGCTCAGATACAGATATTGCGGCAGGCACATCAAACCTGACTGGAACCTGTGCCGCTACTGACAGCCCCTTTGGTTGCCGTCAGATTATCGAAGGCGGCGTTTCTAAAGGCACTTTGTGTGTTGATTAATTGTGTGTTGATTAATCCTATAATTTTCTAACTATAAAACTTAACTTATCAAAATTTGAGAGCGTTATGTCAAAGTCCAACAATCAAAATCAGAACCAAGATCAAGCCCCAGCAGTAGAAGACGCTAACGAGTTGATTGCGCAACTACAAGCCAAATTAGACGACATCACAGCTTCTGGTAAACAGCCGTATCCAAATACGTTCAAGCGTACTGATTATGCAAAAGACCTACAAACAGCTTTTGATGGCGTCTCGAAGCAAGAGATCGAAGAAAAAGCTGCTAATGGTGAAAAAACACAGGTCAATGTGGCAGGCCGTGTCATGCTTAATCGCGGCGCATTTATTGTTATTCAGGACATGACCAGCCGTATCCAGCTATACGTTGCACGTAAAGAATTAGATCCAGAGATATTGGCGACCATTAAGTCGCTAGATTTGGGCGATATCGTTGGAGTATCAGGTTATATCGGTCGCTCAGGAAAAGGCGACTTGTATGTACATATCGAAACGCTTGAGCTGTTGACCAAGTCATTGCGCCCGATGCCAAACAAATTTCATGGTTTAGCAGATGTAGAAGCCCGTTATCGCAATCGTCACCTTGATTTAATGACCAATGAGACAACTCGCGATACTTTTATGATTCGCAGTCAGGTCATTAGCGGTATTCGTAAATTCATGCTAAATGAGCGCTTCATGGAAGTAGAAACGCCAATGATGCATCCTATTCCAGGTGGTGCAGTGGCGCGTCCGTTTGTAACACATCATAACGCGTTAGATATGCCGCTTTACTTACGTATCGCTCCTGAGCTGTACTTAAAACGTTTGGTTGTTGGCGGTTTTGAGCGAGTGTTTGAGATCAATCGCAGTTTCCGTAACGAAGGTGTATCCACTCGTCATAATCCTGAATTTACGATGATTGAGTTTTATCAGGCTTATGCTGATCACAACGACTTAATGGATTTGACAGAACGCTTATTTAATAATTTGGCAGTAGATATCTTAGGCACGACTGAGATTACGTATCAAGAAGAAGCCATCAGTTTAAAAGCACCTTTTGAGCGTCTTTCTATGCCAGATGCCATTGCAAAGTATGCAGAAAACTTTGACATGACACGAATCAATGACCGTGAGTACCTTGCTGAATATACCTCAACGGTTTTGAAGCAGCAAGTAAAAGAAGGTTTTGGTGTAGGCAAATTGCAAACGATTATCTTTGAAGAAACGGCTGAACATCAATTGCGTCAGCCAACTTTTATCACACAGTATCCAGCAGAAACCTCACCACTGGCACGCCGTAACGATGAGAATCCTGAGATTACGGATCGTTTTGAGTTGTTCATTGGTGGTCGTGAGTTGGCAAATGGCTTTAGTGAGCTTAATGACCCAGCTGATCAGGCAGAGCGTTTCCGTGGTCAGGTTGCTGAAAAAGATGCAGGCGACGATGAAGCCATGCATTTTGATGAAGAATATATCGAAGCATTGTCTTATGGCTTACCGCCAACGGCAGGCGAAGGTATTGGTATTGATCGCTTAGTAATGCTATTGACGGACTCTGCTAGTATTCGTGATGTGATTTTATTCCCACACATGCGCCGCAAAGTTGATTAGCCGTAAAGTTAATTAATGGTAGCTATTTTTTTAATGAAGATCAGCTATTAAATACCTGATGAGCCGTTATTGAACCAGTAAGAAGCCAGACGAATGCGCTGGCTTTTTGCTATAATGAGTATTCAAAATTATATTTAAAACAAGAACATTAACCACTTGGCACAATGGATAGATATGTCGCAGCAATATCAAGTTTTAGCGCGCAAATACCGTCCCAAAAACTTTCATGAGTTGATTGGGCAAACACATGTATCGCAAGCATTGATCAATGCAATTGATTACAATCGTCTGCATCATGCCTATTTATTCACTGGTACACGTGGAGTGGGTAAGACGACGATTGCGCGTATTTTATCTAAATGTTTGAATTGCGATATGGGTATTACTAGCACCCCTTGCGGTGTGTGTGATAACTGTGTAGCTATTGATCAAGGTCGTTTTATTGATCTTATTGAGATTGATGCCGCTTCTCGTACCAAAGTCGAAGACACGCGCGAACTATTAGACAATGTGCCTTACGCGCCAAGCCAAGGGCGTTATAAGGTTTATCTCATTGATGAAGTGCATATGCTATCGACGCACAGCTTTAATGCATTGCTCAAAACATTAGAAGAGCCGCCCGAGCATGTGAAGTTTTTGCTCGCAACGACTGATCCACAAAAACTACCAATTACGATTATCTCGCGCTGTTTGCAGTTCGTGTTGCGTCCATTGCCGCAAACGCTGCTTAGCGAGCATCTGGCAAATATTCTGACTCAAGAGCATGTAAATTATACTCAACCAGCACTTTGGCAACTCGCGAGTGCAGCCAAAGGGTCAGTACGTGATGCCTTGTCATTAACAGATCAGGCCATTGCTTTTGGCCAAGGGTCACTAGATGATGCGACTGTTAATGCGATGCTAGGTCTCATCGATGCCGCTGATTTGGTCAGTCTGATTACCGATATTTATAATCACAATAAGTCTGCCGTTGCCGCGCATATTGAACAGATGCGAGCACAGATGGTTGATGCTACCAGTATGTTTGATGGGCTTGCTGAGCTGCTACATCAATTGGCATTAACGCAGTTATTACCTGAAGTTGCTCTAAATGTAAACGAAGCACAGGCACAAGATATCAATGCGCTTGCGCAACATATTAGCCCAGATGTACTGCAACTGTACTATGAGATTGTTGTGCAGGCACGTGAAGGCGTCAAACTTGCTAGTACGCCTATGCAAGCGCTTGAGATGTGCATTTTGCGATTACTGGCGTTTCGACCATTGCCAGTAGATGAAGTATTGAAAAATACTTACGATAATGTTGACGCAGCACCAAAAGCATCTGCAATAGAAAACAGTAAATCTATGCAGCCTCCACAACTGGCATCTGTACCGCCTTTGCAGTCTTATGAGGTTGATTATCAAGCGCAAGATAACAATGTAGCAAAAGATATCGTCTATGATGATAGTGAATGGTCAGCTAATGGCAGTGCACCTGAGCCAATTGCTGAGCCTGAACCAATTGTTGAACCTGAACCGATTGCTGAGCCTGAACCAATTGTTGAACCTGAACCGATTGCTGAGCCTGAACCAATTGCTGAACCTGAACCAATTGCTGAGCCTGAGCCAATTGCTGAGCCTGAGCCCATTGCTGAGCCTGAACTAATTGCTGAACCTGAACTAATTGTTGAGCCTGAACTAATTGCTGAACCTGAACTAATTGTTGAGCCTGAACCAATTGTTGAGCCTGAACCAGTTGCTGATTCTCAAATAGCCATGCAGCCTGATGATCCTCGTACTTTGCTGCGCTGCCCACCTCAGGATCTGACAGGCGCGTGGACACCCGAAAAATGGGATTACTGGTTACAAACGGCTCGTGAAACTGAAATCCTAGCTCAAGATGAGTTGGCGTTGGCTCGTCAAGGCGTAATAGCAGGGTTATGTAATGGTAAGGCAACTTTTTTAACGAGTGTCGATAGTAGGCATTTACAAGCGACTTTTCAGCAGTTAGCGCAAAAGTTACAGCAACAATTTCCCCAATTAGAGATTGATTTACAAATTGATGGCACCATCATGCATGCTGAGGACAAAACGCCTGAACGACGCCAACAGAAACGTTTGGTGCAAGCCAAAACAGTGGCAGAATCAAAACTGCTTAATACGCCGGTCATGCAGTATTTGACTGAGCGCGGTGAAGGGAAAATGGGTAAAGTTCAGTTGTATTAAACAGTCTAAAAACGTCCTATTAAAAATATTTAAAAAGTATATAAAGCTATTAGAAACAGTTATGATATAAAATATCAAGGTGATGTTAGTCTATCGCCTTGATATTTCTGTTTTTATTAAGTGTAAATAAAGCTGTTTAAATAAAAGTAGCGTATTTTATAACAGTAAGAAAAATTAAAATTCGTTATAATGGTTAAGTTATATTAAAAATTAAGATACAGCTCAGGTGAGAATATGTTAGATAATTTACGCGGTATGGCTGTGTTCGCCAGTGTGGTTGGACATGGTTCTTTTAGTGGCTCAGCTCGTGAGCTAGGTATTACGACAAGTGCGGTCAGTCAACAGATCCGTTCATTAGAAAATGAGCTGGGTGTGATATTGTTGCATCGCTCAACTCGTAAACTGAGTTTAACAGAAGCGGGTGAGAGCTTTTACGAAGCGGCAAAAGATGTGGTCAGTGCGGCTGAACAAGGTAGAATTAAAGTCAATCAGTTACGTGATGAGTTAGCAGGTAGCTTACGCGTCGCCACTACGCCTGAACTTGGTGTTAATCACATTTTGCCTGCTCTATCTACATGGATGGCTGCACATGATGATCTGAGCATCACTTATCTGGCAGATAATCATTATATCGATATGATTGATGAGCGCATTGACATTGCTATTCGTATGAGTCCTACAATCAATGACTCGACGCTAAGCAGTCATCCACTGACTGATGTTCGTCAGATGCTGGTAGCTTCTCCACAATATCTTCGTCAAAACACTAAACTACAAACCCCAAAAGATTTGGCCGATCATCAACTGATTTGTATTGAAATCATGAAAGATGCCAATCAAATCGATCTGATTCAAACAGAAACTGGCAAAAAAACCCGTACAAAAATGAATTCACGCATTTATACAAATAACGTCTTCATGGCAACCACATTGGCCAAAGAAGGTCATGGCTTGGTTAGAATGATGGAGATGGATATTAAGAAGGAATTGGAAAGCGGAGAGCTTGTCGAAGTGTTGACTGGTTATCAATTGCCAAGCTTTGTACTCTATGCAGTCACCTTAAACCGTGACCAGCAACCTGCCAAAATTACTCGTTGTTTAGAAGTATTAAAAAAGTATTTCCATGCAAATTAAATCGACATCAGAGTGATTACTAATCATTCTAAAAACGTCAAAAAATCCTATAGATAGTGGATATCTATAGGATTTTTTTAACATAGAAATTGATAAGTCTTTAAAAACTTGGCGTTAACAGTTTAATTAAACGTTCAGCTACCTGTGTGCTTTCGTCACGGTTCATATTGAGCGGTGGTAATAAACGTATGACATGACCGCCAGTGACGTTAATAATCATTTTTTGCTCGTCACGCGCTCGATCCACCAATTGGCTACAGTCCATATTGTCTGGCATCGCAATACCTATCATCATGCCAGCACCGCGACTACTCACACCATGTTGGCCCAATGCATCAACCACAGTCTCTCGAATGAACAACCCTTCTTTGACAGCATTTTCCATGATGTCACTATTTGCTAGTACATCATAGACGCTGTGTACAACGCGACTTGCCAGTGGCGTACCACCATAAGTAGATCCATGACTACCAGCACCGAATAGGCCGTTAGCACGTCCACGTACCATACACGCACCAACTGGGAAGCCGTTACCCAAGCCCTTAGCTGTGGTTAATACATCGGGGCGAGCATTGCTGTGCTGATAGGCAAAGTACTTACCAGTACGCCCATTGCCCGTTTGAACCTCATCAAGCATGAATAACCAATTATTTGCTTCGCATTCTGCTTGCAACTCTTCAAGATAAGCGAAACCATTAGCCGCTGTATTAAGACCACCTTCCCCTTGAATTGGCTCTACAAATAGGGCACAAATGTCATCATGATCTTGGGCTGCTTGTTTAATCGCATTGATGTCTCCAAATGGCACACGAATAAAGTCTTCATCTAACGTATAAAAACCCTCACGCGCTTTTGGGTTAGCAGTCGCTGATAATGACAATAATGTACGACCGTGGAACGACTGCTCCATAACGATGACTTTAGGACGTTTAAAACCTTGCTTGTGTGCATATAAACGAGCAAGTTTTAATGCAGCCTCGTTTGCTTCAGCGCCGCTGTTGGCAAAGAAGACGCTGTCCATTTGAGCCGCAGTACATAGAATCTCGCCTGCGCGTTCTTGCCAATCAATCCCAAATAAGTTGCTAGTATGTACTAGGGTAGCAGCTTGCTGTTGGATAGCGTCAGTCACCTGTGGATGGCAATGCCCCAACCCACATACGGCAATGCCTGTCAGCGCATCTAGATAAGGGGTATCATCTTTGGTATATAGCCAACTGCCTGAACCGCGAGTAAAGCTGATTGGTTGACGGTTATAAGTGGGCATCAGGTAAGTTGCAGGCATATAAAACATCCTTGAAGTAATAGAGTGGTTAAAAATACTGGTTATAATTCGTCAGAAAAAGGCGTCGTTTCAGCAGGTAAAGTATAGTCTTCATTTGCCCAAGCGCCCAAATCAATAAGTTTGCATTGACTGCTACAAAATGGCTTATATTTATTGTCTTGCCATGCCGTTTGAGTGCCACAACGTGGGCAGGGGTAGGTCTTAGGGGAAGTATTAGCAGTAGAGTCAGACATAATAAGAGAGAAGATATCCTTGAGGTTGGAGATATGCGTAAAGCCATTGATAAATAATAGTAATAAATACTGCCTATCCTAGTATAGATCACACTGATAGATGGATACACACCGTCGTTATATTACTATTCAGTTGGATTGGCTATATAATAGCATGCGACCGAATAATGGCAAAAGACAAATACTTTAAGGACAGTAGATGACTGACAATATCGAGCTTACGCATCGCCAATCACGTGTATTTCAACCAGAAAAGCTCTCACCACCGCGCAATTTTATTATTCCAAATATCATTACAAACAATAAAGACAATCTGCCTCTGCTTTTAGAGATTGGTGCAGGGAAGGGGAAGCACGCTCTAAGCTTTGTATCAAAAAATCCTAATAAGCACTTGATTGCGATTGAGCGCACGCGTAATAAATTTGATGCCTTTGCTAAATTGGCAGACCTACAGAATACTTCTAATCTCAATGCCATACATGCTGATGCGATTGCTTGGATTGTTCATGCTATCGCACCTAGTAGTGTGGCCAAGATTTTTATTCTATATCCCAATCCTGAACAGCATAATCCCAACCAACAGTGGTTAAACATGCCTTTTTTTGAGTTCTTATTGTCACGTTTACAAGATGATGGGGAAGTGGTGCTAGTGACCAATATCGAGTCATACATGGACAATGCTGAGCAGCGAGCCACTGAGGTTTGGTGTTTACCCAATACGCGTTATCAGGTACCAATCGATAGCCAGCGCACACATTTTGAAGTTAAGTATTTAGCAAGGGGTGAAACTTGCTGGGAGCTCAGCATTCATAAGCCACAAGGTTATAAGACCAGATTTGATAACTGGCATATTAGCTACGACTGTACTAAAAAATAGCCTAAGCAAATAGAAGAACTAGGGTGAAGCTACTGAAATTTAATCCAAGATAAATACATAAAATAGCCTAAGTAAATAAAAATAAACAAACAAAAACCGCCACAAAAAGGCGGTCCAAAAATCACCATTAAATAAGCCTATAGATAAGGTCTAACCAATTTATTCGAGTCAGTATAAGAATTTAACACCGTTAAAAGAGTGTAAGCACCTATAAACTTACGACTAATAAACATAAACTCTTTTGGTGGTAAATTAAATTCAAAAGATTGCATGGCACGCGTAGCAGCAGTGGACAGACGAGAGTGAAGTTTGCTATTCGCCCAAATATAACGCCCCCTTTCATCTAAGCGGTCACTAGGAATATCAGGATTGGTTGCAGGGTTGCTAAAAGGTTCTGTCGCTAATAGAAATAAGGATGCGACATCAGAGCGTACCTTATTACTCATACTGTCAAAGAAATCATACCCTGTCATTGCTAATACCATGGCATGATGATCATGATGATAACCAGCCTTTAATAATCCGTGAGCAATAGTTAATAAATTCTCATCAAACTGACGGATAGCACCAAAATCTAATAATACTAATTTATCAACCTCTTCTTCATTTTCACTGACCCGAACCAAATAATTACCAAAATTTGGATCAGTTTGCATCTCTCCCCACACAAAGATTTCTTGCATCATAATTTCTATGGCGGCCTGACCAATAGCACTACGACGCTCATGTGACAACTGTTGCAAAACTTCAGATACCACAGACACACCAGGTTCATAAGACATGCACAACAAGCGCTTTTTTGAATATTCGCGATTAATTTTGGGAACAACGTAGCGTGGATCATTACTTAGACGATCATAGAAACGCTCAGTCGTTACCGCTTCTGCTTCATAATCCACTTCATGATGTAATAAATCACGTATTTCTTCAAACCAAGCATCTAGCGAGCGAGTCTGCGGGACAATATTGCTCACCTTTAACAGTCGTTTGAATAAAGCAAGGTCGGAATTGATAGCATCTGCCACACCAGGATACTGGATTTTTAGTACGATCTGTTCGCCTGTAGCAATGACAGTAGCACGATGGACTTGGGCGAGGGATGCAGTGCCAATCGGTATAGGATCGATATCAAGCTCGTTCAATCTATCGCCCAATAAATCACGTAACGTAAGTTCAATCGTTGGCCATGATAGGGTCGCTGTATCATCATTTAGCGTTTGTAGTGCACGCGTGATTTCAGGCGGTAAAATGTGTTCTCCATAAATGGCAAGCATTTGGCCTATTTTAACAACAGAGCCTTTTAACTTACCGAGTTCAGTCGCCAGATAGTTCGCCTGTGCTTCCATAAACGCTTGGTTGCGCGCTGTACGGGCTTCTTTATTTAAAAACATACCAGACACACTATTACCCGCCCATCGACGACCAATATTCAAGGAAGTTTTGGCAATCGACATTCGACGCTCAAATCCTGAGGTTTTTAAGTTATCGATTGATTGCTTGTTGCTAAAAGGTTTAGACGTATCATTTGACATAAATATAATCATTCATCCAGTTGGTATTGATGTGCGGGTTCGAAACCTACAATACAAGGGAGATGTGATGCACAGATACGAAATTGTATCATAGAAAGCCCGTGTATTTGATGAGCCTTAGTAAGGTGCTGGCAGTTAGTTTGTAAGCTACAAGAGCTTTATAGACATAAGTACATAAACAAGAATGAATGGAAGAATCGATAAAGTATATTGTCTTATCTGTACCCTGTGATCGCACTAGATCCCACAAAAAAGATAAGGCAAGAGTAATAAGTGAGTTAGATACATATAGCGACATCAAAAAATAAGACCTAGCACTCAGCCAGGTCTTATTTTTTGGATATCAGAATGATTCAATTGAGCAAAACAGAGATTAACTCAGTTTACTTGATCCTCAGATTTTAAGCATTTTCACGAGCAATGGCATGATGACCAATATCACGACGATATTGTGCACCATCAAAGCTGATTGCGCCTGTGACTGCTAATGCAGCTTGTTGGGCATCAGAAATGGTATCAGCTAAGGCCGTCACGCAGAGTACACGTCCGCCATTGGTCAATACTTCTTTCTCAGTAGTAGCTTCATCACTATTAGAAAATGCGGTGCCAGCGTGGAATACTTTAACATCATTGTTATCTTCGGCGTTGAGCTCTGGCAAGCCAGCAATCACATCACCCTTTGATGATGTTTCAGGGTAGCCTTTTGAGGCAATAACGATACCTAGGGCAGGGCGTGTATCCCATTTTGCTTCATTCGGTAATTGACCATCTAACCCTTGTGCGACCAAATCTACCATCGAAGATTGTAGACGCATTAAGATTGGCTGTGTTTCTGGATCCCCAAAACGGCAGTTGAATTCGATAACATAAGGATCGCCTGACTGATCAATCATGAGACCAGCATACAAAAACCCAGTGTAAGGATGGCCTGCATTTTTCATTGCATCAACGACAGGTTGGATAACTTGTTTCATAACCTTGTCATGCACGTCTTGAGTCACGACTGGTGCAGGAGAGTAAGCACCCATGCCGCCTGTGTTCGGTCCTGTATCCCCCTCAAAGGCACGTTTATGATCTTGGCTGGTTGCCATTGGTAAAATGTTATCACCGTCGATCATACAAATAAAGCTGGCTTCTTCACCTTGTAAAAACTGCTCGATAACCACACGGCTGCCAGCATCACCAAACTTATTGTCTGCAAGCATATCATCGATGGCTTCATAAGCTTGTGCAATTGTTTCTGCGACGATGACGCCTTTACCCGCTGCCAGTCCATCCGCTTTGATAACGATTGGTGCACCTTGCTCATCAATGTACGTTTTGGCAGCGGTAGCATCAGTAAACGCTTGATAGGCCGCGGTAGGAATGTTGTTCTTTTCCATAAACTCTTTGGCAAAGGTTTTTGATCCTTCTAGCTGAGCACAGTATGCTGTCGGCCCCCAAGCTTTGATACCTGCTTCACGGCAAGCATCGACAATCCCTGTGACCAAAGGTGCTTCTGGTCCAACAATGACCATATCAATTGCATTATTTTGGCAAAACTCTATGACAGCACTATGATCATTAGCGTCAGTAGCTGCTAATACAACGTTTTGGCATTTAGGTTCAAGCGCAGTACCTGCATTACCAGGCGCCACGTAGATATTTTCTACGTTCTGGTCTTTGGCACATTGCCATGCTAGTGCGTGTTCACGACCACCTGAACCAATCACCAAAATATTCATCATACATTCTACCCTTAGCAGCAAAGTTAATTTAGCATCAAAGTTAATAGTGAGTGAGTCACACACTCTTAAATACGTCGGTATATTCTAACAAAAAACCTGCAACAATTACCATGAGTATCCACTTGCCAGCATGAAACATCGATAAGTCAACCTCCTATCCCATGAGTAAATGTTATTGGAATGTTGCTGATTCATGAAATGATGTTGTACCCTTTAGCTAATGGCCTAGGTACGTTAAACTTCACTAGATTAATAGTACTAAATCCGAGCTGCCATATATTCTCAAAATATAAGAGCAAAAAGAGGAGAAAGACCAAAAAAATTAAGAAAAAATAGAATATGCTGCGGAAATGGATATACTACTGCGCTTCATAAAGAATAGTGCTTATATTCTTATGGCAATAGTAGTCAGTACAGATTAATAAACCAGATAAATAAATGCTAAACCAAACCTGTAAAAAAGGACGAAGGACATGCCAAACTCTCTCAGTATCGCAAAAGAGCGCATCAGCCAAATAAGCGATATTGCTACCAGTTATGTACAAAAAGACAAATCATTATTCGACCATTTTGTTCATAGTTATTATCAGCCGTTGCATCAAGAGGCAGCGAAGACTGTTAGTAATGCTGATTTGGCCGGTATGGCACTGCATCATTTTACGCTACTCAAAGCCTATGACGGCAGTAAACCACAACTGACTGTAATCAATCCAAAAGCAGAAGAGCAGCATTTTCATAGCTCACACACAGTTATCCAAATTGTGGCTTATGATAGACCTTTCTTAGTCGACACTATCTTAATGAGCCTTGAAGCAGAAGGCATCGACGTTCATCGTACTTACAATATTATTGTCAGCGTACAGCGCGATGAAGATGGGCAAATCACTCACGTTGAAGGCGCACACGAAAGTGCTACCTCTCATCTGTCATTGATTCATTGTGAAATCGCTTATCAAGATAACAAAGATTTGGCGGCGCTACAGCATATGTTGTTGACCAAAATTGATACTTTGGATACTGTCGTCGGCGATTGGAAGCAAATGCGTTCGCAGCTAATGAATATTAAAGAGGAGCTGGCCAACAAACCGTTGCCAGAAGTTTTTTATTCGCAGCAAGAGATACAAGCATTTTTAGATTGGATCTTGGACGATCATTTCATATTCTTAGGGTATCGTGAGTACCGCTTAGAAGGTGGGCAAGCGATTGAAGTCAATGCAGAACCTAGTGAATTGGATTTATTCGCGATAGGCAATAGCGGTCTTGGATTGCTGCGCGGCGCTGAAGAGGACAAGCTATCAGAAAGCTTTAGCCAACTGCCTAAAGTATTAAAGCAGCTCCTAACTGAGCCACGTGTTTTGATGTTGTCTAAATCAAGCCGTGTCTCTCCCATCCATCGTTCTGTTTATATGGACTTTTTGGGTATTCATAAGTTTGATGACAATGGCAAACTGGTCGGCGAATATCGCTTTGTGGGTTTGTTGACGTCACAAGCGTATCAACTTACCGTACAGCAAATCCCATTATTGCGTGAAAAAGCCAATCAAATTATGGCCATGGCAGAATTGCCACGTGATGGACATGCTCATCATAAGCTGATGCACGTTATCAATACCTTGCCACGTGATGATTTGTTTCAAGCCAGCGTTGAAGAGCTATATCCGATCGTGTCTGGTATCAGCCAGTTGCAAGACAAAAAGAGCCTGCGCTTATTTAGCCGCGTTGACCATTATCAGCGTTTTGTCTCCTGCTTGGTCTACATCCCACGTGATAAGTTCAACACTGAGCTGCGCATCAAAGTACAAAACGTCTTAAAAGACGCTTATGGTGGAACCTCCTCGGGCTTTACCACTGAGTTCACTGAATCTACCCACGCTCGTGTCCATGTACACGTTCGTACCGTACCAGGTGAAGTAAAGAATGTGGATAATGAGGTGCTTGAAGCCAAGCTATCTGCGTTGATGCAGTCGTGGAGTGACAGCTATCAAAAAGTGCTGCTTGATAACGTGGGCGAGCAGCAAGCCAATGCGTTAAACCGTCGCTTCTTAAACTACATACCAGCCGCTTATCAAGAGCGTTTTGATGCTCGTACTGCCGTTGAAGACACTAAGCGCTTGGCAGGATTGACAGCAGAACAACCCATGATCTGGCATCTGTACCAGTCAACGGGCGACGCAAGCAACCAGTTACATCTAAAGTTGTATGGTCGTGAGCAGCCTGTCATTTTATCAAAAGTACTACCAATGCTTGAAAACTTCGGTGTGTCCGTTATTTCAGCACAGACTTATGAGTTTGATTTACCAGAGCAGCCAATTTGGATGCAAGAGTACGAGTTGACATTAGAGCACGTTGATACCGTCAACATGCAAGTGGTACGCGGTCAATTTGAAGACAGTCTCAAGCAGATTTGGGCAGGACAGGTCGAAAGCGATTCGTTTAACGAGTTGGTACTAATTACCAATCTTGATACTTATGATGTGGTCTTGCTACGTGCGTTATCACGCTACATGATGCAAGCGCGCGCACCATTCTCCAGTACTTATATTCAGCAAACAGTTGTCAAAAACAGTGACATTAGTGTGGCATTGAGTAACCTGTTTGATGCACGCATGAATCCTAAGTATAGCGAAGAGGCACGCGCAGAGAAAACCAGTCAGATTCAAGAAAAGATCAATGCCGCACTTGCCGATGTTGATAGCCTAGATGAAGATCGTATTTTGCGTTGGTATTTAGACTTAATCAACGCAATGATTCGTACCAACTTTTATCAAACAGATACCAATGGTCAGCGTAAAGACCGCTTGTCATTTAAGTTTTTGGCAGCAGCCATTCCTAATTTGCCATTACCTAAACCAATGTTTGAGATATTTGTTTACTCACCACGCGTTGAAGCGGTGCATCTACGCGGCGGAAAAGTCGCTCGCGGTGGCTTGCGTTGGTCTGATCGTATGGAAGATTTCCGTACCGAAGTACTGGGTCTTGTCAAAGCACAGATGGTTAAGAATGCTGTCATTGTACCTGTTGGGTCAAAAGGCGGCTTCATTGTTAAAACCAAAACCATGGCAGATGGTCGTGAAGCGTTCCAAGCCGAAGGTATTGCCTGCTATCAGACGTTTTTACGCGGTATGCTCGATATCACAGACAATATTGTCGATGGGCAGATTGTCGCGCCAGCCAACACCGTGCGCCATGATGAAGATGATCCGTACTTAGTAGTTGCAGCGGATAAAGGCACCGCGACTTTCTCGGATATCGCTAATGCTTTGGCAGCTGAATACAATTTTTGGCTGGACGATGCCTTTGCGTCTGGTGGTTCAGTAGGTTATGACCATAAAGCAATGGGTATCACTGCCCGCGGTGGGTGGGAGTCGGTCAAGCGTCACTTCCGTATGCGCGGTATGGACATTCAAAACCGTGATGACTTTACCGTAATCGGTATTGGTGATATGAGTGGCGACGTATTTGGTAATGGTATGCTACTGTCAACCCATACTAAATTGGTTGCTGCATTTAACCACTTGCATATTTTTATTGATCCAAATCCAGACACCGCCGCTTCTTATGCCGAACGTGCCCGCCTATTTGAGCTACCACGCTCGTCGTGGGAAGATTATGAGCAATCATTAATCAGTCAAGGCGGTGGTATATTCTCACGTCAAGACAAAACCATCGCTATTAGCCCAGAGATGAAAGCTGTGTTTGACATCAGTGAGGACAGCCTAACGCCCAATGATTTGATCAGTGCGTTACTACGAGCGCCTGTAGATCTGATCTGGAATGGCGGTATCGGTACTTATGTTAAAAGTGCCAATGAAACGCATGCGGATGTTGGTGACCGTGCCAATGATGCGCTACGTATCAATGGTAACGAGCTACGTGCTGCCATCGTTGGTGAAGGCGGTAACCTAGGCTTTACCCAGCAAGGGCGTATCGAATACGCGCAAAAGGGTGGCCGTATTTATACCGATGCCATTGATAATTCAGGCGGTGTAAACTGCTCGGATCACGAAGTCAATATCAAAATCTTACTTGGTAAAGTGGTTGAGCAAGGTGATATGACGTTGAAGCAGCGTAATGAGCTGTTAGAGAGTATGACAGATACCGTGGCAGAGCTGGTATTGCGCCAAAACTACTTGCAACCGCAAGCAATTGAGCTCAGTCAGCTTCAAGCATCAGCAAACTTAAGCGAACATCAACGCTTTATTCAGATGTTAGAGGGTGAAGGTCGTCTGGACCGTGCCATTGAATATTTACCATCGGATGAAGAGATTGCTAAACGCCAAAAAACAGATGCGGGCCTAACCAATCCTGAATTGGCTGTCATCATGGCTTATGGCAAAATGTGGGTTTATGACAACTTGTTGTTGTCTGATTTGCCAGATGACCCGTACTTCATCAATGAGCTACGCAAGTACTTCCCTGATGAGTTGGCAGAGCGCTTCTTCGATGAAATGACGAAGCATCGCTTGCATCGTGAGATTATCAGTACCTACTTAACCAACAGTGTTGTTAACCGCTTGGGTATTGAAGCCTTATTCCGTCTTTACGAGGAAACAGATCAGTCACTGGCCACCATTATCCGTGGTTATGCGATCACTCGTGATGTCTTCAATGTGTCTAAAGCCTGGAAAACGCTGGAAGATCTAGACAATCAAGCGGATGCCAAGTTGCTACTCACCCTTGAGCTGCGTTTGCGTGATGCGCTTGAACGCGGTGTGGTGTGGTTTATCAATGCCTTTGGTCAAGACTTGCAAGTTACAAACATGATTAGCCGCTTTAGCAATAGCGTGGAAAAACTCACCAAGTCAGGTGGCTTCATTGAGCAGCAATTTGCTCAGTACCTAGAAGAAGATACCACAAGCTTGATGCAAGATGATCTATCCAATAGCGATGCCACCTTGTTTGCCATGCTGCCATATCATGTTGATGCATTAGATGCCGCACTTTTGGCTGAACAATATGGTCGCCCTGTTGATGAAATTGCCACGTTATACTTCGAAGCCTATCAAGTATTACAACTCGATTGGATGATGGATAACATCGCTGATTTACCGCAGCAAGGTTATTGGGATCGCCGTGCTCGTCATGCACTAGTGAATGAGCTGACACGCAGCCTACGTTTATTGATGGATGCGGTATTGTCAAAACCAGATGCCAAGCAGGCGTTTGGGGAGTGGCGCTCACGTCATTTAGATAGCTTGGCGTCTATCGAGTCAGAGATGAATAAGCTTGATAATAATGAAGACAGTAAAGTCAGTTTATCAACGCTTTCTGTACTTATGAGCGAGATTAGCGGGCTAGTCAGCAAATAAATAAAAAGTTAAAACAGTCGTTCCATAAAAAAACCACCGTTAGCATTAACGGTGGTTTTTTATTGTCTGGTGATTATCAAATAGAATAGAGACGATCGGTTCTAAATTTTAGCGGGCGACTCGCCGGCAACCTTGCCCCGTTATTTGACTAAAACCGCCAGAGAGTTTTTCAACCTTAATCTGAGTTAAAATACGCTCTTTTAGTGCCTGTACATGAGAGATCACCCCAATTAATTTGCCTTCTTGCTGTAAGCTTGTGAGGGTATCAAGTGCAATATCTAGTGATTCCTCATCCAACGTCCCAAAGCCTTCATCCAAAAACAGCGAGTCCACACGGATGTTTTGACTGGCCATTTGTGACAAACCTAGTGCAAGAGCCAAGCTAATAATAAACCCTTCACCGCCTGATAAGTTTTTGGTGCTACGAATCTCACCGCCTTGATAATTATCGATGACGTTTAATTCAAGTGGGCTGTCCTCATCGCGGATCAGCAAGTAGCGATCACTCATTTTTTGTAATTGGGTATTGGCATGGCGAACCATAAGATCAAAGGTTAGCCCTTGGGCAAAGGTACGATATTTTTTACCGTCGGATGAACCAATTAATTTATGTAGCTGCTGCCACACTTGCAACTTCTCTTTTTGAGCGTTGATGGCGTCCATCTGTGCTTGCTGGGTATCCTTCTTATCCTCATTGTCTTTTAGTCGTTGACTGATAGCGCCAACCAACTCCATGCGTTTATTAAACTCGTCTTGTGCTTGTACTTTTCGTTGAACGAGTATTTCCTTATCCTCGGTTGTCAGCGGACTTGCCTGCTTAGCAGCGAGCGTTTTTTGGGTCTCTTCAAGTGAGTTTTGCGCCTGCTTTAGCGCATAGTCGATGTGTTGCTGTTGTTGACCAAGTGCATTGCGCTCATCAAGGGGTAGGCGTGCTGCTGTAAAATCAGCTTCGTCAACGAAGTCAGAAGCAGCAAGCGCTGATAAAAAGATGGTTTCTTGCGTACTGAGTGTTTCAGTTACCGTAGTAATTTGCTCGCACAAGCTTTTTTGTTTATTTAGTAATTGATTGAGTGTGTGTTCCGTATTATCCAATTGTCTTTGGGCAGAGATTTTCTTGGTTTGCGCTTGTTCTAACCCCTCACGTAAACGCTTTTCTTCTGCGTCAGGATCTTTATCAGCAAACACACTGGCTCTGTTTTTTTGTAACTGCTCAAAAACCTGCGTTTTTTCAGTCACGAGTTGAATAAGCTGATCAAGCTCGTGTTGGTTTTTATCCAACTGAGTTTGTTTGGTATCGATCTGTATTTCTAGACGACCTAATGCTGTCGTCAGCGTTTGCTGCGCTTCTTTATAGTGGTTGAACTCATTTTTTATGGTGATGAATGCAGCGCGCTGCTGACGCAAGGTATGGATATGTGCTTGATAATCCACGTCGTTCAATATGGTATGGTTATCTATACTATCGGTGAGTGCTTGTAATGTGTGCTGCGAGGCGCGTATCTGTGTTAGTGCTTCTGTCTGAAACGTGCCAGCCGCATATTTCGTTAACAGCTGTACGATGTCATCTTTAAGGGTTGTTAATTCGGAGAAATTGTCCTGAATGCTGTTGTCAATATTCTCTATACCTGCCGATTTCACCTTAATATTCGTTTCAATCTCATTAAGATGGCTTGTCAGCTTATGCTTCTGTTGCGTTAATACACTTATGTCATCACGTATGGTAGTAAGCTTCTCGGCAAGCGTTTCATAGTTGGACAAAGTGTCTTTAAGAGACACTTTACGTTCGGCCAGTTGATGCTTAGTACTCTCTAACAACGGCAGTATAGCCAACTGTGTCTCAAGTGGCTGCAATATCTGTATCGTTGCCGCGATAAAAGGCGAGTAGTTTTTATCCAGCATTAAACTAACTGACTGCTTGATATCAATTGCTAGTTTGCGGGCTTGATCTTGTAGCAGATTTTTCTGATCTTGTTGCTGCTCAAGTTGGTGCTGTTTGGTCGCCTGACTGATACGATGCGCAGATAAGGTGTTTTCCAAATCAGATATGGTGGTGTCCAGCTCTGTTATATGTTGCTGAATCTGATCCGTTTCGGTATCTGATACAACATGCGGGTGGTTTGCGTCATAAGGATGTTCAAGCGATCCACACAGCGGGCAGGGGTGACCCTCTTTTAGTTCGGCAATATGGTTTTCTAAGGTGGCGACTTTTTGTAATAGATACAACTGCTTTTGTTTGTCTTGGCGCTTGTCTTTAGCAGAGTGGATAGTGGACTCAGTATCATCAATAATATCAGCCAGTTCGGTCAGCTCGTTTTGTAACACTGGTAGTGCGGTGTTTATACCTTTGGTTTGTGCACTAATCTCATTCAGCTTATCTGCTTTTAACCCTATTTGTTCAAGTTGACGATTGAGGTCATCAATCTGTTCTTGCTCATCTCGCATTTCAGACAGGGATTGTACTTCGGTTAAAGCTGCTTGCTCTTGTTGTAATGCCGTGATCTGAGCTTGTAATGCTTTTTCTTCAATTACTTGTGTCTCTTGATGTTGATGAAAGGTTTTAAGACTGCTGTGATGCTGGTCTATATCGCTTTGCTGGCTGGTTTTGTTGATGATTAAATCAGCATTGTCTTGTAGCAGTGCTTTTAAACGACTGCAATGACGCTCAAAATTGCCAATATCGCTTTCAATGTTGTTAAGTTCGCTATTATTTGTGAGATAACGCGCTACTTCTGCTGACTGAGTTTTATTTTGTTCTGCTGATTTTTTATGGTCGTCTATCTCTTGGCGTAAATGTTCGGTACTAATGGATAAGGCTTGTTGTCTTTGCTTAGTTTCTTTTAAAGCATGCTGATTCTGCGCAATGTCTGTATCCAATTGGCGCGCCTTTGCAATATCTGGCAAAGTATCTCGTAATGCGTTACTTGCCGTTTGTACTTGGACTTGTGTGATCTCTAGGTTCGTAGTTGCTTGCACTAAATCCTGTTCTTGCCGAGGTTTTGCGTCGCTTATTTGCTGCTGCTCCTTTTGTAAACGTTTTAGATTGTCACGGTTATAGACAAGCTGGCCAAACTGACTATCAATCTCCAGCGCCTTGTTAGCAGCGGTTAGGCGCTTTGCATCAGCAAGAAAATCTTGCTGCATTTGCTGAGCCTGCGCAAGATTATGTTGATAACTGCGTAGTTTTTCTTTTGACTCTGTGACGCTATCAAGCCATTGAATTTTATTGCTTAAGTCTTGAATGTCCTGCTGCTGCTCGCTTTGGACATTTTGATGTGATTGTAAGTCGGCTCTCAGTTGGTTTTCTTCTTCAGTATCTAGAAGCGCTAAACCCTCTAAACCATATTGCAGCTTATGAAGCATGTCTTCTTCAGTGCGTTTTTTATCATGGACATGTGCTGAGATGGTGGCGTAAATGTCCGTACCCGTAATTTTTTCTAAAATGTCTGCACGTTCATCGGCTTTTGCCTTCAAAAATGCAGAAAAACTGCCTTGAGCCAGTAGTATAGAGCGGGTGAACTGCTGAAAATCCATTCGCGTCAGCTCAGTAATCTTATTTTTGGTGTGCTTTAAAGTACTTTCTAGCAGCTCATCTTTTTTTGATTCATCCTTATATATTTTAGCAATTTCATGGGTGGCGTCTTGCAGGTTACCGTCTGCTTTATTATAAGCACGTCGCTGTCCCCAGCGGCAACGGTATAGGCTGCCATTTAAATCAATCACCACCTCAGCGAAGCACTCAGCCGTTTGCCGTGTCATCACTTCGTTACTGCTTTTACTGATACTATTGATCCTTGGTGTCTCACCATACAGCGCCAGACAAATCGCATCGAGTATGGTGGTCTTGCCAGCACCAGTCTGGCCTGTGATCGCAAAGATGCCTTCATTGGTAAAAGCCGTATCAGCGAAATCTATATGCCATTCGCCTTTTAAAGAGTTGAGGTTTTTGAGTCTAAGTTCAATGAGGCGCATGGAGGAGTCTTATTATTGGTAATAGAAACAATACAAAAGATGGGCAAATTTCTTATTAAAAAGAGGGTATAAAGGACAACTCAGCTTATTCAGCCTGTTTGTCGTCATGGCGAAGGCTATAAAGTATTTGCTCATAAGCATCTCGCAAACTTGGTTTTTGCGTGTCAGAGACATCATGAGCTGTCAAGCAACGCTCGAACACCTCCATTTCATCCAAATCTTGTAGCGTCTCGGAGGTTTGCTGCTGATTGAGTACTTTATTGTAGGTACGCGTGTTTTTTATCTTTAACACTTCGCATGGCAAACCTTCTACCATCGCTTGAATGTGCTCGCGCAACTCGCTGACGATATCATCCCCTGTATAAACAATCTCTAACCAGATCGATTCTTGATGGGCAAGGGTACTGACAGCTTCATCAATCCTTACATTGATGGTTTCTAAATCACCCGAAACTTGCGCCAATTTTTGGAACTTTGGAATTGGTAGCGAGGTGATTTGCATCTGCATGGCGTCATCTTGGGGCACATTCTGAGCCGCTACTTTAGAAGGTATTTGACGGATGTCGTGGTCATGTTTTTGCTCATAATCGTCGCTAGAATGGATTTTCGTATCATGCTCTGCTACCGTATCTTGTTCTATTGGCACCTCAAAACCAAATAAGTCATCCATATAGGCAGTGGCTTGAATGGCTACTTTCTTAGTAGTTTTTTCTACTGATTTTTTAACCTCAGTAACCGTATTAGATGGCGGAGGAACAACGCTGTCAGATAGAGTGTTTAATACTAAGCTTTCATTATCAATATTATTGATAGCACCAAACTGTATGAGCAGCACTTGTTTTTGCTGCTTTGCCTCACCAAAGCCCATGGCGATAGGAGAGCCTGAATAGCGAATCGTCTCGCGACCACCGACTCGCTGCGGCACATGCAAATGCCCAAGCGCCACATAATCAAAACCCTCATCGAACATATCGGCAGAGATCTTGCCGAGTGAGCCGACATATAGCTCACGTACGCCATCATCGTCGGTTGTTTTTCCGCCCGCTGCGAATAAATGACCTGTAGCAATGATAGGAATGTGGCGCTTGTGTACTTTGATTAGTTGAGCCTGTTTGGCTTTGGCAATATTTGCGACTGTATCATAGTGTGCACAGATACCTTTGATAACATTGGCATCTTTACTGTCCGCAGACTCGCCAGCGCTACTGCTACGCACATCGCGATCGCGCAAGTAGGGTACAGCGGCAATGATGCAATGCGGGGCATCGTCCTGATCAGTCAAAACCAATACTTCATCGTCCAAGTTGTCACAAGCCGTACCGATAACGTGCACGTTTAAGAACTTTAATATATTACTTGGCGCATCTAGGAAGGTTGGCGAATCATGATTACCAGCCACAATGACCACATGCTGACAGCATGACTTTGAGACTTTGCCCAAAAACTCATAATACAGCGCCTGAGCTTTATTGCTTGGCGTCATGGTATCAAAGATGTCACCTGCAACAATCAAGACATCTACTTGTTGGACAGTAATGGTGCCGTATAGCCAATTCAAAAAAGACTCAAACTCTTCATAACGCAGCCGCCCATATAGACGTCGCCCCAAATGCCAATCGGAGGTGTGTAAGATTTTTAAAGGTTTGGTCAGCATGTATGCAGGAGCAACAGGTGTGGGCATAGTCGAATTTGGGCACAGTTGGTAGAAGGCTTTCATTTTAGCAAGATTTGCGGCGGTTTGCTTTAATGCATCAAAAAAGCCCCGTCAGTAGAGTGGCAGGGCTTTTTTCATCTTATTTTGCAATCAACCATACATATTTTTTAATGAATGATAACTTTATATCGATTGCTACTGCGCTGCTATATTGGCAATCATAGAGAGCGCATGTGCTTGCTGGCCTGTAGATGATTGTGCGTCCTTATTCGGAGCAGCTGAGCCTTCACGTAGCCAGTTATTTGCGGTATCACCAGTGTTTTGATTGTATTGATTATACCAAGACAAATCATGATGCAAGCTGACCACATCGCCCATAATCAGTAGGGCAGGCGTGGGTAATTGCGCGTGTGCTTGTTTGGCGACAATGGTGTCAAGCGTGCCTGTTAAGACTTGCTGGTTTGGCATACTGGCATTAGAAACAATAGCAATGGGGGTATCAGCGCTACGGCCAGCGTCAACCAAGCCTTCAGTCAAACGTGCGAGCGAATGGAGACCCATGTAAAACACCACCGTCTCATCGGTATTTAAAAAGTTTTCAAAATTACTATTGGGCGCGCCTGCCTTCAAAAAGCCAGTCACAAAGCGTACGGATTGCGAGTGGTCACGATGTGTCAGTGGGATGCCCGCATAGCTAGCAGCGGCATTGGCAGCGGTGATGCCTGGTACGACCTGATAAGGCACACCATGAGCACGTAAGCTTTCAATCTCTTCGCCGCCTCGACCAAAAATGAATGGATCACCGCCTTTTAGGCGCACCACCCGCCGACCTTGTTTGGCACTATTGACCAATAACTCATTGATACCAAGCTGTGCCACTGCATGATTGCTGCGTTTTTTACCCACAAATACTTTGTCCGCATCACGGCGGCACAAATCCAGCACTTGTGGCGATACCAATGCATCGTAGTAGACAATATCAGCTTGCTGCATCAGACGCAGCGCTTTAAATGTGAGCAATTCTGGATCACCGGGGCCTGCACCAACGATATAGACTTCGCCAACGGGGGGTAGTTTTTTTTCTAACTCGTCTGACAGAGTAGGCGTTGTATTTTCCGCAGCATTAGGGTGGGCTTTATCATGAATAGCAGCGGCAGTGCTATCTAAGTCAGCTTGCAGCTGCGCAACGGCCTCTTTTTCATTGCCAGCAAACATCAGCTGACTGACTTGACCTTCAAAGGCACGCTCCCAAAATTGGCGGCGGCCCGTCAGCGTCGGTATTTTGGCTTTCACGTCATCTCGAAACTCGCCCGCAAGCTTCGCTAGTTTGCCATAACCTTGTGGGATTAAGGTTTCAAGGCGTGCCCGCAATAGCCGTGCTAGCACTGGCGCTTTACCATTGGAGGAAATACCGATCACAATGGGATTACGATCCACAATGGCTGGAAAAATAAAATCACACAGGTGCGGCGTGTCCACTACATTGACAGGAATGTTTAGCTCAGTCGCATCGGCATGAATCTGATGATTTAGTGTCTCGTCATCGGTGCCTGCAATGATGATGCGAGCGTCTGACATATAGGTTTTATTATAATTTTCATAAATCAATTCGTGCTTATTGTCACTCAGTAACTCTCGTATTTCATGGCTGATATCAGGCGCAAGAATCGTAATACGGGCACCTGCGCGGCTAAGCAAGTCAGCTTTACGTAGCGCTACTTCACCGCCACCCACGATAAGCACTTTTTGATTTTCTAATTTAAAAAATAGGGGAAAGGTGTTCATAGCGTCACCATTTATTGTATTTAAGAGATATCGTCATTATGAGGTATCATAAACGTACGCTCACGTAGTGAATTGGCATTAGTATATTCGTTTTTGTCATGATACAGACATTTTTCAGTGAGAAATGGAATAGTAATAGAGATATGCTTGCTCTTGATATCCTGCTCAAACAGGTGTCAAAGCTGGACAGTATGTAGTCAGGAGTAGGGCAAAATCAATCGATAAGGAGTAAGTTATGGAACATAGGGAGGTAGTCGTACCGATATCAAAAGAGGCTGAGTTCAGACTAAATTATGACGAATGTGAAGATAATCACTTACTTGAATACCCTTTAAAATAACCAGTGAATACTAGAGGAATAAAAACTATAGAGATCTATTTATACATATTTGATGCTTGCATATAATTTGAAACGTTTGAGAGCAAACATGAACTTGATACACTATTGCAGTGAAAGTAGCGCAATAGTGTATTAATCTTCGCCAAAAAATATAGGCAGCCGTAACTTTAAAACTTACTCAAACTCACTTAACATCTTGGTAATGCGGGCGTCTTTTTGTTGCCAGATTTCCTCTAACCAATCAAACATCATGTTTTTAGTGGCTTCATCACGGTCATAACCGCCTTCCATGATCGCGGCAAACAACTCATCAGGAACCTTCAAACGGGTCACATCGACCCCCAAACGGCGAATATTGCCTTTCCACAAGTCATCGTAGTCAGGAATGCCATCTGGGTAAACAATTGTGATGTCCAAAATTGAGTCCAATTGATCGCCTAATGCATTAATCGCTAATGACAGACCACCAGCGCGTGGTTTTAGTAAATGCTGATAAGGGGACTCTTGTTTGTCGTGCTTCTCTGAAGTAAAACGCGTACCTTCCAAGTAATTGAGTAAGGCAAAAGGTTTGTTTTTTAATTGACGACACGCACGCTTGGCCTCAATTAAATTTTTGTTTTTAAGCTCTGAGTTCTTTGCCATCGCTTTGGGTGAGAAGCGCTTAATCATGGGAAAGTCTAGAAAGTAGAAAGCTTGACCAATGACAGGAATATAAATCAGATTAAACTTTGTAAAGAAACGCGTTAATGGCAGAGTATCTTGGCTAATGTATTGCACGATACTGGTATCGACCCAAGACTGATGGTTGCTCACCAGCAGGTATTGTTTGTCTTCGCTAAGGTCTTCCGGTAGGTTGATACGCCAGTCTTTGTGGGGTAACGCATGATCGATAACAGCATTATTACTATTGATCCAGTATTTGGTAATCTCAATTAAAGCCTTATCGGCACGTTTTGATCCGGTCAACACTTTAGCTGCACCAAAAGTCCAGATGGGTAAACCAACAGCGATACTATTGGCAGTGAGGACACCTGTACCAGTCAAAAAAGAAGCTGCTTTGCCGACTGGCGGCAACTTATCATGTAGCTTTGCGTAAAGTGAATTGAGCTTTCGCGTAGAGGCCATAACAGAGATCCATATTGATGAATACAACAAAAGTATTAATGATTGAGCGCTAGGTCTATGTCTAATAATGAGCACATCTCGAAGACATGCCATAGAATAACTCAATGTTATCGGATAAGAAGTAAAGAAAACGTTAAAACATTGCGCAAAAGCATTAGATCAGCAATTTAACAACTAACAACGTTTTACTATAGTCGGCGAAAATTTGAATCGTTTCTGTATCAAACACCTTATTAGATACAAAAAAGCAGGGATGACAGTAAAATCATCGCTGCTTTTTGCAACACGGTTCGTTATTGAGTTTTATCTGTCAGCTTTTATTTATAGCTGAGTATGAAGACCACACTCACGGCTTTCTTCTACTTTGGTTGGATCAAAGTAATCAAACTCGTTCGGTAAGTCATGCTCTTCAAGATACACGTCTAGATCCGCGTCTGTTTTCTCGTACGATGAAATCACTTTCTCAAATCAATAAATTATTTAACACACGCTAACATATCCCAAATCAGGTTGTGCTAGCATCTCTTAAGACAATCAATCGAATTATCAATAATTAAAAAGAGTAAGCATACTATGAAATTACAAGACAGAGTGGCGATTATATTTGGTGGCACTTCAGGATTGGGTGAAGCAACGGCTAAAGCGTTCGCTAATGAAGGCGCTAAAGTAGTCGTCACAGGGCGCGATGAGGAAGACGGCAATCGAATAGTTAAAGATATTACAGATAACAATCAAGACGCCATCTTTGTAAAAGCTAATGTGACGCAAAAGAGCGATATTCAAGCAGTCGTTGACAAAGCGTTAACGACTTATGATCAGATTGATATTTTGTACAACGGTGCTGGTATCCATGACGCTTATGACAATGCTGTTGAGCTAGAAGAAGATTTTTACGATCAATTGATGGCGATTAATGTCAAAGCCCCTTATCTGGCTGCCAAGATGGTGATTCCACATTTTATTAAGCAAGGTGGCGGCACCATTATTAATGTCGGTTCGCAAGCGACACAAATGGCAGGGCCGGGCGGCTCAGCCTATGTGACGTCCAAACATGCTATTTTGGGATTCTCGAAACAGTTGGCTTTCGATTTTGGTAGTCAAGGCATCAAAGTTAATACATTGTCGCCAGGTTTTATAGAAACACCAATGACTGAGGGTATTGACGATGAGCGTTTAGATCGTATTCCGGCTCAACGTGCTGGTAAGCCTGAAGAAATTGCTGCACTTGCCGTGTTTCTGGCCTCTGAAGATTCTAATTACATGCAAGGCGCTAACGTTTTGATGGATGGTGGTTGGGTACTAGGCCGCAAATAACGTTAGTCGTAAATAACGTCAATAGTCATCAACAATATAACGAACGTCTCGCACGTATCTGCCCCAATAAAAAACCCTCTCATTTTGAGAGGGTTTTTTTATAGTTGCCTAACGTTGTGAGCGGGTATCAAAGATTATAAGTAACACCATGGTACGCTCACGTAATGAATTAGCATTAATATATTCGTTTTTGTTATAAAAGTGGTTTTTTGATGGTGAAAGAAATAAATTTTCCATAAAATCGTACAATTGTTTATTTATAAGATTATGTGTTAATATCAACTTTAAGATAGAGAGCATAGGATAAAGCTATGGCAGCTTATATCACTGTAGGGGCAAAGACTACTCATGGTGGCACGGTCATTACTGGCTCACCGCATACCACACATAATGGCGTTCAAGTCGCTCGCAAAGGCGACAAGGTTATGTGTAAAAAATGCAAAAAAGTAACTACCATTCTTACGGGTGATCCTACATTTGTTATAGATGGCTCTCCAATCGCACGAGGCGGTGATGTAACCAGCTGTGGCGCAAAGCTGATTGCTATTCAACAGTCTTTTTGTGAGTCAGATTTTGAAGTGATAGGTGTGGAGCAAGCCGAGAGTATGAAAAAATCAGCTCAGGATTATGCTAATAAAGTTATGAGTAGATACAATACCGCTTTTCAATTTTTAGCTGACGATGATACGCCTTATGCCAACTTTAATTACATTGCTAAAAACAAGCAGACCGGCGAGACCTACCAAGGTATTACAGATGAAGATGGTTGGACGGAGCGCTTCTATTCCGATAACGATGATGAGATTGAGGTTATGCTAGATTTAGAATGGCAAAAAGGTTTAGGAGCGTTCGAATGAGCAATAGTACTAATGGGAATATGAGAAGGGGAGATATCTCTACTAAGATTACGTCCAGACCTTTTATATCAAGACAGCATCCTTTAAATGATCCCAAGGATCCTTTTACCGCAGCAAAAGTAAATCAAGAGCTGTCGGATAGAATGGCGCTTAAGACTTATCCTACTCAAGGGGCATCTTCCTTGTGTGGACCTGCCACACTTTTTTATTGTTTACTTGTTGATTACCCAAAGTTATACAAACGGGCTGTCGCAGAGCTCTGGAGAGATGGTAAGACAACAGTTAACAATTTAAAAATTGAGCCGAATGCAAGAACAAAAAACCCTAAAGATTTATTCAAGACGAAAGATGAATTAAGGATATTAGCTATTGACTGGATAACCTTGGCAAGCCTACGAGACTCAACCAATAATATTATGTCTTATAGCTCACCGTTCGACCAAGCAGCGGGAATTACTTTGCCAGCAGATATTATCGACTGGTTTAAAAAAGCTGGCTATCGACATGTTGATACATTTGTCTTGGACAGTTCTACAAACATTATAAAAATAAACGGCTATCAAAATAATTCTAATTATCATGTTATCTCTTTAGTCAATTCGGGGTTTATTTCGGGACAAGGCTTACCTACTATTAATTTCCCTAACCATTGGGTAATGTGGACTGACCAAGTACGTAATAGGGACGGTAGTCCTATAAGAAGCGACATAAAATCTCATGATGCTGTGAAGCTAAAATTATTTACGTGGGGAGAAATTGCAAGACCCATACAAGCGAACTTGAGTTTTGCAGAATTTCAGAAATATCATTTCCAAGCTATCGTTATAGGGAGGTAAGATGATAAAAAAATATCTAGTAGCTGCTACAGTCTTGCTACTAGTAGGATGCAGTGATCCTGTGAAAGTGTCACCTGATAGATTGCCTGACGCTCATCTGAATAAACCTTATGAAGCAAATATAGAGATCACAGGCGGTGTCGTTGTTAAAGTTGGTTTTTACTCTGAAGTATCTGACGGTAATTTCGAGATTATCCCAAGTATTGCAGAGGGAGGTTATAAAGACTATAACCTTTTGACTGTTACCGGTACTCCAACTACGCTAGAACCTATTCATATTGAAATCGTAGGCGATACCTATGGAACCAATTTTCCTGGTAAGCAATTTGAAAAGATGTACACCATTGAGGTAAAAGAATAGCGGGCCAAATATAATAAAAAAAGCGATGACATGACTATCATCGCTTTTTTTTACTACAAATTCTTAAGCAAAAGACTATAGCTGAGTATGTAGACCACACTCACGACTTTCTTCTACTTTGGTTGGGTCAAAATAATCAAACTCGTTTGGTAGGTTATGCTCATCAAGATAAACGTCTAGATCGGCGTCTGTTTTTTCAAACAACGGCGCGACTTTTAATACGCCATCTTTTGATAAGCTTAGAACATCAAGACCTTGGCGGAACTCGGTTTGATCTTTACGAATGGCGTTGAACCAAACGTCAGGCTGTAACTCATCTAACGCACGGCGGAATGGCTCAAGTTTCACTTGGTCCGTGAACTCGTCATGCTGCGGGTTATCGATTCCTGGGATACCATTCATGGTTGCGTCACGGTAAGCAGCCGTTTGCTTAGGAATATATGTGATGACGTTTAGGTTCAAATCACGAATAACTTTGTTGGCAAATTGATAGGTCGCATCCGTGTTATAACCTGAGTCAACCCACAATACAGTGATATCAGGACGCTGTTTGGCAACTAAATGCAAGATGGCTGATTCATAAGGACGGAAGTTCGTTGTGATGATTGGATTTTTTGCTTGGGTCAATGCCCATGCCACGATTTCTTCGGGTGATTTACCTTGCAAGTCTTGGTTGGCTTGATCGATATCTAGATTTGGATGTAATTGACTCATTATATGTTCCTTAATGGTTGTGAGTATAAAATAAAAATGATTTATTAAAAGGGAGTAAGAATATTAAGCGCCTGAAAACTAGCTACCAGAAAACATCGGTAATGCAGCTGCATTGCGACCATCATAACTACTGGCAAGGGCGCTAAATGCTTGAGAGATATCCGAGATAGACTGCATGTCATGCTCATTGAGCACAAAGCTATCAACGCCCGTCCGCAGCAAATAAGCAATTTGATCACGGCCAAACTGTCCTGCTATACGAATCTCTCCCTGATAGCCGATTTGGCGTAGGGTTTGGGCGTAACTAAAGCCGCGTCCATCGGTGAACGCAGGCACATGAATGACAATCAAATCTTGTTGCAACAAAAATTCTGATAAACCGATCAGTAGATCTGTATCACTGTTGGCGGTCACCCACACACCAACGCGGCTGGCATGCTGGGCAATGAGGTCACGCACCTGCTCTAAGAGACCACCCGCCAACTTGCCTGCTGAATCCAGTAAATCAGAGAGAGGAAGTAAAATCTCAAGTTTTTCTTGTTTTTGTAGTAGCTCAAGTAATGATATATGAGACAGGGCGATACCATCTGGCAGCTCATTAGTACTAAGCGCTAACCACGTATCGTTTTGACTGATATCAGCACCTTCATGGTTTAACACATGATGATTACCCATAGACCTTCTCCTTAAAGGGCGCAATACCAACACGATCGACCAGATCACCAAAACGTTCTACGTCTTGCTCATTGCTTACGCGCTGTTCTAGATAAACATCTAGGATTTTTTGTAGGGTAACTGCTACATCAGTCGCTGGGACAGCCTTGCCCAATATTTTACCGATCTTGGCGTCGTTACTTGAGTTGCCACCAAGGCTGATTTGATACCAATGCTCACCCTTCTTATCCACACCCAAGATACCGATATCGCCTGTATGATGATGCGCACAGGCATTCATACAGCCTGACATATTGAGACGAATCTCGCCCAAGTCATATAAGTAGTCGAGATCATCGAATTGTTTCTCGATTTGCTCAGCGATGTTGTGGGTCGTCGCATTGGCAAGTGAACAATAATCCCAGCCTGGGCAGACAATCATGTCTGTGAGCGTATTGATATTGGCGCGTGCCAAATGCAATGTCGTCAACTGTTGCCACAGTTCATATAACTGATTGGCCTGCACATCAGCGAAGACCAAATTCTGCTGATATGTACCGCGGAGCTCACCAAAGCTATATGTATCAGCAAGATCGGCGAGGGCATCCATTTGTGACTCGCTCACATCCCCTGAAGGCACATAGCGACCATCGACCACACCAGCTTTTAGAGAAATCACCACGGCACGATAACCTGCAACTTTATGTGCCACTGTATTTTGGTTGTACCAATTGGCAAACGCTTTATCGGCATCCAGCTGCTTTTGTAAGTCGTCCTGCACTTGTAGCGCATCAAAGCTCAGATAGTCAGGCTCAGTGAAAAAGCTACTGGCAGTCGCAAAATTTTCCTCAGTCAGTGTTAAAGGGCCGTCTTTGGTATGCGCTTCCCACTCAGCATTGACCAATTTGGCAAACGCAGGGCCGCCCATGCTCTCTACCAATATTTTGATACGGGCTTTGTATTTATTATCGCGGCGGCCATGCAAGTTATAAACGCGTAAAATGGCATCCAAGTAACTGAGCAGGTGCTGGCGAGGTAAAAACTCATTGATCACTTTACCAATCACTGGCGTACGACCAAGTCCGCCGCCAACCAACACTTCAAAACCAAGCTCTCCAGCTTCATTGGTTTTGACATGTAGTCCTATGTCATGTACTTGCGTCGCCGCACGATCATTGGCAGTACCAACCACCGCAATCTTGAATTTACGCGGTAAAAACGCAAACTCAGGGTGAAAGGTTGACCACTGGCGGATAATCTCACAGTAAGGACGCGGATCTGCAATCTCTTCTTGGTGGATACCAGCATAAGGGTCGGTTGTGGTATTGCGAATACAGTTGCCCGACGTTTGAATCGCATGCATCTGCACTGAAGCCAGCTCTGCCAAAATATCTGGCACGTCTTCAAGTTTTGGCCAATTCAGCTGAATATTGGTACGGGTGGTGAAGTGCCCGTAGCCCTTATCATATTTACGCGTGATTTCTGCTAACTTGCGCAACTGATAAGAAGCAAAGAGCCCATAAGGAATCGCAATGCGTAACATCGGTGCATAACGCTGAATATAAAGGCCGTTTTGCAGGCGTAGTGGCAAAAACTGCTCTTCTGGCAGCTCACCTGCCAAAAAACGTTTGGTTTGGTCGCGAAACTGGGCAACTCGTTCGTCTACCAAAGTCTGGTCAGCGTAATTGTATTGATACATGACGTAATCTCAGTTTTTTTAATCTTAAAAGCAGCGATGAGGGGCGTTTTTTGTGGCTATGTGACTCACCCAGTACTAATCGCAATATAAATAATTCAGCTTACCATCATATAAGCTTGCTTCTATAAACATAAATTCCTTTCAGACATATCCATATCCAAACACAGCATAAATTTTCATAAAGAAAGTTAGGTAGCCTATGCTTATCTTATTTAACGTCTGATTATTGGTACACGCTTCTCAGTTTTAGCTACCTTCTTGCGTTATCTCTTATTTTTTTTGACCACTTTTTTCATGTAAGGTTTTAATACTCCTATGACTCAGACCACATCAAAACTTGTTCCTCCTCACGGTAGCCCAGTACTTAAGCCATTACTGTTAAATGGCGAAGCTCGCACCCAAGCATTGAAACTTGCCAGCACACTACCAACTATCACCTTAAGCTCAAGAGAGCGTGGTGATTTGATTATGTTTGGTATTGGTGGCTTTACGCCATTGAATGGCTTTATGAATCAAGCTGATTGGAAAGGCGTGGTAGATGACATGCGCTTGCAAAGTGGCGACAACGCTGGCTTGTTTTGGCCGATTCCCATCACTTTATCTGCGCCCAAAGAAACTACAGACAGCTTAAACCAAGGTGACAAAGTGGCATTGGTGGCGCAAGATGGCGAGATCATGGGTATTTTAACGGTAGAAGAAACCTATACGATTGATAAAGAGTATGAGTGCCAAAAAGTATTCACTACCACAGACTCAGAGCATCCTGGGGTTCAACAAGTCTTAAACCAAGAAGCGGTCAATGTAGCAGGTAGCGTTGAGGTATTAAGCGAAGGCGAGTTCCCAACATTATATCCAGAAATCTATAAAACGCCCGCTGAAACCCGCGAAATTTTGGATGCCAAAGGCTGGAAAACAGTCGCTGCCTTCCAAACTCGTAATCCAATGCATCGCTCGCATGAGTACTTGGCCAAGATTGCTATCGAAATCTGTGATGGAGTGTTGATTCATTCCTTGCTAGGCGCTCTAAAACCGGGTGACATCCCAGCAGAAGTACGCCAAGAAGCAATCAAAACTCTTATTGATAACTACTTCAGAAAAGACACCGTGATTCAAGCCGGTTATCCACTAGACATGCGTTATGCAGGGCCACGTGAGGCATTATTACACGCTGTGTTCCGTCAAAACTATGGCTGTAGTCATCTGATTGTTGGCCGTGACCATGCAGGTGTTGGCGATTATTATGGTGCATTTGATGCGCAGACTATCTTTGAACAGGTTGGCAAGGACGACTTGATCACGCAGCCCCTAAAGATTGGCTGGACGTTCTGGTGTAACGCTTGTAACGCCATGGCATCTGATAAAACGTGTCCGCATGATGCTTCTGAGCACGTTAAGGTTTCTGGTACCAAACTGCGTAAAGCCCTATCAGAAGATGAAGATGTGCCAGAGAACTTTAGTCGTCCAGAAGTGTTAGAGATTTTGCGCAATTATTATGCTGGCATCGCGCGTGAGGAGCGTGCTGAAGTTAAGCTCACAGGCGCTTCTGCTGTATAAATAAGGCCAAGCGTTAAAGATAAAAAAGGAGTCAGATTTATAATCTGACTCCTTTTTTTATTTGCAGTTTCCAATCAATGCGATTACATCAACTCTATCGGCGCTTTTAGCTTTTGATATTTGCCTGCCAATGAGCCACCGCCAGAACAAAAATAACTTAATGCGCCTGACTCTTGTCCATCAATGGTTAGGGTGTTTTCTTTAAACTGAAAAAAGATCTGAGTGTTATTGGCGTTGGTTTGAAAAATGATGCCATGTGCCTCGTCTTGACCCATTAGCACGGCTTTACCATCAAACTGGCACGTGGGTTTTTTGAGATCGCTGCGCGCACGCACCTTAATGTCAATCTGTTTGTCACCTGCTGCTCGTACTATTACACCCACCCAATCATAACCTTGTGCACGGTCAGCATAGCCATCATCTGCATAGTCTCCTACCACCGCTTGCATAACAGGTGAAAGTACGGGACTACTGGGGTTGACCACTTGGCTAGTGGTATTACTGGTCATATTATGACAGCCACTCAGCGTCAACAAAACCGAAGTAGTCAATGAAGCGGCAACAAAAAAACGAGAGACATGGGGAAGGTGAGGGGTCATAAGATGCCTTTGAAATCATAGTGGGAAAATAAAAAACGATAAGCAAACAAGGTACTGGCAATAGTGTATTCAAACCGTTCGCGTGACAGGAAAAATTCAAAATATTGACTGTTATCTTGTTTGATTGGAAATTTTCTCTACGCTTAGCTGTTATGCATAGCCGAAAAATCCATCGTATGAGACACAATAATAACATTACTTATGCCAAGTTAATCACTCGATAAGCTGATTCGTCATTAAGCCTTTTTCAAACAAGCTGCTAGCATATGACCATTATCCATAGAGCCGCACTTAAGTCGTTATCATTTGTAGACCCTGATAGCGAAATTCTAAAAAAATGGCGCTAACATTTTATCGAGAATATTTATGCAATCAATAAGTAAAAAAACACCCAAACCTAATAATAAAGGCGCACAGGCGCAACTGCTTGGCATGAGTGGCGTACTTGCGATGAGTTTATTGGTAACGGGCTGCGGCTCTAACAACGCCGAAACAGCCCAAGATGCGTCAAGCGCCGATGGCAGTTCAAAAAACGTTAGCCTACTGAATGTCTCTTATGATGTGTCGCGTGATTTTTATAAGGATTATAACGAACTCTTTAGCGAAAACTATCAAAAAGAGAATCCAGGCAGTAAAGTGAATATTAAGCAGTCGCATGGCGGTTCAAGTAAGCAAGCCCTGTCTGTTGCCAATGGCTTGCAAGCAGATGTGGTGACTTTTAACCAAGAAAGCGACATGAACTTGTTGGTTGAAAAAGGGTTGGTTGCTACCGATTGGAAACAGGCACTACCAAACAACGCCGTCCCTTATACCAGTACCATGGTACTGCTTGTGCGTAATGGCAACCCAAAAAATATCAAGGATTGGTCAGACTTAGCTCGTAGCGATATTAAGGTCGTTATGCCAAATCCAAAGACCAGTGGCACCGCTCGCTATGCATTTTTAGGCGCTTATGGTTATGGCTTGCATCAATTTAAAGAAAGCCCAGAGACTCATGTGAAAACGGATGGTTTTATCAAAGACATGTTGGCAAACGTGGTGACTTATGACAATGGCGCGCGTGCAGCAACGACCAGCTTTACCCAGCGCGGGCTTGGTGATGTATTGATTACCACTGAGAATGAAGCCCACTTGGCAGCTAAAGACTTTGCTAAAGGACAGGTTGATATCGTTTACCCCAGTTACTCTGTATTGATCAACAACCCAGTAGCAGTGGTGACCGCCGTTACCGATAAAGCAGGTAAGACTGATGCTGCCAACACCTATCTAAAAGGTCTGTGGGAAACCCCAGCTCAAGAGCTTATGGCACAGATGTATATGCGTCCTAGTGATGAGCAAATCCTTGCTGAACACAAAGATACCTTGCCTGCCATTACAACCTTTGAACCAGTGAGTGTCTTAGGGCCGTGGGAACAAATTATGGATACATTTTTTGTAGATGGTGGACGTTTTGATCAGCTGGCACAAGTGAAGTAATAAGCAACGGCAATGTTATATCTGATTCATAGACTGCCGAAAATACCAGATACTATGGTCGTAAAGATAATGGTCATAGAGGTATTTTCGGTGGTCTTTTGATGACGCTGTTAAAATTTTTGATCAATCTCCTTACTGCGTTAAAGCCAGTGCTTTGTTATTCCATTTTGGCAATAACATACGCATATTCATCATTAAACATAATAAGATGGCGCTGTTAGCATACTGATATTATTTAACAGATACCTCTGAGGGATTTATGACATACGCCACGCGATATCAACAGAAAAGTAAAGCATTGAACGTCCTAGGTATGGCAGGCGTTGCATTGACCCTAGGTCTTGCTGGCTGTAGCAATAATGAGCAGGCAGACACAACTGCAAGTGCGGATGGGGCGGCGACAGACAGTCAAAATATCGAGCTATTAAACGTCTCTTATGATGTGGCCCGTGATTTTTACAAAGACTATAACCCGCTATTTATCGAGCATTATAAAGCAGAAAATCCAAACGCTAATATCACCATTAATCAGTCACATGGTGGTTCGAGCAAGCAAGCACTCTCTGTCGCCAATGGCTTGCAAGCAGATGTAGCCACCATGAATCAAGGCTCTGATATTGAGCTGCTTGAGAAAAAAGGGCTGGTTGAATCAGATTGGCAAAGCAAATTCCCAGATAATGCCGTGCCATTCACCAGTACCATCGTGTTTTTGGTGCGTAAGGACAATCCAAAGGGCATTAACGATTGGCAAGATTTGACCAAAGAGGGTGTGGAGATTGTCATGGCCAACCCAAAAGTGACGGGTAATGGTCGCTATGCATTCTTAGGTGCTTATGGTTATGGCTTGCATGCTTTTAATAACGATGAAACCGCTGCTAAAAACTATGTGAAAGACATGCTCAAAAACGTCAAAGTTTATGAGAATGGCGGACGTGCTGCTACGACCACCTTTGTTCAGCGTGGTATTGGTGATGTGTTGGTGACGTTTGAGAATGAAGCCAATCTTGCAGCCACTGATTTTGGAGCGGGTAAAGTAGACATCGTTTATCCAAAGTATTCTATTAAGTCAGAAAGTCCAGTAGCCGTTGTGAAGTCGGTGACTGACAAAAAAGGCACCACTGAAGCCGCAAAAGCCTATCTTGACTATCTATGGAGTGAGCCCGCTCAGCAGTTGGCAGCTGATCTCTATCTGCGTCCTAGCGTCAAAAGCGTCCTTGATAAAAACAGTGACAAACTGCCACCTGTTGACACTTTCCGTCCGAATGATGCGTTTGGTACATGGGATGAAATCATGAGTACTTATTTCAGTGATGGCGGTGTTTTCGATCAATTGGCTATCAAAGCGCCAAAATAATTACCGTCTAACGGCAACAGCGTGCGCTTAATCACGCCTTGTCATGCAATGAGTATGAGCATTAAGTCATTAACAATAATAAAGGACATGGCGTTCTGCGCTATGTCCTTTATAACATAGACTTTATAAGACAGACGGACTAACCATAAATTTGATACGACATGGTCTTACGATAAGTACCATCAGATAGGCAATAGGACATCACTATGAGTGCAACATCTTCTTCTGCCAGTAAACCGCTTAAAAAAGGTTGGCTGACACGTTTGCGTCAACGCAATGTGTTGCCAGGTTTTGGTTTAAGTATGGGTATTACTGTCTTTAGCTTATCGTTATTGGTGGTGCTACCCTTTGCCATGATGGCCTATACCACAACGCAGATGGGCTGGACTGGATTTTGGGAAACCATTACTCAGCCGCAGGTCACCGCTGCTATCAAGCTGAGCTTATGGATGTCGTTTTTGGCCATGCTGACCAATATGGTGTTTGGTACGTTGGTTGCTTGGGTGCTGGTACGTTATGAGTTTTGGGGTAAGTCACTAATCAATGCGTTGGTTGATCTGCCTTTTGCGTTGCCAACAGCAGTGACGGGAATTTCACTTACCACGCTTTATGCCCCGAATGGCTTGATTGGGCAGTGGTTTGCAAAGTTTGACATACAGGTGGCTTTTACGCCGATAGGTATTTGGCTTGCGTTGGTGGTGGTTAGTTTTCCCTTTATTGTCCGTGCTGTACAGCCTGTGCTTGCCGAGCTGTCGGTTGAGTTTGAAGAAGCCTCAGCGGTGCTGGGTGCCAATCGCTTAACCACATTCCGAAAGGTTATCTTACCAGAGCTTTTGCCTGCCTTATTGATGGGTGCAGGGATGATGTTTGCCCGTGCCACTGGCGAGTACGGTTCAGTTATCTTTATTGCAGGTAATATTCCGATGCAGTCTGAGATTTTGCCACTCATTATTATCAGTAAGCTTGAGCAGTTCGATGTTCAAGGTGCCTCGGCTGTTGCGCTATTTATGCTACTGATCTCCTTTGTGATTTTATTGACCATCAACATCGTACAGTGGAAGCTGTCGCGCCGCGTAGGAGCCCGCTAACATGCAAATATCCAATAGCTACGACTACCAAAGCAATCCAGCCACCAAAGATACACCGTGGATACGCCGAACCTTTATTGTGATTGCTGTCTTATTTATGGTTGTCATGTTGGTCATACCGTTGTTGGCGGTATTTTATGAAGCTTTTAAGAGTGGTTGGCAGCTGTATATTGCCTCACTGGTCGATCCAGAAGCACTGGAAGCCATCAAACTTACGCTAATCACTGCTGCTATTGTCTTGCCGATCAATATGGTGATGGGTATTGCTATCGCTTGGTTGGTCACGCGTTATCAGTTCAAAGGCAAGCAGCTGGTCACCACGTTACTTGATTTGCCGTTTTCTGTGTCGCCCGTTGTTGCCGGTTTGATGTTTGTATTGTTGTTTGGTTTGAACTCTACTCTTGGCGGCTGGCTTGAGAGCATGGGTTTCCAAATTATTTATGCGGTTCCTGGTATTGTTTTGGCGACCTTGTTTGTGACGTTTCCCTTTGTAGCACGTGAGCTGATACCTTTGATGCAGACCCAAGGCGATAGTGAAGAGCAAGCTGCGCTAACTTTGGGCGCCTCTGGATGGCAAACTTTTTGGCACGTGACACTACCCAATATTAAGTGGGCATTGCTATATGGTTTGATTCTGACCAATGCGCGCGCGATGGGAGAGTTTGGCGCTGTGAGTGTGGTGTCAGGCCATATTCGCGGTGAAACCAATACGATGCCATTGCTGGTTGAGATCGCTTATAACGATTATAACTTCACTGCTGCATTTGCCTTGTCGAGCTTACTTGCTGCGTTAGCGCTGATCACCTTATTGATTCAGCAAGTCATGACCAAGCTGCAGGAGCGCAAATTCGCTAAATCTGAAAGACTGGCAAGCGCACCTGAGCTTCCAGCAAGCGCGAGTGCGACCATTCCTACCAGTCCAGATAAGCCGTAAAAAATAAATGGTATTTGAGTCGGTGATGTGACTTAAACCTTTAATAATTGAGACATTGAGTGTCGCCCAGATACACTGACACGATACGCCAAAAGAGACAATAAGAGATATTATTATGAGTATCGAGATTCGTAACGTTAATAAAAAATTTGGTGATTTCGTTGCTTTAGACGACATCAATATCACCGTGCCAACGGGTAAGCTGACCACGCTGCTTGGGCCATCAGGTTGCGGTAAGACCACGTTGCTGCGTATTATTGCAGGTTTGGAGTATGCGGACTCTGGACAAATATTATTTGATGATTTGGATGTCACCAATACTCCTGTGCAAAAACGTCACATTGGTTTTATGTTCCAGCACTATGCGCTGTTTCGACATAAAAACATCGCTGATAACGTGGCATTTGGATTGACACTATTGCCAAAAAACGAGCGACCCAGTAAAGCTGAGATCAATAAGCGTGTCGTAGAATTGTTGGATTTGGTACAGCTACCCCAAGTTGCCAATGCTTATCCGCACCAACTATCAGGTGGACAGCGTCAACGGATTGCACTGGCACGAGCACTTGCCGTCAAGCCAAAGCTGCTATTACTTGATGAGCCATTTGGCGCACTTGATGCCAAAGTCCGTAAAGAGCTCCGCACTTGGCTCAAAAACATTCATCATGAGCTGGGTATCACTAGTATCATGGTTACTCATGATCAAGAAGAAGCACGTGCGGTATCTGATGAGATTGTAGTCATGAACCAAGGACGGGTAGAGCAGGTGGGCACGTCGGAAGAGTTGATACACAAGCCTGCCAATGCTTTCATCAGTGACTTCTTAGATCTTGTATAAAATGCTATTTTAAATAAAATGATTCTCTTATAACATTGTAAGTATGCTCTATACTGATTGTATGGATATGATGAGCTTCTCAAAGGCAATAAAAAAGACCTATCTTAAATGGGTCTTTTTTATTGCCTTTAATCATGGTTAAAAGCCAGTCGCGCGGTATCCATCTGCTATCTAAGCAGGTTCTGACATCTCAATGTCTTTGGTTAATATTTGCTTGTAGGTAATCTCCAGAATATCCTCACACCACTCTGGCAAATCATCAGCAACCTCATACCACATCCAAGTACCATCACGAACACAGCTCAAAATACCCAGCTTTTTTAAATGGTTTAAATGACGAGAAATGGTTGGCTGCGGCTGATCTAATATATCAACCAACTCACCCACACAGCGTGCTTCTTTGCGAAATAATATTTGAAATATTTTTAAGCGTGTCGGATCAGATAAGACTTTAAACAACTCAATAGGTCGTATTGTAAAATTATTATCAGACATAGCATGGTTCCAATAAGGCTAGGTTAATAGGCCTTCAATATAACAGCAGTTATCAGCAAAATCGATGAAAAGATAAGCTAAATTACAGTTCGTCGTTAATTTACTACCTTTTATCTTGTTTTGTTACAGTAGTAACCATATTAATCCACACCAGTTAACTGACTGTAATAGAAGACTATTTTTTTGCGCACTCAATTGTAAAATACTATTGCAAATGATAATAATTATCGTTATTATACTTAAACCGCTACGCAGAGTTTTATTAAGTAGTGGATTTATAGAATGAATGAGATGAGAAACTGTTTATCTACAAGCCTCATCATAAATGCTCAGTATTTATAAGCCGTAAAGTAGTTACCGAACAGTGGTATTTAGGAGAGCTGGTGTATGTACGTATGTATCTGTAATGACGTAAAAGAAAAACAAATCAAAGCTGCTATTGCTTCAGGTATTGATACTCTTGAAGGTCTAAAAGATACGCTTGACGTTGCAACCTGTTGCGGCTGCTGTGAGCCGATGGTTAATGATTATCTAGATGAACACCATGCAAAATTAGATATCTTAGCCTATGCTGTCTAAATATAATTAACCTAAAAGTTTTCTATTTCAAACATGTTAAATGTACTGTTATACAATAAAATACAGTACATTTAATCTTAAGCTTTTATCCTTAGTAAATACGTAATATAGAGTCATTATAATATTACTGGCACTTTTCTATATTGCCTGTCAAAGAGCAGTTGTCCTTTTACTCATGTTTTTTAAACGTGATACACAGCTGTCATCTCTACAAACGCTAGCTAATTATGATTCTCAACTAGCATCTTATTCTTAGTTCACAATATTACATGTCATATAGCGCCTGTATGTTACTATATTTGCATAAAGTAACAGAGCATATTATTGCATCTGATTTTTACTGGCATTGCTATTAAGACGTGATGAGTTTTAGGTATACGGTAATGTATAAATATACATAGAGGAGTATGGATTATGATAGGTAGCCAAAAAGTCATAGATTATTTAAATTTTTTATTAGGTGGTGAACTCGCTGCTCGTGACCAGTATTTTATACATTCAGAGATGTATGCTGAGTGGCATTATGGCAAGCTGTACGACCGTATCCATCATGAGATGGAAGATGAGACCTTACACGCGCAAGCCATTATTCGCCGTATATTGATGCTCAGCGGTACGCCAAAAATGACCGTGGACACCATCAATATTGGATCCACTGTCCCTGAGATGCTACAACTGGATCTTGATTTAGAGTATCAAGTGCAGAAGCACTTAAAAGACGGGATTGCATTGTGTGAAGAAGAGCGAGATTACGTCACGCGTGAGATGCTTGTTGAGCAGTTAAAAGACACTGAAGAAGATCATGCTCATTGGCTAGAGCAGCAGTTGCGTCTTATCGACATGATTGGTCTGCCAAATTACCTCCAAAGCCAAATGGCTGAAGTCACTCCCAATCTTATTTAATATCACAGCAGATATGAATCGTCATAAAAACTGGCCAATAGGGTCAGACAAAATAATAAATAAGTAGGGAGAGAGGTTATGAAAGGGGACAAAGAGGTTATTCGTGCTTTAAACAAGGTACTGGGACAATCGCTTATTGCTATCAATCAGTATTTTTTGCATGCACGTATCGCTCGCCATTGGGGCTTAGAAGCGCTTAACGAAAATTTTTACAAACAATCTATCGCTGAGATGAAATGGTCAGATGATCTGATTGCACGTATTTTATTATTAGGTGGCTTACCCAATTTGCAAGATTACGGTAAGATGTTTATTGGCGAAGATGTGCCAGAGCTGATCGATTGCAATTTGCGTTTAGAAAAGCAAAAATTTGCTATTATTACTGATGCCATCGAATTGTGTGAATCAAAAGCCGATTATGTTTCTCGTCAATTATTAACCATTTTAAAAGATGGTAATGAGGAATATGAAGATTGGCTTGAGACGCAAGAAGACTTAATCCAAAGTATGGGCGTAGAACGATACATTCAATCACAGATCAATGATGACGATACGCTCTAAGCGTCGAACTTATTGGTGATTGGTGACAACGCCATATCAAATGCCAGCATGAGTTTTGGTTTGTGCCAATTCGCATGCTGGCATTTTTATGTCTGATATTTAATCAATATTATGGCAATCAATACCAATACTCACTTTCCACCCATCAGTACAAACCACGACCATCTTCAGGTTTCAAGCGCATAAAGACCATTCCTGATAAGATAGTTAGAACCCCCATCACAAAAAACGTAATCTGGAACGCGGTGAGCGTATCCATCTGCATACGCTCACGTAATATGTTTAGCACAGCTGCCCCAAAAGCAATACCGAAACTAATGGCCAACTGCTGGTTGACTGCCATCAAACTGTTGCCACTACTGGTCTGCGTGCCTTGTAGGTCACCAATGGTAATCGTATTCATGGCACTAAACTGTAAAGAGTTACAGGCGCCCATAATGGTTAAGATAGGAATAAACCAAAGCCATTGTGAAGCATCACTGAACTGTGTCAAAACGAGTATGAGACAACCCATGATAGAGGTATTGTAGACCAAGACTTTACGGTAGCTATAACGCTGAATGATCTTACTCACAAACGGTTTAATACCGATGGCGCCTACAGCGATAGGAGCCAGCAGCCAGCCTGCCTGCGATGGTGAGTATTCAAAAACGACTTGCAATAGTAATGGCAACAAGAAAGGAACGGCACTAATACCAAGCCGTGTAAATAAGTTACCAATGATGCCTGTCCGAAACGTACGAACATCGAACAAGGCTAGCGGGAACAACGAGGCAGATTGACGTTTGGCATGCCAAATATAAGCGCCTATCAATAGGCTTGCGCCAAGACTAAAGAGCAGACCATAAAGTCCATGTCCTGTTTGTGAGCCGAATTCTACGGCCAACGTAAACCCGCAAGCCGCTGCCGCAAAGAGTAAAAACCCTGACCAATCAAGACGTTTGGTATCCTCAAATAACGCAGGAACCAGTTTTTTCCCCATCACAAAACCCGCTATTCCCATTGGTATATTAATCAAAAATATCCAATGCCAGCTGGCATATTGCACAATATAACCACCCAAAATCGGTCCTACCAATGGCGCAACCAATGCTGGTATGACCGCAAAATTCATGACCGTTAGTAGCTTATTGCGTGGGTAAGATTTGACCAATATGAGACGAGCAACCGGTGTCATCATTGCGCCACCGATGGCTTGAATAACCCGCGAAGCAACCAAAAGATTCAACGTTGGCGAGGCGGCGCACAATAGTGAGCCAATACAAAATATAATGATTGCAGATAAAAATACGCAGCGAGTTCCATATTTATCAGCCAAAAAGCCACTGAGGGGGATAAATATGGCCAAGGTCAATGCATAACTGATGACTGCCCACTGCATTTTTAAGGGTGATTCACCCAGTGCTTGCGCCATTTGCGGTAGTGAGGTATTTAGTATAGTGGCGTCTAATATTTGCATAAATAACGCTACTGCTAGTACATAAGGCAGATACTTATCTTGTATTGGGGTGAGCGTTACCATGTAAATCTCGTTAAATATTCTGTCATGAAAACGGACAAATAGTGTTGTTTACCACTTACCAATAAATGGTGAGTCAGCATATAAGCCAAGTAGTATAAGAAAGACGTACTGAGAATAAAAGTGACTCAAGGTAACGATTCCCAATTGAGGCAAAAAAACGCTAAAACAAGGTACGATAACATTGCTTACAAGAGAGGACTTTAATATAAGGGTGAATTCTCGTTATAGTGAACATCCATTATAGAGATACACCAAAAAAAATAAATTGAGGATATGTTATGAGTCAGGACAACAATAATTCAAACAATCATGCTACTGAACAAACCAATACTTATGTACCTCCAAAGGTTTGGGTACAAGACAAAGAAAATGGTGGTAAGTTTGCGAGCATCAATCGTCCAACGTCTGGCGCTCGCTATGACAAAGAGCTACCAGTAGGCGATGCTCCGTTACAACTATACTCGTTGAATACCCCCAATGGGGTAAAGGCAAATATATTATTGGAGGAGCTGGCAGAGATTGGTGTAAAAGGCGCTGAATATGATGCTTATAAGATTGATATCTCTAAAGGCGATCAGTTCGGCTCAGGGTTTGTGGCAATCAATCCCAACTCAAAGATTCCAGCCTTAGTCGATCACTCAGGCGGTGACGGCAGCGAGCCTATCGCAGTCTTTGAGTCAGGTGCGATTTTAATGTATTTGGCAGAAAAATTTGGTAAGTTTATTCCTGTATCAGCAGGTAAGGCGCGTGCAGATTGTTTGTCTTGGATCATGTGGCAAATGGGTAGCGCACCTTTCTTAGGTGGCGGTTTTGGTCATTTCTATGCTTATGCACCTGAGCCGTTAGAATACCCCATCAATCGCTATACGATGGAAGTAAAGCGTCAGCTTGATGTGCTTGACACGCATCTGAAAGACAATGAGTACATGTGCGGCAATAATGAAGACGATTACAACATTGCGGATATGATTATTTGGGCATGGTATGGTCAGCTGGTACTGGGTAAGCTTTATGAGGCCGCAGAATTCTTGCAAGTAGATGACTATAAACATGTGAAGCGTTGGGCACAAAAAATCGCCGAGCGCCCTGCGGTGCAACGTGCGGTTGATTTGGCATTAACGCCAATTGATTAAATAAATTGATCACTGATTGATCACTGCAATGTCACTAAGGCCGATAAGTATTCTACTTATCGGCCTTAGTGACATTTAATATATTATATTTAGGTATAAGCATATTATGATGATTATAAAATCGTATTTTTACGAAAAATTACATTATAATAACAAACAGAAACACTGGTGCGTTAAGATAGGTAAGTAATATTCTGACAGACAGATGTTTATCACCAGTTTATAAGTAAAAAATGATGTGAGCTAGGATGATCAAGTGGTTGTCTTTAATCCTTATTCATCGCTTAATTTTATCAAAAATTTTGGTATGGTTTTAAAAATATCAATTGATATATGCCAATAAATGCTTAAGGTCGTACTATATGACTTATTCTACAATCAAATCCAATATAATAAAAAAGATGGCTTCATTGGGGATAAAAAACCACAGGCTTACTCCTGTGGTCGTTGCCATGAGCGCAGCTTTGCTTAGTAATGCCACTATGGCGCATGCAGGTGTTGAGTTTGCCAACCAAGACTGGCAGGTTGCCTGCGACAACACCATGACTTGCAGGCTAGCAGGTTATCAAGCTGAGAATAATAGTGAGCTGCCTGTTTCTGTGTTACTTGTGCGCCGCGCAGGTGCGAATGCCAGCGTAGAGGGCAAAGTGAAGCTTGGAGGCGCTAAAGAAAGCTCATCCAAGGCACTCATGCAATTGGGTGATCGCCATCGTATTTCTTTGTTTATTAACGATAGAAACTATGGCGAAACCAAGACTTTTTCAACCACTGCAGGTAACGCTGAGTTGACTGAAACACAAGTAAGTGCATTATTAGATGCGTTAACCAAATCCAGCAAAATCGAGCTGGTACTGCGTAATTCACGTTGGCAGCTTTCTGATAAAGGTGCTAGCGCCGTTATGTTGAAGGCAGACGAAGTCCAAGGTCGAGTAGGGACGGCAAGCGCCTTTATTGATCGTGATGGTACGTCTAAACCCAATAGTAATGTAATCGCCCCGAAGGCTGCTCCAAAATTAAGCTTTGTAATGCCTAATCCCAAAGCGGTTTCTAACGACAATAAAAAATTTGGCATGCGCTCTTCTCAGCTAGCAGCCATTATGAAGGGTACAATAAAAGATGCGGATAGTGATTGCCCAAATCTATCAGATAAGTCGCTATGGCGTATCAATCGTTTGAATGGCTCGCAATTATTGGTACAGCATGAATGCTGGCGAGGAGCCTATAATGTCGGTACAGGCGTGTGGGTAATGAATGATAGTAAACCTTATAATCCGACCTTAGTCACTACTAGTGCCACCGGTTATGATGATGGCAAAATAACCTCAGTGCAAAGAGGGCGAGGTATCGGTGATTGTTTAGCCAAAAGTGATTGGATATGGACGGGCAAATCATTTGCAAAAAGTTATGAAAGTACCACTGGGCTATGTCGTTTGATTGAAGCTGGCGGTGCGTGGGAGTTACCCACCTACGTGACTGAAGTCAGAGCAGTTCAATGATAGTAACTGATAGACGTCCTAATAGCGTGTGGAAACGGCAATATGGCAACTGTTTCTACACTAATCAAAAAAACAGCTACAAATAATTTTTTAATGTGATATACTGCGTCGCCACGCAAGCTTAGGCTTTCGTGAATTATGAGATTGATAACATCGCCTGCGATTTTGGGTCTAGGATGACCATAAGTAATTGTTGCCGATGATTTTGTGTACTTAAATAACACTTTATATAAATAATCGTTATTTTTGACTCATATCTTATCTACTGACCTGTAAAGAGGGGTCAAATTGGTTGTTATATGCGGTTATCTGCTTTGGACAAAGCATCAATAATACGTCTATATCAAACAAGGATGAGACACTCGGCACTACCACCAAAATACGTCAGACAGCACAAATGCATTTATTATCGAGGCTTTATTGGCTTCGTTTCTTATTATCGGCACTTTTATGTGCTGCGATGATAGGTTAATAAAAGCTGCGTGATGAACGGTTATCAGTGGTATGCATCAAGATTGCTGAATTTACAGCAACTTATACTTACCAAGGATTCTCATGACTGATATCTTATCTACAATCGCTGCTGAAAACGGCATCATCGAAAGCAACAATACTACTGCAAATACTGACACTAATACTCAAGCGGCTACTACTGACGCTGCTGAAGAAAATAAAGTCACCTTTACCGATCTTGGCATTGCCAAACCAATTCTTACGGCCCTTGATCGCAGTGGTTACACCAACCCAACTCCTATTCAAGAACAAGCCATTCCTTTTGCTCTAGAAGGTCGTGACCTATTGTTGTCAGCGCAAACAGGTAGTGGTAAAACGGCGGCATTCGTCATCCCAGTACTTGATCGTTTGAGCCGTGCAACCAGCTTTGACAAACTAACCAAAGCCCTTATCCTAACGCCAACGCGTGAACTTGCTCAGCAAGTACATGATAGCGTCCGTACGTATTCTAAAGACATGCGCGGTCTATTTTGTGTACCACTTGTTGGCGGCGCACCATACAACGGTCAGATCACGGCTTTGAAAAAAGGCGTTCAAGTAATCGTTGCGACGCCTGGTCGTTTGCTTGACCATATCAATGCAGGCCGTGTTGATCTATCAAACCTAGAAGTATTGGTACTTGACGAAGCTGACCGTATGCTAGACATGGGTTTTGCTGATGACATCAGTGATATCCTTCGTGCAGCGCCAATCGATCGTCAAACGATCATGTGTTCAGCAACTTGGGATGGCCCAGTCGGTAAAATCGCTGCCAGCTTCACTAAGAACCCTGAGCGTGTATCAATCAAAGTAGAATCTGCACACATCGAAGAAAAAGTGTACTACTGTGATGATTTTGATCATAAGAACCGTTTGCTTGACAAAATTGTTTGCCAACAAGATATGGAACAGATCATTATCTTTGCTGCCACCAAACGTAGCACTGAAAAACTGGCTAAACAGCTACAAGAAGCGGGCCATAAAGCCAGCTTCCTACATGGCGATTTGCCACAAAGCAAGCGTAACCGTATCGTTCAAGACTTGCGTAACGGTAAAGTTAAAATCCTAGTAGCGACTGACGTTGCGGCTCGTGGTTTAGACATACCAGCAATTTCACACGTTATTAACTATGACTTGCCACGTCAGACTGAAGATTACGTCCATCGTATCGGTCGTTGTGGCCGTGCTGGTCGTACTGGTATCGCAATCAGCCTATGTAGCATGGATGATCGTCCACAGTTGAACGCTATCAACCGTTATTTAGATCGCAAAATGGAAGTCTGTGTTATCGAAGGTATGGAGCCTAAGAAAACATACGTGCCTAGCGAAAACAAAGGTAATGGTCGTGGCCGTGGTCGCGGACGCTCTAACGGCGGTGGTCAAGGCCGTGGTCGCTCGAGCGGTGGCTATGCGGGCAAATCTAGTGGTGGCGGTCAAGGCCGTGGTCGTTCAAGCGACAGCGCAGCAACCAGCCAACGCGCCAGCAATGACAGCGGTTATCAAGGCAAACCACGTGACACGTCTGGTAAGCCGAATGAGCGTTCAGGTGGCAAGCCTTATCAAGGTAAGCGTACTGGTGGCCCAAGCCGCGGTGATAGCACTGGCGTTCCACGTGGTGAGCGTGCAGCAACTGGTCGCGGTCGTCCAAGTGGCAGCCAAGGTCGCCCAGCAGGTCGTTCTGATAGCCGTGGTCAAGGTCGTCCAAACGGCGGCAACCGTGGTAAAAACTCGTAATAATACGATTATTTATGGTTAACGAAGGCTTTTATAAAAGCGACTAAGTTAACGGTAAAGCTAATAAAAAAAGCCAGATACGTGTTATCTGGCTTTTTTGTGTCTACTCATCCGTGTGAGATCAACTATTTTGAGTGGCAAGTACAAGATAGTGGCTTGCGCGTTTTTTTTGCCTTGTCTATACTGGCAGGCTTTTATCGTATGCTTTGGAGCTATTTGATGCCCGCTTTCTCAGATTTAGCAATTGATAGCCTGCCATTAGCGTTTGGTATCATTATGGCAATCATTGGCCTAGTATTTTATACCCAAGGCTTACCCGGCAAGTTTTGGCGACGATTTTATGCGGTATTACCAGGTATTGTTCTGTGCTGTTTTATACCCGCCACATTAAACAGCTTAGGGGTGTTCGCTGACGGAGTTGGTTCGCAGATTTATGGCTTCACAGCCACTTATCTGTTGCCTGCAAGTTTATTATTAATGACTCTATCAATGGATGTGCCTAAAATCCTTGGCTTGGGCTGGAAAGCCATTGCGATGTTCTTTGCCGCCAGTATCGCCATTATTATCAGTGGTCCTATTAGTTTAGGAATCGCCAAATGGGTGTCACCTGACATGTTTGTCGATGATACGTTATGGCGCGGATTTTCCGCTGTGGCAGGCAGTTGGATTGGCGGCGCCGCCAACCAAGCGGCGATGAAGGAGCTGTTTGGCGTCAGCGATGATTTGTTTGGCATGATGATCTTGGTCGATGCGACCAATGCCTCATTGTGGCTACTCGCAATCTTAGTCATGGCGAAACATAGCGAAAAAATAGACCGCTTTTTAAAAGCAGATACCAGCAGTATTGATAAAGTCATTACAGCTGTCGAAAGTTATGAGCGTGACCATGCGCGGCCTGCTACTTTGAATGATTTGATGGTGATGTTTGGATTATGCTTTGCCATGGTTGGAGTCGCGCATTTTGTTGGTGGACAAGTTGCTGACTTTTTTGCCCCATACAAATGGGCAGTGCAATATAGTTTTGCCAGCTCGTTCTTTTGGATGGTGGTGATTATTACCTTAATCGGCGTTATCTTTTCTTTTACCAAAATCCGACGTCTTGACCACGTGGGCGCGTCCAAAATGGGTACCGTATTTATCTTCGTGTTGATTGCCGCCATTGGTATGCAGATTAATTTGGCGGGTATTGTCTCGCAGTGGCGTCTGTTGCTCATCGGCTTTTTATGGATGAGTATCCATGTTGTGATTATCTTTGCTGTCGCAAGGCTTATCCGTGCGCCATTTTTCTTTTTGGCGGTTGGTTCTAATGCTAATACGGGCGGCGCATCGTCGGCACCGATCGTCGCGACGGCTTTTCATCCGTCGCTTGCACCTGTTGGGGTGTTTTTGGGTATTCTTGGTTATGCGGTAGGGACGTTTGGTGGTTATATCAGTACCCAAATGATGCGGTTGGTTGTGGGGTAGCACTGACGTTATCATACTTACAACGACAGTCTCTCCTTTACCAATCAAAGAACCTGCATGAATGCAGGTTCTTTGTTATTTATGAGTGAGTAGATTAAGTTATCGTTTTGTCTGTCTATGCTGCTAATACGTAAGCTCTATCAACTCATCACATGTGCCCGTGTTAATATTTCTGCCAATTATAAAAATAACCACACATTCGGTAGGAACAATAGCGCCATGGCGAACTCCAAAATTTTAGAAGAAAAATCAGATAAGACCATCCCTGCGAAACACATTCTCCATCACTCCAATCAGGATAGCATCCAAATCAGAGGCGCGCGCGTTCATAACCTAAAAAACGTCGATGTGGATTTACCGCGTGATGCACTGGTGGTCTTTACAGGCATATCAGGCTCGGGGAAATCCTCCTTGGCATTTGGGACCTTATTTGCTGAGTCACAACGTCGCTATCTTGATTCGGTCTCGCCTTATGCCAGACGGCTTATTGATCAGGTTGATGAACCCGATGTTGATACCATCGAGGGGTTACCACCAGCGGTGGCATTACAGCAGCAGCGCGGCACACCCTCGGTACGCTCATCTGTCGGTAGTGTCACCACAATATCCAATGGTCTGCGCATGTTGTATTCCCGAGCCGGAGAGTACCCAGCCGCCCAAGAGCTGCTCTATGCCGATGCGTTTTCTCCCAATACGCCAGATGGTGCTTGCCCGAGATGTTCGGGGATTGGCCGTGTGTTCGAGGTCACTGAAGAGCTGCTTGTACCAGATAATACCAAGACCATTCGCGAACGCGCAATTGCCGCATGGCCACCCGCATGGCAAGGTCAAAACCTGAGTCGTATATTAACAACGCTGGGTTATGATATCGATAAGCCTTGGCACACCCTGCCAAAAGAGACCCGCGATTGGATTTTGTTTACGGATGAGACACCAACAGTACCCGTTTATCCTGAATACAATATTGAGCAGACACGTGAGGCCATCGAAAAAGGCGAGAAGCCAAACTACATGGGCACGTTTACCAGTGCTAAGAATTTTATCTTACATTCCTTTGCCACCACTCAAAGTCCGCGCACCAAAAAACGCGTCTCACAATTTATGCAGATATCTGAGTGTCCAGAATGTCATGGCAAAAAATTAAAAAAAGAATCGCTGTCCGTCAAGTTTGCTGGATTGGACATTGGTGAGCTGTCGCAGCTCACATTGACGGATATGGCCATCAAACTTGAGAAAACAGCACACACCAAAGTGGCTGATGACACACCAAACCGTGAAAAAGCCATCGTTGCCCAGCGTATTTCCAGTGATATTCTTTCTCGTATTGAGGCACTAACAAGGCTTGGTCTGGGCTATCTGTCGCTTGAGCGTACCACGCCAACGCTATCGCCTGGCGAGCTCCAACGATTGCGATTAGCGACCCAAATTCGCTCACAGCTTTTTAGCGTGGTTTATGTGCTAGATGAGCCATCCGCAGGGCTGCATCCAGCCGATACGCAAGCGCTGCTAGGAGCACTAGATGAGCTCATCGCGTCTGGTAATTCAGTGTTTGTCGTTGAGCATGACGTGAGTGTCATTCGGCATGCCGATTGGATAGTCGATGTCGGGCCACAAGCTGGCACGCATGGTGGCGAGATTGTTTATAGTGGGCCGGTAAATGGCCTGCGTGATGTTGCACAGTCGCATACGGGGCGCTACCTTTTTGCTGATACAACCTCTAACGCTCAGTCTAAATCTGATACCAGAGAGCCAACAGCATGGCTTAAGCTTGCAAATATTGAGCGTAACAACATCACAGGTTTAGACGTTGCGTTTCCACTTGGGGTGATGACGAGTGTCACTGGGGTATCAGGCTCAGGTAAGTCGAGCCTCGTCAGCCAAGCGTTGGTTGAGCTTGTCAGTGAAGCACTGGGACAAAAAACGGTTACAGAAGCCCCTGTAGGTGAGGCAGATTTGCTTGAGCAAGAGCTTGAATCGGCAACAGGCGGCGAAATCAAAGCTGGCATGGCGCATATCCGTCGTCTTATCAATATTAATCAAAAAGCAATCGGACGTACCCCGCGCTCAAACCTAGCAACTTATACAGGATTGTTCGATGACGTACGTAAGCTATTTTCCGCCACCAAGCACGCAAAGGCACATGGCTATGGCGCTGGACGTTTCTCATTTAATACAACAAAAGGCCGCTGTCCAAATTGTGAAGGTTTGGGTTTTGTCAGTGTAGAGCTGCTATTTTTACCAAGCGTTTATGCACCTTGTCAGGTATGTCATGGACAGCGCTATGATAAAGAAACACTTGCCATCACGTATCGAGATAAAAATATCGCTGAGGTACTGGACTTAACTGTAGAGGCGGCTTATGAGTTTTTTGTTGATGAAACGCCTATCTTGCGGGCATTGGATGCGCTCTTACAAGTTGGGCTTGGCTACTTACGTTTGGGTCAGCCAGCCACGGAGCTATCAGGCGGGGAGGCACAGCGCATCAAGCTTGCCACTGAATTGCAACGTATACAGCGAGGCGATACCTTATACATATTAGATGAACCTACCACTGGTCTACATCCCGCTGATGTGTCCATGCTAATGACGCAGTTAAATGATCTCGTCGATGCTGGCAACACGGTCATCATGGTTGAGCATGATATGCAAGTGGCCAGCAATAGCGATTGGATTATTGATATGGGGCCAGGGGCTGGTGATGCGGGCGGGCTAATTGTCGCTCAGGGCACGCCAAGTGACGTTACCCAATCAGAAGACAGTCGTACCGCCCCATTTTTATTGGTGTAATGAATATTCTTTGAACAAGCTTTGATAGTGCGAAAAATCTAACCCCAATAATCGTTCGGACATTCAGGCAATTCAATCAAGGTATTGCGCAGGGCTGCTGACCACTGGCGACTGATGGTCTTAAAATACTCATCGTCTTCTTCGATACGGCGGCCTTTTGGTAGCATGAGACTGTCATTTTCATAAATCACAAAATCAATGGGCATGCCGACAGACAAGTTAGAGTGTAGCGTTGAGTCAAAAGACAACATCAACGCTTGAGCTGCATGATTGACGTTGGTGTCATATCTGACCGAACGATCCAGAATCGGCTTACCATACTTGCTCTCACCCAACTGAAAAAATGGCGTGTCTCTTGTGGCTCTAATACAGTTGCCTTCAGGGTAGATCATATATAGCTCAGGCGGCTGGCCCTTTATTTGACCGCCCAATAAAAATGAGCTGGTAAACGTGCGACTATTGTTATCATTGGCCACTCGTTGCGCGTTTGCCATGACGTTACGCATACATTCGCCAACCATTTGCGCCCCATCGAACAGCGATGGGACAGTGTTTAAGCTACCCTCTGCACGTGAGTTAATATCGCTTTGAAGTTTATTAAACACAGCCTGTGAGGTCGCCAAACTACCCGCAGTTTGCAGTATCATGAAACGCTCGCCTTCAACGCCGTATTGGTACAGTTTTCTAAAGGTTGAGATGTGATCAACCCCTGCATTGGTGCGAGTATCACTGGCAAAAATCATCCCTTCTTTGAGACGAATGGCAGCACAATAAGTCATAACGGATCCTTTGAAGACAATCGTAAAAAATACTTCATGATAATCTTGAAACCAGTACCTGACTGTAAAGATTTTCGTAACCACCGCCCATTCTCACACCGCGTACAGGCGCTGCATCTAGGTAATCTCGACCAATGGCAACATACACATGAGAGCTTGGCTGGAACAACTGGTTTGAGATATCAAAGGTGTACCAGTAGCCATCTAGCCACACCTCTGCCCATGCATGACTGGCCATATGATTCTCAGTGTCATCATAGAGATAGCCTGATACATAGCGCGCTGGAATCTGCTGATCTCGTAAGCATCCTAAAAAGATATGGGTATGGTCTTGGCACACGCCAGCGCCAATATCAAAAGCTTCGGCAGCCGTTGTGCCGACATGAGTGATATTTTTGATATAAGGGACTTTTGTGAGTAGCTCAGCTGCCATCACCTTTAAATTGTCATGGGTCAGCGTTTTTAAATAAGGGGCCGCAAACGCCCGCATGTTGTCCGAGCACGCTGTCAAAGGGCTTTGTACGGTAAATAACAGATAGGGGACATGGTCCATATCCTCTAATCGCTCTGTACTCGTGTTAATCTCAACAATACCCGACGCCTGCATTTGTAGATTGTTGTGCGCCTCATTACGGCTAAGCGTCAGCCAATCGTTGCCAAACCCATCTTTTTGACTGGTGGCGACCTTGGGTAGCATGACGTTCCACTGATGAATGACTTGATGCGGCAGCTGCATGGGCGTCATGCGAATATATTGCACACTTCGATGGGCCAACTCATCGTAGTAATAGTTGGTTTGGTGACTGATTTGAAGTTTCATGGTATGTTCCTCATAGTCTTTTCTTATTATTTCGTACTTAATGCTTTGTCATTAAGTGATGAGGCATTAGACCCCTTGCTGCAATATCGTGTTACATTCTTGACTCAAGAGCTGAAAGTCACTGAGCTGTTGCGACTTGATCATCTGATTGGTTAGACGAATCAGCTCACGCCAGCGTGTGTTTTCTGGCAGTTTATTGATCCAGTGCTTGAATTCAAGGCTGATATTAACTGAGTCTTCATTGAGAAATACCGTACGCTCCAGTTGTTCAAAATGCCGGCCCAATTGCCAAAAGCATGTCACGATAGGGTGCTCTTGCGCCATGGCAGCATTACAGGCGTGTAGTTGTAACGTCGCCGCTCGGTACGTGCCCGCGCTCGACAGTCGTTTAATCAGGTTGTATAGCTCAGCGGTATCTTTACCAATGACACCCTTGGCTTCTTGTACATTGGTCTCAATAGATTGAACAATATTGGGTATTTTGTCTTGCTCCAAGTCACTCAGCATCTGAGTTTTCATCGACTTTAGCGGCTGATTTGGATCAACGTTGAAACCCAAATGATTAATCAGGTGCTGCAATTGTGTTTTTTTAATATTGCCTTTTACCAACTGTTTGATAATGTTGTCATAATAATACAGGCGCTCACTGTAGCGACCGAGCCACACCAAATGATTGGCAGTAGATAACAGCAATATCATTGGTGCATTGTCAGGATTCTCGTAGCCTGCTTCAAGCGGCTGCACAGGATCATGATAATGTGAATGACTTGCTGTGATGGCCTCTAACGACTGTTTATCCAGTTGGTTGTCTGGTTTTTTGATGATTTGCCTAGATGATGATGTCAAGTTGCTGTCATCAATAATCCACGTGTCTTTGATGCCGCCGCCTTGCGACGAATTGACTACCAAAGAGCCTTCAACCATGGCCACTCGCGTTAATCCGCCAGGTACAATATCTACAGAGCCATCACCATGACTGAGAATAAAGGGACGCAAGTCGATATGACGCGGTGCAATCCCGTCACTGACCGCAGTAGGGTTGGTGGAGAGTGAAATTGTGGGCTGAGCGATAAATCCAGCCGGATTGTCTAAAAGACGCTGACGGTAATCACTGATTTCTTGCTTGGTAGAGGTGGGGCCAATAAGCATGCCATAGCCACCAGAACCTTGGGTTTCTTTGACAACCAGCTTATCCAAATTATCCAGTACGTATTTGAGTTCATCAGGTTTACGGCACTGGTATGTCTCGATATTAGGTAGGATAGGCTCTTCGCCCAAATAAAACTTAATCATATCTGGTACAAAAGGATACAAGCTCTTGTCATCGGCCACACCTGTCCCTGGAGCGTTGACAATGACCACGTTGCCTGCGCGGTAGGCACTCATCAATCCTGACACACCCAAAATAGAATCTGAACGAAACGCCAGTGGATCAATATAAGGATCGTCAATGCGGCGATAAATAATATCGACCTGTACTTTGCCACGAATGCCTTGCATGTAGACCTTGCTGTCTTCGACAATCAAATCATAGCCATGTACGAGCGGGACATTCATTTCGTGCGCCAAAAAAGCATGCTCATAATAAGCACTGTTAAAACGTCCTGGCGTTAAGATGGCTATCTGTGGATCGTATTTGCTGGTTGAGCTGGCAAGACAAGATTTTAGGCGCTGCGGATAGTCACTAACGCCCAAAATAGAGCTTTGGGAAAATTGATCAGACAATAGTGTCTCGGATATCTTTCGGCTCTCAAGCATATACGAGACCCCAGATGGGGTACGTAGATTGTCCTCTAATACACAAAACCGACCTGACTCATCTCGAATAAGATCAATACCGCTGATATGTGAGTAGATGGGCTTATCCAGCTCAATGCCTATCATCCATGGCTCGTAGCAACCACTGGCATAGACGTAGCTGGCAGGTACAATACCAGCTTTCATAATCGCTTGGTCATGATAAATGTCATGCAAAAATGCATTGAGAGCCGTAATACGCTGCTTACAGCCTGCTTCTATTTGACGCCACTCACTGGCAGCAATGATACGCGGAATGATATCAAAGGGGATCATGCGCTCGATGTTTTTCGCATCGCTATAGACCGTAAAGGTCACCCCTTTACGATAAAATATATCGGCAGCTTGCTCGTTAAGGTGATTCAACGCATCAATACTGGTGCTGTCCAGCCAATTGCCGACAGAACTTGCTACCAATCGATACTGTCCTTTGCCGTTTTGCAACTCATCAAAACTTTGCGGTTTTTTCGGTATGCTTTTTGGGGGTTTGTCCGCAGAGCTGGTGGTTTGACTCTGAAGCTGAGATGACTTTTGATTCATAAATACCTCACGTATCCTTGGTAAAGTTATACTTTATGATGAATACACTGTTTGTGCTAAACAGCAGAGCGCTTGTATGACGCCCAACAGGTAGTCTATCTCCTGTATAAACTATACAACGGATACTGAGCAATATACAACAAGAGTTAAATAATAGGTTTTGAGTAATATCAGCCTAATTCTGATAAATTTAACTCAATTTGTATAAAAAAGAGGAAAAGAGTAGACATGAGGATATGTGGTAAGTTTTTGGTGCTGGCTAGTATGGGATTGGCAGGTATGATGAATATGAGTGGTTGTAGTGACGACTCCCAGCAAAACAGCTTGCCAGCTGGTAGCACAGTAATTGCGCTTGGGGACTCGCTGACTTACGGTTATGGTGCGAGTCTAGATGCAGCTTATCCAACGGTACTTGCCAATTTGAGTCAGTGGAAGGTGATAAATGCAGGCGTCAATGGCGATACCTCCGCCGATGTGCTGGCTCGTGTCGATGACATTACTGCTCAAAATCCTGACTTGGTACTGCTGGGAGTGGGCGGCAATGATGTATTACGTCGTATTCCCTCTGAGACCACGCGCGCCAATATTAATACCACTATTAAAACATTGCAGTCTGAGAATATCGAGGTTGTTCTCATTGCTGAGCCATACTTTAGCACCAGTGCGCTGTTTGGTAAGGCCAGTGACAATCCGATATACGAAGAGATTGCTGACGCGAAAAAGTTACCGTTATATTCAGGTGGTTGGTCTGCGGTATTGTCGGATAATACGCTAAAATCTGATCGCATTCACGCCAATGCTGCAGGCTATCGGCAGTTTGCAGAAGGGCTGCATGATTATTTACAAGAAGAAGGGGTGGCACCATAATCTCTGGTCTAAATAATCTTTTGACTAAACAGTATCTTGACCAAAATAGGGATAAGCAAAACGGATTTTTGGTTTTATTGCCTATCCCTATGAATGATCTTAATTTTTCTAAAAGACCACGTCAGATTTTGTCTGGCTTCTCGTCTTAGACAGCTTACCTTGGTCTTGTAACGCCTCAATTTTTTCTAAGTACTGTTGTCCCAATTCAGGCTCTGCTGAGGCAATCCAAGCAGCATATCCTGATAAGGTGTCAAGGGTTTCGCCATCCCGTAAAGACTGTCCTGAATCCAGATTGTGAAGAGCCGCCCGTAGCATACGCTTTATTTTACGTGGTACACGTGGCACACCTTCGCCATTGACCACCATACCAGTGACCGTATGCTGATTACCCATACGAATGACGCGCGTCTTATCATCATTCAAGATAAAGCCTTCTTCTCGCAAAATCTTATGTACAGAACCCAATAGCTGCCCAATGAGTTGATTATGATCAGACGGCTGAGCAGCATTCTCGGTGCTGGTGGAATTGGCTGGTAAGCTAAACGTCAAGTCATCGGCGTAGCGGCTATAGCGCAGACCTACTTTATCCGCCAGTCCTGTCAGGCGGCGGTCAAGGTTGATACAGACAATGTTGGTCAAAGCAGGACTGGTTGGTGCGCCTTGTGGTAAGGCTCTATCACTGAGCGCCACGTAATACGTTTTGCCATTTTGCTGCACCATCTGTCTTGGCGATTCTGTACACAATAAAGCCAATAAGGTGGCTATTTGCTCAGGATAGCCTGCGTGACGAAACACGCCTTTGACGCGCCGCCAATGCACACTAGGAAAAAAATCTTTGACATCCAGCTTGATGAGCAGGGCGCTATTACTGTGTACCGCTGCATTGGTGACAATGGATTTACCACGAACAAAGCCATGAGCGGCGCCATGCGTCGTTAGATTGTTTAGAATGTTCTCCAAAATCCAGCGCTGGACAAATTTGAGCCGAGGAATAGGCGACCATATCTGCCGAGGCGTGCCGTTACGTTTATTGATCGTAAAATGCGTGTAGGGGATATTGGTTGCCACCTCTCTTTGATAGCAAAGCCCTTTTAGCTGCGGCACGCTCAGATTGACAGCGTCTGCCAACTGCGTATGTTTGTTAATGAGTGGGAGTTTATTTTCAATAAGACGATTGCTGGCGTCTTTGATATCCCATTTGTCTATACTGGTGTCATCTGACCAATAAATGTGGCGACCCAAATAGACAATATGCTGTGCTTTGTAAGCTTGCCATGCCATTTTTTTAAAGTTCTTTTCTTCAGCTGCTTCTTTTTTAAGCGCTTTTTTATAGCGTTCGCGCTCTTTTGGCGTCATGTTATCGATGGGCTTGCGCTCGACCATAAACCCGTGCTGTATCATTTGCTGCTGGATATACTGATAACGCCCACCAGCGTCTTCAATGTTTTGCCACAGTTGTTGCCATTGACGCTCAGATGAGGTCATAGTCTGAACGGAGCTAATGTAATCGGTTTGCTGATTGTTTGGTGCGGTCATGGGTTATACCCCTTTATTTTCGATAAAGCCTTTGGCTTCAAATCTGGCAATGTGTTGTAAAAATGCGGCATGAGCGTCGGCAGGTTGATTGAATACGAACTGCTGACGCGTACTGTCATCATCGATGACCTGCTCAATCAACAATTTTTTGTGGTCACAAGTCAAATACACGTAGCGGACAGTATGCGCCGTAGGGTTATTTGACGACGGCTTTGCGTGTGTGTCATCTGATGGCAAGCCTTGAGCAAGAGTCGATAAATCTAAGATATTACTGGTGGGCAATATTGATTGAGCAGTCTCTTTAGTAAATGACGGTTTTGCTTTATTTTTTGGTTGAACCTTAGGGACCCGTTTGCTAAGGGTGCGCGTGTCATGCCAGCTGTTTGTCTGCGTGTGGTCGTATCGATGGTAGCTTAAGCGTAAGGCGATAAGATGCGCGCAGATGCCTTGGCTAAGACGGTGCTGCAAATACTGCGGACAGCTGCACACGGCGCGACTGACCAAGCCATCTTCGCCCAATTGCAACTGACTTTGATAAGTGTGGCGATCTTCTTTGACATGAATATCGGCGCTGATGGATACGCCTTGCGTCGCTATTGTCTGCACGCTTAGATTTTGTACGCTATCCTTACGACCAACTAAGTCAAATGCCTGTTTTTCTGCCTCACTATGATGCGAAAATTGCGCCATATCGAGTGGCGTCTGCGTCAATGGACGATAATAATAAGACTGGTTGGCCGTGTCATAACGAATCAATCCCTGCTGAGCACCTGATAATAACTGCTGGCGTACATAACTAGCTGTCAGTAAATTATCTGATGTACGTAGCGCGGATAAACGCTCGGTTAAGACATCGATATGGCTTGGTTGCTCTGCAAGCGCTTGTATCAGCGGTAACACATCATCGTTATGGCTTTCATCCTTTAGTGCGTTTTGCTGCGGGCGCGTGGGTAATAGCAAATCAAAATTTAGAGATTGCGACCAGTTTGCTTGGCTAAAGCCTGTCATGGCAAAGGTAAAATGAAAGCCTTTACCCGTAAGCGTCCAGTAGCTTGGCATGCCTTGTCCAAGGAGCGACACACTGACGGTGTCGGTATGCGGCAACAAGCGCTTTAATAAGCTTAGGCGGCGACGACCCCACAAGCGAATGAGCTTGGCTTTTTGTCCTTGATAGGGCGTTTGCTGGCGACTGACTTGGCTGGTGACGGCAATATCAAATGGCTCTAAAATAATCACTGGTAACTGCTGCGGTATCAGCTCAATCAATAAACCGCGGCGCTTACCTTTGATGTCGGCATGCATACGCAGCTCAAATAAAACGTTGTATAACGCAATAGGATCAAGATCAATGCGTTCGTGTGCCAGCTGACCTGCTGACTGCACTTGCAACAATGCGCGTATCCAACTCTTAGGCACATTGATACGTTTTTCGATGACTTCATGTTTATTATCATCGTTTACCGTAGCATCCATTTCGGACTCAGCATTGTCTGTCGACGCTAATAAGTCTGAACGCTGTAGACGTACTGCTTCTTGACCAATATCTAAGGTGGTTGTTTGATGATCACGGATTTGCTCAATACCATCAAATAAGGCGCTACTGTAATCAATACTGGTGGTGCCAAGCACTGGCGCTGCGTCCGTTTCAAACAAATCATGCTGCAAGGTCAATTGCGCATAGCAGCCTTCATCACGGCTAAATACCTCAAAACTGACACCTGTTTGGTGCACTTGAATGATAGGGTCAAGAAGACAGAAGGCCAAAGGATCATTGTCAAACAGCCATGTGAAGTAATCACGCTGGGCAGAGAATAAGTTCTTATGACGACTGGCGCGGCGCATTTGCATAAAAACGGCATAGGCGGCGCGGTCTTTTGGCACGTAGCGGTAGTCGCTGCTGACCACGTCAAATAAGGCAAGTAAGCTATCTCGAAACACCAGTGGATCTTTTACCGTGCCATGAAAGCTGACGGCATCACGTTCTAATTGTGTGAACAGCGCCACATGTCGGCTGTGGGTGGATTGTTGATCTACCGATAAGCAGACATGACTTGGCGCAGCATAATTTAGCGCCATTATCAGGCCATCATTGGTCTTGTCATTGCCTGCTGGCGTGTCATCTTGACTGATTGCTGAGGCGTCTTGCTCAATTGGGTTGTCTACTTGATTATTGGTCATGATGCTGTCCTTCGCCCTGATTTTGTTGCGTATCTGCGGCCTTTAAATGAGTTGCCTTCATCACCTGTAAGTTAGGCGCTTGCGGGCGTTTTTGCTGAACGCGCGTCATATTGCGTTGCCAGCGACGCAAAACTTTGTAAGCCAGTTTTTGAATATCAGAATTAACCTCAGCAGATGCTTGAATTAAAGCATCCAGCCACGTGCCAATATTGGGGTCATGCAACTGTCCGAGTGCTTCGATGGCGCGTATTCGTATGGCAGTTTCAGCGTGATGATTCTGTGCGCAGTGATATAGCGCAGCAGCGTCTTTAGCCTTTATTGCAGCCAGTAACTGCTCATTTAGGTCTGTTTGAGGCGTTACGTTGAGTACCTCCGTATCATCACTACGTTGTGAAAACAAACCCACCAACCGTGACAACGCACCCGCTTCATTTACTTTGTTTACTTGAGCATCTTGCACACTCAAGCGCTCGAGTAGGGTGGACAATAGCGCGTTATCGTCTGTAGCTAATTGCACGGTTTGATCATGGGCAATGCCGGTCAGAGTTGGTATTAGCTCAGTCAGCAAATGATCGTCGCTCGCCTGCCGTGCCAGTAGCCCTAATAAGGCTTGCTGCCAATAGTGGCTGACCGCAGTAGCAAGCGCGGTCACGCTACTAATAACAGGTGAGGCTAGCTGCGCTGCTAACCATATAAACACGGCTTTATCAGGTGTAGTATAGCGACAAGTGATCCACAATAGATGGGTGATAGTATTTGCTACTTGCCGTACCTCGGTCAGCCATGAATCATCCTGCCGCATTGCTGGACGCGCTATGAGGCTATCAAGTAGTGCTTGCCATTGCTGCTGAGCGTTGACTAGGTGTTGCTTGCAGTCAATCTGCATCTGCGTATCAAGATACTGATTAGGGTACTGAGTGATATATCGTAGGCCTATGTGCTGTATCTGCGCATCCGGATTGTCCATCAAACTACGAAGCTGCGGATGGCTCATATCTGGTTTTGCCAATAGCGCATTTTGTAATACGGTATATGTCTGTGCGGGTAGTTGATGAATATGCTCAGTGATGAAAGGCGCCAGCGTATCAATGCTGCTATACGTTACGATACGTTTGAGACTCAGCGTTGCTAATATCGCAAAGTCCTCATTTGGGTTTTGTATTGCCGCCCAATCGTATATATAGATATGATCAGCATGGCTGCCCCATAGGTTTTGTGCCGCTGTATAAGCGGTTTCTAGTATCGCTGTCTGCTCGCTGTATTGTTTGAGAATATCTAGTAGCAGTGTTTTATTTGCCTCACTATCATGATGTGACAATAAAGAGATGGCGTGCTGCTGCGGTGCAAACAGTAATTGCTGATGCAGCTGGCGCTGTATGTGACTACGGATTTGCGCCCAAGCGGCATTTGTATTCAACCAGCGCAGCCCATTTAACCAGTGAGTAATAGCTGGGTTATAAGGCTGTAACTCAGGGTCTGATAACTGCGATGTCAGTAAGTCAAAAATCTGAGCGCTATATTCAAAGTGACCACCTTGCGCGATATGCCCCAACGCTTCAGAGGCCACGTCTTGCAAGTAATGCTCATCATCTTCTGCCAGTTTGATCAACTTATCATAAGCTTTGTATAGTGCATTTGTCATGTCCGTGGTTTGGACAGCAGAGGACTGTATCGACTTGTCGGCAGGTTGAGGTTCAACCTGCATCATCTCCCCGATGGCAAGGACACTACGGCGACGAATATCACCATCCGTATGATAATCAATACTTGCCATTAACGTGCTCAAGCCCTCACTATTACCGCAAAGTGCCAAACCTTCCGCGGCCAAAAATGGTATGTGCGCGTCTTTGTTCGATAGCGCTTTTTTGAGTATGTTTTTTAGGGTATCTGCATTATTTTTGCATTTTTTTGCACGGTAAGCGATGGCTTCAATCAGGTTTTGAGTATATTTGGCAGGTAACTGCTCATAAGCCAAAGCCAAGGCTTTATCAATACGCGTAGCAATATCTTCTTTGTCGGTGCTATGGTGTTTACCAATGATATCTTTAATAATAGTAGTGTTTGGCTCGCAGACAGCAGGTATCCAAGCCAGTGATTTTAACAGCTGGGCGGCATGGGCGTAGTCGGCATAGCGAAGGAGTAAAACAAATAAAGACAGTAGCCCTGCAGGATCTCTTGGATACTGCTGTTGTAGCCAGCGCAAATCCTTATCCTCACCCAAGTAATCAGAAATAGGTTGGTCGTAGCCGCTTATCATCACAAGCGTATCAAACAGCTGCTGGCGCTCTTGATGTGAGTGAGAAGCTGGATGTTCGAACAGTTTTTGTAAGCGGTGGCGTAAAGGCGCTGCCATATACTTATCACGAAGCGCGCCAATATTTCGATACAAGTCAGCATTTGATAGCTTGAGTGTTGAATTATCTAGTAAGTCCAATAGCTTGTTGTAGGCTGTCTGAGCCACTTGCTCAACACTCTTTTTATCAAGTTCTTTATTAATATCGTTATTGTGCGCGGCGGCTTGCACGCGCTGGCAAGATTGCAATACTTGAGTAATAAGAGACAAAATTTGACCTTGCTCATATTTGTTTGTACTGTCGAGCAAAAAGGCAAACAGCTCGTCAATAAGCTTTGTATTGTTAAACGCAGTATCGGTAAACAAGACCTCGTCAAACTCTATAAGCTGCATAAAGGTCTGATAACGTGCCTGCCAGTCATGACAATGGCGCGCTTGTAATAAAAAAGTCAGCTTGTCTTGGCGCAATGCTTGCTCTGATAACACCTGATCAGAGGTATCTAGTGTGGTTGCCGTCGTAATGGTCGAATTGGAAGCGCGAGTTGTGATTTGACGCCACTCACTGACCAACTGGCGCAAGAGCGGTAAGCTCTCGGTATGCAGTGCCATTAGGCTTGCTGGTAGATGCCCCACGCGCGCTTTTAATAGCTGATAAGTCTCTTCTGCCAATAGCTGATGATTGGTGAGTAGTAGGCTTCTGAGCTGTTTATCAATAAGGGCAGCGTCATCTTTGCTCTCAATCAGACACTGCAAACCGCGCTTGACCATATCACGATACGGCGTACTCATTGCATACTCAGCCAGCTTTGACGCCAGAACAGGTAGCTGGGTTAGGCAATCCCATGCCAGCTCGCGCGTCTCAATATGAGGACGATGCAGTAGAGGCAACAGCGCACGACTGACACTATCCGCCCAGTCGATAGCTTTAGATGGATTGCTATCGGCTGATGCTTTGGTCAGCCACATTAGCCCGCGAATTGCTTGCTCGGTGCTGCTATTGTCATTGTCGCTTTCACGAATCACACCAAGCCACGCGCCAAACGCAAGTGTCTGGTAGCTATGATCGGTGTCAATTCTGCGTAAACCTTGCTGACTGGCATCATCAGTAACAGGTACACTGTGGTGACGCTGAAGTAAGGCCTCGATACTGCGTCGCCATGATTGTATGGCAGTAACTACTTGTGCCACATCGTCATAAGGTTGCTGCGTCAGTAGATGGGATAAATGACCCAATACTGCTACCGCTTGCGCACGTATCAAAGGGTGCTCATGCTGGGTCAAGTGTGCAAAGTGCTGCAAGTCTGCGACATCCACAGTACTAAGGATATTGGCGCGTGCGTCAGTCGTGCTAAGCGCGTTTGTGCCACTTGTCTCTGATAACAGTGTTAGCGTCTTTGGGTGGGCAGACAAAATGCTGTCAATCTTCTGCGAGAGGTATTTACTGAGGTATTGCCAATTAGATATTAAAGGCAGGTCAAAGCGTGCCAATACATGTGCATAAACAACAGCGGTCTCATTGTCTGCAAAGCTAAGCGCCTCAATCAAGCGCTCAGGTCGCATGAGCGGTAGTGCTAATGGTGACGCCAAGGCATTAAATATGAGCAATAATCTAGCTGCTGGTGCATAAGATTGCGTATCGAATAACTCGCGCAGTTGCTGTGCCTGCGTAATACCCAAACCTGCGCGCGCTTGTAGCCACTGAATAGGGCCAATAGGCTCGACAAGATGGCGCAAGCTACCTTGGTTGTTATCGTTGGTACGAGCACTGTTGCTCGATGTGTTGCTAAAAAAATGCTGGCCGCGACTGTCGCCCCAAACTGCCAAAGCCAAACTGGCTGATTGACGAATAATAGGTCGCTCGTCTTTTTGCCATGTGCCTAACACATCAGCCACTTCGGCATCTTGTGCAGGCGCAACGTACATAAGCTTTGGGGCAAGCGCTTTAAAATCTGCATCTGGATGATGTAGGTAACGCGCATACCAATCTAAAGCGTGATATTTTTGTGGATCAGAGAGCGTTGCTAAGCCCGTTAGTGCTTCTGTGATATGGTGATGCCACTGCTTATAATCCTCATTATTTTTCTTATCAATGACGACTACAGGCATTTCTTTATTTAGATACTGCTCAAAGACTGCGTAAGCACTGGCTTCATACTGCGTTTTTAGCGGTTCAGGGTAATCACGAGATTGACGTGCCAGCAATTTGGCAACGGTCAGTTGAATATCAGGATAAGGACTACTTAGCCCTGCGCTGAATAATGCCTCATGATCGATTGGACTGGTATCATTGTCATTTTTACGACTACTGTTATGGTTTGGACTGAACGAAATGCCCATATCAGTGGCCGCCAAAGCGACCTCTAATGCTTGCTGGCGTAAGTCCATACTATCATCGGCTAACAAAGCGATTAAGGCAGGCATCAAGTCACGCAGATGCTGGGTGCTGGCTTTGGTTTGCAAATGGCTGAGCGCCAAACGTTTGATATCGAGATAAGGGCTCGCCAGTGCGGTCAACATCAGCTCGGTAAATCCGAGGCGCTTGCTATTTTTAAGTGCTGTATCAAACGCTTGCTTACGGATATTGGCAAAGTTATCTGCAAATAGCAAAGTCAAAACGGCTTGATAGGTGTCTGTAGTACTGTCTTGCGTCGTAGCTGATTTTGACGCGCTTTTTAGTAATAACCGCTGCCATTCTTCTAGTGCCACTTGATGCACATCCTCAAATAGACTGTGCTGTAGCTGCTCAATCATATTGATAATGGCGGTTTTGGACGCGCGTTCAAGCGCTCGATTGAGCAGCACTTTGACCACTTCAAGGCGAATACTGGTGAAAGGGTTATTAAGTGCTTGCGCTAGTATTGTGCTCATGCTTGATGAGTCAGCAGATACTTTTTTGTCATTGAGCACTTGTGTCAGCAATATCGCAAGCGCGCGCTCATGAATGTCTTGATGCTTTGATGCAAAACCAAACGCCACCCAAGAAAGATCATCACTGACAAGCTTACCTAACGCGCTCATGGCCACTTGACGCACGCTTGCGTCAGGATCATCAAGCAAGATGGGCAAAATGGCTTTACCATCGACTAACTGTAGATATCCCAAAGCAGCAGCGACGCCTGCACGAATGAACGCATCATTCTTGTGATGCATAAACCGTATCAAGGTGCCAAATGCGCGCTCATCTTGCAAGCAGGCAAGGGCATAGGCGGCACGAAACCCGATGTCTTCGTAGCGATTACTCAAGTTTTGTAATAAAGGCTCAAGGCTTGAGTTATTTAGTATGGGGCTTTTATCTGTTGCTCGTTCTGGTGTGGACGTTTGTGCTGCTGATGCAGCAAAATCCTGCGTATTCAATACAAGGTTGATGGCAGCGCTGTCCTCTTCGGTGCCCTGAGTAGTACGCCCAATCGCATTTTTATTTTGTTGATCAAAACGTTTGCCTATCTTGATAGTTACTAGCTCATCATGATCGGACGTACGCTTATCCGCTTTTACGTTATCAAAGATTGTACCGCGCAGTAAGCGAAAATCATCAAAGTCGGTCAATGTGCGTAGTAACTGAGCGTCATCCAGAGCATGCGCTTGCTGTTTTAAAGCAGTGATGAGCTCAGGCTGCGCCAGTAAAGCGGCATAAAAGGCAGTTTGTCTGACGTCGGCTTGATGATGGCTTTGTAGTAGCATCAGCTGGCGCGATACTTCTGGGTTATCCAATAAGCCACGCTGATAGAGTCGAATCAGACCTGCTTGAATAATGTCAGGGTAGCGACTGTCCAAAGCCATAAAATCTGCTTTTGGACTGATATCTGGCAGTAAATGCTCAAGCGATGCCAACGCTTGCCGGCGAATGGGCAGCATAGAATGTGACAGCGCTTGTTGCAAAATCGGCAATACACGAGGCTGTTTGTCCGCGTCTTGAACGGCGATTTTTAGATAGCTTTGTAGTGCGGCGCTAATGACGTCTTCGTTGGCGCATCCAAGAGCATATTCTAAATAAGCAGGTAGTACGTGAGGACTTGCCGTATGAGTGGCAGCGATAGCCAGACCCTCAAACGCTGCAAGGCGGACACTACTACTGCGCGGTGAGTTGAGCTGCTCCTCGAGTATCGCTAAGCGCGTCTCAAGCGTTGTGCCAGCGAGCCACTGTACTAATTGTAAAGCGCGACTGGCGCTCAAACTATTACTACGATCTGCTAAAAGGCGTCCAACCAGCTTGATCGTTTGCTGATCCGCTTGTGATTCAAGCAGTGCCAAGCCCTCTAAAAACGCTACTTCACTGTTATTGCTATGGTCAGTGAGTAGCTGCTGAACGCGATGATATCCATCCTCGATGACAGTGGCAACCGTTAGGAGCTTACTGTTTTGTGTCTCATCAATCGGCAAAAAACGCAGGCTTTGATCCGTGCCAACTACCAGTAGTGCAGGTTTTTCTGCATAGCTTGAATAGACCAGTCGCTGCGTTTTACTAAGGTCTTCCTTGCAGGTGTTTGGCTGACCTTTATCAAACGCCCATGATTTAATACTGTTGTCATCGGCACTAGTAAATAGGCGCGTATCTGAGACACAAAGCGCAGTGATCATTTGACTGTGCTGGCTTGATTTGGCTCTATCTATCGCTTGTAGTTCACCTTGTACATGAGTGCGATAAAGTTGCTTGTCTGTACCTGCTGAAAAAAAGTAATGACCAATAGGCTCAAAGCACAGGGCATTGACGCGGCCTTGATGTAATGGCTTATGGCTACTTTGAATCAGCTGAGCGCCAGTATCATCATTACTTAGCCATTGATAGCTACTGACGTTACCGAGATTATCGCCTATTACGAGCCACTTACCATCACTGGATGTCGCAAGCGAAGTGGCTTTTTGAGATTTACTATCTGCATAAGGTTGCACGATAATCTGATTGGCGATTGTCTGCACTAATGGGCTTAAAGAATCATTACTAGCAAATGGACAGACGACGATGTCATTGGGATATAACACAAGGACAGCTTGATGCAGCGTGGTCATCGCAATTGCTTGCGGGCTGCTATTCGTTGATAAGGATTTGGTGACAAACTCAGTGTCTGTATTAGTCTCTGTATTTTCAGTGCTATTCTGAGCCTCAATCATGCTTGCAAATAATGACTCTTGACTGATTTTATGGATTATCTCTCCTTGCCAGTCGGTCTGATATAAGTGCCCATCACAGCCGAGCAATATAATAGTGTCATCAGTTATCGTGGTAATGGCATCCATCGCACAGGGTAATGCAGTGGTTGATAAGCTTATTTGCTCACCGATATTATCGAGTCGATACAAGTCTGCATGGCTGCTTTCAGCACCTAGCGGCTGTCGAGTGATGAATAAACTGCGACTCTGTGCGACTGGTAGCGCTGCTGATTTTGTGGTTTTTTGCGGTGTATACTCAGGAGTGAATGGTCTGCTGACCAAACCTATAATCTGACCCCAATAGGGCAATACAATTGTTTTCATGATCTAATCTCAGTTGAAATGGCGTCGTGTGATGTGCTCATTTTTCTTATTTTTTCGCTACTTACTCTCTAACTTGAGCTAGCTGTTAAGGGCTGTAAATGTTCGGACAACTGGGGGTAGCGGTGCAATAAGCGCGTGACAGCGGTCAGACATGCATGACGCTCCATCTTGCCTGCAGAATGGGTAAAGGTGTACAACAAAGGCATAATCAACTTAGCAAAATACTCATCCGCCAATCCCACATCACGGAATGTCTCAATCAATGCCAGTTTTGCTTGGCTGGCAGGTATGGGTTTGGGTGAGAGGATTTCTGCTTGATCTGTCGCTCCCTGTGTTTTGTCAGGGCGCTGCGAATATTTTGAATGACGACCTTGCTCGTTTTTTTGTGAGTTTGATCGTTCATTGTTGTTAGAAGGACTCAATCGTCCTGGTGGCAACTCAAACAGTCCACGTCTTAATAGCATTAGTAATTGATTCAAATCAGCAGGGGGGTTGGTTGACCAATCACTTGGCGCGGTATGCGTAAAGGTTTTTGTGTCAGTTTTTGCATGGGGCTCAGTGTTAGCAGTGCTTGTTTTGCTTGCTAGTGCACTCTCATTTTTATCATGCTGGTTTGCAGGCTGCCAAAGAGGCGAGACATGGCGCGCCTTATACTGCTTCCACAGCATAGTCACTGCGGCATAGCGTATTTCACGATCAGCGCTTTGGCTTAATAAGTAAAGAGACTTCGGATTTTGAAATTGATGATGTCGCTGTAATAATTTCATGCCAAGCTGCCGTGCCAGTCGTTTTTTGCTACCAATGAATGCGTTGAGCATAGCCTCGTTAAACTGCTCTACAGGTACATGGTAAGCGCGATTGCTGACAGAAGGTGCTGCCAATAGCGCTTGTTGCAACAGCTTCGTGACCTCAAGATAAGGCGATTCTGCCATTATCAGCCAAAGCGTCGGCGTTGGCGACCACTTAGCCAGCTCATATTTTGTTAATAAGAGGCCGAAATGACGTAGCGCTTGCTGACTGCTTTGCAATAACGGTATAACGCGCTTGGCGCTAAAAAATGCAGAGGGAATAATCGCATCGGGATCGACAGGCCTATCCGTTAATGCCATACAAATCTGCTCGTGATGATGACTGAGATAACTGATCGCCAGCTCGCTGACGGGTGCCGTAGGATCGTCGATTGCCATTGACCACAGCACTTCTGCACCTGCTACTGTATCGTCTTCGGATGCTGCACGTGATTGTCCTGTCAGCATCTGCAAAAATGCGGTTTCTGATATGATTTTGAGGGGTGCGCCTGCGGTAATTAATGCCTCGGCTTTGAGCTGCTTACTGCCTTTGCGACCAGCGCCGTATAGAGGCGAGCCATCATCACCGATTACCAAATAGTCCAACTTATTATTCACGGCACTACTGATCGCACCATTGGCTGCTTTGACCAGCTTTTCAGCATCGCCTCGGCTCATGCTTTGCATTTTACCTGTAAACAAATAACGCTGATTGTCCAAATCGACAGTAACTTCGTTGGCTCCAGTGGTTTGAGTGGTGTTTGTATTTTTAGCCTGATCTTCTTCTAATGACATCTTCTGAGTGGTCGCAAAATCAGCGGGCAAGAAACCTTTATTAATGCGTTCAATCGCAAATTCACGGTATGCTGAATGCTCACTGCGAGCAAGTGTCATGAGCCACTCAAACCCTAACTCAGTTGGTACAAACCGGCGCACATCAGCTAACCAACCGCGCACGGTATCAGCCAAATATTCATCAAAGGTTAGATCTTTTTGCCACTGTTTGACCGTATTTACATTTGAGGGAGTTTTTCCCTCATCATCATAATGGTTGAGATAGGGAGTGTTTTTGAGCTGTGCAATCTCCTTACTGCTATGCCAATCAGGCTCATAGGCGAGCGCGTGCCAATAGGGCATGGGAATCTTATTTCCTGACAAGATATCTTCATCGATCCAATCAACGATCGTCTGCTGCGCTAGTGGATGCAGCAATAAATACTGCCATACTTTGTTATCTACAGTGCTCAGATCAAGACGCTTGAGTTCTTGTAGCGCAAAGTTCATGCACAGATAGCTGCTGTCACCGCTTTGCGTCATATCCAGATGCATTGCTAAGCGAATAAAATAATCGATCCCAAGCTCTGCTGCGCTATATAGCTCAGGTAGCCTACGTATGGCAAAGCGCATGCTGTAATACTGATTGCTGATCAATCGTTCAAAAAACCATTCAGCCGTCAGATCACGGCGTGTGAAGTGCTTACCGAGTTGCTCGGCGGCAATATTGTGGTGATAAGAGGTATCTAATAACTGTCCCCAACCTGATACCCCAATATCATTGACGGGATGACGACTCAAAATAACACTGATGGCAAAGCTGCGAATAGGCTCATGATCTGACATGGCTAGCATCATTAGCTCTGCCAACGGGAGAGATTGTGCATAACTTTTGGCATAACCGATGGCATACTGATAAGCGGCAGGATAGCTTGAACGTAATAACTTGAGAACCACCTCATGCAATCCAAGCGCTACAAATTTTGACTTCTCAAAATGCGGGGATTGCTCAATCAGCCATACGATCATCTCATCGCGTGCCTGACTGTGTGCATAGCCTGCCGATAGATATTGAATGGTTTGATGGCTCACATCACGTAGCTGGATCTTAAAGTCGTGTTTTAGACTGTCCGTCGCAAATTGCCGTATGGCCTCGTTCTTCGCTGTTGCTAATAGCCTAATCAGCGGTTCAGAATCACGTTGCCATGCGTCTTTAAACGCGCGACCTTTATTATCAAACAATTTACGCGGTGCGTGGCTATGAAATCGACTGACACCATAGTCCGCTGAGTTGTGAAAACAAATGTGATTGAGCACCCAACTGTTGATTTGTGGCAATTGACCGATGGCCATAGTTTCATCATAGCTGGCAAGCACGCAAACTGCGGCCTCAATATAGCCCATTGGCATCTGCTGACCCAATTTACGCAGATAGCGCCATGCTCTGAGGCTCATATAGGTTTTGGTAGCAAGACTGACGGAGTCTCGGGCCTTTTGGTCAAAACGATGCAAATCAATTTTGGCAGTGATAGGCGCAAAAATCTCATAATCTTGCTCATATTCAGCCGCTTTATAAATATATTTTAACCCGCGCCAAACGCCGTAACTCAAAGGCAAATCATTGATAGCTTGCTTTAAGATGGCTCTTGAGTAGGCGCTTTTATCTTCCCAAAGTGCGATTAATATTAAGTGAATTTTGTAGCGATCAGGGAGAGGGTAGGTGCCTTCATCTGATTCTAAGACTGCCATCATCGCTACACGCTCTGCAAACTGTGTTCCAGGATGCTGCTCGCGGAATGAATAACTCAAAATCTTATGTAAAAATCGCTCAAATGTCAGCTCATCCTCTGGTATCGGCGATTCAGGTAACGGATCGGGCTGCTGGGATAATAAACAAAGCTTTTCGACCAAGCTTGGATCTTGTACCTGCCAAGCATGCTGAATTTGTTCGAACGACAGACTCATAGTGGTGTGCCTTAATAATAATGTAGTCAGCGAATGATATTTTGTAAGCATATAAAAGCCTATTTGATAATAAATATCAAGAACTTTTGTTAATTAAAAAATAGAAACACGACATTGTATGACGCGCAAATAGACAAGTAAAACTGTGCGACACTAGATGACGCATCCATATTAAAAGTTGCTACTATTGAACAAAGATTGATTGACAGCTTGATTGAGATTAGGGCAGAATAGGGACGTTGTGAGATTTAGCGTTTCGCCGTTTTCGGTGAAGGACGATGCTGCGTCGTCCACGAGTCAAGCCATTACATTTTACCCAAGGAAGACTGTTTCAGTCCTGCTAATACCTAGATAGTGCCCCTAGTGTCATTAGCTCGCTGGCGCAACCACGCAATCGTGGTTGAGCTAATGCACTAGGGGCACTATCTAGGTGCAGTCCAGTGAGTCTTCCATGTACCAGGTTATGAGGTAGATTACACAACACTGAATGAGACATCGTTATGATGCTATTCAAAACACTAAACCCAAGTCAGTCATTATGTACTGGCTTGGGTTTTTTGTTGTCCTAATTATCATCGATGTACTTAAAAGTTAGATAGCTTAAGATATCGTTATTTTTATTAGATTATAGTGTGATATCACGCGACGAGAGCTTTTTATGAATGATGATGCGGTAAGAGTAGAGATATATGAAAGTGCAGATGGACAGACTCAGATTGAGATTCGCTTAGAGCATGATACTTTATGGCTCTCACAAGCACAATTGGCCACACTATTTGAAAAAGACTCTGACACGATTGGTTTGCACCTAAAAAACATCTATAAAGAAGGTGAGTTAGACCCAGAAGCAACTACCGAGCAATCCTCGGTAGTTCGTCAGGAGGGTAAGCGACAAGTCCGTCGTAATATTCGATTTTATAATCTGGATGCCATTATCTCTGTGGGCTACCGTGTGAACTCCAAAAAAGGCACTCAGTTCCGCATTTGGGCCACCCAGCGCTTACGTGAGTATTTGGTACAAGGATATACGCTTAACCAACAGCGTCTTGATAAAAACTCTAATGAGTTGCAGCAAGCGTTAAACCTTATCAGAAAAACAGCACAAAGCCCTGAGCTGAATACCGATGAAGGACGCGGCCTAGTTGAAATAATCAGTCGCTATACACAGACGTTTTTATGGTTACAGCGCTATGACGAGGGTCTATTAGATGATCCAGCAGGGCAAGAAGGCGGCATCTTACCCAGTCCAACTGACGCAATGGACGCGCTCAACAACTTAAAATCACAGCTAATCGATAGAGGCGAGGCGACTGAGCTATTTGCCAAGCCTCGTGGTGACGGCTTGAGTAGTGTGCTTGGCAATTTAGAGCAAACGGTGTTTGGGGAGCCTGCTTATCCGACTATCGAGAGTAAGGCGGCGCATTTATTGTATTTCATGGTGAAAAACCATCCCTTTACTGATGGCAATAAACGTAGCGGAGCCTTCTTATTTGTAGATTTTTTACATCGTAACGGACGCTTACTTAATGATAAAGGTGAGATGGTGATCAATAACACAGGTCTTGCTGCTTTAACCTTGTTGGTCGCTGAGTCTGACCCGAATCAAAAGGAAACCTTGATTAAATTGATTATGAACATGTTGTCGCTGGAAGTTTGATTTAAAAAATGCGTTGTTTCTTTTTCTTGTAAACCACATTTAATTGAGTTATTTTTTAGTGTCGATTACATTTCTTTAACCAAGGAGAAACAGTTTGCATAATAGATTATCACCGCTCACGATTTCAGTGGTCGCTGCACTGACACTACTTACAGGCTCACAAACATTTGCAGAAGCCCAATACGGTGATTATGGTAAAGAAACGGCGTTAACGCTCGCGCGCGACTATGCTGGTCGCTATACCGGATCTGACAAGGAAACCCAAGCTGCTAACTATATGCAGCAACGTATGACCATTGATGGCAGTAACAATCAAGTTGATCGTCAGACTTTTGATTTCGTTGCACCTCGCGGTTTATTTAGAGGTCAAACACTAACGAGTAATAACATTATTGTGACCCAAAAAGGTATTGCTGATACCAATAAAACACTATTTGTCGGCGCACATTATGATTCTGCCGTCGCCTATCCAAACTATGAAAATCTAGAGGCATTGGACGATAATGCTTCTGGCTCTGGCGTTTTGACTGAGTTGACAAGAAATCTGAGTGGCATTGACACAGAACATGACATTCAGTTTGTGGCGTTTGGCGCAGAGGAGGGCGGTCTCAATGGTTCAAAGGCGTTTGTTGATCAGCTCACTGACGCAGAAAAGTCTACAGCACTGGGTATGATCAACTTAGATAGCTTGATTACAGGCGATAAGATGTATGCCAATGCAGGACGAAATGCTTATGACGATGACGGCAATGAAGTGGCTGCCAATGTAGAATTACGTGAAAACGCGCTGCGTATTGCAAAAGAGCTAGGTATCACACTCGAAGTCAATCCAGCCATCATTGCACCTGGCGCGACAGAACCCTACGAGCCTTATGGCGTTGGCTGCTGTAGCGATCAGGAGTCTTTTGACAACGTGATGCCCGTCGTAGGATTTGAGGCGACCAATTGGGCCCTTGGCCCTGATTATGATGGTTACACGCAAACGGAAAACCCAAATATCCCAGGTGGCTACACGTGGCACAATCCCGAATTAGACAATGAGGACGTGCTGACAGCTGCCTTTGGGGAAGAACGTATCGCACAAAGAATGCGTGACTATTCGCGTATCATTAGCAGATTGATCGTTGAGCAAACCAATGCTGATATCATTGCCGCAAATAAAAGCGCGCTTAATCTTCAAAATAGAATGGGGGCTGCGTTAAAGAGCAGTGCTACTGATTCGCACTCAGCTATTCTTGAGCGTGCCAATGCTTTGGCTTTACCTGCTATTGATAACAATGGCACCCTTGATGCTTCGCGTACTCATGTTTGGGTAGACGGCTCTCAAAGCTATGTTGATTCTGATAACGTACAAGAAGGTACTCGCGCCAATATTGGTATCTATGGTGAATACATTGTGCAACCTAGCTGGCGTGTTGGTGCAGGTCTACAAGCGGCCAATCAAAACAATAAAACTGTAGAGAACGGTATCAAAAAAGACACCAGCTATGGCATTCAAGCTTACTCGCTATTGGGCGGTAAAGACACGGCTTGGTGGAATACGACTTCTGTAAGCTTATCTAAACATGACTTAGATGTTAATAGCACCGTTAGACTAGATGGTAATAATGGTATCAACATTATTAACAATAGCGAACGCGGTAATACTGATGCCGATGTTTTTAGCGCTTACAATGAGCTTGGCTACAACTTTCTTATTAAGAAAAACATCGCGCACGGTGCTTTTTTAGGTTTGAACTACAGTGATACCGACATAGACGGCTACACGAGCGGCAATGCCAACTCTCGCACAGCCCTAAAAATTGACCGCACATCTAGTGAGGCATGGGACTCAGAGCTTGGTTACCAGCTACAGTATGGTTTTGATTTGATGGGTACACCCGCCAAGCTTCAAAGCAAACTCGCTTACGTACATGTCATCGAAGATGGTTTAATGGATCGTTTATCGACGACCTCTCTTGCTGATGGGCAAGACAGAAATATTAGCATCAGCCAAGCAGATAGAGATGATGATTATGGACGCTTTGAGCTGAGTGTTAGCAACAAGGTGCATAACAATGTCTATGCTTATCTGAATGGCGATACCACCTTTGCACGTGATGATAAAGACAGCTCAGTACAGCTAGGTTTACAATATCAATTTTAAAACATAATGTATGGATGACAGTCTGCGCCGCTCAGTAATTTATTTATGAGCGGCGTTTTTTATATTTTAATGTATCTATAAAATTCGCGGTGGTTCAAACCTAGCCTACTATCATCGTTAAGGATTTAACTATGAATAAACAAGAAACAGTTTATAAAACCTCTCTAGTTTTAGTTGAACATTTTCTTAACTGTATTGAACGAAAAAAATTAGGCATTAATTTAGGAGTGCATTCTAGGATTTTCTCCTATATTCTACACCCAGAAGTAGAGTTTGTTACCGTTGGAAAATCACAAGAAGTCGCTGATGGAGCTCCTCCTCATCCAGAGCATGTCGTTCCATGTTCTATTATAATATGGGAGTCTATTCGTTTACTTGAAGAAGGAAAACCAAAAGAAGAGGTAGCTAAACTGATAGCTAAGCACTGGAAAATAGTTTTCATATCTAAAGATGAATCAAGTTTTATTGATACCAAAAAGGGACTAAATCTCAAAAGTAGTATGCCTGATAATTGGGACTTTGAAACAGGTGATAGTTTTGAGCGACTAAACTTAGCTGGAATACAGGTTTTACCTCTTAATTAGGTTTTTAATGATAAAAAGGATAACTTGAATGTTTGACATCATCAAAGACTGGCGTGAGCAGCGCATATTGGACAACAGCGAATTCACACATGACGACTGGACACGGGCAGCTGAGCGTATCGTTGTCCTTGATAGATTAAGCGAGGAGGAGAGAGATCGTTTATTTGACTTAGCGACTTTGTTTTTGGATGATAAGTCTTTTACAGGCGCACAAGGGTTTGAAATTACTGATGCGGTCAAACAATCAATCGCGCTACAAGCATGTTTGCCTATCTTAAACCTAGGTCTTGAATGGTACGCTGGCTGGTCGTCTATTATTATTTATCAAGGTTCGTACAAAAGCGAGAGTACAACGGTAGATGAGTTTGGCATCGTCCACGAAGGCAGTCAGCACCGTAGTGGAGAAGCATGGCAGCGAGGCCCTGTTATTCTTTCTTGGAAGGATGCTAAACATTCAGGTGAGCGTGATGGTCATAATGTGGTGATTCATGAATTTGTGCATAAGCTCGATATGATGAATGGCCGCGCTAATGGCTTTCCACCGATGCAGCCTGACATGGACCCTACGCGTTGGACACAAATTATGTCGCGAGATTTTGAAGATTTTCAAACGCACCGAAAGTCAGGTTTAGATCGTTATGGTGCGACCAATCCAGCCGAGTTTTTTGCCGTGCTCAGCGAAGTATTTTTTGAGACGCCGCAAAAGTTGGTTGACGCGTATCCTGATATTTATGAGATTATGGTGAAGTTTTTTAAGCAAAGTCCGCTTCAGCCAAAACTATAACTTTATATATTGAAAAATGAATATAATGCAATATGAAAAAGAGACAAAAAGGGCAGTGCTTCATATATGACGCATTACCCTTTTTTAATAGACTATATCTGGCCATTCAAATGCTTACGCTTTTATTTAAACAGTCCATTGGTCGCTAATGATAGCCACCAAATATCGTCTTCCTTGATATTCATCAAATACCAATCGCAGTACACGCCAGTCCATACCAGCGTATTCATCGCTGCCTTTGTGATAAAATTCAACCACCTCTGAATTTTGATATACGTCTTTTAAGTTGTTGATAGAATTACCATTATTGTTTAACTCATTGAGGCTAATACTGGCATCATTAAACGTTGCACCTTTTACCCAAGTGTCCAAATACGTCGGCAGTGGCGTGATTAATAGGTCGCCAGTACCGTCTTTTTCACCCCATGTGAAGCGAATATTTGACTGTTGTAAGTATTGTGCATATTGCGCGCGGCTAAACACTTTATCAGACTCAGGGCGGACATAAGCATACATCGAAAAGCGCACACCACGTGTCGGATGAATGTCATTGGTGATTCTAGCAAAGTCTTTATTAGCAAGGGCACGCTGTATACGTAACGCTTGTTGTCTAAGAGTCTGCTGGCTCATATCTGAGGTAACCGATGTTGATGAATAGGCGTTTGATTGATTAGATACCGTCACATCAGATTCGACAGAATGGCAACCAGTTGCCAATAATAAGAACGCTAAAAGGCCACCAATCGCTAATTTGAAAGAATGGGTTTTAGAAGCACATGGCTTAGTCATAAAATATCCTCACTGTGGTTGTTAGCGAAACAAGTATTATTAATATAAATAAGCAGTTCTCAAAAAGGTTGATAAACAAGATTTTTAGTATATGAACCTGAATAATACGATAATACAGCACAGTCACAATATGAGTATGATGTAATAAGTGTGACACATCTTAGATGAGCAAATCTTATAGAGAACGCCATGCAAACATACCATTCATTGCCGATATTATTGACCGTAGGGTTGTTTGCAATCAATCCTGTGGCTGCGACTGCAACGGAGTCATCTCAAGCGCTCGATGTCATAAAGATTGCTACTGTCACCAAGATGTATCAGCAAGATATCGATCATGAAGGCATGGATAATCCAGTTGTGTTGGAACAATACGCCAATGCTGACTTGCAAGCAGCCATGCAGCTTGAGCAGGATTATTTTGATAAAACTCAAATGTCCTGCAATGTTGATTATGATGTGTTGTGGAATTCTCAAGATCCTGATTACACGCAAGACAAAAAGTTTTCGATGGCTGATAAAGGATTGGTTCAAGTCAGCTTGGCGCAAGGTAGCAATATCTATTATGATTTGACGTGCAATGATAAAGAGTGCCAAATCGCAGATGTTAGCTTAAATGAAGACGGTGAAACTTTGAGTAAGCATTTGCTTGAAGCGTGTCGTTAGTAGAAAACTGAATTGATATTAAAGATGTCAGCGCTTCTACTGAAACCGTTGGTATGTTTTCGCATAATGTAACAGACGTTATGACAAATCAGCCCCATGCGACAATCTATGACGCATGGGGCTGATTTGCCCTCGAGGGCGCAGTCATAATGTCCATTATGCGAAATCTAACGCGCCCCGCAACTTTGGTACGCCCGCCCAATGGACGGACGGAAGCAAAGTTGCGGGGCGTAAAAGAGTCCACGTATTCTAATGGTGGACTCTAGTCCGAGATTTCGGAATTATTTAATCTTACCATCCATTCTCAGGTTCAAATATTTCTCTATATCTTCGTTTTTTATTACCTCCAATCCCTTTAGTATTAGAGCGTTTATCACTTCTGCTTCGTCTACAACTTCCTTTCTGTCTATTACATATTTCATTTGTTTCTCTTTTGCCTTCTTCACCAAATCCGCTTTTACTCTGTATGTTTTGCTCTCGTTCATTTCGTCCCCCTTTGTTAAAGATTTACAGATATATATTGTCACATTGTTGCATTGTTGCGTGTGTCAGTGTTATGATTTGCTAAATTGTTGCGTGCAACCATGTTACGAGGGTATTTATGCTAGACCATCTCCGAATATCCATACCGTTTCGTGAATCGTGTCTGACGCGAGTCAGCGATGGTACTGCATTTTTGAACGGTAATATAAGTGATTATGGTTTCGAAATGGCGTCTCGCCATGTAGAGGTGCTGGAGAATGGCGAATTTAAGCCGCAAGACTTATATTCACCTTACGACACTTTACCAAGCTCGTTCACAGGCTTAGCCGTTAAGCTCTTTCATCAGTCCAATTATTCTGACCCCTACGTTGAGATAAAAGCGTCCCCAGCCAAGTTGTTGCAAGGTCACAACGTGTATGGCGGGGAGAGCATTGGAAATGCGGCTTGTGAGATGCTGGGTATACTGTTTCAGTCTATCCCGCAGGTAGCGCCGTTTTTAAATGTAGATCTCGCAACGGTTCGCCATCTTGATGTGACATACAGTAGTCAAGTGCAAAATGAGAAAGTGATACCCGCTGTTATCGACTACTTGAGTCGTATAAAAAGCGGGCAAACAAAGCCTACGAAGAATAAGAAGTATTCGACTACAGCATACTGGGGCGGTGAAACGTCTAGGCTTGTGCAACTGAAATGCTATGCCAAACACCCTGAAATGCTCGTACAGTTGGAGAAATTTAAGAAGAAAGCAGAGGCTGGAGACGAACAAGCGCGATTGATAGTAGATACGGTTTACACGGATGAGTTACTTGATTTCGCTCGTAAGTTGATGCGCTGGGAAGCACGCATCAAGGCTAGGAAGCTCGAAAGAATGGGGCTACCTGTCGGCTTGTTAGACCTGATTAAGTATCAGGAAGCAAACCCTAATTTCTTGCGTGATTTATGGTTCCAGTCATTTAATCCGATATTTGAGACGTTTAAGGGGCAAGCCATGCCGTATGCAACCGACAATGATTTACATGAGCTGCTAAAGCGCAAGCTCGGGACAATCACTAAAGCGGGCCGTCCATCTTATACACGTGCTAATAATGCAATGAATTTTTTCCATCTTGTTCGTGATGTGGGTTTGGACGTTGTGAAAGACCGTTATTCGTCTAGCACCTATTACGATAATTTGAAGCATCTAACTGATGCTGGTCTGTCAAAAGCATGGCTTGAGAACTTACATGCCAAGCGCAAAGGCGACATTGTTCCCCTTGTTAATTTTACCCATGTTGATTTCGCTCATCAGTTCCCAGTGGGCTATGAGCCGCCAATATCGCAATTTAATCTAGCTAATGTATTAGCCGCCTAAGGAGATAGTAATGAAATATATCGTGTCACGAATTGAAAGAGTTAAGAAAGAAGGTAAGGCAAAAGAGACGGGTAATCCTTACTCACTTGATTTTACCAATATTACGGTTTTAGTCCCAGTTAGCGATACCGATCAGTATGGGTCGAAGGAAACAACTTATCAGTATGGTAGTGCTGATAATTTTGCCAAGCTTGACGCCCTGCGCGGCAAATTGCCTTGTGAGGTTGAAATGGATTTGGGCATCGAGATGGACAAATACGGAAACCCAAAGACAGTTTTTACAGACGTGAAGCTGCCGCAGGCTATCAAAGCTTAATTAGTCATAGGCGTTTGTATCAACACAAGCGCTGTTTCAATTAGAGGATTTATCGTTATGTCTTATGCTTGCGCCCAATTGGATACACAGCAACACACACAGTGTTTAATGTGGGTAGAGCAAACTAGCATTGTCGATGAGTTATCTATAACTAGAGCACAAGCTAGTGATTTATCTGTTGCCATTTGTGCGTCACTGATACTCGGTTGGATAATTGGTGAAATTGGTAGCCTAATGAAAACGATGCTCAGGAGATAGTGTTTATGAAATTGTATCGATGGTTTGTGGGTCTTGCTGTCGCGCTCTACGCGATGCTAGCACCTGTGCTTGCCCAAGCCGAAGCAATAGATGTTACCAACATCATTGGTGAGATTGACGGCAACAAAGCGCCGATGATGTCGACGGGTACGGCCATGCTTGGACTTACCGTACTTGTTGTCTTGATTGGAATGGTTCGTAGAGTTCTGAAGTAGTCATGCTGTTGTTTTTTCTTTTGGGGGTTAGTTAGCGCAAGTTAGCTAACCCTTTATTTTTTCAAGTTGTTTAATTAATGGAAATAGGCTTTTTTATTTTCATTAATTAAATAACTACGGGGTTTGGGGTGTAGCCCCAATGGATGGTGATTTTATGGAATATGTTACTCATGATGAAATGATTAATTTGATTAATTTTTTCATGCCTTTTTTTGCTCTTTTCTTTGCCGCTTCTTTGGTTGTTTGTTTTCACATTATTAAAGTCCTTATAGATAATTTATCTTTTTTTTATGATGTTTTAAAGAATAGGTCTAAGTAGTGGATATTTTTTGCAATGTCTTTTTTATGTTTTTAATCGTTGGTTTCGCTACCCTTATTTTTAGGAATTAGTTATGGATGCTCCTAGTATTTTTAATTGGTTAATCGTCTTTACTGCTGTGGCGACGGTTCGCATTATGATTTCTAAGATATGAGATATTTTTTCTCGTTCGTCTTGCTCTTTACCTGTGCTTTTTCCCTAAGCTCTTTGGCTTCTGTTGCCTATGCAATGGGTGGTGCTGGTGGCAGTTGGGGTGGTGATTACACTGGTGACGGTGGTTCTACTGGTGGTAGTGGTGGTGGTGGCAGTTGGGATAGTGGTTTTACTGGTAACGGTGGTTCTTCAGCTACAGCTCAATGTCCGTCTGAGTATTTGTATTATCGTAACAGTGCTCCTACCGTTTTCTTTCCCTCTGGCGAAGCTGCTTGTCAGTCTCGTGGTGATGCTCCCAATTTCAATGGTTCTGCTTGTATTCGTGACAATGGTACTACTCTTGTCTTCGTCGGTAAGAAATCAAACCCTGATTATGATCCTAATTGCGCTTGCCCTGGCGATTCTGTCCGAAATTCATCTGGTCAGTGTGTTGCCCCTTTAAAATGTCCTGCTGGTTACGTCAAAGACGGTAACAAGTGCATTTGGCAGTGTCCTGCGGGTATGAAGATGCTCGGTGGAAACTGTGTGAAAGATGACATGCCAGAAGACTGCGACCCAGTCATTCAGACGTGCGATGAGGATGGAAAGCCTGTTTGTGATTGCTGCGCAACTCTCAAGCAGCTTGTTAGCCAAAATCAGACCATTATAAACAATGACAATCGCATCATATCTCTCACAGAGAATATGACATCAAATCAGAATACAATCATAAACAATACTGAAAATATCAATACTAATATTACGACGACAAATAATAAATTGGATGAGCTGATTAATGTAATTAAGCAGAATAATCCTGATTTTGATACCACTGGTATTGAAAATAAACTTGATGATTTAAAACAGGTTTTAAACGACAAGGAATTTACTATTGACGGTGATATTAATCTTGATATGTCAGAAACAAATGCAAAGTTAAATGATTTAATCCAAGCGGTAAAAGACAATAAATATGACGATACATCATTGAAATTAAAACTAGACGAAGTGATTGATGCAATAAGGGCGCTTGACTTAAGTCAAGTTACAGATAGACAAGACGAGCAAACAGGCTTGTTAGAACAGATAAGAGACTTGTTAAGACCTACGCAACAAGCCGATTTAGCTCCCCAATTAGAAGATATGGAGTTAGATGCTCATCTAGACCCATGGTCTGCAATTAGGGGTTTCAATGTTAATCAGAACATGATTAATGCAAAGGCGCAGTGCCCATCAGGTGAAGCTTATAGTTTTGATGTGTTTGGTGAGCACTTTGCGTTGCCTATGCCTATCTTGTGTGGCTATCTCGGTCAACTTGGGGTAGGGATCATGTTTCTTGCCTATGTCAGTGGCGCTTTTATTATCATAAAAGGAGAGTAATAAGATGCCAGCGGTTTTAATAGCTATTCTTCGGTGGTTTATCGGTTTCTCTATTGCCAAAGTTGTCATGAGCCTTGCGGTTGGTATTGTGAGCTACACCATTATTCAGTATTTCTTTGATAAGTACATAAACCTTGCTTTAGGGCAAATTAGCTTAATGGGTGATGTGGCAGCACTCATGGCGATAGCGCAGCTTGACCATGCCATTAGTGTTGTGTTTGGTGCGTTATCTATCAAAGGGTTTATGATTGCGACTAAGATTGCAGTAGGGGCTAGGGGTTAGCTATGGCAATCGAGTTAATCACAGGACAGCCGCGTAACGGTAAGTCGCAGCGTTTGATGCCAATCCTACATGCCCTTGAAAAGGACAATGATAAGCGTGAGAAGAAAGGGCAGCCGCGTGTTCCTGTCTATATCGATATAGCAGGGATCAACGGAGACGACACACCAATCCATTTTGTAGACTGCATAACGACACTGACGAAAGAAGAGAAAGAAACGATTTGGTTTGGTCTTCATGAAGACCCAGCCAAACCTGAGAATTGCTGGTGTCCGCCTTATGGCTCGTATTTCGTCTTTGATGAGTGTCACAAACTAGAGTGGGTGAAAGATACACATGGTTCTGTCTCGAAGAACCCTGTTACTGTGTCACTCAACGAACACGGTCATGCTGGTCACACAATCTATCTACTTACACAGTTTCCCCAGTATATACACACCCATGTTAGGGGTTTGATTGCTAATCATTGGCACGTCAAACGCAAGATGAACTTAAGATGGGCGAAGGTCTATAAGTTTGATGATTTCAAATTAAGCCCACGTAGTGAATCGACATTAAAAGACGCGCAATCCGTTGAAAATTTTTTCTTCAGAAAGAAATGGGAGAACTCTTATAAGTCAGCATCCGCGCATGAGGCGCAGCCGTTTAAGTTTCCAATGATTCTAGCGTTACCGATTTTTGCTCTTTTTGTGATAGGCGTGATTGTGTATCAGACTGGTAAAGACAGCGAAATATTGAACCCCAGTGCAAGAGAAGATGTGCCAACCGATCAAACCCAAATCACTGATTTACAGTCACAAAATCAGCAACAGTTAGAACGTATTAATGAAATTACCTTTGAGTTGGCAGAACTCAAAGCTAAGTACTTACCAAAACACATAGCGATACTTGCAGAGCATGAGGACGTAAGACCAGCTATGATAATCGCGAGTGACAGCAGTTGTGTCGCATACAATAGGTATGGTGAGCCGTTGCTTGTGTCTGATAGCTTGTGCTATCAGATGAATGAATCCCCAGCGCTTATTCCGCGTTCCCGTCAAGTTACCCAAGTCAGTGCTAATTCTTCGACCGATGACACCAGTGGCAGCGGTGACCTTAATCCTTTATCAGTTTCTAGTAGTTCTGCGCCAGTTGATATCCCAACTTTTGAGTCCCCAAGGCCTTATAGTTAGTTTTCGCATAATGTAACAGACGTTATGACAAATCAGCCCCATGCGACA
>NZ_FUKN01000007.1 GCF_900163785.1 Psychrobacter sp. JB385
GTTTACTTACCCATTCGAATACGTTTACTTACCCATTCGAATACGTTTACTTACCATTTGAATACTTGAATAAAAAAGTATTCAAAGATACAATTAAATATAAGTATTCAATTATGAAGGTTATTATGTCTAAATCTAATTTAGTGGTGAAAACCAACTATCTAAACACCGTACTACAAAATCTAAAACTATCAGAAATACGCATTGTGCAGTTAGCCGTTGTAGACGCTAGAGAAACTGGTACAGGGTTGAGTGCAGAGATACCACTTCGTATTGATGCTAAAAGATATGCTGAAGTTTTTAATACCACTCGCCAAAACGGTTATCTAATGATGAAGGACGCTGAAGATACGCTATTTAACAGACGCTTTAGCTATGTTGATGATGAAGGTAAGTTAGTTAAATCTCGTTGGTTATCCCAAGTTAGATATTTAGATGACGAAGGAGCGATTGAAGTTGTATTTACTCCAGCTGTAGTACAAGGAATTACTCGGATTGATGGGGCTGAAGAGTTTTTTACTAAATATTTACTAGAACAAACAGCTGAAATGGATAGTAATTATTCAGTAAGGCTCTATGAGCTGCTGGTTCAATGGAAGCAAGCCAAAAAAACACCTGTTTTTGAATTGGAGAAATTTAGAGGTCAGCTTGGAGTTGAAGATGATGAATATCAAACTATGAGCAACTTCAAAAAAAGGGTCTTAAACCTTGCTGTTGAAGAGATAAACGAAAAATCAGATCTCAATGTTAGTTACACTCAAAAGAAAAAAGGTCGCAAAATTGCAGGATTTAGTTTTACTGTTTATGAAAAGCCAAAAGCTAAGACGGATGTAGTTAATAAGGAGCGCGACGTTAGTACAGGAGATATGTTTACGGTCGATGGATTGAATGATAAGCAGCTAGGGCGAATTGCTCGTAACCCTGCTTTTATGGCGGAATACAATCATTTAGTAAGCCCAACTAGCCCAGCTGGGCAGTCACAGCAAGAATGGGAGTTTGAAATGGTTAACCGCCTTAAAAAAGACCCTACACAGTTTAATAAACGTCCCATCAGAGAGTATCTTGAATACTAGGTCTTATGAGTGTGTTAGATGGGTTCGGTTCCCTAGTGAGGACTTGAATATTAAGCTGTCGGCTAATGGTATCAACGTTTTAACTCGCTAAAACAGTCACAGTGTACTTCGTGGTGTACTTACCATACATATTCTATCTGTGATCGATGCGCTATACAGTCATCAATGTGGTAGGTATATGAGACACCTCGGAATTTTAATACTCTCTAAGATTGTTGGATATCAAACAATCCCAGCGTGGTTCAGCATATGTATCAAAAAAACATTTTTTATTAGGAAAGGCCATGCTTCTTAGTTTTATTGCGCGCCATAGCACATTAATTATGCCAGTTTGTGCAATTATGGGCTTTGTTTTTCCAAACTTATCCAATGCAGTATTGGTATATTTACCCCAAATATTGTTCTTCTTGATGTTTTTTACTTTACTAGGCATTGACCAATATGCACTTTTAAAGCGTATAGCGACAAGCTATGTATGGGTTTTTGCCTTGTTACAAAGCGGGGGCATGAGTCTAGCTTTAATAGTAATTGCTTATGCACTCGTTGTACGTGGCGATTGGCTATTGGCGATTGCAGGTCTTGGTGCCACTGCCCCATTATTCGGTAGTGGTGCGTTGGTCAATGCGGTGGGATTTGATGCACAACTGGCGACGGCAAAAACTATCGCTGCTACGCTCGTTATGCCCTGTACATTATTAGGCGTATTATGGCTATTAGGCGATGAAAGTTCGAATTTAGACGTTGGTCTTTATGTCAAACGCTTGTTAGTTTATATTTTCATGCCAATGGTGCTAGCTGTGGGAGTGCGTCGGTTTGTTCCACCTGCTATTTTGTCACGTTATTATCCCAAAATTGGGCAGTTTAATATTTTACTGCTGATGTTGTTTCCACTGGGACTGATGGCAGGATTTCGTACTACGTTTGACCATAATCCCTGGCAAGCGTTGTTATTACTAGTGCTAAGTTCGGTATTGGCATTGGTGTTTTATTTTACCGCTTATATAATATATCGGCGTTTTGGCTATGAGAATGCTATTGTCGCGGCGCTGGTATGTGGCGGACGCAATGTATTACTTTCTTACACCATAACTGTACCCTTTATGGGTGCGGTGTTTCTACCGTTACTGGGTGCTTTTCAATTACCAATGTTTTGCTTACCCTTACTGGGCAAATATATGGCAAAACGCCATACAACTAGGCCTATGGATTTAAAATCAAGTTTTTGAACAGCCAGACTGTTAATAGATGATTTATCGTTTAAAGGATTTATTTTTTGAGTATATCCCAGCGGAACCATCTAAAAAGGCTCATTAATCAATTAATAGACTACTCATAGTAGACTGCTGTAGTGGAACCACTCAATGAGCAGTGATCAGTTTCGATATTTCCTTGGCCACATCAGCGATCAGATGCCGTGAGCAATTGGCCATTTTTTGAATATCAGAATAGCTATGACCTGATTTGAGTAGACTAGCGATGATCTTGCGCTTTTCGGTATCTTTCTTACGTCCTGAATACTTACCTTCTAACTTAGCACGAGCAATACCTTGCATTTGACGGTTACGGCGATCCTCATAGTCTTTTCGAGCAATGGCGGCGAGCATATCCAGCATCATTGAGTTGATAGCCTGCAATATACTGCTCATAAATTCAGTGCTGCTTTCAGATTGAAGGGCCATATAGGAGGTCGGCAGCTCTTTTGATACGATAGATAGCTTTTTTTCTGATAGCATTCTTTTGAGAGTATCCCAATCAGCTTGGTTCAAACGCGCTAAGCGATCAATTTGCTCAACTAAGATAACATCGCCCTTATGAGCGTCTTCAATCAACTGCATAAGCTTGGGTCGCACCAAGATAGCTCCTGATTCGTTTTCGACATAGAAGGCGGCAATTTTGTGGCCATGATCGTTGGCAAATGCTATGAGTTCGCTTTTGGCACGCTTAGCGTCTTGTTCTTTGGTAGACGCTCGTAGATACGCTCTAATAAACATAAACACCTAAAATAGTCTGTTATAAGTGGTTCCATTATAGCAGTCTGTTTTAAGTAGTCTGTTAATAGGTTTGAAGGGTGAAATAACTGGTTCCCTTGGGGTATACCCTAGTGGAACCAGTCTATTACACCTCTAAACGATTAAAAGACTACCCTATTTAGACTTTTATTAAGGAACCACTCTAAACCGACTTTTCTCTAATCATTTGGCATATCAGTGTACACGTGTTACATAATTCGAGACTCTTACAGTAAGAAAGGAGTAAGGTGTATATGTACTAAAACAAACATTAGGGGTTTGATCATGGATGATAAAAGATTCTTTCTACGAGCAATTGGGGTTTGTGGTTTAATCTTTATTTTGGCTACGATGGTTGCCGCTAGATTTTTTTAGTGTATTAGTGCTAAGTATTGCCTGGTAATCAAAAGACAGCGGTACGCTATTGGTTTCTGCCACTTGATTCAAAAATAACTTAATCGCCTGAGAAGGTGTTAAACCATAGCCCTCAAGCACCGAAAACGCCTTTTCTTTTAATTCTTGATCAAGACGAATATTATAATTAGTCGTACTCATAGTATTACTTATCGCTTATATATGTACTCCTAATATAAGCGATAAGTACAGCCACATAAATCGATTTGTCATTCTGTGCTCCTTACTAATCTAGACAACGACAGCCTGCTCGTTCAACCCAGTAAGAAAGTCATAAACCATCTCTTCAATGCTTTTTTGCATAATATACAGCTCAGAAGTCGAATAATCTCCTAGCTCATTCCTTTCATCCATGACTTCAAACAGCTTTGTCCTAACGGCTTTCTCATGCGTCTTATCGTCAATCAAAAGCAAATTAAGCTTTACGATAGCTCTATCGTAGGCTTCTTGGGTAGCTTCAAGCTGAAGGCTTTTACTGCTAGCTACTGATACACCGATCATGCTCATAAATCACTCCGTTACTAGAATTATCTGTAGCGACAGATAATTTTTTTAGGTGAATAAGTTGTTTGTACCAGCCTAAGATTATGCCAGTGAAAAACGAGAAGTAACGCTCTTATAAGCCCTTTTTTGTAGCAGATTTTACGACAGATAAAAGACCCGTCATTTTTTACCTAATTTAATGACTACACCTTACGCACCCTAAAGGGACTGCCAAATAGCTGATATTGTTAGGTTTATTGAAATTCAGGTGTATACAAAGTGCAAACAAAATCGCTCTTAGGTATTGATTTAAAAAGAAAAAATGCGTTTACAATCTGTAAACAGCCAAGTTGAAAAACAGTGAAAAACAGCCCTTTTTTACTGCCTTTTGCCGTAAAAATTACGCTTTCGTAACGGGTGAAATTATGGTGTAGTAAGTACACTTTAGTGAAATAACACCTAATTATCAGGAAAAAGTGGCAATGAACTATGCAATTTTGAGGACGGCGAAATTGAAGACGATGGGCAACATTGGTGGCAGTCTTGCACACAGCTACCGAACGATAGAAACGCCCAATACTGACCCCAACCTCACCCCTAAAAATTATCATAGCGTTGCTACCCCTGAAGCCGTCAAACAGGCAATAAAAGACCGGCTCCCTGAAAAAAGACGCTCTGATGCGGTGCTATGTATCGAGTATTTAATAACCGCCAGTCCTGAATGGGAAGGCTGGGGAAAAAGCCAAGAAGGAGAATTTTTTAAACGATCTGCTCAGTGGCTCATGGATAAGCATGGGGAAGAAAACATTGCGAGTATGAGTATTCATCGGGACATAAGCACACCGCACCTAGTCGCTTATGTAGTTCCTATTGACCAAAGAGGTAAGCTCAACTGTAAGGATTTTCTAGGTGGAAGGGCTAAATTAAACAAGATGCAAACCGATTTTGCCAATACGGTCGCTGATTTAGGGTTAACGAGGGGTAAAGAAGGCTCTAAAGCCAAGCATACCAGCATCAAGGAGTATTACCATGACATCAATCACGCGAGAGATTTTAGTATCGAAACCGTATCACCTAAGCCTGAAATGTTTGAAAGCAAGGCTCGGTATAGGGAAAAGGTCACAGCAGCCGTTATTGAGCAAATAGAACCGACTGTGAAGGCTGCTAACAGCATCCTAATGGACTATGAGAAAGCTAGATTGGATAAAAGCGTTGCGGAAGCGAGCTATGACACCCTTAAAAAACGTGTTGAGCCTTACTTACTGGCGACTGAAGGGTTAAATCAAGAGGAAATTGCTAGAGTAAATGAGGCAATGCAGCTAGAAAGCCGTAGAATCGCTGTAGAGAGGGTTAAATATGAAAAAGCTAGGTATCTATCAAAATAGATATTTAATGCTATTAAATCTAATCCTATAGACAGATAGAGCGGTTTCTATAGCTTATTACTAAGGTAAAAAATAAATTGATGAACAAACTAGAAAGAAAGAGTTGATCAATCATCTGATCCAAGAAGGCATAAAAAATCCAAATATTTTGTGGTAACTAATGCTTTTTTCTTTTGTCTTTTTCATTAGTAAAAAATAAAAAAAATGCTTTTAATGCTTTTAAATGCTTTTAAATGCTTTTAAGCCCTCTGTATCCCTTGCTACTAAAGGTCTGAAACCTCCATTCGAATACGTTTACTTACCCATTCGAATACGTTTACTTACCCATTCGAATA
>NZ_FUKN01000008.1 GCF_900163785.1 Psychrobacter sp. JB385
GTGGTTCGCCCATGTGAGAGTAGGTCATCGTCAGCTCTCTATTCTGACTAGCCCCTTGATACTAACGTATCAGGGGGCTTTTCTTTGTGTGGCTGTTTTGTAAGATCTTTCTCATAATATTAATTCTTCTATACTTTCTTTCTATTTGTATTCTCAGCTTTCAAATATCGTTATGGTATTCAAAATATTAGATATTGGGTTTTATATCTACTGTCTTTTTTTATGCATATTTTGGCATTCGTATTTATTAAAATGATTTGACTTATATCATTTTAACTGATAATTTTAAACAGTATTTTTATCTAAGTTAATAACACGGAGGTATTAACTGATTGAATAAAGTGGTTTTTATTGGATCAAAGTATTAAATTTCCGCAGTACTCCTACCCTTATAATTATCAAAAGGAATTGATAATGAAGTTAGCTCCTCTTTTTTCAATTGGTGCTTTAGCCGCTATTAGCCTTTTTGGTTGTTCTAACCAATCCGCTGATGCCACTGCTGGATCATCAGCATCCTCTCAAGACACAACCGTTTTACGCTTCTCTCATTTTTGGCCAGCCACGTCTTCTATTAGTACAGAAGTTTTTGAACCATGGGCAAAACAAATAGAAGAAGATTCTAATGGACGCTTAAAGGTAGAGTTATACCCATCAGCGGGTCTTGCGAAAGCCGATGTGACCTATGAGTCTGCTGCTAAAGGCACTATTGATATCGGTTCACAAGCACATGGCTATACCAGTGGTCGTTTTCCTCTCACTCAGATTGCTGAGCTTCCAGGTTTATCAAATTCAGCCACTCAGATGGGCTGTATGCTACAGACACTTTATGAGGACGGAACGCTTGCCAGTGAATACAAAGACACGCACATGTTATTTATGTATGGTGCTGGACCAGGTTCTCTGCATACCACTGATAAGCTTATTCGTACACCTGCAGATATGAAAGGAATGCGTATTCGTCGTCCTTCAGCAGTCGCGGGTGATATTATTGAAAGTGCAGGTGCCTCACCTGTCGGATTGCCTGCCAATGACATGTATACCTCTCTACAACGGGGTGTGGTTGATGGTCTTAGTTTTCCATGGGAGGCCGTGACTGCTTTTAAAATTGACGAAATCACTAAGTACCATACCAATATTCCGTTTTATAGCTCAGCCCTCATGGTGACGATGAATAAGGACAAATACGACAGCCTACCTGATGATTTGAAACAAGTCTTGGATAAAAACTCAGGTATGGCGCTTGCCAATAAGGTGGGTGAAGTATTTGATAAGCATGATCAGATGGCGATACAAGCGGCCAAGGATAAAGGCGACGAAATTATCGAGATTCCTGATCCTCTCAATGACCCAAATTGGAAAGGTCCGCTTGAAAAGGGGACTAAGAAATATTTGAGTGATGTCAAAGCGTTAGGTCTGGATGCCGATAGTGTCTACGAAAAAGCCAAAGCTGCTAGCGCAGCCTGTAAGGTTTAGCCTATTGGAGGTGTTACATGATCTTTTTAATTAAAATCAGTACCTTCATTTCTAGGTTATGCCAGTTTTTTGGCGGTGTCAGTCTTATCATTATCGTATTAGCGACCATGTTGGATGTGACGGCTCGTTATATATTTAAGCTCACGGGCGGCGAGTTTGGGTTTACCGTAAAAGGGAGTGTAGAGATTGTCTCTTACTTTATGTTATTTGCGTTACTTGCTGCTTTTGCCGCTTTTGTAGAGCGCTCACAAATCATCGTCGATGTATTCACCCAAAAGATGCCTCAAGCTATTAAAGGTTACATGATGGGCATCTTTATGTTGGGCTTCTTTGTCATTGGAGTTGTCTTCTCGTGGGGTCTCTATGAAAGTGCAATCGATGCTGTAGAGTATGGCAAGGTCACTCAAGATCTTAGAGTCTCGATGATGCCTATCTATATGTTTAGTGCCTTTTTGAGCCTTTTGCTTGCCGTTCGCTCATTGATTGAATCCATCAATATCTTTAAAACTGGCGAGTTTTTTGATGCTGAGGAGACAGGCGCATGAGTCCAGAAATTATCGGTGCCATTGGTCTGCTGGTCATGATTTTATTGGTGGTGCTGCGAGTGCCAGTTGCATTGGCTATGTTGGGTGTGGGATTGGTCGGTTTTGGTGCTGTGACTGCGCCAAGTGGGGCACTGCAAATGCTAAAAGACATTCCAGTCGATGTCTTGGCAAAGTATGATTTTAGCGCCATTCCTTTGTTTATTTTGATGGGCGTATTCGCGACTCATTCAGGTATGGCGGGTAAGTTGTTTGAAGCAACGCGCACCATATTTGGTGGCGTGAGGGGCAGTCTTGGCATTGCAGGTATTGGCTCATCTGGTATTTTTGCTTCTATCTCAGGGTCTTCACTTGCGACTGCATCTACCATGACCAAAGTCGCTCTGCCCCAAATGGAAAAGTACGGCTATCAGCCAGGTTTTGCCTGCGGTATCTTAGCCGCTGGTGGAACGCTGGGTATTATGATTCCGCCCAGTATTGCATTACTGGTCTATGCTATCTTAACTCAGCAATCTGTCGGTGATATGTTTATCGCAGGTTTTTTGCCGGGTATATTGGGTATGGTGATGTACTCGATCACTGTGATGATCATGGTACGCTGGAAACCGCATCTTGCCCGTCGCGGTGAACCAACGTCAATAAAAGCAAAGCTGTTGTCATTGACTGGTTTGATACCGTTTAGCTTTATTTTTATCATTATTATCGCTGGTATTTTCTTTGGGTTATTTACCCCAACAGAAGGCGCAGCAGTGGGCGCTTTTGTATCGTGGGCTTATGCTTTTGCCAAAGGCATGCGCCTAAAGGGCTTAAAGCAGTCACTCATTGAGACGCTTGCGCTATCAGCAGTGGTCTTTTTTATGCTACTTGGCGCCGAGGCATTGGGTTATTTTATTTCGGTATCACGTCTGTCTTACACAATGGCGACTTGGATTGGGACTTTATCAGTTAGCCCTATGATTGTGCTGATTTGCATTTTGGTCATGTACTTTTTGCTAGGGTTATTTATGGATGCGCTCGCGATGTTGGTTATCACGATTCCAGTGGTTTATCCCATCATTGTAGCATTAGGGTTTGATCCGGTGTGGTTTGGCATTATTGCCGTATTAACGGTAGAGCTGGGTTTGATCACACCTCCGATGGGGATGAATATCTTTGTCATCAAAGCGATGGCACCGCATATTAAACTGAGTGATATGTTCCGAGGCGTTGCGCCTTTTATTGTCTCAGATGTGATTCGACTGGGTATTTTGGTCGCTTTCCCAGCCATTTCGTTGGTGTTATTGACGTAATTTTTATTTGTAATAATGACCCTTTAAGCTAAAAATCTCAAATTTAATCAATCGTTCTATTTTTTGAGCCATATCGTTGTCATAACGATGTGGCTTTTTTATGGCAAAGCAAAAAGCTGATAAACGGAATCGATATAGTATGAGCAGCCAGAAGGTGCGCTACAACATTACAGTACCTAAAACCCACATGATTAGTAAAAATGGTTTGAGCCAGTGTTTGATTGCTAAGGTAGTTGCTTAGTACAGTGTGGAGCAGCACGATAACTTTTCTTATCATTCTAAAATTTGATGGATGTAGTAAACTGGTTAGTGTTTTGGTATTTACCCTTTTATATGATGAGTAGAGACAGTCATGGCAGTCGATTTTAGTAACACGCTAATAGTCGCGATTTCTGCAACCGCACTTTTTGATTTAACAGAGTCTGAGAGCTATTTAGTACGATTGTTAGAGCAAAAACCAGCAAGCGCTATCAAAGAGTTTCGCGATTATATGACGGAACGTGAGAATGAGCCTTTAGCTATTGGCGCAGGCTATCCACTGATCAAAGCTTTATTAAATTTGAACGAATATTGTGAAGACAAAAATGGGCAAGATTTAGAAATCGAAGCGCCTTTGGTCGAAGTCGTTATCGTCTCAAAAAGCAGTCCAGACACAGGCATCCAAGTACTCAATGCCATTTTGGCGCATGGGCTAAATATTTCCCGATCCGCCTTTATTTCAGGAAGTCCAATTGCGCCCTACATCAAAGATTTTAATGTCGATTTGTTTTTAACCACCAATCGTGATGATGCGCAGCAAGTCGCCGATGCCAATATTTGTGCTTGTGCGATATTGGATGCGACACCTGTCAATACCTATGAATTGGACACCAATCAGCTGCGTATCGCCTTTGATGGTGACGCGGTACTGTTTGATGACTCAGGTGAGCTGCTATATAAACAAAAAGGTCTGCGAGCGTTTCATGATCGCGAAACACAAATGCGTGATTTGCCGATTGAAAAGGGGCCTTACGCTGAATTGCTGATCAAATTATCAAACTTACAAGAGCGACTGCCAGCTGGCCTTCAGCACTCTCCCATAAAGATTGCACTGGTCACTGCTCGTAATGCGCCTGCTGACTTACGAGCGATTAAAACGCTAAGAGAATGGGGCGTCAATGTGGATATGGCGTTTTTCTTGGGCGGTTTAGAAAAAACAGCCGTATTGAGAACCTTTGCTCCGCACATCTTTTTTGATGATTCGATCAAACACATCGATGCAGCACGTGATTTCATCCCTACGGCATTGGTGCCGTACCACTCAACCTCATTGTTGCATAGTGACAGTTATTTGACGCCTGATAAAGATGCGACCTTGATGGCTTTTGAGCCTGTAGAGCGACCAGCTTTTACCGTACGTCACTAAAACATATCTGAAAATTCAATCAAAAGGATAAAGTCGTCTATGAAGTGGCAGCAATTGCTCAACTTGATCATAGTCCGTATCAAGCAGGTCATTGGCTTATATGCATTTGTACTCATACCAATGTGGGGCATGTTTTTTTTAAATGATGTATTGCTGTTTGGTATGTGGAACATCTTTGGGATTGTGCCGCGCGCTTTTGATATAGGGAGTATGATCGGGGTGTTTGCATCATGGACGATGCATGGAAGCTTTTCACATTTACTGGGCAATACGCTAACGTTATTACAAATCTTGTTTTTATTTGGATTGTTTGAAAAAAATGCCTACCGCACGATACTCAAACTGATTGTTGCATCAGGATTGGTCACATGGGTTATTGGCTCGCCACTGTCCATTCACATTGGGGCGTCAGGACTGTGTTTTGCGATGCTTGGCTATATGATTGGCGGCGCAATATTTGCGCGGCGCTGGGGTTACTTACTGGCATGTATAATCATGGGCACAGGGTACTGGTTGACGATCAAACAAGGACTGATGCCGCAACAAGGTATCTCATTTGCGGCGCATTTTGGTGGCTTGTGTGCTGGGCTATTGTTAGGCGCTAACTCAAAACATACGTATTCAGCAACCTCTCAGCGCTATTGAATGCTTAGCATTATTCAACCTACATCATATAAAGGTCACTGAATCATTTTATAAATAGGTTGGTCACAATGACGTTGATTCTAAGCGGTAGAGCAGCGCTGGTGTTAACTCATGCAAACACTGATAAGTAAAGGATCATCTTTAGCCAATGCTCGCCATGCTGTGGTCTGCTTGACATGCTCGTCGATAGTCAGCGTACTGTCTTTTGCAGGCAATACATAATCTGCCCGAGCGGGGGCGCTGCAATCTATTACTTGCGAGACTTTTTGCACACCTCTACGTCTCTCAAACAGATACAAATTGACCAAATGTACATCTGGGTTATCAACTTGCACAGTGGCATTGCCAATATCGGCTGCGATAAAGCGTAATATTTGCGGCTTAACGTAAGTCCATGGGCGGAACCATGTACTCTCTTCAATTTTTTTAACGACAGTGACACCTTCAGGAAGTTGCGTCACCTGTTGATCAAACCAGCTATACTCCTGTTGAATCTGGAAGCCAAATATACCAATGGCAGCAAATAATGGGATAAGCCATTTTGGTGTTCTTTTGCCTGCCAGTTTGCTGAGGTGAGTTATGATCAGTGCTATCCCAGCCAGACCAAATCCAGCAGCTATCGTAGCGATAAACTCGTAAAGCATAAAATCTTCCTTAATGCGATAAGCGCTTTTAATTAAGCGTCTGTAGTAGAGCAGAACTTAAGAATTTTTGTAAAAAATAGAGGATAAAAAAATCACTCACAAGCAGCAACTGCCTGTGAGTGATATATATTAACGCAAAATATATCCTCATTCGTGCGCTTAGTGGTCGATTGCACCGCCAGCGCCGCGTGGAGAGCGAACACTTTCAACCAGTTCTTGAATGTACAATGGTGGCGCTGGTGTCGCATATGAGACAATAAATGCTACGATGAAGTTAAGCATAGCACCAACCGCACCAAATGATAATGGCGAGATACCAAACAGCCAATACTCTTCTGTATCAGGGAAACTTGCAGTACCACTGATGAAGAACCAACCTTTGAACAAAAAGATATAAACTAGGATACTAATCAAACCTGTTAACATACCAGCGATAGCGCCAAGGCTGTTAATACGTTTAGAGAAAATACCCATCATTAGTACTGGGAATAGTGACGCTCCCGCAATACCAAAGGCTAATGCCACGACTTGTGCGGCAAAGCCTGGTGGATTGATACCTAACCATGTTGCTACTACAATCGCAATACCCATAGTGATACGCGCTACTTTTAACTCGCCTTTATCACTAATATTTGGGTTGAGGTTTCTTTTGATCAAATCATGACTGATCGCTGATGAGATAGCCAATAGTAGACCTGCGGCAGTTGATAGTGCTGCGGCCAAGCCACCTGCTGCAATAAGACCAATAACCCATGGTGGAAGATTTGCAATTTCTGGGTTAGCGAGTACTAGAATGTCATTGTTTACGTCAAGCTCGTTACCTGCCCAACCTGCTTTTGCGAATCGACCATCGACTTCTAGATCGTGTGCAGTACGAGCTTGATCGAGAGCAGCAGTTGCTGCTGCAACATCGCCACCATCAGCTTCAGCAGTATTTAATGCCAATTGAGCGGCACCAAGTCCACTATCGTTATACATTTGAATACGACCATCATTATTGAGATCATTGTATTTAATGAGGCCAGTCTCTTCCCATGTTCTCATCCAATCTGGACGTTGATCATAGTTGATAGACTCAGCTTCCACGCCTTGTGGATAGATAGTATCGATTAGATTTAGACGCGCCATCGCACCTACAGCAGGAGCAGTGAAGTAAAGTAACGCAATGAATACGAGCGCCCAACCTGCTGACCAACGCGCATCAGATACTTTAGGTACAGTGAAAAAGCGGATAATAACGTGTGGTAGACCTGCTGTACCAATCATTAGCGACAAGGTAAATAGCACCATGTTTAGCTTATTTGGTACATCAGCGGTATAAGCAGTGAACCCTAAGTCAGTCACTACCTGATCAAGCTTAGTCAATAAAGGTATACCTGATTCGACATGGTTTGAGAACAAACCGAGACCTGGAATGGGATTACCTGTCAACTCAAGTGAGATAAATACCGCAGGGATAGTATAAGCAATGATTAGAACGACATACTGTGCAACCTGCGTGTAGGTAATACCTTTCATACCGCCTAGTACGGCATAGAAGAAAACAACCACAGCAGCAATAAGAAGGCCAGTCGTATTGTCGACTTCTAAGAAACGTGAGAACGCGACGCCAGCCCCTGTCATCTGACCAATAACGTAGGTAGTCGACGCAATAATCAAACACACGACCGCGATCATAGCGGCTGTCTTAGAGTAAAAACGGTCCCCAATAAAATCAGGAACCGTAAATTTACCGAACTTACGTAAGTATGGTGCTAGCAGCATCGCTAGAAGTACATAACCACCCGTCCAGCCCATTAGATACGTTGATGCGCCATAACCCCCAGCGGCAAGAATACCTGCCATTGAAATAAAGGATGCCGCACTCATCCAGTCAGCGGCGGTTGCCATACCGTTGATGACGGGATGGACACCACCACCTGCAACATAGAATTCACTGGTTGAACCAGCTCGCGCCCAGATTGCAATACCGAAGTATAGAGCGAAGGATAGACCGACAAAAATAATATTGATTACAAATTGACTCATAGCATTATTCCTCGTCTACGCCATATTGTTTATCTAACTTATTCATACGCCAAGCGTAAAAGAAGATTAAGACCATAAATACTATAATCGCGCCTTGCTGAGCAAACCAAAAGCCCAGATCAGTACCGCCGACTTTAATACCAGCTAAGAGAGGACGTAATAAGATTCCAAAACCATAAGAGCATAGTGCCCAAATGACTAGACAGCCTAAAATGAGACGGACATTGGCACGCCAATAACCGGATGAATCGTTGTGGTTTTCCATAGAGCAACTCCTTTTGTCTTACCTAAAATATTATTGTTGGTCTCATCCTAATCACTTGTGCTGGTCTTGCATCTGTAAGAAGGGGCAACGGCAGTCAATCTATATAGTGGGACGTAACAGACAGTCTGTGTTGATTTTTCTAAAACAAACAATGCATAGAGCAACATAAGAGAGGCGGTGACTATTCCTTATCACTTAACCTGTCATAAAAAACAGAAACATGCGGTTTTATAAAATGAGCATTATAAACAATGAGATTTATAGTACGTAATGCCACAAATCATTTACTTTAAAATAATAGCTAAGTTATGAAATACTGCTTTGGTCACTTTGATCAAAAATAATATGTGAGATGCACAAAGTGTGTCGAGGAAGAAAGAAGGGGCAGGACAATCCGCTGTCTTTTTCACAACTCGTCTTCCTGACAAGCGTTTGAGGTTCTAAATGTTATAATCATTTATGCTAACATCTAATCTAGATAAATGTTTATAAATAATTTTATCAACATCTGGTAAAAGCAACTATGAATAATTATTTATAGATATGATTTAAAATCATAAAAAATAATACAATTCATTTATGCCAAATATTAATGTTACTAGATTATTACTAAATTTGTCTAATTTATAATGTTAAATTGTTACTCAATAGATTCTATAGGATATCAAGTGCAAATAACATTTATTTTATAAATAACGATTATAAACCGATAATCAAATGTGATGCCGCAGACGGCTGAATATCTATAAAATGCTTATGATATTTTCAGACCAAATTTTTTAAGTGACCACACTTGTGGTTTAAATTTTTTAAAAGTACTGTCTGCAAGACAAATACATAAGCTGTATAAAGTATAAAAGAGGAGTCCGTATGACCGAAGGGATAGCTGGTTGGTTCAACAACATCGTAAATTATGGTGTTAGTATTATTTGGGGAAACAATGAATGGTTGGTGGCTAACAACCCTTGGTACGGACTGTTAATGTTCGTACTGATTGGCGCTGGTCTTTACTTCACTGTCGCTACACGCTTTATTCAGTTTCGCCATTTTGGCCATATGTGGAAATTATTACGTGTTTCGAACCAAGGCCGCAAAGATGGCGGTATCAGCTCATTTGAAGCTTTGATGACATCATTAGCCGCGCGCGTCGGTACTGGTAACTTAGCAGGGGTCGCGATTGCGATCTATCTTGGTGGCCCAGGGGCGGTGTTTTGGATGTGGATGACTGCCCTTGTCGGTATGTCAACCAGTTTTATTGAGTCAACGCTAGCACAGGCCTATAAAGTACCTCATACAGACAACGTGTATCGCGGTGGACCAGCTTATTACATTGAGAAAGGCCTAGGAATGCGCTGGCTAGCGATATTTTTCTCGATATGTTTGCTCGTCGCTTTTGGTCTGGCATTTAATGGTGTGCAGTCAAATACGATTGCTCAAGCGACTAATGAGGCTTTCGGCGTTCCAACATGGATGACCGGATTGGTATTGGTGGTATTGGTTGCGCCAGTGGTATTTGGTGGTCTGCGTTCAGTCGCTCGTATCGCAGGTAAGATTGTCCCTGTGATGGCGATTTTGTATATCTTACTAGCGCTATTCATTATTGTTACTAACTTTAGCCAGTTTCCAGCGGCGGTTGCCTTGATTGTCAAGTCGGCATTCGGCTTTGAGCAAGCGGCAGGCGGTGTGATTGGTTACGGTATCGCTCAGGCTATGATCAATGGTATCAAACGCGGTTTGTTTTCGAACGAAGCGGGTATGGGTTCGGCACCGAATGCGGCAGCAACGGCAAAAAGCCATCCTGATCATCCAGCGGTGCAAGGGTTTATGCAAATGCTGGGTGTTTTTCTAGATACGCTTGTGATCTGTACGGCAACGGCCTCAATCATCATATTGTCTGGCGTGGTCGATCCAAACGTTGAACAGGAAGGCATTCAGTTAACTCAGTTAGCCTTATCGCAATATGTTGGTGATTTGGGCGTGACATTTGTTGCTATAGCCATTTTCTTCTTCTCATTTACGTCTATTATTGCCAATTACAGTTATGGCGAGTCGAATCTTGAGTTTATCTCTGGTGCCAAAAACGCCAAAGTCATGATCATGATATTCCGCTTTATGGTACTCGCCATGGTGTTTGTGGGAGCTATCGCTAGCTTACCAGCAATTTGGAACTTTGCTGATTTATCAATGGGTCTTATGGCATTGGTCAACCTATTTGCTATCTTGATGTTGTCTCCCGTGGCACTAAGAGTCTTACGTGATTATGAACGTCAAGTCAAAGAAGGCAAAACAGGCGATCAAATCAAATTTGATCCAAATAATTTTGTGAAGCTAAAAGATGAAGCCAATCGCGATGCTTGGACAGATTGATTAAGACGATTTGACATAGCCATTTCAACATAGACTGATGACCTACAATAGGCATGATTTTTAGATTGAATGGACGATAGGTAAGTGAGATAAACGAAAAAACCGCCTTTAGAAAGGCGGTTTTTTTGTGCGTGTTATTGATTAAAAATGAAGTCCCTACAACGATGGTTTACATGTTGGGATAATTGGGGCCGCCGCCGCCTTCTGGCGTGACCCAAGTGATATTCTGCGATGGGTCTTTGATATCACAGGTTTTGCAATGCACACAGTTTTGGGCATTGATAACAAACTTGGCACCTTCGGCATCTTTTACCACTTCATACACCCCTGCTGGGCAATATAAACGCGCAGGTTCAGCATACAAAGGCAAATTGATCGAAATAGGAACCGTAGGGTCGGTCAATTTCAAATGCGTCGGCTGATCTTCAGCATGGTTGGTATTAGAGATAAAAACGGATGACAATTTATCAAACACCAATTTGCCATCAGGCTTCAGATAGGTCGGCTTGTAGGCATGATTGGCACGCTCTAGCTGGTCATAATCTGGCAGATTGTCATGTATGGTAAATGGCATTTTACCTTTTAAGATGTTGTGCTCGAGGAAAATAAATGCGCCGCCCATAAATTGACCCATACGGTGCATCGCAGGCGAAAAGTTACGCGATTCGTAGTTGTCTTGATAGAGCCATGATTCTTTATACATGGTGCTATAAGCGACGACTTCATCGTGTTGACGCCCAGCTTGTGTGGCTTCAAAAATTGCTTCGGCTGCGAGCATACCTGACTTCATAGAAGTATGGGTGCCTTTAATTTTGGCAGGGTTTAGGAATCCAGCATCGTCACCCACTAATACACCACCTGGGAAGGTGAATTTTGGTAAAGAGTTCAGTCCACCTTTGGTCAAAGCACGCGCGCCATAGGAAATACGTTTACCACCTTCTAATACATTTTTGATGACAGGGTGGGTTTTTAAACGCTGTAGCTCATCAAACGGAGACATGTAGGGGTTGTGGTAAGACAAGTCAGCGACAAGTCCAAAACTGACTTGGTTGTTTTCGTCGAAGTATAACCACCAGCCGCCGGTAGAACCAGTCTCGGTCAACGGCCAGCCAAGACCATGCATGACCACGCCTTGCTCATGTTTTTCTGGCGTAACTTCCCACAGCTCTTTTAAGCCGATACCATAATGCTGAGGGTCTGAGTCTTTATCAAGACTGAAACGACTAATCAAGCGCTTGCCTAGATGACCACGACTGCCTTCAGCGAAGACCGTATATTTGGCAAGCAGTTCGTAACCTGGCTCAAAACTTGGCTTGGCTTCACCATTGGCAGCAACACCCAAATCACCTGTTAGAATACCGCGAACTGAGCCGTCATCGTTGTATAAAATGTCGTCCGCAGCAAAACCTGGGAACATCATGACTTCAAGCTCTTCTGCTTGTACTGCCAACCAGCGAACCACATTGCCAAGCGAGACAATATAGTTGCCATTATTATGCATCGGCGCTGGAATTAAAGCATCTGGGACTTTGGTGGAGCGTGTGGCTGAGTTTAGGTAGTAAAAGCGATCTTCGGTTGCAGGTACGTTTAGCGGTGCGCCTTTTTCTTTCCAATCTGGTATCAGCTCATTCAACGCACGTGGTTCAATGACTGCGCCCGATAGAGTATGGGCACCAAATTCAGAACCTTTTTCAACCACACAAACCATAAACTCATCGTTGCCCGCTTCAATAGCAAGCTGACGCAGGCGGATAGCAGTAGAAAGACCAGCAGGTCCACCGCCAACGATGATAACGTCAAATTCCATCGACTCACGTTCGACTTCAGGCTCAGCTACAACAGGCTCTACGGCAACCGGTGCTGCTTCTGTCTGCTCTGCTTTGTTCAAATTTGCCGTCTCTGTCGCTACTGTTGTGTCAGTATTCACAGTGTCACCATCAATGACTGGCTTTTGATTGTCTTGCTCTTGCATACCTACTCCTAAACTTTTAGTGGCTTATCTCAGGGCATCATTAGCTTAACACTTGAATAATCGACTTGCGGCGCTAACTTTACTCAGACATATGGCTGCCCAATAAAAACTGTTTTGATAATATTGATCGACTTATTTCTATCAAAGCAGTTTATCTAAGGATATCAATACATAACGTAAAATGTGCCATCAATATGAAATTTTACTTTATCAGGGCAATAAAAAACCGTTACTCATTATAAAAGAAAAATCCCACAAACACGACACGCATTTATGAGTAACGGTGTTAAGGTAAACGCGAAGTAATAAAGGTATTAAAATGATAAAAGCCAATCATACCCGAAACTAAAATTTATAGTAGTAATAGATTTGCCAAACTTTGACTACTCAGTAAAGGAATACATGATGAACGACAATGCAAATAACGCTATGGGAAATAACGAAAACATCACTGACGCCATGAGTAATAAGACTTCCCACTTAAATAATATTGATGCGCTCAGTCAATATATAAAGGATACAGCTGGAGTACGTGAGGGACGCGACATACCACCATTAGAAAACTGGCATCCCAAAAGTGTGGCCGACATGGATTTAGTGATAAAATCTAATGGAGAGTGGTGGCATGAAGGTGAGAAAGTGACCAGAGAGTCATTGGTTAGCTTATTTGCCTCCATTTTATGGAAAGAAGACAATAAGGGTAGTACTGAGTATTTCTTAAAGACGCCTGTACAAAAACTTCGTATTCAAGTGGAAGATGCACCGTTATTCATCACTGATGTGGGTATTGTCAAAGAAGACGGCGAAAGTTGGCTGGAGTTTACGACGACGACAGGGGATGTGGTACGCTTAGATGATGAGCATCCTATCACATTACAAGCGTATCATCCTACCCTGAATCATAGCGCAGATGTGAGTTCTGAAAACAAGCAAGAGCAAGTAAGCGGTGTATCTGTAAGACCCTATATGACTGTGAGAAATGGTTTAAGGGCGCTTATTGCTCGTCATACTTTTTATCATTTGACTGAGATTGGCAAATTAACAGAATCGAATGGCGAAACAATACTCACCTTACAGAGTGGCGCCAAGTCTTATCAGATTTCGATGCCAGCTGATTAAATATCATTGATATGAGTTTGGTAAAAGTAACCTTGTCACAGCAATTTACTCATTGCAATCCCCCTATTAGCTATTATAATTTTATGCATCAGACAATGTCTTTATCCGCGCTTCTATTTGGATGATTACTATTGGGAAGCATATTATGAAATTGGAAAACTAGCATGAATTGGACAAACAGCATGAAGATGACGTGTGTATAAAAATGACAATAAACTTATAATGGGTATCACCGACAATCCTTCTATCAATGTTGTGAAAGTACGGACAGATACTTTCACAGATAGTACGTCCGTAAAAGTTAATGAATTGGGCATAAAGAGCGTATTAACTCCGCCAGAATCAAACTACAACGCCTGTAAAGCTCCTATTGGCGTGTTTGATTCTGGTATTGGAGGCTTATCAGTTTATCTGCATTTAGCGCAGCAATTGCCTGCTGAGCGTTACGTATACTATGCTGATACATTAAATGTGCCTTATGGCAATCGCGATAGCGAAGATATAGAAGCTTTGACCCTGACCGCAGTAGAATGGTTATATCAGCAAGGCTGTAAGCTTATCGTCATGGCGTGCAATAGTGCCTCAGCCTATGCATTAGAAAAAGCCCGACGCTGTTATCCGCAACTATTGATTGTCGGCTTAGTGCCAGCCTTAAAACCTGCGGTATTGGCAAGTAAAAGTGGTCTTGTAGCCGTATTGGCGACTAAAGCCACCTTGAACGGGTCGCTGCTCAATGATGTCATTGATAAGATTGCAAAACCCAACCATGCAGAAGTTGTAAAGTATTTTGATCCGCAGCTGGTGCCGTGGGTAGAGGCGGGAATGCCAGAGCAGGATGTGACAGCTGAGCGCTTGCGTCAGCAATTACGAGTCTTTGCCAATGATGGCGTTGATCAATTGGTATTAGGCTGTACCCATTATCCCTTTTTTAAACCGTTTTTGTTGGATGAGATTGCAAGGCAGCATCTGGCTATGCAAGTTGTAGATTCTGGACAGGCCATTGCTGAGCGGGTTAAGCAGCTGCTGGTTATGAACCATCTATCTGCATGTGCTCATAATGAACCAGAAGACAGTGATTTAGATATCAATAAAAAAACAAATGTCGATATTAAGCATCCATTAACTTTTTATGCCACAAGATATGATGATAAACTCAATGTTTTGATACAGCGCCTGCTTGGTGAAGAGACAATATTGCAATACTATACTAAATAGTTGCTATTATTTTTGTTTGAATAGGTGCCTAAGTTTTGGTATGGATTTAATCGAAATAAGTTGAGCTCACCTTTGCCAGAATATGCTAGGCTGTGAAAAACAAGATATTTGTGCTTTGTCTTATATCATATTCTATTGTGTCACGACCTAAGCCTAGAGGTAATTGTGCCAAACCGCCGCTACCATATCCATGTTATATGCGCTGACAATGATCAATTACTGGCCTTGGACCGACTAGCCATATTTTTTCAGACCCGCGCATTTTTGACGTATGATGTGTCCAGTAAGCTGGCCAAAGCATCATTGTATGGGCGGCAATGCATCGATTCTTGTGATTATGCATTGATGCTCATTGGAGACAGCTACGGTACCGTACAAAAAACGGGTGTTAGCCAAATGCATTTGAGCTATTTGAATGCCAAAGCCAAAACCAAACCGTTAATCATACTGATCAAAAATCATCGTCAGGATGCGAATATCAGTCGTCAATTGCAAGAATTCATCAAGTTAGTCGTGAGGCAGGACAATCAGCTGTATTATTACGACACAGAAGAAGACATCGATCACCTAATCGTGCAGGCTTATTATAATACGCTGAGTCATCACAAAGTGGTGGGGGGCTGGGCAAGAGGCGATGAAGAACTGATTGAGTTTAGCAAACAGTCGGTGTCTGAAAGGTTCTCTGATCTCCTTTCTAATAGTAAAGCGACTAAAAAAGAAGAGTATCTCGATAATGACGCCATGACTGATAGGGTTAGCAAACCAATTGCGTTGCAAGAATCTTTTGATATTTACTACAGTGCCCAAGCGTATGAGGGCGGTAATTTAACAGATGTTACCAGAAGCATGACATTAACTTGGCAGGAAGTATTGGCGGTGTTAGTGAGAATACCGACGACTTTTTCCAGCTATGGCTTACAAAATTTTATCAATCGTTTGATAGCAACTAAAGCGGAACAAGATATCAAACAAGATATGCCAAATGTCCACGCGGTCTCACGTTGCCAAATTTCTCAAGATGATTTTAATAAATTACAGCGACAATTGGTCAGTGCAAATTGGATACAACTCACCACTTATGGCAATCGAGTGTCACAAGAGCTTTGGAAATTGACGTTTTATGCAAAAAGTTTGTTAAATACCGAAGAGTGAGATTACTAGTGCACTGTATTCGCCTTTGACAGTATCAAGACGTCTTTATAAAAAAGAGGCTTAGCGTACTATTAATGTAAGTATAGCCAAGACTACGTTTTGTAATACAAAGCATACGCGCTAACGGTTGTGAAATGGCTTGAGACTGAGGATAATAAGATCTATAAGATTTTTGTCTTATTACTTACAACAAAATTATAAATGCATCAAATAATACGGACTAGTTAAGGAGCGCGCACCATGAGTAACTCTAAAAATGATGAATTATTAAGAGAATTGGATGGCTTAGAAAAGTCCATGCATGATGCTGAGAAGTTTCATACGTTAGAAGAGCAAGTAGCGGATATGAAGCGTCGCGGTATTGACCCAAGCCAAGTCTACAAAGAGCTAGACAATAGAGAAGAAGACGAAGATTGGGGCGACGCCACTTGGAAAGAAAACGGTAAGTGGGAACCAAAAACGCCAGCCGATTTGGACGAAAAGGCACGTGAGAATTGGAATGGCGACAATGGCAAACCAAACCCACCACCAATTGTCTAAGTTCTTTTTGCTAATTGCTATTTAATATTAAGCTGCACATCGCTAAATCGTTAATTGAAGACAATAAAAAGGCCACGCTAATAGAAGCGTGGCTTTTTTTATCTATTGAATGGTTTAATAAATACTATAAACCTTCATCCACACGGACCAGCTTCACAGCACCACTGGCATCAGTGACACGGCGATAACGTACGTTACCAGAGCTTGCTGGCCTAGCCGATGGCTGCGCTGAGTAAGTGTTAGAAGGGGTTGTTTGCTGTTGAATCAATTGTCCCATGCGATCAGCAGATGCAGGTCGTAATGGCTGGCTGTTTGATGGTTGACCATATTGATTACCGTATTGATTGGTAGATGGCGCGCCACTAGGTGCAGTATTGCCAACAATCGCACGATAGAACTTTTGACCAGCACGGCCATCGGCTGGGAATATGCCACGACTAGACTGGTATTGTTGAATCGCTGTGCGCGTCCCATCTCCGATGATACCGTCAACACCGCCAATATCGTAACCGGCATTGATTAATGCTTGCTGAATGTCCTTGGCTTGCTGGCGGCTAATACCCGGATCATCTGTCGGCCATGCCGTTACAAAGTCAGTTTTGCTGCTGTCTTCGCGCGTGATTAAATCTGATAAATGGGCAATTGCCAATGCGTAGTTTTCTGACGCATTGTATGAGTAAAACGTATCAAAGTTTTTACCAACCAAAAATGCAGGACCTTCCACACCAGCTGGTAATAGTAGGCCTGCGCTACTCAAGTCAGAAGGCAGTGGACTACCATTGGCAAGCGTGATGCCTTGGTTGCGCCAGTGGCTGATAGATTTTTTGTCTTTGCGGTTAGAAGCCGCCCAAAAGCCGTTAGGTAACTTGACTTCATAACCCCAAGGCTCGCCCGTACGATAGCCACGTTTGTCTAGGAAGTTGGCGGTAGAAGCCAGTGCATCGGGGACGCTATTGACCAAATCACGACGACCATCACCATCAAAATCAACGGCCAATTCTAAAAAGGTGCTTGGCATAAATTGCGTTTGCCCAAAGGCGCCTGCCCATGAGCCTGTCATATCGCTTGGTGCAATATCCCCGTTCTGTACGATTTTTAGGGCGTTGGCGTATTCCCCTTGAAAATAGCTTTGACGACGATCAAAGCAAGATAGCGTCGCTAAAGACTCAAATAAAGGTTTTTTGCCCAAGGTCTGCCCAAAGTTAGATTCGACACCCCACACACCTAATACATGCTCAGCTTTCACCCCGTAACGCGATTCGATTTGGCGGAGTGTATCGCGCCATTGACGCTTCGCTCGGATACCATCTTCGACACGCTCTTTATCTACCAGCGCTGATAAATAATCCCAAACGTCTTTTTGAAACTCAGGTTGGTAGTTTAGTGATTGAATCACACTAGGATCAGGCTGAGTAGGGCGATAGTTGTTGAACGTGAAACTATCGACACCGCTGAATTTGCTTGAGTTTTTTAGACCATCCAAACATTGTTGGAATTCGCTGTTTGATAAGTTGGGTGCTTCGGGACGAGCCGCTTGAGCGGTACTGGCAAGACTGATGCCAACGGCCATACTGAGCAGCGATAAAGTAGAAAGGGGAGTCAAACGCATGAAAATATCCTATAAGCATCGAAATCGTGAATGAAGATAAAAGTGACTAAAGGCAGTATGGACTTAGAGTAACCAATCTTAATAATAAAGAAAAGGTATCGCAGCACTCAGTTACTATAAGCTGACGTTAGCGTGATATTAAGAGAAGTTTTTAAAAAAATGGAATAAATATCGGAATTTTAAAGTCTTCGATAATAAATTATTTATCTGTTAGCAGCTTATCTAACAACCAAACATGCTCGGTAACCTCCAAATCAGGCGCTGATCCGATAGAGGTAGGCTCTGATGCCAGCTCAGCAATGTGATAATGACTGCTATAATATTGCTGCACCTGCTCGCCACGCACTGAAAATGGTGGTCCATTCTTTTTATCTTGATCGTAATCAAGTGTGATTAAAAATTGTGGCGCATTGTCGCTCATTGTACGTATTTGCTCGCTATAGTCGAAACGCATATCAGCTGGCAGAGCGATTAACGCGGCTTTGTCATAAATGGCGTCAACATTTCCGATATCTTCAGTTGTCAGTGCAAAAATATCAGCGACCCACAGCTCTACTTTTTGACCTAGAAGCTTTCCTTGATAGCAGATAATAGCTGGATTTTCTGCATGCTGAAATACGGTAGGCTCAATGTTTTGCTCATTAAAAAACGCTTGTACAGCGGATTCCACCAATTCAACACCGACTACGTCATAACCTTGCGCTGCTAACCAAACCATATCGATTGATTTGCCACATAGAGGTACAAAGATACGGCTACCAGCTGGCAAGTTTAGCTTTGACCAATATTTGATTAATAACGGATTTGCTTCTAATTGATTGAAGCCGATACGTTTTTCTTGCCAGCGATTTTGCCAAAATTCAGGAGTCATAATATAGACCTCTATTTGTAGGCATCAAAATTGTGGGTGATTTTCTTATTTGAAATTCACGCCCATATAGTTGATACCAAATAAAATGGATAAACGATATTATAATGTGAGACTGAGATAAATTTTTTGTAGCCTCTGTCGGCGTAGGCACAGCAAGCAAAAAAATTATCTCAGTCTCGTTGACCATTTTTCATATTGATCTGCCTATAACCCCTTACATAATGTTGAACCCAATAAAAAACCAAACGCCTATTGTCTAAGCGTTTGGCTAGTATCGAGCATGATTTTTAATCAATCATTTAGCTGGTCATATACTGACTAAATTCTTTACGCAGTTTGGCAAGCTTTGGCGGTATCGCAAAATTGCAATACGCTTGGCCTGGGTTTCTGTTAAAGAAGTCTTGATGTTCGTCTTCTGCTTTAAAGAAATCCATCGCAGGATGAATTTCTGTAACGATATTAAGACCCATATCACGCAGTTTATTAATGGTACGGTCAACCGTTGGCCTTTGATCTTCGTCTGTATAAAACACCACACTGCGATATTGGCTGCCAACGTCATTGCCTTGACGATCCATCGTAGTGGGATCATGAGTCGCAAAGAATACATCAAGGATCACTTCTAATGGCACGACGGACTCATCAAACTCAACTTTGATGACTTCGACGTGTCCGGTGTTACCACTACAGACGTCTTTGTAATTGGCAGAGACAGCATCGCCGCCCATATAGCCGGATACGACAGACTGTACGCCTTTTATCGATAAAAATACTGACTCGGTGCACCAAAAGCAGCCGCCGCCTAATACGATGGTTTGCATAATTTTTCCTTATTTTTATAAGTATGGGCCAAATGTTAATCATTCAGCGATACGTATTTAGCTTAGCAGGGCATCTAGCCGCGATAAGTAACAAACAGTAATGTTATAATGGGCTTTTGCTACCTGTGCCTACGCTTAATGAACGAGTTTGGCAAAACGCATCATTATATTCCAATGTAAGTTCTATTATCAAAAACGAGTCGCCCCATGAGCCAACCTGATCCTACTAAACACGACATTCTATTTACCACGCCACTGGACAAAGCAGCACGCTTTTCTTTTGATGAGCAAGTGGTGGCCTGTTTTCCTGATATGATTCGCCGTAGTGTCCCAGGTTACGGTCAGGTATTGGCCATGCTACCCATATTTGCTCGTCGTCACTGCAAGTATCGTCAGCAAAGCGGTAGTGGTCAACGTGTCAGCCGCGTTTATGATTTGGGCTGTTCATTGGGTGCCGCGAGCATGACGCTGGCGGGCGAGTTTGACCCGCAAGATTTGCAGATTAAAGCCATTGATATCTCACCTGCCATGACAACCGAAGCCACGACGCTGTTGAGTGATAATTATCCTGAGCATGATATCGAAGTCATCACCGCAGATATTCGCGACGTTGAGCTTGAGCTGTGCGATATGGTGATTTTAAATTTAACGCTACAGTTTTTGCCAGCAGCCGATAGAGTTGCGGTATTAGAGAAGATTTATGCGGCGCTGAGCGAAGGCGGCATATTGGTATTGACCGAAAAAACCCATGCCTTTGATGAGCAATATGATGCGTGGTTGGTTGAGCGTTATTATGACTTTAAACGTGCCAATGGCTATACCGAGATGGAAATTAGTGGTAAACGTAATGCGTTAGAGAACGTGCTGATTACCGATACGTTAGATGAGCATCATGCACGCTTAGATCAAGTAGGCTTTGCGCGTCATTTGACTTGGTTTCAGTTTTTAAACTTTGTGTCTATTGTAGCGTTTAAATAATCCTTACTTTTAACACAGTTGTCCCTTCATCAATACGGTAACCTGCTTTTATGCTCAACGACACGATCACTCACGCCGAACGCGAACTGTATTTAACCTTGCTCGAATTAGCTCAGCAGCAGCCAAGTGCTTATGAATGGCTGACGCGACTGCCAACATGGTTAAATGATATTAAGGACAAGGCCAATTACGCCCATGCGCCTGCTTATCAAGCGTCTGTGGCGCGATTGCCAAATTTGACGGTCAATCATGTCGATTTAAATAGTGATGTACTGACGATTGATGCGAGTCTGAATCAGTCTCAGTACAAACAAACAACAGCGTTATTAAAGCAGTTGATGCCGTGGCGTAAAGGGCCATTTCAGATTGGCGGTCAAATCGGCGATGATGAATCAGGTATTAAGATTGATACTGAGTGGCACAGTGATTGGAAATGGCAACGGGTCGCGCCGCATTTAGGTAGGCTAGATGGTCGGCGTGTATTGGACGTCGGTGGCGGCTCTGGTTATCACGGCTGGCGCATGGCAGGGGCTGGCGCGGACACGGTCATCATTATTGATCCGTCATGCCTGTTTTATCATCAGTTCATGGCGATTCGGCATTTTATCGGTAGCGCGGATGCTCATGAGACGGGTCGTTACCGTACCCATTATATTCCCGTACCGCTAGAAGCGTTACCTGAGCACAGCCAGTTGTTTGATACCGTGTTTAGTATGGGCGTGCTCTATCATCGTCAGTCGCCGTTTGAGCATTTGCAGCAGCTCAGAGGTCAACTCGTCAAAGGCGGTGAGCTGGTACTTGAGACCTTGGTGGTGGAAGGTGATGCCAATACCGTACTGGTGCCACACGATCGTTACGCTCAGATGAATAACGTCTATTTTTTACCGTCAGTTGCCGCGTTAATCGGTTGGTTAGAAAAGGTTGGATTCTCAGATGTGCGCTGCGTCGATGTGGCTGTGACGTCTGTGAAAGAGCAGCGTCAAACCGAATGGATGACCTATCATTCGTTGGCGGATTTTTTAGATCCCAATGACGCAACTAAGACCATTGAAGGCTATCCTGCGCCGATGCGTGCAACCTTGATTGCAAAAAAATAGTACGTACTTACCTACCTACCTACCATAAGGAGAATGGACAGTGAAAAAACTAACGATGTTACTCAGTGCTATGATGGGTACTCTGTCATTAATGTCCATATCAGCTTATGCTGCCTATGGCACGCCATTTGAGGGGTGGGGTTTTGTACAGGATGATTGGCAAGTGGTGTGTGATAATACATCAACTTGCCGCGCAGCAGGTTATGCAGAGGAGAGTCAATTAGATATGCCTGCCTCGATATTGCTCACAGCATTGCCAAAAGTCGCTTTGCCAATGGCGCAGGTTCAGTTTTTATCGGAGTCCTCAGAGCAAGGTTTTACTGACGTTGAGCTGTGGCTAAATGGTAAAAACTTTGGCAACTTAACCTCAGATGACGATGGCTACACCTATGACTTAACCCACCAGCAACTCACCTACCTTCTCAATCATGCGCGTTTAAACACAAAAATAGAGATCAAAGAAGGCGGTAAAAGCTGGTTTATCAGTGATAAGGGTATGAGCGCCGTGCTGCTCAAATTAGATGAAGTGCAAGGAAGAGTAGGCACACCAATCGCCTTGGTCAGTAAGAACAGTCCAAATCGACAAACGCCCAAATCTGCTAAACCCGTACCAGTTATCAAAAAAGCTGATAGTTATTCGGAAGACAATCACAAACAGCTGGACCCTGCAAAATCTATTTACTTTAGAAAAAATATTGAAAAATGGGTGAATATTGATGACGAGCAGCTCATAGGCTCTGAAGATGATATGGGAGACTGTGAACTCATCAATCCAAAGACCGAAGCAAACCAACGAATGCAAGAGTATGGCGCTGATAGACTGGATTGGACGTTTACACCTGTAGACGCCAAGCACACGCTTGCAAGCCATGTGTGCTGGCAGGGCGCTTATAATGAAGGGTCAGGGTATTGGCTGATTAATCATGAAAAGCCAAGTCAGCCACAACTGATCACGACGTCTGGCAATGAGTATTCTGATGGCGAGATTTGGGCCACTCATAAAGACAGAGGTATCGGTGATTGCTGGAACCGCCGTATATGGACTTGGAACGGCCAAACATTTGCTAAAAGCGAAGAGGCGAGTACGGGAATGTGCCGCGGTTTTGCTGGCGGGGCATGGGCGCTGCCAACCTATGTAAGCGAGATCACAAACAAGGCAAATAGCACTCAATAAAGTCCGCTTTGACGTAAGCGGATACGACGCTGTCAAATGAGACAGGAACAAGCAATTACGTTGCTATGCTACGCTGACAGGATGAAATAAAAAAGATAGGTTATATCAGCCACCTTTTGAAAGCCACTTCCATTATGATCTTGAGGATAAAACCGACAGAGCCTGCGCCTAAGGCAACAAATATCCAAAAAGTACCAGCGCGACCAGCCTCAGAGGTTTTAGAGATATCCCACATGATAAAGAACAAAAAAGCGATGAATATTGGTAATAAGACGTACAGTCCCCAACTGGTGACGGTACTGGCAGCAATAGCAAACATGACATGATCCTATAAAAAAGTAGTAATGCATCTCCTATAACTGATATCGTTTAGAAGAGCCATACAAACTACCATTATACCGCGGAAGCGAGTGGGTATAAACGACTGCTCAGTATCGACAAGCAGGAACGTTACCATTGGCTCAGCCAATGATTGAATAGTGACTTGTCATAAGAAGCCGTAGAAAAGACATTATTGAATTTTGCATAATAAAAAGCCCAAACCATCGAGATCACTTGATAAGTTATTAAGGCTATTTGTCATAAGAGTAAGATTTTAGTGCTAATTTTGGCGCAAATGATGCAATGACGCGCAAAGATTGCTATATTTACAGGTTATTTATTTTTATATTTTTTGTCCCCTGCAATGTCGGTCGCTATTATAATAAGCAATTATCGATTGCTCGCATTCGCCACATTTTTACCCTGTTTTTGTTGTTTATTTAACTGAGTTTAAAACCCTATGTCACAAACCCAAATTGATACACTTGCATCGCTATTTCATGATGCCATTCAAACCTTACAAGCCGATGGCACGCTACCCAATGATTGGCAAAACAACAGCCAAATCACGCGTACCAAAGATTTGAGCCATGGTGATTTTGCCAGCAATATTGCACTGACGGCGGCCAAAGCGGCCAAGGCCAATCCGCGCCAACTTGCCGAAAAAATTGTGAGCGCACTGCCTGAGAACCAAGACATTCGCCAAGTAGAAATCGCAGGGCCTGGCTTTATTAACGTATTTTTAAACTCGGAAGCCAAGTTTTCGGTATTGGACGATATCTTTACCTTACAGGAACGTTTTGGTCTGAGTAATCAGTTCGACGGTCAAAAGGTACAAGTTGAGTTTGTCTCTGCTAACCCAACCTCAAGTCTGCACGTCGGCCACGGTCGCGGTGCTGCGTTTGGCATGAGTGTCTCAAACCTACTAGAAGCCATCGGCTACGATGTCACGCGTGAGTATTATGTCAATGACGCGGGTCGTCAAATGGACATCTTGGCGACCAGTACCTATCTGCGTTATCTAGAGTTAAATGGCGAGCAAATCACGTTCCCAGTCAATGGCTATCAAGGTGATTATGTTAGTGATATCGCCCAGACACTCAAAACGCAACATGGCGACAGCTACGTCCATGGTTTTGCAGATGTTGCTAAAGATGCGCCAGAAGATGCTCAGTTTGAGATTAATGCTGAAGGCGAAAAAATCCTAGTTTCAGGTGATAAAGAAGCGCACATTGATGGTTTGATTGCTAATAGCAAAGCCTTGCTTGGTGACAGCTACGAGTTGTTTTTAAATGCGGCATTGAGCAGTATTTTGGCTGATATTAAAGATGATTTAAATGACTTTGGTGTGAGCTATGAGTGCTGGTTCAGCGAACGATCTATCGATAGCGAGATTGAGCCAGTACTGCAAGTTTTAGACGAAAAAGGCTATCTATACGAAAAAGACGGCAATATCTGGTTTAAATCGACCGATTTTGGCGATGAAAAAGACCGTGTCGTGCGCCGTGCTAATGGTCAATCAACGTATTTTGCCTCGGATATTGCTTATCACAAAAACAAGTTCGATCGCGGTTTTGATAAGGTGATTAACGTTTGGGGCGCTGATCACCATGGTTATGTCCCGCGCGTAAAAGCGGCTCTATTGGCTTTAGGCATCGATGCCGATCGTTTAGACGTGGTGCTGGTACAGTTTGTGGCGTTGTGGCGTGGCAGTGAAAAAGTACAAATGTCATCGCGCTCGGGTCAATTTGTTACCCTGCGTGATCTGCGCGCAGAAGTCGGCAATGATGCGGCGCGTTTTTACTATGTAGCGCGTAAGCCTGAAGTGCATATTGATTTTGATTTAGAGCTTGCCAAATCACAAAGCAAAGACAACCAAGTCTATTATATCCAGTATGCGCATGCACGCGTTTGCCGTGTATTAGAAAAACTGGCAACCTACGATTTGGCAGTAGATGATGCTATTGGTTTGGCACATCAGGACTTGCTGACCGCGCCCAATGAAGACGAGTTGATTAAACTATTAGCAGGCTATCCAGCAACGTTATTACGCGCCGCGACGGGCTATGAGCCACATGTCTTGACCAACTATCTAAAAGAGCTTGCTGCCTTATTCCATGGCTGGTATGACACCAATCGCATTTTGCCTGTGAGTCTCACGTCAGGTGAAACACCAAGCTCGGATGAGATGGCATTGATGCAGGCACGTTTGCGTTTGTCCAAGGCAGTCAGACAAGTATTGGCCAATGGCTTAGGGCTGTTAGGATTGTCTGCGCCGTCTAGTATGTAGTAACTTTCTAACATGTGGTAGCTGTCTGATATACGGTAGTTTTCTAGCATATAGAATGAGTACAGACAGCTGATAGCAATAAATTGATGATAGATAGATTCTGTAGGGAGAACCAGATCCATGCTAGCCAAAAAACCTAAAGGCGCAACAGAAAAGCGCAAATCAAGTAGCGTATCAGGCTTATTATGGATGTTTGTCGGTGCGATTTTGACATTAATGATCGGGGTATTCATTTACCTTTCACCATTGTTCAATTTTAGCCCTGCTGATGGCAGCGCTGAGAATGATCCTGACAGGCAGGTACAGCCACGCGTTGATACAGATACTGATAACAGCGATTATGAGTTCTATGATATCTTACCCAATCAAGAAATGGCCACCATTCCTGATGAAGAGATCACTGATACGAATACCAATCAATCAGATAATATGGGTGCCTTTGAGCCAGATGTTGTAGTGACTCAGCCTGAGGATACTGGTAATTTTGGTATCGCTGAAAGTACAACCATTGAGCCAAGTGCTAGTAATAATGCGACAACCAGCAATGGTAGCAACGATATTGTGATTGTGGAAGAAGATGCGACTTATGATGAGGCGCCAGCGACCAATAGCAACAGTAGTAATAATACGAGCAATCGTGCAAACAATGCAGGTGCTGGTACAGCAAGTGTGCAACCAGCCAAGCCTTCGACCTATATCTTGCAAATTAATAGCTTCGGCGATGCAGACGAAGCAGATCGTCGCCGCGCGCAAGTATTGATGGCGGGTGTGGATGCCAGAGTAGTCAAAAACACGACAGGCAATGGCCTACCGATCTATCAGGTAATCTCGCGTCCGTTAAATAACCGTCAGGCAGTGACAACAGCACAGCAGCGCTTACAAAACAATGGTATTGACTCTATTATCGTTGAACAGCGTCGCTAAGTTAAGTTGTTTACAGTAATTGTATTTATTGAAAAAGCGTCGTCATGACGCTTTTTTTATCTCTTGATTTTATCAAATGCTTTCTAATTGTTTTATCCTATCAAACGTTTATTAAGAGTATGGTTATGACCGTATCTAACTCAGTAACACCGCAAGCAGGCGTTATCAAAGCATTCTTTCAAAAATACTTTATCGATGCCTTTACGGGCATGGCGTTAGGACTATTTGTCACACTAATTGCTGGCTTGATTATCTCACAAATCGGTGGCTGGTTGGGTTTGCCAGCATTGGTCGCGGTCGGGAAGCTTGCCTCGATATTAATGGGAGCAGGCATCGGGGTGGGTATCGCTTATTATTTAAAAGCGCCAACACTCGTGATGCTCAGTTGTCTCGTTGCAGGTATGTTGGGTGCCCATTCTGAAGCATTGATGGCAGGGACGTTATTTACGCTACAAGAGGGTGGCCCTGCGACCTTTGTAGCACTGCCAGGCAACCCAATCGGCGCTTATTTGACGTCTGTATTCGCTTATCGCGCTGGTACGTGGATCGCAGGCAAGACTAAGCTCGATATTTTATTAGTGCCCTTAGCAGTGTGTGGTATCGCGCTATTGGTCTGTGCGCTGCTCAATCCGCCTGTCGTTGCGGCAGTTAATGCGATTGGGCAAGGGATTCACGCGGCGACTGAGCTACAGCCTTTATTAATGGGTATCGTGATTGCAGTCGTCGTTGGTATCTTATTGACGCTACCAACATCAAGCGCTGCTATTTGTATTGCGATTGGCCTTGGTGGTTTGGCGGGCGGTGCCGCAGTTGTTGGCTGTGCGGCACATATGATTGGTTTTGCCGTGGCCAGTTTTAAGGATAATGGATTCAGTGGCGTCATCTCTCAAGGCTTGGGTACCAGCATGCTGCAAATCCCTAATGTGCTAAAAAAGCCTATCGTTCTACTACCTGCTGTTATTGCGAGCGCGATCGTTGGCCCTATCGCGACTGTCGGATTTGGGCTGGCTTGTACAGCGACAGGGGCTGGTATGGGTACCGCTGGTTTAGTTGGTGTGTTTGGCGTTATTGAAGCATCACAAGAAATCATGAGTACGACTCAATTATGGACAGCGATTATTCTTTTGATGTTTGTATTGCCTGCGGTGATTGCTGGTTTGGTCGCTTACATCATGCGCCGCATAGGCTGGCTAGTTTCTGGTGATATGAAGCTGCCTTAAAAACGGTTAAAAATTTGTATTCATGACCATACAACAAAAAAGCCCTGCTGTTAAAAACAGTAGGGCTTTTTTATTCAAGGAGCGTCAGTTAGTTATGGTGCGGTACTTGTTTTATCACTACGCTTGTTATTGCGTCGTGGCTTTAGTTTGCGCGATAACTGAGTGATGTCGTTTATAACTTCACTATAATGTGATGGGAATACCCGCTGAATGGCATCAACCATTTTGGCATCATTCCCAATTAAGCAACGCTGCTGATTGGTCGCTGCGGCATGTAGAATAACCCAAGCCGCTTCGCTGGCATCGAACTTCAACAGTTTATTGAAGCTTCTAATAGCTTTGTCACCAGTAGGCATACCGACTGTACTGGTACTATCATTGCCACGTGCGCTATTGGCAATATTGGTTTTGATGCCGCCTGGATGGATACAGGTCGTTGATACACCGCATTTCTGAATGTTAAGCTCTTGACGCAAGCTCTCTGTGAAGCCGCGTACCGCAAACTTACTGGCATTATAAGCAGAATATGAAGGCTGAGCGGTCAAACCAAACAGGCTGGATATATTAATAACATGACCATGTTCTTTAAACTGGCGGGGTTGATCGTCTTGACTATCACTCGTCACTTCGCTTTGTTTGACGCTATTTTTGATCAACGGCAAAAACGCTTTGGTGCCATAAACCACGCCCCAAAAATTGATATCCATTACCCATTCAAGCTCTTCAATACTGGCGCCCTCTATTGTCGAAGAGAAGGCCACGCCTGCATTGTTAAAGATGAAATTGACTTTACCATGATCGCTCATCACGCTATCCGCCCATGCTTGCATAGCTTGATTGTCTGATACATCGAGCACGGTCGTGGTGACCTTAACATTATAACCAATCAGCATCTCTTTGGTTTGTGCCAACTGCTCTGCATTGATATCTGATAAGGCAACATCACAGCCCATTTTTGCTAAATGAAGCGCAAGCTCGCGTCCCATACCAGAACCTGCGCCAGTAATGGCGGCCACATGGTTTTGGTAATAAGGCGCAATATTATTATCTCGATCGTTGGGTATATAAAAGGGCAGGCGCTGACGCAATGACGTTGCCGCCGCGGTGAGAGTATGGAGCATAATAAACATTCCTTTGTATTATTAAGAGTGGGTATTCATAGGTGCCATAGACGTTGGCATGCAGCAGTAGAATAAAGGTCGAAATAGACTATCTACATTAGCATGATTTGTGATGAGGTCTGCTTGCGATTGATAAACGCTGCTGTCATTTTGAGATAAGGAGAGTCAGTTATCTTTACAATGCTATATTACTAATTTTTCTTACATTATGAAAAATTAGCGCCTTGTAGACAGATAGTTTAGGCAATAAACAGGTATGAAAAAAATCCAAAATTTGGGGTTCAAATCATTTTTAATCACACCCAAGGCAGTGTATTCAAATCAATCACAAACAACACTATATGACCAATTACTAGCCTTTTTAAGCCAGCGCTAGACGAATAGTTGTGGACTTAACGCGTACCCCAAAAGTTGCCAAGAATGGTATCTTTTTGACAGCTATTCAATTATTAGCGGTCAATCGTATCAGCAATTCGCTTAAGCACGGATAGCGTTGTCTCAAGCTCTGCTTCAGAAATATCTGTTGAGCCGTTGACTGCCCATGCCAATTGTTTGTCATACAACTGCGCATATATCATTTCTCCACGTTCCGATAAGCGGATTAATCTCGCTCTCTTATGCTCTGGGTTGTCATGGAATAACAAGAGCTCATCCTTGTGCATGACATCAACAAGTCGTTGCACGGCCTGTCGCGTTAGCCCCATGTTTCTGGCGATTTGTGACGCAGTTTGCGGTTCACCTGCCAGTGACAGCGCGCCTAAGACCTTCCATCGAGCACTCGTGATGCCATGTTCAGCCCCCATCTGGTCGCCTTCACTGACAAAAAAACCGCCTAGCTTGAATACTTCAAGAACAATATCGGTGAATATAGGGCCTTTGTTAGATTTTTCCATCTACAATCCTATAGGTAATTTGACAACATGTTGACAATATTAAATGTCAGTCGCATAATGACAACATGTTACCAATTAATGTCGTTGGAAGAAACCATGATAACTCTCCTTCATAGAATTTCCGCCCAAATAGCGATCCTCTGTATAGCTACTTTTTTTACAGCAACGATCTTCGTTGAGCTTTTTGGTACGGTCGCGTCTGTAGCAACCGTAAAAAGCCTAATCTTATGGCCAGGTTTATTTATTCTTATTCCTGCAGTTGCATTAACTGGTGGCAGTGGCTTCGCCTTAGCAAAATCTAGAAGCGGGAAGCTCGTTCGTCAAAAGAAGACAAGAATGCCCTTTATTGCCGCTAATGGCATACTTATTCTGATCCCGTGTGCCATATTTCTTAATCAATGGGCATCGATAAGCGCTTTTGATACCAAGTTCTATATCGTACAAGGCATTGAGTTGTTCGCTGGTGCCATCAATATTATTTTGATGGGCATGAATATGAGAGATGGCTTTCGTATGAGTGGACGATTTGGGCGGTCGAGATTAAACAACGGCTAACCATAATTTTTACTGGGCGCAGTCGCTAACGCACCTGCGCGTCTAAAGGCACGTATAGATTCACTATGACAATAATAAGCGGATTCAACTAAAATGAAAAAGACTGATTCCTGTAGTGTACAGAAATCAGTCCTTGGGTAAACGAAACTGGCCAATACTTGGAGCTTCGTTTTATGCATGCTGGACTTTTTGTCAGTTCATAGCAAAGATGAACTTAAGCAATCTTAGGAACTTTGCCTTCATTAATCACATCGGCATCAACCATTACGGTTTTGGCATCTTTCATCGATGGTAGTTCGTACATGGTTTCAAGTAACGCGTTTTCTACGATAGAACGCAGTCCACGGGCACCTGTTTTGCGCTCCATGGCTTTTTTGGCGATGGCATCAAGGGCTTCTTTGGTGAAGCTGATTTCTGCGCCTTCCATATCAAACAAGTACTTGTACTGTTTGACTAGGGCGTTTTTAGGTTCCGTCAAAATCTGTACTAAGGCTTCTTCATCAAGCTCTTGCAGTGCAGCAAGTACAGGCAAACGACCAATCAGTTCAGGAATCAGACCAAATTTAATCAAATCTTCTGGCTCAACTTGTTGTAGTAAATCTGAGCTACGACGACTGTCATCTTTTGAGCTGACATCAGCGTTAAAACCGATACCGCCTTTTTCAGTACGTTGCTGAATCACTTTATCAAGACCTGCAAACGCGCCGCCCACGATGATTAAGATATTGCTGGTATCAACTTGGATCAGCTCTTGCTGTGGATGCTTACGACCACCATGCGGCGGGATGGCAGCAACCGTGCCTTCGATAAGTTTTAGCAAGGCTTGTTGTACACCTTCGCCTGACACGTCACGCGTGATAGAAGGGTTGTCGCCTTTTTTGCTGATTTTATCGATCTCATCAATATAGATGATGCCTTGCTCAGCCTTGCTCACATCATAGTCAGAGGCTTGCAGTAGCTTTTGGACGATGTTTTCAACGTCTTCACCAACATAACCTGCTTCGGTTAAAGTGGTAGCATCGGCCATAGCAAATGGTACATCAAGCAGACGTGCTAGGGTTTGCGCCAGTAATGTTTTACCAGAACCTGTTGGGCCAATCAGCAAAATATTACTCTTAGCCAACTCGACCATCGCATCATCAGCGCCGATCTTAGCTTTTTTGCTATCACTAGCCAATGTTTGGCTGACTTTTAGACGTTTATAATGGTTATAAACGGCAACAGCTAACGCTTTTTTGGCAGCGTCTTGACCAATGACGTACTCATCAAGTTTGGCGCGCAGCTCTTTTGGCGTTGGTAGTTTTTTATTCACCCAAGAGGTATCAATGTCACTATCGTCATCGTTGTCTTCAGCACTGTCTGCGATCAAATCAGTACACAGCTCAATACATTCATTACAGATATTGGCATCGTCAGCGGCAATCAGCTGCTGTACATCGCTTTTGGCTTTGCCACAAAACGAGCAATGCGGGGTATTATCTTCTGCCATAAAAGGCGCTCCTAAAATTTAACGCTTATAAATATTCTAATGGTTAACACGAATGCCAGCGCTTATACACCAAGGCACTCGATGTTTAGCAAGGTGTTTATCTCAGTATTATAAAGAATCAGGACGACGCTCTAATACTTCGTCAACCAAACCATATTCTTTGGCTTCTTGCGCATCTAACCAAAAATCGCGCTCAACATCTTTTTCGATTTTTTCTACTGGCTGACCTGTACGCTCAGCTAAGATTTGGTTTAAGCGCGCCCGCGTTTTTAAGATTTCACGCGCATTGATTTCGATGTCTGTCGCCTGACCTTGTGCACCGCCAGATGGCTGGTGAATCATGACGCGAGCATTGGCAAGTGAGTAGCGTTTGCCTTTTTGACCAGCCGCCAACAAGAATGAACCCATGCTATAAGCACCGCCCATACAGATGGTAGAGACTTCAGGCTTGATGAAGTTCATGGTGTCAAAAATGGCTAAGCCTGCACTCACTGAACCGCCTGGTGAGTTGATATATAAATGGATATCTTTATCAGGGTTTTCAGCTTCTAAGAATAACAACTGGGCGACAATCAGATTGGCCATATGATCTTCAACTTGACCAGTCAAAAAGATCACACGCTCACGCAATAGGCGTGAAAAAATATCAAAAGAGCGCTCGCCGCGCGATGATTGTTCGACAACCATAGGGACTAATGCGCTCTGGGGCGCCGCTTGTGTGTTTTGCACCTCATTGTGCGCACTCATTAGCATGTCAAAATGTGGATTGGCAGTAATGCGATCATAATCTGTCATAAAAATGTCCTGTTTATACGTACATAAGATAAGGGTAAAAAAACGAACGACCAAGCTGTTTTCGGTGTTTATCATTATAAGTATTGCCGCTGAGGGATAACACTCACTAGATACAGTGGTACGCTCTAGATGCTGTTCAAAATAATTGCACTAATGGTAACTTTTTTATTGGAGCAATAGTAACTTTTTCATGTGCAAAATGTTTTTCTATCAATAATAGGCGTGACTTTCTATTAATAAGGCGTCGATACGCGTTTATCAAGGGTAGCACTCATAAACTGTTTATAAAAAAGGTATATAAGCGCCCAATAAAAATGCCCTAACAAATTCGTTAGGGCATTTTATTAGAGCATGTTGCGATAACGCTTAGCATTGAATGCCAGTAACTAGCAAATGGCTAAGTGCTATCCTGCTAAATTACATGCCTTGCTGCTGTTGTTGCTGAGCCGCTAGCAAATCTTGGTAGCTGACTTCTTTGTCAGTTACTTTGCCTTGGCTGATCAAATAATCTACTACTTGGTCTTCTAATACTACAGACTCAATGTTAGCGCGCTGCTGCTTGTCATTGGTGTAGTACTCGATTACTTCCGCTGGATCTTCGTAGTTTTCAGCGGCTTCTTTGATGAAGGTTTCAACACGCTCTTGATCTACTTCTAGACCTTTAGTATCGATAACACGGGCAACGATGATGCCAAGACGGGCAGCACGTAGCGCTTGCTCTTCAAATAGCTCATTTGGCAGCATGTCTTTATCGAAGCTATCAGCATTCGCACCGAACTGCTGAGAAAAACGTTGCATCATCATGTTGCGTTGACGCTCGATTTCTTGCTCTAGCATCGCGTTTGGTACGTCAAACTCGTTCTTTTCTAACAATGCGTCAAAAGTCGCTTGCTTAACTTGGCTACGCGCAGCGTTTTTGATTTCGCGTTCCATGTTTTTGCGTACGTCTTCTTTCAACTTCTCTACGCCGCCTTCTTTTACGCCGAATAGCTCTAGGAACTCTTCATTGATTTCAGGTAGCTTAGACTTTTCAACCAATTTTACGTTGATTTTGAACTGAGCTTCTTTACCCGCTAGGTTCTCAGCTTGGTAATCTTCTGGGAAAGTCACGTCGATAACTTTTTCTTCGCCAGCTTTCATGCCTTTGATGCCCGCTTCAAAACCTGGGATCATCTGGTTGCTACCGATCACCAATTTGAAGTCTTCAGCAGAGCCGCCTTCGAATTTTTCGCCGTCGATAGAGCCTTCAAAGTCAAAAGTCACTTGGTTGTCTTTCGCTGCCATGCCTTTTTTCTCAACGAACTCTTCACGTTGTTTTTGTAGGTTTTCGATCATGGTGTCAACGTCTTCTTCACTCACTTTTGCAGTGTGACGCTCAACTTCGATCTCATCGATACCTTGTACATCAACTTCTGGGAAGATTTCAACAGTGGCTTGATACACTAAGAAATCGTCTTCAAGTTTTACGTCGTCGATGTTCGGCATGCCAACCGCGCGGATGTCTTCAGATTTGATCGCTTCAAAAACCGTATCACGGATGACGTCGTTGATGACTTCTTGTTGAATGCCAGCACCGTACTGAGAGCGGATGTGTGACATAGGGACGTTGCCTTTACGGAAACCGTCGATTTTGGCAGTTTTCGCCACTTGGCGAATACGGCCTTCAACTTTGTTTTGAATTTTTTCGACAGGTACTTTAACCGTTAGCTGAGTCTCTTTATTAGATAGCTTGTTGGTTGTGACTTGTAAATCTGTAGCCATGTTCATTACACCTTTAGGATTAAATAGTACGTTTGATTTGATAGTACTTGGAGTTAAATGGTAATAGACAACCGCGCCTCAAAATATGAGCATGTACGACGGCTTGCCGCTGGAATAAATAGGGGATAATGACAGCGCGCACGCTCATTATCGGTGCCAGAAGCAATCGCTACTGGTACTAATGGTTGAGAATGCCTAGGTTATAGACGCTATCAAATATCAATCATAAACCGTTAATAAGCCGCATAATAACGTTTTTTAGTGAATTATACAGCCAAATTAGGGCTTTCAACAAAATTTTAAAAGTAGAACAGTATAATCTATCTGCTTATTAAAGTAAAAATTATCTGTTTGCTATGCTCAGCTCAAACCCATTGGTTCAAAACAGAAACAGATAAAAAGTAGCTTTATTTTCATATAAATCGCTTGTAGACAGTCAAAATATAAGCAGGTTACTTGAACACTAACAATATGCTACTGAGATGAATTTTTCGTAGCCTCTGTTTAGCAGCAAGCGAGGAAAATTTATATCAGTAGCACGTGGTTAAAAACGTATTGACTTTACTTTGAACTGATTAGAACCAACATAAAAATCTTACAACGACAGCTGCGCCAATAACTGTTTAATGGCCTGCCCACGGTGACTGATGCGATTCTTATCAGTTGCGCTCAGACTGGCTGCGCTAGCTTGCAACTCAGGTAACCAAAACAGCGGATCATAACCAAAACCGCCTTCACCATGCGGTGCTTCTAAAATCTCACCCTGCCATAAACCTTGGGCGATAATCGGTAGCGAATCATCCGCGTGGCGCACCATGGCTAGAACGCAAACGAACATGCCTTTAATAGGCTTGTTAGCGTGCTCAGTACGAATAGGCTGCAAGTCAGCGACGAGCTTGGCATTGTTTTTACTATCATTGCCGTGTTCACCAGCATAGCGTGCTGAGTAGATACCAGGGGCATTGCCTAGTGCTGGCACGCACAGTCCTGAGTCATCGGCGATGGCAGGTAGACCGCTGATTCGGCTAGCATGGCGCGCTTTGATAATGGCGTTTTCTACAAAGCTTAAGCCATCCTCAACAGCGTCTTCGATACCCAGCTCACCTTGCGGTACAATCGTCACATGCAGATTTGCTTTGGCAAACAACCTTTGAAACTCAGCCAGTTTACCTTTATTATTACTGGCGAGTACCCATTGGTGATCAGGGGCTGATTGGGTAGAGAAAGTTTTAGAGAGTGTCGGGGTCTCAAGGGTACTCATGGTATCATTCCGTCAGGTAGATAAGGATGGTTTTCTGCGCGCTTGTAAGCATGGTCTATAACATTTGGTAACTGATACTCTCGGTCACGTTTGCTATACTAGCCCGCAAGCTACAGTGAATTATATCTTATGGCTTATGAATATTAAGTTAATAAACATGTATAAAGCCAGCCACTTGGTGTTAGGGTAAAAGCAATAGCCCAATCAATTTTGGCTTCATCATAATACGTGATACTGTGTTAAGCAATAACATGTATTAAGCGATAACATTCAATTCAAACAATAAACTCAGCCACTTTAGGCCGCTATTTTGTAGGGTAAGAACAGTGTAGAATTTGGCTTCTACAAAATGATCGGTCAAAAACAGCAAGGATAAAATAACTATGTCAAATATTACTTTACCAGATCTACCATATGCAAAAGACGCACTAGAGCCACATATCAGTGCCGAGACACTAGAATACCATCATGACAAGCATCATGCTGCTTATGTAAATAAGTTAAATGAGCTATTACCAGGTTCTGGTCTAGAAGACAAAACCTTGCCAGAGATCATCGAAGCGACGGCTAAAGATGAAAGCAAGCAAGGCATGTTCAACCAAGCAGCCCAAGTATGGAACCACACGTTCTATTGGAACTGCATGACGCCAACCAACGGCGGCGGCGAGCCTACTGGCGACCTAAAAGGCAAAATCGAAGAAGATTTCGGTAGCTATGACAAGTTCCGTGAAGAGTTCAAAAATGCAGCATTGACTCAGTTTGGTTCAGGTTGGGCATGGCTAGTCGCTGACAAGGTCGGTGGTAAATTGTCGATCGCCAAAACAGCTAACGCTGATACCCCATTGGCACATGACCAAGTAGCGGTATTGACTTGTGATGTATGGGAACATGCGTACTATGTAGATTACCGTAACCGTCGTCCTGATTATGTTGACACGTTCCTAGACAAGCTTGTGAACTGGGACTACGCAAACGCAAAATATAAAGGTCAAGACGCTGGCGTTGAAGAGTAATCTTTAACCAAGCATCTGATTTAAAAAAGGACGCCGTGAGGCGTCCTTTTTTTGGTTTGCAGTTAAGCAAACAATGTTAAGCCACACCGCCATTAGCACCAATATTTTGCCCTGTGACCCAAGCCGCTTCTTCACTGACAAGGAACAGCACCACACGAGCGATGTCAGCTGGTTCACCAATGCGGTTAAAGGCTGACATACTGGCGAGCTTTTCTACGGTGTCATCCGTTTTCCCTTGATGGAACAGCTCCGTATCGGTAGGGCCAGGAGATACCGCATTGACGGTAATCTTGCGTGCGCCAACTTCTTTTGCAAAGATTCTGGTCAGCTGTTCTACTGCACCTTTAGTCGCACAATATGAGCCATAAGTGGGTAGCATCATGCGTGTGGTCGTGCTTGAAAGGTTTACGATACGGCCCCCGTCGTTGAGTTTAGTCGCAGCTTCACGCAATGTATTGAACGTACCTTTTACATTGATATCAAAAATACGGTCAAAGTCGTCATCAGTGGTCTCTGCAATGGGTTTGCAGATAATGATGCCTGCATTGTTCACCAAAATATCTGGCTTACCAAACGTATTGATGGTGGTGTCAAACATTGCCTTAACTTGCTGGGTATCGCTAACATCTGCTTGAATGGCGATCGCTTCTCCGCCTGCTTTTTTGATTTTATTCACAACTTCATTTGCGGCGGCGTCATCGGTGGCATAATTGATGACCGTTTTGGCACCTGCTTCTGCTAGTAGTATGGCTATCTCAGCACCGATTCCTTTTGATGAACCAGTTACTATAGCGACTTTATTTTTTAGGGTTGTCATAGGCTTTTCTCTTATTATGGGTGAATATTAGTGCGTTTATATGGGGGTTTGGCTGATAAGTTTTGATGAACTGAATAGACGTTACCAGTGTGCCAAACCGATAAGTAGATATGTTGTGTATTTTAATTTTGGATAAATTTATCGATTGTGTCTACGCAGATGTAAAGTATGAAGGTGAGGATATTAGCATTAGAGAATGCTTCTGAGCGTTTAAGTATTTGATTGATAAAAACGGTCTTGATGGCGCTATAATATGGGCGACGCCAATATAAAATGCACACGGGGAGCTAGGGTGAATAAGGCACGCAGCGCAGTACTTGCTACATTGACACTATCGGTACTGAACCTGTGCTTTATGATACTTAGCGTCTTGACTAAGACGCGAGTATTTCCTGATTATCCACCGATGGTCATCACGTTATTTACGGTGTTTTTAATCACTCTTGGTGTGCTTAGCATCTGGCAACTGTTTGCAGGGCTGGATGGTCAAACGATGCGTGGCAAGATACTGCTACTGCTCGCGGTGGAGTATTTTGTGGTGTATGTGGTGGATATCGCCAATATCTTTCCGCGCTCGGTCGCACCGATGGAACAGACACTGTTTATCATGGAAATATTTGGCGCTGTACTGGCGGTACTGCTGTTTGTTAGTGCAAGCGTATATATCAAATCTGAGCCAATCAAATCTTGATCGTTTAAATACAATCATCGACAAGCTAGTAAGCTGGGACTATGCTGCCGCAAAATACAAAGGTCAGGATGCTGGCGTTGACGTGTAATTTTTATTAAGCATTTGATTTGAAAAAGGACGCTAAGAGATGTCCTTTTTTGTTTAGTAAAGTAGTTTTCACACTACCTATTTAAAGCCTTTTCATCTAACTTTATCAATACAAATCGACCTTGTTCTGCTACGTTAGCAGATTTATCGGCTGCAAATTTTTCTGCAAGATTTCTGGCGTGGGTACCTAGACTTTCAATATTTCTAATAAGAAATTCGGCTGAAACTTGTCTGACAATAGGAGATCGGTCAACAGCTGATCTATTCAATAGTTCAAGAAAAGGCGTTTGTACGTCGATTTTTCTTTCGGCAATAATTGGTATTAACTTTTGTTCGCCGTAGTATTCATCAATCCATTGCCATTCTCGACTCTTAATCCACGTCATACGACTTTCAAATAGACTACGATAAGCTTTGGCTCTAACATAAGGTTGAACAGCATTACTAGCAATCTCATTAAGATAGTGATCGAGAATATCTGTACGACCAATTTGCGAAAGTAATGATGGCATTGGTCCCGATGTAGATGACATCAGATGAGATTTAAGCAATAAGGCTATCTCTTTTGTCGCAATCATATCTAAGAATATTTGCTTGTCGGCTTCTTCGATTTTCCCCCAAGAATGCCAATCAATCAGAAGCATACACAATACTTCAGTAACGTATTCAGGTTTTGTATTCTTAAGCAATGAAGGAAGCATTTCCTTTGCAGCGACGCGAACTTGCGGCACCCAATCATTTAATCTACGTACCACCAAAGCAAGGAAGAAAGCATTAGGTACGCCACTTGATGATTGGCGTAAGATTTTTTCTCGCCTATATCCATCTCCACTGACGACATCTAGCCAATTCAATTTCATGTTTGGTTCAAATAAACGGGCCCATATTGAACGAGTAGTAGCGTGTAGATTGTTATCAATTTCACTACGAATGAGGCATTCCCAATAGCTTAATTTAACCAACGGCATGTTTGAAGTAACTTGAATAAGTGAAGACATGTCTCCTTTATAATCATTACTAGAATCGATTGAATGAATAAACTCATCGATAGCTAATACAATGTCATTCTGTATTTCTTGATAATTTTTCATAGTGGATTGCTCTTTTAGCTACAATACCTCAAACCCAAACTTACCCAACGCCTCTCTTAACATCGCAATATTATAATACGCATGCGCATTGACGGTGTTTTGAAAGAAAATATACAGCGTATCAAAGTGCTGGCGTTGATTGGCAATCGCTTGCGCCCAGTCCTGCATTTCATCTTCACTATAGCGATAATCATGACGGTCACTTGCACTCATTGCATCCCACCAGTTCAGATTATTACCATGCATGCGTAGATAGCCAGTCCGCTGGGTAAATATCAATCGTGATGGGGGCAGTCCGCTGACTTTTGGGTAATCGACGCTGCACCAAATCAGACCTTGCGCGCGAAAACTATCGACCACTTGCGGCGTGTGCCAGCCGTTATGACGAAACTCAACAGCAAGTGGATAATCTTTAAACCAGCTGACAAGCTCTGCTAAGTAGAGACGATGCTCGCGAGTACGGTCAAAGCCATGCGGGAATTGGAGTAATAATGGCGCTAACGCATCCGCTTCGATAAGTGGTGTGAGCGCGGTGAGAAAGGCCTCGGCATGCTCACTTGTGCCTTTACGCGCATGGGTGAAGTCTTGATGGAGTTTTACGGCAAATTTAAGCTGGCTGCCCGCTTGCGCGTAGGCTTTATCAACCATGCCAGCAAAGGCTTTTTGGCCGATGGGCGCGTAGAAGGTGCTATTAATCTCGACCGCGCCATATTGCTTAGCGTACTCGCACAAAAAATCCGTTTTTTTGGTGCCAGCGGGATACAGCGTCCCAAGCAAGTCCGTGTCGCTATAGCCACCAGTGCCAAGATAAATACGCGGGGTAGGGTTGCTGTCCATGTTGACCACTCACTGCTGTGTTGAGTAATAAAGTTTGCTAAGCTTTTTTGTATATAATCAGGTTAAGATAAAAGAGACATACCGAAATATTCATCTACTGGTATAAAGTTTTTCTCGCTTGCTGTGTGCTTCGCACTATATAGTGCTTTGAACAATAGTGCTTTGAACAATTCATCCCAACATCTCTTTATGCTTTTTAAAGTCAATCGACTGTAGCTAATTTTTCGCTTCACTATTTCTTACGTGCCCATAGCCATTGTATTAATGCCAGTAAGGCGTCGTTTTCTTTATTATTACTTAACTCGCGAACGATCGCGGTGCGTCCGTCATCAAACAGCGATTGTGCATAGGTCTTGGCGTTCTCAACACCCATCAATTTGACATAAGTGGATTTATCCAGTTTTTCATCACTACCAGCAGGTTTGCCAAGCGTGTCGGTGCTGGTGGTCACATCCAAGATATCATCTTGGACTTGAAAGGCAAGACCAATGTGCTGAGCGCAATCCTGCAATGCCATGCGTTGTAAAGCGGTCGCACCAGCGCAGATACCGCCCATCAGCATCGCCGCTTCTATAAGCGCCCCGGTTTTATCACGGTGAATGGCCTCTAACTCATTTTGTGAGATATCCTCTTTTGCTTCCGCATTGAGATCCAGCATTTGACCAGACACCATGCGCCGTGCACGCGGAGCAAATACCGCGAGCAGCTGGCTTGCGATATCTGCATCGAAATGTGCAAAGGTCGGCATCTCTGCGGTCAATACCTCAAATGCCAGCGTTTGTAGTACGTCTCCTGCCAATAGAGCAGTTGCTTCATCAAAAGCGATATGACAGGTTGGCTGTCCACGGCGTAGCTCATCGTCATCCATACAGGGCAAATCATCATGCACCAATGAATAGGTATGTAGTAGCTCCACGGCTAGGGCAGCACGGCGACACATATCATAATCTGAGTCATTCTCTAGCAAAGATTCTAACTCATCGCTTAGCCTGTCATGGGTGAGAGGGGCGGCGCTAGAATCAATCAGATCTGCTGCATCACTTGATTGTAAGCGCTCTTCTACATCGCTCGCATCGTTATTTATTTGGCTACTATCGGTGACGCTCGCGAAGACGCTTGCGACCAATAGGGGGCGTACCGCTTTGCCTTGCCCCGTCATCACGTAACGACAGGCGTCTATGAGCGGACTGGGTAATTCGGCATACGCAAATAACACTTCGATGTCGTGAGTCAGCTGTGTGCGTATTGCGTGATGGAATTGCTCGGTGTTTTTAAAAGACGGAACGCTCGCTGGCATCAAGTTTGGTATAGAAGAAACAGTCATAACTTAACCATTCATAAAAGGAGAATAAAAATAACCCTAGTGTAGCATGATAGGCGATATTCCTTGTATGGCACATAGACGCTCTACACCATTTTTTGTCGTGTAAAAGGAAAAGCGAGGGAAGGTAATTCCATAAGGTCTCGTTACGTATTGGTGATTTAACTTAGTGGTTGAATGTGCTTTGATGATGAGGGCAGCGAGGAGATTGATTAAGTACCTTTATACGTTTTTTATGATGGAAGCAGGCATTTAAAAGACACGGAGCATAAGGTAAAGAGCGGTTATCAATTTAAGAGTGACTTGTGAGTATGGTATTAGCTTGTGACAGTCAGGGGCATAATCCCCTACACTAATTGACGTGAAAGTTATCGTCAGATTGAAGACCACAGTACTTAACGCCGCTGTACTAAAAGCAAGAGTATATAAATAAAGCGCCGTAACAACCGAAACACGCGCGCTGGATAATAAAGATATTTTGACTGATTGATCTGTCAGCGAATGGTTATGATGAAGGGTTTATTCTCATAACTGTTTGTCGTGATAAAGGGCAGGTTAACGGTGCTATTACCCATTTTTCTAACAATAACGAGTTGTGTGATTGATGCTAAAACGCCGCTTTTAAGATGGCAGGTTTATCGCACAGCTTTTATTAAATAGCCTTTATGAATAGCAAGGAGTTCCAAATGGTATACCAAGGAAATCGCATTACGGTGACAATGCTAGAGGATGGCATCGCCAACATGCAGTACAACGCCGAAAACGAGAGCGTGAATAAGTTTGATGCCGAGACCAATAAGCAATTTGGTGAAGCCGTTAGCGCGTTAGAAAAAGCAGACAATGTGAAAGGTTTGATTGTGACGTCAAGCAAAGGCGTATTCATTGCTGGTGCTGATATCACAGAATTTGTGGGTTCTTTTAAAAAGCCAGAAAGCGAAATCAAAGAGTGGGTTATCAGTATCAATGACACGTTCAATCGCTTTGAAGATTTGCCATTTCCAAAAGTAGCCGCCATTAATGGCGCGGCACTAGGCGGTGGTTGTGAGATGACGCTGGTTTGTGAATACCGCGTCATGAGTGACAAAGCAATCATTGGTTTGCCAGAAACCCAGTTGGGTATTTTCCCAGGGTTTGGTGGTACGGTTCGTAGTACGCGCGTCATCGGTATCGATAATGCCCTTGAGCTGATTGCTACTGGCACACCAAAAAAACCACTTGATGCGCTAAAGCTTGGTTTGGTTGATGCAACCGTACCAGCTGACGACTTGCAAGATGCTGCGATTGATCTGGTCAAAAAATGTATTTCAGGTGAGCTTGATTGGCAAGCGAAGCGTGAAGAGAAGCTTGTACCTGTGAAGCTAAACCAGATTGAACAGACCATGGCATTCAATAGTGCTAAAGGGATGATCTTTGCCAAAGCCAATCCTAAGCAGTATCCAGCACCAGCTCTCGCGATTGAAGCCATTGAAAAGCACGTCAATCTACCGCGTGACAAAGCGATTGAAGTCGAAGCTGCGGGCTTTGCCAAAGCCGCTAAAACCCCGCAAGCAGAGAGTTTGGTTGGTCTGTTCTTAAACGATCAGTTGGTTAAAAAACTTGCCAAACAGCACAGCAAACTTGCACATGACATCAATGAGGCGGCTGTACTAGGCGCAGGTATCATGGGCGGTGGTATCGCCTATCAAGCAGCCAGCAAAGGCTTGCCAATCATCATGAAAGATATCAAATCTGAGCAATTAGACCTTGGTATGGGCGAAGCCAGCAAACTGCTTAGCAAGATGGTTGAGCGCGGCAAGATGACGCCAGCGAAAATGGGTGAAACGCTTAGCCGTATTCGTCCGACTTTGAACTATGGTGACTTTGCTGAGACCGACATCGTCATCGAAGCGGTCGTAGAAAATCCAAACGTGAAGCGTTCGGTATTAAAAGAAGTCGAAGGACTAGTAAAAGACGACTGTATCCTAGCGTCAAACACGTCTACCATCTCTATTACCTATCTTGCTGAGGCGCTTGCTCGCCCAGAAAACTTCGTCGGTATGCATTTCTTCAACCCAGTACACCGCATGCCACTGGTCGAAGTGATTCGCGGTGAAAAATCTTCTGAAGAAGCCATCGCGACGACCGTAGCACTGGCTTCTAAAATGGGCAAAGTGCCTGTTGTGGTCAATGACTGCCCAGGTTTCTTGGTAAACCGCGTGTTGTTCCCATACTTTGGTGCGTTTGATTTATTGCTTAAGCAAGGTGCTGACTTTGCTCATGTCGATAAAGTCATGGAAAAATTCGGCTGGCCTATGGGCCCTGCGTATCTCATCGACGTGGTCGGTTTGGATACAGGTGTCCACGGCGCAGAAGTCATGGCAGAAGGTTTCCCTGATCGCATGAAGCCTGATTATAAAGGTGCGATTCAGCATCTATACGAAAACAAACGCCTAGGTCAAAAGAACGGCGTTGGTTTTTATAAGTATGAAACAGATAGCCGTGGTAAGCCAAAGAAAGTGGCTGATGACGCGACTTATGAGTTGCTACAAGCGACGAGTGACAGTGACAAGCAAGAATTCGACGATCAAACCATCATCGACCGCACCATGCTGGCTTTCTGTAATGAGACCGTTCGCTGCCTAGAAGACAACATCGTGAGCACGCCTGCCGAGGCCGATATGGCCATGATTATGGGTGTTGGTTTCCCGCCATTCCGCGGTGGCCCTTGCCGTTATATCGACCAGATGGGTCTAGATAACTACTTGGCACTGTGTGAAAAATACGCGCACCTTGGCAAAGCTTATGAAGCCCCGCAAAAGATTCGCGATATGGCAGCCGCAGGCGAGACCTTTTACGCCACCGCGTAGTAGGCAGTCATTACTAGGATGAAGTGCAGTACGTTTGCCTTTGAGCAAAACAGCCATTGATAGAACCCTATTTTTCAATCGCAAACGTACGGTTATAGTCAGTTCCATTGAATGTTAATACCAGTACATCAAACGCAGAAGTACCTGTCGTACTTTGGGTAAGATTGGCACGGTAAAAGCGTCAAAGTGAACGGATGACACTGACAATAAAAATTGAAAAGGAAGATAGTATGACAACTTTAAGTCCAAAAGATGTGGTCATCGTAGATGGCGTACGCTCAGCGATGGGTAAGTCTAAAAACGGTATGTTCCGTCATGTTCGCGCAGACAGTATGTCGGCTGAATTGGTAAGAGCGTTGGTTGAGCGTAACGACTTTGATCCACGTGATGTCGAAGATATCATTTGGGGCTGCGTCAACCAAACGCTAGAGCAAGGCCTAAATATTGGTCGCAACATCGGTTTGTTAGCGGGTATTCCAAAAACTGCGGGCGGTCAAACCGTTAATCGTCTGTGTGGTTCTTCTATGCAAGCGCTACACACCGCTGCGGCTCAAATCATGACCAACCAAGGTGATGTCTTTATCATTGGTGGCGTTGAGCACATGGGTCATGTTGGCATGATGCACGGCGTAGACCTTAATCCTGAAGCCTCAAAGCACTATGCAAAAGCGTCAAACATGATGGGCTTGACCGCTGAGATGCTGGGTCGTATGAATGGCATCACGCGCGAAGAGCAAGATGCCTTTGGTCTTGAGTCACATCGCCGTGCATGGGCTGCGACGGTAGAGGGTCGTTTTGACAATGAAATTATCGGTATCGAAGGCCATGATGCAGCAGGTCGCTTGCAGCTATGTACCGTCGATGAAGTGATTCGTCCAGATGCGACGATGGAGCAAATGCAAAAGCTACGCCCAGCGTTTGATCCAAAAGGTGGTACGGTGACGGCGGCGACCTCATCTGCCTTATCAGATGGGGCAGCCGCAATGCTGGTCATGAGCGCTCAAAAAGCCAAAGACTTGGGTCTAAAGCCACGTGCTCGTATTCGTAGCATGGCGATTGCTGGTTGTGATGCTGCTATTATGGGTTATGGTCCTGTACCAGCTACCAACAAAGCGCTAAAACGTGCTGGCATGAGCATCGACGACATGCAAACCATCGAGCTAAACGAAGCCTTTGCCGCGCAAGGTTTATCAGTGCTCAAAGCTTTAAACCTAACCGACAAACAGGACATCGTCAACATCAATGGCGGTGCAATTGCTTTGGGTCATCCACTTGGGTGTTCAGGCGCTCGTATCACAGTGACACTACTCAATGCGATGGAGCAGTCAGATACTGAAATTGGTCTAGCAACGATGTGTATCGGTCTTGGTCAAGGTATCGCCACTGTGATTGAGCGTGTTTAAACATTTGAATCGGTAGTCGATTTGTAATATTTGATCATCGTAAATATTTAAATAATCACCTCTAGTCTTCATGACTGGAGGTTTTTTTTATTAGAATTTAGACAGTTAAGTAACTCATAGGCAGCAATAAGAGCCACTTAAAAATAACAGAGCAAAATTATCTCCATTGACGCGTTTGCCAAACTGTGACTAAATAAGCTTAGTGGAGTCATTATGCTATTGGCCACCGCACCATAGTTTTTAATGATAAACGTCAGTCGTACAAGGAGTGTGCCATGTCTACCATGATTACCGATCGTACTTATCGAATTGCTCGTGAAAATACCCAAGCAATGGTCATTGATGTCCAAGAGCGCTTAACGCCGCACATTTATGATCATGAAAACATATTAAAAAAGACAGTCACACTGATAAAGGGTCTACAAGCGCTGAACGTGCCCATCATGCTCAATGAGCAGTATAAAAAGGGTCTAGGCGATACCTTGCCCGAGATTAAGGAAGCACTAGAAGGCAGCAATACCAAAAGTTTTGAAAAAGTGACCTTTAGTGCCTGTGACAATGATGAAGCATGGCATCATCTGGCTCAGCAGAATCGCAGTGTCGTTATTTTATTCGGTGTAGAGGTACACGTTTGCGTCATGCAGACGGCGCTTGATTTACTTGATAATGGCATGCAACCCGTTATCATTGGTGATGCGGTCGGCTCGCGCTACCCTTATGATAAAAAACAAGCGATTCGCCGTATTCGCCGCGCAGGTGGCGTGATCAGTACGGTTGAGTCTATTTTGTTTGAGCTGTGCCGCAGTAGCCAAGATCCTGCCTTCAAAACCATCAGCAATTTGATTAAATAGTTGGTGTAGCCAGTGTGGTAAGAGGCGCTCACGTGGTCTATTGCTTCAGCTACTTTATTTCACTTTCGTAAAAGCAGCGCTTGATAAAACAAGCGCTGTCTTGTATCTAATCAGAGAAAAAGATGTCCTTAAACATGCTTACTTCATCAAAGCCCTTGTCCAATCAAACGCTCGTTTCTGGTATCGATGTCAATGATATCACCCATTTTTTATTGGAACTGGATGCACTCAAACGCGTCAATCGCCGCAGTTATGTGACCCATACTACGCGCCGAGAGAACTCAGCCGAGCATTCTTGGCATTTGGCAATGGCCTGTTGGTCGATCGCTGAGATGTTTGAATTGGACGTTGATCATGAAAAATTATTAAAAATGGCGTTGGTACATGATTTGGGTGAGATTGACGCAGGAGATACCTTTTTATTTGCCAGCAGTCGTCATGCCGCCCACATCGAAGAGCGCGCTGGTATCGCGCGATTGCAAGCAGAACGCGGCAATGGTATTGCCAATCTTGCTGAGATTTGGGAAGAACAAGAGACGGGTAGCAGTAAAGAAACCCAACTGCTCAGAGTCGTTGATCGTTTATTACCGTTTTTACTTAATCTCAATACTGAGGGAAAAACGTGGGCTGAGTCTGAGGTCAAACGCTCGCAAGTGGCAGCGGCACTTGCCTTTATCGAGGGTAGTTTCCCAACGATTCATGATTGGCTCACAGAAAATATCGCGTATGCAGTGCAGCAAGGATGGCTGATCGATTCATAAACAATCCCTATTACCTTCTTTATATTATTCAACTTATCTATAATTTATCCTTGCTAACATATTGATCATTAGCGTCATAAAAGAGAAATCAATAAATGAGTCTATCTGTAATTTATAGAAAATTATGCAAATCCCTTATCCTTGTCAGTATGCTGAGTCTGTCGCATATAGCCCAAGCGGCAACGCCCATTAGTGATGGCGATAAATTGGCATACGATGCCAAAAAACAAATTGGTGTGACCACAAGCTACGATCCTACTTATCGTAAGCTTGAGTTTCCGCGAGGCGATGTACCCATAGAAACTGGGGTATGTACTGATGTTATCATTCGTGCGTATCGCTTGCAAAATATTGATCTTCAACAATTGGTCAATCATGATATGAAATCCAATTGGTCAGCTTATCCCAAAAACTGGGGACTCAAATCGACAGACAAAAATATCGACCATCGCCGTGTGCCCAATCTCGAAGTGTTTTTTGAGAGACAGGGGCAAACGTTATCGATTACTGATAAAGAGAGTTTTCAAGCCGGCGACATAGTGACGTGGCGGTTGCCGAAGGATAATTTACCTCATATCGGTATCGTCTCCGACAAAAAAGCCGCTGATGGTACGCCATTGATTATCCATAATATCGGACAGGGCACTCAAGAAGAAAACATTTTGTACGCGTACCCGATTCTCAAGCATTTTCGCTACTAATAGTCATTGATAGACACCCCAGTTATCAGCAAAAAGCCCAGTAAAACGTCATTATCGACGCCTCACTGGGCTTTTATTTTTTATTATGACAGAGATAAATTACGAATTGGTGACACCCAATAATTGTCCCATTTTTACAAAACTGTCGGCTTGCATGGTGCTTTCCCAGTCAGCTTTTGCTGCTTTTGGTAGTATGACAATCGCCGTCGATCCTAGGTAAAAACGACCAAGCTCTTCGCCTTTCTCAAAGCGCATATCATGATCGGACTCTTGTACATTATCAGTACGAGCAATCTTGCCAGTCGCTACAGTCTCGATACCAGCGACAATCATGGCACCGACCATCACCACCGCCGCTTTACCGTACTGAGTATCAAACAAGCAGACCAGACGCTCATTGCGCGCAAACAAGTCAGGGACATTGGCCGCAGTGGTATTGTTCACCGAAAACAAGGTGCCAGGCACATAGCGAGTTTTGGTCAATGTACCAGCAAATGGCATATGGACACGGTGATAATTACTAGGCGCTAAATACACAGTGGCAAAACTACCATCTGCAAAATAACGACCATCTTCACTATCAGCAAGCAGTTGTCCAACGTCATAATAACGCCCTTTTGCTTGTAGCATTTTATGATCACTAATTTGCCCTAACTGCGAGATTACCCCATCAGCAGGACTGACAATGCCGTCAGCTGTGGTGTCGATAGGACGAGCATCTTCTTTTAGTTCACGCGTAAAAAAATCATTGAAGCTTTCGTAGGCATTGAGACTTTGGCGCTCATACTCATCCAAACTGACATTATATGCTTTTGCAAAGCTACGAATAAAAGTGCGTTTGACATAAGGGTGGCGACTGGCGGCCAAACGTCCAGCAACTTTACTCAGCTTCTGCTGCGGGACAAGCTGTTGTAAGGTGGTGAATAAATTCATAATAGGGCTACCAAAAAAAGTGTGGTGTAATAAATAATAGGCAAGTGAATGGCCATATTTTATCATGGACAGCGTATGATTGTATGGCCATAATCTGTAAGGAGTTAGAATATGAAAGCACTTATACAGCGAGTACGTAGCGCGAGTGTCATGGTGGCAGGATCTGATATCGGTGTCATCGAGCATGGAATACTGGCTTATATTGGCTTAGGACACGACGATAACCTACAAACCGCGCAGCGAATGATTGATAAAATCCTAACGTATCGTATTTTTGAGAATAATGATGATCCTGCCAAGGCCGGTAAAATGGATAAAAATGTCCAGCAAGTGAATGGCGGATTGTTATTGGTATCACAGTTCACCTTAATGGCCATGACCGACAAAGGTCGCAGGCCTGATTTTGGTGGGGCAATGGCACCTGAGGCAGCACAAGCGCTATTTACTCAATTGATTGAGTATGCAAAAAGTCAGTACGCTATCGTTGCGACTGGGCAATTTGGGGCCAACATGCAAGTTGAGAGTATTAACGATGGTCCCCTAAACTTTATATTAGAAGTGCGCTAATCTAAGTCATATAGAACAATAACTGTCATCAAGCTGTCACAATTAATCCGTTTAATAGATAAAAGCTGGCGAATATGTATCGCCTTTTACATGCCAAACTTTGTAATTAACACTGAGACTGCTGTATGCATAACGAGCAAATTTTGATTGTTGAAGATGAACCTGCGATTCGTGAAATGGTGGTCATGACGTTAGAGATGGCTGGGTTTGATAGTCTGCAAGCCGCAGATGTGTCAGAGGCGCATCAACAAGTCGTGGATCATAGACCCGCACTAATTCTGCTAGACTGGATGTTGCCAGGTGATAAGAGCGGCGTGGATTTTTGTCGTATGCTAAAAAATGATGATCTGCTCTCTGAAATTCCCGTCATTATGCTGACAGCCAAGAGCGAAGAAGACAGTAAGGTTCATGGTTTGGACGCTGGTGCTGACGATTATATGACCAAGCCGTTTTCGACGCGCGAACTTATCTCTAGAATCAAAGCGGTGCTGCGACGTAGTAATGCACTGAGTAATGACAAGTCTATCGAAGTTGGCAAGCTCAGTTTAGACCCAAGAAGCCAACGCGTGACAGTGGCGGGGAAAGTGGTTGAATTGGGCCCTACGGAATATCGGTTATTGGCATTTTTTATGAGTCATCCAGAGCGCGCCTATACGCGCACACAGCTATTAGATCAAGTATGGGGCGGCAACGTCTATATTGAGGACAGAACCATTGATGTTCATATTAAGCGTCTGCGTACCATATTAAGACCTTACGACTGTGATACATTGATACAGACCGTACGCGGTACAGGTTATCGATTTTCTAATATCATTACGCCGACATAATTCGCCATGCTTAGAAATCTCAGGGCAGGCGCCACTCAAGATGACGCAGCAAAAAGTAGTAGGGATGATGAATGAGCAAAATAATGACAAAGAATAATCAACAAAATCTATCAGGGTTCGTTTCTGAACAACACGCCTCAGATCAACTGACAAAAATAAGAAGCGCCTTATTGGCCTTACGAGATGCTGTGATTTTGCTCAATCAAGATGACAATGTGGAGTGGTGGAATCAGGCTGCTCAGGATTTATTGTCATTAAAAGTAGACGATGCAGGCAAAAGTATTTTTGATTTTATTCGAGTACCTGAGTTTCGTCAGTACTATCAAGCGACCACAGCGACCCTCAGTGAGGGCGTGCATATAGAATCTTGGCAAGATCCCAAGCGCTACTTAAAATGTGAACTCACGCCTTTTGGTGACCAGAAGCTTCTGATTATCTATGATGTGACACGCTTGCAGCATCTAGAAGAGATGCGCCGCGACTTTGTGGCAAATGTCTCGCACGAATTACGTACCCCGCTGACGGTGATGATGGGCTACTTAGAGAACTTCTCAGATCAGCCAGACATGCCGCCGCATTGGCGACGTGGGTTTGAGCTTATGACTCAGCAAACAGCACGTATGAATAGAATCGTGAATGATTTATTGTTGTTGTCTCGAATTGAAATCGAGGAAACTCGCGAGCTCAACTATATTGATATGACCAAACTACTGACCCATGTATATGATGATGCGCAAGCATACAACCAAGCATACGGGCATATCATCCATTTGCACATAGATACTTATGATGGGCTATATGGTTCTGAGATGTACCTAAACAGCGCTTTATCTAACCTTGTGATCAACGCCATTAAGTACACGCCTAAGGGTGGCAATATAACCATTAGCTGGACAAAAACCTCAGAAGGCTGCCGGTTTGCTGTAGAAGACAACGGTATTGGCATTGCAGCAGAGCACATTGCTCGTCTCACGGAGCGCTTTTATCGTATCGATAAAGGACGCAGCCGAGCCACAGGAGGGACAGGATTGGGTCTGGCTATTGTAAAACACGTTTTGTATCAACACGAAGCCAGTTTGCAAATCGAGTCCATAGAAGGGGCGGGGTCGACATTCAGTGTGGTCTTCCCAGCGGCTTACGTCCACACGGCCTCTTGATGCTATCTATCCCCGCTGCTGCCTATCGTATTGTTGTAAACAAACGCTATAGACCTCACTCTTTTTGCATGAGTGGATAGGGATTGACCGCACTACCATTGATATAAATGCCATAATGCAGATGAGGTGGCGTGCCTTTAGCATTGCCGCTATCACCAACATAGCCAATAATGTCTCCAGCATTGACCCAGTCATTGGGAGAGATATCGGCATAGTCTTCTAAATGTGCGTAGTAATGTCCAGCGCCACCTGGCCCGACAACGACGACGACGCGACCGCCCAAATTATTATTCCCCACTTTGCTGACAATCCCTTGCGTCGTTGATTGTATTGGTGTGCCCCTTGGCGCAAAAATATCAATCCCTTCATGGGTGCGGCCTTGACTGCGTGCCGCGCCCCATGTATCAGTCAGTCCTTGCTCTGGTAGGGGGGTGGGTAAACTGTTTTCAGCAGGAGGGTCTTGTTGCAATAGGCTCAATTGCTGCCATTTTGCCATCACAAAAGATTGAGTTTGTTGGCTGATGGTTGGCAATAATCGATCGAATACAAGTAATAGTGCTAATAGGACAACCGCTTTAATCAACACGCTGAGCACACGGCTTATCACTGTCGGGCGGGGTGGCGGGCTGCTGTCATTCGGTTGCATCAATACCTCTTTTTTTATTATAGGGCGTTTATACTAGTATAGGGAGCTTATCGGTTTACGTGTGTATCGCATTGTTATATCAGTGTTTTAACCCCATAACGGACTTGATGATTTTAAAAGGCAATGGTTATATATAGGGATGGGTCATACTTTATGACAGAGGTTTTCAACAACGTAAATACCGCATTGGTGATCGATACCGAAACCGATCAAGGGCGTGACCCAAGACCCATCCAAGTGGCGACTATCAATGTCGCAACTGGTTTTGAGTGGATGAAATACTTTAATAGCGGTCGCACTATCTCGCCTATTGTCATCAAAGTACACGGTATCACCGATGATGATGTGGCAGGGCTTGAGCGCTTTAATTTGGCTGAATTTGAATTACCAGAGTATCTGATTGGTCATAATGTGCGTTTTGATTGGCGAGTGATAGGTAGTCCGTCTGCCAAGCTGATTTGTACGGTTAGATTGGCGCGTGTGGCTTTTCCAGAATGGCGTGCTTATGGGCAGTCTAGGTGTATCGAGCAGCTACTTGGTAGAGAAGAGGCAAGCCTTATGACCATTGCCGCTCACGACGCGCTTGGTGATGCTCGTATGTGTCATTTGCTGTATCAAGCCTGCTGTGAGCGCTTAGGGATTGCACCGACAGATTTTGCCGCCGCTCATGCGATTGCTAATAAAGCCAATCCCGTCAGTAAAATGCCGTTTGGTAAACATAAAGGCACGCCAATCAAAGACGTACCTATTAGCTATGTAAAATGGATGCTCGGCAATATTCATAATATGCAGCCATCACTGTATTCGGCGTTAAAAAAACGTATAGAAGCAGAAAAAATTAAAAATGTTGAGTAATGAAAAATTCGTCGATAAATATTGCATCTTCATTGAGGTAAACTATATAAGTTGCTACTACTTCACTTTCTTTAAGTAAATTCATCGTTAAGCTGGTGGCATAGATAGGGTGATGTTTAGTTTGAATATTGTGCTCGATTTTCCAAGCACCACTGGATAAGGTTTCTAGTGGGTAAGTTAAGTCTAAATCCTTTTCAGTGTTATTTCGTAGTAACGCATCTAAATGTGACCTTGCAACTTCAATGAAACATATATGTTTTTGCATAAAATACCCTACTCATCTTTGATTAACCAATCCACCGCCATTTGCCATAACTCTGGCGCTTTGGCATAAGTTTTACTACTAAAGTAACGCATGTGCCCGATGCTATCGACACCAAAATCTTTGGGGTTTAAAAAGCGTTTTTCGACAGGCATTGCCGTAAACACTCGTGTCATGTCATCTATGTTTTTACTATTGGCGATATCATCATCACTAAAGCCAAGCCACAATGCTGGCATGCCAAGCTCATCATAAAAATGCGTGTGTATGCTGTTGCCAAATGCGGTCTTAATATAGCCTGCGCCATTGCACCATTCACGCCATTGTCTCGCCACGTCGCGCGGTAACGGCTCACCCATACCGATTTTGTCCGAAGGCGTGTAGCCTAAAGTTAGATTGGTCAGTGGAATAAAGGCATCCATAAAACCCATGGCTTTGAGCTTGTAAGGCATGGCCATATTTTTGATACGACCTGAAGAACAAGCCACGTTAAAGACGGACGTGATGCATTTATGGTTGGACATCAAGCCAATCAATTGACCACCTGCGCTATGACCAACCAAATGATAAGTCGCGTCAGCAAATTCATCTTGCAATGCATCGAGCACAGCTGGCATGTCATGGCGACCCCAGCTGATGAGTGAGGCATCACATTTTGCCAAATTGATTGACAGTGACTCGCCAATCCCTTCATTATCGAAGGTCAACACGCCAAAGCCATGACTTGCTAGATACGTTGCAAAATTGTGATAAAACTGCCGCTTGATACCCGTTGCAGGGCCGATCATAACGGCTCTTTTTACCTCTGTATTGGGACGATACACTGTCGCTGCTAAGGGTTGATTGCGCTCAGTCATGATGGTTAAGGCATAGGTGTCGATATCAGAACTCGTATTGAGAAGGCTGTTATTCATATGGTTTTTTTGTTCGCTATAAGATGTTGTTCGCTGGCTGTCCATGCTGTACCTCACTGGTTTTTATTGTTTTTAGAGCTAAATTAGCTGTGTTTATCTGACATAATGTATCAACACTCAAATGCTATAGTTACGTCAGGATAAAGCGTTGCTACTGTGTGATCATATCGCTTATGTTAAGATAAATGCTGGTCAGCAAAGCAGCCAAATATGACTTCCAAGTTCTATTGGGTTTATCTTCAAAAAATAATCCATAAAACTTTAAATGAACGCTTATTTTAGACAATAAAAATATGCTTAGACTCTAATAAATACGTAATAATAAGCACATACACTGAATAAAAGACAATCGAGATAAACACTAAGGAAGCAGTATGCAAATGAACATTAACAATGACACTTACGAAGTAATCACTAGCCAAGACATCAATAATATTGAGCAAGCGGTAGATAAATCGGCATTGTCCATGCCATTGGTAGCGGTCTATTGCGGCTCACGTTTGGGTAATAGCGAAGTCTATGAGCAGGCCGCACGCGAGCTTGGTACGGCGTTGGCAGAAAATGGCTTAGGTTTGGTTTACGGTGGCGCTAGTATTGGGCTAATGGGTGCTGTTGCGGATGAAGTCATCCAAAACGGTGCACAAGCGGTTGGGGTCATTCCAACGTTTATGCTCAAGCACGAAATCGCACACGAACAACTGACCCGTCTACATTTGACGGATACCATGCACACCCGTAAGACCATCATGGCAGAGTACGCCGATGCCTTTATTACGTTGCCAGGTGGTCTGGGTACGCTAGAAGAAATCATGGAGATCGCCACATGGCGTCAGTTGTACCAACACGAAAAGCCGATGATTATTCTAAACATCAACGGTTTTTATGATCGCATGATTGAACATCTAAAACATACTACTGAGCAAGGCTTTATGAAGCAAGAAGACCTAGATCGTTTGGTGGTTTGTAACACCATTGATGACGCCATTGATTTACTCAAAACCGTGGTAAAAATAAATGATGACGTAGATACAGAAAAAATGGCGGGTAGCGAAAGCTGATATTTTTGACCAATGCTACAGACAAGGATAAAAAGCATTGTCTGATTGCGGCATAAAAAAATATGAAGTAAAAAAAGGAGTCACTAACCATTGGTTAATGACTCCTTTTTTATGTTTCAAACAAACACTAAGGAGTGCTGGTAGGCGTCTCATCAAGAGAAGAGGCGTCATCCGATGACAAACTATTCAAAGTGGCTTCGCGGATACCATGATTCACATGAGCCATCGCTTGTGGAAACCCACGCTCGCAAGCCAAGGTGCGGGCAACCTTATCAATCGCTAGGCTGTCATTATGTACCAAGTAAGACCATTCATGCGCATAACGATCTCGGTTCACCTGCGTATCGTTATCGATTAAACCAAGGTTCGTCAATTCATCAACGATTTGATCTGCTGCAATCAAGGTTGAGGACGCTTTGACATTTTCGGCACGTGCATAGCGTATGTTTGAGTATAGGCTCACATCAGCCACTCGCAAAGTATCGTCTTCACCAGGGATTTGTTGACCGCCATAAAGTGCATTGCCAACGGTGCGTGCGCTATTGAATGTCGGTACAAACTCAGCCACATAGTCAATGGCTTGCTGGCTACGCGCTTGAAGCGGGGTCTTGTCCCAGCCATCGTCAATGTAATGCACGTATTGCTGAGGCAGCTTAGGCTGGGCACTGTCTTCACTAGATGCGACCAAGCCATCATCGAATAGCGTGATAAATTTACTCATACCATGGATTTGAAAATAACCATCTGGATAAGGGGTTAATTGAGCCATACCCTCTGGCGTACCACGATTGCCGTAGATGATAATTTCTGGTATCTGACCGCCCGTTTCTTTCCAACGGGTAATATAAGAAGATTTGAACTCGACCATGCGTGTTACCTTCACGCCGACCATATCATCGATGACGCCTGTGCGAAAGCCGCAAGCATTGATCAAATAATCCACTTCGATAGAATCTGATGCTTCTGAGTCCGCTGCTTGTTGATCATGTGCGTGTTGGTAGTCGATACGCCATTTGGTGACATGGTGATCAGCATTGGTGCAATTCTCACAATCAACAGGCAAGACTTGCTTGACTTGAGTATTCGTAAAGACATGGGCATGCTCATAATCGTCTAGTGCCAATTGGGCGGAAGCTGCGAGACGAAAAATATTCCAGCCATATTCTTGTACGACAATGAGTGGAAACTTCACTTTATCTAAGTCCAAATATTTTGCAACCGGTATCATCCACTCATCGACCGTACTGGGTATGGCAACTTGTTCGCGTTCAGACAGTGCAATTAGCTGGTCGTGGCTATAGAGTTGATAATAGTTTTCAGGTTCGCCTAAGACTTTATTATTGCTATCTTGAGCAATCAGTTCGCGATACGCATTGGTCAAGATATCGAGACGCGGTAGCAAATCTTCAGGAGACCCTTCATCACGAGTGGGGACAGCAAACACCGTTGGACGGACATCGATGGTATAAGGATAAAGGCGCAAAATATCGATACATTGTTTGAGCAATGCCACGCAGTCTTCATCTGGGATTTCGCGATATAAGTTACCACCTGCATGCAAATGACACATGGGCGGACCATCAATCAGCGATTTGTTTTTTTCAAATAAGTAAGTTTCAAGGCCTAGGGCAGCCAAACGAATGGCAATGGTAGCACCTGCCGTGCCACCACCGAGAATGCCAACGCGTTTTGGCGTTGAGACAGAGTTTTTGGTCAAAGTGTGAGTCATTATCGTTATTATGTCCTTAATAGCATCTACAACAGAGCATGCTTGGTGTCGTCATTAATCTGATGGTTAAGTTGTTCGATTTCTGATTAGGAAGTTACGGCTGATATGTGTGCAAAGCGCGTTGAGTTCAACACGTATATTATAAGTAATGAGTATGTTTTTATAATGAAGTTGCGCTACATTTCTATAAGGATATTCTACAAAAAAATGCCGCCAAAAAGATGGCAAATACGTAAGTAGATACATGAGTTTTGTCAGTGGAGTGCTGTAATCTAGGACAGATTATATCAAGTGACAAAAAGACTAAGTCGCAATAAGACTAAGTAGCAATAAAATAATGCATACGAAAAATCACAGCGTCACTGTTATCTATCTGAAAAGCCTCTAGCCGAAAAATCTGGTATTTAATCGTTTTGTAAAATATATTCATTTTTGTAAGTTTGTATTATGAGAATCATCGCGTTGAAACGCAATATGCTATATTTATGGCGCTTAACGACATTCTAGCCTCATTATTTATTGATGGTCACATCAAACTAAAAAGGCTCGATAAAATTTATTATTAAAATTACAAGGAAGTGGTCATGAAAAATATTATGGTATTATCTGCGTTAACAGGCATATTAGCATTAACAGGGTGTACGACTCTAAAGAGTGCGGTTGGAAATGACATGTCAGGCACACATGAGGTGCAAGCGACTAACAATAATACGGCACCTGTTGCGAGCAAAAATGGCGTCTTGGTCGATGCGACCAATCAAATGACGCTTTATACTTATGATAAAGACAGCATGAACAAATCAGATTGCGGCACAACTTGCCAAGTTTTATGGCCTATCTTTATGGCGCCAAGTAACGCTAAAGCATCGGGTCAATTCGCTGCGTTCAAGCGTGAAGATGGCAAGTATCAATGGGCAATGAACGGTAAACCTTTATACTTCTACGCCAATGATACAAAAGTCGGTGACAAAGATGGTGATGACAAGTTTGATGTTTGGCATGTTATTCCAACGAAATAAAACGCCATAACACTGACCTAAAAAAAGCAGCCCTATTTTAAAGGCTGCTTTTTTTATTGTTAGCGAATGCTATCAATAGACCAATTGATCTTATTTCGCTTTTTTCTCTACCAATTCGCCATCGATTTGGATAGGCACATTGGTAGTGATGCCAGTTGCATAAGCAGTCATACCATAAGCAGCACGATCGATATTACCCGTGGCACGGAAACCTACGACTGGCTCCTTGGTAAGTGGGCTATTGGCAATTTTGTTCAATGTCACATCTAGCGTCAATGGTTTGGTTTGACCAAGCATGGTGAAGTCACCCATGACTTTTGCTTGTTGGGGGTTGATAAAAGTGACTTTGGTAGATTTAAACGTCATGGTTGGGTATTTAGCAACGTTAAAAAACTCATCTGTTTTTAGATGCTTATCGCGCGCATCCCAGTTGGTATCAATGCTATCGGTCGCAATGGTAAAGTTCATACTGGTTTTGTTTGGCGCTTTGATATCGTAATTCACCATGCCTTTGACATCACTAAAGTGTCCCATGGTGGTTGAAAACCCCATATGATCAACAGAGAATCCAACACGAGTGTGTGAGTTGTCTAACTGCCATTGGTTCGGCATTGCTGCACTTGCAAGGCTAGTAGCTGCCAGTACTGAGCTGATTAATAGTGTTTTTGCAGAGTTCTTCATGATAGTCGTGACCATTGAGTTATCCTTATGTGGTTTTGATTGATTAACAGTGTTCATTGATGATGGGTGAGGCTAAATCGTATGTCCTAATAGAATTGCACTATTGTAAAAACTCGCGCTGATAATGTAGCCTTACAATCATCAACATTCATAATATGGCAACTCTATTGTTAACTCAGACTACAATAACAGATTTTATTGGTTATTTCAGCTACATCGACATTATACTCACAAGGGTGGTTTCTCTCAATGCCCTTAACCCTGTGTTGACAACTCAACACATATAATCCTCATAACGGCGACTTGCATCAAACCCCAAAAACCGTTAAAATCGCGGTTTGATTTTCCCGCTGGGGAAAGGCTAAGTGAGCAGTAGCATGGTATTGTGTGCTGGAATAAGCCAGTGACGCAGTTGCCATTCTCATTAATGTCCTTAGTGCCTCAGTTACGTATGCCATTGCTCAGTTTATACCTCAAAAAGAGGGTTAAATAGGCGATACATACATCGGACATAGAGAGTTTATTATGCGTAAAGATATCCATCCTAATTACCAAGAAGTTTTGTTCCATGACACTAACGCTGACGTGTTCTTTTTGACTCGTTCAACCGTTAAGACCAAAGCCACTCGTGAATACGAAGGTACAGAATACCCATACTACCCACTTGATATCTCAAGTGCGTCGCATCCATTCTATACTGGTGAGCAACGTAAAACTTCTACTGAAGGTCGTGTTGCAAGCTTCAACAAACGCTTTGGTGCGTTTGGTGGCCGTAGCAAAAAAGCTGCTGAATAATTCAGACAGATTTGCCACAGCAATGCTTGCCACAAAAAACCGCTGATGATTCAGCGGTTTTTTTTGGTTTTGAGTAAGGATTAATATCTAAGTAAATATCATGACTGATACCTAAGGATTATTCAGCTTCAGAGATGTCCAATAGCGCTAATATTCGCTCTGATACTTGCTGTGCCCAATAACCATACATCAGGCTGCTTGGGTGAAAACCATCACTGGCAAACATTACGGCGATATCGATTGGTGAGCCATTAGAGTGCTCTCTTATCATTCGCGCAAAATCGGTTGCCATATAGTTGACACCATCATGAGCCGCGCACACTTGCTGCAATATTTGATCAAGCATTAAGGCTTTAGCGCCCACAAAGCTATTTAAAGGCGCTGGAATTGCAGGCATGTCTGCCATCGGTGGTAGACTCAGAAAAATCAATTCTCTAACGCCAAATTTGCGTTGGGCAATGGCAATGATGTCTTCAATTTGCTGCTGCCATTTATCAATCGCAACATTAGAAGTCGTATCATTGACGCCTACGCTGAGCAGCATGACATCAACGGGTCTATTGGGCGCGGGTAGGACATAAAGTCTGCGTAAGATATCAAAGCTGGTATGACCAGTCGTGGCTTGCAATGACCAATCAAGCATACTAAAGCTTGAGTAAGTAGAAAGCTGCTGCGTCAGTATAGGAATCAGCTTACCGACCAACGCTTCTTGCTGCGTTTGACTGCCAACACCAGCGGCTGCCGAATCCCCGACGATCATTAGTTTAAGGGTGGATTTGACCTCAGATGCTCGGTCACTAGCAGAAGGATGTAACGAGACGAGTCCGCATCGCTCGCCATCTGGCTCAGGAAGACGAACGGTATCGCGTTTGATTCTGCGACCTTGATGAAAATAAACTGGAGCAAGCAGCACGTCTTTTGCGACCGATGCAATCTTGTGAGTATTTACCATCCAGCACGCTCCCGAATAGTGGTAAGGCTATCATCTATTAATAATTGACCATCAACATAGACATTACGTAATAGGTTGTCAGTCTCATTGGTCAAGTCATCTGCTTTGATAGTTTGCAGAACGTTATTATCACGTTTAATTAAAGCCAAACGTCCTTTTTTCGAGCGTTTAGAGCGGCTCGTGATTGGATCTTTATAAATGTCTTTCCATGTACCATTGATGCAGATAGCGCTAGATTTCATCGCCCAGCTCATCGTATCGCGATTGACTTGTTGCAGTAGACCACCGCCCATGCCGAACGTTACGTTTTCAGCGCTAAAGCCGGCTTTCAGTATCACGTCAATAATCTTGCTCAGGCTTTGCGGGCTGATACCATCGCCTTGGATGATTCGCACATAATCAGGTAGTACCTTGTAGCCTTTACTGTTGGTTGTTGTACCAAACTTAACTGCCAAACGCTCCAACGCTTCACGCACCACTTTAGTTGGCTCACCACTGTCTGGTCTGATAACCAAGGTGCCACCCATGTTTTTTACGTCCTCTTTTAGACTGCCACCCCAAATATTATCAATGGCATTCCACAAGTCATAACTATCAGACACGACAGAAAACGCCTTATCTTTACCGCCAAACTGTTCAATCATATTGGCGAAGGCCGCAGTCTCACCATTACGCCCCCATGCGGTCATGGTGCTGTGCTCAGCCGCAGGAATAGAAAACGCAGGCATGTCTTTACCCATCTGATACCAGCGGCTGGCTGCAACGAGCGCCGTCATTGAATCTGTACCAGAAAAGTTGACTAAATGTGCCAAACTGCCAAGTGCAACGGATTCTTGACTTGACGCGCCGCGCGCCCCAAAGTCATGCAAGCGAAAAGGCAGCGACTCTGTATTGTCTGCTGACTTTTCTAGCGCTTGACGGATAATCTCTTTGCAATAGCGAGAGACACTAGCGACCGTTGATGGATACCAAATCGCGCGCAATAGAGCTGTTTCAATGTAGCTGGGCAACCAATAAAACTCAGGATCAGTATTGATGACTTGGCAGACGACATTAGAGACGGGGACGATGCTGCCTTCTGGTATGGCTTCGATGCGCAATGGTAAGTAGCCGCCATGTTTTTCGACCAAACGCTCCCAACCAGCACGATTAAAAGTCAATCCATGTGCTTGAATGACCATTTCGGCTTCATCAATGTCTTGATGGGTGATAGGGGTACTCAAATATTCTTTGAGAAACGCTTGTAGGCCAAAGAACACCACATCATAGTCGCCTTTACGCGCTTCAATGTAGCTTGACAGATACTCACTGCCACTTGGGTATTGCACCCAATGTGAAGTTTTATAACTGTCGCTATTGAGAATCAAATTGTTTAAATTGCTGGTGTACATCACAGAACTCCTCTGCTTTGAGATGCTGCAACTGCTTTAATAAAAGAGCAGTTGCGGCGTTTAACCGTTGCCGTCTATCGGCATTGGCGTGAAAATTAAAATAAATTATATAACGTAGACTTAAAAGATGATGGATAAACAATACACCAAATAGTCAATCTATAACATCCTACAATCCGACCATCTTAGTAATAATCGCATAGTGGTCTTCAAACATCATCTTGGCATCAAGCTCTGCCAATGGCAGCCAAAAAGCCTTGACTGCATCATCGCCGCCTTTGACTTTTGGTAAGCCCTTTGGATCGTTTTTTAGCTGAAAGTAAAAGGCTTGGGTGATGGTGCGACCACGAGCAGAGCGATACGGATCATCAAAGGTGTGCTGACTGTGGCATGAGCCACGTAAGACAGGCTCAGGTACTTTGAGTCGTGTCTCTTCACGCAGCTCGCGAATACAAGCGTCAAACAAGGTTTCTTTTGGGTTTAAAAATCCGCCCGGCAATGCCCATAGTCCGCGCCCTGGCAGACTGCGGCGCTCAACCAATAAGATGTGCCCTGACTGCACAATCAAAGCATCCGCCGTCATAAAGGTAGGTGGATAAGGCGCAGATTCCCACTGTCTTTTATATTTGTCAATAAAATCTGCTTCTTCGTGCAACTGCTTGTAGTCATCCGTTTTTTTGAACTGATCTAACACATTGCGAGTGGATTCAGGCGTACGCTCAGGCGTGGGTGTGGCTCCCATCAGATAGCTGTCACGAATGGGCGTGGCGGACAAATTGTGATAATTGGGCACAGAAACCGAGTCCCAATTGGGAAATAACGACAGATAATATGATGAGCTGTCTTTTGAATGGCCAATCAAACCAATATCTGTTTGCAAATCACCTGTGACAGATTTGACACCAGCTTGCACGTACTGTAGCCAGCGCGTGTCGTTATAAAGCGCATCGTCTAACCCAACACAATGAATGCGCGCCGCTTCTTCATCAGAGTACGCGTCTTTAATCATTGCAGCACGTTCATCCACGCTAAAGGGATTGCGTAAGCTACGAGGTAAGTTGGCGGAACCAATGAGCATAATAACTTCATCTGAGCGCTTTAAAGCTTCATCGATGACCGCTTTGTGACCACAATGAAATGGCTGAAAACGCCCGATAAAAACCAAATAACGATAGTGTTTATGGTCTTGTGTGTCTGAGTGATGCTGCTCTGATGATGCGCTCATATATGCCAGTTTCCTACAACTTATTTTTTTTGATAAAAAATTAATGACGCTAATATTGACACAGCCTGTGACTTTCTGACAAGTATAAAGATGTTTTATAAGTGCTGACTATTGGCCTGTGTTTTAAATACAGTAAAAGCCCCTCCAAACTATTAGAGAGGCTTTAAGACAAAGTTCATAAAAATGAAACAGGTCTAACGACTAAATGCTAAAGCGACTCAATTTTACTAATACCTTCTTGGCGTATCACTTCTGTCAATCCAGCGTCAGACTCAATACGAGTGATAAAGGCATTGAAGTTCTTATAGCTAGAGAGGTCAAGCTTCATTTTTTTCGCCCATGTCAGTATGACATATAGGTAGATATCGGCTGTGGTCTTAGTGCCTGTCAGATAATCCTGTGTGCCAAGCTGTGTGTTGGGATACTCAAGCAAGCCTACGATTTTTTTCTTCGCGTTGTCTTTTAAATCTGCTTGTGCGGCTTTATCTTTTACGAAGCCATCAGGACCGAACAGTGGTCCAAAGCTTTTATGGACATCTGAATTGATAAAGGCTAACCAGTGCATGATCTCGGCACGTTGGGCGGGCGAGCTAGTAGCACCGAAGATGTTAGCGTCAGGATACTTAGCATCAATATAGGCTTGCACAGCAATATTTTGCGTGACTACGGTATCGCCATCTACGATTGCAGGTACTGAACCCTGCGGGTTAATACGCAGATATTCTTCTGATTTAACCGAATCGTGATCGAGTATTTCTAATTCATAATCTGCTTTTGCCCACTCAAGAGCAACGTGTGGAACCACTGAGCACGCGCCTGGCATAATATATAACTTCATAAAATATCCTTTTAGGTTTATTCTTTTGGATTTATCGTTTTGTGGAATTTAGTCTAAGCAACTGAGCCATATAACTCAGTTATATTATGTGAGTTTAGTTTTAAGAGATGTAGCGTTACCTTATCCTTGATAATCTATCTGATGGCCTTAATATAAGCAGTAACAGATACTGTGTGAATACATAAAGATTTTTACGCCGTATTATTGGCTTTGTTTATACTTTTGATGTCACCATTAAAAAAACCAATAGTGACTATTAATGACGGTCATGGCTCAATTCGCAGTAGCGTGGTCGGAATTGTTGCATAAGTGCGGTATAATAGTGGTTACAAATTTATCAACATGTTGTAAAAACAACAGTCAACGCTTTAACATGATAAACCATGTTCATTGACAATTTACACAGACATTACTCATCCAAATTAAAGACATAATCCCTTTCACGACACAGTAGCCATGATAAAAATAGCGCTTGTGTCATAACGCGTAGGACATATTATGAGTGAGCAAACCCAAGCTGATAGCCAATTAGACCAATCAGTTGACTATGAGTCAGCATTAGACACCGAGCAAGTGGAAGCAAAAAGCAATATTACCATCACTGAATCTGCTCAAGGATATCTAGCAGAGTTGCTGGCTAAGCAAGATACCGATGGTATCGGTGTGCGTATTTTTGTTGAGCATCCAGGCACGCCGCGCGCAGAATGCTGTATGGCTTATAACCAGCCTGGCGAAGAAGACAGTGCTGATTTAAAATTCAGCTATGAGAACTTCTCTGCGTTTATTGAGGCGGCTTCAGTCCCTTACCTAGAAGATGCCGTGATCGATTATAATAAAGACCGTTTCGGTGGTCAGCTGACCTTCCGCGCGCCAAACTCTAAAGTACCTAAAGTGGGTGCTGATGCCAGCATCGAAGAACGTATCAACTACGTCTTACAGTCAGAGATCAATCCTGGCTTAGCGGCGCATGGTGGCGATGTACAGCTGCTTGAGCTGATTGACGAAGAAGGCATTGGCCTGACTGCTGTGTTGAAGTTCGGTGGTGGTTGCCAAGGGTGTTCAGCCGTTGATATGACATTGCGCCAAGGCGTTGAAGTACAGCTCAAACAGCAAATACCAGAATTGACGCAAGTGATTGATGACACGGATCATACGCGTACAGAAAATGCTTATTACAAATAAAAGCAAAGTGATGGTAAAGAGAAGTGGCAGCAATATATTTACTCACGAGTTATCATATCTTTTGTGATTGATGAGTGATTGTCGTTCAGTATTGAGTCAGCCTTCTTTTCCATTCTAAACAAAAAAGCCCATATCAATTTGATGTGGGCTTTTTTTATGTAAGATTAAGAACGCGTGTCGCGATTTTAAGCAGACAGCACGCGTTGAGCAATATCTTTGTAATCTTGTGAGGCTAAGCGTGGCCCAAATTGCTGAATGATTTGTGCGGAGACTTCGCTGGCAAGGCGTCCACATTCTGGCAAGGTATAGTGCTGAGACAGAGCATACAAGAAGGTGCCCGCATAATTGTCACCCGCGCCATTGGTATCAATCACATTGGCGACCACAGGCGTCGCAACTTCATAGATCTCAATCTCTGACTCAGTATCAGGCTTATGGGCGATGACGGCCCCATTGGCACCATCAGTAACCACCGCCGTTTGGCAATGATCGAGTAGGGCGCGTGCTGCTGCTTTAAGCTGCTTTTTGTCCGTGAATAATCTGGCCTCTTCGCTATTACAAAATATCACCGCTACTTTGTTGCCAAGTATATTGAGCAAACCGTCTTTGGCGAACTTTACGACCGCAGGGTCTGCAAAGCTCACAGCGATCTTTGTGCCATGAATGCCTGCTTGTTGACGTAATTGCGTCATTGCAGGTTGAATACTTTCAGACATGGCTAGATAGCCCTCTATGTATAACCAGTCGGCTTGTGTCAGCGCATCAAAATCGACATTATCAGCTGTGATATCACTTGACGTACCAAGGTAGGTTTGCATGGTGCGCTCCCCATCTTCGGTCACGGCCACCACACAAGAGCCTGTCACACCGCCGTCATGAATAGACTTATCTGAGGTAGCAACGCCAGCCTCGTGCAAATCTCTGAGGTAAAACGCGCCTTGATCGTCATCACCAACGCGGCACGCATAAAAAGGTTTGCCACCAAGACTGGCAAAAGCATACATGGTATTGGCAGCGGAACCGCCACCTGCTTGTTTTGAGGGGATAATTTCAGAAAGCTTGAAATAGGCAAGCAGTTGCTGCTGCTCTTCAAAACCTGCCAGCGTCATATTGCCTTTTGTTAAATCAATCTCTTCTAATGCTGCATCTGATATCAAATATTCGTGGTCAACCAAAGCATTTCCTATTGCCATTACATCGTACATTGCTTACCCCTTTTCAATGAATTTATACATCCCATTTTTACATTTTATTGTGAGCAGTGTGGTGCGTCACCGTGCTAGGCTTGGATTTCAAGCAGACGTTGATACAGCGCATTTTTTTTGACACCTGTAATGTCAGCCGCCAATGCTGCCGCCTTTTTAACCGACAAGTCTTCTAATAAGCGCCCTAATAACTTGTCATGAGCACTAATATCATCGGTATCTTGCGCGACATTTACGCCTGCCACGACGACGACGATTTCACCGCGTTGTTGATTGTCATCCGCTTTTACAAACTCGACCAAGTCCCCAAGTGTACTTTTACGAACCGTCTCAAACGTCTTAGTCAATTCACGGCAAAAAGTCACCTCACGCTCTGCCCCAAATACCGTCTTCATGTCTTCTAAACTGGCAATGATGCGATGCGGTGCCTCATAAAATATCAAGGTTTCGGTACGGGTTTGCAGCGCTGTTAACTGTTTTTGGCGACCATGTGTTTTTGCAGGCAAAAAACCAATGAAGCTAAATCGATCTGACGGTAGACCTGCCACCGACAATGCGGCAATCGCAGCAGAAGCGCCAACAATCGGTGATACTATCACCTTGGCCGCGTGCGCTGCTTGTACCAATTGATAACCTGGATCACTGACCAATGGCGTGCCTGCATCGCTGATCAGGGCAACTGAATGACCTTGCTGGATCATTTCAATGATTTTAGGGGTTTGAATGGCGCTATTGTGTTCATGATAGGCCCACAGCTTGTGGTGACCTTTTTGTTTTACGCCAGTATCAGCGTCGGCATCAGGATTCACTGACTCTGTATCGTCCGTTTTACTGCCTCGGGTATCAATACCAAAATGTGACAAGAGCTTACCTGACGTGCGGGTGTCTTCGCAGGCAATAATAGCCACTTGTTTTAAGATATCGATTGCATGTGGTGTCATGTCAGTCAGATTACCAATTGGCGTGGCAACAATATAGAGACAAGCTGGCATCGCAGTAAGGGTAGACATGAAAACCTCGAATGATTAAAAAATATTAAAAATGGTAGGCACCGTCGAACCTATAGTCAGCATGGGCTATTTATCTCAATCAAATGATAAATGAGCAAGTCATATCACAGTCATGGCTAACGTAAACAGAAACAGATGGCGCAAAAGTGGTTAGTTTAGCATGTTGTGCTATGATAATTCTGAAATGTTCATTAGACCCACAACCATTATGGCAAATCACAAATCCTCTTGTAGCCCCTTGATTTTAACCTCACCAAAACAGCGTCAAGGCGGTCAGTTTGAGCAGCAAGCATGTGCTTTTTTGCAGGCGCAAGGTCTGTGCTTGATTGTCCAAAACTGGCAACAACCAAAAGTGGGAGAGTTAGACTTGGTGATGCTTGAGACAGGGCCTGCATGGTCGACTGTGGTATTTGTTGAGGTGCGACAGCGCAAGCGTTCAGGCTTTGGAGATGCTGCTCTCAGTATTACTGCAAGCAAACAGCGCAAAGTGATCAAAACGGCCAAATATTTTTTGCAGCAGCACCCTGAGTATGCACAGTATGACTGCCGGTTTGATGTGATTGCTTATGATACATCGAATAAAACTCAGTCAAAAGGGCAGCTGGTGGACGAGCAACCAGAGTGGTTGCAAGGCGCTTTTGTTGCAAATGCATGGTGATAAGGGCGCATAATCTCTTTTTAAGAAGACCGAATTGAGTCTGACTGTCAGTCACCGTTACTAAAAACCTAACCGTCATGCATAAAAATTCAGTAAAGTAGCGGAGTTAACGAGATAAGTGAACGGACTTTCTACCATTTTTACAAACCTGCTCTAAGAGGTAAATCATGAGACGGATGCATTTGCGCCCTGCTATTTTTGGTTCATCACGTCGTACTGCGATAGGCGTTATGCTAGTGGCTACTGTGATTAGTACTGGCTGTACCACCAACTATCTGACCAACAGTACCGAAGGTACGTATGGCGTACCAATGACGGAGCGTACCATACCGCAGCGTCTGCTAGATCGTAGTATCGAACATACGGTCAAAATCAACGTGTATGGTCTAAAAGAAGACCTACAGCAAACCAGTCGCATGGGCATTGATAGCTTCAACAGTGAGGTGTTGTTAACAGGTGAAGTGCCCACCCAAGCAATCAAAGAAGAAGTAGAAAAAGTCGTCAGCTCAATGCCAGATGTGCGCCGTGTTTATAATGAGTTGGACGTTAGCGCCTCAAAAGGCTATAGCTCAACAGTCCACGATGGTTATATCACCTCAAAATTGATGGCAAAAGTGGCCTCAAGCGATGGTGTGAAAGCCTCCCAAGTGAAAGCAGTCACCAACGCTGGCGTGGTTTATGTCATGGGGCGTGTGACACCCACTCAGCAAAGCCACTTGATTGATATTGCCAATAGCACGGTTGGTGTGACAGAGTTGGTGCTATTGACCACGGTCGTGGATGACAGAGGGGTCAAGATAAGCGAAGACGACATTATGTATGAAGACAATCTGGCCAATCCTGCGCCAGTGGCCCAGAGGACGGCAGTATCGAATGTAGACAGTAATGCCGTACCAGAAACCACCAGCACCGCCACGCCAATCATTGTTACAGAGGACGGGGCGAGAGTCGATCAGTCATCAAGCGAATATATTGATCTTTATCAGAATCCATAAAAGGCAGTCGCTGGTAAAAACGGGTTATTGATAAGACCGTCATAGAGCCAGAATTATTGGTCATGACGGTTTTTTGATTTATTGACATCTCATTTGTTATTAGGTGGTTTGTCACTGCATTATTTGCTATCAGCTTTAAAGCACTATTGTTGTTGAGAGATTTTTAAATCAGCGTTATCAATCTTTTACTGACAATAAGCCTAAACACGGATAACAGTAAAAGCACGATAAAACGTCAGTCAGACCGTAAGATATGTAGGGTAAAAGTAGAGTAGATGGTCTGAATCCAATAGAACAAAATAATAGGCGCCCATCGCTCTGCTAATCATCAGTTACACACATATAATAGGAATACTGGCTATGAATGGCTCGAATAAAATCATCTCAGGCACCAAAGCACGTACACTCACAAAGGCTGGCGTGACAGCTGCACTCGCCATAGGCGGCGTTGTGTTAGCAACGCAGCAGGCACAAGCTCTATCAGCACTTGCTGTTGTCAACGGTATCACAGCCAATGGTGGTGTTGGGGTGAGTAAAGATATCTTGTATGGCGATGAACCTCTACAAGATTTGGATATTTATTATCCAAAACCGTTGACGCAAGCGATGAAAGCAGAAAGCGCAATCACACAGACTTATCCAATGGTGGTGTTTGTCCATGGTGGCTCATGGGAGAATGGTAGCAAAGAAGAGTATGCGTTTGTCGGCCAGAGTTTGGCGCAAGCAGGTTATGTCACTGCGGTCATCAATTACCGTAAAGCGCCTGAGCATGTATATCCCGACTATGTCAAAGATACTGCTCAAGCAATTGCGTGGAGCCATAACAATGCCAATAGCCTTCATGCAGATCCTGAACGGATGGCAGTGATAGGACATTCAGCAGGCGCGTTCAATGCGGTTGCCGCCATTGCCAATGAGGATTTTTTAGCACCATATGGCATGAAGCCCACAGATATTAGCGCGGTGATTGGTATTGCTGGTCCTTATAGCTACGACTTCCGTAAATTCGATAGTGCCACCGCCTTTGGCCCTAATGCGACGCCCGATCAGGTAATGCCAGATCGTCAAATCAAAGGTAAGCAGCCACCGTATTTGTTACTAACAGCTGAAAAAGACAAAATTGTTTACGATACTAATGCGATTAAAATGACAGAAGCGCTAAAAGCAGCTGGTGTCACAGTCGACAATGGCGTCATCAAAGGGGCGAGTCATGCCACCAGTATCGGTGCGATGGCGCCGCCATTACGCTGGGTTAATGATGTGCGAGCGCAGGTCTTGACCTATTTGAATAAGACGCTGCAATAGTCAGTGCCTATCAGGTGGCTTATCCAAATGCCCCTAACAGAAATTTTGCTGCTCTTACCTGTGACTGTTAATACCTATATCCTTGCACAAGACAGTACTGTAAGATGCGCAAACTCTTGTTATAATAGCGACTATTTTAAATCTACACTCTATTCTAATTTAAGGCAGAATATTCTATGAGCATGAACGCTGACGATCTGATTGCATTTTTACAAACTCATTTCCCAGACGCTTTTATTCAAGCTGCCAACCAAGGTAATAAGTTTGATGTACGCGTGGTTGATGCAAGCTTTGAAGGCAAACGTACCGTACAGCGTCAGCAAGCGGTCTATGCGTTGGTCAACAACAAAATTGCGAGTGGCGATATTCACGCACTCAATATTCAAGCATTAACGCCTACAGAGTGGGATGTTCAATCAAAAGGCTAAATTGCCACTTATCGTTTCAAACTTTTTAGATCAGCTATTTAAGTAGTTGGTTTTGAAGGGTTTGTTTTTTATTATTTTTTACACTCATCGCTAGGTTGTCACTTCTATGGATCAATTTTTAATCACTGGTAGTAGTCGTATCGCAGGGGAAGTTACTATTTCAGGTGCCAAAAATGCTGCATTGCCATTGCTTGCAGCCATGATATTGGCCGAAACCCCAACGACATTACATAATGTACCATCACTACAAGATGTGCGAACGTTGATTGAATTGATTGGCGGTATGGGGATTGATATCCAAAAACAAGGCGATACCGTCACTTGTGACACCAAGAACATCGATAATTTCTATGCGCCGTATGACTTGGTCAAAACCATGCGTGCCTCAATTTTAGTGTTGGGGCCATTGCTGGCGCGTTTTGGTGAAGCAGAAGTGTCGCTACCAGGTGGTTGTGCGATTGGCTCGCGCCCTGTTGATCAGCATCTAAAAGCATTTGAGGCCATGGGCGCTGAGATTAGCGTAGAAAATGGTTATGTAAAAGCACAAGCGCCAAAAGGTGGTAAGCTGATTGGCTGCCACTTCTCATTCGATATGGTGACGGTCGGTGGTACCGAAAACGTCATCATGGCAGCAGCATTGGCTAAAGGCACGACAGTTTTAGCTAACTGTGCTCTTGAGCCGGAAGTAGTCGACTTAGCCAATATGCTGGTTGCGATGGGCGCCAAAATCAGCGGCATCGGTACTTCGACCATGACCATTGAAGGAGTAGAACGCCTACACGGTTGTGAGTATTCTGTAGTACCAGATCGTATAGAGACAGGTTCATATCTCGCTGGTGCCTTGATGACTCAAGGTGATGTATTGACCAAAAAGACCACAGCATCTTTATTGTATCCAGTACTTGAGAAGTTTGAAGCAATGGGTGCAGTGATTACCACGGGTGATGACTGGATTCGCGCGCAGATGACAGGACGTCCAAAGCCAGTAGATATTCGTACTCAGCCACATCCAGGTTTTCCAACGGATATGCAAGCGCAGCTAATGGCAATTTGCTGTTTAGCTGATGGCACCAGTACCATTATCGAAAACATCTTTGAAAATCGCTATATGCATGTTCCTGAGCTTAACCGTCTGGGTGCGTCTATCCAAGTTGATGGGCATACGGCAGTGATCAGAGGGGTTGAGAACTTTACCGCAGCGCCTGTTATGGCAACCGATTTACGCGCATCGATGTCATTGGTTATGGCAGCAGCGACGGCTGAAGGTGATAGCTTAATCGACCGCATCTATCACATTGATCGTGGTTATGAAGATGTTGAAAACAAACTGCGTGGTCTTGGTGTGAACATCAAGCGTATCAACACTAACGATTGATCGTTATAAGTCGATTAGGCAGTTGAACGCTATTGCCACTTTATATTTTTATCATTAAAAACTAGCAGTCCTCGGTCAGCGGGGACAATCACTATATATGGACGCAATGCCATTATGACTGAAGCAACAAAACCCATACCTGCCAGTGGTTTATTAAACGAAGTAAATGATACGTTTTCAGGATTAACGTTGGCTTTATCTAAAGGTCGTATTTTAGAAGAGACGATGCCACTGCTACGCGCAGCTGGCGTTGACTTGCTAGAAGATCCTGAGGCCTCGCGCAAACTTATCTTTCCAACCTCGAACCCCAATGTGCGTGTATTGATTTTACGTGCAAGTGATGTACCCACTTATGTGGAGCATGGTGCAGCTGATTTCGGCGTCGCGGGTAAAGATGTCTTGTTAGAACACGGTGCCAATCATGTTTATGAGTTATTAGATTTGAAAATTGCTCAATGTAAGCTGATGACCGCGGGTGTCAAAGATGCGCCACTGCCCAACCGTCGTTTGCGTATTGCCACCAAATACGTCAATGTGGCACGTGCGTATTTCGCAAGTCAAGGTCAGCAGGTAGATGTGATCAAACTTTATGGCTCGATGGAGCTTGCACCATTGGTTGGCCTAGGTGATTTGATTGTCGATGTGGTTGACACTGGCAATACGTTGCGCGCGAATGGTCTTGAAGCCCGTGACCATATTTGCGATGTCTCTTCACGCCTGATCGTCAATCAAGTCAGCTATAAGCGTAAATTTGCATTGCTTGAGCCAATTTTAGATAGCTTTAAAAACAGTATTGCGAGCGCTTCATGAGTCAGTGTTAACCATTTATAATACAAAGCGTTGTTATACAAATTTTTAAACCAGCTTGGCGTTCTATGGTAAACATAGCGTGCTAAACTGGTTTTGTTGTATTTACTTGCCTGAAAATAAAAGCTCAGTATAATCAGAGTCAGATCATCATAAATACATGGGTGTATTGCCCTTATTTTTTCTAAATTAATTTCTATTTTTTTCTGAAGTTTCATTTTTTATAGTCATATAATAGGCTTAACCACAGGATTCAGTCATGCGCCAACTCAGTACTCAAGATGCCGATTTTGACAGTCAATTGACACAACTGCTTGCTTTTGAAACGGTCAATGATGCCGATTTATTAAAGACCGTTGACGATATCATTGCACAAGTGCGTCACGAGGGAGACAGCGTACTATTGGCATTGACTCAGCAGTTTGATCAGCATCCAGCAACAAGTATGCAAGAGTTGGAGCTGTCCAAAGAGTCACTGGCTGAGGCTTTTGCCAATCTTGATGATGAAGTCAAAACAGCATTGATAACGGCGGCCACGAGAGTACAGAGGTTTCATGAACGCCAAGTACAAGAGACTTGGCAATATGAGGACGAGCTGGGTAATCGATTGGGTCAAAAAGTCACGCCCCTTGATCGCGTCGGTATTTATGTACCGGGTGGTCTAGCGTCTTATCCGTCATCAGTACTGATGAACGCTATCCCGGCCAAAGTGGCTGGCGTTAATGAGGTTATCATGGTTGTGCCTGCGCCCAAAGGCGTGCTTAACCCATTGGTATTGGCAGCTGCTCATTTGGCACAAGTAGATCGCGTCTTTACCATTGGCGGCGCACAGGCAGTTGCCGCATTAGCCTATGGTACAGAGATGATTCCAGCCGTGGACAAAATCACAGGGCCTGGTAACAAGTACGTTGCAGCAGCCAAGCGAGCAGTATTTGGTCAGGTCGGTATCGATATGATTGCAGGGCCATCTGAAGTGTTGGTGTATGCAGAGGGCGAGACGCAAGATCGCGCTGATTGGCTAGCCATGGACTTGTTGTCGCAAGCTGAACATGACCGCATTGCGCAAGCCATCTTTGTCACAACCAGCGAAGCACAGTTAAAAGCAGTCGCAACCGAGATAGAAAAAGCATTGGCCGAATTGCCGAAAGCCGATATCGCGCGTGATTCGCTACAAAACCGCGGTGCACTAATTTTGGTGAAAGATCGGGCAGAGGGTATGGCACTCATTAATCGTATCGCGCCTGAGCATTTGGAGTTGTCTGTTGATGAGCCTGATGCGCTGCTTGGCGATATTCGCCATGCAGGTGCTATCTTCATGGGTCGTCATACACCAGAGGCGATTGGCGATTATTGCGCAGGGCCGAACCATGTGCTCCCAACCTCAGGCACCGCGCGTTTTTCATCTCCTTTAGGGGTTTATGATTTTCAGAAAAAATCTTCTCTCATTTATTGTAGTGAAGCGGGTAGTAAGCCGTTAGCGAAGACAGCAGATATTTTGGCCCAGCGCGAAGACTTGGAAGCCCATGCTCGCTCGGCTCGTTATCGTGCTTCATAATATAAACTAAGCATTTTGAAAGTTACTTTTGATATTGATATTTAATGGTTTTTGGGGCGAATAGTAGGATACCTTATGAGTGAGTTAAAAATAGACACCAGACTTTGGTCATCTAAAGCACGTAACTTGTCACCTTATGTTCCAGGTGAGCAGCCAAAACATGACAATTTATGCAAATTAAACACCAATGAAAACCCGTTTCCGCCCTCGCCAAAAGTAGGGGAGGCAATCGCCAAAGTCTTAGAGCAGCAGGCAAGCGATCTGCGTTTATATCCAGCGCCTGAGTCTGATGACCTACGTGGTGCTTTAGCAAAAATATATGATTTGGATACTAGCCAAGTGTTCGTTGGCAATGGCTCTGATGAGGTACTGGCCTTAGTATTTGCCAGCTTTTTCTTAAAGGAACGGCCTTTATTAGCGCCTGATATCAGCTATAGCTTTTATCCTGTATATGCGCAGACCTTTGGTGTGCATCTCGTAAAAATTCCATTGGAAGAAGACTTTAGTATTGACCCTGATGCGTATCGTCAACCCTGTAGTGGTATCATCATTGCCAATCCGAATGCACCAACAGGTCTACTACTATCGCTTGCCGATATCCGTAAGCTTGCTAGCGAGCATACAAATGCTGTGATCGTGATTGATGAAGCTTATATTGATTTTGCTATGACAAAAGAGGGTGATAAAGAGACTCAAGTATCAGCCGTGAGTCTCATTAATGAGTATGACAATATTCTTGTGACCCAAACTTTTTCAAAGTCACGGTCACTTGCAGGCTTACGCGTAGGCATGGCCTTTGGTAGTGCGTCATTGATTGAAGCGCTGACGCGTATGAAAAATAGTTTTAATAGCTTCCCACTAGATAAGTTGGCGCAAGCGGGCGCGACTGCCAGTGTGTTGGATACCGATTATTTTGAACAAATGCGTGAGCAAGTCATCGATTTACGTCAGTCTTTAACGGCTGAATTAACGACACTAGATTATAATGTGCTGCCATCTCATGCCAATTTTGTTTTTGCTCGTCCTAAAGAGGGCAATGCCAGTGCGGTGGCCAGTGCTTTGCGTGAGCAAGGCATTATTGTTCGTCATTTTAATAAACCTCGTATTAACGAGTATTTGCGTATTACGGTTGGTACGGCTGAACAAAATCAGCGTTTGATCACCGCTTTAAAAGCATTAGAAGCGAATGCTGAGGTCGCTACTATTTAATATTTGGTCTGATAATTCATAGTCTAATAACGATGTGCTGCTAATTATTACCAGTTATAGAGCCTGCCAATGCTGATTGTGCAGGCTTTATTTTTGAGCAAGTACTGCCAGCAGATTACCCACTTTATCTAAGCACTCTTGATACTCCGCCATACAGTCAGAAGCCACTGTGATACCACCACCTGCCCACAAGCTGACCTGTCCTTGTTGCTGTATACCATTAGTGAATGAATGGTTGGCTTGAATGGTACGAATCAACACATTCCACTGACCACTGCCATCAAAATTCATATAGCCCATAGTGCCGCAGTAAGCGCCGCGTGGAGCAGCCTCCAGCTCAGAGATAATTTCAACCGACCGTTTTTTGGGTGTGCCTGTGATGGAGCCAGCAGGCAAACTGCCAAATAATACCGCTAACGGATGAGTGTCGGCTTTAAGCTCAGCGGTGATGGTGCTAACCATATGATGGACATTGCTAAAGCTTTCAATCGCAAATAGTTGTGGCACTTTCACGCTACCAATTTTGGCATATTTGCCCAAATCATTACGCAGCAAGTCCACAATCATGACGTTTTCGGCACGGTCTTTTTCACTATTGATCAATTGCTGTTTATAGCTATTGTCTTGTTCGGCGGTGACACCACGTGGCATCGTTCCTTTAATAGGTTTTGTGCGTATATGATGCGTGCCAGTCTCATAGTCTTTGATAAAAGTAAAAAATAGCTCTGGGGAGCAGCTTAATAATTCAAAAGTGTTTTTCTGGTTTATAGAATTTGGCAACGCATTATTAAGGTCTTTGTCGGCATGAGTTGTATCGCCATATTGAACGCTTAAATAACCAGAAAACGGTGCTTGTGTATTGCGATGGAGGCTGGGTAAGTAATTAATAAGCGTTGGTAGAGATGTATCAGAAAGGGCGTGATAGGTAAGGCTACCTTGCCATGCTTGAGTGAGATTTATTTGGTAGCAGTCGCCTTGTTGTAGATAGTCTTGGGTTTGCGCAAACGCCAGTTGATAATCGTGCTCATCCCATTGCGCTTTTAAGGCCAAAGGAGCAGGTGGCAACGGTGTTTTAGACGTTGCTTGCTCTAGATGATAAGTGGCGTCGGACAATGTCTTATCAAAAGCATCCAAATAAGAAGTAAGGACTGATATACTTATATCAGCGGTGCTGTCTGTTTGATTGACGATTAATGTCCAAACCGATGCGCTATCTTGTGTGGCTGGCATTAGGTAAATATCATAATGTCCCAATACCGCAGAAGGTTGCGTTGCCAGTTGAATAGCGGCAGTTGGGCTTAACTCATGAGCGGAGATGTCATAACCAATAAAGCCTACTAAACCATGATGATAATTTGGCTTTTGATTGATGGTGCTTGATGGTGTTATATCAGTGCTATGGTTTTCATAAACTTGACTGTAGGCAATCAATTCGTCTTGCCATTTTGCATAGCTCATTTGCGTCGTAGTGATAGCTGTGCGGTCAACAGCGTTATCATCAATATTAATACAAGCATCGCGGCAATGCTTCGTTACTTCATACGTAACAGATAATGGGTCAGATAGGGAATCAAAAGTGGGGGTGACCACCCAGCTTGTTTTGGGCAGTAACCCAATCACTGGCTGATCATCATTATTCAGCCAAACCAGTTGCCAGAGTGCCTCACTGTTTTGTGCCAATAAATAATTTTGTAGCTGCGGCATCAATTCAGCAGCAGGCAAATCACCAAAACGCCAGCTACGGATGGTAGCTGGCGATGGGGCAGAATCTGTCTGCTCAGTAGTCTTGTAATTTTCTACGGGCATTTTTTAAGCGTCAAACTTTTTGATGATCAAGGTTGCATTGGTGCCACCAAATCCAAAGCTGTTGCTCATTAACGTTTCAAGCTTGGTTTCACGCGTTTGAGTAACAATATCAAAGCCTTCCGCCGCAGGATCTAACTGCTCAACGTTGATACTTGGGGCAATAAAGCCTTCTTGTAGCATCAATAAGCAATAGATCAGCTCTTGGGCACCAACGGCACCTAAACTATGACCAGTCATTGACTTGGTTGAGCTAATAGGCGGTACTTTACTGGCATCATCTCCAAACACTTTGGCAATTGCTTTAAGCTCAGTGATATCACCAAGCGGCGTGCTAGTCCCGTGGCTATTAATATAGTCAACGCGCTCTAACCCTGCTTCAGCCAATGCTTGCTGCATACAACGAACCGCGCCTTCACCACTTGGCGCAACCATTTCTGCACCATCAGAGCTTGCGCCATAACCAACGATTTCGGCTAAAATATTAGCACCGCGCGCTTGTGCGTGCTCTAAACTTTCTACCACAACCATGGCACCGCCAGCAGCAATGACAAAGCCATCACGATCTTTGTCATAAGCTCTTGATGCGAGCGTTGGTGTGTCATTATATTGAGTGCTCACCGCACCCATGGCATCAAACATACAAGACTGCGTCCAATGCTCAGACTCACTACCGCCCGCTAGCACCACGTCGGCTTTGCCTAGCTGGATCAATTCAGCCGCATGACCGATACAATGGGTCGATGTTGCGCAAGCAGACGCAAGAGAGTAAGACACCCCTTGGATTTTTAAACCAGTTGCCAATGCGGCTGACACCGAGCTGCCCATCGTTTTTGGCACAGCCATGGCGCCGACACCGCGAAGGCCTTTTTCGCGCATGGCATCCACAGCATTAACGATATTTTCTGTCGATGCACCGCCCGAGCTTGCTACCAAACCCACACGTGGATTACTATTAATAGTCTCAAGCGATAAACCTGAGTGCTCAATCGCGTTCAAAGCGCTGACGTAAGCATAGAGACTGGCATCACTAAAAAACCGTTTTAATTTACGATCGATACCACTGGTATCAAGTTCTGATTGATCGATACTACCGCTAACATGTGACTTGAACTCGTGTTCAGCGTAAGAATCGTTAAATGTAATGCCAGACTGTCCTTGTTTCAGAGCAGTAGTAACAGTGGCCAAATCATGTCCGATACAAGAGACAATCCCTGCCCCAGTAATAACAACGCGGCGCATATTTTATTCCTTATGAGTAATGATTTTCTTCATCACTATTGATAATCGTTTTTAAAGATCTACTTTTTTATTTAACGTCACAAGTATCACTCTGTCATATAAGAGTTTGACGAGGTCACTTAAGCGTTAAATATTTACTTTATAGCTCTGACTACGGTCATCAAAAAACACTGCATAGACGATGGTTTTAAGCAAATGACGTTGCAATCAGGCTTTAGCTGATGGCGTATGATAACGTATCAAGCATACAAAATCTTTGCGCAAGTGCAAAATAATGACAAAATAACAGCTACTATCATAGGCTACCAAAAAGTTGCTAATGACAGACAGTGTCAGCAAGTTACTTATCCTATCATTATCATTATATCCTTAAAGCGACTGTAGTTTTGGTCTAAGTAAATTGAAAAAAGTAATTCATCAATGGCGAAAGCCATAAAGTAAGTTATACTTTTAGATACAAAATTGGTGAGGGCAATAACATTGTTCGCACTGACATTGAGCCTCATGATTCGCTAAAATGGCACACTTATCGTTTCCACAAACGCATTATTCAATAATAAAGTAAAAATAATCATCATATTAAGGGCAACACGATGGCAAAGCAGACTTCTTTATCTAAAGGTATCAGTACCGTTGGCGCTTTTACACGTAATAACCTAGAGCGCGTAGGCGCCATCATTGATACCATGAATGCCAAAACCAGCAAGCCTCGTCAATATAAAGCGGTTGATTTGGGCGATGAAGATTATCAACAAGACTTGTTTCGGGAACAAACACTAAAAGCGACGCAGCAATTACTTGGTAACCGCTTTGCCACTTATGGTAAATATGCCAAAAAAGTGGTACCGAATAGCTTTTTTCAATCGACAGTGGATGGGGCATTTGCTCAAGTGGCTAAATTGGCCGCTCACTGGAGTCAAATTGATTTACCCAACCAACATCGTTTCGCCAATATTGCCAATCTTGATGATGAAGAGCGTTATGCACTTGCCACCGATATTGCCAATCAGAACCGTGCTTTAGCAGCCATCGGCGGCTTGACCGGTTTGGCAGGACTTCCAGGCTTATTGGCTGATACATTGTGGTTGTTATTGGTATCTCTACGTACCGTCTATCAGCTAGCGGCCGTCTATAATAAGCCATTGACTGGTAAGCAAGGGGTAAAGATGGCTTATGAGCTACTTGCGAACGCTGATTTGAGCAAAATGCAGGAAAAGCAAGCATTGCTCGCTGGTATTGGTATCGGTAAAGGCTTGCTTGACAATGCCCAAAGCAGTGGCCTACATAATGAGCTTAAAAACTTAGGTATGAAGAACAACAATGTTAATTTTTATGCTCAACAAATCGACAGCATTGCTAGCCAAGTAGGCATTGATTTGGATCAAATCAATCTATCATGGATACGCCGTTTTCTACCAGCTACAGCCGTTGTGATAGGTGTACGTTATAACAGCCAGTTAATTGATGAGGTCATTGGGGTAGCGCAAGCGACGTTTGCACCAGATGCAAAGCTTGCCAACCGCGCTATTACTGATGATAGTAAGAGCGAAGCTGAGGTTAGTAAATTCTCTAGCGACGAAGAAAAGAAAAATACTGAAGACAAGGCTGCTGAAAGTCAGAACGCGGAAGACAACAATGTCAGTGATGCTGACAACAAAGCAGACGAGAAGGATACTGAAAGTAAAGGCAGTAAAAAGAAGGGTGAGTCAGTAGATGCAACTGACAGCAAAACATCTGACAGTAAAAAAGAAAGTAAGCCAAATAAAACTGCTGATACGCAAAAGAAATAAGCGCGATGCATTATCGGTTAATCTTTAGTTTCTAATCGTGCAATAGTATTCGAGCTTATTTACTTTAATATAGGCGATGTTATCTTATAGCCCTTGAAAAGTAAGGTAATGTCGCCATTTAGATTTCATGAGTTACGATATTTATAATACTGACTAATGATTAACTGATGTCAACAGTCGTACTTAAACCATTCATAACCTTACCATTTACCGAATCTTTATTGTTATATTGCTTGATAAAAGCAGACAAAGTACGGAAAAAGTAGATGGAATGCATATCTGTCAAAAGTTGTAAAGGTCAATCACTCATAAGTGGTTGAATTAGCAATAACAACTCTTTATAATACACTGTCCTAAAAATGGGTGCTCTAAAGTCTGTCATTCTTGCCAGATGAATGATGCGTTAACCCATTTTTTTGTTTTATACCAAACGGGAGAAGGATGCCTTATGGCAACAACTAACCAATTGATTCGTAAAGGTCGCAAAACCATCAAGGAAAAGTCGAAAGTTCCTGCGTTGGAAGCGTGCCCACAGCGTCGCGGTGTATGTACTCGTGTATATACTACCACGCCAAAAAAACCTAACTCAGCCATGCGTAAAGTATGTCGTGTACGTTTGACTTCAGGCTATGAAGTATCAAGCTACATCGGTGGCGAAGGTCATAACCTACAAGAGCACAGTGTTGTTCTTATCCGTGGTGGTCGTGTAAAAGATCTACCAGGTGTACGTTATCACACTGTTCGCGGTGCATTAGATTGCGCAGGCGTTAAAGACCGTAAGCAAGGTCGCTCTAAGTACGGTGCTAAGAAGCCTAAAGTTTAATAGCCAAGTGCTATTAACGAAGCTTTTTTGTACTACCCAATAACTGTGCATGGGTTTGGTGTTAGCAGTAAAACTACTTATATATCGATTATGTTATATCAGATGTTCATGCTTAAAACATACCACCATGCAGTAAGGCTAACTGATAACTCACTATGATATCTTTATGATAAATAGTCGATGTTGTGAATGTTAGACACTCCTGAAGATAAGGAAATTTATTATGCCAAGACGTCGCGTCGTTGCTGCCCGTGAGATCCTACCGGATCCTAAGTTTGGTAGCCAAACTGTTGCAAAATTCATCAACCATGTAATGAGTGATGGTAAAAAATCTACTGCTGAGCGTATCGTTTATGGTGCACTTGAGACAGTAAGTGAGAAGCGTAAAGTTGAAGATCCAGTATCTTTCTTTGAAGAAGTGCTTGAAAATGTACGCCCAATGGTAGAAGTAAAAGCTCGCCGCGTCGGCGGTGCAACCTATCAAGTACCAATGGAAGTACGTCCCTCCCGTCGTACTGCCTTGGCTATGCGTTGGTTAGCTGAAGCTGCTGCTAAGCGTTCTGAAAAATCAATGGCTTTGCGTTTAGCTGGCGAATTGAATGATGCTGCCGAAGGTAAAGGCGCTGCTATGAAAAAGCGTGACGAAGTTCACCGCATGGCAGATGCTAACAAAGCATTCTCTCATTACCGTTTCTAAGCTACTTTTGTTCTCACTGTTTAATAGTAGCTTAAGATTAATGGCTCATACTCATTGATCTTACATTGTTGTTTATTCTATTGATTACCGCCATCATTGAAAAAGTTGCGAGTAGGACTTATCTATTAGCAACTGAGATGGCGGATATCTATCAAGATGCCTCTCTAAAAATGTATTGTTTTAATTAGAAAGCGTCCCAAATTTGATACCGCACTATTCTTAGTATTTGCTCTTTTTTTGTCCATATCAGGCTCAATAATCAGTAAGTAATATTACGAAGCTGAACGCTTTGTCATAGAGTATGAGGTAGAGACACAATACATTATTATATACACGACTTTTCCTAGGAAAACACTATGGCTCGTAAAACTCCCCTAAAACGCTATCGCAATATTGGTATCTCAGCGCATATTGATGCTGGTAAGACGACCACTACTGAGCGTGTTTTATTTTATACCGGTGTTAGCCACAAAATTGGCGAAGTACATGATGGCGCAGCCACCATGGACTGGATGGAGCAAGAACAAGAGCGCGGTATTACTATTACCTCAGCGGCAACCACTTGTTTTTGGTCAGGTATGGCAAAACAGTTTGACGAACACCGCATCAACATCATTGACACCCCAGGCCACGTTGACTTCACGATCGAAGTTGAACGTTCTATGCGTGTACTTGATGGCGCTTGCATGGTTTACTGTGCAGTAGGCGGCGTTCAGCCACAGTCTGAGACTGTATGGCGTCAAGCGAACAAATACAAAGTACCACGTCTTGCTTTTGTAAACAAAATGGATCGCGTTGGTGCGGATTTCTATCGTGTTATCGAGCAGATCAAAACCCGTCTTGGTGGTAAGCCAGTACCATTAGTTATTCCAATTGGTAAAGAAGATGACTTCGAAGGTGTTGTTGACCTAGTTACCATGAAAGCTATCTATTGGGATGAAGCCTCTCAAGGTATGCAGTATGAAGAGCGTGATATCCCAACTGAACTACAAGAAAAAGCAGAAGAGTATCGTGAATATCTTGTAGAAAGCGCTGCTGAAGCAAACGAAGATCTCATGAATGAGTATCTAGAAAATGGTGAATTGACTGTAGAGCAGATCCATGGCGCTATTCGTCAATTGACAATTGATAACGAAATCATCCCGCTTCTTTGTGGTACTGCCTTCAAAAACAAGGGTGTACAGAAGATGCTAGATGCTGTTATTCAGTATCTTCCAGCACCAATGGATGTACCAGCTATTCGCGGTATCCTTGATGACAAAGATGAAACTGAAGGCACTCGTGAAGCGTCAGATGATGCACCGTTCTCAGCACTAGCTTTCAAAATCATGAACGACAAGTTCGTTGGTAACCTAACCTTCGTTCGTGTTTATTCTGGTGTCATGACTCAGGGTAGCAGTGTTTATAACCCAGTTAAAATGAAGCGTGAGCGTGTTGGTCGTATCGTACAGATGATGGCAAACTCTCAAGAAGAGCTTGCAGAAATTCGTACTGGTGACATCGCAGCTTTAGTTGGTATGAAAGATGTGACCACTGGTGATACGCTATGTGATGAAAACAACGTCATTACTCTTGAGCGTATGGAATTCCCAGATCCAGTTATCTCTCTAGCGGTTGAACCTAAGACTAAAGCTGACCAAGAAAGAATGTCAATCGCTTTAGGTCGTTTGGCAAAAGAAGATCCATCGTTCCGTGTACATACTGACGAAGAATCTGGTCAGACAATCATCAGCGGTATGGGTGAGCTACATCTAGAGATTCTAGTTGACCGTATGAAGCGTGAGTTTAACGTTGAAGCCAACATCGGTGCGCCGCAGGTTGCTTATCGTGAAACGATTCGTAATACTGTAGAACAAGAAGGCAAATTCGTACGTCAAACAGGTGGTCGTGGTAAGTTCGGTCACGTTTGGTTACGTCTTGAGCCGCTTGATCCAGCTGGCGAAACAGAGTATGAATTCGCTGAAGAAGTTGTTGGCGGTACGGTACCAAAAGAATTCCACGGTGCTGTTGACAAAGGTATCCAAGAGCGCATGAAAAACGGCGTACTTGCTGGTTACCCAGTGGTTGGCGTAAAAGCCACCTTGTATGATGGTTCTTATCATGACGTCGATTCTGATGAATTGTCGTTCAAGATGGCAGGTTCTATGGCCTTCAGAAAAGGCTTCCTAGCCGCTGACCCAGCACTACTTGAGCCAGTCATGAAAGTAGAAGTTGAAACACCTGAAGACTACATGGGCGACATCATGGGCGATCTTAACCGTCGTCGTGGTTTGGTACAGGGTATGGAAGACCTACCTGGTGGTACTAAACAGATTCGTGCTGAAGTACCATTAGCGGAAATGTTTGGTTATGCCACGCAAATGCGCTCTATGTCACAAGGCCGTGCAACTTACTCAATGGAATTCCAAAAGTACGCTGAAATTCCAAAGTCAGTTGCAGCTGAAATCATCTCTAAGTTCAACTCTAAAGATGATGACGAGTAAATAAACGTCTATTGAATCTGACAATGTAGAGCATATTTCTAGGTTGTCAGTGGAGAATCCACCAATAACTTGTTAAAAGACTTGTTATTGGTTGGGATTTTCTTATAATATCTGCACATTAGTATGTGCGACCTTTTAACAATTATCTTAAAGTGGTCAAGATTGTTTGAGTTATCGTATTGATACGAACCCAGCATTTGACCCCAAAAAAAGAGGAATTACCCATGGCAAAGGCCAAGTTTGAACGTAACAAGCCACAC